>MKWP01000014.1 GCA_001899805.1 Lysobacterales bacterium 66-474
GGCCAAGACGGGCGGCAACTACATCTTCATTCGCCCGCAGATCTACAAGAACACGCAGGACGGCATCGACCTGCTGTACGCCGATGGCACCGGCAGCGTGACGGTGGACAGCGGCAATTTCGCCGATGACGCGGGCAATGACCTCAAGATCAGTGGCAGCGGCACGGTCACCAACAGCGTATTCGTCGCGAATTGCACGTGGTTCGGAGACAACGGCTATCCCGCCAAGGGTGACGATTGCCGCGCCGGCGGTGGCCTGTTGGGGGCCTTCAATGGCCCCAACCAGGTGCAGACGTGGGCCTACAACACCATGGTCGGCAACCCGAGCGGGATGTTCGTGGGGGATTCGACCAATGCGCAATCGAGCGACACCTACTATCTCTACAACAACATCTTCATCGCCGTGAACAAGAACGGCCAGCAGCCGTTCTTCACGTGGTTCGCGGATGGGTCCTACCCGGAAAAAGTGGTGTATGCCGGCAATCTGGTCTGGAACACCCGCAGCACGTCCTGCGACACCACCAGGATCATCTGCAAGGATCCGCAGCTCACGGACGAGTCGATGACATCGTTCAATCCCTACCCGCTGGTGAGCAGTCCGGCGATCGGCAATGCGGCGTCTGTCGGTACGCCCGTTGCGTATGACAACAACGGTAACCCGCGTCCGAGCCAGGGCGCCACCATCGGCGCGCTGGAATACCAGGGCGGTTCGTCGGGCACAGCCGGGGCGCCGAGCGCGAATTTTACCTACAGCGCTTCGGGGCTTGCGGTGAATTTCACCGATACCTCCACCGACACCGGCGGTACCATCGGTTCGTGGGCTTGGTCGTTCGGTGACGGCACAAGTTCGTCGGCGCAAAGTCCGAGCCATGCCTATGCCGCGGCGGGCACCTACCAGGTCGGGTTGACCGTGACCGACAAGGTCAGCGGCAAGACCTCGACGCGCACCGCACAAGTCGTGGTGGCGGCGCCGCAACCCGTTGGCGGTACGCCTTCGGCGAATTTCACCTACAGCACTTCCGGATTGACCGCGAGTTTCATTGACGCATCCACCGACAACGGCGGCAGCATTGGCTCGTGGGCGTGGTCGTTTGGTGACGGCACAAGTTCGTCGGCGCAGAGCCCGAGCCATGCCTACGCCGCGGCCGGCACCTATCAGGTCGGGTTGACCGTGACCGACAAGGTCAGTGGCAAGACCTCGACGCGCACCGCACAAGTCGTGGTGGCGGCGCCGCAACCGGTTGGCGGTACGCCTTCGGCGAATTTCACCTACAGCACTTCCGGATTGACTGCGAGTTTCATTGACGCATCCACCGACAACGGCGGCAGTATTGGTTCGTGGGCGTGGTCGTTCGGTGACGGCACAAGTTCGTCGGCGCAGAGCCCGAGCCATGCCTATGCCGCGGCGGGCACCTATCAGGTTGGTCTGACCGTGACCGACAAGGTCAGTGGCAAGACCTCGACGCGCACCGCGCAGGTGACGGTGACGGCGCCGCAACTGGGCGGTGGCACACCCAAGGCTGGTTTCACCTACAGCGTGTCAGGGATGACGGGCAATTTCACGGACAGGTCCACCGACAAGGGCGGCACCATCGATGCCTGGTCATGGTCGTTTGGTGACGGCACCAAGTCATCCGCCAGAAATCCGAGTCATGTCTACCGTAGCGCGGGTCATTACACGGTTACCCAGACGGTGCGGGACAAGGCCAGCGGGAAGACCTCCAGCATCAGTCGGGTCGTGCGTATCGCCAAACCCAGGGCCAGCGGGAAGACCTCCAGCATCAGTCGGGCCGTGCGTTTCGCCGAAACCAGGCTGTGTTTCTCCAGAGCCTGCTATTTGGAAAGGTCCAGGTGGTGACGGTTTGACAGGCTCCGGCTGGCCATCGAGTCAGCCGGAGCCCTCCCTGTCTGCGGCCTGCATCGGGGTACGGAGCGGGTCGTGGGGCCCCGCCACCGGCTGAAATCGGCATGACTGCTTCCGCGATCCGCCAGCCCGCGGATCAGTAGCCATGCGTGATTGCCGGGTGCGGCGGCCCCGCTGTCGCACGCGCGCTTCGCGCCCGGCGAGCGATTCGATGCCCGCGCCCTATATCCTTCCTGCATGGTGCAGGACGATGCGAATCGCGAGCGCCACCTCGCGCGCGGGTCGCGTCGCACCTGATTTGCTCGCGGGAGGGACGTTTTGCACGAAATCGAATTCATCCGCGACCTGGCTTGCGTGATGCTGGCGGCGGGCGTGGTGGTGGTGGTATTCCCGCGGCTGCGCCTGCCGGTGCTGCTGGGCTACATCGTCGCGGGCGTGCTGATCGGCCCGCACATGCCGTGGCGGTTCCTCACCGACCAGCGCACGATGCAGTCGATCGCCAACCTCGGCGTGGTGCTGCTGATGTTCACGCTGGGGCTGGACTCCAACCTGCGCAAGCTGCGCGCGCTGGGCGCCGGCGTGATGCTGGCCGCGCTGGTGGAAGTGGGCTTCATGTTGTGGCTGGGCATCGAGATCGGACGCCTGGCCGGGATGAGTCCACGCGAATCGCTGTTCCTCGGCGGGGTGATCTGTTTTTCCTCGACCATGATCGCGTTGCGCACGGTGGCCGATCGCGGCTGGCGCGGGCAGGGCTTCGTCGCGGGCATGGTGGGCATGCTGGTGTCCGAGGAAGTGTTGACCGTGGTGCTGATCACGGTGCTGAGCGCGATCGCGGCCGGCAGCGCCAACACCACGGACATCGCGTTCAAGGTGCTGTGGCGGATGCTGCTGTTCATTTCCGTGGCGCTGGTGCTGGGATTGCTGTTGCTGCCGCGCCTGCTGGATTGGCTGGCCAAGCGCGGGCGCGACGAACCGCTGCTGGTGACCGCGCTGGGCATCTGTTTCGGCGCTTGCCTGCTGGCGGTGTGGGAAGGTTTCAGCGTGGCGCTGGGCGCGTTCCTGGCCGGCGTGGTGGTGGCCGAGGCGCGTTGTTCGGACCGGATCGTGCGGCTGGTGCGGCCGGTGCGCGACATGTTCGCGGCGATCTTCTTCGTGGCGATCGGCTTGTTGCTGGATCCCGCCGAGATGCTGCCGTGGCTGTGGCCGGCGCTGGGCCTGGCACTGGCGGTGATCGTCGGCAAGACGCTGGCCTGCGGCGTGGGTGCGTTCGTGTGCGCGGGCCGCAATGCGCGCGACGCGTTGCGCACCGGCCTGACCATGGCGCAGATCGGCGAATTCTCGTTCGTGATCGCGGCGCTGGGCATCGCGGCGGGCGCGGTGGGCAAGTTCCTGTACCCGTTGACGGTGACCGCGGCGGTGGCGTGCATGCTGGCCTCGCCGCTGCTGTTGCGCGCCGAGCCGATGATCATGGCCGGATTGCGGCGCGTGATGCCCGCGTCGGTGCGTTCGCTCGCGACCGGTTACCACGAGTGGATGGGCGGAACCTCGCCGGCGCAGCACAACGCGATGCTGGCGAAGATGCTGCGCCGGCTGCTGTGGCACATCGCGGTGAACCTGGTGCTGGTGTGCGCGGTGTTCGGGATCGGCGCGTTCGTCAGCAGCATGTTGCCGCGCTGGTGGCCGTCTGTGCCGCTGTCGCCGGTGATGCGGCGTTCGCTGATCTGGGCGGTGGCGCTGTTCGTATCGCTGCCGATGCTGATCGCGGTGTACCGCAAGGCCGACGCATTGGGCATGCTGCTGGCCGAACTCGGCATCAGCGAACAGGTGCACGGCGTGCGCACGGCCGGGCTGCGCCGCGTGCTCGGCAAGCTGGTGCCACTGGCGACGCTGGCCGGCATGGCGTTGCTGGTCAGCGCGCTCGGCAGCAGCATCCTGCCTCCGCGCGGGGTGCTGCTGGCATTGCTCGCGATCGGCGCGTTCACGGTGTGGTTCCTGTGGGGCGCGCTGGTACGCGTGCACGCGCGCATGCAGGCCGCGTTGCGCGACCTGATCGAGGAGAACCCCGGGTCGACTTCGCACGAGTGAGGCGACGCGGGATTCAGGACGCGCGCCCCGCGCCCGCCAGCTTGCGCGCCAGGGCCAGCGCCATCATCCAGCCGCAGCCGAGCACGCCCCACATCACGATCTCGAACGGCCACAGGTTGTGCGAAGTGGGATCGCGCGCGGTGTCGACGACGATCCGCAGCACCACGAAGCCCATCACGAGGATCGGCAGCGCCGCGGCGATCCGCCAGCCGTCGCGCCAACGCCACAAGCCCCATGCCGGCCACGCGAAACTGAGCAGGCCGAATGCGACCATCGCCAGCATGAAGCCGTTGAACAGCGCGATCTCGCCCGCGCTCGGTGGGGTGTTCATGGTCCTGTGGTAGTCGGCGTCCTGCGCGGCCTTGTCGGCGGCGCGCAGCGCGGCCAACCACGCAGGTTGCGGCGTGTCCTGCACGGGTTCATCGCCGCCGGTGATCGAAACGGGATACGTCGCGACCACCGGGGTGCGGTTGTACGATCCGTCGCCCGCGCTGATCCGCACTTCGTCCACCTGCGTGCCGGGGTCGAACAGGAAAAACCAGCCCAGCGCCTCGCCGCTTCCCGCGGGATAGACGCGCGAGGGATTGCTGCCCGCCTTCGCGGGCTTGCCCTGGAAGTAGGGCCGCGCCCAGATGTGCACCGGCTGCTCGCTGGTGTAGTGCAGGTGCAGGTAGAAGCTCTGGTTCTGGCCCAGCGTGACGGTGTCGCCCGCGGGCCAGGTATCCGTCACCTGCACCTGCGTCTGCGCGCGGGCAGGGTGGAAAGCAAGCATGGCTGCAGCCATGCACACGAGCATTGCCAGAACGCGCATCATGAACCCTCCCCGGTTCGATCGCCGCGCACGAGGATAGCATTCAAGGCATGGGCTGTTGTGCCAACGCGGTGGCGTGCGGGCGGCTGGCCCCCAGGCGTTTCCTGGCTATTTCGCGGCCGCGGCGGGCGTCGCGCACGTCTCCACCGTGCGCGGCTTGCAGGCGAACGGCAACTGGTCGGCGGGCTTCCCTGCAAGCGTGTTGTCGATCCACTTGTCGACCACCTCCTTCAACACCGCCATCGGCAGGCTGCCCTGGCCCAGTACCACGTCGTCGAAATTCTTCAGGTCGTACTTGTCGCCGAGTTTCGTTTTCGCTTCCTCGCGCAGGGCCAGGATCTGTTGTTCGCCGATCATGTACGACAGCGCTTGCCCCGGCCACACGATGTAGCGGTCCACCTCGGTCGCGATGTTCTGGTCGGCCAGCGCGGTGTGGTCCTGCATGTACTTCACCGCCTGCGCGCGGGTCCAGCCGTCCTCGTGGATGCCGGTGTCGACCACCAGCCGCACCGCGCGCCACATCTGGTAATTGAGATAACCGAATTTCGAATACGGATCCTCGTCGAACAGACCCATCGGTTTGTCGCACAGCGTTTCCGCATACAGCGCCCAGCCTTCGCCGAAGGCGTTGTAGTAGGCGTGGCGGCGGAACTTCGGCAGGTTGTCCAGTTCCTCCGCCACCGGGATCTGCAGGTTGTGGCCGGGCCGGCCTTCATGGCACGTCAGTACCTGGATTTCGTATTTCGGACGGCTCTGGGGCTTGTACAGGTTCACGCTCATGTACGGCACGTCCGCGTACGCGGGATAGGTGTTGGGTGCGAGCGATGCCGGGATCACGCGCACGCCCCAGGGCTGGCGCGGCTGCATCCACAGGCTCAGCACATCGGTGAGGTGCGGGTCGATGCGCTTGGCCGCGGCGCGGTACGCCTGCAGCAGGTCATCGGGGTCGCTGTAGTAGAACTTCGGATCGGTGCGCAGGTAGTGCACGAATTCCTTGTAGCTGCCCTTGAAGCCGATCTGCCTGAACACCGCTTCCATTTCGCCGTGGATCTGCTCGACGAGTTTCAGGCCCATGTCGTGGATCTGCCGCGGCGTCATGTCGGTGGTGGTGTAGTGGCGCACCAGGTACGCGTAGTACGCCTTGCCGCCCGGCAGGCTGGACACGCTTGCGACCGTGCGGGCGTGCGGCAGGTAATCGTTCCTGAAGAACGCGAGGAATTTTTCGTAGGCCGGGTTGATGACCTGCGTGATCGCCTGTTTCGCTTCGGCCTGCAACTTCGCTTGGCTTGCGGCAGGGATCGAGTCGGGCAGTTTCTTGAACGGCGCGTAGAACGGACTTTCGACCGGGTCTTTCGCGATGTTCGCCGCGATCTCGTCGGGCACCCGTTCCATCACTTCACGGGGTTGGGTGATGCCCTGCGCCATCGCCTGCTTCAGGCGCGTGGTGAACGCGTCGAGGTAATCGCCGGTGGCGTCGAGTTTGCGGACCAGGTTCTCGTAACCCTCGGCCTTGGCGAAGTGTTCGTCGCGCAGTTCGTTGCCCGCGAGTTGCGGACCCCACAACTGGGTGATCAAGCCCTGCGCATCATCCGGATACGCCGCGGCCGCGATGGCGTCGTCCAACTGGTATTCGAACAGGCGCCGGCTCAACTGGTCGTTCGGATCGAGTTGGGCGACGTCGATCTCCTTCAATGCGGCAAGGTTGGCCTTCGCGTCGGCGAGCTGCCGTTGCTCGTGCGCAATGCTCGGGTCGCCCCAGAGCTGCTTGTAGTCCGTGCTGCCGGGTGCAGGCTTCGCATGTTCCTGGTTCCATGCCTTGTCGAACAGCGCGTGCAGTTGCGCAGCCGGCGTGTCGGCCGCTGGAATCGATGTCGGCGGTGCCGCCGTCGCACCCGCGGATGCGAACACGAGGGCGATGGCAAGGACGAGGGCGTGGCGCATGCGGTGATCCCCGGACAGAAGAACACCGAATATAGCCCGGCCGCCAGCGCCGCGGCCTGTGCGTAAAGTCGTGCCGGTGTGCGTCAAGGTCGTTGTGGATCGCGAAGCTTCCGCTCGTGGCGAATCACGATGCCCGCAGCCAGCGCGGTGCCGAGCGCGAGCAAGTACCACGTGATGGCGTAGCCGAGGCTGTGGTTGTAGAGGTGGACGTTGGTGAGCCCGGCCATGGGCCACGGGCTGCTTCCCGCGACGGCGTCGGCATCGACGAAGTAGGGCGCGACCCCGCCGGCCGGCAAATCCCGAGCGGCAGCGATCGCGGCGACATCGCGCGAATACCACAGGTTCTTTTCCGGCTGGTTGTGGCGCAGGAAACCGCCGCGCGGTTCGCTGGCGCGCAGCAGGCCGGTCAACGCCACCTCGCCGATTGGTGGCTTGATCCGGGCGAACGCCGGTTGAGCGGGCAGGCTGTCCGGGATGTAACCACGGTTGACCAGCACGATGAAACCGCGATCGGTTTGCAGCGGTGCCATCACCCAGAAACCGTAACCGTCGCGGCTGGCACCGCGCACCAGCGTCTGCGCGCCGGCGAGGTAGCGGCCGCGCAGTTCGACGTGCAGGTATTGCATCCGCTCCGCATGTGGCCATTGCGGCGGTCCCGGCGCGGGCACCGGCGCGGCATGCACGCGGGTCTGCATTTCATGGCTGATGCGCAGCTTCAGGTGGTAGCGGCGCACCTGCCAGTTGCCGAGCAGGACGAAGCCCGCGAAAAACGCGGCCAGCAACACCATCCAGAGCGCGAACTTGCCGCTGACGCGAGGCATCGGGCCGTGCCCGGCGGCGGGCTTACTGCGCCTGGCCGTGCTGCTGGTATCGCGGCGACATCGGCATCATGTTCGCGTTCTCGTTGTACATCACCCAAATCGATGCGCCCAGCACGATGATCACCAGCACCGCGGTGAAGATGAAGGCCATCATGTTCCAGCCGCTCTCCGAACGCGTGTCGAGGTGCAGGAAATACACGATGTGCACGAAGATCTGGATCACGGCCAGCGCCAGGATCACGAAGATGGCGACCTGCGTGTTCTCGATGACGTGGCCCATCACCAGCCAGAACGGGATGACGGTGAGGATCGCCGCCAGCGCGAAGCCCGTCAGGTAACCGCGCAGGCTGCCCTGGTGTTCGTGCATGCCGTCGTCGTGGTGGCCTTGCGGCGGGGCGTGGCCGGATGCGGATGGCTGGCTCATCGCAGCACTCCAATCAGGTAGACATAGCTGAACACGCCGACCCAGACCAGGTCGAGGAAATGCCAGAACATGCTGAGGCAGCGCAGGCGGCGGACGTTGGCCTCATTCAGGCCGAACCGGATCGACTGCACCATCAACACGATCAGCCACAGGATGCCGAGGGTGACGTGCAAGCCGTGCGTGGCGACCAGGGTG
Organism: Lysobacterales bacterium 66-474; assembly: GCA_001899805.1. Classification (GTDB taxonomy): domain Bacteria; phylum Pseudomonadota; class Gammaproteobacteria; order Xanthomonadales; family Rhodanobacteraceae; genus 66-474. Next base: position 8,142 of record MKWP01000014.1, read on the forward strand.
AAGAACGACGACAGGAACGCGCTGCGGCCGGGGCCGGCGCCTTCGGCGGTCATGATCAGGAACTCGCGGATCTCCAGTCCCACGAACGCCGCCGCCAGCAATCCGGCGACGGCCAGCCAGCCGAGCATCGCGCCTTTCCGCCGGCGCGCCATCTCCAGCATCGCGAAGCCGAACACCACCGACGACACCAGCAGCAGCGCGGTGTTCACCGCCAGGCCGGGCAGGTCGAACACCTCGGCGGCCGTGGGACCGCCCGCGTACTCGGTGCCGAGCACCGCGTTGCAGGCGAACAACGACGCGAAGATGAAGCAGTCGCTCATCAGATAGATCCAGAACCCGAGCAGGGTCCCGTTGCGCGGCGGTTCTTCGACGCGGACGAAGAACTCGCGCGGCGCGGGATGGGCGGTATCGACGGCGGTGGTATTCATGCGCTTGCGCCCTCTGCATCCGTTTGCCAGTTGCCCGCCTGTTCGGACCTGTGCACCTCGTCCGCGGGGATGTGGTGGTCCTGGTGGTAGTTGAAGGTGTGCGCGATGGCCACCGCGATGATGCCCACCAGCGACAGCGCCGCCAGCCACCAGATGTACCAGACCAGGCCGAAGCAGCAGGCGAAGGACAACGCGCCGATGACCACGCCGGTCGCGGTGTTCTTGGGCATGTGGATGGCGTTGAAGCCCGCCTGCGGACGTTCATAGCCGTGTGCCTTCATGTCGGTCCAGGCGTCGCGTTCGTGCACGATCGGGATGAAGGCGAAGTTGTATTCGGGCGGCGGCGAGGTGGTGGACCATTCCAGGGTGCGGCCGTCCCACGGATCGCCGCCCACGGCGTATTGCCTGCGCCGGAGGATGCTCACGTAGATCTGGATGATGAACGAGAGGATCCCGAGCGCGATCAGGAACGAGCCGAACGCGGCCACGATGAAATACGGCTGCAGGCTCGGATCCTCGAAATGGCTGAGGCGGCGCGTCACGCCCATCAGGCCCAGTATGTACAGCGGCGTGAACGCCACCCAGAAGCCGACCAGCCAGAACCAGAACGTGGCCTTGCCCCAGAACTCGTCGAGCTTGAATCCGAAGGCCTTGGGGAACCAGTAGTTGACGGCTGCGAACACGCCGAACACCACGCCGCCGATGATCACGTTGTGGAAGTGGGCGATCAGGAACAGGCTGTTGTGCAGCAGGAAGTCGGCCGGCGTCACCGACAGCATCACGCCGGTCATGCCGCCGATCGTGAAGGTGAACAGCGCGCCCAGCGTCCACAGCATCGGCACGGTGTAGCGCACGCGCCCGCGGTACATCGTAAACAGCCAGTTGAAGATCTTCACCCCGGTCGGGATCGAAATCATCATGGTGGTCAGCGAGAAGAACGAGTTGACGTCGGCGCCCGAGCCCATCGTGAAGAAGTGGTGCAGCCACACCAGGTACGACAGGATCATGATCGCGATGGTGGCGTACACCATCGAGGAATACGCGAACAGCGGCTTGCCCGAGAACGTCGGGACGATTTCCGAATACACCCCGAACAGCGGCAATATCAATATGTACACCTCGGGGTGGCCCCAGATCCAGATCAGGTTGATGTACATCATCAGGTTGCCGCCGGACCCGGTGGTGAAGAAGTGGGTGCCGACATAGCGGTCCAGCGCCAGCAGGAACAGCGTGGCGGTCAGCACCGGGAAGGTCGCGATGATCAGCCCGCTGGTGCACAGCGCGGTCCAGCTGAACACCGGCATCTTCATCAGCGTCATGCCCGGCGCGCGCGTCTTCAGGATCGTGGTCACGAAGTTGACGCCGGTCAGCAGCGTGCCCACCCCGGACAACTGCAAACCCCAGATGTAGTAATCGACGCCGGGGCCCTGCTGCACCTCCGACACGGGCGGGTAACCCAGCCAGCCGGCGATCGAGAAGTCGCCCACGAACAGCGACACCATGAACAGGATCGCGCCCCAGAAGGTGAACCAGAAACTCAAATTGTTGAGGAACGGGAACGCCACGTCGCGCGAACCGATCTGCAGCGGCATCACGTAATTCATCAACCCCACGATGTAGGCCATCGCGACGAAGAAGATCATGATCGAGCCGTGCGCCGTGAAGATCTGGTCGTAGTGCTGGGGCGGCAGGTAGCCCATCTCCGGGCCGAACGCGACCGCCTGCTGCGCGCGCATCATGATCGCGTCGGAAAAACCGCGCAGCAGCATCACCGTGCCGAGGATCATGTACATGATGCCGAGCTTCTTGTGGTCCACGGTGGTGAACCAATCGCGCCACAAATAGCCCCACTTGCGGTACTTCGTGACGGCGGCGAGGATCGCGACGCCGATCACGACCACCACGACCAGGGTGACCAGCAGGATGCGGCCCTCGGCGTTGTTGTCGAGGAACGGCAGCGAATCGATCGTCAGCCGCCCGAACAGGAAGTTCCAGATGGCGGCGCGATGGGGCATGGCTTCGAGCATGGCTTGAATCCCGGCAGATCAGGTCAGTGTGTTGCCGCGGCCGGCGCGGTCGGTGTCGGCGCATCCATGGGCATGGACATGGCGTCGTGCCCGTGCATGTCCCGCATGGCTCCGCCGCCATGGGTGCCGGCGGCCATCATCTCGCTCAGGCAGATCTGCCCGGGATCGACGCACAGGTTGAGGATGCGCGTGTACAGGTCGGGTTCGAAGCGTGCGTAGTAATGCACCGGCGCGTCGCGGGTCGGCTTGCGCAGCTGGTCGTAGGTCGCGGTATCGAGATCGCCGCCGGCCGCACGCACCTTGGCAACCCACGCATCGAAGTCCTGCGTATCCAGGCCGTGGAACGTGAAGCGCATGTCGGTGAAGCCGAGGCCGCTGTAGTTGGCCGAGAAACCCTTGTACTCGCCGGGCTTGTTGATCACGCCGTGCAGGATCGTCTGCATGCCGGGCATCGCGTAGACCTGTCCCACCAGCGCCGGGATGAAGAACGAATCCATCATGGTGTCCGAGGTGAGCTGGAAGCGGATCGGCCGGTCCACCGGCGCGGCCAGTTCGTTCACCGTGGCGATGCCGTATTGCGGATAGAAGAACAGCCACTTCCATTGCAGCGACACCACGTTCACTTCGAGCGGCTTGACGTCGGCCGCCACCGGCTGGCCCGGCGCGATCCGGTCGATCGCGCGGTACGGGTCGGTCTGGTGGGTGCCGATCCAGCTGACCGCACCGACCGCGATGATGATCACCAGCGGCACCGCCCACACCACCAGCTCGAGCTGCGGCGAATGGTCCCAGTGGGGGTCGTATCTGGCGTGCTTGTTGGAAGCGCGGTAGCGCCACGCGATGATGGCGATGGCCACCAGCACCGGCACGATGATCAGCGCGATGATGATCGTGGTGATGATCATGATGTCGCTCTGCTGGCGCGCCATGTCGCCGGACGGGGCCAGCAACACGAGGTTGCAGCCGCCCAGCAGGAGGAGGGGAAGCAACAGCAGGCCGCGGAGACGTTTGGCGGGCATGGCGTGGGCAGGCCTTGGCTTGGGCCGGATGCGAAAACGGCTTATGATACCCCGTCACTTCGCTTTTGCAGGCTTCGCGACTTGCCGGACGGCCGCTGCGAGCCGTGAAAACGTGTTGCCCGGGCAGGTCGCGACGCTGACTTCGCCGCGCCGTTGCAATGCTTCCCTCAACGTTGCGACCGTGTTCCATTCCTGCTGACGATTGTTCAAGCCAACGCCATGTCCACCAGCGATACTCTGGCCAATCCCATGCCGTCCCGCCCGATGCACGCAGGCGACGCCCATGCGGAGCACATCACTCCGGGGGACCTGGCGGTCGGCGTGATCGTCGGGCGCATTTCGCAGTCCTTCGACATTTTCGTGTTCGGCCTGGGCTGCGTGCTGGCCTTCCCGAACGCGTTTTTCCCTTTCGCCAGCCAACTGGATGGTATTTTCTACTCCTTCGCGATTTTCGCGTTGGGATTCATCGCGCGGCCGCTGGGCTCGATGTTCTTCCAGTTGCTGCAACGCCAGTTCGGCCTCGCCACCAAGCTGACCATCGCGCTGTTCATGCTGGGCATGGCGACCGCGGGCGTCGCGTTCATGCCCGGCTACGCAACGCTCGGGTGGTGGGCGATCCTGGCGCTGGCGGTGTTGCGCTTCGGTCAGGGCTTCGCGATGGGCGGAAGCTGGAACGGCCTCGCCTCGCTCACCGCGCTGATGGCGCCGCGCGAACGCCGCGGCTGGTACGCGATGCTCGCCCAGCTCGGCGAGCCCATCGGCTTCATCCTCGCCGCCGGCCTGTTCGCCTACATCTGGTCGAGCCTGTCGCCGGAAGAATTCTATGCCTGGGGCTGGCGCTATCCGTTCTTCGTGGCGTTCGCGGTCAACGTGGTGGCCCTGTTCGCAAGGCTGCGCATGGTGGTGGCGCCGCGCTACGCCGCGCAGATGCAGCATCGCGAACTCGAGCCCTCGTCGATACGCGAACTGGTGCGCTCGCAAGGCAGCAACATCGCGTTGGGCGCCTTCGCGCCGCTGGCCAGCTACGCGCTGTTCTACCTGGTCACGATCTTCGGGTTGTCGTGGGCGCTGCTGTTCACGCAGCAATCCGTGACCGGTTTCCTGCTGGTGCAGATCATCGGCGCGCTGGTGGCCATTCCGTGCATGTTCCTGTCGGGCTGGTTTGCCGACCGTTTCGGACGCCGCACGACGCTGGCCGTATGCGGCGTGCTGATCGCCATCTACAGCGGCTGGACCGCGCTGATGCTCTCGGGCGGCACCGTGCAGGGCTATCTGTTCATCATCTTCGGGTTCGCGCTGCTCGGGTTCTCGCACGCGCAGGCGGCCGGCGCGGTCAACTCGAATTTCCCCAGCGAGTTCCGCTACACCGGCGCCATGATCACCTCGGATCTCGGCTGGCTGATCGGCGCCGGCTTCGGGCCGCTGGCGGCGCTGGCCCTCGCGCATTTCCTCGGCGTGGATTACGTCGGCGTCTACTTGTTGTCGGGCGCGGCCGGCACCCTGGGTGCATTGTGGTTCGCGCGCCGCAGGAACGCTTTCCCCAACGACTGAATGCTGCTCTGGCGGGCGGGGGAATATTCGCGCCATCCCTGGCGCTCACCCTTCGCCGCTGTGCGTCTCAGGGCCGCCTTCGGCGTTCGCTCCGGCATCCTGCCTACGCAGTCGAACCCACTACGCGGGTATCACTCCATCGCCGCCGACAAACACAAAATGGCCCGCACGAGGCGGGCCGTTTTGTGTTTGGTGGAGGCGGCGGGAATCGAACCCGCGTCCGAAGGCGCTCCGCGCCCGGCGCTACATGCTTAGTCCGGCGTTCAATCTCGTCCCGAAGCAGCACGCCGGACAAAGCGCACCGCGGAACCAGCCAGTTTTGTTTTGGCGGATGATCGACCGGCGGCAACCATCAGCGATCCCGTGATGATGACCCTACATCCACGAGCACGGGCACAAGTGGGTTCGGGGCTAGGCCTTAAGCGGCCAGAGCGTAGACGTCGTCGTTGGCGTCTGATTGTTTGCCATCGGATTAACGAGGAAGATGACGCCCTCGGCATGCTCCAGGCTACTTCACAGCCCCCGTCGAAGCCAGGTCGCCCCCGGGGAAGACAATAGTGCGGGCGGTCCGTCCGGAAATCAATCGCGGCGCGGCAGCTGATAGCATGGTCATTCATCGGTTGTTCGGAGCGAATGTTCGAGAAGCGTCGCGAGCGAAGGCGGATTGCGTGACGCCGGAGCGCAGCAAGCGGAGCGTACACGCCAGTACGTGAGCATTGCGAGCACCGCCGGCGCGCAAGCTGCCAAGCGCAGCAGCTTGTCGAACATCATGAATCCTGCGAATGGGCAACATCGTCTGGTTGGCTTCGTATCCCAAATCCGGCAACACCTGGCTGCGCGCGTTCCTGGCCAACCTGATCGCCAACCGCGCCGATCCACTGCGGCCGGACGAGATTCGCGACTACACCGATACGGAATCGCGTACCGATCGTTACACCGAGCTGGCCGGCAAGCCCAGCACCGAACTGACGATCGAGGAAATCTCGGCGTTGCGTCCGGAGGTGCACGCGCTGATTGCGCAACGCGCGCAAGGCACGCGCCTTGTCATGACGCACAACTTCTGCGGCAACTTCGAGGGGCATCCCACGTTCAACTGGCAGGTGACGGCCGGGGCGATCTACGTGCTGCGCAATCCACTGGATGTCGCGGTCAGCATGACCCATCACTTCGGACTGACGCAGGACGAAGCGATCGACCGGCTGGGCGACGACCGCGTGGCGTCGATCAACGATGCGATCGCGGTCAGCCATTTGATCGGGTCGTGGTCGACGCACGTATCGGGTTGGGCCGATGCGGCCGAACGATCGCCCGGCAAGATCGTCGTGCTGCGTTACGAGGACTTGCTGGAGAAACCCGCGAAGCATTTCGCCAAGGCCGCGAAGTTGATCGGGCTGGGGCAGGACAAGGCGCGCATCGAGCGTGCAGCGAAGCACACGTCGTTCCAGACCCTGTCCGCGCTGGAGCAGAAGCACGGCTTCGTGGAAGCGGTGGATGAAAAGACGCGGTTCTTCTTCAAGGGGCGCGCCAACCAATGGCGCGACGTGTTGAGTCGCGAGCAGGTGCAGCGGATCGTCGATGCACACCGCGTGCAGATGCAGCGCTTCAAGTACATTCCGGCGGGGTATTGAGCGGTCCTGATTGGCGATGGACCTCGGCAAATCCATTGTCATTCCGGAGCGGGCCGCAGGCCCGAATCCGGAATCGGTCTGGAAGGCTGATGCGCAAGCGAACCGATTCCGGGTTCTGCCCGCGAGAAACCGCGGGCAGCCCCGGAATGACAACGCGGGTCGATATGCGTCTTCCGAGTTCCGAGTCCCGCTCATCCCGCCTTGTTGTGCGCGCGCAGCGTGCGCTGTTTCTCGATGTTCCACTCGCGCTCCTTCTCGGTCGCGCGCTTGTCGTGCGCCTGCTTGCCGCGCGCGATGCCGACCTCCACCTTGACGCGGTTCTGCTTCCAGTACATCGCGAGCGGGATCAGGGTCAGTCCCTTGCGTTCGACCGCGCCGACCAGCTTGTCGATCTCGGCGCGGTGCAACAACAGTTTGCGCGTGCGGCGTTCGTCGGCGACCACGTGGGTGGACGCCGACAGCAGCGGCGGGATCGATGCGCCGAACAGGAACAATTCGCCGCCCTTGACCAGCGCGTAGGCGTCGGTGAGGTTGATCCGTCCCGCGCGCAGGCTCTTCACCTCCCAGCCTTGCAGGGCGACGCCGGCCTCGTAGCGTTCGTCGATGTGGTATTCGTGGCGCGCGCGCTTGTTCAACGCGATCGTCGAGGAACCCTTGCCGTCTTTTTCTTTCTTCTTCGCCATGTCCGCTACACTTTCCGAAATGAGCAACCAGGCCCGTCGCGATACGACCACTCGATGCAGGACGCACCGGCGCGGAGTGTGCGCGGCGGGCGACGCCGCCGATGCGACGCAGCCCCGCCTCGGTCGTTGGCCTGCCAATCGCGGCAAGGCCCGCCCCGGGTCCGGTCCGGGGATGCCCGGTTTTGCGGGATGAAGATCCATCGCCAGGCGCTGGTTCGCTTCACGCCGGAACAGATGTTCGACCTCGTCAACGAGGTGGAAGCTTACCCGAGGCGCTTCGCCTGGTGCCTTGGCGCCAACGTGCTGGAGCACGACGGCCAGCACCTGGTGGCACGCCTCGACCTGCGTTTCGCCGGGGTCACCCAGCATTTTTCCACCCGCAACACGCTGGATCGGCCGCACAGCATCCGGATGCAGTTCGTCGACGGTCCGTTCGACTGGCTGCACGGCGTGTGGCAATTCACGCCGTTGGGAGGATCGCCCCCATCCGGCCCTGCGGGCCACCTTCCCCCGCAGGCGGGAGAAGGAGATATTGCGCGGCCTGCGGCCGCAAACACTCCGCAGGGTTGCAAGGTGGCGTTGGACCTCGATTTCGAAGTCAGCAACCGCCTGACCGGCTTTGCCTTCAAGCTGGGCTTCCAGAAACTCGCGGACCGCATGGTGGACGATTTCTGTGCCGAAGCGAAACGCGCCTATGCCTGAGGCATCAGGCCTTTCGGTGTCGGTGGTTTACGCCGAGCCACAACGCGTGTTCGACGTCCGGGTTTCGCTGCCGAACGGCGCCACGGTTGCCGACGCGATCGCACGATCCGGAATCCGCGAGCAACGGCCCGATATCGAAATTCGCGATGATCGGCTGGGCATCTTTGCCCGCAAAGCCTTGCCCGCCACGGAACTGCGCGACGGCGATCGCATCGAAATCTACCGGCCGTTGCGCATCGACCCCAAGGAAGCGCGCAGGCTGCGGGCGCGCAAAACGTGATGCAGCGCTGGACGGTACCAGATGTTGCCAGGCTCGCGCGTCGTGCGCTCGCCAGGCAACCCGGCCCTCGGCGTCGTGTCTCGGGCGTTATTCACACCATCCATGGTGTTCATCCCTCGCCGCTATACGGCTCAGGACCGCCTTTGGCGTTCGGGCGCGCTCCCGGCGCGCCTCGTCGGCTCGGCACGCAATGCCACCGGCATTGCGCAAGCGCCTCGCCTCACCCTCCGCTGTCCCCGCCGCCCTGCTGCTGTTTCTTCTCCAAGTCCTTCACTTCCTGCTTGGTCAGGTTGGTCGGATACAGCGGACCGTACTTGTGGCTCTCCTGCAGCAGTTCCTGCGGGGTTTCCTTCATGAAGTCGCCGTCGGTGCGCACCAGCGTGTCGTTGTCGAAATACAACGTCAGGGTGCGCTCCTTGATGGTGCCGCCGCGGCGCTGCAAGGTGGCGACGTAATTCCACTGGTTTGCATTGAACGGACTGACCACCGAGGGCGAGCCCAGCAGCGCCACGACTTGCTGCTTGGTGAGACCGGGCTTCAATTCGCCGACATTCTTGCCGATCAGCAGGTTGCCTTGCTGGACGTCGGGCCGGTAAATGGGGTTGCAGGCCCCGAGCATCAGCACGCTGGCAGAAGCGAGCAGGAGGGTGGATATCGTCTTGCGCATCGTTCCGGACATGGGTCGTAAACCGCGAATGATACACTAGAGAAGTCTTGGGCTTGGCTCACAGACAGCAAGCCGCCACTGGAGTTCAGCCATGGAATCCCAGGATCTGCGCAACGCCGGGCTGAAGGTCACCCATCCGCGCATCCGGGTGCTGGAAATCCTGGAACACAGCCACGAGCACCTGACCGCCGAGAACATCTACAAGCTGTTGCTGGAGGGGTCCGAGGACATCGGGCTGGCGACGGTGTACCGCGTGCTGACCCAGTTCGAGGCCGCCGGCCTCGTGATCAAGCACAACTTCGAAGGCGGCCAGGCGGTGTACGAACTCGACCGCGGCCAGCACCACGACCACATGATCGACGTGACCACCGGCAAGGTCATCGAATTCGTCAACGAGGAAATCGAGAAGCTGCAACGCGAGATCGCGGCCAAACACGGTTACGAGATCGCCGATCACTCGCTGGTGTTGTACGTGCGGCCGAAGAAGAAAAAATAGCGGTGTGGCCGCAAGGCGCGCCGCAGTTCGTGGTGACGGGGTGGTCGAACGCAGGGGGCGATGGTGGGTGATTTCTGGCTGCGGCTGAAGCAGCGCAAACTGGTGCAATGGGCGATCGCCTGGGTGGCGTTCGCGTTCGCGCTGTTGCAGGGCGTGGACATCGTGGCGCAGCGCTTCAACTGGCCGGCGTCGGTCGAGCGCTACCTGATCCTGGCGTTGGTGGTTGGCTTTTTCGTGACACTGGTGCTGGCGTGGTACCACGGCGAAAAGGGTGCGCAGCGCATCGGCGGGACCGAGTTGGTGATTATCGCCTTGTTGCTGGTGATCGGCGGGGCAATCATCTGGCGTTTCGGCAAGGTGGCGGCGCCGCATGCGGCCTTGGCGAACCCTCCACCGCGGCCCGCGCCATCTTCGTCCATCACGAAACCCGCCACGCTGCTGGCGGCGGTGGCGGAAAACATTCCGCAAAAATCAGTCGCGGTGCTGCCGTTCGCGAACGAGAGCGGCAAGCAGGACGAACAGTTCTTCTCCGACGGCTTGTCGGACGACCTGATCAACGCGCTGTCGCAGTTCGATGGTCTGAAAGTCATCAGCCGCAATTCGGCATTCCAGTTCCGCGACAGCAAGGACAGCGCCGCGAAGATCGGCAAGCTGCTGGGCGTCGCACATTTGCTGGAAGGTTCGGTGCAGCGCGCGGGCGATGAAGTGCGCATCACCGCGACGCTGGTGAACGCGTCCGACGGCACAGTGCTGTGGTCGCAGCGCTACGACAAACCCTACAAGGACTTGTTCGCGCTGCAGGATGCCATCACCCATTCGGTCGCCGATGCATTGAAAACCAAACTGCTGACTGCGCCGGGCGCGGTGGTGCAGAGCGACCGGCCGCCGAGCGGCAGCCTCGACGCCTACACGGCCTACCAGCATGGCATGGCCTACGAGGCGCTCGTCACCGACGCCGGTGACCGGCAGGCCGTAAAGGCCTTCACCGAGGCTATCCGCCTCGACAAGAATTACGCCGCAGCGTACGCGCAGCTGTCTTTCACATGGGTTGATCTTGCCGATCAGTTCGTTACCGGCGGGCAGCAGGCAGTACAGCAGGCGAATGCCGAGGCGCGCAGATTCGCTGATGCTGCGCTGAAGGTGGATGCCGGTTCCTCGTTGGCCCACCAGGCGCGCGCAAACGTACTTCAGAACGTGAATATGGACTGGGCGGGCGCCGAGGCCGAAGCCGAACGCGCCGTGCAATTGGCACCCAATAATGCGGCGGCGCGGTTCAACGTCGCGCGTATTCTTGGCTCGCTGGGTCAGAGCCGGCGTGCGGTGGCGTTGACCCGGCAGGCACTCGCGAGTGATCCACGCAATGCCCTGTGGTACAGCTGGTTGAGCATGAACCTGGCCGCGTCGGGGCAACTCGAAGAGGCAAAGCGCGCGATCGAAACCGCGATCACGCTGCAGCCGGGCGCGGTGCGCAATCGCGAGCGGCTTACCATCATCGACATCCTGCGTGGCGATCCGAAAGCGGCACTGGCAGCCGCGCAAAGTGAACTGTCACCGTGGCACGATATCGCCGTTGCATTGGCCACGCAGGGCGGCACCGATCGCGCTGCGGCGGATGCCGCGCTGAGCAAGCTGATCGCGATTTACTCGGACGGTGCGCCGTACCAGATTGCCGAGGTGTACGCATTGCGCCGCAATCCCGACAACGTGTTCAAGTGGTTGGATCACGCCTGGTCGAAGCGTGATCCCGGTATTGGCTACCTGCTGATGGATCCACTGATTCTGCGCTACCGCAACGACCCGCGATTCGCCGCGTTCTGCAAGAAAGTCGGATTGCCCACCACCACCGACGCCGTGGCGATGAAGTGATTCCTTCGCGGGTATCCTCACCCGCAGTGTTTTTGATCGTCATTCCCGCGAAAGCGGGAATCCAGTGTTTTGATGTTTGCGCCGCTTTTGTACTGGGTCCCCGCCTTCGCGGGAATGACAGACATTGGGTGGGGGTAGGCTTCGCGGGAATCACGGTCTTGGGAATCACGAAGCCTGCGCTTTCTCCAGCATCCGTTTCGCGTGCGCGCGGGCTTCCTGGCCGATCTCGACGCCGCCCAGCATGCGCGCCAGTTCCTCGTGGCGGCTCTTTTCGTCCAGCACCGCGATTTGGGTGCGTGTGGTTTCACCTTCCACGGTCTTGCTGACCGACAGGTGTGCATGGCCTTGCGCCGCGACTTGCGGAAGATGGGTCACGCACAAGACCTGGCAGCGCGACCCCAACGCGCGCAATTTCGCGCCGACGACCTCCGCGACCGCGCCGCCGATGCCGGCGTCGACTTCGTCGAACACCATCGTGCCGGTCGCGTCCGTGCCCAGCGTGGCGACCTCGATCGCGAGGCCGATCCGCGACAGTTCGCCGCCCGAGGCCACCTTCCGCAACGGCCGCAGCGGCATGCCGGGATTGGCACTGACCGTGAATTCGCAGCGCTCGCGGCCTTCCGGATCGGGCTCGCCGGAGTATTGCGGCAGCAGGTCGACGGCGAACGACCCTTCGGCCATGCCGAGTTCGCCCATCAACGCGGTGACGGCCTTGCCGAGCTTCTTCGCGGCTGCCGTGCGTTGTTTCGACAAGGCCGCGGCGGCGACGCCGTAATCGGCGAAACATTGCTTGCGCTCGGCGGCCAGTTTGGCCAGGGCTTCGCCGGCGCCTTCCAGCGACTGCAATTCGACGCGCAAGGCCGCGGCGTGCGCGTGCAATTCGGTGGTCGGCAGGTGGTGGCGTCGCGAAAGATCGTGCAGCGCGGCCAGGTGCGCGTCGGCCTCGGCGTAGCGTTCGGGATCGAGTTCGAGATCCTGCGCGTAGCGCGCCAGCGCATCCGAGGCTTCGCCCATCTGGATGCCTGCGCTGCCCAGCAATTCCAGCGAAACCTGCAGCGACGGGTCGAGTTCGGCCAGCCGCTCCAATTCCACCTGCGCGCGGGCCAGCGCACGCATCGCCGCGACCTCGCCGTCGCCATCCAGCAGTTCGACGATCCCCGACGCGCCCTCGGCCAGCTTGCCCGCGTTGGCGAGGCGCTTGTGCTGGGCTTCGAGTTCGGCCAGTGCATCGGACGGCAAGGCCCATTTCTCCAGTTCGGCGACTTCGTGGCGCAGCAGTGCGATGCGCGCCGCGCGATCATCGCCGCCGGACAGCTCGCGCTCATGCACGACGATGTCCCGATGCCGCAGCGCGAGCTCGCGCATCCTGGCGACGGCTTCCTGGTTGCCGCCGAAGGCGTCCAGCATCGCGAGTTGCTGCGCGCGTTCCAGCAGCGCCTGGTGCTCGTGCTGGCCGTGGATTTCGACCAGCATCGCCGCGAGTTCCGACACCTGCGCCAGCGATACCGCGCGGCCGTTGATCCATGCGCGCGAGCCGCCCTCGGCCGCGACCACGCGCCGCACGCGACAGGCGCCGTCCTCGTCGTCCAGCGCCTGCCCGCCCAGCCACGTGCGGGCAGCCGGAACGGATGCCAGGTCGAATTCGGCCGCGAGTTCGGCACGATCGCAGCCCACGCGCACCATGCCGGCATCCGCGCGTGCGCCGGACAGCAACAGCAGTGCATCGACCAGCAACGACTTGCCGGCGCCGGTTTCCCCGGTGACGACGGTGAGGCCGGCGCCGAATCCGATATCGGCAGCTTCGACCACGGCGAAATTGCGGACGGACAGGTGGGTGAGCATGGGCGCGCACGCTGGAGGTTGCGCGATTGTAGCCAACGTGCGGGCCGGGACGTGAGACCGGCTGCGCTTTCGGAGCAGGCGGGGCCGAACCCGGGATTCACGCGTCCGGCCATCGGAAAAGCCCGGGATCCGCGCGTCATCGCGGTTGCGATGCGGTACGATCCCCGATGCATGAACAGCTCCCCGAGCCTCAATCCGCGTTCCCGCCAATTGCTGCGTACCCTGATCGCGCAATACCTGGAAGAAGGCCAGCCGGTCGGTTCGCGCACCCTGTCGCGGTCGGCCGGGTTGGACGTGAGCCCGGCCACCGTCCGCAACATCATGTCGGACCTGGAAGAGCTGGGCCTGATCGCCTCGCCGCACACCTCGGCGGGCCGGATTCCGACCGTGCGCGGCCTGCGCCTGTTCGTGGACAGCTTGCTGGAACTGCGGCCGTTGCCGCGCGGGGCGGTGATGCAGATCCAGCGCGAACTGCCGCGCGACTCGGTGACGCCGCGCGAGTTGCTGGGCAACGCTTCCAGCCTGCTCTCGGCGATGACCCACTTCGTCGGGCTGGTAACCGTGCCCGGCGCGGCCGACGCGCCGTTGAAGCAGATCGAATTCGTGACCATCGACCCGCGACGGGTGCTGGCGATCCTGGTGTTCGCCGACGGCCAGGTGCAGAATAGGGTGGTGAATCTCAGCCAGCGCCTCGACGCGCGTGCGCTGGAGTACGCGTCGAACTATCTGAACGCGCACTACGCCGGCTTGCGGCTGGATGAAATCCGCACCCGCGTGCTGGCCGATTTGCGCGCCGCCGGCAGCGAACTGAATCGCCTGCTGGATACCGCGGTCGAAGTGGCCGCCGAAACCTTCGCGCCCGAACCCGAGTCCGACATGCTGGTGTCGGGACAGACCAACCTGATGTCGGGCGGGGAGGGGCCGCCCATCGAACGCCTGCGCGAATTGTTCGAGGCCTTCCAGCGCAAGCGCGAACTGCTGGCCTTGCTGGAAGGCTGCGCGCGCTCGCCCGGCGTGCGTCTGTTCATCGGCGAGGAATCGGGGTTTGAACCGCTCAAGGGTTACAGCCTGGTCAGCGCGCCCTACGGCGAGGAGGGCCACGTGTTGGGCGCGATCGGGGTGATCGGGCCGACCCGCATGGCCTATCATTCGGTGATTCCAGTGGTACAGGCGACGGCCAAGCTGCTCACCGACGCCTTGCGCACCCCCGAGTAACCGGTCCGGGCTCTCTTGATTTGCGGCCACGTGGCCGCATAGATTTGCCTGTTGCGCCTTGGCTTCTGCGTCCGTCCGGGATGCGAACCGAAGCGGGCTGTTGTGAAAAGTCAGCCAAGGAGCTCTCGGCCATGGATGGTAGCTCTTGGCTGTCGTTCGATTCTCGCGATCAGGGATGGTCGCAAAAATGCCGTCGCGAGGAATGAGCATGATGAACCCGAAGGAATCGCCCGAATCGACGCCGCAGGACGATCGGCAGCAGCCCCTGGATGCCGGCAGCGCGGACGAACTGGAAACCCTGAGCCGGCAGCTGGCCGAGGCCGAGACCAGCCTCGCGGGCATGCGCGAAACGCTGCTGCGCGAGCGCGCCGATCTTGAGAACCAGCGCAAGCGCCTGCAGCGCGACCTGGAACAGAGCCTCAGGTTCGCCAACGAAAAGTTGTTGCGCGAATTGCTGCCGGTCTACGACGGGCTGGAGAGCGGGCTGGCGGTCGAGACCGCGGACGTGGCGTCGATGCGCGAAGGCCTGAGCCTGACCCTGAAGTCGCTGCTCAAGATCGCCGAAAACAACGGCCTCGAACAGGTCGATCCGGTGGGCCAGCCGCTGGATCCGGAACGCCACCACGCGGTCAGCATGGTCGCTGCGCCCGGCCATGTGCCCGGCACCGTGGTGAGCGTGATGCAGAAGGGCTACGTGCTGAACGGGCGCCTGTTGCGGCCGGCGCTGGTGGCGGTCGCAAAAGGATCCGATTGACGCCTCGCACAACCTTGACATATCACGTCCAACCCCCAGTTTGTGTTCAAGATTCGACGGCCCTCGGCCGCAAACATCCAGGAGCTGAAACATGAGCAAGATCATCGGCATCGACCTCGGCACGACCAACTCGTGCGTTGCGATCATGGAGGGTCCCAAGACCCGCGTGATCGAGAATTCCGAAGGTGACCGCACCACGCCGTCCACCGTCGCCTTCGCCAAGGACGGTGAGGTGCTGGTCGGCGCGCCGGCCAAGCGCCAGGCGGTCACCAATCCCAAGAACACCTTCTACGCGGTGAAGCGCCTGATCGGCCGCAAGTTCACCGACGCCGAAGTGCAGAAGGACCTGAACGTGGTGCCGTACAAGATCATCGCGCACTCCAACGGCGATGCGTGGCTGGAAACCTCCGACGGCAAGCAGATGGCGCCGCCGGAAATCTCCGCCAAGGTGCTGATGAAGATGAAGAAGACCGCCGAGGATTTCCTGGGCGAGACCATCACCGATGCCGTGATCACGGTGCCGGCCTACTTCAACGACAGCCAGCGCCAGGCCACCAAGGACGCCGGCAAGATCGCGGGCCTCGAAGTCAAGCGCATCATCAACGAGCCGACCGCGGCGGCGCTGGCCTACGGCCTCGACAAGGCCGGCGGCGATCGCAAGATCGCGGTGTACGACCTCGGAGGCGGTACCTTCGACGTGTCGCTCATCGAGATCGCCGAAGTGGATGGCGAGAAGCAGTTCGAGGTGCTGGCCACCAACGGCGACACTTTCCTCGGCGGCGAGGACTTCGACAAGCGCGTGATCGATTACCTGGTCGACGAATTCAAGAAGGACCAGGGCGTGGACCTGCGCAACGACCCGCTCGCGCTGCAGCGCCTGAAGGACGCGGCCGAGCGTGCCAAGATCGAGCTGTCGTCGGCGCACCAGACCGAGGTGAACCTGCCGTACGTGACGGCCGACGCTTCGGGCCCGAAGCACCTCAACATCAAGCTGACCCGCGCCAAGCTGGAAGCCCTGGTCGAAGACCTGATCAAACGCACCATCGAGCCGTGCCGCACGGCGTTGAATGACGCCAACCTGCGCGTGTCCGACATCGCGGAAGTGATCCTGGTCGGCGGCCAGACCCGCATGCCCAAGGTGCAGGAAGCGGTCAAGGATTTCTTCGGCAAGGAACCGCGCAAGGACGTGAACCCCGACGAAGCCGTCGCGGTGGGCGCCGCGATCCAGGGCGGCGTGCTGTCCGGCGACGTCAAGGACGTGCTGCTGCTCGACGTGACCCCGTTGTCGCTGGGCATCGAAACCCTGGGCGGCGTGATGACCAAGTTGATCGACAAGAACACCACGATTCCGACCAAGGCATCGCAGGTGTTCTCGACCGCCGAAGACAACCAGAGCGCGGTGACGGTGCACGTGTTGCAGGGCGAACGCGAACAGGCCCGCTTCAACAAGTCGCTGGCCAAGTTTGACCTTGCCGGCATCCAGGCCGCGCCGCGCGGCATGCCGCAGATCGAGGTGTCGTTCGACATCGACGCCAACGGCATCCTGCACGTCACCGCCAAGGACAAGAACACCGGCAAGGAGCAGCGCATCGAGATCAAGGCCGGTTCCGGCCTGTCGGAAGACGAAATCCAGCGGATGGTGTCCGATGCGGAAACCCATCGCGAAGAAGACAAGAAGTTCCAGGAACTGGTGGTCACCCGCAACAAGGCCGACCAGCTGGTGCACGCGACGCGGCAGGCGATCAAGGACCACGGCGGCAAGGTTGGCGGCGACGTGATCGGCCGCGTCGAGGAGTCGCTTTCCGAACTGGAAAAAGTGATGAAGGGCGACGACAAGGACGCCATCGAATCGCGCATCACCAGGCTGGAGGAAGCCGCGCAGTCGCTGTTCGCCGCGGCGCAGGCAGGTGGTCAGGCCGGGCCGCAGCCAGGCGCGTCGCAGCAGCAGGCGCCCGGCGGTGGCAGCGCATCGCCGGATGACGTGGTCGATGCGGAGTTCACGGAAGTCAAGGGCGACGAGAAGAAGTAAGTGTTATCCACCGGCCCTGCAGGCCGGTGGATCAACTGTCCGCGTTCGAGCGGCGCTGGAATGCGCGCCGTTCAACGCGGACAGGAGCATTCAAAACACCCGTCGTCATTCCGGGGCGGTTCGCGGCTGCATCGCTAGCCGAACCCGGAATCGGTTTGATGTTCCGGGTGTCATCGGCAAGCGGGGGTTCGGGGATGCACAAGGGCAGGATGGAAGCGTTCACCGATGGCGTGATCGCGGTCATCATCACCATCATGGTGCTGGAACTGAAGTTGCCGCATGAGCCCACGTGGAAGGCGATGCTCGCGGACTTTCCGGTGTTCCTGAGCTACGTGCTGAGCTTCACTTACGTCGGCATCTACTGGAACAATCACCATCACATGTTGCAGATGGTCACGCGCGTGAGTGGACGCGTGCTGTGGGCCAACCTGTTTTTCCTGTTCTGGCTGTCGCTGTTTCCGTTCACGACCAGTTGGTTGAACGAAGCGCATCCGATCCCCGCGCCGGTGCCGACGGCGGTGTATGGCATCGTGTTGCTGCTGGCGGCACTCTCGTGGGTGCCGCTTCTGCGTGCACTGATCGCTGCCAACGGTGGCGGGAAAAGCGGGCTCGGCGAAGCGCTCAAGGGCGACTGGAAAGTCGTCATTTCGCCGATCGGCTACGTGGTCGGCATTGCATTGGCGTTTTTCGCGCCAATATTGTCGTGCGTGATCTACGCCGCGGTCGCGGCCCTGTGGTTCATTCCCGATCGTCGCCTCGAATCGAAATTGTCCGCATGAAACGTTGCTACTACGAAGTCCTCGGCGTCGCGCGCGGCGCGAAAGACGAGGAACTGAAAAAGGCGTTCCGCCGGCTGGCGATGAAGAACCATCCGGATCGTTGTCCCGACGACCCGCAAGCCCAGGAACGCTTCAAGGAAGCCAAGGAGGCGTACGAGATTCTCGGCGACCCGCAGCGGCGTGCGATGTACGACCAGTACGGCCATGCCGCGTTCGAGAACGGGGCCGGTCGTCGCGGCGGCGCGCCGTTCGGCGACGTCGGCGACATCTTCGGCGACATCTTCTCCGACATCTTCGGCGGTGGCCGCCGCGCGGCGCGTGGTTCGGATTTGCGCTTCGTGCTGGAACTCGACCTCGAAGAGGCCGTGGCCGGCATCGACAAGCAGATCCACGTGCCGACGATGGTCAACTGCCAACATTGCAACGGCACCGGCTCGGACGACGGCAAACTCGCGACCTGCACGACCTGCCGCGGCCACGGCCGCGTGCGGATGCAGAACGGTATCTTCTCGATCCAGCAGACCTGCCCGCATTGCGGCGGCGCCGGACGCACCATCGTCACGCCGTGCAAGCACTGCCATGGCGAGGGACGGCTGGAAGACGAACGCAGTTTGCAGGTGAAAGTGCCGGCCGGGGTGGACGACGGCGACCGCATCCGCCTTGCTGGCCAGGGTGAGGCCGGACCGTCGGGCTCGACACCCGGCGATCTGTACGTCGAAATCCACGTGCGCGAGCACCCGATCTTCAAGCGCGATGGCGACAACCTCCGCTGCGAAGTGCCGATCCGCTTCGCGCAGGCCGCGCTGGGCGCGGCCATCGAGGTGCCGATCCTCGGCGGCGCCACCACCATCACGGTGCCGCCGGAAACCCAGACCGGGCAGGAGTTCCGGTTGCGCGGACAGGGCGTGAAATCGGTGCGCAGCCGCCATACCGGCGACCTCTATTGCACCGTCGTCGTGGAAACCCCGGTCCGCCTCGACAAGCGCCAGCGCGAATTGCTCGAACAGTTCGAAGCGACCTTCGCAGACGTCGAAGAAGCGAAGAAACATTCGCCGCGCAACAGCGGCTTCGTCGACGGCGTGAAGCAATTCTGGGCGAAGATGACGGGTTGAATGCCGGAATCGGGAATCGGGCGATGCGCCTTACCCTCGTCGTCATTCCGGGGCCGCGCTGAGCGCGGAACCCGGAATCCGCTCTGCAATCTTCGCGTAGATTGAAAAGCAGATTCGGGATCGTGGCTACGCCGCGTCCGGAATGACGAGGCTTGTTATCCTTCGCAGCGCCACCTGCGCGCAGGCCCTTACCCGGAAGCCACCCCATGCCTGAACCGATCCAACTTGGCCTTACCGGTGCCAACGGCCGCATGGGTCGCGCGCTGCAGGCGCTGCTTAGCGACGACGCGCGTTTCGCGCTGGCTTCGAAGGTTGCGCACAGCGACGACTGGCGTGCTGCGCGGGAGCTCGATATCGTGATCGACTTCAGTACGCCGGAAGGCTTCGACGCCGCGCTGGGGTATTGCGAATCGCACGGGGTGGCGCTGGTCAGCGGCACCACCGGCATCGATGCAGCGCAGCGCAGGCGTTTCGACGCGGCGGCCGCGAAAATTCCGGTGCTGTACGCGGCCAACTTCAGTCTCGGCATCGCGGTGTTGACGCGGCTGCTGCGCGATGCGGCGAGCGCGCTGCCGCATTGGGACCTGGAAATCATCGAAGCGCACCATTCGCGCAAGGTAGACGCGCCGTCGGGCACCGCGTTGGCGCTGGGCCGTGCCGCGGCCGGTGCGCGCCGCCAGGATTTCGATGAAGTCGCGGACTTCGCGCGTCACGGCCATACCGGAGCACGGCCGGAAAGCGCCATCGGCTTTTCCTCGATCCGGGCCGGCGAAATCGTCGGCGAGCACACGGCGTTTCTCGTCGGCCACGACGAGCGCATCGAACTGACCCACCGCGCCTACGACAACACCATCTTTGCGCGCGGCGCATTGCATGCCGCGGCATGGCTTGCCGGCAAACCCGCGGGCGCGTATTCGCTGGACAACGTGCTCGCCGCGTAAAAAAACCTGCCGGTGCTGTTCGTCGCATCGCACGCGCAGCGAGAATGCACCGCCTCAACCCGGCGGCTTCTTCCACGATTCGTGGCCGTACACGATGCGCCAGCCCTGCGGTAGGCGTTGCCAGATATAGGTCACGACAAAGTGACTGATGGTGGCCTTTCCGCTATGGGCCGTCCCGCTACCCACGAGTGGCCATGTCACGATTTCGACATCGGGGCCAAGCGACATGAATGCGGGCGCTCCATTCTGTACATATTTCGCCTCGCTCTTGCCGTTGTTCCACCATTTCACTTGTTGGGCGTGCAGGGCGTCCCAACCCAGGATGACCTCGCCGTTGATGGCGAAAACCAGCTTTGGGCTGTGCACCATCGCCGACATGAAAGCATCGGTGTCGTGCGCGTTCGCGGCCTGGAACATCTTCGCCATCTGTGGGCGGATCGCCTGCTCCGCTTCTGACGAACCGGATTGCGCCCAAGCGCTTCCCGCGAACAAGCCAACGGAAATCACCGCGGCTGCAACAAACATCTTTTTCATCTGTCTTCTCCACGTTCTCATGGATTGCTGAACACTGCGCCGTGCGGGATGGCGCTGCCGTGCCAGCCGTCCGGCCACGCGCGCGTCATGTCGATCGTCGCCGGGTCGAGCGTCAGCTTTCCGGTGCTGCGGTCGATCGTGGCGAAGCGGACCTTGGTGTCGAGTGCGCCATAACCCGTGATCGCCAGGCGGTCGCCGCCGGGTTCGAACGCAAGCCAGTGCGGATATTCATCCGGCGGCAGCAGGATGCGGCTGACTTCGCGCGGATGTTCCGGATCGCGCACGTCGAGGCTCACGATGGCGTGCCCACTTTGCGCGGCCATCACCAGAAAATGGCCCGCCACCACCGGCACCTCGCAGGTGCGGTAGCCGAGATCGTAGACATGTTGCAGCCAGGGATGGTCACTCGCCAGACCGTGGACCAGGAACAGGCCGCAATTGAACGTCGGGACGACGACGGTCTTGCCGTCTGCCAGCACGCGCGGTTCCGATGAGTCGGCCGCCGTGTCGTAATACCAGTCGGTTTGCTGCGGCAGCGGCATGGTCTTGAGCAGTTTCAGATCGGACAACCGCCAGACCTGCGCCACATGGCTGACCTGCGCGCCCATCATGTCCGCACTGCTGGTGACGATGCGATCGAGCTTCGGAACGATCGCAATGCTGTAGGGGCGAACGTCGGGGTGCCCCGGTGCGATCGCCGAAGCGGTCCTCACGACCTTGCCTTGCGCGTTGAATTCGACCAGACCGCCGGCGGCGTGATTGAACCCGCCGGAATACTGGAAGGTCGCCAGCGTGTCGCCGTTCGGCAAATAAACAAACGAGTGCGGATAACCCAGTGCGCCGACGCTGTCGAATTGCCGCGCGAGCCGTGGGTGTACGGGATCGTGCAGGTTGAAGACATACGTGCGATTCCCGAGCCAGTCGTTGGCGTAGAGCATGTTGTCCGGCGGTTCCGCGTAGTTGGTGTGATGCGCCTGCGCTGCGTCGCCGACGGGCAGCATCGCCACAAGCTTGCCGAATGACGAGCCCGGCTGCACGTCGAACACCGCGAGGAAATCCTTGCCCAGCCCCAGCCCGCTGCGCCGCGCGGGAATGTCGGCTGGCGTCATCTCCGGCACCGAGGCGAGCGGATGCCTGGCTTCCATCGCCCACACGAAAAGGTAGTGGCTGGATGCCGGAGCAGCCATGGCGAATAACGGGAACATCAGGGTCAGCGGTAGCAAGCAGCGGCACATCGCCTTTTTCATGATTCATTCCTTGCAGGGTCATTCCACACTGATGGTTCCCATCATTCCGGCATCCTCGTGGCCAAGCATGTGGCAGTGGAACACGAGGTGCCCTTCGACACGTGCCGGAAATCGAGGGTCACTTTGGTTATGTTCGGTCATGCCCATCAGCCAGATCGGCGCGCGCCACCGGGGTTTCACGGAGCGCCGCCCCCGTGCTTCGGCAGCTCACCCAGGATCGCGTCGATCACGATCTGCGGCTGGTCGAGCTGGATGTAGTGGCCGCTGTCCGGGACCGGAACCTGCTTGGCGTCGGTCGAGAGCGAGAGCAACCTGGCTTGCGTCAACGCATGCTCGCGTTCGTCGGCCATGTGTTGCTTGTGCACAGCCGGCGGGGTCCTGGCGTTGTCGTAGTGACGGTTTTGCGCGGTGAGGATCATGAGCGGGCGAGCACCGAACGAACGCCGGTGCGCGATGAGCCAGGTTGTGTCGGCGGGTATCTCCTGCATCTCCGAAATCGACGCGTCGTAGAGCGCCACGCGCGTGCTGGCGATGTGCAGGACGGTGGCATTGAGTCCGGACGACCACTCCTGCATCGGCAGGCCGCGGAAAAACTGGTGCGAACAGGGCGTGTTCGGCGCGGGCGTGTAGGAATGTCCGACCGACGGGATTGGCGGCAGCGGCTGGTGGTTGATGAGCGCCTTGCGGCATGCGATCAAACCCTGGCCATCGACCTTCCACTCGCTGTAATCCTTGGCGCGCAGTGTCGGCGATGCGACGTCGTCGTCTTCGATGTCCACGAAGACTTCGCCGTACACCTCCGGCATGTAGAGGTCGGCGAAGGCGCGGATGTTGTAACCGCCGAACGAATGTCCGACCAGCAGATACGGGCCGGGTATGTGCGCGTTGTGCAGCGCCGCGTGCAGCTCCTTCGCGATCTCGGCGCTGGTGCGCGGCATCGGCCCGGCTTCGCTGAAGCCCGAGCCGGCACGATCATAGGCGCAGGTGCGCGTGTGGCGGGCGGTCACCGGCTGGATCAACAGCCAAGACGGCGACCAGTCTTCCCAGCCGGCGTCGAACACTACCGTCGGTGTACCGGTGCCTGTGCAATAGAAGTTGAGTTTGGCTGGCCCCGCATCCACCAGCCGCCCGGGATGCGCGTAAATCTGGTCGCTTGTCGCGGCCTGCGCGGAGACGATCAATGCGGCGAATGCGAAAGCGAATGCCACGGTTGCGATGTGTTTCATGGATGACCTCTTATCGAAAAGAAATTGAGATGTCTGATGAGCGCCGGCCGCCGCTCTCGCGTCGTCATTCCGGGGCTGCCGCCGGCCTCATCGGCGGCAGAGCCCGGAATCCATCTTGATCTTGCTGTGTCTTGTCAAAGTCAAAATGGATTCCGGGTTCCACCCGCACACAGCGCGGGTGGCCCTGGAATGACGAGCTTTTTGGATCGCGCAGACTGCGGTGGCGAATAATCAGAGTCATTCGAAATCCGAAATCAGTCCCTGAGCGACGCCGCATACGCCGCGACATCGATCATTTCCGGCACGGTCAATGCCGAGGCTTCCGCGCGCATCGGCGCGGCGGCGGGATCGCTGCGTTTGCCTTCGCGGAACAGGATCAATTCGCGCGCGATGTAGGTCGGCGAGCGACCGGCCAGCGGTGGCACGACGCCGATGCCGGGCATGGTCTGGCCTTCGAGTTTCGGGCCGTGACAGGACTCGCACGAGGCCGCCGAACCTTTGCCTTGGGCGGCGATCACCGCGCCGCGTGCAATGCTTCCCGGCGGCACGTATGCCACGTAGCCGACGCGACCATCGGACAGGGAATAATCCGTGAAATTGACGGGCGTTTCGATGATGCGTTCGCCGATGGGTTCGCGTGCGCCGCCCTTGTCCGGCACCAGCACGAAGTACTTCCAGTGGGTCTTCGGCACGCTCGCGGTTTCGATCACGTGCACGCGCGGGACGAATTTCGTCGAGGAAAAATATTCGGCGGCTTGCTGCAGATCGTCCGGCGTGAGCGCGCGCGCCTCGTCGAACATGTCGTGCGCGGTTTCCGGGCCACCGAGCCCCCGCTGGCCGGCGCGGAACGCCGCGACCTGTTCAAGGATGTACGCCTTCGGCAGGCCGTCCAGCGTTGCCGTGGCGGGCACGCCCGCGCCGCTGATCGTGTGGCATTCGGCACAGGGTCGCGCGGGCTTGCGGCCCACCTTCACGATCCGCGGCGCTGCAGGATGATCCTGCGGAAACCAGTCCGCGTCGTCCATGCTGTCCATCTGTGCTTGCGTATAACCCACCGTGCTGCCGGTGACATGCAGCAACTTGTGCGGATCGGGCCTGGGCTTCGGCGCGTGTGGATCGGGCGGCGATGGAAACTCCGGAAACGCCCACGCCTCGGCCGCGTGGATCGCGGCATCGGACGATGAAGTTGCATCGCCGCTTGCGCTGGCGACAAGCAGGGAAAACACGATCGCCGCAAAGGCGATCGATAGCTTCGATTGCACACGCATGAAAACCCCTCACGAGAAGCACGAAGGCGAAGCACGCAAAACATCCGGGCAGTCGATCGACCACCCGGATGATTGGGTTGCGTTTACTTGCTGGCGGTATAGCTCAGGTCCGCGTTGTAGCTGTCGATGTGCTCGGATGATTTCTTGATGGCGTCGCTGAGGGATTTGCGCAGGGCGTCCGTATCGGCCTTGCCGTACACGCTTTCGACCATCTTCCACAACGATGGATTGGCCTCCGCGCCATAGTCCGCCCAGCTCTTGTTCGGCAGGACCAGAATGTAGTCCGGCGCGTCTTCGCCGCCTGCCTGGATTTCAAGGAACCTGAAGTGGTAGGGCCACTTGGACTTCGCGGCCGCTGCAGCGATCTTCTTGGCCGCATCCGTGAATGCCGTGTGGGCCGCATGGCCGTGCTGGAGCGTGAAATACGTGACATCGATCAGCGCGGGTTGCGCCTGGGTGGCCCAGTCCTTTGGCATGTAGCTCATGTCGGGTTGGTCGACCATGAACGCACTGGTTTCGCTCTTGAGATGCGGGTTGGCTTGGGTGCGCCAAGTCTCGCTGCATGCCTTGTCCGCATCGTGCATGGTGTCGAAATCCGCCCAAGTATGGGGTCCAGTGACGTAGGAATACGAGTACACGTCGCCGGTTTCATGCACCCACGCCGTCCAGGCGTATTTCGATCCGTGGTCGCGCAGGCACTGGTTCCATGCTTTCACGCCGGCCTCGTAGGCCTGCTGATCCGATGGCGCCACGGTATCGGTGAAATCACGATTGGCTACAGCTTGGTTTGCCTCTGCTGCAAAAGCGCCGGTAACAGCCGCCAGTTCGAGTGCCGCAACCACACACACAGTCAGGATCTTCATAAATCCTCCGAGGTGTACAGGTGGGTTCGCCGCAAAACATCGTCCGCACTCGCTCCCCTCAGAGTGTGACGCGCGTCACACTACGCTCGCCCGGTCAGGGGATACAAGTGCCATGGAAAACCCCGGAAAATCAGCGCAGTACACTGCGCACTCGTGGCGCCGGTCGTTGCCGTGAGTCGGACGCCGCGACAACAGGCGCACACTCCGTCCGCGCGGGCGATGGGGGTATCGAGTGATCCGGAAAGGCTGGCTGCGCGGAATCAGTCGCGATGCGCGGCACTGCGATCGCGGCCTGCACCGAAGCGCTTGTCGAGGCCACCCGCGATCTTCTTGAAGAAACGCGTCGCAAGTCCGCGTTGGGTCTTGCGCTGCTTTTCTTCCTCGCTGGTCAGCCACGCGACTTGAATGACGCGGCGCTCGCCTTCGTACGGCAAGTGTCCATGGAAGGAATTGTCGGCGCGCTTGAAGATCACGAATTCGCCGTACAGCGGTTTCACTTCCGGCGCGATCGCGGCGTCGATGTCGTCGATCCTGGAAAGAAACCGCAGGCAGCCGTCGCTGGTGTCGTGCCAACTCGGGTTGAGGTACAACAGCGCGGTGGCGACTTTCGATTTGCTGTCGGTGTGGATGGTGCCGTGGCGCTTGTTGAGGTGGCGGCAAATCGTCACCAGCGTCGGATACTGCCCGAGGTTGTCGATGCCGAGTTTGGCGCCGACCGCGTTCGCGAATGCCGACGAGGTCACCGCGTCGACCAAGGCGTGAACCGCGGGTCCGCATTCCTTTTCGTCGTAGGGGAAAAATCCCGCGCCCGAGTACTTCGGAAAATCGCGATCGAGTTCCGCGCGCGCCTCGCCGGGCAACTGCCCGTGCGCGATCAGGAACGGGAACGGATCATTCCGGACCAGCGTGTCCGGGCGGTCGAGGCGGGCGGGGTCGAGCAGAACAGCGGCGTGCATGGTCAGGGCCTGTTGGTGCGCGCATTGTATCGCCGGAGCCGTGCTGCGCCGTGAACGGCGCGCGCGACTCTGCTAACATTGCCGCTTGCCTGAACACCGATCCCCCGAGCCCGCTCCTGCGCGGCTCGCGGGTTTGGGTGCGCGGGTGTCCGCACACCCCTGCACCCGGAATCCGCCCATGCCGACGCCCGCACTGCTCGCCCTTGCCGATGGAACCCTCTTTCATGGCGAGGCCGTCGGGGCGGATGGTGCGACGGTCGGCGAGGTGGTGTTCAACACCGCGATGACGGGTTACCAGGAGATCCTGACCGACCCGTCCTACGCGCAGCAGATCGTCACGCTGACCCTGCCGCACATCGGCAACACCGGCTGCAACGCAGTGGACGAGGAATCCGGCAAGGTGCATGCCGCGGGCCTGATCGTGCGCGACGTGCCGCGGCTGGCTTCCAACTGGCGCAGTACCGAATCGCTGCCGGATTACCTGAAGCGGCATGGCATTGTCGCGATCGCCGGCATCGACACGCGCAAGCTCACCCGTATCCTGCGTGACAAGGGAGCCCAGCACGGTTGCATCATGGCGGGCGAGACCATCGACGTGGACGACGCGGTGGCGAAGGCGCGCGCATTTCCGGGCTTGAATGGTGCGGACCTGGCCAGGGTCGTCAGCATCCGCGAACGCCAATCGTGGAGCGCAGGCACCTACGCCCTCGATGCACAGGCCTTTCGTGATCCGCAAAAGAAATTCAAGGTCGTTGCCTACGACTTCGGCGTGAAGCAGAACATCCTGCGTCTCGCCGCGGAGCAGGGCTGCGACATCACCCTGGTTCCCGCGCAAACGCCCGCGCGCGACGTGCTGGCGATGCAACCGGATGGCGTGCTGCTGTCCAACGGCCCCGGTGATCCGGCTGCCTGCGACTACGCGATCGAAGCGACCCGCCAGTTCCTCGATGCGAAGATTCCGCTGTTCGGCATCTGCCTCGGCCACCAGTTGATGGGCCTCGCGCTGGGCGCCAAGACCTTGAAGATGCCGTTCGGCCACCACGGCGCCAACCATCCGGTGAAGGACCTGGATGATGGCCGCGTGCTGATCACCTCGCAGAACCACGGCTTCGCGGTCGATCCCGAGACGCTGCCCGCGAATGCGCGCACGACGCACGTCTCGCTGTTCGACGGCTCGTTGCAGGGCTTCGCGCTCACCGACCGTCCCGCGTTCTGCTTCCAGGGGCATCCCGAGGCCAGCCCGGGGCCGCATGACATCGATTACTTGTTCGGGAAATTTGCAGAACAAATGCAATCCGCGAAGAACGCAAAGGACGCAAAAAGAAACTGAACATGGGTGAAAGACTATCCGAGCAAGTGATCGGATGCGCCGTGACGGTAAGTAGACAGCTCGGGCACGGGTTTCTCGAGAATGTTTACGAGGAGGCGCTTGCCTTGGAACTCCGTGCGGCGGGTGTCCCTTTCGAACGTCAGAAAAGCGTGATGGTTCGGTATCGTGACACGGTGGTTGGCGAATACCGTTGTGATTTCGTGATTGACAACAGGTTGTTGTTGGAACTGAAGGCGCTTGCAGCGATTTCCAAGGCGCACGAGGCCCAGGTCATGAACTACCTCAAGGCAACTGGATTGGCAGTCGGGTTGGTGCTGAACTTTGGTACGCCAACTCTGGGCATTCGTCGCATCGTTCACAATTACAAAGCTGATCAACCCATCTGAATAGACTTGTTTTTTGCGCGCTTCGCGTCCTTTGCGGACAAACGATTTTTAGAGATCTGTACATGCCCAAACGTACCGACATCAAAACCATCCTGATCATCGGCGCCGGCCCGATCGTCATAGGCCAGGCCTGCGAGTTCGACTATTCCGGCGCGCAGGCGTGCAAGGCGTTGCGTGAGGAAGGCTATCGCGTGGTGCTGGTGAACTCGAACCCGGCCACGATCATGACCGATCCCGAGATGGCCGATCGCGTCTACATCGAGCCGATCGACTGGCGCACGGTCGAAAAGATCATCGAAAAGGAAAGGCCCGACGCGCTGCTGCCCACGATGGGCGGGCAGACCGCGCTGAACTGCGCGCTGGAGCTGGCCGACCACGGCGTGCTGGAGAAGCACAAGGTCGAACTGATCGGGGCCTCGCGCGATGCGATCCGCATGGCCGAGGACCGCGAATTGTTCCGCAACGCGATGGACGAGATCGGTCTTGCCTCGCCGAAGTCGGCGATCGCGCGCACGCTCGACGAGGCGCGCGAAGGGCAGGCGAAGCTGGGCTTTCCGTGCATCATCCGCCCGAGTTTCACGCTGGGCGGCACCGGCGGCGGCATCGCCTACAACGTCGAGGAATTCGAACGCATCGTCTCGCGCGGGCTTGAATTGTCGCCCGTGCACGAGGTGCTGATCGACGAATCGGTCCTGGGCTGGAAGGAATTCGAGATGGAAGTGGTCCGCGACCGCGCGGACAACTGCATCATCGTCTGCTCGATCGAGAACTTCGACCCGATGGGCGTGCACACCGGCGACTCGATCACGGTGGCGCCTGCACTCACCTTGACCGACAAGGAATACCAGCGCCTGCGCGATCATTCGATCGCGGTGCTGCGCAAGATCGGCGTCGACACCGGCGGCAGCAACGTGCAGTTCGGCGTGAATCCCGCCGACGGCCGCGTGGTCGTGATCGAAATGAATCCGCGCGTGTCGCGCTCGTCGGCACTGGCGTCGAAGGCGACGGGATTCCCGATCGCGAAAGTCGCGGCCAAGCTCGCGGTCGGCTACACGCTGGATGAACTCAAGAACGAAATCACCGGCGGCAAGACCCCGGCCTCGTTCGAGCCGTCGATCGACTACATCGTCACCAAGATCCCGCGCTTTGCGTTCGAGAAATTCCCGGCCGCCGACGCGCATCTCACCACCCAGATGAAGTCGGTGGGCGAGGTGATGGCGATCGGCCGCACGTTCTCCGAGTCCCTGCAGAAGGCCCTGCGCGGCCTCGAGACCGGCCACGATGGCCTCAACTCCGGCGGCATCGACTGGAGCACCTCGGAAGGCATGGAGTCGCTGAAACGCGAGTTGCGCCAGCCTGGCGCCGAACGCATCTTCCACTTGGGCGATGCGTTCCGCGCAGGGCTCTCGCTGCAGGACGTCCATGAGTTGTCGAAGATCGATCCGTGGTTCCTGGCCGCGATCGAAGACATCGTCGCCGCCGAGGCCGACGTGCGCGCGGGCGGCATGCGCGCGCTGGACGCGGCGCGCATGCGCGAACTGAAGCGCATGGGTTTTTCGGACAAGCGCCTGGCGACATTGCTGCAATCCGATGAACGCGCGGTGCGCCATCTGCGCCATACGCTGGACGTGCGTCCGGTGTACAAGCGCGTGGATTCCTGCGCGGCGGAGTTCGCCACCACCACCGCGTACATGTATTCGACCTACGAGGAAGAGTGCGAGGCGGATCCGACCGAACGCAGGAAGATCATGGTGCTGGGCGGCGGGCCGAACCGGATCGGACAGGGCATCGAGTTCGACTACTGCTGCGTGCACGCGGCGCTGGCGATGCGCGAAGACGGGTTCGAGACCATCATGGTCAACTGCAACCCGGAAACGGTGTCCACCGACTACGACACTTCCGATCGCCTGTACTTCGAGCCGGTGACGCTGGAAGACGTGCTGGAGATCGTGGACAAGGAAAAGCCCACCGGCGTGATCGTGCAATACGGCGGACAGACGCCGCTCAAGCTCGCGCGCGCGCTGGAAGCCGCAGGCGTGCCGATCATCGGTACCTCGTCCGATTCCATCGACCTGGCCGAAGACCGCGAGCGCTTCCAGAAGCTGATCGAGAAGCTGGGCCTGAAGCAGCCGCCCAACCGCATCGCGCACACCGCCGAAGAGGCGATGGTGCTCGCGCGCGAACTCGGCTACCCGCTGATCGTGCGCCCCAGCTACGTGCTGGGCGGGCGCGCGATGGAAGTGGTGCACGCCGACGAGGACCTCGCCCGCTACATCCGCGACGCGGTGCGTGTGTCGGAATCCTCGCCGGTATTGCTGGACCGTTTCCTCGACAACGCGGTGGAAGTGGACGTGGACGTGATCGCCGACGCCGACGGCGCGGTGCTGATCGGCGGCATCATGCAGCACATCGAGGAAGCCGGCGTGCATTCGGGCGACTCCTCGTGTTCGCTGCCGCCATATTCGCTGTCGCCGGCGATCCAGGACGAATTGCGCCGGCAGGTGGCGCTGCTGGCGCGCGAACTGGGCGTGGTCGGCTTGATGAACACCCAGTTCGCGATCCAGGGGGAAGACGTCTACATTCTCGAAGTGAATCCGCGCGCTTCGCGAACGGTGCCGTTCGTGTCCAAGGCCATCGGCCGTCCGCTGGCCAAGATCGCGGCGCGCTGCATGGCCGGCAAGACGTTGGCCGAGCAGGGCGCCACGCACGAGCGCGTGCCGCATTACTGGGCGGTCAAGGAAGCGATCTTCCCGTTCCTGAAGTTCTCGAATGTCGACCCGATCCTCGGTCCCGAGATGCGTTCGACCGGCGAGGTGATGGGCGTGGGGCGCAGCTTCGGCGAGGCCTTCGCGCGTGGCCACGAGGCCGCGCACATCGCTGCGCCCGCGCCGGGCGGCAAGGTGTTCCTGTCGGTGCGCGACGCCGACAAGGCGCGCCTGCTGGATGTCGCCCGCGACCTCGTGAAGCGCGGCTTCTCGCTGATCGCGACCGGCGGCACCTGCGCGTACCTCGTCGAGCACGGCATCGCCTGCGAGCGCATCAACAAGGTGCTGGAAGGCCGCCCGCACATCGTCGATGCGATCAAGAACGGCGAGATCGCCTACATCGTCAACACCACCGAGGGGCGCCAGGCGATCACCGATTCGTTCTCGATCAGGCGCTCGGCCCTGCAGCAGCACGTCACCTATTCGACCACGGTGGCGGGCGCCGCGGCGTTGCTGCACTCGCTGGACTTCCGCCAGCACGCCAGCGTGATCAGCCTGCAGGAACTGCACGCCGAGCTCGATGCCGGCGAGGCGACACCCGGCAAGGTCGCCGCGGCCTGACGCGGCTGCTGCCTTTCCGTCCATCATCCATCGACGTGGCACCGGTTGCCGTGTCGTTACCGATCCAGGAGCCACGCACATGCAGCGAGCCCCCATGACCAAAGCCGGTTCCGAGCGCCTGCGCGCCGAGCTGGACAACCTGAAATCCGTCGAGCGTCCGAAGATCATCGCCGCGATCGCCGAGGCCCGTGCGCATGGCGACTTGAGCGAGAACGCCGAATACCACGCCGCGCGCGAGCAGCAGGGTTTCATCGAAGGCCGCATCCAGCGCATCGAGGCCGCGCTTTCGACCGCGCAGATCATCGATCCGGCCACGCTCAACCCCGGCGCCAAGGTAGTGTTCGGCGCACAGGTGGAGCTGGAAGATTCCGACAGCGGCGACACCGTCACCTACCGGATCGTCGGCGACATCGAAGCGGACATCAAGCATGGCCTGATCGCGGTGTCCTCGCCGATCGCGCGCGCGATGATCGGCAAGAACGAAGGCGACAGCTTCGGCTTCAGCGCCCCCGGTGGCGAACGCAAT
This sequence comes from Lysobacterales bacterium 66-474, assembly GCA_001899805.1. Classification (GTDB taxonomy): domain Bacteria; phylum Pseudomonadota; class Gammaproteobacteria; order Xanthomonadales; family Rhodanobacteraceae; genus 66-474. The sequence goes on from MKWP01000014.1 coordinate 39,823, forward strand.
TACGAGATCGTGAGGGTGAGCTACGCGTGATTGCATTCCGCGCCTTCGCCCTGCGCCGCGGTGGGCGCCTGCTTCTGGAAAGCGTCGATGCGGTGTTGCACGACGGCTGGAAGGTAGGCGTGGCGGGCCGCAACGGCAGCGGCAAGTCCAGCCTGTTCGCGGCGATCATGGGCGGCGTCGAGGCCGACGCCGGCGCACTGGACGTGCCGGCGGGTGTGCGGATCGCGTCGGTTGCGCAGGAAACGCCCGCGCTGCCCGATGCCGCGATCGACTACGTGTTGGGCGGCGACGCCGAACTCGCCGCGGCGCTGGCCGATGAAGCCCGTGCGCAAGCTCGTGGCGATCACGCCGCGGCGGCCGCGGCGCACCATCGCATCGACGCGCTGGATGGCTATGACGGCCGCGCGCGCGCGGGACGTCTCCTGCACGGGTTGGGTTTCAGGCCGGACGATCATGAAAAGGCCGTCGCCGAATTTTCCGGCGGCTGGCGCGGGCGGTTGAACCTCGCACGCGCGCTGATGGCGCCGTCCGACCTTCTGCTGCTGGACGAGCCGACCAACCACCTCGACCTCGATGCCGTGCTGTGGCTGGAACAATGGCTGCGCCGCTATCCGCGGATGCTGATGGTGATCTCGCACGATCGCGAATTCCTCGATGGCACGGTCGACCACATCCTGCACCTGGAGCAGGGCCACGCGCGTTTGTACGCGGGCAACTACAGCGACTTCGAACGCCAGCGCGCCGAACGCCTGCACCAGCAACAGGCGGCGTTCGCGAAGGAACAGGCGGAACGCGCGCACCTGCAATCCTTCATCGACCGCTTCCGGGCCAAGGCCACCAAGGCGCGCCAGGCGCAGTCGCGCATCAAGCGCCTGGAAAGGCTCGCGGGCACCGAAGCGGTGCGCGTCGAGCGCGCCTTCTCGTTCGCGTTTCCCGAGCCCGGGCGCCTGCCGCAATCGATGTTGAAGCTGGAACACGTCGACGCGGGCTATCCGCCGCCGCGCGGAACCGTGCTGGCCGACGTGCGCTTCGGCGTGCAGGCCGGTGATCGCGTCGGCCTGCTCGGCCCCAACGGCGCGGGCAAGTCCACACTGGTCAAGACCTTGGTCGGCGAGCTGCCGTTGCTTGCGGGCGAACGCGGCGCGCACAAGGATCTGGTGATCGGTTATTTCGCCCAGCACACCGTGGAAAGCCTGCGCGCGGGGGACACCCCGTTCGACCATTTGCGCGAGGTCGCGCCGGAAGCGCCGGTGCAAGCGCTGCGCGACTGGCTGGGCCAATGGCATTTCGCCGGCGACCGCGCATTCGAATCGGTGGATGGTTTTTCCGGAGGCGAGCGCGCGCGGCTGGCGCTGGCGCTGATCGCGTGGCGCAAACCCAACCTGCTGGTGCTGGACGAACCGACCAACCACCTCGATCTCGACATGCGCGAGGCGTTGGCCGACGCCTTGAACGATTACCCCGGCGCCCTGGTGCTGGTGGCCCACGACCGCCATCTGCTCGGATTGGCGTGCGACACGTTCTGGCGCGTGGCCGACGGACGTGTCGAGGCGTTCGACGGCGATCTCGACGACTACGCGCGCTGGCTGCGTTCGCGCGGTGGCGAGGCGGATGCACCGGAGGCGTTCGCCGCGAAACCGGCGGCTGACCCGCGCGAACGCCGCCGCGGGGCCGCCGCCGAACGCGAACGCACGCGTGGCTTGCGCAAGCGAATCGAGAAGATCGAAGCGCGCACGGCAGCGATCGAGAAGGAACTCGCGGCCTTGCAGGAACGCCTCGCCGACCCCGCGATCTACACGGGTCCGACAGCGGTGCTCGCGGACATCGGGCGCGAACAGAATGCCTTGCGCGAAGAGAAAAGCGCGCTGGAATCGGAGTGGCTGCAACGCTTCGAGGAACTGGAAGCGGCCTCGGCATGAGTACCCTGCACGTGTTGTTGCCGCCGATGCGGCGCATGCAGGACGATTCGGCGTTGCGCGCATGGCTTGCGCGCGGCGACCGCCTTTCGGAAATTCAAGCCGCGCGCACGGCTGTCCTTCGCGAACGCTTCCAATTCGCCGGCGATGCTATTCCCGCGGCAGCCCTGCGCCACCATTGCCACGCCGGGGACGCCGAACGCGGCGTCTGGTTGTGCGCGGACCCGGCGTGGGTGCGCAGCGAGGCCACCGGCGCGCGCCTGATGGCGTGTCCGGTCGATGATGTTTCGGCAGCCGACGCCGATGAACTTGCGATGGCGTTGCGGCCCCTGTTCAACGAAGCGGCGGCGCTCGTCGTCGATACGCCATCGACGTGGAACCTGCGGCTCGCAGGCGAGACTCGGGTTGCGGCCTTCACCGACCCGGCCGACGCGCTTGGCGCGAGCCTGATCGATGTGCTGCCGGAAGGCGAGGCGGGCCGCGCCTGGCGGCGGTTGTTCAACGAAGCGCAGATCCTGCTGCACGCGCATCCGGTCAATGCGCGACGGACCGCGGCGGGCAAGGCCCCGGTCAACGCGTTGTGGTTCTGGGGCGAAGGGACGCTGCCGGATTCGGTCGAAACCGACTTGCGGTATGTCGCGAGCACGGATGACGTGTTGCGCGGCCTCGCCAAGATGGCTGGCGCGATCCGGATCGAGCCCTTGCCGCAGGCCATGGAAGCGGCGGGCAAAGCCGGCAACGCCCTGCTCGATCTCCAGATGCCGGATGGTCTTGACCGGATTTCCGATTGGCTGCCGTCGTTCCGGCGCTGGCTGCGCGACAAGCGCTTCCGCGCGATTTCGCTGGTGTTCGCGGACGGCGGGCGTTTTCGCATTCGACACGCGCATCGCCTGCGCTTCTGGCGCAAAACGTGAATTTCCTTCTCCCTGCGGGAGAAGGTGGCGCGAAGCGCCGGATGAGGGTACGAAAGGGCGTGGTTTCCCATCCATAATCAGAGTGATGACTGATCGCTATACCCGGACCCTCACCCCTGCCCCTCTCCCGGGGGGAGAGGGGTTCAAACACGCAGCGATCATCGTTCGGCGCGAATCGACGCGCGCGCCGCACGACTGGCCCGTGTCCATGCATCCGGTGCTCCAGCAGGTCTACGCCGCGCGCGGCGTAGCCTGCCCCGACGAGACCGGGCACCGCCTCGCGGGCCTGTTGCCGCCGGATGCGTTGGGCGGCCTAGAGTGCGCGACGGGATTGCTGGCGAACGCGATCGACGGCGATGCGCGCATCCTGATCGCCGGGGATTTCGATTGCGACGGCGCCACGGGTTGTGCGGTCGGCGTGCGCGGCCTGCGCATGCTGGGTGCGCGCAATGTCGGCTACGTGGTGCCCGATCGCGCGGTGCATGGTTACGGCCTGACCCCCGCATTGGTCGCCACGCTGCAGCCGGCGCCCGACCTGATCGTCACGGTCGACAACGGCATCGCGTCATTGGCGGGCGTGGCTGCAGCGAAAGCGCGCGGCAGCAAGGTCATCGTCACCGACCATCATCTTCCCGGTCCGGCGTTGCCGGGTGCCGATGCGATCGTGAACCCCAATGCTGCGGGCGACGGCTTCGCCAGCAAGAACCTGTGCGGAGTCGGCGTGATGTTCTACCTGCTGCTCGCGCTGCGCGCGCGGCTGGGCAAGCGCGATGCGGTCGACCTCGCGCCGCTGCTGGATTTGGTCGCGCTTGGCACGGTCGCCGACCTGGTCCCGCTGGACCACAACAACCGTGCGCTGGTCGAAGCAGGTTTGCGGCGCATCCGCGCGGGACGCGCCTGTGCGGGCATCGCGTCATTGTTCGAGGTCGCGGGGCGCGATGTGCGCAACGCGACGGCTTCCGACCTCGGCTTCGCGATCGGTCCACGCATCAATGCAGCGGGGCGCCTGGAGGACATGTCGATTGGCGTGGAGTGCCTGCTCGCGGACGATGCCGCGCACGCGCGCGGACTTGCCGCGGTGCTGAACGACATCAACGCGCAACGCCGCGACCTGCAAACTTCGATGGTCGAGCAGGCGCTCGTGGGCCTGGTCGACCTTCCGGCCGGCGATGCGGTGGGCGTGTCGCTGTTCGATCCCGGTTGGCACCACGGCGTGGTCGGGCTGGTCGCGGCCAAGGTGAAGGAGCGTTTGCACCGCCCGGTGGTCGCGTTCGCGCCTGCGGGCGAAGATGATGTGCTGCGCGGCTCGGCGCGTTCGGTGCCGGGATTCCACGTCCGCGACGCGCTGGCCGAAGTCGATGCACGTTGCCCGGGCCTGATCGAACGCTTTGGCGGCCACGCGATGGCGGCGGGCTTGAGCCTGCGTCTTGCCCACTACGCACGATTTGCACAGACGTTCGACGCGGTGGTGCGCGAACGCATCGCGCCGGAGTCGCTGCAGGCGGTGTTGGCAAGCGACGGCGAACTGGCGCCGCGCGACTTCGTGCTCGATCTGGCGCGGCAATTGCGCCTGGCCGGACCGTGGGGGCAGGGGTTTCCCGCGCCGCTGTTCGACAACGTGTTCGAATGCGTGGATTGCAGGCCGATGGGCAGCACGGGCGCACATCGCCGCCTGCAGTTGCGCGACCCGCGCGATGGCCGCGTGCATGATGCCGTGTGGTTCAACACCGATGGGGATGTGTCCGCCGGCGTGCCCCAGCGGTTCGCCTACGAGTTGATGGTCAACGACTGGCAAGGTCGTGAATCGCTGCGCCTGCTCGTGCGACACGTCGAACCGGCTTGAGTCTACCGGGCCGCCTCAGCGCCTGCGTGCCAGCGTCAGTCCGTCGCCGATCGGCAGCATCGCCACGTCGATGCGTTGGTCGCGGTGCAGCTTGTCGTTCAAGGCCTGCAACGCGCGGGTGTCGTCGTCTTGCGCGGGACGCGCCACGTCGCCTCCCCACAGCGTGTTGTCGAAGGCGATCAGTCCGCCGGGACGGACCAGTTGCAGGCAGCGTTCGTAGTAACCGTCGTAGCCGGTCTTGTCGGCGTCGATGAAGGCGAAATCGTACTTTCCGGCTTCGCCGGCGGCGATGAGCGCACCCAGCGTTTCTGCGGCGGGTGCGATCACCAGTTCGATCTTGTCCGCGACGCCGGCGCGTTGCCAGTAGGGCTTGCCGATCGCCGTGTATTCGTCGCTGATGTCGCAGGCGAGGACCTTGCCGTCGGCGGGCAGGGCCAGCGCGACGGTCAGCGCGCTGTAGCCGGTGAAGGTGCCGACCTCGATGGTGCAGCGCGCACCGATCAGCTTCACCAGCAAGGTCATGAATTGGCCTTGCTCGGGCGAGATCTGCATGCCCGCGCGGGCGTGCGTCCGCGTGGCTTCCCGCAGGGCGGTCTGTTCGGGATGCTCGCGCAGGGAGTGCGCCAACAGGTAGTCGTACAGGGCATCGTCGAGGTTGATGGTGCGGTTGGACATGGGATTGCCTTGCAGATGGAAGCCTCAATGTTTCCGATTATCCGCCGACAAGCCTGTACGAGGCACTTGCAAGTGCCACCGGAATCTGGAAAAGTCGCATCCATGTCCACGACCACCGCCATGCTTTCGCCCGCCAGCGCGCCAGTCGCGCGGGGCTTCGTGGCGGCCGCCGACAATAATCGCGCGAACCCTGACGCCAACCGTCGGCGGGCCCGCGCGTAGCTGAAAGAAGTACCAGCAGATGCGTGACGAGGCCCGCCCAGTGCGGGCCTCGTCGTTTGTGCGCGGACGGAGCCGCGCCGGTTCAATCCGGCCATCCATGGCCGGTCATCCACGAAGAGGAGCGTAGGCAATGTGCGGAATCCTGGGGATTTTCGATCTGCAAGCGGGCGACGACCTCGCCGCGTTGCGCCGGCAGGCGCTGGAATTGTCGCGGCGGCAGCGTCATCGCGGTCCGGACTGGAGCGGTGTGTTCGTGGATTACGGCGCGATCCTGGTACACGAGCGCCTGGCCATCGTCGATCCTGCATCCGGCGTGCAACCGTTGCGTTCGCGCGACGGCGTGTTGGCATTGGCGGTGAACGGCGAGATCTACAACCACGTGGATTTGCGCGTGGGCTGCGACTACGACTTCACCACCGGCTCGGATTGCGAAGTGATCAATGCTTTGTATCGCAACGGTGGTGCCGCCGGTTTCGTCGAGCATGGCGTGGCCAGGCTCAACGGCATTTTCGCGTTCGCGTTGTGGGATGGCGGCTCGCGGCGCTACCTGATCGCGCGCGACCCGATCGGCGTGTGCCCGCTGTACTGGGGCCATGACGCGCAGGGGCGCCTGTGCGTGGCCTCGGAAATGAAGTCGCTGGCAGGCGTGTGCGCCGATGTCGCGGCGTTCCCGCCCGGTCACGTCCACGACAGCGCGACGGGCGAGTTGCGCCGGTATTACTCGAAGCCGTGGCGCGACTACCTCGCAACGAAGGGGCATGCGCTGGCGCCGGGTGAACTGCGCCATGCCTTCGAGCGGGCCGTGCACCGCCAGTTGATGACCGACGTGCCTTACGGCGTGTTGTTGTCCGGTGGACTGGATTCCTCGCTGGTCGCGGCGTGTGCCGCGAAGTTCGCGCGCGAGCGCATCGAGGACAACGACAGAAGCGAGGCCTGGTGGCCGCGCCTGCATTCCTTCGCCATCGGGCTCGAAGGTTCGCCCGACCTCGCCGCGGCGCAAATCGCCGCCGACGCGCTGGGCACCGTGCACCACGGTTTCGTGTACACGTTCCAGGAAGGGCTCGATGCCGTGCCGGAAGTGATCCGGCATCTCGAAACCTACGACGTCACCACCATCCGCGCGGCCACGCCGATGTACCTGCTGGCGCGCCGCATCAAGGCGATGGGCGTGAAGATGGTGCTGTCGGGGGAGGGTTCCGACGAAATCTTCGGCGGCTACCTTTATTTCCACAAGGCGCCCTCGGCCGAGGCTTTCCACGAGGAAACCGTGCGCAAGCTCGACGCGTTGCACGCCTACGATTGCCTGCGCGCCAACAAGGCGATGATGGCTTGGGGCGTGGAAGCGCGCGTGCCGTTCCTCGACCTCGAATTCATCGACGTGGCGATGGGCATGGACGCGCAATGCAAGATGGCGGGGCAGGGCAGGATCGAGAAGCACGTATTGCGCGAGGCATTCGAAGGGGCGCTGCCGAAGGAAATCCTGTGGCGGCAGAAGGAGCAGTTCAGCGATGGCGTGGGCTATGGCTGGATCGACGGCCTGAAGGCACACGCCGAGGAAGCCGTGGGCGATCGCGAATTCGCGGCGGCGGCTTCGCGTTTCCCGTTCAACACGCCAGGCACCAGGGAAGCGTATTTTTACCGACGCATCTTTGAGCAGTACTACCCGGGCGAGGCTTGCGCCGCCACCGTGCCCGGCGGCAAATCCATTGCCTGCTCGTCGCCCGCGGCGCTGGCCTGGGATCCGGCCTTCGCCAACATGGCCGATCCGTCGGGCCGGGCGGTGCGCGGCGTGCATGCGCAGGCGCTGGCGTAGTCAGGGGCGGGCGGCCGTGTCGTCTCGATCGACTCTCGGGCATTCACGACGGCGTGACGCGCTTCGCATTAGACTCGCGCGATTCCACGCGAGGGTGCCCCGATGATGGCGAACTGCGGAAAGTTTGTTGGCGGTTGCATGCTGGTCGCAACCTTGGCGTTTGCAGGCGCCGGTTTCGCGGCGGAGCGTTCCGGGCCGATCGCACAGGGCGATACCGCGACCATGCTCAAGGAAGCCGTGGCCGGTTCGTGGCGTTCACCCGCGAACAAAGCGCGTGACCAGTATCGGCATCCGGTCGAGACGCTGGAATTCTTCGGGATCAAACCGGACATGACCGTGGTGGAGCTGGCGCCCGGCGGCGGCTGGTATACCGAAATCCTGGCGCCGTTCCTGTATGCGCATGGAAGTCTGGTCGAGGCCTCCTCGCCGCCGCGTGGCAATGGCCCGGGCAAATTCGAGCAGAAGTTGAAGGCCGACCCCAAGGTATACGGTCGCATCGCGAAAATCGTGCCGTTCTCGCCGCCGCAACAGGTGAACCTCGGACCCGATGGTTCGGCCGACATGGTGCTGACGTTCCGCAATACCCACGACTGGTTGAATGAAAGCCCCGCGACGCTGGATGCAGTGTTCGAGGCGGCGTTCAAGGTGCTCAAGCCCGGCGGCGTATTCGGCGTCACCGACCATCGCGCCAGACCTTTCGCGGACGCGCTGCAAAGCTCGAAGGCGCTGCACCGGATTCCCGAGGATTACATGATCGAGGCGGGCCTGCGCGCCGGGTTCCGACTGGCAGGTGCATCGGAAATCAACCGCAACCCGAACGATCCCGAGGACATCAACATCCACCGCCTGCCGCCCGACCTTTCCGGGCCGGAGAGCGAGCACGCGAAGATGAAGGCCATCGGCGAATCGGACCGGATGACGTTGAAGTTCGTGAAACCATGACTCCATGACGCGCCGCGTCGCGGCACGACTATCCCAAAACAAAAAGGAGAAACGATGAGCCAGCAACGTCCCGCGGTCGCCGTTCTGGTCGGCAGCCTGCGCAAGGAGTCGATCAACAAGAAGCTCGCACATGCGCTGGAAAGGATCGCGGGCGATCGCGCCGAATTCCATCGCATCGAAATCGGCGGCCTGCCGCTGTACGACCAGGATTTCGACAGCGACTATCCGGCAGCCTGCAAGCGGCTGAAGGACGAGATCAAGGCCTGCGACGCGGTGTTGTTCGTGACCCCGGAATACAACCGCTCGGTCCCGGGCGTGCTGAAGAACGCCATCGACATCGCCTCGCGTCCGTGGGGCACCAATTCGTTCGCGGGCAAGCCCGGCGCGGTGACAGGCACCTCGGCCGGCGCGATGTCGACCGCGCTGGCGCAGCAGCACCTGCGCAACATCTGCGTGTTCCTGGACGTCCCGTTGCTGCAGCAGCCGGAAGCCTTCGTGCGCTACAAGGAAGGCCTCTTCGCGGAGGACGGCCGCGTCACGGACGAAAGCGTCGCCAAGTTCCTCGGCAACTTCGTGGACAAGTATCTTGAATGGATGAAGCGCTTCGTTTCCTGATCCGTTCGATCGCCCGGGGACTACTCAACCGGCAGGCTTGCGCTTGCGGGGTGAAAGCAGCATCAAGCCCCAGCAGATCGCGCCGCCCACGGCCAGTGCGACCGCAACGCCCGGCTGCGCGGACCAGAACCAGTGGATGCCGCGCGGGTCGAAGGTGAACGCAACGGCCAGCAGCGACAGCGACAGCGCGGGCACCAGCAACTTGCGATGGCGTGTCATGGCTTGTCTCCCAATGCGCGGTCGGTGGGGGTTCAACGCCCGGCTGGCGCGTCGTCGTGTTTGCGGTCGTACCCGTAACGGTCGCGGCAGCGACGGTGGTGCGGAATCAGGGTGAACAGTCCGCCCAGGATCACGAACAGCGGCCACCACGTGCCCCAGTCGAGTTCGAACAGGAACAGCACGGCGACCAGCACCACGCCCGATGCGGACAGCAGCGAGTACATCACTTCGGCATCGACTTTGCCGATGGCGCGATAGCGTTCATAGGCATGGGTCAGCGGCGCGAACGCAGCCAGCAGGATGATCACCGCCCACCAGTTGCCGCGATCGAGGAAGGCGAGGTTGTAGCCGAGGTTGTTGGCAAGGAACAGCAAGCCGATCGCGATGATCGCGACGGCGGGAAAGAGGCGCCACCGCATCGGGCGCATCGGCGTGTTGCTGGATTCGGGGGTCACGGGGCACCTCCTTCGGCTGACGGTATCCACTCTAGGCCAGGCCTCGATCCGCCGCCAGTGACAGGTGTCAACCGCTGAGGTTGAAGCATGCGGGCAGACCGCGATTTTGCTAACATTCCCGACCTTTGGCAGCCTTCCAACGTCATGCTCGAAACCAATCCGATCCGCGCCCGCATCGCGGACCTGCGCGAACGCGTCGAATCGCTTAGGGGGTATCTTTGACTACCCTGCCAAGCGCGAACGTCTGGAAGAAGTAAGCCGCGAACTGGAAAGCCCCAACATCTGGGACGACCCGCAGCGCGCGCAGGATTTGGGCCGCGAGCGCGCGCGCCTCGGCGAGTTCGTGGAAGGCCTGGACGGCATCGGCCACGGCTTGAACGACGCCGACGAACTGCTGGAACTGTCGGCGGCCGAAGGCGACGAGGCTTCGGTCGTGGCCGTCGCGCACGATGTCGACGCGCTCGAAACGAAAGTCGGCAAGCTGGAATTCCAGCGCATGTTCGCTGGCGAGATGGACGCCGCCAACGCCTTCGTCGACATCCAGGCCGGCGCCGGCGGCACCGAGGCGCAGGACTGGGCCGAGATGTTGCTGCGCATGTACCTGCGCTGGGCCGAGGACCGCGGTTGGCAAACCGAATTGCTGGAAGCCAGCGACGGCGAGGTCGCGGGCATCAAGTCGGCCACGTTCCGCGTCGCGGGTGACTACGCCTACGGCTGGCTCAAGACCGAGATCGGCGTGCATCGCCTGGTGCGCAAGTCGCCGTTCGATTCCGACAACCGCCGGCACACCAGTTTCGCGTCGGTGTTCGTGTCGCCGGAAGTGGACGACGATATCGACATCGAGATCAATCCCGCGGACTTGAAGACCGACGTGTACCGTTCGTCCGGCGCCGGCGGCCAGCACGTCAACAAGACCGAGTCGGCGGTGCGCATCACGCACGTCCCGTCCGGCATCGTGGTGGCGTGCCAGACCGAACGCTCGCAGCACGCCAACCGCGACCGCGCGATGAAGATGCTGCGCGCGAAGTTGTACGAAATGGAATTGCAGAAGCGCAACGCCGAGAAGGCGGCGCTGGAAGCGACCAAGGCGGATGTCGGCTGGGGCAGCCAGATCCGCAACTACGTGCTGGACCAGTCGCGCATCAAGGATCTTCGCACCGGCGTCGAGCGTACCGACACCCAGCGCGTGCTGGACGGCGATCTCGACGGGTTCATCGAAGCGAGTTTGAAGATGGGATTGGAAGCCGGCGCCAAACGCGCCGATGCTCGGGGATAATCCGGAAATGTCAGAAACCTTCGATCAAACCCAACCGCCCGTCACCGACGAGAACAAGCTCATCACCGAGCGTCGCGAGAAGCTGCGCGCACTGCGCGGGCAGGGCATCGCGTTTCCGAACGACTTTCGTCCGGATGCCTTCGCGGGCGACTTGCAGCGCGACACCGACGGTATCGAAGCCGAGGCTTTGTCCGCGCAGGCACGGCGCGTGAAAGTGGCCGGGCGCCTGCTCGGCAAGCGCGTGATGGGCAAGGCCAGCTTCGCGCGCGTGCAGGACATGACCGGCTCGATCCAGTTGTTCCTGCAAAAGGACGCGCTGGGTGAAACCTACGAAGCGTTCAAGGGCTGGGATGTCGGCGACATCGTCGGCGCCGAAGGCACGTTGATGCGCACCAGGACCGGCGAATTGTCGGTGAAGGTCGATGCGTTGCGCCTGCTCACGAAATCGCTGCGGCCGCTGCCGGACAAGTGGCACGGTCTGGCCGATGTCGAACAGCGTTACCGCCAGCGTTACGTCGACCTGATCGTGACGCCCGAGGCGCGCGATGCATTCCAGAAGCGTTCGCGCATCATCGGCTTCATCCGCCAATGGCTGGAAGCCGAGCCGCGCCGCTTCATGGAAGTGGAAACGCCGATGATGCACGTGATCCCGGGTGGCGCCACCGCGCGACCGTTCGTGACCCACCACAATGCGCTGGACATTGATCTTTACTTGCGCGTCGCGCCCGAGTTGTACCTCAAGCGCCTCGTGGTCGGTGGGTTCGAGCGCGTGTACGAGATCAACCGCAACTTCCGCAACGAAGGCGTGTCGACCCGGCACAACCCCGAGTTCACGATGCTGGAGCTGTACCAGGCCTACGCCACCTACAACGAGGTGATGGACCTGACCGAGGGCATGATCCGTGAAACGGCCAGGGCCGTACTCGGCAAGACCGACCTCGCGTGGGAAGGACAGCAGATCAATGTCGGCAGGCCCTTCCGGCGCTGGTCGCTCAGCGATGCCGTGCGCGAACACAATCCGGAGATCGGCGAACACGAATTGCGCGATGTCGTCGCGTTGCGCGCGCATTGCGCGCGGCTGAAGGTGCCGGTGAAGGACAGCTACGGCTGGGGCAAGCTGCTGCTGGAAATTTTCGAGAAGACCGTCGAGCACACGTTGGTGCAGCCGACCTTCATCACGGGTTACCCCACCGAGGTGTCGCCACTGTCGCGCGCCAATGACGCCGATCCCGAAGTCACCGACCGTTTCGAACTGTTCATCAACGGCAAGGAACTCGCCAACGGTTTCTCGGAATTGAACGATCCCGAGGACCAGGCCGCGCGTTTCCGTGCCCAGGTCGAGGCGCTGGCGGAAGGCGACGACGAAGCCATGCACTTCGACGCCGACTACATCCGGGCGCTGGAAGTCGGCCTGCCGCCGACCGGCGGACTCGGCGTCGGCATCGACCGGCTGGTGATGCTGCTGACCGATTCGGCATCGATCCGCGATGTGCTGCTGTTTCCGTACATGCGCCCGGAATCCTGACTTCGATCAGCCGGTGATCAACGCGCGGTGCCGGCCGATGCGCCGCCGCAACAACAGCGTCTGCAGCACGCCGACACTGCTCGACCCCGCGTAGTACAGCACCAGCGCGGCCGACAGGTGACAGACCACGAAGAAGGTCATCACCACCGGCAGCCATTGCAGCAGCGTGCGCGCCTGTTCCGGCAGCATCGGGTTCAACAGCATGGTCGCAAGGGTGAGGCCGGTGACGGCCAGCGCCAGCAGCTGGTCGGGACGGGCGAGTTTGGGGATCCACAGGAACGAGCCAGCCCTGGCGGCACCGTGCCGGGCGGCGGCATACACGCCGATGCCCAGCGGCGCTTGAGCCAGCGCCACCAGCAAACCCGCACCGATGCCGGTGGTGATGCCGTGTTGCCGGTGCAGTTCGCGCGCGGCTCTTGCGTAGGCCATCGGATCGTCGGCATGCCGTTGGCGCAGCCGTTCCAGCTTCGGTTGCAGCGCCTGCAGCTTCAGCTGCCGCAACCAGTTCTGTTCGGCCGTGCGCAGCGTCATCGGCAACAACACCAGACGCACGGCCATTGCCAGCAACAGGATCGCGAGGCCCCAACTGCCGTCCAGCCAGCCGGCGAGGTGGGCGAGCAACGAAGAAAACCCATGCACGTACGTGGACCACATCGCGAGCTCCCTTGGCAGCGTGGCAACCGACACAGGATGGTCTTGCCGTGTCGATGATTCAAGGGCAACAACGGGAGGCACGTGCCCGACCGGCTATCATTGGGCCTTCATCCGCAGGAATCCGGTCATGTGGTACGCCATCACCGGCATCGATGTCGCCAACTCGCTGGACAAGCGCAAGGCCGCGCGGCCCGCGCATGTCGCGCGCCTGCAGAAACTGCTGGAAGAAGGCCGCCTGCTGCTGGCCGGGCCGTTCCCGGCCATCGATGCGGAGGATCCGGGTCCGGCGGGATTCAGCGGCAGCCTGATCATCGCCGAATTCGACGACCTTGATGCCGCGAAGGCATGGGCCGATGCCGATCCGTATCGCGCGGCAGGGGTCTATCGCGAAGTGACGGTGCGGCCGTTCCGCCAGACCCTGCCGTAGGTGCCTGCGATGTCGTCACGTCTCGCTTCCTGCAGCTGTGGCCAGATCACCGCGCAAGTCGTCGGTGACCCGGTGCGCGTCTCCATTTGCCACTGCCTTGCCTGTCAGCGCCGCACCGGCAGTGTGTTCGGCGAACAGGCGCGATTTCCGCGCGAAAGCGTGACGGTTTCGGGTACATCAACCGAGTACGTTCGCGTCGGTGACGAAGGCTCACGCGCCACGTTTCATTTCTGCCCCAACTGCGGCGCCATCGTCTATTGGGTGTCGGATGCGCTGCCCGCATTCGTGACGGTTCCGGTAGGCGCGTTCGCCGATCCGGCGTTTCCGCCGCCGGGCGTTTCCGTGTACGAAGAACGCATGCACGGCTGGGTGGTGCCGCCGCCGGATGCGGAGCATTTTCCATGAACTGGCAGACACCGGAGGGTTGCGCTTGAACGCCCCGATGACCGAAACCATCCGCGCACGCCTGCAGCAAACCTTCGCGCCGACCGCCCTGGACGTGATCGACGAAGGCCACCTTCACATCGGCCACGCGGGCGAGGGCAGCGGACACTTCCGGGTACGCATCACCAGCGTCGCGTTTGCCGGCAAGACCCGCGTGCAGCAACACCGTCTGGTCTACGGCGCCCTGGGCGACCTGATGGGCCACGGCATCCACGCGCTGGCGATCGAGGTGGGGCTGCCAGGTACCCGAAGTACAAAGAATAGTCTTGTATAAACAATGACGTGGAAGATATTTCTCCATTCAAATTGACGTGGAATCCGCAACCGTTGCGCGAGATGCCGGGGTTCGGCACACTGGCGCATTCGCCCGGCGCCGAGCTCGTCGGTTCGACCGCCGTCGTTATCCCAATCCCCTAGACCCATGCGCCTGTCCACGATCAAGCTGGCCGGATTCAAATCGTTCGTCGATCCGACCGTTCTGCACCTTCCCACCAACCTCACCGGCATCTGCGGCCCCAACGGCTGCGGCAAGTCCAACATCATCGACGCGATCCGCTGGGTGATGGGCGAAAGCGCGGCGAGCCGCCTGCGCGGCGAGGCCATCACAGACGTGATCTTCTCGGGTTCGTCCGGACGCAAGCCGGTCGGACAGGCCACGGTCGAGCTGATCTTCGACAACTCCGACGGCACGCTCGGCGGCGAGTACGCCGGCTTCAACGAGATTTCGGTGAAGCGCAGCGTGGGACGCGATTCGCAGTCCGACTATTACTTGAACGGCGTGCGCTGCCGCCGCCGCGACATCACCGACCTGTTCCTCGGCACCGGCCTCGGCGCGCGCAGCTATTCGATCATCGAGCAGGGCGTGATTTCCGACATCGTGGAATCGCGGCCCGAACAGTTGCGCATCCACCTGGAAGAAGCCGCGGGGGTGTCGCGCTACAAGGAGCGCCGCAAGGAAACCGAAAGCCGCATCAAGGCCACGCGCGAGAACCTCGACCGCGTCAAGGACGTGCGCGAGGAAGTCGAGAAGCAACTCGATCATTTGAACCGCCAGGCGCGCGCAGCCGAACGCTGGCAGAAACTGAAGGAAGAACGCGGCCTGCGCGAAGCCGAGTTGCGCGCGCTCAACTATCGTTCGGTCAGTGCGCAACTGGAAACCCATCGCCAGGCATTGCGCGAGGCCGAAACCGCGCTGGAAGGCAAACTGGCCGCGCAGCGTCATCTCGAAGCCGAAATCGAGACCGGACGCGAAGCACACCAGCAGCACACCGAGGCCATGAACGCGGTGCAGGCCGAGGTCTACCAGGTCGGCGCCGAACTCGCGCGGGTCGAGCAGCAGATCAAGCACCATCGCGAAATGCTGGAACGCCTGCAACACGACCGCGAGGAATCCGAACGCACCTGGACCGAACTTTCCGATCACCTGCGCACCGACACCGCGCAGCGCGACGAACTGCACGCCGCGGTTGCCGCGGCCGAGCCGGAAACCGGGCGGCTGCGCGACGCCGACGCGCAAGCCGCGCAGGCGCTGAACGAAGCCGAGGGCGCGCACGTCGCCTGGCAGCAGCGTTGGGAAGCGCACAGCGGGCAGACCGCTTCCACCTCGCGCGAAGCCGAGGTCGAGCGTACCCACATCGACCACCTCGACAGGCAGGCGCTGGACCTTTCCCGACGCCGCGAGGCATTGCGCAACGAGCGCAAGAATTACGACCTGGAGGCGCTGGCTGCGGCGACGCAAGGCCTCGCCGACGAACACGCGTCGTTGAAGACGCAGGAGGCAACGCACTCGCAAAACCTGGACGCGCACAAGACCGACGCCGAGCGGCTGCTGGGCGAGGAGCGCCAGGCGCAAACCTGGCTGGCCGAAGCCAATGCGCAAAAGCAGGCCCTGCGCGGACGGATCGCGTCACTGGAAGCCCTGCAGCGCGCGGCGCTCGGCCGTGATCGCGATGCCGCGCGCGAGTGGCTGCAAAAGATCGGGCTGGCCGACGGCGAACGGCTGGGCGCGCGACTGAAGGTCAACGACGGTTGGGATCGCGCGGTGGAAACCGTGCTGGCCGGCATGCTGGAAGCCGTGCTGGTGGACGATCCCGCCGCCCACGCGAGCGAACTTGCCGACATCGCGAAAACCGACATCACGCTGGTCGGCAGCAACGAGGTCTTCGATCAGGACGTGGCCGGGACCCTGGCCGCCGAAGCAAGTGGACCGGCCGCGGCGCGCGCCTTGCTGGCGCGGGTGCGCACGGCGGCATCGCTGGACGAAGCGCGTGCGATCGTGGCGACGTTGTCACCCGCGCACACCGTCATCACCCGCGACGGCGTGTGGCTGGGCCCGGGCTTCGCACGGGTGCGCCGCGCAGAGGGTGGACAGGTCGGCGTGCTGGCGCGCGAGCGCGAATTGCACGAAGCCGGCACGGAACTCGCCGCGACGGAAAAACGCATCGCCGGGCTGCAGGAACGCCAGGCCGAAGTGCGCGACCAGCGCCGCGCGGCCGAACAGGCACGTGACGACGCCCAGCGCGACGTGTACAACGCGCACAGGCGGCTGTCCGAACTCGCCGGCGAAATGCAGAGCCGGCAGGGCCGCATCGACAGCGCCAAGGCGCGCCTCGCCGCCATCGACGCCGAACACGCCGGCATCGAAACCGCACTCGCGGAAAACGAGCAGCTGCTGCAGGCCGCGCGCGCGCGGATGCAGACCGCGGTCGCCAGCATGGGCGAACACGAACAGGCGCGGGTCGCGCTGGAAGGCGAACGCCGGCAACTGCTGGAGCGCCGCGCCGCCGCACGCGCCGACGCGCAGGAAGCCTCGGATGCCGCGCACCGCCACGCGATCGCGCTGGAATCGCGGCGCGTCACGCTGGCAGCGCTGGAGCAATCGCTGGCGCGCATGCAGGCCCAGCGTGAACAACTGGAAAAGCACCGCGCCGATCTCGATGCGCGTCTCGCCGCCGGCGGCGATCCGGTCGCGGCGCTGGAGAAGGAACGCCAGGCCTGCCTCGACCAGCGCCTCACGGTGGACAGGAAGCTGGTCGACGCGCGCCGCGTGGTCGAGGAATCCGCCAACGATCTGCGCGAGCGCGAGCAGGCTCGCCACGCTGCGGAACAGGCCATGTCGAGCGAACGCGATGCGCTGGAGAAGCTGCGCCTGGACGAGCAGGGCCAGCGCTTGCGCGCCGAACAACTCGCCGCAGCCATCACCGCAGCGGGTCTGGAAATCGAACCGTTGCTGGCCAATCTTTCGGACGAAGTGCAGCCCGACGCATGGCAGGAAAAGATCGCCGACCTCGATGCCCGCATCGCACGATTGGAGCCGGTCAACCTCGCCGCGATTTCCGAGCACGCCGAGGCCGCCAAGCGCAAGGAATACCTCGACGCGCAGATGACCGATCTCACCACCGCGCTGGACACGCTGGAAAACGCGATCCGCAAGATCGACCGTGAAACCCGCGAGCGCTTCAAGGACACCTTCGATCGCGTCAATGCCGGGTTCCAGAGCCTGTTCCCGAAACTGTTCGGCGGCGGACACGCCTATCTGGAACTGACCGGCGAGGACCTGCTGGATGCCGGCGTCACGATGATGGCGCGTCCGCCCGGCAAGCGGAACAGCCACATCTCGCTGCTGTCCGGCGGCGAGAAGGCGATGACCGCGGTGGCGCTGGTGATGGCGATCTTCAACCTGAACCCGGCGCCGTTCTGCCTGCTGGACGAGGTGGACGCGCCGCTCGACGAAGGCAACATCGGGCGCTTCAGCCAGCTCGTGCGCGACATGTCGGAAAAAGTGCAGTTCATGGTGGTCACCCACAACAAGGCGACCATGGAGAACGCCTACCAGTTGTGCGGCGTCACCATGCGCGAGCCCGGCGTGTCGCGTCTGGTGCAGGTGGACCTGGCCGAGGCGACGAAACTGGCCGGGGTGGCTGCCTAGCGGTCGTGCTCCGGGTGTCGCGGTTTCGTGCGGTTTGATAGAGTGCGTGCGTGAACGCCGAAGCCATCACGCCGACGACCTTGCGCATCATCATCGCCGCCATCGGCGTGGTGATCCTGGCCGCGATCTACTTCTTCGGCCGCCCGCGCCAGCCGGGGCAGGGCCGGCGTACCGTTTTCAAGAAGGCGGCGGACGAGCGCGTCGAGCCGGTGATGGGCGAAACCGTTGATACGGACGAGGCCACCACGGGAAACGACGCAGCGCCGCCGCAGCAAGGCGAGCTGGATGTCGCGCTGAAACGCGAACTCGATCGCCTCGGCGCGACGGTCGCGGCGGATCGCCGGACCGGCGCGGCGCCGCCGGCCGGAGAACGTCCGCACGAGTTTCCGGTCGACCGCATCGTCAGCCTGTTCGTGGTCGCGCCGGCCGGGAATGACTTCCACGGCAGCGACATCGTGGTGGCGGCGGAGAAGGCCGGCCTGCGTTTCGGCGCCATGCACATTTTCCATCGCCTCGCCGAAGGCCGGCCCGACGCCGGCCCTGTTTTCAGCATGGCCAACATGATGAAACCGGGCTATTTCGACATGGGGCGGATCGCCGACCTGACCACGCCCGGCGTGACGTTCTTCATCACGTTGCCGGGACCGTTGGCGGCGCTCGACGCGTGGGAAGCGATGCTGCCGACGGCGCAACGCATCGCCGAACTGCTTGGCGGCGAATTGCTGGACGAGGAGCGCAATGCGTTGGGTCGACAGCGCGTGGCCGGGCTGCGCGAGGAGCTGCGCGCGTGGGATCGCCAGCACGAAGGCCACGAAATCGGCACGCCGCCGCGGCGCTGAATCAGCGTCCCACGCCAGTCCACGAGGCACCGCGCATGACTTACCCCAGTCCGGCGTTCCGCGAAGATCGTGTCGAGGTCCTGCATGCCGCGATCCGCGAGTTGCATTTCGGGCTGCTGGTGACCCATCCCGCGGACGGCTTCGCGACTTCCTACCTGCCGTGGGAACTCGATGCCGAACGCGGACCGTGCGGCACGCTGGTCGGCCATCTCGCGCGTTACAACCCGCAGTGGAAGGTGCCCGCTGCCGGCGCGTCGGCGCTCGCGGTGTTCCAGGGGCCGCACGCCTACGTGTCGCCGTCGTGGTATCCCGGCAAGAGCGACGATCCGCGCCAGGTGCCGACCTGGGATTACCTCAGCGTCGAGGCGCGCGGCACCTTGAAGGTGTTCGATGACCAGGCGCGGCTGCATGGACTGCTGGCGCGGCTCGTCGACCGCAACGAGGCCGGACGCGAGCATCGCTGGTACATCACCGACGCACCCGATGACTATGTACGCGAGCAGATGCGCTACATCGTCGGCATCGAACTGGAAATCGACAGCCTGGTTGGCCGCTACAAGCTGAGCCAGAATCGCGATGCGGCCGACCAGGAAGGCGCACGCGCGGGGCTGGCCGCGGCACCGACCGAGCGCGAGCGCGAGTTGGCGAAAGCCATTTCCGCGACGCAGCGCGAGCGGCGAGATCGCTGAATTTGCTCCGGAAGGTCTGCGCAGCGGGCAGACCCAGGCTCCCAACCACCGGAAGGCGCGTTTTCCGAATGTGTAAGCCTTCCCATGGCGCGATGCGATCCACGTTGCAACGACACCAGCTCAAATTCTTACCTCGGTTTGGAACGCCACGACGGCTCGACCGCCCACTTTGACCTGCACCGGGTTCCCGTCCGCAATCGCGACTTCCACGTCGACTGTCCCTGGCCGGCCCATCGCTTCGCCCTGCACCGCACGGAATCGGAGGACATTTCGATCCGCCTTCGCCAGTCGATGTTTGACGAGGTATGCACCCAGCGGACCATTGGCGTTACCCGTCACGGGATCTTCCGGAATGCCGATCGCCGGTGCGAACATGCGGCCGTGAGCCAGGGTGCTTGCGGAAGCCGGGTCCAACGCAAACACGAAGTAGCCATTGCATCCCAGGATCGAACTCAGCCCCGTCAGGCGCGGCAGATCCGGTCGTATCAAGCCGAGAGTGTCCCGGCGATTGATGCCGATGAGGACCTTCGAATGTCCCGTCGACACGATCTGCACGGGGCATCGCGGATTGATATCGGCTTCGGACAGCGCCAACGCGGCCAGCAGGTCGTTTCGCGGTTTTTCGGGCAGCGGCGGCGAGAACTCGATCGGGCCCTGGGTCATGACGATTCGGTATTCGTCGTCTCCCTTCTGGATCTCGACCGGGAGGATGCCGATGCCGATTTTCTGCATGACGATGCACGGGGAAAGTCGTTGCTCGAGTGCACGGATGTAATGGGCCGCGATGGTGGCGTGCCCACACGAAGGAACTTCGGTCGCAGGCGTGAAAAACCGTATCCCCACGTCATGGTCGGGTGAGGTCGGCGAAAGGACGAACGCAGTCTCCGAATTGTTGAGCTCGCGAGCTATCGCTTGCATTTGGGTTGCGGTCAAACCGTCGGCGTTGGAAACCACTCCGGCCGGGTTGCCGACAAAACGCTTTTGCGTGAACGCGTCGACTTGGTAGATGCGATAGGTCTTCATTGATTCCGCCCTGGCGTTGCGCGACGCCCGGCGAGCACCTTTCGTCAAGCGGGCAGCGGCTTCCGCCCGCGGACCGAAATCATCGGCGGCTGGGAGAGGTCGAGCCGACCGGACCGGACGTTGTCGAGGTGCTGTCCGATTTCGGCGTGGGTTGCGACGCCATGGCTCAGTAGCTGGTCCCGGAGCATGTTTATGGTCGACTCTTCGAGAGCAATGCACTCCGGCATCGCGACAGGAAAATACGCATCGGCGGAAATGCATTCCAGGCCGAATTCGCGAAACAAGCGGGGAAGCTTGCGCCCGAATGCGAGATCGACACCCCGGGCCGCCAGGAGTGTCCTGAATCCGTGGCGAATCTTGTTTGCCAGTTTTTGTCCGGGTTCGCGGGCATCCATGCAACTCAGGGGCTGGAGTTCGGGATCCGCGTCTTCGATCACGAGCCAGCCGCCGGGTTTCAGGGAGGCGAGCATGTTTTCGAAAGCCCGCTTCCGGTCATCGACATGTACCAGCACCAATCGGGCATGCACCAGATCGAACCCGTTGCCTGGTGGCGAGGCGTGGGCTACATCATGGTTGCGTGTTTCCACATTTTCTTCCACGGCTTTCGCAAGCCGGGACGTATCGATGTCGGTCGCCAGAACGCGTCCCGCATGGCCAACGAGCCCTGCCATTTTTCGAACGAGCGACGGACCTCCAGCGCCGACTTCCCAGCACCGCCAGCCGGCGGTCACGCCGCAGGCATCGAACTGCCGGAACGTGCCGGGATCAAACAGCTTCGACAGCGCGGTGAACCGAACCGCCGCCTCGCGCTTCCTGTTTTCCAGGAGATATTCGTTCACCGACATTAGTTGCTCCTGCTTACGGGACACATGGCCCGCATCACGTGTCTGGCGCCAAGCCAATCTCGGACGGATTGCTGGCTGGCACTTCGGGGTCATGACTCACAAGGCATCTGGATCAAGAAATCCGTGGCTCACCGGCCACACTTCCCCGCTTACCAGAAGCCGGTTGAGTGAATCGAGGGTGACCTGGATATTGCTTGGCCGACCGGCAAAGCGCCCTTGTGCAAGCTTTACGGGCGAGTTCGGATCGGTCTGGCCTTGACGGAAGAGGTACGCTGCGGCAGGCCCGGCGGCACTGCCGGTTGCCACATCTTCTACCCGGCCCAAGTTGTCCCAGGTTCTGACTTCGCGGTTCACGGCATCGAGCACGAGCACGAATTTCGCACCAAGTGCAGCGAGCAAGGCTTCAAGATCGGAACCCCTGATCGCCGCTCGCGCAAGCGCCTTGGCGTGAACGGGAAGAATGAGGTATGGCAGACCGGTTGAAACGACCTGGGCCGGCAGTCCGGAAGCAAGTTCCTGGGGCTCGAGGCCGAGTCTTGCCAGGATCGGCTGCAACTCAACCGGGCTGATGGCGTCGCGAAAAACCGCCGTCCCCTGGTTCATTTCGGCCAGATAGTGACTGCCAATCTTCACTGTCTTCACCGGCACTTCCGCTGAAGGAAGTCCCAGTACCCATGAGCTCGCCTCGGCCTCTGGTGTTTGCGTGCGGTGAAGCACCGCCGCGGCCCCCAGAACCGGATGGCCAGCGAACGGAAGCTCTTCCTCCACGGTGAAGACACGAGCCCTGGCGCCCCTTTGATTGATCTCCGACAGGAAGATGGATTCGAACTGCTTCATCTCCTGGGTCAGCCGTTGCATCAGCGGCGCGGTCCACGCATCCGTGTCCAGGAAAACGGTCAAGCCGTTGCCGGTCAACGGTCGTGTCGCGAAGACGTCAACGTGAAAAATGGTCGTGGCCATCATGGGAAATCTGCGCTCGAACTTCTCGACGTGGTTAGCTTGTGCAACAACACCCCGGCCGACCGCCGGCAACCCACGCAGCAGGCTGGCGGTTGGAGGGAGCCGTCGGACCCGGTTACCTGTTTCCTCTCACCGCGTGCTGGTACTGACTCAACAACCTTGCATTGTCAACCGATCCGTGGTGGTGTACTTGCCTCCACTCGCCCTCGATCAGTCTGAAAAGCCGAGTCGTGCGGATTGCCATCTCGAGCTTCGCATGACCTGCTCGATATTCCCCGCGCTCTCGACCTGCCACATAGAAGATCTCGCCACCTTCGTGATAGCTGTAGTCGTAAAACTCGAACCAGAATGGCTCCGGGTGGCTGAACAATTTGGCATACACCTCCTTGATTTCATCCCAGCCGCGCTTGATGCCACCCACCGGGTTGTCCATGACGGACTCGCTTGTCTGCGCCCAATTTCGAGCCATCAAGTCGAGATCGCGATTGTTGAGAGCTTGGTAAAATCCTGACAGCGCCTTCATCTGCGGAGTGATCTGCTCCTTCGGTTCCTTGCCTGTCACGGGTGTCTGTTCAGTTCTCACGTCAATGTCCTCTTCAGCGCCGGGTTCGCGCCCAACTCAAGGCCGGCGGTGCCGCTGCGATGCTCAATGGGTTGATTGACCACGGTGAACCCGCGGGCAGCGAGAGCGTGCGGTCGGATTCACGACACGGAGTGCGGCTCGGGATAGACATCCCTGACAGCCAGCAGCGCATTCCGAACCGCCGGACCGCCGGCGTAGAAGAGCAAAGTCAACAAAGTCTCCACCATTTGTTCGCGGCTGACACCGAGCTTGCGAGCCGATTCCATGTGCGCGCGCAGTTGCGGCTCCGCGTTGCCTCGCGTTGCGCAACTCGCCACCAGCAACAGTTCACGCGTCGCGAGGTCGAGGCCTGGCCGCGCCATGATGCCGCCGAGGGCCCACTCGACGGTCATCGTGCAAAAATCGGGACATACGTCCGCCATCTCCTGCACCATCGCTTCACCCACCTGGTCACCGTGCAACTCCTCGAGTACCTGGAGGCCCCGCTTGTACCCTTCGCTGTTCTTTTGCATGTTGCCGCACCTTTCCGCGATTGCGCCTTCGTGATACGCCGAGCGGCGTGAAGGACAAGGTAGTCACCACGCGTCGCGCGATAAACAACCATCCAGGTTCTGGACAAACAACCACGGGTTTCCAATCATGGACAGGCTTACCAGCATGGCGATCTTCGCGAGGGTGGTGGAAAAGGGCAGCCTCGCCGCCGCCGCGGAGGAGTTCTGTACCTCCGCCACGATGGTCGGCAAGCATCTGCGTGCCCTGGAACAACACCTGGGCGGCCGGCTGCTCAATCGAACCACCCGTCGCCAGAGCCTGACCGATCTCGGTCGCGAGTATTACGATCGCTGCAAGCAGATACTGGCCGATGTCGAAGCGGCTGACGGCATTGCGGATGCCATGCAGGCCGTGCCGCGTGGTGTCTTGCGGGTGACCGCGCCATCGTCGTTCGGCAGCCACGGGTTGATGGCGGCGCTTCCGGATTACTTTGCGCGCTATCCCGAAGTGGGCATCGACCTTTCACTCGATGACCGGGTTGTGGATCTGGTCGAGGATCGCTTCGAAGTGGCCATTCGGATAGGCGCGTTGCCTGATTCGAATCTCGTGGCGCGGCCACTCGCCGATTACCGCAGCGTGGTGTGTGCGAGCCCTGCTTACCTGGCGCGCCACGGGGTTCCCCGGAATTTGGCGGACCTCTCCGCCCACGACTGCCTTGGCTTCAGCCATTGGAAAATCCGGGACGAGTGGCACCTCGACGGACCGCAGGGCCGCGAAACGGTGCGGGTCCACGGCCGCTTCCAAGCCAACAGTGGCCAGGCGCTGCGCATGGCTGCCTTGCTGGGCCTGGGAATCGTGATGCAACCCGAGGTGCTCCTGGCCGAAGATCTGGCAGCTGGGCGCCTTGTGCAGGTGTTGCCGGGCTACGCGACGTACGCGCGGCCGATGCATGTCGTCTATCCCGCGGATCGCTACTCCAGGCCGAAGCTCCGGAGCTTCGTCGATTTCGTCGTGGAGCGCTTTGGCCGCGTAACCTGAGCCCGGAGAGATTTACGGCGACGTGTTGCAGCACCAAAGCCGTCGACATGGCGGCAGTTCCAAGCCGGGTCATTCCGACGAACCCTGCCTTCAACGGACTGTCGCCTGCACCGCGGCCGCAAGCCGAAGACCAGGTTGAAGTCGCCCTGCTACGCCCCGAGCTGCCGCACCAGCTCGATGTACTTCCGTCGCGCTTCGTCGTCGCGCATGCCGCGCAATTGCGACCATGCCTCGTACTTTGCGGTGTTGACGAAGTCGAAGAAGCCCGGCTTGGGGCCGCAGGCGTCGCCGTCGGTGGCCTGCTTGTAAAGCGCGTACAGTTTCAGCAGGGTGTCGTTGTCCGGGCGTTCGGGCAGGCGCTTGACGTCCTCGGCGGCCTGCCTGAAATCGGTGGCGAGATCGGCGCACATGGCGCGCTCAGGGTTTCGGCTTCGGGCGCTTCGTCGTCGTGGCGCGCGGCTTGGCAGTCGACCCGCGTGCCGCGCGCACCTCGCGCGCCAACGCGTCGATGCGGGCGGACAAGTCGCGGATGTCCGACTGGCTGGGCATGTGCATGCGCTTCATGGTGCGCGCGATGCGCTCGTCGAAGGCCTGTTCCAGCTTGCCCATCGCCGCATTGGTGCGTTTGCGCGCGGCTTCGACCCAGGGTTCGGTTTGTTCGCGCGCCTGTTGCACCTGTTCCTTGGCGTAGGCGTGGGTCTTTTCCTGGATGCGCACGCCTTCCTCGACCAGCGCGTCGAAGAACTTGCCGCCTTCCTGCTGGGTGCGCGACAACGCGCCCAGGCCTGCCAGCCATATCTGTTGCGCGGAATCGGCGAGCCCGCGGCTGAAACGCTGTCCGGACGTGGCTGCATCGCGCGCGGCCTTGAGGGGGTCGGGTTTGTCGTTCATGTCTGCAGCTCCGTTCGGCGGGATGCCCAATGTACGCTTTTTTCGTGCGATCGTCCCTGATCGCTGCTGCATCCATCGGCGCGATGAATCGGGAAATGGTGAGTTCCCGAACACCAGAGCGGCCTTCCGTGGCCCGGATTTTCACGACAGCCGTTTCAAAAGGGAGTACGCGTTCGCGGCCAGTCGCGCGGCGCCGGTTGCGCGACCACGTGCGCGAGCTCTTCGAGGAATTGCCGGCGCGGGAGCGTGCGCGCGCCCATGCGCAACAGATGCGGATTGGGGACCTGGGCGTCGATCCACGGAAACCCGCGTTCGCGCAGGACGCGTGCCAGCGCGTGCAGCGCGAGTTTGGAGGCGTTGCTGCGCAGCGAAAACATCGATTCGGCGCTGAACATGCGTCCGATCGCGATGCCGTAGATGCCGCCGATCAATTCGTTGCCGTCCCACATTTCCAGTGAATGCGCGTAGCCCAGCAGGTGCAGGTTGGTGTACGCCGTCAGCATGTCGGACGTGATCCAGGTGCCGGACTGGCCGGCACGCGGTCCGGCGCACGCGCGCATCACGGCGTCGAAGGCACGGTCCATGCTCCACGTCCATCGACAGTGGCGCAGGAATTTCGCGAGGCTGTGCGAAAGGTGCACGCCGTCGGTGTCGAACACGCAGCGTGGATCGGGCGACCACCAGAGCAGCGGATCGCCTTCGGAGTACCACGGGAAGATGCCGCGCGAGTAGGCGGCGACCAGGCGTTGTGGCGACAGGTCGCCGCCGAATGCCAGCAGCCCGTTGGGATCGGTGAGCGCGGTTGCGGGATCGGGAAAGGCGCTCGGCGCGAGCGCGTCGAGGGACTGGATGCGCGTCATGGTCAGCGGTCCCGGCCGCGTTCGGCGAACGGCGAGTGCGCCAGCAGCTCGCGGCCGCGTGCTTCCAGCAACGCGGCTTCGCGCTTCAACGCGGCGCGGATCGCGGCGCGAAAGCCGGCGTCCGCGATGTAGTGGCGCGAATGCGTGCGCGCAGGCAGGAATCCGCGTGCCAGCTTGTGCAGGCCCTGCGCGCCGGGTTCGAAGCGGTGCAGGCCGGCGCGCAGGCAGTGATCGATGCCCTGGTAGTAGCAAAGCTCGAAGTGCAGGCCGGGCACGGCTTCGCGCGCTCCCCAGTAACGGCCGTACAGGGTGTCGTGGCTGGAAAGGAACAATGCGCCTGCGATGATCCCGCGGTCGCGCCGCGCGAAGGCCACGTGCGAGTGGTGCGGGAATGCCGCGCCGAGGTGACGGAAGAATTCGAGCGTCAACGTCGGCGTGTTGCCCTTCTCGTCGAAGGTGTGGGTGTAAAGATGGTGCATGCTGCGCCAGTCGTCCTCGTCCAGCGCGCCGCCGTCGCGGAATTCGCACGCCACGCCCGCCCCGGCGACTTGCTGGCGTTCGCGCCGGATCGCGCTGCGCCGCTTGTGGGTCAGCGCGTCGAGATAGTCCTGAAAGTCGCGCCAGCCGCCGGGGTTGCGCCACTGGAATTGCCAGTCCGAACGTTCCAGCCAGGCGTCGTCGAAAGCGGCGATGTCTTCGTCGCGCAGGAAATCGACGTGCAGCGACGACAACCCGGCGCGATCGGTCAGCTCGCGCAGCGCCGTCGCAAGCGTGCGGCGACGAACGTCGGCATCCGCGCCGTCGCCGACCAGCAAGCGCGGTCCCGTCACCGGCGAGTAGGGCACCGCGCACAGGAACTTCGGGTAGTAATCGCCGCCCGCGCGTTCCCATGCGTCGGCCCAGGCCCAGTCGAACACGTACTCGCCGTGCGAATTGGCCTTGACGTACAGCGGCACCGCGCCGAGCAAGGTATCGTCGTCGTGCAGTGTCAGGTGCTGCGCGCGCCAGCCGAACGCCGCGCGTATGCAGCCGGTGCGCTCCAGGCCGGCCAGGAAAGCATGGCGGGTGAACGGATTGTCGTCCGCGGCCAGTGCGTCCCAGTCGCTTGCGGCGATCCCGTCGATCGATTCATGCGTGCGCAGCGTCAGCATGCCCGCATTGTAGGCCGGCCCGCGCGGCGCGCCGTGCATTCGGGTGTGGCCGGACGCCTCGGGCGTTTTCCCCGGCACCGGCGCGCGTACAATTGGCTTCCTCGAGTAGCCGGCAGCACCCGAACCGGTATGAGCATGCAAGCTCCACCGATCCAGTACGCCAGCACCCCGCGCGGCGACATTGCGTACCGCACCCTCGGCGAGGGACCGCGCGATCTGTTGCTCATGAACCCGATGAGCCGCAGCATCGAGAACCTGTGGGACTATCCCGCCAATGCGGCGTTGCTGGCACGGCTCGCGGGCTTCTGCCGGCTGACCGTGTTCGACCGGCGCGGCTGCGGCATTTCCGACCCGTTGCCCGCCGACCTGCCGCCGACATGGGAAGACTGGCTGGAAGACGTGTCGGCGGTGCTCGACCATCTGGGCATCCGCGACGCCGCGCTGCTGGCCGAGCGCGACGCCGCGGCCGCCGCGCTGCTGTTCGCCAGCAGCCATCCCGAGCGCGTGCGCGCGTTGCTGCTCTGCAATACCAGCGCGCGCTTCCGCGTGGCGCCGGGCTATCCGTGCGGCGAAAACCACGAGCGCTCGGAACGCCTGTCGCGCCAGTGGGAAGCCACCTGGGGCAGCGTGGACATGGTGCGCGCGACCCGGCCGACGCTGGCGAACGATCCGGCCTACGTGGAATGGGTGACGCGCATGCAGCGAGTGGCCTACTCGCCGCGGCGCGCGGCCGGCGAGTTCCGCTACATCATCAACTTCGATTCGCGCGCGGTGCTGCCGTCCATCCGCGCGCCGACCCTGATCATGCACCGGCGCGAATTCGAGGTGATCCCGCAGGCACACGCGTACTTTCTCGCCGAGCACATCGCGGACTCGCAACTCGAATTCCTGCCGGGCGGCGACATGGACGTATTGCTGCCGGGTGACGAAAAACCACTCGCGCTGATCGAGTCGTTCCTGGCCGGCGCGCGCCCACCCGATGCCGGCGAACGGGCGCTGACCACGGTGTTGTACCTGCGCGTCGCGAACCCGCGCCAGATGGCGGCGAACCTGGGCGACGCACGTTGGCGCGAGGTCAAGGGCAAGCTGCAAATGACCGTGTGCGCGGAGCTGGCGCGCTTCCAGGGGCGCGCGGTGGAGGTCGACGACAAGGGTTGCCTCGCCAGTTTCGAAGGTCCGGTGCGGGCGTTGCGTTTCGCCGCGTCGATCAGGCAAACGCTGCGTGACCAGTTGCGGCTGGAAATCCGTGTCGGCATCCACATCGGCGAATGCGAGCGCAGCGGCGAGGTGCTGGCCGGGATGGCCGTGGATGTCGGGGCCGGCGTGCTGCAGGCCGCGCAGCCTGGCGAGGTGCTGGCCACCGCTGCCGTGAGCGACCTGATCGCGGGATCGGGCGTCGAGCTGCGCAGCGTCGGCGGGCACCGGCTCGACGGGGTGCCCGGCGAATGGGATCTGTACGCGCTGGAAGGTTGATGCGGCGCCGGCTCAGCCGGCCAAGCCGATCGAGTCCAGGAATTTCTCGGCGTCCAGCGCGGCCATGCAGCCGAAGCCGGCCGAGGTGACGGCTTGCCGGTACACGTGGTCGGCGACGTCGCCGGCCGCGAACACGCCGCGTACCGAGGTGGCGGTGGCGTTGCCTTCCAGGCCGCTCTTGATCCGGATGTAGCCGTTGCGCATGTCGAGCTGGCCCTCGAACACGCCGGTGTTCGGAGTGTGCCCGATCGCCACGAACATGCCGGTGACCGCGATGTCGCGCTTGCTGCCGTCGGCGGTGCTCACGAGGCGCAGGCCGGTCACGCCGGTGTCGTCGCCCAGCACTTCGTCGACGGTGTGGTTCCACACCAGTTCGACCTTGCCGGCATTGGCCTTCTCGAACAGCTTGTCCTGCAGGATTTTCTCGGCGCGCAGCTTGTCGCGCCGGTGCACCAGCGTGACCTTGCGGCAGATGTTGGCGAGGTACAGCGCCTCCTCGACCGCGGTGTTGCCGCCGCCGATCACCGCCACGTCCTGGTTGCGGAAGAAGAAGCCGTCGCAGGTGGCGCAGGCCGACACGCCCTTGCCCTTGAACGCGTGTTCGGAGGGGATGCCGAGGTATTTGGCATCGGCGCCGGTGGCGATGATCAGGGCGTCGCAACTGTATTCGCCGCTGTCGCCCTTCAGCCGGAACGGACGCTGGCGCAAGTCGACCGTGTGGATGTGGTCGAACAAGATGTTGGTGTTGAAGCGTCCCGCGTGCTCGGCCATGCGCTGCATCAGCTCGGGGCCCTGCACGCCCTTCGCGTCGCCCGGCCAGTTGTCGACGTCGGTGGTGGTGGTCAACTGCCCGCCTTGCGTCAGGCCCGTGATCAGCATCGGTTGCAGGTTCGCCCTGGCCGCGTAAACGGCGGCGGTGTAGCCGGCGGGGCCGGAACCGAGGATCAGGAGGCGGCTGTGTTTGGGAGTGCTCATGTATAATTCTCGGGTTGATTCAAGGTCCGCAGGAACTTCTTCTCGTCCGCCGCGCGTGCCATGCGGCGATCCCACTACGGCAGTTGCGTTCGTGACACGGTGCGTCGCGCGCCACGTCCCGGACTTCACGCCGTGACGAGTCGTGCAGCATGGGGAGTTCGCGGCGGGTTTTCAAGCGCGCGACGGTTGCGATTTTCGCACGAGGATGATTTCCATGCGTATTGGCGTTCCTTCCGAAACCAAGACCCTCGAGGGCCGCGTTGCCCTCGTCCCGGCTGCCTGCGCGGACCTGATCCGCCACGGCCACGATGTGTACCTGCAGTCCGGCGCGGGCGAGAAGAGCGGTTTTGCCAACGAGCGCTACACCAGGGTGGGCGTCAAGGTCGTCAAGGACGCGGCCGCGCTGTATGGCAAGGCCGAGATGATCGTCAAGGTGAAAGAGCCGATCGAGGGCGACCTGAAATTGCTCGAGAAGCGCCACCTGCTGTTCTGCTACCTGCATCTCGCGCCCGATCCCAAGCTCACCAGGGCGCTGCTGAAGATCGGCCTGACCGGGGTCGCGTTCGAAAGCGTGCAGGAAGCCGATGGTTCGCTGCCTTTGCTGACGCCGATGTCGGTGGTCGCGGGCAAGCTGGCGACCCAGGTCGGCACCACGCTGCTGCACCAGCCGAACGGCGGCAAGGGCAAATTGTTGGGTGGGCTGGCCGCGACCGAGCGCGGCAAGGTCGTGGTGCTGGGCGCGGGCGTCGCCGGCGGCAACGCGGCCAAGCTGGCCGCCCGTGGCGGCACCAACGTGGTGGTGTTCGACAAGCGGCCGGATCGCCTGGCGCAGGCGCGTGGCTGGGGCGACAACGTCACCGCGTTGTACGCGTATGAATCGGCGGTGGCCGAGGAAGTCGCGACCGCCGACCTGGTGGTCGGCGCCGTGCTGGTGCCGAGCGCCAAGGCGCCGCATGTGGTCACGAAGAAAATGGTCAAGTCGATGGAGAAGGGCAGCGTGCTGGTCGACATTTCCATCGACCAGGGCGGCTGCTTCGAAACCTCCAAACCGACCACCTGGAAGGATCCGACCTACGTCGTCGATGGCGTCACGCATTTTTGCGTCACCAACATGCCGGGCGCGGTACCGCAGACTTCCACGCAGGCGATCTCGGCGGCGATCCTGCCGTACGTGACGCGCCTCGCCCAGAAGAACTGGCGCAAGGACGCGATCCTCGCCAGCGGCCTGAACGTCGATGGCGGCGATCTTGTGCATCCGGCGCTGAAGGGCATGAAACTCTGACGGGGCGCGGGGTTCACGGTCCCCCCCTCCCTTCGGGAGAGGGTGCGAGTTTTGCCAATCGCTGCATCGACATCCATGTCTTTTCCGCCCGCCTCCAGGGCGGGCGTGTAACTTCTCTTTGCGTCGCCAAAGAGAAGTTACCAAGAGAAAGGCGACCCCCGCGGACGCGCCTTCCGCACATCCATGTGCTCCAGGTCCGCTCGCAGACGACGAGGTTCGCCGACGGTCCATCCATGGCCCCACGGCGAACTGGCCCACATCCTGTGGGCCATCCTGCGGACTTTTCCGTCGTTCGCTCGCCACGTCCGAGGGGCCCCATCGGCGCGCATCGTGCGCGCAGTTGACGCGAGACAGCCATTCGACTCCGCTTCGAGCGAGGCCATGGATGGCCGTCAGCAAAGCGAATCCGGTGCCATTGGCGGTGCCGAGAAGCGCAGCAGAATGGCGGGGAAAGCGCCGACTGTTTGAGCACAGGGATGTGCGAGTTCGGCGCGGCCGCCATTCGGCGAGCATCGCAGGGCAGTCGAACGAACAGGATGTTCGTTCGACCACCGCCTCAGGCACCATGGTTTTTGGCCACTTTTTGCCGTAACAAAAAGTGGCCCGCTCGCCGCCTAGGCGAGCGGAACCAGGATGAAGCGTTGCGTTCTGGCGTAAATGGATATGGGAGGTCGCAGTGCTTCGAAGGGCAAGGATGCATGTGCTGCATGGCGCCAGCCCAATCCCCGTTATAGTTTCCCCACGATGGACGAGTTGACCGAGGTTGCCACGCGTGACGCGTGCCCGAGTACAGGCTGAAACCAGGTTCGATGGAATGAGCGAGCGCGCGCGGCGGTTGTTGCGCGAGGCCGCGGCGTTGTTGCTGTTCCCGCTCGCGGTGTACCTGTTCGCGTGCCTGGCCGGATACAGCGAGGACGATCCCGGCTGGTGGCACGCCGGCATCCCGGGCCAGCCGGTGCACAATTTCGGCGGCGCGGTCGGCGCCTACGTCGCCGACCTGCTGTTCCACCTGTTCGGCGTGATCGCCTACGCGTTCCCGTTGCTGTTGATCGTGCTCGCGGTCGGCGTGCTGCGTGGCTGGTACCGGCGCGACGAAGGCGAAAGCAAGTGGGAACCCAGCCTGCGCCTGGTCGGATTCGTCGCATTCTTCGTGGGAGGTTGCGGGCTGGCGTGGTTGCATGCGTCCGACCCGCAATGCCGCGAAGTCGTCGCCGCCGGCGGCCTGCTGGGTTGCGGCGCGGGCGGACTGCTGCACCGCGGGTTTGGCGAGCTCGGCGCGTTGCTGCTGCTGTTGGCGGTGTTCCTGATCGCGATCACCTGGATCACCGGCCTGTCGTGGTTCCGGGTGATGGACTGGACCGGCCAGCAGGTGCTGGTCGGGGCCGATTGGCTGCGCGGGAAGTTGAGGCGTGCGCCGGAAACCCTCGCCGCGCGCGCGGCGCGCGTCGAGCGCGAGACCGCACGCAAGGAAGATGTCGAGCGGCGCGCAAAGCGCGAGCCGGTGCGCATCGAGCCGGCGCCCGTGCCGATCGTGAAGAGCGAGCGCGCCAAACGCGAAACCCAGATCCCGCTGTTCACGGGCGCCGCGTCGGAGGGCGAATTGCCGCCGCTGTCGTTGCTGGAGGAAGCGCAACCGCAATCCGGCAAGGGCTATTCCGAGGAAACCCTGGAAGTGTTGTCGCGCCAGGTCGAGATGAAGTTGAAGGACTTCCGTATCGATGCGCACGTGGTCAGCGCGCATCCGGGTCCCGTGATCACGCGCTTCGAACTGGAGCCCGCGCCGGGCGTGCGTGGCAGCCAGATTTCCTCGCTCGACAAGGACATCGCGAGGGGCTTGTCCCTGGTCAGCGTGCGCGTGGTGGACGTGATCCCCGGCAAGAACGTGATCGGCCTGGAGGTTCCGAACGCGCATCGCGAGATCGTGTATCTGTCGGAGATTTTCGGCTCGCGCGAATACGGCGACGCGCGTTCGCCGCTGTCGCTGGCGCTGGGCAAGGACATCGGCGGGCGCCCGGTGGTGGTCGATCTTCAAAAGATGCCGCACCTGCTGGTGGCGGGCACCACCGGTTCCGGCAAGTCGGTGGCGCTGAACGCGATGGTGCTGTCGCTGCTGTTCAAGGCGCGGCCGGCCGACGTGCGCATGATCATGATCGACCCGAAGATGCTGGAGCTGTCGGTGTACGACAGGATTCCGCACTTGCTGGCGCCGGTCGTCACCGACATGAAGGAAGCCGCCAACGCGCTGCGCTGGTGCGTGGCCGAGATGGAACGCCGCTACAAGCTGATGGCCGCGGTCGGGGTGCGCAACCTCGCCGGTTTCAACAAGAAGGTGCGCGATGCGGAGGCGGCGGGCCAGCCGCTGCCGGATCCGTTGTTCAAGGCCAATCCGGAAGTGCCCGACGACAAGGCACAGCCGCTGCAACCGCTGCCGTACATCGTGGTGATCATCGACGAATTCGCCGACATGATGATGATCGTCGGCAAGAAGGTCGAGGAACTGATCGCGCGGCTGGCGCAGAAGGCGCGCGCCGCGGGCGTGCACCTGATCCTGGCGACGCAACGTCCGTCGGTCGATGTCATCACCGGCCTGATCAAGGCCAACATCCCGACCCGCATCGCATTCCAGGTTTCCTCGAAAATCGACTCGCGCACCATCCTCGACCAGTCTGGCGCCGAGACCCTGCTCGGCAATGGCGACATGCTGTACCTGCCGCCCGGCACCGCGACACCGGAACGCGTGCACGGCGCGTTCGTCGGCGACGACGACGTGCACAAGGTGGTCGATTGGCTGCGTACGCAGGGCGAGCCGCGCTACATCGACGGCGTGCTGGAAGAAGTGCAGGCGTTGGGCGACGGCAAGGTCATCAACGAATCCGGGCTGCCCGAGGACGCCGGCGAAGGCGAGGGCGGCATGGACGAGCTGTACGACAAGGCCGTGCACATCGTCACTTCGTCGCGGCGCGCGTCCATTTCGGGCGTGCAGCGGCATTTGCGAATTGGCTACAACCGTGCGGCGCGCCTGATCGAGATGATGGAGCAGCAGGGCGTGGTGACGCCGCCGCAGCACAATGGCAATCGTGAGGTCATCGCTCCGCCACCGGTGGAATGAGCCTGCCGATAACGCTCCATTCACGCACGCCGCGCACAATGCGCGTGGAATTTCGGCTAGTGGAAGGAAAGGGCGATGCGCAAATTGATGCTGTGGATCGGGCTTTCGATGCTGGCGGCCACGGCCTTCGCGGCCACCGGCGCGCGCGCGCGCCTCGATGCGTTCGCCAACGGCCTGCACGCCCTGCGCGGGGACTTCACCCAGACCGTCTACGATGCGCACGGCAACATCACCGGCGCCAGCCATGGTCGGTTTGCGCTGGAAGCGCCGAGGTTATTCCGCTGGGAAGTGACCGACCCCTACCAGCAGTTGATCGTGGCGGACGGCAAGAAGGTGTGGGTGTACGAACCCGACCTGCAACAGGTCACGGTGCGCGACCAGGGCGCGACCGAGGCGCACAGCCCGCTGACCGTGCTCACCGATCTCTCGCAGCTCGACAATGAATTCAGGGCGAGTGACTCCGGGACGCGCGACGGGCTTGAATGGCTGCGGCTGGAATCGCGCGCCAAGGATCCGCAGTTCGAGTACGCCGAGATCGGGTTCGATGCCAAGGGTCCGCGCCGGATGGTGTTCAAGGACACGCTCGGCAACCGCACCGAGATCGCGTTCTCCGGCTGGCAGCGCAATCCTTCGCTGGCGGCGGACACCTTCACCTTCGTGCCGCCGAAAGGTGCCGACGTGGTGGGCGATACGGCGCCGGCTTCGAACGGAACCGGCGCCCACGAATGACGCGCCGGCGCGCGGTTCACGTTGTGGCGGGATCGTTTAGGATGATCCGATGCCACGCCGCACGCCTCCCCTCGAGCCGTCGACCCTGTTCCCGGAATCCGATGCGCTGAAACCGCTCGCGGAGCGGATGCGGCCGCGCACGCTGGATGAAATCGTCGGACAGGATCGCCTGCTCGGAAAGGGCAGCGCGCTGAGGCGTGCGCTGGAAGCGGGCAGCGTGCATTCGATGGTGCTGTGGGGTCCGCCCGGCTGCGGCAAGACCACGCTGGCGCTGCTGGTGGCGCAGTATGCCGACGCGCATTTTGCGGCGATCTCCGCGGTGCTCTCCGGCCTGGCCGAAGTGCGCAAGGCGCTGGCCGAAGCGGAAGGTTTGTTCGCGCAGGGCCGGCGCAGCGTGCTGTTCGTGGACGAGGTTCACCGCTTCAACAAGGCCCAGCAGGATGCGTTCCTGCCGCACATCGAACGCGGCGTGATCGTGTTCGTGGGCGCGACCACCGAGAACCCCTCGTTCGAACTGAACTCGGCGCTGTTGTCGCGTTGCCGCGTGCACGTGATGGACGCGGTGGGCGAGGACGCCATCGTTGTGGCATTGAAGCGCGCATTGGCCGATGACGAACGTGGCCTCGGCAAGTTGTCGTTGCGGGTCGACGACGAGGCCTTGTCGTTGATGGCGAAAGCCGCCGATGGAGACGTGCGGCGTGCGTTGACCTTCCTCGAGATTGCGGCGGAACTCGCGATCGACGGCCACATCGGCGAAGACACCTTGCAACAGGTGCTGGCCGACCGCACGCGCCGTTTCGACAAGGGCGGCGAGCAGTTCTACGACCAGATTTCGGCGCTGCACAAGTCGGTGCGTTCGTCCGATCCCGACGCCGCGTTGTACTGGCTGGTGCGGATGCTGGATGGCGGCTGCGAGCCGCAGTACCTCGCGCGGCGGATGCTCAGGATGGCGGTCGAGGACATCGGACTTGCCGATCCGCGCGCCTGGCAACTCGCGTTGCACGGATGGGACACTTTCGAACGGTTGGGCTCGCCGGAAGGCGAACTGGCGCTGGCCGAAGTCGCGTTGTATCTCGCGGTTGCACCCAAGAGCAACGCTGCCTACACCGCGTATGGCGCGGCGCGCGCGAACGTGCGCGAGTCGGGCACGCTGGAGGTGCCGATGCACCTGCGCAACGCGCCGACCAAACTGATGAAGGGTCTTGGCTACGGCAAGGGTTATCAGTACGACCACGATGTCGAGGGCGGCGTCGCGCTGGACCAGCAATGCCTGCCGGATGCGCTCATCGGCACCGAGTTCTACGCGCCGACCGCGAACGGCGTCGAGGCGAAGATCAGGGACAAGCTCGATGCGCTGCGGGCTGCGCGAGCGAAAGCCCGTCCGCGCTGAACGCCGCGTCCTGCAAGGCCGATGAGAAAGCCGGGCGGCTCGAAGGATTGGTCAGCACTTCGAACACGGCGAGAAATCGGGGGATTCACGCCCGGATTCGTGTTTCCGGCGCGCCTCGATGTGCTTGGCCAGCCGCAAATACCTGAAGAATGCGTAACTCATCGCGCTGGCATGTCCGTAGGCTCCGCGCAGGAAGTATCGGCGCATGACGTAGGCCTTGAAAAAAGCGGCCGGGAATTCGAGGAACAGGCGCCAGGCGGGCCGTGCGACATGCCTGCGTTGCATGTCTTCGACCAGCGCGTCGGTGTAGTTGTTGAACTTGGCTATCTGCGCGCTCAGGTTCACCGCGGAACGGTGATGGATTTTCCCCTTCAATCTTTTGACCTTGAATCCACGGTTTACCTGCACGGTGTCGTGGACCGTTGACGGGCGGTAGCTGCCGGCATTCCTGTGGTACAGGCGGACGTACCTGTGCGCATACGCAAACAGGCGCGGCGCGCTTTCGCCCGGCATGACATCGCAAATGCGCACGAGGTAGGCGCCGGGCAGTAGTGGTTTGTCTCCATCGAACATTCCCGATATTTCGGATTCGAGTTCCGGCGTCACCACCTCGTCCGCGTCCAGGTTGAACAGCCATTCGTGCTTGCACTGGCTTTCGGCGTATCTTTTTTGATGGCCATAGCCGTGCCAATCCCGGTGGATCACGCGGGCACCGTGTTTCCGGGCAACCATCGGGGTTCCATCCGTGGAGCCGGAATCGATCACGACGATGTCGTCCGCGAGATCCTTGACCGCATCGATGGTCTTGCCGATCCGGTGCGCCTCGTTGAAGGCGATGATGAAAATCGACAGGGGTATTCGCACGATCGCCTGGCCTGTCGGTTCACTCATGCCAGTAGTCGAGGTGGACCGTGCCGCCTTCGCCAAGCTTTGAACGCAGATTGCCCGTGCCACGCAATCCCGCGAGTTCGTCCGTGCCGGAGCCGGGGATCACACGCCATTCGGCGGACACCTCGTTGCCCGAAAGGCTGCCGGTGCTTTCGATCAGGAAGGTGCCGCGACGGCCTCCCAGTGTGCCGACGACACGTTCGATGCCGACGAAACTCGCCGAACCGTCGGCGTGGGTCGCTTGCAGGAACTCGGTGATGCCGCATGCCTCGATGTCGCCGCTGAACAGCTCGCCCAGGTGGATCCTGCTCAGGGCCGGCCCTTCGGCGGGTCCGTCGTAGACGACCTGTTGATAGACGCGGACGGTGGTCGTGGCGTCGGCTCGGGTAGTCGGGCTGCTCATGAATCAAGTTCCCTGGATTGAATAGCCGTAGGTCGACCAATTGGCCAGGACTTTTTCCTGGATGTCCGTGGGCCACGAGTGCGCGAAATCCGACGGCACCGGGCGCTCGCCGGCTGCGAAGCGGTCGGCGATCAGGCAGTTGTAGACGACCTTCGTCGCGTGGTAACTGAGTTGCTCGTGGCTGTCGAGATAGACCGGCAGGATGTTCTGCGGCTCGTTGGCGAAGTGCACCTCGCCGTGCTCCGGATGCGCGCGGCTGGCGAAGGCCCAGATCACCTGGCGCGGATCGGCGATGTCGATGTCGTCCTCGATCAGCAGCAGCTTCGGGATGCCAAAGGCGAGCTTGCCGGCGCCGAACACGGCTTCGCCGACCCGCTGCGCAAGATCCTGCGACGACAGTCCGGTGCGCTCGTGCCAGTCGGGCTTCACGGCGACGACCCACCAGTGGTTGGCGGATTCGAGCACGCCCCAGCAAGCCGCGACCGGCAGGTTCGCCTGCCGCAACACGTGGGTCATCTCCGCCGCGTGCGGCATGCCCCAGCCGGTGTGGTCTTCCTCGACCGGCGCGCCAGCGACCGCGACGGGCAGGATCGCGTTGTCGCGGTAGGTCACGGCGCTCACGTGCAGCACCGGCCGCGGCAACCCGCTGCGTCGGTCGAGGTAGCCGGGGTATTCACCCATCGGACCTTCTTCGTAATTGTCGGTGTGCGAGACATGGCCTTCGATGACGATCTCGGCAGTGGCTGGCACCAGCAGGTCGACGGTTTCGGCGCGCACGACGTCGAGCGGTTCGCCGAAATACGCGCCGAGGTAGTGTGATTCGTCCGCACCTTCCGGCAGCGGCATGCCGCCGACATACGGCAGTGCAGGTTCGACGCCGAGCGCGACGGCGATCGGCATGGGCTCGCCGCGTTTTTCCCACTGCGCCTTGATGATGCCGAGGTGCTGCGGCGGCGGAATGAGGCAGGCGAGGCGGTTGCGATCGACCAGCATCATGCGGTTGATCGACCAGTTGGTCCACGCGCCGTCTGGTGTCCTGGCGATGTTGAGTCCGTAGGTCTGGATGTAACGCCCGCCGTCGCCGTCGTGGACCAATGGAGTGGGGAAACGCAGCAGGTCGATGTCATCACCGCGCATGATGTTCTGTTTGCACGGGCCGGTCGGCAGCACGCGCGGTGGGATCGGCGCGCGTGTGCGGGCGTCGGCCAGTGAGGTGACGATGTCCGCGCCCTTCGCGTTCGCCGGCAGGCCGAGCGCGAGTGCGATGCGTGCGTAGGTCATGTTCGGGATGGCCGATAGCCCGCCCGGTGCGGCGAGTACGCGGAAGCCGTCCTGGTCGCCGGTGATGTGGGTGAACAGCGGGGCGGGGGCGCGCAACTCGTAGGAGCGGCGCGCGATCGCGCCCAGTTCGAGGTTCCAGTCGACTTGTTTGTCGATGGACTGTATGTCGCCAACCTTCTCGAGTTCGGCGATGAATTCGCGCAAGCTGCGCAGGTGTTTCATGAAACCTCCGGTGGTGGGTTCGTGGATGGGACGCATGGCAAGCGTCGCTTGCACGCGCGGTTGTCGGTTCAGCGTCGATCTCAACGCGTGACCGTCAGGCTTCCGCGAGGACGGGGTCGCCCTGCCAACGCGCAAGCTCGGTAACCTTGATGCCAAGGAAATCGAGTGCGCGTGCTGCGGTGTGGGTGACGATGTCGTCCACGCTTTGCGGGCGCAGGTAGAAAGCCGGCAGCGGCGGCATCACCACGCCGCCCATTTCGGTGACCATCGTCATCGCGCGCAGGTGCGCCAGGGTCAGCGGGGTTTCCCGCATCAGCAGGACCAGTCGGCGGCGTTCCTTGAGGGTGACGTCGGCGGCGCGGGTCAGCAGGTTGTCGCCGGTGCCGTAGGCAATCGCGGACAACGTGTGCGCCGAGCAGGGGGCGACCAGCATGGCGTCGATCTCGAACGACCCCGAGGCGATCGCGGCGCCGATGTTGTCGATGGCGTGGGTGAAATCGGCGAGCGCGCGCAATTGCCTGGCCGTCAAGTCGGTTTCATAGGCGCGCGTGCGATCGGCGGGGCGGGTCACGACGAGATGCGTTTCCGCGCCCGCCGTGCGCGCCAGTTCCAGCGCGCGCACACCCAGTGCGATGCCGGTGGCGCCGGAAATCCCGACGACCAGGCGGAATCGACGCGCCGTGGTCATCGGCGGCATCCGGAAGATGGTTGCGTGTGGATGAAGCAATCCGATGGAGTGCGGGAAAAGGCTGCCGGCAACGGGTTCCATTCGTCCCGCATGGTGTTGTCCTGGTTGGGGTTCGGGGGCTGCGAGGAAGATGGCCGCGGCGCGCGTGGTTCAACGCTGGGAGCGATTCCACGCATCGAGGTTGGCTGCGAGGCGCCGTAACGCGCCGGCGACCTGGCGCCGCTGCGCCATGCCGATTCCCTCGAACACCGCCGTCTCGCCGCTGGCAATGCCCGGGACCAGGCGCGTGACCAGCTTGCGTCCCTTGGCGGTGATGCACAGCGAGATGCGGCGGCGATCGTCCGCGTCCGCGGTGCGTGTCGCCAGCCCACGCTTCACCAGCGCATCGGCCACGCGTGTCATGTTGGCGCGCCCGAGGTGGTCGACATCACTCAGTTCGCTGGGCGCCGCGCAGCCATCGCTGCCCAGCAACAGCAGCAAGGTTCGAAATTCGGTCTTGCCGATCCCGGCATGCTTCCGGACCTCGCGGCCGAACGCCGCTTCCAACGCCGGGGCGACCATCTGCAGCATCCGCAGCAGGACCACGTCATCGACCGGAAGGCCATCGATGCCGGAGGCCGCGGAGCGGAAGGCGGACTCCATGGCTTCGATGGATTCGCACAGCGAACGTTGCGCTATTTGGCTCATGGGCTAACGCCGGTGTTGATCGTGTCGGCGGGAAGGGCGGGGCTTGCGGAGCTGGCGTCCGTCTCCAACGACTGGTTGGGCGGCATCTTCTTGACCGTATGTGTCCATCCATGCGCTGTCGGCCAGGACGACGGATGTTTCGACCTGGCGCTGCGGAATCGACCAATACTTGCCAAGGAGTCGATTCTTCTCGGCCGGGGACACCATCTTGAAACCGTGCTTTTCATAGAACCCTATGGCCCAGGATGCAGCGGCCCACGTGCCTATCAACATCGGCTTGTTCGACAAAGACCGGACGTGGTGAAGGAGCCTCGCTCCGATGCCTTGGCCTTGCAACGTGGTGATCGTGTAGGCGTGACGGACCAGGGAAACGTCGTTCTTGTCTTGCATGCCCATGACACCCAACAAACTCTCGCCGTCGAACATCGCCCAGAAATCCACTCCGCAAGCCATCTCCTGGCGCAATTCATCCCGGCGCATATAGGGTTCGCGCCAACGGTCTGCGGGTATCACGCCTCGATAGGCCCCGGCGGCGTCGTTGATGACGGCCAGGATGGACTCGAAGTCACGCTCTTTGGTCTTGCGGATATCTGCATTCATCTCCCGCACCATCCAAAATATAGTTTGTTGATGAACTATATGCTAGCATACCATTTTGCCCACAATCAACGGATGGAGTCGAATCGGTGAACGTGCTGGTATTCGGGGCATCGGGTGCAACGGGGCGCGAGGTGGTCAGGCGGGCACTCGACCGCGGGCACGCGGTTCGTGCGTTCGTTCGCGATCCCGGCAAATTCGGGATCAGGCATGCCAGCCTTGCCTTGGCAGTTGGCGACGCGACGGAGTACGCGTCGGTGGAGCGTGGAGTCAGGGATGTCGATGCCGTCGCGTGTGCACTCGGTTCCGGCAATTCCCTGGGCTCGCATCCGGCCTTGACCGATGGCGTCCGGAACATCATTCGGGCGATGGAGCACGCGGGCGTGCCCCGGTTCGTCTATTTGTCGATGCTTGGTGTCGCCGGCAGCGGCAGGCAGCTGGGTCTGGTGGACAGGTACATCGTGTTGCCGCTGCTGTTGCGCAACGTGATGAATGATCACGCGCGGGAGGAGGCACTCATCAAGCGCAGCGCGCTGGATTGGGTGATCGTGCGTCCGCCGCGATTGACGAACGGGCCGTACACGGGAAGATATCGAAGTGGCGAGGGTGTCAGGGAGAAGTCTCTTCTCGCATCCATCTCGCGCGCCGACGTGGCGGATTTCATGGTGAAGCAGTTGACGGACGATCGCCATGTGCATGAAACACCGGCGGTACTCGGCTGACTGCTGGCCATGCAGTCGCCGGCGGCGCGGAACATTTCAACCCAGGAAACCTTGATCGATCCCCATCCTCGTCATTTCCGCGAAGGCGGGAATCCAGTGCCTTGGTTCGTATTCTGTTGATCTACAAAAACACTGGATTCCGGGTTCCGCCACGATGTAGCCGTGGCGGCCCCGGAATGACGAGAAAAATCAACACGCCGGTTCGAGGACAACCCTCGTGCAGCTCATCCGATTCACCTCAGGAGGTTTCATGAAGATCGCGATCATCGCTTCCCGTGTGCTGCTCGGCGTTTCCGGAGTGGCACTGTTGTTGCTCGGCATTCTGTTCTGGACCGGCCATGCCTTGACGCTGGTTCCATTGCACATGTTGTTGGGGGCGCTGCTGGTCCTGAGCATGTGGATGCTGGTGGCGATCAGTCTGCATGCCCGGACTGCTATGGGTTTCGCCGCGGTCGTGCTGGCGTGGAGCTTGATCGTGCCGTTGCTCGGCATGACACAAATGCAATTGTTGCCGGGCAGCGGGCACTGGATGATCCAGGTCCTGCATCTGCTGGTCGGCATCGCGGCCATGGGTCTGGGCGGCGTGCTCGCCAAGCGCTTGACCGCGCAGCAAGCCCGGGACGTCATGGCCTGAATCCTCGCAGGACCCGTTGCGTTGCTATTTGGCAGTCTTGCTGTGCTGGGAATAGATCGCGTGCCAACCGCCATCGCGATAAACGAAAACGTCGGATGACATGACGTGTCCGGTCTTTGGATCGGAGAACGAGAGAATGGCCACGTCGCCCTGCATCACGACCGACTTGCGGGTGGGGTGGGCCTTGAGCCAGGCGTCCACTTGCTTGCGCATCTTGTCCGAACCGCGGTTGCGTGCTGCGCCGGCCAGGATCTTCTGCTTGTCCGCGGGCTTGCCGTCCGCGCTGATCGAACGATATTCCGGCAGCAGCATCGCATCCAGCCACGCGGTATCGCCGCTCATCTCGGCTTCCATCCAGTGATCGTCGACGGCGATCACGGCAGCCGTGGTCTTGGCGTTTTCGTCGGCTTGCCCATTGGCGTCTGCCGCAACGGCCGGCATGCCGGTGGCGACGATGCCCGGCAACACGAGGCCGAAACATGCGGAAAGGATGCGTTCGCGTGCGGTCATCGGATTTCCTGATCGTTGGCGGGATTGCCCGCGTGGCAGCGTGCGCGATGCGCGCAATCCATGCAGCCGCGGCGTGACGAGCGCCATCCTGATCGTGACAAGCGGTCGCGCCGGCATGATGAATGGATGGGCCTTCCATCTTCGATGCGAGGCAATCAAACTTCAGGCCCGGAACCGCTTCCCGTCGACCCATGCAGGCAGTCGAGAACGCCGGCTCGCGCCGAATCAAGACGATCGCCGTGGCGTTCGGATTCTGGACGCTGCTGGGCCTGTCGTACGCGGTGAGTGCGGGGTTGTCCGCGTCCAGCGAAGGCGAGGCGCCCAACTGGGGCAGGATGTTCACGTGGTATCTCGCCAGTTTCTGGCTGTGGATGCTGCTGGCTCCGCTGGTTGCCCGGCTCGGGCAGAAAACCGCCGGCGTGGGTTGGGACCGCTTCTGCCTCGTGCATGTACCTGCAAGCATCGCGCTGGCGCTGGTGCAGGTACTGGCGCGCGTCGGGGTGTTCTGGATCATCTGGCGCTCGGACATCACCACGGCCCACACGTTCGGCGGCTACCTGCAGCACGAATTCGTGTTCAATTTCTACTTTGCGCAATTGACTTATTGGGTCGTCCTGGCCGTGTCGCGCGGCATGGATTCGCGGCGCCACCTGCGCGACGAGCGGTTGCGCAACGCGCGGCTGGAAACGCAACTCGCGCAATCGCAGTTGCAATCGTTGCGCATGCAATTGCAGCCGCATTTCCTGTTCAACACGTTGAACGCGATTTCGGCGCTGGCGCTGGCCGATCCGTTGCAGGCGCGACTGATGATCGCGCGCCTGGGCGACCTGTTGCGCCTCACGCTGGAGGAGCGCCACGCACAACAGGTGTCGCTGGCGCGTGAACTGGAATTCGTGCGCGGTTATCTGGACATCCAGCGCATACGCTTTCGCGATCGCCTGGAAACACGGATCGACGCGAGCGACGAGGCATTGCGCGCCGCGGTGCCCAACATGATCCTGCAACCCCTCGTGGAAAACGCGCTGCGGCACGGACTGTCGAACAAGACCTCACGCGGCAACCTGTGCATCGAGGCGATTCGGGATGACGAGCACCTGTGCCTGCGCGTCGAGGACGACGGCGCCGGGCTGCCGCCGGGCGGCGGAACCGAAGGCGTGGGCCTGGGCAATACACGCACGCGGCTCGGGATGTTGTTCGGCGAAGCGGCGCGACTGGAACTGGGTCCACGCGCAGGCGGCGGCACGCGCGCGGAACTGCGCTTTCCGTATCAAGTGCACGTCGAAGCGGCCGCGGAATGAACATGCCCGGCATCCGCGCGTTGCTGGTGGACGACGAGGTGCTCGCCCGTCTCGCGTTGCGGCAGGCGCTGGAATCGCATCCCGACGTGACCATCGTCGGCGAGTGCGGCAATGCCGCCGAAGCGCTGCAGGCGATCGGTGTGCTGCACCCGGATTTGCTGTTCCTCGACATCCGCATGCCGGGCATGGACGGCTTCAAACTGCTGCATGAAATCAAGCCCGAGGTGTTGCCGATGGTGGTATTCGCCACGGCTTTCGGGCAGCACGCGCTGCGCGCGTTCGACGCCGATGCGCTGGACTACTTGCTGAAACCGATCGACCAGGCGCGTTTCGACAAGACCATGGAGCGGGTGCGCCAGCGCTGGCGCGGATTGCAACGCCCCGAACCGTCCGGATTTGCGGAGCAAGGCGACGGCCGTTGGCTGCAACGGATCAGCGTGCACGTCGGCGAGCACATCCGCGTGATCGCCGTCGACACGATCGACTGGATCCGCGCC
Organism: Lysobacterales bacterium 66-474; assembly: GCA_001899805.1. Classification (GTDB taxonomy): domain Bacteria; phylum Pseudomonadota; class Gammaproteobacteria; order Xanthomonadales; family Rhodanobacteraceae; genus 66-474. Next base: position 84,447 of record MKWP01000014.1, read on the forward strand.
GAAGGCAATTACGTTCGCATCCGCGCCGAGGGAACGATCCATCTGCATCGCGACACGATGCGGCGTCTGCAGGGCACGCTCGATCCCGCGCGGTTCCTGCGCATCCATCGCGGCGTGATCGTCAACGTGGAACGCGTGCACGAGGTGCACCCGTTGTTCAACGGCAATGCCGAGATCGTGCTGCACGACGGCACCCGGCTGGGCTTGAGCCGGCGTTTCCGCGCCGGCGCACGCCAGGCGCTCGGCCTGCGTTGACCGCCCGCCACGCCTGCACGACCGCTCGTCGAAGCACGGGCGATGTTTGCCACAACATCGTCGCCCCGCGGTGCGTGCATCGGCAGAGTCGCGAACCTCCGTACCGCAACGCGAGGTTCCGCACGATGCTTGCCACGACACCGAGGAAAAATCCAGGACTCAGGTCGACCGCCGCGATCCTGCTTGGTGCGGGATTGATGTGCGCGGCCGTTGCGCAGGCGGAGACCCCCGCTTCCGCGCAGCCGCAGGTCTTTGCGCCGGGCGTGATCTCGGGGCCGGCCAGCGATGCCGCCGCCGCCTTCGCGCCGGATGCACGCACGGTCTACTTCTTCCGCAGCAACGGCGAGGATTACGACATCATGGTGTCGCACCTTGACGGCGTGCACTGGTCGAGTCCGCGTATTGCTTCGTTCTCCGGCCATTGGCGTGATCTCGAACCGGCCATGGCGCCGGATGGTTCCTATTTGATCTTTGCGTCGAGCCGGCCACTCGACGGCAGCGGCAAGCCCATCGACGGACATTGGGGCGGCAAGTTGCACGTGGGACGGGGTGGCCATTTGTGGCGGGTGAATCGGGACGGTTCGGGTTGGAGCAAACCCGTGTTGCTGCCCGATACCGTGAACCGTTGGGATTCGACCTTCAGTCCTGCCGTGGCCCGCGACGGCAGCGTGTACTTCATGGCCGCCACCGGCAAGCAGGGACACTTCCAGTTGTATTGCGCCGAGTTCAGGAACGGTGCGTACCAGCCGGCACACCTGCTGCCGTTCAGTGTTGGCGAATGGGGTGGGGTGGACCCGGCCGTTGCACCGGACCAATCGTTCATCGTCTTCGCATCCAATCGTCCACCAGCACCGACCAGCCGATCCGATGTCTTCATTGCATTGCGCAACGGCAACGGTCGCTGGAGCGAGCCCGTCGACCTGCGGCCGGTCATCCACAACACGGACGGCATCGACGAACTGCGCCTGGGTCCGGATGGGCACACGCTCTACTTCACCAGCGGGCAAGTCGTCGCGCCCGCGTATCCCAAGAGCCTCGAAGCCAGCGAACGCGGCTTGCAACAAATGCAGGCATGGAACAACGGCAAGGACAACATCTGGAAGGTCGATCTCGCGCCGTGGTTGTCGCGTCATCGGCAAGCGCCGGGCCGATGAGTTTTTTGACGAATCGTCCGGAGTTCCCGTCGTCGTTTGCGGCTTGCTGTCGCATGGAAGAGCGCGTGCGCGCCGTTCGTCACCGGTCCCGTTCCGCTTGTCACGGGCGAGTGCCGTTCGCGGCAAATGCGAGGCGCCGTTCGTGCGCGACGAATAGCCTGTGGGGGAACATGGCGCAAGGATGAAATGGGCATGCAACGTTCGGTCTTGCTGTCGATGTGTGGATTGGTATCGCTGTTCCCGGCATGCGGCGCGGCGACCGCCGCACCTCCCCCACCGCATGTTTTCGCGCCGGGCACGATTTCCTCCGCCGCCGGCGCGGATTGCGCCACCTTCATGCCCGACGGCAAGACCGTTTTTTTCCATCAGCAACCGTGGTCGATCGGGATGATCATGGTGTCGCACGAGGTCGACGGGCATTGGTCGACGCCGGAGATCGCATCGTTTTCCGGGATCTGGAGCGACCACGATCCGGCGCTGGCCCCGGACGGTTCGTTCATGGTGTTCCCGTCCAACCGCCCCGATGCTCCGGGCAGCGCGCCGGTGCACGGCGGCCACTTGTGGCGCGTGGATCGCACGGGCGATGGCTGGAGCGCGCCGGTCCGGCTGCCCGACACCGTCAACTTCGGAACGTACATCTTCGCGCCGGGCATCGCTGCCAATCGCGACCTGTATTTCCAGAGCCGCGACAACCCGTCACATCCATTCCATCTCTACCGTTCGGCATGGCGCGACGGGCAGTACCAAAAATCCGTGCGCCTGGATTTGATGCCGGACGGCATGCACGAACTCGATCCTGCCATCGCGCCGGACCAGTCCTTCATCGTGTTCGATGCCGGCAAGAATGGCGGCGATCAAGCCGATCACCTCTTCATCGCCTTACGCGAGGGCGACGGCTGGGGCAGGGCGATCGACCTCGGCGATGCCATCGACGCCTACCAGCCTTGGGGCGCGCATCTCGGTCCGGATGGCACCACGCTGTATTTCACCGGCAGCCATGGCACGACGGCAACGTGGCCACGCACCCGTGCCGAGGCCGAACGCGATCTTGCCCGCGCGCGTGCGTGGGACAACGGCGTCGACCATATCTACAGCATTTCGCTTGCGCCGTGGCTGGATGCGCACCGCAAAGCCGCGACGGTGCGGGACACGCCGAGCGCCTCCGGCTCGTGACCGGAGCGCCGCCATGAAATCGCACTGCGTGCTTTTGTCCGCGAGCGCGCCGTCGGGCATTGAATCAGGGAGTACACATGAAGCGTTTCGTCACGATTGCCTGCGGTCTCTGTCTGGTCGGCGCAGCCGCATTCCGGCCAGCGATCGCATTGTCCCTGCAAACGCCAGGCAGAGCGCCGCAGAAGGTCACGCTGGGCGGCGTCATCCACCCGGACAGCGATGACACGCTGGCGTTCACGCCCGACGGCAGTACGGTGTTCTTCGACCGCAGCCACGGCAAGCACAAGACCATCATGGTCACGCACAAGCGGGACGGCCGTTGGGCCAAGCCGCGGAGTGCGGGCTTTTCGGGAACGTGGTACGACCAGGATCCGGCGCTGTCGCCGGACGGTTCCTGCATCGTATTCAGCTCCGACCGCCCGGTTGCCGCGGGTGGCAAGCCGCTGGTCCGCACTGTCGCCGGCAAGACCTACCATGGCGCCAACCTGTGGAAGGTGGCTCGCGAAGGGAGTGGCTGGGGTCGACCCGTTTGGCTGGGTGGGGTCGTCAATGCCACGCCATTTCTGGTTTCCCCGAGCATCGCCGCGGACGGCACGCTGTATTTCATCCGGCACGGCGATGATGGCGCGATGCACATCTACCGTTCGCGGCTGGCGGGCGGGAAATACCTTCCGCCTGCCCGCGTGATGATCGGCGATCCGGCGGTCTCGACCCACGATCCCGCGATCGCGCCGGATGGCTCGTTCATCGTGTTCGGCTACGGCAAGACGACCGCCGGGTTGTGGCGCCTCAGCATCGCCTTCCACGAGGGCGATCGCTGGAGTGAGCCTGTCGACCTGGGCGATGCGGTCAACGGCATCGGCCCGTGGGGTTCGCACGTGATGCCGGATGGGCATACGCTCACCTTTACCGGCGACTCGGGCGTTTACCGCCTTTCGCTGCAGCCGTGGCTGCAAAACCACCCGGAAGCAAGGCAGGCCAGCGCTTCGCGCTGACGGCGTTTGTCGGACTCGGCGGGACCATGCCGACCCTCGTGTTGCGATGCAGCTTGACGCGTGTCGGACTCGCGTCCAGCATTCGCGCACTTCACGGGGAGGTGTGCCATGCGTATCGCAGTCGCGGCGCTGTTCGGCGCCATCGTGATTTTCCTCTGGCAGTTCGTCTCGCACATGTTGCTGCCGATCGGCGAAATGGGATTTCGCGCACCGCAGAATGAGAGCGTGGTCCTGCAGGCGGCGAGCAGCGGGTTGCAGGCTCCGGGCGTGTATCTGCTGCCCTGGCTGGCGCCCGAGAAGATGAACGACCCGGCGGCGGTGAAGGACTGGACCGACCGGGCGAAACAGAACCCGTTCCTGTTCGTGGTGGTCGCCCCGCCCAACACCCTCGTTACCAGCATGGTTCCGGAACTGGCCCGGCAATTCGTGATCAACCTGCTGGGTGCGCTGCTGGTCGCGTTCCTGCTCGCGGCAACCGCGTGGGGGTTCGGCATGCGCGTACTGGGCGCGGCGATCTTCGGCGTGTTCGGCTGGCTGCTCGACATCGTGCCGTTGTGGAACTGGTACAAATTCCCGACCGATTACATGATCGGCAACTTGCTCGACCAGGGCATCGGCTGGCTGCTGGCAGGCGTCGTGATCGCGTGGTGGCTGGGCCGCCGACGCGCGAGGCGCGCGATCACGCTCTGACGGCACTCTTGACCGCGTAGCATCGCCGTGCCGGCGCCGCGCGCCGGCACGTTGGCGCGCGTTCGGCGATAATGCGCGCTTTCCCGTGTTTCCCAAGGGTCGAAGATGCTGGATCCGGTACTGCTGCGCGCGCACCTCGCCGACACCGCGGCGCGCCTGACGACGCGCGGCTACGAGCTCGACGTCGCGTCGATCGAATCGCTGGAAGCCGATCGGAAGCGGCTTGCCACCGAAACCCAGGAGCTGCAGGCGTTGCGTAACGCCCGCTCCAAGGCGATCGGGCAGGCCAAGGCCAGGGGCGAGGACGTCGCGCCGATCATGGCCGAGGTCGCCGGCATCGGCGACAAGCTGAAAGCCAACGAGGCGTCATTGGCCGAGGTGCAGGCGAAGTTGTCGGCGATTGCGCTGCGCATTCCCAACCTGCCGGATGCATCCGCGCCGGTCGGCAAGGACGAAACCGGAAACGTCGAAGTGTCACGCTGGGGCACGTCTCGTGCGTTCGACTTTGCGGCGAAGGATCACGTCGAACTCGGCGCCCGCCACGGCTGGCTGGACGGCGAAGCCGGCGCCAAGTTGTCCGGCGCACGTTTCACCGTGTTGCGCGGGCAGCTCGCGCACCTGCACCGTGCGCTCGCGCAGTTCATGCTGGACCTGCACACGCGCGAGCACGGTTACACCGAATGCAACGTGCCGTTGATCGTGAATGCTGACACGATGCGTGGTACCGGACAATTGCCCAAGTTCAAGGAAGACTTGTTCTCAACGTTTGTTGGCGAAACGATTCTGGGTGCAACGGAACGTTATTTGATTCCCACTGCGGAAGTTTCACTGACCAATCTGGTACGCGATTCGATCGTCGATGCCGACGCGTTGCCGGTGAAGCTCGCCGCGCACACGCCATGCTTTCGCGCCGAGGCCGGTTCCTACGGCAAGGACGTGAAGGGCATGATCCGCCAGCACCAGTTCGAGAAGGTGGAGCTGGTGCAGATCGTCGAGCCGTCGACATCGTTCGAGGCACTGGAACAACTGACTGGCCACGCCGAGAAGGTGTTGCAGAAGCTTGAATTGCCGTACCGCAAGATGCAGCTTTGCACTGGCGACATGGGGTTTGCCGCCGCCAAGACCTACGATCTGGAAGTATGGTTGCCCTCGCAGAATACGTATCGCGAGATTTCCTCGTGTTCGAACTGCACGGATTTCCAGGCCCGCCGCATGCAGGCGCGCTGGCGCAACCCGGCAACGGGCAAACCGGAGCTGGTGCACACGCTCAACGGTTCCGGCCTCGCGGTCGGCCGCTGCCTGATCGCGGTGATGGAGAATTACCAGAACGCCGATGGTTCGATCACGGTACCGGAAGCGCTGCGGCCGTACATGGGCGGAATCGGTAAAATCGCCTAAGGGGCGCGCGGGGATGGGCACAGGCAACAGTCGGAGTGCCTCAATCCTGCATCAGAATAGGAAGGGTGGCAGAGTGGTCGAATGCACCGGACTTGAAATCCGGCAAGAGCGCAAGCTCTTCGTGGGTTCGAATCCCACCCCTTCCGCCAAATAGGGTTCGACGGATCGGCAGGACAGCCGATCCGTACAGCGCAGCTGCCCAAAGGGCGAGGTACATGGATGTACCGAGTATCATCCCTTCCTCTCCGCCAATTGGGTTCGACAAATTCGTCTGGAACGAATTTGGACAGCCGAAGGCTGGCCCCGAGCGGAGCGAGGGGTGAGGCGCATGGACGCGCCGAGCAATCCCACTCCCTCCGCCACTCCCTGAACGTCATACACTGTCGTGCATGACCAGTGCGCGAGGTGTGCGATGGGCGACGGGCGCAAACCGAAGATCGAACCCTATCCCGGCCCGGCCGGCGGCTGGGGTTCGGTGAAGTCGGTCAAGGCCATCCTGCAGCGCGAACAGGTGCCGATTCCCGCGACGGTGAAGGAGTTGTGGCGGCAGAACAAGCCGCGCGGCTTCACCTGCGTGTCGTGCGCGTGGCCGCAGCCGGAAAAGCCGCTGAAGTTCGAGTTCTGCGAGAACGGCGCCAAGGCCAGCGCGTGGGAGTTGACGTCCCTCCGCACCACGCCGGAGTTTTTCGCGCAGCACACCTGTACCGAGCTGCTGGATTGGTCGGATCACGATCTCGAACAACAGGGCCGGCTGACCCATCCGCTGCGTTACGACCGCGCCAGCGACAAGTACGTGCCGGTGTCATGGGGCGGGGCATTCGACGCGATCGCGTCGGAGTTGAAGCGCCTGCGTGAAACCGATCCGAAATCGGTGGTGTTCTATGCCTCGGGTCGCGCCTCGCTGGAAACGAGTTACCTGTACGCGTTGTTCGCGCGGCTGTACGGCAACAACAACCTGCCGGACTCGTCCAACATGTGCCACGAGGCCACCGGCATCGCGCTGCGCAAGAGCGTGGGCGCGGCGGTTGGCACCGTGGTGCTGGACGATTTCGCCAAAACCGATTGCATCTTCTTCTTCGGCCAGAACGCCGGCGTCAACAGTCCGCGCATGCTGCACGACCTGCAGAAGGCGGCCAAGCGCGGCGTGCCGATCGTGGTGTTCAATCCGTTGCGCGAACGCGGGCTGGAACGCTTCACCAATCCGCAAAGCCCGGTTGAACTGCTGGCGGGGAAGGAAACGCCGCTGGCCACGCAGTACCTGCAGGTGCAAGCCGGCGGTGATATCGCGGCCATCACGGGGTTGTGCAAAACCCTGGTGGCGCTGGATGACGACGCACGGCGCGAAGGCAGGCCGCGCGTGCTGGATGCCGAATTCATCGCGCAACACACCGATGGATTCGACGAATTCGCGACATGGCTGCGTGCGCAATCCTGGGACGCCATCGAAGCCGCATCCGGCTTGGCACGCGCCGATCTGGAACGCGCCGCCGCGACCTATGCGAAAGCCGATGCCGTGATCGGCGTGTACGGCATGGGCCTCACACAACATGTATTGGGCGAATACAACATCCACATGTTCGCCAACTTCATGTTGATGCGCGGCAACGTCGGCAAGCCGGGCGCGGGACTGTGCCCGGTGCGCGGGCATTCCAACGTGCAAGGCCAGCGCACGGTCGGCATCGCCGACGATCCCGCGCTGGTGCCGCTGGATCGTCTCGCCGAACAATACGGATTCGAACCGCCGCGCGACAAGGGCCTCAACACGGTTGAAACCTGCGAAGGCGTGCTGGATGGAACGGTGCACGGGTTCATCGGGTTGGGCGGCAATTTCCTGCGCGCGATCCCGGAACAGGAAATGGTGGCTGCCGCGTGGCGCAAATTGCGGCTCACGGTGCAGATCGCCACCAAGCTGAATCGTTCGCACCTGGTCAATGGCGAGGTCGCGTACCTCCTGCCGTGCCTCGGCCGCATCGAGCGCGTCGACGAAAACGGCAAGCCGCAGGTGTTGAGCACGGAAGATTCCACCAGTTGCATCCACGCTTCGGTGGGCAAGGCCGAACCGGCCAGCGCCGAATTGAAATCGGAAACCCGGATCGTGGTGGAACTGGCCAGGCGCACGCTTGCGGCGAACCCGAAAGTGCCATGGGAAACCTGGGTCGGCGACTACGCCACGATCCGCGACGCGATCGAGGCGACCTATCCGGAGCAGTTCAAGGATTTCAACCAGCGCATGTGGCAGCCGGGCGGGTTCCATCGGCCAAACCCGGCGCGCGAGCGGGTGTGGAAGACCGACACCGGCAAGGCCAATTTCATCCTGCCGCCTGCATTGACGGCCACCGGCTTCGACGATGCGCCGGATCGCTTCCGGCTGATGACGATGCGCTCCAACGACCAGTTCAACACCACGGTCTACGGCTACGACGACCGCTTTCGCGGCATCGCCGGCACCCGTGAAGTCGTGTTGATGCACCGCGACGACATCGCGCGGCTGGGCCTGCGTGATGGCCAGACCGTGAAGCTGGTCTCCGATGCCGGCGACGGCGTGGATCGCGAAGTTGCGGGACTACGCGTGGTCGCGTTCGACATCCCGCGCGGTTGCGTGGGCGGCTACTACCCGGAATGCAATCCGCTGATTCCACTCTCGCACCATGCGGTGTTCAGCAAGACTCCAGCGGCGAAGTCGGTGCCGGTCAGAGTTGTGGCCTGATCGATCGGAACGACCAACACAAAATCCCCTCTCCCTTCGGGAGAGGGTGCCCGAAGGGCGGGTGAGGGTACGCTCTTGCGGAGGTCGTGATGATTGGCGATTGAACTTGCCAGCAGCGTGCGCGGACCCTCATCCGGCGCTCCGCGTCACCACGGAGCTCTCGGCTATGGATGGCGGCTCTCCCAGAGGGAGAAGGGAAGCTAGACGTGAGTCGCCACCAATGGTCACGCCGCAACACGCAGGTCACCATTGATGCGCTCGTGCGCGTTCGCCAGCGCCGCTGCGCGCTGCTCGACGCCGAGGTTCAGGCCTTCCGCACGCACGATTTCGGGGTCGTGGACGCCGATGAAGGCGAGCACGTGCTTGAGGTAGTTTTCCTGGAAGTCCACGGCCATCGCCGGGCCTTCGCTGTAGATGCCGCCGCGCGACGACGCGATGATCACGCGCTTGTCGCCGGCGAGGCCTTGCGGGCCCTTCTCGGTGTAGCGGAAGGTCTTGCCGGCGATGAGCACGCGGTCGAGCCACGCCTTGAGTTGCGTCGGGATGGTGAAGTTGTACATCGGCGCACCGATCACCACGGTGTCGGCGGCGAGGAATTCGTCGAGGATTTCCGCGTTGCGCGCCACGCAAGGATGGCCTTCGGCCAGCACCGGCGTGAAGTGCGGCAGGGTTTGCGCGGCGAGGTCGCGATAGGTCACCTCGGCGCCGGGGTGTTCGGCGCGCAGGCGCGCGACGATGGCCGCGCTCAGGTCGCGCGAGGCCGAGTTTTCGCCGAGGACGCTGGAATCGACATGCAAGAGTTTCATGGGGTGTCTCCCTTCACGCCGCGACATGCGGTACGGGCTACAAGGTAGTCCCCGAACGCCCAGGCGATAAGATGGCAAAATCCGAACGGATCGTTCATCACGGAGAACGCCGTGTCTGTCGTCGCCGACCAGTTGCCCGACCTCAACGATTTCTATTTCTTCGCCGCGGTGGTCGAGCACGGTGGGTTCTCCGCCGCCAGCCGCGCGTTGAACGTGCCCAAGTCGCGCCTCAGCAAGCGCGTGTCGCAGCTCGAGGACGGCCTCGGCGTGCGGCTGTTGCATCGGACCACGCGCAAGTTCGTGGTCACCGAGGCCGGCGAACGTTTCTATCGCCATTGCCAGGCCATGCTGGCGGAAGCGCGCGCGGCGGCCGAGGACGCCGCGTCGCTGGGGGGCGAGGCGCGCGGCGTGGTGCGCCTGAGCTGCCCCGTGTCGCTGGCGCAAAGCCTGCTGGCGCCGATCCTTCCGCGTTTCCTCGACAGGCATCCGCAGGTGCAATTGCGGGTGCTGTCCAGCAATCGCCGTGTGGACGTGATCGGCGAAGGCTTCGACGTCGCCGTGCGCGTGCGCGACAAGCTGGATACCGATGCGGAACTGGTGGCACGCAGTTTCGGTCCCAAGCGCGTGGTGCTGGTCGCGAGTCCCGCGTTCCTGCGGGAGCATGGCGAACCGCACACGCCGCAGGAGTTGTCGGCGCTGCCGGTGCTCAGCCTGTTCGAACACGAAGGCGACCAGACCTGGGAACTCTACGACCGCGCCTGCGCAAGGACGTCGGTGCCGGTGCGGCCACGCCTGATCACCGGCGAGTTCAGGATCCTGATCGATGCGGCGCTGCAGGGCGTCGGCATCGCCTGGGTGCCCGAACAATCCTGCGTCGAGGAACTGCGCAGCGGCCGCCTGCGCGTGGTGTTGCCGGAATGGGGCTTGCCGCAGGGCATCCTGCACATCGTCTATCCCAGCCGCCGCGGCATGCTGCCCGCGGTGCGCGCGCTGGTGGATTTCCTGGCCGAGGCGTTCGAACACGCGCCGCCCTGATCCGTTCGGATCGTCCGTTGACCGCGTGCTAACATCGCCCGACTTCGGCCGTCCAAACGGAACGACGCAGATGCAAATCGAAACCAAGCTGCCCAGGGTCGGCACCACCATTTTCACGGTGATGAGCCAGCTTGCGCTGGAGCACAAGGCGGTGAACCTGGGCCAGGGATTCCCGGATTTCGAGACGCCCGCCAGCCTGCGCGATGCGCTGACCCGCGCGATGACCGACGGCAAGAACCAGTACGCGCCGATGAGCGGCATCCCGAAATTGCGCGAACAGATTGCCCTGCAGGTGGAACGCCTGTACGGACGCCGCATCAGCGCGGACACCGAAGTCACGGTGACGTCCGGCGCAACCGAGGCGATCTTCGCGGCGATCGCCTGTGCGGTGCACCCGGGCGACGAGGTCATCGTCCTCGATCCCTGCTACGACTGTTACGAGCCGGCGATTGCACTGGCCGGCGGCAAGGCCGTGCACGTGCCCTTGCGGCTGCCGGATTTTTCGGTGGACTGGCAGCGCGTGCGCGACGAGATCACGCCGAAGACGCGCATGATCATGGTCAACAGTCCGCACAATCCGTCCGGCGCGGTATTCGCGGAGCCCGATCTCGACGCGCTCGCGGCAATCGTCGCGCAGCATGGCCTGCTGGTGATTTCCGACGAGGTGTACGAGCACATCATCTACGACGGACGCGTCCACCTCAGCGTGTCGCGGCGGCCGGAACTGGCCGAACGCAGTTTCGTGATCTCCTCGTTCGGCAAGACCTGGCATTGCACCGGCTGGAAGGTCGGGTACTGCGTCGCGCCCAAGCTGCTGACCGCGGAATTCCGCAAGGTCCACCAATACCTCACCTTCTGCACCTTCCACCCCGCGCAATGCGCGTTCGCCGAGGTGATGGAAAGCGACCCGCAGCACGCACGCGACCTGGCCGGTTTCTACCAGGCCAAACGCGATCGCTTTCGCGAATTGCTGGCCGGGTCGCGTTTCGGATTGCCGGAGGTGCGCGGCGGCTATTTCCAGCTCGCCGATTATTCGGCGATCCGCGACATCGACGACCTGAACTTCTGCGAGTGGATGGTGCGCGAGGCGGGCGTCGCCGCGATCCCGGTTTCAGCGTTCTACGAAACCGCGCCGGACGCGAAACTGGTGCGCTTCTGTTTCGCCAAGAACGATGAAACGCTGCAATCTGCGGCAGAACGTTTGAAGAATCTCTAGCTGCTTCAGGTCCGTTCGTCCTGAGCCTGTCGAAGGATGAACGTCGAGGATCGTCCATGCAAAACCTGCGAGTTTCATTGGTCCAGGGCGCCACCCGTTGGCACGACCCGGCCAGCAACCGCGACTACTACGGCGCGTTGATCGCGCCGCTGGCGGGGCAATCCGATTTGATCGTGTTGCCGGAAACCTTCACCAGCGGGTTTTCCAACGAAGCCATCCACAACGCCGAGGGCATGGACGGCCCGACCGTGGCGTGGCTGCGCGCGCAGGCGAAGCAGCTCGATGCCGCCATCACCGGCAGCGTGCAGTTGCGGGTGGGCGGGGGTGTGTTCAATCGCTTGTTGTTCGTGACGCCGGACGGCGAGGTGCGGCATTACGACAAGCGGCACCTGTTCCGGTACGCCGACGAACACAAGCGCTATGCCGCCGGCCGCGACAAGCTGGTCGTCGAATGGAAGGGCTGGAAGATCTGCCCGCTGGTTTGCTACGACCTGCGCTTTCCGGTATTCACGCGCAACCGGCACGACGCGCAAGGCGGCTTCGACTACGACCTCGTGCTGTTCGTGGCCAACTGGCCCTCCGCGCGCGCGCATGCGTGGCGCACCCTGCTGCGCGCGCGCGCGATCGAGAACCTGGGCTATTGCATCGGCGTCAATCGCGTCGGCATCGACGGCAACCAGTTGCCGTATTCAGGCGACAGCGCGGTGTTGGACTTCATGGGCCAGGCCATGGCCGACCTCGGTGCGCAGGAGCAGACCGTGACCGTCGCGCTGGACCACGCCGCGCTCGCGGCATTCCGCGAGAAGTTCCCGGCGTGGATGGATGCCGACGCGTTCGAGTTGAGATGCTAGTCGATTGTTGAAAAAGTGCGATCCTGCACTTTTTCAACGCGCCGAGTCCGGCGCATGTCCGTACTCGGCTTCGTCAAATCAAGCATTCGAAATGCTTGATTTGCGGCGGGCCATCCTTGGCCCGCACAAGCAGGGTGTTTTCTCAACACCCTGCTTGTATCAGCGCGGGGCGGCGCGGTTGCGGCCGTTGCGGTTCCGGCGCGACCGGTTGGCGCGCGCGGCGTCGTTCTGCGTCCGCGAATGTTGCGGGTGCGCGTGGCCGTGCGACGCCTTGCGTTGGGCGCTCGCGGGTCTTGCATCGTCGCGCCGGTTCGGCTTGCGCGCGCGGGATTTGCCGCGCCGCTGGCCGGGTTGGGACGATGGCGCATTCGCATGTTCCGGGCGCAGCGTCCACGCGGGTTCGAAACCTTCCACGGATTCGACTGCAAGTGGTTGTTTCAGCAGCTTCTGGATGTCGCGCAACAGGCCTTCTTCTTCGCGGCTGACCAGCGACAGCGCAAGCCCTTCGGCGCCGGCGCGTCCGGTGCGGCCGATGCGGTGCACGTAGTCCTGCGCAACCATCGGCAGGTCGTAGTTCACCACCGCCGGCAACTGGTCGATGTCCAGTCCGCGCGCGGCGATATCGGTCGCGACCAATATCGTGGTGCCGCCGCGCTTGAAATCGGCCAGCGCACGGGTGCGCTGGTTCTGGCTCTTGTTGCCGTGGATCGCGGCGGCACGGAACCCGTGTTGTTCGAGGTGCCGGCACAGCTTGTCCGAGCCGTGCTTGGTGCGCGCGAACACCAGCGTCTGGCGGCGGCTGTCGGCGGCCAGCACGTGCAGCAGCAGGTCGCGCTTCCTGGCCGCATCGACCGGGTGCACGCGATGGCTGACGCCGGACGCGACGGCATTGGGCGTGGCCATCTGCACCTCGCGCGGCGAACGCATGAAGTTCGTGGCAAGTTGCTTGATTTCCGGCGCGAAGGTGGCCGAGAACAACAGCGTCTGGCGCTGCTTCGGCAGCACCGCGAGGATTTGCTTCAAGGCCGGCAGGAAACCCATGTCGAGCATGCGGTCGGCTTCGTCCAGCACCAGCCAGCGCACGCCGGACAGGTCGACGTTGCGGCGTTGCAGGTGGTCGATCAGGCGGCCGGGCGTGGCGACGACGAGGTCGGGCCCGCGGCGCAGGAACTGGACCTGGCCGCCCATCCCGACGCCGCCGAAGATCGCGCCGCTGCGTACGCGCAGGTGCTTGCCGTAGGCGCGGATGTTGTCGTGGACCTGCGCGGCCAGTTCGCGGGTCGGGGTGAGGATCAGCGCACGCGGGTTGTGCGCCGGCCCGTGCGCCGCGGAATCCAGCATCTGCAGCAGCGGCAGTGCGAACGCGGCGGTTTTGCCGGTGCCGGTTTGCGCGCCGGCCATGAGGTCGTGGCCATCCAGGACCTGCGGGATGGCCGCGACCTGGATCGGGGTGGGATCGGTGTAGCCCTGTTCGGCGAGCGCGCGCAGCAACGCGGGCTGGAGCCCGAGTGATTCGAAAGACATTGGAAAGCTCCTTGGGTAACCCGGAGCGTTCCCAAAACCGCGCTGCGAGCAGATGCAACCATTGACGGCGGCCGCGGATGCGGGGCCGGGTATGCGCGACGTGCGAGTGGCAGGGGATCGGATCGGTGCCGGAAGGCAACTCGATCGCGTCGATCCGCAAGGGAAGTTCGGGGTGCGGCGCGTCAAACGGTGCACAGTGTAGCGGGATACGGCGCGCGCCGCATCAGGTTTTTGCGGGCACCGGCAACGCGACGCTCGCCAGGCTGCGATAGCTTGCGCCGCCGCTGCGCAAGTCGCTCACCATCAGCGCCAGCGATTCGAAGGCGAGCGATGCAGCCGGTGCGGGTGGAATTTCCGGCAGGCAGCCCGGGCGCAGGCGCGCCAGCGTCAGGTGCGCCTTGAAGGCACGCGACTCCGCCTCGAATCCGGCTTTTTGCGCGAGCGTTTCGCATTCCCCCGCGAGTGCGAGCAGCGCATCCGGCGGGTCGAACTCCAGCACCACCAGCCGCGGTCGCGCGCGGTTCGGCCAGATCGCGCAACGTCGTGCGGAGAGTGCCGGCAAGCCGCGCGCCAGCGTCGGCAGCATGTGCTTGAGGTATTCGACCTGCGCACTCGTGGCCGCCCCGAAGAAACGCAGGGTCAGGTGCAGCGCCGCGGCTTCGACCCAGCGCGTGCCGCGCGCGCTGGCCGGCGAAGTCGCGGCCACTTCGCGGCAACGTTGCAGGGCGTCGCGGCTGGCGGCATCGGGAAGCAGTGCAAGGAAGCAGCGCGGGCTGCCGGGATCGCCGCTGGCCGGCGTGGGCGTCACAGCGCCTCGGCACCTGGTTGCGCGATCCGCGCCGGCACGGGCGGCTCGATGTCCGGCAGTTGTTCGGGACCGACCGCCCCGCCCGAGACGATGAAGGCCATGGCCTGGTCCATGCTCCAGTCGGTCATGATCAGGCGTTCGATCGGCACGAGTTCGAGGTAGCCGCCGGTCGGGTTCGGCGTGGTCGGCACGTACACCGCCGCGATCTCGCGCCCCGCGGTGTCGATGAAGGTGCGGGTCACGAAGCCGATCGATTTCAGTTGCGGCGAGGGAAAATCGATCAACACCACGCGCTGGGTGCCGCCCGGCTTGTTGCGCATCAGCGTCATCAGTTTCTTGACGCCGCCGTAGATGGTGTGGACCAGCGGCAGCTTCTGCAGGAACTTGTCGATGGTGCCGAGGATGCGGCGCCCGATCACGCGCGTGGACAGCCAGCCGAGCAGGTACAGTGCAACGAGGGTGAACACGAACGCGAGGATCGACTCCACCCAGTCGCGGTGCAGCGCCTGTGCCGCGTGCGGAGAACCAAGGCCGATCAGCTCGATGATGCCCGTCACCAGCGGCGAGCCCACGCCCGCGAGCAGGGTGAACACGAACTTGAACACCACCCAGGTGATCCACACCGGGATGAAGGCCAGCAGCCCCGTGATCAGGTAGCGCTTGATGTGGAGGGCGGGCATGGTCACGGCGTGGACTCCCTGGGCAGGGCATTGTAGTGGAGGCGCGCGCGCCGTCAGGGTGTGATTTTTTCCGCGCCGCGGCGAATCATGGGGGAGTGGATCGGACAGCGGATCGGAATGCGGACAATGCGTGATCGGGAACGACAGCAGCGATTCGAGGGCTTGCTGCGCGAGCACCAGCGGATCGTGTTCAAGGTTGCGCGTGTGTACGCGCGGGACCTGCACGAACGCGACGACCTGGCGCAGGAAATCGCCGCGCAGCTGTGGCGTTCCTTCGGCGCGTTCGACGAACGCCGCGCCAGGTTCTCGACCTGGATGTATCGGGTGGCGTTGAACGTCGCGATCTCGTATGCGCGCAGTGCAAATCGTTCCCTGGCTCCCCATCTCGAACCCCTCGACGGCGCGCATCTCGAAAGCGTTGCAGGCCCCGATACATCGCATGACGAATCGTTGGAACGCGGCGAACGCGTGGCTGTGCTGAACGCTTTCATCGGCAGCCTGGATGCACTCAATCGCGCGCTCGTGCTGCTGTACCTCGAAGACCGCGCCTACGTCGAGATCGCTGCGGTGCTCGGCATCAGCGAAACCAATGTCGCGACCAAACTCAACCGCATCAAACAAAAACTGCGCGCACAAGCCGGCGCACTCACGGGAGCATGACCATGGAACTCGAAGACATCAAGCGGGCGTGGCAGGAGATGGAATTGCGCCAGGACGGCATGGCAGCGCTGTGGCTCGCGGAATATCGCGACCGTCGCAAGGACAAGACACGTTCGATCCTGCGCTGGAGCATCGCCGGGCAGGTTGCCGAACTGGCGATCTGGGTCGTGTTCACCGCGTGGATTGCGTCGTTCTGGGTAGCGCATCGCGAGGTGACGCATTGGCTGGTCATCGGCCTTTTGCTGCATGTCTACGGCGTCGCCGGCATCTGGTCCGCCGCCACCCAGCTGTTGTTCTTGAGCCGCATCTATCTGTTCGACGCGCCGGTGCTGACCCTGCAGAAGCGGCTCGCACAACTGCGCCGGTTCCGGGTGTGGTCCACGCTGGCACTGGGCTTGCCGTGGTGGTGCCTGTGGCTGCTGGTACCGCTGGCCGCCCTGTATCAGTGGACCGGGGTGGACGGGTTCGCCGCGGGGTCGGGATGGGTATGGGCCACCATGGCGGTGGGTGTCGCCGGAATGGGGTTCAGCGTGTGGTTGGCGCGACGCTTGGCCGGCCGCCCCATCGCATCGCCGTGGGTCCGGCGCATCGTCGACGACATGAGCGGATGCAATTTGCTTCGCGCCTCGCGTCAACTGGATGAGCTTGCCAGGTTCGATCGCGAGTGAGCGGCTGCCGAAAAAATACCGGCGCGATTGCTCGCGCCGGTCGGAAGGTTCCGCGATGCAGCGCGTGCAACGGCTACTTGCCGCCCTGGTTGTCGTTCGCTTCGATGAAGGCCGCGGCATCGTCGTGCAGTTGCTTCAGCGATGGCAGGTGCGCGTACACCATGTGCCCGGACGGGAAGAACGCGTAGGAGATGTTTTTCTGCAGCGATTCCGGAATCGGCAGGTGCTCCATCTCGTACACCGCGGTGTAGAACGGCGTGGCGAGGTCGTAGAAACCGCCGAACAGTTTCACCTTCATGTTCGGGTTGTATTTCATCGCCACCGCGAGGTCGAGCATCACGTTCGGCGTGCCGCCGCGCGAAAAGCGCTGGCCCGGCGCCTTGTGCTTCCAGTCCCAGTGGAAATCGTCGGCGCCGTACACCGACGGCCGGAAGGTCATGCCGTCGCCGAACTTCAGGTCGTTGCGGACGTAGTTGTTGAACGCGGACACGTAGGCCGAACTGATCGCCGCGGATTGCGGGTCGTAGTCCGATGTCTTGCCGAGAGGATCCATCGACGGGCCCGAGAAGCGGGTGTCGAGGCGCCCGGTGGTGGTGTCGGTACCGTTCTGCAATTCGTGCTCGAACATGCCGCCGGTGACGCGCAGGTCGGCCTTCAACAGGTAGGCAACCGGCAGGCCGGTGTAGTCGCTCAACTTCTGCGCGATCTGCAGTTTCTTCCCGGCGCTCAATGTCGAGCCCGCGGCCAGCGCCTGCTCGTAGTCGGTGGTGGCCCAGCGGGTGGCTTCCTGCAACAGCGGTGCAAGCCCGCCGCCGTCGTATTTCGGCAACTTGTGGTGGTACCACGCGGTCGCGGCGAAGGTCGGCAGTCCCAAAACGTAGGACATGTCCACACCGGGGTTCATGTTGGCGCCGTCGATGCTGAGCGAGAAGTTGAGGATCTGCGACAACAGCATCACGCCGTTGAGGTCCACGTTGTATTGGGTCTGCAGCACGTTCGAGAGCACCGCCGAACGCGTGGTGCCGTAGCTTTCGCCGAACAGGAATTTCGGCGAATTCCAGCGGTCGTACTTCGACAGGAACTGGGTGATGAAACGCGAGAACGCCTGCGCGTCGCCATCGATGCCCCAGTACTCCTTGGCCAGTTCCTTGTGGCTCTTGGCGCGCGCGGCGTCGTCCTTGCCTTGGGCAAGCAGGCGGCCGAAGCCGGTGCCCGGCATGTCGATGAACACCAGGTCGCTCGCGTCCAGCAGGCTGTAGTCGTTGTTGACCAGCTGGTACGGTGCGGCCGGCGTGTGCGTGTCGTCATTGGTGACGATGCGCTGCGGACCCCACGCGCCCATGTGCAGCCACACCGTCGAGGAACCGGGACCGCCGTTGTAGATGAAGGTGACCGGACGTTTGGATAGATCGACGCCCTGCTTGAAGTAGGCGACGTAGCTCATCGCCACCTGCGGCGTACCTTCGTCGATGCCGGTGCCGTCCAGCACCAGCGTGCCGGCGACGGCTTCGTAACTGATGGCCTTGCCTTCCACGGTGACGGTGCCGTGGGTAATGGACGACAGCGGCTTCGACAATTTCTGGATCAGCGATTCGGATTCATCGCCCTTGCCCGCGCTGGCTTGCGCGGAGCTGCCGGCGCTGGATGGCGGCGCGGCGGCGAAGGCGGGCGCGCTGCACAGCAGCAACGAGGCGAGCGCGACGGCAAGGCGATGGGCTTTCATGGAGACCCCCGGTGACATGGACAGGATGCCCGGCGCAGCCTGCACCGGAACCGCCCGAGTATGCGCGCATTGGCGCGTGGGGGCATACCCCGAAAGTCATGTTCACGACAGGCAAGAAAAACCGGCGCGACTTTCATCGCGCCGGTCGGGCACTGCCAGATTTGGCGAAGAAAGTTACTTGCCGCCGCCCTGGTTGTCGGTGGCGTCGATGAACGCGGCGACGTTGTCATGCAACTGCTTCAGCGACGGGATGTGCGCGTACACCATGTGGCCCGACGGATAGAACGCATAGGTGATGTTCTTGCGCAGGCTCTGCGGGATCGGCAGGTGGTCTTCCTCGTAGATCGCCGCGTAGAACGGCGTCGCGAGATCGTAGAAGCCGCCGTTCAACATCACCTTGAGGTTCGGGTTGTACTTCATCGCGTCGGCAAGATCGACCATCACGTTGAGCGTGCCCGAACCGTCGTCCCACGGCGGGGCGCCCGGGGTGCGGTGCTTCATGTCCCAGTTGAAATTGGCGTCGTACACGTCGGGGCGGTATTTCATGTCCTGGCCGAACTTCAGTTCGTTGCGCACGTAGTCGTTGAATGCCGACACGTAGGCCGAACTGATCGCGGCCGACTGCGGGTCGTATTCCGATTCCTTGGCCATCGGATCCATCTCGGGGCCGGAGAAACGCGTGTCCAGACGTCCGGTGGCGAGGTCGTCGCTGATCTGCAACTGCTGCTCGAACATGCCGCCGCTGACGCGCAGGTTGGCCTTGATCAGGTAGGCGACCGGCAGGCCGGTGAACTCGTGCAGCTTTTCCGCTACCGCCTTCTCCTTGGACGGATCGAGCGTGGAACCGGCGTACAGCGCGTCGCGGTATTCGGTCTTGGCGAATTCGACGGAATCCTTCAGCAGTTGTTCCAGTTTCTCGCCGTCGTACTTCGGCAGCTTGTGGTGGTACCACGCCGTCGCGGAATAGGTCGGGAGCGCCAGCACGTAGGGCAGGTCGTTGCCGGGATCGGCGCCGGGACCGTCGATGCTGGTGCCGAAGTTGAGGATCTGCGACAGCAGGATCACGCCGTTCAAATCGATGTTGTCGTCGCCCTCGAGGATCGCCGCCAGCACCGCCGAACGGGTGGTGCCGTAGCTTTCGCCGAACAGGTACTTGGGCGAGTTCCAGCGGTTGTACTTCGACAGGAACTGGGTAATGAAACGCGAGAACGCGTGCGCGTCGCCATCCACGCCCCAGATCTTCTTGGCCAGTTCCTTGCGGTCGGCGGCGCGCGCGGCATCGTCCTTGCCCTGCGGCAGCAGCCGGCCGAAACCGGTGCCCGGCATGTCGATGAAGACCACGTCGCTGGCGTCGAGCAGGCTGTAATCGTTGTTGACCAGTTGGTACGGCGCGGCGGGCGTATGCGTGTCATCGTTCGTGACGACGCGTCTCGGACCCCACGCGCCCATGTGCAGCCACACGGTCGAGGAACCCGGGCCGCCGTTGTAGATGAACGTGACGGGGCGTTTCGATGGATCGACGCCCTGCTTGAAATACGCGAAGTAGCTCATCGCGACTTCGGGCGTGGATTCCTTCGATCCCGTGCCATCGATCACAAGCGTGCCCGCGACCGCCTTGTAGCTGATCGCCTTGCCCTCGACCGTGACCGTGCCGGTGGTGGTGGACGACAGCGGTTTCATCAGCCGCTCGGTCAGGCTTTCCGTCGGACCGCTGTCGCTGCCGGTGCTGGCGGAGCTGGCCGGCGCGGACGAACCCGGCGGCGCGGCGAAGGCGGGGGCGCTGCACAACAGCAGCGAGGCGAGTGCAGCGGCAAGACGGTCGGGTTTCATTGGCGCTCCGGTTGAGGGACAAGAAGGGCCGGCGCCTGCGGGCGCCGGGGCCGCCGGAGTATGCGCGCACGTGGACGCGGGGGCATACGCCACAAGTCATGCCTGCGGGAATGCCGGGCATTCCGGATCCGGGTGCGTCCTCACCGCAACTGCCGTCCGGTTACGCAAAAAAACCGGCGCGCCGCAGCGCGCCGGTTCGAGGTTTCCGCGCGTGCTCCGGACTACTTGCCCTGGTTGTGGGTCGAATCGATGAACCTCGCGACATCGTCGTGCAGTTTCTGCAGCGAAGGCAGGTGCGCGTAGACCATGTGGCCGGACGGATAGAACGCGTAGGAGATGTTCTTCTGCAGCGATGCCGGGATCGGCAGGTGCTCCAGTTCGTAGGTGGCTGCGTAGAAGGTGGTGGCGAGGTCGTACAGGCCGCCGGCCATCATCACCTTCAGGTTCGGGTTGTACTTCATCGCGGCCGCGAGGTCGCCCATCACGTTGACGCTGGGCCAGGCGAAGCCCGCGCCCGGAGCCTTGTGCTTGAAGTCCCAGTCGAAGTCCTCGGCGCCGTAGGCCGACGGACGGTACTGCATGCCTTCGCCGAACTTGAGGTCGTTGCGCACGTAGTTGTTGAAGGCCGACACGTAGGCCGAACTGATCGCCGCGGACTGCGGGTCGTAGTCGGCTTCCTTGCCGAGCGGATCCATCGCCGGACCGGAGAAGCGGCTGTCGAGGCGGCCAGTGGTGGTGTCGCTGTCGGTCTGCAGCTCCTTCGCGAACATCCCGCCCGTGACGCGCAGGTTGGCCTGCAGCAGGTAGGCGACCGGCAGGCCGGTGAAGTCGTGGAGTTTCCCGGCGACCTCGCGTTTTTGCTGCGGACCCAGCGTCGCGCCGGCGTACAACGCGTCGTGGTATTCGCCCTTGGCGAACGCGATGGCGTCGTTCAACAGCTTGCCGAGCTGGCCGGCGCCGTACTTCGGCAGCTTGTGGTGGTACCACGCGGTGGCGGCGTAGGTCGGCAGCCCCACCATGTAGGGCAGGTCGTTGCCGGGATCGGCTTCCGCACCGTCCACGCTGGTGCCGAAGTTGAGGATCTGCGACAGCAGGATCACGCCGTTGAGGTCGACGTTGTCCTGCTCCTGCAGCACGTTCGCGAGCACCGCCGAGCGCGTGGTGCCGTAGCTTTCGCCGAACAGGTACTTGGGCGAATTCCAGCGGTTGTACTTCGACAGGAACTGGGTGATGAAATGCGAAAACGCCTGCGCGTCGCCATCGACGCCCCAGGTCTGCTTGGCCAGGCGCTTGTGGTCCTGCGCCCGCGCGGCATCGTCCTTGCCCTGCGGCAGCAGCCGGCCGAAACCGGTGCCCGGCATGTCGATGAAAACGAGGTCGCTGGCATCCAGCAGGCTGTAGTCGTTGTTGACCAGTTGGTACGGCGCCGCAGGCGTGTGGGTGTCGTCACGGGTCACGACGCGCTTCGGACCCCACGCGCCCATGTGCAGCCACACCGTCGAGGAACCGGGGCCGCCGTTGTAGATGAAGGTGATCGGCCGCTTGGACGGGTCCGCGCCTTGCTTGAAGTACGCGAAGTAGCCCATCGCGATTTCAGGCGTGGATTCCTTCGATCCCGTGCCATCGATCACCAGCGTGCCGGCCACGGCTTCGTAGCTGATCGATTTGCCCTCGACGGTGACGGTGTCGTGGGTCGTCACGGACAACGGCGTCGACAATTTCCGTGCCAGCGATGCGGATTGGTCCGTGTCTGCCTGACCGGAGGGCGCCGGGCTGTCGGGCGGGGCGGCGAAGGCGGGCGCGCTGCACAGCAGCAGCGCAGCGAGGGCAGCGGCGAGTCGGTTGGCGTGCATGGACGATCCCCGGATGGTCGATGGATGGAACCCCGCGCAGGATCGCGTCGGGATCCGGCAGTATGCGTGGTGCCCATCGCAAGTCCATGCGTCGCAAGTCATGCATGCCGCGTACACCGGGGGATGTGCTCGGCTCAGTGCATGGCAGTCGACAGCAGGGCGTCTTGCGTCGGGAGCACGCGCACGACCCTGAAGCCCACGTTGGTGTAGCCGACGTCCGAATCCGCGGTGCCCTCGCGCCCCAGTGGTGTCTGGCGGCTGCCGTCGCGCCAGGAAAGCCCGCGGAACAGGCGTGAACCGGGGCTGCCGCCAGCCAGCCATTCGCGGACATTGCCGTACATGTCATAGGCGCCGACGCCGCTGGCGGCATAACGCCCGACCGGCGCGGTTTGCGCGGCGCCGTCGTTGCAGGGCAAACGGTCTACGTCCAGCCTGTCCCGACGACTGGCGTCGTCCACGTTGCCGAGCTTGCACGGATTGCCTTTCGGCTCGCCCTGCGCCGCGCGCAACCACTGTTGGCTGCTCGGCAGGCGATAGGTTTCGCTGGTGGTTTTCGACAGCCACGCGACATACGCGGCGGCATCATCCCAGCTCACGCACACCACCGGATGATCGTCGCCCTGTGCAAAGCCCGGTGCCTGCCAACTGAGATGGCGCAGTCGCGAGAACGGATTGTGGGCCACGCGGCAACGCGACGCAGGGCGGTGCGTCGCGTGCGCGAAGACGGCGTAATCCGCGCGCGTCACTTCCACGCGCGCGATCGCGAAAGCCGGCGCATTACCGGATGCAGGCACGTACACCAGTCGAGGACCGCCGGGATCACGCATGTCCTCGCCCGCCGGCCGCGCACTTGCAAGGCGTTGCGCCCCGGCAAGATCGGACCCGGCGGGAAACTTCGCGGGCAATGCCTTGGCGAGGGGTTCCAGCGCCGCGACCTTCGGCGAATCGTGCGCGCGTGCAGCTTGCACGACGGCATCACCGACCCGCCGCGCCAACCGGTTGTGGTAGCGGCGCCATTCGCGTCGTGCACGGGGATCCGTGTGTTCCGCCAGTTCGTCGCCCAGCTTCACCATGTCGACGATCCCGGTGGCGCCGTGCGGGGCGTTCCAGGTGTTGTCCAGTCGATCACGCAGCGTGGCCAGGATCGCGTCGATACCCGCCATGGCGGCCCGGTTGCCCGGATCGAATGCAAGGGCCGCGAGGTAATGGCTTGCCGCGTTGTGGAACGGCGGCGAAAAAAGGTGGCCGCTGGCGCGCAGCGTATCGGCCGTGGCGACAAGGCCCTGCACGCGTTCCGCGAGGGGGGAAGCGGTGCCAGCTACCGCGGGTGGCGCCGACACCGGAGACTGCGCGGCCGTCGTCGTGGAAGCGGGGTTTCCTGCAGTCGTTGCCGCAGCCGCGCTGCGGGCGGCAAGGGTGGCGGGTGCCGGTTGCTGGCTCCATGGTGCCCAGCCGGCCAACGCCGCGATCAGGCTGGCCAGGATCGCGGCAGGCCACGCCCACTGCGACGCGCGTTGGCGTTGCGCACCGCCGGCGGTGCGGGGCGTGTACCCGGGGCGGGCAAGCACCGCGCCCAGTGCGACGGCCATTTCCCGCGCGCCATGGAACCGCCGCTCCGGTGGTTCGGCCATGGCCCGGTCGAGCCATGCCTGCCAGGCGCATGCCCTGGGCGGCAATCGCGGAACGGATTGTCCGGCATCCACCGTGGCCGGGGCGATGCTGTTCCTGCCATGCAGCGGCAACCTGCCTGCCAGCAGCTCGCAGGCCAGCATGCCGACGCTGTACAGGTCCGAACGCGGGCCGGGCGGATCGCCATGCACTTGCTCCGGACTGAGATAGCGTGTCGCGCCGGTGCGCGGCAGACCTGCTTCGCACATGCAACGTGCGATCCCGAAATCGGCGAGATGCGCGTGCCCCTGCTTGTCGAACAGGATGTTGGACGGCTTGATGCCGCCATGCAGCATGCCGTGTCGATGCGCGTGATCCAGCCCGTCGAGCAGATCGCGCACCAGCATGGCGGTCCTGCGCGGGTTGCCGAACACGTCACGGCGCGTCCGTTCGAAACCGAACAGCAGGGGCATCGAATGGAACAGGTGGCCGTCGGCGGTGTGCCCGATTGCGCGGATGCCGACGATGTTCGGATGCGGGATTCGCGCACTCGCCTGCAGCAGTCGTTCCAGACGAGCGAGCACGTCGAGGTCGACCCGATGGAAGATCTTGACGGCCGCGACCCGTCCGCTCGAAAGCTCCGTGGCCGCGTAGACGGCGGCGGAGCCGCTGGCACCGATCCATTGGATCAACCGGTAACCGGGTACCCCGGTGGGGCGGGCGCGGTAGGCGTTCATGGACGCAGCAGGCGCGGTTTGCTCGAAGTCGCCGGCCGGCCAGGCACGCCGTCGACCTTCCAGCCTGCGATTCGCCCGGCATCGCTCCGGTGCGCGGAACCGGGAGCAGGCAAGGGGTTTGCCGTGGCGATGGATGGGAAGGTTCCCATCGGAGTCCGCCCCTCCATGGCGGTCTTTCAGATGAAGTGGCTCCTGTCGATGATACAACCATGCAGCGTACCCAGCCTGGCGCCTGATCCTTCGCCGTGGTGCAGGCCTTGTCGCTGCGCCTTGCGTCCGTTTCGGCATCGACGCGGCGGTGCCGTGTGGTCGCAGCCGGGGGCCGTCAAGGGCCGGAAGCCGCGGGCGGTGCAGGGTGCGCCGCATCGATCACGCGCAGCACGCGGAAGCCCACGTTGGTGTAGCCGACATCCGAGTTCGCGGTGCCCTCGCGCCCGAGCGGCGTCTGGCGGCTGCCGTCGCGCCAGGAAAGTCCGCGGAACACGCGTGAGCCGGGGCCGCCGCCAGCCAGCCATTCGCTGACGTTGCCGTACAGGTCGTAGGCGCCGACGCCGCTGGCGGCATAACGTCCGACCGGCGCGGTTTGCGCGGCGCCGTCGTTGCAGGACAAGCGGTCGTTGTCCATCGCGCTCTGGCGGCTGACGTCGTCGACGTTGCCGAGCTTGCACGGATCGCCTTTCGGCATGCCTTGCGCCGCGCGCAGCCATTCCGCGCCGCTGGGCAGGCGATAGGTTGCGCCGGTGGTTTTCGACAACCACGCGGTGTATGCGACGGCATCGTCCCAGCTCACGCACACGACGGGGTGATCGCCGCCCTGCGCGAAGCCCGGCGCCTGCCAGGTGAGGCGGCGCATGCGCGAGAATGGGTTGTAGGCCTCGAGGCAACGCGATGCGGGGCGATGCGTCGCGTGCGCGAAGGCTGCGTAATCCGCGCGCGTCACTTCCACGCGCGCGAGCGCGAAAGCCGGGGTTTTGCCGGATGTCGGCACGTACACCAGCAGCGGACCGCCCCGGTCGCGGAGTTGCGATCCAGTGGTGGGACGCGCGGCGTTGCGTTCGGCCGCGGCGAGGTCGAATCCCGCCGGGTACGCCGCCGGCAGGGCTTCCGCGAGGGGCTTCAATGTCGCGAGTCGCTTCGGATCGCGCGCGGCGACCGCGCCGACCACGGCGTCGCCGACCTGTTTGGCGAGATCGCTTCGCTGTTGACGCCAGCCACGGCTTGCCAGCGATCCGGCGTGCCCGGCCAGCAGATCGCAGCGTTTCACGAGGGCCGCGACATCGTCGAGCCTGTCTTCGCGCCAGGCCTGGTCCAGCCGGCGCCGCAGCGTGGCCAGCACGGCATCGATGCCGGCGAGCGCGGCCTGGTTGCCGGGGTCCAGCACCAGCACCGTGAGGTATTGATGCACGGCGTTGTTGCCGGACGGCTGGAACAGGTGTCCGGCGGCGCGCGACGCATCGGCCTGCGCGACGAGCATGCGGATGCGCTCTCCGAGCAGCGAAGCGGTGCCCGATTCCGCCACGCTTGCCGCGCTCGCGGGTGGTGCGGCCGTGCTGGGTGCAGCGACGCCTGGCGTTGCCATCACGGCCGGAGCGGATGGCGCGTCGCCCGCGGGATGGCGGCCGAAGGTCGCCCAACCCGCCGCGGCCGCGACTGCAGCGATCGAGGCGGCGGCGCCGATCGCCCACGCGGGAACACCGACGCGCGGCCTGGCGCGAGGCGGCTGCGCGCCGGTGCCGCGTCCGTCGATCGTCGAAAGCGCGTCGGCCATGTCCTGCGCACTCTGGAAACGTTGCTCGGGCGACTTCGCCAGGGCCTTGTCGATCCAGGCCTGCCACGCACCCACCATCGGCGGCAGGCGCGGGACGGGTTGCTCGATGTGGGCGACCGCGGTCGCCACGGCATCCTCGCCCTCGAACGGCAGCGACCCCGTCAGCAGCTGGTAGGCCAGCACGCCGATGCTGTAGAAATCCGAGCGCTGTCCGGGCGCGTGGCCGCGCGCCTGTTCGGGACTTTGATAATTGGCGGCGTCGGGGTGTGGACAGCCGATTTCCGCCGCGCCGCGCGCGATGCCGAAGTCCGCCACCAAGGCATGCCCGTACGCGTCGAGCAACACGTTGGTGGGCTTGATCCCGCCGTGCACGATCCCGCAGCGATGCGCGTGGCCGACGGCGTCCAGCACTTCGCGTAGCAATGCGGCGACCCTCAGCGGCTTGGCGCGCAGGGTGTGCGCGGACAATTTCGCGCTCACCAGGAACGGCATCGAATGGAACAGCCGGCCCTCGGCGGTGTGCCCGATCTGGTGCGCGCCGAGGATGCGCGGATGCGACAAGCGCGCGTTGGCGCGCAGCAGCGGTTCGAAGCGCGCCACGGTCTGGGCGTCGGGCAGGTTGAACACCTTCACCGCAACCTGGCGCTCGAGCGAGCGCTGGATCGCCTCGTACACGGTCGCGGCGCCGCCGCTACCGATTGCGCGGACCAATCGGTAACCCGGCACTTCCGGGAGCTGGGCACTGTCGTTCATGGAGGGTCGTTCCCGACCGTCACCCGCATTGCGCCCGGGCGTTGCAGCGGATCGATGGCGCGCAGACCCGCCACGCGCCGGCGCATGGAGTCCGGCCCGCGGGGCGGTTTGCCGTGGCGGCATCGAGTTGGGCGACGCGGTGCGATCAGTCTCCGCCCGTGTGGCGGTTTTCCAAATGGAACCGATGCATCAGCCGATGCATGAAAGGTGCCAGCAGCAAGCCAGCCGTGCCGACCAGCACCAGGCCGCTGTACAGCGCGTAGAAACCCGCGAACAGCTTGCCGGCATCGGTGTGAAGTGTGTCCACCGGGCCCATGCCGCCCAGGATCATCGATGCGTTCAGGAAGGCATCCAGCCAGCCCATGCCCTCGGTCAGGCGATAGCCGAGCATGCCGATGAGGAGGGACACCGCGATGACCGCGGCGGCCGCGGCCAGCGTCTTGCCGACCCGGCGCAGCAGGAACAACCGCCAGGGCAGCAACGGCTCCGAGCGGTGTTCGTAGCGGAACACGCGACGACTCAGAACAGCAGCGAAGACATCTGGCGGCGCGTGGCCGCGACCAGCGACTCGTCGTTCACGATGCGGAACGCGTCGAGCAGGCGCTTGCGCGCGAGGCCGTCGTTCCAGCCGCGCTCGGCGGCCAGGATCGCCAGCCAATGTTGCATCGCATCCGCCGCATCGCCGCCCAGCAACTGGCGTACGCCCAGGCCGTCGTGCGCTGCGAAGTCGCGCGGATCGCGTTCTACCCGCGCCAGCAATTCGGCCGCTCCCGGGATGCCGGCGAGCGATCCCTGCATCGCCAGCAGTGCCGCCAGCGCCTTGGCGCGATCGTCTTCGGCGAGGTCGACGGGCAGGGCATCCAGCGTCGCCTGCGCGTTCGCGGTGTCGCCCGTGCGCGCTTTCGCAAGCGCGAGGTCGAGCTTCAACGCCGCGTCGTCGGGCGCGGCCGCCAGCGCCTTCTCGATGCGCGCGATCGCGGCCTTGGGCGTCTCCGCCGGCGCATTGTCGTCCTCGACTTCCTGCGCCGGCGCCTCGATGCGCGTCGCCGGTTCGATGCGATGGCGTTTCAGGAATTCCCGCACCTGCGATTCCGGCAGCGCGCCGGAAAACGCGTCCACGATCTGGCCGCCCTGGATCAACACCACGGTCGGGATGCTGCGCACGCCAAACATGCCGGCGAGCTGCTGTTCCTTGTCGCAGTCGATCTTGGCGAGCCGGAACGCACCCGCGTACTCGCCCGCGAGCTTTTCCAGGGTCGGGCCGAGCGTCTTGCACGGCCCGCACCAGGTTGCCCAGAAATCCACCAGTACCGGGGTTTCCAGCGAAGCCTGCAGGACATCGGCTTCGAAGTTGGCTTCACCGGCTTCGAACACGAACGGATCGGCAGCCGCGGTCGCGCCTTCGGGTTGGGGTTTGAGGTTCATGGGCGTTCCTGGTTGACCCGGACTTCAACAGAACCAGTCGTCATTCCGGGGCCGCGCGCAGCGCGGAACCCGGAATCCATTTTGATCCGGTCTGAAACAATTGGATTCCCGCTTGCGCGGGAATGACGGCAAAAAAAGGACGAGGCTTGCCTTAACTGGAGGCGTTCCTCTCACATTCCAAGGCTGGATTCCAGCGCGGCATCGGTGGGCTTGTCGTCCTGCTTGTAGACCGTACCCGCCTTCATCACGAAATCCACCTTCTTCATCAACGCAATGTCGTCGAGCGGATTGCCCGGCACCGCGACCACGTCGGCGTACTTGCCGGCCGTGATGCTGCCGAAATCATTCTGGTGCTTCAGCAGCGTCGCGGCGTGGGTGGTGGCGGCCTGGATCGCATACATGGGTGGCATGCCCGCCTGCACCATGTACACGAACTCCTGGGCGTTCTCGCCGTGCGGGTACACGCCGGCATCGGTGCCGAACGCGATCTTGACGCCCGCCTTGTAGGCCTTGCCCGCGGTGGCCAGGATCTTCGGGCCGACTTCCAGCGCCTTGCGCGCGACCTGCGGCGGATACCAGCCTTCCTTCGCCTTCGCCATCACGAACTCGCCGGCGATGATGGTCGGCACGTACCAGGTGCCGTGCTGCTTCATCAGCTTCATGTCCTCATCGTCCATGAAGGTGCCGTGTTCGATCGAATCGACGCCGCCCAGCACCGCGCGGCGGATGGCTTCGGCGCCATGCGCATGCGCGGCCACGGTGAAGCCGTAGTCGCGCGCGGCGGTGGTGACGGCCTTGATCTCCTCGATCGTCATCTGCGGATTCTCCGAGCTGGACGATTCATCCAGCACGCCGCCCGAGGGCATGATCTTGATGAGGTCCGCGCCCTCCTTGTAATGCTGGCGCACGGCCTTCCACGCGTCCGCGGGCGAATTGATGATGCTGTCCTGCGGACCCGGATCGCCCTGCAGATCCTGACGGTAGCCGTCGCTACCGTCCGCATGTCCACCGGTCGAACCGATTGCTTCGCCCGCGCTGAAGATGCGCGGACCGGCGGTCTCTCCCTTGTTGATCGCGTTGCGCAGCGCGATCGTGCCGTACTTGACGTCGCCGACGTTGCGCACGGTGGTGAAGCCGGCCAGCAGCGTGCGGCGAGCGAACACGGTGCTCTCGATGGCGTAGTCGGCAGGGTTCAGGCGGAACTGGTCGCTGTAGCTGGTTTTGCTGAACTGTCCATCGAGGTGCGTGTGCGAATCGACCAGCCCCGGCAGGCAGGTATCGTTGGCCGGCATCTCGATCACCTTGGCGCCGTCGCGGCTCACCGAACCCGCCACCACTTCCTTGATGCGCTGGCCATCGACCACGATGCTGGTCGCACCCAGCATCTTGCCGGCGACCGTGTCGATCAGGTGCGCGCAATGGATCACCGTCAGCGCCGGCGCTTCCGATGTGGTCGGCGCTTCGGCCGCCTGCGCGACACCCATCGTCAGCGCGGCGATCGCGATCGCCAGCGGAAGTTTGCGGAACGTGCTTCCGTGGATCAGGCCTTTGTGAAACGGGCCGCGACGCGTCGATGCTTGCATGACCACCCCTCGTGATGTGCCAAGCGCCGCATCTTAGCGAATGCGCGGCAAGCATGGGCGCCTGGACCGGGGTGGCCATCCGGGAATGTCGGGATCACCCGCGCAGCGCGGCCTCGATGGTGGCGATGTCGATCTTCTGCATCGTCATCATCGCGTCGAACGCGCGCTTGGCGGCGACGCGGTCGGGACTGGTATACGCGTCCATCAGGACGCGCGGGGTGATCTGCCAGGACAGGCCGAAGCGATCCTTGCACCAGCCGCACTCGCTTTCGGTGCCGCCGTTGCCGACGATGGCGTTCCAGTAGCGATCGGTCTCGGCCTGGTCGCGCGTGTAGACCTGGAACGAAACCGCTTCGTCGAACTTGAATGTCGGGCCGCCGTTCAAGCCGAGGAATGGCATCCCGAGCACGGTGAATTCCACCGTCAGCACGTCCCCCAGCTTGCCGGCCGGGTAGTCGCCCGGCGCGCGGTGCACGGCATCCACGTGCGAATCCGGAAAGGTCCTGGCATAGAAGTTGGCGGCCTCCTCGGCCTGGCCGTCGAACCACAGGCAAACCGCGATGTTCCTTCCTGCTTGGGCGTGGGGCATGTCTCGATCCTCTTGGCGGGCGGTGGCGCGAAACCGCCGGGATTGCTGTCGCATGGTCGCGCTCATGGGTGCGACGAACGAAGGCGGCGGCAATCGACATGGTCCCGCCTCCGCTTGGCGCGAAAAACATTTCTGCCTCTCGATGTTGCCGTACCCGTCCGGTGCGTTGCACATGGGGCACGTGCGCAACTACACGATCGGCGACGTGATCGGCCGCTTTGCGCGGATGCAGGGCAATGAAATCGCCTCGGGCTCCGGGACCTCGATCTCCTGCGCCATCCCTAGGCACCTTCGGAACCCGCTTTCCCCGGCTTGCCGAGCACGAGAAGCAGCAGCGCGCCGCTGGCGAGAACCCCAACGCCGATCCAGGCGGCATTGAACCCGCCAAGCTCCTGGCTGCTCACGTAGGACAGGCTCGCCCACAGCATGTAGGCGCACATCGCGCAGAAGAGCAGGGGCAGCAGCGGATAGATGGGCACGCGAAACGGCCTCGGCACGTCGGGTTCGCGTACACGCAGGACAAACAGTGAAATTCCCGACAGCAGGAAGAAAATCCAGAACACCGGTGCAGTGAACTCGACCATCGCCTTGAAGCCGCCGCCAGCCGACGACCCGATCACCACCAGCACGAGAGCCGCAGCCGATTGCAAGGCCAGGGCCACCCTGGGCGTCCCGCGGGTCTCGTCCCACCCGCCCAGGCGGGACAGCGAAGGCCAGTCGCGACCAACCGCGAAATTGGTCCGGGAACCCACGATCATCGTCGCGTTGATCGACGTCAAGGCCGCGACGGCCACCATGGCCGATATCAGCATCGCGCCCGCCGGCCCGAAAGCCGCCTTGAGCAAGTCCGCTGCGACCGCGTTCGATTGCGCCATGCCGGCCATGCCAAGGCCGCGCCAATAAGCCCAGTTGACCGCGAGGTACAGCGCGGTGATGGCGAGGATCGACAGGACCAAGGCCTTGACCATGTTGCGACGCTCGTCCTTCAGTTCCGCGCTGATGTAAGCGGCTTCGTTCCACCCGCCGAAGGTCAGGAGTACGAAGACCATGGCAAGGCCAAAGGCCGCCAACGACGGCGCACCGGCCGGTGCGGCCTCGGCCGCACGCTGGGCCATTTCGACGGACGCGCCACCACCGGTCGTCAGGTACAGGCCCGCGATGATGATCAGCATCAGGCCGCCCACCTCGAACAGGGTGAGCCAGGTTTGCGTGGTGGCACCGCTGCGGATGCCGTGCAGGTTGACCCCGGAGAGCACCACGACGGCTGCCCCCGCATAAAGTGCCGCACTGTGCCGGCCGAGCGGCAGCAATTGCGACATGTAGTCGCCAAAGACAAACGCCAGCAGCGCGATGGATCCGGTCGTGATCACCGAGAATCGCGCCCACGCAAACAGGAAGGCGACACGTCGTCCGTAGGCACGGCCCAGGAAGTGGTAGTCCCCTCCGGCACTGGGGAAGGCCGTGGCGAGTTCGGCGTAGCAGAGCGCCCCGATCAGCGAGACCAGGCCACCCAAACCCCAGGCGGCAAGCATCCACCCTTCGCTGCCGGTCATGCCGGCAACCAGCGACGGCGCTTCGAAGATTCCGGCACCGACGACGATGCCGACGATGATCGCAACGGCCTCGCGTAGATCCAGCACGGCGCGCGGACCCGGGGCGCGGCTCGGGTGTCCATCGCCCCGGCTTGGCGTCCCGTGAATCCGGTCGACGTCGAATCCGGCATCCCGCATGATTGCGTCGCCTCGAACCGACCCCGTCTAACCTTCGACCGCAGATGTACGGCGGGCCGTGAACGGCCGTTGGTCACCGTTGCCGTCGGTGACGGTTCCCGTCATCCGACCGTCGTGATCGGCGACGCCGACGAAATGGTGGACGTCGCCGCTGCGGTCCGTCACCGTGAACCGAATGTCGGCACCGGTCAGCTTGACATTCCTGACCCTGGCGTCCTCTGAACCCCAACGCCCCCGTGCCTGCAGTTCCTGGTATTCCTGCTCCAGCTCCAATTGCAGGTCGCCATCGAGCTGGCCGACCTGCCAGGTGCCAGCCACGTTCGCGGGCACGATCCAGAACAGTGCATCACTGCCTCCGATCGTCCGCTTTGCATCGGGTTTCCAGCTGCCCATCGTGAACTGGTGGGACACAACACGGGTGCCGGGCTTCATGTCCAGCAGCGTCGGGCGCAACCTCTCATTCAGCTCGGGCAACAGATACAGCGTCACCACGTCGGCATCGGAAAAATCCGACTCGAAGATGTCGCCTTGCACAAACTTCGCGTTATGGGCTCCCGCGCGGGCGGCGTTGCGTCGGGAAAGCGCGACCATGTCCTCGTTGTATTCGATACCGAGACTATGCGCTCCGCGTCGCGCCGCAGCGATCGCGATCCGGCCATCACCCGCGCCGAGGTCCACGACCTTGTCGCCTTCAGTCACCTCGGCCATATCGAGCATTGCTTCGACGACGGCATCCGGGGTCGGAACCCACACTACATCCTTGCCAAGCTGGCCGGACTGCGGCTGGAACGATTCCTGCGCGGTGGCGGGTGTGCCTTGGCTGGGCGCTCGCTGTGCCCAGGATGAAGCCGGGTAAAACAGCGCCACCGCCAAGCCGAGGGCCACGGCCGGCCGCGCAAACGTGATCCAACGATCGATCGGGAATATCGTCATCGCTACGTCTCCTGTGCCATGGGCCATCCGAACCCGGTGGATCGGGTGGCCCAGAATCGCGCCTGACGTCCAGGCGTCTGTCGAATACCTCAACAACTTCCTAAAACGATATTTCGGTGTAGATACCTCCTGCGCTACAGTACTTCTGAGTACAGCAACCTGGGAAAGTTCGGTAGCGCGTTCGTTCAGTGCGGCGTTCCACCGCCTGCAGACCGGCGCGTCGGCAAGAGCCTGCCCACCGGCGCCCTCATTGCCGGCTTCATTTGGGCAAGCTTGGCGCGGACTACATCGGTACGCTTTGAGGATTTCCTGCGATCACCCTTGTCCGCGTAGCGCGCGCGCTTCTGTCGACTCTTTCAATACCTCGGGACGAACGGTTTTCCAGTTGAAGCCGCTCGCGCTTGGCGCTGTTGCTGCACTGCGGTAGGCTGGCGAATCCTGGACAACCGTTGCCGGATTGCACCGCTGCCATGCAGGAAAACCACGATCCCGTTACCGACAACCCCGGCGCCTACCACCCCCGCGCCTATAACCCCAGCGCCGTCGAAGCCGCCGCGCAGAAGTTCTGGTCCGACACCCGCGCGTTCGAGGTGACGGAAGACGCTTCGCGCGAAAAATATTTCTGCCTCTCGATGCTGCCGTACCCGTCCGGGGCGCTGCACATGGGCCACGTGCGCAACTACACGATCGGCGACGTGATCAGCCGCTTTGCGCGCATGCAAGGCAGGAACGTGCTGCAGCCGATGGCGTGGGATGCGTTCGGGCTGCCGGCCGAGAACGCGGCGATCAAGCGCGGCATCCCGCCCGGCAAGTGGACGCGCGAGAACATCGCGCACATGCGCGAACAGTTGAAAGCGATGGGTTTCGCGATCGACTGGTCGCGCGAGTTCGCTACCTGCGATCCGTCGTACTACGTGCACGAGCAACGCATGTTCACGCGGTTGTTCAAGCAGGGCATGGTGTACCGCAAGAACAGCGTGGTGAACTGGGATCCGGTGGACCAGACCGTGCTCGCCAACGAGCAGGTGGTCGATGGCCGCGGCTGGCGTTCCGGCGCGGTGGTCGAGAAGCGCGAGATACCGCAGTGGTTCCTCAAGATCACCGCGTATGCCGATGAATTGCTTGAGGGTCTGGACAAGCTTCCGGGCTGGCCCGATGCGGTCAAGATCATGCAGCGCAACTGGCTGGGGCGTTCGGAGGGCTTGGAGATCCGCTTCGACGTCGAGGGCGGCGGCTCGCTGGAAGTGTTCACCACGCGGCCCGACACCTTGATGGGTGTGAGTTACATCGCGGTGGCTGCCGAGCATCCGCTGGCGGCGGAGGCCGCACGCCACAACCCGGCCCTGCAAACCTTCATCGACGAATGCCGGCGCGGTGGCGTGTCCGAGGCCGAACTCGAGACGAAAGAGAAGAAGGGCGTCGATACCGGCTTGTTCGCGCTGCACCCGGTCACGGGCGAGCGCATCCCGATCTGGATCGCCAACTTCGTGCTGATGGGTTACGGCACCGGCGCGCTGATGGCCGTGCCTGCGCATGACCAGCGCGACTGGGAATTCGCGACGAAGTACAGCCTGCCCATCATGATCGTGATCGTGAGCGACCCGATGCGCGACGCGATCCGTGAACTCGGCCGCGACGCCGCCGACAACACCGATGCGATGAGCGCGGCACTGGGGCAATCGCATCCGATCGACGTGGCCGAGCCGGGGCCGGTCGTCGCGCTACTGGCCGAGTACGCGGACCACATCATCATGCAAGGGCCGTTCACCGAATACGGCACGCTGGTGAACTCGGGCGACTACGACGGCATGGATTACCGGCAGGCGTTCGATGCGCTGGCCGAACGCTTCGAACGCGAAGGCCGCGGCGGCCGCCGGGTGAATTGGCGCCTGCGCGACTGGGGCGTGTCGCGGCAGCGCTACTGGGGCTGCCCGATCCCGATCATCCATTGCCCGAAGTGCGGCGCGGTGCCGGTGCCGGAAGACCAGTTGCCGGTGGTGCTGCCGGAAGACGTGGCGTTTTCGGGCGTGCAATCGCCGCTGAAGACCGATCCGGAATGGCGCATGACGCGTTGCCCCGCATGCGGCGGCGCGGCCGAGCGCGAAACCGACACCTTCGACACCTTCATGGAATCGTCGTGGTACTACGCGCGCTACTGCTCGCCGGGCGCGCCGACCCAGATCGACGCGCGCGCCGATTACTGGCTGCCGGTCGACCAGTACATCGGCGGCATCGAGCACGCGATCCTGCACCTGTTGTACTTCCGCTTCTACCACAAGCTGCTGCGCGACGCAGGGCTCGTGCATTCGGACGAACCGGCGACCAACCTGTTGTGCCAGGGCATGGTGGTGGCGGAAACGTTCTATCGGGACTCGGGACTCGAGGCTCGGGACTCGGAAGAGCAGCAGCGGGTATGGATCAACCCCGCGGATGTGGACGTCCAGCGCGACGAACGCGGCCGCGTGGTGGGCGCCACGCTGAAAGCCGACGGGCAGCCGGTGTCGATCGGCGCCAGCGAGAAGATGTCGAAGTCCAGGAACAATGGCGTCGACCCGCAGGTGATGATCGACAAGTTCGGCGCCGACACGGTGCGGCTGTTCTCGATGTTCGCCTCGCCGCCCGACCAGTCGCTGGAATGGAACGAGGCCGGCGTCGAGGGCATGGCGCGTTTCCTGCGCCGATTCTGGCGCGAAGTGGTGACGCACGCGTCGCAACCGGACCATCCCGATCTAGGCGTTGCGGCCGCAGGCCGCACTGATCATCTTCCCCCGCTTGCGGGGGAAGTGGCGCGCAGCGCCGATGGGGGGCAATCTCGCGCAGATCATCTTCCCCCGCTTGCTGGGGAAGTGGCCCAGCGGGCCGATGGGAGAAAGGCTGGCGACCGGATCGATCCCGCGACACTGAATCCAGCACAGAAGGCCTTCCGCCGCCAGGTCCACGAAACCATCGCCAAGGTCGGCGACGACATCGGCCGCCGACGCAATTTCAACACCGCGATCGCGGCCCTGATGGAATTGCTGAACGTGGTCGCGAAGTTCGACGACACGGGCGACGCCGGGCGAGCGCTGCGGCACGAGGCGCTGGAAACGATGGTGCTGTTGCTGAATCCGTTCACGCCGCACACGAGCCACGCGTTGTGGCAGACGCTCGGGCACGCGGAAACCCTGGTCGAGGACGTGCCGTGGCCGCAGGCCGATCCGGCCGCGCTGGTGCGTGACAGCGTGGTGCTCGCGGTGCAGGTGAACGGCAAGTTGCGCGGCACGCTGGAAGCCGCGCCCGATGCCCCGCGCGAGCAACTGGAAGCCCAGGCGATGGTGTTGCCCAACGTCGTCGCCGCGATGGAGGGCAAGTCGGTGCGCAAGGTCGTCGTGGTGCCGGGGAAGATCGTGAACATCGTCGCGGGCTGAACCAGTATTGATCGCGGCGACTGCTATGCTTTCGGGGACCCGGGGCGACCACATCAACCTTGTCGTCATTCCGGGGACGCATCCAGCTTCATTGGATGCGGAACCCGGAATCCATGTTCCGGGTTTGCGGGCGCCAAGAGCTGGATTCCGGGTTCGATCGCCGATGAGGCCGGCGATCGCCCCGGAATGACGATGTGGTGATATCGAGCTCGCCGTCGGAACCCGAAATCCCGATATGTCGTGCAACCGGAGTCGATTCGATGCACATCCGTGAATGGCTGCCCGTCCTGTTTTGCATTGGCACCAGCGTTTTGCTCGCCGGTTGCGGGTTCCACTTGCGCCGCAGCGCGGCCTTGCCGGCGACGATGGCGCAGCGCGTTTACCTGCAGGTCAACGGTGGCGGTGAATTCCCGCGCTCGCTCGCGGCGGCGCTGCGCGCCGGCAAGACCGAAGTGCTGGATGCATCGGCGCCGGACGCCGCGACGCTGGCGGTGCCGGTCGCGGCGTTTTCGTCGCGCCTGCTCACCACCGGCGGCTTCCAGCGCGTCGGCGAATACGTGGTGGGGTTCCAGGTGCAGTTCACGCTGACCGACGCCGACGGCAAGGTCGTGATTCCCATGCAGACGATCAACCTGTCGCATGAATTCGCGGTGGACCAGACCCAGTTGGCCGCCATCGCCAGCGAGACCGAGGCGATCCAGCGCAGCCTGGTGCGAGAGATGACCGACGCGGTGATGCGGCGCCTGGAGGCCCATGCGCGCTTCGGCACGCCTGCTCCGGGATCAAGCGCGGGCATGCCGGGTGCCGCCGCCAGCGCCGCGATGCCTGCGTCCGCTTCCAGTCCGAACTGAGCGTGGCCGGCGAGATCGAAGGTTTCCTGAAGACGCTCGCGAAGGGCGAACTCGCGCCGGTGTATCTGCTGGGCGGCGAAGAGCCGCTGCAGTTGCAGGAAGCGGGCGACGCGCTGCGCGCGCGCGCGCGCGAACTCGGGTTCGGCGAACGCGAGGTGCTGGATGTCGAGGCGCATTTCGACTGGGACCGCCTGGCCCGCAGCAGCGCCAGCCTGTCGCTGTTCGCGTCGCGCCGCCTGATCGAATTGCGCCTGCCCACCGGCAAGCCCGATCGCGACGGGTCCGCCGCGATCACCGAATGGTGCAAGGCGCCCGCGCCCGACACCGTGCTGTTGATCAGCGCCGCCGAGTGGAGCAGGAAGCACGAAGGCGCGTGGGTCAAGGCGGTGGAACGCGCCGGCGTCTACGTGTGGCTGCGCGCGCCGCGCCTTGACCAGCTTCCCGCCTGGATTCGTGCGCGCATGCGCGCGAAAGGCTTCGCGCCCGACGACGACGCGGTGGCGCTGCTGGCCGCGCGCGCGGAGGGCAACCTGCTCGCGATCGCGCAGGAGATCGACAAGCTCGCCGCGTTGCGCGCGGGCGGGCCGGTCGGCGCGGAAGAACTGGAAGCGCTGGGCGCGGACAACGCCGTCTACGACGTGTTCAAGCTCACCGACGCGGCGTTCGGCGGCGACGCGGCGCGCGCCGTGAGGATATTGAACGGCCTGCGCGCGGAAGGCGAAGACGTGATTCCGATGCTCGGCTGGATGCTGAACCAGCTCGACCTTGCATTGCGGTTGTCGTCGGCCTCCGATTTCGCCAGCGCGGCGCGCAACGAATACGGCATGTGGCCGGCGCGCCAGCAATTGTTCGCGGACGCGCTGAAACGGGCCGGGCGCGGCAACGCGCACTGGCGGCGCTGCCTTGCCGAATGCGCGCGCATCGATCGCATGGCCAAGGGACGCGAGACCGGCGATCCGTGGCGCGGGATGGAACGGCTTGTCGTCGCGATCGCGCAGCCGCGCACCGCGGCCACGCTGCTGGCCGCCTGAGAAAGGCCAAAGCAATGGTCCGCGAAGAACGCAAAGGGCGCAAAATGCTTCAAGGGAATTTCTTCACGTCTTTCGCGTTCTTTGCGGATCGTTCCTGATCGTGAATACGACCCAGCCACTTGCCATCTTCGGCGGCACGTTCGATCCGATCCACATCGGGCATTTGCGCGCGGCCTGGGAGGCCTCGGAAGCGTTGGGCGCCGACGTGTACCTGGTGCCGGCCAAGGTGCCGCCGCACCGGCCACAGCCGGTCGCGAGCGCCGAGCAGCGTGCGGCGATGTTGCGGGTTGCCCTGGCTGGACAGGACCGGCTGCAACTGGATTTGCGCGAACTCCATCGCGAAGGCCCCTCGTACACGTTCGATACGCTGGCTTCGTTGCGTGCCGAGATCGGCGCGGATCGCCCGTTGGTCGTGCTGATCGGCGCCGACGCGTTCGCGGGCCTGTCTTCGTGGCATCGCTGGCGCGAATTGTTCGCGCTCGCGCACATGTGCGTGCTGACGCGGCCCGCGCAGATCCCCGCGATGCCGGAGGAGCTGGCCGCGGAAGTCGCGCCGCGCCTCGTGGAACGCGCCGACCGCCTGCGCGCGCAGCCGTCGGGCAGCGTGTTGAACATGGTGGTCACCTCGCTCGGCATTTCCTCGACGCGCATCCGCGCCCTGCTGGCGGTCGGCGCCGAACCGCGCTGGCTGGTGCCGGATGCGCTGCTGGACGATCCTGCGCTGCTGCAGCCATATCGCGGGACCGATGGCAACCCTTCCGGAACATAGTTGTTTCGTCATTCCGGGGCTGTTCGCGGCTTCATCGCGGGCAGAACCAGGAAATCGTTGTTTCGTCATTCCGGGGCTGTTCGCGGCTTCATCGCGGACAGAGCCCGGAATCGGTTTCAATTGATGCAAGACAACGGCGGATCGCGCCGCACTTGCGCTCGAATCCGAGAGGTGCATACTGGACCTGCGCATTCCGCGCGCCAACCAAAGGCCGAGGCCTTCGAGAACTTGACCAGCCAAACCCGGCAACGCCCCGCCGCAACTCCCGTCAACCGTCCGCCCACCCTTGCAACCCTGCGCCGACGCGTGCTCGCCGCCCTCGATGAACTGAAAGCGCAAGACATCCGCGAAATCGACGTCAAGGGCCGCACCTCCATCGCCGACCTGCTGATCATCGCGTCCGGCACCTCCTCCCGCCACGTCAAATCCATCGCCGACGAAGTCGTCAAGTTCGCCAAGCGCGCGGGCATGCTGCCGCTGGGCGTCGAGGGCGAGGCCGAGGCCGAATGGGTGCTGGTGGATCTCGGCGACATCATCGTGCACGTGATGCTGCCGCGCATCCGCGAGTTCTACGGGCTGGAGCGCCTGTGGACCGTGGGCGACCAGGCGCCGGAAGCCGAAGCGGCGAACGATCGGTGAATACACGGAAACCCTGATTCGTTCACCGTTCGCCCTGAGCGAAGCGCAGCGAAGTCGAAGGGTGGACGGCGAGACCCTGAATCCCCATGATCAATATCCGTCCGTACTTCGACAGGCTCGGCACGAACGGGATTGATCAGGCCCTAGCATGCGCGCGCGTCTGATCGCGGTCGGCGA
This sequence comes from Lysobacterales bacterium 66-474, assembly GCA_001899805.1. Classification (GTDB taxonomy): domain Bacteria; phylum Pseudomonadota; class Gammaproteobacteria; order Xanthomonadales; family Rhodanobacteraceae; genus 66-474. Next base: position 124,473 of record MKWP01000014.1, read on the forward strand.
ACGCATGCCGGGCTGGGTGGCGGAAGGCTTCGCGGAGTACGTGAAACGCCTGTCGCGCGACCTGCCGCTGGAACTCGTCGAGATCAAACCCGGCACGCGCGGCAAGGGCCGCGACGATGCGCGTGCCATGGCGGACGAAGGCGCGGCGCTGCTCGCCGCGTTGCCGCGCGACGCGCACGTCGTCGCGCTGGACGGCCGCGGCACCGCGTGGTCCAGCGAACAACTCGCCGATCAATTGTCGAAATGGCGCATGGCCGGCCGCGACCTCGCGTTCCTGATCGGCGGCCCCGACGGCCACGCCCGCGACGTGCTGCAACGCGCCGACCAGCGCTGGTCACTCGGGCCGCTTACGCTGCCGCACATGCTGGTGCGCCTGGTCGTGGCCGAGCAGTTGTACCGCGCGGCGACGATCCTCAACGGACATCCGTATCACCGCGGGTGACCGGATTTTCCTTCTCGCTTCGGGAGAAGGGGCGTGAAACGCCGATGAGGGTTCGGCATCGCAAAGTTCAAAACAAACGTGAAACGCTCGCGCGCATTCGCCGCGCCTCGGCGACAAGCAGGCGCAGCGCGCGGACATCCGGCACGCACGAATAAGGTATTGCCCGCGTGCGGGAATTTTCCGATTGCGGCATGCCGCACAGCGCGCGATACTCGGCGCAACGTCCCACTCAGGGGCAGAATTGCTGTTATGCGCCCTTGATGGCGTAAGGAGATTCCGTGATCAAGCTTCAGGATCCAAGGGGCGTAAAGCTTTCCGGAACCAATGAGCAGGCACTGGCTCAGGTATCCGACGCGATGGAAAAGATCAATAAGCGTCGTCCGTTCGAAGACAACGTATCGCAACACCTTCGTGACGCCTTGCTGCCAGACAGGATCGTCGCGACCCTGAATATGGAAGGCATAGTTGCCACACGGAGACAGACAATAGCGGTGATGGACGCGATGCGAGTCCAAGAGACGGTCGGAAAATCCGAAGTTGAGATCGTCAACACACTCAAAGCTGACGAATTTGTTCAAAAGGCCGTCGACGATGGCGTAACATTCGATCAAAGATTGATACGGGAAGTAAATTCGGTGCTGCTGCATACGCTCCGCAAAGATGCGGGTCAGTTCCGGCTCGGTGAAGTGGAACTACCTGGTGCGCCGTTCTCACCACCTCCCCCGGGAGACATCCCTGACCTCATACGGACGTTGGTCGAACTGTATCCCCTTGGCGAGTCCGTACATCCAGTGCTCCATGCAGCATGGCTGCACGCCCAGTTCACTCAAATCCATCCTTTCAGCGATGGGAATGGTCGCACCGGACGCCTTCTCCAAGATTGGACGTTGATCCGTAGAGGCTACTTCCCAATCGGAATACCCCCATCACAACGCGACGACTATTATAGAGCGCTTGAGCTTGCAGACAGCCGTGATTGGGACGAGTTTGTAGAACTACTGGCAGTTCTGCAACTATCAATGCTGGCTAAGATCGAAGCTGTTGTGGGTGCGGCCGAAAGGAGACAGACGTTCATTTCAAGACTTGCGTCAGCGGCAGCCACAAAGGACAGGAACACTCGGCATAAATCATACTTGGTATGGCGCAAGCGCATGGAGTTGCTAAGTAATACGTTCGAGGAAGCGTGCCACGAGCTTGACCAAGCTTCGAATGTGGTGGGAGCCTCATTTCGCGGGTTCGGTGTCGTTGAGTTTCGAGAATGGGACGAGATTTGTAAGCACGGCTCTATTGATAAGAGCTGGTTGTTTTCGCTACTGTTCTTCGCCGAAGGTCGTCCCTTCTACAAAACAATTGCTTATCTACGTCGCCATTCCCCCCAGCCCTCGGTAGATTACTTCGCGCCACCACGCGATGCGGTCGCTTTGTACTTCACAGGTACAGATATTCCAGATGGTGAAAGGCCAAACTTTTATTCGTTCACCGACCCGCATATTAGGTTGAGGGAGGTTCTGTTCTTGGGAGACAATACTATTGTTTACCGTCAGCCTGCACCAGACGAGCAGTGGAAGCTTGAGGAGAAAAACAACAATAATCAGATCGTAGAAGATCTGTTTATTGATGTCTTCGTAAGGAAAGCTGGCCTTGATATTGGTGAGTAATGGGCGCCTAACCACTCGGTCAACCGGACGCAAACCCGCTACGCAGGTTCGCGCCACTGATTTTCGGTGTCAGACCGAAGCAGGAGCTTCTTGACGTCGTGACGATCTGTATATGTAGTTGGTCATGGAGTTCGCTTGGTCGAAGGCCTAACGTGCCGCGAACCTGAAAGCCACGGGCTCGACTTCGTCGATGCTCCGCGGGTGTTCGATGGCCTCACGTTCACGTTCGAGGACGGTCGATTCGATTACGGCGAGCAACGGTTCGTCACCCTTGGTTTGCTGGCCGGGACTCCAGTGTCCATCGTTCGCACGGAGACCGCGCATGAAATCCACACCATCTCCTTCCGCAAAGCCACGCAACGTGAAGCGCAAATCTACTTCAACCAAATCCAGGACTGACTGGGCCAGGCTCAAGGCCGGCCCTGCCGGTGCCACGCGCGAGCACCCCGAAGCCGACGTCCGGCACATTGTCCGCGGCATGGTGCGCCGCGGACTGCAGCCAAGACCATCGAAAGCCGCCGTGTCGCTGCGTGTCGACGAAGACGTGATCGAGTGGTTCAAGGCACAGGGACCGGGCTATCAAACGCGTATCAATTCGGTGTTGCGCGCGTTCCGTGATGCTTCGGTTTGACATCCCGGTCAACCCGTGTCCACTTTTGCGCAGGAACCCTCCGCCCACCCGCTGCGCAGGTTTTGCGCCGGGGACCTCAAGCGTTAGCCCTTTGTGGGAAGTGCTTGCGAAACTGGAAGTGATACTGTAGTGTCACTTCATGCGCACCGAACTCGTCACCACTCTCAAGCGTCAAGCCACCGAACTCCTGTCGGACATCGAGCGAGACAAAGAGCCCATTCTCATCACTCAGCATGGTTTGCCCAGCGCGTACCTGCTGGACGTCGAGACGTACGAGCTCATGGAGCAGCGCATGGCAATCCTTGAGGGTATCGCCCGCGGGGAGCAGGCTGTTGCCGAGGGTCGCGTTGCGTCCCATGCGCAAGCCAAGAAGCGCCTTGCCCGATGGCTGAGATAATTTGGTCAGAGCCAGCGTTGGGTGATCTGGATGCCATCGCAGACTACATCGCACTCGAAAACCCCATTGCTGCATCCACGCTCATCAAGCGCATTCTTGGTCACGTCGAGCAGCTGGCTGATCACCCGGAAAGTGGTAGTCGGCCGCAGGAGCTCGGGCGGTCGCGGTATCGCCAGATTGTCGAACCGCCTTGCCGTGTGTTTTACCGCTACGACGGACACAAAGTCTTTATCCTCTACGTCATGCGATCAGAGCGGCTACTGCGTCGAAGACACCTCGCGTCACGCGCAAGGCGAGCAAAGGGCTGACAACTCGGTCAACCGGACGTTCACCCCGCTGCACGGGCTGCCGGCCGCTTACCTCGGGCGTTACAATTGGTGACAGTCATGAACAGGTGTCAACGACCTCTCTTCTTTGGGCGGTTGGGGCGCATCCTCGTGGGTGCAGCGTGCCTCAGCTTCGCCGCATTCGGCTTCGTCACGCACCCCGAGTATTCAATCAGTGCCAGGGTGCTTCTTTTATTTTTTGGAACCTCGTTTGTCATAGGCGGAGTACGAGCCATTCCCGGCTGCGAAATCACGGCGATTTCAAACATGTTTGTTCCAAAATCGCGGCAATTGACCTGCTGGTGTCCTTTGTTCTCTCCACTTGATAGCCTTGAAAGGCGCTTGTCTTCCAAGCATTGATGATGTTTGCGAATCACGGTCTGACTATTCGGCCAACCGGACGCTCCCCCGCCTCGTGGGTTCGTGCCGCTGATTTCGGGCGTTAGCCCACAGAAGGTCCCTCATGGACGTCGACGAATTCGCCAAGCTAATCGAAGCTCTAGCCAAGCTGTTTGGTGTTCTCGTTTGGCCGACGTTGATCGCGTTCGTGCTTGTTCGATTCGCGCCTGCCATCAAGGATTTCTTGTCCAGTCTGGGCGAGTTCACCTTCAAGGGTGGCGGGTTTGAAGCAACCGCAAAGCGAAAGCAAGCCGAGGCTACTGCAGCGCTGGTCGCAGCTTCCGTGGCGCGACCTGACAGCAACACGACACCAGAAACTGCCGCCCGAGACGCAAAGGAAGCTGCTGCTGTTGTAGCCGCGTCGGTCAACGCGCGTGTTATCCGCCGCGCCAGCGAGACAACCGCGCTATGGGTCGACGATCGGCCGAGCAACAACAAATTCGAACGTCAGTCGCTCGAAGCGCTCGGCGTGTCGTTTATCCTCGCCACGTCGACGGAAGAGGCGCTCGATCGCGTCAAGGCGCAAAAGTTTGGTGTCATCATTTCCGACATGAGTCGCCCCCCTGACCCGCGTGCCGGGTACACGCTCTTGGACAGGCTTCGTGCGCTGGGAATTGAGACGCCGTTTATTATCTACGCGAGCTCGAGTGCTCCGGAACATAAGGCTGAAGCTCGAAGCCGAGGTGCGTTCGGTTGCACCAATCGAGCGTCGGAGCTGTTCGAATATGTGCTTGCGGCGCTCAACCGTGGCTAACAGTCCGCTGCAGCAGACCGCCATTTCGCTACGCGAGCCGTCGGCGGCTGGGCTCGGGCGCCAGGTCGAAGCAGGAACGGCTGACTGAGGCCAGGAACATGCTGCATCTCGCCTCGCAATCCCCGCGCCGCCACGAGTTGCTGCGGCAGCTTGGCGTCGCGTTCGAAGTCGTCGATGTCGAGGTGCCGGAAGTGCGCGGCGCGGACGAATCGCCGCGCGGGTACGTCGAGCGGGTGGCGCGCGAGAAGGCCTCGGCAGGGTTCGACGCGGTGCGGGGCCGAGATCCCGCGGCGGTGGTGCTGGGCGCCGATACCGAGGTGGTGCTGGACGGGCGGGTGTTCGGCAAGCCGCGCGACGGCGACGACGCGACGGCGATGCTGCGCGCGCTGTCGGGCCGCACGCACGCGGTCGTGTCCGTGGTCTGCTGCGCGCGGCAGGGCGCGCTCGCGCTGGCGGCGAGCGTGTCCGAGGTGGCTTTCGCGGACATCGATGACGCCGCGATCGCGCGCTACGTCGCCACCGGCGAGCCGTTCGGCAAGGCCGGCGGCTATGCGATCCAGGGCCGCGCGGCAAGTTTCATCGCGCACCTGTCGGGCAGTTATTCGGGCGTGATGGGCTTGCCCTTGTTCGAAACCGCCAACCTGCTCCGCGAGGCCGGGCTCGCGGCGTGACGGCGGCTGAACGCCCGCGATTCGCGCATCGACAGGTACACACACGCCGGGCTATAAGGGGCGGGCGATCGCTTGATGGATGAAGGGTCCGGGAACCCGATCCGCATGTCCGTCGCGCCGACTTTGGACAGACCCGCCCATGACCGAGGAAATCCTGATCAACGTCACGCCTCGCGAGGCGCGGGTCGGCGTGGTCGAGAACGGCATGTTGCAGGAGGTGCACGTCGAGCGCAGCGGCCGCCGCGGCTACGTCGGAAACATCTACTGCGGGCGCGTCAAGCGGGTGATGCCGGGGATGCAGGCAGCGTTCGTCGACATCGGGCTGGAACGCAGCGCGTTCCTGCACGCGGCCGACATGGCGCATCCGGCGCTCAATGCCGATCCCATCGACGGCGTGGCGCCCGCGCCCGCCAGCGCGCCGCCAATCACCGAGCTGGTGCACGAGGGCCAGCGCCTGATCGTGCAGGTCATCAAGGATCCGATCGGCAGCAAGGGCGCGCGCCTGTCCACGCACCTTTCCATCCCGTCGCGCTACCTGGTGCTGCTGCCGGACAGCGTGACGCTGGGCGTGTCGGTGCGCATCGAGGACGAGGCCGAGCGCGAACGCTTGCGCGGCGTGCTCGCGGGACTGGTCGAGGGCGGCAAATTCGGGTTGATCGCGCGCACCAATGCCGAAGGGCTGGAGCGCGACGCGCTGGCCGAGGACGTCGCCTACGTCACCCGCGTCTGGCAGGTGGTGGCCGAGGCGATCGCGCGCGCGCAGCCTGGCCAGCGCGTGTACGAGGAACCGCCGTTGCCGCTGCGCGTGCTGCGCGACCTGATGCACGACGACATCGAGAAGGTGCGCGTCGATTCGCGCGAGACCTTCGAGCGAACGCTGGATTTCGCGCGCCAGTTCATGCCGGAACTCGCCGAGCGCGTCGAGCACTATCCGGGCGAGCGCCCGATCTTCGACCTGTACGGGGTCGAGGACGAGATCCAGAAAGCCCTGCGCAAGGAAGTGCCGTTGAAATCCGGCGGCTACCTCGTGATCGACCAGACCGAGGCGATGACCACCATCGACGTCAACACCGGCGCCTACCTCGGTTCGCGCAACCTGGAAGAGACCGCGTTCCGCACCAACCTCGAGGCCGCGCAGGCCGCCGCGCGGCAACTGCGCCTGCGCAACCTCGGCGGCATCATCATCATCGACTTCATCGACATGCACGACGACGAGCACAAGCGCCAGGTGCTGCGCACGCTCGAAAAGGCGTTGGCGCGCGACCACGCCAAGACCACCGTGTACGAGATGAGCCCGCTCGGCCTCGTCGAAATGACCCGCAAGCGCACCACCGAGAGCCTCGCGCGGCAACTGTGCGAACCGTGCGCGACCTGCGCGGGGCGCGGTATTTTGAAAACCGCCGAAACCGTCGGCTACGAAATCTTCCGCGAGATCACCCGCGCGGTGCGCCAGTTCGAAGCCGAGAAACTGCTGGTGCTGGCGGCGCCGGCGGTGGTCGCACGGATGCTGGAAGAAGAATCCTCCGCGGTCGCCGAGCTGGAGGCCTTCATCGGGAAGTCGATCCGCTTCCAGCCCGAGGAGCAGTACGGGCAGGAGCAGTTCGATGTCGTGCTGCTTTGATTGCGTGCGCACTTTACGCACTTTCTGCGCGCGTAACGACGTCCATGTCTCTTTCCGCGCGCCTCCCGTGCGCGCGTGTGACTTTCTCTTGCGTGGCCAAGAGAAAGTCACCAAAGAGAAGGCCACCCCGCGAACACGCCCTTCGCCCATCCATGGGCTACGGGTTCGCTCACGGTCGCCGGGGTTCGCCGACGATACATCCATGTATCCGCGGCGAACTGGTGCACTTCCTGTGCGCCACCCTGCGGGCGATTCCGTCGTCCGCTCGCCGTGTTCGAGGGGTCCCGTTTGGCGCGCATCCTGTGCGCGTGGCGCGACAAGGTACGTTGGTTGCTCTCGCCGCGAACGAGGCCATGGATGGCCGGTCGTCGAAGCAGTCAACGCGCCGTTGCACGGCGCCGAGCATCGCAGCGCCAAGCGGGAGCAAGGCGCGCATGTTCGAGCACAAGGATGTGCGACTAAATCGGCAGGGACTGCCGATTTGAACGCCGCAGGCGGCCCTGAGTGTCGGCGAAGGGCGAGCCACAGGGATGTGGCGAGTAGTTCGCGCCGGCTCGCTTGGCGCGAGACGCGCAGGGAAGTTTCGGCAACACGATGTTGTCGAAACCGTCGTGCCCGGCGCAATGGTCTTTGGCTACTTTCTGCCGAAACAGAAAGTAGCTCGCGCGCCGTCGAGGCGCGCGAAACCCAGGTACCGAAGTCATATTCAACCCAAGAGGTGGCGCCGTGAGCGCATGGCGCCACCATTTGCGCCGCGCGCGCTTTGCGCTGACCGCGTCGATCGCGGTGTTGCTGATCGCCGTCGCCGTCGCGATGGGCGTGGTGCAACTGCTGTTGCCGCTGGCGACGCACTACCCGGATTTCATCGCGCGGCAGTTGTCCGCGCGCCTGCACCGCCCGGTCGAGTTCGCGGCCATCGGCAGCCAGTGGCAGCCGTCCGGGCCGCTGTTGACGGTGCGCGACCTGACCCTGGGGCCGGCGCAACCGGGCGGCCAGTCGATCACCTTGCCGCACGCCGCGCTGAAGTTCGATTTCGGCGCGTGGCTGCGTCCCGCGCACCGCTGGATCACCTTGCGCCTGAATGACCTGGAATTGCAGGTCGAGCATTCGACCACGGGTTGGGAGGTGACGGGATTCGGCACCGCGGGCGGCGAGTCGCACGCCTCGCTGCAGTCGCTGCCGGTGGACCTGGACCTCAGCAACCTGCACGTGCGCATCGTCGACCAGGTGACGCAGCGTTCGTGGCAACTGCTGGCGCCACGCCTGCGGCTGGTGAACATCGGCGATTCGCTGCGCTTCGGCGGCAGCGTGCAGCAGCTCGGCACGCATCAGGCGGCGACCATAAGCGGCAGCATGGATGCGGCCGCGCGCGACTACGCGCTGCACGTCTCGACGCACGACATCGACCTCGCGGAAGCGGTGCGCGGGCTGGACCTGCACCGTTACGCGGTGGCCAGCGGCCGCGGCGATTTCGACGTCTGGGGCAGCTGGCGCGATGGCAAGCTGGATTCCGCGACGGTGCGTTACGCGATGCGCGACCTGGCGGCGTCCGGCCCGGAAGGGCGCGACGTGGACCTGGCTTCGCTGGCGGGCGTGTTCCAGGCGAAACGCGCCGCGGACGGATGGGACCTCGCGTGGCGCGGTCCCGGCAAGCCGCGCGCGAACATCGACGCCGCCGGCGGCGCGCTCGTGCGGTTGCGCGGACACGCCGGCGCGTGGCGGGTGTCGGCGGCGGCGCAGGCGGTCGACGTCACGCCATGGCTGTCGCTGCTGGCGATGGCGCCGCAGGCACCCAAGCCACTGGTCGACTGGGTGCGCCAGGCGCAACCGCACCTGCGCATCGATTCGGCGGCGCTGCTCTGGGACGGCGCCGACAAGTACGACGCGACGCTGCGGTTTTCCGGGCTGCATGCGGGGGCGGCGGGGGCGGTTCCCGGCATCGCGCTGTCGCACGGAATCCTGCGCGCCGATCCCGAAGCGGTGTCGCTGGAATTGCCGCAGCAGGCGGCGGTGCTGGCGCTCACCGACACCTTCCGCACGCCGTTCACGTTCACCCGGTTCGGCGGCAGCTTCGTCGCGTGGCGCGCCGACGGTTTGTGGAACATTGGCGCCGACGGACTGCATTTCGACACCGGCGAACTCGCGGGCAATGCACGCGCGCACCTGGTCTGGCTGGGCAACGGGCATCGCCCGTTCCTGTCTGCGTCGGGCGCGCTGGAACGCGGCAAGGCCACCGACGCGAAACTGTTCTGGCCCTACCGCAGCATGCCCGCGTCGCTGATCGCGTGGCTGGACCATGCGTTCGTCGGCGGCGAAGTCACCGCGGGACGCGTGCTGATCCGCGGCAACCTCGACGATTGGCCGTTCCTCGACCACCAAGGGCGCTTCGAGGCCACCGGCGCGGTGAAGAACGCCGAGTTCGATTTCGCCGACGAGTGGCCGCGCGCGACCGAAGTCGATGCGGCGCTGGATTTCATCGACAACCACATGGGCATCGTCGCGACGCACGCGAAGGTGCAGGGCGTGGTGGTGACCCATGCGGTGGCCACGATCCCCGATCTCCACCACGGCGTGCTCGGGTTGGACATCCAGGGCGGCGGCAGCGGCGCGCAATTGCTGGATTTCGTGCGGCACAGCCCGGTCGGCGCCGGCGCGATCGAGGCGCTGCAGGGCCTCAGCGTGGGCGGCACCGGCAAGTTCGGCATCAAGCTGTCGATACCGCTGGACGATGCCGCGAAGTTCAGCCTCGACGGCAAGGTCAACCTGGCGAACGCCGACGTGACCGCCGCGAAGTGGAAGCTGGCCCTGAAGAACCTCTCAGGGCCGCTTGCGGTCAACGGCACGGGCTTCCGCGCGCAGGACCTCGCGACGACGTTCCGTGGCGCGCCGGCGAAACTGTCGATGGCGGTGGGCGGCGGCAACGTTGCCGATCCGAAGGACATCGTCGAGGCGTCGCTGGATGCCAGCGTGTCGGCGCAGACGCTGGTGCAGGGTTACCCCGATCTCGCTTCGCTGGTCGCGCACGCCAGCGGCGTCGCGCCGTTCCACATCGGCGTCAGGGTCGTGCAGGGCGCAGGCAATGCGCCGGTGGTGCCGATCCTCGACGTGCAATCCAGCCTCGCCGGGATTGCGCTGGATTTTCCGGCGCCGCTGGACAAGCCTGCTGCATCGACACTGCCGTTGGACTTCAGTTTGCAGCTGCCGCCCGATGGCGCGCCGTTGACGGTGTCGCTGGGCGACGTGCTGCGGGTGCGCGGCCGGCTGGCCGATCCCCCGCGCAAGCTGCCCACCGCGCTGGCGATGAACTTCGGCAACACGCTTCCGGAAAACGTCCCGGCGAGCGGCCTGGTCGTCGGCGGTCACGCGGCGCGCCTGGACGTCAGCGGCTGGATCGAGCAGGCGCTGGGAACGAGACCGGGCGCGGCGTTCCCGCAACTCGCGAGGGCCGAGGTGGGCACCGACGAGGCCGAGGTGTTCGGAACCGCGCTGGGCCCGCTGCAATTCGATTTCGAGGCCGGCGCGCAGGATGACACGGTGGGTTTCGAGGGCGCCGCGGTGAAGGGCACCTTGCAGTTGCCGGTATCGGACCTGATGGCGCGCGGCATCACCGCGCATTTCGAACGTCTGTACTGGCCGGAACCACCGCCGCCGAAACAGCCCGCGGCGCCCGTGCCGCCGCCGTCGACTTCGCCGGTGGCGCCGACGGCGGTGCCGCCGCTGCACGTCACCATCGGCGACTTGCGGCTCGGCAACGCGCATCTTGGCGAGACCGTTTTCGAAAGCACGCCCACGCCGGCGGGCATGCGCATCAGCCGGTTCGACTCGAAGGGCGCGGATTTCACCATCCAGTCGCACGGGGACTGGAACGGCGACACCCGCACGAGCGCGTCGCAGATGGTCATCGACATCAGCTCCCACGATTTCGGCAAGACGCTCGCGGCGTTCGGGTTCAGCGGCCTGCTGTCGGGCGGCAAGGATTCGCAGGTGCACATCGACGGCAACTGGCCGGGTGCGCCGTCGTCGTTTTCGCTGGCGTGGATGAGCGGCGCACTTTCGATCAAGGTCGGCGAGGGCAGCATCCTCGCGGTGAAGCCGGGCCTGGGCCGGCTGCTGGGATTGCTGTCGCTGCGCGAATTGCCGAGCCGCCTGCTGCTGCATTTCGGCGACGTGTTCAAGTCGGGTTTCGGTTTCGACGATGCCTCGGCCAACTTCGCCCTGAAGGACGGCAACGCCTGGACGCACGACATGCAGATCACCGCGCCGGCGGCGAAGATCGCGATGTACGGGCGCACCGGTTTCCGCGCCCGCGACTACGACCTCACCGTGGACGTCACGCCGCACGTCGGCGGCACCCTGCCGGTGGTCGGCGCGGTGATCGGTGGCCCGGTCGGCGCGGCCGCGGGACTGGTGGTGCAGGGCCTGATCGGCAAGGGCCTCAACAAGGCCGCGGGCAGCGTCTACCGGGTCACCGGCAGTTGGGACAAACCGAAGATCGTGACGATCGCCAGCGCGCCGGCGCCTGCGGCTGCATCGAGCGTTGCACCCGCCACGACGGCGCCGAGCCCGGCTTCGACGGCACCGCCCGCGCCGGCGTCGTCGGTGCTCCCGGTTCCGGCGTCGGGCTCGTCGACAGGCATGTCGCCCGCACCGGCCGCGACCGTGCAGGCCCCTGCGCCGGCGGATTCCGGCTGATACGATGCGCGCCGCACACGCCGCGCGGAGCCGATCATGCCAGCGTTCTTCTGCAAACTCGTTCCGCCGCGCCCGACCTTCGTGCAGGACATCTCGCCGGCGGAAGCCGCCGTGATGGGCCGGCACGCGTTGTACTGGCAGGAACGGATCGAGCAGGGTGCGCAGGTGTTCGCGCTCGGCCTCGTGGCCGATCCCGCGGGCGCGTTCGGCGTCGCGGTCATCGAGGCCGACGGCGAGGCGACGATTCGCGCGTTGACGGACGCCGACCCCGCGATCCGGGCCGGCATCGGAATGCGCTACGAGATCCATCCCATGCCGCGCGGCGTGATGCACAGCCGCTGAATCCGCCCGTCCGCGCCCTTCGCGCGCTTGCGAAGCGCGCGATGTGCCCTTACGTTGCCATTTTCCCGCACGAAATATTTCGATGGATTCCCCGCTGACCCTTGTCGAACGCAACCTGCTCGCGCCGGGCGGGCTGTCCACCCACGACCTCGATCGCGTGTTCACGCGCGTGATGGCGCCGTCGATCGATGCGGCGGATTTGTACTTCCAGCATTCGCGCAGCGAGTCGTGGGTGCTGGAGGACGGCATCGTGCGCGACGGCAGCCATTCGATCGAGCAGGGCGTGGGCGTGCGCGCGGTGTCCGGCGAGAAGACCGGCTTCGCCTATTCCGACGACATCGTGCTGCCGCAACTGCTGGAAGCCGCGGGCGCCGCGCGCGCGATCGCCGAGTCCGGCCACGGCGCAGGCAAGCCGCTGGCGGTGCGCGATGCGCGCGCGCTGTATCCGGCCGACGATCCGATCGACGGACTCGACAACGCCGCGAAGATCGCGCTGCTGCGCGAACTCGACGCGCTGGCGCGCAGCCTCGATCCCCGCATCAAGCAGGTGATCGTCAGCGTCAATGCCACCCACGACTCGGTGCTGGTCGCCGCCGCCGACGGCACGCTGGCCGCCGACGTGCGCCCGCTGACCCGCGTCAACGTGCAGGTGATCGCGGAACAAAATGGCCGCCGCGAGTCGGGTCATTCCGGCGGTGGCGGGCGTTGCGCGTATCGCGACTTGATCGATTCCGGCCGCGCGCACGCATGGGCGCGCGAAGCGGTGCGCCAGGCGCTGGTGAATCTCGATGCCGTCGATGCACCGGCCGGCACCATGGACGTGGTGCTCGGTCCCGGTTGGCCGGGGGTATTGCTGCACGAAGCGATCGGGCACGGGCTTGAGGGCGACTTCAACCGCAAGGGCACCTCGGCGTTCGCGGGCCGCATGGGCGACAAGGTCGCGGCGGATGGCGTCACGGTGGTGGATGACGGCACCCTGCCGGGGCGGCGCGGTTCGCTGTCGATCGACGACGAGGGCACGCCGACGCATTGCACCACGCTGATCGAGAACGGCCGCCTGGTCGGCTACATGCAGGACAAGCACAACGCGCGCCTGATGGGCATGGTGCCGACCGGCAACGGCCGCCGCGAATCGTTCGCGCACCTGCCGATGCCGCGCATGACCAACACGTACATGCTCGCGGGCGAACGCGATCCGCAGGAAATCATCGCTTCGGTCGAGCGCGGTTTGTACGCGGTCAACTTCGGCGGCGGCCAGGTCGACATCACCAACGGCAAGTTCGTGTTCAGCGCCAACGAGGCCTACCTGATCGAACACGGCAAGATCACGCGGCCGGTGAAGGGCGCGACGCTGATCGGCTCCGGGCCCGATGTGCTGACCCGCGTCTCGATGCTCGGGAACGATTTGAAACTCGACGAAGGCGTGGGCGTGTGCGGCAAGGACGGCCAGAGCGTGCCGGTCGGCGTGGGCATGCCGACGGCGAAGATCACCGCGATGACGGTGGGTGGTACCTCGGCGTGATCAGTCCGCGTCGAAATCCCGCAACGACCGAAACAGTTCACGTTGCGCGCGTGGCGGCTTGTTCGCCTCGCGTTCGCGGCGTGCCTGCCGGATCAGCGCGCGCAGGTGCTGGTGATCGATGCCGGGGTGCGCGGTGATGAATGCCGTGAGCGCGGCATCGGCGTTGTCGCCGAGCAGGTCTTCGCGCAGCGCTTCGGCACGATGCAGGGCCGCGGTTTCGCGGGCGTTCTTGCCGCGGTCGTTGGCCAACGCCGCACGCGCGGACGCGAAGGCTTCTTCGTCGTGTGCGCGCATCAGCTTGGCCAGGTGCGCGAGTTGGCGCTTGTGCGCGATGTGCGAGGGCGTGCGTTGCACGTCGGCGATTTCGTCGCGGACGTCGTCGGGCAGTTGCAGCTTGTCCAGACGCGCACCCGGCAATTCGGAAAGCTGCCGCGCGAACGCCAGCACGTCCAGCGCCTCGCGCCGGCGCGCGCTGCGGCTGGGGCGTTCGTGGTCCGGGCCGGCTTCGGTGTCGCGCGTGGCGGTGCGGGTCATTCGGGTTTGAAGGGATAACGAGAGTGGATACCGACATTGTGACAGCCGACGCCAGCCTCGCGGAACTCGATCGCCTGGCCGAATTGGCCGAAGACGTGATCCGCCGCACGCGGGCGGCCGGCGCTTCGCAGGCGGAAGTTTCGGCCAGCGTCGGCACCGGTCTTGCCGTGAACGTGCGGATGGGCGAGGTGGAGACGGTCGAGCGCAACCGCGACCGCGGTTTCGGCCTGACCGTCTACTTCGACCAGCGCAAGGGCAGCGCGTCCACCGCCGACCTGAAGCCTGCATCGATCGAAGCGACGATCGCCCAGGCCTGCGCGATCGCGCGTTACACCGAGCCCGATCCTTGCGCCGGGCTCGCCGATGCCGCGCTGATGCAGAAGGATTTTCCCGACCTCGACCTGTGGCATCCGTGGGAACCGGATGTCGAACGCGCGATCGGGATCGGCCGCGAGGTCGAGGCCGCGGGTCGCGATCACGATGCAGTCACCAACTCCGAAGGTGCCAGCGTGCAATGCGGCGGCGGCCTTGGCGTGTATGCCAATTCGCACGGTTTCATCGGCCGCGAGCGCGGCACCCATCATTCGGTTTCGTGTTCGTTGATCGTGGGCAAGGGCGACGCGATGCAGCGCGACGGCTGGTACGAATACGTGCGAGATGCGAAGGAGTTCCCGGCGTTCGACAGCATAGGGCGCAAGGCCGCCGAGCGCGCGGCGGCGCGGCTGGGTGCGCGTCGTTTTTCGACCCGCGACTGTCCGGTGGTGTTCGCGCCGGAGGTGGCGCGTTCGCTGGTCGGGCACCTGGTGTCCGCGGTCAGCGGCGGCTCGTTGTACCGGCGCGCCAGTTTCCTGCTCGATCATGCCGGCAAGCCGGTGTTGCCTGCGTTCGTCAACATCAGCGAACAGCCCCGGCTGCCGCGCGGACATGTTTCCACCACGTTCGACGCGGAAGGCGTAGCCACGCGCGAGTCGGCGCTGGTGGCAGGCGGCGTGCTGCAACGCTACGTGCTGGGCAGTTATTCCGCGCGCAAACTCGGCCTCGCGACCACGGGCAATGCCGGCGGCGTGCACAACCTCGTGGTCGCGCCGGGCGCGCGCGAAGGAGACGCCCCGCAGACGCTGGACGCGATGCTGCGGGCAATCGGAACCGGCCTGCTGGTCACCGAACTGATCGGGCAGGGCGTGTCGATCGTGACCGGCGATTATTCGCGCGGCGCAGCGGGTTTCTGGATCGAGAACGGCGAGATCGCGTACCCGGTGCAGGAAATTACCATCGCCGGCAACCTGCGCGACATGTTCATGGACGTGCTGGCGATCGGATCGGATGTCGATCCGCGTGCTTCGATCCTCACGGGATCAATTCTGGTGGGGAAGATGACTGTCGCGGGCGAGTGAGCTCGTGTTCTTTCCCGCAAGTCGCTGACGTTCGAATTGCTGCGCGGCGGCCTGCGCGCGCACGATGCGCTCTTCGGTTACCGGATGCGTGGACAGATAGCGGACGCTTGCATCGTCGTGCAGTTCCGGGTGGGCCTTTTCCAATGCCCGCATGGCACGCACGAACGCCATCGGGGAAATCCCCGACCGCACGAGCGCGGCGAAGGCGAAGCTGTCGGCCTGTTGTTCGAAACCCCTCGAGTAGTGCGCGTTCAACAGGAAAACCGGAACCGCCGTGGCAAGCGTGCTGCCGCTCACGTCGCCGATCAGTATCGATGCCACGAGCGCGACCCCCGAACCGCGCAGGACCATGCGCAGCATGTGGCGGTAGCGCTGGTGTCCCATTTCGTGCGCGGCGACGGCAAGGAATGCGTCGTCGTCGGGAAGCGCGCGCACCATCGCATCGGTCACCACGATGGTGCCGCCGCCCAGCGAGAATGCGTTCGCGCCCAATGCCTTCGATTGATAGAACTCCAGTTGCAGGGCATCGGGATCGCCGGTGCGGATGACGAAATCGTGGAAGCGTTTTTGCAGTTCCGCGCGGCGCGCTTTGGGCAGGGTGCTGGGGGCCAGCCAGTGCGAGCGCAGGAGTGCCAGCGACTGCTTCCCGATGGCACGATCCACGGCCTGCGGCAGGTGCATGGCGCCGTAATCGGCGGCCGCCGGCACGCCCCAGCCGAACAACACGACCAGCGCCAGCGCCATGACCAGCACTGCTGCGGCGGCGATGCCCCCTCGACGTTCCCAGCGATCCACCCGATTTTCCAGGCGATGCTGGCCCGGAAACCATTGGCCAACCGGTGAACCGTTCGGCACCTGCAGTCGCGCGCCGTCCGCGTAGCGGAGCGTGAAAGGCACGCCCGCAAGCGGAGCGCTTGGCACGATCTGCTCGAGCGGATCGGTGCGGTCGACGTGCTCGCCGCGCACCAGCAGGGAACCGCCCACACATTGCACGTCCACGGCCTGCGGGCGGCTGCTGCGACCGTCGTAATAGGTGCCGCCGATGCCCGTCACAGGCCGATGTCGATGCTGAAGAAGCCGTCCATTTCCGCACCCAGCGCGCCGACGTCTGTTTGCGCGGTGGTCTCCGCGACGAAGGCGTCCAGGTCGCCCGCGGGCTGCAGGACGATGTGCGATGCGCGGTAACGAACCATGCGCACCTTGGCCCATGCCGTTGCGAGGCCGACCGTGCAAATGATCGCCACGAGATTGCTGACATAGATCCAGAACATCGCCCAGAAGCCAAGCGTGCTCCGCAAGCGATGTCCGCCCGCGAGCCTGGCGCCGTTGTAGAGCAGGTTCAGCATGCGCGAGCGGCTGTATGCATAAATGGCGAGATAGGCGGGCAGGTACACAGCGTAGATCGTCGCCAGCAATTCGAGCGGGTGGTTCTTCAGTCCTGGTGTTCCAGGATGGCCCGCTGAACTGCCGGTCACGCCGACGAGAATGAATCCTGCGCAGACGAGCGCGAGGATGGTGATGCCGATGGTCGCGAACAGCACGATGTAGTAATCGGTGACATCGGCCTCGAAATCAAACGTCGCGTTGCCGTAGCGATGGTGGGTTACCGTCCACTGCTGTTGCCGTGCCTTGATCCACGGATAAATCAGCCCGAGCGTCGGAAATATCAGGAGATACATCGCCAGATACCATTTGTAAGCACCCCTGAAATCCGGCTCGAAACGGAACGGCAATCCCCGCCACGAGGAATAGCGCGCGCGAAAGGCCAGGCCGCGCACGATCAGCCACGGCAGCAGGATCGCGATCACGGCGGCCGCGACCAACTGCAATTTTGGCGAGGTGCGCCCTGCCAGGATGTAACAGCCGAACATCAGCACGGCGATCAGCCGTCCGCGCAGGATCGGCAGCGGCTGTGCCGAGTATTCGAAGGGCGAGCCGGCCAGCCATATGTTCGCGTAAAAGTAGCGGCGGGTGCGCACCGAGGCCCAGGCCGAATAGATGCCCAGCGTCACGATGCTGAGCGCGAGATTGACGATCCAGATCCGGAAATACTCACGCCCGGAGCCGTGGAACTCGAACGGTTGGTCGGGCCATGCACGCGGTCGAGCTGGCACCTCCGGGTCGCTGGGCCCCACGTCCAACGCAAGCGTCTCGTCGTGCATGACGTCCCCCTTGTTGGCGCGGCCACCCCTGACCGCGCGCCGAGTGTACATCCACGTCGCGGCTTGGCGCCGTCGTCGAACCTGTCAACCGCCGGGACCATTCCCACGTTTCAACTTTGGCAGCAGCACGGATGTGAACGCGCATGCAAACATCGAGCAACGACCTCACCGTGGCGGTCAATCGCTTCGGATTGGGTGCGAAGCCGGGTGAACTGGCGAGCGTGCACGATCCGCGCGCTTGGCTGAATGCGCAAATCGCGCACGGGTCCGATGACGGCAACGCATTCGCGGGCTTGCCGGGCAGTCTCGACTATTTGCGTGACGAGGCCCGATTGGTGGCAACGCGGCGCGTGTTCAAGCAGGGTGATCGCGGGCGCCGGGCCTACATGTTCGGGGCGGTGCCCCCGGCAACCGGGAATGGCCAAGCCAACGCCGCCGAACTGAAGCGGGCCTTGGAGCCTTACCGCAGGGAAGAGCGCAAGGATCTGCTGGCAGAGGCGGCGGCGCGTTACCGGGTCGCCACCGTCACCGACACGCCATTCGTGGAACGGCTGGTGCATTTCTGGTCCAACCACTTCGCGGTGTCGGTGGACAAGCGGCCGGCGCGGTTGTTCGCGGCGCCGATGGAACGCGAGGCGATCCGCCCGCACGTGGCCGGCCGTTTCGCCGACATGCTGCTGGCGGTGGAAACGCACCCGGCGATGCTGCTGTACCTCGACAACGTGCGCTCGGTCGGGCCGGATTCGCGGTTGGGCCGACGCATCGCGATGCGCCTTGCGCGCAAGGGCGATCGGGACAAGGGCAGCGCTGGCGGCTTGAACGAGAACCTCGGTCGCGAGGCGATGGAGTTGCACACGGTCGGCGTCGACGGCGGCTACACGCAAGCCGACGTCACCGAGTTCTCGCGCGCGCTGACGGGATGGAGCATTCCGTTCCCGCGCGATTTCGCCAACGACAGGCAGCCCGATTCGGCGTTCGCGTTTCGCGCC
The DNA here is from genome assembly GCA_001899805.1 of Lysobacterales bacterium 66-474. Classification (GTDB taxonomy): domain Bacteria; phylum Pseudomonadota; class Gammaproteobacteria; order Xanthomonadales; family Rhodanobacteraceae; genus 66-474. The sequence continues at coordinate 143,007 of MKWP01000014.1, forward strand.
AACGCGCACGAACCCGGTGCGCGCCGGGTGATGGGCCGAACGTTTCCCGAAGAAGGTTTTGAACAAGGCAAGGCGATCCTCGAATTCCTCGCACGCCAGCCCGCGACCGCGAAGCATCTTTCGCTGAAGCTTGCCCAGCATTTCGTATCGGACGATCCACCGCGTTCGCTGGTGGACCGACTCGTGAAAAGCTATCTCCAGCACGATACCGATCTAGCCGCGGTGTATCGCACCCTCATCGCCAGTCCGGAGGCGTGGGAACCCGATGCACGCAAGTTCCGCACCCCGCAGGATTTCGTGATCGCGGCACTGCGCGCGGGACAAATCGAACTCGACGACAACCCGCAACCCGCGCTGGCGCTGCTGGCCAACCTGGGCGAACCCGTGTTCGATCCGCGTTCGCCCGCGGGTTTCACCGACGACTCGGCGAACTGGGTCGATCCGGATGCGCTGTGGAAACGCGTGCAGGCGGCGGAGGCTTTGTCGGCGCGTGTCGCGCAAGGCGATCCACCACTGGCGTGGGCGCGGGACGTCCTGGGACCGCGGCTGGACGATGACACCGCGCAGGCGATCCGGCGCGCGGAATCGACACGACAGGCGCACGCGACGCTGTTCGCGTGTCCTGCTTTCCAGTGGAGGGCGTGATCGTGCTGACGCGAAGGCAGTTCCTGGCGAACTCGATGCTCGGCGCGGCGACCCTTTTGATCTGGCCGAAGCTGACGTTCGCCGCGACCGGTTCCGACACGCGCTTCCTGTTCGTGCTGTTGCGCGGCGGGCTGGACGGCCTGGAATCGGTGCCGCCGTACGGCGACCCGGGTTACCAGGCGATCCGCGGCGCGCTGGCCCTGTCACCGTCGGCGGACAAGCCCGCGCACAAGCTCGATAACGTTTTCGCGCTGCATCCGTCGTTCGACCACGCGGCGCAGTTGTACGCGCAGGGCCAGTTCATGCCGGTGGTCGCCGCAGCGCCGCCGTACTGGGGCCGTTCGCATTTCCAGGCGCAGGACTGCGTGGAGAACGGCACCGCCAAACCCGACGGCGCGCAGACCGGCTGGCTGAATCGCTGCATTGCCTGCATGCCGGGCGTGGACGGACTTGCCTGCGCGGCGGTGATGCCGTTGACGATGCGCGGCAACGCCAGGGTCGAGACCTGGTCGCCGCCGCTGCCGAACGAAGTGAATCCGATCCTGCTGCAGCGCTTGCAGCCGTTGTATGCAGCGGACGCACGCCTCGCGGCACCGTTCGCGCGCGCGGTCGTGCAGCAAAGCGGTGCGTCGGTGCCGGAAACGGAGACCGGTCTGGCGGCGATGCAAAAAGGCATGCCCGGAAGGAAACGGCAGGGCGGCTTGCCGGTGATGATGGGCGCCGCGGGGAAATTCATGGGCGAGGCCGATGGCCCGCGCGTGGCGTTCGTGGAAGACGACGGCTGGGATACGCACGCGAACGAAGCGGCGATCGTTACCCGCAAGATCGCCGAACTGGATGCCGGCCTGAAGGCGTTCCACGACTCGATCGGCGCGCGGTGGGACCATACCGTCGTGATCGTCGCGACAGAATTCGGCCGCACCGCGCACATCAATGGCACCGGCGGCACCGATCACGGCACCGGCGGCTCGATGTTTCTCGCAGGCGGGGCCCTGCGCGGCGGACGCGTGGCGGGCAAGTGGCCGGGGATCGGCTCCGGCGAGCTGTACCAGGACCGCGACGTGCACGCGACCACCGATTTCCGCTCGGTGTTCAAGGGCGTGCTGGCCGTGCACCTCGGGGTGCCGGTATCGTTGCTGGAATCACGCGTGTTCCCGGGCAGTGCCGCGGCGGAGCCGCTCGACGGTCTGGTCGCGGCTACGCGCTCCGTGGCCTGATCGTACTGGTCCAATACGGCCGCTTGACACGCGCGCCGGTCGCGAGGACAGTCTTGGCACGGTCCATTCCGTCCATCACTGCTTTGAGGGAGGTATGCGATGAGCGTTCCACCGGAATCCGTGACACCCCCGACGTCTGCCGGAACACCCCCGCCCGCTGGCACTCCGAGCGCGGAAGAACGCCAGTGGGCCATGTTCGCGCACCTGTCCGCACTGCTGGGTGGCCTCGTCACCGGCTGGGTAGGCGGCTGGGGCTGGTTCCTCGGGCCACTGATCATCTGGCTGGTGAAGAAGGACACCATGCCATTCGTGAACGATCAGGCCAAGGAAGCCCTGAATTTCAACATCACGATCGCGATCATTTTCGTGATCCTGACGATCCTGGGAGTCGCGACGCTTGGTGTGGGGTTCCTGATTGCACTGCCCCTGATGGTGATCATCGGCATCGCCGCGCTGGTATTCATCATTCTTGCCGCGATCAAGGCCAATGAAGGCGTGGCCTACCGCTATCCGTTCGCGTTGCGGCTGATCAAGTGAGTGCAGGATGCGCTCATCCCGTGCAGCCCATGGATGGGCGTTGACACGGGATCCGTGGGCGGGCGCGTCCGTTTTCCGGACGCGCCCTTTCGACGCTAGGACTCCTCGACGGGCGCGAACGGTTGTGCGGATTCGGGATGCCCGGGATCGAGCAGCAACCTGACCCGCGCTTCCGCCTGTTCCAGCGTCGCCTGGCAGCTTCGGTACAGCGCGATGCCGCGCTCGAACGCGCGCAGCGATTCGTCGAGATTCAGCTCGCCGCCTTCCATGCTCGTCACCAGAGCCTCGAGTTCGCCCAGGGATTGTTCGAAACGGGCGACGGAGCTTGCGTCCGGCGCGGCAGCGGCGGTTTGTTTGGGGGAAGGTTTGGGCATCCGCGCAAACTAGCGCGGCAGCGGCGGCGAATCAATCGGTTTGCGGTACGCCGAGCTTGCAAGTTTTGGCCGGGGCAAGGAAAATTGCCGGCTCGCTGTGGTGGATGTAGCTCAGCTGGTTAGAGTCCCGGATTGTGATTCCGGTTGTCGTGGGTTCGAGTCCCATCATCCACCCCATTTTTTGAAGGATATGGCAAATTCGGGATTGGTCGTGGCGATGGCCCTCACCCCTTGCCCTCTCCCGCAGGCGGGAGAGGGGAAGTGATCGTCGCGCTGGCGCGCGACAGCTTCATTGAATGAAGCGGAGTCCCATCATCCACCCCAATTTTGTACAATGCAGGGTTTTCGGGCCGTTAGCTCAGTTGGTAGAGCAGGAGACTCTTAATCTCTTGGTCGTAGGTTCGAGTCCTACACGGCCCACCAAATCCTGCAATGCGCATCGGCATCCGGCAGGCTTGCGAGAGTGGCGGAACTGGCAGACGCGCTGGATTTAGGTTCCAGTGGGGCAACCCGTGCGGGTTCGAGTCCCGCCTTTCGCACCATGGAGATCTGTCCAGGGATGGATTCTTCGAGCTCTGCGACCATGGATGGCGCTTTCGAGCTCTGTCCAGGGATGGATTCTTCGAACTCTTCGACCACGGAGCTCTTCGACCATGGATGGCGGTCATGAGCTTTTCGATTGCAGATGGCAGTTCCGAGGTCGCTCCCAGGCCTGCTTTTTCAAGATCACGCAAGACCCGTACCGAACATCAGGAGCTGCAATGCAAGTGTCACTGGAAAACGTCGGCAAGCTCGAGCGCAGGCTGACGGTCAAGTTTCCCGCCGAGCAGTTCGAGTCCAGGGTGCGCCAGCGCATTTCCGAGTTGGGCCGCAACGTGCGCCTGAAGGGTTTCCGTCCCGGCAAGGTGCCGACCAAGGTAATCGAGCAGCGCTTCGGCGAGCAGGTGCGCGGCGAGGTCCTGTCCGACCTGATCGGCAGCACTTTCCGCGAAGCCGTGCAGCAGCAGAACCTGCAGCCGGTCGCCAACCCCGGCATCGACACCGACGGCAAGCCGAAGGATGGCGAAATCGCGTATACCGCGACCTTCGAGGTCATGCCCGAATTGCCGACGGTGGACGTCGCGATCCTGAAGATCGACCGGCCCAGGTCGGAAGTCGGTGAAGTCGACGTCGACAAGATGATCGAGACCCTGCGCGTGCAGCGCCGCGTGTTCGACAAGGTCGAACGCGCCGCGGCCGAAGGCGACATGGTGATCGTCGATTACGCCGCGCAGGCGGGTGATTTCCGGCACCCGGCCGAAGGCCGTGAGCGCGCCGCTACGGTGCTGGGCGGCAACACCGCGCTGGCGGCCTTCGACGAAGCGTTGAAGGGCCACAAGGCGGGCGAGGAACTTGCCTTCGAGGTGGAGTTCCCGCCGACCTTCCCGATCCCGCAGCTTGCCGCGAGGCAAGCCCAGGTGGATCTGCGCATCGGCGAGGTGCAGGAGTCGAAGACCCCGGAAGTGGATGCGGAATTCATCCGTACCTTCGGCATCGACGACGGCACGTCCGAAACCTTCCGCAGGGAAGTCCGCTCCAACCTGGAGCGGGAGCTGGACAACGCCCTGCGTGCGCGCCTGCGCAACGAAGTCGGCGGCAAACTCGCGGCGACCTATGCCGATGTCGAAGTGCCGAAGGTGCTGGAAAATGCGGAGGCCGACTCGCTGGTCCGCGCCGCGATGCCGAACCTGCCGCGCGAGCAGGCGTTGCCGCCGGCGGCGCTGGAGGCGGCACAGCCGATCGCACACCAGCGCGTGATCGCGGGCCTGTTGTTGCGCCAGATCGCCCAGAGCAACAACCTGCGCGTGGACAACCGCAAGGTGACCGAGCGTATCGCCAAGATCGCCTCGACCTACGAGGAACCCGAGCAGGTCGTTGAACTCTATCGCGCCAACCCCCAGATGATGGAGAACGTGCGTACCGCTGTGCTCGAGGACCAGGTTTCCGAATGGGTGGCCGACCATGCGGACACCACCGAAGTGGCCCTGAGCTTCGACGAAGTGATGCACCCGCAGAACACCGCGAATTGAAGCCGCGCGGCCTGACGCCGCCGTCCACGGGAGAATCCCATGCAGTCCTCGAACAATCAGGAAATCAGGAACCTCAATCTGGTTCCGATGGTGGTCGAGCAAACCTCGCGCGGCGAGCGTTCGTTCGACATTTACTCCCGTCTGTTGAAGGAACGCATCATCTTCTTGGTCGGGCCGATCGACGACAACGTCGCCAACCTGGTGGTGGCGCAGATGTTGTTCCTGGAATCCGAGAACCCCGAGAAGGACATCCAGTTCTACATCAACAGTCCCGGCGGCGTGGTCTCGTCCGGGCTGGCGATCTACGACACCATGCAGTTCGTGAAGCCCGACGTCAGCACCATGTGCATCGGGCAGGCCTGCAGCGCGGCCTCGCTGTTGCTGATGGCCGGCACCAAGGGCAAGCGCTTCGCGTTGCCGAACTCGCGGATCATGATCCACCAACCCTCCGGCGGCGCGCAGGGTCAGGCCACCGACATCGAGATCCACGCCCGGGAAATCCTGTACCTGCGCGGGCGCCTCAACGAAATCTACGCCCAGCACACCGGCAAGACCGTCGAGCAGATCGCCCACGACATGGAACGCGACCGCTACATGAGCGCGACCGAGGCCAGGGACTACGGCTTGATCGACACGATGTTCGAACGCCGGCCGGACGAGTCCGTCAAGTCAGCCTGAGACATTGGTCGCAACCTCGCGATTTCCCGATATTTTCGGCCTCGATTCCGAACGCTCCGTCAAGCCGGACCTGCGGTTCGGCTGTGCTATGCTGCAGCCGGAATCGGGGCATTCGACATGATGCATCGCACGACTGATCCACGGAGCACGACATGAGCGAGGACCGGCCGGGCCGCGGCAACGAAGGCGGCAAGATCCTGTATTGCTCGTTCTGCGGCAAAAGCCAGCACGAAGTCCGCAAGCTGATTGCGGGCCCGTCGGTGTTCATCTGCGATGAATGCGTCGAGCTGTGCAACGACATCATCCGCGAGGAACTGGAAGAAAAGGCCGCCTCCGGCCGCACCCAGTTGCCCAAGCCGCGCGAGATCATGGACACGCTCGACCAGTACGTGATCGGGCAGACCCGCGCCAAGAAGGCGCTGGCCGTCGCGGTGTACAACCACTACAAGCGCATGGAATCGCGCGCCAAGAAGGACGACATCGAGCTCGCCAAGTCCAACATCCTACTGATCGGGCCGACCGGATGCGGCAAGACGCTGCTGGCGGAAACGCTCGCGCGCCTGCTCAACGTGCCGTTCACCATCGCCGACGCCACCACGCTCACCGAAGCGGGCTATGTCGGCGAGGACGTCGAGAACATCATCCAGAAGCTGCTGCAGAAGTGCGACTACGACGTCGAGAAGGCGCAGACCGGCATCGTCTACATCGACGAGATCGACAAGATCTCGCGCAAGAGCGAGAACCCGTCGATCACCCGTGACGTGTCCGGTGAGGGCGTTCAGCAGGCGCTGCTGAAACTGATCGAAGGCACCATCGCCTCGGTGCCGCCGCAGGGCGGGCGCAAGCATCCGCAGCAGGAGTTCCTGCAGGTCGATACCAAGAACATCCTGTTCATCTGCGGCGGTGCGTTCTCGGGCCTCGACAAGGTGATCCAGCAGCGTTCGGAAACCACCGGCATCGGTTTCTCGGCCGAGATCCGCAGCAAGCAGCGCAAGCAGAACGTCGGCACGCTGCTCGCCAACGTCGAGCCGGAAGACCTGGTGAAGTACGGCCTGATCCCGGAATTCGTAGGGCGCCTGCCGGTCGTGGCCACCCTGGACGAATTGGACGAGCCGGCACTGGTCAAGATCCTCACCGAACCCAGGAACGCCATCACCAAGCAGTTCAAGAAGATGTTCGACATGGAGAATGTCGAGATCGAGTTCCGCCCGGATGCGCTCAACGCGATCGCCAAGCGTGCGATCAAGCGCAAGACCGGCGCGCGCGGCCTGCGCACCATCCTCGAAAGCGTGCTGCTCGACACCATGTACGAGTTGCCGTCGCTCGAACACGTCAGCAAGGTCGTGGTCGACGAAGCCGTGATCAACGGCCAGGCCGAGCCCTACCTGATCTATCGCGGCAACCTGCAGCAGCAACGCGCGGCCGGCGAAGGCGACGCCGCCTGACGAAGCGCACTTCACCGCACGCCAGGGCATCGGCGGGTTCGTGCGCGGGCGGGCCGTGTCGCCAGGGCAACACCTGAAACGTGGCGCCGCCGTGGGGTCCGGCCCGTGACGGCGCGCGGGCCGTGCATGCAGAAGGACCTCGTCCCTCGTGGTTGGCGCCGGCCGGGTTGGTTCGGCCGCGCCGGCGGCACGGACGCGTGACGTCTCGGCGTCTGCGAAGCGGATCACCTTCGGGCGCTTGATCCCGGCGCGTGCCGCCACCATCCTCATCCCATCGTCCGCATCGCGGACACGCGATCCATTCCCTGAAACAGACATGGCAACCGAAACCAACGAAACCGTTACCGCGACCATCGAACTGCCCGTGCTGCCGCTGCGCGACGTGGTGGTGTATCCGCACATGGTGATCCCGCTGTTCGTCGGCCGCGAGAAATCGATGAAGGCGCTGGAAGCGGCCATGGAGGGCGATCGCCGCATCCTGCTGGTGGCGCAGCAGCAGCCCGAGACCGACGACCCCGGCGAAGCCGACCTGCATGCGCTCGGCACCATCGGCAGCCTGCTGCAACTGGTGAAGTTGCCCGACGGCACCGTGAAGGTGCTGGTCGAGGGCCAGTCGCGCGCGCGCCTGCAGAACTGCTTCGAAACCGACGGCATGTTGCGCGCGCATGCGGTGGCGCTGCAGCCGGTGTTCGATCGTCCGACCATGGAGCTGGAGACCGCGGCGCGCATGCTGGTCAGCCTGTTCGAGCAACTGGTCCGCCAGAGCCGCAAGCTGCCGCCGGAAGTGCTGACCGGGTTGTCCGGGATCGACGACCTGTCGCGACTCGCCGATTCGGTCGCGGCGCACCTGTCGGTGCGGCTGTCCGACAAGCAGAAGGTGCTGGACACGCTCGCCGTCGGCGCGCGCACCGAGATGCTGATCGGGTTGGTGGAAAGCGAACTCGACCTGCAGCAGGTCGAGAAGCGCATCCGCGGGCGCATCAAGACCCAGATGGAGAAGAGCCAGCGCGAGTACTACCTCAACGAACAGATGAAGGCGATCCAGAAGGAACTGGGCGACATCGAGGAAGGCGGCAACGAGATCGACGCGCTGGCCAAGAAGATCGACGAAGCCGGCATGCCCAAGCCGGTGCTGGCCAAGGCCAAGGCCGAGTTCAACAAGTTGAAGCAGATGCCGCCGATGTCGGCCGAGGCCACCGTGGTGCGCAACTATCTCGACTGGATGACCGGCGTGCCGTGGAAGAAACGCAGCAAGGTGCGCAAGGATTTGCGCATGGCCGAGCGCGTGCTGGACGAGGACCACTACGGCCTCGAGAAGGTCAAGGAACGCATCCTCGAATACCTTGCCGTGCAGCAGCGCGTGAACAAGATCAAGGGCCCGATCCTGTGCCTGGTGGGTCCGCCCGGCGTCGGCAAGACCTCGCTCGGACATTCGATCGCGCGTGCGACCAACCGCAAGTTCGTGCGCCAGAGCCTGGGCGGCGTGCGCGACGAGGCCGAGATCCGCGGCCATCGCCGTACCTACATCGGCTCGCTGCCGGGCCGCATCATCCAGAACATGTCCAAGGTCGGGACCAAGAATCCGATGTTCATGCTGGACGAAATCGACAAGATGGCGATGGATTTCCGCGGCGATCCCTCGGCGGCGCTGCTGGAAGTGCTGGATCCAGAACAGAACCACGCCTTCAACGACCACTACCTCGAAGTCGATTTCGACCTGTCCGAGGTAATGTGGATCGCCACCGCCAACTCCATGAACATCCCGGCGCCGTTGCTGGATCGCATGGAGGTGATCCGCATCCCCGGCTACACCGAGGACGAGAAGGTCGCGATCGCGACCAGGTACCTGCTGCCGAAACAGGTCAAGGCGGCGGGCTTGAAGGAAAGCGAACTCGCCGTTTCGGAAGCTGCGTTTCGCGACATCATCCGCTACTACACGCGTGAATCGGGCGTGCGCAACCTCGAACGCGAGCTGGCCAAGATCTGCCGCAAGGTGGTCAAGGAGCTCACCCTGGCCGAAACGGAGAAACCCGCGAAGAAGGCGGCCGAGGCGGCAACCGCCAAGGGCAAGGCCCCGGCAAAAAAGCGCGCTGCGAAGGCGATGAAAGTCGATTCGAGGAACCTCGACAAGTACCTCGGCGTGCGCCGCCACGATTTCGGCCGCAAGGAACAGCAGAACGAGGTGGGTCTGGTCACCGGCTTGGCGTGGACATCGGTCGGCGGCGATCTCCTGAGCATCGAAGCCACGGTGGTTCCGGGCAAGGGCAAGTTGATCCTGACCGGCCAGCTCGGCGACGTGATGAAGGAATCCATCCACGCGGCACAGTCGGTGGTGCGCGCCCGCGCGCAGCGGTTGGGCATCGAGGCGGATTTCCACGACAAGTACGACATCCACGTGCACGTGCCGGAAGGCGCGACGCCCAAGGATGGCCCGAGCGCGGGCATCGCGATGTGCACCGCGCTGGTGTCGGCGCTGACCAGGAACCCGGTGCGCTCGGAGATCGCGATGACCGGCGAGATCACCTTGCGCGGGCGGGTGTTGCCGATCGGGGGGCTCAAGGAAAAGCTGCTGGCGGCGCATCGCGGCGGCATCACCACGGTGATCATCCCCGATGAAAACAAGAAGGACCTCGCCGAGATTCCGAAGAACATCACCGATGCGTTGACCATCCATCCGGTGCGCTGGATCGACCAGGTGCTCGACTTGGCATTGGAAAACCCGCTGAAGCCATTGCCCGAACAGGCCGCGGTGGTCGCGGGCGCCGGTGAAATGGCGGCCGACGTCAAGCACGAATCGGTCGAGGACGCGTCGTCGGCGCGCACGCATTGACGCGGCAAGTGGACGGGCATGCGCGATGCATGGTGCGCGCCCGTCCGGCACTTGCATTTGCGCGCGTTCCATGATTGCGGGATGAACGCTTGCATTCCGCCGCTCGACACGCTGAAATCCAAGCCCCGTCTTTATTGCAGGCCTTGTGCAGCACTGATATAAAGGCCGGGCCGTGCGACGCATACGCTGCAATGCCGAGCATCGATACGGGAACTGCAACACGACCGGACAGGCGTGATTCCGCGATTTCGGAAAAGCGTCAATCCACCGAACATTCCACGGGCTGCTCGAAACCCAAGAGGGAGTCTCCATGAACAAAGCTGAGTTGATCAACGCGATTTCCGATCACGCCGATCTGTCCAAGGCCGATGCTGGCCGTGCGCTCGACGCCGTCACCGACCAGATCAAACGCGCATTGAAGAAAGGCGACGACGTGTCGCTGGTGGGCTTCGGCACCTTCGTGGTGCGCAAGCGTGCCGCGCGCACCGGCCGCAACCCGCGCACCGGCGCCACCATCAAGATCAAGGCGTCCAAGGTCCCGGCGTTCAAGGCCGGCAAGGCGCTGAAGGATGCGCTGAACTGAGCTGTGCATCGCGACCGGCGGTTGCCGATCGCATGTGGGGTTCCCGCGGCCGACGCGATCTGCGTCGGCCGCTGCGTTTCGAAACCGCGTTTGTTGTACCGTTCGGGTACGGACGGCGGCGAAGCCAAGTCCGGGCGCGTACCGGATTTGGCGCGTCCAAGCCGACCATGGATCGTCGGTCCGGGGCGACAAGGATGTTGCCCTCACCCCAGCCCCACGCGCTCGGCCTACGGCCGCCTCTCCCGCAAGCGGGCGAGGGGGAGTGATAATCGCGCTGCGCGCGATGTGTCATTGATTGATGCGGGTAGGCCGGGATGGCATGTCAACGAGCGCGACGCAGGACGCGTCGCCCGCGCCGCGCATTGCGCGGCGGCGAAGCCAAGTCCGGGCGCGTACCGGATTTGGCGCGTCCAAGCCGACCATGGATCGTCGGCCCGGGGCGACAAGGATGTTGCCCTCACCCCTTGCCCTCTCCCGCAAGCGGGCGAGGGGAGTGATAATCGCGCTGCGCGCGATGCGATATTGAATGAAGCAGGGCGCTTAGCTCAGCGGTAGAGCGTCTCCTTTACACGGAGAGGGTCGCAGGTTCGATCCCTGCAGCGCCCACCAAATTCAATCACTTACAATACATGCGCGGGGCCACTCAACTGGCCCCGCGCTTATTTCAGCTTCTCGTTGGCCCTGTAGTGGCCCTAAAAGCAGGCGTGTTTTGTCCGCCCTTTTAGTCATTTTGTGGCCCCGTGGTGGCCCCGCGCGCCAGTCTCTAGATGCCGCTCCGTCGGCTCGCTCGGAGGCGTTGCGACCCATGCCCATGGTGCTCTCGCCGATTACGCGTGCCCCCGCCGATTCCGCCTGCCACCTTCTTTGCCAATGCTCGCGCGGTGTTCAGCCAGTGTTAGGCGGCAAATGACGCCGGTGTAAACGGGTTACGCGTCATAGCACGAGCGCGCAACACCAAAATTCGGCTCGCCGGGCTCCCCGCTGCGTCCATCCACGTAGCGAGGTTTCCATGAGCGATTTTCCCAGTGACGACGCAGCGGTTCGCGTCGAGATCTTGCGCGCGCTGGTCGCGCGCTTCGGCAGCGTCACGCCGATCCCTGCCGCCGACGCCTTTGAGGTTGCGCGCGGCCACCGCATCGGAGCGGCTGCGATGACACACCGCCGCCAGCGCGACGCGCTGCCGTGGCCGGCCGCCGACGAGGTGCGCGATGGCGCGCGCTACCTGGTGCCGCTCCCCAAACTCGCCGCCGCGCTCGCCGGCGGCGAACGCCGCCGCCCGCGCCGCGGGCCGGGCCGGCCACCCAAGATCCACGCCGCCGGCGTGGAGGTGGGTGCCGCATGACCTCGCGTGCGCAAATTGCAGAAGCCGCCGCCGCGGTCGCGGCCGCGTGCAAGCTAGACGCCAAGCAGCTCAAGCATTATTGCCGGTGGGCTGACCGCGCGGGCTATCACTCGAGCGTCGATCAGCTCGCGACGGTGCTGCTCGCGGGCAGCGTCGCGAGTGACGCCCCCGGGCCTGCTGCAGCAGCGGCCATCACAGCCGGGATCTATCGCCGCTCCCCCGCGCGCGCTGAGGATGCTGCGGCGCGCATCTACGCCGAGATCTGCAGGCGATGCCCGACGCGCGGGCGCTGGCAAGATCAGTATTTGCCAACAGACGCGCCGCGTCGCGCGCCGCGAGCGCTTGCACGCCAGCTTGCGCGCGAGGAGTCGCACCGCCGCTTCCCTGGCGCCACGCGCAGCGCCGCTTCCAAGCGGCGCAGGTTTGTGCTGAAGGCTTGCGGCCCCATGCACACGAAGTGCGCGGGAGGTGCAGCATGAGCACACGGAACGACCGCGACGTGCGCGGGGCGGCAGTGCAGGTACACATCCGCGACCAGCACGCCAGCGTGCCCGTACGCCTGATGGAAAAAGAGTGCGGCCTTTCCCCGGGAGCCCGGCTCGCGCTGCTCTACATGCTCGATTTGGGACGCCGGCCCGGCTGGACGATTTATGCGACTCAAGTCCAGCGCGCGCTGGGCTATGGAAACTCACGCTGGCCGCGCTGCCGCCGCGAGCTTGAGGCGGCTGGTTACCTGCGGGCCATCTGCGGGCATGACGAGGCCGGCGACTGGCAGTGGACTTATCACATTTTTGATTGGCCGGTGGATGGGCCGGATGACGCAGTTAGCGTCACCGCAGTTTGCGGGGACGCTAACTGCGGTGACGCTAACTGCGGGGATAGACGCATATCTACCTCACACAGCTCTACTTCACTTAAAAAGCAGAAGCAGAAGCAAGCGCGACCGCGCGCGCGCGAGGTCGAGCCCGTCGCGCCACCAGCAGGTAATGCTGCTGCTGCAAGGGAGGAAAAACGCCAGCAGCGCGTGGTGCATGGCGTGACGTGCTGGACGCCCGACGATCTTGCCGCGACGGAAGAGCTAACCAGTGCGCACGGCGCGCAGGCCGTGCGGGCGGCGGCGGCGGCGCTGCGCAAGGCGGGCAGCGATCCGCTGCCGTCGAAGGTCGCGCTTGCATTGCAGGACGCCGCGCGACGTGACGCCGCACTGGCGGTCGAGCAGGAAGCCGCCGCGCAGGAAGTCGCGCGCCTCGCCCGCCGCAAGGCGGATGAGCGCCGGCGCGACGAACGCCGCGCAGATTCGCGCACGCAAGCCGCCGCGCGGGCGGCGCTCGCGGCGGTGCTCGGGCCGCGCGGTGGGTGAGCGTGCGCGTATTGATGCACCTATGTGTATGTCCGTCACCCTGGGGCGCGTTGATGAAAGCAGAAAATTCAAGTGATCGCGATCGCGCCGTGGTCGCATGGTTGAAAAATCACACCGGTGCGCGCCGCGGCAGTCGCGCGCACCTGGTGCTGATCGCCGGCGGTGCGCTGCTGGCGGTACTGGTGCTCGCCGCCGGCGTGGTGCAGATTGCCAGGCACCACCACCACGCCGCGCCCGTCGCCGCAGCGACGCCGCCCGCTGCGGCGACGGGCGCGCAGGTTGGCTCCAATACCGCCCATGCGCCCACCCTAGTGGGCGCCATGGTTGGCACTGTGAGCCCCGCAGCCGTGCCGGCCGTGCCGCCCGCCACCGCGCAGGCGGCTCCTGTCGTGGCCGCTCCGGCCGCGGTGATCGCGCCGCCAGCCGGGTTGATTGCTGGCGAGACGATAGAAACGATCGCCGACGCCGACAGGTTTGGGCAATACAACCAGGTAAGCCAGCGCGCTGTGGGATCCGCCCGCACATCGTGGCAAAGCTACGTTGCGCCGGCGAACTCACCGGCGTGGCAAGAAACTTTCACTGGCTGGTTCAAGCTCGCCGCGCCTGCCTCAGTTGTGGTGCTTCGCCGCGACGCAGGCGCCTCCGCGAAGAATGTAAGTGCGAATGTCGATGGCACGGCGATCGGCGAACTTGGCTATGGCGCCGGGTCGGTCACGACGGCTGTTGTGATGGCGCCGGGCTGGCACAGCTTCACCATCACGCTGACTGGGAAAAGCTTGTTCTATCGCCCAGATGCGGTTGACTTCGACCTTGAAATCGGCGCTGGCACCACGCCGCCGGCACCGGTCGTTCCGTATGCGGTCGTGCAGCCTGTCGCCGCGCCCGCCCCGGCTACTACTGCAGCGCCGCACGCGGGCTTGACGTCCAAGCCCGCGCCTGCGGCTGCGGCGACAACGACTCTGGCGTCGGCTAAGGCCAGCGGCACAGCGAAGGAGCGCTGACATGGACTTCAAGACGGCAGTCAGTGAGGTGATGGGCCCTAGCCCAAGCCTGCTGAAACGAATTGGACACGCAGCTGCTGTGGTGGCTATCGGCTTGGTCGTGGTCGCGGCGACGTTGTGGTTTTTCACGTCGATTTCCATGTGGCTTATCGCGGCTGGTGCGGCGCTCGCCGTGGTGTTGCTCTTCGCGCATCGCCTGCATCCCGCAGTGAAAACGCGCTGGTTCTTCATGCCGGGACGCCGGCGCTTCACCGCGCTGGCGTTGCTGGGTGGCTTCTTGCTGCTGCCCGGAGTCGAGCTCACTTGGACCGGCTTGGCTGGTCCCGGCACGCCCAGCGACATGGTTACCGGGCTCGTCTTGTTTGCGGTGTCCATCGCTTGTTTTTGGTTCGTTGTTCGTACTTTCGAGGGTCTTGCCATGGGTGACGTTTTTAAAATTGTTGCGCCAGAACATGAAGGCGCGCTGCTGTCGAAGCTCCGCGCGCTCGACGCGCTACACGCCGCGGGTTCCGGTCAAGCCGCCGACTTCCGCGGCCTCGATCCCGCATCTGTGATCGAGGCGCTCAAGGCACGCGTGATCGGTCAGGATGCGACGATCGATGCGGCCGTGAAAACGGCCTTCCGGCGCGCGCGGCTTGCGAGGCCGAACAAGCCAGTTGCAACGCTCTTGTTCGTCGGCGCCACAGGCGCTGGCAAGACCGAACTCGCCAAGGCGATCGCGGATGAGTTGTTTGCTGGGCGGATGGTCCGCATCGACTGCAACGAGTTGAGCGCAGAGCAAGGCGTGCAGCGTCTCATCGGTTCGCCGCCGGGCTACGTCGACAGCGACAAGGGCGGCTGGCTGTGCCGAGAACTGGCACGCGTTGGCACGGGCGTGCTGCTGCTCGATGAAATCGAGAGGGCGCACCCGGTGGTGGTGCAAACGCTAATGGGTCTGCTCGACGAAGCGCGGCTCACGGAGCAGAGCACGAGTCAAACGTATTCGGCTCGCGGCTTCATGGTTGTCATGACGTCCAACGCAGCGAAGGACGAAATCGCCGAAGTCGCTCGGGTCGAAAAGGACCCGACGCTGCGGTCCGTAAAAATCCGCGACGCACTGCAACACGCTGGTTTCCTGCCGGAAATCCTAGCCCGAATCGACCAAGTGTGTGCTTTCGCGCCGCTGGCTGCACAGGACTATGGCCGCGTTGTCGAAAAGTTCCTGATCGCGTTCGGTGACGTGGTTGGCGTCCAGGTTGTGGAGGCCGATGGCGAGCTTCTTATCGACCTGGTGACGAAAGCGATGAAATCGCAGAGCTATGGCATACGCGAGGTCGTAAAGGAAGTCGAAGACGTGGTGACCGATGGCCTGCTGGTCGCAAAGGACAACGGCGCGACCGCAGCGGCGATCCGGGTGCGCGACGGCCAGGTGTTCGTCGAGCCGATCGCCGTGGCGGGCGACGGCGCGCATCGAAACACCTATGGGCAGGAGGAAACGACATGAGTCAGAAATTCAATGTGATCGAAACGGCGGAAGGCTGCGAGAGCTTCGTTCTCGCGACGCCCGACTACGTCATCCGCGCGTGGCTCGAGGGCGAGGACCCCGACGAGCTCGGCGGGGTGATCGTCTCGCTTAGCTATCGAGCCGACCGCGCGCTGCGCGGGCTGCTGGAGGCCAATTTCGCATGGTCCGGAAGCCGCACGCAGTTTGTCGCAGCCCTGCAGGCTTTCGGCATCGACGCGATCGGCTGTGACCCCCGTTTTAGGATTTCAGCCGTGCGATGAACTGGCGCGCGCGATGCACGTGCGCCGGCCGTGATCCAGCACTTTTCAACCTACAACACAGGAAAAGGACATGACGCTTAAATCCAAAAAACTGGCAGACCAGATCGCCAAGCTCGAGGCCGAGCGTCGCGCGGCCATCGAGGCCGAACGCGAAGCGGACGAGCGCGAACTCATCCGCTTAGTCACTGCAGCGCACTGCCTGCAGGACGCCCTTGGCTACGCCCGCTCGAAGCTGGCGAAGCGGAAATCCACAGGCGCGCAGAAACCCACCACCACGCAGGAGACGCAGCAATGACCACCGAGACGAAAACCGAGTACGCCGGCCACCCCGCGAAGCTAAAAGAAGGCGGCTGGGGCGCCCACGTCAACTCCGACAAGGTCCAGCATGGCGATTCCGTGAGCCTCACGACCAAGGCCGGCAAGACCTGGAATGCGGTCGTTGACCGTGTCGTTTGGACAGGAACGGACAGCGACGGCAACGCGTGTGCCTTGTGCACGCTGGTCGGCAAGGACAAGCCGGCCACCGCTGGCGGCCAGCCGGCTGCGTCGGCCGGCGCCCACGACGCGGTGGCGAGCGACTTTTGATCCGATCGCCTGCGCGCTGCTCCCGCGCAGTCGCGGTACGGGGCCGGTCATTCACCGGCCCCGTTTTGTATCTGGCAGCCCCTCTCTCGGGCATGCCGCGAAAGCAGTGAGGCATATATATATGAGTGACCGAGCAGAGCAAGTATTGCAGACCGCAGACGCGCTTTATGGCGCGATCACGATGCCCGTCGTGGAGGCTCTTTTCCCGGCCGTCACGCCGGCGCACTTGCGTCGCCTGATGGGTGACCTTGTCCAGCGCGCGGCGCTGGTGCCAGGCTGGGCCGGTGGCACCGGCCGCCGCGTCTGGTTGACCACGCGGTCCGCTTCCGGCCGTGTCGCCGGCCTGCGGAAATGGCTGGCCGATAGCGACGCCATTCGTGGCGCCCTCATGACGAAAAATGCCGGCACGGTGCAGCCGCCAGTGACGTTCCTGCACGCGCAAGTTGCGGGGCAGGCTGTGGCCGGCTATGGGATCTTCGAACGAGTTTTCGATAGCGAATTGCACACCGGCGGCGAAGGTACGATCGCCGACGGGATTGCATATCCCGAGCCCGGTTGGCGACTTGTGATCGAAGCCGAGCGGATGGTGCGCCGAGGCATCTCACGCTGGAAAGAAGATGACGGTCTGGTCGGAAAAATCACCAGCGAGTTTGGCCAAGCGCGCACCGATGGCGCGCTGGTCCAACACCTCGTTGTCGCCCCGAAGTTCGGCGGCGCCGAGGGCGCGAAGCGGGTTGATTTCGAGCAGGAACTCGACCGTCTGCTGGTTGAAAAATCGGCCGGTTTGGTCGGCTTGCCGAAGGATTCCGGCTGGTGGTTTTTGGCCATCGAAGACCTCACCGCCGACCCTGTTTGGCATCCGGTTCTTTCAGGCACGAAGGCGCCACGCGCGCTGCCCGGCATTGCCGCGCGCCGCGCATCTTTTGCGGCCGAGCACGCCAAGAATCGCGAACTCGACCGCGCGCGAAAGGCTCGCGCGAAAGCTGCCGCGGCGGGCATTCCCTTGCCCGCCGGCGTCACGCTGGTGACGTCTGCCAAGAGCGCCGCCGTCACCGCGCCGACCACCCCCTGAAACGGTGCATGTGGTGGTGCGGGGGGCGGTGCGCCGGGTGGTACAAGTGCCGTGGTCACTTGTGCCACCACAATAGCGCACCTGTCGCGCGTCCTGCGCGACGCTCCCCAGCCCGGCATCCCGCCCGGGCTGGGGCCAGAAGCCCAACCCATGGTTGATCGCCGCGCGTCGTGCGCGGCGGTTCCCGGTCCCGGCATCGTGCCGGGCCGGGTCTTGCCAGAAGCTGTGAGCTCGGCATCCTGCCTCACTTTCATGCTGGTGTGTGTCCGGGGTGCCACACGCCGCCGACTGGGGAGCTCGTCGGCGGCGCGCGCCAGCCTGCCGGCTGGCCCCGGACCCGCACCAGCCTTCGCGCGCAAGCGCGCTGCGCGTCGGGATGAAGCCCCTCCTTGCGCCGCTCCCCGCCGCTTCGCGGCGGCGAGGACCCCCTAAAAGCCCTACAGCCGACCCGCTTTTTTCGCTCCGCGAAAAAATCGCGCCGGCTTTCGGGCTCCGTTCGGCCCCGCTTTTTCTCGCTTCGCTCGAAAAACCAGGACCTCACTCCGGGGTTCGGTCGCTGCGCTCCCTCACCCCTTTCAGGGGGTCCTCGCCGCCGATGAAGCCGGCGTCTCGCGGGGGGCGCAAGCGCCCCCCAAAGCCGACCGGGCGCGCTAGGGCGCGCCGCTATTTTCGGGCGTCGGTGCTCGGCCAAATGCGCGCAAAAATCGCGCGCATTTGGCCTGCGCCCTCACCCGAAAATTCGTCTTTGGCTCCCCCCGGCGGCGGCGGCAGAGCCGCCGCCGGGAACTCGCGATGAAGCCGCTCGTTCCCCGCTTCGCGGCCCCCAACAGCCACAGCATTCGCGCGCATCCCTGAGCGCTCACCCGGCCGTCCGGGCCGGAAATCCGGCGCGCGTTCCCCGCGCGCAGAAGACTCAAGTCGACCCAATTCGCGAGGTGGGTGCGGCTGACCCCGACGCTGCTCGCGAGCTGCCTCGCTGCGCTCGGCCCACTCCCGCGCGTTTCTAAACACCTATGTGCATCTGACAACTTTCCAGGTGCTTCTCATGCGGGGCCGCTGGCAACTTTTTACATCGAACCTTCTCGTTGTCTCGGTGTGGTACATCATCATTTACTCGGTGACCACCGGGCCCGCGGGCGTCCTGACCGCCCTTGCCGGCGCGCTGATCGCGCTGGCAATCGGGCTGGTCGCCGGGGTGCTTGTCGGCGCTGTGGCGCATGCCATCGAGCTGCACGTGACACATCGCGGCGTGCTGGCCGGCGATGCTCGCGATGGCGCGCGCATCACGCTCGGCAAGCTCCCCGAGCGGGCGGGGGTGCAGCCCGTCGCGGCGGCGCCGGCGACACCGGAATCGCCTGAGGCGGAATTGGCTTCCGCCCCGGAACAGGAACCGGTGTCCATCATTGAACCCACCCCGATGCAAGCCGCACCGGCCGGCGCGGACGCCCCGTCTTCGGCGGATCACTTAGCTGCCACGTGCGCTGAATTCGCACGCGAACACGCAGGTGTACTCGTAGCGCTATCCGTCAGCAACGGTCCGCTTGTCGGCTGCATCGACCGCGCCTCCGCGCCGGACGACTTCGACGCCTTTCTCGCGCTGGTCAGCGAACTCTCGAGCGCCGGCGTGAACGTTTCCGCCGTCCAGGTCACGCAGGACGCGGACGGGGTTCCGACCAGCGTGACCTTTCCGGTTTCCGTCATTGAAGACGAGGTGCGGCAGTGATCGACTTCCACGATGTTCGTGACACTTCCTTCGGCGGCACCGCCGACACGCTGGCGCTGCTTCTCGCCGATGCCGCGGTGTTCCTGACGTTGCCGGCCCTGTACGGCGGCGACCTGGGCGGCCTGCTGTGGGCGGCCGCTGGTGCGATGGTCGGGGGCTTGTGGTTCGGGTGGCGCGTGGGCTCGAAATTGCGCCTCACGCACGGCGGCGAATTCGACATCAATTCGCACGACGCGCCGCCGGCGGAGGTGGGCGGCATGCGTGTCGGCTTCATCGCGCACACCATGCAGGAACTTATCGTGCCGCTAGCCGCTTGGATGCGTCACGCGATGATCGTGGGCCAGTCAGGCGTCGGGAAAACAGTGGTCGGGGCATGGCTAATGTTCCAGCAAATCTGTGCGGGCGGCGGGTTGCTTTGGATCGACGGCAAGCTCGACCCGGCGAACATCGAGATGCTGCACCGCATGTGCGTGTGGGCCGGCCGGGCCGACGATCTTCTGGTCGTCAACCCCGGCACACCGGCGAGCTCGAACAGCTACAACCCACTGCTCGACGGCGATGCCGACGAGATCGCCTCGCGCCTGGGTGCGCTGCTTCCGGAGGCGTCGAACAACGCGGGTGCGGACTTCTACCGATCCAGCGCGATCGGCGCGATCGGCTCACTGGTGCAGGCCAGCCGCGCGGCCGGCTACGCGGTGAGTTTCGCGGACTTGCGCATCCTGCTGACGCGTCCAGGGGCGCTCGAGTGGTTGCTTGCCAAACTCAAGCAGAAAAGCAAAGCGGGTGACGCCGAGCAGTTCGGGTTGTTCCTCGACCAACTTCGGCAACGCGATCGCAAAACCGGCAAAGAGGTGCTGGACGCCGACGGCCTGCGCCGGATGTTCGGCGGGCTAGGCGCGCGCCTCGCACAGTTCGGCGGTGGTGGGTTCGGCGAGGTGATGAATGCGTACGCACCCGAGGTGCGGCTGAAAGACGCGATCCGGCAGGGAAAGGTCGTGTATTTCGCCTTGCCCACGATGGGGAAGGGCGAGGCTGCCATCGCGCTCGCGCGCATGGCCGTGTCCGACTTCCGGTCGGCGATAGCGGCCATCCAGGCATTGCCCGAATCCGAACGTCCAGCCAAGCCATTTCTCGGCTTCTTCGACGAGGCAGGTTCCTATGTCACGCAGGCGTGGTCGCGCATGTTCGAGCAGGCACGCTCCGCGCGCCTGGTGATGGTGCCGGCGTTCCAGACGAAGGCCAACCTCGAGACGCTCGGCCCGGAACTGCGCGCGATGGTCGCAGGCAATACGGCGACGAAAATCTTTTTCAGTCCCGGTGAGCCCGACACCGCGGAATGGTGCGCCGACATGATCGGCAAGGAGCTGCGCGAGCAACACACGCACACGGAAAGCGGCGGCGGCTCGGCCAAGGGCGTGACGATGCTGGACCGTGGCCGCGGCGTGGCAAACTCGCAGACCTCGAGCACCAACGCATCCCACTCAGTTGTCTTGCGTGAGGATTACAAAGTCAGCCCCGACGATCTCGCGCAGCTCGGGCGCGGCGAGGCGGTGGTGACACTGGAAGGGCACCGGGTCTTCCACATCAGGGTCCCGCTGCTGACGTTCGATGATGACTTCATCGAACGTGCCGGGCCGTTCCGGGTGCGCCATCCGGCCACGACCACGCCCGACGGCCTCGAGCCGCTGCGGATCACGCAGCGGCCCGGCGCGATGCGCTAGCCGCGCCTTACAGCACGTCCGCCGTATTTGCGCCAATCGCGCTTGACCGACCGCGGCCGATCGGCGTCGGGGTGCCTCGCGAAAAGGTTGCGCAGCATGAAGGCGTGCGCCCCGGCGACGACCATCACCAGGCGGTGCAGGAGAGAGAAAAAGAAGATGAAGGACTTGCTGAGAAATCGCATGGCGGGCTCCTGTGCGTGTGGTGATCTTCTTCTAGGTGCGCGCACACGCGCGGGGCGGCGCGACGGGTTCTGCGGACGGTGCGCGTATTGATGCACCTATGGGTGATTCCACACAGGAGTTACCCATGTTTTCACGCAAAAACCTCCTCGCCGCTGCCATGGCCGTCATGGTTGCCGCGACTTGCGGCACCGCTCACGCTCAAACCGCACCGACCGGCTGTACTCCGCAGGACCCACTTATGACCGCGCCTGCGGTCGGGGCCGTTGGACCTGGTGCCACCGCGACAGGCGGTGCGTCTTACGCAGTCGGCTATGGAGCGACGGCGGATAGCCTGAGGGCATTCGCGATTGGCACGGACGCGATTGCGGCAGGCACGTGCTCGTCGGCGATCGGCGATGGCGCCTATGCCGGTGGTTTGTATAGCTTCGCCGCGGGAGTGGGCGCTGCCGCGGTCGGGCAACAGAGTGTTGCTGTTGGTAACGGCGCGTACACAGCTACAGGCGGCGACGTGGCAGTCGGATTGTCCGCATACGCGAACGGAACATCTGTTGCGGTTGGCGCCGGCGCGAATGCCGATCAGTCTGACGCCACTGCAGTTGGAACCGCTGCAATTGCCGCAAATGCAGGTGACACCGCGATCGGCGGCAATGCGATCGCGGCTGGGGGCAACAGCACCGCCGTCGGGCCGGCCGCGTACGCAGCCGGGACGGCGTCGCAGGCGGTCGGCCAGGTCGCACAAGCGACAGGCGCGTTCTCCGTTGCCGACGGACCGAACACTATCGCAGCGGACGACCTCAGCGTGGCACTCGGCGCGAGTAGCTATGCCGACCGCGGTAGCGCGGTCAGCATCGGGAACGACGGGACCGACGGGAACGGAGCATTCCAGCGTCAGCTCATCAACCTCGCCGCTGGCACCGAGGCTTTCGATGCGGTGAACCTGCAGCAACTCGATGCCGGCGGCGGCGCGATCGCGGCGTGGATTGGGGCGGGTGCAACTTTCGAGGCGGCCGGCAACGGCACCTTCACCGCGCCGACGTTCGTGCTGACCAACCCGTACACGCCGGGCTCGTACACCACCGTTTCCGACGCGCTGGCCGCGCTCGACACCGCCGTCACCGACGTATCGAAGCAGCCGGGGCCACAAGGTCCCGCTGGCCCCCAAGGCCCGGCTGGCAAGAACGGCACCGACAATTCCGGCACGGGCACCGACCCGCTTGCCGTCCATT
The DNA here is from genome assembly GCA_001899805.1 of Lysobacterales bacterium 66-474. Lineage (GTDB taxonomy): Bacteria > Pseudomonadota > Gammaproteobacteria > Xanthomonadales > Rhodanobacteraceae > 66-474. The sequence goes on from MKWP01000014.1 coordinate 165,362, forward strand.
ACGACAACGCAACTGACTCGAGCGTGACGCTTCGCGGCTCCGCCGGCACGCGGATCCACAACGTCGACGCCGGCATTGCGCCCAACGACGCCGCGAACGTTTCACAAATCGACGAGGCGCTTACGTCGGCGAACACCTACACCGACCTTCGCAGCATCGACACGCTCAACCAGGCGAACGCCTACACCGACATGCGGATCGGGCAATTGGACTTGCGCGTGAACTACGCCCTCGCTGCGGCAGCGGCGAATGCGAATGCCGCCGCGGCGGTCGCCGCACAGGACCCGACGCATCCCAACCGTGTCGCGGTATCCGACGGGCTTGCCAGCGGCGCGAACGCGTGGGCGGTGATGTACCAACACGTCACCAGTATTGGCGTGAGCTGGAACATCAGCCTCACTGGTGAGCAGGGCGGCGGCTCGAGCAGCGAGCGCCAAGTGGGCGTGGGCGTCGGTTACTCGTGGTGACCTGGGTGCTGGTACGAACTCGCAACACTGCGTGAGAGCCAGCCGCGCACTCATGGGTGCCAATCACAAGATAGGAGTTTTGAAATGCAACCCATCGAACACAACGACGTAATCAACACCGATGCCGCGGCACGACCATCGAGGGCCGTGATCGTGTCTAGCACTCTGTGGGGCATGGTGATCTTCGGTGCGACGGCCGCACTTTCCATTCCAACCGCCGGGATCAAGAGTCCGTTCTGGCCGTTGATGGTGGCTGTTGTTGGCGTCGGTGGTGGTGTGTTGGCGGGGTTTGACACCTATCCGCACGCTTCGAACAGGCGAGGATTTCGTTGGTTCCTTCGAATGTTCTGGGGAGCAGCGCTGTGGGGAGCGGGGGCGGGCTTGTCCACCGCCTTCGCGGGCGCCGACTTCACTCACGTGATGCTCTTCAGCATCGTGGCGGCGTGCGCGGGATGCTCGGATTTGGTCCGAGGTGCCGATTACCGTAAAGCATTCGATGACGCTCGCCGAAATCCGATTTTTTTCGCAGCGTTCTGTGGGGGAATAGGGCTGATGGTGTTCATGCTTTTTGGAGAGGGCATCGTGGCTACCTGGCGGGAGTTCGTCGATGGCATCGCCTTCACTCAGCCTTACGTTCAGAACCAACCAGTGGTGATTGGCATCTTGGCATTTACGGTGCTCGGCGCGGTGCTGGGTACGTGGTTCGGCCTGCGAACCGCGCGTCGCGTTCGGCAGCAGACCGAAAACACCGACACCTTGAAGTAAATCCTCACTCACACAGGAGCATAACCAATGCGTACAACTTTGATCCTTTCCGCGCTCGCGCTCGCTGTCCTCGCGCTGGCCGGCTGCGCGACCCTTCCGCCCGGCATGACGGACCGGTACCCATCATCGCCGCTGCGCTACACGCGACCCGAGGCCCAGACGATCCAGCAAGTCGAAATCGGCACCGTCGTTGCTGTGCGCAGCGTGGCGATCCAGACCGGCAGCACGCGCGCCGCGGTCGGCTCCGGCGTCGGCGCCCTCGCCGGCGGATTGCTTGGCCACCAGGTCGGCGGCGGCAACGGTAAGACGCTTGCCACCGTCGCCGGGGCGGTCGCCGGCGCCATCGGCGGGAACCTCGTGACAGCCCACGCGTACAAGCAGCCCGGCCTTGCCATCACCGTGCAGTTCCCGCAGCGGTGGGGCGGACAACGGACGGTGCAGATCACGCAGGCTGTCGCCGCGGGCGTGTCGATCCATCCCGGCGATCGCGTCGAAGTCGTCGGCACCGGTTGCTACGGCGGCAGCTATTGCCAGAGCCCCGCGCGCGTGATCCCGATGCCCGCAGGCGGTTCCAGATAGGCCGTGGGCGCCGACTTTCCCGTCGGTCGAAAGCGCAAAAGGGCATATCAAAGCAGGAGTCTGAAATGCAAACCATCGAACACAACGAATCCAAACGACATCTTTTCGAGGTGCCGGTTACTCCGGCGTCGTGGAGTGCAGAGCGCCGATCGCGTTACGTAACTTGGCGCCGGGCGGCATCGATATACGGCTACTTGGATCCGCGGACGCGCGCGATGCAGCCGCCCCTGGCTGACATCTTCGAGGCGGCGATGGAGCAGGACGACGCCCAGGACGCCGAGGAAGCTCGTCAGCGGCCGGTTTCGTATGGGATGTTCTGGGCGTTTGTGATGTGCTGGTGGGGCGCGGTGCTCTGCGATGGAATCGTCGGGCTGTGGCAACAGTACGTCGATGGAGTGCCCATCACGCATCCGTATGTTTCTGGTCCCGGCATCGTGGCGGGTTTGTTGCTGGGTGCGCTGCTCGGCGCGTGCTACGGCCTTTGTCGCGCCCGCCGCGTTCGGCAGCAGGTCGAAACCACCAACACCTTGAAGTAAATCCACACTCACAAAGGAGTACAAACAATGCGTAAGACTTTGGTTCTTTCGGTACTTGTGCTCGCCGTGCTGGCTGCACTGGGTGGATGCAGTGGCGGAGGGAATAACGCTGCGTCGGCACCGGCCGTCGCGGCCGCGGTGTTGCCTCACGCGACCCACGACCCGGTTGCCGAATACAACCAGTACCGGACGACCTCGCAGCTCGCCGAGGGACTGATGCTCGCCGGAAGCGCCACGATGGCGATCAACACCTACTACGGCATCCACGGCAAGTTGCCGACGAGTGACGCCCAGGCGGAATCGGTCGAGCCGCGGAGCGCTCCGAAGTTCAGCGGGCCCGGCAAGTATGTCGGGAGCGTTGCGGTCGGACCGGAGCCGGGCGTCATCACCGTTGGGTGGGCATCAGGGGTGCTAGAGGGCAAGATACTCGTTCTCTTGCCAAAGCGCGCCGGCCGACTTTGCTGGAAGGTCGATACCGCATCGACGACGGTGCCGGCGGATGCGCTCGCGCACGCAAATATCGTCGGCAAGTGCTACGACGACGAGTGACATGCATGGCCATCCCACCGGGGTGGACTTTTCCGAGGGCGGTGGAGCCAAGGGCGGTGGGCCGCCGTGACGCGATGAGAGCAAACCAGGTCGAGCCATTCCTTGGGTGTTGTCGGTGGTGCCGTGGTGGACTTTTCCCATCCCGGTGAGTCCAACCCTGCCTTGTATTTCATTGGGTTATTCGATGGCACCGGGGTGGAGTTTTCCAAGGGCGGTGGAACCGCTGGCGGCGGCGCCATGGGCGTCAAGGCTCGCCTTAAAGGGGGCGTTGCGGGAGATGCCCATTGAATTTGGTCATGTCAGCGAGGCCCGAGCGGATAACTTCGGACGAACTTTCACGGCTAAGCCTAAGTAGTAGTGGGTTTTCCCGACGGCGTGGTGGCGTCGCGCAGCGAACGACTCCAAAAAATTTCATGGTACGAACTCGCAACACTGCGAGCTGGGCCGGCGAGCACTCATGGGTGCCAATCAAATCATATGAGGATGCACCACCATGAAAAATTCAGCCGCCCTGAAAGATGCCATCGAGGACCTTCCGCGCTTGCGCTGGATGAGTGATGAGGACGAGGCGCAGGTCCACCGCGACCACGTCAAGCTGCTGGTCCTCATCGCGGCCGGAGCGGCACATCCGCGCGAGCTTGCGGCGGCGGCGGAACACGAGACGGTGCGCCAGCAGGCGCAAGGCGCAATCTTCGTAGCGAAGCGGGCCCGAGAGGCGGCTTTGCAGAACCCGCGCCTTGCACACGTTACAGGACGATTTGTTCGACACAACCCGCTCGCCGCCCGGCGCGTCGCGTTGGAGTTGATCGAGGGCGAGCGCCAAGAACATCAAGCACTCACCCTTGGAATCGTGGCATTTGGACGCGTATTCGGAATGTAGCGATCGCCATGCCGGCCAGCGCCGCCCGAGCGCTGGCTGGCTTCAAACGAGAGGTAACAAGCATGAACGCAACGATTCTCAATTTTCCGGTACACCCCATCGACATCTCCCTCGAGGCGGCCCGTTGTGGGATCGACTGCCAGGTCGCAGCGACGCCACGCGTGTGGCTCTCATTGAAGCCCGATCCGAAAGAGCGCGGTCTAGATCGTCGCTGGCGTGGGTTCCATGACCTACTCCGCGCCGGCCGGCTGACAGCCTGCGTGGTAGGCGACTACGTCCTTGTCGACTTCGCCACCGCGCACTGAACAACGACGAACCCACCCGGCACCCATGGTCCGGGGTGGAAAGGAGGATTCAACGATGCTCAAGGAATTTCATCTCACGCGCGCGGAAGCCCGATGTCTGTCGCAGCACGATCGTGCCGAGCTGGTTCGCTGGATGATGCGCCGCCAATGGCCGCACCTGCGGCTTGGCTACTCGCCGCGCAAACGCTCGGTGTTGAGCGTGGTTGCTGGCATCGATGGTGGTCGAGGAGCACGGCAATGATGCGTATCCTCGCCGTTGCTGTTCTGGTTTCCGGGTTACTGGTTATCGCAGGGCCGCGAGCGCTCAGTGCCATCACCGCCCTGCGTAGCGAGGCCACCACGCTGGATGCGATGGCCTCCAACACGACCGTTATGCGTGGGCGACTCCGGCAATCGCACTGGGTGCCAGTCGCTGACTACACTCGTGCCTTGGCACGTGGCACAGCGTCAACAGCAGAAAGGAGGTCGATGCGGGAGTGAGGTTTGCCCCACGCACGTGGGGATGGAAGGTAGGGAACGACGTCGCCGACGGACGCAGCAACGTTTGCCCCGCGCGCGCGGGGATGGAAGGATCAACCGCAGATTCAGACGCGGTACCGCGACGTTTACCCCGCGCACGTGGGGATGAAAGGAACTGACCGAAAACCCGGTTTTTGTCATTGTGGTTTGCCCCACGCATGTGGGGACTATGCATCACGACAAATTTCCCTCACGCGGGCCCGCGTGAAAAAAAGAAGCCTGGCACTAGAGCCGGGCTTCTTTGCTGTTCACCGCCCGCGCACGTGGTGCCGGGTGGGCGCTACAGATGCCGCCACTGCCGGTCCCGGCGCTCGCGTTCGGCCCGTGCGCGGCGAGCCTTGTCGGCGTCGACGATTACTGTGGAAATAGCAGCGAGGCCGCCAAGCGCCACGAGGATCAGCATGGGGAGTACCCTCATGATCATTGCTCTTTCCTCGACGCACGTTGCGCGATCAGTTGCAGGACCACGGCTATCGCGATGGCGCCGCCACCGCAGATAACGCCGACCACAGCAAGTTTGAGAATTGTGTCCATTCGATCTTTACGATACCACTGCTGGGAGGTGGGCTGTTTGTGCGCACCACCGTTGGAAAAGTCCACGGTGGTGCGGCCAAAAAGACGGAGTTAGTCGCGACTAACACGGAGTTAGTCACGCCAAACTCCGTGTTTTACCTTTGACGACATTTGTTGCAGGTGGCGTGGTGCTGTTTTCGGCTACGATGACCGGCATCTGCAAGGAGCTTTGACAATGATCGCGAATGTTGCTCCCTACGTGCTCATGATCGGGGTGACAGCGCTCGCGGCAGCCTTTGCTTTAGCCGTGGCCCGTGCTGAAAAACGCGGCTGGCGCGACCGCAAGACGTCGCGCCCTGCCGACAGACACCGCACGCAACAGGCCGGCTGGCCGTGGAGGCACCCGTGATCTATCCCGCCTACATCCACAAGGACAAACGCAGCGCCTGGGGCGTTACCCTGCCGGATTTCCCTGGCTGCTTTGCGGCGGCCGATGCGCTGGACGATCTGCCGGCGGCGGTGCAGGAGGCAGTGGAAGTGTATTTTGAGGGTGAGGCAATGGATGTGCCGGTGCCGACAGCGCCAGACGCGCTGCCGCGCGGCCGAGCGTACACCGGGGGCCGATGGTTGCTGGTGGACATCGACGTGGCACGGGCGATCCGCGCGTGAACATCCAACGCGGCGCGGGCGGCATGGCCAAGACGTATCAAGTGCGGCAAGTGTTGGCCGCGATTGTCAAGCTGGAGGAACGCTGATGGACGCGAAACACTACCTGTACCGCGTGATGTGGTCGGACGAGGATGGCGAGTACGTGGGGCTGTGCGCAGAGTTCCCGGGCCTGTCGTGGCTGGCGCCGAGCCAGGACGCCGCCTTGCGCGGCATCGTGCGCGTGGTGGCGGACGCAGTGGCGGACATGGCCGCGGAGCACGAAACCGTGCCGCAGCCATACGCAACGCGCCGCTATTCCGGCAAGTTTCAGGTGCGGATTCCGCCCGAGCGGCATCGGGCGCTGGCGTTGCGGGCCGCAGAGGAAGGCGTGAGTCTGAACCGACTCGTGAGCGACCGGTTGAGTGCCTGAGCCATATGCTGAACAGCCATCGAGCACTTTGCAGGTTGATTCCACCCCACAGTCCAATCCGGATACCCAAAAAGAGCCGCCAAGTAGGCGGCTCTTTTTGCATCTACGTGCGATGGCGCTTCATCTCGGCCCACTCTCGCTCAAGCTGGGCTTCGTGCGCCAGTTCGGCCTCACACTTCGCCGGTAAGCCGGCGGCAACACGCGCGGCTTCGCGGGCGGCTTGGTGGGCAATTGATCGCGCATTCCATTCCCGCCATCGCTTCTCCACCTCCGGCCAGGTGCGCAGCGCCTCGGCCATCACCTCATCGCGTTCGGCAGCGGTCAATGGCCGGCCGATCAACTCGTCATCAATCAACATGGTTAATTCCTCTCAAGTGTGTCTATCCGGCTCGGCTCTTATGCCGAGGGCTTGAGGAGGAGTGATACTGCGGCCCGATAACCCCATCTTGCCACAACAGCCGACCGAGCTGGACCCTCGGCGCCGTGATCGCGGCGCAGGCCTTACCATGCGTCGCCGATGTCCGGCACCGCACTCTTGCGCGCGTACGCGATCACGTCATCCGGGTGGGTTGCGAACAATTCGGCAGCCGAGCGCGGGGTGCCATCCGGTGCGGCGAGCTCGTACGTCGCGCCGTACATCCAGAACACGCGACGCCAGCCGGATTTGTCGACGTTGGCGGCGAAATCGGCATGCTCAGCCAGGGCGGCGAGCAATTCCTTGATGCCGGGTTTCAGGTGGCCGTGCCTGTCGAACTGAAAATCGGGGTGGCGGTAGGTGCGCTCTTTGGGCGACCACGCGCCCATCAGCTCACCGGCTTCGCGGCGGTCGTTGGCCCACTTCGCCGGGTTGTCGTTGGGGCTGACGCCGTTGGCCCTACCGACATCGGCGGAGGTGGGCCATCCACGTGCGATGAACTCGTCGCGGAGCCGGACGGCGGCCTGCGTTGCAGACTCAAGAAGGTCGGTGGAGGAAGCCATCGCTATTCCTATAGTCAGGCTGGTGTATGTTAGCCCCATCCACATTCCAGTCATGAAACTCCATGCCTGCCACCCACGACAGCCACCGCGCTGAAAAAGACGAACTGCTCGCAGCGCTCGCCTCAGCGTTGCGCGAGGCCAACGCTGAGGCGAGCGCTGCCCTCGATCGCGCACTCACCAACATTGCCGCGCGCGAGGCCGAGTGGCCCGCACGCGAGCAGCGCGCAATCGAAGCAGGGCGTGCCCTTGCTGCGAGCCTCGGCATCGTCCGACGCTGATTGGACAGGATTAGCACGAAGTGTCCAATTGGACACTTTCGCCAAAAGTGTATAAAACTGGCCGACGGTATTTACTCGACCGGGATGCCTCATGTGCGGCCGTTTCGTCCAGCTTCCATTGTTCGATAAGAGCCAGGCGCCATGGCCTGAACTCGCCGACGACCTTGCCGGCGTCACCGCGAAATACAACCTCGCGCCGACGCAGCGTGCCGCGGTCGTTTTGGGCGACGGCGACAAGCTGGAACTGCGCAAGCTGCGCTGGGGCCTAATCCCGCCATGGGTGAAGGACCTGAAGGGCTCCTTCGCTACGATCAACGCACGCGTTGAAACCGTGGCCACGAAACCGGCTTACCGTGCGGCGTGGAAGGCGCCGCGTCGATGCCTGGTACCGATGGCTGGGTACTACGAGTGGCGCGACGAGAACGGTGGTAAGCAGCCGTACTACATTGCGAGAGAGGACGGCACGATGCTGTACGCGGCCGGATTGTGGGAGCCGAGACATCGACTCCAGGATGAGGCAGACGACAGCGACGGCAGCGTTACCGTCATCACCCACGATGCCGTTGAGCTGGCCGGCACTGTGCACGATCGCATGCCGGTGTTCCTCGATCCCGCATTCGGGCGCGAGTGGATGACGGCGCCGAGCGAGGACGCCATGGACATGCTGCTGGCGGCCACAATGCCGGCGCTGCGCGTCGTGCGCGTGTCGCGCGCGATCAATTCCTCAAGGAACCGCGGCGGGCCGGAGTCGATTGTGGCAGCGGAAACTTAGCCATCAAAAATCAAGGTCAGCGGGATGTAAACTGATGGATGTAGTCGAGCATGATCGCGACAGCCGCATGGCCGATTTTGTACAAGATTAGAGGATTTTCAAATGGGAGACATGACCATAAAACAACTGGCTTTGATGCTTGGAACGCCGGTCGACGTGCTTGTGCCGCAGTTAACAGAGGCGGGGGTGGTCTTTGAGGGGATTTCGGACACTATTGATCGAGAGGGCAAGCTGAAGCTGTTGGATTATTTACGCCAAAGGTTCGCAAGGCAAAAGGAACCGCGGAAGGCGTCGGTAGAACCGGTCACCCTGAAGCGGCGCAAGGTCGTGGAAGTACCGGTGCCGGTGCAAAAGCCCGTTGCGCTGGCTGGCGATAACATGATCGATGTGTTGAAACGTGTGGCAGACGCCACGGGGCCCATGCGCAAGGCGATCCATGCAACGGAGGCTGAGAAGGAAGAACTCGAGCGGAAGCTTGCGTTGGCAAACGAATACTCATGCCGTTTGCTGGAAGCCACGACAAAATTGCAAAGGGCTCGCATCCACGCTGAATGTGGGCAGGAAGAAATCCTTGGAGATGAGAAGCCCGGGAGAGTCATAGCGCATTGCAAACGAAAGCTCGAGGACGTCGAGCGCATCCTGAAAAGCCAGCGCCGTGAGCTTCAAGTGAGGGCATCCGAGGCGGCTCGGCAGATCAAGCACGTCATGGTCGACGCTAGTAACCTTTGCTTCCAGCGTGGCAAGATAATCGGTATAGAGCCGCTCGCCGACTTACTCGAAAAGCTGAAGCGTAAGGGTATTCCAGCGACTCCATGCTTCGATAGCAACACTTTGGTAAGAATACACCTCACGAAGCGGGCGCTGGTGTCGAAGCTAAAGCCGCACTTGTCCGAGGGAGTGGATCTGATTGTTTCGGACCGCGAGGCGGACGAATACGTGCTGCTTTCGGAGCAACCAGGCACGTATTTCATCTCGCGGGATCGCTATATCAACCACAATGACCTAAAGCAGAAGATACCGGCCGCGAAGTTCCTCGAATGCAGGCTAGTGAACGGCATCTTTGTCGTGCCGGGGTTGCGTATTGGGGCAGCCGGTGCGTAACGGAGTGCATTGCGCGTCGGCACGGCTTTGTCGTTATGAATGCTAGTGCCGTCATCCCAATGGTACTCTCGGCATTTGCGCTCCTGGTCTCAATCGCGACATTGTATCTGACGTTCCTTCGCAAGAAGGCCGGATTGGTCGGGTGCCTTCTCACGATGACCGCGCCCGAGATCGGAAGCGCCGAGGCGTGGGGCTTTGAATTCGCCTTCGCCAACACCGGCGATGTGGAACTGCTTGTGCGCGAAGTCGACTTGGCAGTCCAAACGGACGGGTTTGTGCCGGAGCTTTCATCGGATGCGCTCCCGTTTGTGTTGGAGCCCGGTCGAGTGCGACCGCTGGCCTTGGAACTCCCAAATCGTTTCTGTCGATGGGTTGAGCAGGACCAGCAACGTTTAACTTTCAACTTCCATTTCTTCTCATCACGCGGCACACAGTATGTGTCGAGGATGTCCGTGACACTTGGGGCTGATGGACCGGACGCCTCCAAGGCTAACTTTGCGCCATTCACTCTTGGTCGGGTAGTCCGCTAACCGAACTACCTTTTATCGAACGGGCTTGCGGGCGGTTCCTGACGGGTCCGTCACCATTGTTCATGTCTGCGTTTTGCCTGGGTGCTACCGTGACGTGTCCTACCCCGTGAGACGGGGAAATCGGACAGTGCGCGCCATGCTCGATGTTGCTCTCGAAACTATCGCCGTGCCGCTGGGCGCTGCGCTGTGCGACGCGCCCGCCCACGCCACGCCCCTTGCCGGTGTGCTGACGCGAGCCGGTTTCCCGTCGCCCGCCGAGGACTTCCTCGACGACGAAATCGACCTGCACCGGTTGCTCGTGCGCAACCCGGCCGCGACATACCTGTATCGCGCGCAAGGTTGGTCGATGATGCTGGCCGGGATCTGCGACGGTGACGTGCTGGTGGTGGACCGCTCGGTGCAACCGCAGCACGGCGACGTGGTGGTGGCGTCGTGGGATGGCCAACAGCCGGTGTGCAAGGTGCTGCACGTCGCCGCGGACCACGTGGAACTGCACAGCCGCAACCCGCACTGCCCGAACATCGTCCTGCCGCCAGACACCGTCGTCGAAATCTTCGCCGTGGTCGGCGTCGCGCGCTCATTGCGGCGAGGCGGCCATGTTCGCGCTGGTTGACGGCAACAACTTCTACGCGTCCTGCGAGCGTGTGTTCGATCCCGCGCTGCGCGGGAAGCCATTGGTTGTGCTGTCGAACAACGACGGCTGCGCGATCGCGCGCAGCGCGGAAGCCAAGGCGCTCGGCGTGGGCATGGCCCAGCCCATCCACGAAGTGCCAAAGGACGTTCGGCGGCAACTTGTGGTGCGGAGCGCCAATTTCACGCTGTATGGCGACTTGAGCGCGCGCGTACTCGCGATCCTGCGCGATGCCGCGCCTCGCGTCGAACCGTACTCCATCGATGAATCGTTCCTCGACCTGGTTGGCATTCACGATCGCCTCGCGTTCGCGCGCGACCTGCGGGAACGGGTGCACCGCTGGACGGGTATTCCCAACTGCGTCGGCATCGGGCCGACGAAGGTGCTGGCGAAAGCCGCCAACAAGATCGCGAAGCGCGGCGGCGGCGTGGTCGACCTCACCGACACCGCCACACGCGACGCGGTATTGGCGAATTACCCTACCGGTGACCTATGGGGTGTTGGTTCGCGCACGGCGGCCAAGCTGGCAGCGCGCGGGATTCGCAGCGCTGCGGAACTGCGCGATGCGCCGCCGGCGGATGTGCTGATCGCCTTTGGCGTGACGATCGCGCGGGTGCAACGCGAGCTGCAGGGTCATCCCTGCATTGCCCTCGAGGAAATCGAACCCGATCGCAAGCAGATCATCGTGAGCCGGTCGTTCGGCCAGCGCGTGGACGATCACGAGGCCATCGCCCAGGCGCTCGCGACATTCGCGGTTCGGGCCTGCGAGAAGCTGCGCCGACGCGGATTGGTGGCCGGAGGGGTAGGGATCTTCGCCAACAGCGACGTGTTCCGGCCCGAATTGCGGCAGCACCATCCGAGCCGCACGGTGAACCTGCCGCGGCCGAGCAGCGACAGCCGCGTGATGCTGGCGACTGGAAAAAACCAACAAGTTGACCAACGTCGCCAGCGAAGGTGACCACTAGCACCAGCCGCATGACCAGGGCCGCCAGCTAGGTGACCGGCTCGAACCGATAGCATTCTGGGCAACGAGTGAGGGTAGCGATAAGCAAGCCGTGGCACGCGCCATCCCGATGCGTACGACACTAGGTAACGAGCATGGACAAGCGGCTTCAATGCGCCTCAGATCTGCGTGGCCAGCCTGAGACGGCCCGGATCTCACGTCGGCCCTCTGAGCGAACTCCGGACATTTCCCACTGTTCCCTTTATGGCCGGCCCCGCCCTTGGGCTGACCGAGCCTACGCCGACCGATCCAGTGCGGGCGAAGGTAGCTCTGAATGGAATAACGGGAACGAGCACAGCGCAGCCGCGAGCTCGACCGCAGCGAATGCCCCGAGCGCGGGTCCGAAGCCGAAACGGAGCACCTCGCCGAAGGCTACGCTGCCCACACCAAAGCCGATGAAGAGGGTAAACACGTTCAGCCCCATTGCTTGTCCGGGCCGCTTGCCTCCCAGCAAAGTCACAATGCCGGCGAAAAGCGGCTGCGTCATGTCGTAACCCAGCGACAACACCATCACCACGACCGGCGCGAAAATCAAGGGGAACCCGACGAGCAGCACCGCGGCCGCCAGTGTGCTGAGGGCAAGGCCAATCGGAAGCAATCGCGCACGGCCCCATCGGTCCGCCATGCGCCCGATCAGCGGCCCGAGCACAAAACCAGGTACGCCGTAACCGAGTAACGCGAGTCCGACACCGACCGGCCCCAAACCGTAGTGCCGCTCGAAATAGACGCCAAGCCAAGTAAAGACACCGGAGTGGAATATCGAATTGACCAGCACATAGCCGTAAGTGCGCCGCCCTCGCGGCGTGCCGATCAGACTCACATAGCCGTGGAACAGATCACCCAGCGCGCCGGTGACCGGCACGCTGGCAGCGGCGACGAGGCGCCTGTACGGCAGAAAGAGAAGCAGAACGCCCACTCCCGCCGCTCCGACCACGAGGAACAAGCCTCGCCAGCCGATAAAGGGCACCAGCACTGCGCCCAACGGCGAGCCGAAGGCCATTCCACCAGCCATGGCACCGAACAACCAGCCAAGCGGGCGCCCACGCTGTTCGTAAGGGAACAGTCTGCCTACGAGTGCGAGACCGAGTGGCACGACGCCACTGGCGCCAAGCCCCGTCAAGACCCGCCATTGTGCAATCTGCTCGATGGAGGTGGCCGTCGCCGTTAAAGCCGTGAGCGCCGCGAACGCGGCCAGCGAAACCAACATGATGCGATGAATGCCCAGGCGATCCGCCAGCAATCCATAGATCAAGGTCCCGATCCCATATGGGATGAGATAGGCCGGAACGATCAGGCCGACGGTCTGCTCGGGCGCATCGAAGATGCTGGACAGCGCCGGTATGACCGGTGCGACCATGTACGCCTGAAAAAAAATGATAAACGTGGCGGCCGCGAGCATGCGAAGCAAATGCTCGCGCTCCTCCGGGGCCTGTGCGCCGACGGCATCATGGACCAAGTCAATTCTCCGCTCGGATAATATTGGGAAGGTACGGCCGCTCGGCCGCGAGTGGCGGAATCACGAAGGAGTAGCGTTTGGGATGTAAAGGCCCGCCAGAACGAGTTGATTGCGCATCAGCCCACGCCGCGTGCTCGGGCGCGTAAAGCCGGACTCAGGAAAGATTTTGATCTTTGCGGTAAGTGGCTGATGGCGTTTACGGGCGCCGGTCAGCTCGGCGCGGGCGGCCTTGAGCTCCGTGCGTGCGCGGTCGGCTCGCGTGCGGTCGCGGTCCTCAATGATCCTGACGTGTTCCTCCCGTGCGGCTCTTTTTCAGGTTCTTTCTCGCCGGTCGCCCGGATTTGGAACGTGGCGCAGGTGGTTTCCAGCGCCGGATTCTGAAATGGACGCGTTCGCGGTACGTCCAGGCGAGACTCCAGTGCCGCAAGGATGGGGCAATCGTCGGTGGAACGGTCTTCCACCGTGCAGGTCTCAATGAGTTCGGATAGGGCCTGCGACATCGCCACCATCGATCGGATCTTCTCCTCGAGCTGAACCTGTTTCTGTTTGGCGAGGGCCCGAACGTCACCACAGCAGGAACGATCGTCCGTCTTCAGGTCGAGCAACTGACGGATTTCCGAGAGTGACATGCCGCAACGCTGAGCGTGCCGGATGAAGACCAGCCGCCGCACAGCGTCACTGTCATATAGCCGGTAGCCGGCATCGGTCTTTTCCACGGGGAGCAGGATGCCCTCGTCTTCGTAGAAGCGGATAGTGTCGGTAGTGACGCCGGTGCACTTCGCAAGCTTTCCGATGGTCATGCTGGTTTTCATTGCGCCACCACCGTGCCCGAATACATGTTGCCACCGCAGTGATACACGTAGCGGCCGGCATGCGGTGCATAAAGCTGGACGGTCCGCGTGTCTCCCACTGGTACCGTGATCTCGGCCGCGTTGCCATCGGGGCCGAGTCCTTCGAAAACCGTGCTCAAGAGGCACCCGCCGATGTGGTCCGTCACGGCAAGCTGGATGGCTTGTCGCGCCGGAATGACCAGCGTACGCGGTTGGTACGGGTACCCGGTCGCGTCCGCACCCTCGATCAAGTGGTAATGATGCTTCGCTGGCACCGCCGCGAGTGGTGCAGCAGGTGCGGCAGTGGCGTACGTGCCGTAATTCTGGCCGAAGTAATAGAACAGAAATCCGCCCGTGCCGAGAAACAGCAGGGCTGTGATCCGCATCAGCCACGGGCCCAGTCGGCGCAGGCCGGCGAATACGCGCTGGCCCAACAGCATCATCACCACCACCAGCAGGGCGATGGCAAGGCCGTAGGCGAACACGGCCAGCGCCGCGATCGGATAGTTGCCGGCGACCAGCGGCAACAGCAGGATGCCGAGGAAGATCGGCAACGAGCAGGTATGCGACGCTGCGCCGTATGCGAATCCGAATGAAACGAGCGTGCGCTTGCTCGGCGTTCGAGCCACAGCCGGCCCAGCTTCCTGCCGGGCGAAGCGCCGATTCATCGGATTCCAGCGCTCCACGAACGCCAAGACCCCAGCGCGGTCCAGCAGGATCAGCACGCCGAGCACGACGAACACGGCAGCGACGATCGGGATCAGGTAGATCAGGTAGTTGTAGGCAACGCTCCCGACGACGCCGATGACGGCACCGGCGATGGCGTAGAAGACGACGATGCCCGCCGCGACCAGCCCAGCCGCCGATACCAGCGAAGAGGCTGAGGCGCGAGTGCTCCTGGATGACGTTGTCCCGGTCGCGAGGTAGGCGACGAATGCCGGCGTGACGGCGATGCTGCAAGGCGAGAAGAACGAAGCCGCTCCGCCCACCAGTGCCAAGCCCAGAATCAATGCAGGGGGCAATGTTCGGCCGTGCTGGAGCAGCGCGCCGGCGTGCAGGTAAAGGACATAACCCCCGGCTCCCATGAGCAACAGCACGACGCCCGCGCCCACCGCGCCGGTCCATCCGCTGCGCGACGCCCTGGATAAGGTGGTGGCCTCGGGCATCATCGGGGTTGGCCCGGCGTGACCTGTTCGCTGTCCATTGCCGTCCGCTCTGCCGGCTCGGTCGTGTAGCCGAGCAAGGCAAGCCTTTCGACGATCGCGTCCGTTGCGAGCGCGCCCGGATCGAACAAGATTTCGATCCGCTGAGAGGAAGCGTCGGCGCGCACTCGCTCAACGCCCTTGAGGGCGTTCAACACGCGCACCACCCGTTGCTCACAGCTCTCGCAGTGAAGCTTCGAGGCACCAACCACTTTGAGTGAAGCCGATTTGAACATGACGCAATTCCTCCAGTGATCAATCGAAGTGCGGCGGAGCAATCGTCTCAGTGGCTACCCACTCCACGTAGTCGCCGAAGCGCTGCACGAGGGTTTATCGGGCCGCCGAGGGCAAAGCCCCCGACCCCGACCCCGACTCGGACTTGCCGATGCCGCTGACCGCGCCGAAAAACAGGTTTGGCTGGCCCCACAGCGAATTGATGAAGATCGCCGTGACGCTGCCGGCCATCGCGATCATCGCCCACATCGGATGGATAATGCCAAGCGCGGCGATTGGCACGCCGATGCCGTTGAACAGGAATGCCAGCGTGATGTTCTGCACCATCTTGCGATAGCCGCGGCGGCTGATGGTGTAGGCATCGAGTACGCCCGTGAGCCGCGTATTGAGGATGATCACGTCGGCCGAGTCGATGGCGATGTCGGTGCCCGTGCCCATCGCGATCCCGACATCGGCCTGCATCAGCGCCGGGGCATCATTGATGCCATCGCCGACCATCGCGACACGCGCATGCGCCTGAAGCTTGCGGATCATCTCGGCTTTGCGCTCCGGCAGCACACCTGCGTAGACCTCATCAATGCCGGCCTGTTCCGCGACGCGACGGGCGGCCCGTTCGTTGTCGCCGGTCAGCAGCGCGACCCGTACGCCGCCGGCTTTGAGTTGCCGCACAGCGGACACGGCGTCCGCCCGTAACGCGTCGCCGAGTGCCAGGATGCCCAACAGATGGCCCTGCCGGCCGATGGCGATCACGGTCCGACCAGTCTGTTCCAGCTCTTGCACCCGTTCGGCAAACGGTGCGAGGTCGATGCCGCGTTTGGTGAGAAAGACCGGGCTGCCGGCGAGGATTTCCTGATCCTGCAGCCTTGCGACGACGCCCTTGCCGGCAATGGCCTCGAAATCGACGACCGTCGGGATATCCAGGTGAGCATCGAACGCGGCCTGCACGATGGCTTGGGCCAAGGGGTGCTCGGAGGCGGTCTCCACGGCCGCCGCAATACGGAGCAACTCTTCCCGATCGATGCCGTACGGCTCGACCTCGCGCAGCTTCGGTTTGCCTTCGGTCAAGGTACCGGTCTTGTCGAAAACGACGGTGGTCACGCGGCGCAGACCCTCGAACGCTTCGCCGGTCCGCATCAGCACGCCGCGATCGGCCGCTTCCGCCGCGCCGCGCACGATCGACAGGGGCGCCGAGATGCCGACCGCGCACGGGTACCCCATGACCAATGCGGACAGGCCCGCGTACACCGCACGCTGGATGTCCAGCGGATTGCCGAGCAGCACCGGCACGATCAACCAAGCGGCAAAGGCAACCGCGGCAATGGCCAGCACCGTCGGTGTATACACCCGCAGCACTCGATCCACCACGTGCAGCAAGCCCGGTTTTAGCGCCCGGGCATCCTCCACGCTGCGAATGACCTGCCGCAGGAAGCTTTCCTCGCCGACGGCCGTCACCCGTACGATCAGTGCGCCGGTGCCGTTGATCGCTCCGCCGGCTACCGCGTCGCCAATGGTTTTTTCGACCGGCAAGGGTTCGCCGGTGATCAGCGACTCGTCGATCGCCGAACGCCCTTCGATGATCTCGCCATCGACCGGGATCCGTTCGCCCGGACGAATCCGAACGCGGTTGCCTAGATGGACGTTTTCAATGCTTACATTCTCTTCGTGGCCATCGCGCAGCACACACGCTGTATCGGCTTGCAAGTCGAGCAGTTTCTTGACGGCCTGTGAGCCACGCGTCTTGACGATCAGCGACAGCCATTCCGAAAAGATGTGGTAGGTCAGCACCAATACCGCGACAGCAAAGAACGATGCGGCCGGATAGCCGGGGAGGCGCGTAGCCAGACCGATCATGCCGCCTGCCAAACCCGCGAACGCGCCGACTTCGACCAGCACGTGCTGGTTCAGAATGCCGCGGCGTAGGGCCTGGAATCCCATTCGCAGGATGTGCATGCCGAGGCCAAAGATCAACGCCACGGCGAGGAGCCCGGTCAGCCACGGCGTGGCGTGGCCCAGCACCCCGTTCACCCGCAAGAAGAACAGCACCAGGCCCGGCACCGCAAGCGTCAGCGCACCCATTGCCGCCAGTAGCGGCCCGCGGTTCTTCAATACTGCGATCGAAAACGCGATCAGGCTGGCGAACACAAAACCGGATATCCCGAGTGTCCAGTGGCCCGCGGGATTGGCGATCAGACCCATTGCGGCGAGGCTCGCGGCCAGCGCAACCAGGAAGCGGTTGCGCTCGCGCGCCAGCGCACGTTCCTGTTGCTCGAAGGGCTCGACTTTGCGCGGATCCGAAATCGTATAACCGATGGCCGTCAGCGTGCGCATCAGTTCGCCGGCCGCGGTCTGCGCCGGATCGTATTCGACCAAGGTCTGTTCGTGGGTCAGGCTCACGGCCACCCGGTACACGCCGGGCTTGCGGGACAGCGCCTTCTCGATCGTGCCCGTGCACAGCGAGCAGTGCAGTCCGCCAATATGGGCCCGTACCCGGCGCCGATCTGTGCGGCCGGCGGGCTCGTCAGTCCAAGGCGTCGGGACAGGCTTGGCGACCGTTGCAGTACTCATACTGGCACCTCATGATCTGTTTGAGCCTGCACAAGCATAAACCTTGGTGTGTACTCCAAAGTCAAGCACCCGATCCTACCCTTGGAATGATTGCGGTACCAACGTACCGCCTGGACGAAAAGTGAGCGGACTCGGGCTGACACGCGTCGCGATCGATGCGGTCGCCATTCCGCCACTCACCGTCGCGCCCGTGGGGATCCCACGGCACAGTCGCGATCTCATCCGGGAAGCAATACCGCTTACCCAGGCCACAAGGAGGTGACGAGCGGCAGCCACACGGCCAGCGTGAGCAGGCTGACCAATAGCACCGGCGGCGTCAGTACCAGGCCGACCTTCATGTACTGGCCCCACCCGATACGATGACCCTTGCCCGCCAGCACATGCAGCCACAGCAGTGTCGCAAGACTGCCGATGGGTGTGAATTTGGGCCCCAAGTCGTTGCCGACGACGTTCGCGAACACCATCAAGTGATGGGTGAGAGGGGGAACGTTCGCATGGCTGATGGCCAATGCACCGACCAGCGTCGAGGGCATGTTGTTCATGACGGCTGCGACGCACGCTGCGAGAAAACCGGTGCCCACGGTTGCGACTGCCGCATTCTGACGGCCGAGCGCCTCCAACAGCGTTGCGCCGTAGCGGGTGAGCCCGGCTTCGCCCAACCCGTAAACCACCACGTACATGCCGAGTGAGAACAGCACGATCTGCCAAGGCGCATGTCGCATGACTCTGGCAACGGGCACGACTGCACTGTGTCCGCGATGCCACCAGCGCCCGGCGATGGCCATGATGACCAGTGCTGCTGCGCCAGTGATGAAGGACACCGGCACATGCAAGGGCGCCAGCACGAAATACGCCACCAGCAGAATGACCAGCAGCGGCAACGCCGCGCGGAACACCTGATGATCGACGATGGCGCTAGCTGGCGGATCCAGCTCGGCGACGTCGTAGTCCGCCGGAATCTTGCGCCCGAACGCGAGCCACAATACCGCCAGCGTGGCCGCAATCGAAACCAGATCGACTGGCACCATAACCGCGGCGTAGCGGCCGAAGGGCACGCCAAAATAGTTGGCGCTGACGATGTTGACGAGATTCGAGATCACCAGCGGCAAGCTGGCCGTGTCGGCGATGAAGCCCGTGGCCAATACGAACGCGAGGGCTGCCGAGGTGGGAAACTTCAGCCGCACCAGAATGGCGATCACGATCGGGGTCAGCAGCAGTGCCGCGCCGTCATTGGCGAAGAATGCTGCAATGGCGGCCCCGAGCAGGACCACGAGCGGGAACAATCGGCGCCCGCGTCCACCTCCCCAACGTGCGACGTGCAGCGCAGCCCACGCGAAAAAACCGGCTTCGTCCAGGATCAACGAAATGACGATAAGTGCAACGAAGGTAAAGGTCGCGTCCCACACGATGTGCCACACCAGCGCCACATCCGCGAAGTTCACTACACCGAGGATCAGTGCAACGGCGGCACCGCCCAAGGCACTCCAGCCAATGCCGAGTTTCTTCGGCTGCCAAATCACGAGCGCAAGCGTGGCGATGAAGATCGCGAGTGCAAGCATGGAAGATAAGGCGCCGGGATCAGTCGGACCGAGCCGGCGTTTGCACCGGCTCCGAGCCGACGCGTCCGATCTCCTGCAGGGCACGACGGCTGTCGAGGCTGGCAAGCCGCTCGGCCGGAAGCGCCAGGAACAGGTCGATGCGCTTGCGCAGGAGTAGCCATGCCTTGCGGTACGCCGCACGTCGCGTTGCTTCGTCCCCAACTACACCTGCGGGGTCGGGCACACCCCAGTGCGCCGTGACGGGTGAGCCGAACCAAACCGGACACGTTTCTCCCGCAGCGTTGTCGCAGACGGTGATTACGAAGTTCATGGCCGGCGCGCCTTCCTTGGCAAATTCATCCCAGGATTTGCTGCGCAGGCGTTCGGCGGGATAGCCGAGACTGGTCGCAAGCTCCGCAGCCAGCGGCTGGACACGCCCTGCAGGATGACTGCCCGCACTGAATGCCTCGAAGCGGCCTTGGCCGAGCACGTTCAACAACGCCTCGGCCATGATGCTGCGTGCGGAATTGCCCGTGCACAGGAACAGCACCCGATACGGTTTCGGGGTCTTCATGCGTTCGTCCCTGCCACCGTGGTTTTCGGTCCGCAGCAGGAGGATTGCGGACCACAACATGTATCGGACTTGACGGATTCTTCCGGTGTCGCGGGTGCCGAGTAGGTCGTGGCCTCGCCGTGCGTGTGGAAGGTTTCCCACCGCACGCCTTGCGGATCTTCCACCCAATACTTGTCCGAATGCGCGTAGCAGCAGGTGGTGCCTTGCTCGGCCAAGGCGACGGCATCGGCTTCAACCAGCCGTTTGCCAATGGCTTCCAGTTCGGCGCCGCTCTCGGCCTGCAGGCCGAGATGATCCACGCCCGCAGCACGGTCGCGTTGCGAAATCGCGAAGTTAACGCGCGGGTCTTCCAGCATCCATTTGGCGTAATCGGGCTTGTGCACGGTCGGTGCACTACCGAAAAGTGTCGAATAGAAGCGGATGCTGGCGTCTAGGTCATTAACATTGACGTGTACATGAAAGCGTTTCATGGGGATGATCTCCGTTTGGGCTGGGGCGCGCACACCGGTGCACAGGGAGCGGCATCGCTGCCGCAGCAGTTCTCGGTCAGGAAGCCGAGCAGCGCGTTCATGCGCACGTAATCGGTGCGGCAGCGTATCGAGCGGCCTTCGCGCACATCGCGCACAAGGCCTGCGTGTCGCAGCACGTTGAGATGGCTGGTAAGCGTAGGCGCGGGCAGTTTGAGCCGGTCGCTAATTTCGCCGACGGCCAGTCCTTCGGGGCCGGCCCGCACCAAGAGGCGATACGTCGCTAGCCGGGTATCGTGGGCCAGCGCCTTCAAGGCTTCAACGGCTACTTGCTGTTTCATAATTCGGAAAATATAAAACTAATTTTGCAGAAGTCAAGTGGATAAATGCATGGGTCAAGCACGCGGTTTGCCCGGCTCTTCGCGATTGGGGTGAAGGTGCTGCCGATGCAACCCCAAAGCTGACTCAATCCGTCACCTTTAGCCGCTAGACTTGGCGCAGGAACAGCATGATCACCCCCACGAGATCAGTGGCCATGTCTGCCAGTCCGATCGATCGGGACGCGTTTGAGGCCATCAATGGCCCGTCGACAGCCCCGCCAGGGCCGTTGTCATGTACATCAAGGTGGCCTGACCCTGCGGTAGGAGTGAGCGAGCTGGCGAGAACCGCCGGCCTTGCAAGGTCGCTTGGCACAGGGGGCGCAGAATTTACATGTTCGAGTACCGGACGCCGTCACTGAGCACGCGGCGCTGGATCGTCCAGGGCTTCACGAAGCCGAGATTGACGCTCCACGCCATCGCAATCACGTAAGCGGCGGCGGTGCAGAACTTAGCGGCTTGCAGAGCCGACAAGTGATGCACGGTCAGCATCCCGGGCAGTACCATCAGTACGTATTCGACGAAAATTCCAACAATGAGGCACCGGCCGTAGATCGCCGAACCACGTGTGGCTGTTAGTGCGACGGTGCCGTTCTTGCGCTTAAGATTGCCCGTCCGCTTCAAAAACCGAATCTCGCGGTCGGTTACATCGCGTTTGTGTTTGAGTTCGATCAGGGCAATGCGATCACGCCGCGGCCAGTCGAAGCCAAAGCGCCATGAGAAGAACCGCTCGTCTTCGACGGCTCGCTGGTCCCAAGCCGCAGCCAGCGCCGAGTAGGGATTCACGGGCTCTGCTTCGTGGAGCAACGCGGTTATTTCTTCGTCAAAGAGATGGGCCTCTCTGCGGCGACTTTCGGCCGACCCCATCGGGGGTAACTCCGGGTGCTGTGATGTCCCGTCTTCGTCCCGCTTCACGATCGGCCTCCTACGCTGCCAAGGACAGCATGTCCCGTACTTCACCGACATTGACTTGCCCGGAACGTATGCAGCGCGCATACGCGAGCCCAACCAGACGGGCCTTCTTGGCTGGCTTGAGCGTTTTGTGCGCACGGCGCAGCGCCTCTTCCACAATCCGCATCAGCTCTTCAAGCAATTCCAAATCGAGTTGACGTTCGAGCGCGCGGACCGGCTCGGCTTCCGGCCCCACTAATAGCCACGCCGGATCGATCCCGCGGATCTCGTACAGCGTCCGAAAAAGGGCGACGGGCATTTCGCGTTCCCCGCGTTCGTAATTGACGTACGCTCTGGGGGAAACGCCCAGACTTTCCGCAAACGCATTCTGGCTCAGCCCGGTCGCGGCACGTACGGCCGCCAACCGCGCGCCCAGCGCCGCGTTTCGTTCGATAGTGGCTATGCTACTCATTTATGCAGTGCTATGCTCTCATCTATGTAGTGTGACTCTATCACGCATGCACCCAAACCAGAAACGCCATGAACAGATCAAGATGCGCCTGCGTCTGATGGGAAGTTCGCTGTCGGACGTTGCGCGTGAGCTGGGCGTCGCGGCGACCACGGTAACCTCGGTCAGCCAAGGCGCTCGTCGTTCGCGCCGCATCGAGGCATTGATCGCCGTGAAGCTAAAGACTACGCCGGCACGGCTGTGGCCGGACCGGTACGCCGTGGGTCGCAGGCAGACGGGCTGCCAACAAGGAGGATCACCATGACGTAGCCGCTCAACGCCTGGGCTTCTGAGCGGGCAAAGCAAAGGCCCCGAGCGTCTGGCAACGACCGGGGCCTTGGATGATGCGGCGAAACTTGTTGTAACTGCATTTTCTGCGCTTTTCCCTTGCACGTCAACTGTCGAACCGCGTGTTCGCGCGATTCGCCGGGTGGTTGTTGCCGCATACCGCAGCAACATGCCACCTTCGGGAAGGGCAGATGATTCCAATCAAGAGCTTGTGCCGAATGGTGCTGGCCACATCCCTGTCGAATCGGCAGATCGGTGGTGCACTGCACGTGAGCCACAATACCGTCGCGCGCTACCGGGAGCGCCTGACCGTCGAGCAGCTTCGCTGGGACGAAGTCGCCCACTTGGACGAGCAAGCCTTGGATCGGCGACTCAACGACGGGCGCGAGCGTCTCAGGCGGCGGTTTGTCGAGCCCGACTGGTCGCATGTCTATGCGGAAATGCAGAGGCGCGCGGTGACACTCACGCTTCTCTACGAGGAATACGCCGAAGGCGTGGCGGAAGGTGTGATGTCGGAGACCGAGTTCCGGCGCCGGTACGCAGGTTACCAGCGAACACGTGGACTGGTCATGCGTCAGGTGCACCGCCCCGGTGAGTGCCTGTACTTGGATTTTTCCGGCATGCGGCCATTCTTGACCGATCCGGCTACCGGCAAGCAGACGCCCGTCGAGCTATTCCTTGCCGTCATGGGCGCAAGCCGCAAAACGTTTGCCTTGGCCGTCCCGAGCCAGAAGCTCCCTGACTGGATCAATGCAAATACCAAGGCACTGACCTTTTTCGGTGGTGTGCCGATGTACCTCGTCCCGGACAACCTGAAGTCAGCCGTGATTTCACATCCTCGGGGTGAATCGGTGTTGCTCAATTCAACCTTCAGCGAGTTTGCCACTCACTACGGAACGACGATTTTACCTGCGCGGCCGCATCGGCCTAAAGACAAGGCGCATGTGGAGCTCGGCGTCAAAATTGTCCAGCGTTGGATCCTCGCCCGGCTGCGCAACCGCATCTTCACGAACCTTCATGACTTGAACGCAGCGATCGGCGAGCTGCTGGAACGCATGAACGCCAA
Organism: Lysobacterales bacterium 66-474; assembly: GCA_001899805.1. Lineage (GTDB taxonomy): Bacteria > Pseudomonadota > Gammaproteobacteria > Xanthomonadales > Rhodanobacteraceae > 66-474. The sequence continues at coordinate 188,842 of MKWP01000014.1, forward strand.
ACCGATGCGTGGCTGCGGTGGCAAGAGCCGCAGCCAGTTGTTCGATGAGCTGGACCGACCTGCGCTGCAACCGCTGCCCGTGGAAGCCTACACTTTCGCAGAGTGGAAGATCGACGTACGCGTAGGACGGGATTACCACGTCCGCTGGGATGATGCGTACTACTCGGTGCCGTACACGCTCGTCAGTGCAAAAGTGAACGTCAAGGCGACCGCCACGGTGATCATGATTTTCCATCGGGATCGCCGAGTGGGCCTACATCCGCGTTCGTATGTCGTCGGCCACGTGAGCACGTTGCCTGAGCACCAGCCGCAGTCGCACCGGGCCTACTCACAAGACCAGCCCGCGGCAATCCTGCGCTGGGCAGAAAGTGCCGGCAAGGCCACTCACCGATTCCTACTGTGCCATATCGAGCAATACCGCCGACCGGCGTTGTCGCTTCAGGCTGGACGCGGGTTGCAGCGGCTCGCGCGCGAGTACGGTCAGGAACGCTTGGAGGCAGCCTGTGAACGTGCCCTGCAGCTACATGCATCCAGTATCAAGACCGTGCGCTCGTTGCTGAAGCGCGGCCTTGAGCACGCTGCTTCCGGCGCCCCCGCCGCCAACGATGAACCAACGCCCGCGCACGACAACGTGCGGGGTGCTTCCTATTACCAGTGAGGACTTTCTCATGACGCTGCAATACACGATGGACCAGCTTCGCCAACTGCATCTGTCCGGAATGGTGGATGGACTGGAGCAGCAACTCAGCCAAGCCACTTATCAGGAGTTGCCATTCGACGAACGCCTCGGTCACTTGGTCGATGCTGAAATCAGTCATCGACACAGCCAGCGTTTGCGGCGTTTGCTGAAAAACGCCAAGCTCAAGGTGCAAGCCGACCCGGAATCCGTTGATTACCGACCCAGTCGGGGGCTGGACCGGTCAGCGATTGCCGAACTGCTGACCTGCCACTGGATAGAGCATCAGCAGAATCTGCTGGTCACGGGCAAGACTGGCACCGGCAAGACTTGGCTTGCGTGCTGTCTCGCGGTGCAAGCGGCGCGCCAAGGGCTGGCGGTGGGGTATCGTCGAGTCGGACGCCTATTGGAAGAGTTTGAGATCGCTCACCAAGACGGCTCGCTGGCCAAGCTTCGCAGCCAGTTGGCGAAACTGAAGCTGCTGATCCTGGACGACTTTGGACTGGTTACCCTGACGGCCCGAGGGCGCTCCGATTTGCTCGAACTTCTCGATGACCGCGTCGGCACAAGCTCGACTATCGTGGCGGCCCAGATGCCCGTGAAAGAATGGCACGATTTCATCAACGATCCCGCACTGGCCGACGCAATTCTCGATCGCCTCGTTCACAGCAGCGTCAAGCTCAACCTCAAAGGCGAATCCCTGCGCAAGTCGAAAGCCACCAACCGCTGATCGATCCTAGCAAGAGCCGGTCAGATAGTAGGCACCGTCGGTCATCCCGCTTGGCTGTACTGGTCAGCGTCGTTGCCACCGCTGGTCAGTTGGTTTGCTGATCAGTGGTCAAATTAGTGGCGGTTTGCAGGCGACGGTGCGAGCGCTGCTACGCGGCTTCCTGCGCACCGGCATCGGCTACAAGAAGGCCGGCGTCATGCTGCACGACCTCACCCGCCCGGAACGCCTGCAGGGTGACTTGTTCGGCGGTGCCACGCTTGGCGACCCGGTACTCATGCGCGTGGTGGACCGCATCAACGAACGCTACGGCCGCGGTGCGGCGGGGTTCGGTGCGACCGGGTGGAACGAGAAACCCGCATGGGGCATGCGCCAGCAGACGCTTTCGCCGTGCTACACAACGCGGTTTGCCGACTTGCCGGCGGCGCTGTGCTGATGCCATGGGTTCGCGAGTTACTGGCCTCCTTTGGCGACCTTTGCTGCATCTACGATTGTCTGGGCAGCTTTCAGCAACTCGGCAGTGGGTGAGACAGTGAGTTCGTGCTTCTCGTAAATGCGCCCGGGTCGATTAGTGATCTGCGCGAGCGTAGCATCGCAGAGCGTCTTCAACGGCTCATTGTCCGCCGCCGAACCTCCAACGATTTTCATTTGTTCTTGGAAGCCTTGGAAGGAAGAAGCAACTGAAGCCTTGAACCCATAGTCTTCTTCCAGTCGCTTCGCCAGCGCAGATTCGCGACTTGCGTGCATGGCGAGCCAGATAAGTGCAGCAGCGAATGGAACGCGTGCAGCCCACAGCACGAGTAATCCCGTAAACCCTATTGGTTGCGGCTGACGATAAACCTCAACGAGGCTCGCGAGTGCAATCGCAGCAAGAAATACCACAGACCCGACAAAAATCCATTGCCAGTGTTTACTGGGGTTCAAAAATGTTTTTCGACGCTTATCGAACGCGGAAGCCAGCCCGGCGGCAGTAGCACCAGGAAGCGCATCCGTAATTTTCTCAAGCTGGGTGTCGTACTGTGCCTTGAGGATAGCAAGCTTTTCCTCATAATCATTGATGCGCTGTTCGACAGTTTCTGCTTTATCGGCGAGACGCTTTGTAGTGGCGGTCGCAGCCTTTGATGCGCTCAAGGCAGCGGCCACCGCTTCAGCATTTGCTTCTGACGTGGCTTTAATCTTGAGGATGTCAGCGTCGGTTTGAGAAGCTGAAGTTTTGGCGCTCTCAACACTCTGCTTTAGGCTGTCAGCTTCAGACTGTGTTTGCTTTGCGGCGACGAGCAGCTTGTCTAACTCAGTTCGTACATCGGTTGTGTGCTTCTGAGTTTCGTCTACTTGCTGCGCATGCGTCGTGACGGCAGTCCGCTTGGTCTCGACCTCGACCGCGGCAGCAGCGAATTTCGGTATTGCATCAGCGACCTTGGTGTATTCTTCCTTGGCATCGGCCAGCAATTCTTTGAGCTGCTTGACTATCGCCTGTGCATCACTCTCGGACGCTTTCACACTTTCACTACCCAGCTTGGCCGCTGTGATGAATTCTGCAAGCTGCGCCTGAGTCGTTGCAGCGGTCTCATCAGCCGCCTGAGCATTTTTTTCTTCGCCCGGGTTGGAGTCCTGTTCGTCATTCATTTCGGCTTACCCCTGTGTCAGTTATCCAATAATTAGTGAAGTGTCACACCCGCTTTCGATGCTTGCCAACGCCGCTCGCGGCCGGCAGCAATTCGGCTTCGAGCTTGCGATACAGCGCGAACAGAAACGCGACGCGCGCGGCATCATCTTTACCGCCCCTGTAGCTGTAGGCGGCGTCCACGGCCTTGTCCAGCTCGCGGTGCGCGGTGCGCAGATCGTCGGGCATCGCGTCGGTGTCGTACAACTCGGCCAGCGTGGCGCCGGGATGCGCAGCGCGGGCAGCCAAAACCACGTCCGCCGCCGCGGCGATAGTCCGGCGTCGTTCCTCTGGCACTTTTTGCGGCCAAGGGAAGTTGTTGTAAACGATTTTGGCCGAGTATTGGTAATCGCTTTTCAAACGGCCAGTGACGTATCGCACCCAAGCCATGTGCATCGTGCTGGTCAACACGCCGAAGTCGAACAGCGTCGCGTGGTCGACCAAGCGCAACTTGTCACCGCACAGCATCGAGTCATCGAGAAACGCGATCGGAATGAACCGTCGGCGCTCGGATGAGACTTGCGGCAGCGCAAGGTAATTCCCGCGCGGGATGAACTCGGTGTGGAATCGCCGCGGCGTTTCGGCCAGTTTGCGGGTCGGGGTGCTTTTACTCGCAGCACGAAACTTGCGTACAGCGGCCACCCGTTGCATTGCCAATGGCAGCGCTTTCAGCGCCGACGGTTCCGCATCACCTAGCCACAGACACCAGCGTTCAATATCATTGATGAACTCCTCACCACCCAACCAGCGTCGAAAGTAGGGAGCAGCGGCGGGCTCCTGCGCCAGAAACGCCTCGTGCTGTTCCGGAGTGAACAGGTAATTGCCATCGTCGATCGGCTTATTGCCAGACACCATTTCTGGGCTTTCGCACAACGGCTTGCTGCGACGGCGCAGCACCACGTCCGGCGCGTCAGCAAGATACGGGTTGATGTTTTTGGCGGGTAGCTCGACCGGCTCGCCTTTGATCCCATTGGGATACAAGTAGAGCGTACGCTTTGCGGGCTCACGTAAGCCGAAACCGATGATGACGCAGTGCACCGCAGCGACGCCTTTCCCCTCGTTCATCCACTGAAACGTATGATGGGCAAAACGGATATGGATGCCGTGGCCCAGGAGCCATGGCCACAGCACGCCGACTTGCTCGCCCTGGGTGATGCTATTGGTCGAAACGAACGCCACATCGATCGACGGGTGGCCGTGGATGTATTCCGCAGCCTTCACGTACCACGCGGCGACGTAATCCAGCAGACCACCATTGGTCAGCGGCGCGAAGATCGGCGCCACGTCCGCGCGCTGCGCATCGTTCATGTATTTGGCGCCCACAAACGGCGGGTTGCCCAGCACGTAGCTACACCGCTCGGGAGGCAGCACCTCGCGCCAGTCGGTTAGCAGCGAGTTGGCGCACCTGATGGTCGGCGCCACAACAAGCGGGACGGTCGGGCGAGTGGTGCCAAATCGCTCGGCTGCCTCAAGGTTCATTTGGTGGTCGGTGATCCACAGAGCCACGCGGGCGATGTGTGCCGCGGCCTCGTCTATCTCGATACCGTAGAACTGGTGTACGGTGACCCGGCAGAGCGTAGAGACGTCCAGAATGCCGGGCTGGTCCCCGAAGATCTCCGCGATCAAATCCAATTCGATGCGCCGCAGTTCGCGGTACGCGATCACGAGGAAATTGCCGCAGCCGCAAGCCGGATCGAGGAAGGTCAGTGTTGGGAGCTTGTCGTACAGCGCGCGCAACGAGGCCTTGGTGCGTTTGGGCGCATGCAACTCAGCGCGAAGGTCATCCATACACAGTGGATTGATGACGCGCAGGATGTTGCGCTCGCTGGTGTAGTGAGCGCCCAGTTCGCGACGGGAAGCCTGCCGGCGTTCGTCCGGGTGCTGCGCTTCCAGAACGCCCTGAAACATGGCGCCGAAGATCGCTGGCGAAATGTCGCCCCAATACATGCCGGAGCAATCCAGCAGCAGCTTGCGTAGCGTGCTGTTGAACGACGGGATGCGGCTGCGCTCTGCAAAGAGACTGCCGTTGATGTACTCGAACGCGGCCAAGTCCTCGTCAAGCGTGGCTTGGCGTGCGTCGTGTGGTGTATCGAGTACCTGGAACAACTCAGCAATGATCGAACCCGTGTCCTTCCCGTCCTCGCGGCTGCGCTGTACCAGCCGATCGAACTGCCCATTAGCGCCGAAAATCCCGGTGTCGTCCGCGAAGAAGCAGAAAAGCAGCCTGGTCATGAACACTTCGAGGTCGTGACCGGTGAAGCGGACTTCAAGAAGGGCTTGGTGCAGCTTCGACACTTGGTAGGCGGCAGCGCGGTCGGCGTCGGATTCCTCTGCAATGGTGCGTTCGTCGCCCAGCAGGAAGGAAAACCAGTCCGCGCGCCGAGGTAGCTGTTTTAGGGTGCAGGCGTGGGCCTTCCCATTACGCAGGTCAACGAGCCGGAAGCGGGCGAAGTCAGACGTGATGATGTAGCGCGGGCGCTCGGCCTCGGGCAGCGCCAGAAAGTAGTCCTCGGCCTGGGCCTCCGCGGCATCGAGATCCTTGCCGCGGCTCTTGTGCTCGACGATCAGCAGGCCCGGGATGAAACTGTCGATGTACCCATGCGCGCCGTTGAGCTTGGTGACGGCTTTTTCGTAGACCGTGGCGGACTCTGGCCGGATGCCGAAACACTCGTAGAACCTCGCCCAAAAAAGCTTGGCGTCTGCATTCTCGCGCTCGGCGCTCTGCCACTGCTGGGCGAAGGCGGACAAGCGGGTTCGCACCTCGTTTCGAGTAATGGCTGGCATTGCGGCCCCTTGGTGAAGATGCTGCGATTATGCGAGGTTGCGCGTGCTTCGCAACCGCATCCCGGATACTAAAAGCGCCGCCCTCTCGGGCGGCGCTAGCCGGGGCAGTCGGCTTTGCTACATCCGTGCAGCGCCAGACAACCGGCATAGCCATCATCGAGGGTCCGTCGCGGCGTGTCTGTCGGGAAAGGGCGCTCGAAGGCGTAGGAATCGCCTTACACCGCGTCGGCCAGTGAAGCAGCTGAGAGCTGTCACTTAGAAATGATGGTGCTAGGCTCTTGCGAATCGCGAAACAGGGGCGGCAATGACCAGCGAGTTGTGCACCGTTGACTGGCCGGCAGTTGTGGGCGTCGCCAAGGACGTCGTGGTGGCGATCGCTGCCATCGTGACGGCAACCGTTGCTTGCATTGGTATCAGCAAATGGCGTGCGGAGGAATCCGGGAAGGCCGACTTCGACCTCGCGCGACGACTTGGCACTGCGGTCTATCAATTCCGTGACGCAATCGCTGCGGCCCGTCGCCCCCTCGTTACGGCCGGTGAGTTTCCTGATGGGGTCCCATCTGCCGTCGGCAAGAGCGAAGCAGAGGCGTACGCCCATGTATTCAATCAGCGATTCCGAGACGTCCAGACTAGTGGGACTGACCTCCTCGCGGTGCGCAACGAGGCCGAGGCGCTGTGGGGCAAAGATATTGTCTCGAAGCTCGAAGCGCTGCTTCGCCACGGGTCCACTCTGCACCTCGCGATGGAGGCATACGTCGCTGACAAGGCTTCCCATGGCGCAGATTTCAGGCACAGCACAGAGTTCGGCAATCGCATTCGCGCCGAGGTGTTCGATACCGGACACTCGATCAACAGTGACGGTACGAAAGGGGCAGCCAACGAACTCACGACGAAGACCGACAAGGACGTCGAGATTGTCGCCGCGTATTTGCGGACCAAGCTGCCTCGACGATCACGCCGCACCTCTTCAACCAGCGGGGCAAGCAGTGATACGGCTTAACACGGAAAAGGGGTGGGCACGCATCGATTCGTGGGATGACGTGCTAACGCGACCAGGGTTTGTGACCGACGTAGACCCGAAAGCGGTAACACTCAAGAGCATCATCGGGAGCTACGCGTTTTCCACGTTCCTGCCGTGTGGGCTATCCACCTGCCACACACCTCACGGCCGCGGCTACTTGGTCACCACCGGCGACGGGCGCGAGACCAACATCGGGAAGGACTGCGGCAAGAAGTATTTTTCTGTCGATTTCGAGAGCATGGCGAGGACATTCGACAGAGAGCTGCGAGCCCAGGAGAGGCGCGAGGCGATCATCGCGTTTCAGCACAAGATTCAAGGCATCGAAACCCGATTGGCCGAGCTTAGAAGCGGCGAACACGGGGCGTACTGGGTGCAGAGGAACGTGTACCAATTGACGAATGGTCGGGATGGAATCCCGCAGTCCGTGGCGCACGTCCTGCATGGGTTGGTGAGGCGACGTAACGGCGCTATTACCGTGGATCGTCCGGCGACGCCCGACGAGATTGAACGCATGCGCGCGCAAGGTCAGCGCGCACAGCATGGATTAACCATCGTGACCGACACCGTGGGCCAACTGGATGGGGTTTCGGCACTGTACGCTGGAAATGATGTGCACGAGTTGCTTTTCGGGAGGGGGAAGTCGATCGAGACGATCAAGGGCGTCGACGTTGGCAAGCTGAAAGACAGCGAACTTCGCCAAATGTCGAAATGGATAGAAGACATCGAACCATTGCTTGCCCGGTCAGAAAACTGGATCGCGGCCGGGCGGCGATTACTCACCCGCGCGAACATTCAGCAACTGGTCCAGTTCGCCCAGGACGAGAAGGAACGGCGGGCCATGCGCGCGTTCATATCGCTACTGCCGGAGTAGGCCGGCGTGGGGTTTGCGCCGAGACGTGACTTACCCCTTATCGACCAGCGCCACCAGCTCTTCATCGGTTGGGTTGTAGTACCGCATGAGCATGCGCAAGGTCAGGTGCCCGGTGATCTTCGCGAGCTGGTGAATCTCGATCTTCCGTGCAGCCAGCCGGCTGATCGCCTCGTGTCGAAGATCGTGCAACCTCACATCGACCAGGAACTTGTCGTTGGGCCTGCGGCGCTGTTTCTTACACTCGGCCGTGTATTTTCTCCGCGCGCGCGCCGCCGCGCGACCAAAGGCCTGCGTTGCGCTGTCCGGCCCCGTCCAGCCCACCAACACGCGGTCACCGGCACGTGGGAGTGCAGCCAAAAGCGCGGCCGCTTCGCGTGTCAACGGTACGGTGCGCGGCTGGCCGTTTTTGGTTTTACGGAGTCGTGCGGTGCGGGCTTTGAGATCCACGTCCGCCCAACGCAAATACACAAGTTCCTCGCGCCGACACGCGGTTTCAACCGCCAGGCGCACAAGGTCGCTCAAGTGACGCGTTTCCTCGCCGGCCGCGATGATCGCGTCGAGCTCGTCACTCGACACGCGCCTATCGCGCGCGTCGTCTTCATCCGGAAGCGTGACGCCACTGACTGGGTTCACGAGCGCAGGCATGTGCCATTCCTTCCGCGCGATCGTGAAGACATGCGAAAGCGTGTGCATGCGCCGGAGCACTGACCCCGCCTTCAAGTCCGCTGCGAGCCAGCGATCACGCAACGTTGCAATATCCGCTTCGTGTATCGACGCCAGTGCCCGTCTTGCGAGCGTGTCAGCTTTCAGTTGACGCAGGATCGATGCTTCGCGGGGTTTGCCGAGCACCGACACGCCGAGGATCGGTGCGGTCGACAGCGCTTTCAGAACCTCCGTACGTGGAACGTTGCCGACCTTTTTTCCCTCGAGTCTCCGCACGGCCGGGGTCACGCGTTCGGCTGACTTGCCGGAGCGTGGGACGTCGAATACGTACGCATTGTCTAGCTTGTCCAGGTAACGAATGTGCAGCCCCAACGCATAGCGATCGACAGCCGTGCCCAACGTGGTGGTTTCCGCTTCCCCGTTCGGGTGCCACAATCCCCGCTCGATGTCACGCTCGACCCCGCGTGCCCAGGCCTCGGCATCGGCCTTGGTTAGAAAGTTCTTGCTTTGCTTTGCTGCACCTGGCCGGCGGACGCGCGCACGCCACTTTCCGGTCGACTCGACCTTGTAGACGCTTGCCATGCTCTTTGGCCCTGTGATGGCCCCGAAAACATGATTATATTCTGAAAACCTTGTATCATCTAGCTTTCAGCGAGTTGAATTTCGCATTTACACGGAGAGGGTCGGGGGTTCGATCCCCTCAGCGCCCACCAACAACTTGCGGCCCGGTTCGAGCGGTCGATTGCCCGCGTCCGGTTGCAGCATCGGCGGCCTGATTCCGGGCGGCGCTCGCCGGCGGCCAGGCAGGTGCCGCTTCCCTTACAATACTTGGCTGATTTGGCCATCGTCACGGCGGTACCCATGCTGCAAGCCATCCGCAACATGTTCAAGAACTGGATCGTCATCACGATCTTCGGGATTCTCGTGATCGTCGCTTTCCTGTTCTTCGGCATCGAAGGCTACTTCAGCCAGAGCAACGCGACCTGGGTCGCCAAGGTCGACGGCCACGAAATCTCGCAGCAGGATTTCAACACCGCCTTCAACAACTATCGCCAGCAGCAGTTGAACGCGCCGGGCAACACCATGGACCCGGCGGACTTCGAGAAGCCCGAAGTGAAGCAGGCGGTGCTGAACCAGGTCGTCAACCGGCAATTGTTGCTGAACCTGGGCGACAAGCTCGGCATCAAGGTGCCGGACTCGTTGTTGCGCGAGCAGATTGCCTCGTATCCGATCTTCCAGGTCAACGGCAAGTTCGATGCGACGGTTTACACCTCGTGGCTGCAGCAGCAGGGCAAGACGCCGGAACAGTTCCAGGACGAAATCCGGTCCGACCTGGCTACCCAGCAGTTGCCGCAAGCCATCGTCGCCACCGCGTTCGGCACCAAGGCCGAGGCGGATGCCTTCCTGCGCCTGCAGTTGCAGACCCGCGATTTCAGTTACGTCGACCTGCCGCCGCCGGCACCGACCGCGGCGCAGGGCGAGGTGGCCGATGCCGAGGTCGCGGACTACTACAAGCAGCACCAGGCGGATTTCATGACGCCCGAACAGGTGTCGGTGAATTACATCGACCTCGATGCGGCAACCATGAAGGCCGAGCCGGACCTGAGCGACAAGGCCCTGCAGGCGCGTTACGACAAGGAAAAATCGCGCTTCGTCAGTCCGGCCCAGTGGCAGGTGTCGCATATCCTGGTCAAATTGCCGGCCAAACCGAGCGAAGCCGAAAAGCAGGACGCGCTGGCCAGGGCCCGGAAGATCGACGCGGAGGCCAAGGCGCCCGGCGCCGATTTCGCCAAGCTCGCCGAACAGTATTCCGACGACCTGGGTTCCAAGCGCCAGGGCGGCGATCTCGGCTGGCTGTCGCAGGGCGATGCCGGCCCCGAATTCCAGGCCGCGCTGGACAAGCTGAAGAAGGGCGAGGTTTCCGATCCGGTGCTGACATCGGACGGCTACCACATCATCGACCTGCGCGACGTGCGTGAGGGCCACACCGAAACCTTTGCTCAGGTGCGCGACCAGTTGGTGCAGGAAGCCACCAAGGACGCACGGCAGGACGCTTACCGCGACGTCGGCAACAAGCTGACCGACATGATCTACAACGACCCGACTTCGCTGAAGCCGGCAGCGGAGAAACTCGGGTTGACCATCCAGACCACGCCGCTGTTCGGTCGCGAGGGCGCCCAGAGCGGGCTCGCCGCCGATCCCAAGGTGGTGAAAGCCGCGTTCTCCGACATCGTGTTGCAGCAGGGCAACGCTTCCGACCCGATCGATCTCGGCAGCGAGCACATGGTCATCATCCACATCGACAAGCACGTCGCCGCGGCCCCCAAGCCGTTGGCGGAGGTGGCCGGCCAGATCAAGCAGGCGATCATCCAGCAGCGCGTGGACGTCGACGCGAAGAAGGCCGCCGAGGCGGCGCTCGCGAAACTGCAGGGCGGCGAGAAGCTGGATGCGTTGGCAGCCGCGGCCGGCCAGCAGGTGCAACAGAAAACCGACGTGTCGCGCAACGAGGCTTCGCTCGACCCGGAATTGCTGGACGCGGTGTTCAAGCTGGCCCACCCGGCGAAGGACGCCGACACGCGCGCGTTGGTGCCGTTGGCCAAGGGCCACTATGCGCTGGTGGTGCTGAGCGGGGTCAAGCCGGGTGATGGATCGAAGATCCCCGAACAGGCACAGGGCTTCCTGCGCGAGCAGATGGCGCGCGCGTTCGGCGCCGCCGATCTCGACGGCCTGATGGATGCGTTGCGCAAAGGCGCCAAGATCGAAACCGCGCCGGATCGGATGTGATCAATCAAGGGACGGTGGGAGTTGCAACTTGATTCCCTCCGTCCCCGGATTGTTCCCGCACGCGGGCTTCTACATCTCCATGCCGGCCATGCCCAGCGTGCTGTAACCGGCGTCGACGTACACGACTTCGCCGGTGATGCCGGCAGCCAGATCCGAGCACAGGAAGGCCGCGGCATTGCCCACGTCGTCGATGCTGACGTTGCGGCGCAGCGGCGACACCTGGGCGACGTGGTCGATCATCTTGCGCAAGCCCGCCACGCCGGAAGCCGCCAAGGTCCGGATCGGACCGGCCGAGATCGCGTTGACGCGGGTGCCTTCCGGACCGAGGTTGTAGGCGAGGTAGCGCACATTGGCTTCGAGACTGGCCTTGGCGAGGCCCATCACGTTGTAGGACGCCAGCGCACGTTCGGAGCCAAGATAAGTGAGTGTGAGGACCGCGCCGTTGCGGCCCTTCATCATCGGGCGCGCGGCCTTGGCCAGCGCGGCCAGGCTGTAGCTCGAGATGTCATGGGCGATCCTGAAGTTCTCGCGGGTCAGGCCGTCCAGGAATTCCCCGGTCAGTGCCTCGCGCGGGGCGAAGCCGATCGAGTGGATCAGGATGTCCAGTCCGTCCCAGCGCTTGCCGAGGCTTTCGAAAAGATTTTCGATGTCGCTGTCGCGACCGACGTCGCACGGCAGCACGATGTCGGAACCGAGCTGGGTGGCCGCTTCGTCCACCCGCCCACGGAGCTTGTTGTCGACGTAGGTGAAGGCGAGTTCGGCGCCCTCGCGATGCATGGCTTGCGCGATTCCCCACGCGATCGAGCGGTTGCTGAGGATGCCGGTGACGAGTGCGCGCTTGCCTTGGAGGAAACCCATGTCCGCTGGCTCCGTGTCGGAGTGAAAGCGGGCATTGTACGCGACGGGCGCCGTTTCAGCCCCGGATGTGCAGCAGTTCGCCCGGGTGCACCACGCTGCCGTGCAAGTCGTTCCAGCGTTTCAGGTCGTCCACGCTCACGTGGTAGCGTTGCGCGATCGACCACAGGGTTTCGCCCTTGCGCACGCGATGGCGCTTCGCGTGCGCCGTTGTCGCCGGAGCCAGGCTGTCGGGGCTGGCCTGCGGCGGCGCGGGTTCGGCCGGCAACGGGAGGTTGCCGCCGGGGCCCGCGTTGCGTTCCCGCGTGCTGACTTGTGCGATCGCCTCCGACGCGTTCACCGTCAATGCCGCCGCCAGCGATTGCGCCGCACCCGCCGGGAGCAGCAGGGTGCGGGGGCTGCTGGCGGGAATGCTCGCGCCGAGGTAACCCGGGTTCAGCGCGCGCAACGCGGACTCCGTGGTTTCCGCCATGTTGGCCGCGGCGGCCAGGCGGGTGCCGGCGGGGACCAGCACGGTCGCCAGTTCATCGTTCGCGGAGGGCTTGGGCAGCTCGACGCGGAAGCGTTCCGGTTCGCGCAGGATGCAGGCGAGCGCCATCAGCTTGGCGAGGTGGTTGCGGGTGGTGTTGTTGATCGGGATGTCGGGAATCCCGGAGTCGCCCAGGTCCGGGTCCCCGCGCAGTGCACCGAGCACCGCGTAAGGCCCCGCGTTGTAGGCCATGTCGGCCAGTCGCCAGTCGCCGAAGCGTTCGCCGAAGGCGGCCAGCATCTTGACTGCGACGCGGGTCGAGGCGACGGGATCGAGGCGACCGTCATAGTGGCGGTCGACCACGATGCCATGCATGTGAGCGGTGCGCGGCATCAATTGCCACATGCCGGCAGGGTCGCCGCGACGGCTGGGCTCGTGCGGGTTGTACGAGCTTTCCAGCATCGGCAACATTGCAAATTCGCCAGGAATTCCGGCAGCCTGCAATTCCTTGTGCACGTACATCATCAACGGCAGCGATTGCTGCAACAACTGCTCGAACCGGGCTGGCGAACGGGTGAACATCGCTTCGCGCGCGCGGATCAGCGGCGAGTCGGAACAATCGTCCATCGCGAAGCTGGCGACGAGGCTGGCCCAGGGTTCGTTCTCGGCGATGACCGGCGCAAGCGGTGTCAGGGTCGGCGGTGGTGGCGCAGGGCGCGCGATCACCGTCGCGGGTTTCGGCGTCGGTTTGGTGGGCGGCGTGGCGCAGGCGGCGAGCAATGCACACGCGGCGAGCGTCAGGATGAAGCGGCTCCCGGCGCGTTGCGCACTCATGCCCGGAAATGATCCTTGGCCAGCCTGAGCGCGGCGAAGCGGTCCACCCGTCGGCGTGTCGGCACGCTGTCTCCGGGCCACGGCATGCGTTCGTCGGCGATGGCTTCCACCCGCAGGAACGGGTTGGCGGCGCGTTCTTCGGCCAGGCGTGCAGGCAGGGTGGGTTCGCCGCGCGCGCGCTGCGCGCGCGCGGCGTCGGTACGCGATTTGAGGGCGCCGTTGTCGGGCTCGACCGTCAACGCGAAGGCCGCGTTGGCGAGGGTGTATTCGTGCCCGCAGCAAACCCGTGTATCGCCCGGCAACGCGGCCAGCCGATCCAGCGAGGCCAGCATCTCTTCGGCCGTGCCTTCGAACATCCGGCCGCAGCCGAGGCTGAACAGGGTGTCGCCGCAGAACAGCAGTCCCTCGCCGTGGTAGGCGATGTGGCTGCGGGTGTGGCCGTGTACTTCCAGTACCTCGAAGCGCGCGGCAGGCGCGACGATTTCGATGGCGTCCCCGTCGCCGACACGCGTGGCCTGCAAGGCGATGCGTTCGTCGCGCGGGGCATGGATCGTCGCGCCGGGGTAATGCGTCACCAGTTCGACAGCGCCGCCGATGTGGTCGGCGTGGTGGTGGGTCAGCAGGATCGCGGTCAATTCGAGGCCGTCCCGGTCCAGTTCGCGCAACACCGGCTGCGACTCTCCGGGATCGACCACCAGCGCGCTGCCGGACGCGGCGTCGGCCAGCATCCAGATGTAGTTGTCGCGCAGGGCGGGCAGTGCACGCAGGGAGTGCATGACGCAAATGTGGCCAAAAGATGGCGACCTTATCAGTCGCCTCCCCGGCGTTCGTTAGCATGAGGTTAAGCAGCAGCGGCCGCTTATCGTCCACTCATGAAATCCGTCACAATGTCGGATATCCACGTGTTTTAACGTCACGGATTCCGCTTGCAAGCCACGATGCCGACTCGCAAATTCGAATTGCACGAAGCCGCGCTGGCAGCGATCGGCGCGGATGCCTCGACGGCCTGCACGGGCCGGCTGGCGCGGATGGCGGGCACGCACGCGTTGGTGCTGGATGGCATGAACCTGCCGTTGCCGGTGGCGGCGGGCGTGGCGCGCTGGACCCGCCTGTTGCCCCACGTCGGCGGGTCGGGCTGGGAGGGCCCGCTGCGGGCGGACGAGGATGTGCTGCCGTTCGGGGACGAATCGTTCTGCGCCGTGCTGGCCCGATTCGTCGCCGTGGCCGATCCGGAAACCCTCGCGATGGAACTCGCGCGCGTGCTGGCTCCGCACGGCATCCTGCTGGTGGCGGACCTGCACCCGCATTCGTTGTGGCATGCGGGCGAAGCGCCCGGGCGATGGGAGCGCGCGCTGCGCCGCGCCGGCCTCGATGTCGTGCCGGCGGTGCGTTGCGGAGCGCCATGGCCACGTGCGCATGGCGCCGCCGGCATGCCACGCTGGCTGATGCGCGGCATGGGCGGCGCGTGGGTGGTCGAGGCGCGCCGGCGCACGTTGGCCGCGATTCCGTTGCGCAAGCCGGCAACGGGCCGGCGTGCGGTCGAGCAAGCCGGCACGCTGGTCCCCGGCGCGCGCCGGCAGTGCGCATGAGCGGGAGCGACGCGGTCGAAATCTTCACCGATGGCGCCTGTCTCGGCAATCCGGGACCGGGCGGCTGGGCCGCCTTGCTGCGCTGGCGCGGCACCGAAAAATTGCTCGCAGACGGCGAGCCGGCCACCACCAACAATCGCATGGAACTGATGGCGGCGATCGCGGCGCTGGAATCGCTGAAGCGTGCTTGCGATGTCGTGCTGACGACCGATTCCCAGTATGTGCGGCAGGGCATCGAGCAGTGGCTCGCGAAGTGGCGCGCCAACGGCTGGCGCACCGCCGCGAAGGAGCCGGTCAAGAACCAGGACCTCTGGCAGCGGCTGGCGGCGGCGGCCGAACCCCATCGGGTACGCTGGGCGTGGGTGCGCGGGCACGCCGGACACCCCGAAAACGAGCGCGTGGACCAGGCTGCGCGTGCCGAAGCCGAACGGTTCAAGGAGTCGCCATGACCCGCCACATCGTCCTGGATACCGAAACCACCGGACTGGAAGTCGCGAGCGGGCATCGCGTGATCGAGATCGGTTGCGTCGAACTG
The DNA here is from genome assembly GCA_001899805.1 of Lysobacterales bacterium 66-474. Classification (GTDB taxonomy): domain Bacteria; phylum Pseudomonadota; class Gammaproteobacteria; order Xanthomonadales; family Rhodanobacteraceae; genus 66-474. The sequence continues at coordinate 204,313 of MKWP01000014.1, forward strand.
GTCGACCGCCGCCCGAGCGGACGCAGCTTCCAGCGATACCTCAACCCCGAACGCGCGATCGACGCCGGCGCGGTCGCGGTACACGGCATCACCGACGCCTTCCTGCGCGACAAGCCGAAGTTTCCGGACGTCGTCGATGACTTCCTCGCCTTCATCGAGGGCGCCGAATTGCTGATCCACAACGCCGCGTTCGACACGGCGTTCCTGGACGAGGAGTTGAAGCGCGCCGGGGCAACCCATGGCAGCGTGGCCGACCACGCCGTGGTGGTGGACACGCTGGCGCTGGCGCGCCGGAAATATCCCGGCCAGAAGAACACGCTGGACGCGCTGTGCAGGCGTCTCGGCATCGACAACAGCCATCGCGAGGTGCACGGCGCCCTGCTGGACGCCCACCTTCTGGCCGACGTATGGGTGGCGATGACGGCCGGGCAGGGCGCGCTGGCGCTGGGCGGCAACGAGCCGTCCGGCGCGGCATCGAGCGCGCGTTCGACGGACCTCGAGGTCACGGCACGTCCGCGCGTGCAACGTGCGGACGCGGCGGAAAGCGCCGCGCACGCAGCGCGGCTCGCTCGCCTGGACCAGGCCTGCGGTGGCGAAAGCCTGTGGCGACGGGCCGCCGACGGATCGACGCGTTAGCAGGCCCTGGCTGGATGCGCGGTTGCGACTGCGGCTACGAAACCCGCACCAGCACGATGCTGACGTTGTCGCGCCCGCCCGCGTCCAGCGCGGCCAGCAGCAGTTGATCGACGCATTCCTGCGCGGCAAGGTCGCCGCGCGCCAGCATCGCGGCGAGTTCGCGTTCATCCAGCTCTTCGGTCAGGCCGTCGCTGCACAACAGGAATTGCATGCCGCGTTCGAACGCCGCCTGGACGGGCGCGGCATCGAGTTCGGCGGCGGGTGTGATGCCGAGCGCCTGGGTAATCCGGTTGCGCTTCGGGATTGCGCCGGCGGGATCCGCCGCCCCGCGGTCGGACGACGGCGCCGGATCGGTTACGCACAGCGGCGTCAGGTCGCCGTGTTGCCAAAGGTAGATGCGCGCGTCGCCTATCCGCGCCGCCTCGAACCGCCCGCCGTCGATGCGCAGCGATGCCAGCGTCGCGCCGGTCGGCGAATGTTCGGCGGTCCTGGACGCGAACGCCGCGATGGCCGCGCCGGCATCGCGGACAGCCGGTTCAAGGCTGCCGCCGCGGCGTGCGGCACCGACCAGGGCGTCGCGTGCGATGGCCGCCGCCGCTTCGCCGCGTCCGGGTCCGCCGATGCCGTCCACGACCAGGAACAGGCCGAGTTCGGCATCCGCCCAATAGGTGTCCTCGTTGCATTCGCGGCGCAGCCCGGTATGGCTGGCGTGCCCGATTTCGATCATCTGCTGCGCACGTCCATGGGTGGTGCGGGGGCGCTGCGGGCGCCGCGCGCGGGTCGTTCCGTCAAGCCTCGTTTCCGCCGGTTTCAAGCCGCGACGAGAACACCTTCAGCTCGCGCATGATGCGCAGCACCTGGCGATGCAGCTCCTCGCTTTCGGTCGAATGCGCGCCGTGGGTTTCGTGGTACACCAGCGCGATCCACAACGCCAATCCGCGCATGCGCACCTGCACGTTGTCGGAACGGGCGCGGTCGAAGCCCACGTCGAGCCCGCTGGTGGTGACGCCGTCCTCGGTCTGCATGCCGTACTGCGAAGGGTCTGGGCTCTGCGCGACGTTGTCGCATTCGCGCCCGATCAGTTCGGCCAACTGCTCGCGATAGGAGCGCGGCAATTCCAGGCTGCGGTGCTCGACGTCGGTGAGCTGGCGGCGCAGGCGCGCACTGCGGCTCATCGCGGTGACGCGCGTGACGAGGCGCCGGAGGTAATTGTCCCCGGTTTTCTGGTGTTGCGAGATCAACGTCAAGTTCCTCACGCGTCCACGCCGTCCCCCGTGTCGGGTGATTGTGCCTTGATCGCGGGCTGGCGACAAATGCGGGGTAGCCGGTCCATGGGCGGTCCGACGCGGACCGGCATGCCGCAGGCAGTCCCGGGGGTCACCAATCCGCCAACCGCTGGCCCAGCCGGATGGGGGTTTCGGCGCCAAGTCCGGGGTCGAACTGCCCGCCCGGCAGCAGCACGATCACGGTGGAACCCATTTCAAAGCGCGCCATTTCGGCCAACCGCGCGAGCCGGACGCCGCGGCCGCGCCAGTCGCGTCGCTCGATGTCCCGCGCATAGGGTGGCACTTCCGCGCCGCTCCAGACGGTGGTGATGCCGGACACCAGCATCGCGCCCACCATCGCCACCACGAACGGACCGCGTCCGCCTTCGAAATGGCAGACCAGCCGTTCGTTGCGCGCGAACAGGTTCGGGATTTCGGCGACCGGCTTCGGCGCGACGCTGAACAGGCGTCCGGGCACGTGCACGGTTTCCACGAGTTCGCCGTCCAGTGGCATGTGCACGCGGTGGTAATCGCTGGGCGAAAGGTAGAGCGTCGCGAAAATGCCGCTGCGGTATGTGCCTGCGGTATCCGCGTCGGCCAGCAGTTCGGCGACCGAATAGGCGCGGCCCTTGGCCTGCAGGATGCGGCCGTCCTCGATGCGTCCGACCTGGCTGACGCGGCCGTCCACCGGGCTGACGATGGTCGCGGCGTCACCGGCCGCGCTGCGTGCGCCGTCGCGCAGCGCGCGGGTGAAAAACGCGTTGAAGGACGGATACGCGTGCGGATCCGGTTGCACGGCGTCGGCCATGTCCACGTCATAGGCGCGTACCACGTGGCCGATCAGGAAATCCTTCCACGGGCGCCAGGTCCAGCGCGTGGCTGCCCGCACGATGCGGCTCAGGGTTTTCTGGGGGAGCAGATATTGGAGCAGGACGGAGAAGGTCATGGCGGCAGTGTAGCCGCAGCCCGCCCTTATACTGCGGGCTTTCGGATGCGCCTCATGACTGCAGAGCTGAGCACGCTCGTCGACCTGATCCGCTATGCGGCAAGCCGCTTCAACGCGGCCGGCCTGACCTTCGGCCACAGCCACGACAACGCGATCGACGAGGCCACCCACCTGGTCTTGTCGAGCCTGCATTTGCCCCCGGATTTGCCCCCGGCCTACGGTAGCGCCCGTGTCATCGCCGATGAAAAGGACAGGGTTCTGGCGTTGATCGAACGCCGCATCGAAACCCGCGAGCCGGTCGCGTACCTGGTCGGCGAGGCGTGGTTCGCGGGCATGCCTTTCAAGTCCGACCGGCGCGCGCTGGTGCCGCGTTCGCCCATCGCCGAATTGATCGAGGATGGTTTTTCGCCGTGGCTGGATGGGCGCGACGTCGAACGTGCGCTCGACCTGTGTACCGGTTCCGGCTGCATCGGCATCGCGATGGCCGCGCACAACCCGGGTTGGCGGGTGGACATCGCCGACCTCAGCGACGATGCCCTGGCGCTGGCGCGCGAGAACATCGCCTTGCACCAGCTTGGCGATCGCGTACGGGCGATCCATTCCGATTTGTTCGCCGGGCTGAATGGCGAACGCGAAGAAGCCTTTGAAAAGCGTAGCGAGCGAGGGCAGATTGGCCGTCGCGGAGCGCAGGAAGCGGAGTGTACACGTCAGTACATGAGCATTCCGAGCACCGCCGGCGGTCGATCTGTCGAGCGCAGCAGCTTTGCGAAGGCTTCGTACGACCTGATCGTTTCCAATCCGCCCTACGTCACCGATGCCGAATATGCGGCGTTGCCCGGCGAATATGCGCACGAGCCGAAGTTGGGGCTGACTGCCGGCGCGGATGGCCTCGACATCGCCTTGCGCATCCTGCGCGATGCGCCGGATCACCTTTCCGATGACGGGCTGCTGATCGTCGAAGTCGGGATGAGCGAGCGTGCCCTGAACGCGTTGTTGCCCGAAGTGCCGTTCACGTGGATCGAGTTCAAGGTCGGGACCATGGGCGTGTTCGCGCTGGAACGCCACGAGCTCGTGGAGCACGCTGCGGCGATTCGCGTCGCGGCCGACCGGCGGCCGGGTTGAAATGGAAATCGTGACCGCGCGCCTGCGCCTCGACGCCTTGTGCCGCGAGGACGCGGAGGCATTGTTCCGGTATCGCGGCGACCCCGCGGTGAGCCGCTACCAGGGCTGGAAACCCGCTTCCGTCACCGATGCCGAGCATTTCATCGAAGCGCAGGATGGCGTCGCACCGGACACCCTCGGCGCCTGGTGGCAGCGCGCGATCCGGCTGCGCGATACGGACGCGTTGATCGGCGACCTCGGGTTGCATTTCCTGGATGACGCAACGGTCGAACTGGGCATCAGCCTCGCGCCCGCGTACCAGGGACAAGGCCTTGCACGTGAAGCCGTGGAAGTGATGCTTGATTTCGTGCTCGGCGGGCTGCGCAAGCAGCGCGTGATCGCCTTGGTCGATCCGCGCAACACCCCATGCATCCGGTTGCTTGAAGGGCTTGGCATGCGTCGCGCCGGCGGACAGGCGGACCCGGTGATGTTCGTGCTGCGGGCTGGCGAATGGCTGGCCGCACCGGACGATGCCAGCGACCGCTAAGCTTGCCTGGCTCGTTGCCGGGAATTGAACGCCGTGTCCTCGAATACCTTCGGAAAACTTTTCGCGGTCACCACCTTCGGTGAATCGCATGGACCGGCCATCGGTTGCGTGGTCGACGGATGCCCGCCGGGCATCGCGATCGCGCCCGGGGATTTCGTGCACGACCTGGCGCGCCGCGCCACCGGCAAGTCGCGCTACACCTCGCAACGGCACGAGGCCGACGAGGTGGAAATCCTGTCGGGCGTGTACGAGGGGAAAACCACCGGCACGCCGATCGCGCTGCTGATCCGCAATGTCGACGCGCGCTCGAAGGATTACGCCGGAATCACGCGCAGTTTCCGCCCAGGCCACGCGGATTACACCTACTGGCACAAGTACGGGATCCGCGACCCGCGCGGCGGCGGGCGTTCGTCCGCGCGCGAAACCACGATGCGCGTCGCCGCGGCGGTGATCGCGAAGAAGTGGCTGAAGGGAAGACATGGCGTCGAGGTGCACGGCTGGATGGCGCAGATGGACGACATCGTGCCCGCGTTTCCGGCGGGCACGGCCATCGATTTCGGCGTGGTCGAATCCAACCCGTTCTTCTGGCCGGTCGCGGCGCAGGTGCCGGAGCTGGAAGCACGCATCAATGCCTTGCGCAAGGCCGGCGATTCCTGCGGCGCGCGCGTCAACGTGGTGGCGACCGCCGTGCCGCCCGGCTGGGGCGAGCCGGTCTACGGGAAACTGGACGGAGAGCTGGCGGCGGCGCTGATGTCGATCAACGCGGTCAAGGGCGTCGAGATCGGCGCCGGGTTCGCCAGTGTCGCGCAGAAGGGGACCGGGCACCGCGACGAGATGCGTTTGGACGGCTTTACGTCCAACCATGCGGGCGGTATCCTCGGCGGCATTTCCAGCGGACAGGATGTCCTCGCCTCGATCGCGCTGAAGCCGACGTCCAGCCTGCCGACGCCGGGGCGCAGCGTGAACCTCGACGGCGAGGAAGTGGAGGTGCGCACCACCGGCCGCCACGACCCCTGCGTCGGCGTCAGGGCGACGCCCATCGCCGAGGCGATGGTGGCGCTGGTGTTGATGGACCAGGCGCTGCGGCACCGCGCGCAATGCGGCGACGTGGGCGAGATCAAGCCCAGGATCGCCTGAAAACCCGGCGTCATTGCCGCGCCCGCGTGGCGGTGGCGCCGCCGATCCGTGATGACGAATCTTTCCGGAAGCAACGATCGATGAGCAACAAGCAGCAGTACAACGTCGCGATGGTCGGCGCCACCGGTGCGGTCGGCGAAGCCCTGCTGGCTATCCTCGACGAACGCGACTTTCCGGTCGCCGAACTGGTGCCGCTGGCCAGCGAGCGCTCGGCCGGCAGCACGGTGAGGTTCCGCGGCAAGGAAATCCGCGTGCGCGAACTTGCGAAGCACGACTTCGCCGGCATCCACATCGCGTTCTTCTCGGCGGGCGGATCCGTGAGCCGCGAACACGCGCCGCGCGCGGCGGCAGCCGGCGCGGTGGTGATCGACAACACCTCGGAATTCCGCTATGTCGATGACGTGCCGCTGGTGGTCAGCGAGGTCAATCCGCACGCGATCGCCGAATACACCCACCGCAACATCATCGCCAACCCGAACTGCTCGACCATGCAAATGCTGGTCGCGCTGGCGCCGATCCACCGCGCCGCCGGCATTGAACGCATCAACGTGGCAACGTATCAATCCGTGTCGGGGGCCGGGCGATCGGGCATGGAAGAACTCGGCCGCCAGACCGCCGAGTTGCTCAACTTCCACGAGATCGCACCCGAGAAGTTCCCGGCGCAGATCGCCTTCAACGTGATCCCGCACATCGACGTGTTCCTGGACAACGGCTACACCAAGGAAGAAATGAAGATGGTGTGGGAGACCCGCAAGATCCTCGAGGACGATTCCATCCAGGTAAACCCGACCTGCGTGCGGGTGCCGGTGTTCTACGGCCACTCCGAGGCGGTGCACATCGAGACGCGCGAGGAGATCGACGCGGCCACCGCGCGGGGATTGCTCGAACAGGCCGAAGGCGTGGTGGTGGTCGACGAGCGCAAGCCGGGCGGTTATCCGACGCCGGTGGGCAATGCCGCCGGGAAGGATCCCGTGTTCGTGGGACGCATCCGCGATGACATCTCGCACCCGAACGGACTGGACCTGTGGATCGTGTCGGACAACATCCGCAAGGGTGCGGCATTGAACGCGGTGCAGGTGGCGGAGATACTTGTCCGAGACTATCTTTGATCGCGCGAACGCAGGAGTCCGCCGCATGACCACGAAATATGCGTTGTCGAAGTGGGTGTTGTCCGGCTGCATGTTGTGCGCCTCGCTGGCGGCGTTTGGTGCGCCATGGGCTTCTTCGCAGCACGCGGGCAAGACTTCCGATCTGAAGGCGCAGCAAAAGGACGTCGACGCGAAACTCGCGTCCGCGCGCACGCAGCACGACGCGTTGCAATCGCAGGTCACGCAATTGGAACAGCAGAATGCCGCGCAGCAGGCGCAGTTGCAGCAGCGCGACGCCGAAATCGCCGCGTTGCAACAGAAGCTGCAGGCGGCCGGCGTGCCGGCATCCGCAGCGTCGTCGAGCCACTGACGGTCCCGCACCTGCGCGGACGCCGCGGCCGGCGGGCTTGGTGATTGGCGGTTTCTGCAATACCCTTGCGCTGCGCGTGGGGGCGTTGCCGGACGAAGGTGGTTCCCGCGCATCCGGCCGCCAGCAGGAACCGTTTGCATGAAGCTCAAACTCCGCATCCTCTGTGCCGCGCTGCTGGCTGCGTCAGCCGCACCGGCATGGGCACTCCAGCTGGGCCAGATCCAGGTGAAGTCGGCGCTCAACCAACCCCTGGTCGCCGCGATTCCCCTGCACCCGCAAAACCTTACCGAGCTCGAGGGGTTGACGGTCGGGTTGGCGCCGGCCGCCGATTACGCGCGTGCGGGCCTCCAGATCACGCCGACCGACTTGACCCTGCGATTCAGCGTCGTCACCGACAACAATGGCCAGAAGCTGCTGCTGGTCACCAGCAGCCAGCCGATCACCGATCCGTACCTGGATTTCCTCCTGCAGGTGAATACGCGCGAGGGCAAACAGGTGCGCGAATTCGTGGTGCTGCTGAACCCGGTGATTGCGGCCCCGGCGCCCGAAGTGCAGACCGCGCCGGTTGCCAGTGCGCCTGCCACCCCGACGCAGGCGCCCGCGGAATTGCCGCCCGCCTCGGCGTTCCCGCAACCTGCGCCTGCGCCGGCGGCAAAGCCGACCGCGTCCGCACCCGCGCCACAACCCGAGTCCGCGGCGACTGCGCCGGCGACGGCGCGACCGGCAGCGCAGCCATCGGGCGGAACGATCAACGTCGAGAAGGGCGACACGCTTTACGTGATCGCCAGGCACGAAGTCGGGACCAACCGCGGGAGCATCAACCAGATGATGCTGGCATTGAAGGCGGCCAATCCCGATGCGTTCTTCAAGGACAACATCAACGATTTGAAGTCGGGCGCGATCCTGCGCATCCCGACCCGCGACGAGATCGACCAGACCAGCGTGGCCGCGGCCAACGCCGAAGTCCACCGTCAGTACGAGGCGTGGCGGGCCTCGCGTCCGCAGTCCGCGACGGTACTCGCGGGTACGGCGGCAGCAGCCGCAGCCAATGCCGCGCCCAAGGCCGGGAACACCGCGCCGCAATCCGATCATCTGGCTTTGACGCCGCCGGCCGGCGACGGCAGCGGCGCCAGCAGCCGCGCGGGCGTCGCCGGCGGTACCGGCAACGAAACGGTGACCGGCCTGCAGCAGCAGTTGCAGAACGATCGCGGGACCCTGGTCAGCCTGGAGCAATCCAACGCCGACCTCGAGTCGCGCGTGCGCAGCCTGAAGGACATCTCCGACAAGTCCGGCAAGCTGCTCAGCCTCAAGGATGCGACCGTCGCCGAGTTGCAACGCAAGCTGGCCGAGGTGCAGTCCGGAAAATCCGGCGTCGCCGGGGCTTCGGCGGGCACGGCTGCGGCAGCGAGTGCATCGAAGCAGGCCGCGGTACCCGCGGCTTCGGCACAGGCCGGCAGCAAACCGACAACGAAGCCCGCGGGCGGCGAGTCCTGGTTCAATCGGCCCGTTACCTGGCTCGTGGCCGGCCTGGTCGTGTTGGCGTTGATCGTGCTGGGCTGGTTGCGCAGGCGGCGTGGAGGTGCGGCGACCCCGGTTGCAAGGGGTCCGTTGCCGGACCCCGACGACGTCACGCCACCACAATCCGATTCGGCCGATGAAGAGACCGCGCTGCATGCCGAAATCGCGGAGCATCCGGAAGACCTCGCCGCGCACCTTGCGCTGTGCCGCTTGATCCACGCGCGCGGCGACGAACCCGCGTTCATCGAGGCCGCGAAGGCGATGCGCGCCCACGTCGACGACCTGCACGGCCCGGAATGGCGGGAAGTGGCGGAGATGGGCGAGGAGCTGGCGCCGCATCTGCCGCTGTTCGAGTTGCCGCCCGCGACGCACGATTACCCGGAAAGCGTGGCGGTCGTGCCATCGCGCGTCGATGAATCCGGGACGGACGAGACGGCGATCGCGACCGTCGAGTCTGAACCCACCCACGCCGCAGACCTTCACATGCAGGAGCCGTTCGACAATACGGTGATCGCACCCGTGGCGGCGCCGGAGCCTGCCGCAGAACCCGAGTTCGCCGACGATCCGGTCGACACCAAACTCGACCTCGCGCGCGCCTACCTCGACATGGGCGACCCGGTCGGCGCACGCGCGATGCTGGATGAAGTGCTGGAAGAAGGCTCGCAGACGCAGAAGGACGAAGCCAAGCGATTGTTGGCCGACGTCGCCGGTTAGGGCTTGCTGGCGCCATGCGCATCGCGCTGGGCATCGAATACGACGGCACCGATTTCCTCGGCTGGCAACGGCTCGCGCACGGGCCGAGTGTGCAGGCCGAGGTCGAGGCGGCATTGTCGTTCGTCGCCGACCATCCGGTCGCGGTGACCTGCGCGGGACGCACCGATGCCGGCGTGCACGCGCGTTGCCAGGTGGTGCATTTCGATAGCGATGCCGAACGCGACGATCGCGCATGGGTGCTCGGTGCCACCACGCAGTTGCCGCGCGCCATCGCGGTGTTGTGGGCGAGGCAGATGCCGGATGATTTCCACGCGCGTTTCGCCGCGCGCGCACGGCGTTATCGCTACGCGATCCTGAATCGCGCGGTTCGTCCCGCGCTGGATGCGCGCTACGTCGCGTGGGAGCGCAGGCCCCTCGATGCGGACGCGATGCACGCTGCCGCGCAATGCCTGGTCGGAGAGCAGGATTTTTCCTCGTTCCGTGCGGTGTCGTGCCAGGCCGCGCACGCGCGCCGCAGCGTGCATGCGGTGAGCGTGCGACGCGACGGCGAGCATGTGATCCTCGAGATCGAGGCGAACGCCTTCCTGCACCACATGGTGCGCAACATCGCGGGGTCGCTGCTGGAAGTCGGGCGCGGCGAGCGGCCGCGCGGATGGATCGCCGAGCTGCTGGCCGCGCGCGATCGCGAACTTGCCGGTGTCACCGCGATGCCGCAGGGCCTGACCTTCGTCGGGCCACGTTATCCCCCACAATGGGGGCTCCCACCCGGTGTCACGCTGCCGGCATGAACCGTACCCGCGTGAAAATCTGCGGCGTCACCCGCATCGAGGATGCGCTGCTCGCCTGCGAGCTGGGCGCGGACGCGATCGGCATGGTGATGACGCCAACCAGTCCACGCTGCGTGTCGATCGACCAGGCGCGCGCGATCCGCGATGCGCTGCCGGCGTTCGTCGACGCGGTGGTGTTGAGCCATGGCCTGCCTGCAGACCAGGTCGGCCGGATCATCGGCACGGTGCGGCCCGACCTGGTGCAATTCCACGGTCTTGAAGACGCCGCGTTCTGCGAATTGTTCGGCGTGCGCTACCTGAAGGCCTTGGGCATGGCCGGCAATGTCGATGTACGCGCGATTGCGGCCGAACATGTGCACGCAGCCGGCTTCGTGCTGGACGGCCATCCGCCCGGCCAGCAGGGCGGGCAGGGCAAGACCTTCGACTGGTCGCGCATTCCGCGCGATCTCGATCGTCCGATCATCCTCGCGGGAGGCTTGAATCCTGGCAACGTGGGCGACGCGATCCGCGCGGTGCGGCCATGGGCCGTGGATCTCGCCAGTGGCGTGGAGTCTTCGCCCGGCGTCAAGGACGCCGCGAAGCTGCGCGCGTTCTTCGCCGCCGTGCACGCCGCGGATGCGGAAGCCAGCCCATGAACGCGACGACGGCGGCGATCGCGAAGTCCGCCCCGATCGAGGAATACGCAGGCGATCCGCGCAAGTTCGATCTCGCCGCGGTCATCGCGCGCGGCAAGCCGCTGGTGATCCGCGGGCTGGTGCGCGACTGGCCCATCGTCAAACTGGCGTTGCAATCGGACACCGCCTTCGCGCAGCGGCTGGGCGAACTGGACAACGGCGCCGACGTCACCACCCTGATGATCGCGCCGGACGCCGATGGCCTCATCGGCTACAGCACCGACATGGGGGAACTCAACTACCAGCACTTCAAGGTGCCGATCACGCTGGGGCTGCAGCGGTTGGCCGGCTACAGCCAGCGCGAGCACGCGCCGGGACTGGTGATCCAGAGCGTGCCGCTGCGCGAGTGCCTGCCCGGCCTGCTGGCCGACCACGTGCTGCCGTTCCTCGATCCGGGCATCGAGCCGCGCCTGTGGATGGGCAATCGCACCGTCACCCCCACGCACTTCGATTCGCAGCAGAACATCGCCTGCGTGGTGTGCGGCACGCGCCGCTTCACGCTGTTTCCGCCCGGGCAACTGCCCAACCTGTACGTCGGTCCGCTGGATTTCGCGCCGACCGGCGCGGCGATCAGCATGGCGCGGCTGGATCGCCCGGACGATCCACGCTACCCGCGCCTCAAGCTCGCGCTGGCGGCGGCGCAGGCGGCCGACCTCGACGAGGGCGATGCCATCTACATCCCGCCGCTGTGGTGGCACCACGTCGAATCGCTGGAACAGCTCAACGCGCTGGTGAACTACTGGTGGAGCACGGTTCCCGTCCCGGGTTACCACTCCGGCCATGCGCGCGCCGCGTTGTTCCACTGCCTGCTCGCGTTCCACGCGCTGCCGCCTGCCGAGCAGGCGGCGTGGCGCAACCTGCTGGACTACTACGTGTTCGGCGACGAGGATGCGTTCGCGCACATCCCGGAACAGCGGCGCGGTGTGCTCGGCCCGCTCACGCCCGAGACCATGGAACAGTTGAAGCAATTGGCGCGCAGCAATCTCTGAGCAGGCCGGGCAAGGCACGAACGGATCGCGCCCACCGTATTTTGGAAGGCGCGATTTTGGAAGGCGCGGATGTCACGTCGAACGTCGAATGGCCCGGCACGCCATTCGCCCCGCGCCTCATGCGCCGATGTTGCGCAAGCGTTCGCCAGCCATCAACTTGCGTTCGATCTGTTCGAGGCTGACGCCCTTGGTTTCCGGCACCAGTGCCCAGGTGAACAGCAGGAACGATGCGTTGAAGGCGGCGTACAGCCAGAACGTGTTGGCGCTGCCGATGTTGTTGAGCAGGGTCAGGAAGGTCACGCCCACGATTCCGGTGAACACCCAGTTGGTCACGGTGGAAACGCCGATCCCGAAATCGCGCCCTTTCAGTGGCTGGATTTCGGAGCACAGCGTCCATACCAGCGGACCGGCGGAGAACGCAAAGCCGATCACGAACACCAGCAGCATGGCGACCGCCAGCAGGTGTTCGCCCTGGCTGGCCATGCCGACATGCATCAGCAGGCCGACGATGCCAAGCCCGATCGCCATCACCACGAAGCCGGCGTAAAGGATGGGTTTGCGGCCGATCTTGTCGACGAAGCCGATCGCAATGAAGGTGGCCAGCACGTTGGTCAGGCCGACGATCGCGGTGAACCACATCTGTGCGCTGGTGGCGTAGCCCATGTCCGCGAAGATGCGCGGCGCGTAGTACATCACCACGTTGATGCCGGTCAGTTGCTGGACCACCTGCAGCGCGATGCCGAGACCCACCGAGCGACGGAAATTGCGGTTCTGCAGGAACAGCTGCCAACCCTGCTGCGGCGTGCGCAATTGTTCCTGGATGTCGGCTACTTCCTTGCGCACGGCCTCGGGGTCGCCGCGCAACTTCTGCAGCACCGCGTTGGCGTCGGCGGCGCGTTGCTTGAGCACCAGCCAGCGCGGGCTTTCCGGCAGGCTCAACACGCCCAGCAGGAACAGCGCGCCGGGCAGCGCGATGATGCCCAGCATCCAGCGCCAGCTTTCGATGTAGCTGAAACCCGTGTCGGACAGGAACGCCACGAAGATGCCGATGGTGATCATCAGCTGGTAGGTCGAGATCATCGCGCCGCGTCGGTCCGTCGGTGCGATCTCGGCCAGGTACAGCGGTGCGGTGAACGCAGCGATGCCGATCGCGAGGCCGAGCACGAAGCGCGCGCCGATCAGGGCGTCGGGCGACCACGCCGCGGCACAGACCAGGGAGCCGACCACGAACAGGCTGGCGCTCAGGATCAACGAGCGCTTGCGTCCGAAGTGTTTGGAAAGCCACGCCGCCAGCGCCGCGCCGACGGCGGCGCCCCACATCATGCTGCTGACGATGTGCTCGAGCACGGCATCGCTGATGCCGAACTCGCGCTGGATGAATTGCTGCGCACCCGAAATCACCCCGACGTCGAGGCCGAACATCAATCCGGCCAGGGCGGCGAGGATGGCAACGAAGGCGGCGTGGCGGCGTGCGTGTCCGGTGGCGGTCGTGGCGATCGTGTTCATCGGAGCGTCCTGGTGGATGCAGCGGGCGGAAGGATGGTGGTCGCGGTGCGATGTGGGCTGGGTCAATGCGCGGCTGCGGATGGGGCTGCCGGCGCGGATTTGCAGCCGCCGTCGGCGGCGATGAGGTGATCCATCTTGAGGTACACGCCGTTGGTCCAGCCGAAGCCGATCACGTTGGCCTTGTAGCCCGCGGTGATCTTCACGTCGGCGTTGCCGAGCACCATGTTGTACTTCTCGCGGATGGTGCCGTCCTTGGCCAGGCTGCGGTCGATCGTGCCCGTGAACGCGCAGGAAATCCGCAAGGCGTCGGTCCTGAAGCCGTAGTCCTGGAGGCCCTTGGCGGCGATCCAGTTGGTCGGCGCCCAACCGAACGGCGCGTCCCATTGCGCGCCGGTGTCACGGGTACTCATGGCGAGGCCGCCCTTGTGTTCGAACAGCTTGAGCTGGCCGACCAGTGCCTTGGCCTGCTGCGGTGAAGCCGCGCCGGCCCACAGCGGATAGAACATCGTCAGGTAGGGATCGGTGGAGGCCTTGCCGGCGACGAAATCCCAATCCATGTAGCGGCCCTGGTCGGCGTGCCACAGGTATTTGTCCATTGCATTCTTGCGGGCTGCGGCAGCATCGGCCCAGCGTTGCGCATCGTCGGCCTTGCCAAGTTCCGCCGCGAAGTCATGCAGGTCGCGCGCGTACTTGTAGAGCAGGCTGTTGAGGCCGGCGCCGGCATAGTGGTGGGTGGAACCGCCCCACGGGCCGAAATGGAAATCGGTGTCGAAACCGGATTCGCGCATCGCGCGGTCGCCGAGGTAGTAGTCGGCGGTGAGGCGGTAGCCGTCCAGCCAATCGCCCGCACAGATTTTCGACTTCGTGACGTCGCAACTGGTGGTCTTCAGTGTTTCGGCTTGTGCCTTGTCCGGATGTTGCGGCGCCTTGATCAGATAGCCGGGGTTTTCGGACGGATGCGCCAGCAGCCAGCGGATCACGCCGACGTAGTAGTCGCTGTCGGGCATCTCGATGACCGGGCCGTGGCCGAAGTCGAAATAGCGCGACAGGCCGGTGTCGCCGGCGAGGTGTTGCTTGCGCGTCCAGATTTCATAATTGCGGACCGCCAGCGGGTAGGCCTTTTCGAGCCACGCGCGCTTCGCGGCGGCATCCTTGAAACTGGCGGGATCGTCCATCACCGCGGTCATCATCGCCGTCAGCAGCGGCGGCTGCGAACGGGTGAGGTAGTAGGTGCGATTGGCGTTGAGCACGCCGCCGTAGTATTCGACTTCGTACAGGGCGTTGTCGACCATGTCGAGCGCGAGCTGCTGGCGATGGTCGGCCACCAGCCCCAGCACGATGAAATAACTGTCCCAGCCATACATCTCGTTGAAGAAGCCGCCCGGCACCACGTAGGGATGGGGCAGGTACAGCAAGCCTTGCGCGGGCAACCTGGTGGGATCGACATCACCCAGCTCGTGGATCGGCGTCGGCAGGTTTTCCACCTTCACGCCGCAACGTTTGGCGCTTTGCGCCAGCGAAGCCGGAGCCGTCACGCCCGCAGGCAGGTAGATCACCGAACGCGACGGCACCTTGGGATCGACCAGGGCCCGGCACTCGTTCACCGAACGGGTAAGGGTGCTCCAGGCGTGGTCGATGTAACTGCGGGTTTTGGCCGGATCGGGCGTCGCCGCGAAGCTGGTGGTCGCGACGAGTGCCGTGAGGGCGAAGACGACGAAAAGCGGGCGAACTTTCATGACGGGCACCTCATGATCGTGTTGGCAGCGTGCGGGTTCCGGCCGGTCCGACCGGGCCGGACGCGCCCGGGTCGCATGCGCCGGAACCGGCAGCGCTTCATCGTAGCCCCTTGCGGGTCGCTCCGCCGTCGCGGATGAAATGCCCTGGCGGCGCGTGTCGGCATGCGCAAGGCTACCGTCGGTTGCGCCGGCGCGATTTCGGGCGCGGCGGGGCGGTCGATCCGCGCACCACCAGCTCGGGTGTGAAGCCGGCGTTGTCGACCTCGTCGCCGCTGATGCGCGCGATCAACATGCGGGTGGCGCATTCGACGATGACGTCGGCGCGTTGCCGCGCGGTGGTGAGCGGCGGCCACGAGTGGCGTGAAAACGGGCTGTCCTCGAATCCCGCGATCGAGACATCGTAGGGGACGCTCAGCCCGGTCGACTGCGCGGCGGCCAGTGCGCCTGCGGCGATTTCGTCGTTGCATCCGAAAATCGCGGTGGGCGGTTCGGCAAGGTCGAGCAGGCGGCGCGCGCCGCGAAACCCGTCATCGAACACGTAGTCGCCCTCGACCATCAACTCCTTGCGCAGCGGAACACCATAGTCGCGCAGGGCGTCCTTGTAGCCCCTGAGGCGCTCGGCACTGGCGTGGTGATGCTTGCCGCCCTGCAGGAAGCCGATCCTGACGTGGCCGAGCTGGAGCAGGTGGGCAACGATGGCGTACGCGGCGTCGCGGTCGTCGACGTAGACGCAGGGGAATCCATCCAGCGGGTCCCGTGCGGCGGACAGGATCCGGACGAACGGAATATCGTACGTGGCCAGCCTGCGCAACGATGCGGTGCGCTCGGACACGGGCGTGGTCAGCACCAGGCCGGAAAGCCGGGAGCGGTGCACGAAATCGCGCAATTCCTCTGCCAGTGCGGGTGATCGGGAATTGCACGGGCGCATCTGCAGGCCGAAGTGCAAGTCGTCGCACGCCGCAAGCGCGCCTTGCTGCATCGAGATGATGTAATAGGCGTTGGGATTGTCGTAAAGCAGCCCGATCGTGTAGGCGTGGGCGCCGCTCAATCCACGCGCGAGCAGGTTGGGGCGGTAGTCGAGTTGCTCGATCGCGCGCAGCACGCGTTCGCGCGTGTCCGGGCGTACCGAACGTTCGTCATTGGCTACGCGGGAAACCGTTTTGGCGGAAACGCCAGCCAGCTTGGCGACGTCATCGAGCGTTACCGATCCCACCTGACGCTCCTTTCGATGGTCTCTCATTAGGCGGTGACAGCGCTGTCACGAAATGCCGCGGGGCACAGTGTGGCACAGCTCGGCCCCTTGGCAAAAGCCCCGATTTACGCGGCCCGCTGTTGCTGCGACGCAACATGCGAAGTGGCGCCGATGCGGCATCGTGCCTGACTTGGCGCGTTTCGGTCGATGCGATGCTGTTCATCCGCCACCCCCGCAGCAGGATGACGCGCTGCAAGTTGACAGCGCTGTCTTTGCGGGCGCAGACTTTGTCCCGCGAGCCATCGGGGAATGATCGGTATGAGTGCGGGTACCGTTGTCGTTCGTTGGAGTGGGCAAGCAGCGCCACGGGCCACCAGATTGGCCATCTCGACCGCGGGTACCCCGAAACCGATCGCGGGTGCGATGCGCCTGCAAGCCGCCCTCTTTCACGCGCGCGATGTTGCCGCCCGTCGAGGCTGGCTCGCGCATGCGTCGAAATCATGTCACGCAGCCACGAGCGGCCCGCGTATCGGTGCGGGGCGTTCGCGCGGTCATTCATGGGCGAAGCCCTGGATCCTTTCGACGAAATCGTCATCCGGAGGTGCCGACGCCATCAATCCGTGAGTGGAAAAAGCGCGCGACGAGTGCGATGCGCGCTGCGAGGAAAACTGCTCGATTCGATCAAGGGGGCTCCGTGCGTGCGGTATGCGCGGAGTTCGCTTCATGCAAAAAGGGCGCTGGTCAAAAGGCCCGGCAAGTGCAGCATTGAAAATTTCCCATCGCTGGAGGACTGTCATGAAGAGCGACAAGTTGATCAGGCTGGCGCTGACAAGCGCCATCATTGCAGCGTTGTCACCGGCCGCCTGGGCAGCGGCCACAGGCGTGCAAGCAAATGCGGCAACCGCCCAGGACGCGCAGCCTGCGGGCAGCGCCGCCGCGCAAACCACCGCCGGCGCGCAGACCACCGCGCCCGACCGGAGCCAGAGGGGCAAGCAGGAAAAGACCACGACCTTGCAGACCTTGGTGGTGACGGCCAGTGCGGTCGGCGTCAGGCGACTCGATGCAAGCTACAACATCGTCACGGCAAATCGCGAAGAAATCCGGCAAGCCAACCCGGTCAGCGTCGCCGACCTTCTGAAGATTTCCCCCGGCATCTGGCCCGAGTCCACCGGCGGCCAGACCGGCGCCAACATCGAGATCGCGGGCTTCCCCGGCGGTGGCGACGCGCCGTTCTTCACCAACATGATCAACGGTTCGCCGATCTACGGCATGCCTTCGTTGTCGTTCATGGACTCGAGTTCGTTGTTCAGGCTGGACGACACCATCGAACGCGTGGAAATCGTGCAGGGCGGCCCGGGCGCGGTGTTCGGCCCCGGCCAGATGGGCGCGACCGCCAACTTCATCCTGCGCCAGGGCACCGCCGAGCCGTCCGGCGACGTCGGGCTCACCTACGGCGACGAAGGCCTGTGGCGTGTCGACGGCTTCTACGGGTTCAAGCTCGCCGACGGTTGGTATGCGAGCATCGGCGGGTTCTATCGCACCTCCGACGGCGTGCGCTCTCCGCAATTCAAGGCGGACAAGGGCGGCCAGCTCACCGCCACGCTGAGCCACGATTGGGACAACGGTTCGTTCATGCTGTGGGCGCGCAAGCTCAACGACAAGAACCAGTTCATGGTGCCGATCCCGATGATCCAGGGTTCGGGCAGCAGCTTTTCCGGCTATCCGGGGTTCGACCCGTCGACCGGCACGTACGGAAGCCGCGCGATCCAGCACGTGCAGGTGCCGAACCCGCTGGGTTATCTCGAGAACGCGAACCTCGCCAATGGCCGCGGCGGCAACCTGAACTACTTCGGCGGCAGTTTCGACACCTCGCTCGGTTCGTGGACCATCTCGGACCACTTCCTGTATTTCGGCGGCGACCTGCCAACCAACGCGTTGTTCTCCGGCCCCAATCCGAGGCCGCTGGGGTATTTCCTGTACGGTTGCCAGATTGCGCAGCCGGCGGGTTACTGCAACGGCGCGACCGCGAACGACACCAACAATCTCGGGCCGAATGGACAGGGCCTGCCGCCCGGCTACGACGTTTCGGCCACGCTGCCCAACGGCCAGACCGTGCCGCTGGACCAGAGCGTGATCGGGCAGGGCTGGTGGTACATCCAGAAACGCCTGAAGAGTCTCAACAATGATTTGCGGATCAGCAAGGAAATCTTCAGCGGCAACACGCTCACGGCCGGCGTCTACCTGGCACGCTACACCGACCACGACAACTGGTCGCTGGGCAACAACATGCTGATGCTCAACCAGCCGAACACCCAGCCGATCGGACTGACCTACCAGCAGAACGGGCAGACCATCGTGGTGGCCAATCCGCAGGGGTTCTACAACTTCAACGGCAACTACAACATCGTCGAGGCGGGCACCGGTACCAACAAGGCGTTCTACCTGTCGGATTCATGGACCATCGGTCCGTGGCTACTGCAGGCCGGCGGGCGCGTCGAGAACATCGATGTCCACCAGCGGACCTGCAACCGTTCGCCGGTCGACCTCGACGGCAATCCGAACACGCTGTATGACAACAGCACGCCGGTGTGCAACGGCACCTGGGACATGGAGCACTACGACAAAACCCACTCCTCGTTCACCGCCGGCGCGAACTACCAGTTCAACGACAACATGAGTGCGTACGTCCGCGCCAACACCGGCGGCCACTTCAACGATTTCGACAACGGCATCCGCGGCGCCAATGGCAACTTCTCGCCCATGCAGAAGATCAAGAACATGGAGGCCGGCTTCAAGTTCCAGTCGCAAACGGTGTTCGTGGACGTCAGCGTCTACCACCGCCTGTTCACCGGCTTGCAGTACCAGCCGACGACTATCAGTGGCGTGCCGACCGGCCCGGTCTCCAATTACGGGGCGAACACCCACGGGCTGGATTTCAACGGCACGTGGTCGCCGATCGAGAACCTGCACCTGAAATTGATCGCCGACTACATGGACGGGCACTACAGCCATAACGACTCGTGCCTGCCATACACCGACATCAACGGCAACAATCAGTGCGTCGGTATCAACGGAAAGCCGCTGCAACGCCAGCCCAAGGTCCGCTACCTGTTCATGCCCAGCTACACCTTGCCGACGGGCTGGGGCAGCGTCACCGGCTTCCTGACCTACGAATATGCCGGCCAGCGCTACGAGGACCAGACCGGGTTGCAGCCGCTGGGCAATTTCCACACGCTCGGTGCGGGCATCATGGCCGACTATGGCCCGAACTGGCAGTTCCGCCTGCAAGGCACCAACCTGACCAATGCGATCGGACTGACTGAGGGCAACGCGCGCTTTGCCGGCAAGAACGCCGGCATCGGCGGCGTGATCCTGGCGCGCCCGCTGACCGGACGCGAGGTGTTTTTCCAGGCGAAGTACCAGTTCTGAAAATCGCCGTGAAAGGCCCGGATCGTGCCTGATGACGATCCGGGCCGCGGCAGAAGCTGCAGTTCGCAGGTTGGGTCGAGCCCGCGCTTTCCCGCGGGTGAAACCCGGCCTGGTTCGTTCGTCCGTTGGGGTCCGCAAGAGCCGCTCCCCCAACCTGCCGGCTGTGTGCCGTGTATCCCAGCCGAACACCGGAGCATCGCGATGAAAAGCCGCGGCCTCGTATTTTCATTTCTTTTCGCGCTCGTACTTGTGCCGTGCGCGCCTGCCTTCGCACAGAATGCCACCGATCCGGGGTTCCTGCTGACGGCTACGGCGAAGGATTTCGGCGCGTACTTCCCGTCCTATCTCGCCAACGGCTACTTCTCGACCATGACCTCGGTGCGCGGCACCGAACCGGATCGCGCGTACATGGTCGCCTTCATGGATTACACCCAAGGCGACATTTCGCGGCCGGCCGCGATCCCGGGCTGGAGCGAGGTCGACTACAACCCCGGCACGGGCTGGATGAATTCGACGCGTCTCGATCCGGAGATCTTTTCCGGCTATTCGCAAACGCTGAACATGCATGACGGCACGCTGACCACGAACTACCGCTTCACGTATGTCAAGAATCCGACCGACGTGAAAGTGGTGACGTTCGTCAGCCAGGCCGATCCGCATCTCGCCGCGACGCAAATCTCGATCACGCCGCAGTTCGACGGCAAGGTGCAACTCAAGTTTCCGTTCCGGTTGTGGTCGGGCCACCAGCCGCGCTTCCCGATCGACAGCATGACCGGCGACGGGATGATCGACGCCGTGATCGCCAGTGGGCAGAACCTCAACGACAAGCCGATCCCCACGCCGGATCGCGCGCCCGTCTGGTATCCGGGCACCACGACCATCACCAACGATGGCGGCGACGCGAAGCAATTGACGCTGTGGCTCGACGGCCAGGCAGTGAACGGGTTGAAGATGGCCGAAGCCGCGGCGATCGCGCTGCCGCGTGGGCTGAAAGTCGAGAGCGTGAAGCTGGAGAAAACCCCCGACAAGTTGTCGCTGGATATCGTCGCCACGGTGCGCAAGGGGAAAAGCTACACCTTCACCAAATATGTCGCGGCATCGCGGCAGGACTGGGGTGGCGATGCCAAGGCCGACCTTGAGCTCGCGACCCGGGCGCGCAGCGCGGGCTTCGACCGGCTGCTCGCCCGTCACGTCGCCGCATGGCACGATCTCTGGAAAGCCGACATCGTGGTCGATCACGACGAGGCGGTGCAGCGCGCGCTGCATTCCGACCTTTACTACATCCTTTCCAATACCACGGCAAACACCGCGTGGGCGATGGGCGCCTGCGCACTGACGCCCAACTACGCAGGCCACGTGTTCTGGGATTCCGATTCGTGGGTGTTCCCGGCGCTGTTGCTGCTGCATCCGGAACGCGCGAAATCCATCGTGATGTTTCGCCATCGCACCATGCAGGGCGCGCGCGAACGCGCTGCGCAGTACGGGGCGAAGGGCCTGATGTATCCGTGGGAATCCGATCCGCAGAAGGGCGTGGACGTCACGCCGCACTTCGCCTACGGCGTCTATCGCGAAATCCACGTCAACGCGGACATCGCGATCGCGCAATGGCAGTACTACCTCGCGACCGGCGATCGCGATTGGCTGAAGCAATACGGTTGGCCGGTGATCGAAGGCATCGCGACGTTCTGGAAAAGCCGCGTCACGTACGACAGGGCGAAAGACCGCTACGAAATCCTGCACGTCACCTCGCCCGATGAAGCCTACGACGACGTCCCCAACGACACCTTCACCAACGCCGCGGCGGCCAAGGCGCTCAGGATCGCGACGAAAGCGGCGGCGCTGGTCGGCGCGAAACCGGATCCCGCCTGGGCCGAGATCGCGTCGAAGATGTACATCCCGTTCGATGAAAAGGCGCAGCGTCACTACGATTTCGATCCGTCGGTGCCGCACGACAAGATCACCTGGATGGGTTCGTCGCTGGCGTGGCTGATGTATCCGAACCTCGATTTGCCGATGTCGCCCGAAGTGCGGCGCAACGATTTCGACTTCCAGTTGCAGGCGCTGAAGACCCACGGCGACAACCCCAACGAAATGATGATGGTGATGCTGACCGTCGGCGCCGCCGAGCTGGGCGACGCGCAGGCCGTGGGGGACTGGATCCACCGCAACCTGGTCGGGTTCCTCAAAGCCCCGTTCAACGTCCGCACCGAAACCGCCACCAACAACGCGGGTTACATCCTCGCGACCTCGGCGGGCTTCGTGCAGAGCTTCATCTATGGCTTGAGCGGCTTGCGCATCGACGACGAGGGGCTCGACCCGAAATACGCGCCGATCCTGCCGCCGGGCTGGAAATCGGTGACGTTGCGGGGCATCGCGTTCCGCGGCAAGCACTACGACGTCACGGTCGGTCGTGGCGTCGGCGGCAAGGCCCGCCTCACACGCACGGAAGAATGAGCAGAGCCGTTTCGATATCTCCGTTCGCCTTGGGTTTGTCGAAGGGCGAACGGCTGAATGCTCGTTCCCGTTCATGCTTCGACAAGCTCAGCACGAACGGAAACTCGGGCTTGACGCCGTGATGAAGCACTTACTCCGCAACGGGTTCGCCGTCCTGCTTCTTGGCTTTACGATGATGGCAGCCGCCGTCACCGCGACGGACCCGAGCTTCCTGCTCACCGCCACCGCGAAGAATTTCGATAACTACTTTCCGGGCCAACTCGCCAACGGCTACGTCTCGACCTTCACGTCGCCGCGCGGGACCGAAGGCAACCTGTCGTATCTCGTCGCGTTCATGGATTACGGCAAGGACGACATCGCGCGACCCGCGGCGATCCCGGGCTGGACCGGCATCGATTACCGCGCGGGTCCGTCGGCAACCTGGTTGAACCTCGCGCCGCTGGAATCTTCGGCATTCCAGGATTACCAACAGGTCCTGAACCTGCGCGACGCCACGCTGACCACGCGTTACCGTTACGTCGATCGGGACAGGGCGACGCGCGTCGAAATCATCAGTTTCGTCAGCGAAGCTTCGCCGCACCTCGCTGCCGCTCGTTTCACGATCACGCCGGAATTCGACGGCGTGGTCGAACTGTCGTTCCCGCTGGTGTTGTGGGCGCCGTCCCAGCCGCGCCTGCCACTGGCGAAGCTGCCGGGTGACACCGGTCTCACCGGCGATCGCTTCCGGCAAGCGCTGGAAGCGCATGGTCTTGCGTTGAAACCGGTGCCACCGGCCACGCCCGATCGCGCGGCCATCTGGTATCACGGCGATACACACGTGTTGGACGCCCAGGGCGACACTTCCAATCTTACCTTGCGGCTGGACGGTCAGGCGATGAACGGTCCGCGCATGGGCGAAGCCGTGGCCGTGCAATTGCCGAAAGGCGTGCAACCGGACGAAACGAAGCTGGATCGCAGCGACTACCGC
This sequence comes from Lysobacterales bacterium 66-474, assembly GCA_001899805.1. Classification (GTDB taxonomy): domain Bacteria; phylum Pseudomonadota; class Gammaproteobacteria; order Xanthomonadales; family Rhodanobacteraceae; genus 66-474. Next base: position 227,370 of record MKWP01000014.1, read on the forward strand.
TTGTCGCTGGACATGCGCGTCAGGGTGGAGAAGGGCAAGACCTACGCCTTCACCAAATACGTCGCGCTGTCGCGCGAAGGCTGGGGCGGCGATGCCAAGGCCGATCTTGCGCTGGCCGAGGCGGCACGCGAACACGGCTTCCAGGCGATGCTGCAGGCGCAGCGCGCGGCATGGGCGAAGCTGTGGCAGTCGGATATCCGCATCGACGGCGATCCGCAGGCCCAGCTCGCGGTGCACTCGGACCTGTATTACCTGCTCGCCAACGTGGCGCCCGATACATCATGGGGCGTGGGCGCGTGCGGCATCACCACGGGTTACGCGGGCCATGTGTTCTGGGACAGTGATTCCTGGATGTTCCCGTCGCTGGTGTTGTTGCACCCGCAACGCGCGCGTTCCATCGTGATGTTCCGCGACCGCACGTTGCCGCCCGCGCAACAGCGCGCGCTGGCGGCCGGATTCGCGGGCGCCCAATATCCGTGGGAAGCCGATCCCGAGAACGGCAGCGAGCAGGTCCTGTACGCCGCGCACCGCTTGAGTGTCGGCGAGATCCACGTCAATGCCGACATCGCGATCGCGCAGTGGCAGTACTGGCTGGCCACGCATGACCTGGAATGGCTGCGAAAGGACGGCTGGCCGGTGATCCGCGACGTCGCCGATTTCTGGGCGAGTCGCGCGACCTACGACGCCGCGAAGCGGCGCTACGGCATTCGCGATGTCGTGTCGGTCGAGGAACCTTACGCGCACGTCGACGATGACACCTTCACCAATGCTTCCGCCGCCAAGGCGCTGCGGATTGCCACGGCCGCTGCCGGGGTGGTCGGCGCAACCCCCGACCCACGTTGGGTGAAAATCGCCGCCGGGCTGCACATTCCGTTCTCCGAGGCCGGTCAACACCATCTCGACTTCGATCCCGGCGTGCCGCGCGCTTCCGACGATCACGATTTCGCATTCCTGGCGTTTCCCTCGCTGGATGTGCCGATGAGCAAGACCGTGCGGCGCAACGATTACCGGTTGAGTGCCGCGCCGGCGATACGGGGCAGGGAGTCGCCGGGGACCATGGGCCTCGCGCCGCTCACCATCGCCGCCGCCACGCTGGGTGATTCGGCGGACGTCGCGCGCTGGCTGCAACGCAACATCTCGTCCGACATGCTGAAGGCGCCCTTCAACGTGCGCACCGAAACCCCCGGCAACAACACCGGTTATTTCCTCACCGGCTCGGCCGGTTACCTGCAAAGCCTGGTCTATGGGCTGACGGGCCTGCGCATCGGGAAGGACGGACTCGTCGCGGCCTGGCCGCCCGTGTTGCCAACCGGGTGGAAGTCGATGACACTTGAGAATGTGACGTTTCGCGGGCATCGCTACGACATCACGGTCTATCGTGGTGCCGATGGCAAGCCGCGCCTGCGTCGCGATCCGCGTTGAGTGGTTGCATCGAAAGGGTCGGAGGCGCACATGAATCCGGGTTTCGGCGGGGCTTCGCGGGTGGTCGTGGTGTTGGCAGCCATGGTGCTGTTCGCTTGTCCGGAGATTGCGACGCCGCAGACGAGCGTGGACGCGCAAGGCAACCTGACGGTTCCCCCGTTCACCGTTCCCTTTTCCGGCTACGCCTCGCCCGAGGCGCGCAGGATGTTCCGGCGGATGCTCGAAGAGGGACGCGCTGCGCCGCCGCTGGACGGTCCCGTCGCCGCGAGCCGCGCGTACTACGACAAGATCAATACCGCGCGCGCCGATCTGATGCGGCGGCTGTATCCGGTGAAGATCGAGAAGCGCATCATCGGCGGCGTGCCGACCCAGGTGGTCACGCCGAAACCGGGCATTGCGAAGGATCAAGCGGACCGCGTGCTGGTCAACCTGCACGGCGGCGCGTTCCTGTGGGGCGCGGGGGCCGGCGGGCTGGTCGAATCGATCCCGGTCGCGAGCGTCGGCGGGATCGAGGTGATCACCGTGGATTATCGGCAGGGTCCCGAGCACGTGTTCCCGGCCGCGAGCGAAGACGTCGCCGCCGTGTACCGCGAACTGTTGAAGCGCTATCCGGCGAAGAACATCGGCATCTATGGCTGTTCGGCTGGCGGCGGCTTGACCGGCGAAGCGGTGGCCTGGTTCATCCACCAAAAGCTGCCGGTGCCGGGCGCGATCGGAATCTTCTGCGCATCGATCGTCGACATTGGCGGCGACTCGGCCTACATCGCCCCGGTGCTGGATGGCGAGCCCCCGCCCACAGCGGTGTTGAAGTTCGCCGATTTGCCCTATTTCAAGGGGACGGACCCGAAAGACCCGTTGGTGTTTCCGGCCGAATCGCCGACGCTGCTCGCGAAGTTCCCGCCGACGCTGTTGATCACCGGTACCCGCGACTTCGCGATGAGCTCGGCCATCCAGAGCCAGCGCCTGCTGACCGACGCAGGCGTCGATGCGGAACTGCACGTCTGGGACGGCATGTGGCATTCGTTCTTTTCCGATCCGGAGATGCCCGAATCAAAAGAAGCCTACGCCGTGATGGTGAAGTTCTTCGACCGGCATTTGGGGCGATAGCGCGGCGCGCGTGCATCCGACATCATTCGGACGATTCCCGATAATCCATCGAAGCACATGATTTCCGCCCAGCTTCCGGATGCCATGCGGCAGATCAGCGGATTGCTGCAATCCGGGGACTATCGCGCCGCGCACGATCGGCTCGAAGTCATTGCGAGCACCAACCCCGATTATGCCGAGGCGAGGCGGCTGCTCGCCGGCGCCAAACTGGCGCTCGGCGATGCGGCAGGCGCCGAGCAGGTCTTGCGTGCGGCGGCGGCGCTCGATCCGGTGTGGCCTCCCACGTTGACGATGCTGGGTGAGTTGTTGCTCAACGGCGGCCGGCAAACGGAAGCCGAACAGTTTCTGTTGCGAGCCGCCACCGGAGCGCCCGCCGATCCGCGCGCGGCGCTGGTGTTGGCGCGCCGTTGCAACGACACGCGCCGTCACGCGCAGGCGCTGGCGGTTGCCGCGCCGTTCTGTGTCACGGGCAACGCCGCGCCGGAGTTGGCCACGCAACACGTGACTTCACTGGTCGCACTCGGACGCAAGGACGAGGCGATTGCGTTCTACCGGCGTCTCGCGGCGGATTCTCCCGACAATGCCGCCGCAGCGCATGCACTGGCGGTCGCATTGCAGGCCGCGGACCGCCACGGGGAAGCCGAAAGCGTGGCGCGGCGCACGCGCGCGCGGGAGCCGCAAACGGCGGCTTTCAGTTACACGCACGCCCGCAGCCTGGTCGCGCTGGGTGCGTTCGATCGCGCCGAAGCCGCGTTGCGGGACTGCCTGCGGGCGGACCCGCAACACGTCGATGCGCACGGCGACCTGGCGCGACTGATCTGGATGCGTGCAGGTGATAGCGCGGAAGCCACCGCCGAGCTCGATCGCGCGTTGCAGTCCAGTCCCGGCAATGACGCATTGTGGGCGGCCAAGGCCGCCGTGTTGCAGGGCGCTGGCGATCCGCGCGCCGCCTACGCCTGCCTTGCAGCAAGGGTGGAACGCCCGCAGTCACCGCCCGCGTTGCAGGTGCGCGCCGGGCTCGCCGCGCTGGAATTCGATCCGCGCATTGCGCTCGAACGCGCAGAACGCGCCCTGCGGGCAACGCCCGATGATGTGGCGGCACGCACCCTCCAGGTCGCCGCGCTGCTGGGCGTCGGCGCTGCCGACGCCGCACTCCCGGCGTGCGAGGCGCTGCGGGTCGCGTCGCCCGACGATCAGTACCTCATCGCCTTGCAGACGACCGCGTGGCGAATGCTCGGCGACGAGCGTTACGCGCGGCTTTGCGATTACCGGAACCTCGTCGTGCCCTATCGACTCGAAGCGCCGCCTGCGTGGCAATCACAGGCCGATTTCCTGGGCGACCTGAAGCGCAGTCTCGAAAAATTGCACGCGGCCCATCGTCACCCGCTGTTGTTCCAGTCCCTGCGCCACGGGACCGAGACGACGGAAGACCTGGTCCACAGCGGGGATCCCGCGGTCCGCGCTCTGTTCGGGGCGTTCGACGCGCCGATCCGCGACTACATCGCGCGCATGGGCCAGAGCGACGATCCGCTGCGCCGCCGGAACACCGGCGCCTACCACTTCAACGGAAGCTGGTCGGTCAGGTTGCGCAGCGATGGTTTTCATCACAACCACGTGCATCCGCGCGGCTGGATTTCATCGGCTTGTTACATCGACCTGCCCGACAGCATGGCCGACGCCACGACGCGCGAGGGCGTGTTGACGTTCGCCGAGCCCGGCATCCTCACCATGCCCGCGTTGGCGGCTCAGCACGAAGTTCGTCCGGAGGCGGGCATGCTGGTGCTGTTTCCCTCCTACTTCTGGCACGGCACGGTGCCGATTTCCGGTGAACAGACGCGCCTCACCGTCGCCTTCGATGCGGTGCCGGGCCGCTAGCCGTTCGGGAGGAGCGGGGCGTCACGCCTGGGCAATCACTGCATTGAACGCGATCACGATGCGCGGCTCGTCGCTGTCGTGCGGCTCGACGTAGTGTTCCATCCAGCACGGGAACAGCACCATCAGCCCGGCTTCCGGCGTGAGCTGGATGTCGCTGTAGCCGTTCGGCACCGCGCCCTTGACGTAACCGTGCACCACGCCGGGTCGCGGATCGCGGAACACGAACCTTCCGGAGCCGGGCGGCACCTTCAGGTAGAACGAACCCGACAACAGGCAGCCCTCGTGCACGTGCAGGAAGTTGAAGCCGCCGCGGTCGTGCAGGTTCACCCAGGATTGCAGGTCGAACGGAACGCCCGTGACGCCCATCTCGCGCAACGCGCTGGTGCAGGCCGCGCGTACCGCATCGCGCAGTGGCGCGAACGTCGGTGTTTCGAGCACCGCCATGTCTTCGCTGTTCCAGCCCTGGCGGTTGGTGCGGCCCGCGGGTTTCGGATTGGCCGCCCGCATTCGCAGCACGAGCTCCATCCACGAATCGAATTGCGGACGCAAGGCAGGCAACTGCGCCTGCCAGATGCGCGTGGGAAAGAGATCGAAAGCCTGCAGGGGGGGCGTGACCATGGAGCGAATGTTCCTCGACTGCGGCCGCGCTCGCAACTGCAGGGGCGGGCGGCGGCAGATGGCGGCGCGGGAATGAAGATGGCTTACCTGATTCTTTCGATCACGACCAGTTCCGATGAATTCGCCAGCGGCAGCGATACCGTGACGCCGGTGCGCATCAATTCGTCGCCGCCCGCGGTGCGATCGGGCGATGTGCCGTCCCTGAAGTGCAGCGTGTATCGATCGGTGGCGCGCAGGCCCTTGAGGCGGAACGCGTGCGACCCCGGCTTCGCATCGTCGCCGTGAAAGGCGTAGAGCACGCCGGTGCCACGCCGGCTGTCGAAATATTCCATGCCGTCCCAACCGTGCCCGTCGGGGCGGGAACCCACGTGAAAGAGATCGGCATCGCGGATCAACGGGCGCAGCGTCGATTTGTAGAAGGCGATCTCGCGCGCCGCGGCGGCGTGCTGTTCGCGCGTCCAGGTGCTGGTGTCGATCATCGCCGTGAACCACCCCAGCATGCCGCTGCGCAACATGTAGCGGAAGTTCTCGATGCGCGGTGCCGGCACCGCCATCACGTAGGCTTCCAGCATCGCCGGCGGCAATACGTGGCTGGCATCGTGGAAGGCCTTGCGGTTGGACACCGGATCGTAGGCGTCCACGATCGAGAAATAGTCGCCGTGCGCGGCGCTGCCGAAATCGACCATGCGTCCGCCGTCGTTGCAGATCTCCAGCAGCAGGCCGGGATGCCGGCGCCTGAGCCGCGACTGGATCGCGTAATAGGCGCGCGTCGCGTGCAGGCTGACGTCGGTGTCGTTGCTGCCGGTCACCCACGGGAAATCATCGTCGCGATAATGATGTGTCTTCGCCGGGTCCGACGGCATGTGCGGATGGTCTTCGCGGTCGCAACCCTGGGCCACGACGTAGCCGTCGTGTTCGAGCATGTCCACGTGGTACTCGCTGACGATGCGGTTGGTTTCGTGCGCCGCCCACGCCTGCGCCGCCGGCACGCCCAGGTCGATCGTGATGCCCTTGAACTCGGCCGGCTTCCAGCCGGGCGGCGGATCGGTGATCAGCCAGCCCCGCACGCGCGGATCGGCGACATCGAGGGCGCCTTTTGCCGTGCTGGTGCCGGCCTGCGCCCAATCGGCCCACAGGCCGAACTTCATCCCGTGCCGGTGCGCGTCGGCGGCGAGCCAAGCCAGTCCATGCGGAAACTTCTTCGGGTCCGGACGCCAGTCGCCGACCGCGCGGAACCAGCCCGCATCCAGATGGAACATCTCGAAGCCGAGCGCGCTGGCGTCGGCGATCATCTGTGTCGCCTGCTTTTCATCGATCGCCATCGCGCTGCCCCAACTGTTGTTGGTGACCAGCGGATAATGCGGATCGCGCAGCGTGGCCGGATCGTTCAGTACGGCGCGCACCCAGCGCCGCAAGGTGTTGCCGGTGTCGTCGAGGTCGCCGTCGCTGGCACCGAGGAAGACCGTGGGCGTGGCGAAGGTCGCGCCCGCTTCGATGCGCGTGCGGAACGGTCCCGGCTGCGGGTCGAGTCCGACGGTGCCTGAGAGTTCGCCACCGTGCCGTTGCACGGTCATCGCGATGCGTCCGCTGAACTCCACGCCGGTGTACCACGCGCCCGTTCCCGCGTCCGTCGCGCGCACCAGGAAATACGGGATGATCTCGCGCGGCTGTCCCTGGCGCGGATGCGCGAAGGTGCTGGATGTGCCGCGCCACGCGTAACCATCCGGCACGGGAGCCAGATGGGTGCCGACGGGGGGTGCCTCGCCGGCGCCCTTGTCGATCCACGACTGCTGCAGCGGTTGCCGGGCGTCGATCTTCCAGTTGAAATCGAGGCTGTCCTGCAGCGGGATCTCCACCTCGTTCCCGCTGCGGTTCTCGATGACGATCGTGTGCTCGAGCGGCCCGTGTGCCGATCTCGCCTGCCAGGTCCAGCGCAGGCGCAGGTCGGGAGCGTGCGTGACGTACACCAGGCTCGCGTCGCGTTCGCCAACGCGGCTGCCGGCGGGATCGAAACGCCAGTGCAACGGGATAGTCCGTCCGGCCACGATCGCCGAATCGATCAGGTGCGCCTCGCCCGTTGCGATCCAGGCATCCGCGCCGCCACGTGTCAGACGCAGCACGCGCGGCGCCGCGGCGCCTGCCTCCAAGACGATACGGTTGTCCGCGTTGCCGATCGTGACCGGCGTGCCGGTCGCGGCGCGCAACGGCAGCGTGGCCGGGATTGCCAGCAGCATCGCTGGTCCGATGAAGTGCGCGGCGCGACGGAGGGCAGCGGTCGCCCGAGCGCGGGTGCGGCGACATGGCCCGGGTTTGTGCATCGCTGGCATCACGCAGCAGCCGTGGGCGGAGGTTCACTGGCCGGAGAGGTATCATAATCCCGATCTCCCGGCTGGATTCCAGGCGCAACGGCGGAACGCGCAGTGACGATGGTGCCGAGACCGGATTCGATTCGCAGGCTGTTCGTGGTCGCGCTGTTGCTGCTGGCGGGCAGCGTCGCGCACGCCCGTCCGCCCCCGCCGCAGCACTGGCAGGCGGACATCGATGCACTGGTTGCAGGTGACAGCGCGCACCCGCCACCGCAGCATGGCGTGCTGTTCGTGGGCAGTTCGTCGATCCGGATGTGGACGACGCTGGCCACGGCCTTCCCCGGTGTGCCGGTGGTCAACCGCGGCTTCGGCGGATCGGCGATCGCCGACAGCACCTTTTACGCGGACCGGATCATCACGGCCTGTCACCCGAAGGTGATCGTGATGTACGCCGGCGACAACGACATCGCCGAAGGCGACACGCCGCGCCAGGTGCTGGATGGATTCAAGGCGTTCGTCGGGCGGGTGCGTCACGACCTTCCGGACGTCGCGATTGCCTACATCTCGATCAAGCCGAGCCTCGCGCGGTTCGCGATGTGGCCGCAAATGCGCGAGGCCAATCGCTTGATCTCCGAGTGGTCGCGCACGCAATCCCGCGTGGCGTTCGTCGACGTCGCGCCGAAGATGCTGGACGCGCACGGCGAGCCGCGGGCCGAGTTGCTGCGCGAGGATGGCTTGCACATGACGCGGGCCGGCTACGCGATCTGGATCGAGGCGCTGGAACCCGTCCTCGCCGGGTACGGTTTCAAGGCGGGGTCGTGACGGATGCCCGGGATCGCGGCGAGGTTGGACGGGACGGGGCGCGCAACACGATGCGGGTGATTTCGGACGGACGCCCGAGGCGGATCGCCAGGCCGTTCCACAAGCCGGTGCCGTTGCTGACGTAGAGTTGCATCGAACCGACCCGATACAGCCCCGACAGGTAACCGTGGTTGGTCCACTTGGTCAGCAGGTCCGGCCCGCGGATCTGGCCGCCGTGCGTATGGCCGGCCAATTCCAGCGCAACGCCCGCACGCGCGCTCGCGGCCGCGTTGCCGGGACGATGGCTCAGCAGGATCACCGGCACGTCGCGCGGAATGCCTTGCATGGCCTTCTTCAGATCGGGACCCGGAAGGCCGAACATCAATGCCGCGGGATCGGTGACGCCTGCCACGGCGAGCACGTGGCCATCGTGCTGGATCAGCGCGTGTGCGTTCTGCAGCATGGGCACGCCCAGTTCATGGAACGCCGCCATCCAGCCCCGGAAATCGACGTAATACTCGTGGTTTCCGGGAACCGCCAGCACCCCGTCGCGTGCACGCAAGTCGTGCAACGGCTGCACGTCGGCCGCGCGCGCCGCGGGCGTGCCATCCTGCAGGTCCCCGGTGATCACGATCAGGTCCGGGTGCAGGGCATCGGTTTTGGCGACGATCGCCGCGATCCAAGACGCCGGCAACAATCGGCTGGCGTGCAGGTCCGAAAGCTGCACGATCCGGTAGCCGTCGAAGGCGGCGGGCAGCCCCTGCACTTCGATGTCGACCGTTTTCACGGCAGGTAACTTGACCGCCTGCCACACGCCCCACGCCGACAACGCCGCCGCGAGCACCCCGATCGACACCGACAGCTTCGCGTCGGCGAGAATGCCGCGGCCGGCGCGTCGTGCGAACGGCAAGACCAGTCCGCCCAGCAGGTCGCGCAGCACCAGCAGCATGGCCAGCAGCAGGAACGCGCCGAACGCCCAGGACAGGACGATCAGCATCAAGCGCGGCAGTTCCGCGGAGGCCAGCGATCCGAAGAAACGGCCGGTGATCGAGTGGTATTCGGCGACCAGCAACAGGACGATCGCCAGCACGCCCCGGACCGGCTTGCCTGCCGGAAGCTTGCGCACCCAGCGCCACGCGACGTACAGCCAGATGACCCCGGTGATCAGCGGTAACACGGCTCCCATCGCGGCGTCAGCCCAGCAGCTTGCCGGGATTCATGATGCCCCGCGGGTCGAGCGTCGCCTTGATCCGGTGCATCAACGCCATTTCCACCGGATCCTTGTAGCGGGGCAGGGCATCGCGCTTGAGCTGGCCGATGCCGTGTTCGGCGCTGATCGAACCACCCACCGCATGCACGCGATCGTGCACCAGTGCGTACACGTCTTGCTGTCGCGACAGCAATCGATCCTCGCTCCAGTCCGCGCCGCGCGCCACGTTGTAATGCAGGTTGCCGTCGCCGAGGTGGCCGAAGATCACGTGCACGATCCCCGGAAATGCCTCGTCCAGCGCCGCGTCGGTGCCCTCGACGAATTCCGCCATCCGCGATATCGGGATCGACACGTCGTGCTTGATGCTCTTGCCGATTTCCTTTTCCGCCAGCGGAATGCTTTCGCGCAGGTGCCAGAGCGCCTGGCTTTGCGCGAGCGAACCCGCGATCACGGCGTCCGCGACGCAACCCGCCTCGATTGCTTCGCCGAGCACGCTCTCGAAGCGTTCGCGCGCATGGGCTTCGGATTCGCTGTCGGACAATTCCAGCAGCGCAAACCATGGCAGTTCGGCCGAAGCGCCGTCGAAGGGCAGGCGCTGTTGCGGGAAACGGCGCGTCACCATCTGCAGGCAGTTGCCGGCCATCAGCTCGAAACCGGTCAACGCGGCGCCGAAACCGGCGCGCGCGCGTCCCAGCATCGCGGTCGCGGCCTCGATCGAATCCAGCGCCAGCAGCGCGGTGCAGCGCGCCACCGGCAGCGGATACAGCTTCAAGGTCGCCGCCGTGATCACGCCCAGCGTGCCTTCGCTGCCGATGAAAAGATCGCGCAGGTCGTAGCCGGTGTTGTCCTTGCGCAGGCCGCGCAGGCCGCGCCACACCTCGCCCTGCGCGGTGACGACCTCCAGCCCCAGGGTCAGGTCGCGCATGTTGCCGTAGCGCAGCACTTGCGTGCCGCCCGCGTTGGTGGCGAGGTTGCCGCCGATCGTGCAACTGCCTTCGGCGGCGAGGCTGAGCGGGAACAACCGGCCGGCGTCACGCGCGGCTTGCTGCACAGCCTGCAGGACGCAGCCGGCTTCGACCTCCATGGTGTCGTTGTCGGTGTCGATGCCGCGCACGCGGTTCATGCGTTGCAACGACAGGACCACCGCCCGCCCGGAATCGTCGGGGGTCGCGCCGCCGCACAGGCCGGTGTTGCCGCCTTGCGGAACCACGGGGATCGCCGCCTGCGCGCAATGGCGCACGATCGCGGCGACTTCGTCGGTCGAGCCGGGGCGCAGCACCGCGAGCGTGCGGCCGCGGTAACGCTCGCGCCAATCCGTTTCGTACGCTTGCGCGTCGGCGCCGGTCAGCACGTTCGACACGCCGACGATCGAGCGCATGGCGTCCAGGTGATCCATGGTTCGCGAATCCCGCATGCAGGAAGTGGAGCAGGGATTGTAAGCGGCGAGTGCTGCGTTCAGGGGGGCGACAGTTCCCGGCGCAGCCAGCCCGCCAGGGCGGCGAAGCGCGGATCACCCGACGCCCTCGGCGCGCACAACGTCCAGCAGGCACGTGTCGCGCGAAAACCCCAGGGTGCGAGCAGACGGCCGGCTTCGATGTCGTCGGCCACCAGTGGCTGCGGCGCGATCGCGACGCCGAGGCCGGATACGGCGGCTTCCAGCATGTAATACAGGTGTTCGAAGGCCTGGCCGTAATGCAGCGTGCGGACCGCGACACGCTGCACGCGCGCCCACGCCGGCCACGCTTGCGGACGCGATGTCGTGTGCAGCAACGCTTCCCCGGCAAGCGCGGAGGGCTTCGCCTTGCGCAATGCCGTCGCGCGCGGATGACGCGGACTGAACACCGGGCCGATCCGTTCCGGCGCCAGTTCCTGCACCTGCCAAGCCCTGGGCCACGGCGGCTCGGCCAGCAACAGGGCGGCGGCGAGGCCGGGCATGCCGGCGGCTGGCAGCGCATCGATGACGGACAGGTTCAACTGCAATGACGGCAGGTCGCGACGCATGCGCTCGAGACGCGGGATCACCCAACGCGCCAGCAGGCTGCCGGAACAGCCGAGCACGAACGGCGCTTGGCTCGACCCGCGGCGCAACTCGCTGCAGCACTGGCGCAATTGTTCGAACGCGCCGCCGGCGCCGTCGCGCAGGCGGCGGCCCGCGGCGGTCAGTGCCAGCCCGCGGCCTTCGCGGGTGAACAAGGCAACCCCGAGCTCGGCCTCCAGTGAGTGGATGTGCCGGCTTATCGCGCCGTGGGTGACGTGCAGCTCGGCGGCGGCGCGGCTCGCACTTTCCAGCCTGGATGCGGCTTCGAAGGCGCGCAGCGCGTTCAGCGAGGGCAATTCGCGGGCCATGGGATATGTGAGTTTTCCTGACGTGTGGAGGCGATCATATCGCTTTTGCGGATCGTGACGTTGCGCTAGGGTGGTCGCAACATCCGGCAGGCTTTCGAGCAACGGCGGCAATGTCCAGGATCGACGACTACCACGCATGGCCCGATGCCCATGGCCGGTTCGGCCCCTACGGCGGCACCTACGTCGCGGAGACCCTGGTCGCGCCGCTGGAAGAACTGAAGGCCGCGTACCTGCGCCTGCGCGACGACCCGGCATTCCAGCAGGAATTCGCCGACGACCTGAAGCACTACGTCGGCCGGCCGTCGCCGATCTATCACGCCAGACGCCTGTCGGAAAAAATAGGCGGTGCGCAAATCCTGCTGAAGCGCGAGGACCTCAACCATACCGGCGCGCACAAGATCAACAACACCGTCGGCCAGGCGCTGGTCGCGCGCGCGATGGGCAAGCGCCGCATCATTGCGGAAACGGGTGCGGGCCAGCACGGTGTCGCCACCGCCACGGTGTGCGCGCGCTTCGGGATGCAGTGCGTGGTGTACATGGGCGCGGTCGATATCGAGCGCCAGAAGATCAATGTGTACCGGATGAAGTTGCTGGGTGCCGAAGTGATCCCCGTGACCTCCGGTTCGCAGACGCTGAAGGACGCGCTGAGCGAAGCGTTGCGCGACTGGGTGAGCAACGTTGCCGATACCTTCTACATCATCGGCACCGTCGCGGGCCCGCATCCGTACCCGATGATGGTGCGCGATTTCAACGCGGTGGTCGGGCGCGAGGCACGCGCGCAGATGCTGGAACAGTTCGGGCGCCTGCCCGACGTGCTGACCGCGTGCGTCGGCGGCGGGTCGAATGCGCTCGGGTTGTTTCATGCTTTCCTCAACGATCGCGATGTGCGCATCGTCGGTGCGGAAGCGGCGGGCGAGGGTATCGCGAGCGGCCACCATGCGGCGTCGCTTGCGGCCGGTCGGCCCGGCGTGCTGCACGGCAATCGCACGTATGTTCTTTGCGACGACGACGGCCAGATCACCGAAACGCATTCGGTGTCGGCGGGTCTCGACTATCCGGGGGTCGGTCCCGAACACGCGTTCCTGAAAGACAGCGGCCGCGCTGAGTATGTGGGCGTGACAGACGACGAAGCGCTGGCCGCGTTCCACCTGTTGTGTGAAAGCGAAGGGATTCTTCCCGCGCTGGAGTCCAGCCATGCGGTGGCGCAGGCGATCAACCTCGCGCGCGGGTTGTCGAAGGACAAGTTGATCCTGTGCAATCTCTCCGGTCGCGGCGACAAGGACGTGCACACCATCGCCAAGCGCGAGGGGTTGGAGCTATGAGAAGCAAGGGACCGGGGACCAGAGACCGAGGATCTTGGGCTGTCGGGGTGAATGCGGCGGTATATCAAGCATCATCCCGGTCGATGGCAGGCAGGAGTTTGGCGGCTTTTGGTCCCCGGTCCCCGGTCCCTGGTCCATGATCCCTGCGGCCATGAATCGCATCGCCACACGTTTCGGCCAACTGCGCGCAACCCGCCGCACCGCGCTGATCCCTTTCATCACCGCTGGCGATCCGATCCCGGACGCGACGGTCGCCGTGATGCACGCGCTGGTCGAAGGCGGCGCGGACATCATCGAACTCGGCATGCCCTTTTCCGATCCGATGGCGGACGGGCCGGTGATCCAGCACGCCGACGAACGTGCGCTGCGCCACAAGGTCGGCATCGCGGACATCCTCGGTTGGGTGCGCGAATTCCGTGCACGCGACGACGACACGCCGGTGGTGTTGATGGGTTATCTCAATCCCATCGAAATCCACGGCATCGAACTCTTTGCGCACGAGGCGGTAGCCGCTGGCGTGGACGGCGTGCTCGTCGTCGATTGCCCGATCGAGGAAGATGACACGCTGCAGCCGTTGCGCGATGCGGGTCTTGCGCGCATCCTGCTGGTTGCGCCGACCACGTCCAGTGCGCGCCTCGCGCGTGCGATCGAAATGGCCGAGGGCTATTTGTATTACGTGTCGTTCGCCGGCATCACCGGCGCGGCGAAATTGTCGGCCGACGCCATTCGTGCGCGCGTGGCGGAGATGCGCCAGCGTGCGCAGGTGCCGATCGCCGTCGGCTTCGGCATCAAGGACGCGGCCAGCGCGGAAGCCGTCGCGGAATTCGCCGACGCGGTGGTGATCGGCTCGGCGCTGGTCGATGCACTCTCCTCCGCGACGACTGCCGGGGAGGCATGCCGGCAGGCACGCGCCTTCCTCGCACCGGTCCGGGCGGCTGTGGATTCGATCCAGCGCTGAAGACCTTGTTGCGCCGCATCGAATGCTGGCCGCTGCCATTTCGCCTGGCGATCTCCGCGCCGAAAGGCGCTGACGGGGATCATGCCGTCTACGTCTCCGCCTGTCGCGTGGTGCTGCGCAGCATCAAGGCTTGATCTGGATCAAGGAAACTGTTTTAGTATCGCGTACAAGCGGCGAATCCAAACTGCAGCGCGGGAGGGGTGCCATGACCCTGCAGGATGTCATCTGGACCATTGCCCTGGTCGGCATGGGGCTGGTCGCGTTGGGCTTCATCCACGTGATCATCCAGGCGGGCAAGCCCGCCGACGATGCCGCGAGTCGCAAGTCGGCGCACACCGCCCACGTGCTGCAGGCCTGGTTGTTCGCGATCCTGTTCGTCGGCTTCGTCGCAGGCAGTTGGGCGACGCTGCGCCACTTTCCGATTCCTCCGCAGCATCGCGATCTGGACGTGAAGCAGGTCGTCGATGTGGTCGGGCGCCAGTGGTCGTGGCAGATGACGCCGGCTTCAGTGAAGGCAGGCAGTCCGGTCGAGTTCCGCGTACGCAGCGACGACGTCAACCACGGCTTCGCGCTGTATGCACCCGACGGGCGCATCGTCACCCAGACCCAGGCGATGCCGGGATTCACCAACAAGCTTGTGTATACCTTCGCCGAGCCCGGCACCTATGTCGTGCAATGCCTCGAGTATTGCGGACTCGGGCATGGGCCCATGAAGACCACGCTCGAAGTGGTCGCGGCCCAAGGAGAGTGACCATGGCTTCGCTCACCCTGTACCCGGACGACGAGCGGCTGACCGGCGGCACGCGCGCCGCGTTCAACCTGTACATCATCACGGCAGTGGCGCTGTTCGTGCTGATGATGCTGGACGGCCTGACCATGCGCATGAGCCAGGCCAAATGGTTGAATGTACCGCCCGACCTTTTCTACCAACTGCTGTCGATGCACGGCGCCGGCATGGTCGGCACCATGGCGCTGGTCACGACCGCGGTGATGTGGTTCTTCCTGCGCAAGTACGTGCATTTGCACCTGTGGGCGTTCGTCGCGAACTACGTGTTGTTCATGCTCGGGGCGGTGTGCATCATCGTCTCGATCTTCGTGGGCGGTTATGGCGCGCTATGGACGTTCCTGTACCCGCTGCCGGTGCACGGGACGGGGCTGTGGACGGGGGATTGGTCGGCGCTGTTCCTGGTCGGTTACCTCCTGATCGGCGTCGGTTCGCTGTTGTTCTACCTCGACGCGGCGGCGGCGATCATCAAGGTGCATGGCAACCTGGGCCGCGCGCTGGGCCTGCAATGGCTGTTTGGCGGAACCATCGACCAGAACCACCCGAAGACCGTGGTGGCCAGCACCATGGTCATCATCGCCAACTCGCTCGGCATCCTCGCCGGTGCGGTGGTGCTGGTGATGAGCCTCGTCAACATCTTCTATCCCGAGGTGGTGCTCAACGCGCTGGTCGCCAAGAACCTGATCTACTGGTTCGGCCACATGTACATCAACGCCACGATCTACATGGGGGTGATCGCGGTCTACGAATTGTTGCCGCGCTACACCCGCAAGCCGTATCCGATCTCGCGCCCGTTCCTTTGGTCGTGGGCGGTGAGCACGGTATTCGTGATCGTCGTGTTCCCGCACCACTTGTTGATGGACTTCGCGCAACCGCGCTGGCTCGCGATCATCGGCCAGGTCGTGTCGTGGGGCGCCGGGTTCCCGGTGTTCCTGGTCACGGCATACGGTGCGCTCACCAATCTTTACCGCTCGAACATCCGCTGGACCATGCCGTCGCGGCTGATGGTGCTGGCGGTGTTCGGTTGGGCGGCGGGCATCGTGCCGGCCATCCTCGACGGCACCATCCGCAACAACCTGGTGATGCACAACACGCAATGGGTGCCGGGCCATTTCCATTTCTACCTGCTGCTCGGCGTGCTGGCGATGGCGCTGGCTCTGATGTTCCACGTGATCGGCAGCCGCGTGAACGAGCCGCCCAATTCGCGCATGGACAAGGCGGGGTTCCCGTTGTACCTGTTCGGTGGCCTGATCTTCGTGTTCGCGTTCCTCGATGCCGGCCACCTCAGCGTGCCGCGACGGATGGCCGAGCACCTGGATGCGTGGACCTTCACCGACAAGCTTGGCTCGATCGGCGCGATCCTGGTGGTGCTGGCGATGCTGTACTTCGCGATCCGGATCACGACCGGGCTGTTGAAGTCGCCGGCACCGGGAGGTGCGCGTGTCGGTGTTCCGGACGCTGCTGGCTAGCCTCGTGATCCTCGCGGCCGGCGTCGCGACGCTGGCCGCCGCCACCCACGGCTTCCGCGCGTTCACTTCGGAAACCGCGCGCCGCATCGACGTGCGCGAACATCCGCGCGCATTGCCGGCGGTGCCGTTGCAGACCGCCAGCGGCGAACACATCGACTTTTCCGGCCTGCGCGGTCGCTGGCTGCTGGTGGATTTCATCTACACGCGCTGCATGACGTATTGCTCGGTGCAGGGCAGCGAGTTCGCGCGCCTGCAGGGCCGGTTGGCCGATCCGATTGCGCACGACCAGGTCATGCTCCTGAGCGTCAGCTTCGATCCGGCCCACGATGGTCCGGAGCAATTGCGTGCGTACCAGCAGCGTTCGGGCGACCGCGGCGCGGGCTGGATCGCGGCACGCCCGACGAATACGGCCGACCTCGATGCGCTGATGCAGGTGTTCGGCGTGACCGCGATCCCCGACGGGCTCGGCGGTTACGTACACAATGCCGCGATCGCGGTGGTCGATCCGCAAGGGCGGCTGGTTGCGATCACGGATTGGGATGCCCCGGACGATGCCGAACGGTACGTGCGGCGCGGGTTGGCGCGATGATCGCGTGGTCGCGCTGGCGGCCCTGGCTGGGCGCGTTGCTGTGGCTGGCGTTGGCGCTGCCGCCGCTGCGGCACGCCACGCAAGCCACGATGACCTTGCAGATGCTGGTCCAGATTCCGATGCTCGCGATCGCCGGCTGGTGGCTGCGGCCCTGGTTGCCACGGAGGGCGGCCGACGCGCTGGAGGCGTGGAACGGGGGAGGCATCAGCGGAATCGTGCTGGCCTCTCTCGTCGCAATGGTCTGGATGCTGCCGCGGATGATGGACGCTTCGCTGGACAACCCATGGATCGCGCTGGCGAAGTTTGCAAGCGTGCCGCTGCTGGTTGGCCTGGCGCTTGCGGTCAGCTGGCCGCGTGCGGGGTTCGTGGTGCGCGGGGTGTTCCTGCTCGAGGTTGTCGCGACGGCGTTCCGGCTGGGCTGGCTGTACCGGGTTTCGCCGGTGCGGCTGTGCAGCAATTACCTCCTGGATGACCAGCAACGGCTGGGCAACGTGATGCTCGCGCTGGGGGTGGCGATCTGCCTGGTGCTGGCCTGGAAGCTGGTGTGGGGGCGCATCGACATCGACGGGGCACGCGGCAACCGGGCCTGACCGGGAAGCCTGTCCGGCAGGGCCGCCGCGTGACGTTGTATCCTACGCGGCTGGAATCACCGCAGGGGCCCCTCGTGTCCTGGCTGCAGAAATTGACCACGCCCAAAATCCGTACCGAAGGCGCGCCTGCCCGCGGCAAGGTGCCGGAGGGCGTGTGGGAGAAATGCGCCGGCTGCGGGATCGGCCTGTACCGACCGGAACTCGAACGCAACCTGATGGTG
The DNA here is from genome assembly GCA_001899805.1 of Lysobacterales bacterium 66-474. Classification (GTDB taxonomy): domain Bacteria; phylum Pseudomonadota; class Gammaproteobacteria; order Xanthomonadales; family Rhodanobacteraceae; genus 66-474. The sequence continues at coordinate 244,988 of MKWP01000014.1, forward strand.
TGCCCGAAGTGCGGCCACCATCACCCGATCGGCGCGCGCGCGCGCCTGGCGTCATTCCTCGACGAGGGCGGTGATGAGCTGGACGCGAACCTGGGTCCGGTCGATACGCTGAAATTCAAGGACTCCAAGCGGTATCGCGACCGCATCCTCGCGGCCCAGAAGGCCACCGGGGAGAAGGATGCGCTGGTGACGGTGAAAGGCGCGCTCAAGGGCATACCGGCCGTCGCGTGCGCGTTCGAATTTTCCTACATGGGCGGTTCGATGGGCTCGGTGGTGGGCGAAAAATTCACCCGCGCCGCCGAAGCCGCGCTGCGCGACAAGATCCCGCTGGTGTGCTTCACGGCCACCGGCGGCGCGCGCATGCAGGAAGGCCTGCAGTCGTTGATGCAGATGGCCAAGACCTCCGCGGCGCTGGCGCGTTTGCGCAAGGCCGGCCTGCCGTACATCGTGGTCCTGACCCACCCGACCACCGGCGGCGTGTCCGCCAGCCTCGCGATGCTGGGCGACATCCACATCGCCGAACCCAAGGCGCTGATCGGCTTCGCGGGTCCGCGCGTGATCGAGCAGACCGTGCGCGAGACGCTGCCGGAAGGCTTCCAGCGTTCGGAGTTCCTGCTGGAGCACGGCGCGATCGACATGATCTGCGATCGCCGCGAACTGCGCGACCGCATCGCGGAATTGCTTGCGATCCTGACGCATCACGACAAGGTGGCGTGACGCCTTGCGCGGCGGTTGTAGCAAAAAGTGCTGCGACGTCCCTGTCTTTTTCCGCGCCATCCCACGGCGCGGGCTACTTTCTGTTTCGGCAGAAAGTAGCCAAAGACCATGGCGCCTGAGGCGATGGTCGAACGAACGTCGTGTTCGTTCGACTGCCCTGCGATGCTCGCCGAACGGCGGCCGCGCCGAACTCGCACATCCTTGTGCTCAAACATCCGGCTCTTGCTCCGCCGTTCGGCTGCGCTTCTCGGCATCGCAAACGGCGCCGTTTGTCGCTTCGCTGTCCGGCCGTCCGTGGCCTGCGTTCTTGCGTGGTGGGGTATCTGGGGTCATGGGCATCGATTCCGCTGGCGGCGTTCGGGAAATGTTGGCCGGTGTGCTCCCTGCACGAGTGGCGGGTCGAGGCAAGGGCATTGTTCTTCCTTCGAGCGAGGCCAGGATGGCCGCCGTCGGAGGAGGGCTTTCCCCCGCGCCCTTGCACGACGCCGAGCATCGCAGCGCCAAGCGGGAGCAAGGCGCGCATGTCCGAGCACAAGGATGTGCGAGTTCGCGCCGGCCCGCTTGGCGTGAGAAGCGCAGGGAAGTTGAGGCGACACGACGTCGCCGAAATCGTCGTGTCGGGCGCAATGGTTTTGGCGACTTTTGCCGAAACAAAAGTCGCACGCTCGCGGTAGCGAGCGGAACCGTTTTTGGACAAGGGTGGTTCGCCGCATGAGAACCCTCGCCGAGTGGCTCGACTACCAGCAACAAATCCATACGCGCGGCATCGACATGGGCCTCGACCGCGTGCGCGCGGTGTGGCAGCGCATGGGCGCGCCGCGGCCCGCGCCGGTGGTGATCACGGTCGGCGGCACCAACGGCAAGGGCTCGACGATTGCGTTCCTCGAAGCCATGCTGCGCGCGGGCGGGATGCGGGTCGGCACTTACACTTCACCCCATATCCTGCGTTACAACGAACGCGTGCGGGTGGATGGCGTCGAAGCCGACGACATGACGCTGGTCGCCGCGTTCGAGCGCATCGAAGCGGTGCGCGGCCTCGATTCTGGACAACCGGTCACGCTGACCTATTTCGAGTTCGGCACGCTGGCGGCGCTCGATGTGTTTGCGCGTGCCGGGCTGGAGGTCGCGTTGCTCGAAGTCGGTTTGGGCGGCAGGCTCGATGCGGTGAACATCGTCGATGCCGACTGCGCGGTGGTGGTGACGGTCGATCTCGACCACATGGAATACCTGGGTCCGGACCGCGAATCGATCGGCCGCGAGAAGGCGGGCATTTTCCGCGCGGGCAAACCAGCGATCGTGGGCGAAACCGATCCCCCGCAATCGTTGCTCGAACACGCACAAGCCATCGGTGCGCAGGTCGAGGTGCTGGGTCGCGATTTCGGATGGGAGCCCCAGCTCGATGCCTTGCGCTGGTGGCATCGCGATCCGGACCAGTCGCGCTACGTGGCGCGCGAGGAAGAGTTCGGCAATCAGGTACTGTTGACCGGGGAACTCGCGCTCGAGGGCGCGTTCCAGTACCACAATGCGGCGACCGCGGTCGCCGCGTTGCACGCGCTGGGCGAACGAGTGCGCTGGGATGTGCGCGCATTGCAGAAGCCGCATTCCATCACCGCAGCCATGCCGTTGCTGCCGGGACGCCTGCAACACCTTGCGAGCAGCCCCGATCTCGTCGTCGATGTCGGCCACAACCCGCAGGCCGCGCGCGAATTGGCGCGCTGGCTGGATCGGCATCCGGTCGCGGGGGGAACGTACGCGGTGTTCGGCGCGCTGGCGGACAAGGACATCGAAGCCGTGGTGGCTGCGCTGGGCGAGCGCATCCAGCGCTGGTATCTGGCCGGGCTGGCTGATGAATCGCCGCGCGGCGAAGCCGTTGCGCGGCTCGCCGCGCGGGTTCGCGCGGTGTTGCGGGATGCGACGCTGCGCGAATGCCCGGACATCCCCGCCGCGCTGGCCGCCGCGCGCGCGGAAGCATCGGCGGATGACCGCATCATCGCCTTCGGGAGTTTCCATGTGGTTGGCCCCGTGTTGCGCGAGGTAGCCCGGCTATAATTCTTTCCGTCCGTGGTTTCGGCGTTCGAGCGGACGCGCCTGCGGCGCGCCGTCCAACGCCAGTACCTCGCATCGTGGTGTCGTCGATATGGATTCAGGTTTGAAAAAGCGCTTGCTCGGCGCCGCCGTGCTGATCGCGTTGGCGGTGATTTTCGTGCCGATGCTGCTGCCGAGTCGTTCCGATTCCGGGCAGCAATCGGTCAGCGTGAAGATCCCGCCCGAGCCCAACGGCGAGATGCAGACGCGCGTCCTCAAGGTCGGCCCCGATGCCGCCAGTGCGGGTTCCAGCACCGCCGCGGCGATCAACGATCCCGACCACGTCGCCACGCTCGACCTGGACAAGGGTCCGGTGCGTTCGCCGCAAGCCGCGCCCGCCGCGCTGCCCATCGAAGCCACCAATGCGCCGGTGACGTCTGCGCCCGCTACCGCGCCGGCGGCGGGTGCCACGTTGGCATCCTCCGCGGCCATCGACGTGGCGCCGACCACGGCCCCGCCCGCCAAGGCGCCCGTCGCCCCGGCGAAACCCGCGCCGCCACCGAAGCCCGAGCCGATCGCGGGCGGTCCGGGCGCCGCCGCCGGGGCCGTGTACACGGTCAACCTCGGCATCTATTCGGACCACGCGGGCGCCGAAAAGCTGGTGGCGAGCGCGAAACGGCACGGCTTCAACGCGCTGGCGACGCCGGAAACCTTCCAGGGCAAGTCGGTGACGCGGGTGCGCGTCGGACCGTTCGCCAGCCGTGCGCAGGCCGAAGCGGCGCGCCTGAAGCTGAAGGATTTCGAACGCGTCTCGATGACGGTCGAGTCGGGCGTCGTGAACCAGGCCGGCGATGCGCCCCCCGCGGCGGTCGCGGCCGGCCAGCCGGGCGGCTGGGCGGTGCAATTGGCCGCATTCGGCAGCGAGGGTGCGGCCGACAAGTTGCGTGACCGTTTGCGCAGCCAGGGGTTCGATGGCTACGTCGACAGCGTGAGCACATCCAGCGGCAAGCTGTGGCGCGTGCGCGCCGGCCCGTACGCATCGCACGACACGGCCACGACCTCGCGTGAGCAGATTGCACAGAAGCTGAAGATCAAGGGCAATATCGTTACCCAGGATTGAAAGCGCGACGCTTGTTCGTCGTGCTGGGCTTGCCGAAGCACGCCAGGACGGAGTTCCTAGGCATGGTTCGGGCGCGCATCCTTCGGCTCCACTCGCTGCGCGCTGGCGTCATGCAATCTGTCTTCACCTGCGACGGTTCTCCCGAAGTTCCCGTCATGCTGAATCCATCGACCAGGCCGAGCCGAACACGATGAACGGCGCCGACATCGCCATCCTCGCGGTCCTTGCGTTCTCGATGCTGTTCGGGTTGTTGCGCGGTTTCGTCAGCGAGGTCCTGTCGCTGGTCTGCTGGGTGGCCGCGTTCTGGGCCGCATGGATGTTCGGCGATCGGGTCGCGGCGTTCTATGGTGGCTGGCTGGGGCAGCCGACCGCGCGCATCATCGCGGGTTACGTGACCTGCTTCCTGGGCGTGCTGGTCGTCGGTGCGCTGGTGGGCTGGATGGCGCGCAAATTGATGGACCATGGTGGCTTGCGCGGCGGCGACCGTTTCCTCGGCATGGTGTTCGGGCTCGCGCGCGGCCTCGTGCTGGTGACTTTCACGGTACTCATGCTGGGCTTCACCGCGTTGCCGCGTGAAGCCGCGTGGTGGCGCCAATCCACGCTGCTGCCGCCGTTCGAAAACGGCGCGGGCTGGGTCGCGCAGGCGTTGCCCCCGGAGGTGACGCACTACCTGGAAATCGGCGGCAAGGCCTTGCCTGCGCTCTCGGAAGTCCCCATATCCACGCTGCAGCGGGCGGCGAACCAGTTGGCGGCGCCTGCGGGCGCCTCGACCGCGCCGTCCGTCGCGCCTGCGTCGTCGCGTGCCATGGGACACGATCCGGCGCGGGGTTGATGTGGGACAATAGCGTCCCCGAAGCGGGACAGGAATCGGTGGATTCCAACTCGCACGGGAATGGTGAAGCGGAGGCGTCTGGTTCTCGCGCCTTCAGCCCCCTTGAGCCAAGGGGGCGATCAAGTCCGCGCCTTTGTTTCATGCGGACTTGATGGGGGTTGTGGAAGCATGACCTCGTTTGACCGAAGCGCAACATGCGGGCTTTCCTCGAGGCACGACTCTTCATGTGCGGAATCATCGGCATCGTCGGCAAGAACGAAGTCGCCACCGCGTTGTACGACGCGTTGACGGTATTGCAGCACCGTGGCCAGGACGCCGCCGGCATCGCCACCTACGACGGCCACAAATTGCACATGGTGCGGGGGCCGGGGCTGGTTCGTGACGTCTTCCACACGCGCGACATGCAGGAATTGCGCGGTCGCTCCGGCATCGGCCACTGCCGCTACCCCACCGCCGGCGCCGAGAATTCCGAGGAAGCCCAGCCGTTCTACGTGAATTCGCCGTACGGCATCGCCTTCGCGCACAACGGCAACCTCATCAACACCGAATCGCTGCGGCGCGAGATGTTCGAGAACGACCGCCGCCACATCAACACCGATTCCGATTCGGAAATCCTGCTCAACATCCTCGCGCACGAGCTGCAGATCCAGGAACGCCATGCGCTGACGCCCGACGAATTGTTCAAGGCCGTCGCGGCGGTGCACGCGCGTGCCAAGGGCGGCTATGCCTGCGTCGCGTTGATCCTCGGTTACGGCCTGCTGGCCTTCCGCGACCCGCACGGCATCCGTCCGCTGGTGCTGGGCGAGCGCGACACGCCGGAAGGCAAGGAATACGCCTGCGCGTCGGAGTCGGTGGCGTTCGACATCCTGGGTTTCCGGCGCGTGCGCGACGTGGCGCCTGGTGAAGCCGTGTTCATCGGCCTCGACGGCAAGCTGTCCGCGCGTCGCTGCGCGGAAGGCGCGGTGCACGCGCCGTGCATCTTCGAATACGTGTACCTCGCGCGTCCCGACTCGATGATCGAGGACGTGTCGGTGTACAAGGCGCGCCTGCGCATGGGCGAAAAGCTGGCCGCGAAGATCCTGCGCGAGCGCCCCGGTCACGACATCGACGCGGTGATCCCGATCCCCGATACCTCGCGCACCTCGGGTTCCACGCTGGCTGCCGCACTGGGCGTGCCGTTCCGCGAGGGCTTCGTCAAGAACCGCTACATCGGCCGCACCTTCATCATGCCGGGCCAGGGCCAGCGCGTGCGCTCGGTGCGCCGCAAGCTCAACCCGATCCCGCTGGAGTTCCGCAACAAGAACGTGCTGCTGGTGGACGATTCCATCGTGCGCGGCACCACGTCAAGGCAGATCGTGCAGATGGCGCGCGAAGCAGGAGCGAAGAAAGTGTATTTCGCCTCGGCCGCGCCGCCGGTGCGCTACCCCAATGTGTACGGCATCGACATGCCGGCGCCGGCGGAACTGGTCGCGCACGGGCGCACGGTCGAGGAAATCCGCGAAACCATCGGCGCCGACTGGCTGGTGTACCAGGACCTGCCCGACCTGATCGAAGCCGTGGCCGAGGGCAACGACAAGCTCAAGCACTTCGACGACTCGTGCTTCTCGGGCAACTACGTGACCGGCGTCGACACCGAATACCTGCGTCAACTCGAGTTCGCGCGCTCGGACGAGGCCAAGGCGCAACGCCGCAGCGCTTAGCAGCATCGTTACCCGGTAGCCCGGATGAAGGCGCGCTGCGCCGCAATCCGGGGTGGGCACACGGTCCCGGATTCCGTTTCACTCCATCCGGACTACTCCACCTCTGCTTCGTTGCGTTCGGGGAGTGAATCATGCCGCGCAGACTCATCGCATTGTTCGACGGCACCTGGAACAAGGTGAAGACCCACACCAACGTGGAACGCTTCTGGCGGTTGGTGGCGCCCGTCGACGCCGCGGGCAACGAACAGGTCTGCAAATACGTCGCGGGCGTCGGCGTCAAACCCGGCGTCGAACACATGCTGGGCGGCGCGTTCGGGTTGGGCCTTTCCGGCAACGTCGAGGAAGGCTTCCAGTGGTTGTCGAAGACGTGGCGCGAGGGCGATGAAATCTGGCTGTTCGGCTTCAGCCGCGGCGCCTACACCGCGCGCAGCCTGGGCGGACTGATCCGCAAATGCGGATTGCTGAAACCCGACGGCACGGGCGACGTGACGTCCGCCGCGGTCGATGCGGCCTACAAGCTTTATCGCAACGATCTGCATCCGGACGATCCCGCGATGCTGGCGTTCCGTGCCGCGCATTCGCGCGAGGTCACGATCCGGTTCATCGGCGTGTGGGATACCGTCGGCGCGCTGGGCATTCCGGGCGTGGCATCGTGGTTTCCGTTCTCGCGCAGCCGGTACTCTTTCCACGACACCGACCTGAGCAAGATCGTGCAGTACGCCTACCAGGCACTGGCGCTGGACGAGCACCGTCCCGATTTCAAGCCGACCAAATGGACGCGGCCGCAGCAAACGCTGGCGCCGGGCGAATCGCCGGCCGCGTGGAAGCCGGAACAGGTCGAAGTGGAACAACGCTGGTTCATCGGCGCGCATTCCGACGTCGGCGGCGGCGAGCAAACCGATGGCGCCGGCCACAAACCCGATACGCTCCCCGAGGTCACACTGGCCTGGATGCAGGCCAAGGCGAAAGGCGCGGGGCTCGTCTTCAGCGGGGATTACGTGCCCGCGTCCGGTGCCGAACTCGACGTGCCTAACGATTCCTACGGCGAATTCATGGGCGGCATCTACAAGGTTTTCAAGCAGCCGTTCCAACGCGTGATCGGCGGCGGCGTCAACGAGACCATCGATCCGTCGGTATGGCTGAAATGGTATGCGCAGTCCGAATACCGCCCGCAGTCCGTCGAAACCGCGATGCTCGCGGACCTGATCGACCTGGGGTCGAGCAGGGTGGCATGAGCCGGTTGTTCGATACGTTGTTCGAAACGGCGAAGCGTTGCATCGAATGCGCGGAGCCGGAAACGAAAGTTGCGTTGACGCGCGAAACGTTCGACGCGCTGCGCGAAGGTCTTTTGTCACTCGATGGCGCTGGCGTTCGCCCCGATCCGATAGGCGCTCCCGGCCGTCCCGCGAAACCCCGGCTCGTTATGCCGCGCGACGTGCCGCAGCGCGGCCTGGGTACCGACGAAGGACGCGCAGCGTTGGTGCACGCGGTCGCGCACATCGAGTTCAACGCGATCAACCTCGCCTGGGATGCGGTCTACCGCTTCCGCGGCATGCCGGACGATTACTACCGCGATTGGGTGTCGGTCGCGCACGACGAATCGCGCCACTTCAGCATGCTCTCCGCGCGGCTCGCGCAGCTCGGCCACGCCTACGGCGATTTCGACGCCCACAACGGATTGTGGGAAATGGCGATGAAAACCGCGCACTGGTGCCTTGCACGGATGGCGCTGGTGCCGCGCGTGCTGGAAGCGCGCGGACTGGACGCCACGCCCGGCATGATCGCGCGCCTGCGCACGGTGGGCGACGACGCGACCGCGGACATCCTTGAAGTGATCCTGCGCGAGGAAGTGCCGCACGTCGCCGCCGGCACGCGCTGGTTCCGCTGGTGCTGCCAACGCGAAGGCCGCGATCCCGATGCGACTTTTGCCGAGCTGTTGCGCGAGTACGTGCCGACCGGTTTGCGCGGCCCGTTCAACCTGGAGGCGCGCCGCGCCGCCGGGTTCGACGACGCGGAACTGGAACGCCTGGCCATCGCGTGAGCGCGTGCGGCACTCCGGCGCCTACACGTAATGGCCGGACGCCATCAGTAACATTGCGGCCACGATCAGCACCAGGGCAACCTTGCTGGCCCACGCCATGCGCTGTCGTATTGCCGAAAGCCGCTGTGCGTGGTTGGCACGCTCGGCTTCCGGCAGCGGGCCGGTTTGTTCCGCCAGCACGGCGAGGCGGGCAAATCCCGGCCCGATGATGCTGCCGCCGATGGTCATTGCCAGCAGCCCGCAGAGACCGCCGATCCCGAAGACAAGTCCGCTGCGCGACCACACGATGTCCGGGTCGAAGCCCGTGGTCATCATCCAGTAAAGCCAGATGCCGCTGAGCACCGTCAGCACGGCGCTGGCCGCCATGAACGCATGCAACTTGCGCCTGTGCAGCGAGGCCAGGAACGCTCCGCCGGCGGCGCCGGCATCGCGGATCGCCGGCATCACGATCGCGGCCAGCAACCCGGCGGCGCCCAGCCACAGCGCCGCGACCAGGATGTGCAGTACACGCAGCACGAGGTATCCATTCGAACCCATCGTCATGTCCTCGGATCGAACGCGGCCTGCGCAGGTTACTGGCCCGTCGGCTGCACCGCGGGCAGCGGCGGCAGCACCAGTTTCAGGTAAGGCGCGGGTGCGTCCTGTCCGGGCGCGACCCAGTCATGCGCAGGCTTGCCGGCCGGCCCGAGCGAATGGATGTACGCGTACATGTCGGTGAGATCCTTGTCCGACAGGTAACGGAACGTCCAGAACGGCATCGCCGGGCGCGACTTCAGCGCGCGCAGGTTCGCGATCCATTGTTTCGCCGTCAACTTGTGCACGTACAACCGCAGGTTCGGTGGATACGTGGTGCCCCACGGCCCCTGGAAGTTCGTGCCGCCGCCGGTCAGCAGCATGTCCTTCGGCGCCTGTCCGCCGTTCTCCGCCCAACCCGGCGTGTGGCAATCATGGCAGCCGCCGTAATTGACCAGGAATTCGCCGTGTTTGATGGATTTGCCCGATGCGTGATCGCTTGCGTGTGCGGACGCGGCCATCAGCAAGCCGGCCGCAAATGCCAACAGTGCCCTCGACATGATCCCCTCCCCGGTTGCCGGTAGTGGGGGTGGCAACCGCCGCGAAGTATTGGCTGGCCCAATGCGGCGCGCAAGTGCCGTCGTGGGTGTAGGCTCGGGGTTTGATCGAGGACGGGAGGGGTGCCATGTCCATGCGGGGATTCCTGGTCGCACTCGCGGCGTTCGCCGTCGCGGCCCCAGCTTCGGCCGCGCAGCCACTGCATTCCGCTGCGAGCGGCACGTACCTGCTCACCGCCGACCGCGTGTTCGACGCACGCAGCGAACAGGCGCATCCGGGCTGGGCGGTGCTGGTGGAAGGCGACAGGATCGCTGCGGTCGGGCCGCGCGATTTGATCAAGGCGCCCGCCGATGCAAAGGAAATCGAGCTGCCCGGCACCACGTTGCTGCCGGGCCTGATCGACGCGCATTCGCACATCTTCCTGCACCCGTACAACGAAACCTTGTGGAACGACCAGGTGCTGAAGGAGCCGCTGGCATATCGCACCATCGAGGCGGTCAACCACGTACGCGACACGCTATTGGCAGGCTTCACCGCGCTGCGCGACCTCGGCACCGAAGGCGCGGGTTACGCCGACGTGCAGGTGCAGAAGGCGATCAATGATGGTTTGATTCCGGGGCCGCATCTGTTCGTCGCCACACGCGCGACGGTTGCCAAGGATTGCTACGGTCCCGGACCGATGGGGTTCCGCACCGACATGGTGATTCCGCAAGGTGGCATTCCCGTCGCGGGCGTGCCGGAAATGATCGCGGCGGTGCGCGACCAGGCCGGCCACGGCGCCGACTGGATCAAGATCTACGCCGACTACCACTGCGGAAAATCGAAAGGTTCGGTGCCGACCTTCACCCAGGAAGAATTGAACGCGGGCGTGGAAGCCGCGCATTCATTGGGCTTGCCGGTGTCGGTGCACTCGACCACGCCGGAAGGCATGCGCCGTTCGATCCTCGCGGGCGTCGACACCATCGAGCACGGCTTCTACGGCACCAGGGAAGTGTTCGAGATGATGGCCAAGCACCACGTCGCGTATTTGCCGACACTGGAAGCCGTCGCCGCGTACGCGGAATATTTCGATCACTGGAAACCGGGCGATCCACCCAACGACGAAATGAAGGCCTCGCAGAACGCGTTCAAGCTGGCGATGCAGGCCGGCGTCACCATCGGTTGCGGCAGCGACGTCGGCGTGTTCAAGCACGGCACCAACTACAAGGAACTCGAGTGGATGGTGAAGGACGGCATGCGTCCCGCGCAGGCGCTGCTGGCCGCCACCGCGGTGGACGCGAAAATCCTGCGCCAGCAGGACAAGTTCGGCCAGCTGCGCCCCGGCCTCGACGCCGACATCATCGCGGTGCAAGGCGATCCCACCAAGGACATCAGCGCGATCGAACACGTGCCGTTCGTGATGAAGGGCGGGGTGGTTTACAAAGGCCCTTGATCAACGTGTCGTACTCAGGCAAGTCGAGTCTCGACCCATTCCCCCAATCCGGTTCGTACCGCAAGCCGAGCGAGCAGGTCGCCGGACCAAATCTGGACAGGGGTATCGGGTGGCGGAGTGAGCATGCCAGTTGGCGAATGCACCGCAAAGATCATCCGCGCGTAGTAGTCGCGTCTTTGTTCGAACCGCTCGATGTAGTTGGCCAACACACCTTGGTCAGCGGCACTCTTGACCTGCACAAACGCGATTTCCCCAACGGCGACATTCTCAGCATCGATATCGACTCCCTCGCGTGTCTTGCCCACCGTGGAGATGCGGACCCATCCCGAGCGGGTCAGGATGAGGTCGATCAGCTGTTCAAAGTCTTTCCATGAAAGCCGTTTGATCATCTGGAGCACGGCACTTTCATAATTGGCCCGCGCTTTGCCCGCGTTAGCCGCATCGGGATCCGTTTCGCCTCGAATAATCCTGAGTACCGATTGCCACGCCCTTGGGGTACAGATGGTGCCTCGGAATCCAGCCGTTTTTGTCACCGAGCCAGGAAGGTCCGGCATTGCGAGCAACGTGCCATTGAGCGACCGGTTCGACCAAGGCCGATCGCAATTCAACCAAAAGTTGCCTTCGTCGGCGCTTTCGCCGCGGGGGTTTGGAATGGCACCATCCTTGGCGGTGCACCACCACATGTACCCATCTTGAAACGTCGTCCAGATGTGTCTGCTGGGAGCGTCCAGTGCGTCGTGAAGTGCGTTGACGTCCTGCGTGGCGCCACGCTTGGTCCCATAGTAGTTCTTGATGATGCGTTCGATCGCGATGAGATCAGGCGCCTGAAGAAGTTCACGCGGGATGGTCTTCCAGCCAAGGTGTATCTGGCTATTTTCCTTTGCGGCTTTCCACCATTGACCGTTCCTTCCGTTTTTTACATACCGGACCGAGTTCTGGAGTGCATCCTTTGTCATTCAGCGGTGTCCGGTCAAGCATCGATCTACGATCTTCCCACCAGCTGCGGCTGGCGGCAAGTCACCGCACCGGCTTCTCCGGCGCGCACACCGGCGCCTTGTCGGGATAGCCGCTCTCATCGAGCAGCTTCTGGAAATCCGTGACGTTCAATAGTGCGGTCAGTGCTTTGTGCTTGTCGGCGGCGTGATCGTAATACGTCTGCGCGATGCGGTAGCCGAGCCAGTAGCCCATGTCCGGCGGCCAGCCGGGAGCGGGGTGGTGGTTGTAGAGCCACGGTCCGAAATCGGTGCTGTCCTTGTGTTGCTTGAAGCGCGCGAACAGGGCCTGTTCGTTCGGACAGCCGTATTGCCAGCGATCGGTCATCTGTCGCACATCGGGCTGTTGCAGCACCAATGAGGTGACGAAGTCTGCGCTGCCCTCGGTGATGACGGCCTGGAGCAGCGTCATGTTGTCGCCACCCGAAAACGCCTGGTTGAAGTGGATGGTTTCATGCACCGCTGCGAACGGAACGAAGGCGGGCGTGACCTTGGTGTAGTCGTAGGGCGTGCCGGGCGGGGTCGCGAACACGTCCGCCGCCAGGACGATGCCGTTGGGTGAATTCATGCCGGCCCCGTGTTGCTGGCCCACCACGAAATACACGTGCACGGGCAGCTTGATGCGGGGATACAACGCGGCGAGCTTGCGGAACGCCGCCTGGATCACGGGCTTTTGGTCCACCACTTCATTGATGTACGGACGCAGCTTGATGTACTCGGCGCGGTGCTGCTCGACGTGCGCAGCCAGCGATTCCGGCGTCACGTGCCGCTGCTGGTCGAAATCCTTCAGCCCCTGGCTGGCGCGATCGAAATATTCCTTGCGGTAGATCTCCACGCGTTGCACGGCCGGCGCCTTCGCCGCAGCGTCGAACGCCTGCCAGAAGTGCGCGACGTCCGTGGTGACGACTTTCGCCTTGTCCGGGTCGGTGGTGGTCGTGGTGAATCCGCAGAGGCAGAACGCCACCGCAGCGAGCAAGGCAGCAATACATGCCTGTCGGGGCGAACGGATCATGCTGGTCTCCAATTCCCGATGCAGCACGAGATGGTGCCACAGGTGCGCTGCCATGATCTTGCTCATTGCTGAGTGACCGTCGCCGGGACGTGTTGCTTCCGACCGGGGTGTGCCGCGGTACTTCCGGCCTATTGTCCGTGACGGGACATGCGACTACGCTCGGCGCGCCGCGTACGGAGGGTGACCGATGCGTATCGTGAGCGTGGGCCATGTGGTGTTTGCGCTGACCATGATCGGCGTCGGAATCCTCGGCGTGGTCCAGGGTGATTTCGTGCAGATTTGGCAGCCGGTGCCCAGGGCGTTTCCCGCGCGCGAGGTGCTGGTCTGGCTATGCGCCGCGGTTTCGCTGGTCTGCGGCGCGGGCCTGCTGTGGCGCCGCACCGCCGCGCCGGCCGCGCGTGTGCTGTTTTTCTACCTGCTGCTGTGGATGATCGTGTTCAAGCTGCGCTTCATTTTCCTCGCGCCGCTGACGGAAGGTTCGTACCAGAGCAACGGCGAGAACGCGGTGATCGTCGCGGGGGCGTGGGCCTTGTATGTCATGCTGGCAGGCGAATGGGATCGGCGGCACCTCGGCTTCTTCAGCGGCAAAACGGGGCTGCGCGCCGCGCGGGTGCTTTATGCATTGGCGATGATAGCGTTTGGCCTGTCGCACTTCTTCTACCTGAACCTCACCGCGCCGCTGGTGCCGGCATGGTTGCCGTGGCACGTGGGTTTCGCGTATTTCACAGGTAGCGCCTATTTCGTCGCGGGGCTGGCCATCATCGCCGGAATTCTTGCGAAACCGGCAGCGATACTGTCGACACTGCAAATGGGCCTGTTCACGTTCCTGGTGTGGTTGCCGCTCGCGCTCGCCGGCACCATCACCGCATCGCAGTGGGGTGAATTCATCGTTTCCTGGGTGTTGACCGCCGCGGCGTGGGTTGTTGCGGATTCCTATCGCGATGCAGGCTGGATTTTCGCCAACGCGCAACGCCGTGTTCAACCAGCAACCGCGGGGTGATGTTGTGACCACGACACTGCAGCCCAGTCGCCTGTTTTTCGCCGCCTGCCTGATCGCGTTGGGTATTACCGGGCTGGTCAACGGCGATTTCGCGTTGGTATGGCAACACGTCCCGGCGCATGTGCCGGGACGAACCATCCTTGCTTACATCTGTGCGGTAATCGAAGTCGCGTTCGGCATCGGGTTGCTGTGGCAACGCACGCTGGCGTGGACGTGCAGCTTGCTGTTCCCGTACATGGTGCTGTGGCTGGTATTGCTGCAGGTTCCGGGCGTGATTGGCGCGCCGCTGGATGCCGGCGCCTGGGGCAGCGTCGGCGAGATCGCGATCATCACGGCGGGCGCGTGGTGCCTGTTCGCGATGCACGCCGGAAAAGCGCGACAAGGTGATCCCGTCAGGACATCCCGCGGCGTCCTCGCCTCGCGTTGGCTGCTGATCGTCGCGCTGCCCATGATCGGCGTCGAAGTGATCGTGGATGCGATCGCGGCCGGCGACAATATCATGCAGCCGTGGCTGCAGGTCCTGCCCCTTCCGATGGCGTGGGCGTGTTTCACGGGCATTTGCAGCATCGCGACGGCATTGGCGCTGCTGTTCGGCGTCTGGCCGCGCTTGGCGGCAACGCTGGAAGCCGCGATGCTGGCCCTCATCTCCATCGTGTACTGGGGTCCCGATCTCTACACGGGTCGCACGGCCACCACCGCGTTCATCATTTCGTTCCTGATCGCCGCCGGCGTTTGGGTGGTGGCGGACAGCTGGCGCGGCGGGCGATGGTTCGGCACCGGGCGGCCGGTCTGGAAAACGTGATCCTGCTTCCGGTGCCGTCGTGTCCAACCGTCAGGCTTGACCGTTCGGCATCTGCGACATGTCCATGTGGAACGCCTCCCAGATGTGGCCGTCGGGATCCGCGAAGCTGCGGTCGTACATGAAGCCGAGATCCTGTTTCGGATTGACGTCGGCCTTGCCGCCGGCCGTGCCCGCAGCACCTGTGAGCTTGTCGACCTCGACGCGCGAATCGCACGACAGCGCCAGCATCACTTCGCTGTCGCGATGCGCGTCGACGATGGGCTTGCGGGTGAACGTGGCCCATTTCGCGTGGGTCAGCAGCATCACGAAGATGCTGTCGGAAATCACCATGCACGCAGCGGTGTCGTCGCTGAACTGCGGGTTCTGTTCGGCGCCGATGGCTTGGTAGAACGCGATGGCACGGGCCAGGTCGCGCACGGGAAGGTTGATGAAAATCTGGCGGGACATCGTCGGCTCCTGTTGGGGTCAAGGGGTGGGCTGGCAACGCGGCGGAATCCCGGCAGCGGTGCCTGACCAAGCGACGAACAGGCTGCAGCGAATTCGACAGCGTGGCCGGTGATCCCGCCACTTGCCCGCCGGGCAGGGTATTCCCTTCATCGGTCGGGCGGTCGCAGTGACCCGCCGCCGTCAATCTGTTCGTCCGCGCGCCAGCCACCAACCCGCGCGCCACAGCCACGCGAGGATGAGCGCGACCACCACTTTTTCGCTCAGTCCGCGCGGCAGGGATTTCACCAGCGCGTCGATCCACAGCGCGGCAAACGCGACCGCGGCGAGTGCGAACGCGGAGCGGAATTGCATGCGCCAGCGCGGATCGTGCCGAAGCCGCCATGCTTGCAGCAGCATCGCGACGGTCACGCACAGGAACGTGGCCATCGCCGCCACCACGTGCAGCATGCCGTGCAGGGTGTGCGGGCCGTCAGGCACGTCGGTGTATTCCGCGGCGGTGATGCACAGCGTGGCCGCGGCGGCAATGAACAGCAGCAGCGGCGCGGCGCTGCGCGCGTCGCGGCAAAGCGCGCGATAGCAACCGACACCGATAGCCACCAACCCGACAGCCAACGCGTAGTAGCTGGCTTCGACCACGTCGCCGTAACGGCCGAGCACGTAGAAACTCAGCGGCACGCGCAGCCAGTCGTAGTTCGTGCGCAGGAACTGCGCCGCGCCGCAGGCGACGGCGAACACCGCGACACCGAGCAGGGCGATCACGCCGAGCGCGCGGGTGGTGCGGTCATCGCGGGCGGCGGACACTTGGCGCCCGACCATCAAGGGGCGGAAACGGATGGCTGGTACGGGATCGCCTGCCGCGCGAACGTCGCGAGGTCGATGTTGGATCCGCACACGATCACGCCGACGCGCTTTCCCGCAAGCCGTTCCCGCAGCGGGCCACACAACGCGGCGGTCGCGGCCGCACCCGCGGGTTCCACGGCAAGCTTCATTTCGGTGAACAACAGGCCCATCGCGCGTTGCATCGCGTCGTCGGGGATCGTCACGATTGCATCGACGAAGCGCCGTGCGATGCCGAAGCTGTAGGGCAGGGCATAGGGCGCGCCAAGGCTGTCGGCGATGGTGGCCACCTTCCCGATCGACTGCGGCGACCCGGCTGCGAAACTCCGCGACATGCTGTCGGCACCTGCGGGTTCCACGCCGTACACCGTGCAGCTTGGCTGCATCTGCTTCACCGCACAGGCGACGCCGGCGATCAGCCCGCCACCGCCGATCGGCACGATCACCGCATCCAGGTTTTCGATCTGGTTGCACAACTCGTAACCGACCGTCGCGGTGCCGAGCACGGTCAGTTCGCCTTCGAAAGGGTGGATGAACGTCCTGCCTTCCTCGCGTTCGATGCGTTTGACGTCGTCGAACGCGTGGTGCACGTCGTCCACCAGCATGACCTCGGCGCCGTAGGCACTGCACAGCGCGACGCGCACGGGATTGGCGGTCTTCGGCATCACCACTTTCGCGGTCGTGCCGAGCGAGCGCGCCGCGAAAGCGACGGCGACCGCGTGGTTGCCCGCGCTGACCGCGGTGACGCCGCGGCGTCTTTGCTCGTCCGACAATGCCAGCGCGTTGAGCACCGCGCCGCGCGCCTTGAAGGTTCCGGTGTGCTGGAACAGTTCGAGCTTCAGGAACACCTGCGTGCCGGCGCCCGCCGCGCGTTCGATCGCGTCGCCGCGCCAGCGCCAGACCGGCGTGTCGCGCACGCGTTCGCCCAGGCGTTCGCGGGCGGCACGGATGTCTGCAACGGATGGAATGCCGGTCGGCGTGTCGGGCATGTCGAAACGAAGTGGTTCAATGACGCACGAAGTATGGCACCGCCATCAGCACGATACCGACGATCAGCGTCAGCCAGGCGCCTGACACGAACCACGGGTAGACCATCAGCGCGATGCCGCACACCAGCGGCATGATCATTGATTGTTTCTTGCCATAGATGAAATAGCCGACGCCGATCGCGCCGAACAGCATGCCCCAGAACAAGGTGGCAGGACTCGGCATGCGTGCCTCACGCGAGCTCGAAGCGGGTCCGGCGCGCGGCCGGGTCCGCTTCCAGCAGCTTCACCGTGACTTGCTGCCCGAGCGGCAGGTCCTGGCCGGCATGCACGCGGGTTTCGATGGCGGGGTCATGGATCATCACGCTGCCGGTGCGTGCATCGCCGTTCTCGAGGTTGGTGACGATCGCGGCGAAGTTTTCGCCGACGCGTGGCGACAACACCACCGCTTCCAGCAGGTCGATCGTCGCGTGCTCGAATTCGCCGGCAGTGCGGTCGGCCGCGCGCATGGTTTCCGGCAGGCCATCGAGCCTTGCCAACGCCCAATCGGGGGGCGCCTGCCCCGCGCACAACGCGACGCAAACCTCACCCGAATAACGGTCGACCAGTCGCCGCAGCGGCGCGGTGGCATGGGTGTATTCGGCCGCCAGCGCGGACTGCATCGGCTGCGCCGGTGGCGCGCCGTGGAAGCTGGTGTAGCCCGCGCCGCGCAACACGCGGGTGCAGGCCATCAGCATGGCGACCTGCGCGGGGTTGGCCGGATCGAGCGCGTCGATGAACGCGGGGTACGCGCGTTCGGGCGGCCACGCAAGCTTCAGGCTGGCTGCCGTCTCGCGCAAATGCGCGATCGATTCGGGATCGGGTTGCGGCAGGGTGCGCAGGATGCCCACCTTGCCCTCGATCATGATGCCCGCGGCGGCCATGCCGGTCAGCAGCGAGATCTGTTCGTTCCAGTCCTCGACGGGATGGCGCGCGCGATAGGCCAGCGTCCAATGGCCATCGATGCGCGTGGCCTCCTGTTCGGGCAACGGCAGGCTGATCGCGCCCAGGTTTTGTGCGCGTTGTCGGCGCAACGTGCCGACTTCCTTCAACACCCCCCACATCGGATCGGCGTTGCCGGCGTCGATCGCAGCCTGCACGCTGTCGTAGTCGCAGCGCTGGCGGCTTTTCACGCGCGCACGCTGCACGCCGGCCTGCGTGATCGCGCCGGCCGCATCGAGGTCGATGCTCCAGAGCAGGGCGGGGCGCAGCTGGTCGGGCAGCAGCGAGGCCGCGCCTTCCGACAACACGGTGGGGTGCAGGGGAATGGTGTGGCCGATGCCGTACAGGGTTTCGCCGCGGCGATTGGCTTCGAGGTCGATGGCGCCGCCGGGCGCAACGAACGAGGCCACGTCGGCGATCGCGTAATACACGCGCCAGCCGTCGCCGTTGTGTTCGATGTACATCGCCTGGTCGAGATCCATCGAGCCGGGAGGGTCGATGGTGACGAGGGGAACGTCGGTGCGATCGAGATCGGGCAGCTTCACGTTGGCCGCGGCGTCGTGCGCGGCGGCTTCGACTTCGGGCGGGAACGCATCCGGCAGGTGCATCTTCCGGCGGATGTCTGCGAGACCTTGCACCAGGACCGGATCGGTCGGCGCGTTGATCCGCAAGCGGCGGGTGATGGGCATCGGCGTGGCTTCCGGTTGCGTGCGCGGTTATTTCGCGTGGCCGCTGTCCGGCTGTTCGCGCCCGAAGTGCAACGACATGCCGGCGAGTTCGAGTTTCGTGGGATTGCCGAGGGCGTCGATGTCGAAGGTTGCGTAGTCGTCGCCGTAGAACCTGTAGCGCCAGGTGACGTGGAAGGTATTGTCGTGCCACGGCACGAGGTCGCCGATGAAATCCGGATTGCCTAGGCGCAGCACTAGGCGGCCATGTTCGAGCGCGACACGCGCCGTGCCGTCCAGCTTGTCCGAATACATTCCGGCGTAATCGGCCAGCGGCAGCGGCGGTTGGGCGTTGGCCACGCGCGTATCCGCCAGTTTCTTTTCCATCTCTGCGCGTTCGGCTTCGTCCTTGCGTCGGGCAGCGAGCAGGGCCGGGTCGAGATCATGGCTCGGCAAATCCAGCATGGCCTGCAACACGTGCGCGACGATCGCGAAGCGTGCATTGGCCTGGCTCATGTTCGATAACACCGCGATCCCGAGCTTGGCGTCGGGCGCCAGCACGAGCGCCGAGGCCATGCCGTCGATGTCGCCGGCGTGCCACGCGATCCGGTGCGCGCCGTCGTCCTGCACGAACAGGCCCAGGCCGTAGGTGTAGAACGTGCCGCCGGGCATCCACGCGCGGATTTCGTCGCCGACGCCGGTGCCGGACCGGATCAGCATCTGCGGAGTTTCCATGGCCGTGACGATCCTGGCATCGAGCACCGTTTTGCCGTCGTACTGGCCGTCCGCCAGCAACATCTGCAGCCAATGGCCCATGTCGTTGGCGCTGGACCAGATGCCCCCCACCGCCGCGAACACGTCCATGTTGTGCGGCCAGTAGCGCTGGATCGCAGAGACCTTGCCGTCCACCATGCCGTGCGGCGTGGCAACGTTGGTCGACGCCGCGACCGCGGCATCGCTGCTGACGGTGCGCGTCATGCCGAGCGGCTGGAACAGGTGCGCGGCCACGTAGTCGTTCCAGCCCCGTCCCGTGATCGCGGGGATGAAGCGGCTGGCCGCGAGGTACTGCACGTTGTTGTAGCAGAACGTGGTGCGGAAACCGTATTCGGGTTTCTGCCAGCGCACGCGTTGCAGGATGTCCGATGCATCGCTTGCGTACCACGCGGCTTCGGGATCGCAATAGCCGCTGCGGTGGGTCAGCAGGTCGCGCAGCGTGAGGTTCTGCGTGACATACGGACTTTCCTGCTTGAAATCCTTCAGTTCATCGACGACCGGCGCGTCCCACTTCAATTTGCCTGTGGAAACCAGCGTGCCCAGCGCCGCGACGGTGAAGGCCTTGGAATTGGAACCGATGTCGAACAGCGTGTCCGCATCGGCCTTGCCGGGCTTGCCCAGTTCGCGCACGCCGTAGCCGCGCGCCACCACGACTTTTCCGTCTTTCACAACCACGATCGCGAGCCCGGGCACGTGCCAGTCGTGCATCACCTGCTGTACGTAGGCGTCGAGGCCTTGCAACGGTTGCGGCGGCGCGGATGCCGGTGGAGTGGCCAGCGCCAGCGGTGCGAACAAGGCCAGCAGTAGCGACGACCAAGTACGTTTACGCATCGCGACCCCCTCGACGGCATGAAAACCGCGGCATTGTGGCAGCTAATCCGTTCCGAAGCTCTTTTGCACGCCTCTCCCGCTTGCGGGAGAGGCCGAAGCCGTGCAACGGCTTCGGGTGAGGGAAGATCGCGAGCGCTGCATGGATTTTCCCCTCACCCCAGCCCTCTCCCGCAAGCGGGAGAGGGGGTTATGGAGCCGGTGTTTCCGCGGCGTCGATCGCGGGGCGCAATTCGTGGCGATACGCCGCCGGAATCTTCGCGTCCGGCCGCGCCACGTGGTACATCGCCCACGCGATCTGCTTCTCCAGCCAGTCGCGGTCCTTGCCCTTCGAGTAAAGATCGCCGTGGGTCTTGCCCGGCAGGAATTGCACTTCGGCGTGCGCACCGACCTTGTCCAGCACGGCCTTCAGCTTGTGCGCCGCGCCGTCGAGGTAAAACGTGTCGGCGGTGCCGACGATCACGTGGATCTTGCCGTCGAGATCGGGCTTCAGTTGCGGCCACTGCGTTTCGATGCGATACGCGATGTCGTAGTGGTCGCGCCAGTATGCGACGACGTCCGAATCCACCTTGCCGGTGCCGCGATCGAACATCTGCTGCGGACGTCCATCCGGCCCGCGCGGCGAGAATACCCAGTCGAACGAAGCCATCTGGCCGCCGTACGGACCGAGTACGCGCTCCAGTTGCGCGAATTGCTGGAACGTCGCGACGACTTTCCCCTTCATGCGCACCAACGGGTATGGCGTGCCGTCGGGACGGGTGTAGACATTCGCGTTGGGTGCGTACAGGTCCGGCCCGGTGAAATCGTGGAAGTCGCTGGAGTCGGGCGAGGTGGACCAGGTGCCGCCGAAGATTTCCGGATAGCGCACCTGCAGCCACAGCGTGGCCCAGCCGCCGGACGAATGACCGGTGAGGAAGCGCCCGCTGGCTTTCGCGTCCATGCGGTAGTGCGATTCCAGGTACGGAATCACCTCGGTGGTCAGCGCGGTGCCCCACGGCCCGTTGTTCACCGAGTCGGCGAACTCGTGGGTGCCGGTCGCGGTGTGTTCGTCGAGGAACACCCAGATCATCGGGGGCATCTTGCCGTCCGCCATGTTCGACCACACGCCGGTGGCCTTGAAGGCGAGGTAGGCGAGGTTGCCGCCGAAGCCGTGGGTCATGTACACGGTGGGGTAGCGCGCGTGCGTGTCCTTGTCGTAGTTCGGTGGCAGCAGCACCCAGCCCTTGATGTGGATGGATCGTCCCCAGAATGCCGTCAAGGCCGGGCTGGCGAAGTCGAGCGGCTGGCTGTGCGCATGCGCGGCCTGCATGGCCTTCGCGAAACCGGCGCGTTCCTTCGCCGGCATGCGATCCGGCACCGTCCAGGGTTGCGGGTTGTCCGCCAACGCACGCGTCAGGCGCAGCGTGGGAACCGCGGTGCCGTCGTTGAACGGCACCTCGGTCACGTCGCTGACCAGGTCGCCCGCGCCGCGTCCGGAATAGTTGTAGTCGTGGTTGACATCCAGCACCGCCTGCATGTCGTAGTCGCCGGCGGCGAGTTGCGAAAAGCCTTCCGGAAACGCCAGCGCGTCGGCATCGACCAGCACCGAAGCGCCCGGTGCGAGATCGGTCACTTCCATCGCCGCGACTGCAGTCTGCGTCGGCTTGAACGGGTTGGTGTCGATGTCCGTGACCTTGCCATCCTTGGCCTGCGCCACGGCCTCTTTCGCGGGCAGCGCGAACAGCAGCAGCCGCCCGGAAACCGGTTGCGTGGACGCGCCATCCAGTGTGACGCGGAACACCCGGTGCGGCGCGAGCGGCGCAGACGCCTGTGCGAAGGCGAGCGGTGCGACGAACAACAGCAACAGCCACGACCACGGACGCATGCGCATCGTCATTCCCCAGGCGGTGTCCAACTCGGCATTGTGGCACGGCCGGCACCTGCCGAGGCGCCGGCCGTGGCGGTCACTTGCCCGCAGTGAACGTGTTGTTGGCGCGATCGACATCCGGCAGCACGCCATCGGGATCGATCACGGCGTTCCTGATGCGCTGGCCGCCCGGCACCGGCACGTCGAACTGCGTGTGCTGCATCCACGTCTCGACCGGCACCCGCAGGTTCGTGCTGCTGCCATCGACATACGTCACCTTGAGCGTCGCCGGCATCGCGAACCTGTCGAGGTTCGCCACCGTCACCAGCGCGCCTTTGGCCGGATCGTTGTCGATGTACTTCACGCCGGTCACGGCAAGGTCGAGTTTCCAGTTGTGCCGGAACCAGCCGCGCCAGAACCACGACAGGTCCTCGCCCGCCGCGCTGTCCATCGTCCGGAAGAAATCGGAAGGCGAGGGGTGCTTGAACGCCCAGTCGCGCGTGTACTGCCTGAACGCCGCATCGAAGCGTTCCGGCCCCAGGATCTGTTCGCGCAGCAGGGTCAGGCCGTACGCGGCTTTGAAGTAGGTGATGGGGTGCCGGTATTTCTCCTTGATCGCATCGGCGCGCGTGAGGATCGGCGGTGCGTCGGCATCGCCGAACACCTGCTTGACGATGTCCTTCGCGGGATCGCCCGTCAGCGGCGCGTATTCGCTGTCCTTCTTGGGTGCGAACTGGCCGTCGTGCGCCTTGCCCCACTCGGCGTGCGCGATGGCATCGACGAAGGTGTTCATGCCCTCGTCCATCCATGCGTTGCGGCGTTCGTCGCTGCCCACGATCATCGGAAACCACGAATGGCCGACTTCGTGCACGGCCAGCAGGAACAGGGTGTAGCCGCTGGCCTTCCACCAGTCGAACACGATACCGGGGTATTCCATTCCACCCGCGATGCCGGCTTCGGCGATCGCGTTGGGCCACGGATATTCGACGCCGGTGTACCTCGAGAAGAACTCCACCGTGTACTTCACGCCTTGCGTGGAATCCTGCCAGCCATCCTTGCCGATGCTTTCGACCGGATACGCCGATTGCGCCATCGCGTGCTTGCCGCCGGACAGGTTGATGCGCGCCGCGTCCCACACGTAGGCGGCCGAGGCGCCGAACGCGACGTCACGGGTGTCGTGCATCCTGAAATGCCAGGTCAGGGTGCCGCCCTGCTTCGGGCGGCTGGCAGGGTCGGTGACTTCCCCGGCGGATCGGATCACCACCGTCTTGTCGGAGTGGCGCGCCTGCTCATAGCGCTGCAATTCGGTCCTGGTCAGCACGTCCTGCGGGTTCACCAGTTCGCCCGACCCGACGACCAGCATGTTGGAAGGCACGGTGATCGAGTAATCGAAGTCGCCGTATTCGAGATGGAACTCGCTGTTGAGATACGGCGCGGTGTCCCAGCCGCGCAGGTCGTCGTACACGCACAGGCGCGGATACCACTGGGCGATCTCGAAGATGTCGCCGTTCTTCGTGTGGAACCAGTCGGTGCGACCGCCGAACGCGCCGGGGATCGTGTAGTGCCACGCGATGCGCAGCTTGACCACACCACCCTTGCCGGCGACCACTTGCGGCAGGTCGATGCGCATGCGCGTGTCGGAGACCACGTAGTGCGCGGCGACCTCGCCGTGGCCGGTTTCGACCTTGACCTCGGTGATCACGTCACCGTCGGTGTGCTGGTCGAGCTTCGGTGCGCGATCACGGGTGAAATTGCCGCGCGCATCGGCTTGGTACAGGTTCTGGTCGAGCTGCAGCCACAGATAGCCGAGTGCCTGCGGACTGTGGTTGGTGTAGGTGATCGTCTCGGTGCCGGTCAGCGTTTTCGCCTTCGCATCGAGCGTCGCGTGGATTTCGTAATCCGCGCGGTTCTGCCAGTAATCGGGGCCGGGCCGTCCGTCGGCACCGCGATAGCGGTTGACCGCGTTGTCGTAATGGAAGGGCGCGAACAGGGCCTGCGGGTCGTATTTCGACGCAACCGGTTTGTTCGCGGCGGACGCCGCGGACGTGGATGCGAAGGGGACGATCAGGCACAGTGCGAGGGCGCACAAGCAGGCTGTTTTCATGGACTGCCTTGGTGGAATGGTCGTGGGCGATGGGCGTGCGCGCGCCGGATCCGGGCGCGTCGCGTTGAACGCCCAAGCATGCCATGCGACGCCGCATGGGTCACGATGACCAATGGCACGGGTGACATTGGATGTTGCCATCTCGCACGGAGAGCGAGGCGAGCCTTCCCGTGTCTTTGTCGTCGTCACCCGACATCCATGTCTGGTTCCGCTCGCTCCCGCGAGCGGGTGACTTTTGTTTCGGCAAAAGTCGCCAAAACCATTGCGCCGGACATGACGGTTTCGAAAACGTCGTGTTGTCGAAACTGCCTTTGGTGCTCGCCGAACGGCGGCCGCACCGAACTCGCACATCCATTTGCTCGGACATACGGTGCTTGCTCCGCCGTTCGGCTGCGCGGCGCAGCGTCATGTACGGCGCGTCATTCGCTTCGACGGCGGCCATCCCTGGCCTCGCAATGGTGACCTCAACCCTTGTGCTTGGCGAGCCGCAGCCAGGTGTCGACGACGGTATCCGGATTCAGCGACACCGATTCGATGCCCTGGTCCATCAGCCATTCGGCGAGGTCGGCGTGGTCGCTTGGACCTTGTCCGCAGATGCCGACGTACTTGCCCTTGGCGCGCGCGGTCTGGATCGCCATCGACAGCAGTTTCTTCACCGCCGGGTTGCGCTCGTCGAACAACGACGCCACGATCGAGGAATCGCGGTCGAGCCCCAGCGTCAATTGCGTGAGATCGTTCGAGCCGATCGAGAAGCCGTCGAAGATGTCGAGGAACTCGTCAGCGAGCAATGCGTTCGACGGCACCTCGCACATCATGATGACTTTGAGGGCTTCGTTGCCGCCGATGCTTTCGCCCTGCTTGAGGCCGTTGGCTTTCAGCACGTCGATGACCTTGCGGCCTTCGTCCAGTGTGCGGATGAACGGGATCATCACCCACACGTTGTCGAGGCCCATCGCCTCGCGCACTTTCTTGACCGCCTTGCACTCGAGGCCGAACGCCTCGCTGAAGGAATCGTCCACGTAGCGCGAGGCGCCGCGAAACCCGATCATCGGGTTTTCCTCGTGCGGCTCGTACTTGCCGCCGCCAAGGAGGTTCGCGTATTCGTTGGATTTGAAATCGCTCATGCGCACGATCACGGTCTTTGGGTACACCGAAGCCGCGATGGTCGCGATGCCTTCGGCCAGGCGATCGATGTAAAAATCGACCGGGCCTTTGTAACCTGCGATCCGCTCGTCGATCTTCTTTTTGGTCTCGGCATCCTGCTGGTCGTACTGCAGCAACGCCTTCGGATGCACCCCGATGTGGCTGGCGATGATCATTTCCAGGCGCGCCAAACCAATACCTTGATTCGGCAGCATCCCGAAATCGAACGCGCGTTCCGGGTTGGCGACGTTCATCATGATCTTGAGCGGCGCCTTGGGCATGTCGCCGAGGTCGGTGGTGATGCGCTCGAACTTCAACTTGCCGTCGTAGATGAAACCGGTGTCGCCCTCGGCGCACGACACGGTGACCGCGTGGCCGTCCGGGATCTTCTGCAGCGCGTCGCCGGTGCCGACCACCGCGGGCACGCCCAGCTCGCGCGCGATGATCGCGGCGTGGCAGGTGCGTCCGCCGCGGTTGGTGACGATCGCCGCGGCGCGTTTCATGATCGGTTCCCAGTCGGGATCGGTCATGTCGGCAACCAGCACGTCGCCTTCCTTGAACTCGCTCATCCTGTCGAGCGAGCGGATCACGCGCGCGGTGCCGGCGCCGATCTTCTGGCCGATCGAGCGGCCTTCGGCCAGCACCTTGCCTTGCTCGTTCAACTGGAAGCGTTCGAGTTGCGTCGCGTGCGCGCGCGACTTCACCGTTTCCGGACGCGCCTGCACGATGTAGAGCTTGCCGGTGGCGCCGTCCTTGGCCCATTCGATGTCCATCGGGCGCTGGTAGTGTTCCTCGATGATCAGCGCCTGCTTCGCCAGCGATTCGACATCGGCATCACTGATGCAGAATTTCCGACGCAGTTCGTCCGGTGTCGCTTCGATGCGCACGCGTTCGCCGGGTTGGTCGGAATACACCATGCGCTGCTGTTTGGCGCCGAGGTTGCGACGCAACACCGCCTGCTTGCCGGCTTTCAGCGTCGGCTTGAACACGTAGAACTCGTCGGGATTCACCGCGCCCTGCACGACCATCTCGCCGAGGCCGTAACTCGCGGTGACGAACACCACGTCGCGGAAACCCGATTCGGTGTCGAGCGTGAACAGTACGCCCGAGGCGCCGATGTCCGAGCGCACCATCAACTGCACGCCGGCGGAGAGGAACACTTCCTCGTGCCTGAAACCCTGGTGCACGCGGTAGGCGATCGCGCGGTCGTTGTACAGCGACGCGAACACCTCTTTCACCTTGTGCAGCACGTCCTCGATGCCGGTGACGTTGAGGAAGGTTTCCTGCTGGCCGGCGAAACTCGCGTCGGGCAGGTCTTCCGCGGTGGCCGAGGAACGCACGGCAACAGGCACGTTGGCATATTTTTGCGATCGTCCCTGATCGCCAGGATCAAAACCCGGCCGTCCCTGGCCGGACTTTTCACCAATAGCGGCGTCCTTGCAGAGTTTTGCATAGGCCTCGCCGATCGCCTTTTCCAGCTCGGCGGGCAGTGCGGTGTCCACGACCCAGCCGCGGATTTCCTTGCCGGCGGCGGCCAGCGCGGTGACGTCTTCCACATCCAGCGTCGCAAGCCGCTTCTGGATCTTGTCGGCAAGGCCGCTCTTTTCGAGATACGCCTGGAAGGCCGCGGCGGTGGTGGCGAAGCCTCCCGGCACCGAAACGCCCAGCTTGGCGAGGTTGCCGATCATTTCCCCCAGCGAAGCGTTCTTGCCGCCGACCTTGGCCAGGTCGGTCATGCGCAACTGATCCAGCCACAGGACAAGCTCGGTCACGACGATCTCCATGTGCGGGCGGGCAGCCCGTAAACCGGCTATTTTCGCGGGCATCCGGGCCCGAGACAAGCCGCGCCGCGCCACGCGTTCGGCGCCGATACACTCGGCCATCGCATCGCATCGGGAGACGGTTTTGAACGGCAACGGTCGCAGGACGGTGTTTTTCGTTTCCGACTCCACCGGCATCACCGCCGAGACCATCGGCAACTCCATCCTCGCGCAATTCGAAGGCGTGAAATTCGACGGTCACCGCATCGCGTTCGTCGACAATCGCGAGAAGGCGGAAGCCGCGGCGCTGCGCATCAAGACCGTGTACGCGCAGAACGACGAGCGGCCGATCGTGGTGAACACCGTGGTCGATCCGCAGTTGTGCGAAATCATCGCGGAATCCGGCGCGCTGATGATCGACGTGCTGGCGCCGTTCATCGGCACGCTCGAACTGGAACTCGGCACGCGGCGTTCGGGTGCGGTCAACCGCGCGCACGGGCTGGTCGATTTCAACCAGTACGAGGCGCGCATCAACGCCACCAATTACGCGTTGGCGCACGACGACGGCATCGATGTCGACTACAGCCAGGCCGACGTGGTGCTGATCGGCGTGTCGCGCGTCGGCAAGACACCGACCTGCCTGTACATGGCGCTGCACTACGGCGTGAGGGCGGCCAACTACCCGCTGACCGAGGAAGACCTCGAACATGACCGACTGCCGAAGCGGCTGGAACCCTGTCGCAACCGCCTGTTCGGCCTGACCATCGATCCGTTGCGGCTTGCGCAGGTGCGCGAAGCGCGTCGGCCCGGCAGCGCCTACGCCAAACTCGACCGCTGCAAGCGCGAACTGGTGCTGGCCGACCAGATCTTCCGCCGCGAAAACATTCCCTCCCTCAACACCACGCACACCTCGATCGAGGAAATTGGCAGCAAGATCATGGCCCACCTCGGGATAGAGCGGCACATGTTCTGACGTTGCCGTCCGGCGCTCGCACGAACGACGCTGCGAGGGTGGGGATCGCGTGCGGCACCTCATCCCTGCGTCCGGCCATATTGCAAGTCGGGGTGCCCGGGAATACCATCCGGGCGGCGTGATGCCTGAGGGATTGGCAGGCATCACCTGCCGGCGAGGTGCGAGCCCCGCTGCGGTTCGAATCGGGGGAAGGGACGATGAAGATAACGACGCACCGTGTATTGGCCGGACTGTCGTTGGCGTGCGATCCAAAGCCTCGCGGTGGGTCACGCGCGGGCCCCTCCTGATCCGTCTACACCTCAGAAAGCTGGTCGCGATGTCGACTGGCTTGGGTCAGTTGGAACGCACGCGATTTTCCGGCGGGTCAGCCATTCCGTCGGAACGATTACAAGGAGTAGTGCAATGAACCATTGCCGCAAATGCTCACTTGCATTGATCGTTGCTGTTGCCCTCGCGTTATGGGTTCCGGTGGTTTTCGCCGCAGCACCGCCGTCCGCCATGCCGGACTTGTGGCTCGACCATGGAACGGCGCCGCTATCCGACCTGTTGAATGCCTGGGCACCGCTTTGGGCGAATGGCCCTGACGGCGACGGCACGTGGTCCGCCATTTCGCCGACCGGGGCCAAGGCCGTCACGTCGTGCCCCTCTGCGGCCTTCGTCGCAACACCACTGTCCGCCACAACGGAATCGTGCCCCGACGATGGATCGGTGTCACCACGCGACTTGTCGAATGCCTTGCCGTTGGTTTCGATCGGCGCCTTTGGCGGTGACAACGCAGGGACAGCCGATTTGCCGATCTGGACCAGCGCTGTCGTGTTGTCGGTTCCCGCGGCTTCCATTGCCGCATCGTCAGCGCCCATACCCGACCTGCGTTCCGACAATCCGCCGATTCCGCCACCCGACTGGCGGAATATCTGGGCACCCGTTTCGGCCAGCGCGCCCGGCGGTAGCGGTATCTGGTCGCTTGCTTCGGCCTCCTGGACCGATATCTATGGCGATGCGCCTGCAACGATGTCGCCGCGGCCTGGGTTCGCCGTATTCCAAGGCACCCCGGGCACGGTCACGGTGGACAACAGTGCGGGCGCCGTCGGCGTCACCGGAATGCATTTTGCGGTCGACGGTTACACGCTGGCCGGCGATGCGCTGCAGTTGGCCGGCAGCGCCGGCAGCCTGGACAACATCGACGTGGGTGATGGCACCTCCACCAGCGCGGTCGACAAGGCCGCCATCAACAACGCTTTGACCGGCAGCGCCGGCCTGAACAAGGTTGATTTCGGCACACTGACCTTGACGGGTACCAACACCTACACAGGCGAAACCGACATCAATGGTGGCACGTTGGCTTTGGCCGGCAACGGAAGCATTACCGGTTCCAGCGGTGTCGTGATCTTCGGCAGCGGCACGTTCGACATTTCAGGTTCAGCCAATGGTGTAACGATCAGGAACCTGGAAGATGACGGCACGAGCAAGGCCTCGGTGGTGCTAGGCGGAAAGACATTGACGGTCAGCAGCGCGACCGGGGATGGGTTCTCCGGCACCATCAGCGGTGCGGGTGGCCTTACGGTTTCAGGTGGATGGTTGGCATTGTGGCGCGCGGCGTACACAGGCCTGACGATGATTGACGCTGGCGCGGGTTTGCAGGTGGGATTCTCTGGGAGCGGAGCGTCAATTGTGGGTGACATCCTGGACAACGGAACGCTCGAGTTCTTTCATAACGACGATGTGACCTATGGCGGAATGATTTCAGGTGCCGGCTCGTTGATTCAGGAAGGTACGGGCAAGTTGACACTGACTGGTGCCAATACCTTCAGTGGAGGAACGTCAGTATTTGGCATGAAAAATCTCACTACAGGGCAGGTCACTACAAGCACATTGGCGATTTCGAGCGACACTAACCTTGGTGCGAGCAGTGGCGCCGTCACCCTCAATGACGGCACGCTGGAGACCACCGCATCACTCACTCTTACGCATCCAATCGTTTTGAACAGTAGCGGAGTTTTGGGTGTAGGCGGCACGCTGCAGACTGATGCCGGTGCGGTGTTGACTGTTGCCACTCCTATCAGTGGCTACGTCGGCACGCTGACCAAGACCGGCACCGGTACGCTGGTGCTCACTGCAGATAACACCTATGGCGGCGGAATCTCTCCCGCAACCACGATCTCCGCAGGCACGCTGCAAATAGGCAGCGGTGGCACCAGCGGTTCCATTCTCAATGACGTGGTGGACAACGGTTCACTTGTGTTCGACCGCAGCGACGCGATGAGTTTTAGCGGTACTGTGAGCGGTACGGGGTCATTGACGCAGTCGGGCGCAGGCACCCTGACATTGATGAACCCGATTACGTACACGGGTGAAACCACGATCACCGGTGGCAGCACGCTCGCCCTCACGCCTGGTAGCACCTTATCCACTTTTCACGGCATAACTGCCGACGGCACTCTTGATCTTTCAGGCACCGCTTCGTCTTTTCCAGGTTCGGTCACGCCCGGTACGACAATCGTTCAGAGCCTCTCCGGTGTCGGAGCGGTGCTGTTGGGCGGCAATGATCTGATTTTGACCGACTCCGGGAGCTTCGGCGGCGTCATCAGTGGCAGCGGAAACCTTAAACTTTACGCCGGTACGGAAGTGCTCTCCGGCCCGAATACATACACCGGTGACACGCAAATCGACGGCGGTGTCTTGGCGCTGGCCGGCAACGGCAGCATCGCCAACTCGAATACAGTCGTGATCAATGGTGGCGCGGCGCTGGATATTTCCGGCACGAACAGCGGTGCAAAAATCACAAATCTCTACAACGGAGGGTCCGTATTGTTAGGCGCGCAGACGCTGACATTGAGCGGTAGTGGTCCAACCTCAATATACGGCGGCGTCATCAGCGGTACGGGTGGTGTCACAGTTTCGGATGGCACGGTAGAGCTTG
Source organism: Lysobacterales bacterium 66-474 (assembly GCA_001899805.1). Lineage (GTDB taxonomy): Bacteria > Pseudomonadota > Gammaproteobacteria > Xanthomonadales > Rhodanobacteraceae > 66-474. Next base: position 275,996 of record MKWP01000014.1, read on the forward strand.
CAGGCGTGAATACCTACACGGGTCTGACTACGATTGATTCAGGCGCCAATCTGACATTGGGTTATGAACCTGCAGGCGAAATCGTGAACAACGGAGTTTTAAACTTCAACAGTGCGGGTGATTTGATTTATGCGGGTACAGTCTCGGGCTCGGGTTCTTTGATACAGGCTGGTGTGGGCACACTGACGCTAACAGGCGCGAATACCTTCACCGGTGGGGTCGAGATCAACAACGGCACGCTGCTGGTTTCCGGGAGCTCGAATCTTGGTGCGACCAGTGGTGGTGTTGCCCTTAATGGCGGTACGCTCGAAAACACCGTTTCCTTTACGCTAACGCATGCTCTCACTTTGGGAAGCGGGGGCACGGTGCGCACCGATGCAGGAACCACGTTGACAGTGCCTAATGCGATCGGTGGCGCCGGCGGGTTGACCAAGGAAGGTGCGGGAACGCTTGTCCTAACCGGTGCCAACACTTATCCGGGCGGCACCTATATCAGCGCCGGCATTTTGCAGGCAACCGCCGTGTTGCCGGGAGACACCGCCGTTGGCAGTGGTGGCTGGTTGGATGGCGTTCTTGGTGTGGGCGGTAATCTTTCGAATGCGGGTAACGTTGCCATTCATGGAGGCGATACCACAGTCGGCGGCAACTACAGCAATGCCTCCACGGGTACGCTGGCGATCAGCCTCGGCAGCAAGCTAGCGGTGACCGGTACGGCGACGCTCAACGGCACGCTGGAAGTGACAGGAGCCGACCCCGGCTATGTCGCCAACACACACACTGACGTGCTCACGGCCACGGGTGGTGTCATCGGCACGTTCGCGCAACTGGTCAAGGACACGGGCGTGGTGTTCACGTCCACGACCATCGGGTATGGCCCGAATGACGTGTATCTGGACACCACCGGCCTCAGCATTACTGTCGCCGCGGCAGCGATGGGCATCGTCGATCCGGCGGCGGCGCAGGCAGCGCAGCGTGTGCAGTCCGGGTTCGAGTCGATCAATGCGACGATGGCGTCGGGCGGCAAGCCGGCGTCTGATGTCCTGGAAGGCGCCGGTGCGATCCAGCACAGCGCCACGCCCGCCGTCGCACAGGCCACGCTCACGAGTCTTTCGGGCCAGTTGCACGCGGCCAGCGCCGCGATGCTGTTCGATGGCATCGATGCCGGAAGCAACGCGCTGTCCGAACACTTTGATGACCTCGTCGGCGGCCGGACGAATTCCGGCGCCTGGTACGGCGACCTCGGCTGGCAGGGCAACCTGCAACGCGGCGGTTATGCGGGAGCGACTTTCCGCAGCGATGGTGGCATGGCCGGCGCCGACGTGCGCATCGGTGCGCACGGCGTGTTCGGGTTTGCAGTGGGGCAGAGTCGCGGCTTTGGCCAACTCGACGCAAGTTGGGATCACGGCCGCACATGGATGAACAGCCTCGCCACGTATGGTGGCGTGGTGAACGGGCCGTGGTACGCGAGCGCGCAGGTCACGAGCGGCTGGTACCGCGAGGACATGCAGCGCATGCTGCAACTGGGTGCGCTGATGGCGCCGGTGGGCAACGCCTCCACCGGGCGTTACATGGCGGGTGCACTGGAAGGTGGCCGGGTGTTCCACATTGGCGGCACCCGCGTGGTGCCGTTTGCGGACGTGCGTTACCAGAGTCTCGACCTGGGTGGATTCATCGAGCAGGGCGGTTTGGGATACGGCCTCGAGGGCGAAGGCCGCACAGTCGGTCGTTCGCAGGCGGGCTTGGGCCTTCGCGTTGAACGCGGATGGCGATTGGCCAACGGCATGCAGATGGCCTTCGACGGCAGCGCCGGCTGGCAGCACACGCTGCACCAACACGGCGACGTGTTCAACGCCAGCTTCACGGGGTTCAACGATTGGCTGCCGGTGGAAGGCATCGGCTTGTCGCGGAACACGACGATCTTGCGCGCGGGCGTGTCGCTGTGGCCGACCCGCAACTTCGGGTTGCGTCTTGGGTACATGCGTGAGCAGGACCAGCGCGAGCGTGCCGGAAGCGCAATGTTGCAGGGGACGGTAGCGTTCTGATTCGATGGCCCAGGCATCGCGAACGCCCGCGGAACTCAGTCGTTGCTCACCAGTGTGCCGATGGATTCGCCCTTGAGGATGCGCATCAGGTTGCCGGGTCGGGTCATGTCGTAGATGCGCAGCGGCAGGCCGTGGTCGCGGCAAAGCGCGATCGCGGCGGTGTCCATGACTTTCAGGTTGCGTGCGATCACTTCCTCGTAGCTGACGTGTTCGAAGCGTTGCGCGTCCTTTTTCTTTTTCGGGTCGGCGCTGTAGACGCCATCGACCTTGGTCGCTTTCAGCAGCAGGTCGGCGCCAACCTCGATCGCACGCAGCGCGGCCGCCGAATCGGTGGTGAAGAACGGGTTGCCGGTGCCGCCCGCGAACAGCACGATGCGGCCTTTTTCGAGATGCCGGATCGCGCGGCGGCGGATGAAATCCTCGCAGACGTCGTGGATCTGCAGCGCGCTCATCACCCGCGCGAAGCCGCCGCGTTTTTCCACCGCGTCCTGCATCGCCAGCGCGTTCATCACCGTGGCCAGCATGCCCATGTGGTCGCCGGTGACGCGATCCATCCCGGCTTCGGCGAGACCCGCGCCGCGGAAGATGTTGCCGCCGCCGATCACCACGCCGACTTCGACGCCGAGTTTGCGCGCTTCCAGGATTTCATCGGCGATCCGGCCGATCACTTCCGGGTCGATGCCGTAGTCGTCCGATCCCATCAGCGCTTCGCCGGACAGCTTCAACAGGATGCGTTGATACTTCGGCTTGGCGGCCATGCACGGATCTCCGGGTGGGCAAACGCGTCGATTGTAGCGAAGCTGGCTGGCGGGCGGCACAAAAAAAAGCCGCGATTGCTCGCGGCTTTTTTCATACCCGTTCGTCCTGAGCGTAGGCCCCATCTTGAATAGAGATGGGGTCGAAGTCGAAGGACGCTGCACTTCGACTTCGTTCGCTGCGCTCACTACGCTCAGCGCGAACGGTAATCCCTACGCCAGGCCGGCCTGCTTCATCACTTCCGCGGCGTAATCCTCGACCACCTTCTCGATGCCTTCGCCGACCGCGATGCGGTGGAACGACAGCACCCTGGCTTTCGCCTTCGCCAACGCATCACCGACCGTGACATTGGTGTCGAGAACGAAGGGTTGGCCGGTCAGGGAGATTTCGGCGAGCGTCTTCTTGATCTTGCCCGCGATCATCTTTTCCTGGATCTCGGCCGGCTTCTGCTTGTCCTTGTCGGACATCTGGGCCAGCGAGATTTCCTTTTCCTTGGCGACGAAATCGGCCGGCACGTTTTCCGGCGCGACGTACTGCGGATTCATCGCGGCGATGTGCATCGCGATACCGCGCGCGAGCTCGGCGTCGCCACCTTCCAGTGCGACCAGCACGCCGATGCGGCCGCCGTGCACGTAGGCGCCGAGGTTCGGGGCGCCGTCGGTGCGGACCAGGCGACGCACCTGCACGTTCTCGCCGACCTTGGCGACCAGCGCCTGGCGGGCTTCCTCGACGCTGCCGCCGCCGAGCCTGGCCGCCTTCAGCGCTTCGGCATCCCTGGCGCCGCTCGTCAACGCGGTCTGCGCCACCTCGTCCGCGAACTTCAGGAAGTTCTCGTCCTTGGCGACGAAGTCGGTTTCCGAGTTGATTTCGACCAGCACGCCGTTGCCGCCCGACTGGGCCAGCGCGATGCGGCCCTCGGCGGCGACGCGGTCGGCCTTCTTGTCGGCCTTGGCGAGGCCCTGCTTGCGCAGCCACTCGATCGAGGCGTCGATGTCGCCGTTGTTCTGGGTGAGCGCCTTCTTGCACTCCATCATGCCGGCGCCGGAGCGCTCGCGCAGTTCCTTGACCATCGCGGCGGTGATTTCCATGGGCTTACCTCTTCGTGTTCTGGTGACGCCGCAATGCTGCGGCTCGAACCCCTCTCCCGTCGGGAGAGGGGGTGAGATGGGGCTTTCGCGAGGTGCGTTGAAGCGCACCTCGCGCCATCGAACGCCTTGACCACGGATGGTCAAGGCCGGGTTGCCTGGCGAGGCAATGGATTGCCGAGCCTGACAACGGTGAGGGTTCGGACTGCGCAAGAGAATGGGGGCTCGCCTGACCGATTCAACGCGGGGACCGGACCCTCATCCGGCGCTTCGCGCAAAAGATACAGCGGCGCTTCGCGCCCCTTCTCCCAGAGGGAGAAGGGACGGCACGCTTGACGCACGAGGCAATATTTCAGCCGGTTTACTCGGCGTGGTTGCCGTTGCCTTCGTGCTTCGGCGCGGCCTTCCTGGCGGGGCGGCGGGTGTGCTTGCGGCCGTCGTCGTCCTTGCCGTTCCCCGCGACCGGATTGCCTTCGGCATCGAGTTCGACGAACTCGCTGTCGTCGCTGCGGCCCTGGATCGGCGCCGCGGCCTTGCCTTCCAGCACCGCGTCGGCGGCAGCGCGTGCATACAACTGCACCGCGCGGATCGCGTCGTCGTTGCCGGGGATGGCGTATTCCACCAGGGTCGGGTCGTAGTTGGTATCGACCACCGCGACCACCGGGATGCCGAGTTTCCTGGCTTCCAGCACGGCGATGTTCTCGTGGCCGATGTCGATCACGAACAGCGCGTCGGGCAGGGCCTTCATGTCCTTGATGCCGCCGAGTGACTTCTCCAGTTTGTCGCGCTCGCGGCGCAAGCTGAGCACCTCGTGCTTGACCAGCTTGTCAAAGGTGCCGTCGGTTTCGGCGGCTTCCAGTTCCTTCAGGCGCGCCACCGACTGCTTGACGGTGCGGAAGTTGGTCAACATGCCGCCCAGCCAGCGGGCGTTGACGTAGGGCATGCCGCAACGCCGGGCTTCCTCGCCGATCGCCTCGCGCGCCGAGCGCTTGGTGCCGACGAACAGGACGGTGCGGCGCTTCTGCGCCAGGCCGGACAGGTAATTCATCGCGTCGGTGAATTTCGGCACCGTCGCTTCGAGGTTGATGATGTGGATCTTGCCGCGCGCGCCGAAGATGAAGGGCGCCATCTTCGGGTTCCAGTAACGCGTCTGGTGGCCGAAATGCACGCCGGCTTCCAGCATCTGGCGCATGGTGACTTGGGGCATGGTTGCAAACTCCGATGTGGGAATCCGCCTCGCTTGCACGAGGAGCGCGGCCGTCATGGGACGGGGAGGGCGCGTCGGATTCCGGGGTTGGGCTTCCGCAGGCCCCGCGGCAACGACCTTCTTGCGAAGGACCCCGGTGCCGGTGCACCACGATGGATGCAGGCCTGCGTGTGGATTCGCCGGTGACGCCCGGCGTGGGCGGTCTTGCCTTGGCAAAGCCGGGCAATTGTACGGGAAGCGGGCGGCATGGGCAACCGGCCGGCCGCGCTCCTGCATGCGCGGCGTGGATAGGCGATAATTACGCACCATGCCCGTAATCCCCAAGACCCCCGAAGAACTCGAAGGCATGCGCGTGGCCGGCCGGCTCGCGGCCGAAGTGCTGGCCGTGCTGAAGGACCACATCAAGCCCGGCGTGACCACCGAGGAGATCGACCAGATCGCCTATCACCATATCGTCGACGTGCAGGGTGCGGTCCCGGCCAACGTGGGCTACCGCGGCTTCCCGAAGACGCTATGCACGTCGGTCAACCACGTGATCTGCCACGGCATTCCCAGCCCCGGCAAGGTCCTCAAGGAAGGCGACATCATCAACTGCGACGTCACCGTGATCAAGGATGGTTGGCACGGCGACACCTCGCGCATGTATTTCGTCGGCGAACCGTCGGTGTTGGCCAAACGCCTGGTCGACACCACCTACGAAGCCATGATGCTGGGCATCGGCCAGGTCAGGCCCGGCGCGACGCTGGGCGACATCGGCCATGCGATCCAGCAGCACGCGGAAGCCGCCGGTTACTCCGTGGTGCGCGAATACTGCGGGCACGGCATCGGTCGCATCTACCACGACGAACCGCAGGTGCTGCACTACGGCCGTGCGGGCGAGGGCATGCGGCTTGAAAAAGGCATGACGTTCACGGTCGAGCCCATGATCAACGCCGGCAAGCGCAACACCCGCCAGATGCCGGATGGCTGGACCGTGGTCACCAAGGATCACTCGCTGTCGGCGCAATGGGAGCACACGGTTGCGGTGACGGATGACGGGTACGAGCTTCTTACGGCTTGGCCCGACGCTTAGTTTGTGCGATCGTCCCTGATCGCTGCTTCGCTGGAAGTCTGCCGCCACTCGTCTGTCGATAGTCCGCCAGCACCAGAACGGCCATCCGTGGCCTGATTTTTCACAACAGCCGCTGCGAATGCGACGTCAGTGACTGCCCATCAAATGCCCTCGACGTCAACGCCAGCTGACCTGGCTGGTGCCGGCGATGTGCCGCCTCCACCACGACTGCCGCTGGCGCTGCCGCGTGCGGGCGTTTCGCGCGATGCACGCGCGGGGCTGCGGCAACTGCTGGACGACCATGCGCGCGCGTCGACAGCCGCGTTCCGGCACGGCGCGGATGCGCGCGAGCTCGCGCATGCCCGGGCGCATGTCGTCGACATGGTGTGCGCGCATGTGTGGTCGGCGTTCGTCGGGGAAACCGGTGCCGCGGCGTTGTTCGCGGTGGGCGGGTTCGGTCACGGCTTGCTGTTTCCGTATTCGGATATCGACCTGCTGGTGTTGCACGATCCGGAACCGGGCGCACCGCTCATGCGCGGCCTGGAGGCATTCTTCGCCTGCCTCTGGGACGTCGGCCTGAAGCCGGGGCAGGCGGTGCGTTCCCTCGCGCAATGCCGCGAGCTTGCCGCCGCGGACGTCGGCGTGTTCACCAGCCTGCTGGACGCGCGTCGGCTGGCCGGGGCGGAACGCTTCGCATTGGCGCTGCGGGCCCTGCTCGATGACCCCACGCTGTGGCCGCCGGATGCCTACCTCGCCGCCAAGCTGGAGGAGCGCGCCGGCCGCCATGCGCGCTACGACGACACCACCCACAACCTCGAGCCCGACCTCAAGGACGGTCCCGGCGGCTTGCGCAACCTCGACCTGATCCGCTGGCTCGGCAAGCGGCTGGTGGGCGTGGATACCCTCGACGGGCTGGTGCAGGCGCACCTGCTCGAAGCCAGCGAGCGCGATGCCTTGCGCGAAGCGCGCGCGACGCTGCGTCGCGATCGCTACGCCTTGCACCTCGAAGCCGGCCGTGCCGAGGAACGCCTGTTGTTTGACTGGCAGCGCGCGCTGGCGGCGCGGCTGGGCCATGCCCACCCCGACGCGACCGGCAACGACGCGGTCGAGCGCTTCATGCAGGAATACTTCCGCGCCGCAGGCACAACCGAGCGCCTGTTGGTCCAGTTGCTGGAACGCCTGCAGGAATTCCTGCAGCCGCTGCCGCCGCCGCGCGACCTCGATGCGCACTTCGTGATGCGCGGCAGCCGCCTCGAATTGCGCGACCCCGATTGGTTGTCGCAGGCGCCCGAGGGGTTGGTGGAGGTGTTCGTCAAACGGTTCGACGTGGCCGGGTGCACCGGCGTCACCGCCGCCACGATGCGCGCGGTGGAACACGCCCTGGTCGAGCACGGCAGCGGCCTGTCGCGCGATCCGGCCGTGCTGGCCGCGTTCCTTGCCCTGTTGCGCCGCGGCGCCGGGGCGGTGCGCGTGCTGGAAGCGCTGAATCGCCACGGCGTGCTGGCCGCGATCCTGCCGCCGTTCGCGCGCGTGGTCGGGCGCATGCAGTACGACCTGTTCCACGTCTACACGGTCGACGAACATACCCTGCGCGTGTTGCGCAACATCGCACGCTACGCCGAGCCGGAAACGCGCGCGGCGTTGCCGCTGGCCTGCGAGGCCTTCGCGCGCCTCGCCAAGCCGGAGCTGCTGTTGCTGGCCGCGCTGTTCCACGACATCGCCAAGGGCCGTGGCGGCGATCATTCGCAACTGGGCGAATCCGAGGCCCGTGCGTTCTGCCGCGACCTCGGGCTCGGCGACGACGACATCGACGAAGTCGCGTGGCTGGTGCGCTGGCATTTGTTGATGAGCGAAACCGCGCAGCGCCAGGACATCGCCGACCAGGAAGTGGTGCACCGCTTTGCGGTGCAGGTCGGCGACTGGAGCCGGCTGGACATGCTTTACCTGCTGACCATCGCGGACATCGCCGGCACCAGCCCGAAACTCTGGAACTCGTGGAAAGATCGCCTGCTCGCCGACCTGTACGTCGCCGCGCGCTACGTGCTGCGGCGCGACCTCGAACGCCCGGCGCGCGCCGAGGTGCGCGTGCGCGAAGCGCGCGAACGCGCGCTGACCTTGCTGGCCGGACAAGGGCTGGACGCCTTGCGGGCCGCCACGTTGCTGGACACGTTTCCCGACGTCGCGCTGTTGCGCCAGCATCCCGGGACGCTGGCGTGGCAGGTCGCGGCGATGCTGGACGCGGGTGATTCCGCGAGCGTGGTGGCCGTGCGTCCGCCCGATGTCCGCGGCGGCACCGAGCTGTTCGTGGCGACCCCCGATCGCGACGGCGTGTTCGCGGCGGTCGTCGCGACGCTGGACCGCCTGCGCCTCGACGTGGTGGCGGCGCGGGTCATGACCTCGCGCGACGGACGTGCGCTGGACACGTTCACGGTGCTGGAAGCCGGCACGCAGGCGCCGGTGCCGGCCGGGCGCATGGACGAGGTGCGCGACGCGCTGCTGCGCGTGCTCGCCGCCCCCGCCTTGCGCACCCAGCCGGCGCAGCGCAACCTCACGCGCCGGTTGCGCCATTTCCAGCGCCCGCCGCGCATCGACTTCCACGGCGGCAACGGCCAGCCGGTGACCCGGCTGGCGCTGGTGTGCAGCGACCGGCCGGGCCTGCTGGTCGCAATCGCGCAGGCCTTCCTCGACGTCGGCGTGCGCGTGCACGATGCGCGCATCGCGACCTTCGGCGACCAGGTGGAAGACTTCTTCGAGCTCAGCGACCGCCACGATGCGGCGATCGACGCGGGCCTGCAGGAGCGCCTGCGCGGGGCATTGCAGAGGCGCCTCGCGCCCGGCAGCATGGTCGCGACCCCTGAATAACCTGCTGCGCTCGGCAGCTTGCGTGCCGGCGGTGCTCGCACTACGAAGGCAGGATGCCGACGTGAACATTCGCGGAGCGAATGGCCCGGAGGGCGAGCACCATGGATGGTGCGAGTTATGCTCACGTACTGTCGTGTACGCTCCGCTTGCTGCGCTCCGGCGTCACGCCATCTGCCTTCGCTCGCGACGGTTCTTCAGTGGCCGCCGACTATTGGACATTCAACATGCTTGAGTTGCAGGAATTGATCGACGACGCGTGGGAACAACGCGCATCGCTCGACCCCGCACGGATGGGCGTTTTGCAGGAAGCCCTGGAACGCGTGCTGGACGGTCTGGAAGGCGGCCGGTTGCGCGTGGCGGAACCGGACGGGCAGGGCGGCTGGCGCGTCAACCAGTGGGTGAAGCGCGCGATCCTTTTGTATTTCCGCGCGCACGACATGCGGGTGATGGATGGCGGCCCGATGGCGGCGTTCGACAAACTGCCACTGCGTTTCGCGGGCACGGACGAAGCGGCGTTCCGCGACACCGGCGCGCGCGTGGTGCCGGGTGCGCTGGTGCGGCGCGGGGCGTTCGTCGGCAAGGACGCGGTGCTGATGCCGAGCTACGTCAACATCGGCGCGCACGTCGGTGCCGGCAGCATGGTCGACACCTGGGCCACCGTCGGTTCCTGCGCGCAGATCGGCGCGCGGGTGCACCTTTCCGGCGGCGTCGGCATCGGCGGCGTGCTCGAGCCCTTGCAGGCGAGTCCGACCATCATCGAGGACGATTGCTTCATCGGCGCACGCTCGGAAGTGGTCGAAGGCGTGGTCGTCGAACACGGCAGCGTGATCGGGATGGGCGTGTTCCTGGGCCAGTCCACGCGCATCTATGATCGCGCGAGCAAAACCATCTCCTACGGCCGCGTGCCCGCCGGTAGCGTGGTGGTGGCGGGCTCGCTGCCCGCGCCGGATGGTTCGCACAGCCTGTACGCCGCGGTGATCGTCAAGCACGCGGACGAGAAGACCCGCGCCAAGACTTCCATCAATGAACTGTTGCGTGGTGCGGCCGATTAGATACGCAGGAATCAGGGGGGTCATGTGCAACTTATATCTTCCCGGTCGACCTTCATGATGAAGCGGGTCTTCCCGGCCATCTGGATGGGTGGCGTTCTGGCGGGATTCCTCGTCGGGGTGTTTTCGGTCGCTTCGAAACCGACGGCGGGTGCGTGGCCGTTCGTGCTCGTGTCGCTGGCGATGCTGGTTTTCGGGTACTTCCTTTTCCGCAAACTGGTATGGGATCTTGCCGATGAAGTGCAGGACGCAGGGTCGTACCTGCTGGTGCGCAAGGGTCCGCTTGAACAACGCGTGCAGCTCGGCAACATCCTCAACGTCAGCATGAGCCAGTTCACCAATCCGAGGCGGCTGACGCTGCGCTTGCGAAACCCTTGCGAACTCGGCGATGAAATCGCGTTCATCCCGAAGGCGCCTGTCTGGCAATGGAATCCTTTTGCACGCAACCCGGTTGCCGAGGACCTCATGCGCCGCGCGGACAGTGCACGCAACGGAGCGGTGCCGGCATGACGACACTCTACGGCTTGCCGACCTGCGATACCTGCCGCAAGGCGCGCAACTGGCTGGACCGGTTCGATGTCGCGTACACGTTCGTCGACTATCGCGCGAATCCCGTCCCCGCGGCGACGTTGAAGGATTGGGCGAAACAGCTCGGTGGCTGGGAGAAGCTGGTCAACAAGGCCTCGACCACCTGGCGCAACTTGCTGCCGCAGCGCAGGAACCCGGCCAGCGATCCGGAGTGGACGCTGCTGTTGAAGGAATATCCCGCGCTGATCCGGCGCCCGGTGGTGCTGCGCGATGACGGCAGCGTCAGCGTCGGTTTCAGCGACAACGCCTTCAAGAAGCTGTTCGCAAGGTAATGCCGGCATGACCGACCCACGCGTCCGCCGTTACCTCAAGAACCTGCGCGTCGAGCGCGACAACGAGGCCTTGTACGCGCGCCTGGCCGCGGTCGCACGCGACCCGCGCCTCGCACGCGTCTACCGGCGCATCGCCGAGGGCGAAGGCGCCAATGCGGCGTTCTGGGAAGCGCGCCTGAAAGAGTTGGGCGCGGACGTGTCGTCGCCGCGTCCGCGCACGCGCATACGGGCGCTGGGCACGCTGGCGAAATGGTTCGGCACCGGCTTCGTGATGCCGACCGTGGTGCGGCTCGAACACGCCGACCATCTGGAGACCCCGGTCGACCGCGCCGGCCATCGCGATCATTTCGTGCCGGCCCACGCGGCGGTGCGCGGGCACCGCGACCGGGCCGGCAGCGGCAACACCTTGCGTGCATCGGTGCTGGGCGCCAACGACGGGCTGGTGTCCAACGTCAGCCTGGTGATGGGCATGGCCGGCGCCGCCACCGGCAACCACGCGGTGCTGATGGCGGGCCTCGCGGGCCTCGTCGCGGGTTCGTGCTCGATGGCGCTGGGCGAGTGGTTGTCGGTCAACAGCTCGCGCGAGTTCTACCAGGCGCAGATCACCGAGCGCGCCGAACGCCTGGCGGTGGCGCCCGAAGAGGGCGTGCGCCACATCGCGGGCATCTATCGCGACAAGGGCCTGGGGCGCGCCAAGGCCGAGCATCTCGCCGAACATTTGTCGGAGACGCCGCGCACCGCGCTGGACACCCTGGTGCGCGAGGATCTCGGCGTCGATCCCTCCGAACTCGGCGGCTCGGCGTGGAGCGCCGCGATTTCCTCGTTCTGCTTCTTCGCGTTCGGCGCGATCTTTCCGGTGGCGCCGTATTTTTTCGTCGGCGGCAGCATCGCGATGTTCGCCAGCATGGGCACGACATTCGTGGGGCTGTGCCTGATCGCGATCGGCACCTCGCTGTTCACCGGGCGCGGGTTGGCGTTTTCGATCGCGCGCCAGTTCGTGATCACTTCCGTGGCGGCAGCCATCACGTACGGGGTGGGGCATCTGCTTGGCACGGTGATCACCGGTTGATTCGCACGTTGCTATGCTGCGCGGCGGTCCTGCTGCAAGAGCGTGTCCCGTGTCTGAAGTCTTCGACCTGACCTGCGAACTGATCCGCCGACGCTCGCTGACGCCCGACGACGCGGGATGCGTGGCGTTGATCTCGCGGCGACTCGAACGCGCAGGCTTTCGCTGCGAACATTTGCGCTACGGTGAAGTGTCGAACCTGTGGGCGATCCACGGGCAGGGCGCTCCGGTGCTGGCATTCCTCGGCCACGTCGACGTGGTGCCGAGCGGGCCGGAAGGCGACTGGACCTCGCCACCCTTCGAACCGACGGTGCGCGATGGCAAGTTGTACGGCCGCGGCGCCGCCGACATGAAGTCCGGCGTCGCCGCGATGGTGGTGGCGCTGGAACGGTTCGTCGCTGCGCACCCCGATCACCGTGGCACGGTCGCGTTGCTTGTCACCAGCGACGAGGAAGGCCCGACCAACCTCGATGGCGTGCGCCGGGTCGCGCAGCACTTCCGCGAAACCGGGCAGCGCATCGACTGGTGCGTGGTGGGCGAGCCGTCATCGCAGGAAAAACTGGGCGACCTGATCCGCGTCGGTCGCCGCGGCTCGCTTTCTCTCAGGCTTGCGGTGCGCGGGATCCAGGGCCATGTCGCCTATCCCGATCTGGCGAAAAATCCGATCCATGCCGTTGCGCCCGCGCTGGCGGAACTTGCCGCGGCGCGCTGGGACGAGGGCAATGTGGATTTTCCGCCGACGACGTTCCAGGTTTCCAACATCCACGGCGGCACCGGCGCGTTGAACGTGATTCCGGGCAGCCTCGTGGTCGATGCGAACTTCCGCTTCGGGACCGCCAGCACGGCAGATTCATTGCGCGAACGCACCGAAGCGATCCTGGAAAAACACGGCCTCGATTACGCGATCGAATGGAACCTTTCCGGCGAACCGTTCCACTCGCCCGAGGGTGGCCGATTGCGCGAGGTGGTCATCGACGTGTGTCGCGAGGGGTGCGGCATCGAGCCCGAACCCAGCACCGGAGGCGGCACGTCGGACGGCCGCTTCATCGCCCCGCTCGGTGCGGAGGTCGTCGAGATCGGGCCGGTCAACGCGACCATCCACAAGGTCGATGAGTGCGTGGCACTCGCTGACCTCGAACGCATGCCGGCGATCCATCTTGCGATCGCCGAGCGGTTGCTCGGCCGATGACCCGTTCAGGCCGCGGCCTTCGCGCGCTTGAGCAAACCTTTTGCCAGGAACAACTCGACACGCTCGAACGGGATGCGATCGCCGGCGTCGCCACCGTAATACGCCTCGACGATGTTGCCGTCTTCGTCGATCAGGAAATCGGCGGGCATCAGGTTGCTGGTGTTGAGGCCCGCCAGTCCGACGATGCGCAAGCCCTTCAGCAGCGTGGGAATGCGGGTCAAGACGCCTTTCCACTTGCGCCAGAACGAGTGCTCGATGCCGTACGCTTCGTGCGCGCCGGAGGTTGGATCGGCGATCACCGTGAAAGGCCGCGATTTGCGTGCCACGAACCGTCGCACTTCCTCGGGCGTCGAAGTGAACACGGCAATGATGTCCAATCCCAATGCTGAGAGGCTGGCGTGGTGGTGGGTCAGTTCGTAGATGCGGAAGTTGCAGAACGGGCAGGCCGCGTCCCGGAAGAAACACAGCAGCGTGCGACGGCCGCTCGCGCCGCCGATCGCAACGGATCGTCCGTGGATGTCCTTCAGCACCAGTGACGGCGCGATGGCCGGTGATTTCAAGCGCATGTGATTCCCCTGTTGACGCGCGAGCGGCGGCAGCACGCGTTCAGGTGAATGCCTGGAACGCAGGGTCCACGATATCCGGCCCGAAAACCAACGCCATGGATATATGTGCAAAGGCTTTCCTGAGGCGTATGCACGGACAACGGCTGCCGGCTTCGGGCGGGCGCCGCTGATCGACCCGAAGCGGTCGGCGATCGACTTACGACATAGTGGTTGGCGGGATACTCAGGGTTCCTGTGGAGCGAGCCAGAACAATCGTTCGACCGGCTCATCGAGTGCGCGTGTCAGCTTCAACGCAATGAAGGTGGACGGATTGAGCGCGCCGTTTTCGATGGTATTGACCGTCTTGCGGCTCACGCCCATCACCTCCGCCAGATGCAGCTGCGTCCAGCCCCTGGCTTCACGCACCTCGCGCACGCGGTTGTGCAGGCTCTCAGTCAAGCTGGCGGCCCTCTTCAAAACCGTACACAACCAGCGCCACACCCAATGCGACGCTGATGATGATGTGCGCGGCGCGCTGCGCATCGAGCGGCGCGAACGGCGATGCGACAAACACGACCAGGGCCATGACCACGGCCGCGGCAAAACCGCCCTTGAACGCCCGTTGCCGGCTTTGACGGGCGCCTTCGTCGTTGGCGATCTCGCGCACGGTTTTCGGCACAAACCACAGGCCGCCGGTCATGATCAACGCCAGCACCACCAGGATCATCGCCAGCCACAACGCCAGCTGCACAATGGACACCTCATTCCAGTCACGGCCAAAAAACAGCCACTGGTTGGCTGACAGGACGACGATGCCGATGAATGGCGCGATGAGAGTGCGACGACGGTCCAATCGGTCCGCGCGCTCGGTGTTGGATGCCATGCCGATTCTCCGATGGGTCGGTGAAATGTAACGTATCGGTATCATGTAACCGATTCGATACATTGTCAAGCAAGAGATCAATGCGGGATTCGGGCTGGCGCCCTTTGGATCACACAAGCACCGTTCAGGAGCAAACGGGTCGGCGAGCGGGCGCAGCCGGCGACAGGGTCATTTCGAGGCCGGTTCAAACACTACGAACATTCTGGCGTACGGCTTCACCATGAACGCGGGCGCGCCGTAGTAGTTGCCGTCGACGTAGACTTGCGAAAGGGTGCCGTCGAGGTAGAGCGCGTCGCGGCAGCCCAGCTTGTCGCGGAACAGCCTCGCGAAGGTGGGGAAGTTCACCGGCCCGGTGCTGACCACGAACCCGACGATCCCGGTCACCGCGTCGGCGCTACACGCCCGGCAGCATGCGTTGCAGCACCCGGTCGCGGCGGATGAAGTAGTGGTACAACGCCGCGGCGACGTGCAGGCCCACCAACGGCAGGATGCCGTATTCCGCGATGAGCGTATGGATGTCGCCGGTCCAGCGCCAGCTTGCGGCGTGGGTGGCGACCAACTGTGGCATTTCCACCAGCCCGAAGAACGTCACCGGCATGCCGCGATACGAAGCGTTGATCCAGCCCAGCACCGGCACCACGACCAGCAGCAGGTACAGCAGCCAGTGGACGATGCTTTCCGCGCGCAGCTGCCATGCCGGAATGCCCGCTTCGTGCGCGGGTTCGTCGTGGGTGAAACGCCAGGCTAGGCGCACGATGATGACGCCGATGATCAGCACGCCGATCGAGAAGTGCAGGCTGATCAGCGTGGTCACCGGCGTATTGCGGCCGATGTGCGGCATCGTCCAGCCGATCAAGTACTGTGCGACCAGCAACGCGAGGATGAGCCAGTGCAGCACGATCGCGGTGCGCGTGTAGCGGCCCTGCGCGTTGATGGCCATGGGTTCTCCTGTCGGTGGTTCGCAACGGTTTCGACGACGCCGGCAAACTCTACAACAGCCGCCCGTCGGACTTTTTTTCAATGCCCGGCTGTTGTCGACGGCGTGAAGACGGCGAACATCCCGGCATACGGTTTCACCATGAACGCGGGCGCGCCGTAGTAGTTGCCGTCGACGTAGATCTGCGAAAGGGTGCCGTCGAGGTACAGCGCGTCGCGGCAGCCCAGCTTGTCGCGGAACAGTCTCGCGAAGGTGTGGAAGTTCACCGGCCCGGTGCTAACCGCGAAGACCACGGTGTCGGGTTGCGGCGCGCACACGCCACTGCGCCATTTCATGCTGTCCGAAGCGGCATCGAACTCCGGGTTGAGCTTGCCGCCGATCACCAGCATCGGCCCCGATTGCGTGGCGACACGAGGTTGCAGGTGCGCGGCGGCGTACGCCGCCGTGGTTTGCACCGAGGCATGCCCGTTCGCATCAATCGCGAACACGCCGTTCGGCAGCAGCGAAAAGTTGCCGGCTGCGGGATTGCCGTGCGCGGTGTTGAGCGTCTTGATGGCCTTGCCGTCCTCCACGTACAGGCCAAGCGGCTCGTTGCGCGCGTCGTAGATGCCGGCGTTCGCCGCGAACAGCAGGGTGCGCCCGTGCGCCGTTCCCCAGGCCTGCAGCGCGTGGATGCTGGCGAAGGGCTGGCCGGTTTCGGGATCGCGCCAGTGCAGGCCGAGGTCGACCCTGGCGAGTTCGATGGTCACGACCCGGAAATGGATGTTGTCGAGCACGACGTCGTGGCTGGCGATGCCGTGCGACGCCTGCGTGCAGGCGCCCAGCAGCGAGAGGGCGAGCAGCAGTGCGAACCCGGGTGCAAGCAGCCGGCGGCGATGGACGGGCATGTCGGCGATCATCATGGAATGGTCATGGGGTCGCAGGCCGTAGCGCAAGTCGGCCGCCGCGCTGGTTCAGCGTGCGGGTTCCAGTGTCAGCCGGTATTTCGCCGGCCCCGGCAACAACGGTGTCGGTTTGCCGTGCACCCAGGCTTCGTGTCCCTTGCCGAACCACGGCGACAGCGGGTTGTCGGATTGGCCCGCCGGCATTTCCAGGATGCCGTGCGCCTCGTTGCCGGGCTGCACGTCCATGCGCATCGAGGCGCCGAATGCACGGTGCATGACGCGCGGCATGTTGTTGTCGCCGGCGAGCTCGTCGTGCGGCATGTCGACGAATCGCGCCAGCCACCCGGGCAACGCCACCGACAGCGGGTTGTCGATCCGCGCCGTGTTGTGCTGCCCCCAGGTCTTGTCCGCGAGCGGACCCGGCAGCGCCGCCAGTTCGTCCGCGACGTCGCGTGCGGATGCTTCCAGCAGTGCATTCCAGTCCCTGTATTTCGGGTCGAGCAGCCACGCGGGTCGTTGCGTCAGCATGGTCCACGTTGCGTATTCGCCGACCTCGACGGTCGGCCATTCGAAGTCTTTCCACCTGGCCGACGCGAGCGCCGCGAACGGCGCCAGCGCGTTCTCGCGCACCTTGTCGTGGAACAGCCTGACGATCCGGTAACCGACGCTGCCGGTGGCGGCGCGCGCCTGCCAGTCCTTGACGAAGGGCGCGAGCGCCGCCAGGCGAGTGCAGGATGCACTCGTCCCGGCCGGCACATGGACGTGCGCTGAGCCGGGATTCAATTGATCGCAATGAGATTGTGCAAGCACTTCGGTCAGAAGCTTTTGCCAACGCTCAAGGAACAACGCACGGTCGTCGAGCTGGATGTCCAGCATGTCGCGTGGGACGAAACGGTCGCGCGCGGCGAGATCGTCGCGGACTTGTTGCGCGCGCGCGCCCTGGTCGTAGCCGCCGTCACCGACCAGCGTCAATGCATCACCGGAAACGATGCGCTGGTTGGCGGTCCAGATGCGTGATTCGGCGGGGTTTTCGATGCGCGGGTACTGCGCGGGCGTGGCGTAGCCGATCCAGCCGCTGCCGGGTTGCGACCAGTCGGACGGGACCGACGGATCGATGCCGGCGCGGATCGGGATCAGGCTGCCGGCAATGCTCCAGCCGATGTTGCCCTGCGCATCCGCGACCACCAGGTTTTGCGGCGGGATGCCGATGGTCGGTGCCAGCGCCAGCGCCTGGTCCACCGTCGTCGCGGTTTCCAGTTTCAGCAGGTCGAGATTCACCGCGCGCGGGTCCTGTGCGGTCCAGGCCAGTGCCAGCGGCGTGCCGTCGGTGTCCTCGCCCATGATCGGACCCCAGATGGTGTCCTCGACGGTGACGTGCGCATCCGGCGCGCCCTTCACGTGGATCACTTCGTCGTGCCTGGCGAGCGTCGCCCATCCGTTCGCGGTCTTGTAATGCGACGGATCGTGGGGATCGCGGACCACGCGCACCCAATCCATCCAGTCGCCACCACTGTTGGTGAAGCCCCATGCGATGTGGCCGTTCGAGCCGATCACCAGCGCCGGCGCGCCGGGCAGGGTGACGCCGTTCAAGGTGATCGTTTTCCCGGGTTCGGACGGATCGGGATAGCGCAGCTGTGCGCGGTACCAGATGTTGGGCACACGCAGGTGCAGGTGCGGGTCGTTGGCGATGATTGCCGCGCCGCCGGCAAGCGCGCCACCGACCGCGGAACTGTTGCTGCCGATGCCGGTGTTCGCGGCATCGGCCATCGCGATGGCGCGCGCCCCGGGCGCCAGCGCGACCTTCCCTGTCGCCGCGTGGCGCAGGTCGAATACGCCGGCATCGGGCATCGGCACCGGCTGCATGGGTCCACCCTGCATCGGTGCCTCCCAGCGCGGCGACGGCGCCAGCAGGAAGTCGGCCAGCGATCGCGGCAGCACGGCGCGCAGGCGCGCGATGTTCAGTTCGCGCGCGTTGTCGCCGTCCTGGTTGAGGTCGAGGAACATCGCGTCGATGGTGAGGATGCTGTCGGCGTCCGTCCACGGTTGCGGCTTCACGCCCAGCAGCAGGTATTCCCACGGCCGCACGGAAAGATGCGCCAGCCCGGCATTGACCCCCGCGGTGTAGGCGTCCATCAGTGCGCGCTGGCGCGGCGACATCAGTGCAAGTTCGCGTTCCGCCAATACGCGGAAGCGGTGCTTGCGGTGGCTCTCGTCGACCGGCAGCGCCTTGGCGCCGACCAGCGCCGCGAGTTCGCCCGCCGCGACGCGGCGTTGCAGGTCCATCTGGAAGAAGCGTTCCTGCCCGTGCACGAAACCCAGTGCCCAGGCGAGATCGCCGCGGTTGCCGGCGGTGATGACGGGAATGCCGTCGGCATCGCGGGCGATCGTCACTGCCGCCGACAGACCCTGCACGGCGACGTTGCCATCCGCCTGCGGCCGGCTGCCGGCGAGCAGCCGCCAGCCGAGGGCGAACGCAATGACGATGATGACGATCAGTGCAACGACGACGCGTCGAATCCAGCGCATGGAAGTCCCCAGGGCAATCACGTCATTGTGCGGTTTGTGGTTGCAGCCGCCAACTACCCGAGGCGGCTGTTGTGGAAAGTCAGGCCACGGAAGGCCGTTCTGATCTCTCACAACTTCGAGTCGTCACCTGTTGTTCGACAATCCAGCAATGCAGCGATCAGGGATGATCGCATCACTAAGGCACGATGCCCGTCCACGCCGCGGTGGCGAACTTGGACGCGGCGAGTGCATTGGCCTGTTCCAGTTCTTCGGGCGACAGCCGGCTGGCGGTCAGTCCATGCCGGGTGCGGAAAGTGGCGAGCATTTTTTCGATGACCTCCGCGCGCGTGCGGCCGGTCTGGCTGCGCAGCGGATCGACGCGCTTGGCGGCGCTCTGGGTGGCCTTGTCGGACAATTTCTCGCGGCCGATCCGGAGCACCTCCAGCATCTTCGCGCTGTCGATGTCGTAGGCCATGGTGACGTGGTGCAGCACCGCGCCGCCGCGCCGGGTCTGCGCGGCGCCCGCGATCTTGCCGCCCGGCGAGGTGATGTCGTTGAGCGGCTGGTACCAGGCGTGGATGCCGAGTCCCTGCAGCGCGTCGATCACCCATGCGTCCATGAATTCGTAGGATTCCTGGAAACTCATCCCGGCGACCAGCGATTCCGGTGCGTACAACGAGTAGGTGATGGTGTTGCCGGGTTCGATGAACATCGCGCCGCCGCCGCTGATGCGGCGCACCACCTCGATGCCGTGGCGTTGCGCGGCCTCCTGATCGACCTCGTTGCGCAGCGACTGGAAGCGCCCGATCACCACGCACGGCGACGACCATTCCCATACCCGCAGCGTGGGCGGACGGCGGCGCGCCGCGACCTCGTCGGTCAGCACTTCGTCCAGCGCCATGTGCAATGCGGGCGCCTGCGGCAAGGCGTGGACCAGTTGCCACTTGTAATCGTTCCACCGGGTGCGGTTCACGCGGCCGGCTCCAGCGCGCGTTGCACCGCCACCGCGATGGCTTCGGGCGAGACGCCGTACATCCGCACGTTCGGCCCCAGCGCTGCCCGCACGACGGCGGCGTGCCGGGTGTTTCCGGCGTCGGCCGGCAGGCCTTCCAGCGCGACATCGATCATGGTCAGCGCGGAATCCGGTTCAAGGAAGAAGTCGCCGCTGATCCGCACCCGGGTCAGCTTGCCGTCGCGGACATCGAAGTCGGCCACCACCAGTTTGCCCCCGGGCATCTTGTATTCGCCGTGCATCGCGCAAGCTTAGGGACGGAGGGAATTAAGTTGCAACTTAATTCCCTCGGTCCTTTATCGCTGTCCCTTATCGCTCTTACCAGTGGCGGCCGCCGAACCGGCTTTGGCCCACGTGGATCGAGAAACCGACGGTACCGGACGGATGTTCGCAATCGCCGAAGTTCCTGGTCATGTTGATGGTGGCGGCCTGGTAATTGCCGCTCACGTGGTTGCCACCCATCACGCCCATGCTGGCGCTGCCGTGCACCTGCGGCTGGTTGTAAGTGGAATCATCACAGCGTTGCGCCGCGATGCCTTCATCGGCGTAGGCGGTACGGCCACTGGTGTCGCCGTAGTACACGCCCGGCGCGCTGGTCGGATTGCCGTTGCGGTCGTTGGCGGGGCGGTTGGCCGGATGGCTGGCGGAAGTGCTGGCGGCGGCAGGCAGGTCGCTGGGCGGCAGTTGCAGGTTCAGCGGCTTGCCGGCGTCTTGCGCCCAGGCCGCGCCGGCGAACAGGTAGACGGCAAACAGGCTGGCTTTGCGGATCGTGTTCATCGAAAGGCTCCGGGTACACCCGATCAACGGATGAGGGCGCGCGGCGTGTACACGGATTGGAGCGCAGGGTATCGGGCCAAGTTCCCGTTGGCGTCAGCCCGTGGTCTCGATGCGCTCCACCCGGCGTAGCCCGCGCGGCAGCAGGCCGCCGCGTTGCGCCCGGTTGCCGCCGTATTCGACGAGGTCGGCCCATTTCAGGGTGAGTTTGCGCTGGCCTGCGTACAGTGTCACCTCGCCTGAACCCTCGGCGACCACCGCGACACCGGCGAGGCGTTCCTCGCCCGATTGCAGCTTGGCCCTGGGAATCTCGATCAGCTTGTTGCCGCGTCCGCGCTCGAGTTCCGGCAGGTCGGCCACCGAGAACATCAGCAGGTGTCCTTCCGTCGTGACCGCGATGATACGGTCACGCGCCGGGTCGGCAACGTAGGCGGGGCTGAGCACGCGCGCGCCATCGTCCATGTTGATGACCTGCTTGCCGGCCTTCTTGTTCGCGAGCAGTGCTTCGAACCCGGTGAGGAAGCCATAGCCGGCGTCGGTGGCGAGCACCAGTCTGGTTGCGTTGTCGCCGATCGCGAGCGCGTCGAAACGTGCGCCGGCCGGTGGCGAGAAACGCCCGGTCAGCGGCTCGCCGTTGCCGCGTGCCGAGGGCAGGGTATGCGCGGGCGTGGAATAACTGCGCCCGGTCGAATCGATGAACACCGCCTGTTGCGAACTCTTGCCGCGCGCGCTGGCGAGGAACGCGTCGCCCTCGCGGTACGACAACGCCGTGGCGTCGACGTCGTGGCCCCTGGCCGCGCGCGCCCAGCCGTTGGTGCTGAGCACGATGGTCACGGGTTCGGACGTCACCAGCTCGCTTTCGTCCAGTGCCTGCGCGACGGCGCGTTCGACCAGTGGCGAACGGCGCGCGTCACCGTATTTCTCGGCGTCGGCTTTCAGCTCCTGCTTGATCAGCGTCTTCAGGCGCGCCTTGGAGCCCAGCGTCACCTCGATCTTCGCGCGCTCCTCTTCCAGTTCGTCGCGTTCGGCGTCGAGCTTCATTTCCTCCAGCCGCGCGAGTTGGCGCAACCGGGTTTCGAGGATGTAGTCGGCTTGTTCCTCCGACAATTTGAAACGCTTGATGAGTGCGGGTTTCGGCTCGTCCTCGTGGCGGACGATGCGGATCACCTCGTCGAGGTTGAGGAACGCGATGCGCAGGCCTTCCAGCAGGTGCAGGCGCCGTTCGACTTTCTCCAGCCGATGCTGCAGGCGTTTGGTGACCGTGTCGGAACGGAAACGCAACCATTCCTCGAGGATCTGCTTGAGCGTCTTGACCTGCGGGCGGCCGTCCAGCCCGATCATGTTGAGGTTGACGCGGAAGCTCTTCTCGAGGTCGGTGGTCGCGAACAGGTGCTGCATCATCGCGCCGGCGTCGACGCGGTTGGAACGCGGGATCAGCACCAGTCGGACGGGGTTCTCGTGGTCGGATTCGTCGCGCAAGTCTTCCAGCATCGGCAGTTTCTTGGCGCGCATCTGCGCGGCGATCTGCTCGATCACCTTGGCGGGTGAAACCTGGTGCGGCAGCGCGGTCAGCACCACGTTGCCGCGTTCTTCCGTGTACACCGCACGGCAGCGCACCGAGCCGATGCCGGTCGCGTACATCGCCGCGAGTTCGTTGCGCGGCGTGATGATCTCGGCGCTGGTCGGAAAATCAGGCCCCTTGATGTGCTCGCACAGTTCCGCGACGCTGGCGGACGGCTCGTCGAGCAGATGGACGCACGCAGCCACGACTTCGCGCAGGTTGTGTGGCGGGATGTCGGTGGCCATGCCGACCGCGATCCCGGTGGAACCGTTCAACAATACGTGCGGCACGCGCGCAGGCATCCATGAAGGTTCCTTGAGCGTGCCGTCGAAATTGGGCGCCCAGTCCACCGTGCCCATGCCGAGTTCGCCCAGCAGCAGTTCCGCGATCGGGGTCAGGCGCGATTCGGTGTAGCGCATCGCGGCGAAGGATTTCGGGTCGTCGGAGGATCCGAAGTTGCCCTGGCCGTCGATCAGCGGATAGCGGTACGAGAACGGTTGCGCCATCAGCACCATGGCCTCGTACACCGACGTATCGCCGTGCGGGTGGAACTTGCCGATCACGTCGCCCACCGTGCGCGCGGATTTCTTCGGCTTGGCGGTGGCGGCGAGGCCCAGTTCGCTCATCGCGTAGACGATGCGCCGTTGTACCGGTTTCAGGCCGTCGCCGATGAAGGGCAGGGCACGGTCCAGCACCACGTACATCGAGTAATCGAGGTAGGCGCGCTCGGCGTATTCGCGCAGCGGGATCTGTTCGAAGTTGGATTGCAGGTTGGTCATCGGCGTTCTTGTGAGGTGCGGCAAGGCAACCGGCGGATTGTCGCGGGTTATGCGCTTCAGTGCACGCGTTCGGTCGCGATGCCGAGCTTGCGCAGCTGCACCAGCACGCTGTCGGGTCCGGCAAGGTGGCCCGCGCCCACCGCGACGAAGATCGTGCCGCGACCTTCCAGCAGCGTTCCGATCTGTCGCGCCCAGGCCTGGTTGCGCTCGACCAGCAGCACCTTGTACAGGTCGGGATAATGTTCGCGCATGCCGCCGTTGACGTTTTCCGCGATGGCGGCGACGTTGCCCGATTGCCAGTAGCCGATCAGTTTGCCGATCTGGGCAGGGCCTTCGGCGTAGTCGTCGAGCGCGTTGCGCAGCAGGTCGAGTTGCAGGGCGGGCGACAGGTCGGCAAAGAACTTGATCTGTTGCTCGGCGGTTTCGAACGCGCCGATGGGTTTGCCCGAGGTCCTGAATGCGCGTTCGAGTTGCTTGTCGGCGCCCGATTTCGGGTCGTAGCCGGCCTTGACGATGGGCGCGACCGCAATGGTCAGCGCGGCCAGCCAGGGTCGCATGGCATCGAGCGTGGTACTGCCGCCGGCGACGCCGGCTGCCTTGGCCGCGGCGTCGAGCTGTGCACGGTCGGCGGCGTCCAGTTTGCCCGACAGCGGATGCTGCAAATCCATCCCGTATTGCAGCACCAGCAGCTGCATCGTGACCGGGTCGTCGTCGTCTTCCTCCACGTACAGCGTGCCGCTCGCGGCCAATGCCTTGTCCAGCGCGGGATAGCGCCACTGCGTTGCATCCGGCAGGACGTGCACGGTGCCGAACAGATAGATGGTTGCGGTCGGGCTTTTCGCCATCCACAACACGGGGTCGGCCAGTGCCGGCGTGGATGTGCACAGCAAAAGCGCGAGGGCGAAGCAGAAGCGTCTCAATGGATTCATCAGGACACGGCGCGCAAATTGAATCCGCGCATTGTGTCATGCGGCGTAATCGGCGACGGCGTTCGCCGAAGTATTCCGGCAATGAAGCAGGTTGCACTTTTCCAATGGGCGCCGTGGCGCCGACCGGTGCGTGCGATCATGGGCCGCGGCCGCGGTATGCGCAGGTGATCGGATGATCGGACGTCCCGCATGGTTCTCCGAGGTAGGCACGCGGGGCTCGAATGAGGACAGCTGCGCGTTCTGGTGGGCGGGCGACACGCTGTTCGCCGCAATCGCCGACGGCCTGGGCGGCATGGGCGGCGGCGATCGCGCATCCAGCTACGTCGTCGGGTGCCTGAAGGCGCGCGCCACGCGTGCGGCCGTCAGCGCAAGCCAGCTGGCGGAGATGATCCGGCAGGGGCACCACGGGTTGCGACAACTGCAGCAACGCCAGGCGGAGCACCGTTCGATGGCAACCACGTTGACGGTGGTCGCATTGCGGGGCAGGACGCTCGTGGCTGCCCATTGCGGCGACACGCGCCTTTACGTCGCGGGGCGCGCGGGCGTCCGGCAGTTGACCGAGGATCATTCCGAAGCCCAACGTCTGCTCAACGAAGGCCTGCTGTCCCGGAGCGGGTTCGCGAGTTATCCGCGCAAGCACATCCTCGAAAGCGCGCTCGGCATTCCGGGTGTGCCGGCGGTGCAGGAAATCGAATGCCGGGTGGACGCGGGTGACTGGCTGGTGCTGGCTTCGGACGGCGCCTACGGCAAGCTCGTCCACGACGACCTGCATGATGCCGCTCGCGCGTCGCGCACGCCGCGGCAATTTTCGGAGGCGTGCCGCCGCCTCGTCGAAGCCCGGCAACCACGGGACAACTACACCCTGGTCGTGCTGCGCGCCATGAGCCAACGGGTGCCGCCCGTGTTGCAGCGCGCGCTGCAGTGTCGCAGGGCGGACGGCACCGTTTGACGGACCGCTGCCGACTGTTTCCCCGGCCATTCGACGTGGAGCATGCCGCCAGGCTGCAGCGCCGCCGCGTCGCTGTAATCGGCCGTACGTTTTGCCGAAGTTGATGGTGACGCGGCATCCGCCGCGCATCCACCACCTGGAGCCACGGACATGCCGACCGTCAACGATGAATTCAACCGGACCTGCGTCCGCCTCGATCTCGATGCCGAGCGCTCCGGCATCTTCACCCAGGATGAAGTGTCGCTCCGTTTCAGCGAAGACGACCTGCGCGTGTTCAACGATTGCGCGGCGCGCATTGCGCCGGGTACGCCGGCGCTGGAATCGGAACAGATCGCCGGTGCGGCACGACGGCTCGCGCGCGCAGTGGGCGAGGGCAACCAGCCGCGCTTCATCCAGATCCGGATGCGCCGGGCCGGCGAGGTGCGCGCGATCCTCGACGATGCCGCATGGCATGTCGACCCCGCGCTCGTCGGGCCGATGCAGGACCTGATCGGCTACCTCGATGGTCCGGTGGCGCTGGTGCCGCTGGACGTGCCGGCGGTCGGCGGCCTGGATCGTGCGCTGCTCGTCGACATCGCAATGGAACGTTTGCGCGCCGAACTGGACGAATACGCCGATTTCTGCAGGTATCGCGCGGCCGAAGCGCAACGCCTCGGGGTTCCGGTGGCGGCGGTTTCGATCGATCGCGACGGTTGGGCGCTCGAGCGCAGCGAGGAACTTCGCCTCGAACGCCTGGTCCGCCGCGGCGGCGCCAGCCATGCGCGCGGCGGCGGTCAACCCGAAGTGTTCAGGGTGAGTTGATCCGCCGTCGAAACGGCGTGGCAGGGCACGGATTTTCGATTGCGCCGTGGCTGGAGTCCGCGGTGCCAGCAACCAGCAAGCGATCGGTCCCACGGACGGTGCCGCCGCCGAGGAGGTGGATCATGAAATGCACGACTCTCGCGATCAGCGTTTTCGCAACCGTGGCGCTCGCGTCCGGCCAGGCGGCCAGCGCGGGGCAACCGCCGTCGTCGGCGCCCACCCGCGCCGAGGTCGACCAACAGGCCATGCAGGAGGGCCCGACCACCGGACGCATCGGCTATCTCACGCACAAGGACCCGCCCGCGCCGCACCGCGCGGCCGCGCCGGTCGACCCGAGGATGCTGCGCCCGCTGACCAAGCGGGAAATCGGGATGCTCTTCAATGCATGCATCGCCTACGCGGAATGCAAGACCGCGTACGCCAAGGCCTATGAACACCACCAGGCCTTGCTGCGCGCGCAGCAGGCCAGCGCCGAGGGCGAGCCGTAAGCGGAAAGGTCCGGCGTTCCGCGATTCTGCGGCTTCGGGTTTGTTCCAGCGGACCCGAAGCCGCGTTTTTGCCATCCCCCTGGCGGCCGGACCGCGGCTGTCGCGAGCAGAAAAATGCGGCAGGCGGTGCGCTTCATCGGCACTCTTTAATGCATAATGCGGCACGACAGGCGCGCACGGGGCGCCTGCCGGCTGCGTGAGGGCGCGGCGGATGGGAAGGTTCGAGACGACACGCTGGAGTGTGGTGTTGCGCGCACGCGGCGAGCCCGTCGAAGCGCGCGCGGCACTGGAGTTGTTGTGCCGGACGTATCGGCCGCCCGTATTGGCCTTCGTGCGCAGTCGCGGTTATGCGATCGACGCCGCGGAAGACCTCACGCAAGCATTCTTCGCGCGGTTCCTGGAACGCGCGTGGCATTCCAGCGCCGATCCGGAACGCGGGCGCTTCCGCTCGTTCCTGCTGACTGCGTTGAAACGGTTCCTGATCGATGCCGATGCCGAGGCGGCCGCGCTGAAGCGTGGCGGCGGCATTCGTTTCCAGGCATTGGATGACGACGGTGGCGGCGGGGATGGGGTGGGTGAAGCGCCCGATGCCGTGTTCGAACGCGAATGGGCGCACGCCGTCCTGAACGCGGCGTTCGGCCGCCTGCGCCGGGAAGCGGAACAGGCCGGCAAGCTCGAATTGTTCAAGCGCCTCGCGGAATTTCTCGTCGAGCGACCGGACGAGAGCGAGTACGCGCGCGCGGCCGAGGAACTGCACTTGCGCCGCAACACGCTCGCGGTGGCCGTGCACCGGTTGCGCCATCGCCTGCGCGAACTGGTGCGCGAGGAATTGAGCGAAACCACCTCGAACCGTGCCGACCTGGAGGAAGAGTTGCATACCCTGCGCGGATCGATGCAGGCACTGGCCCGATGACCGGGCCGTAATCGCCGTTCCCGCTTCCCGAATGGTTCGTCCATGCGATACGCGGATCGAAATGCATGAGCCCAGCCGCCGACCACCTGCTCGAGGATTTCACCCGGACACGCTGGTCGATGGTGTGCCGGTTGCAAACCACCCGCGCCGGCGACGCGCGCGAGGCGCTGACCGAGCTGGCGTTGCGCTACTGGTATCCGGTTTACGCCTACGTCCGGCGCTGCGGCCATGCGCAGGAAATCGCGCAGGACATCACCCAGGTTTTCCTGCAGCAGGTGGCCGCCGATTTGCGCAACCACCGCAATACGCCGCCCGGCCGGTTCCGCGAATGGCTGTTGGCGCGCCTCAACACCTTTCTCGGCGGCGAGTGGCGGGAACTCGCGGGCGCGGAAGGCGCTCCCGAGGCGCCGCCCTTGCCCGAGCTCGAATCGCGCAACCGCAGCGAACACGATCCGGAGGAATCGCCGGAGCAAGCCTATCGGCGCAGTTTCGCGCTGGAAGTCTTGTCGCGCGGTTTGAAACGGCTGCGCGCCGAAGCGCGCCAGACCGGGCATCTCGACATGTGCGAGGCGCTGGAACCATTCCTGACGCGTGAACCGTTGCCGGGTCAGTACGACGAACTCGGCCACAAGCTGTCGATTCGTCCGCTCGCGCTGGTGATTGCATTGAAACGCCTGCGGCAGCGGTTCCGCGAACTGGTTCGCGAAGAGCTGGCCGACACGGTGACGTCCGCGGAAGAGTTGGCCGCCGAGCAGCAAGCGTTGCTGGTCGCGCTGGACCGGGGGCACTGAGGATGGAAGCACGGCTGCCGACGCATGACGAAAGCCAGCGGGCGCACGACTCGCCCCTGGCCCACGCGCGCGGCCTGGCGGAACTTGCCTTCGGCAGCTTCACGCGCACCACCGATCTCACCCAGGCGCGGCATCTCGCACTGATGCCGGCCGAAACGCTGGAACTGGATCTTTCGGATCCCGCGCAGCGCCATTTCGGCGACTACGAGTTGCTGGAGCACCTTGGTGAGGGCGGCATGGGCGTGGTCTACCGCGCGCTGCAGATTTCGCTCGACCGCGAGGTCGCGGTCAAGCTGCTTTCGGCGGGGCCCTGGGCTTCGCGCGAATTCGTGGCGCGTTTCGAGCGCGAGGCGCAGAACGCGGCACGCATGCAGCATCCGAACATCGTGACGGTCTACGAAGTCGGAAGCTTCGAGGGCCTGCAGTTTTTCAGCATGCGGCTGGTACGTGGCGAGAGCCTGTCGTCACGGTTGCGGCACGGCGCGAAATTCACGCCGCGCGCGGCGGCCGCGCTGATGCGCACCGTCGCCGAGACCGTCGACTACGCGCACAGCCTTGGGGTGCTGCACCTCGACCTGAAGCCCTCGAACGTGTTGCTGGACGAGGCGGGCATCCCGTACGTGGCCGATTTCGGCCTTGCGCGGCGGCTCGAAAATGCGCTGGCCGTGGACAACGACGAAGTCTCCGGCACGCCGGCGTACATGGCGCCCGAGCAGGCGCAGGTACGCGCGCACAAGCTCACCGCGGCCACCGACATCTGGGGCCTGGGTGCGATCCTTTACGAATTGCTGACCGGACGTCCGCCATTCCGCGCCGAAACGGCGCGGGACACGGTGAACCTGGTCCTGCAGGGCCAGGTGCGCGCGCCGCGTCGCTGGGAGCCTTCGTTGCCGCTCGACCTGCAGGCGATCGTGTTGCGCTGCCTCAACCGCGATCCTGCCGAACGCTATCCGAGTGCGCGCGCATTGGCCGATGATCTGTCGCGCTTCGTCGAAGGGCGGCCGGTGCAGGCACGACCGTTGAATGCGCCACAGAAGGTCTTGCGCTGGGCGCGGCGCGAACCGAAGCTCGCGACGGCAGCTGGCTGCGCGGTGGCCGCATTGGTGATCGGTCTGGTTGCCGCGACGACACAGTGGCGGCGCGCCGAGGCCAGCGCGGACACCGCGCGTGAAAGCCTGTGGGCGACGCGGGCGCAGACCGCACAAGCCGCGCTCGCCGAGGGCAATGGCTTCCACAGCCTGCGTCCGCTGGTCGCCAATCTCGCTGAAATGGAAACGGCTGGCCGTGCCGACCAAGCCAGGATCGAACGCGAACGCATCGGCACCATCCTCGCCAACGCGCCGCGGCTGGTCGGCTTCGCCCCGTTGCCGGATGGCGAACGCGGGACATCGCTTGCGATTTCGCCGGATGGCCGGCACTTCGCAGTCGCCACGATGGATAACAGGCGGGGTCTGACGCGGCGGGTACGCCAGTACGACCTGGCGACCCTGCGCGAAACCTGGTCCATCTCCACCGAGAATCGATCGTTCCTGGGAGCGGGCGGCGACTTCGGCGCAGCGAATGCCGGCTTGCGCTACACGGCAGATGGACGATTCCTGCTGGTTTCGATGATCGAAACACCGGTGGTGCCAGCGCCGCGTCGCTCGGACATGATCGCCATGGATGCACGCAACGGCAGCGTCGTGTGGCCGCAAGGCTTGCCGCAGAGGCAGACGGATATCGTTTACGACGATTCCGTGCGGCTCGCGCTGGTGCGTTACCGCTCGAACAAGTCGTGGCGCTGGCCCGACTCGGGGCAATTCTACGAAGTCGATGGATGGCGACCCGTAGGGCCACGACATACCAGCGCCACGACACTTGCGGCGGACCTCTGGCTGCCGGCGCCGGACGGAACAGCATGGCTGGGCACGCGCGATTCCGCGCGCATTGCGCTGTACGACGTGCCGAGCCTGAAGCCGCGCTGGCAACTGAACCTGCCTCAAACCAGCCTGGTGCGTGCCTGGCAATTCAGCCGCGACGGCCGGCATATCGCATTGGGCAGCGTGGACGGCGCGGTCCGCCTGGTCGATGCCGCGAGCGGCCATGTGCGGCAATTCACGACGGCACCGGAAGCGCGCGTGCAGAGCGTCGAGTTCAGTGCCGACGGCCGAACGCTGGCTGCAATAGACGAGAACGGTCAGTTCTGGACCTGGGACGTGGCCACGGGTGCAGCGCGCAGCGCGCCGCTGCGCCTCCTGCGCGGCGGAGTCTGGATCGCGCAGGTCCGGTACAACGGCGACATGCTGTTCGGCGGCGGCCTGCACGACAGCGATGCCGAGCTCGGTTATGTGATGCTGGCACCACGCGCGGTGCTCAATAACGAAGCCGTGCCTGGCACCGCACGTCTGCCCGACCCCACGCCGCTCGGCGACGCATTCGATGTTTCCGTTTCCGCGCACCGGCTGGTCACGGTGACCAGCGGTGGCCTGATCGAAGTCTGGCACCTTCCCTCCTCGCCGTTGCTTGCGGCTCGCGCCGCGCCGTTGCCGTCGCAGCGATCGACCTTCGACGGCACACAAGTCGTCGCCACGGACGACGACACGGTACGCGTGATCGATGTAGTGACGGGCGCACCGCGTTCGCCGCCGTTGCGCCATCCGGAACCCGTGCGTTTCGCCGAATTGTCGCCCGATGGCCGTGCGCTGGTGACGATCGCCGGGCGCACCGTGCGCGTGATCGACCCCGTCACCTGGCAATTGCGCGGTACGCCGGTCGTACTGCCGCAAACCCCGGAACGAGTCGCTTTCGCGCAAGCGGCGCCGGTGCTCGTGCTGACCACGGCAGAGTACGAAGGCGACGTGCGGCGCAACCGGATTCATCGCATTGATCTCGCGCGCGGCATGTTGCTGGGCGCGAAGGCCAGGGTGGACGCGCTCGTGCAGTTCGAGGTCGACCCGCAAGGCCGTCATGCCGTCGTCATGACGTGGAACAGTGCGACCCATGACGAAGCCGGCCCGCTGTGGATCGATCTCGAAAGCGGCAAGTCATCGTGCAAGCCGGCGCTCGTTGGTGTCCGCAGTTTCGCGTTTGCGCCCGACGGACGCAGCGCCTGGTTCGATGTCGCCCTGAGCGGACAGTCGAGCCTGCGTCGCTGGGACCTGCACGCCTGCCGGGAGCTCGCCGCCTACGACCGCAGACAGCGCGAAACGGATACACCCGCGCTGCTCGTGCGTGGTGATGGCGGCGTGGTCGCCCATCGCGCCGGCAACAAGGCCCTGTTGCTGGTTGGCGCCGATGGTCGGCAACAGGCCGCGCTTGGCGAGGCAATTCCCGACACGATGTACGATTTCGCGCTGAGCGCCGACGCCACCCGTGCCGCGTTCGCCAAGCGCAATGCGGTGTACCTGATCGACGCACACCAGGGTCGTCGTTTGTCCGCGCCGCTGACCGCGCCGATCACCGGCGACGATGCCATCGTCTCGCTGGCGTTCTCGCCGGACGGCACACGCCTGTTGGCGCGTACGATCAACGGCCACTGGCTGTTCTGGGAATTGCCGCACGTCGGGCTGGACGTGGCGACCCTGACACGGCTGGCGCGCGTCCTTGACCCGCTTCCGGTCGATGCGCTGTCCGCCGCGGATCTTGCGGCACTGCGCACGCGGTTGCACGAAACCGTTCCCGTCACGCAAGCTGCCGTGCCCTCAGCCGCAATCGACGTGCCCCGCTTGTTTGCGCCGGCCGCGGGCGCCGGAGTCGATGCGCGTTTCATGCCACTCGATCTTCGACGGGCCATCAACGTGCCGCTGGTCGGCGTGGTCTGGTCGGAGCCGGCCGCGCGCGGCGACCGGCCAACCCTGGCAGCCGGCCTGCAGCGCTTTCTGGGTGTTGATTACCGCATCGACGGCGGCGTGCAGTTGATCGCTGGCGGGACGGCCACTGCGCTGGGTCCGACATTGCACCGCAGCGCGGTCGTGGCCGTGCCGGATGTCGTGGCGAAGCGCGTGCACGTGCTCGCCTTCATGCACATCCCGATGAACGACAACGAGCCGCCGCGTGCTTTCGCCGACGTCGTGCTGATCGGCGCGGACGGACGTGAGACCCGCCTCGAAATCCGCACCGTGCGCGACGTGGCTACGGACGTCAATTCCGATGTCGCCGGGCGCGGCGCACGAATCGCCTTCACCGGCATCAGCAGCGCCTTCGCGCGCGAAGGCGCGCCCATGCAACCCTGGTCGGACGTGTACACGGTGGCTCTCGACGTGCCTGCGACCACCGGCCCGATCCGTGGCCTGCGCTTCGACGTCGCCGACGGGCCGATGGAGGCACCGCTGCTCTTTGCCGCGACACTCGAGCGCGCAGACACCGCCGGCGTCCGGCCGCGCACCTCGCCGGGTGGCGGCAAATGAGGGGGCGTGTGTCGTGACACCCTGCAAGCGTATCGTCGGCTGTTTGTCACTGCTGGTGCTGTGCGGCGGCGGGGATGCGTTCGCAGCCGACCCACCGCACGACGGCAGCAACACGCCGCAGCAACAAGGTTCCGATACCGCCGGGGCGGCGCAAACGCTCGGGACGATCTACGTCACCGGCAGCCACATCCGCAGCATCGACCTGGAGACCCAGCACCCGCTGTTGGTGATGAAACGCGACGACTTGCTGCGCACCGGCCTCACCGACATCGGCGTGATCGTGCAGAACATCGTCGTCAACGGGCAGACCCAGAACCGCAACATCAACAACGGCACCGACGCCCGCGAATTGGTCAACCTGCGCAGCCTCGGTCCCAACCGCACGCTGGTGCTGATGAACGGCCAGCGCTGGGTCAGCGGGCTGGACGGCGCGGTGGATCTTTCCGCGATTCCGCTGGCCCTGGTCGAACGGGTCGAAGTCCTGAAGGATGGCGCGTCGGCGATCTACGGCTCCGATGCCATCGCCGGCGTCATCAACATCATCACCCGCAGGGATTTCAAGGGCGCCGAGCTGGGTGCCTATTACGGCGAAACCGACCATGGCGATGGCATCCGCCGCGATGCCGAATTCAGTTATGGACGCAGTGGTGATCGCTGGAACGTCTCGTTCGGCATCGAGTACGCCAAGGACGATCCGGTCATGGCCGGCGACCGGACGATCTCGTCGGTACCCATCGCGGGCCTGCCGCTCGGCGCGACTGGCGTCACGTTCATGATGTTTCGTTACCACGATGGGGCCTACACCCGTATCGGAGGGCGCCCCGGCACGTCGCCGGGTGATTTCCGTCCCTTCGATTGGGCGACCGACTGGAGCATCAATTTTGCTCCATACAACTACCTGCAGACGCCACTTGAGCGCAAGGCGCTCTTTGCGCAGGCTCGTTTCGAACTGACGCCAAACGTTGCGATATCGGGTGACGTCCTGTTCAACCGGCGGCAATCGGCCCAGCAATTGGCGCCACCGCGGGTCGGGTTCGGGTCGTTCTGTTGCGGCGGGACACCCGCTGGGTTCGACGTCTCGCCCGACAACGTCTACAACCCCTTCGATGATCCGATTACCGCTTTCCAGCGGCGGTTTCTCGAAGACCGCCCGCGCCGCTGGCAACAGACCGTGGATACGAGTCGCGGGCATCTCGCCCTCGATGGCTTGTTCGATGTCGCGGGCAGATCGATCGCGTGGGGCGTGGACGTGTCGCAGGCACGTGCCGACCAGCACGAGACAGTCTTTCCCTTCCAGGACAACGCGAAACTGGCGCTTGCGCTCGGCCCGTCGTTCTTCGATGCAAGCGGGATCGCCCGTTGCGGGAGCCCGTCCGCGCCGATCGAAGGTTGCGTGCCGCTGGATGTGTTCGGGCCGCCCGGCTCGATCACACCTGCGATGCTCGACTACGTGGATGCGCAGGCCAGCAACCGGATGAAGACCGAAACGCGTGATTTCCTGCTGCACGCGACCACCACCCTGATCGAATTGCCGGCCGGCGAGTTGAACGTCGCCGCCGGTGCGGAATATCGCCACGAAAGCGGCGCCGACGATCCGGACGAATTGCTGGCCAGCGGCCGGGCCAACGGCGGGGGCGTCAATTACCGACCGACCGAAGGCGCGTACTCCGTCAGGGAAGCGTTCGTGGAATTCGAGATCCCGCTGCTGGCGGGGCACCCACTCGCGCGCCAGCTCGGTCTCGATGTGGCATCGCGCTGGTCCGACTATTCGCTGTTCGGCAGCGCGACCAATTCGCAGTTGGGATTGCGCTGGAAGCCGATCGACGACCTGCTGCTGCGGGCCAGCTACATCGAGGGCTTTCGCGCACCGAGCGTGGTGGATTTGTTCCAGGGGCTGGTCAGTGCCGGCGAAGAATCCATGGATCCGTGCGCGGCGGACAGTCACCCCGACGCGGCCACCCTGGCGCGCTGCGCCGGGGCGGGCGTTCCCGCCGGCGTCACCGATTGGGGCGGTTCGGCGGTCACCATCGGCGGCAACCCGGCGCTCAAACCCGAGATCGCGCGCACGCACACCCTCGGCTTTGTGTACGCCCCTTCGTGGCTGCCGGGGCTGGGCGTGAGCCTGGACTGGTACCGGATCCAGATCACGAACGCGATCGGCGAACGCACGCCGCAGTCGATCCTGAATGCGTGTTACATGCTGGGCGACACGAACGCCTGCTCGCTGGTCACGCGCGATCCGGTGGATCGTTCGCTGTCGAACGTCGACGCGGCCCAGCAGAACATCCCGGGAGGCCTCGAGACCGAAGGTTACGATTTCTCGCTGGACTGGCGGCGCGAGACGTCATTCGGCCAGTTCCGACTGCGCTGGGACAACGCCTACGTGAGTTATTACGGCGAAATCGGCCAGTCCGCGACAGGCGCGCTGTTGCCGGACGGTTCGCCGGCGCAAGGCAACGTGGTCGGCAAGAACGAGCAGCCGGGAGGTTTTTACGGCGTGGTGTGGCGCCTGCGCTCGGTCATGGCGCTTGCCTGGCAGCGCGGGGCCTGGAACGCATCGATCGACGCGCGCTATTTTTCGCCCATCACCGAAAGTTGCAAGTACGTCGCCGACGCGGCGAAGACTGTTGGCGATCCGGCGTTGCTCGATCTGTGCTCCGATCCCGGCCACATGCAGGACGGCCGGCGGGCGCCGCTGAATCGCGTCGGCGCGGTGGCCTACTTCGACCTGCAGGCCGGCTGGACCGCGCCATGGAACGGCCGCGTCACCGTTGGCGTGCGCAACGCCTTCGACCGCAACCCGCCGGTGGCGTACTCGGCGGCCGCCAATTCGTTCTTCCCGGACTACGACATCCCCGGCCGGTTTTTTTACGCCAGCTATCGGCAGAAGTTCTGACGCTAGAAGTCGTGATTTGCGGCGCGGAAGTAATCGTTGCGCGAGTAATCGTTGCGCGGCGTTTCCGAAATGATGGTTGAGGGGCGATCCCTCAATACCTGGTCGGCGGTGTCGACCGACTGCAACGCCGCTGCCGGGCCATGGTCCAGGAATACGTGGCGGCCCGGCAGGTTGCCGGCGGCGTGGATGTCGCCGCCAAGTGAACCGGACGCCTGAGCACTCTCCAGCAGATGGTGTCCCTTTTCGCGCCCCGCTTCGCGGGGCGCATTTTTTCCAGATACAAGGAATCCATGGCTCCCTTCACGCGACCGGGGAGCAGCGCCGGGCTATCCGAAGCGGCCGCACGCCGCGTCGTTTCGCGTCGGCCGCTGTAATCGCTACCCGGTGTTTCCGAACTGTGGATTGAGGGGTGAACCCTCACTGCCCAGGGATGCGGGCGAATCCCCATCCACGCACGCCCGTCAGGGAAGACCCGCTGCAGGTTTCGGAGGTCATCGTCATGAAACTTCGTGCAATCCTGATCGCCATCTCCCTGGCTGGTTTCGCCGGCGCCGCGGCAGCGGGCGAAACGCACACGATCATGCAGCCCGCCCAGACCATCCAGCTGCTCTCGCAGGCAACCGGCCTGACGGTTCATGAGGTCGAGATCGCGTTGAGCCCGTCCACGAATTACGAGCACCCCACCAGGTACGCATCCGTCTACCGGCGTTTTCAACAGGCCGTGGGGCGAACGATGTACGAGCGGATCATGGGCGACGGTGAACTCAGCGCGCGGCAGGTGCAGGACCTGGTCGCCATGGCCGAGGCACGTCAAGCCAAGCTGGCGGCGGCCGATCGCGAAAAGCTCGGCTTGCATCCGTGATCGCCTGCGCACACGCCCCCGCCTTGCGGGGACGTGTGCGCTTCGCGGCGTGGATCAGCGCGGCACGCGATACCCGCCGGGCACGCCGTGCGGCGACAGCGTGAGTTGCCACAACTGGTCGCGGCGGGTGCGGAAGGTGGCGGCCGAACTCGACAGGTAATACCGCCACATGCGGCGAAAGCGTTCGTCGTAGCGCGGGTTCGCCGCCGACAGTTCCGGCCATGCGGCATCGAAGTTGGCGATCCACGCCATCAGGGTCTTGTCGTAGTCGGTGCCGAAGTTGTGCCAGTCCTCGACCACGAACAGGTTCTCCAGCGCGGGCGTGACCTGTGACGCGGCCGGGATCATCGAGTTCGGGAAGATGTACTTCTCGATCCACGCGTCGGGCTTCGACGGCGTGGAGTTGACCCCGATGCAATGCAGCACCGAAAGCCCGTCGTCCTTGAGGCAGCGCCGGCACACTTCGAAATAGCTGCGGTAGTTCTTCCAGCCGACGTGCTCGAACATGCCGATCGAATACACCGCGTCGAATTTTTCCGTGACGTCGCGGTAATCTTGCAGGCGGATTTCGACCGGCAGGCCCTTGCACAGCTCGCGCGCGAATTGCGCCTGCTGCTCCGACACCGTGACGCCGACGCCCGACACGCCGTATTGCTCGGCGGCGTATTTCAGCGCCTCGCCCCAGCCGCAGCCGATGTCGAGGATCCGCATGCCGGGTTTCAGTTGCAGCTTGCGGCAGACCAGGTCGAGCTTGGCCGCTTCGGCATCGTCGAGGTTGTCCGCATCTTTCCAGTATCCACACGAATACACCAGCCGCTTGCCGAGCATCTTCGCGAACAGGTCGTTGCCGATGTCGTAATGCGCCTTGCCGATCCTGAAAGCCTTGCGCCCGCGCTGCATGTTCAGGAAGCGCGCGCGCAGGTGCGCACGCAGCGCGTCGAAATCGTGCAGTTGCTCGTCGAGGTGCGCGCCCAGCACGTGGAAGAAGAACCGGTCGAGCGACGGCGTGTCCCACCAGCCGTCCATGTAGGCTTCGCCGAGCCCCAGCGAGCCGTGTGCGAAGGCGCGCGCGAACACGCGCTCGTCGTGCACTTGCATGTCCCACGGCCGGTCGCCGTCGATGCGCACGTTGGCGTGCTCCAGCAGTTTCTGCGCTTTTTCACGCAGGACCTGGTCATGGCGCGACAGGGTGGGTTCGGTTGGCGTCGCAAGGTCGTTCATCACGCGCTCCTGTGCGAAGGTCGAAGGCTCCACAACAGCGGACACGCGGCGAATTGCAACGCCAGCGCGGCGACCACCGCGTAGAGCGGATTCCAATCGTACAACACACCGAGCAGCACGCTGCCCGCAAACCATGCGACGCCGTAGATCGCGTTGAACACCCCCATCACGGTGGCACGTTTGTCGCGCTGGATGCGCTGCGCGACCACGGCGCGGAACAAGGAGTCGTGCGCGCCGAAGCCGATGCCCCACAGGATCATGCCGGCCAGCGCCGCCCAGGTTCCGCCCAGGAACACCAACGGCGCGTACAGTGCCGGGATCAACGTTGCCCACAGCAGCACCGACAAGCCCTGTTTGTCGAACAACCTGCCCAGGACCAGCGCGGTGAGTCCGCCCGCGAGGCTGGCGATGGCATACAGGATCGGTACCACGTCGTTCGACACGATATGGTCTTTCGCCAGGTGGAATGCGATCAGCGCGAAATCGGAATAGCCCGCGGCGATCAGCGCGGTCGCCGCGAGGAATACCTTCAGTTCGCGCAGGGCTTTTGCATCGGACGCTTGCGGCACCGGATGCGGATCGAGTTCCTGCGGTTGCGGAAACTTCCAGCGCGCGATCATGAGCGTTGCCAGCGCGGCAAGCGCGGGCAACAGCAACCATGCGAAGACGTGGCGGTAACGGCCGTGCAAGAACAGCACCAGCGCCGCGATCAACGGGCCGAGCACAGCGCCGATCGAATCCAGCGCCTCGTGCAGGCCGAACGCCCAGCCGGCGCCGCCCATGTCCTTCGCGGCATACGACAGCATCGCGTCGCGCGCCGGCGTGCGCAACGCCTTGCCGCTGCGTTCCAGGATCACCAACCCGGCCGCGACCGGCCAGTTGCCCGCAAGGGCCAACGCCGGCACCGCCAGCAGGTTGATCGCGTAGCCGACGATGGTGATCGTCCAGTAGCGTTTCGTCTTGTCTGCCAGCGCTCCGGTGAACAGCCGCAGCAGATAGCCCAGCAATTCGCCGCCGCCCGCGACCAGCCCCACGATTGCGCCTGTCGCACCCAGCGTGCCGAGGAACGGGCCCCAGATCGAGCGCGAACCTTCGTAGGTCATGTCGGCGAACAGGCTGACGACGCCGATCAGCACGACGAACGTCAGCGCACGCTGGCGCGCGGTGGTGGAGGGCGTCGGCGCCGAGGTGTTCACTTCACGCCGCTGCCCAGCGCGCCGAACTCGGCCGGCAATATCGCGTAGAACAGTTGCAGGTTTTCCGTGCGCACGCGCTCGATCATCCTGTCGGCAAGTCCACGCGGCACCACGAAATCCACGCGCACGGTTTCCTGGCCGGCGAGCTCCAGGAAGTGTGCTTCATGGGTGACGCCGTGGCGACCGTAGCCTGCGATCGAGCGGAACGCGGTCCCGCCTGGAAGGCCGAGCTTCTTGGCTTCCGCGAGCAACCAGTCGTACAGCAACATGCCGCCGTGGCGGCGGTTCTCGTGCACGAAAAACCGCAGGTATACGCCCCGGGTGGGTGCGATGTCGTTCATGCGAAATGCCTCAGCATGGCTTGCATCAGCGCGAAGCCCAGGAGCGTCATCGCGAGCGAGCCGACGAGGTGCAGGCCGATGATCGCGAAGGTCCAGCCGTATTGCTGGCGCAACAACAGGGTGACCGTTTCGCCCGAGAACGTGGAAAAAGTGGTGAGGCCGCCCAGGAATCCGGTGGTGATGAACACGCGGGTTTCCGGCGAGAGCGACTGGAACTGCGCGAACGCGCCGAGGATCAGGCCCATCATCAATCCTCCGAGCAGATTGGCTGCGAGCGTGCCCAGCGGGACGGTCGGGAAAATCGGGTTGAACCACACGCCGAACAGATAGCGCAGGCAGGCACCGAGAAAGGCACCGCAACCGGTGGCGAGCAGGGCGTAGATCAGCATGTCGGGTTCGATTCCTTGTGCGTAGTCGGGAATCGTGTGCAGCGGCCGCTCGTCGGAACGAAAACGCCTACACGCCGGATTCCCGGTGGGTAGGCATCATCAGCCGGATCGCCGGCGGTTCAAAGAGGCATGCCATCTCTTGAAACCCCAAGGGTTTCAGATTTTCCGCAGCATGGTAGCGGAACTGTGGTCTGCCGGCAGCAGACCGCGCGACTCGAGGAACGCGCGCGCGTCTTCGGCGTCGTGTTCGAACCATGCGCGCGTGGAACCCAGCCGGAACGAGTAACCCCAGGCATCCATGTCGGCCAGCGCGCGTTCGCGGCCGAAGCCGGGCAGGGCGTCGGCCAGCACGATCTGCAGGTAGCAGGTGGCGTCTTCCTCTTCCAGCGAATCGCTGGCGTCGGTATGGATGGACGCGCGCCGCGCGGGATCCGCGACCAGCAGGTGGCAGGCCTCGTGCAGCAGCGAGTGCAGCGGCGTGTCGGCGCGCGCATACACGCGTGACGCAATCACGCCGGCCTCGGGTTCGCCCCAGTAGCTGCCGGGAATCGACCCGTCGTCCTCGACGCGCACCAGTTCCAGGCCATGCCGCGCGAGCAGGGCGGTCGGCGCATCGAAGCCGAGATCGGCGAGGCACAGGACTGAGTTGGCTGGTGGACCCGTCATGTTGTTCTCGCGCCGAATTTTCACGTCGTCATTCCGGGGCCGCGCGTAGCGCGGAGCCTGGAATGACGAAATGGTTTTTCCGGCACTGACAGTCAGCCACCGGTTCCAGTGGCCTTGCCTGCCTCAGGCAGCGCCACCGAAAGCTCCAGCACTTCGCCGTCGCTGTTGCGCTCTACGTTGACCTGCACCGCGTCGGCGCCGACGTGCACGTACTTGCGGATCACTTCCAGCAGTTCGTTGCGCAGCAGCGGCAGGTAATCCGGGCCGTCGCGGGTCGCGCGTTCCTGCGCGACGATGATGCGCAGGCGTTCGCGTGCGATGTTCGCGGTGTTCTTCGGGCGCGGACGCAGGAAATCGAGCAGGCTCATCGCTGTGCTCCTCAGGTTCCGAACATGCGCTTGAAGAAGCCTTTCTTCGGCGCGTCGAGGAACCGCATGGACACGTCCTCGCCGACGAGCCGCGCGACGGCATCGGCGTACGCCTGGCCCGCGATCGAGCCGGCGTCGTGGATCACGGGCACGCCGGAGTTGGACGCGGCCAGCACGTTTTCCGATTCCGGGATCACGCCCAGCACCGGGATGCCGAGGATTTCCTCGACGTCGCCGACGCTCATCATTTCGCCGGCCTCGACGCGCACCGGGTTGTAGCGCGTCAGCAGCAGGTGCTGGGGGCCGGGACCTTCGCCTTTTTCGGCGCGGCGCGTCTTCGAGGACAGCAGGCCGAGGATGCGGTCGGAGTCGCGCACGCTGGAAACTTCGGGATTCACCACCACCACCGCGCGGTCGGCGAAATACATCGCGAGATGCGCACCCTTCTCGATGCCGGCCGGCGAATCGCAGATGACGTATTCGAAGCCGTCCGCGGCGAGTTCATCCAGCACGCGGCCGACGCCGTCCTGGGTCAGCGCGTCCTTGTCGCGGGTCTGCGACGCCGCCAGCACGTACAGGTTGTCGTGGCGCTTGTCGCGGATCAGCGCCTGCTTCAAGGAGGCCTCGCCCTGGATCACGTTGACGAAGTCGTACACCACGCGCCGCTCGCAACCCATGATCAGGTCGAGGTTGCGCAGGCCGACGTCGAAATCGATGACCGCGGTCTTGTGGCCGCGCTGGGCAAGTCCGGTGGCGAGCGAGGCAGACGTGGTGGTCTTGCCGACGCCGCCCTTGCCGGAGGTGATGACGATGGTTTCGGTCAAGGAGATTCTCCGATCGTGTATTGCCGAGGTGGTGGTGTACAAAGGGTCGCCGACGCGTCGATTATTCGTGTGCAGCATGAATGCCGGATGTCACAGCGCCGCAATCTGCAGTTTGCCCGGTTTCGACTCGGCCGGCTTCGATGTGTCGTGTTCGAGCCATACCTGCACGGCGCGGCCCGCGAATTCCCTGGGCAATTCCTCGAACACCCGGTAGTGGCCGGCAATCGAAACGATCTCGGCGCGGAACTCGCTGCAGAAGATGCGCGCACTCGCGTCGCCCGACGCGCCCGCGAACGCACGGCCGCGCAGGGTGCCGTAGACGTGGATGTTGCCGTCGGCCAGTACTTCGGCGCCGTTGGCCACCGCGCCGACCACCACCAGGTCCGCGGATTGCGCGTAGACCTGCTGGCCGGTACGGACCGGATGCAGGTGTTGCAACGCCGGCTTGGGTGCCATGGCGGGAACCGCGGGTGGGGCCTCGGCCGGCGCGGACTTCGAGCCTTCATCCACGGGTTCGCTGTGTTCGGCGCGTTCGTACGCGGCGCGGAACTTCGCGATCAACGGCAGGCCGAGCCGACGCGACAATTCATCGGTGGCGCCGTCGCCGTAGGCGAGGCCCACCGGCAACATGCCGGCTTCGCGCACGGCGTCGAGCAACGCCGCCACTTCGGCGTCGGCCGGCTGCGCAGCGAGGAACGACAGGTCCACCACCACCGGCGCGCGCTGGAACAGCGACGGCGCTTCGTGCACGCGCACTTCCAGCGACGCGCGCAGCGCATCGGGGTCCGCGTTGCGCACGCGCGCGTTGGCGATGCCGACCTGGCCGAAACGCAGGTCGCAGGCTTCGAGGATTTCGGGCGGCGCACCCGTCGGGCGCGCGCTCACGCCTGGCCCGCCGCGCGCAGGTGGAGCTGGCCATCGGCCGGCATCCGGCGCGGCGCGAGCCATGGCAGGTCGGGCAGACCGTCGGGGTAGGTGTCGCGCACGAACGCATGGCAATCGAGTTCCTTCAGCAACAGGCTGACGCGGCGCCCGGATTCCGGCATCACCTGCTGGCCTACCTCGTGGAATCCGAACACGCCGTGGAACAGCAGCGACACGTCGTCGCGCGGTTCCAGGAACACTTCGCAGGCGAGGTTGGGCGAACGCACCTCGGCGAAACTTTGCACGTCGCTGTAGAACAGGCGGCCGAGGCCGTGCCCGCGATGCAGGTCGCCGATCACCACGCGGTCGATGTAGACGAACTCGCCGCAGTGCTCGCGGAACCAGAGGAAATTTGAGCTGGAGTGCGGGGTGCCGTCGCGCAGCGCGATCAGGAAGCCGGCCAGGTGGCCGTCGACCTCGGCCACGCGGAAGTAGTCGGCCTGGCGGTAGAAAGTGTCGAGTTGGGTGCCGTCCATCGGAAGGATGGACGATCCGGCGGTGTTGTTGAGCCCCATCACGGCGGCGAGGTCGTTCGCGCGGACATCGCGCAGGGTCAGGTGTGGCGTGGACGTCATCGTGATCTGCAGCGGTTTCCGGTGGGGGCCGGCGTGACTGCGGCCTCATGGCCGGTCATTATCGCATGTCTGCCGCGCGAGGTCGCGCCTCGCCACTGCAACGCCGCGGAAAGGCAGCGAACCTTGCCTGCAAAAATTCCGTTGGCGATCCCGGCTTGGCTGGCTACCGCTGCGGAGCAACGCGGCTCGCGCGGCACGGCGTCAACGGGCCCCAATGAGAACCTTCCGGGTGAGTTATGATCGGCCCGTGCGGCGACCATCCTTCAGTCCGATTGCCCTGCTGCGGTATGCGGGCCTGATCACGTACGCTTGTGTGGGCGTGCCGCTGGTCCAGCGCGACTGGATGCTGAACAGCCTGTCCGAGCCGAGCAACGCCGTGCACGTGGCGCGCGCGCTGCATGCGCAGAACCACATCGACATCCTGCTGTGGGCCAGCTGTTACGTGATCTTCGGCGTGGTGTACTGGCTGCTGACCCGCGACCTCGGCTCGCGCCGGTACTGGGGCGCCAAGCTGCTCGCGCTGCTGGTGCTGGTCTGCGTCGCGCTGGCGATTTCGTGGTTCAGCGCGAGTGGACTGGGCGCGATGCTGCTGGTGGTGGTGGGCACGGTCCTGCCGTGGCTGTTGCCGTTGCCGATTGCGGTCGCCTGGCTGGTGCTGCAGAACGTCGCATGCATCCCGGTGTTCGCCATCACGTTCCCGAACATGAACGTGGGCACGGCGACGTTGCAGGCCAGCCTGTACCTCGGCTACTCGGCGCTCGCGTTCGTGGCCTCGGTCGTCGCCCGGCAACAGACCGGTGCGCGCGAGGAACAGCGCCGGCTGAACTCCGAACTGCGCGCCACCCGCGCGCTGCTGGCCGAGTCCAGCCGCATCGGCGAGCGCATGCGGATCGCGCGCGAGCTGCACGATCTGGTCGGCCACCACCTGACCGCGCTCAGCCTGAACCTGGAAGTCGCCGGGCACCTGGTCGTGAACCGGGACGCTTCCGACCACGTCGCGCGCGCGCGCACCACCGCCAAGCAGTTGCTGGCCGACGTGCGCGAGGTGGTCAGCGAACTGCGCGACGACGAGGACATCCAGCTCACCGACGCGCTTCGCGACCTCACCGAGGGCGTGCCGGGGCTCACCGTGCACCTGGAATTGCCGCCGCGTTTCGCGGTGAGCGATTCGCGGCGCGCGCAGGTGTTGCTGCGCTGTACCCAGGAAATCGTCACCAACGCCGTGCGGCACGCGCGCGCGCGCCACCTGTGGTTGCGGTTCGAGGAGGGTGCCGGCGGTATGCTGGTGCTGAAGGCCCGCGACGACGGTTGCGGCGCGGTCGAGGTGAAGCCCGGCAACGGGCTGCGTGGCATGCGCGAGCGGCTGGCCGAGGTGGGCGGGCAATTGGCGATCCGGACGCAACGCAACCAGGGGTTCGTGCTGGAAGCTTCATTGCCGGTCGAGCGGGGCGGGTGAACGACGCATGGCGACGGGTTGCGCGTCGGGTGACCGGCGCTTGCGTGGCACTTTCATCTAGCGAGGGTGGGGTCAGTCGATGATTTCCGTGTGTCTCGTGGACGACCAGACGCTGGTCCGGCAGGGTATCCGTTCGTTGCTGGAACTGTCGCCGGACATCCAGGTGGTGGCCGAATGCCAGGATGGCGCGGCAGCGCTGGAGACGATTCCGAAGGCGAAGCCCGACGTGGTGCTGCTGGACATGCGCATGCCCGGCAAGAGCGGCCTCGACGTGCTCAACGCGTTCGCGGCGCAGGGCAAGGTGCCGCCGACCATCATCCTCACCACCTTCGACGACGACCAGCTGGTGCTGGCGGGCCTCAAGGCCGGCGCACGTGGGTACCTTCTGAAGGACGTCTCGCTGGAACAACTGGTCGATGCGGTCAAGACCGTCGCCGGCGGCGGTTCGCTGATCGCGCCGGTGGTGACCCAACGCCTTTTGGCCGGGGTAGGGCGCATCCACAACCAGTTCACCAGCCTCGGCCAGCCCGATCCGCTGACCGATCGCGAAACCGAAATCCTGCGCCTGATGTC
Source organism: Lysobacterales bacterium 66-474 (assembly GCA_001899805.1). Lineage (GTDB taxonomy): Bacteria > Pseudomonadota > Gammaproteobacteria > Xanthomonadales > Rhodanobacteraceae > 66-474. Next base: position 320,590 of record MKWP01000014.1, read on the forward strand.
GGGCGGCTACAGCAACAAGGAAATCGCGAACTCGCTGAAGGTTGCCGAAGGCACGGTCAAGAACCACGTGTCCAACATCCTTTCCAAACTGGGCGTGCGCGACCGCACGCGCGCGGTGTTGAAGGCACTGGAGCTGGGGATTGTCTAGCTAGTATCCTGCGGTAGAAGCGGCTGACGTCCAGAGTCAGGCCATGGAAGGCCGCTCTGGTGTCCGTTGAGCGCGAATAGCGGAAAGGTTGCACCACACTTCAACGAAACGGTGATCAGGGACGATCGCACAAATATGCCATAGCGCGAACGCCCCGAAGGCGCTACCATCCGCGATTCATGTGTTTGACCACGGCGCGCGGCCTGCCGGTCCATTCGGACGGGACAAGCGTCGGCCATTCGAACAAGCCGTCCGGAGATCCCTGGCATGACCCGTGTGCTCGAATTCGTCGTCGCCCTGATCATGGTGTTCATACTGGCCGTGATCGTGGGGTTGTTCCTGCCCAGTCACGCGCACATCGAGCGCTCGATCGAGATCAGTCACAACCCGCAGCACATCTACGACGTGCTGAACAATTTCCGCCGCTTCCAGGATTACGCCGGCGGCGAGCTGCAGGCACAGGACCCCAAGGTGAAGTTCACGCTGTCGGGCCCTGCCTACGGCCCCGGCGCCACGTTCAACTGGACCGGCAGCAGCGACACCATCGGCAGCGGCACGCTGGTCAACCAGTCGGGCAACATCGACCTGGCCGGCAAGAGCACGGTGACCTGGGGCATCACCAACGACTGGCACGGCAAGAACAAGACCTTCACCTTCGATGTCACGCCACGCCAGGGCCAGCGCGTCAGCACCGTCACCTGGGGTTACGACGTCGACTATGGCTGGAACCTGATCGACCGCTACTCGCAGCTGTGGATCCACGGCGCGCCGGCCACGATGATCCAGTACGGGCTGGATTCGCTGCAGAACATGCTGGCGGGCATCCCCAACATCGATTACGGCAAGCTCAACCCGGGCCTGTACAAGGCCGACGCCACCCCGGTGCTGCTGATTTCGACCAAGGCCACCCGCACGCTGGACGACATCGACACCGCCAAGGCCGACGCGCTCAAGCAGATCGAAGGCGTGATGGGCAAGCTGGGCGTCAAGGCGGCCGGTCCGACCACCACCATCACCACCGATTGGGGCGATACCAATTACACGTTCGACCTCGCCGTGCCGATCGACAGCACCACGGTCACGATCGACGGCAAGCCCTACGATTTGACCAAGCTGCCGCCGCGGCCCACCCCGGAACAGATGGCCGCTGCCCCGGCGGCATCTGCCAGCGCCGGTCAGCCGGCTTCGGCCTCGTCCGCGGCGGAAACGGCCGAGGGCAGCCCCGCGCCGGGCAGCCTCGACAAGTTGAACCAGCTCATCGTCAACGACAGCGTGCGCGCAAGGATGATCCCGGAGCGCGAAGTGCTGGAAGCCGAGTGGACCGGCGAGGCCGGCATCCCGCTGATGCGCATGGCGCTCCAGGCCTATGCCGGCACCCACGGTTACAATTTCAACGAAGCCACCGGCCGCCTGTACGACCAGCTCACCTCGCTGCCGAGTGTGTCGAACGCGGACCAGGTCTACCGTGTGTTCCTGCCGGTGACGAATGCGCCCGCGCAGACGCCCGAGCAGATGTCCGGCCGTGCGGCGCCGCTGACCGCGCTCGACCCGACCATCTGGTCCAGCGCGGCACCGAAGCCGGCCGAGACGGAAAAGAAGGCGGAGCCCAGGAAGCCTGCAAGGGCGAGGCAGCGCCACCGCCGCTGAACATCGCACCTGCAATGAACGAGGAGGCCCGCCGTGTGCGGGCCTTTTCGTTGGCGTGGCGCCACTGCTGGGATTCTCCTTGGGTTGCCGATCGAGCTTCGTACGAGCATTCGACGAATAGCCGTCCGCGGCGTGGAGCTGGCTTGCGCTTCCCTGTTCGGTCGCTCGCCTGCGGACCTCGTCGAAGCGGCGCGTGGTGTCCGGCATCATGCGAACGCCGCTTCTTGCCCTGCTAGAGTTTGCGCACGCATTCGCGCGGCTTGTTGGCAATGATCGAAACCGAACACCTCGGCAAACGTTACAGCCGGATCGATGCCGTGGCCGACCTGAGCCTCAAGGTCGCACCGGGTCAGGTGTTGGCGTTGCTGGGTCCGAACGGTGCGGGCAAGACCACCACGATGCGGATGATCGCGGGGTTCCTGATGCCCGGGTCGGGGCGGGCGAGGGTGTGCGGCCATGACGTCGTGGCCGAGCCGCTGGCCGCGCGGCGCGCACTCGGTTATTTGCCCGAAGGCGCGCCCAGCTACGGCGAACTCAGCGTGGCTGAGTTCCTTGCCTTCGCCGCGCGCGTGCGCGGACTGACCGGCGTCAGCGGAAGGCGCGGCCTCGACGAAACGATCGAGCGCCTGCAGTTGCAGCCGGTGCTTGCGCAGGGCATCGAAACCTTGTCCAAGGGCTATCGCCGGCGTGTGTGCCTGGCGCAAGCCTTGTTGCACGACCCGCCCGCACTGATCCTCGACGAACCCACCGACGGGCTCGATCCGAACCAGCAGCGCGAGGTGCACGCGTTGATCCGCAACATGGCGCGCGATCGCGCGATCATCGTTTCCACCCACGCGCTCGGCGAGGTCCGGGCGGCGTGCAACCGGGTCGCGATCCTGGCGCAGGGCCGCTTGCGCGTGGAGGGCACGCCCGCGGAACTCGAGCGGCAATCGCGCTTCCACCACGCCGTCAGCTTCCGCGCGCCCGCCAGCGCACTCGCGTGCGAGATGCTGGGTCGCCTGCCGGAAGTCGATGCGGTCGAGGTCGATCCTGTGGACGGCCGCGTCACGGTGTTCCCGCGCGACGGGCAGGAAATATTCCACGCGGTGGTGAAGCTGCTGGACGAACAGCGCGTGCGCGTGGACGAGCTGCAACTCGAACGCGGACGGCTCGAGGACGTGTTCCGGCGCGTCACCGGCGATGCGGATGTTGCGCGTGCGGCATGAAAAGCCAGGCAGTCCGCAAATGAACGCAAAGAACGCAAATGAAATCTGGAGCCATGCAAACCTGCATTCGCGCTCGTGCGCAGATGAACTGCTTTTTTCGAGTTTGATGCGAGGGTTGCTCGACAATGAGCGCGAATCAACGCAAATGATTTCTGATTGGACTGCTCTGGCTTTTATTTGCGTTCTTTGCGTTCATTCGCGGATGGATTGTTTTTTTGCACGCTCCCCGCGATCTTGCACGGCGGCCGTGAAGCCATGTCCAGCATGACCGCGAGCGCCACGCCGGATCGGCGCGGCAGCCCGTTCGCCGGGGTGTTCCTGCGCGAACTGCACGGTTACCTGATCACGCCGGTGGCGTGGTTGTTCAGCGTGATCTTCCTGTTGTCGGCAGGTGCGTTCACGTTTTACCTCGGCGCGTTCTTCGAGCGCGGACAGGCCGACCTCGATCCGTTCTTCCGCTTCCATCCGTGGCTGTACCTGGTGCTGGTGCCGGCGCTGGCGATGCGGCTGTGGGCCGAAGAGCGCCGCAGCGGCACGCTGGAATTGCTGATGACGCTGCCGATCCGCGCCTGGCAGGCGGTGCTGGCGAAGTTCCTCGCCGCGTGGCTGTACATCGGCGGCGCGCTGGCGCTGACCTTCCCGATGTGGTTGACCGTCAATTACCTCGGCCAGCCCGACAACGGCGTGATCCTTGCCGGTTACCTCGGCAGTTTCCTGATGGCCGGCGCATTCCTCGCGATCAGCGAGTGCCTGTCGGTGCTGACGCGCAGCCAGGTGATCGCCTTCATCCTCGCGCTCGCGGTGTGCTTCTTGTTCCTGCTCGCCGGCGACCCGCTGGTGCAGCAGCCATTGCTGGCGCTGGGCTCGGAGCGTGTCGCCGACGCGCTGTCCGGCTTGAGCCTGCTCGCGCACTTCCAGGCGATCGCGCGCGGCGTGCTCGATCTCGGCGACATCGCCTATTTCGTGTTGACCATCGTGTTCTGGCTCGCCGCGAACACGCTGGTGCTGGCGGCGAGGCGCGGCGGATGATCGCGCGCGGCTTCTGGCACAAGCGCCTGTGGCTGGCGTTGCCGTTGCTGGCGACGTTGTACGTGCTGCTGGTGCTGGGCGCGTCACGCTGGCTGGGCGGTGTGCGCGTCGACCTGACCCAGGACAAGCTTTACACGCTGTCACCCGGGACCCGCGACATCCTCGGCCGCCTGGGCCAGCCGCTCGACCTGACGCTGTACTTCTCCGATCGCGCCAGCCACAACTTGCCGCAGTTGCGCGCCTACCACCAGCGCGTCGTGAACATGCTCGATGAAGCCGTGCGCGATTCGCACGGACGGGTGCGCCTGAAGCTGGTCGACCCGTTGCCGTTTTCCGAGGACGAGGATCGTGCGACGGCCGCCGGCCTGACTTCGGTGCCGGCCGAGGGCACGGGCGAGCCGATCTTCTTCGGCCTCGCCGGACGCAATGCCGACAAGGACCGTAGCGCGGCCATCCCGTTTTTCCTGTTCGCCAAGGAACGCTTCCTCGAATACGACATCGCCAAACTGCTGTACGAACTCAGCGCGCCGCACAAGCCGCGCGTGGCGATTTTCAGCGGGCTGCCGATCTGGGGTGGCGCCGATGTCGACGGCAACCCGGCGCCGGCGTGGACCGCGTTGCAGCAACTGCAACAGTTGTTCGAAGTGCGCCGGCTGGACGACGCATCGCTGGCGACGTTGGGCGACGATGTCGACGTGCTGGTATTGATCCAGCCGAATGGACTCTCGCAAGCCGACGTGCAGGCGGTCGATCATTACGTCCAGCGCGGCGGGCGGCTGCTGGTGTTCGTGGACCCGGATTCCGAGGTCGATGGGGACACGGCTTCCGATCTGCCCGCGCTGTTCCATGCGTGGGGCGTCGCGTTCGATCCCGAACGCGTGCTGCTGGACCGCTCGCGCGCACTGGTCGTGCAATCGCCGCTCACCGGAGCGCCCGTGCGCCATCCGTCGGTGCTGGGGTTGACCGGGGACGAGTTCAACCATCGCGACCCCGTCACCGCCGTGCTCAATCTGATCGACGTGTCCTCGAGCGGTTATTTCAGGTTGTTGCCCGACGCGGCGATCCGGCTCGATCCGCTGATCCAGAGCACCACCGAGGCGATGTCGGTGCCGACCGCGCGGGTGCGCGACGCGCGCGATCCATCGGTGCTGTACGGAGGCTACAAGCCGGACGGCGAGCACTACGCCATTGCGGTGCGGTTGGTCGGCGCATTGCCCGGCGCGTTTCCGGCCGATGCTCCCGCCAAGCCGCCCGCGCACGAGCCCGAAGTGATCCTGGTCGGCGACACCGACCTGTTGGCGGACCGGCTTTGGGTCCAGGCGGGCACGTCCCCCGGCCCGGCCCTGATGAGTCCGTTCGCCAACAACGGCGATTTCTTCGTGAATGCGGTCGACGATCTTGCCGGCCCTTCCGACCTGATCGCGATCCGCGGCCGCGCCGTCGACGAACGCAGGTTCACGCGCGTGGAGGCATTGCGCCGCAATGCCGACGACAAGTTCAAGGCCAAGCAACTGGAGCTGCAGGCCGAACTGAGCGATACCGAACAACGCATCGCCCAGCTCAAGCAGGCCGGGCATGGCCATACCGGCACGGCGGCCCAGAAGGCCGCGGTTGAACAGTTCACGCAGCGCAAGTTGGAGATCCGCGGTGAACTGCGCGCGGTGCAGCGCAGCCTCGACGCAGACATCGAAAAGCTTTCGATGTTGCTGAAATTCATAGATATCCTGTTGATGCCTATCCTGGTGGCGTTGCTCGGATTGGCGTACGGGGCGTGGCGCATGCGCCGGCGTCGTGCGGGCGGCGCATGACGATGGGTCCGGAGGTCGCCGCGGTCGGAAAACCCTTGCGCTGGCCCGCGCTCGCCGCAGCCGCTGCCGGGGCGAGTGCGGTGTTGTTGGGCGCGCTTGGCGCGCACGCGCTGCGCAGCGAGTTGCCGGCGCCGATGCTGGGGGTCTGGGAAACCGCGGTGCGATTCCAGTTCTGGCATGCATTGGCCCTGGCGGTGTGCGCCACTTCCGTGCGCCGGACGCAGGCGCGGCAATTCGCGGCCACGCTGTTCGCGCTCGGCATCGCACTGTTCTGCGGGAGCCTGTACGCGCTCGCGTTGGGCGCTCCGCGCGGCGTCGGCATCGTGACGCCGCTCGGCGGTATTGCGTTCATTGCCGGCTGGATCGCCTTGGGCGCGATGCTTTTCAGACAAAAACAATCTTGAGGACTATTTGATGGCAGGCACCTTGATACCACGCGGCTTCGACATGCAAGCCGCCGTGATCCACCTCGGCAAGCGCGACCGCAAGCTGGCAACGTGGATGCGCCGGATCGGCCCGATCGAGCGCGATTTCAACGAACGCTTCGACCCGGTCGATGCGCTGGCGCACTCGATCCTGTACCAGCAGCTTTCCGGCAAGGCCGCGGCGACCATCGCGGGCAGGGTGGAGGCGCTGATGCCGCGCGGGCACAAGATCACCGCGCGCGGACTCGATGCGGTGAACGACGAGTCCTTGCGCGGCGCGGGTGTGTCGCGCAACAAGGTCGCCGCGCTGCGCGACCTCGCGGAAAAATCGCACGCCGGCATCGTGCCGACGCCGGCGCAACTCGCGCGCATGCCCGACCAGGACCTGATCGATCATCTCATCCAGGTGCGCGGCATCGGCCGCTGGACCGTCGAGATGCTGCTGATGTTCCGGCTCGGCCGTCCCGACGTGTTGCCGGTGCACGACCTCGGCATCCGCAAGGGCGCGCAGATCGTGCACCGTTTCCCGGAAATGCCCGACCCGCTGGCGTTGCAGGAATTCGGCGAACGCTGGGGCCCGTTCCGCACCCTCGCCAGTTTCTACCTGTGGCGCGTGGTGGAAGCCGCCAATCCGCCCAAGCCCAACGCCAGGCCGGTGAAGCGTTCGCAGGATTGACCTGATGGCCGGCGAATGGAAAGCGCGATGGTGATTTCTTCCACCGCGCACGCATTGAATCATTGATCGAGGTTTCAAGACCCCGAGGAGTGCTTCCATGAAAGCTGATCAACTGTGCACTTCAAACTTGATGCTACGGCTTAACACCTTGAATGCTCGCACGCAACCAACCGACTAGGCCTGGCGGCATACAGAATGCGCCGTTGTTGCTGAGCGCGATAGTAATGCCGACTTCTGGATTGAGCATTGCAACAATCTTGCCTCCAACCTCGCGGATAGCCTTTTGCTCCTCTGATACTGAGAAGTTTTGCATGTGCTCGGAGATTGAAATGTACGGCTTGCCATCTTGGCGGTTGTGAAATACCTGAAACCGAAAGTCGCTTGTCTTTGGCCCACTGTCTTTGGAATTGATCCGGATAAAAAAGTAGGTGTTGGCAAACCGCTCCCACGCTGGCGTGTAATCTTCGGTTGCTTTGCACGACATCAGGATGCCCTCAAAGTCGGCACCGGTTTGCGGAGCACTCGCAACGGAAGGTGGCACAGAAGGTTTTGTGGTACGCCGAAAGAAGTTCTTCATAAGCCCTAACGCTTAGTAGGTTTCAAATTGCAACATAACTCCGCAGCCTCACGCGACCGGGAGAGCCAGTACTGCAGGTTTACCCACGCGTGAATCAATGGCTTGCGCCGCTCGCGCCGTCTAATTCCGCAGCCTGTTCTTGCAATCTTTCCGGAGCAGCGGCTGAACCCCGCCGCGATCTTCCTACTTTGAAGCGGGCCAAGCAAGCGTCGGCGGTGGCGCTGCGATGCATTTGTCGTTCTGCTGGCTGGCGTCACGTATCTTGGATGCTCGTGACGAGTTCGATCCAGTGTGCCAGCACCAATGCCATGGGCGAACCGGGGTTTTCGCGAGGTGCCGGGGGCATCTCGCGCCGGCGAGTGACCGGCCATGGATGGCCGGGCCGGCGCCACGCGCCATGGATGGCTAATGCGACGATGTTCGGCGGCGCCAGCACCAATGCCACGGCTCATACGCGATCCCGTGCGCGTTGCCGCGCGGGTAGGACAGCGTGAAGCCGAAGTCGCGCGCGTGCCGGGTCAACCACGCGAACGCGGATGAGTGTTCGAATTCTTCTTCCAGCGCCGCGAAGCCGGGCGTGGTCAGGTCCAGGCAACGGCCGCTGTGGTGTTCGCTGTAGCCGGGCGCGGCGCTGACCCGCAGGATGTCGTCGATCGGCTGGCCGCGTGCGAGCTTGCGCTCGACGATGCCGAGCTGGTATTCGATCGAACGGAACGCCGAGACGACCTGCAGGTCGACGCCGTCGCGCGTGGCGCGCGCACGTATCGCGGCGAATGCGCGGGCGGCGCGCGGTTGCAGCCATTGTTCGCGCCCGTGCACGTCGCGGCCGATCGAAACCAGTCGCACGGGTTCGCGTTGCAGGCGCAGCTTGCGGGTGCGCCCGTAATCGCGCGGTACGCCGAGTGCGAAGGCGCGTTCCAGCAGCGCATGTCGCTCGGTGTCGTCGCGGCAACGCCGCGGCGCGAGCGCATCATTGCCGCTGCCGGTCGGCATGCCCGTTGTCCGCGGGGATCGGCACGATGCGTCCGGCGGGCCGGGTGTAGCGGCTGGATCGCGGTTGCGGATTCTCAGCCACCGGATGTCGGTGCGGAACCGGAAGGCACGGCGGCGGGACGCAGGAAGAATCCCGCGACCTTGCCGTCGGCATCGCAGGCCACCTGTGCGTTGACGCCGCCCTTCTCGAATTGCAATGGCAGGGTGATGACGGCATAACCCTCGTACATCATGTTCTGCGGCGTGCCGTGGCCCTGCAGTTTGCCGGCCTGTTCGCCGACCTGTTTCCAGACTGCACCGAGTCTGTCGGCGTCGAGATTGGCCTGCATGTTCGCATCGAAATCCGCGGTGGCCGCCTTGGCGTCGCCTTTTTCCAGGTTGTCGACCAGGGCGTTGGCAGCGTTGGTGCAAGCCTCGATCCGGGCGGCATCGGCCTGGCCGGCGACCGCGTTCGCGTGTGCCTTGGGCGCGGGGTGGGGACGGGCGCTGGCCGCCGGATGCTGCGCGGCCGCGAATGTCGAGCCGGCCAGGATCAGCAGGGTTGCGGCAAGAAGTACGCGTGGCATGGAAAGCTCCTTCGTGGCAGACCACAGGTGCAGGTCGAGTCTATAGGTGGATCGATGTTGCGATCGTGGCGGTTCGCGGCGCTGCGAGGTTCGTCACGTCGGGCGCTTGAAATACAGGACCGTGAAGCGGGCCCCGTAAGCATGCATGGTCGACACGAGTTCCCAGCCGCTGCGGCCGGCTTCGTTCAGCGCGGTTTGCAGTGCATCGGGATTGTCGCGCCCCCACATGTCGGTCTTCACTTGAATGACCTTGTATTGCCAACCCTGCGTCACGGCCATGTCGCTTCTCCTCTCGTGTCACGGTTTCTTCGACGTCGGTTCCGGCTTCAGGCGCCCCGCCTTGCGCAGCGCGTCGCGCAGCACGTATTCGATCTGCGCGTTCAGTGAACGCAGCTCGTCGTTCGACCAGCGCTGCATCGCTTCCAGCACCGCCGCGTTGATGCGCAGCGGGTAGGCTTTCTTGCCCTTGTCGGTGCTCATTTGCATCAGGACGCGCGCTGTCGTGGAAAGTCGGCCATGGATGGCCGGTTTTGATCCTCGTGATCAGGGATGATCACTGATACAAGGTGCCGGTGTTGAGCACGGGCTGGGTGCCTCGCTCGCCGCACAGCACCACCAGCAGGTTGGACACCATCGCGGCCCGGCGTTCCTCGTCCAGTTCCACGATGTGTTGTTCGCTCAACTGCGCCAGCGCCATCTGCACCATGCTGACCGCGCCTTCGACGATCCGGGTGCGTGCGGCGATGATCGCGCCGGCCTGCTGGCGTTGCAGCATCGCCTGCGCGATTTCCTGCGCGTAGGCGAGGTGGCTGATGCGCGCCTCCAGCACCTCGACGCCGGCCTTGCCGAGGCGTTCCTGGATCTGTTCGCACAGGTGCCGGGTGATCTCGTCGCCGTGGCTGCGCAAGGAAGGCTTGCCGTCCTCGTGCGAATCGTAGGGGTAGTTTTGCGCCATCTGCCGCAGTGCCGATTCGCTCTGGATGTGCACGTAGTTTTCGTAGTCGTCCACCTGGAACACGGCCTCGGCGGTGTCCACCACCTGCCACACGATCACCGCGGCGATTTCGATGGGATTGCCATCGGCATCGTTGACCTTGAGCCTGGACGATTCGAAGTTGCGCACGCGCAGGCTCACCGCGCGCTTGCTGTAGAACGGGTTGGTGCAGCGCAAGCCGGTTTCGCGCGCGGTGCCGGCGTAACGGCCGAACAGCAGCATCACCACGCCCTGGTTCGGTTGCACCTGGAAGAAACCGCGGCACAGGAATGCGACGACCGCGAACACGATCACCGCGACCACGATGGCGGGGATCATGTTGTGGCTGGCACCCCACACGAACAGCGCGGCGCAGCCGAGGAACAGCAACACGAACAACACGGCAATGGGGATGCCGGACAGCGAGGAAGCCCTGGTTTCGTTCATGGGAGTCTCCGGGTTTGTGGCAATAAGATATCATTGTGATATCTACCGTGCAAGCATGGACGCCACGGCTTGTGCGTGGCGGGGATGGTTAGAATCACCGCCACGGGATTGAATGGAGAAGCATCGAGATGAACGCAGCAGGCACGCCCGGTTGGTCACTGATCGCGGTCGAGATACTCGCTTCGATCGTGTTGTTGCTGCTGCTGGTCGGGCTGGCGTTGGCGGCGGCATTGTTCGTCTACGACCGCCTGCAAACCCGCAACGCGATCCTGCGCAACTACCCGGTGATCGGTCATTCGCGCAAACTGCTGCAGCACTTCGGCGTGTTCTTCCGGCGGTATTTCTCGGCGTTCGATCGCGAGGAACTGCCGTTCAATCGCGCCGAACGGGTCTGGGTGCATCGCGCCTCGGTCAACACGGACAACACCCGTGCGTTCGGTTCGACCCGCGACCTGCGCGTCGAGGGCGTGCCGTTCTTCGTCAACGCGCCTTTCCCGGATCTCGGCGGGGAGTCCGCCGAACCGATACCGCTGCTGATCGGTCCGCATGCGCGCAAACCGTATTCGCACGCCGCGTTTTTCAACATTTCGGCGATGAGTTTCGGCGCGCTGTCGGCGCCGGCGGTGCGCGCGCTGTCGCGCGGCGCCGCCAAGGCCGGCATCTGGCTGGATACCGGCGAGGGCGGGCTCGCGCCGTACCACCTGGAAGGCGATTGCGACGTCGTGTTCGAGATCGGTACCGCGAAGTACGGCGTGCGCACGCCGGACGGGCGCCTCGACGACGACAAGCTGCGCGCGATTTGCGCGCACGAGCAGGTGAAGATGGTCAGCATCAAGCTGTCGCAGGGCGCCAAGCCTGGACTCGGCGGCCTGCTGCCGGGCGCCAAGGTGACGCCGGAAATCGCGGCCATCCGCGGCATCCCGGTGGGCGTGGATTCGATCAGCCCCAACCGCCACCCGGAAATCGGCAATGTCGAACAGTTGCTGGATTTCGTCGGGCACGTGCGCGGGGTGAGCGGCTTGCCGGTCGGTTTCAAGGCCGTGCTCGGCGGCATCGAATGGATCCGCGAACTGTGCACGGAAGTGCACCGGCGCGGCCTCGAGAGCGCGCCCGATTTCATCATCGTCGATGGTTCCGAAGGCGGCACCGGCGCCTCGCCGCAGACGTTGATGGAAGGGGTCGGCTTGCCGTTGCGCGAATCGCTGCCGATGCTGGTGGATGTCCTGGTCGAACAGGGCCTGCGCGAACGCATCAGGGTGATCTGCGCGGGCAAGTGCGTGACCGCCTACGAAGTCGCGTGGGCGTTGGCGATGGGCGCGGACTTCGTTAACTCCGCGCGTGGCTTCATGTTCGCGCTGGGCTGCATCCAGGCCATGCGCTGCAACCGCAACACCTGTCCGACCGGCATCACGACGCACGACCCGCGCCTGCAACGCGGGCTGGTGGTGACCGACAAGGCAGAACGCGTGGCCAACTACGCGCGCAACCTGATGCACGAGGTCGGCATCATCGCGCACAGTTGCGGCGCGGGCGATCCGCGCGGCCTGCGCCGCGAACATTGCCGGGTGGTGGTGGACGACGGTTTGTCGCGTTCGCTGCAGGACCTGCACCCGTATCCGCGGGTGCAGGCCGGATGAGGCAACACTCAGGATGCGGGCGCGGCGGCACCCGCGGGCGGCCTGGCGACCGTTTCCTGCGACGACACCGCGCGCCAGTCGCCGTCGATGCACGCGAAGACGTCGCTGAACGACACCTCGGCGGTCCAGCCTTGCGCGCTGGAATGCACCCGGTTGGTGCCGGTCGCAACCGCGGTGTCGCCCCATGTGCGAACCTGCAACGCGCTGATGCGTTGCGTCTTGCCGGCGTCGGGCCGCAACGCGTCGAGCAGCGCCTGCTTGTCGCGCCGGTGGCCCTGCCAGTCGATGTCCACGTAATCGTCGGCCAGGATGGCGGCAAGGCCGCGCCGGTCGCCGTGCGCGATGTCCGCGATCCAGCGCCGTTCGAGCCGCGCGATGTCCGATCGATCCTTCGCGGCATCGACCTTGCAGGACGCAGCATGCGCGTGCGCCACGGACACCGAAGGCATCGCGACCAGTGCCAGCACAGTCGCCGCCAGCAGCAACCCGGGATTCGTCATTCGGCGTGGCCGGCGTGCAACGACGTCCAGCCGCCCGGGCCGAGCACCTGCAGTCCGTCGAAGCGCGACTTGTAGCCCATCTTGGGGTGGTTCGCGATCCAGTAGCCGAGGTACAGGTGCGGCAGGCCTCGACTGCGCGCGAATTCGATCTGGCGCAGGATCGCGTAGGTGCCCAGTCCGCGCCTCGGCAACTCGGGATCGAAGAACGTGTACACCGCGGACAGGCCGGTTTCGCAGACGTCGGTGACGGCCACCGCGACCAATTTTTCCGCGAGGCGGAACTCCAGGAACACGGTGGGGCTCCACGGCGCGGTGAGGAAATGCGAGAAATCCTCGTCGCTGGCTTCGTCCATCCCGCCGCCCGGGTGGCGCGCGCGCAGGTAGCGCGAGTACAAGGCCTGGCGTTCGCCGGTCAGTCCGGGTTCGCACTCGGTCATCTCGATGTCGTGGTTGACCGCGAGGCAGCGGCGCTGGCTGCGGTTCGGCGTGAAGGTGGCCACCTCGATCCGGCAGGGTTCGCAGGCGTGGCAGCGCGGACAGTGCGGGTGGTAGATGTGGCCGCCGGCACGGCGGAAGCCGCGCGCCAGCGACAACGCGTACAGCTTGGGCAGGTTCGGCGCGGCCGGGTCGAGCACCAGGTTCTGCGCGGTGCGCGCACGGAAGTAGCCGCAGGCATGCGGCAGGGTCTGGAACAGGCGGACGCGTTCGCTGCGCAGGGTCATTGCGGCGTCACCACACTGAAATCAGCTTTGCTCCGTAGATGGCGACGGCGATGCACACCGCGACCAGCACCGCTGTGCGGATGCGGGCCGCGATTTGCGCGGGACCGCGGCCGCCGGTTTTCCGGAAACGGAAGGCGGCAAGGTCTTCGGCGTAACGCGTCACCGGCTCGATGCCGATGTCGCGCATCAGCTTGCGCGCGCGGGTGTGGTCGCCGGCGTGGGTGACCCACACCGCCGGCCAGCTGTCGCTGGCGCCGGGGCGGGCATAGGAAAACTGCTTGTAGCTCTTGCTGTCGTAGGCGCGACGGTTGGTGACGCGGGTGGCGATGCCGTGCTCGGCCATCACCGCGACCAGCCGTTCGACGTTTTCGATGCGGGGCGAGGAATAGATGTGGCGCATGCGGAGAGTTTACGACAGCCGCGGCCCGGCGTGGTTATGCGGGCGTTGCGTTCACCTCAGCCGCAACAGGCCTTCCTGCGCGCTGGAGGCGACCAGCTTCCCGGCCAGGTCGAACATCTGCCCGCGCACCAGGCCGCGCGCGCCTTGCGCGGTCGGGCTTTCGCAGGCATACAGCAGCCAGTCGTCCACCCTGAACGGACGGTGGAACCACAGCGCATGGTCGAGGCTCGCCATCTGCAGGTTCGGCGTCAGGTACGAAACCCCATGTGGCAACAAGGCGGTGCCGATCAGGTGGTAATCGGATGCGTAGGCCAGCAAGGCGCGGTGCAGCGCTTGCGCGGCGTCGATCTTCTGCGTGAGCCGAAACCAGATGTGCTGGTACGGAGGACGCTTGGCCGGATGCAGTTCGTCGCGTGGCCACACGAAGCGGTATTCGAACGGACCGTCGGTCGAAAGCCAGCGTTGCAGCTTGGGCGGCAGCTTGGCGAGTTCGGCGGCGGGCAGGGACGTCGGCGGTTCCAGATCCGAGGGCCGGGGCACTTCCGGCATCGAGGCCTGGTGCTCGAAGCCGGGTTCCTCGATCTGGAACGACACCGCGCAGTTGAGGATCGGCTGGCCGTGCTGGATGGCTTCCACCCGGCGCACCGAAAAACTGTGCCCGTCGCGGGCGCGATTGACGCGGTACACGATCGGCGCATCGACGTCGCCCGCGCGCAGGAAATACGCGTGCAATGAATGCGCGGCGCGCTGAGGATCGACGGTCTGTTGTGCCGCCGACAATGCCTGGCCCAGCACCTGGCCGCCGAACACGTAGCGGGTGCCGATGTCGCGGCTCTGTCCGCGGAAAAGGTTGTCCTCCAGGCGTTCGAGCTGCAGCAGTTCGATCAGCTCGGCGACGTGCGGTTGGGTCATGGCAAGGCAAATCGCGTGGCAAAGACGCGCGATTATACCGGCGTGGCTTGCATGGCTTCGGGCTGGCAGGTGACGGCAAGTCGCGCGGGCGCGAGCGATGCGTGGTCATGCGCGTTGTCCCTCCTGTCCGCCGAAAACCTGTTTCGAGCGGCGCCGGGTGATCCCCGGCGCCGTTTTTCGTTGCAGGCGAAAACCGCGGTGTCCCGCTCACGCCTGCGCTTCCGCATCACGCAGCTTCTGCGCACATTCCTCGCAGCACACTTCGACGGTGCGGCCGCCGATGGTGACCTGGATGGCATTGCCGTCGAGCGGGTAGTCGCAGACGGCGCAGGTCGCTTCTTTCGCTTCCATGGTGGTTCTCCGGTGATGCCCGTGATCGGGCCTGCACAGGAGACCATCCGCCGCCGGCGGACGCTGTCAGGATATTTAGCGATTCACTGCGCCCGCGACGACAGGACCTCGCGAAATTCGCTGGGCGTGCGGCCGTAGGCCTGGCGGAACGCTGCGCTGAAATGGCTGTGGCTGGAGAAGCCGAGGTCCTGCGCGAGCGCGGCGACGTCGTCGCACTCGGCGATCAGGTCCAGCGCATGCGCCAGCCGCAGGTGCAGGTGATAGCGGTACAGCGGCATGCCTTCGACCTGCTTGAAAGCCTGCGTGAGATAGACCGGCGAGCCGCCGACTTCCGATGCGATCCCGGCGAGCGTCCAGCGCCGGGTGAGGTCGCTGGCAAGCAGCAGCTTGGCCCGGTCGACCAGCCGTTGGCGTGCATGCGACGAACCGGCCGCATGGGTGGTGCGTGGGCCGAGGCTGCGACAGACCAGGGTCAGCGCGAGGCTCTCGGCTTCCAGCGGTTCGATGGCACCGTTGCGCAGGCTGTGGCGAAGCAGCGCCACCAGCACCTGAGCGCGCTCGTCGATGCGCAGCGACTGGTCGCGGAACGTCGGCGCATCGCGACGCTGCAGCAACGCCGCGGGCGCCAGTTCACGCAGCAGCGGTTGCGAGATCGACAGCGACAGGCAGGCATCGCCGCCCGCTGCCGGATGGCTGACCTGGTAACCCTCGCCGCCGTTGAAGAACAGCACGTGGTTGGCGTCGGCCACCGATTGCGTGCTGCCGACGTGGCGCATGAACAGGCCGCGATAGGGGAACACCAGGTGGGTGGCGGCTGCGCATTCCTCGACGTTGCGGTGGCGGCATTCGCCGCGGCAACGCACGTCGTGCGCCGCGATGGTGGCCGAGTGGAACAGGGATTGGACGGCGAATTCCGGCATGGGCTTCGCGAACGGAGTACGGCGGCGTCAGCGCCACCTTTCCAGGCCGCACGCGGCCATGACGCGCGGCCACGGAAACATCGGACCGGGATCAAGCTTGCGCCGTACTTGTTTCGAAGCATCGTCACTGGCGGGCAGCATGGCGACGTCGAGGTCCTCGTGGCCGGCGATGCGGCGCAGGTTCGGCAAGGTCGCGCGCAATTGCGCGAGCAGCGCCAGCAGCGCGTCGACCTGCGCGTCGGGATAGGCTTCGGCCATCGCCTGATGGCGCGAGTCGTACCAGTCCGGGAAGCGGCCGGTGTTGACGAGTTCGATCCCGATCGAGTGTTCGTTCATGCCGCGCACGTGATGGGCCATGCGATCGTCCGGCACGTAGCGCAATACGCCGCCGTCGCGGTCGATGTAGTAGTGCCCGCTGTTGCCGGTGCCGCTCGGGTGCACGATGCGCTCGCCGTATTCGCGCGCGCTGGCCAGGTCGGGCAGTTCGGTGCAGTGGATCACGACCAGGTCGATGCCGGTCGCGTCACGCGCCTGCAGCCTGGCGGCGTAGGGCAGCAGATGTTCCTGGATCGTCAGGGACGATGACATGGCGTGAAGTGTGGCATGAAACCGGCGTGGGGCGATGGTGCGCCTGTTACGCTTTCGATTGTCCCCGCATCCCGTGAGCGTCATGCCCGGCCGCGTCATTCTTTCCCACGGTAGCGACAGCGGCCCCGAGGCCACCAAGGTCAGCGCATTGGCGCGCGTCGCGGAAGCGCAGGGCTGGAGCACGCTGCGGCCCGACTATCGCGGCGACGACGCGGCGGGTTATGCGGACGCCGTGCCACGACGTGTCGAACGCCTGCTCGATGCCATGCGCGCCGCGCCGCGTCCACTGGTGCTGGCCGGTTCCAGCATGGGCGCGTTCGTGTCCGGGCTGGCTTCGCTCGAAGCCCCTTGCGACGGGCTTTTCCTGGTCGCGCTGCCGATCGATATCACCGGCTGTCCGCGACGTTTCGATGCCGCGCGTGGGGTGCCGGGCATGCTGGTGCACGGCTGGCGCGACGAATTGTGCCCGGTCGACGCGGCATTCGCGTTCGCGCGCGAACGTGGCATGCCGACCTTGTTGCTGGACGACGGCCATCGCCTCGCCGACCACGTGGCGATGCTCGAGGGGCAATTCGCGTTGTTCCTGCGGGCGTTGGCGGCGTGACCGTGGCTGTCCACCCCATGACAACATTCTTCGCCACGTGTCCCAAGGGCCTCGAATACCTGCTGCGCGACGAACTCGCCGCGTTGGGCGTCGAAGCGCACGAGGCGCTGGCCGGCGTGCGTTTCGCCGGCACATTGGAAGACGGCTATCGTGCCTGCCTCGGATCGCGCCTGGCCAGTCGTATCCTGATGCTGCTGTCCGAGTTCGACGCGGCCGATGCGGAGTCCTTGTACGCAGGCGTGCGCGCGATCGATTGGTCCGGGCACCTCGCGCCCGAAGCGACGCTCGCGATCGACGCCAGCGGCAGCAGCGGCTCGCTCACGCATTCGGTGTTCGCCGCACAGAAGATGAAGGACGCCATCGTCGATCAATGCCGCGAGCGTTTCGACACCCGCCCGACCATCCAGACCGAGCGTCCCGACGTCCGTTTGAACCTGCGCCTGCACAAGGGCCGCGCGACCGTGTCGCTGGACCTGTCCGGCGAACCGCTGCACCGGCGCGGCTGGCGGCGCGAGCAGGGCGAGGCGCCGCTCAAGGAAAACCTGGCCTGCGCGATGTTGCTGCGCGCGCGCTGGCCGGAAACGTACATGGCGGGCGGAGCGTTGGTCGATCCGATGTGCGGCTCCGGCACGTTGCTGATCGAGGCGGCGTGGATGGCCGCGGACGTGGCACCGGCGTTGCAGCGCGACTACTTCGGGTTCCTCGGCTGGCGCGGCCACGACGCTGCGCTGTGGCAACGCCTGCATGACGACGCGCAGGAACGCGCGCTGGAAGGCTTGCGCGGATTGCGCGCGTGCTTCTTCGGCAGCGATTCCGATCCACGCATGATTGCCGTGGCCACGCACAACCTGCAGACCGCAGGAGTGGCGGGTTTCGTCACGCTGGAAAAACACGACGTCGCGCACCTGCAGCGCCCGCGCGATTTCACGCAGGGGTTGGTGATCACCAATCCGCCCTACGGCGAGCGCATGGGCGAGCTTGCGGCGCTGCCGGCGCTGTATCGCGAGTTTGGCGCGCGCCTCAAGGCGGAGTTCGCGGGCTGGCGCGCCGCGGTGCTGACCAGCGAACCGGAGCTCGAGCGCGCGCTCGGGTTGCATGCGGAAAAACACTACGTGCTGTTCAACGGCGCGATCGAATGCCGGCTCGCCTTGTTCGACGTCCGCGAACGCGCGGCCGCCGCCACGCCGTCGCTGTCGCCGGGCGCGGAAATGGTCGCCAACCGCATCCGCAAGAATTTGCGCAACCTGCGCAAGCCGCTGGAGCGCGAAGGCGTCACCTGTTTTCGCGGCTACGATGCCGACCTGCCCGAATATGCCGCGGCGATCGACGTGTATCGGGGAATCCCGGAAACGCCCGAACAACCCTCGTCCAGCCGTCTGCATTCGGCGGACAACGACGTGCCGTCGCAGACGTGGCTGCACGTGCAGGAATACGCGCCGCCCGCGAGCGTCGATGCCGGCGCGGCGCAGGTGCGCTTGCGCGACCTGCAACGCGCGGCCTGCGTTGCGCTGGGGGTGCCGCGCGAACGCCTGGTGCTGAAGACGCGCGCGCGGGGAAAGGGCGGAACGAAATACGGGCGCTTCGCCGAGCGCGAGGAATTCCTGGTGGTCGAAGAGGGCGGCCTGCGCTTCCTCGTCAACCTGCGCGATCGCATCGACACCGGCCTGTTTCTCGACCACCGGCGGGTGCGGGCACGGGTCCGCGAGCTTGCGCGCGACCGCGACGTGCTGAACCTGTTCGCCTACACCGGGGCCGCGAGCGTGTATGCCGCGGCCGGCGGCGCACGCAGCACCACCAGCGTCGATTTGTCGCAGGGCTATCTGGAGTGGGCGTCGCGGAACCTGGCGTTGAACGGATTCATCGGCGCGTCTCACCAGCTTGCGCGCGCCGACGCGATGACCTTCCTGCGTGAAAGTCGCGCGCGCTACGGGTTGATCTACGTCGATCCACCCACGTTTTCGAACTCCAAGCGCGCAAGCGATTTTGATGTGCAACGCGACCATGTCGCCTTGCTCGAAGCGTGCGGCGGGCGCCTGCGCGACGGCGGCGTGATCGTGTTCTCCAACAACTTCCGGCGTTTCAAACTGGATACGGAAGCGCTGTCGCGCACGTTCAGCATTGAAGACATCGGTCGCGCCAGCATTCCGCCGGATTTTGCGCGCAGACCGGGCATCCACGGCTGCTGGTTGCTTAGGAAACGCTTAGCCTGAACAATGACTTGGCGCGTGTTTTCAGGAGTGATTCAGCGCCGCGGCGCCAGCATGATTCCAGCACTCGAAGACGGAGGCATGCCATGAAGATTCGCGGATGGATTCGTGGCGCAGCGTTGGTGGTGGTCGCGTCGGTCGCCTCGTTGTGCTTCGCGTCGATTGCCGCCGCACGTTCGCACGTGAGCGTCGGCATCGGCATTTCGGTTCCCGGTGTCGCGGTGGGCGTCGGCAACTGCTGGCGCTGCGGTTACTGGGCCGCGTCGCCGGTGTACTACGCGCCGGCCTATCCGGCGCCCGTGTATTACCCGGCTCCCGTCTACTACGCCCCGCGCCCCGTGTATTACGGTTACGGTTACGACTACGGTTACTACGCGCCGTACTATCCGCAGTACCGCTACCGCGGGCACTACCGCGAGCGCGGCTGGCATCACGATCGCGGCGGCTACTATCGCCACGGCCATCGTTGATCGAGCCGGCGGTGGACCCGGCTGCGAAGGGTTTACGGATTTCGGATGCGTGGTGTGCTAAAACGTCCCGCGCATGAGCCGGATATCCGATCCATCGCTGGATGAACAAAACGGCGGAGAGGTTGCGATCGATCTGCAATCGATCCGCACTTTCCTGCGCCAGTGGTTGCGCGACCCCGTGAAGATGGCTTCGGTCACGCCATCGGGACGCCAACTGGCGCGCCTGATGGTCGGGCAACTTCCGCCGGGATGCTCGCGCGTGGTCGAAGTCGGCGCGGGCACCGGGGTATTCACGCGTGCCTTGCTGGATGCCGGCATCGCGCCTTCGCAATTGCTGGTCGTGGAAATCAACCCGGACCTGGCGGGCTTCCTGCGCAAGCGGTTCCCGGACGTGGCGGTTGCCTGCGCAGACGCGCGCCATCTGGATGCCCTGGCCGCGGAACACGGCTTGCTCGCGGATGGCAAGCTGGATGCCGTCGTCAGCGGATTGGGCATGCTCAGCATGCCCGCGGCGTTGCGCGTCGCCATCCTGCGTGCGGCCTTCGCGGCGCTGGATGACGCGGGGCGCTACATCCAGTTCACCTACGGACCCGCCAGCCCGGTGCGCCGCAGGGAACGCGAGGCCCTGGGCTTGCGCATGCGGCGTGCGGGGTTCGCCCTGCGCAACCTGCCGCCCGCGAACGTGTACGTGTACCAGCGCCTGCGTTCCCACCATGTCGCCAGCGTCAGGCAGCCGTCGCACGCCTGATGCGTGGCGGGGTCACGCGAGTTCCAGCGAGTAATGGCGCGTGCCCGCTTCGCGCGCGTAGCCCAGCGATTCGTAGAGCGCCTGCGCCGGCGCATTGTCTTCGGCCGTCTCCAGCACCAGGCGCAGCGCACCGGTTTCGATCGCGAAGGCGCGCGCCGTAGACATCAGTGCGCGCGCGACCCCGCGGCTCCTCGCCTCCGGCGCCACGAACAGGTCGTTGAGGATCCAGATCCGCCGCGCGCGTACCGATGAAAACGCCGGGTACAGTTGGGTGAAGCCCAGCGCGACGCCGGTGGCTGCGTCGCGGGCGAGGAAGATCGTCGATTCGCCCAGCCGCAAGCGCTCGTCGAGGAACGCGCGGGCACCTGGATGGTCGGGGGCTTGTCGGTAGAACACGCGGTAGGCGTCGAACAGCTGCGCGAGCGCCTCGAGGTCGTCGAGGCTGGCGCGGGACAGCGCGACAGGAGCTTTTTCCTGCGTGGATGTGGGCATGCCGGGAACGGGTACGGGAAGGATTCTCCATCATGCCCACGCGCCACGCGGCTGCGCAAGCGCGGCCGCATGGCGCGGTCACGGGTGCCTCATTGCTGGTCCTGCACCCACTTTTCGTATTGCGCGCGGCTGATCGATTTGCCCTGGCCGCTGGCATGCAGGAAATCGTTGTCGAGCGGCGGGTAGGCTTGGGCTTCCGATTCGCTGATGCGGCCGTCGTGGTTGACATCCAGCGACTGGAACGACGGCGGCGGTCCGTAATTCCGGACATCGGCGGGCATGCCCGTGTTCACCGTGAGCGTGCCGCCGTTGCTGTCCGGAAGCGGGTAGCGCGCGCTCGATTCAGTGCCTGGGTAGAACTGGCCGGATGCGTCCTGTTGCGGGCCCGTCGACGGCTGCGGCGCGGGCATCGGGGTTGCCGGTTGCGCAGGAAGTGCGGTAGCGGCGGGAGACGCGGGAGGGGGTGGCGGTGGCGGTGGCGGTGCTGGCGTTGGCGCTGGCATCGTGGGTGGCGGTGGCGGTGGTGGCGTCTGCGCGGTCGCGATCGATGCCGTGACGCACAGCGCCAACGCGACCGCGCCGGCAAGGGACAGGCGGACCGAACGATGCGTGTTCATTGGGAACTCCTTGGGGATGCGGCGCCGGGCGCCGTTTGCACAAGTGATGTGACCGCAGGGAGACCGCGTGGTTCGAATCGCCGTCATTCCCCGCGGCCAGCGATCAGCATGCGTTCAAGTACGTCGCGGCGGCGTCATCGCCACCGGGCTTCCTGCAGGAGGCGCGTTCATGCCGCCATGGCCCTTGCCGCCAGCGTTTCCAGCAATTCGCCGGCCATGCGCAGGCGGTCGGCGGGCTCCGGCAACTCCATCGCGATGCGCAGCTTGTCCTGGCCGTCGAGTTTGTAGACGCGCGGTTGCTTCTGGATCAGGCGGATGATGGTGGCGGGGTCGACATCGGGCTTGGCGCGGAAGGTGATGCGTCCGGCGGCGGCGCCGAGGTCGAGCTTGCGGATGCCGAGGGCGTGCGCGCGCAGCTTCAGCGAGGCGATCGCGAACAGGTTCTTCGTCGCCTGCGGCAGCAAGCCGAAGCGGTCGATCATCTCGACCTGCAGGTCGCGCAACCCTTCGTCTTCGGTCGCGCTGGCGATGCGCTTGTACAGCGTCAGGCGCGCGTGCACGTCGGGCAGGTAGTCGTCCGGGATCAGCGCGGGCAAGTGCAGCTCGATCTCGGTGCCGGTGTCGCCGCCGAGGTCGAAGTCAGGCACCTTGCCGGAGCGCAACGCGCGTACCGCGCGTTCCAGCAAGTCGTTGTACAACGCGAAGCCGATCGCCTCGATCTGGCCGGATTGCGCTTCGCCGAGCAACTCGCCGGCGCCGCGGATTTCCATGTCGTGGGTGGCGAGCGTGAAACCGGCGCCGAGTTCCTCCAGCGACTCCAGTGCGGCGAGGCGTTTTTCGGCATCCGCGGTGATGGCATTCCTGTCGGGAACGATCAGGTACGCGTAGGCGCGGTGGTGCGAGCGGCCGACGCGCCCGCGCAACTGATGCAACTGCGCGAGCCCGAAGCGATCGGCGCGGTCGATCACGATGGTGTTGGCGGTCGGCACGTCGATGCCGGATTCGATGATGGTGGTGCACACCAGCACGTTGAAGCGCTGGCGGTGGAAATCCAGCATCGCCTGTTCCAGTTCGTGCGCCGACATCTGGCCGTGCGCGACGCGGATGCGCGCATCCGGCACCAGCTCCCCGAGTTCGCGCGCGACGCGCTGGATGCTGTCGATGGAATTGTGCAGGAAATACACCTGGCCGCCGCGCGCCAGTTCGCGCTGGAAGGCTTCGCGGACCAACGCAGGATCGTATTGCGCGACCAGGGTTTTCACCGCCATGCGTGCTGCCGGCGGCGTCGCGATGATCGAAAGGTCGCGCATGCCGCTCATGGCCATGTTGAGGGTGCGCGGAATCGGCGTCGCGGTGAGCGTGAGCAGGTCCACTTCGGCACGCAGTTTCTTCAACTGTTCCTTGTGGCGCACGCCGAAGCGGTGTTCCTCGTCCACGATCACGAGGCCGAGGTCCTTGAATTTCACGTCCGGTTGCAGCAGCTTGTGGGTGCCGACCACGATGTCGAGCTTGCCGTCGGCGAGCCGCTTCAACGCATCGTCCGCGTCCTTTTTCGCGCGGAAGCGCGACAGCAGTTCCACCCGTATCGGAAAATCCGCCAGCCGGTCGCGGAAATTGTCGTAGTGCTGCTGGGCGAGCAGGGTGGTCGGCACCAGCACCGCGACCTGCTTGCCGGCGCTGGCCGCGGCGACCGCGGCGCGCAACGCGACCTCGGTCTTGCCGAAGCCGACATCGCCGCAGACCACGCGGTCCATCGGCTGCCTTGCTTCGAGGTCGGCCAGCACCGCATCGATCGCGGCCTGCTGGTCGGGGGTTTCCTCGAACGGGAAGCCTTCCGCGAAACGCGCCAGCATGCTGCGGTCGATGTCGATGGCGTTGCCCTGGCGCGCCGCGCGTTGCGCGTGGATCGCCAGCAGTTCGGCGGCGACGTCGCGGACTTTCCCGGCGGCCTTGCGCTTGGCGCGTTCCCAACTTTCGCCGCCGAGTGAATGCAGCGGCGCGTGTTCGTCGTCGGCGCCGCTGTAGCGGCTGACCAGCGCGAGTTGCGCGACCGGCACGTACAGCTTGTCGCCGCGTGCGTATTCGATGGCGAGGAATTCGCCGGGCATGCCGCCGACATCCAGCGCGACCAGGCCCAGGTAACGGCCGACGCCGTGGTCGACGTGCACGATCGGCGCGCCGATCTCGAGTTCGGAAAGATCGCGCAGGATGGCTTCGGGATCGCGCTCGGCGACGCGGCGGCGCTGGCGTTCGCTGCGTGCGCGTTCACCCGCGAGTTCGCGCTCGGTGAAGACCGCGATGGGCGGTTGCGTCAGGGTGAATCCGCGCTCCAGCGGTGCGCTGGTGATGGACAGCGGTCCCCCTTTGCCGAGGAACGCCGGCCAGCCGTCGACGATTTGCGGCTGCATCTCGACCGCACTCAATTGTTCCAGCAAAGCCTCGCGGCGGCCGGGTGAATCGGCGGCGATCAGCACGCGCGTGCCGGGATGCGATTCCAGCCAGCCGCGCAGGCGCGCGGCAGAACCGCCGGCCTGGGGGCCGCCCGCCGAAAAGTCGGGCGCCGCCTGGGTGCCGGTATCCACGGCGCGGGGATCGTCGGGCGCGACGATGTCGATGCGCAGCACGTTGTTCAGGCGTTCGCGCAATGATTGCGGCGGCAGGTACAACTCCATCGGCGGCAGCACCGGCCGTTCGATGTCGTGTGCGCGCTGGTCGTAACGGGCTTCGGTTTGTTTCCAGAAGGGTTCCGCGGCTTCGAGCGCACCGCGCCCGAGCACGAACAGCGCGTCGTCGCCGAGATAGTCGAACAGGCTCTCGGTGGCGTCGAAAAACAACGGCAGGTAATACTCGATGCCGCTCGGGGTCACGCCCTGCTTCATGTCCTGGTAGAGCGGGCAGCGCCGCACGTCGATCGGAAAGCGCTCGCGCAACCGATCGCGGAACGCGCGCATGGCTTCGTCGGTGAGCGGGAATTCGCGTGCGGGCAGCAGTTTCACCGCATCGACCTGGTGCAGCGAACGCTGGGTTTCCGGATCGAAGGCGCGGATGGATTCGATCGCGTCGTCGAACAGCTCGATGCGGTAGGGTTCGGACGCACCCATCGGGAAGACGTCGAGCAACGCGCCGCGCACGGCGAACTCGCCGTGTTCGCCGACCTGCGGAACATGCCGGTAGCCGCAGGTTTCGAGGCGGCGCTGCTCGTCCGCCAGGTCGAGCTGCTGGCCGCGCGCGACGGCCAGCCCGCTGCCCGCGATGTGCGAGCGCGGCGCCAGGCGTTGCATCAACGTGGCGACCGGCACCACCAGCACCCCCTTGCGGGTGGCGGGCAGGCGGTACAAGGTATCGATGCGTTGCGACACCAGTTGCGGATGCGGCGCGAACAAATCGTAGGGCAGGGTTTCCCAATCCGGAAAGTGCAGGACCGGCAAGCCGTCGGCGAACACGCCCAGTTCGTCTTCCAGCGTGCGCGCCGCACGGCTGTCGGCGGTGACCGCGACGATCACGCCATCGCGCTGGCGCGCCGCTTCGCACAACAGCAGCGCCAGCGACGACCCCGCGGGTTCGCGCCAGTCGCGTTGCTGGCCGGGACTGCGCGGCAACGCGGGAATCGGGATGTCGGTTTCGGGCATGGGCGTCGATCGTGCAATACAGGACACTGCCGGGGCCACGTGTCGCGGCGCCAGCAGACGATGCAAACCGCAATTTTAGCAGCCGGCGCGCGCGTTCAAGGCGTGAAGGTCACGCGGCGGATGGCCGGGTCGTCCGGGTCGGGCGCAATCGTGGCGCCGAGATCGCGGCAGAGTTCCAGCATGCGGTCGTTGTCGGCGCGGACGCTGCCGTGCAAGGCCGCGAGGCCGCGCCGCTTCGCTTCCCCAAGCAGACGCTGCATCAAGAGCCATCCAATGCCGTGCCCCGAGACCGCCTTGCCCACGATCAGGCCGAATTCGGCCTCGCGTGCCCCGGCGTGGGCCGCATGCAGATCCGCCACCGCACGAATCTCGCCCCGGTCGTCGATCACGAATGCCGCATCGCGCGCCGGGTCGAGGCCGCGTACCTGCGCCTGCACCGAGGCCGGCAATTCGCGCGAGCGGTAGAAGAACCGGTATTCGATTTCCTCGGGCGTGAGTCTAAGGAACGCGCGGCGCAAGGCTTCGAGGTCATCCGCCCGCAATGCCCGCAGTGTGAAGGTGCGGCCGTCTTCGAGCCGGATGGTCTGGCCAATGTCGGTGTTGGTCATGATGAAGCCGACCGGCGGCATCCAGGGAGACGCCGCAGAACCGTCGCAAGCTGCCGAGCGCAGCAGGTTGTGCGGCGTTTCCTAATGTATCCAGCCGCCCACGCCGACACCGATGCTGACATTGGGATGGCCCTGGCGCATTTCATCGGCAGTCCAGCGGTGCATCGCCTCGCTGTGTACCAGCGCGAACGTGTAGTCGGCCTGTCCCACCTCGCCGCTGCGCGCTCCATCCAGCGTGCCGCGCAGCGTGACCAGGGAGCCCTGCGGATAATTCATGGGCTCCGCGAACCCCGGCACGATGGCGATGAAGCGGCCGGTTGCCGGTTCCTTGAGGCGTGGCCGCTGCGACGAGTCGAGCGGATAGGCGAGGACCTCGATTTCACTGTGGTCGGTGAAGTTGTGCACGGCGATCACGCTGCCGCCCCAGACGACTTGCAGGTTCCGGAAATTCGCGGGCGAAGTCGCGACCTGTTGTGGTGTCGCCGTCACCGCAGACGGCCCGGTCTTGTAGATCGGCGCCGGCGCGCAGGCCGCGAGCAGCGCGGCGAGGGCGAATGCGGGCAGCAGTCGGAACACGAAACGGCGGGTTGCGTGCATGGCCAAGGCCTCCGGCGCGAAGCGACGCCGCAAGGATACCGAAAAACCGGAGGCGCGGAATGTCGGCTGCGTCGCTTATTCACCCCGCAGCCGGCGCAAGTGGCCTTCCGCGCGAGCGGACTGCGCGAGCATGTCGCGCAGCGCCGGCAGCATCGCGGCCAGCACGCCGTCGAGCTTCCACGGCGGATTGGCGACCAGCATGCCGCAGCCGTTGAGGCGCAGCGGGGAATCGTCGGGCTGCACCATCAGTTCCGCGACGACCACTGCGTCGAAAGGCCCTTCCGACATGCGGCGATGGAAGGGCGCGACCGCCCGCCGCGATTTGATCGGGTACCACACCGCGTACACGCCGTTCGGCCAGCGCGCGCGGGCCTGCGCGAGCGCGGCCTCGATCACGGCAAATTCGGCCTCCTGCGCCTCGAACGGCGGATCGATCAGCACCATTCCGCGCCTTTCCGCCGGCGGCAGCAGCGCGTTCAGGGCGGCATAGCCGTCCCGCCGGTGCACGTGCGCGCGTGGATCGTCGCGAAACAGCGTGCGCAACGCGGCGGCTTCGTCGTCCTGCGTTTCGCAAAGGACCAGGCGGTCGTTTGCGCGCGACGCCTGTGCCGCAAGCCATGGCGAGCCGGGATAGACGCGCGGCGTGCCATCGGGATTGCACGCACGGATCGCATCGAGATAGCGGCGCAGCGATTTCGGCGGATCCGGTGCGTCGAACAACCGTCCTATGCCGGCGCGCCATTCGCCGGTTTTCAGCGCCTCGGCATCGTCGAGCCGGTAGCTGCCGCGCCCTGCATGGGTGTCGAAATAGCACAGCGGCTTGTCCTTCGCCGTCAAGGCATCGAGCAACGCCAGCAGGATCGCGTGCTTGAACACGTCCGCGAAATTGCCGGCATGGAAGGCGTGGCGGTAGTTCATCGAAAGGCGTCCGTGGACCCCGGAGTATAGACAGCGCGCAAACCCGCGCGGAGCCTGCTCCAGGGTTGTGCGGGCCGGCGGCGATGGCTAGTCTGCCCGGACACGCGCCAGTGACGTGGCAAACGCGCTGCGCGCGCGATGATGGTGCGGGGACCGCGGGTGCGCTGCATGAATCGAAAACCTTTCCACGCCGGGAACGGATTGCCCACCCTGTCGCGCCGCCGCTTCGTGCAGGGGCTGGCGCTGGGCGGAAGCGCCGCGCTGCTCGGCGGGTTCATCAAGCCTGCATGGGCATTGCAAAGCCTGGGCGAGCCGGGTGCCCTGGCCGGCACCGACTTTGCGCTGGAGATCGGCGAAATACCGGTGAACTTCACCGGCAGGGCGCGCCACGCGACCACGGTCAACGGCTCGCTGCCCGGACCCTTGCTGCGTTGGCGCGAGGGCACCACCGTCACCCTGCGCGTCAGCAACCGGTTGCGCGTGCCGACCTCGATCCACTGGCACGGCATTCTCTTGCCGTTCGACATGGATGGCGTGCCGGGCATCAGTTTTCCCGGCATCGCGCCGGGCGAAACCTTCGTGTATCGCTTTCCGGTGCGACAGAGTGGCACCTACTGGTACCACGCGCATTCCGGATTCGAGGAGCAGACCGGACTGTACGGCGCGTTGGTGATCGATCCGGCGCGACCAGACCGCATTGGTGCCGAGCGTGACTACGTGGTGATGCTGAACGACTGGACCGACGAGGATCCGGCGGCGATCTTCGCGCACCTCAAGAAGCAAAGCGATTACTACAACCGCGGCGAACTGACCGCGCGGGATTTTTTCGATGACGTGTCGCGCGTGGGCCTGAAGCGGGCGTTGGCCGAACGCAAGATGTGGAACCAGATGCGGATGAGTCCGCGCGATCTCGTCGACGTCACCGGCGCGACCTACACCTATCTGATGAACGGCACCACGCCCGCCGGCAACTGGACCGGCCTGTTCAAACCGGGCGAGCGGGTACGCCTGCGTTTCATCAACGGCTCTTCGAACAGTTTCTTCGATGTGCGGATTCCCGGCTTGAAGCTCGGCGTGGTCGCGGCCGACGGACAGGATGTCGAGCCGGTCGAGGTGGACGAGTTCCGGATCGCGACGGCTGAGGTCTACGACGTGATCGTGCGACCGCAGGAAGATCGCGCCTTCACGATCTTCGCGCAATCGATGAGCCGCGACGGTTATGCGCGCGGCACCCTGGCGCCGCGACCGGGAATGGAAGCCGAGGTGCCGCGGCTCGATCCGCTGCCGCTGCTGTCGATGGCCGACATGATGGGTGCGATGGACCACGACACCCATGCGATGCCGGGCATGGATCACGGTTCGATGCCGGGCATGGACATGGGCGGCCACGGCGGCATGCGCGAGGTGCCCGAAGTACATCACGCCCGCACCGAGTACCACAACCCCAACGTCGACATGCGCGTCGACATGCCGCGTACCAACCTCGACGACCCCGGCGTCGGCTTGCGCGACAACGGTCGCCGCGTGCTGACCTATGCCGACTTGCACACGATCGGAGGCTCGCTGTATCCGCAGCCGGTAACGCGCGAGATCGAGCTGCACCTGACCGGCAACATGCACCGCTTCACCTGGGGATTCGATGGCCTGAAGTTCTCCCAGGCCAAACCCGTCCATTTCCGCTACGGCGAGCACCTGAGGATCGTCCTCGTCAACGACACCATGATGACCCACCCGATCCACCTGCACGGGATGTGGAGCGAGCTGGAGTCGCCGGACCAGGAATTCCAGGTGCGCAAGCACACCGTCAGCGTGCAGCCTGCGCAACGCATCACCTATCGCGTGAAGGCCGACGCCTTGGGACGCTGGGCCTGGCACTGCCACCTGCTGTATCACATGGAAGCGGGCATGTTCCGCGAAGTGGTGGTGTCGTGAGGAAGTTTCCGCGCAGGCTCGCGGCGACGGCGGCTGCGCTGCTGGTGGCAGCGCCCGCGTGCGCGCAAGATGCCTTGCAAGGCGCGGACCATCACGCGATGCCGATGCCGGATGTTTCCGCGCAACCGCGCAGCGCGGATTACTCTGACGGCACCGGCTACGCGACCGTGGCCGGCATGGACATGCGCGACGATGCGCCGCTCGGCATGCTGCGGTTCGATCGGCTGGAATATTTCGACGGCCGCGACAGCCGCGGCGAGGCCTTCGATGCGCAGGCGTGGTACGGCAATGACGAAAACAGGTTGTGGCTGAAGGCCGAGGGCGAAACCGCATCGGGGCGCCTGCAGGATTTGCGCGTGGAGGCGCTGTGGGATCGTCCGGTCAGCGCGTTCTGGGACATGCAGGCGGGCGAGCGCCACGATGCCGGCATCGGGCCCGGTCGCGACTGGGCGGCGTTCGGCATCCAGGGCCTCGCGCCGTACTGGTTCGAACTGCAGGCCACCGTCTATGTCGGACCGTCGGGGCGCACGGCACTGCGTTTCGACGCGGAATACGAGTTGCTGCTGACGCAGCGATTGATCCTGCAGCCGCGCTTCGAAGCCAACCTGTACGGCCGTGGCGATCCGCTGCGCGGCATCGGCTCGGGCCTGTCCGACGCGGCGTTGGGCCTGCGCCTGCGTTACGAAATCACGCGCCGGTTCGCGC
The DNA here is from genome assembly GCA_001899805.1 of Lysobacterales bacterium 66-474. Classification (GTDB taxonomy): domain Bacteria; phylum Pseudomonadota; class Gammaproteobacteria; order Xanthomonadales; family Rhodanobacteraceae; genus 66-474. The sequence continues at coordinate 350,644 of MKWP01000014.1, forward strand.
CGTACCTCGGCGTCGAATTCGAGCGCCGGTTCGGCGAAACCGCCACGCTGGCGCGCTCGAGCGGCGAACCCGCCTTCGATTCGCGCATCGTGGTCGGCCTGCGTTTCTGGTTCTGATCGCCCCGTGCGCGTAGCATGGCCGGATGGCCGCGCACGCAAACAGGATAATCCTGCGATCGACGGTCACCTGTCCGCATTGCGGACACCGCAGCATGGAAACCATGCCCGAGAACGCCTGCGTGTTTTTCCACGAATGCAAGGGTTGCGGCGCGATGTTGCGTCCGAAGGCCGGCGACTGTTGCGTGTTCTGTTCGTACGGGGATGTGCCGTGTCCGCCGGTGCAGGGGCAACAGCGCTGTTGCGATCGCTGACGCTTCGACGAGTTTCAATGCACCTCGACGTTGATGACCTTCGGATGGTCCTCGTGCCAGATCACGGGTTGCGCGCGATACAACCCGGGCAGTTCGCGTTGCAGGGCGACGACCTTGGGCGCATCGTTGATGGCGATATAAAGCGCATCGGGGTTCAGCCGCGCGTAATCCTGGTGGTACTCCTCGGCGGGGTAGAACGCCTTGAACGGCACGACCCGGGTCACGATCGGCGCGGCGTACATGTGCGCGGCGGTCAGTTGCGCGATGTATTCGCGCGCGATTTCTTGTTGCTCGGGATTGGTGTAGAAAATCACGCCGCGATACTGCGTGCCGGTGTCGGGGCCTTGCCGGTCCAGTTCGGTCGGGTTCGTCGCCACCGAGAAATACACGCGCAACAACTGACCGTAGCTGACCTTCGACGGGTCGTAGTCGATCTGCACGGTTTCGGCGTGGCCGGTATTGCCGAAGCTCACCTGCTCGTAGTGCGCCGTCGCGGCTGCTCCGCCGGAATAGCCGGAGGTCACGTTGGTGACGCCCGGCACGTGCTCGAACACCCACTGCAGACCCCAAAAACAGCCGCCGGCCAGGACCGCCCTGGCGTCGCCGGGGCGCGCGGCCAGCGCGGCGTCCTGCCGTGGCGCCGGCACTGCGCGGCGGGCTTGCGGATCACTGCCGGCAGCGGGCGCGCAGGCGGCGACGGACAACAGAAGCAGGAACGCCAGCAACATGCCTGCCGCCGGTTGAAGCGATCGTGTGGACATGGATGCGGCTCCTCGAAACGCGATGGTCCTGCAAGACCATTCGTTTCGCGCCTGTCCAGGGTTACGGCAGGCAGCCGCGACCTTCGGGCACGGCACTCGGCTTCGCGCGCTGCCGCCCACGCGCCCGCGCACCCGCGACGGTCCGGTCTCACGGCCGGATACACCGCGCGGGCGATGGACCGCGCTGCCGCCGTGTCACCGCGTTGCCGCGGCCTGCCGCCGCACCCCCAGCCACGCCTTGATCGCCGCGATCGTGATCGGGACCGCGCCGAAGATGATGAACACCAGGTCGCCCGGCATGCGCAGCCATTCGATCAGGTGCTGGCGCGGCGCGCCGACGTAGTCGATGCTGCGCGCGTGCCAGTAGCCGTGCTGCACGACGTCCCAGACCTGCAGCACGCCGCTCGGGAACAGGCTCATCACGATCATCATGACCAAGCCGATGTTGCTGCCCCAGAACGCGACCTTGACGTACTTCTCGATGCCCGGCCAGGTCCGGTCGTCGGCGGTGTGGCGCAACACGAACACCATCAACGCCAGCGCCAGCATCCCGAACACGCCCATCATCGCGGCGTGGCCGTGGTTCGGCGTCAACTGCGTGCCGACTTCGTAGTAGCTGACGATCGGCAGGTTGATCAGGAAGCCGAACATGCCGGCGCCGACGAAGTTCCAGAACCCGACTGCCATCAGGAAGTAGAACGTCCACTTGTGCGACAGGCGGCGCGGCTTGCCGTCCACGTCCATCTTGCCCTGCGTGGTGTGCACGAAATCCCACGCATCCAGGGTCAACAGGGTCAGCGGCACCACTTCCAGCACCGAGAACAGCGCCGACAGTGCCATGTTGAACTGCACGTGCCCGGTGAAGTACCAGTGGTGGCCGGTGCCGATCAGGCCACCGAGGAAGTACAGGATCGCGTCGAGGTAGATCACCCGCAGCGCGACGTTGCGGTGCGCGAGGCCGAGTTGGTAGAAGGTCAGCGCGACCACGGTGGTGGCGAAGAACTCGAAGAAGCCTTCCACCCACAGGTGGATGATCCAGAACCGCCACGTATCGACGATGGTGTAGTTGGTGTGCGCGCCATAGAACAGCGCCGGCAGGTAGAACACCGGGATCGCCAGCGCGGCCAGCAGGAACATCTTGCCGATCGGGCGCGCGTCGCGGTTGGCATAGGCGCGCGGCCGGGCCACCCAGAACAGCACGCCGAACCACGCCAGCAGGCCGACCACCAGCAGGATCTGCCACAGCCGTCCGATCTCGAGGTATTCCCAACCCTGGTCGCCCAGCCAGAACCACCACTTGCCCAGCATGTTCAGGATGCCGGCCCATTCGCCCAGCAGCGACAGGCCGATCACCGCGACGAACGCGACGAACAGGATGTTCACCCACGCCGCGAATCCGCGCGGCTCGTCGTTGCGCAGGGTGCGGCCCAGGAACAACGCGGCGGCGGCGTAGGCGGTCGCGATCCAGAAGATCGCGCTCTGCAGGTGCCAGGTGCGCATCAGGTTGCTGGGGAAGATGTCCTCCAGCCGGAAGCCGTAGAAACTGCCGGGATCGGCCCGGTAGTGGGCGGTGGCGGCGCCGACCAGCGTCTGGAACAGGAACAGCAGCGCCACCACCACGAAGAACTTCACCAGCGCGCGCTGGCCGGCGCCGGGTTGGCCGGGAGGCGCGATGTTCGGCTGCACCGTGTGTCCGCGCGAGATCCAGCCGAGGTAATCGAACTTGCCGAACAGCAACAGCACCGCGGCGATGCCACCCAGCAGCACCAGCAGGCTCAGCGCGCTCCACAACAACGCGCCGGCGATCGGGGTGTTGCCGACCAGCGGGTCGTAGGGGAAGTTGTTGGTGTAGGAGTATCCGTAACCGGGACGCTCGGCGACCGAGGTCCATGCGGCCCATGCGACGAATGCCGCGAACTCGCGGATTTCGTTCGGGTCGGAAATCATTCCCGGTTTCAGGCCGCCGTTGGTGTCGGGGTGTTGCAGGTAGTCGGTCCAGTAGCCGACCTGGTTCCGCCAGGCCCGCGATTCGGCCGGGGTCAGGCTCAGGGTGTCGGTGGCCGCGTCGTAGCGGTTGGCCTTCAGCGTCACCGCGACTTCCGCGCGTATCCCGGCCTGTTCGCGCGCGTCGAGAGCCGCGAAGGCCTTGCCGAATTGGTCGTGCGCCAGGGTGTCGGCGGAATCCAGCCCCATCTGGTGCAGCGCCGCGGCGGAATAATCCGGGCCAAGATAGGCGCCGTGTCCCCATATCGAGCCGTTGTCCATCAGCCCGTATTTCAGGAACACGCCCTGGCCCGCGCGGATGTCATCGCCGCTGAACAGCGTCGCGCCTTGCGCGTCCACGACCTTGCCGGGAATCGGCGGCGCGTTCCTGTAACCCAGCACCGTGATCGCGATCAGGACCGCGAAGCCGAACACCATCACCGCGAGGATCGTGCGTATCCACCACGGCGACAGCGAAGCGTCTTCGGGTTCGGGCAGCGGGAGCGTTGCAGACATGGCAGCACCTCCATCGGAAAGGGCGGGTCGGATTTTCAGGCGGGTTGTGGCGTGACAAGTTGATTCCGGTCAATTGGCCGCGGCGGTGACGCGACCGCGCACCAGCAGTGGCCCGATCACGATGAGGTACACCGCGTAGGCGACGAACCAGAGTGCGGCGGCCCACACCCAGCCCGCGGGCTGGTTGTGGCACAACCGTATCGCGGCTGCGACGGTAGGAAGCGCGAACATCACGGTCAACGCAAAGTTCGACTGGATCGGCACGCCGCTGTGGCCTTGCGCCACGCGCACCATCATGGCCAGCGACAGCGTGCCCAGCGCGCCCACGGTGATGCCGTGCAGGGTGTCGATTTCCGGCATCGCATACGCGCCGACCAGCGCCAGCCCGCGCACCGCAAGTCCGATCGCCAGCCACAGATACCCGAGGTGCAGCACCCACAGCATGGGTTCGCGCCACGTACGCCAGCCGCGCCAGCCGATCAGGCGCGCGAATGCCAGCAACGCCACGACGATCATCAGCACGCCGCGCGCGTGGCCCGGAGCACCGGCGAGGTCGCACAGCAACACCAGTGCGCCGCCGCCGTTCACCGCGAAGATCAGGTACTTGTTCACCCACATCGTGTGGCCGGCGAGCTTGCGCCCGGTGAAGAACGGGATCACGCGGCCGCCGATCGCCAGCATCAGCACCGTCAACAAATCCACCGCGCCGGTCAGCGCGCGTGCGGGCACGCTGCCGTTGCCGGCCAGAACGCCCGCGTAGAACGCGATATCGAGTCCCGTGAAAACCAGCAGGATGCCGATCAGGAACGCGTTGCGCTTGTTCTTCGACAGCCACAGCACCCGTCCCACCAGGAACACCAGCCCGAACAGGTAGCCGACGTCGAACAGCGCGCCGACCCAGAACGGCAGTGGCGACAGCAGCAGCACGCGCGCGACCGCCCAGGTGGCGACGAGCAACCACAATCCGCGCCGCGTGGTGGTGGCGATGCCGGTCCAGTTGGCCGAGGCAGTCAGCAGGAATCCGCCGACCAGCGCGCCCGCGAAACCGAACAGCATCACGTGGGCGTGCCACGAAAGCGCGTCGAGCGAGGTCGGCGGCAGCCAGCCCATGTGCCAGAACACACCCCACGCCAGCATGCCCAGGCTCGCCGCCAGCGCCGCGCAGAAGAACAGCGGGCGGAACGGGTGCAAGGGCGGAGCGGGGCGATCCACGATGGTTTCGGCGAGGGTGGCCATGGCAATCGGTCAGGCGGCAATCGTCGCATGCTGCACCCGCGGCGTCACCGCTGCCCTGATGCCGGTCAATGAAAATCCCGACTTGTCGATTCCGGCCTGCGTCGCTCGTCGCAGTATCGAAACCGGCCCGTTGCCGGAGTACTGGAGACGATCATGCGCGTATTGGTCATCGTGAAGGCGAACGCGGATTCCGAAGCCGGCGTGATGCCGGATGCCAAGGAGTTTGCCGAGATGGGCAAGTTCAACGAAAAACTTGTCGAGGCCGGCGTGATGCTGATGGGCGAAGGCCTGCACCCCAGTTCGAAAGGCGCACGGGTGCGTTTCGAGGGCAAGACCCGTACCGTGATCGACGGCCCGTTCGCGGAAACCAAGGAGCTGGTGGCCGGTTTCTGGTTGTGGCAGGTGCGCTCGATGGAGGAGGCCATCGAGTGGATCAAGCGCGCGCCATTGTTCGATGGCGGCATGGAAATCGAGTTGCGTCCAGTGGCTGAGATGGAAGATTTCGGCGAGGCCCTGACGCCGGAAGTGCGCGAACAGGAAGCGCGTCTGCGTGAAAGGATCGCGAAGGCCTGAACGCAAGGAAATCGGGCGCTTGCGCCGGAGCCGCGGCAATGATGTGATCGGTCGTCATGACGACGGCCGACGCCCACCGCACCATCGAGACGGTCTGGAAGATCGAGGCGCCGCGCCTGATCGCCGGGCTTGCGCGGATGCTGCGTGACGTCGGACAGGCCGAGGATCTGGCGCAGGAAGCCTTGATCGTCGCGCTGGAACGCTGGCCGACCGATGGCGTGCCGGATAATCCGGGCGCCTGGCTGATGACCACGGCCAAGCGCCGCGCGATCGACCAGTTGCGCCACGACAGGATGCGCGACGACAAGCAGGCCGCGATCGACTACGAACTGCAACCTGACGCCATGACGCACGCGCCGGACCATGCGGATGCGCTGGACGACGACATCGGCGACGACCTGCTGCGGCTGATCTTCACTGCCTGCCATCCCGTGCTCACCCGCGACATGCAGGTCGCGCTGACCCTGCGCATGCTGGGTGGCCTGACCACGCCGGAAATCGCGCGCGCGTTCCTGGTGCCCGAGGCCACCGTCGCGCAGCGCATCGTGCGCGCCAAGCGCACGCTGTCGGAAAAACAGGTGCCGTTCGAGGTGCCGCGCGGCGAGGAGCTGGCGCCGCGGCTGGCTGCGGTGCTGGAAGTGGTTTATCTGGTTTTCAACGAAGGCTACACCGCGACCGCGGGCGACGACTGGGCGCGGCCCGCATTGTGCGAGGAAGCGATGCGGCTGGGCCGCGTGCTGGCCGGCCTCGCGCCGCGCGAACCGGAAGTGCACGGGCTGGTGGCGCTGATGGAAATCCAGGCCTCGCGCCTGCACGCACGCACCGCGGCCGACGGCACGCCGATCCTGTTGCTGGACCAGGATCGCACGCGCTGGGACCGCTTGCTGATCCGTCTCGGACTGGCCTCGTTGGCGCGAGCGGAACAACTCGGCGGCGCGGACGGCAACTACGCATTGCAGGCCGCGATCGCCGCCTGCCATGTACGCGCGCTGCACGCGCAGGACACCGATTGGGCCCGGATCGCGGTGCTGTACGCGCGACTCGCGGAAGTTGCGCCATCGCCGGTGGTGGAATTGAATCGTGCGGTCGCGGTGTCGATGGCCGAAGGCCCCGAGGCGGGGTTGCAACTGGTCGACGCGCTGCAGGATGAGCGCGCCTTGCGCGACTACCATCTGCTGCCCAGCGTGCGCGGCGACCTGTTGTTCAAGCTGGGCCGCCGCGACGAGGCGCGTGCGGAATTCGAACGCGCGGCGACGCTGACCGGCAATGCCCGCGAAGCGGAACTGTTGCGCCAGCGTGCGGAAGCATGCGGAGACGCGCAGTGACTTCGAATTTCATTTTTGCCGTCATTCCGGGGCCGCCCGCGCTGTTTGCGGGACGGAACCCGGAATCGGTGTGGATGCGTGAAAATTGTCAAACCGATTGACTCGCGCCATCCATGGCGCTCGCCCTCTGGGCCGCCTGCGGCGTTCGCGTTGGCAATCCTGCCGACGCAGTCGGATTCGGGCCTGCGGCCCACTCCGGAATGACAAGCGTGAAGAAATAGGATCGACCCGGAAGGGCGGTGAAATTTGCCGAGGTTCGTGTTGATCGGATTCGAATGACAAGCAGAACCACAAATTCCCTGACCGGAGAATAGAGAGATGGCCTACATGTTGTTTGTCGCCGAACCGCGCGGCCAGCGCGCCGGGCGCAGCGAGGAAGAGGGCAAGGCGTTGTACCAGCGCATGCTGGATTACGCCGAAGACCTGAAGTCACGCGGCGTGCTGCGCGCGTATTCATCGCTGCGCAATGATTCCGAAGGCCAGCGCCTGCAAATCCGTGACGGCAAGCGATCCTTGCGCGACGGTCCGTTTGCCGAAGCCCGCGAAATGATCGGCGGATTCTTCCTGGTCGATTGCGCCACCCGCGAGGAAGCGCTCGAACTCGCCGCGCTGTGTCCGGCGGTCGAGTGGGCAACCATGGAAGTACGCGAAACCGGGCCGTGCTATCTCGGCTGACGATTCTTGCGCTGGTGGCGAGTCCCGGTCGTCACTTGCCGGTCTGTGTTGGGTGGCAGGCGACCGGCAGTGAACCGAACATTTCCAGGAGCGGGAGCAGCCGTTCATCGGTGACCGATGTTCGTCAATGGTCGCCGTTGCGCGTGCGGCGCTGGTGCGCGGCAATCCGGTGCGAGCCGTTCGATCCGGATTCGATGGACGCGGCTCCCGCATCCGCCATCACGGCGTGGGATCTCGGGATCGAAGAGGAACGCGTGCGAAGCAATGCGCGCGCCATGCGTCGCACGGCCTCATCCAGTTCCGTCGCGTCGAGATAGGAAAAGCCGAGCCGCATGAACGGCTGCTCGCGGTGGTGGAAATCGAAATGGCTGGCATCGCCGAGCGAAACGCCTTCGCGCTCGCCCGCGCGCGACCACGCGGCAACATCGATGCCCTCGTCTGCGCGCGCCCACAGCGCCATGCCGCCTTCCGGGACGCGGAAGTCGAGTGCGGAACCCAGGTGTCGTACCAGCGCGGCGGCCAAAACGTCGCGGCGCGCGGCGTACACGCGGAGCATGCGCCGCACGTGTCGCAAAAGCTCGCCATCCTCGAACAACTCGGCGATCGCGCATTCCACCGCCGCATCACCCTGCGCATCGCAAGCAGCGCGCAACGCGATCAGCTGTTGCAGAACCGGCGCCGGCGCGGCAATGAATGCGGTACCGAGACCCGGCGCCAGCAGGTTCGCCATCGAGGCGACGTAAATCACGTTGCCGCGCGCGCTGCCGGCCGCGATCGGCAGCACGGGCTTGCCCTCATAGTGGAACTCGTGGTCGTAATCGTCTTCGATGATGGCAAAGCGGTGTTCGAGCGACAACTGCGCGAGCCGTTCGCGCCGCGCGGCAGGCATGACCACCGTGGTCGGGAACTGGTGATGCGGCGTCAGCAGCACGGCACGAATGGATTCGTGCACAAGCAGCCCCGCGAGTGCTTCGACATCGAGGCCATCCTTGTCGAGCGGCAGTGGCAGGAGGCGGGCGCCCGCCAGCTCCATGACGCGCCGCGCGGGCGGATACCCCAGCATCTCGACCACCACCGTGTCGCCGGGAGCAATCAGCGTGCGTGCGACCAGATCGAGCCCCTGCTCGATGCTGCGCGTGATCAGCACGTCATCGGGCGTGGTGACCAGGCCGCGGGTGCGGGTCAGCATGGCGGCGAGTTGGGTGCGCAGGCGCACGTGGCCGCGCGGATCGGTGTAAGTCAGCGTGCTGTGGCCTTGGCGGCCCACGGCGCGCCGAAAGGCACGCGCGAGTGCCTGCGACGGCAGCAGGCGAACGTCTGGCGTGCTGCGCGACAGCACCAGCATGCCCGGAGCAGGCAGCGGCAGTGAAGGTGCTGCGCGGGGAAATGGCGCCAAGGGGTAACTCGGCGTCAGGTTCGCGGACGCGGGCGATGGCGTCGCCGATGCCGTCGATGGCCGTGCGACGAAAGTGCCGCCGCCGCCGCGCGCCACCAGTACGCCTTCGGCGACGAGTTCGTCGTAGCCCGCAATCACCGTATTGCGGTTGATGCCGAGCAGGTCGGCCAGTTCGCGCGATCCGGGTAGCGAATCGCCCGGCTTCAGCCGCCCGCGCCGGATGTCGTCCGTGATCGCATTCGCCAATTGCAGGTACAACGGCTGCCCGAGCGCGGGATCCAGTGCGATGGTCAGTTGCCAGCGGCGCATGCACGGATTCTAGCCGCGCCCCCGCGCGAACCGGACCAGCAGCCATCGTGAAAGTGGAACTACCCATGCAACCCATCGCGGCGCACATTCGACGACCGGCATCGTCACGCGAGGAGAGCGCCATGCAGAAGAGGATCATTCCATTCCTGGTTGCCACGCTGTTGGCCGCCGGCACGGCTGCGGCGGCAACGCCGCGTTACACGGTCAGCCATCTCGCCTCGCTCGGCGGCACGTCGAGCCAGGGCAGCAGCATCAACGATTTCGGTTTGATCTCGGGGTTCTCGAACACGCAAGATGACGCGAACGTGCACGCCGCGATCTGGTGGTTTGGGGCGAAACAGGATCTCGGCACGCTGGGTGGTGCCAACAGCGCAGTGCTGTGGCCTGTGAAGAACGATCTTGGCGTGGTTTCCGGCATCGCCCAAACCGATCGGCCGAATCCGCTCGCTGAATCCTGGAGCTGCCGTCCCTTCATCGGGTACGACGGCAACACCTGCCTCGGCTTCGTATGGGCCTTCGGCAAGATGCAGGCGTTGCCGCCGTTGCCCGGTGGCTACAACAGCTTCGCCACCGGCACCAACAACCGCTTGCAGACGATCGGTTGGGCCGAAAACGGCGTTCACGATCCGAATTGCAATGCCGACCCGGCCAAGGGCCTGGTCCAGGTGCTGCAGTTCCTTCCCGTGGTCTGGGGCCCCGGCAAAAACCAGATTCACGCGCTTCCGTTGCTGCCTGGCGACGACAGCGGCGCCGCGACCGCAATCAACGACCACGGCGACGTCGTCGGCATTTCGGGAACCTGCGATCAGGCGGTCGGGCGCCACACCGCGAAGCACATGGTGTTGTGGAAGAACGGACATGCCATCGACATCGGCAATCTCGGCGGTGATGCCTGGAACACGCCGATGGCGATCAACCAGCGTGGCGACGTCGTCGGTTTCGCCAACACCGGGCCGGGGGCGGGTTTCAGTGCGCATGCGTTCTACCGCGACCGGCACGGCGGTCCGCCGATCGATCTGGGCACGCTGCCCGGCGACAGCAGCAGCCAGGCGCTCGGCATCAACGATCGCGGCCAGGTCGTCGGCCTGTCGTGTGGCGCCGGAAGCAGTGGGTGCCACGGATTCCTGTGGCAGGACAGCGTGATGTTCGATCTCGACAAACTCGCGCCGGGACATGCCGGCGTCCTCACCGATGCGCAGGACGTCAACGATCTCGGCCAGATCACGGGACAAGCCTGCGCTGACGCCGACAGCAGCCCGCCTTGCTACACGTTCCGCGCCGATCCGGTCCCGGACTACCGCGCGCGCAGGCATTGATCCTGTGCGCTGCGGCCGTTATCCATGCCGGCCACGGCGCGATGTCCTGCATCGCGCAAAGGAAATTCAATGAATGTCAACGCAACAGGCGATGCGACCGATCCGGGGCCAGCGCGCGAGCAGGAACTGCTGCAATTGAATGAGCAATACGTGCGTGCAACGCTGGCCGGCGACGTGCAGTGGTTCGACACACACCTGGCACACGATTTCGTCTGCATCGAATCCAGCGGTACGGTACTGTTCCGCGACGAGTTCCTGCGCATGACCGCGCAGGAAGCGGAACTCGACGAATACACCCTCGACTACGTGGACGTACGCTTCTACGGCGACGTCGCGCTGGTGCGCGCCTCGGGCTCGTGGACAAATCAGGACAACATTCGCGGCATCAGCCGTTACACCGATGTCTATGTGTACACTGACAACGCGTGGAAAGTCGTTTCCGCCCAGATCACGCGGCCGGGCAATGCTTGAGCGCGTCAGGCAATCCCAACCCCATTGAGGCCACCGGCAAGGAGGAGGGTAACGATGACGATCGCCCTGTGGTGCGTGCTGGTCGCAATCCTGCTGCCCTATGCCTGTTTCGGCATTGCGGTCAACCGAAGCCGGTTGCATGGAAAAAGGATACGCGACAACCGCACTCCCCGCGATTTCCCGAATCAGATCCAGGGATTGCCCAAGCGCGCCTGGGGTGCCCAGCTCAATTCGTTCGAATCGCTGCCTGGGTTCGCGGCGGCGGTCATCATCGTCCAACTCGTGCATGCGCCGCAGATCCGGATCGACGTCCTCGCGCTGCTCTGGGTATTGGCCCGGTTGGCCTACATTGCCTTCTATCTGGGCGACAAAAGTGCCTTGCGCTCTTCGGCACAGCTCGTCAGCCTGGCTTGCGTATTGGGTCTGTTTGTCGTTGCGGGGTTGGGCTAGCAACGAGTGGCAATATTCCACATGAGTTTGACCATTTCATTATCGAGGACCCCATGAAACCGATCGCATCAATCATGTTGTTCGTGCTGGCGGCACTGCTCATCCCGCCGGTACATGCCGGCGAAAAGGCCGGGGCAAAAGCCGCGAAGGCATGCAGCGCGCCGGTCTACCGCCAGTTCGACTTCTTCGCGGGCGACTGGGATGCCTACGATGCCGAGGCGCCGGACAAGGTCGTCGCGCACAACACGGTAACGGTCATCCTGGACGGGTGCGTGGTACTCGAGGACTACCGCCAGAACGATGGCCTGCACGGCAGGAGCTACAGCCTTTACGACAAGGCGCGCGGGGTCTGGCACCAGAGCTGGGTCACCAACCATGGCGACCTGCTGTTGCTGGATGGCGGCATGCAGGGCGACCGGATGGTGTTCGAGGGCGTCGAGCGGAAGGCAGGGAAACCCGACGCGCTGGTGCGCGCGGCCTGGTACCGGCAGGGCGACGGCGTGCGCGAAACGGCGACGCGTTCGCTGGACGGCGGCAAGACCTGGCAGCCCGAGTTCGACATCCTGTTCAAGCCGCACAAGTGAGTGCGTCCGTCCCGGCATTTTCGTCATTCCGGGGCTGCCGAGGGATGAAGTCCTAGGCAGAACCCGGAATCGGTTTGGATCGCAGCTGGTCACGAAACCGATTCCGGGTTCCTCGCGATGGAGCCGCGGAGGCCCCGGAATGACGACAAATTGTGTATCCAGACTGCCTTCAATTCGCCGCGAGTTTTTGTAGCTGGGTCAGGTGGGAAAGCAGTTCCTTGCGCAACCGTTGCGGGGTACGGATCTCGAAATCGAACGGCACGCGCGCCAGCTGGCGCGCGAACCAGGCCAAATCGTCGGTGCGTACACATAGCAGCACGCCGCCATCAGCTTCTTCGAACAAGCCGATCGCCGGCGAAAACGCCTCGCGCGCCTTGGCAAGGTCGGTACGCAGCAGGACTTCCACGCGATGCGCGCGCGGCAGCGTGGCAATGCTCCGGTTCAACCATGCCAGCACGTCGAAATGCCGTGGCCGCGTGAAGCGGACAGGCAGCGGGTGCACTTCGACGATCCGGTCGACGCGGAATCCGCGCACGCCGTGGCGCAGGTGGCAGTGGCCCACCGTGTACCACGCGCCACCGCGGAAGCCGAGGCCGTAGGCATCGAAATCGCGTTCGCTCTCCTCGCCCTGCGCGGAGCGGTAATGCAGGTGCACGCGTTCGGCCGCGTGCGCCGCGTGCGTCAGCAGCATCAGGGCCGTGGCGTTCGCGTGCATCGCCAGGGCGTTGGGCGATTCGATCGAGACGCTGGTTTCCACCGCGCGCAACCGCCGCTTCAGTGAATCGGGCATCACGCGTTCCAGCTTGGCCTGCGCGCTGGCCAGCGCCGATTCGTCTGCGTGCAAGCCGAGGCTGCGTGCGGCCAGCAGACCCATCGACAACGCCAACGCTTCCGCGTCGGTAAACATCATCGGCGGCAGCTTGAATCCTGCCACCAGCATGTATGCGCCGTGCCGGCCGCGCTCGGTGGTGATCGGAATCCCGAGTTCTTCCAGCAACACGATGTAGCGCCGCAGCGTGCGCACGTCGACGTTGATGCGCTGTGCCAATTCCGGCCCGCTGATGCGGCCGCGGCTTTGCAGCAGCTCCAGGACGGCCAGCACGCGGGAGGCAGGGTGGGGCATCCGGAAAGTCTAGCTTGAATCAGGACATGGATTGCCCTGATTGGGTTCTAGCGTGTGCGCCAGGTTCGATCTCCGGAGAACGCAATGCCCCGCCTTTCAGTCCTGCTGCTCGGAGCAGTCTGCATGAGCACCTGCATCAACGCCGCACACGCGGAGACCGACACGCGCGCCGCGCTGGAAAGCGTCGCGCATCTGGACAACTATCAGGTGGTCGAGCTGCGCCGCTATGACATCGCGCCGGGCCAGCGCGATCGCTTCGTGCGCTATTTCGACGCGTATTTCCCGGAGGCGTTCGAGCAACTGGATTGCATGGTGTTCGGCCAGTTCGAGGATCGCGCCGCGCGCACCAGGTTCGTCTGGCTGCGCGGTTACCACGACATCAACGCACGTCCGGTCGCGGATGCGGCGTTCTACTACGGGCCGGTGTGGCGCGAGCATCGCACCAAGGTCAACGCGCTGTTCCCGGGTGCGAGCGACAACGTGCTGCTGCTACGACCGCTGACGCCGCAGACGGAAATCCCGGTGTTGCCTGCGGTCGATCCGATCGACGAAGCGCACGGTGCGCACGGGGTGATTGTCGTGCAGATTTTCGCGCTGAAGAACGGTGATGAAGAGGCGTTCGTGCAGCGCGCGCAGGCCGCGTTCAAGCGCTATGAAGGCGCGAACGTGCACCCGGCCGGCGTGCTGGTGACGCTGGACGTGCCGAACAATTTTCCGCAACTGCCGATCCGCACCGACGGGCCGTTCCTGGTCTGGCTGGGTGTGGTCGAGGACGACGCGGCACTGAAAGACTTCGAGGTGCAGGCGTCCGGGGTCGAACGTTCACTCGAAGCCACCGGCATGCTGCGCGGTGCGCCGGAGCGGCTGGTGCTGGATCCGACGCCTCGCTCGCGCCTGCGCTGGTGGCCCGCTGCGGACGCTCAGGATTTGCCCGCAAATAAAGATACCGTTCGTGTTGAGCGTAGCGAAGCGAAGCTTCGCGAAGTCGAAATACCGGAAATTCCTGATCGCATGGCACTTCGACTTCGCGCCTTCGGCGCTACGCTCAGTGCGAACGGCTCTACGGACAGTTCCAAATCCACACCATGAGCCATGCGGCCGACCTGCTGCTGTTCGCCGCGCTGGTGTTCGGCATCATCGCGCTGCCGGGTCTGGACATGGCGTTCGTGCTGGGCAGTTCGCTCACGGCGGGGCGGCGGCAAGGGCTGACGGCGGTCGCCGGCATCACCGTCGGCGGCGCCGGCCTCGTGGCGATGACGACGCTCGGCATCGGCGTGCTGCTGAAGGTGGTTCCGGCGGCCTTCAACGCGTTGTTGCTGGCCGGTGCGCTGTACATCGCGTGGATCGGCATCTCGTTGCTGCGCGCGGATTCCGCGTTCGGCATGCAGGCGGAAGGTCGCGCGGTGCCGGCGTGGACCACGTTCCGCCGCGGCGCGCTGACTTGCCTGCTGAATCCGAAGGCCTACCTGTTCATGTTGGCGGTGTTCCCGCAGTTCCTGCATGCGGCGTATGGGCCGCTGTGGTCGCAGGCGCTGGTGCTGTGGCTGATCATCGCGATCACGCAACTCACGGTTTACGGGTCGATTGCGCTCGCTGCGTCGCGGGCGCGCGGATGGCTGGTTCGGCAACCCGCAGCGGGCGCCGTCGTCGCGCGCGCGGTCGGGGTGATGCTGATCGGTGCCGCGCTGTTCACCGGGTTCGAGGGCTGGCGCGCGATGTGAGTGGCCGGCGACAATGCACGGAATCCTTCGCTAGTCATGGAAAGTCGATGAGGAATGATGCAATTCGCATGGCCCGCGCCGCGCAGGTGATGCCGTGGCTCCTTGCGCTCATGCTCGCGCTCTTCACGGGTGGCGTGGCTCACGCAACCGACGCTTCCGTGAGCAACTGCCATGTCGGCGCGTACCGGTTCACCGATGGCAGCGTCGTGGATGTCGGACCAAGCGACGGCGCGCACCTGCGCTGGCGCCGCGAGGACGGCACCACGGGCTTGCTCACGTCGCATGCGGATGGAACGTGGACCAGCACGTTGGGTTGGACCGACAAGCCGGACGGCATCAAGGTGGCGTTTTCCGATTGCGCGAAAGGGCGCATCGATTTCGCCGGCATGCGCGGCCAGCGCATCGCGTTCGATGTCACCAACACGCGCTTCCAGGGTGCCGGCATCACGCTGGCCGGTCGGCTGGTGCTGCCGAAAGGCCACGGACGCGTGCCGATCGTGGTGCTGGTGCACGGCTCGGAACACATGTCGGCGCTCGATTTCTATTCCCTGCAGCGGATGTTTCCCGCCGCCGGTATCGGCGTGTTCGTGTACGACAAGCGCGGCACCGGCGCGTCAGGTGGCACGTACACGCAGAGCTATCTCCTGCTCGCCGACGATGCGATCGCCGCAGTCAACGAGGCGAAACGCCTCGCCGGTCCGCGCGCCGGCCGCATCGGCTACCAGGGCGGTAGCCAGGGCGGCTGGGTGGCGCCGCTGGCCGCGAAGATTTCACCGGTGGATTTCGTGATCGTCGGTTTCGGGCTTGCGGTGTCGCCGCTGGATGAAGACCGCGAGGCGATCGCCTACGACATGCAGCGCCAAGGTTACGGCCCGGACGTGATGGCCAAGGCGATGCAGGTGGCCGACGCCTCTGCCGCGATTCTCCTGAGCAATTTCCGCAGCGGCTACGACAAACTGGATGCGCTCAAGCAAAAGTATGGCAAGGAGCCGTGGTTCAAGCACGTGCACGGCGATGTCACATGGGTTCTGCTGGCGTGGCCGGCCGAGAAACTCAAACAGGAGGGTCCGGTGCTCTTCGCCTGTGCACCGGTCCAGTACGACCCGATGCCGGTGCTGCGGAACCTCGATACGCCGCAGCTCTGGATCCTCGGCGGCGAGGATGCCGACGCGCCGAGCGCGGAAACCATCAAACGCCTGCGCGGCCTGCAACAGGCGGGCCGGCCGATCACGCTGGCGGTGTACCCGCACGCCGAACACGGCCTGTACGAGTTCGAGACCAGGCCCGACGGCACCCGTGTCGACACCCGCAATCCCGACGGCTATTTCACGATGATGCGCGACTTCATCCTTTCCGGAACGGTGCAGGACAAATACGGTGACGCCGTGCTGCACCGAACGAAGGATTGATGCGCGATGCGCTGTTCGGCGCGTGTCGTGCGATCAGCGGCTGGTGAACGCATCATCCGGCAACGCGAGGAACGCGAAGCAGGGCGTGCCGCGATCCTTCCAGCGCTTGCACGCGTCGTCGAGCGCGTCGCAGAGGACATCGAAATCGTTTTCCGATGCGTCGCGCAATTCGTCGGCGTGATCGAACAGCCACGCGTAGCCGCCGGCTTGCGGCAGCCATCCGAGATCGCCGAGGCAGTCGGCCAGCGCGTCCCAGTTGGCGCCGAACGTCGCGGGGAACGCAAGTGACTTGGCGATGCGCTGCAGCAGATCGCTTTTGTCGCGGCAGCCGGCAAGGCTGATGCGCCGTACCAGGTGGCCCTCGTCATGGGCCGCCGCGTCGAGCGTGTCCAGGTCGGTTTCGCCGACGAGATACGCGCCGTTCCGTTGCGCGTCCGCGAAGTCGATGGTGCTGCTCATCGCGACACCGTGAATTCGCGGAAGCTGCGGTAGTGGTCGTCGGTGTAGTAGTACACCCCGGGTGGATCGCCGCCGGTGATGATGCGGCGCGCGCCGCGGTCATGCGCACCGGGTGTTTCCACCGTGTATTCGTGGTAGTAGCCGCGCGGCTTGTTCGGCAGCAGGTGTTCGTAGTTGCCGAACACCACGCCGTCCTGGCTGTGCGGGAAGGGACCGCCGCTCGCGATCAGCGCCAACGTGTGGCGTGCTTCCGGTGGCAGGAAGGCGGGCAACGATGCCTGCGCATCGGTGTCGTCCGATGCCTCGTCCGGTGCGGGTGCGACCGTGGCGGTCGGTGACGGCACGGGCACCCGGGTCGCGCGCTGCTGCATGACCATGTACCCGATCACCGCGATCAGGACCGCGACCGGCAGCAGTGTCTTCCATCCTCGTTGCATCAGTTCGCTCCGTGGGTGGCCAGCATCGTGGCGATCGCATCGAGGTCGGATTGCGGCGAAGGCTGGATGTTGCGGCCGAGCTCATCGGTCGGCCGCTGGTAACGATTGAGCATCAATGAAAACGCCAAAGGTTGGCCGGCAGCGTCGATGACGAACCCCGACAACGTGTAGACGTGCGTGAGCGTGCCGGTCTTGGCCTGCACGTTGTCGGAGGCGGCACCGTCGCGCATGCGGTATTGCAGCGTGCCGTCGATGCCCGCGACCGGCAGGGCGTCGCGCAGCACGTTGGCGAAGGGTTGCCGCGCGACCCACGCCAGCAGCTTGACGGTCGCCGCGGGCGTCACCAGGTCTTGCCGCGAAAGTCCCGAGCCGTCGTTGAACATCGCTTCGCCATTGCTTATGCCGATCCGGCCGAGGAACGCACGCATCGCGCAAAGTCCCCAGTCCGCGCTGGTCTGCGGCGGTTCGGCGCGATCGTCGCAAACCCCTGCGTGCGCGGTCCGGGTGCCGACCTGTTGCAACAACATCTGCGCATAACGGTTGTCGGAGTGCTTCAGCATGTGCACGAGCAATTGCGACAGCGGCGGCGATGGGATGCCGGCGATTTCCGTCGGGTGATTCCCCACGGCGTCGTCCGTTTCCGGCCAGTGCACGGCCCGCACCCTGCCGTGCAACGCGATGCCGCGTTGCGCCAGGGCCTGACGCAACCGGTTGGCCGCGAACAACGCGCCATCCGGGACCGACCGTGTGAAGGTCCTTTGCGGCACGTCCGTGCGCAGGCTGCCGCTGGCGTACAACACGTCGGAGCCGGGTGGCCGGTACAGGCTCAGCGGCGCCGCGCTGCCGGTCAGGTTGGCCACGCGCATGCCTGAATGCGACGGGTCGATTGCCAACGTGCAGCAGCGCGAACCTTCACGCGCGACCTTCACGCGCACCACGTTGTCCTGCACGCCCAGCGCGCCGGACTGCGCGCCGTAGTCGGTCTGGAGGTCCAGGGCTTCCCAGCCGTCGCCGAACGGCGGTCCCGCGAAGTACGTGTCGTCGGCGACCAGGTCGCCGCGCACGCGCTTGACGCCGCGTCCGGCCAGTGCCGCGGCAAGGCGATCGGCCCAGTCGGGCGACACGCCCGGATCGCCCAGCGACGGATCGCCGCCGCCGTAGAGGATCAGGTCCCCGGCCAGCGTGCCGTCGGCGCGCGGCGCAGCCGTGGCGTACAGCGTGGTCGAGAAACGCGCGTCCGCGCCCAGCGCCTGCAACGCCAGCGCGGCGGTATACAGCTTGGCGTTGGAAGCGGGCAGGAACAAACTGTCGGCGTTGCGGCGATAAAGCGTGGCCCCGCTCTCCAGCGAAACCACGTCGACGCCCCATTGCGCATGGGCGAAACGCGGCTGCGAGAGATAGGCATCGATGCCGTCCGCCAGCGAGGAGGGTGCGTGTCGCGGGGACGCGGCGTTCGGCACCACCGGCAAGGGGTGCGAGATGGGCGCGCGCCGCGGCGCCGCCACGGGTTTCGGCGGGGGTGCAGTCGCGCAGCCGCCCAGCAGGAGTGCGGCGACGAGCGCAGCAACCATTCGTTTCAAGTCAACCTTCCTTGCAGCGCCTTCGCCGCCGCGGGATTGCGCGCCTTGGCGGCGCTGATGAAATAGACGAACACGTCGCGCGGTGCGGGTGCCGTTCTGCTTTCGGGCGAAACCTTCGGCAGGTCGTCGGGCTCGCCGCCCGTGTGCCATTGCCGCGCACGCCCGGCCCATGCTTCGAGCTCGTTCGCGGGATAGCCGTCGGGTTCGGATTCGCGACTGCGCATCAGGCGTGCATACACGAAATTGCCGGTGAGGTCCGCGAAATTCGGATACTCGCGGGAATCGGTGTACACGCACGCGACACCGCGCGCACGCGCCAGTTGCAGGAATTCGTCGCACAGGAAGGTTTGGTTGCGCACCTCCAGCGCGTGCCGAAGCGGGCGCCCGGCCAGCTCGTGCGGCAGCAGGTCCAGGAACGCCGCGAAGTCGTCGCGATCGAACGTTCGTGATGGCGGAAACTGCCATGCGATCGGGCCGAGGCGGTCGCCGAATTCGGCCAGTCCGCCGAACAGGAAGCCGCGAACCAGCGCGCCCGCGCCCGCGAGCTTGCGCAGCTCGGCGACCTGGCGCGGCGCCTTCAGCGAGAACACGAAACCCGGCGGTGTTTCATCGCGCCATCTGGCGTACACCTTGGGCGTCTGTGCGCGATAGAACGTGCTGTTGATCTCGAGCGTGGCCAGGTGCCGGCTGGCGTATTCCAGTTCGCGCCGCTGCGGCAGGCCTTGCGGATAGAAATTGTCGCGCCACGGCGGGAAGTTCCAGCCGCCGATGCCGACCTTGATACGCGCGCCGCGTGTACCGGCCAGTTCGTCTGTAATGGGAACGTCGGGTTTCTTCACGCTGCGCGTTCCATCCACGCATCGCAGTCGCCGAACGAACGCGGATAGCCTTCCTGCTTGGCGTCCATGGTCGGCGCGTTGCGGTAATGCAGCGAGGGGATCACGCTGGCAACGGTGGCTTTGGCAGGCGAGGGCATGGTTCCGGCCTTGTCGGGGAATGCGGGGCAGGCTTGCAGGTTTCCGGTATTCGCGGCCCGAGTCTAACCAACCCGGAATCAAACCTGTACCCGTCGCGCGCACCCCCTTGCCAAGCAACACGGAGTAGCGCATCTTTGTGCCCACGGACCACTGCCAAGAGGAGCCGTCCATGAAAGGTATGGACAAGAAGAAGGAAGAAAAGAAGAAGCCGCAGAAGACGCTGAAGGAAAAGCGCGCCGAGAAGCATGCCAAGAAGGACGCCAGGGGCTGAACCGTGCGCGCGGAACGCGTGGCCGCTCAGGTCACGCGTTCCATGTGCGTGTAGATGTTCATCGAGTCGTCGCGTGCGAACGCGATGAGGGTAATGCCGGCGGTTTCCGCGGCTTCGATCGCCAGCGAAGTGGGCGCGGAGATCGCGGCGATCACCGCGATGCCGGCATGCGCGGCCTTGTGCACCATTTCCCACGATGCCCGCGAGGTGATTGCAAGGAATCCCGAGGTCGTGCGCGCCAGCAGCGCGTCGCGGTCGTGCGCCGCCGAGGCCAGCGCGCCGACCAGCTTGTCCAGCGCATTGTGGCGACCCACGTCCTCGCGCACGATCGTGTCGCCGTCGACGGGGAAGAACGCCGCGGCATGGGCGCCGCCGGTGATGGCGTTCAGTGGCTGCCGGTCCGCCAGGGCGCGCATGCCGGTGGCGATCGCGGCGCGGTCCAGCCGCAACGTCGAAGCCACGGCGGGCACGGGGCGCACTGCGTCCTCCAGCGATTCGACCCCGCACAAGCCGCAGCCGCTGCGTCCGGCGAGGCTGCGCCGCCGCTGCTGCAGGGCGGCGAAACGCTCGTGCGGAATCAAGGCCTGCAGGCTGACGCCGCGTCCGGTCGCCAGCACGTCCACCAGCTCGAATTCGGCGGGGCTGGCAACGATGCCTTCGGCCAGCGCGAAGCCCAGCGCGAAATCCCCGAGGTCGCAGGGGGTCGCCATCATCACCGCGAACGACTGGCCGTTGTAGACCAGCGCGACCGGGGTTTCCTCGATCACCCGGTCGAGGCTTGCCTCCCTGCGGTCCTCGCGGATGCGTTGCGTGCGGGCCATCGACAGGCCCCGGTTTGGCTCGCTCGAACTCATCGCGGGTCCGGACTGTAATTCCCGCCAGCGTTTCCCGGAAGTATAGGCGGGCGGGCCGAACGGTGTGGCATGATGCCGGACGTGTATTCCAGCGCGGATGACTGCCGCAAGGGTGGCGCGGTGATCAGGTTCCTGGCCGAGCTCAGGCGCCGCAACGTGTTCCGTGCGGGGACGCTGTATGCCGCCGTCGCCTGGCTGGTCGTGCAGGTCGCCACGCAGGTCTTTCCGTTCTTCGCGATTCCCGATTGGGTTGTCAGGCTGATCGTAATCGCGGCGCTGATCGGATTTCCGGTCGTGCTGGCGGTGGCCTGGTACTACGAATTCACGCCCGAGGGGCTGAAACTCGAAAGCGAAGTCCCGCGCGCGGCGTCGATCACGCGGCAGACCGGCAAGCGGCTGGACCACGCGATCATCGCGGTGCTGTGTGTGATCGTGGTGCTGCTGCTGGCGAACACCGTCGTCCGCAACCGCGATTCCGGTGCGATCCAGGACAAGTCGGTGGCGGTGTTGCCGTTGTTGAACGAAAACGGCGACGCGGGCGACCAGTATTTTTCCGACGGCCTTTCCGAAGACCTGATCTCGATGCTGGGGCGGGTGCCCGAGTTGAAGGTGATCGGCCGCAATTCCTCGTTCCGGTTCCGCGGCGACCTGAGCGACAGCCGTGGCATCGGCGCGAAGCTCGGCGTCGCGAACCTGCTGGAAGGCACCGTGCGCCGGCAGGGCGAGCGCGTGCGCATCGTCGCCAGCCTGGTCTCGGCGGCGGACAGCCGCGTGATCTGGTCGCAGACCTACGATCGCGAGTTGAAGGACATCTTCGACGTGCAATCGGATATCGCGCAGTCCGTCGCAAGCTCCATGCGCGCGACCTTGCTGGGCAAGACGATCGCGTCCACCGACGAACCGCCGGGCGGCAACCTGGCCGCCTACAACGCGTACCTGCAGGGCAATTTCTATCGCGCACGCAGCACCGAGGCCGACGACCGCACCGCGATCGCGCATTACGAGGAAGCGATCCGGATCGACCCGCGCTATGCCAGCGCCCACGCCGCGTTGTCCTACACTTGGACGATGCTGGCCGGCGCGTTCCTGGATGGCCCGGCCATGCAGCAAGCCTATGCCAGGGCGCGGACCGCGTCCGACACCGCGCTGTCGCTCGATCCCGACCTGGCCGATGCCCACATCGCGCGCGGTGTCTTCCTCGACTGGGCGGAATTCGATTGGCGCGGCGCGGAAGCGGCGTTCCGGCGCGGGCTGCAACTGGCGCCGAACGACGGCAATGCGATGAGTTTCCTGGCGGACCTTCTGGCCACGCGGGGGCGCCCGGACCAGGCGGTCGAGTGGAAACGGCGCGCGCTGGAAAAGGATCCGTTGCACGCAACGTGGTACGAAGCACTGGCGAGTTACTACTCCGCGCTTGGCCAACTCGATGATGCGCAGCGCGCGATCGAGAAGGCCATCACGTTGCAGCCGAATGCCGCGAGCTTCCATGAAACCCTCACCGTGATCGCCATCCGGCGCGGCGACGCGGCGACCGCCTTGCGTGTCGCGCAGCAAGGGCCGCCGGGTTCGTGGCGGGATGTCGCGGTCGCGCTGGCGCGCCAGATCGGTGGCGATCCGGCTGCGGCCGATGCGGCGCTGCAGGATGTGGTCGCCAGGTACGGCGACGGCAATGCCTACCAGATCGCCGAAATCTACGCGGTGCGCAAACAACCCGAGCCCATGTTCGCGTGGCTCGAGCGCGCGTGGAGCAATCGCGACCCGGGCATTTCGTACCTGCTCTACGACCCGTTCCTGCTCGCTTTCCGGGACGATCCCCGCTTCGCCGCGTTTTGCCGGAAGGTCGGCTTGCCGCCGCCGTCGCCGAGAAAAGGCGCAGATGCGGGGGCATGAGCAGGCGAACGGGATGCCTCGATACGCCGAAGCCGGGGCGGCGTCGTATCCCCGGTTGCAAGAGGAGGGTGTGACATGGCTGACAATGACCAGATGCCGCAAGCGGTGTCGCCCGACGCCAAGAAGCAGGAGTTGCCGCAGCCGGTGACCGGGAAGCAGGGGCTGGTGTCACCGGATGCCAAGAAGCAGGAAGGAGCGGCCCCGCTCGCGAAGAAACAGGAGTAGTCCCGCCGGCGAGGGCGAAGGCGTGCGGCACCGAACCCGGGTCGTGCGCGTCGACTTGCCTGCGGATGGCGGGCGCGTCTTATTCGATGGCCTTGGATTCCGCCGTGCCCAGTATGGCTTCGGGCGGCTTGCCTGCGGGCCGGCGTACCAGCAGGGGATGCACGAACACCGCGCCCAGGATGACCGCGACGCCCACGTAGAACCATGCGTCGAGCTGGTGCTGCTCGCCCAGCAGGAGCACCGCCAGCACGATCGCGTACACGGGCTCGAGGTTGGTCGCGAGTTGCACGGTGTACGCCGACAGCTTGCGCAGCACTGCCAGCGCGAGTGCGAACGGCAGCAACGTGCAGGCCAGCGCCAACGCGAGCAGCAGCAGCGCGTCCTGCAGGCCGGGCAGCACGAACGTGCCTTCGCCGTGCCAGAGCAAGGTGACAAGCGTCAGGAAAACGGTGCCGGCGCCGAGTTCGAGGCAGGTCACCGTCAGTGCGCCATCGTGGCCGGCCATGCGCTTGTTGAACGCGCCGAAGATCGCGCACAGCGCCGCCGACAGCACGCCCACCGCGACGCCGAGGCGCATGTCCGCGGGCACGCCGCCCACCACCAGCGCGACTCCGGGTACGACGGCCACGCCGATCAGCAATTCACGCGGGTCGAACTTGCGTCCCACCACCAGGGGTTCGATGACCGCGAGGAACACCGGCGCCAGCGCGATGCAGGTGGCCGCGACCGAGGCGTTGGCGAGCTTCACCGCCGAATAGAACGTCAGCCAGTGCAGCGCCACCAGCACGCCGATGCCGGCGTAGGCCGCGACCCGGCGCGGCGGCATCGTGCGCAATCCGCGCCACACCTTCGGCACCAGCAGCAGCGCCAGCGTCACCAGCAGCATCCGCCACCACACCAGTTGCAGCGCGGTGAGCGTGATCAGTTTGCCGAGGATCGCGGTGAACCCCCACAGCAGCACGCAGAGATGCAGTTGCCAGTGGGCACGGGCGACGGAGGACATCGAGGTTTCGGGATGGGAAAGAAAATCGCCGCGCGGGGCGCACGGCACGCGCATTCTGGCACAGTCGGGTGCGCACTTGCGCGCCGCCTGCGATTGCCGCAAAGTTTCCGTCGCCCGGCGCAGCGCGCCACGGGGAAAGGAGAATCGCGATGCTCTGGCAAAAAGGCCGTTCCAGCGACAACGTGGAAGAAGCGAGCGGCGGCGGTGGCGGCGGGTTCGGCATCGGCCGCATCCATCTCGGCCTCGGCGGCACCATCGTCGCGATCGTCATCGCGATGATCTTCCCCTCGACGCGCGGCATCATCTTCGGGTTGCTCACGGGCGGCGACGGTGGGGTGGCGCCGTCCAACACGCCCGCGCAGACCGCCAAAGCCGACATGAGCGATCCGCAGGTGCAGTTCGTCAGCAAGGTGCTGGGCAGCACCGAAGACGTGTGGACCGCGTACTTCCAGCAGGCCGGCCAGCGATACATCGATCCGAAACTCACGCTGTTCCATGGACAGGTCGCCACCGCCTGCGGCGGCGCGTCCGCGGCGGTCGGGCCGTTCTATTGCCCCGGCGACAAGCGCGTCTACCTCGACCTCGATTTCTTCCAGGAGTTGGCGACGCGCTTCCATTCCAACAGCGACTTCGCGCGCGCCTACGTGATCGCCCACGAAGTCGGCCACCACGTGCAGGACCAACTCGGCATCATGGACATGGAGCAACGGCTCGCGCAGCAGGGCGAGCCGATGAAAGGCGCGGATGGGTTATCGGTTCGGCTCGAATTGCAAGCCGACTGCTTCGCCGGCGTGTGGGCCAACAAGTCGCAACAGCAGCTGCAATGGCTGCAACCCGGCGACATCGAAAGCGCGCTGAATGCAGCCTCGCAAATCGGCGACGACACGCTGCAACGCGAAGCCCGCGGCACCGTCGTGCCCGATTCCTTCACCCACGGCAGTTCCGCGCAACGCGTGAAGTGGTTCAAGACCGGCTTTGAGGCCGGAGATATCAACGCCTGCGATACCTTCCACGCGCAGGCGCTGTGAACATCGTTGGGCTTCCCCCGGATCAAGCCCGGAGTCAGCCCAACCTACGCGTGTAGGTTGGCGCTGAGCGTAGCGAAGCCCAACGCGCGGATTGGGCACAAGAGCGAGGGAGCGCAATCGATGCGATACAGAAGGTCGGACGTCGCAGGCGGAACCTATTTCTTCACGGTCAACCTAGCTGATCGATTATCCCACCTGCTGGTCGAACACATCGACGATTTACGCGCCGCGGTGAGAATCACCAAGCAGCGCCATCCGTTCGAAATCGTTGCGTGGGTGGTGCTGCCCGAACACATGCATGCGGTCTGGACGCTGCCTGATGACGATCGGGATTTTTCTGGACGCTGGAGCCTTATCAAGAGCGGCTTTTCGCGAACCGTTGCGCAAACCGATGCCGTCTCGGCCTCACGTGCAGGCAAGCGCGAGCGTGGGATATGGCAGCGCCGGTTCTGGGAACATCTGATTCGTGACGAGATGGATCTGCAGCGCCATGTCGATTACGTGCACATCAACCCCGTCAAACATGGGCATGTAAAGCGCGCGGCGGATTGGCCACACTCGTCCATCCATCGATACATCAAGGCAGGATGGTTGACTCGCGATTGGGCGAGCGACGCCGAAGACGTAGGGATCGGTGGTGAGCGGGATTGAGCGCGCCACGTTGGGCTTCCCCGATGGAGCCGGGTCAGCCCAACCTACAGCGTCTTGGTAGGTTGGCGCTGACCCCGGACCTGACCCGGGGGAAGCCCAACGGCTCCTCAAGCGTTGCCGTAGAACAACTCGCGCCCGATCAGCATGCGCCGGATTTCGTTGGTGCCCGCGCCGATTTCGTACAACTTGGCATCGCGCAGGATGCGGCCGGTGGGGAATTCGTTGATGTAGCCGTTGCCGCCCAGTGACTGGATCGCTTCCAGCGCGACATCCACGGCGTTGCGCGACGACAGCAACAGGCACGAGGCCGGGTCGATGCGCGACTTCACGCCCGCGTCGAACTGCTGCGCGATCATGTACGCGTACGCGCGCGCCGATTGCAGCGCGGTGTACATGTCGGCGATCTTGGCCTGCATGATTTCGAAGGTGCCGATCGGCGCGTTGAACTGCTTGCGCTCGCGCACGTAGGGCAGGGTGACGTCGATGGCGGATTGCATCAGCCCGATCGGACCGCCCGACAGCACCAGCCGTTCGGTGTCGAGTCCGCCCATCAGCACGCGCACGCCTTCGTTGACTTCGCCCACCCGGTTGGCATCGGGAATTTCGCAATCCTCGAACACCAGCTCGCAGGTGTTGGAGCCACGCATGCCGAGCTTGTCGAGCTTCTGCGCGGTCGTGAAACCCTTGAAGCCCTTCTCGACGATGAAGGCGGTGATGCAGCGGCTGCCCGCGGTGCGGTCGGCGGTGCGCATGTAGACGAGCACGACATCCGCGTCGGGGCCGTTGGTGATCCACATCTTGTTGCCGTTGGCGATCCAGTGGTCGCCGCGCTTCTCGGCCTTGCATTTCATCGAACCGACCACGTCAGAGCCCGCGCCGGGTTCGCTCATCGCCAGCGCGCCGACGAATTCGCCCGAGCACAACCTCGGCAAATATTTTTTGCGCTGTGCTTCGGTGCCGTTGTGGAAGATGTTGTTGACGCACAGGTTGGAATGCGCGCCGTACGACAAACCGACGGAACCCGAGGCGCGCGAGATTTCTTCCATCGCCACCACGTGCGCGAGGAAACCCAAGCCGCTGCCGCCGTATTCGGTCGGCACCGTGATGCCGAGCAAGCCCATGCCGCCCAGCTTCTTCCAGAGGTCGGACGGGAACAGGTTGTCGCGGTCGATCTGGTCGGCGCGCGGCGCGATTTCCTTCTCCGCGAAGGCGTGCACGCTTTCGCGCAGCAGGTCGATGTCTTCACCGAGTTGGAAAGGGCGCATGGTTCAAGAGCCGGGAATGGGGAATTGGGAAAGGTGGCGCAGCCGAGTAGCCCGGATGCAGCGTAGCGGAATCCGGAGTTTTAGCGAACCCCGGATTGCGTCGCTGCGCGACTCCATCCGGGCTACACGTGTCCGTCATTCCGGCGTCGAGAGACCGATTGACTCGCGCCATCCATGGCGCTCGCCCTTCGGACCGCCTTTGGCGTTCGCGTTGGCTATCCTGCCAACGCAGTCGGGTTCACCCCTTCGGGGTACCCCGGAATGACCATGAAGGGCGGAACGGCGCATTTTCCGGGTGCGAGTCCCAACGCTTACTGCCCGCGCATCCTGCCCAGGAACCGCGCCCCGTCATTGCCCATCGTCGGCAGCTTGATCTTGCCGATGGCGTTGATGCGTTCCTCGGCCATGCGGTCGGCGGCCTTGTAGGTCGGGATGCCGTCGCGGTCGGCGATCTGGAAGATGCGGCCGACGTTGTAGTAGATGCTGCGCATCATGCGCATCGCGCGCTCGCGGTTGTAGCCGTCGATTTCCAGCGACACGTTCATCACGCCGCCGGCGTTCACCGCGTAATCCGGTGCGTACACCACCCCGCGCTTCATCAGTTCGTCGCCGATCGCGTCGGTGGACAACTGGTTGTTGGCGATGCCGCAGATGATCGGCGCCTTGATGCGGTCGATGGTCTGCTCGTTGACGGTGCCGCCCAGCGCGCACGGACTGTACACATCGCAATCGACGTCGTAGATCTCGTCGACACCGACCGCTTCGCAACCGAGTTCATCGACGCAACGTTGCACCGAGTCCTTGTGGATGTCGGTGACGAACACCTTGGCGCCCTGTTCGCGCAGCAGCTTGATGAACTCCGAACCCACGTGGCCCGCGCCCTGGACCGCGAAACTGTACTTGCCGATGTCCTCGTTGCCGTGCTTGTAGTTGAGCGTCGCCATCACGCCCTGCAGCGCGCCGTAGGCGGTGAACGGCGAAGGGTCGCCCGAGCCGCCGTGCACCTGGTGCACGCCGGTCACGAATTCGGTTTCGCGATACACGTATTCCATGTCGTTGACGTCGATGCCGACGTCCTCGGCCGTGATGTAGCGGCCATGCAGCGAGTTGATGAAACGCCCGAGCGAGCGGAACAGCGCCTCGGACTTGTCCTTCGCGGGGTCGCCGATGATCACCGCCTTGCCGCCGCCGAGGTTCAGGCCCGCCACCGCGTTCTTGTAGGTCATGCCGCGCGACAGCCGCAGCACGTCGTTCAGCGCTTCCTCGTCGGTCTTGTACGGCCACATGCGCAGGCCGCCCAACGCCGGACCCAGCACGGTGTTGTGGATCGCGATGATGGCCTTGAGGCCCGCATCCTTGCTCTGGCAGAACACGACCTGCTCGTGGCCGGTGGTGGAAATGGTTTCGAAAAGCATCGCTGCTTGCTCCCGGAAGCGCCACATGCGTGGCGCGCGATTACGAGGAAGGCGCCCAGGGCGCCGCGGACGAAGCGCGTGCCCGGACCGCGAAGGGCGTCCTGCGTGCACGCAGCCGCCTAGTGTAGCCGGGACGCGTGGCGCAAGACAGGCTCGACCGGCATCTTCCCCTCAACATGCCGGCGTAACGCATTGGTTTTGTTGCAAGCTTCGGATCGTTGATGGGAAGCCGGGTTCACATCGAGCAGCGCGGAGCGCGTCCGTTGGCGCGTGCGCCGCGATAGGTGGGCTCGAGCGCCGGCGCGTTGGCGGAAAGTTTCGCGATGCGGTCGCCGGGTGAGGGATGCGTGGAAAGAAAGCTCGGTCCACGGTTGCCCGGATTGGCCTTTTCCATGTTCTGCCACAGCGTGACCGCGGCCTTCGGGTCGAAGCCGGCCGCGGCCATGTAGCGCTGGCCCAGCACGTCGGCTTCGCTTTCCTGCGCACGCGAAAACGGCAACGTCACCAGGGTCTGCGCGCCGACGCCCAGCAAGGCCTGCAAGGTGTCGGGGTTCATGCCGCGGGCGACGCCGTAGGCGTTGGCGGCGCTCACCCCGATCTGGGTGGCCAGGTTGTCGGAAACGCGTTCGGCTGGATGGCGCGCGACCACGTGCGCGAGTTCATGCCCCAGCACGGCGGCGAGTTGATCCGGCGTCTGCGCGACCTTGAACAGGCCGCGGTTCACGCCGATGCGGCCACCGGGCAGGGCGAAGGCATTGGCGGTGTCGTCGTTGATGATCTCGACATCCCACTTCTCGGTATTCCACGGCGGCGGCAGCACGCCGATCAGCGCCGTGGCGACGCAGGTGGCGTAGGTGCGCTCGCGCGGCGCCTGCGCAAACTTGCCTTGCTCGCGCATCTGGTTGAACGATTCCAGGCCGAGCTGGCTCATCTGGGAACCCGAGACCAGCATCAACTGGCTGCGCCCGGTCGGGCTGGTGGCACAGGCGCCGAGCAACAGTGCGACACAGGCGACGATGGCGAGGTTTCGCATGGTGCCTTCCTCCCGGCAGCGGACGGTGTCGCCACAGCTTAGCGCAGTGCCGTCGAACGCTCTGCCGAAGTTGCGCTCCCGGATGTTTGCAAAATAGTACGAACGTGCTATTGTAGCGCCCATGGTTCTTGCAGCCGCCACCAGCAAGGGTGTCGCCACCCACGGCGCCATCGTCGAGCGGGCGATTGGCCTCGTGCGCAAGCAGGGGCTGGAAAGCCTGTCCATCGGCAGCGTCGCTCAGGCCGCGACGATGTCCAAGAGCGGCGTGTTCGCGCACTTCGGCTCGCGCGAGGACATGCAGCTGGCGGTGCTGGATGCCGTGGCCGAGGACTTCAGCCAGCGCGTACTCGCGCCCGCGTTCCGCCAGCCGCGTGGCCTGAAGCGGCTGCGCGCCATCGTCTCCAACTGGATGGAGTGGGCGCATGACGGCTGTCCCATGATCGCCGCCACGATCGAATATGACGACCGGCCCGGCGTCATCCGCGATCGCGTGGTGTATTGGCAGCGGCGCCTGCGTGAAGCCCTCGCGCGCGCGGTGGAACTGGCGGTCGAGGCGGGCGAACTGCGTGCCGACATCGATCCGGAACAAGTCGCCTTCGAGTTGTTCGGCATCGTCCTCGTGCTGCACCACGATTCACACCTGTTCGGGGCGACCGATGCGATCGCACGCGCCACGCGTGCGTTCGATCGCCTGTTCGCCAGCCACGCGAATTGATTCCCCTTGCTTCGGATCACAACCATGCCCATTGCCGCAAACACGAAAAGCACGGTCGTTCTAAATACGCTATCGTTCGCCGCCCTGCGGATGGCCAATCGCATCGGCGGCCAGCTCGCCCCCGACGCCACGGCCCGCCGCGCGGCGCGGCTGCTGTGCACGCCGTTCGCGGCCGGCCGCATGCGCGCACGCGACGCCGACGACGGTGGCGCGTTGCGCAGCGACATCGAAATCGACGGGCGTCGCGTGGCCGTGTACCAATGGGGCGACGTGCAGACGCAACCGCGCGTGTTGCTCGCGCACGGCTGGTCCAGCTACGCGCTGCGTTTCCTGCCGTGGGTGCGCGCGCTGCGCGAAGCCGGTTACGCGGTGGTCGCGTTCGATCAGCCGGGCCACGGCCGCAGCGACGAAGGCCGCTGCACCTTGGCGTGCTTCGCCCGCACGCTGCGTGGCATCGCCGAGCGCCACGGCCCGTTCGCCGCGATCGTCGGCCATTCCATGGGCGGCACGGCGGCGATGCTGGCGCTGGCGGACGGCGCCGTCGCAAGGCGCATGCTGTTGATCTCGCCGGCGGCCGATCCCGATGCCGCGACCGCGCGCTTCGCGCGCAGGGTCGGCCTGGTCGGCGGCATCGTGCCGCGCATCCAGCGCCACCTCGAAGTGCAGACCGGCGTCACGGTGCGCGAGCTCACTGCGCACCTGCGGGTGCCGTCATTGGCGGTGCCGGCCCTCGTGATCCACGACCTCGCCGATACCGAAGTGCCGTGGGAAGAGGGCGAAAGCTACGCGCGCCTGTGGCCGGGCGCGCGCCTGCTTAGCACCACGGGCCTGGGCCACAGCCGCATCGTCAACGATCCCGCCACGATCGACGCCGGCCTGCGTTTCCTGCGCGGGGAATCGGTGGGCGAACGCGTGGTGTCGTCGCCGAACCTGCCGTTCGGCGTGGCGTAATCAACCCGTGTACTGTTGGACGACACGCTTCAGGCTGCGCACGCCGGCGTCGATCGCGCGCTCGTCGACCGAACCGTAACCGAAGATCAAGCCGCTGCGCGCCCCCGGGTGTCCGTAGCATTGCGAGAGCGGCCGTACCGACACGCCAATTTGCGCGGCATGCTGCGACACCGCCATGTCATCCGTGCCGTCCGGCAGCAGCGCCGACAACTGCATGCCGGCGTCGGCGCCCGTTGCCTGCAAGGTGTGCGGCAAATGTTTCGCGATGGCATCGAGCAGCGCCGTGCGTCGCGCCGCGTACAACCCGCGCATGCGGCGGATGTGCCGCGCGAAATGTCCTTCGCGGATGAAGTCGTTGAGGGCCTTCTGCGACAGCGTGGGCGAGCAGGTATCCATCGCATCTCGGCAGGCGCGGAACCCCGGCAGCAGGTCTTTCGGCACCACCAGGTAGCCTAGCCGCAGGGCGGGAAACATCACCTTGCTGAAAGTGCCCATGTAGATCACCCGCGCGTCCGCATCCAGCCCCTGCAGCGACGCGATCGGCTTGCTGTCGAAGCGGTATTCGCTGTCGTAGTCGTCCTCGACGATCCAGCTTCCCGCGCGCGCCGCCCATTGCAGCAACTCGATCCGCCGCGCGGCGCTCAGGGTGGCGCCGAGCGGAAACTGGTGCGAAGGCGTGATGAAGGCCACCCGCGCCGACGACGCGCGGCGCAATCCCTCCGCCGCGTCCAGGCCATCCCGATCGACCGGGACTTGTATGGCCACGGCGCCGACCGTCGCCAAGGCCTGCCAGGTGCCGGAGTAACACGGCTCCTCCACCCACGCCTCGTCGCCGGGGTCGAGCAGCGCGTGCGCGCAAATCTGCAGCCCGTGCTGGATGCCGGCGGTGATCAGCACCTGCGAAGCATCGGCACGCACCGCGCGTGCCACCGCGAGGTAGTCGGCGATGGCTTCGCGCAGCGGCAGGTATCCCATGGGATCGCCGTAGGCCAACGCCTCGGCATCGGCGTGGCGTGCATGGCGGTGGATCAGGCGCGACCAGGTGCGCAAGGGAAACCGGTCCAGCGCCGGCACGCCGACGCGGAAGGCGCCCTGGGTCTCCAGCCACATCTGCGGTGGGGCCGCCATCGCGGTCGCGCGGGCGGCCATGCGGCGCGCAGCCGGCCGGGCAGGCGTGGTTGACGCGCCCCGGCGGGTCTTGCGGCGCAACGCGTCGGCCGCGGCCTGCGGAATGGTGGCGGCGACGCAGGTGCCGGCGCCGGTGAAGGTTTCGAGGTAACCCTCGGCGTGCAGTTGTTCGTAGGCGCTGAAGATCGGCAAGCGCGAAACCTTGAGCTCCGACGCCAGTGCGCGCGTGGACGGCACCCGCTGTCCGGGTCGGAGCTGGCCCTCGGCGATCGCACGGCGGAACCAATCCGACACCTGCACGTAGATCGGCGCGCCGCCGGTTTCCAGGGCGATCGGCGGCAGCAGGCTGGCGGCTACGCGTTGCATGTTTTTCGCATCGTGGCGGGCGGGCAAAGTGGCCATGCGAAATCATAGCGAAGTGGCTATGGCTACAAACCGCTGTCGCGGCTAACGTGCGCGCCTCCGAACGCAACGGACGGAGATGGAAATGGCGTGGGCTTTGACGTTGGACACGGCGCAGCGGCGGCCGATCGTCCGCATGTTCCGGTGTTTTGCACTTCTGGTGGCGTGGCTCGGTGTCGCTGTCGCGGCGCACGCACAATCGGCGGATGGCAGCTATCGCCAGTCGCGCGACGATGCCTGGTGGACCGGCCCGATGCTGGCCAATTCCGCCGATACCCTGCCGCGCGGGCACGTCCTGATCGAACCCTATCTTTACGACGTCGCGTCGAAGGGCGCCGACCGTTTCGGTTCACGCGCCTACGTGTTGTATGGACTCACGGACCGGCTCACGGTCGGCCTGATTCCCATCATCGGCTACAACCGCATCAGCGGCGCCCCGGACAGTTCGCGGGTGGGCTTTGCCGACCAGATCCTGCAGGCGCAATTCCGGCTCACCCGGTTCCAGGAAGGCAGCCGGCTGCCCACGATCTCGCTGCTGTTGCAGGAGAGCGTGCCCACCGGCCGTTACGATCGCCTGCAGCGGGCCAGCGACGGCATGGGGCAGGGCGCCTGGGCGACCACGCTGGGTGTCAACGCGCAGAGTTATTTCTGGATGCCCAACGGCCGCATCCTGCGCGTGCGGCTGAACCTCGCCCGCACGTTCGCGAGCCACGCCGACGTCGACGGCGCCAGCGTGTTCGGCACCGGTTCCGATTTTCAAGGCAGGGCTTCACTCGGCGCGGGGTATTCCATCGACACCGCGTTCGAATACAGCCTGACGCGCCGCTGGGTGCTGGCGCTGGACCTGTTCCACAGCCACAACGATGCGACCCATCTGGTTGGTCATGACGACACCCCTGGTTTGCCTCGCATGCCGGTGCGCACGCGCATTGGTGCCTCGGATGCCTTCGGTTATGCCCCCGCGGTGGAATACAACTTCTCGCCCACCCTCGGCGTGCTGCTCGGCGTGCGCGTGATCACGGGTGGCCACAACACGCAGCGTTCGGTGACGCCAGCCATCGCGGTCAACTACGTGCATTGAGCGGCGCGGGCCGGGATTGCAAGAAACCGCCGCTCAGGCGAAGGCCGGGGCCTGGAGCAACTTCGGTTTTGATGGTTACGAAAAGCACCCCCATCCGCCTTCGGCACCTTCCCCCGCGCTATGCGCAGGGGAAGGAAATGCTTTGCTTCCCCCGCTTGCGGGGGAAGCTGCCCGAAGGGCTGAAGGGGACCTTCTCGTCAGCCCTTGAGTCGAAAGTGCTCTAGCTCCAGCAGGTTGGGCCTCCCCCGGATCGGGTCCGGGCTCAGCGCCAACCTACAAAGCATTCCGGCAAAAAAAGCCCGGCGATGCGCGCCGGGCTCGGATGTGAAACGCGGGAAGGCGATCAATCCTGGTCGTCGTTGTCGCCGTGGTGGTCGTGGTCACCGTGGTGTTTGTACCAGCCGCGGTGCCGGCCGTTGTCATGGCGACCGCGCCAATGCTCGTCCCTGCCCCAGTAGGCGCGGCGCATCCGCCAATGATCGCCGTCACGCTCCCAGCGCGGCTGGTAATAGACATAGCCGGGGCGGTCGCGGTACCAGTTGCCGCCGACCCATACATAGCCCGAACCGCCCCAGTTCCAGTAGCCCGGCGCCCAGACGTAACCTGGACGCGGCGCCGGCACCATTTCATAACGCATCGGTGGCGGCGGCGTGCCGACGCTGATGCCGATACTGACCTGCGCGGATGCCGGTGGCGTGATCGCCAACGTGGCGCCGCCTGCGATGGCCAGCGCGGCGAGCAATGCAAGATTGCGTGGTTGCACGAGACACCTCCTTCATGTTCGGCCAATCTTGGCCTCGGCCCGAGAATAGCCAGGGAATTCTTTGCCTACGCTTTTTTATCACCCGTTCATTCAGATTGCATCGGGTTCGGGTGTGTTCACGCTACACCACACTCGATGACTGCAACGCGACGTCGGTCGCACTGCACGCCGGCGCCGTTTCAAAGTTGCGTCTCGATCGGCAGCCACCGCAGCACTTTCGCGATGACGCGGCGTGCGAGTGTCGCATCCGGTTCGCGTTCGAGGATCGCGGGTGGCTGCCGGACAGCGTCTTCCCAACGCAACTTGCCGTTCGCATCCAGGCGTACTGTGTAACTCAACGCAGGGTCCGCCAGCCGCCGGAATTCGTCCTCAAGGGATTTGCCAAGTTCGGCGTCGTCGAACAACACACCCATTTCGGTATTGAGCGTGGCCGAACGCATGTCCAGGTTGAACGAACCGATGAAGCCGTCGTGCCCGTCGATCACGAAGGCCTTGGTGTGCAGGCTGGCGCCGGAGCTGCCGAACAACCCTGCGCTGCCGGGGTGTCCCTGCGCGCGGAGTTCATACAGTTTCACGCCACCTTCGAGCAGCGGCTTGCGGTAGCGCGCGTAACCGGCGTGCACGGCGGGCACGTCGTTGGCGGCCAGCGAGTTGGTCACCACGCGCACGTCCACACCCTTGCGTGCCAGATCCAGCAGTTGGCGGGTGCCGTGCTTGCCGGGCACGAAGTAGGGCGAGATCAGCCACGCGCGCGTCGTGGCCGTTCCGATCGCATCGACCAGGCGCCGCACCAGCCATTCCCCGCGATCGTCGCGGCGCCACTTCGCCGGCGGATCCGCGACCACTTCGATCTTGTCGACCCACGCCAGGTGTCGTTGGCCCTTCAGGAAGGCTTCGACCCCGCGCGCGGATTCCACCTGCGCCAAGTATTCGCGCGCTCGATCGCTGGTGGACTCGCCGCGGACGTCGTCCCGCAGTTGCCGCATGCGTTCGGGGTCCTGATTCCCCAGCGCCTTCAGCGGAACCACCGTGTCGCTGTTCCAGTAGCGATCGAAGATGCCTTCGGCGTCGGCCACCACCGGACCCATCAGCAACACATCGAGGTCGCGGAAATTGGTGCCGCTGGCGGCATTGAAATATTCCTCGCCGATGTTGCGGCCACCGACGATCGCGATGCGGCCATCCGCGATCCACGACTTGTTGTGCATGCGGTGGTTGATGCGCAGCGCGCGCACCACGGTTTCCAGCAGCCGCCACAGGCCGGAGCGGTTGCGGAACGGGTTGTACACCCGGATCTCGATGTTGGGATGGGCGTCCAGCGCAAGCATCTGCTGGTCGAGCCCGTAGGCATTCATGTCGTCCAGCAGCATGCGCACGCGCACGCCACGATCCGCCGCGCGCGCGACCTCGCGCGCCAGCAGGCGTCCGCACAGGTCGTCGTGCCACATGTAGTACTGCAGGTCCAGGCTGCGGCCGGCATCGCGGGTGCATAGTGCGCGCGACGCAAACGCAGTCGGTCCGTCGTTGAGCATCACTGCGCCGCTCAAGTCCGGGTGCGCGGCCAGCAACGGCGCGACCGCGCGGTCGAGTGGGGTTGCATCCGGCTGGATGGGCAGCGTACGGGACGGCTCGCCCGACGCCTTGGGCGCGAGGCGATCGGCGAGGATGGCGCCGGCCACCACCAGGACCAGCAGGATGAGGATGATCGCGACCAGCATGGCGGGTCCCGTTGCGTGCCTGCCGCGAACATGCCACAAGTCGTGCCGCAGGTGAAGGTGGTCTGCCGGAATGCGGGGCCGCAGGCCGTCGCGCGGTACAATCGGGTGGTTCCAAAGCTGCAACTGCGAGCCGAATGATGAGTGCCCCCGCATCCCGAGTTCCCGCCCACGAACCGCAGGCCGACACCACGCCGCTGCGCTTCGTCACCGCGGCCAGCCTGTTCGACGGGCACGACGCGGCCATCAACATCATGCGGCGGATCATCCAGTCGCAGGGCGCGGAGGTGATCCACCTCGGCCACAACCGTTCGGTGGAAGACGTGGTGCGCGCGGCGCTGCAGGAAGACGCCGACGGCATCGCGCTGTCGAGTTACCAGGGCGGCCACGTCGAATACTTCAAGTACATGGTGGACATGCTGCGCGAGCGCGGCGCCGGCCATATCCGCGTGTTCGGCGGCGGCGGCGGCACCATCACGCCCGAGGAAATCAAACAGCTCGAAGACTACGGCGTCGAGCGCATCTACCACCCCAACGACGGCATGCACATGGGGCTGGTGCACATGATCGAGGACGTGGTGGCGCGGGCGAAGCACGCACGGGACCAGGGACAGGGGACCGGGGACCGGCAGAAGCAGGGACCGGGAACCGGGGACCGGGGACCAGTGGTTGGTGCGTTCGCAAATATTGATGACGAAATAAGTGTCGGTCGGGTTCTCAGTGAAATTGAAGACGGCGGATTTTCCGAGGCCGAACTGAAGTTGTTGCGCAAGCAGTGGGCCAGTGCACATCCGGTCCCCGGTCCCCGGTCCCCGGTCCCCGTCATTGGCATCACCGGCACCGGCGGCGCGGGCAAGTCGTCTGTCGTCGATGAACTGCTGTTGCGCTTCCTGCACGCGTTCCCCGAAATGCGGATCGCGGTGCTGGCG
The DNA here is from genome assembly GCA_001899805.1 of Lysobacterales bacterium 66-474. Classification (GTDB taxonomy): domain Bacteria; phylum Pseudomonadota; class Gammaproteobacteria; order Xanthomonadales; family Rhodanobacteraceae; genus 66-474. Next base: position 387,634 of record MKWP01000014.1, read on the forward strand.
GTCGATCCGACCCGCCGCAAGGGCGGCGGCGCATTGCTGGGCGACCGCATCCGCATGAACGCGCTGCGCTCGCACCGCGTGTTCATGCGTTCGATGGCGACGCGTCGCGCGCACGTCGCGACCAACGCGGTCCTGCACGACTGCATCGCATTCCTGAAATCGCTGCCGTTCGACCTCGTGATCGTTGAAACCGCCGGCATCGGGCAGGCCGACACCGAAATCGTGGACCTCGTCGATTTCCCGGTGTACGTGATGACCAGCGACTACGGCGCGGCGTCGCAGCTCGAAAAGATCGACATGCTGGATTTCGCCCAACTCGTCGTGCTCAACAAGTACGACCGCCGCGGCGCCGAAGACGCGCTGCGCGACGTGCGCAAGCAGTGGAAGCGCAACCACACCGCGTTCCAGATGCCGGACGAAGACGTGCCGGTGTATCCGACCATCGCCAGCCAGTTCAACGACCCCGGCGTCACCTGGATGTTCGCGAACCTGTGCCGGTTGCTGCGCGAGAAGGTTTTGCATTCATCTCCCTCTGCGGCGTCGCTTCCCGCTCCGGGCGAAGCGGCTTTGCATCCCTCTCCCCCCGGGAGAGGGACCGAGGGTGAGGGTACGGTCTCGCACTGCGACTTCAACCCGCACCTCGACACCACGCTGAAGGAACCGCGCGCCACCGTACTGATCCCCGGCAAGCGCGTGCGCTACCTCGCCGAAATCGCCGAACAAGGCAGGGGCATCAACGTCGATGCCAAGCGCATGGCCGAGGCCGCGTCGAAGGCGCAGCACTATTACGAGTCGTTGAAGGAACTCGACGATCCGGCGTTGCCGAAGCCGCTCGATCTTTACGACAACCAGTATCTTTCCCTTCCCCCGCTTGCGGGTACGCATCCAACTGAGCGTTCCCTTCCCCCGCTTGCGGGGGAAGGTGCCCGCAGGGCGGATGGGGGGAACACCGCGACGTCTTCGCAAGCTTCCCCCCACCCCAACCCTCCCCCGCATGCGGGGGAGGGAGACGCGCGCTCTGCGCGCGTGGGAGGGGGCAATGATGTTTCCTCGCAAGCGGGGGAGAGGGCAAATTCAAAAACCGTTCGCGCTGAGCGTAGCTCCCCGCAGGCGAGCGAAGTCGAAGCGCAGGAGCAGATGGATTCCCGCGTGCGCGGGAATGACGACGAAGTAGATGGCAGCGTTCTGCTCCTGCGTCAACGCTACAACGAAGCGGTGAAGGAACTCTCGGCGGACGCCATCCACGCCCTGCGCGACTGGCCCGCACGCCGCGAATCGGTCCAAGCCGAATTCAACGAATACACGGTGCGCGGCAAGGCCATCAAGGTGGACAACTACCGCGAAACCCTGTCGCACCAAAAGGTGCCGAAGATCGCGCCGCCCACGACCAACGATTGGGGCGAGCAGCTCAAGTACCTGATGCTGGAAAACCTGCCGGGGGCGTACCCGTACACCGGCGGCGTGTACCCGTACCGGCGCAGCGGCGAAGACCCGACCCGCATGTTCGCGGGCGAGGGCACGCCCGAGCGCACCAACCGCCGCTTCCATTACCTCAGCCTCGGCCAGCCCGCCGCGCGGCTTTCCACCGCGTTTGATTCGGTCACCCTGTACGGCGAAGACCCGGCGCCGCGCCCGGACATCTACGGCAAGATAGGCAACTCCGGCGTGTCCATCGCGACGCTGGTGGACATGAAGAAGCTGTATTCCGGCTTCGACCTGTGCAACCCCAAGACCAGCGTGTCGATGACCATCAACGGCCCCGCGCCGATGATCCTCGCGATGTTCATGAACACCGCGATCGACCAGCAGGTCGAGAAATACCTGAAGGAAGACGCGGCGCGCTGGGCCACGGCGGAAAAGAAGATTGCCGAACTCCTCAAAGGCAAGCCGCAGCCGAAGTACCACGGCGATCTGCCGCAAGGCAACGACGGCCTCGGCCTCGCGCTGCTCGGCGTCACCGGCGACCAGCTTGTCGACTCCGAAACCTACGCGCGCATCAAGGAACACACGCTCTCCACCGTGCGCGGCACCGTGCAGGCCGACATCCTGAAGGAAGACCAGGCGCAGAACACCTGCATCTTCTCCACCGAATTCGCGCTGCGCATGATGGGCGACATCCAGCAGTATTTCGTCGACCACAAGGTGCGCAACTTCTATTCGGTGTCGATCTCGGGCTACCACATCGCCGAGGCCGGGGCGAACCCGATCTCGCAGCTCGCCTTCACGCTGTCGAACGGCTTCACCATCGTCGAGTACTACCTCGCGCGCGGCATGCAGATCGACGACTTCGCGCCCAACCTGTCGTTCTTCTTCTCCAACGGCATGGACCCGGAATACAGCGTGATCGGCCGCGTCGCGCGGCGCATCTGGGCGCGCGCGATGCGCGAGCGCTACGGCGCGTCACCGCGCAGCCAGATGCTGAAGTACCACATCCAGACCTCCGGGCGATCCCTCCATGCCCAGGAAATCCAGTTCAACGACATCCGCACCACGCTGCAGGCGCTGTACGCGCTGTTCGACAACTGCAATTCACTACATACGAACGCCTACGACGAAGCCATCACCACGCCCACCGAGGAATCCGTGCGCCGCGCGGTCGCCATCCAGCTCATCATCAACCACGAGCTGGGGCTCAACTTCAACGAAAACCCGTGGCAGGGCAGCTACGTCATCGAGGCGCTCACCGACCTCGTGGAAGAGGCCGTGTACAAGGAGTTCGAAGCCATCAGCGACCGCGGCGGCGTGCTGGGCGCGATGGACACCATGTACCAGCGCGGCAAGATCCAGGAAGAATCGCTGTACTACGAACACAAGAAACACGACGGCTCGCTGCCGCTGATCGGCGTCAACACCTTCCTGCCCAAGGAACACGCCGGCGAAACTGCCACCACCATCGAGCTGATCCGCTCGACCGAAGAAGAAAAACACCAGCAGATCGACAACGTGCAGGCCTTCCAGCAAGCCCGCAACGCGCTGGCGCCGTCAGGCGAAACCGACCGCACGCACGAAGTCGATTCCGCCGATGACGCGAGCGACGGCCAACAAAACACCGTTCGCCCTGAGCGTAGCTCGCCGAAGGCGAGCGAAGTCGAAGGGCATAATGCGGCGCAAGGACACGGCCTGCGCTATCTTCAGGACACCGCGCGTGAACGCCGCAACGTGTTCGAGGCGCTGATGGAAGCTGTGAAGACCCACTCGCTGGGGCAGATCAGTCATGCCTTGTACGATGTGGGTGGGGAGTACCGGCGGAATATGTAGTTTGTTGTGCGCGCAATGCGAATGGGAGCAGGGAGAACAAGATGAGTGACCGCAGCGCCTTGAAAGAAATAGAAATGAGCTTTTTCCAGGAGGATTCGGAACAGCCGATTCCGCCTGATAATGTAGTCGCGTACAATGAATTGCGTTCATGCGCGGACCTGAATCGTATGTATGGCGCTGGGAGTGGAAAGCTTGAGCTTCAGCCAGATTTTCAGCGTGAGGTTGTGTGGAAGCGGTCAGAACAAGCACGATTCATTGATTCGCTCGTTAAGCGCCTCCCGATTCCAAGCATGTGTTTTAGTCTTGATGCAAAAACCCAGAAGTGGAAAGTAATAGATGGCCTGCAGAGAATGACCACTATTACCCAATTCTTGGGGACCGCGGAGTGGAGAATTGATAATTTAGACGATATTCATCCGTTGTTAAAAGGTGCTACAAACTATCAACTTAAGAATGGCGATGAAGCACAAAAGTCAATATACGCAAGTGTTGAAGATATAAGTATACCAATTACTGTGATCCGATGTGATTATGAAAATGACAGTCATACTAGATATTTATTTACGATATTCAATCGCCTAAATTCTGGCGGCGTTAGGTTGAACAACCAAGAAATTAGAAACTGCATATATTCAGGTCATTTTAATGATGAACTAAAAAAATTTGATCGCACGGACAGAAATTGGTCTCAGATCAAACGCAATATTTGGGGGCCAGTGGATCGATTTCGCTCGGTCGAGGTGGCGCTACGCGCGTTGGCGTTTACCGCCGGCTTGAAAAATTACGAAGGGAACCTTGCGGGATTTCTAAACATATTCATGCAAAAAGCGTCGAAGGCTTCTGTTGAACAAACTGCTGAGGTAATTACACAGTTGACAGAAGGCGCGGAGGGGGCGGCCGTGGTGTTGCGCGCACTAGGATCAACGAAAAAGGCCTTAACGCTGGTGGAGGCGGTCTTGGTCGGAGTCCTTTCTAATGTCGATACGATCCGGGATCGTGCTGACCGAGATCAGTTTCTAGTTGATGCAGGAGCGCGTCTTTTACGTGAGCCTGAGTTTGCTGAAGGCGCGCGGTATGCCCTCGCTAGCGCTAAGACGGTGAAGGCAAGGCTGGAGAAGGCGGTGGCAATCTTCGGGCGGCCGTAATGTCGATCGAAGAGCTGCTCGCTGAGCTGGACTCCTGGTTCAACGAGCCGCATTTGACGCCACCCCGCGCCAAGTTTTTGTCAAAATTGGCGACACTCGAGTATTGTGGGTGGTTGGAAGAGCGTTTTGACGAATTGGTCATAAATGTTTCGATAGAGTGTGGCGTCCGTGATAATGAGGCGATCAAGGCGGTTATTAAAGCTACGCACGGGTTCACTTACAAATCGCATTTGCGCGAGATGTTGGTCGCGGCGATCGGCGAGCGTGGGGTCGACGCGGCCGAGAGGGCGATGTGTTTAGCGCATCCGAACCAGTTGGATACGTTGGTATCAGCGCTGTCTACATTGAAAATTGCTAGAGGTCATTTGGCACATAATTCCAGCTTGGCCACGGTGCCTCAGCAGATAACCATTTACGCGCCGAGCTGGTGTATCAATCAGCAACGCATTGTTGCCAAGCAAATTAGTCATTTTGAGGTTTGTTTGCTTGCCGTTTCGCGTGCCATCCATGCTGCGGTTTGAAAGACAGCAAGGAACACTTGAAATTGGGGGCGGACGAACAAGAGGGGGTAAAAAAGAGAGGACGAAAAAAGGGGGCGGAGATACTTAACTTGGCCAGCGGCGGACCGAACGGCGTAGCGTCAGCCGTTGAAGAATTGCCCGTGTGCAGGCGTCCTCGCGGGGTGTGGGGATCAGGGGAGAATCGATGAACGCATTGGTTCCAGTGCTGCTCGTTCTTGTTGCGTTGGCGGTTGGCTTGCTGCCCGTGCTTTTTCTCGTGTCCTGGGTTTGGTGGCAGCGCCGGCGCGATGCGCGCCGCTCGCCGCTCACCGATGAGTTGATGCACCTTCCCGGTGAACAGGCGCAGCGTGAAGCCGATCGCCTGATGGATGTCGCTGACGAGCGAATGCTGATCGCGGTCTTGATCGGCCCCATGATTCTTGCAGCTTGGTCGCTGCAAAAGCTTGGTGCCCGCTCTTTCCACTTCGGGATCACCGAGGCGGTTCTTCTGGCCTTGGTTTTGATTGTGGGGGTCTGGGCAACATGGTCGGCGTCGAAGGTGCTGCGTGCGCGGCGCAAGTACCTCGAAGGTCGCGCGGCGGAGCGCGCAACGGCGCAGGCATTGGCGTCGCTGGTGTCCAAGGGCTGTGCGGTCTACCACGACATTCCTGCAGACAAGTTCAACCTTGATCACGTGGTGGTGGGTCCAGGCGCGGTTTTCATGATCGAGACCAAGTCACGTCGCAAGCCCGCGACTCGCGGAAAAGCGAGTGTTGCGGTCAAGTTCAATGGCGAAGCGCTCGAATTTCCCGGTTGGCGCGAAACGAAGATGCTTGAACAGGCCCGCGCGCAGACTCGTTGGCTGAGTGACCTTCTGTACCGCAAGACGGGTGAGCGTGTACCGGTTGAGCCCGTGTTGGCGCTGCCGGGCTGGTATGTGACGTGTTCGGTGCCGTCGCCGAATGTTCACGTCATCAACCCGAAGATGTGCCACTTCATGGCGGACGGCAAGGGCAAGCAGATCCCCGAGCCCCAGCGGCGCCGCATCATGACCGCGATCGAGGAGTGCTACAGCCGCGGTTGATCGTCCTCCGGGCGGACTCCCAATCTCAGCTTGGCTACAGCGTCGGGATGCCAAGACCGGCAAGCAGGTGGAATGCGGGATCGTAGTAAGCCGGCGCGCGACTCGGATCGTCGACGCTGCCTTCCGGCACAACGATGACCATGCCTTGGCGCGCACGCGTAAGCAGCACACGGTAGGCGTTCAGGAGGTAGCGCTGGCGCGTGTCGCTGCGTACGTGTTCCCAACGCTTGCCTTTGAAGCTGAAGTGATCCCATTGACCGCCATTGATGCGCAGGTCGCCATCCCATACAACGCACGTCCAGTCGAGCTCCAATCCTTGCACATGGAATTCCGTTGCCACGTCTTCGAGGTAGTAGGAAGACCGCACGTCCTGCTTGCTTTCGAGGAACCAGCGGACCGGGTCGACCTTGACGCGGACGTCGATCGCGTGCGGCTTCAGTCGCTGCGCCTGTGACGAGACGACGATGCCGTAGCGCTCGTTGCCGCGTGCCTGTTGGCGCAACCATGCTTTCGCGTGGTCCAGATGGCGGGTCAATCGGATCGGAAAATGAGGCAGTACGTCGGAGAGGGTTGCGCGTGCCGCTTCCACTTCCAGTGCCAGCAGCAAATTGACGAACTCGGAAACGCGTTCAGAGCGGAACGAGCGCATGGACGTGGCGAGGTGCAGTGCACTATCCCAATGCGCACGCGGACTCGATCGAAGTGCTTCAAGCTCTGCGTCAGCGTGGTACTCGATTTCACGCAGTCGGGGTGACAGGTAAGTCTGCCAGTTGTCGAAGCACGCGCGGATAGCGGCCAGCCATTCGCTGATACCCGCTTCGCCGGTGTTGATTTCCTGCCCGCTGCCAACGAGACAGACGACAACCGCCCAATCGTCATGCCGGTCCAGACAGGAGATGAGGAACTCGGGTTCGGACTCGCTGAAGCCTTCCACTCCCTTCTTTTGGCGCATGAAGCTGGACGTTTGGTGCAGGTCCCATGCGCGCTGGGCTTCGTCGAACAGCGCGATGTGTTCAATGGGCGCGCCCGCGCTCGCGAGACAGTCATCGCGAAAATGATGCACGTTCTGGATGAATTGCTTGACGGCGCTGCGGGCTTCGCCAATGCGCAGTGCCTTTCCCGATTGCTTTGCGCGTGTCACCTGATCCCGTGCCAGCGCTTCATGTAGCACGCTCACCAGTGGGCCGTTTCCGGACAGGTACACGCTGTAGAGATTGTCTTCCTTGTCGGTATGCCGGTTGGCGATATCCAAGCCAACCAGCGTCTTGCCGGCACCCGGCACGCCGGTCACGAAAAAGATGGCCTTTTCACCGCGGTGGCGTGCTTCGGCAATTAGTTCCGCAAGTCGATTCGCAGTGACCGTCAGGTTTTCGGCGCCGGCGTCGCTGCGGGAGATTTCCTCGACCGTATGTCCGGCATACAAGGCTCGCGCCGCTTCCACGATGGTGGGCGTGGGGTGGTAACGGCCGTGCTGCCATCTGTCAGGATCAATTTGCTCAGGTTGAAAGTGTTTCAGTCCGAGCTGGATGGCATCCGCCAGACTTTCGGAACTGCAGCGTAACGGCAGTGGAACGCCATCTTGGTGATGCCCGATCTCGATGCGCAGCGTCGTTGCGCCAGCTTTTGTGGCGACGAGTATCGGAACGATCGGAATCCGGTGGCTGGCTTCATGGAAGTTCTTGAGGTCCAGCGCGTAATCCCAGACTTGATCGATCGCGTCGCGCGTGTAATCGCGTGCGCCCACCTTGAACTCGAGGACGAACAAGACGTGCTCAAGCAGGAGCGCCGTGTCGACACGCAAACCCAGTCGCGGAATGTCGTATTCGAAGAACAGGGCGCCGTTGGCTGCGGCATACGGTGTGAGCAGTTTCTTCAGGATGGAGATTTGCTCCAGCCACGCCGCCTTTTGCGTGGTTTCGTCCGCGAAGCTGGACCAGCTTGCGAGTGCACCGATGATCAGGCGTGGGTCGTCCGCAAGGAATTGCGGAATCGACGCTCCGTAGCCCCACCGCTTGCGCGATGCCGATTTGATGGCATGGTCCACCGGCTCCCCCATTCGCCCAGGGTAACCGAAAGCGAAAAGAGCAAAAAGGCGTCAGGGACAATTTTCTGACAGGGCGACGGACACCTCGACTGAAACTCGGTCAGGCGCGTCCTTATAACCGGAGCCTTCCGCGAGCATCCAGTCCACGGCGGCCTGGCAGTGGAGTTCGGTGGTGTCGACGCGCGGGATGTCCGGCGCGTCCCCTGCGCGCAACAGCATGCCGAACTCCGTGCAGCCGAGGATCACCGCCTGCGCGCCCGCGGCGTGCATCCGGCGCATGATCGTGATGAAGCGTTCGCGCGATGCCGCTTCCACGCGCCCCTTCACCAGCTCGTCGAAGATGATCTGGTGCAGCGCGTCCTGTTCTTCCGGCGTCGGCACGCTGATGGACAGGCCGTCGCGTTCCAGCCGTTCGCGGTAGAACGGCTGGGCCATGGTGAAGCGGGTGCCGAGCAACGCGGCGCTGCGGTGGCCGTCGGCCAGCAAGGCGTGGGCGGTGATGTCGGCAAGGTGCAGCACCGGAACGCTGACGGCCGCCTCGACCGCAGGCGCCACCCGATGCATCGTGTTGGCGCAGATCAACATGCCTTCGGCCCCGGCGTGTTCCAGCCGGCGCGCGGCATCCGCGAGGATGCGGCCGGCCGCATCCCAGTCATCGGCGTGTTGCAGGCGCGCGATCTCGGCGAACTCGACACTCCACAGCAACAACCTGGCCGAGTGCAGGCCGCCCAGGCGCGCGGCCACCAGCTCGTTGATGCGCTGGTAGTAGTGCAGGGTGGATTCCCAGCTCATGCCACCGATCAGCCCGATGGTTTTCATGCCGTGCAACGCCCGATGGATGAAAGCGGGAATTCTCGCATAAGGAAAAACAGGGCTCACCGTCGACTGTCCAGCAGGTCGCCGGTTTCGATGGAGGTCTTTTAGGTCGGCCGATCTTCCTTGGCCCGAACTCCCGGCCCAGTTGCCGCTCGATCATTCGGCGGAAGCAGTCGGGGTCAAGGCCAGGAAACCAGGAGGGCAGCGTCGACGCTTTACGCAGCGATCCGCTCGATCCGCGCGACTTTCTTGCCCAGTGCGCGATGCGCTTCTTCGAGGTCGTAGTCGGCCTGCAGGCCCAGCCAGAAGCGCTCGCTGGTGCCGAGCGCGACGGCGAGTCGCACGGCGGTGTCGGCGCTGACGCCGCGCTTGCCCAGCACGATTTCGTTGATGCGGCGCGGTGGCACGCTGGCAGCGCGGGCGAGGGCGTTCTGGCTGATGCCAAGTGGCGCAAGGAATTCTTCGAGCAGCACTTCGCCGGGGTGGATGTTGGGCAGGGTGTTCATCGTGGGGAATGCAGCAGGGGAAACGGTGCTCTCAGGCTGCAGCGAGCTTGAGCTTGCCGACCTTTTGCAAATCGACTTGTTGCCGTGCCAGCCAGAGGTCATGGTTGTCCTGCATGGTCAACCAGCTTTCCGGCGAACGGCCCAGTGCCTTGGAGAGGCGCAGCGCCATCTCGGGCGTAACGCGGCTGCTGCCGTTGAGGACACGGCTGAGTGTCGACGCCGCCACGCCCAGCTTGTCGGCGAGCACCCGCCCGCTGATGCCGTTCGGATCGAGATAGACGTTGGTGATGAACTCACCGGGGTGGGGAGGGTTGTACATGGCCATCAGTGATAATCCTCGTAATCCAGAACGTAGGCGTTGCCATCGCGGAATTCGAACGTGACCCGCCAGTTGCCATTGACCGAAATGGACCAGCGTCCACGCATGGCGCCCTTGAGCGGGTGCAAGCGGAAACCGGCAATGTCCATGTCGTCGATCGTCAGCGCGGTGTCAAGTGCTGCCAGTTGCATCCGGAGCCGCTTGGCGTGGCTGGCCTGGACGCCAGACGTTGTTCCGGTTTCGAACAGCCGGCGCAGGCCCTTGTGCCGGAACGATTTGATCATGCCGCAACTGTATCATGTTGCGCACCACGCAACAAGCAGCGGCCGGCGTCGGCTCGCCGGGCATGGCCCTGCACGTGCGAGCCCAGGTCTCCGCTGCTATGTTCGCCGCGGTCCGGGTGAATGAAAGGGGTGCCGCAATGAAAGGTCCGATCCGCCATCGGTGGCCGCTTCTGTTCGCGTTGTTGCTCTGCGCAGCCTGCGCCAGTGCCGCCGACAATCCGCCCCCGAAGTATCCGTCGCTGCCGAGCGAAACCCCGGCGCACTTCACGCCGGACCATTCCAGCTTCGGCTACACGATCCGCGACGTGATGATCCCGATGCGCGACGGCGTCAAGTTGCACACGGTGATCATGCTTCCCAAGGGCGCGCACGATGCGCCGATGCTGCTCACGCGCACGCCTTACGACGCGGGCAGCATGGTGGCCCAGACCGAACACGACCAGCTCAGTGGCAACATGGGCACGGCGCTGCAAAGCCATGACGGTTTCGACAACGCGGTGCCGGTGATCGTCGAGGGCGGGTACATCCGCGTGATCCAGGATGTGCGCGGCAAGTACGGTTCCGAGGGCGACTTCGTGATGAACCGTCCGCTGCGCGGGCCGCTCAACGACACGCCGGTGGATGAGGCGACCGACACCTGGGACACGATCGACTGGCTGGTCAAGCACGTGCCGGAAAGCAACGGCAAGGTCGGAGACCTTGGCATTTCCTACGACGGCTACGAGGCGCTGGTCGCCATGGTCCACCCGCACCCCGCGCTGAAAGTGGTGGTGCCGATGAATCCGATGGTCGACGGCTGGATGGGCGACGACTGGTTCCACAACGGCGCGTTCCGCCAGCAGAACCTGCCTTACGTGTACGACCAGGTGGCGACCCGCGACAACAAGGCGGTGTGGTGGAGCAACTACTACGACGATTACGACCTGTACATGCACTACGGTTCGGCCGGCGCCATGGGCAAGGCATACGCGATGGGGCAGCTCGGTTTCTGGAACAAGCTGACCGCGCACCCGGCCTACGACAGTTTCTGGAGCGCGCAGGCGATGGACAAGATCCTCGCCAAGCTGCCTTTGCAGGTACCCGTGATGCTGGTCCATGGGCTGTGGGACCAGGAGGACATCTACGGCCCGATCGCGGTGTACAAGGCCATCAAGCCGAAGGACACCGGCAACGACATGGTGTACCTCGTGATCGGGCCATGGCATCACGGCCAGCAGGTCGAACCCGGCAGCCATCTCGGCGCCATCCACTTCGGCAGCGAAACCGGCACGTATTTCATGCAGCACATCCTGGCGCCGTTCCTCGCGCATTACCTGAAGGACGACGCGCCGGCCAATCCGGTCGCGCCGGTGACGGCGTTCCGCACCGGCAGCAACCAATGGGAGCGCCTGACGGCATGGCCGCAAGGTTGCGCTACCGGCTGCGGCATCAAGCCCACGCCGTTCTACCTGCACGCCGGCGGCAACGCGGGCTTCACGGCGCCCACCGCAACCGAGGCCCAAGACACGAGTTACGTATCCGACCCCGCCAAGCCGGTGCCGTACCGCACGCGCCCGGTGCTGCCCGTGGGTTACAGCGGCGAGATGACATGGCCGCGCTGGTTGGTGGACGACCAGCGCGAGTTCTCGGGACGCACCGACGTGGCGACCTTCGAGTCGGCGGTGCTCGACCACGACGTCACCATCGCCGGCCAACCCAAGGTGCACCTGGTCGCCGCCACCAGCGGGACCGATTCGGACTGGGTGGTGAAGCTGATCGACGTCTACCCGGACCAGGTTGCCGCGGAGCCGGATTCGGGACTGCAGCGCCTGGGCGGCTACCAGCTCGGGATTGCGATGGATATCTTCCGCGGCCGCTACCGCACCAGTTTCTCCACGCCGCACGCGTTGGCGCCGAACCAGCCGTTGCTGTACCGCTTCGAGCTGCCCACCGCCAACCACGTGTTCCGCGCCGGCCACCGCATCATGGTGCAGGTGCAGTCGAGCTGGTTTCCGCTGTACGACCGCAACCCGCAGACCTATGTCAAAAACATCTTCTTCGCGCAGCCCGCCGACTACGTGAAGGCGACGCAAAGCATCTACCACGCACCCGGCGAGGCGAGCTACATCGAGCTGCCGGTGGTGCAGATGCATTAAGGCGATGGGCTTCCCCCGGATCATGTGCGGGGTCAACCCAACCGGCCTTGCTGGAGGAGTCGCGTTTGGATGGAATCTTGTCATTCCGGGGCTGTCCGCGCCGGTAGCGGGCAGAACCCGGAATCGGTATTGCACGCGGCAGCCTTTCAAACCGATTGACTCGCGCCATGGACTGCGTGAGCCAATCGGTGTGGTTGTCCTTCAGACCGATTCCGGGTTCGCCCCTGCGGGGCGCCCCGGAATGACGAGCGTGGAGAAGGCGGGACGCCCCGGAATGACGACGTCAGGTTGGCTGTAGGTTGGGCTGACCGGCTTCATCGGGAAGCCCAACTTGGTTTTGTGACTACGCGTTGGGCTTCGCCCGGATCAAGTGCGGGTCAACCCACCTACCTTGCTGGGTGCCGGAAGACGCGGTTATGCGGCCGCCAGGCGCGCCGGCACCGCAGGGACGTTCATCAGCGTGTTTCGCGCGGACCCGATGCGCGTGATGACCGTGCTGGGCATACTCCTCGCGTTGGGCCTGGTGGCGCTTCCGGTCATCCTGTTGCGGGGTTGACAGCAAGCACGGCTCACCCCCTGTCGGTTGACGGGAAGACTTTGGACGCAAGTCAGCGGGAAGCCGCAGTTCGAATGGGCGGCAGGGGTTTGTAATCGGGATTCGGGCGGGCGAATACCCCGAGGTTGACACCGACCGCGCGCGCTTCACCGGCATCCCCATCCGCTTTGTGATCGCTCGGGAAATTGATGATCCGCGGGCGGGGATCGGCGATCGCCATGGTGGTGGAACCACCTCCATCGAAATTGAGCGCCTCGACCGCGCCATGCGCAACCAGGAACCGGGCCACCTCTTGCAGGCTCATCCCTTCGCTGAATCCGGGTTGGCGGCCGTCGACGGTCATCAACAGCAGGCGACCCTGCCGTGTGACCGCGACCGCCGTGCGCGGAGGGTGGCTGTCGTCGAATTTGGATCCGGTCGGTGCGACAACCTTTCCTTGTTCCACAAGCAGGTCCGAACCGGCGATCGTGTCATGGAGTCGGGCCCCCGGTTTGCCAACCTCGCTGGCGGTGACCTTGCGGATCTGGACGTGATGGTCGGGCGTGATGTTGAGGACCCAGGCGCGATGCGGATCCAGCGGAGAGATGACGTGGCCGCCCGAGATCACCAGTGACACGTCATCCGTGTCCAGCGAATGTTTGACGAAGGTGAAGAACGATCCGTTGATTCCGAGCTGCGCGTGTTGCCGGGTAATGAACTGCAGGGTCGTCTCGCGGGTGGTTTCGAGATTGGGGTCGCCCGGCAGCGGTCCGTTCGGATCACCATTGGACGGGGTGACGAGAAAGCGAATGCCGGGTGCCTCGGGATCGATGATTGCGAGGTGGATGATTTCCGGCCTTGGCTTCGACCTCACGATCCGTTCCAGTTGCACCCCCACGAATGGCTCGCTGGTCTGTACCGCGGCCGTGGACAGGCTTGGTGCCAGCAGCAACGCCCACATGAATGGCACGTACCGGAAACGGGCAGGACTCCGGGCGTTGCGTGTGCGGTTCAAAACAAGGTACTCCACAGGATCGGCAAAGCAGCGGTCGGAATCGGGTTTCGGGCAGGTTGGTAAACGGGGGCAGATGCACTTCCTCCGTTCTTCCCTTTACTTTAGCGCGCCGGATTTCATGCCGGACCCCCGGTGGTGGGCTGCCGCCTGTTCTGGTCCTTGGACCCCTTGGCGATTTCGCGGTTGCCTGTCCTATACTCCGGCGCACGGGAGCATCGACACGGGAGGGTGTGGACATGTCCGACAACAAGCCGGCCGAACAAACCGACGTCACCAAGGCGTGGCGTGCCTCGCAGGGCCAGAAGTCCGCCGCCACGCGCCTGCGCATTTTCGCGGTGGTCGCGTGGATCATTGCCATCGCGGGCGAAGTCGTCGCGATCGTCCTGCTCTACAGGCACAAGTTCGACCACGGCAATCTCGGGCTGCTGATCGGCATCCTGGTCGGGATCGCGATCTTCGCGATCGCCGGCAACCTGTTGTGGAAGGCGGCCAACAAGCAGGACCCGGCCAGCAGGGCCGACGGCTTCAAGTTCTTCGTCCAGAACCAGCTCGGCGCGATCATCACGCTGATTGCCTTCGTGCCGCTGGTTGTCCTGATCTTCATGGACAAGGACATGGATCCGAAGAACAAGAAGGTCGCCGGCGGCGTGGGCGCGGTGCTGGCCATCATCGCCGCGTTGATCGGCGTGAGCTACAAGCCGCCGTCGGTCGAGCAGTACACGCAGGACATGAACCAGTGCGCGGCGCAGATCAAGGCCAACCAACCGACCACGGCCTGTTCACCCGAGGTCGCCCAGCAGGCGCAGGACATCGCCCGCGATTCCAGCGCGATCGCCGACGCGACGAAGACCGCCGCGAACCCGGCCGGGCAGGATGTCGTGTACTGGATCGCCCCGGAGAACGGCGCGCAGAAGTCGTCGACGCCGCACGTCTTCCACCTCTGCGCGGGCGTGAGTCCGCTGCGCGGCAAGACCGTGAACCACGGTTCCGTGACGCAGGCCTACGCGGAGAACGCCACCCGCATCACCAAGCAGATTTCGATGGAGCAGAAGCAGTGCGGGTTTGCGGCTTCGGAGTGAGCTGAGCGGAGGGTGGCGCCTCGGGTTTCAGGTCAGGATGGGCGACGCTTGGCGGACCGCGCCCTCTTTTTCCCCGCAAGCTCGGTCAGCGCGTGCTCGGTCACCGTGCGACGCAACTCCTTCAACGCGGGTGACGCCGGATCGCCGCCGGCATGCAGGCAGACATCGACGCGCGGCAACGGCGGCAGTCCGTACTTGCCGTCCAGCCTCCTCAGCTGGGGTGGGATGCCTGCGCTGGTGCGCAAGGTGATGCCGAGCCCGGCGGCGACGCCTGCCCACAGGCTTTGCAGGCTGGCCGTGACGAAGGCCGGCCGCCAGGCCATGCAGGCCTTGTCCAGCGCCCGCGTGCCGGCCTCGCGAAAGAAGCACGGCGGGTGGTAAAGCGCCATGTCGATCACGTCGCTCGATCGCAACCGCTTGCCCGCGTCCACGGCGCCCACCCACGTCATCGGCAGTGTCGCGAGTCGTTCGGCATCGGCGCGCCGGGCATGGCCCATCGCCAGTACCAGGTCCAGCTCTCCGCGATCCAGCCGTTCCAGCAGCGCGTTGTTGCGCTCGACTGCGACGTCCACGCGCACCGCCGGATACGCCTTCTTGAATTGCCCCAGCGCCGCCGGCAACCAGGATTCCGCGAAATCCCCGGGTAGGCCGAACCGCACCGTGCCGCCGATCGATGCGCCATGCACGGCGTGCACCGCCTCGTCATTGAGCGCAAGGATGCGCAGCGCGTACGCATGCACGCGGTCGCCCGCTTCGGTCAGCACCACCCGGCGCCCCTGCTTGCGAAACACCGGCTGCCCCAGTTGCGATTCCAGCTTGCGCATCTGCTGGCTGACCGCCGATTGCGAGCGGTTCACGCGTTCGGCCGCGCGGGCCAGGCTGCCCAGGCGAAGGATCGCGGCCAGCGTGCGCAGCGCATCCATGTCGAGGTTGGGGAGATTCATGCTGAAGAATTTCTGATGGATAGGTAGCGAAGTATTCCATTTTATGGAATTGTTGTCAGGCGTAGGATGCATGACGGTCACGTTGAAGGCGTGGCTGTTGACGTACCACCAAAAGAGACCTGACTAGCGCTGGAACGCAACCAGACCACCTCGTCATTCCGGGGCCATCGCCAGCTCCATCGGCGATGGAACCCGGAATCCAGCTCTTACTCGATGCGCAAGAAGCTGGATTCCGGGTTCTACCCGCGAAAGGCGCGGGCAGCCCCGGAATGACGATCTTTGGGAATCGTCGCGACGATCAGGACAGGTGAGTCTCAGCGCCAATGAGGAAAGGAGAACAACCCATGCGCATGCATTCCCATCTCATTGCTACGGCATTGATGGTCGCCGGCGTCGCCTCGGCTGGCGGGGCCTCGGCCGCTGGCGCCCCCCATCATTCCCCGCTGGCCGGAACCTGGACGCTGGTGGCCGCCGACGTCATCCATCCGGATGGATCACGCACCAGCGACTACGGCGCGTCTCCGAAGGGCCTGCTGATGGTCGACCGCTCGGGGCGCTATTCGCTGCAAATTTTTCGCAGCGACCGCCCGCGCTTCACGGGCGCGAAGGCCGACGGCACTCCCGCCGAATACCGCGCTGCGGTGATGGGTTCGAGCGCCCATTACGGCACGCTCGCGGTCGAACCGGGCAAGCACCAGTTGGTGTTCCATATCGACGGCGCCTCCTTTCCCAACTGGGAAGGGCAGACACAAATCCGAACCTTCGAATTGCACGGCGACACGCTCAGCTATCGCGTGCCGCCACGCCCGAACGGTGATGTGCCGATTTCGGTTTGGAAGCGCGTCGAGGGTGGCGCGGCACATTGACCCTGGAGAAGGTTCGATCAGCTTCCTTTCCGTCATTCCGGCGAAGGCCGGAATGACGAGTGGCTGGATTGACCAGAGATTCCTTGAGTGCGATCTGATCGGAGGTGCCTGTTTTGGCCCGCTCATCGGAGACGTGCATGAGTTCACCCTGGACGAACCTGCTGTTGCTGCACGGCCATATCCATGATCCGGAGGTGGTCCGCCGCCTGGGGGACATGCCTTCCGCACCACCGCCAGGATAATCGGGCTGCAAGCGGGAGCGCATGCGTCCGTCGCTTGCTACCGTCGCCGCGCGACAAGCGCGAGTGGTCGACCGCCATTGCGGCCTCGGTTTGTCGCCGGGGCGATCCCGGAGTACCATAACGGCATACCATAACGGACAAGCATCATGGGCCGCATGACCATTCGCGCGACGTACGCGCTGGATAGCGAAACCGACCATCGGATCAGAAGCCTGGCCAAGCAATGGGATGTTTCCCAGGCGGAGGTCATCCGGCGCTCCGTGCGCGCGGCGGTTGAACAGAATTCGCAAGTCTTGAGTCCGCGCGACGTGGTGCAGCGCTATGCCAAGGGGCCACTGCCGCGAAGCAGGACCCGCACCCGCGAAGTGGTTCGCGCGCTGCGTTCGTGGCGGCATGAGGATGACAAGCGTCGCGCAAGTCCGCGCGCACGATGATTCATTTCGACACCAATGCGCTCGTCGCTTTGCCGCAATGGGCGCGTGACGGCAACGAGGTGGTGAAGCGCGTCGTCGCGGGCGAGGCTGCCGCCGCGTGCGTGGTGGTCTGGTACGAATTCCTGCTTGGGCCGCTGGCAGACGATGAGGCCGAGTTGGCGCATGCGTTCATCGGTGGCCGCGTCGAGCCGATGACGGAGGCTGACGCCGAACTTGGCGCCCGATTGTTCAATGCCTGTGGCCGCCGGCGCACGCTGAAAACAGACGCCCTCATCGCGGCCACGGCCATTCGGGCGAAGGCGGATTTCGTGACCTTGAACGTTGCCGATTTCAAGCCATTCGTCGCGCACGGCCTGCGCTTGGTCCCGGCATCGCTCTGATCGGGCGACGAACAAAAGACGGAGGCAATTAAACTGAATTGGTTGCCTCCGCCCGCTCTTCCATCGCCACATGCCGGACCTGTTTCCCGAGTCGTTCCAACCCGAGGCGTTGGGGGATGACATCCTTCCGTACCTGCGTCCCGTCTTCTTTGCCCTCTATCCTGCGGATGGGGACAAGCCGCGCGTCGCCGCGTGGCGGAAGCGGCTTTGCGTGGGCCTGTCGCCTGCCATCTCGCTGCGGCCTGCGGGATTGCTGCACGTCAGCGTGGCGGCCTGTGGCCGTCCTGCACGCAAACGCCAGCCCCTGCAGGAAGCTTTGCGGGAGGCTGCCCGGCACTTTTCCTTCCAGCCTTTCGACCTGACGTTCGAAGCAACCGCACGCTTCGGCCAGGATAATCGCGCGTTCGTGGCGATCGCCGATGAATCCAGCCAACGGCGAGTCGACGAACTGCGAATGGCGCTGGCAGATGCCCAGCGCTGGGCAGGGTTGTCGGGATCCCGCGGCAGTCACGCCGCACACCTGACGCTCGGCTACGGGGACCTGCCCGAAGAGCGCAGGCCGATCCCGCCATTCCGCTTCCATGTGGGCGCCGTCAATCTGGTGATGAGCGACACCGGCCGATCCGAACACGTCCGGCTGGATCGTTGGTTGCTTCGCTAGGATCGATTGCCTTCGTCCCTCTGCAGACGCGGTTGGCACCAATCCTGCACGCCAGGAACGAGCCACGCTGAACCCGAACGATGACCACGACACTTCCCCCATTGACTGAGGTGCTCGACCTCATGCCCGATGCGGTCTGTGTCGTCGATCCCGAGGGGCGGCTGCTGTTCGTCAATGCAAGCTTCCAGCGCATTTTCGGTTACGCGCCGGAAGAAGTGCTGGGCAGGCAGATCTTCAGCCTGGTCCACCCGGATGACTTGGAGGCGACGGCGGAGCAGGCCGAGCGGGTGATGGCGGGTGAATTGCAGCGCCACTTCCGCAATCGCTACGTCCACAAGGACGGGCATACCGTGGATATCCAGTGGTCGGCGCGCTGGCTGCCGGAGCATCGCGTGCGGATCGGGGTTGGCCACGAAGTGACCGACTTGCGGCACGCCGAGCGCGAGCTCGAACACCGCGCCAACCACGATTCATTGACGGGACTCGTCAATCGCGACCGCTTGCGGGTGGAACTGCAAGCAGCGATCGATGATGCGGCCGACGAAGGCGGCGGGCTCGCGCTTTTGTACATCGACCTCGACGGGTTCAAGCGCGTCAACGACCGCGCCGGCCATGCCGTCGGCGACCGCTTGCTGCGCGAACTTGCCGAACGCATGCAGCATGCGGTCCGGCAAAACGACCTGGTCGCGCGCGTCGGCGGCGACGAGTTCGTGGTGCTGCTGCCCGATTGCCGCGACGCGCAGGCCGCGCGGGAAGTGGCCGACAGCTTGCGGGCGCGCCTGACGGCGCCGTGCCGGCTGCCGGAAGGCCTGTTTCAGCTGGACGCGAGCATCGGCGTGGCCGCGTTTCCCGCCGACGGCGCCGATGCGGATGCTTTGCTGATGCACGCCGACCGGGCGATGTATGCCGCCAAGCATGCTGGGCGCGCTCGTGATGAAAGTGCAGTCATTGAGGAACAAAAAAGGGGATCAAAGAGGGGAGGGACGTAGTCAAGCCCGGTCCGGCAGGTTGACGACCTCCGCCCCCGTTCTTGAATTGCGGCACGCCGCGCATTGCGCAGGCAGCCGGGTCAGCAGCTCCAGCGCCTCGCCGGTGTCGCGATCCTGCAGGGTTGCACAAGCGCCCGCGCCGGCGACGTCGAGATGCACGGTGGTGAGCCCGAGGCGGCGCTGCACGGGTCCTTCGGTGGCGCGGATGCTTTGCACCTTGGCCAGCGGCACCCAGGTGGTGGTTGCGCGGAGGCGTCCGAGGCGGGCCGCGACGTAGCGTTGATTGCTGCCGATGGCGAGGAAACGCATGCTGAGCGGTGCTTTCCAGATGGCACGCCGTGGGGCCTTGAGCGAACATTCCGGGGCTCCGGGCGCGACGTTCGCGATGATCGCCTTGCCGATTTCCAGGCGCCCGACGGCGAGCAGTGGACGCGATACCTGACCTTCCGCGCGGTTTTCCTTTTTCACCTTGGTGCCGGCAACCTCGACCTCGACGCGGCACCAGCCGAAGCGGCGCCACAACAGCGGCTGGCACAGGCGCACGAGTTGGATGCGGTCGCGACTGATGGTTTCCGAGGTCGTTTGTACCAGTCCCGAGCGCAACTGGAAGCCCGCGTCCGTGGCGTGGATGGTGAGCCTGTAATCGCCGTTGAAGCGCTTCCACAGCGCGCCGGCAAGCCCGATGATCGGCCAGATGCCGCCCGCCGCGATGCCTTTGGCGGCGGCAGGGAACATCGCGAGCCCGATGGCGAAAGCCACGCACGCGATCACGGCGACAGGACCGATGCCGGCTGTGAGTGTGCCGAGGATGAGCCGGACGGGATGCGTGACCACGAGCGGTTCACCCGTTCCCGGATCCTCGACGATGTCGGCACCCGGTGCTGCGGCCAGGGCTGATCCGGCGACCCGCCCGGACTCCCCGGGTTCTTCGCGCTCGGCGCGCGCGATGGCGAGCAGTTCGTTGCGAAGCCGCGTGGCATGCTCGAGTGTCAGGCACGCGAGGCGCCCCGTGTCGCCGCCGCCCGACGCCATGCGAAGGCGCAGCTCGGCGAGCCCCAGGATGCGGGCAAGGCCGCTCTGGGCGATGTCGATGGCCTGCACGCGGTTCAGCGGATAGCGGCTGGAATTGCGACTGAGAAGGCCGCTTTCGATGTGCAGCACACCATCGACCAGGCGCCAGCGAGTCACCAGCCACGTGACGACGCCGGCGACGATCGCGATGCCGATGGCAATGAGTTCCCAGCGGGGATCGCCATGGGCATGTCGACTGCCCACGAGGCCTGCAAGAATGATGAGGCCGATGGAAATCAGATGCCGTCCGGCACGCACGACGGGCGAAAGGGGGTGCAGGCGCTGCCACGGCGTGGTTGCGTGGGGGTCGGCATCGATCACCGGGGCACCCCGCCCACTCACAGGCCTGCCGCGCGCGCTTCACCCAGTCGGCTCAATGCGTCGCGCAGGCGTTGTGCTTCCTCGCGGTTGAGCCCCGGAATCACCGCGTCGCTCGCGGCTGCCGCCGTATGCATGTGCAGCGTGCTGATGCCGAACATGCGCTCCAGCGGTCCGGCCACGACATCCACGAATTGCATGCGTCCGTAAGGCACCACGGAAAGGCGCCTGACAAGCAGGCCGCGCTCGACCATGAGATCGTCGTCGCGTTCGAGGTATTGCCATGAATGGACCCGGCGGCGCAGGGCGCGCAATGCGAGCAATGCCAAGCCGAGAGCGACGGCCGCGGCAACGAGCCCCAGCCACCATGCCGTGAAGGCGCCCACCACTACACCCGCCACGGCCGTCGCGATCGCCGCAAACATGCCACCCTGGATGCGCCGCAGTCGCCACAACTGTGGCGATGGGTGGAGCCATTTCCTGCCTGCATCAAAGTCGCTCAGTGAGGCCATGGTTCTCTCGCGATAATGAAACGGAGGCACAATCGATTTGCGGAAGGTCGTCCTGTTGCCCCTGCAGTGGCGCCGGCCGGCAAATCCAATCGCGCCGTTTCAATTACCGCAGGCCCGGGGCGATGGAAAACGTTTCGACCCTGCCCACTTTCTGCAGGGCGGCTTGCACGTCAGGCCGCGCGACAACGGTGTTCCAACGGTCGTGGATGGTCTTTTCCATCGGCGTCATGATGATATCGGCGTAGTGCTGCATGTCGACCAGTGCGTCGTTTCTCCACTCCGGATCTTCCAGTCGATCGATCAGCAGGGCGGCGGCTTCGTCGAGGTTCCCCCTGAGCAGCAAGGCATCCTGCAACGTATCCGGTTCTTCGGCCCGGTGCGCGCGCAGATAGGCCATCGCGGCGGATGCCGCCGGTTCGTCGTGCCTGTCCACGGCGATGCGAAGCTTCACGCCTTCCAGTTGCATCCGGCCAATGGGGCTCAAGTCGCCAAGCTGGATGATCGCGGTCGCCGCGTTGTCCGGCTGGCCCAGTTCCGCGTAAAGCTCGCCGAGGTTGATCGACTGGCTTACGTTGATGCCGCCATGTTCGGGAAGCCGCGCCGCCAACACCTCCGTTGCGATGGCCTTGTCCCATTGCGCCTGGCGCTTGAATGCGCGCGAACGGTTGTCGAGGACCCAGTTGTAGCGGTCACTGAAATCGGTGTACGCCTTGGCACCCTCGCGCTTTTCCGTGCGCGCGACGACCGCATCGCTGATCGAAAGCACTTTCGGGTACTGACCGGTCAGCAGGAACAGTTCCTGCAAATCGGTGATGGGCTGCAGTTGGTCCGGATGCGCCGCCATCCGCGCCCTGGTCGCCGTGATTTCCGCAGCCACCAGGCGATCGACGTCGAACGCACCGCGGTGGGGGAGGGTAATGGCATCGAAACGTTTGTCCACCTGCATGCTCAAGGCGACCTGGCCGGAGGTGATGCGCAAGGCCACCTTCGTTGCACGCGCGACTTCACCGCGCTGCAGGTGCTTCAGCGCAAGGTCACGCCACAGGTTGCTCGGCTCGACGCCTTCGATTTGCCAGCCGGCATCGAACAGTTCGTCCAGCATCAGGCGATCGGTTTCGTCCTCGTGCGCGAGCTTCAGCTGGTAGTGAAGCTGCATGACGGCGCCCGGGACGACGTCGCCGAGCTTCGCGGGCCAGCGCTGGGTGAACATCGTAAGGCTGTATGCCGCGTCGCCGAAGTTCTTGATGGCGAACGCCGACGAAAAGCGGGTCAACCATGCGACGTTGTCGGCTTCCGGGAAGCGGGTAGCCTGCACGGCCAGGCCGTGTGCCTTGTCGTACTTGCCGGTTTCCCATGCGATCAGGCTGGCCATGAAGATGGTCTCGTGGCGCACTTCTTCCGGCAAGCCGGCGAAGCCTTGGGCATGCAGCGCCTTGTCGAGTTCCGGTCCGGCGTCGTTGTTGTTGTGTCGGACATCCTCGAACGCCCGCTGCACCAACTCCATCGCGTCCGTGACCGCAGCGGAGGGGCCGTCCTTGACCGCCTGTGTTGGCGGGACGGTCGCGTGCGCGGCACATGCGATCAGCAACAACATGGCCGCTGCCGCAACGAGAGGCCTTGTCTTCATGCCGGCGTACCTTGATGACGCTTCACCCGGCCCGGGTCGATCGACCTTCCGCATGTCACGCGGCGATGGTTTGGGTTGTGCCGGGCACGGTGTCGCCCCCGCACACGTCGCGCCACAGGTAATACATCACCCCGAACATGGCCGCGAACACCACCAGCGCGAGGGCGACGTAAACCGGAATGATCGCCACCCACATCAGCCATTCCCCGACGAGCATGCCGAGCAAGGCGAAGACGAAGACCACGATTGCGATCACGATCACCGCGAGGATCCACGCAATGACAAGCGATATCGCGAGCACGAGCAACGGCAGCAGGTTTTTCAGCGCGCCCAGGAAGCCATCGCCGATGGCGTTGAACACGCCACGGCGGCGCAGCGCGACCTGGCCAAGGCTGACCGAATAGAAACCCATCATGAAAAGGCCCATCACCGTAAGCAGCGCCATGGCGATACCGAAGCCTTGTGGCAATCCCGGCGGCGCCAAGTGGTTGGCCTGTGCCGCCAGCACTTGCATGTACCAACCGACGATGCCGCGCCCCGCCGCCAGGATGATGATCGTCAGCAATGCGAAGTAGATGACGACCAGCGCGATCCCGTAACCGATCAGGCGCAAGGAGTCGCCCTGGCGGTACGGGTTGAAGATGTCGATGACACGGGCCGGTAGTCCGCGCTCGATCGCATCAAACACCTGCAGGTAGCCCGCGTACAGCGGCACCACCAGCAAACCGAGCAACATCGATCCGGTCATGAACCCGATGAGGAGGGCAGGATTCGGCGGCGTGCCGGTGGTTCGCAGATGGAACTGGAACGGCAGCATGACCAGCGATGGCACCATCACGATCAACAGCAGGATGAGGGCGCCCCCGAAAATCGGTTTCGGATGGCGGTAGCCCGCGCTGACGCCACGTTGCAGCCAGCCGAAGCCGGCCATTGGCCCCTTGGATTCTATCGTCACGATGCCACCCCTGATGACCGGCGTCCCCACGCCGCGTGGCTTGAATATAGCGCGATACGCCGCATTTTCGCGACTGGAGATTGACGCGCGTCGCGGCGGACCGGCGCGACGCTGTGCGTGGGTTCGATGTTTTACCGAAAGGAAACGCGCCTCTGCCGCGCCGTCACCGCCCCGCCAGCGTGCGTTGGATGATGTCGGCCAGTTGCACCACCGCGGACGAGGGTTCCGCTTCGGCGCGATGCAGTGCCAGCCCAAGCATGGGCAGGGCAGGCAGGCCGGCTTGCTTCGCGGTCAATGCGCGCACGTTGTTCGGCAGGCCGAGGGAGGTGCGCACGCTCACGCCCAATCCGGCATTCACCGCGGCCCAGGTTCCGGCAAGGCTGGCGCTGCTGAAGGCGATGCGCCAGGCAATGCCGGCGCGATCCAGTGCCGCGATGGCCGCGCTGCGCAGCAGGCAGGGGGCGTCCAGTACCGCCAGCGGCAACGGTTCGCCACGCTGGCGCAGTTTCACCCTCGATGCATCGGCCGCGACGATCCAGCGCATCGGCCAGCGCCCGACGCGCACGGCGTACGGGCTTCCTGTACCGGCTTCCCATGCCAGCGCGAGGTCGAGCTTTCCCTTGTTGACGCCGTCGAGCAACTCCGCGTTGCGCGCGATGCGAGCCTCGATGCGCAGCTTGGGGTGCGTCCGCGCGAAACGGCCGAGTACCGCGGGCAGCAAGCTTTCGCCGAAATCCTCCTGCATGCCCAGCCGCACACGCCCCGCCAGTTCCACGCCGCGGATGGCGGCGACGGCCTCGTCGTTCAACTCCAGCAGGCGCCGCGCGTAGCCCAGCATCGTTTCGCCCGCCTCGGTGAGGACCATGCCGCGACCCGCCTTGCGCAGCAGCGGGGTGCCGGCCTGCCGTTCCAGCTTCTTGAGCTGCGCGCTCACCGCCGAGGTGGAGCGGTTCAGGCGTTCGGCCGCCTGCGCGAAGCTGCCCAGCTCGATGCCGGTCGCGAAGCTGCGCAGGGTGTCGACGTCGAAGTTGACGCGGGGCATGGCAATGATCCTGTTTTTCAGGATGATGAGGACTGAATTTACCGATTTACGGGATCATCATCGAACGTTATCGTGGCCCCGTCAATTCCACGACGAGGACCGCACGCATGGCCCATGATTCCCATTACGCACGCAAGGGCATCGGCGACATCGCCCCGAAACTGGCTGCCCTCACCGACGAGGTGCTGTTCGCCGACGTCTGGTCGCGCATTGAGCTGCGCCCGCGCGAACGCAGCATCGCCACGCTGGCGACACTGGTTGCGCTGAATCGCACCGGGCAGTTGCCGTTCCACTTCAAGCGTGCCCGCGACAACGGCCTCGACGACGGGGAACTGGTCGAACTCGTCACGCATCTCGCGTTCTACGCTGGCTGGCCCTGCGCGTTCTCGGCCATCGGCGTGCTGCGCCAGGTGCAGGCGGAACGCGCGCCATGATCGCGATGCAATACACCATCGTGCTGCCCGCCGATTACGACATGGCGATCATCCGCCGCCGCATCGCGGACAAGGGCCACCTGCTGGACGATTTCCCCGGCCTCGCGTTCAAGGCATGGCTGCATGCCGCGTGTGACGACGACGCATTGCCCGGCTGCGACAACCTGTATGCGCCGTTCTACCTGTGGCGCGACAGCGAGGGCATGAACACCTTCCTCAACGGCGCAGGCTTCGCCGCGCTGTCGCACGACTTCGGGCGTCCCGTGGTGCGCAACTGGGTGCCGTGGCAGGTGGAACTGGCCGGCGACCTACGCGGCGCCGCCTGCGCCACGCGCGAAATCGTGACGCTGCCCGATCACGCGGATCTCGCGGCATCGCAACGCGCGGAAGCCGCAACCGCGCGCGCCGCCATGGCCGATGGCGCGCTCGCCGCGGTGACCGCCTGCAACCCGGCCGACTGGACGCTGGTGCGCTTTCGGCTGTGGCCCGAAGCGCGTGCCGGCTTCGCCGGCACGGGATGCCAGGTCTACCGCGTCGGCCGTGTGTCGCAGCCGCGCTGACATCCGCGCGCAACCTGCTGGAGACGGCGAAACAGAACTGGTCGTTCGGCAACGGCATCGCGCAATACGCGTGATGGCCGATGTCCTGCGGATCGGGTGGGTCGATCGATTGCGCGTGCCGGGCAGGCGCGGGTGCCGCCGAACGGCGCTCAGTAGCGCGCTGCGGTCAAGGGCGCGTCGGCCCATTGCCACGCGTCGGCCTGACGCTTCGACGTTTCGCGCGCGGCATCGGCTTGCCCGAGTTCCCGTTGCGCTTGCGCCAGGCCGTACAGCGACCAGCCGTTGAGTGGATAGGTCTTCAGGTCCTGGTTGAACGCTTCCGCCGCGCCCTTGGCATCGCCTGCTTCGAGCAGTGCGGCGCCGAGGTAGGGACGCACCGGCAACGGCCAGTCGGCGGGTTCGTTGTAGGCCAGCGCGTCTTCGGCGGCCACCGCTTCGCGCAGCGCGGCGATGGCTTGTGTGTGTTGGCCTTGCGTGCGCAACAATTCGCCGCGCAGCAGGGCATCGGCGACGCGCAGCACGCCGTCGGCGTGGTTGATGTCGAAGAAACCTACCTTCGCCATGGCCGGATCGACGGCGATCGCATGCAGGGCGTCGGCGTCGCGCGCGGCTTCGGCCAAGTCGCCCTTGCGCAGGTGCGCCATGCCGCGGGCGAAGTGCCGGATCGCGGCCGGGTACGGCGGTTCCGATGGCGCGGCGGTGTCGGCGAGGATCGCATCCCAGTCGCCGAAGCGGACCTGGGTGAGTGGTGGCGCGACCACGTATTGCTGCATGAACTCCATCGGTGCCTCGCCCATCACGGCGCGGTCGGCGCGCTTGGCCGTCTGCTCCGCCGCGTGCAGTGCCAGCCTGCGTGAGCCGGTCAGGCTGGTCGTCATCGTCGCGAAGTGCCAGTTGTGCGGGACGTAGCCCAGCGGGTAGACGCCGTTGCTGCCGTGGCAGACCGCCAGGAAATCCGTGTCCGCGGTGGCGGCGGTGAGGTTGGTCATGGTCGCATCGTGGTAGCGGCCGACGCGGATGTAAGTGTGCGCGGGCATGTGCACCAGATGGCCGGAACCGGGCGCGAGCGCCGCCAGCGCATCGGCCCATGGTTCGGCGCGTTGCGGTTCGGGCGAGGCCTCGGTGGCATGGATGTAGTAGTGGATCGCGCCGATGTGGCGCGGGTTGCGCGCCAGCACGCGCTCCAGTTCGCCGAGCAGTCGCGGGGTGAACTCGGCCGGCGCACCATCCTTTTGCCAGTACGCCCACGGCGACAGATCCATCAACGCTTCCGCGTACAGCGTCGCGGCATCGTCGTCATCGGGGAACTGCTCGACGACGCGCGCCATCGCGTCGGCGTAGGCGCGGTCCAGCGGCGCGCGATCGTCAGGTGCCGGGTCGGCGTAACGTGCCTGCAGCGCATGGATCAGCGCACGGTCGGCCGGACGCGCCGTTGCAGCGAGGCCCGCCGCGCGCGCGGCGAGCGCCGTGGCATCCTTCGCGTGCGCCGGGTCCATCGGCAGGTTGATGTTGGGTCCCAGCACCAGCGCCTGGCCCCACACGCACATCGCGCATTGCGGGTCCAGCCGCGCCGCTTCGGCGAAGGAACGGCCGGCCGCCTCGTGGTTGAACCCGTAGGCCATGCGCAGGCCCTGGTCGAAATAGCGTTGCGCGGCGGGCACGCGGGTGGCCACGTCGCGGTGCAGGTCACCGAAGGTATCGAACAGGGGCGGGGCCGTGGTTGCGGGGGCGGAAGCGGTGTCGCCGGCGGTCTTCTGTGCCGGGGCGCAACCCACCAGCAGGACCGCAAGCAGCGGCAGCAGCAGGGCTCGACGCATCATCGTGGTTCTCCCAGGGTCGGTCAGGCGATCAGTGGGGGACGCTGAGTACAGGGTAGCCTTTCCCGCGGACGCTTGAAAGCACGAAAACAGGATGGTTCGCCTGTCGTCGCACCCGGTCGGCGCGGGTTCCTTCGCGCAACACGATCAGGTCGATTTTCCGGCCTTGCCAGGCCGGTTTCAGTTCAACGATTCCAGGTGTCGCAGCTTGGCCGCGTAGATCGCGCGCGATTCCGGGGTGGTGCTGTTCTGCTCCGCGAGTTCCAGTTGCTGGCGAGCGCGCCGCAGGTCGCCAAGGTGCGCCGCGGCGATCGCCAGCGCGAAGTGGGACGGCACGTCGTAGGGGCGCTCCGAAAGCGCCTTCTCGAACAGCCGCGCTGCTTCCCTGAATTGACCCGTCCGCATCGCCTCCATGCCGCGATCGTAGAATTCGAACGGCGGATGGCGCTGGAGCTGGGCCAGCCTTTGTTCCAGTGCCCGTGCCTCCGCGGTGCGGCCTTCCCTCGCAAGCAACGTCGACAGGTTGGTGATCGCCGAGATGTTGTCGGGCTCGCGTTGCAACGCGTAACGCATCGCGCGTTCGGCCGGCGCCCGATGGTTTCGCTCGAGGTAGATGACGCCGAGCGTATTGGCGGCATCCGAGAATCCGGGGTCGGCCTCGATCGCCGCGCGGGCGAACCAGTAGGCACGGTCGATGTCGCCGCCGATCATCACTTCGGCTGCGCGATTGTTCATGTACATCGCGACGACGGTTTGCTCCGGGATTGGCCGGGTCGCGGCGTTGGCCACCTGCCGTGGCGGCAGGAAATCCACGATCATGGGTGTTGCGTCGCCTTGGTAAAACCGGAGGTTCGACACGCGCGGCCCGAGCACCAGGTTCACGTGCTGGCTCAGGATGGCGAATCCGGCATCGCGCGACCAGGTGTCGAAGTCATACACCTCCTGATAGGTCACCCGGATGTCGAGCTGTTTGGCCAAGGCAGCCGCCATGATCACCAGTGACAGGCAATTGCCTTCGTGCGCCGCGAAGGTTTGCGACGCGGTGCGGGTCATCTCGGAGTCGTAATCGATCAGGAGCTTGCCATGCAGCGCGTCGAGCAGGGCTTGTCGCGGATCCTTGCGGCGTGTCTGCGGAATGATTTCCTCGGCAAGGAAGCGCCGCATCGAAGCATCGACGGCAAAAATCGTCCGGCTGTCGATCGGCTCGGCCGGTGGCTTGAACAGTGCGTCCCGGAACAGCGGCGTGACGTCGCCGGTACTGGCGGTGGGCACGTGCGCGCAACCTGCCAGTGATGCCGCGAACAGGACTGCACCGGCCCATGACAGCAAGATGAAGGTTTTCACCTTCGCCTCCGCAGCGGGCCTGTATCCGCTTGGCGGGCATTCGATGGCCTGCTGCAAGCGCACTATACACCCGGCTCGACCGCGAGAAGATGGAAAAAAGAGGGAGCAGGTTCATGTAACGGCGGTGGGCTGGCGGGAGTCAGCACCGATATGCAAAGACATGCATGCAAGGCACGCCCGGCGACAAGGGGCCTGAGGTGGGGTCCGGTTCAGACTTCGCCCCGCATGACCTCGACCAGCGCATTCAAGGCGTCGGTGAGGGTGAAGATGCCGAGATACTCACCGCTTTCCTCGTAGACCAGGACACTGCCGATCTTGCGTTCGGACATGTTGAACGCGACTTCGTCGAGCGGCGTGTCGGCCAGCACCGAGATCGGGTCGGTGGCCATGATGTCGCGGGCCGTGACCTGGTTCCTGCGCTCGGCGCTCAAGCCGCGCGCCACGCGCAGGTCACGATCGCTGACCACGCCGACGACGCCGCCATCGTGCGCGATCGGCAGGTGGCGGACGCCGTGTTTCTCCATCAGTTCGAACATTGCGTCGATGGATGCACTGTCCGGCACCATCACCGGGTCGGGTGTGGTGAACGCTTCGACTGGCACATTCAATTTCATCGCATTGCCTGCTTGTCGTGGAGGATGGCCTGCAAGCCGGCGGAGGCTCGACGCGGGCATGCGCGGTGGAGTCACGGGCAAGTGACCAAATCGGCGTGCCCGAACCCCAGCGTGTAGTCGAGCACGGAGATCACGCTCGGCTCGATGCGGAACAGGCTCACGTCGTCGGGTGTCGGCATCGCGACCGGCAGTGCCTTCTGTTCGGGGTACTTCGCCGGCATCAGGCGCAGCACTTTCTCGGCTTCGGCGCGGTTGGTGACCGGGATCGCGTGGGCGGCCATCGACAGACCCGTGATGGCCATGATGTCCGACGGATCGCCGTTGATGGTCAGCGACACGCGATCGTCGCGCGCGAGATTGGTCGCCTTCTGGCTGTCGCGGCCACACAGGAACCAGATCGCGAGGCCGTCGTTGACGTACCCGACGGTCGTCGCCTGCGGCCATCCATCGGATCGCAGCGTCGCGATCGACATGATCCGGTTTGCATCCAGCACGTCGAGGATACGTTTCCTGGTCGCTTTGTCCATGGGCGTCGTTCGTTGGCGCAGGAAGCTTCACGTTAGGCGTTCCGGGAGGTGCGGAGTTGACGAGGGTCAATCCAGCAGCGGTTCGAACGGTGGCATCGGGCAGATCTGGGTGCAGGATCACTGCGCCGCCGGAGTGACCAGGCTTGTTCACCGCGGTGGTTCAGGGTCGGATGGTTTGCGGGTCTCGATGAGGTACGTCGGTGCCCACGGCCCACCCCACCACATGCGCCAGCCGAGGTTGCGGCGAATCACTTTGGCACCTTTCGATTCCAGCCGCTTGCGATACTGTCGGCTTCGGGCGATGTCCGCGATCAGCAGGCGCCCGCCGGGGCGCAGCACGCGCCATGCCTCGTCGATAGCGTCGTCGCGACCGGCGCGTTCGCCGATGTTGTGGATGGCGACATTGGAAACGATCGCATCGAAGGTGCAGTCCGCGAACGGCAGCTTGCGCATGTCGACGGTATGCAGCTCGACGCGCTCCGCGACGCCTTCGGCCACGGCGTTGGCGCACGCCATGTCCATTGCGTTGCCGGACTGGTCCTTGGTGCTCCAGATATCCACGCCGACGGCGCGGCCATGGGCCAGGTATTCGGCCGCCATCAGCAACACCGCACCGCGACCGCAGCCGAGGTCCAGCACGCGTTCGTCGCTTTTGAACCGCATGCCGTCGAGCAGTTTGCGCCAGGCGACGAACTTCCCGTGCATGGTCGTGTGCAAGTAGACGCTTGCAAGGACCAGGAGGATGGCGACCGTGACCCACAGCGGTCGGACCTGCGCAAACACCGCCGCCGCGGTACAGCAGGCGGCGCCGGCGAGCATGCCCGCAGGCGCGTAGGGTGCATCGATGCCGTAGCGGCCTCGGCGACCCGAGAGTGTCATGGTGCAGGACCCTGCAGTCGTTGCGGGCGGAGGCAGCGAACCCGTCAAACGAGTGCCGGATTCGCAACGCCTAGCGTACATACGCCCCTATTTTCGCTCGATCACCACTTCCATGTATTCGCCCGGTACAACCAGCGTGCCATCGTCTGCGCGGTTGTGTTGTTCAAGCAATGCAAACAACTCGCGTGTCAAGCCGGCCTGGCGTTCCGCATCCAGCGCGGCATACAGCTTGTGTACCGGGCCGTAGCAGGTGCGGAACACTTCGATGAAATGCGCGGGCGAACGGTAGCGGAACACGAAGTCGCGGCTTTGCGTGCGGATGGTGCGGGCACTCGGCCCGAACTGCGCATCCAGCCACGCTCGCGTGCCCCACGACATCGGCGACGGCACGCCGGGCGGCGGTGGCAGATGGCGGGCTACCACCCGGAACATCTGCCCGATGAAGCCATCCGGCGTCCAGTTCGCCAGTCCGATGCGTCCGCCTGGACGGCATACGCGCAGCAGTTCGCGGGCGGCCTGCACCTGGTTCGGGGTGAACATCACGCCGAACGTGGACAGCACCCCATCGAACGAGGCGTCGGCAAAGGGCAGGTGTTCGGCATCGGCCCGCTTGAAAAGAACGTGGTGGCCTTCTGCTTCGGCGCGCGCGCGGCCGACTTCGAGCAATGCGAGCACGTAGTCGGTGGAGGTGACCCTGCACCAGCGGCGTGCGGCAGCAAGCGTGGCATTGCCGTTGCCGGCGGCGACATCCAGAACCTTGCTGCCGGCGTGCAGGTCGACCGCTTCGCACAGGGTTTCGCCGACGATCTGGAGCGTGGTGCCGACCACCGCGTAGTCGCCCGAGGACCAGATGGCCTGCTGGCGTGTCTTGACGGCCGCGAGGTCCACGGTGGGTGAGGAAGGAAGAGGGGTTGCTGCGGACATCTGTTGATGACTCCTGTTGGATGGATGGCGCGTGCTCCGATGGGGATTCCAGTATTCATCGCCGGCCCGCCGGATGTCCCGGCCGAAACGCCGCCGTTCATGTCCGGAACGCCGTGATGCAGGAAGAGGCACGCCTGCGCGTGCCGTGTCCCGCCCGGCTCAAAACCGCGATGATCAACGTGAAGAAGCGGCGGCCCTTTTTTCGCGCAGGCTGCGGTACACGCGCAGCATCGCGTCGGTGCTGAAGTTGACGTCGCCTTCGCTGGTCGCCCAATTGGATACCGAAATGCGCATGGCGGCCCGGCCATGCCAGGTGGTGCCGCCGGCCCAGCAAGTGCCGTCGGCCTGTACGCCGGCAATGACGTCGCGTGTGAGTTCGTCTTCGTCTCCGAAGCGAACGAGTACCTGGTTGAGGACGACATCCGTGAGGATGGCGACGCCGGGTTCAACGGACAGCCGGTCGGCGAACTGGCGGGCGCGGGCACAGCAGCGATCAACTAGATCGGCGACGCCATCGTGGCCGAGTGCGCGCAGCGCGGCGTACACCGGGATGCCGCGGGCACGGCGGGAGAACTCGGGCACCCAGTCGACGGCATCGCGCTCCGCGCCGCGGGTCTGGACCAGGTAGGCGGCCGCGGATGTCATGGCGTCGTGGTGATCCGTGCTATTGCGCACGATGGCTACGCCGCTGTCGTAGGGTACGTTGAGCCATTTGTGCGCGTCGGTGGCCCAGGAGTCTGCGAGCTCGATGCCGTCGGCGATCGCGTGCAATGCCGTGCTGGCGCGCGACCACAGGCCGAAGGCGCCATCGACGTGCAGCCAACCGCCATGCACGCGCGTGGCATCGGCAATCTCGCGCAGCGGATCGAAGGCGCCGGTGTTCACGTTGCCGGCTTGCGCGCAGACGATGACCGGACCCTGCAGCGCCGGCAGGATTTCGCGCAGGCGGTCGGCGCGCATGCGGCCCTGGGCATCCGACTCGACGTGCACCAGCGCGCTTGTGCCGAACCCGAGGTAGCGCAGGGCGACATCGACGGTTATGTGTGCTTCCTGCGAAGCGACGACATGGACGCGCGGCGCACCATTGAGGCCATCGGTCTCGACGTCCCAACCCGCCCTGCGCAGTACGCCATGGCGCGCTGCGGCGAGACAAGTGAAGTGCGCCATCTGGCAGCCGGTGACGAAGCCAACGCTGCTCTCGCGCGGCAGGTCGAACAGGTCCAGCAACCAGCGCGCGGCGATCTCCTCCATCGCGGCGGCAAGCGGCGATATGACGTGGATGCCGGCGTTCTGGTCCCAGGTCGACACCAGCCAATCCGCTGCCAGCGCCACGGGCAGCGATCCTCCGATGACGAACCCGAAATAGCGCGGTGCGGCGCAAGCGGAAGCGCCGCGTTCGACGTTGCGCGCGAGCAGGTCGAGCACCGCGGCGGGATCTTCGCCGTGCCGCGACAGCGGTGCGTCGAGCGCGGCCATCATCTCCTCGCGCCCCGCGCGTGCGCCAACGAAGCGCTGCGACAGTCCGCCAAGGAAGGCATGCGCGTGGGCGTGGGCGCGGGACAGCAGCGGCTCGAAGTCTTCAAAGGTCATGGTGGTTCCAGCAGTGGTGGGTGGCGCGAACCATTGGAAATGAAAAAGCCCGACGAAACAACGAACGAAAGGGGTGTCGACCCGATACGCGGCAGGCGAAACGGAGCGGAAGAAGCCAGGTCGATGGCGATTGTGCCTCCGACCCGTTTTGGGGTGCGTTGGCTAGCGAATGATGATGACGATCAGCGCGAAGAAGCAGACCAGCTGGACCAGCAGGAACGAGAACCGCACGGCGACCACGGCACTGGTTTGTCGCAGGCACACGTGCACCAGCGATTGCATCACCCGGGCGGCCAGGACGATGATCGAAGCGAAGTCCACGACCGGTCCGCCCATCCCGCCGGCGTAAAGCGCAAACACGATGGCGCCGAACACTGGAAGGTTTTCGATGCAGTTGGCGTGGGCGCGCATCGAACGCTTGTACCAGTCGGCGCCTTCGGGCTGCTCGGCGCGAAATCCGTTCACCGGCATTCGTCCGGCGAAGATCAGAACCCACCGGTACATCCCGATGGTCGAAGCCAGCAGCAGGATCGTCCAGGCGGCGAAGCCCAGAAGCATCCAGATCGGTATGGCCATGGAAGACACTCCGGCATGGTGTCGAGGTGTGGCGCACCCGGTTCCCGCCAGGAAGGGAAGTGCGGGAACCGGGGCGCCACGGTTGCGCGTGGACATGTCTGCCAGCCTGCGGCGGGTGCGGATTACACGCGCCGCCGCCGGCTCGGATCAGTGCGTGTTGTTGATCGGCGCAAGGGCGGAGCTGATTTGTTCCGCCTGTTCCGGCGTGATCATGTCGCCGAGTATCCGCATGAAGCGCGGCTCCTGGACGCCCGACACGATGTATTGCCAGCGATAGGCTTTCAGGACCAGCGTGCGCACTTTGTTCGCTTCGTCCGCGCTCAAGGAACGTCCGCAGTGGCGCAGGAAGTAGTCCACGTCGCTGGCCGCCTGCACTTGCAGCAAACCATCCACCGCGGCGACGAGGTCGATGAGGTCGTCGACCGCTAGGTCGCGCTGGGACGGCGAGAGCGAGGCATCTTCCCTCCGCCACTCCAACTCGTCGAGGATCGCGTGCTGGGATTCCTCGCGCCAGTGGTAGAGGAACACATCCTTGTACAGTTCGGACAGGTTTTCCTCCGGTTCGATGCTTTGCCGATAGTGGGCCTGGGTGAAGAGTTCGATGTGGCAGGTGAGTGCGAGGACGGCCCAGCTCGATTTGCCGAGTACCACCGACGCGACTTCGTTCGGTTGCGGCACGAACGCATAGCCATCGGGCATTTCGGCCGCGGTCATGCGCTCGATGCGGCGGAACAGTTCCTGGTGCTTCAATTCCTCGTCGCTGAAGCGGACAAGTGCTTCGAGCTTGGTCTGGTCGCCGAGCCAGTACCCCTGGGTCACTTCGAGCACCTTCGCGCCAATGAAGCGCTCGACCAGTCCGAACATGTTCGCATACGTGCGGCCCTGGATCTGCGAGAGGAAGCGCCGTTCGTCGACACTCAGGAACTGGAGTTCGTTGACCTTCGAAATCGCGTCGGGAAGGAACTTCATCGAGAAATCGAATTGGCGTCCGCGGATGACGTCGCGGTCGATGTCCCAGCGAACGCGTTTCGAAACATCGATGCATTTCGCGTACTGCTGGTTGCCGTTTTCGAGAGTTGTGGCTTGCATTGCATGATTTCCTGGGATGTTGGTCAGCGGTGGGGTGCTTCGCACGGGTCGACTTCGTCGTCGGCGGCACGGGTGCTACTATCCGGGCGACTCGCGCGTCCGCCCATGACTGGACCGCCGGATTTCATGACCGGAACGCCGCGGGCAAATTCCGGAGGTTTGGTGGACGCGCTTTCCGACGTGCTGCGACTCGTGCGCCTGACGGGTGCCGTGTTTCTCGACGCGGAGTTCACCGCGCCGTGGTGCATCAACGCTCCTTCCGGCGTCAGGGTTTGCACGCAACACATGCCGCAGGCGCAGCACGTCGCGACCTACCATCTGGTTACGTCGGGAAGCTGTGAAGTGATGTTCGACGGCGATGCGCCGCAGCACGCACGGGCGCACGACCTGATCGTCATTCCGGGCGGCGATGCGCACCTCCTCGGCAGCGACCTGGCCGCACCGCCTACGGACATGACACGCTTGGTCGCGGAGACGAACTCCGATCAGGTGCCGCGCGTCAGTCACGGAGGAGGCGGCGAAATGACACGGCTCGTGTGCGGCTATCTCGCGTGCGACTCTGCGTTGTTCAAGACGCTGCTGGCCGCGTTGCCGCGCCTGATGATCATCGGCATGCAGGAAGGCGGTGTACGCGGAGCATGGCTGGAGTCTTCGATCCAGTTCAGCCTCGCCGAGTACTCCGTGCCCACGGCGGGCGCAAGCGCGGTGCTTGCGAAACTGTCGGAGCTCCTGTTCGTCGAAGCGATCCGCCGCCACGCCGAGCGCCTGCCGCCCGGACAGAGCGGGTGGCTCGCCGGATTGCGGGACCGTTATGTCGGCAGGGCACTTTCGCTGATGCACTCGCAGCCGGCCCATGCATGGACGGTGGACGAACTGGCCGATCGCGTGGGGTTGTCGCGTTCGGCGCTAGGCGAGAAATTCACCGCACTCGTTGGCCTGCCGCCGATGCAATACCTTGCGCGCTGGCGCCTCCAGCTTGCCGCTGATCTGCTGCAAGGCAGCCGTCGCACCATCGGCGCGATCGCCGCCCACATCGGCTACGAGTCGGAGGCCGCGTTCAGTCGCGCATTCAAGCGGGAGCTCGGTGCGGCACCGGCGGCCTGGCGCCGATCTCAAATGCAAAAAGGAGACGGAGGCTGAGGCTGAGGATTCCCGATGGTTGCTACCGTCGAGTCAGTGGTTTACGTGATTGGATCGATTACGTGCACCGCCGCCGATCGTGATCGACCGAGTGAGTGAGCGTGCATGCTTGACGCAGTCCACCCGCGCCACCGCGTGCCTGCGATTGGCGCCGACGCGGATTGCCTGAATGGCGCGTTTCGTGCATAAAACGAATAGCCCCCGTGTCGTTGCCTGCTTCGGAACGGCGCCTTGTTTGCACCATGTCCCGGATCATGCACCAAGAGAGTCTGACGCCGCCTTCCGCCGACCGCTTCAGGCGCTCCGTGTTGATGGTGATCATCACGGTGAGCGTGCTGGGCACGCTCAGCGGGTGGTACATCATGGGGGTGCGCGGGCTGTTGTCGCCCGTCCTGCATGCGGTGCAGGCGGTGACCCTCGTGGTGCTGCTGGCGCTGTTCCTGGCCGCATGGCTGGAGTTGCTGCCGCAGCGCTTCCTCGAATTGTCCTGCCTGGTGTATGCGGCGGCCATTTGCGTGGTGTGCATGGCGCTGCGCATGTACTTGCCCCGGTACGGCGCGGCCATCGACCTCGAACCACTGTATCTGTGGATACCGATGGTGTACGTCTTCGCCTTCATGCTGACGAACCACAAGACCGGACTGGTCGTGTCGTCGGGGATCTTCGGGCTGTTCCTGTGCGTCAGCCTGCCTTATCTCGTGCAGCACATCGACGGACCCTACGCCAATTTCACCGTCCAGTTGCATGTCGTGTCGGCGGCACTGATCGCCACGCTGTATTTCTTTTCCAGCTACCAGCAGCGCCTGCGACTCGTGCAGGTGAAGGCCGACCAGCTTGCCCACCTTTCCAACACGGATGAACTCACCAAGCTGCCGAACCGCCGCCACATGGCCTCGGTGATCGACGGGGAATTGGCGCGCGTTGCGGCGGGCCGTGGCGGATTCGCGCTGATGTTGTTCGACATCGACCATTTCAAGGCCATCAACGACCGGTTCGGACACCGCGCGGGCGACGGTGCGCTGGTCGGATTGGCGGCGTGTGCAACGGAGGTGTTCCGGGGCGTGGGTGCCCTGGCCCGCTGGGGCGGCGACGAATTCATGGCGCTGGTCCGCGACCTCGGCTCCGCGGACGCGGAACGCGTGGCCGATGCGCTGTGTGCCCAGGTTGCAGCGTCGTCCCGGCCCGGTGGCCAATCCATCACGATCAGTTGCGGCGTAACGGTTGCCATCAGGAGCGACAGCATCGACAGCTTGCTCCAGCGCGCCGATGCAGCGCTGTATGCAGCCAAGCGCGCGGGTCGCGATCGCGCGGAAAGCCTCCTGGAAACGCAGGCTGGTTGAAGACGCGGCGGGGACGATTCCCGACCGAAGGAGGGATCAGGTTCGCTTGCTCGATCCCGCATCGTTTGCGGCGCACCCGGATTGGAGGCATGAAAAAGCCCGCCGAGGCGGGCTTTCCCACAAGCTTGGCAGGGAGGCTTACGCCACCTGCACCTGGTCCGCCTGCATGCCCTTCGGGCCCTTCACCGCGATGAAAGTGACCTTCTGGCCTTCCTGCAGCGACTTGAAGCCGTTGCCCTGGATGGCGCGGAAGTGGACGAACAAGTCGTCACCACTTTCCGGGGTGATGAAGCCGAAGCCCTTGGCATCGTTGAACCACTTGACTGTACCGCTCTGGCGATCCGCCATGACACTTGACCTTTGAAAAATGTGGATGATTCACGGCATCGAGTGAGGCGAACTCGCCGCAAAGAGGTGCAGTGCATCCGAAGTTGCCTCAAGCGCTGCCCGGCCATTGTACTGGACAATTGGCCCGTGCGCCCATGCCCACGAGCGGAGCCGGTCATGGGTTCAGGTTCCCCGGGTCCTTTGAGCGGGCAAGTTCTTTGCAGGGCCTTCGACCTCTGGGTAGTCGATTACCTCAGTTGATTACCTTCGCCCCTTGTTCGATTTTTCGATGCCAGGCGGGCTTCCTTCTTCACGTCGGCGCCGTAATGGAGTTTCAGCTTGGCCTCGGCCATGAAGATGGCCGCGTCGAGGTTGTTGCGGATGCGCCGGTAATCCTCGATCCACTGCTGCCGGTCGGGATAGGCCGCGTCCTGCAGCACGCGCAGCAGGGCTATCTGGATGAATCCGATTTGCGACCGGTCGATGGGCCCCTCGCGGACTTGCTTGCGGCGATAGATGCCGTCGACCTTGGCCGTCCTCATCTCGGCCAGCTTCGCCCGGAGGATCACGCCGGTTTCATCGTCTTCGTCGTCGCAAGCGAGCGGGGGAAGATCGGCGGCGACCGGAGAGAGCGTGAGCGGCGCATCGGTCCGCGGCGTGCCGAGCGACACCAGCGGCAGCAGGTCGGCCGCGGCGGCGTCGCGGCGGGTGAGGTGGCCCATTCCGAACAGCTTCTGCACGGTGGCCAGCGTCGAGGTGTGGTCGCGCTCGGTGTGGTCGATCACGCCTCTCCGGACCAACGGCGAGATCACCAGCGTCGGCACCCGCACGCCGTAACGGTCGAACCGGAAATGATGCTGGATGTAATCCTGGGTGAAAACATCGCCCGGCGGCACGGCTGCCGTGGGCGCCACGTGGTCGTAAAAGCCGCCGTGCTCGTCGAAGGTCACGATCAGCAGGCTTCTTTCCCAATGCGGCGAGTTGCGGATGACCTCGTAAACCTTCTTGATCAACTTTTCACCGCGCCGCACGTCATCCAGCGGATGCATGGAGTTGCCGCAGGTGAAATTGCCGGGGCCGGTGATGTCGAACTTGTCGGCGCCGTATCTGGGTTCGATCCAGACGAATTTCTTGTCGAACCCGGTGTCGTTGACCTCGCTTTCGAAATCGTCGAAGCCGGTCAGGCGTCCCTGCAATTCGTTGAGGTTCATGCCGCTCAGCAGGAAGGCGGCGGGGAAGTCATCGCCGCGGTAAATCCGCCATGGCAGGCAATATTGGTCAAGCTGGTCGAAGATGTTGCCGTTCTCGAAACGGTAGCCTTCGAAACCCGTGGCAATGACGGTTTCGAGATCGCTGGGGCTGCCGTCGAGCCCGCCCGAGGTCGCCGCCATCGCGAAGAAGCGGTTGGGAAACGTGGGGCCGGGAAGGGACGAGAACCAGCGATCGCAGATGGCGAACTCGCTGGCAAGCTGGTTCATCACCGGCAACTGCTCGCGGCCGTAGCAGTGCATGATCCGTCCCGGGGTGCTGGCGTTGGAGGCGATGTAATCAGCGATGAAGCCCAGGTTGTCGATGGCGGGGTAAGCACCGCCCGGCGTGTAGGTCGCGCCCTTGCCGCAAAGTTGCGTGACCACGTTTTCGAATTCGTGGCCGGGACCCTCGTCGATGCCCGACAGGAAGTAATCGGCCGGAGCGCTGACCGACACGTCGGGCGCGGGATCAGTGCGTGTATCGGGGTTGGTGTTGACGTTGACGGCGACCCCGTCGGCGGTGGTCGGGTTGCCATCGATATCCACGCCGGCAAGATCACTCAGGCCCAGCATGTGGTCGAAGGAACGGTTCTCGAGCATGAGTACGAAGACGTGTTCGATTTGCGGTTTCCTGTCGCCACGTCCGCGGCCGAACAGCGACACGATCCAGCGCCACAGACCGAGCAGGGCGCAGCGGATGGTGTCCCAGGCCTTGCAGACCAGTTGCGATATCCATCCGAACAGGACGCAGAACTTTTCCACCACCCAGGCGAAGGCCTTGCAGACCCACTTGGCGACCCAGTACCAAGCCTTGCACACCCATTTCGCCACCCAGTACCAGGCGCGGCAGAAGAATCCGGCGATGCAGTTCCAGGGCGTGTACCAATGGCATTTGCTCCAGGAGGTACATTGGCTGGAGCCTTCGTCGGCCCATTGCGAACATTGGTCCGAACCTTCGTCCGCCCAGCTCGTGCATTCGTAGTCGGTCTTCGACGCCCAGTTCTTGCAGGTGATGACGGTTTGGGTCACCCAGTTCGTGCAGGTCGTCATGGCAGTCCCTCCCTCAAGTCGGGATGCGGCGGATCAGCGATCGATGCAGGAGCCGGAGCCTCGTCCTCGCCCAGCCGACACCGATCGCCTTGCCCAGCAGGCCGGCGCAGAAAACGCCGGTCGCGCCGAGCGGGATCAGGATCCAGGAAAAACGGTCGGCAAGGACGAGGCTGGCGAGACAGGCCAGCAGTGCGAACACGGAAAAGGCACCACCGAGGGCACAGCCGCAAGCGTGGGCGTAGCGACGCGCGCGTCCCCGTACCCGCGCTTTCTCGCCGTCATCCCAAGGCATGCGGGCAATCGCCACATCGACCTGATCGAGGACTCGGTTCACGGGTCACCACCCGAAGGGTGAATCATCGCGATCTTCGGTGCGCAGGCAGTATGGGCCGTCAGGGAGACCGAGGCAATTGAGGCAAAATGGTGGCCTTCGTTCCTTCGATCCCGCCATGAACAGACTTTCGATCGTGCTGTGCAGCCTCATCCTGCTTGGCGCGTTCGGCGCCTCCGTCCAGGCAGCCGATGCGCAGGGTCCCGCCGAACGCACCATCGTGCTCGTTCGCCACGGCCATTACATTTCCGACCCGAGGATTGACGAAAAGATCGGCCCGCACCTGTCGCCGCTGGGTTCGGCACAGGCGCACCTCGCCGGTGCGCGGCTGGCCGGGATGCCGGGTCGTTTCGACGGGATGTACGTGAGCCCGATGCAGCGTGCACGCGATACCGCGGCGATCATCGGCCAAAGTTTCCCCGACCGGCATTTCGAAGTGGTGGACGACCTGGCCGAATGCGTGCCGCCCACGTGGCGCACCGATGTGATCAAGGATTATTCGCGCAAGGAACAGGCGGACTGCAAGGCGCAACTCGATCGCGACTTCGCGCGTTTCTTCAAGCCGGCGATCGGAAGCCCGCAACGTGACCTGCTGGTGTGCCACGGCGACGTGATCCGTTACCTGGTGACGCGCGCGTTGCGGGTGGACACGAAAGCGTGGCTGGAAATGTCGGTGGGCAATGCCAGCATCACCGTGGTCCGCGTGCAGCCCGACGGCCGCATGAAGGTGATCTCGGTGGGCGACGTCGGCCACATTCCGCCGAACCTGCAAAGCGGCGCCACCGGCGATCCCGATCGCAGCCTCGCGGTGCCGGCCTTGCGGTGAATGTCGCCGCGGTCGCCCGCGGCGCAATGCCGCGCGGTCAACCGGCGGCGGAGCGGCCGGCGTCCAGGTGGCTCTTGAGCAAGCTCGCGATGGTGGTCACCCCAAGGATCGAGAGGATGATGACCAGCGACAACCAGGTCGGAATTTCCGGGAGCAGGTGGATCGGTTCGCCGCCGTTGAGGAACGGCAGGTTGTTGGTGTGCATCGCCTCGATGATCAGCTTGACCCCGATGAAAGCCAGCACCACCGCGAGGCCCAGGCCAAGGTACACCAGTCGTTTCAGCAGGCCGCCGATCAGGAAGTACAGCTCGATCAGGCCGAGCAGGGCGAAGGCGTTGGCGGTGAACACGATGTAGGGCGCGTCGGTGAGCCCGTAGATCGCGGGGATCGAATCCAGCGCGAACAGGATGTCGGTCATGCCGATGGCCAGCATCACCATCATCATCGGCGTCATGTAGCGCTTGCCGTCGATGACCGTGGTGAGTTTCGCGCCGTCGTAGCGGTCGGTCGTCGGCAGCACCTTTTGCACGAGCCGCACCAGGAAGTTGGGTTCGTAGGCTTCGTCGGTGTCGTGCTTCTCGAACGCCAGCTTGACCCCGGTGAGGATCAGGAACAGGCCGAAGATGTAGAACACCCAGCTGAAACGCGCGATGGCCGCGGCGCCGAGCAGGATGAAGATGGTGCGCAGGATCAGCGCGACGATGATGCCCACCAGCAGCACCTTCTGCTGGTACGCGCGCGGCACACCGAAGCTCGACATGATGATCACGAACACGAACAGGTTGTCGATCGACAGGCTGTATTCGGTGATGTAGCCGGCGAAAAACTCGATGCCGCGGTCCCGGCCCGCCACCAGCGTCAGGCCCACCCCGAACAGGATGGACAGGGCGACGAAGAACGCCGTCCACGCGCCGGCCTCCTTGATGGTGGGTTCGTGCGCATTGCGGATGTGGGTGAAGAAGCTCAGCGCCAGCAGCGCGGCGACACCCGCAGCCGTGGCCAGCCATATCCAGAGGGGTACATGCATGGAGCGCCTCGGGCCTGGGTCCGCAAGGAAGGATGGGGTGGTGACTTTCCGGCAGGTAGCGAGCGTGGCGGCTACATGCCTGCAGCGCCGGCCTTGCCTGCGGCGTCCATCCCG
Source organism: Lysobacterales bacterium 66-474 (assembly GCA_001899805.1). GTDB lineage: Bacteria > Pseudomonadota > Gammaproteobacteria > Xanthomonadales > Rhodanobacteraceae > 66-474. The sequence goes on from MKWP01000014.1 coordinate 430,154, forward strand.
ATCGTCGCATGCGACGGCGCTTCCTGCTCCTGCAGGCGTGCGGCGGCCTGTTCGGCTTCGCGCATCACGCGCAACAGGTTGCGGCCGGCGAGGTCGGCGAGTTCGTCGTCGCTCCAGCCGCGGCGCGCGAGTTCCACGAACAGCGCAGGGTATTTGTCGACGCCGTCGAGGCCCACCGGCGTGGCGTCGATGCCATCGAAGTCGCTGCCGATACCGACGCTTTCGACGCCGGCGATCTTGCGGATGTGGTCGATGTGGTCGGCGACCTGCGCGATGGTCGCCCTGGGCTGCGGGTGCGCCTTCGCCCATTGGTCCATCGCGGCCCTGGCGCGGTCGGGTTGGCCGGTGTACAGCGTGTCGAAGCGTGCGACCGCGCCGGCGCGATCGGCATCCCAGCGCGCGACGGCTTGCGAAATGAACATGGGATAGAAGTTCACCATCACCACGCCGTGGTTTTGCCTGACCAGGCGCAGCACGTCGTCGGGCACGTCGCGCGGATGATCGTCCAGCGCGCGCGCGCTGGAGTGCGAGAAGATCACCGGCGCCCGGGTCGTTTCGAGTGCGGCCTTCATGGTGTCGGGCGATACGTGCGAGAGATCCACCAGCATGCCCAGCCGGTTCATCTCGCGTACGACGGCGCGGCCGAACGGCGTCAAGCCATGGTGCACCGGCTTGTCGGTGGCCGAATCCGCCCAGTCGGTGTTCTTGCCGTGGGTCAGCGTCATGTAGCGCACGCCCAGCGCGTAGTAGTCGCGCAGCACCGCCATCGAGTTGTTGATCTGATGGCCACCCTCGACGCCGATCAGGCTGGCGATGCGCCCGGATTTCTCGATGCGCTGGATGTCGTCGGCGGTGGACGCCATTTCGAAATCCTTCGGATACTTGGCCACCATCGTGCGCACGATGTCGATCTGTTCCAGCGTGGTCTGCACGGCTTCCGGGCCGGTGATGGTGGCGGGAATCCAGACCGACCAGAACTGCGCGCCGAGGTGCCCCTTGCGCGCGCGCGGGATGTCGGTCATGAAATGCGCGTCGCGATCGCCAGTCTTGCTCCGCAACTTGGAAGTGTCGGCAGCGAGATCGATGTTGCCGACGTTGCCGAAATCCTCGCGGATGCCCCACGGCAGATCGTTGTGGCCGTCGATCACCGGCGTTTCGGTGAGCACTTGATCGATCCGTGCCGACAGGGCCTCGTCCTTCGCCGGCTGCCGCGCGGCAAGGGCGATGCAGGGCAGGGCGGCGAGCAGGCAGGCAATGATGCGAGGGTGCTTGGTCATGGCGTCCACGTACATTTCGGCGGGAAAGCCGAAGTGTGCCATGGTACGCGGTACGCCAACACCTTGAGCCTCAATGCTGCAGGGGCGCTCCCGGACCGATGTATTTCCCGAGGAAGGCCTGCATCCGGGTCAGGAAGTCGGCGCGGTCGGCTTCGGTGTAGAAGCCGTGGCCTTCGTGTGGCACCGCCATCCATTCACAGGTCTTGTGCGCGGCATCGAGAGCATCGCGCATGGCTTCGGCCTGCGCGAACGGCGCGCGCTGGTCGTCCTTGCCGTGGGCGAGGAACACTGGAACGTCGATCCTGTCGGCCAGCTTGTCCGGCGAATTGGCATCGAGCTCGGCGTCATCCTTGCCGATCACGGTGGAGAGATAGCTGCGGCCGAATTGACTGGACCGGATATCGCCTTTCTCGTACATCATCTTCAGGTCGTAGATGCCTGCGTAGCCGATCGCGCATTTGAACAGGTGCGGTGCGCGGATCACCGACATCAGCGCCGAATAGCCGCCGAAGCTGCCGCCGTAGACACAGATGCGGCTGGCGTCGGCGTAGTGCTGGTCGATCGCCCACTTCACGCCGTCGATCAGGTCCTGCTGGATGCGCGTGCCCCATTTGAGGTAACCCGAATGTTCGAAACCGGGGCCGCGGCCGCCGGACCCGCGGTAGTTCACCTGCAGGACCAGATAGCCGCGGCTGGCAAGAAACTGTGCGTCGTCGTCATAGAACCAGTCGTCTTTCACGCCGTGCGGACCGCCGTGCGGAACCAGCACCATTGGCAGGTTGGCCAGGTCGCGGTGGGGCGGGATGGTCAGGAATCCATCCAGTTCCACGCCGTCGCCGGCCTTGAAGCGGATCGGGCGACGCTCGGCCATGTCGGCGGGTTTGATCCACTGTTCGACCGCCAGCAGTTTGTTCGCGTTGTGCGTTTTGGCGTCGAACAGGTACCAGGCGCCCGGATCGCGGTCGCTGGAAACGAAGAACAGCAGCTTGTTGCCGTCTTCGCTGAAGTTGATGAAATCGACGAACTCGCCCGGGAAGTTTTTTGCCAGCGCCTGGTAGAGCTGGGCGGCGGGCAGGTTGGCATCGATGAAAATCGGTCGGGGGATGCCGCTTTCGGTGATGGCCGCGAACGGTTGGCGCGGCGGCGCCGTCCATTGCAGGTCGCCGATGTTCGCGAAACCGTCCTGGGCGAGGATCTTGCGATCGGCGCCATTCTGGTTTTCCTGGATCAACGCCAGAGGACCACCGTCCTTGCTCCACCACGCGTAGATGTTTTGCCCGTCGGGCGCATAGTCGAACGGCGCAAACCGTTGCCCGACCTGTTGCGCGTCGAGCGGCTTCCACTGGCCGTCGACATGCCGGTAAGCCACGTACTCGAAGTCGGAGTTGTCGCCGAAAGCGAAAGTGGCCTTGCCTTCGGGGTCGATCAGGAAATTCATGTTGGCCACGTTCATGTCGGTGACGAGGTCGCGCGTGTCGTGCTCGGCGTTGACCTTGTAGACCAGGCTTCGGTTCTCGTGGCCCCATGGCTGTTCGCCGAGGTAGAAGCTGCCGTCGGCCTTCGCCGGCAGGCCGACGATGGAACCGAAACCCTCGTCTTCCTGGCCCGCCGCTGCGCGCCGGCTGACCGGCTTGTAGCCATACAGGTAATGCTGGCGCTTGCCGTCGATGCTGGAAGAGATGACTTCACCCGTCGCCATCGGCTGGTCCAACGAGCCGAATTCCTTGCCCAACTCCACCACGAGCCAACCCGGGCTGACCCACACCGTGTTCACCGGCACCTCGTAAATCGGCAAGCGCAGCAGGCTGACCACCTTCATGTCCGACAGGCGATAGATGGCCAGCGCATGCATGTCGCCGGAGGGGCTGTCCGTGCGCACCGACAGGTATTGCCCGTCCGGTGACAGCCGCGGGCTGCCGACCAGGGAACGGCTGGCGAAAGCGCTGACCGGAAGCGGTGCAGCGGATTCGGTTGCACCGGAAGCAGGTGCGTCCGTATCGGCGGCGGATGCCGCAGCGCTGCCCAAAACACACGCAAATCCGAGCAACATCGTTGCAACAAGATTGCGGACGAACATTCGACGGCCCCCCATCGATTCCCCGACGCAAGCATAGCCCAAGCCTTGTCGCGCGGCATGGGATGCAATGGGAGGGGACCGTCGCCGTGTTCCCGGGCGGGGTTTCATTGCCTCGCGATGGCCGGAAAGAAAAGCGTCCCGCATGTGGATGGCGCGTCAAGCTTGCGTCTGTCTGTTCTCCCACCGCAGCGGAGCAAACTATGAAGGTGGAAGACCCTAGAACCAGGTCGGCATCGTTTCCAGCACCTGCAACTTGTCGTCGACCAGCAGTACCTGGCGCCATTTGTCGAAGGTAAGGCAGGGGTGCGATGCGCCGAACGACACGATGTCGCCGACGCGCAGGCCTGCGTGTTCTGGGATCGCCATCATCGCGTGCTGGTCCATGACCTTGCGGATGCTGCAGCCGGTCAGCGACCGCGCCGGTTCGTCGCGACGATGCAACTGCAGCGGGATCGGCAGGTCGGGATCGACGGAGATGTCGCGCTTGCCCATCGCGACCACGGCAAGGCCAGGCTCGGGCAGCGACTGCACGTGCGCGAACACGGCGAGCGCTGGTTGCAGTTCGCCTTCCAGTTCGGGATGGCGCGCTTTCACTTCGGCCATCGCATCGCGATACGAGCGGTGGTCGTGCACGACATAGCAACCCGGCCGCAGCACCGGCGTGCAGCGATCGCGCAAGTCCGCCTGGTCGAAGGCTTCGGCGATCAGGTCGAACCATTGCGAGCCCGCGGCGGTGACGATCGGCTTGCGTTCGCCGAATGCGTCGGCATCGCGCAGCCTGCGCACCGTGCCGACCAGCCGCTGCGCGTAATCGCGAATGGAGTCGACGGCGTGTGCGCCGCCGATCAGGCCTTCGTAGCCTTCGATGCCGCACAGCGCGAGGGCAGGCGAGGCAACGATCGCATCCACGAGCGTGTCGAGTCCGGAATCGTTGCGCGCCCCGCAACGGCCGCCGGGCACGCCGAGTTCGATCAGTACCTGTACGGGGAGACGGCGTCGACCGAAATATTCGTCCAGCGCCGCCACGTTGGCCGCACTGTCGGCAAGGCAGTAGTAATCCGCACCGCGCTCGATCAGGCCCGCGACGATCGCCATGTTGGGCGCACCCACCAACTGGTTAGCCATCAACAGGCGTGTCGCCCCGTGCTCGAACGCCGCGGCGCACTGGACGGCGTTCGCCAGCGTGATGCCCCACGCGCCCGCGTCGAGCTGGCGCCGGAACAATGCGGGCGTCATCGTGGTCTTGCCGTGCGGCGCGAGTTTCGCGCCATGGGCGTCGGCGAAACATTGCATCCAGGCGATGTTGTGCGCCAACGGCGTGTCGAAGATCACCACCGCGGGCAGGCTCACGTCTTCGAGCAGCGAACGGCCGTCGATGGGCGTGCCTTTCTCAAGCTGGTGCGGCTTGCGGGTCATGGGGTCGTCCGGATCGTCGGTGCGATTGTGGCATTGCCGCCCGGGTCGCGGCCACCGGGGTCAGGAATCGCCTACACGTTTTTCGGAAAAAGGATGTCCCATGCAGGACCTGCAACCGGTGGCATGGTTCGGCGTGAAGCACGAGACTCCGTGTTTTCGATGTTCGGGGAGACGACCATGCGACCGATGCGATGGGTCATGCTGGCCATTGTTGCGTGGGGTTTGGCGTTGGCGGCCCCGGCGCGAGCCGCCACGCCGCCGCCGGTCGAGCTGGTCGACGTCTACCACGGCGGAGTCGACCTGTCCCGTTACTGGGTCAGCGAGAAATTCGACGGCGTGCGCGGTTACTGGAACGGACACCAGTTGTTGACACGTGGCGGCGCCGTCGTGCACGTGCCCGCGTGGTTCACGAAGGGCTGGCCGAAGACGCCCATGGATGGCGAGCTGTGGGTCGGCTACGGAAAGTTCTCGCGCGCTTCCGCGATCGTGCGCACGGCGGATTCCAGCGATCCGGCGTGGCGCGAAGTGACCTATCGGGTGTTCGACCTGCCGGCGCACGGAGGCGATTTCGATGCGCGGGTGCCGGCCATTCGGAGCACGGTCGCCGCCATCGGCGATCCCTGGGTCGTGGCGATCCGGCAGTTCCACGTCGCCAACGAAGCGCAGCTCCATGCCGAGCTCGAGCGCGTGGTGGACAAGGGCGGGGAAGGCCTGGTGTTGCATCGCGGCGACACGCCATACCGAATGGGGCGTGGCGTCGGCCTGCTCAAGCTGAAACCCTACGAAGACGCCGAAGCGCCGGTGGTCGCGATCCGTCCTGGCCAGGGCCGGCTCGAGGGCAAGATGGGGTCGATCGAGGTGCGCACCCAGGATGGTCGCCGCTTCTCGATCGGCTCGGGGTTCTCCGATGACGATCGCGCCGACCCGCCACCCGTCGGATCGTGGGTGACCTATCGGTTCAACGGTTTGACGGCCGGCGGGTTGCCGCGCTTTGCACGCTTCCTGCGCAGGCGTCCGGACGGCCCGCCACCCGAACCCGTCGCGCCCCGGGACGTGGTGCATCCGGTGCAGCGCTGAGCCACGGGATCGCATTCATCCTTGCGCGCCGATCAGGCGCCGTGTGAGCGCGTCCATTGCATGATGTTGGAAGTGTTCATCGCACCGGCCTGGCGTGCGACTTCATGTCCGTCCCGGAACAATGCCAGGGTGGGAATACTGCGGATGTTGTAACGCGCGCCGAGGTTCTGTTCGGCGTCGGTGTCGACCTTGAGCAGTCGCATCCGTGGTTCCAGTTGCGACGCGGCCTGCGCGTAGTGCGGCGCCATCATCTTGCAGGGACCGCACCACGGCGCCCAGAAATCCACCAGCACCGGGATGCCGTTGCGGCCGAGGTGCTTGTCGAAGGCGGCCTCGTTCACCTCCACCGGCTTGCCTTCGAACAATGGCCGATGACACTTGCCGCAGGTGGGCGAGGCGCCGAGGCGTTCGGCCGGCACGCGGTTCACGGCCTGGCAGTGCGGGCAAACGATGTGCAGGGGTTCGCTCATGGCGCAACCTTCAACGGTTCGACGGCCGCGGTTCGGGTCTGCGGTCGATATGGGGATGGCCGTTGCGGAACCAAAGCGGTTCCGCCAGCCGCGCGCGAAACCCCGGTGCGGCCGCGAATCCCGCATTGGTCTGGCCGACTGCGGCGTTGCGCGCCGTTTCGCGCGGAGTCGGCGTTTCGCGCCCTGTATGATGCGGCCTTTCCCGAGTGGCGCCCGCCCATGCCGAACGCGATTTCCGTCGAAGCCGCGAGCAAGCACTTCGGCACGCACACGGCCGTCGACCGGCTGACACTGGAAGTGCCGAGCGGGAGCATTTACGGATTCCTCGGTCGCAACGGTGCCGGCAAGACCACCACGTTGCGCATGATCACCGGCATCCTGGATCCCGACGAAGGCCGCGTGTCGGTGCTCGACGGCAAGTCGCCCAAAAGCGTGCGTGCGCGCACCGGTTACCTGCCCGAGGAAAACGGCCTGTACAAGGACATGCGGGTCATCGACATGGTGGCGTACTTCGGGCAATTGCGGGGACTCGACCGCCGCGAAGCCACGACGCGCGCGCAAAGCCGCCTCAGGGCCGCGGGCCTCGAGGCGTCGCTCACGGCGAAGTGCAACACGCTCTCGAAAGGCATGGCGCAGAAGGCGCAGGTGATCGGCGCGCTCCTGCACGACCCGGAACTGGTGGTGCTGGACGAACCGTTCTCCGGGCTGGACCCGGTCAACTCCGAGATGGTGCTGTCGCTGATCCGCCAGTACAAGCGTGAAGGCCGCACCGTGATTTTCTCGACCCACGTGGTCGAACACGCCGAGCAGATTTGCGATTCGATCATCATCATCGACAACGGCCAGCGCAAGCTCGCCGGTCCGTTGGCGGAGATCAAGGCGCAAGCCGATCGCAGCGTGATCGTGGATTACGAAGGCGACGCCGGCGCGCTGCAGGAGCTGCCCGGCGTGACTGCGGCGGACGACGCCGGCCAGCACGCGGAACTCACGCTGGCGCGCGGCGCCGACACGCAAGTGTTGCTGAAGTGCCTAGTCGAGCGTGTGCGCATCCGCCGCTTCGATACCCGCGAGGCGTCGCTCAAGCAGATTTTCCTGAACGTGGTGGAGGGCGAACGTGACGCCGCGTAATGTCTGGCTGGTGGCGCAGCGCGACTACGTCGCCTACGTGATGCGCCGCCGATTCTGGGTGAGCCTGTTGCTGTCGCCGGCGATCCTGCTGGCGGTGATGCTGGTGCCGGCGATGATCCAGCACTACAGCTCCGCGCGCCGCTTCGCGGTGGTGGACCATTCCGGCTGGCTGCTGCCGGCGGTCGAACGACGCATCGCCGCGGGCGATTATTCGCGGCTTCTCGACCTCGCCGCGCGCACGCCGCCGGCGGCGGCGCGGAACCTGCCGCCGGCGCTCGCGGACATCGCACCGGACGCAGCCAGGCTCGCTCGACAGGACCGCGAGGCCCTGGCGCAAGCGCTGGTGGATGGATCGCCCGCACCCGCCGCGCCGGCGGCCGCGGCGATCTGGCGGCAGCGTGCGGCGCTGTCGCAGTGGTATGCGGGGCTCACGCCGGAAGCCGCGGCCGGCGTGGACCGCGGGCTTTCGATCGCGCGCTATCAGTTGGTGAAGCAGTCGCAGGATTCGCTGCGCGATGCCGTCGTGCAGGGTGACGTGTCGGGCTATTTCATCCTGCCGGCCGATCCGCTGGCCGCGAACGCGCCATTCGTGTACGCCTCGCACAACCTCACCGATACCGATTTGCGCGACTGGTTCGGCGCCCGGGTTTCGGCGGCGGTGCAGGCGCGCCGAGCGGCGCAGGCCGGACTGTCCGCGGGGCAGGCCAAGCTGATCGGCCAGGCGGTGGATTTCGACAATCAACTGGTCACCAGGCAAGGCGCGAAGACCGCGACCGCGGCCGAGCAGGCGGCGCAATGGCTGCCGGTGGGTTACGTGTACCTGCTGTTCATCGCGATCATGCAGATCGCGCAGTTGCTGATGCTGTCCACCATCGAGGAAAAATCCAACCGCATCGCCGAAACACTGCTGGCCGCGATCCAGCCTTCCGACATCATGGCCGGCAAGACCCTCGGCGTCGCCTGCGTGGGCGTCACGCTGGTGGGCGGGTGGCTGGTGCTGATCCTCGGCCTGCTGGCGGTGTTCGGCAGCATGTTCCATTTGGGCGGTTTCGTGTCCGCGATCCTCGCCGGGGTCAGCGCGTGGGACATCGGATGGTTCCTGGTTTATTTCGTGCTCGGCTTCCTGCTGTACGCCGCGGTCACCGGCGCGATCGGCGCCGCGGTCAACAACATCCGCGAAGCCCAGCCTTACATGACGCCGGTGACCTTGTTCATGGTCATTCCGCTGATGATCATGGTGCCGGTGGCGCGGGATCCCACCGCGACGTGGGCGCGCGTGCTGTCCTACATCCCGCCGCTGACGCCGTTCCTGATGATGAGCCGCGCCGGCGCGCCGCCGCCCTTGGTCGATTACGTCGCGACCACCGCGTTGTTGCTGGTGACGGTCGTCGTCGCGTTGTACCTGTCCGGGCGCGTGTTCCAGCGCGGCCTGTTGAACACCGGCGCGCCGCCGAAGTTCAGGGAGATGCTGGCATGGGCGCGCGAATCCAAAACGGGCGAGCTGCAGCCGCCGGTCAATTGACCGCGTCCATCGTTTTCCGGGGCGCCACCGCCGCGGTTGGTCGGCCCGCGGGCGGCGCCTGCGGAACGTCGACGACATCCTTCGACAACGCCGCCGCTTCGGCTTCCCTGGTCATCACGATGATGCTGATGCGCCGGTTGATCGGATTGCCGGGATTGGTCTTGTCCAGCGGCACCGTGGCGGCGAGGCCGAGCACGCGGATGACCTTGTCGTCGTTGAGGCCGCCCGCCAGCAGCGCGCGGCGCGCGGCGTTGGCGCGATCGGTGGACAGTTCCCAGTTGCTGTAGTTGTGTTCGGTGATGTAGGGCGCATCGTCGGTGTGGCCGGTGATGCTGATGTGGTTGGGCACGGAGTTGATGAACCTGGCCAGCTCGCCGAGGATCGCGCGCGTGTAATCCTTCAATTGCGCACTGCCGAGGTCGAACATCGGACGGTTGAGCTTGTCCACGATCTGGATGCGCAGGCCCTCGGGCGTGATGTCCAGCAACAGTTGATCCTTGAACGGCGCCAGCGCCTGGCTTTTCTGGATCGCCGCGTTCAATTGGTCCTTCAATTCCTCCAGGCGCTTCTTGTCCAGTTCGCGCGCGCGTTTCTCGACGTCGTCCTGCGGCGTCGCCCGCTCGGGATCGCGCTTGCGCTGGTCCATTTCCTCCTTCGATGCGGCACCGGGCGGGCCGTTGTGGCGGTCGTTGCCGGGGCCGTGCGACAGGTCCATCGCGCCCCCCAGCTTGATCATGGAATCGCTGGCGCCGCCGGGACCATCCTTGCCGGGCGGGGCGACCGTGGCGGTGCCCGGAGTCGCGCTCGGATTGCGGAAGTATTCCGCGATCGCCGCCTTCTGTTCGCGCGTGCCCACGCCGATGATCCACATCACCAGGAAGAACGCCATCATCGCGGTCACGAAGTCGGCGTACGCGACCTTCCACGCGCCGCCATGGTGGCCGTGGGAAGTGCGCTTCACGCGCTTGATGATCACCAGCGCGGAAGTCTTGTCGCCGCCGTTCATGCACCGGCTCCGGCGCGCTCGCCCTTGAGGTGTTCCTCCAGGTCCAGGAAGGTCGGGCGTGCGTGCGCCGACAGTACCTTGCGCGCGAATTCCACCGCGACCTTGGGGTTGTAGCCGCGTAGGCTGGCCAGCAGCGCCACCTTGACGCATTCGAAAGCCTTGCCGTCCTCGCGCACGCGCGCTTCCATGGCCGCCGCCAGCGGCCCGATGAAGCCGTAGCACAACAGGATGCCGAGGAAGGTGCCGACCAGTGCGCCGGCGATGTGCGCGCCAATTTCCGAGGTATCGCCGCTGAGGTTGGACATGGTGGTGACGATGCCCAGCACCGCCGCGACGATGCCGAAGCCGGGCAGGGCATCGGCCATCTTCGCCACCGCCTGCGCCGGCGCTTCCGCTTCGGCGTGGTGGTTTTCCACTTCGGCATCGAGCAGGGCTTCCAACTCGTGCGGCTCCATGTTGCCGCCGATGATCAGGCGCAGGCAGTCAGTGATGAACTCGACCAGATAATGCTCGCGCATCAACCGCGGGTAGGCGGAAAACACCGGGCTCGCCTGCGGGTCCTCGATGTGTTTCTCCAGGCCCAGCAGGCCGCCCTTGCGCATCACCGCGAAGATGTCGTACAGCAGCGACAGCAGGTCGACGTAATCCTGCTTGCGGTAGTTCGGCCCTTTCGCGAGGGCCAGCATCTCGCGGAGGGCGGACTTCACCACCTTGGACGAATTGGCCGTGAGGAACGCGCCGATCGCGCCACCGAAGATGATCAGCACCTCGTAGGGCTGCCAGAGCGCCAAAAGGTGCCCGTGCGCCAACACGTAGCCGCCCAGCACGCACACCAGCACGACCAATGTTCCGACCAAAACGAGCATGCACAACTCCGGACCGGGCGGCACGACGGCTTGCCGCATCCCTGTTTATCGGCAGTCGCGACGGAAATTGAACGCCGGATCGGGGGCTGTGGATGGCCGGCTACAAGCGGCCGAAGTAGACGGACACCCCGAGGCCCGCCTGCCAGTCGTCGGCCACGCCGCCGAGGCGGTGGCGAAAGCTGGCGTCGAGTTGCACGCGCGGCGTCGCCTGCCACGCCAGGCCGGCCCCCGCCATGCTTCCGCTGCCGTCGGTGGCCGAGTGCTGCCATGCGGCTTCGGCGTATACGCCGACCGAATCGTCCAATGCGCGGCCGGCGTGCAGCGCGACGAGCTGGTCGTTGCGGCCGCCGCTGCGGACCGTTTCGAGGTAGGCACCCAGCGAATCGCGCGGGGTGGCCTGCCAGTTGAACACGGCTCCCAGCAGGTACTGGCGGTTGTCGCCGCGCAAGGCACGCGCGCCGTCGGTGAAGGTGACGTTGCCCAGCAGTCCCCAACTCAACTTGCCGGAAGCGGGCAGGGCGAATTTCAAGCCGATGCTGCTGTCGCCGCGTCCCCATGCCGTCGTCGTCGGCGTCGACAGGCGATTGTACGAACTGCCCAGGTGCAACTCGAAGGGCCCGCCGATGCCCACCCGCAGCGAGGTGTCGGCGGTATAAAGGGATGCGCCACCAGCATGGCTCCAATCCGGCAGGCCTTGTTCCCAGGTGACCTCGCCTGCTTGCAACACGGCCGGCGTGAAACCGAGGCCGGGGCGATCGTAGCCGGGGTTGTCGCCGGCGCGCGCCGGGGTGCCGACAATGCCGAACGCACAAACCATGGCCATCGCCGTCGTCGTGCGTCGCAGGGATGTCCTGGGAAAGTGCATGGGCGTCCCCGGCCGGTCGCGCGACTGGTGCCGCGCGTGCAGGAGAGCTTATTGGAAAAAAGAGGGGTGGATTGATGACGCGATGGCATATCCACATGCCACCGCGCCGGGCTGGCATGCGGTGTTGATATTCCATCGTGCGGCCTGCGATGGCCATGACGAGGACGCCGGACCGCGTTTGACGGGCCCTTGCGGCAAGTCCTCTTCCGGCGCACGGGAACGGATCCGGGTTGCGTGGTTCAGGCGATCGCGTCGGCACCCCACACGCTTTCCATGTTGACGTTCAAACCGAGTTCGGCGAGGTCGACCACCTCGACCACCGCATGTTCGGGCGAATCGTCGCGGTGACGGATCGGCGTGGCGATGCGCGCGCCGTCGTGGCTGGTGATGGAGGCGACCCGCGGCCGGTGCCCGGCCGCGCTGCGCTGGGTCACCACGGCGACGCTGCCGCATTGCAGGCGCACGCCGGTGCCGGGCGGATATACGCCCAGCGTCTTGATGAACATCGCGGCGTGCTGCGGATTGAGTGCGGCGCCTTCGTTGAGGAACAACCACCGCAGCGCGACATTGGGCGGCATCGCGGTCCGGTACCGGCGATCGGAAACGCGCGCGCAATACACGTCGGCAAGCGACACCAGTTGCGTCGGCATGCCGATGTCGTCGCCCTTCCTGCCCGCCGGATAACCGCTGCCGTCGTGGCGCTCGTGGTGGTCGCGCACGATTTCCAGCCATGCCTCGTTGGTCACGCCGTGACCGCGCAGCATCGCCACCCCGCGTTCGCAATGGCCTTGCACCTCGACGCGCTGCGCCTGGTCCAGCCTTCCCTTCAGGGCCAGTAGCCGTTCCTGCAGTTCGAGCATGCCGATGTTCATGGTCAACGCCGCCGCCATCACCGAAACCATGGTCGGTTCGTCCATCTGCATGGCGTTGCCGGCGATGCAGCTCGCGATCGCCACGTTGACCGAATGCCGGATTGCATACGGCTCGTCGTGGCACAACAGGATGGATGCGAGCGCCACGTCGGCGTTCGCCCGGCAGGCCTTGTGCACGTCCGCGCCGATCTGCAGCAATTCGGCCGGAAAATTCTGCGGCGCCGGATTGGAAAGGAGCACCTGCAGTCGCCGTCGCGCACCCAACACCATGGCCAGCGGCGACCTTGCCGGAGCATCACGCGCCGGTGCGGCCGGCGCATAAGAGTAAGGCGACGATGCATAGCGGATCAGTGTCTCGATCTGCGCATCGCTGGTGATGGGGTGTCCGCGGCACAGCAGCAGGATGCCATTGCCGTCGCGAACGTCGCACGGCAGCGGATCGCCCACCTTGAGCCGCGAAAGCTGGACCAGACGTTCCGACAAGCGATGTTCTCCACGCCACCATGGTGCGTTGGGCATGACGGCCGCGACAGGGTCGAGCGGCGGTTGGCCCGCCAACGCTATCGGCCATTCATGGAGCTTCTTGAGCGGCGATGCGGTCGCCGCGGATTTCAAGCCGACGCCGTTGCCGTGGTCTTCAGCCGGCCCTGCAGCTGCCCGGCCAGCGCAAACAGGCCTAGGCGGCGGACGTTTTCGACGCGATCTCGCGCAACGCCTGTTCGAAGACTTCCGGTGGTTGCCCGCCCGAGATCAGGTATTGCCGGTTGACGATGGCGGCAGGCACGGAGTGGATGCCGGCCTGTTGCCAGTGGCGCTCCTGCGCGCGCACCTCGTCGGCGTACTCGTTGCTGTCCAGCATCCGCCGCGCCGTTTCCACGGCCAGCCCGACGCTGTCCGCGATGCGCACCAGCACGTCGCGGTCGGCGACGTTTTCGCCGTCGGTGAAATAGGCGCGGAACAGCGCCTGCTTCAATGCCAGCGCGCGTTCGCGGTCCTGCAACTCGGCCCAGTGCAGCAAGCGGTGCGCGTCGAAGGTGTTCCACACGCGGCTGCCGCTGCCGGTATTGATCGCGACGCCGAGCGGCGCGGCGCGTTCGCGGATGGCCTTGCGGTTGGTTTCGAGCTGCATCTCGCCGATGCCGTACTTGTGCATCAGGTGCTGGTTGGCGTCCTCACCCTCGAATGCCAGTTGCGGATTCAACTCGAACGGCTGCAAATGGATTTCGGCTTGCACGTTGCCGTCCAGTTTCCGCAACGCCTGTTGCAGGCTGGCAAGGCCGATCGCGCACCACGGGCAGGCGACGTCGGACACGAAATCGATGCGGAGCGGCGCGGGCGCGGTCATGGCATGGGTGGCGGCGGGACGATGTGCTGCCGATATGGGGGCAGCCGCCGTGGTATCCAACACGCGCGATCGCGTCGATGCCGGCGGCGAAGCGCCGTCCGCCGGGGCGGACCGGCGTTCTGTCATCAATATTCGCCGTAGCGCCCTGCCACCGATTCCAGCAGCGCCTGCGTGTCGTAGCCGACGCCGTCCTTGAACACGGTTTCGACGTTCTCGATGTCGTTGATGTGATGCGAGGGATCGCCTTTCACGACGACCAGGTCGGCATCCTTGCCCGCGGCGATCGAACCGATGCGGTCCTGCAATCCGAGATAGAGCGCGCCGTTGTAGCTGGCGATGTGGATCGCCTGCTCGGGCGTGAAACCTTCCTCGACCAGCAATTCGACTTCGCGCAGGTCGCCGAACCCGGGAACCACGCCGCCGTTGCCGGTGGGATCGGGTCCCGCCAGCAGCAGGCCGCCGGCGGCGGCGAATTCGCGTTCCATCGCCATGCCGTGCTGGAAGGTGACCGCGCGCTTCTGCGATTGGTCGGGCGGCAGCGCATTCGTGCGCTCGCGCAGGAGCAGGTAATCGTGTTTCGCTTGCGGGCTCAGCGTCGCCATCGCCTTTGGCCACAGCGGCGAATGCTGCGGCACCATTTGTTCGAACACCGGCAAGGTCGATGTGACCGCGACGTGGTGTGCCACGAGATCCTTGATCAGGCTCCTGGCTTCGCTGCCCGTCGGATCCATGGTGTAGAGCGTGTCGAGGCCGTCGGATTCACTGCATTGGTCCGGCTTCTTGTTCGGATCGTGCTCGGTGTTGACGAAGAAGCCGTGCTCGAGGTCGTCGATGCCGATCGCGGCGGCTTCGCGGTAGGTGACCGCGCACAAGTGTCCGGTGATCTTCAAGCCGAGGCGGTGCGCCTCATCCACTGCGGCCTTCAGTTCGGCGCGCGTGATGTTCATGTAGGCCTTGAACGAGGTCACGCCCTGCTTGGCCCAGAACGCCACGGTTTCCTTCGCGTCTTCCGGGCCGCGCAGGAAATGCATCTGGATGAAGGGCGAATCCGCGCCTTCGAGGTACGGACCGGTCACGTCCAGGTGCGGGCCGGGCAGCTTGCCCGCATCGATCGCGTGCTTGAGGTTGAGGTCGGTGTAAGGCTCCACGCTGCCGGTGGTGCGCAAGGTGGTGACGCCGTTGGCCAGATACAGGCGCGGCGCGGAGAACGTCATTTCCGGCACGATCAGCGGAGGATCGCTGTGCAGCTTCCCGCCCTGCTCGCCGAGGTTGGGCCGCGCGATGTAGAACAGGTGATCGTGCATGCCGACCAGTCCGGGAAACACCGTGTGGCCGGAAAGGTCGATGCGCTTGGCATCGACCGGGATCGCAAGGCCGTCGGCGCCGACCGCGGCGATCTTGCCGTGCTCGATCACCACGGTCTGATTCGCGCGCGCCGGGCTGCCGGTCCCATCGATCACGCGCACGTGCATCAGTGCGACCACGGGGGCATCCACCCGCACGAACGGCTGCACGACCGTTCCCGGCGCCGCCGGCGTGGGCAGCACGATCGGCGCGAGGTCGCGCGGCGCGGCGTTCGACGTACCCGCGAAGACCGAAAGAACACACACCGCTGCAATCGTGGTCAGGTGTCGCATGGCTTTCCCCGATTTGACGTTCGCCGCATGGAGTGCGAAACCCATACTGGAAGCATACTCCGACGGTTGCAGTATCGGATCGGCCTGGCCGCGCCACGGCGAACGCCTCGTCCGGCAGCCGCTGCGAAGGCAACGTGACTCGCGCGACCGGGCTGCGCGGGCACGCGTCGCGAGATGATTGGATGCAAGTAAATTTGTATTTCAAGCAAGCATACAGTTAGGTGCGCCGGTACAGTGGAGCTCATATCGCCAGATGGAGCGCATGGCACGATGACCCCTGCAGCCTTTTATCCCATCGGCACGCCCGGCCAGGCGTGGGGTGCCGTCGAAAAGGACGAATGGCGTTCGCGGCAGCGCAAGCAGCGTAGCTATGCCGATGACGTGTTGAAAGAGGTCGAGCGCCTGCATTCGCGTTTCGACGTGGTGCGGTATGGCGAACTCGATTACGCGCCCGATCGTTACCCGTTGTTCGCGTTGAAGAGCCGCGACTGGAAGGATGCGTTGCCGGTCATGTTGGTGACCGGGGGCGTGCACGGCTACGAGACCAGCGGCGTGCATGGCGCACTGCGGTTCGCGGATCGGCATGCGTCCGATTTTGCAGGTCGCGCAAACGTCGCGATCGTGCCGTGCGCCAGTCCGTGGGGTTACGAGCGCATCCATCGCTGGGATCCGTTCGCGCTGGACCCGAACCGCAACTTCATGCCCGACAGTCCGGCGCCGGAGTCGGCGGCGCTGATGGGTTTCGTCGTGCCGTTCCGCGAACGCGTATTGATGCACATCGACCTGCACGAAACCACGGACACCGACGAGTCGGAGTTTCGCCCTGCGCTGGCTGCGCGCGACGGCAAGCCTTTCGAGCCCGGCACCATTCCGGACGGGTTCTATCTGTGCGGCGACAGCGAACGCCCGGAACCCAGCTTCCAGCAAGCGATCATCGCGGCGGTGGCCAAGGTCACCCACATCGCCCCGGCTGATCCCGATGGCACCATCATCGGTTCGCCGGTGGTGGCGCCGGGCGTCATCAATTATCCGGTTGATGCATGGGGTCTGTGTGCGGGCATCACCGCCGCGCGCTTTCGCACCACCACCGAAGTCTATCCCGACAGCCCGCGGGCCACGCCCGAGCAATGCAACGCGGCGCAGGTCGCGGCCGTGCGTGCCGCGATCGACTACGCGCTGGCGCACTGACGCGGTCGGCTGGCGCGCGCAAGAACGAAGGTGCCTTGATCCATCCGCTGCGTTTGTGTTCAAACCTTGCGTCTGTTGCGGTACGCCGTTTTCCTGAACAACCGAAAACAGCAAGGATGCGATGTACGACGGATGGGCGTAACCTGAAACCGTTTCGGTCGTCGAATTGCGGCGCGTGGATCGTTCCGCGTGTTCGCGATCAACCGGAGGTTGCATGAAGATCAAACCCCTGTCCTTGTTCGCCGTGATCGTGTTGCTCGGCTTGGCCGGGATTGGAGTTGCCGGCGCGCAAAGCAACAATGGCGTTCTCGTTCGTTCCGACGGTATCTACGTTCGCTGCGATCAATGCGGCACGGTCGAGCGCATCGACCAGAACATCAGCCAGGGTGGCGGACACGGCACGGCGGGTGCCGTCATCGGCGCCATCGCGGGCGGCGTGCTCGGCAACCAGGTCGGCAAGGGCAAGGGCCGCAAGGCAGCGACCGTGGCGGGTGCGGTCGGCGGCGGGTTTGCCGGGCATGCCGTCGGCAACCGCGGCAGCCAGCACGATTTCCTCGTGCACATCCGGATGGGCAACGGGAGCAACATGAGCGTGCAAGTCGCCGACGCCAGTGCCCTCCGCGTCGGTGACCTGGTGCAGGTGGATGCCAACGGCAACATCACGCGCATACGCTGAGCGCGAAGGCGATCATTCAAGGCGGGCACGTGGCGTCGACAAGCACACCGGTGACCAGATTCGTCACATCCTGGGGCAAAGTCGTGGAGCGTCGCACGGGCGGGCGTGAGCTGGATCACATCGACGGCTTGCCTGTGCACTGGACGCATCGGGGCTGATCGGGATTCGTTCGGGCGTCGGATGCCTTGGTTTGCGTCACAGGCGGGCCCATCGTTGACGGCGGCCGCCGCTGGAGGTGCGGGATTGGATTACGGTCGAGCAGCCCATACTCTTGTGCGCAATTACATGTAAAACAGTAAATAACCATATATCTTTCATGTTTCATGTGAGGCATAGGCGAATCGCGAAAAAATGTGATGAACTTTCCATGAACAGCGCGTAAAGTAGCAGTCGCTGCCGGACGGGTTAGCGGGTTTTCGTGGGGAAACATGACGTGGTGCGTCAGCGGGTTACAAACGTCTTTGCATGCGGTTTTGTGAAGGCTGGTTTCCCGGCGTACTCATGCGTATCCACGCACCCTCGTGCCCAGCCGGCCGCGAACGGAGGCACGGAAGCGAAGTCACCAAGCGTTGCGTCTTCGATCCATCAACCCGATGTGTGCTGTGCCGAAAAACTCGACCTGACCCGAGGAGATCATCATGAGTGTGCGTTTCGAGCGTAGTGGTCCGTTGACCGAACTGAGCAGCTACCCGCAGTGGGCGCAGGACATGGTTGGCGAGTGCGATCTCGTCAAGAAGACCGTCGTGGATCACCAGCTGTGGCGAGAGATGTGTACCGGGGAAGACCCGGAAATCACGCCCCGATTCCTGGTGGGCGCCTGGCCGGCCATCGAGCAGTTCCCCTGCTACATGGCACGCAGCCTGTTGAAGACGCGCTATGGCCGCAGCGAGGGAGAAGATCACGCGCGTCGCTGGCTGGTTCGCAACATCCGCGTCGAACAGAATCACGCCGAATACTGGTTGAACTGGGCCGAAGGCGCTGGGCTGCCCCGCGAGGCGGTCTTGCACGGGCTGGTGCCGGCCGGCACGCAGACGTTGGCGGCCTGGTGTGAAGAAGTCAGCACCGCCGACACGCTGGCGGCCAGCCTGGCGGCCGTCAACTACGCCGTCGAGGGCGCGACGGGCGAGTGGTCCCAGATCCTGTACGAGAGCGAAAGTTTCGCGGCGCAGTATCCGGAACAGGGCCGCCGCGGCAGCCTGCGCTGGCTGCAATTGCATGCCGCCTATGACGACGAGCACCCCTGGGAAGCGCTGGAGCTGGTCTGCGGACTGCTGGGAACCTCGCCGCGGGCTGCGGAAGTGGCCCACATCGGCGAATGCGTCAAACGCACCTATGTGGCCATGCGGATCCTCGGTGACCGCTCGGTGGAGCCGGGCGTCGTGCCGGGGATCGCGGACGCCTACGAGGTTGCCGTGGCCTGATTGGCCGTAGTTGGTACAAAAATTGCTTGCAATGGAGACACTTATGCGAAAGTGATCACCCGGGTTGCCCATGCAGCGTGGCTCTTTCCAGCCCCTACGGATCCCCTTGACCAGGCGCTTGCGGCCCTTGGCCTATGCGTTGGTCGCAGTGGTGGTGGTCATCCTGCTGCTTACATGGCTCACCGTGCAGGCCCAGATCGCGCTCGCCGGTTATCTCAACGGCGAGAGCATCTGGTCCAAGGCCCAAAAGCAGGTGACGGTGGATTTGCTCCACTATGCCGCGACGGGTGACGCGGCGGATTACGCGGATTTCCAGAAAAATTACGCCGTCCTGAAGTCGCTGCGCACTGCCCGTGACATGATTCTGTCCGGGCACTTCGACTACCAGTCGGTCGAAGACGAGATGCGCCGTGGGCATGCCATGACGGTGGCGATTCCCGGCGCGGTTTTCATCCTGGATCATTTCGCGGGCGCACCCTACATGAAGGACGCCCTGCAGGAATGGCAATCCACGGATGGATCGATGCTTGATCTGAAATCGATCGCCGATGAGATCCACCGCGCGTACGCCGACAACGCCATGACGCCGGCCGACGTCGCGCGTCAACGCGCCCGCATCGTGGCCGTCAATGCCTTCATCGAGCCGCGTTCCAACCAGTTCTCGCTGAGCATTGCCCATGGCGCCGTATGGACCGGCCGGGTGTTGTTCTCCGGCATCCTGTTTTCCGCCGCCATCGCGATTGCGCTCTGGTTGTGGATGGCACGTCGCGTACTGGCCGGCATTCGCGGCAGCGAGGAACGCTACCAGTTGTTGTTCGACAGCGCGGCCGATGCGATCGTGATGGTCGACGAGGAGAGCGGCAGCATCCTCGCCGCCAATCGCACGGCGGCAGCATGGACGGGACGCGAGCCGCAGGCGTTGCTGGGCGTCAGTTACGAGGAATTGTTCGTGCGCGGAAACGCACAGGATGATTCGAAGGGTCCGGTGGAGCTGCGCGGGGCCGGAGACGTGACCCTGCCGGTCGAAACGCAAAGCAGCATGGCGATGTGGGGCGACCAGGTGGTGCGGCAGTCCATCATCCGCGACATCTCCGAGCGCGTGGCGAGTGATCGCGAGCGGCGCATCGCGGCCGAGGCCCTGGCCAGCATTGCGGAAGGCATCATCATCGCCGATCCGCAACGCCGCCTGCTCTCGGTGAATGCCGCCGTTCCGCAGATCACCGGGTTCGGTCTGGACACCCTTGCAGACATGCGCCTGGACGACACCCGCAGCATGCCGGACGGCAGTCCGTTGTCCCAGTCGATCTGGGACGAAGTCGCCGCGGCCCGTTACTGGTCCGGCGAAGTGCTGAGCCGCCGCAGGGACGGCAGCATCTATCCGGAAAAACTCAGCATCAGCGCCATCCGCGATGCCGAGAATCGCGTGCAGCATTATGTCGCCGTGTTCAGCGACATCTCGGTGGCCAAGGCCGATCGCCGCCGCCTTGAGCACCTCGCCACCCACGATCCACTCACGGGCCTGGCCAATCGCGCCGAATTCCAGCGCCTCTGCGAAACCGCGATCGAGCGTGCCACGCGCGAGCACGGCAGCGTGGTGGTGATGTTCATCGACCTCGATGCGTTCAAGTTCGTCAACGACAGCTACAGCCATGCGGTCGGCGACAGCCTGTTGAAGCAGGTCGCCGAACGGATCCGGCAGCAGTTGGGCGAACACGACGTGATCGGCCGCATCGGTGGCGACGAGTTCACGGTGTTGCTGTCCGGACAGATGTTGCGCGAAGACGCGGCGGCGCCGGCGTCGCGCCTGCTGGCCGCGTTGTCGGAGCCGTTCCAGGTCGAGGGTTACGAGGTCGCGCTCAGCGCAAGCATCGGCCTTGCCGGGTTCCCGCTGGACGGCGACGATGCGCTCACGCTGATGGCCAACGCCGACGCCGCGATGTACGCGGCCAAACTTGAAGAACGCAACGCCTGGCGCTTCTACGTGCCGATGATGCAGGCGGATACGCGCCAGCGGATGTTGATGGCCACGGAGTTGCGCCAGGCGCTCGCCAACGACGAGTTCCGGCTCGTATACCAGCCCAGCGTCGAACTGCGCTCCGGCCGCATCGTCGCGGTCGAGGCGCTGCTGCGCTGGCAACATCCGGAACGCGGCGAGGTGCTGCCGGGTGAATTCATCCCGGTCGCGGAAAGCATCGGCCTGATCCACCGCATCGACGAGTGGGTGATGCACGCGGTGTGCGCGCAGATACGCGATTGGGACACGGCGCACCTGCCGGGCATCCGGGTCGCGCTCAACGTGTCCGCGCGCTGGTTGGGCCATCCCGGTTTTGTCGAGAGCGTACGGCGTGCCCTGCAGGTGAACGGGGTTGCACCCAGCCGCATCGCGCTGGAAATCACCGAAGGCGCGATGTTGCGCCTGGGCGAAGGCACCGAACGCACCTTGCGCGCGCTGCATGCATTGGGCATCGGCGTCGCCATCGACGACTTCGGTACCGGCTATGCATCGATGGCTTATCTCAAATTGCCGGCCGTCACGTACCTCAAGATCGACCGCTCCTTCGTCACCGGGCTCCCGGGCAACGCCAACGATGCGGCGATCACCAGCGCGATGTTGGCGATGGCGGGCAGCCTCGGGCTCATCACCATCGCCGAGGGTATCGAGAACGAGGCGCAGCACGAGTTCCTGTTGAATGCGGGATGTGCCGAAGGGCAGGGTTACCTGTATTCGTATCCGTTGCCGTCCACGGCGCTGGAACGCATGCTCAAGCCGAGGGCGGCAGGCGGCGCGAAACTGACACTGGTTCCGCCCGTGCGCAGTTGAGCGGGCACTCGGCGCGCGGCGTATCCGGCGCCACGGCGAAACACGCGCCGGCGCCGGGGTTCCGGTCGGACCGCATCGGCGCACTCCACGCACGCCGGTTGCTGTCCGCTTGCGGCGATACGATAACGATCCAACTTGCAACGCCAGCGCGCCGCCAGGATGAAACGCACGACCCCCGGTTCGACACCGGCGAATCACGACACCACCGCGTTGAATCGCGCGCGCCAGGATTTCTCGGGCGTCGAGAGCGTGTGGCTGTTCGGCTACGGCTCGCTGATCTACAAGGTGGATTTTCCGTACATCGAACGCAAACCCGCAACCATCCGTGGCTGGTCGCGGCGGCTCTGGCAGGGTTCGCATGACCATCGCGGCACCTTCGAACATCCAGGGCGCGTGGCGACATTGGTGCCGGAACAGGATGCCCTGTGCACGGGCATAGCCTACCGGGTGACGCCCGCGACGTTCGCGCACCTCGACCATCGCGAAAAGAACGGCTACCTGCGCTTCACGATGACGCTGGACTTTGCCGATGGCCAGTCCGCGGAGGGCATCGTCTACATCGCCTGTGCCGGGAATGCGGCGTGGCTGGGACCCGCGAATGAAGCGGAGATCGCGCGCCACGTCGCGACCGCGGCCGGTCCCAGCGGCAGCAACCGTGACTATGTTCTCAAGCTGGCCCGGGCGCTGCGCGAGCTCGGCGCGGACGATCGACACGTGTTCGCCGTGGAAGCGGAGTTGCGCGGGATGCAGGGCGCCGCTTGAGGGCGAACCACCGCATTCACGACATCGCGCGCAATCGCAAGCCGCGCGGCGTCAGCGCACGCTCGATCAACTCGAACACGCCCTGCATCGCCAGCGCCAGCAGCGCGGCGGGGATCGCGCCTTCCATGATCAGCGGAATGCTGTCCAGGCGGATGCCGGTGAGGATGGGCTGGCCGTAGCCGCCGGCGCCGATCAACGCGCCCAGTGTCGCGGTGCCGACGTTGATCACCGCCGCGATCTTGACGCCCGCGAGGATCGAGCGCAGCGCCAGCGGCAGTTCCACCCGCCACAGCCGCACGCGTGGCGGCAATCCGAGTGCCGCCGCCGATTCCAGCAATGAAGGCTGGATACTCGTCAAACCCGCATGCGTGTTGCGCACGATCGGCAGCAGGCTGTACAGGAACAACGCCGCGATCGCGGGCTCGGCGCCGATGCCGAACAACGGGATCATGAACACGAACAGCGCCAGCGACGGCACGGTTTGCAGGATGCCGGTCAAGCCCAGCACGACTTGCCCGAGTCGCCGCCAACGCGCGGCGAACACGCCCAGCGGAACCGCGACGACGATTGCGAGCGACAGCGAGATGCCGACCAGCGCGAGGTGCTGCAGGGTGTAGCGGCCCATCCGGCCCCAGAATCCGCCGCCGCTGCCGGCTTCCGCCGCGACACCGAGGAAGTTGGCAGCCACGCTGGTTTCGCTTTTGCCATCGATCTTCACGGCCTTGTTCATCGCGCGCATCTGTTGCGCGTCGATGCTGCCGGCAAGACCGTTCAGCACGGCGACGAATTGCGGCGCGCGCTTTTGCAGATCGAGCCGGTACAGGTACACCGCGTCGTAACGCGGGAAGTAATGCAGGTCATCGTCCAGCACCCGCAGGTGGTAATACGCGATTTCCGCATCGGTGCCGTACAGGTCGATCGCGTCGACCGCGCCGGCCGCGAGCGCGCGATAGGCCAGGTCGTGGTCCATCCCGCGCGCGGCCATCGGCAAGTGGTAGGCGTCCCTGAGCCCGGGCCAGCCGTCGGCGCGGTTCATGAACTCGTTGGAGAACGCGAGTTTCAAATCCGGATGTTGGGCGAGATCGGTAATGCTGCGGATGTGCAGCTTGCGCGCTTCGTCTTCGCGCATCCCGATCGCGTAGGTGTTGTTGAAACCCAGCGGGTCGGTGATGCCGATGCGGAGTTTCTTCAAATGCGCGCGCAGGACCGCGATGCCGGCACTGGGCGGCACGTCGTGCAGCAACTCGTGGGTGATCGTGCCGGTGTATTCGGGATAGGCTTCGATGTCGCCGCCCATCAGCGCGCGCCACAGGATGCGCGTGCCGCCGAGGCTGCGGCGGTGCTGCACGTCGATGCCGTGCTCCTGCGCAGCGAGCCGCGCGACCTCGCCCAGCACCACCGATTCGGTGAAGTTCTTCGAACCGATGACCACGGGTTCCGCGGCGTGTGCCGCACGCAGCGATGCCATCGCCGCCAGCGACAGGATCACCAGCGTTGCGAGCGCCCGGATCATGCGGCACCCGGCAGGTCGCGATGCGCAGCCAGGAATTCGCGCACGAACGGATCGGCGGGAGTGCGCCGGAAATCCTCCAGGCTTCCATCCTGCAGCACGCGACCGCGCCGCATCAGGATCAGCCGATCGCTGAAGAACGCGGCTTCGGCGAGGTCGTGGGTCACCATGATCACGGTCTTGCCGAGGCTGCGGAAGATGTCGCGCAGTTCGTCCTGCAGGCCGTGGCGGACCAGCGGATCGAGTGCGCCCAGCGGTTCGTCCAGCAGCAGGGTGGGCGGGTCCAGCATCAGTGCGCGTATCAAGGCCACGCGCTGGCGTTGTCCGCCCGACAGTTCCGCGGGAAAGCGCCCGAACAAGTCGTCGCGCAGGTGGGCGAGGGCGGCGAGTTCGCGCGCGCGTTCCCGCACGCGCGAAGGGCTCCATCCGACGTGCCGCGGCAGCAACGCGAGATTGCCGAGCACCGTCAGGTGCGGGAACAGTCCGCCGTCCTGGATCACGTAGCCGACGCGGCGGCGCACCGCCAGCACGCTTTCGCGCCGCAGCCGCTCGCCATCGCAAAACACGTCGCCGGCCGTCGGCCACTCGAGTCCGATCAGCATCCGCAGCAGGGTGGATTTCCCCGAGCCGCTGCTGCCGATCAGGATGCTGGTGCGGCCCCGCGCGAAATCGAGCGTGACGGCATCGACCGCGCGAACCGTGCCGAACGCGCGCGTCGCGTGGACGAGCGAGAATGCCGAATCAGGAAGCTTCGTGCTGGATTCCGGCAAGGCAGGCATCGTCGATGTTGCGCCGTTTGCGTCCGACCACGGCGTAGTAATACAGCATGTTGCCTTCGATCGACAGCCTGTGTCGATAGCGCTCCAGCCGGTGCAGTTTCAGGTAATCGTCGTGCACCATGTGCTTGACCAGCCGCGAGAAGCCGCTGGTGTCGGCGGTATCGAGGAAGGTTTCCTTGATG
Organism: Lysobacterales bacterium 66-474; assembly: GCA_001899805.1. Classification (GTDB taxonomy): domain Bacteria; phylum Pseudomonadota; class Gammaproteobacteria; order Xanthomonadales; family Rhodanobacteraceae; genus 66-474. Next base: position 455,051 of record MKWP01000014.1, read on the forward strand.
TTGAACGCGACCCAGCCGTCGTCGCGCACCAGGTTGTAGGCGGCCGCGAACGCCGCCACCGGGATGTCGCCAAAGCCGAGCGCGGCGACGGTGGTCATGGCGTCGAAATTCCACGCTTGCAGTTCCGCCAGCAGTTCCGGCGTTAGCCGGGTGAGGTCGGCGACGTAATACGCGTCGTAGGCGCCGGGGCGGTCGCGGTCGGCGGCGCGTTCGGCTTCGTGGATGTTGTCGATGCCGACCACGCGCGCGGCGCCGTGCTGCACCAGCAGTTCACCGACCATGCCGTTGCCGGCGCCGACGTCCAGCACGCGCATTTGCGTCGGATCGTCGCCATCCTTCGTGGCCGCGTCGCGCAACAGGTCGGTGAGCTTGGCGGGCGAGGTGCACTTCAGGCGCTGGTAGAACAACTGCTCGTACAGGCCCGGGTGGTTGTAGATGTCGGCGTAATCGTGAAAGGCGATGCGGCGCTCCTTGCCGTCCTCCATGATCGTGAAATATGCCTCGGCCTGGCTGGCGCTGGCGAGGTTGTCGGCAGGAAAACGGATGTGGTAGCGCTGCGGTCGCATGCTGCTCCTCGGTGTCGAAGGGAGATGCGCCGCGATGGCGGGCAAAGGCAGCACAAGCGGTACTGAACCGGAACCTCGACCATTGCGCGACGTGCACGCGTCGCGACGCTGGCTCCCCACCGTATTGCATGTGGACGCGCATTGCAAACCCGCACGCTTGCGCGTGCGGTGGGAAACGGCGTGATTGATGCTAAAGGCGGCTCAGTGCCGCGTGCGCTTGGCGCTCGCGGGATTCATTTCGACGCTCAATGCAAACGTGCGTTGTTCGCCGGGTTGCATCGCGCCGACCCCGACCAGGCGGCGCGCGATTTCCTCGCCGCGTTCGTTGCGGATCGTCAGCACCATCGAGTATTCCCACGCGCCGCTGTCGGCCGGGTTGCGGAAACTGCCTTCGACGCGCAGCGGCGTCAGCGCGGCGGGCGCGGCGAGTTCACCGACCGGTCCGCCGAAACGCAACTTGTGGTTGCACGCCGGGCAAACCTCGGCGCTCGCCAGGATGGTTTCGCGGCAGTGCGGGCAGGCGCGCGTCGCGCCCGCCGCACCCGCGCCCGGTGCGGTCATTGTTTCTGGCCGTTGCCGTTGCTGTGGCCGTTGCCGTTGCTCTTGTGGCTGTCGCTGCCCTTGTTGTCGTCCCAACCGAACTCGGCCTGGCCGCGCATCTTCGAACCCTTGGCCACGCTGAAGGTGGCGGACTTCACGTCGCCGGTCAGCGCGCCGGTCTGCAGCAACTCGACGTGCGATGCATTCTCGATGTTGCCGGTCAGCTCGCCCGCGATGGTCACGCGCTCGGCGCGCACGCTGCCGTTGACCTTGGCGCCATGCTCGATGGTGAGGTCGCCGCGCACGCTGACGTCGCCCTTGAAGCGGCCGGCGATGCGCACGTGCCCCGCGCCTTCGATCTTGCCCTCGATCACGAGGTCGGGAGCGATCAGCGATTCGGAAGCGGAGCGGGCGGCAGGTGCGGGTTCAGCGGCCTTCGCCGGAACGCGGGCCGGCACCGGCGTCTCCACCGGATCGGGCGTGTCGAAACGCGCGATGTCGGGTGGGTTCGGCAGCGACGACGACGGTGATTTCACGGGTTCTTTCCACAGGGCCATGGCGGCGCTCCGGTTCGGTCAGGGGAAAGCCGAGCGTACCGCCAAATCGAGCCGATGGGAACCGAAAGCTGAACGAAAAATCCTGCCGGTTCACGGAATTGTGGAGTGCTTCTCTGGTACTCCCTGAGCAGGTGTGCTGGCAGACGCGACCCGCCTTCCTGTCCGACGCATCTCCCCGGTTCACCAGGGCACCATCGACGCAGTCGAGCTGGAACGAAACCAGGGATCCGCCTTCCGGTTTGTGCTTCGATCGGGTTATGCTCGCGCGGGTTGCCACAGGGGGCAAAGAGATGCGGAATTTCCATCAACTTGGCGCGGGTTTGTGTGGCCTGGTTACGCTCACGTTTGCTTGCGCGTGCGCCGGTTGCCAATCGCAGACGGACAGTGGTTCAGCCCGCGAGCAGGCGCGACAGGATCAGCGTGTCACGGCGATTTCAGTCGCCAAGCACGTGGCCGCGGCGCGTGCCGCCGCGTTGATGGGCGATCAAGAGGCGGTCGCGCAGAACGCGCAGGGCATGACCAAGGATCTGTTGCATGATGCCCGTATCCCGGACCCGGCGCGTCCCATCGATCATGAAGCGGCCCGTGCAGCGGTGTGGCCTTTGACCGGCGTGCGCTCGATCGTGTGGATGGACCACAACAATCTGCTCGTGATGGTCGGCGGAGCCGCGTACCGCGACATGGCCATGGTCGATCGGGTGTGCGATGCGCTCGATCCGCTGGGCGATACCCTGGCCGTCGTGGTCAACGTGCAGGACGTGACCGCCACGACTTCCGAGGGCGCGGACGCCGTTTCCCGCAACTGCCAGTTGCCGGAAGGGCAGCGTACTTTTTTGCAGCCCAAGCGACAGATCGAGGCGCTCGATCCCGCAACCCGCAAGGCGTTCAAGGCGCAACAGGGCTCATCGAATCATTGAATCGCTGCGCGTTGTCGATCCAGGCGTTCCTCGTTCGTCGCCATGCCAGGAGCGCGAGGCTGCCGGCATCCGCCGGTCGTGGCTCCATCCATCCAACGAGGAGACACGACGATGAGATTTCTTTCCCTGATCCGGGTCGCCGAGAACACCGGCCAGAAGCCCAGCGAAAGGCTGATGGCCGACATGGGCCAGCTGATCACCGAGATGACCGCGGACGGCACGCTGCTGGGTACCGCCGGGTTGCGACCGACCGCGGAAGGCAAGCGGGTGCGGTTGTCCTATGGCAAGCAGTCGGTGTCGGATGGGCCATTCACCGAATCCAAGGAAGTGATCGGCGGCTACGCGTTGCTGAAAGCCGATTCGATGGAGCACGCGCTGCAATTGACGAAGCGCTTCCTCGACGTGCACGGCGACGAGTGGGAAGTCGAATGCGAGCTGCGGCAGCTTGATCCGGTGTGCGAACCGACTTCTTGATGTGGCTGCCGGAGCGTTCCCATGACCCCGATCATCACGGCTTTCGAACGCTCGCCCGACCGCGGCCAGGGGCTGGCGCGCGACATGCGCGTGCGCTGGGCGCTGGAAGAAGTGGGCCAGCCCTGCGAGGTTCGCCTCGTTTCGTTCGAGGCGATGAAGCAACCCGCGCATCTCGCGTTGCATCCGTTCGGGCAGATTCCGACATATGAGGAAGGCGATCTCGCCCTGTTCGAGTCGGGCGCGATCGTGTTGCACATCGCGGAGCGTCATGCCGGCCTGCTGCCGGATGATGCGAACGCACGGGCGCGCGCGATCGCGTGGATGTTCGCCGCGCTGAACACGGTGGAACCGCCCATCCTCGAACTTGCGATCGCCAAGTTCGTGGAGGGTGACAAGCCCTGGTCCGAACAGCGCCTGCCGCTGGTCAAGGATCGCATCCGCAATCGGCTGCAACAACTTTCCGCGCGCCTTGGCGATGCCGACTGGCTCGATGGCGCATTCAGTGCGGGCGACCTGATGATGGTGCACACGCTGCTGCGGCTGAAACCGTCGGGCATGCTGGGCGAATTTCCGACGCTTGCGGCTTATGTCGCACGTGGCGAAGCGCGGCCTGCGTACCAGCGTGCCTTCGATGCCCAGTTGGCGGTTTTCAGCGCCGCGCAAGGGAAGCTCTGATTTCGTTCGTCATTCCGGAGCGGGCCGCAGGCCCGAATCCGGAATCGGTTTGAGCGCTGGCGCGCGCGATACCGATTCCGGGTTCTGCCCGCTATCAAGGCGGGCAGCCCCGGAATGACGGGTTTCATCCAACGCGGTCGTCCGGCACTCTCGCTCAGCCGGCTGCTTTTTTCACCAGATCGCGGATGCGTTTTTCTTCCGTCGCGGTCAACTTCGTCAGTGCAAAAGAGGTCGCCCACATCGCGCCGTCGTCGAGTTTGGCCGCATCGTTGAAACCGAGGGTGAGGTAGCGATCCTTGAACTTGGACGCGGGCTTGAAGAAGACCACGACTTTCTCGTCGGCGTTGGCGTAGGCGGGCATGCCGTACCAGGTTTTCGGCAACAGGTTCGGCGCGGCATCACGGATGACCTTGTGCAGCTTTTCGCACAGCGTGCGCTCGGGTTGCGACAACTTCGCGATGGCGGCCAGCACATCCTTCTCGCCGTCGGCGCCTCGTTTTGCGTTCTTCAATTCGCGCGCGCGTTCTTTCATCGCTTCGCGTTCTTCGGCGGTGAATCCACTGGATGGTTTGCTTGCCTTGCCGGCTTTCTTGTCTGCCACGGTAGTTTTCCCGTATTGGATTGAGGTCGTTGCCAAGAGATTCAGCGCCGTTCCTGCACGCGCAGCAGGTTGCCGGCGGGGTCGCGGATGGCGCAGTCGCGCACGCCGTAGGGTTGTTCGGTGGGTTCCTCGACGATTTCGGCGCCGCTGGCCTGGATTTTTTCGAAAGCGGCATCGAGATTTTTGGTGGCCAGCAACATGATCGCGTAGGTGCCCTTGGCCATCATTTCGGCGATGGTGCGTTTTTCGTCGTCGGTCACGCCGGGGCTGGCGACCGGCGGGAACAACACGATGTTGGTGCCGGGCTGGTCCGGCGGTCCCATCGTGATCCAGCGCAGGCCGTTGTAACCGACGTCGTTGCGCACTTCGAAGCCCAGCACGTCGCGGTAGAAGGCCAGCGATGCGTCGGGATCGTTCTGCGGAAGGAAACTCGAATGGATGGTGATGTCCATGTGGCCGTGCTCGGTATGGGTGGAGACGTGATGCTACGTTCGAACCGAGACGCGCGCTTCTCCATTCCTGATCGGTTGCGTCCTGACCGGCCGCGTCACCTGGCGTGCGATGCACGACGGCATGCCGGCCGTCACCTGCGCCGCCTCGCGCTTGTAGACGCTGGGCGGCATGCCGACCAGTTCGGTGAAGCGGGTGCTGAAGGTGCCGAGCGAGGCGCAGCCGACCGCGAAGCAGGCTTCGGTGACGCCCACATCGCCTCGCCGCAGCAGCGCCATGGCGCGTTCGATGCGGCGCATCATCAGATAGGAGTAAGGCGATTCGCCGAAGGCCCGCTTGAATTCGCGGCCCAGGTGCCCGGACGACATGTGCACGCCGCGGGCCAATTCGTCGACATTCAGCGGTTTGGCGTACTCGCGGTCGATGCGGTCGCGCACGCGGCGCAGGCGCGCGAGGTCGCGAAGCTGGGTCGGTGACGGTTTGCCGGCCATCCGGGGATCGTGCCATGTTGCGTTGGTGCACTCAACGAAACGGCACGGGCGCGTCAGTCGCGGTCGGGTGCGCCCAGCGGGAACAGCGGGCGATAAGGCCGCCCGCCTTCGACGCAGCGCGTGAACGAGGGACGTTTCAGCAGCCGCGCGCGATAGGCGCGCACGTTGCGAAACTGCTCGCCGATCCGGTGGGTCCAGTCCGCGTAGAACAGCGCCGGCGCGGCGGCGCAATCGGCGAGGCTGAAGGCGCCGCCCGAGGCCCATTCGCGCCCGGCCATGCGCTGGTCGAGCCACGCGTAGGCCGTCTCCAGTGCGGCGCGCGCTTCGTTGACGCCATACGGATCACGGTCGCTTTCCGGCCGCAACGCGTTGTACACGACCCGTTGCTGAGGCGTTGAAATGTAATTGTCGAAGAAGCGGTCCAGCATGCGCACGTCCACGGCCGCGTCGGCATCGGCCGGGATCAGTCGCGTCGGCCCCGGATGCCGGGCATCGAGGTATTCGATGATGCTGGTGGCTTCCATCACCTGGCGCTCGCCGTCCACCAGCAACGGAAAACGCTTGATCGGCCAGCGCCGCGCGAACTCGGCGTAGACATCGGGTTCATCCGGCGACAGGTTCAGGAACTCGAACGGGGTGTCGTTTTCGTGCAGCGCGATCAGCGCTTTCTGGGTGTAGGACGAGAAGGGGTGGCCGTAAAGCTGCATGGCGTGCTCCGGTTGGGAACCTCTGAACAACCTGCTGTGCTCGGCAGCTTGCGCGTCGGCGGTGCTCGCAATGCTCACGTACTGACGTGTACGCTCCGCTTGCTGCGCTCCGGCGTCACGCAATCTGCCTTCGCTCGCGACGGTTCTTCAGAGGTCCGATTGGGTGGTTCTTGAGGGCGACGAACGGAAAGGCCCGGAATCGACATCGCACGATCGTAATGGGGTGCCGGTACACTGGGTGCTCGTGCAGGGGATCGTGATGGCGCAATCCAGGGGCCAGCCCTCCGACATCCGTGGCCAGCATCCATTGTGGGACGAACGCGACGCGTTCGGCCGCCGCGCGATGTTGACGGAAATCCTGGCGCAGGTGTCGCACGAGGCGTTGCAGGGCGACACCCTGGAAGCGGTGCTGAAGGCGATCGTGGACTGCATCACCCGGCGCCTGCCGGTGACGATCGCCAGCATCATCCTGCTCAACGAGGCGCGCACGCATTTCGTGCAGGAAGTCTGGTCGGGCCGCATCGAGCTGGAATTGCCGGGCGGCATGCCGTGGCCGGTCACGCTGGGCGCCGCGGGCCGTTGCGCGCGTACCGGCGCCAGCCAGCTGATCACCGACCTGCCGAACGATCCGGATTACGTGCCGGGCAACCACGAGGTGAGTTCCGAATACATCGTGCCGATCCGGCACCGCGAGCGCCTGCACGGCGTGCTGAACCTGGAGAGCACGCGCAGCGATTTCTTCACGCCCGAGGTCTGCGCGGCGTTCGATGCGATCGCCGAACAGGTTGCCGGCGCGATCCACGCGGCGCGGTTGCTGCGCGAACTGGAAACGGCGAACCGCAGGTTGCGCGAGCTCACGATGATCGACGGCCTTACCGGCATCGCCAACCGCCGTTGCTTCGACTTGCGCATCGCGGAGGAATGGCAACGGCACGCCGATCTGGGCACGCCGCTGGCGTTGCTGATGGTGGATGTGGATTGCTTCAAGGCGCTCAACGATGCACTGGGTCATTTGCAGGGCGACGAATGCCTGCGCGAGATCGCGCGGTTGTGCGGCAGCGGCGTGCGTGGCGACGATGACCTGGTCGCGCGCTATGGCGGCGAGGAATTGACGGTCCTGCTGCCTGGGTGCGCGCTGGCGGATGCGGCACGCGTGGCGGAACAACTTTGTATCGGCGTGCGCGAACGACGGATGCCGCACCCGCAATCTCCGGCCGGGGAATATGTGACCGTAAGCATCGGCGTCGCCGCGATGCATCCGTCCCGGCGGGTCTCGCCCCAGGATCTGATCGCCGCCGCGGACCGCGCGTTGTACTCGGCCAAGCGGCAGGGACGCGACTGCGTGGCGACGCTGGCTGCCGCGGCTGAATGACGTATCGCGCCCGGGGTTGCAACCCGCCCCAGTCGACCCTAGGTTATCGGCATGGCCAAGGGTTTCGTCAACGACGATGCGGTGCAGGACCAGATCGACGCGACGGTCGCCGACGCGGTGGCGCGTGCGCGCAGCAGGCAACTCAAGGGTCCTGGCCTGAGCCATTGCGAGGAATGCGCTGCTCCCATCCCGGCGGCACGGCGCAAGGCCGTGCCGGGCGTGCGCCTGTGCGTGAAGTGCCAGGCGGAACGCGACCGGGAAGATGGCGTGTTCAGTGGTTACAACCGGCGTGGCAGCAAGGACAGCCAGCTGCGTTGATCGATCGTCATTTCTCCACGAACGATTTCAGTCGTTGCAGCGCCTGATCCCATTGCGCTGCGATGGCGTCCAGCGAACGCCTTGCCTCGTCGAGGCGCGAGGGTTCCAGTTCCCACAAGCGTTCGCGTCCCTGGCGGATGTCGCGGACCAGTCCGGCGTCGGCGAGCACGGTCAGATGCTTGGTGACGGCTTGGCGCGTGACCGCGGTACCCGTGGTGAGTTGCGCGATCGACAACGCGCCACCGGCGCACAGCGCGGCGACGAGTCGCAAGCGGGTGGGGTCGCCCAGCGCGGCGAAGACGGGTGCGGTTTTCTGGATGCTGGATGTGCGTGGCTTGCGCATCGACGGATTCAATGCTGGGCGAGGTATTTCGTGATCAGCTTCATCTGGTGGGTCCAGCCGCCTTCGTTGGCGGCGAACGCCTTGGCGCGGCGTTCGGGCGGCAGCTTGTCGAAGCCCGATTCGGTGACGGTCAGCAGGATGCCATCGGGCGTGTCGTGCAACTCGAACACGATCAGTGTCATCGGTTCGCTTTCGTAATCCACGCCCATTTCCACGCCATACGGATGCCAGCGGAAGGCGATGCGGTGCATGGGCTCGATCTTCTCGACCTCCCATTCGAATGGCGTGCCAGCGTAGGGCGCCTGCATCGCGGCAACCTCCGCATCGACCTGGGTGGGCGTGATCCTGCCGGTCAACCGCTCGCCCTCGACGAACGGCCCGTCGAAGCGGACACCGAACCACGTGCCGAACTGGTCGGATTCGCTGAGCGCGCGCCATACACGTTCGCGTGACGCGTTCAACAAGACCCGTTTCTCGATGCGGTCGGTGTTCGCGTTCATGGCAGTCTCCGTCTGAGCAAGGATACATGCAACCATTGGGTTGCATATTACGACGGCATCCGGGGATACGCAACCCTGAGGTTGCCCATGGCATGGCGCGATTCGGCGACGTTATCCTTGGCGGATCATTCGGGGACCGTTCCATGAAACGCATCCTGCCGCTGTTGTTGTGCCTGTTCGCGTGGCCGGCCCTCGCCGCCGCGCCGAAGCCGTTGCTGCTGACCCACGTCGGCCTGGTCGACGGCACCGGCTCGGCCGTGCAGCGCGACATGACCATTGCGATCGAAGGTGATCGCATCACGGCGGTGTACTTGAGCGGCAGCCGGCCGGTACCGAAAGACGCCGATGTGCGCGACCTCTCGGGAAAATACGTGATCCCCGGCTTGATCGATGCGCACGTCCACATCACCGATGCCGAGCCCGACATCGCGCACTACCAGGCGTTCCTGCGTGCGCTGTTGCTGGGTGGCGTGACCGGCATCCGCGACATGGCCGGCGACGATCGCCTGCTGCAGTTCCTCGCGAGCCAGGCGAATTCGGATGCATTCGCGTCGCCTGACATTTTCTACGTCGCGCTGATGGCGGGTCCGACGTTCTTCAAGGAAGACCCCCGCGCGCAGGCTGCCTCGAAAGGCGAGCCACTGGGTTGCGCGCCGTGGATGCAGGCGATCGACGCGAAGACGGACATTCCACTGGCGGTGGCGGAAGCCAGGGGTACCGGCGCGACCGGCATCAAACTCTATGCCGATTTGCCTGCGGCGCTGGTCAAGGCGATCACCGCGGAAGCGCACCGGCAGGGCCTGCGGGTGTGGACGCACGCGACGATTTTCCCGGCCAAGCCGAGTGATGCCGTCGACGCCGGCGCCGACACCATCTCGCACAGCCCCTACCTGGTGTGGGAAGCGGCGCCGAGCGTGCCGGACGATTACGGGGTGCGCGCGATGGGGGACTTCGAACACGTGAAACCCGATGCGCCGCAGATCCTCGCGCTGTTCGATGCGATGAAAAAACGCGGCACGATCCTGGACGCGACCCTGCTGGTGTTCAGGAACGAAGCCGAACACCATCCGCAAAGGGTCGGCGCGGGCATCGTGCCGTGGAGCTACGCGGTGACGCGGCTGGCGCACGAGCGCGGCGTGCTGATCGATGCGGGTACCGACGATGCGGGGTTCCCGTATGGCAAGGATGGTCCGGATCTCGACCGAATGCCGTCGGTGCATCAGGAGATGGCGTTGCTGGTCGAGCACGCCGGTTTCACGCCTTTGCAGGCGATCCGGGCTGCCACCGAGGTCGGTGCCGCGGCGCTGGGACAGTCCGCGCAACGCGGTACGGTCACACCCGGCAAGCTGGCCGACCTGGTGGTGCTTGGCGCCGATCCTTCGCGCGACATCCGCAACACCACCAGGATCGAGTTCGTGGTCAAGAACGGCCGCGTCTACTCCCACGTGAGCGGCCGCTGAACCCCGCGCGCAAGGTCGCGTGATGAACCGTCGCATGGGTTGTGCCGCGGCACCGGCCATAAATACACTACCCGTCGGTTCACTTATAACCATCCCCATGCAAACCGATTCCATCGCGCGTGACGCGGTCACCGACCCCGTGATCGTCGTACGCGGTCTCGACAAGACCTACGAAGGCGGCTTCAAGGCGCTGAAGGGCATCGACCTCGCGGTGCGGCGCGGCGAAATCTTCGCGCTGCTCGGCCCGAATGGCGCCGGCAAGACCACGCTGATCAGCATCATCTGCGGCATCGTCAATCCGGGACGGGGCACGGTGACCGTGGATGGCCACGACATCATCCGCGACTGGCGCAAGACCCGCACGGTCATCGGGCTGGTGCCGCAGGAACTGAAGACCGACGCGTTCGAAACCGTCTGGAACACCGTACGCTTCAGCCGCGGCCTGTTCGGCAAGGCGCCGGACGACGCCTACCTCGAACAGTTGTTGAAAGACTTGTCGTTGTGGGACAAGCGCGATGCCAAGATTCTTGCGCTGTCGGGTGGCATGAAGCGTCGCGTGATGATCGCCAAGGCCCTGTCGCACCAGCCGATGGTGTTGTTCCTCGACGAACCGACCGCAGGCGTGGACGTGGAACTGCGCCGCGACATGTGGACGATGGTGCGGCGGCTGCGCGAGTCGGGCGTCACGATCATTCTCACTACGCACTACATAGAAGAAGCCGAAGACATGGCCGACCGGGTGGGCGTGATCAACAAGGGCGAGCTGATCGTGGTCGAGGAGAAGACCGCGCTGATGCAGAAGCTCGGCAAGAAACAGTTGCGGCTGCAACTGCACGAACCGCTTTCCTGTTTGCCGCAAGCGTTGTCCGCATACGGACTGGAACTCAACGGCAAATGCGATGAAATCATCTACACCTACGACACCCAGGGCGAGCGCACCGGCATCACGGCGTTGTTGAAGGATCTTTCAGTGGCCGGCATCGGCTTCAAGGACTTGAGCACGCGCCAGGACACGCTGGAGCAGATTTTCGTCGAACTGGTGACGGAAAAGGCATGAGCGAGCCCAGGGCACGGTTCGAATCCGCTTTGGGTGGAAACCACGGGCAAGGATGCCCGTACGCTTGCGCGGGGATGCGCACAAGGGAGGGCGCATGAACCTGCACGGGATCCGCGCGATCTACCGTTTCGAGATGGCGCGCACCGGGCGCACGCTGATGCAGAGCGTGCTGTCGCCGGTGGTGTCCACGTCGCTGTACTTCGTGGTGTTCGGCTCGGCGATCGGCTCGCGCATCACCAGTGTCGAAGGCGTCAGCTACGCGGCCTTCATCATCCCCGGCCTGGTGATGTTGTCGCTGCTGATGCAGAGCGTGTCGAACGCTTCGTTCGGCATCTACTTCCCGAAATTCGTGGGCACGATCTACGAAGTGCATTCGGCGCCGTTGTCGTACCTGGAAATCATCACCGGCTACGTCGGCGCGGCGGCGACCAAGGCCATCATCGTCGGGTTGATCATCCTCGCCACCGCACGGGTGTTCGTGGATTATTCGATCGCCCATCCCGTGGTGATGGTGTTGTTCCTGGTGATGACCACGGTGGCGTTCAGCCTGTTCGGTTTCATCATCGGCATCTGGGCGGACAACTTCGAGAAGCTGCAGGTGGTGCCGCTGATGATCATCACGCCGCTGACGTTCCTCGGCGGCAGCTTCTATTCCATCCACATGCTGCCGCCGTTCTGGCAGAAGGTGACGCTGTTCAATCCGGTGGTGTATTTGATCTCCGGGTTCCGCTGGAGCTTCTACGGCCTCGCCGACGTCAACGTCGGCATCAGCGTGGTCGCGACGCTGGTGTTCCTCGCGTTGTGCCTGACCGGTGTGTGGTGGATCTTCCGGACGGGCTGGCGTTTGAAGGCCTGACGGCGATGATCGCCGGCGGTCAACAACTGTTTCCGCGCAGTCCGTTGCCGGTCGAAGCACGCGGGCGCAGCGTGAAGATGTGTTTCCGGATGTGTGTTCCGTCACTTTCCGCTCACGCAATCCGTCAAAATGGGTGACACGCGTCGACCTGAATGAAGGCATGGCATCGGTCTTGCTCAATGGCGCTTGTAGTCACTGCGAGTTTCCGTGCCATGTCCGTCGATGTTCTGCCAGTCCTCGACCTGACGGCCCCCGACAAGGTGGGTCGTGTCGTCGCGCGCTCGCACCGCCTGCGTACGCTGGGACTGGCGCTCGGCGGCATCATGGTGGGCGCCGTGTTGTACCGGCACGGCGTCCCCGCGCAGATGTGGGTGCTGCTGGCGCTGCACGCGCTGGCGTGGCCGCACGTCGCCTGGCTGATCCTGCGCCGCAGCGACGATCCGATTGCCGACGACAAGAGTTTTTTCCTCGGCGATGCCGCGATGGGCGGTGTCTGGATCGCGCTGATGCAGTTCAACCTGCTGCCGGCCATGTTGCTGGTGACGATGTACGCGATCACCCTGATCGCGATCGACGGCAGCAAATACCTCATCCGCGGCATGGCCCTGCAGGTGCTCGCATGCGGCGTGGCCGCGGTCGCGAACGGGCTCCAGTTCCAGCCCGAGACCGACATGCCGGAGGTGCTGGCGGCGCTGCCGCTGCTGCTGGTGTTCCCGGTGACCCTGGGGTTCATCATGCACGGGCTGGCGCAGCAGGTCCTCGGACAGAATCGCCAGCTCGTCAGGCTGGGCAGCATCGATGCCTTGAGCGGGCTGCTGAATCGCAGGCAGTGGGAAGATGCGGTCAATGTCGCGCTGTCGCGGCGTTGCTGCGGCAGCGCCATGCTGCTGCTGATCGACATCGACCGCTTCAAGCGCATCAACGACCAGTTCGGCCACACCAGCGGCGACGAAGTGGTGCGGTTGGTCGGCGAAATCATCCGCGCCGGCCTGCGCCAGGGCGACCTGGCCGGACGCTACGGAGGCGATGAATTTGGCGTGCTGCTGTGTGACACCGATCCCGATGCGGCCGAAACGGTCGCCGATCGCATCCGGGCGGGCGTCGCGGACCTGCGCATCGAACACGCACCGGGCTTGCGCTGCACCTTGAGTATCGGACTCGCGCGCGGCCCCGCCGGCATCGGCACCGCGCGGGAATGGATCGAACGCGCCGACGTCGCGCTATACCGTGCCAAGCTGGCCGGGCGCAACCGTTTCGTGGTCGCGGCCTGAAAGTGATCGGTGGACCCGCATGGCGTGCCGGCCCATCGCGCCGGGTGCTACCATCGCGCGACTTCCCGGTATGCGCCGACAGGTGCTCCATGGGTGAAGCTTCGTTCGAGGTGGTCGGGGACGTGGCACGGTTCCGGTTGACCGGCGAACAGGTCCTGGAAAGCGCCGTGCAACTGATCGCCGATGCCATCACGCGCACCAAGGAAGCCGGCCTCGACAAGTTGCTGGTCGACATCACCGGGATCAGGGGTATCGAGCCGCCCGGCATGAGCACGCGTCTCTGGCTCATGGGCGAGTGGGCCCGGGCGGGCCGGGGCCATGTGCGTACCGTGCTGGTGGTGCGACGGGAGTTCATCGATCCGGATCGGATCGGCGTCATCGCGGGCATGAACTCGGGCTTCATCAGCAACGTGTTCGAAACCGAGCCACAGGCGCTCGATTGGCTGCTGGGAATACGCGGCAGGGATTCATCGAAGCCGACGTCGGAGCCCTGACGTGCCGTCTTGATGCGCCGCCGGTGTTTTGGGCGCACAATGCAAAGCCCCGTCCACGAGGAACACGTCATGCGAACCACGGGCTCCATCATCCTGCTGGCCGCGTTGGCCTTGCCGTTTGCGGCCACCGCGCAATCCTCCACGAATTCTGCAGCGCCGGCTTCGGCCACCGTGAAGATCCCCGCCTATGTGACCAAGGCCATCGACGATCCCGCGCGCGCCGCCGACAGGAAGGACGATGCGCGTCGCAAGATCGCCGATGTGATGGCCTTTGCCGGCGTCAAGCCCGGCGACAAGGTGCTGGAACTCGATCCCGGATCGGGTTACTGGACACGCGTGTTCAGCCGCATCGTGGGCCCGCAGGGCCACGTCTACACCGTATGGCCGGACGAGATGGCCAAGTATTCGGCCAAGAGTTTCGCCAACTGGCAGGGCCTGGTGAAAGACACTTACACCAACGTGAGTCTCCTGAAGCAGCCGGCGGCGATGTTGAGCGTGCCGCAGAAGGTGGACGTCGTGTTCACCTCGCAGAATTACCACGACTACCACGACCCGTTCATGGGCCCGGTGGACATGAAGAGCTTCGACAAGCAGGTGTTCGACGCGCTGAAGCCGGGTGGGGTGTTCATCGTGATCGACCACATCGCGCCGGCCGGTTCCGGCATCAGCGACACCAACACGCTGCACCGCATCGATCCGGAAGTGGTGAAACAGGAAGTGGAATCGGCCGGCTTCGTGTTCGATGGTTCCAGCGATGCGCTGGTCAACCCCAAGGATCCGCTCGACGTCAAGGTGTTCGATCCCTCGATCCGCGGCCACACCAGCCAGTTCATCTACCGCTTCAAGAAGCCGATGAAGTAAAGCGGCGTTCAATCCCTGGAACGAAACGGGCGGGCCATCGGCCCGCCCGTTCGTGTCGCGGGTCGATCAATGCGAGGCATGGCTCGATACGCGCTCGATGCGCCCGCACGCGATCGGCAGCGTGGTTTGCGCGGGGATCGGTCCCAGCGACTGCACGGTACTGGGCAACCGGGTGTCCGTCGGTACGCCGTGGATGTAGACCACGCGTTTGTCGAGGTCGAGCTTGCCGCCCGGGAAGGCCTTGTCGAACGCCGCATCCAGCGCCTTCAGCGACACCGTTTCCCGATAGGTGTAGTCGCCCTGGGCGTCGGCCTTCGGATAGGTGCCGTGCGCGACATCCATGCTGGCCGGATCGGTGATGAACGGCACCATCGTGGTGCCCGAAGCCTTTTCGGTTTCGATGAGGTCGACGATGCCGTCATGGTTGGCGTCGGCATTGGCGGCGGGGCAGGTTGCCTGCCGGCCGTCGACGAAACCGTGGAAGTGTTGCCAGTGCACTGTATCGGGCGGCGCACCGTGCACCTTGATGTCGATGGTGAGCTTGTCGCCGTCGACCGTGAAGCGCGCTTCGCCGGTGGTCGGGGTCCTGGTGGTGCCGGTGTTCATGGCGTGCAGGTGCGCGGTGTACACCGCGTGTGCCGGCGCGGCCGCAACACCGGTCCCGGGCATGGCGAACAGGATGGCGCCCGCGACCAGCGCGGGCAGGCAGGCGTGGTGGAGTTTCATGGCAATCTCCGTGGACGTTGGCGGGCACTCGAGGGTTCAACCAACGCGCATGCTGGTCCGGATCGCGTCAAGCGGGCGTGATCATCCACCGGATTCAGGGGCGGCTTGGATAAGTGCCGGGGCTATTGCAGGCCGCGCAAGATTGCATCGGGCAATGACCGCAACCGGGAGGGCCGGCTGATTGGCATAGGACCGTTCACTGCCCGCTTGCGCGGACGGTGCGCGCACCGGGTCGGGGTCAGCCGAACACCGCCCGCACGTCCTTCGCAAATTCCGTGTCGATTGCGCGCGCGTGGAAACGGTCGCGCGCGCATGTGATTCGCACGATGGCGGAGCGCTCAGCCGTTCGCGCCTGCCGTCGATGCCGGTGCGGGCGCGCTGGCCGCCGTCGCCGGCGTGGCCGGTTGGGCCGCAGTGCCAGCGGCAGCGGGCGCGGCGGACGCGTATTGGCCGACCTGCAGGGCGTACTGCGCCGAGGTTCCGGGCGGCACGGCGGCGGGATCGATGTATACACGGATCCTGAAATTCGTCGCGCTGGCGACCGGCGCGGACCATGTGTTGGTGCCGGCTTCGGCCGTGTCCACCAGGGTCTTGTTGCTGCTCAAGTCATCCACCTTGAAATGCAGGTTGGTGTTCTGCGAGATCAGGTTGACCTGCAGCGTCTTGCCCGCGTCCAGCGCGACCGTGAAGTCGTGCGAGGTGGCTTCGGCATTCACGCTGCCGGTCATCTGCGCCCACGGATTGTTGGGCTGGAAGGCCACCTCGGTGGTCGCGGGCTGCAAATCCTGCGCGCCGTACTGGCCGATCTGCAGCGCGTACTTCGATACGCTGCCACGCGGCATCGCTTCCGGCTGGACATAGACGCGGATCGTGTAGGTCGCGGCCGCGGCATTTTGCGTGGACCAGGTGGTGGCGCCGGTCTTCATGGTATCGACCAGTGCGTTGCGGTCGTCCTGGTTTTTCACGGTGAAGAAGATGTTCGGGTCGCGCGAGACGAGGTTCACCTGCAGGGTCTTGCCGGCCTCCGCGGTCACGGTGTAGTCGTGGGAGGCGTCTTCGTGGCTGACGCTGCCGACTTCCTGCGTCCACGGGTTGCCGGCCTGGAATGTCACCGCGACGGCCTGGCTGGCGGCGACGGGCAGGCCGAGGCACGCGCCGGCCATGCCGAGAACGGCAGCAATGAAGATGCTACGGGGATGAGGGAAGGGAGACATGAGGAATCCTCGCACTGGAAGTGGTGTCGACAAGGAACCGAGCGTCCCCAGGGTCCCCCGCAGCCTGCTATCTTGCTTCCGCTGCGCGCTTGCCGCAAGCACAGGCGACGGATCGCGACCACAACACGGTCGTGCTCGGGCACAATCGGCGTTTTTCCCGGGAGGACCGGCATGCCGTTGACGCTCGCCATCATCGCCATTACCAGCATCGTGTCCTGGATCGCGTTCAAGGACGACAAGCTGATGCAGCGCCTGATCCTGTGGCCGCCCGCGATCGAAAAAAAGCACGAGTACTGGCGGCTGCTGAGCTACGGCCTGGTGCACGCGGACTTCCAGCATCTGCTGTTCAACATGATCACGCTGTTCTTCTTCGGGAGCGCGATGGCGGATCGGTACGCGATGCACATGGGGCCGCTGGGGTTCCTGTGGTTCTACCTGGGCGGCCTGCTGGTATCGATCCTGCCGACCTACATCCAGAACCGGCACAACCCGAACTATCGCAGCCTCGGCGCGTCGGGCGCGGTATCGGCGGTGCTGTTCGCCTTCATCCTGTTGTCGCCGTGGTCGAAGATCTTCGTGTTCTTCTTTCCGGTTCCCGCCATCCTGTACGCGGTGGCGTTCCTCGGCTACTCGATCTACATGGATCATCGCGGTGGCGGTTACATCAATCACAGCGCGCATTCCTGGGGCGCGGCCTACGGCATCGTGTTCACGGTGATCATGGAGCCGCGCGTGGTCCCGCTTTTCGTGCAGCAACTGACGAATCCGCGTTTCGGGATGTGAGGGGCGAAGCCGATGCTTCGTTACAATACGCGGCTGGTGCGCGCTGAAGGCGTGCCGATTCCTTTCGCACGGAAACATCCATGAGCGAATCCGCCGACAAGCTGCGTCCGTTGCCCGGCAGCAAGTTCACCAGTCCGCAAGGCACGCGCGCGGTCAAGGACGGCATCCGCCCGAGTTCGTTGAGCCGCGTGCCCGACGCCGCGCGCAAGCCGCCCTGGCTGCGCGTGAAACTCCCGGCCGGCGCGAAGTACGAAGAGATCCGCGACATCGTGCGCACGCACAAGTTGTCGACGGTGTGCGCGGAATCCAAATGTCCGAACATCGCCGAGTGCTGGGGCCGCGGCACCGCCACGTTGATGCTGATGGGTTCGGTGTGCACGCGCGCCTGCAAGTTCTGTTCGGTGTCGACCGGCAATCCGCACGGCTGGCTGGATCCGCTGGAACCGGCCAATGTCGCCGACGCGGTGGCGCTGATGAACCTGAAATACGTGGTGCTGACTTCGGTCGATCGCGACGACCTGCCCGATGGCGGTGCGGGACACTACGCAGCCTGCATCCGTGCGATCCACGGCCGCACGCCGGAGACCGCGGTCGAAGCCTTGACGCCCGACTTCGCGGGTCGACACCAGCATGTCGCGACCGTTCTCGATGCGGGACTGGCGACCTACGCGCAGAACATCGAAACGGTCGAGCGCCTGACCCATCCCGTCCGCGATGCGCGCGCGGGTTACCGGCAGACGCTCGACATCCTGAAGTTCGCCAAGGGCCACGCTCCGCACACCGTCATCAAGACCAGCATGATGCTGGGCCTCGGCGAAACCGACGCGGAAATCGAGCGTACCCTGGATGACATCCGCGCCGCCGGTGTGGACGTGGTGACGATGGGGCAGTACATGCGTCCCACCCAGAACCACCTGCCGGTGGAGCGCTTCGTCACGCCCGAACAGTTCCAGCGGTATCGCGACATGGCTTTGTCCATGGGCTTCCTCGAAGCCGTGTCCGGGCCACTGGTGCGCTCCAGTTATCGCGCCGAGCAGGTGCTCGAACACAACAACGTCGGTCTCGATGCGACCATCGTGGACGGCATCCGCGAGACGGCCGCGCTGCGGTGTTGAACGCGCGCATTGCCGCGGGAGCGCCGTTCGTGGCGTCGGGCGCGCTGGCGATCCTCGCCGGTGGCGCGACCGCAGCGGCGATCGCCTACCACCCGACCCAACACCTGGTCTGGATGGTGGCCTACCTCGTGCTGGTCGTGGGCGTGATGCAAGCGGTGTTCGGCGCGGGGCAGGCATGGCTGGCCGGACATCCGCCCGCCGGACGCACGATCTGGGGCCAGTGGCTGCTGTTCAACCTCGGCAATACCGGCGTGATCGGCGGCACCCTGGGCAATCGGACGGACATGGTCGCCATCGGCACGCTGCTGTACGTGGCGGCGATCGCGTGGTTCTTCGTCGGTATCCGCCACGCCCGCGTGCGCGGCTGGGGCGTGGCCTACCGCGTCTTGCTGGGTCTGGTCTTCCTGAGTGCCTGCACGGGCGTGGTGATTTCGGCGGTCTCGCGCGGCGGGGCGTAGCCCTTCAATTCCAGGGCCTGGCTTCGGCCAGCAGCGCGCACAGGCGGCTTTCGTCGGCTGCGGCCAATAGTTGTTCAGCCTCGCTGAAATTGGCGGCGTCCAAGGGCTTGAGCAACACACCGTCGGCGCCGATCCGGCTGAAAATCATCAACACGTTGCCGAAGGAAGCTTCCATCAAGGCGGCCTGCCAGTGGCCGCCCTCGCTGTCGTCGAAACTGCGCATGGCTGAATGTTCGGGAGAGGGATCAACAGGATACAGGTGCGGGCGAGGCCGGTTCATGCGATAATTGGCCGTTCCGACGCTGACGGTACGCGCATGACGACTTGGCATGGTGGGTGTCATTGCGGGCGGATCGCCTTCGAGGTCGATGGCGAAATCGGCACCGTGATGGAGTGCAACTGCTCGCATTGCCGGCCCAAGGGTTACCTGATGTGGTTCGTGCCGCGTTCGCAATTGCGGTTGTCCACGACGGAAGCGGACATGAGCACTTACCACTTCAACAAACACGTGATCGCCCACCATTTTTGCCCGGTCTGCGGCGTGGCACCGTTTGCCGACGGGGAGAAGGACGGTCAGCGCCTCGCGGCGGTGAACGTGCGCTGCCTCGCCGGGGTCGATCCTGCGGAACTGGACATCCGCCAGGTCGATGGGCGCAGCCTGTAGCAGGCTCCATCCGGCGACAGGGCGCCTTCCGCGAACCACCACAGCACGGCCCGATCCGTGATCGGGCGTGCGTTGCGACAACATGAGGAAAGCTGCAATGGTTACAAAACGGAACCACAAACCCGTGGGCAAGGCCGGCAAGAAAGTCCGCAAGGCGCCCGTCAAGTCCAAGGCCGGCAAGGCATCCGCGATTCGCAAGGCGGCCACGAAACCGGCCACGCGCGCGGCCGTGCGCAAGTCCCGCCCCGTCGCGAAGACGGCTTCCAGGTCCGTGGCCAAGCCTGCCACCGTGAAACAGGTCGCGGTCAAACCGGCTGCCGCAAAACCCGTGGCGCCTGCCAGATCGCCGCTTGCGCGGCCGGCATCGGTCAAGACCGCAGCCAAGGCGGTGGCGGCTGCGCGCGCCAATGCCAGACGGCGTGCGCCATCCTACATCCCCCGTTCCAGTTTCGGTGACGATTGGAAGATGGGCGGCCCGATCGAGTTGCCGCGCCAGCCGGCCCCGGCCGCGCATACGCCGACCCGCAAGCCGCCGAAACCGCGCGCGCCGAAGCCCAAGGCCATCAGCCATGAGCAGGCAGTCGCCAACTTGAAGGCGTTGCTGGAGTCGCGCAAGCGCAAGGATCGCGGTGGCGACGCGGGCGCGCCCAAGGGCGCCTGACTCAGGGAGTTACATGCGTGCAGGCGTGCCTGAACGCTTAGCATTTATATAACAAAACTCTTCAGTTTAGATTTACCCATGCATGGGATACTGGCTCCACCTGAAGAAGGGGAGGCCAATCATGCAACGCACGATCACTCTGAAAAGCAACGCCTCGCTCCGCAACAAGCTGATGCTCGCCTGTGCGCTGGTGATGGCGGGCGTGTTGGCGACGCCTGCGGCGATGGCGCACGACTATTACCGCGGCCATCGGGACGATTCCGGCAAGGTCCTGGGTGCGCTGGTCGTGGGCGCGGTGATTGGCGGCGTGATCGCCAGCGCCAGCCAGCACAACGACCGCTACTACAACAGCGGCTACTACCCGGCGCAGGGTTATCCGCAGCAGGGGTACTACCAGTACCAGGGCTATCCGAGTTACCCAAGCTATCCGGCGTACTCGTACGACAATTCCGGCTACTACGGCTATCCGGGCTACGGTTACGGCAGCAGCGTGAACATCGGTGTGGTGTATTCGAGCGGCGGCGGCCATTATCGCGACTCGCGTGGCTACTACGGCAATCGCGGTTACAACGGCAATCGCGGTTACAACGGCAATCGTGGCTACCACGGCGGCTATCGTGACAACGGCTATCGCCAGGGTGGCCAAGGGCATTACTACTCGCGGCGCGGTCACTGACTTTCCGACGAGAAGCCACCGAGAGGCCCGGTTGTTCGCAACCGGGCCTTTCAGTTTCCGGGATACCCCATGTGGCCAACCTATGGCACGGGCAACGGTGCCGTGGTGTTGCTAACTTGGCGGGCGTGATTGCAAGGTCATTGGCGGGGAGGGTGGCATGACACGTGGATGGGGCAAGCGGTGGCATCTTGCAGCGTGTGCGCTGGTATTCGCGCCCTTGTTGGCGGGCGCCGCGACAAAACCCGCGGGCACGGCAGCGGCCGATCAGGCGTTCGCGCACTTGGCCGATCAATATTTCGATACCTTCTACCTGCCGACCAATCCCTCGGCGGCGACCAGCTACGGTATCCACGAGTACGACGGCAAGCTCGAGGATTTTTCACGCGCCGGCATCGATGCCGAAGTGAAAGCACTCGAGTCCTGGAAGGCGCGTGTCGGCGCGGTCGACCCCGCCTCGCTCAGCCTGTACGTTCGCGGTGATCGCGATCTGGTGTTGAACAACATCCGCAGTTCGCTGTTGACGCTGCAGGCGATCCGGCCGTGGGAGAAGAATCCGGACTTCTATTCCAGCGGCATCACGTCCAGCGCGTTCACCCTGATGGAACGCAGATTCGCGCCGCCGGAAACGCGCCTGCGCGATCTGGTCTCGCGCGAGCGGCAGATGCCGGGCGCGTTGCGGGCAGCGCGCGCGAACCTCAAGAATCCGCCGAAGATCTATACCGAGATCGCGCTGGAACAATTGCCGGGCCTGATCCAGTTCTTCCGGCACGACGTGCCCTCGGCTTTCGCCGACGTGGGCGATGCGGCCCTGAAAAAGGAATTCACCGAATCGAACGAGGCGGTGATCAAGGTGCTGGGCGAGTATCAGGCATGGCTGAAGAAGGACGTGCTGCCGAAGTCGCACGGCGATTTCCGGATCGGTGCCAGGGTGTTCCGCGAGAAACTGGAATACGACGAGATGGTCGATCTGCCGCTGGACAAGCTGATCGCGCTCGACGAAGCCAACATGAAAGCCAACCAGGCCGAATTCGCGAAGGTGGCGAAGGAACTCGATCCGGGCAAGACGCCGCGCGAGGTGCTGGCCGAATTGGCCGCCGATCATCCGCAACCCGACGAGCTGCTGGATACCTTCCGTTCGACCTTCGACTCGCTGATCGGGTTCATCCAGGACCGCCACATCATCACGATTCCGTCCACGGTGCGGCCGACATTGGAAGAAACGCCCCCGTTCATGCGCGCGACGACGTTCGCGTCGATGGATACACCCGGGCCGTACGAGACGAAGGCGACCACGGCGTACTTCAACGTGACGCTCCCGGACAAGGATTGGCCGAAGCAGCGCGCCGACGAGTTCATGGCGCAATTCAGCTACCCGGTGATCACCAGCGTCGCGACGCACGAAGCGTATCCCGGCCACTACGTGCAATTCCTCTGGATGCACAAGGTGGACGACCGGGTGCGCAAGCTGCTGGGTTCCGCCACCAACGCGGAGGGCTGGGCGCATTACTGCGAGCAGATGATGCTGGACGAAGGCCTGGCGCAATACGAGTTCCCGCACGACCGACGCCAGCAGTTGCTGCTGAGGCTGGGCCAGTTGCAGGACGCGCTGCTGCGCAACGCCCGCTTCATCGTCGGCATCAAGCTGCACACCGGACAGATGACGCTGGACCAGGCGAAGAAATTCTTCGTCGAGGAAGGCTATCAATCGCCTGCGGTGGGCGAAGTGGAAACCAAACGCGGCACGTCGGACCCGACCTACCTTTACTACACGCTCGGCAAGCTGGAAATCCTGAAGTTGCGTGCCGACGTCGAGCGGAAGGAAGGCGCGGACTTCAATCTCGAGAAATTCCACGACGACTTCATGCAGCACGGATTCGCGCCGATCGCGATCGTGCGTCGCGAGATGCTGCAGGACGATTCGCCGGTCTTGTGAACGCGCATCGCGGCGCCGCGTTCAATGCGCGACGCGGCAAAGAGCCTTCGAAGCATCGTCGCGTATCCATTTGCCGCGCGATGCCGCGGTCGTCGGCTCGCGTCGTCTTTCGGTTCCGTGATCGTCCAGCCGGTGCATGTCGTCACGTCGGCTGAACGCATGGATTGTTTCAATTAAGGTGCCCCTTTGTAGGGTACTGGCCATGCGCCGCATCGAGGGAGCATCCGACATGTCCGCACGACTCCGCCCGGCCGACGATGCGACTGCATCCCCAGCCCTGGAGGCGGAATACCGGCGCGTGCGCGACGCCACCCTGGCCTTGTGCGCCACGCTGGCGCCGGAGGACACCGTCGTGCAATCGATGCCCGACGCCAGTCCGGCCAAGTGGCATCTCGCGCACACGACGTGGTTTTTCGAGCAGTTCCTGCTCGCGCATTGCGTGCCTGGCCATCGACGTTTTCGCGAGGGTTGGGATTTCCTGTTCAATTCCTACTATCAAACCGTCGGGCCGATGCACGCGCGTCCGCAGCGCGGATTGCTGACGCGTCCAACCTTGCGGGAAGTCGTGGATTACCGCGGACACGTCGACGATGCGATGTGCACACTGTTGCGCGAGCGCGGCGATGACCACGACGTCATGGAGCGCGTCAGCCTTGGACTCAATCACGAACAGCAGCACCAGGAACTGCTGCTGACGGACATCCTGCACCTGTTCTCCCTGAATCCGTTGCAGCCGGCATTTCGCGAGGCACTGCCGGCACCGAAAGCGGAACCCGTGACATTGAAGTTCATCGCCGGACGCCACGGTATCGTCGAAATCGGCCATGCCGGCGACGGCTTCGCGTATGACAACGAATCGCCGCGCCATCGCGAATTGCTGCACCCCCATGCCATCGCGAACCGCTGCGTGACGAATGCCGAGTTCCGCGAATTCATCGACGCCGGCGGCTATCGCAATCCCGCGTGGTGGTTGTCGGACGGATGGGACGCCGTTCGCCGCGAGGGCTGGTCGCACCCATTGTATTGGGACGACATGCTGGAAACCACGTTCTCGCTCGGAGGTCGGCAGGCCATCGACCCGTCGGCGCCGGTCTGCCACATCGGTTTCTTCGAAGCCGATGCCTTTGCGCGTTGGGCCGGTGCGCGCTTGCCGACCGAGTTCGAATGGGAAGCCATGGCGCAGGATCTTCCGATCGAAGGCAACTTCGCCGATTCCGGTGCGCTGCGGCCATTGCCGGCAGGCGCCGGGGTGGGCGGAGGCGCGCAGCCGCTCCAGATGTTCGGCGACGTGTGGGAGTGGACGTCCAGCCCCTACGTGGGTTACCCGGGCTACCGGCCGGCGACCGGCGCGCTCGGCGAATACAACGGCAAATTCATGAATGGACAGTGGGTACTGCGTGGCGGCTCGTGCGTGACACCGGCGGGACATGTCCGCGCGACGTATCGGAATTTCTTTCAACCCGCGGCGCGCTGGCAGTTTGGCGGGCTGCGCCTGGCGAGGGATGCATGAAGTCGGATCCGCAGTCAGCGCGCGCCTATCGTGTCGACGACCATCAACCCGGCGGCGGTTTTTCCGCCGACGCGTTGTCCGGACTTGCGGCAAGCCCGAAACGGTTGCCGTCGAAATATTTCTACGATGCGCGCGGATCGGGTCTGTTCGAGCGCATCTGCGAGCAACCCGAGTATTACCCGACGCGCACCGAACTTTCGATCATGCGCGATCATGTCGGTTCGATCGCTGCAGCGCTGGGCCCGGAGGTTCGCCTGGTCGAATACGGCAGCGGCAGCGGCCTCAAGACGCGCCTGCTGCTGCGCCATCTCGAATCGCCGGTGGCCTACGTGCCGGTGGAAATCTCCCGCAATGCGCTGGCTGCAAGCGTCGCGGCGCTTGGGCGCGAGTTCCCCCGAATTCAAATGCTTCCGGTGTGCGCGGATTTCACGCAGCCGATCAAGTTGCCACGGGCGGCGCGCGCGCCGCGCCAGACCGTGGTGTATTTCCCCGGTTCGACGCTCGGCAACTTCGCGCCGGACGACGCGTTGCGCCTGTTGCGACAGATGCGTGATGAGGCCGGGCAGGGCGGTGGGACGCTGGATGGCGGCGTGCTGATCGGCATCGACCTGGTCAAGGACAAGGCTGCCTTGGAAGCCGCGTACAACGATGCGGCGGGCGTGACCGCGGAATTCACCCTCAACCTGCTGGTACGCCTGAACCGCGAGCTCGGCGCGCATTTCGATCTGGCCGGCTTTCGCCATCGCGCGCGCTGGCATCCACTGGCCGAACGCATCGAAACCCATATCGTCAGCCGACGCGAGCAGGACGTGCACATCGGCAGTCGGACTTTCCATTTCGCCGAAGGCGAGGCGATGCTGGTCGAGTACAGCTGCAAGTACACGCTGCAGGGATTCGCCCGGTTCGCCGCCCGCGCAGGGTTGCGGGTGGCCAGCGTCTGGACCGACCCGGCTCGCCAGTTCAGCCTGCAGTGGCTGGTTTGCGATTGAGACGATCGTCACTGCTGCATCCCACCATGCCTTTCGACACCCCCGCCGCGGCCTGAATTTGGCTACGCTTGGCGGGATCGAAACGAAGCGGGAGCCGGGATATGCGTGGCACGCGTTGGGGCTTGGCGTGTTTGGCGTTGGCGATCTGCGGGACCGCGTTCGCCGCAGCGAACAATCCCTACGCGCGCGATCCGGGCCAGCCGGTCGATCAGGCGTACACCGCGAAGATCGCGAAGTACACCACGCAGGCGGACTTCAATACGCCGTTGACCGATTACCTGCCGGCATCGCAGACGGTGCCGACGCCCGAAGCGGTGCTGGGCGACGTTGCCGGCGCGCCCGACATGCTGCCATATGCGGAAGACGTGTATCGCTATTTCCGCATGCTCGCCAAGGCCACGCCGCGGGTGCAGGTCTTCAGCATCGGCAAGACCGAGGAAGGCCGCGAGATGATCGCGGTCGCGATCGCCGACGAATCGCTGATGAAGGATCTGGACGCCAACAAGGCGCGGCTGGCGCAACTGGCCGATCCGCGCAAGCTCGGCATGGACGACGCGAAAGCGGCGGCGCTCATCAAGCAGACGGTTCCCGTCTATTACATCACCGGCACCATCCATTCCACCGAAACCGGCGCGCCGACCGCGCTGATGGAACTGGGCTACCGGCTGGCCGTCGACGACGCGCCGTACATCCGGTACATCCGTTCGCACATGATCACCCTGATCACGCCGGTGGTCGAAGTGGATGGCCGCGACCGCATGGTGGATCTGTACAAGTGGCACCGCGCGCACCCGGGCGAGAATTACCCGCACCTGATGTACTGGGGCCATTACGTCGCGCACGACAACAACCGCGACGCGATGGCCGTGACACTGGATCTCACCAAAAACGTGCTGGATACCTACGTCGGCTGGCACGCGCAGGTACTGCACGACCTGCACGAGTCCTACCCGTTCCTGTACGACAACACCATCGGCGATGGTCCGTACAACGCGTGGATCGATCCGATCCTCACCAGCGAGTGGCAGCAAATCGGCTGGAACAACGTCGAGCAGTTGACTAGGCTTGGCCTGCCGGGGGTGTGGACACACGGAGACTTCGACACCTGGAGCCCGGGCTACCTGATGTTCATCGCGGCGATGCACAACGGCATCAGCCGCCTGTACGAAACCTTCGGCAATGGCGGCGCCGATACCGAGGAGCGCATCCTGAGCCCGGATGAATACGCGCGCACCTGGTACAGGCCGAATCCGCCACTGCCCAAGGTGTTGTGGTCGCAGCGAAACAACAACAATTACGAGCAATCCGGCCTGTTGACCGCGCTGTACTACTTCGCGCAGAACGGACAGCACTTCCTCGACAACTTCTGGCTGAAGTCCAAGCGCTCGATCGAGAAACCCCAGCTCGCCGGTCCCGCCGCGTACGTGCTGACCGCCAGCGAAAGGGACAAGGGCGCGCAGATGCACCTGTTGCATGCGCTGCACCTCCAGCACGTCGAGATCAGCCGCGCCGGCGCGCCGTTCACGGTCGAGGTGGCGGACGACACGGAAGGGAGTGACAACGGCACCGGCAAATCGAAGGGCAAGGCCCCGGAAGCCGTCGTGCCTCCGAAGGTCGCCACGACCAAGCGCACGTTCCCGGCGGGAAGCTGGATCATCCGCATGGACCAGCCGTATTCGCGCATCGCCGACACCTTGCTGGATCGCCAGTACTGGTCGCCCGACGACCCGCAGAAGCATCCGTATGACGATACCGGCTGGTCGTTCGGCGACCTGTTCGGGGTGGACGTGGCGCGCGTGGTCGATACGTCGGTGTTGAAAGTGCCGATGCAGGCAGTGCAGGGCGATTTCGACCGGCCTGCGTTTTCGCTGGCGTCGTTGGGTGTGAAGGGCCGCGTGCCGCGCATCGCGCTGATGCACACATGGCTTTCCACGCAAACCGAAGGCTGGTGGCGGATGGCGCTGGACAAGCTGCACGTGCCGTACACCTACATCAACACCCAGGATGTTTCCCGCGAGCCGGACCTGCGTGCGAAATACGACGTGATCCTGTTCGGGCCGGTGGGTTACGCCAACACCAAGCTGGTCGTCGACGGCCTGCCGATGTACGGCAATGCGATGCCATGGCAGAAGACCGAACTCACGCCCAACCTCGGGCGGATCGATTCGACGCCGGATGTCCGGCCGGGCCTGGGCGAGGCGGGTGTGGCCAACCTCAAGCGTTTCGTGGCCGAAGGCGGGCTGTTGGTCACGTCGGAAGACAGCGCGCGTTTCGCGATCGACGTCGGCCTGGCGCCGGGCGTTGCGGTCTCCAAGCCCGGCGAGTTGCGCGTGGTCGGCAGCGTGTTGCGCGCAAATCTGGTGGACAAGGGCAGCCCGATCGCGGCCGGCTATCACGATTCCTTCGCGCTTTACAGTTCGGGTGGCATGTCGTTCGACGTGGCCAACCAGACCATCGGCAATCGCGGCCTCGTCACGGCCAAGGACTACCAGCGCCCGACCGGGCGTGGCGGTCCGGATGATGTCGACGTGCCCGAAGGCCGGCCGTTCCAGCAGCCGCCCGAATTGCCGGACGTGAAGCCGTGGCAGGCGGTGCCGCTCAATGCCGAGCAGGCCCGCAACAATCCGTTCGTGATTCCGGCCACCAGCCGGCCCAAGGTCATCGCGCGCTGGGCCGACGCGGACGAATTGTTGATCTCGGGATTGCTGGAAAACGGCAGCGCGATGGCCGGCCGTGCCGCGGTGGTCGATGCACGCTACGGCAAGGGCCACGTCCTGTTGTTCGCGAACAATCCGATCTGGCGTGGTGAAACCATCGGCAGCTATCGGATGTTCTTCAACGCAGTAGTCGATTACGATCGACTCTGACCGAACTGACCGGAGTCACCCATGGAACCACGCCGCTGGCTGCCTTACCGACATTTGCAGAGCCGTCATCTGGGCCTTGCGCTGGCCACCGCGCGGGTGATCGCATGGGTCGGGATGCTGATGGTCGCGGCTGGCGTGGCCTACGGCATCGCGGTCGCGATCAAGGGCAGCGGCGGGCTCGCCGCCCTCGCACTCGGCAACGTGATCGGCCTGATCGGCTACGGCATCGCCGCGCTGGCCCTCGGCGGCGCGCTGGCGGCGCTGGTCGGCATCGAGGAAAACCAGCGCCGCCGCGCAGACCGGGATTGATCCGCCGTGCGAACAATCATGGGCAAATAACCGCGGATGCACTGGTATTTGGGTGCAAAACTGCTGTAGGATCGCGCCGCTGAGTTAGCCAAACCGTTGGGGGCGGTTTGTTTGGGGCCGGTTGCCGACCGTTTGACGATCGCATCGCTGTCTTCACTCTCGCTAGTCAGTGCATCAAGTTGCGCGCGCAAGTGTGCTGTTTTCAACCAATCGAGTGTAAGGAGTCAGTTATGTCGGAGCGTCAGACCGGCACCGTGAAATGGTTCAACGATGCCAAGGGCTTCGGGTTCATCAGCCGCGACAATGGTGAAGACGTGTTCGTGCACTTCCGCGCGATCGTCGGCACCGGCTTCAAGTCGCTGCAGGAAGGCCAGAAGGTCACCTTCAACGTCGTGCAGGGGCCGAAGGGCCTCCAGGCCGATCAGGTGCAGCCCGCCTGAGACGGCATTGCCCAGGCAAGACAAAAAGCCCCGCAGCGATGCGGGGCTTTTTCATGCGATCATCCATGCCAAAGAGTCCCGTGGCCCGACTCTCCACAACCGTTTCTTCGATTGATGTACCGAAGTTTCCGCGAGTTCTATCCGTTCTATCTCGGCGAGCACTCGGATCGTCGGTGCCGGCGCATGCATTTCCTCGGTTCGTGGTTGGTGATCGCGTCCATCGTGGTCGCCATCGCGATGCGAAACCCGTGGTGGCTGATTGCCGCTCCAGTTTGCGGATATGGCTGCGCGTGGATCGGGCATTTCGTGTTCGAGAAGAACAAACCCGCGACCTTCCGGCATCCGCTCTACAGCCTGACGGGCGATTGGGTGATGTTCGCGGACATCCTGCGCGGCAAGGTTCGGCTCTGATCGTGCGCACCCGGCGGCTATAATCGCCGCATCATGATTGACCCCCGTTTTGCCGGCATCGAGCGGCTGTACGGCGCCGGCTGCGTGGCGCGGCTGGCGCGCGCGCGTGTGGCCGTGATCGGACTGGGCGGTGTCGGCTCGTGGGCGGCCGAGGCACTGGCCCGCAGCGGCGTGGGCGGATTGACCCTGATCGACGCCGACGAGGTCTGTGTTTCCAACACCAACCGCCAGTTGCACGCGCTGGCCTCGACGCTGGGGCACAGCAAGGTCGGCGTGATGACCGAGCGCTTGCGCGCCATCAACCCGGCGGCGCAGGTGCAGCCGATCGAGCGTTTCGTGACTCCCGCAACCCTGGCGGAATTGCTCGACCAGGGCTTCGACCTGGTGTTGGACGCCTGCGATGCGTTCCGGGTCAAGGTGGAGGTGACTGCGTGGTGCCGCCGCCGCAAGTTGCCATTGATCGTGTGCGGCTCCGCGGGCGGGCGCACCGATCCCACCCAGATCCGC
The DNA here is from genome assembly GCA_001899805.1 of Lysobacterales bacterium 66-474. Lineage (GTDB taxonomy): Bacteria > Pseudomonadota > Gammaproteobacteria > Xanthomonadales > Rhodanobacteraceae > 66-474. The sequence goes on from MKWP01000014.1 coordinate 484,824, forward strand.
GTGCGCGATCTTTCGCGCACCGAACACGACGCACTGCTCAGCCTGATGCGCCGCAAGTTGCGCCAGGAGTTCGGTTTTCCTTCCAACCCTGATCGCTATTTCGGCGTGCCTGCGGTGTATTCGCTGCAGAACGTGCGTTATCCGCAAACCGATGGCAGTGTGTGCGGCACGCGCCCGGACGGAAACGATGCAATGCGGTTGGGCTGCGAAGGCGGACTCGGCGCCGCGACCCACGTCACCGCGGCATTCGGGTTCGCGGCGGTGGGACGGGCGCTGGAAATGTTGTTGAAACCGCAAGCCTGACGCTACGTTCAAACCGGACGCAGGAACAACTTTCGCGCATTGGTGGTCGTGGCCTGCGCGAGTTCCCGAGGGTCTGTTCCGCGCAACCCGGCGACACAATGCAATACCTCGACGAGGAACGCCGGCTCGTTGCGTTGGCCGCGATGGCGTTCGCCGGGTTGGTCCGGTGCATCGGTTTCCAGCAGCAACTGTTCGACCGGCAGGTTCGCGACGACGCGCCGCAGGCGCTTCGCCCGCGGGTGGGTGACGGGGCCACCGATGCCGACGCGGAAACCGAGTCCGTACAGTTCTCGTGCCTGTTCGGCGCTCCCGGAAAAACTGTGCACCACGCCGCGCAGTGGCTTGCCGAATCGACGCAACGCAAGGATCACGTCTTCGAACGCACGGCGCGCGTGCAGCACCAACGGCAGGTCGAAACTATGCGCGAGTTCGAAGTGCCCCAGCAGCAGGCGCGCCTGCCTGCCGCGATCGAGGCCGGGGTCGAAATGGTCCAGGCCGCATTCGCCCACGGCAGCAGCGGGGTGTGTCCGCAACCAGCCCTCCAGCAAGCCGAGATCGCCGTCCTGGTGTTGTGCGAGGTAACACGGGTGCAGTCCGTACGCGGGATGCAGGCCGGGTTCGACTTCGCACAAGGCGTGCAGCTTCGGCCAAGCCCCGGCGGTCACCGCGGGAACCAGCATCTCCGCCACGTCGGATGCCCGGGCGTCCTGCAACACCCGCGCACGATCGGCATCGAATTCCGGTGCATCGAGGTGCGCGTGGCTGTCGAACAGGGAAATTGCCGTGGGCGGGAAGGGTTCAGTCACGGGAGCAGGCTGGAACGGAACATGAACCGGATATCATCCGTTGACGCTTCGTTCATTGTCGAGTTGCTTGAATCGTACTGCCAACAGGGCCATTGGGGCCGGGAGACGAAAATGAATCACAAATCAGGGTTGAAACAAACGTTGCTGGTATCGACTGCGCTGGTCGCAGCCATGGCATTGGCTGGTTGCGGCAAGGGCAACCCGCAGGCACAGGCCACGCCCGCCAACCTGACCATGGCGACCTCGGCGGCGACGGCGACCTTGCCGCCGGGCGAGCCGGGCGCCAATGGCGCGCAAGCGCCGGGCGCTGCGCCACAAGGTGCGCAGGGTGCTGGGGCGCAGCCACAGTTCGCGCAGGTGGTGGCGGTGCAGCCGATCACCGAGTCCGCGACCACCAGCAAGCCGCGCCAGGTCTGCCGCGACGAGCAGGTCGCGGTGCCCGAACCGTACAAGGACAAGCACCAGATTGGCGGCGCCGTGGTGGGTGGCCTCGTCGGTGCGTTGGCAGGCAACCAGGTTGGTGGCGGCAAGGGCAAGACGCTCGCCACCGTGGCGGGCGCCGCGGGCGGGGCATTCGCCGGCCATGAAATCCAGAAGAACCACCAGGAGAACAACGCCACCCGTATGGAAACCCGCAATGTCTGCCATACGGTCACCGACAAAACCACTTCCACGAAGACGGTCGGTTATGACGTGACCTACACGTTGAACGGCCAGGCGGGGCACATCCGCATGAACCGTAATCCTGGCGTCGGCACGGGCCTGCCGGTGCAGAACGGCGTGGTGGTCGCGAGCGGCAGCCAGGGAGGCAACAACAATCAGTGATTCCGTCGAGGCCCACGCACGAGAAGGGAGTCAAGTCATGTCGAAACAATCGATCTTCGGAAATCGAGTGACTTTGCGTTCGATGGCCGTGCTGGCATGCGTGGCCATCGCCGGCTTGCTGGCTGGCTGTGGACCGACCTACAACACGCGTCCGGGTCCCTATGGCTACAACCAGCCACCGCCCGGTTACCAGGGTGGCAGTCAGTGCTACCAGGGTTGTGGCTATGTTCGTGATGTCCGCCAGGTGCAGTTGGGCGGCAACAGCAATAGTGCTGCTGTCGGCACCGTGATCGGCGCGGTGGTCGGCGGGTTGCTCGGCAACCAGGTCGGCAAGGGCAAGGGCAAGACCGCGGCGACGGTCGCGGGCGCGGTCGGCGGCGGTTTCGCCGGTCACGCCATCGGCGAACGCAGTGGCCAGGGCGACTACGGTTGGCAGGTCGTCGTGCAGCTCCAGGACGGGCAGTACGCAACCGTCACCCAACGCAATTCCCCGCAGGTGCAGGTGGGTGATTACGTGATGATCAGGGGCGACCAGGTTTATCGCTATTGATGCGATCATCCCTGATCGCCGCTTCGACCAGCGGCGGAACAGGCGGAGCGGTTTTCGCACCGTCTGACACCAGAACGGCCCTCCTTGGCCTGACTTTTCACAGCAGCTGCTTCAGATCGAGGCCATTGCCAAAAGCCCTCCGCAAGGAGGGCTTTTCTTGCGAGGTGAACCCGTGGTTGATCAATCCACCGCGTAGAACTCGTGATCCCCGATCGTCGCGATCGGGTTCTTGGCCCAGGTCGCGGTCGAGCCCAGCCGGATGAAGTGGTTGGCGCCGGGCACCACCAGCTTGCGACGCGAGGCCGGTTCGTTCCAGATCTCGATGGCCTGGCCGGCGATTTGCCATGCCTTGTTCCATGCCGCCTGATTGTCGATCCTGAAGTTTCTGGAGGTGGTGGTCAGCGCAAACTGGCGTGGCGCGGTGACCACGTCGCAAATGGTGTCGCCGTAGCGGCCCGCATCCATTCGGTCCAGGGCAACTTCGGCAACGGCCAACTGGCCGCGGGTGGGTTGGCTGCGTGCCTCCATGTACACGGTGGCAGCCAGACAGGTTTGGTCGGCGACCGGCCGCGGCAGCAGCGCGATCATGCCGAGCAACAGGCCCAAGGTCATCGGGTCGTTCTCCTATGCAAGGCACCACATGCCGGGTCAGGCCGGCACCTGGCTTGGAACACGGCGGGCCGGGGCCTGCGCCGCAAGTGGGCAGAAATGTCGGCTTCGGGCCTGGAAGCGGTCTCCGGCAAGGGGCCGGGGCTGGGAGGCACCGTACTGCGCCAACACGTTGTGGCAATCGGCTACATCGCCGTCATTGCGCGTGGTGCGGATCTTCCGGACCGTGCGCCGACCGGGTAGGTTCTGTGACCCGGATCGCGAAGCTGCGCGAAGGGTAGGGGCGGCTCGGCGCGCATGCAAGTGCCAAGTCGTAAAAATCGCGTCAGGAATTGCTCTCGTTTAAATGAGGTTACGCCTCAAATATCGATATAACATCATAAATATTACCCAATATATTGATTTGTTTTAGCCGCCCATGCGACGCTACGATCAGGGCTTGTGTCCCTTTCCGGTTGGTCACCACCTCGAGCAACCACGCCGTCGTTGCATCGTCCCCAACCTGCGTCGGTCCAGGCGACAGGGAACTGCTGCCGCGGACGTGGTAGAGGCGGAGTTTGTGCCCGCCGCGGTAGTGCAGGCGCGCCGCGATTTCCTGTCCGGGATAACAGCCCTTGTCGAAGGCCACCGCGCCCAGATGCTCCAGACCCAAGGCCGGCGGCAAGAATCCGGGTTCGGCTTCGGCCGGCAGGCTGGGCCAGCCCCACGTGATGTCCTGCAGGCGCCACTCCTCTTGCGCAACCGGGTCGCTGGGCGCGGAAACGGGAGACAATCTCAGGCTGCGGGTACCGTGGCCCAGCACGACCACACCATCGGCATCGACGCCGGCGGTTCCATCGGCAACGGGGTCGCCGGCGAAGGCGGTGAAATGCCCGACCGCCAGAGTCACGCGCATCCGGAACACGAATCGCGCCAGCGCGTCGCGCGTCGCGTCGACATCGCCGCCGCGCAGCATCGCCAGCAATCTGCCGTCACCAGTGTCGGCAAGGTGCATCAACGCGCGCACGCGCCCCTGCGCGGTGAGCCATGCATTCCATTGCCAACGCCCCGGCGCCAGCGCGTCCACGTCACCCGAGAATTGCGTCTGGGCGAAACGGTGCGCGTCGGCGCCCTCGATCACGATGCATGCGACTTTGCCGATGGCGCGCGAAGCTGGGGTCATCGATGCGTACTTGGTGCCATTCCTTGTACAACGTTAGCAGCGTCCGACTGCAGCATCGGACGTTCGGTGCGACAATGCGCGCCGTGATTGGCTTCGGCTGTGCATGATGATCGACGAATCCCCGAAAGAAACGGTGCCGGCCCCGCCGCCGCCCGCACGCGAACCGCAACCCGCGCCGCGCGAACGTCCCACACCGGAAGGCGATGGCCTCGACCCGACTCGTTACGGGGATTGGGAAAAGAACGGGCGCTGCATCGATTTTTAGTGCGCCGGAGCGGGTGCCGGCGTTGAAGCTGCATCCATGGCCGAGATCCCATTGTCAAGCGTTCGATCGACGAAACAGCTCGCCCTGATTTTCACGACGGTCGCCACGGACGAGTGCCGTCCGCCGTGATGATCCTCGCAACGCCCATGCGTTCATGCGACAATGGACGACGATCAACGGCGCATTGATCGCCCGTATTGATCGCCGTGGGGACGACGCTGCGCGAGCAGTGACAAGGACACCAGGACATGCCCACAACACGACCTTTGTCGCCGCATCTAGGCATCTACCGCTGGCGCGTCAACATGCTGCAGTCGACCCTGCACAGGTTGACCGGACTGTTCCTGTGTGTCGGTGCCCTGCTGGTGACATGGGGCCTGATCGCGGCCGCCAGCAGTGGCAGGGCGTGGGATATTTTCGCGGAGTTCTGCGCCAGCTGGATCGGGTTGGTGCTGTTGTTCCTGTGGACGTGGTCGCTGCTGTTCCATCTCTGCAATGGCCTCCAGCACCTGCTGCGCGATGCCGGCCGCGGCTTCGGCCCGGCGCATCGCGATCGTGCCTTTGCTCCTTCCTACTGGTCCGCCGGCTGGGTCGTGATCGCGATCAGCGTGGCATTGGCCGTGTTGGTGTTCATCCTGCTGGCCCTGCGCATGAATGGAGGTGCGGCATGAGTGCGTATCCGGGCCAGGATGGACTGCGCACGCCGCTCAAGGTTGCGCGCGGACTGGGCTCTTCGAAGACGGGCGTGCACCATTGGTGGTTGCAGCGGGTGACCGCGGTGGCGTTGGTGCCGCTGTCGATCTGGTTCCTGTTCCTGCTGGGCGGAATCATCCACGCCGACTATTCCGTGGTGATGGCCAGCATCGGCCAGCCGGTGCATGCGATCTTCCTGATCGTGTTCGTCGTCTGCCTGTTCTGGCATGGCGCACTCGGCCTGCAGGTGGTGATCGAGGATTACGTGCACACCCGCTGGCTGGAAACGACGTTGCAGATCGCGCTGCGCTTCGGTGCCCTGCTGGGTGCACTGGCCTGCGTGATGGCGGTGCTGGCGGTGTGGTTGACCGGCACCGCGTACTACTGATCGGATCGTGCCGATCGATTCATGTTGATCGAACCTGCGACAAGGGACCTCCATGTCTGCTGACAGTTACAAGGTCGAAACCCATCAATACGACGTGGTGGTGGTCGGCGCCGGCGGCGCCGGGTTGCGTGCCACCATGGGTCTGGCCGCCAAGGGGCTTTCGGCCGCCTGCGTCACCAAGGTATTTCCCACGCGCTCGCACACCGTCGCCGCGCAAGGCGGCGTGGCCGCCGCACTCGGCAACATGGGCGAGGACGATTGGCGTTACCACTTCTACGACACCGTCAAGGGTGGCGACTGGCTGGGCGACCAGGACGCGGTCGAATACATGTGCCGCGAGGCGATCCCGGCCGTCATCGAACTGGAGCATTTCGGCGTGCCGTTCTCGCGGACCAGGGAAGGCAAGATCTACCAGCGCCCGTTCGGCGGCATGACCACGCACTACGGCGAAGGCATCGCGCAGCGCACCTGTGCCGCAGCGGACCGCACCGGCCACGCGATCCTGCACACGCTGTACACGCAGGCGCTGAAGCACGACGCCCGGTTCTTCATCGAATACTTTGCGACCGACCTGGTGAAGGATCCCCGCAACGGGCGCATCACCGGCGTGCTGGCGATCGACTTGAACGAGGGCACGCTGCACCTGTTCCAGGGCCACGCGATCGTGCTGGCCACCGGCGGTTACGGGCGCGCGTATTTCTCCTGCACCTCGGCGCACACCTGCACCGGCGACGGCGGGGGCATGGCGCTGCGCGCGGGCCTCGCGCTGCAGGACATGGAGTTCGTGCAGTTCCATCCGACCGGCATCTACGGTTCCGGCTGCCTGATCACCGAAGGCTCGCGCGGCGAGGGCGGTTACCTCACCAATTCCAGGGGCGAGCGCTTCATGGAGCGCTACGCGCCCAACGCCAAGGACCTGGCCTCGCGCGACGTGGTCAGCCGCGCCATCACCATGGAAATCCGCGAGGGCCGCGGCGTCGGCGAACACGCCGACCACGTGTATCTGAACCTCGCGCACCTCGGCGCGGACGTGTTGCACGAACGGTTGCCGGGCATCTCCGAAACCGCGCGCATCTTCGCCGGCGTGGACGTGACGAAGGAACCCATTCCGGTGCTGCCGACCGTGCACTACAACATGGGCGGCATCCCCACCAACCACCACGGCGAGGTGGTGCAGAAGGTCGGCGACGATCCGGACGTGGTGGTGCCGGGGCTGTTCGCGATCGGCGAGGCGGCGTGCGTGTCGGTGCACGGCGCCAACCGCCTGGGTTCGAACTCGCTGCTGGATCTCGTGGTGTTCGGCCGCGCGGTCGCCAGCCGCTGCGCCGAAGTCATCAAGCCTGACACGCCGCATCGCGACCTGCCGTCCGACGCGCTGGATCCGGCGCTGACCCGGCTGGACAAATTGCGCCACGCGGACGGCGGCACGCCGACCGCCGAGTTGCGCCTGAAGATGCAGAAGACGATGCAGGCCGACGCAGCAGTGTTCCGCACCGCCGAAACGCTGCAGCAGGGCTGCACGAAAATCGACGAGGTTTACGCGGGTTTCGCGGACATCAAGGTGACGGATCGTTCCCTGATCTGGAACTCCGATCTGGTGGAAACCTTCGAACTCGCCAACCTGTTGGGGCAGGCAGTCGGCACCATGCATTCGGCCGCGCAGCGACCCGAGAGTCGCGGCGCGCATGCGCGCGAGGATTTCCCCGAGCGCGACGACGCCAACTGGATGAAACACACGCTGGTCACGGTGGACGACAAGGGTCGCTGCGGCTTTGATTATCGGCCGGTGCACAGCAACACGATGACCGACGAAGTCGCCACGGTGCCGCCCAAGAAGCGGGTGTATTGATATCGAGGGTGGTGTGACAGGTTTTCAGCAATAGGGGCAGCTCGGCGAATTGATCCCCACCCGCCGATCGGCCCGAATACCAGGATGAGGTGACGCAACCGTGGCTGAATTCACGCTGCCGAAAATGTCGCAAGTCAGGAAGGGGCGGCACTTTGCCGCCAAGCCGGGCGCGAAGAAGGTGCGCAACTTCCGGGTGTATCGCTGGGATCCGGACGTTGGCGAAAATCCGCGTCTCGACACCTACGAGGTCGACGTCACCGGCTGTGCGATGGTCCTCGACGTGCTGCTGAAGATCAAGAACGAGATCGACCCGACGCTCACGCTGCGCCGTTCCTGCCGCGAAGGCGTGTGCGGTTCCTGCGCGATGAACATCGACGGCGAGAACACCCTGGCCTGCATCAAGGGGCTGGATGAATTGCCGGAAGGCGACGTCAGCGTCTACCCGCTCCCGCACATGCCGGTGGTGAAGGATCTGGTGCCCGACCTCACGCATTTCTACGCGCAATACACCTCGATCAAGCCGTGGCTGCAGACCGAAAGCTCGCCCGGCACGCGCGAGCGCCTGCAATCGCCGGAAGATCGCAAGAAGCTGGATGGCCTGTACGAATGCATCCTGTGCGCGTGCTGCACCACGGCGTGCCCGAGTTACTGGTGGAATCCCGACCGTTTCCTTGGGCCCGCGGTATTGCTGCAGGCCTATCGCTGGATCGTCGATTCGCGCGACGAAGCCACCGGCGAGCGGCTGGACGACCTCGACGATCCGTTCAAGCTGTACCGCTGCCACACCATCATGAATTGCACCAACACCTGCCCCAAGGGCCTGAATCCGGCCAAGGCGATCGCCGAGATCAAGCAGTTGCTGGTCAATCGAACGGTCTGATTCGTCGGAACGGCACGGGGGAGCAGCGTTTTGCCATCGACCGAAGCGCGTCTGAAGCGCATCCAGTGGCGTTGCCGGCGCGGCACCCGCGAACTCGACGCCTTGCTGGGCGGCTGGCTGGATGCGCATGCCGCTGCGATGGACGAGACGCAATTCGCGGCGTTCGACGCCTTGCTCGACCAGCAGGATCCCGAACTCTGGGACTGGCTGATGGCCCACGCCGAACCCCCGCGCGCGGACTGGCGCGCGATCGTCGCCGGGATTCGCCGGCACGCGGGGCTCGCGGAATGAAGGCGGCGCCCGCGATCGGGTTCGCCTGCCGTGTGTCGAGAAGCCTGGTCGCCGCGACGATCGTCGTCGCGGTGCTGGCCGTCGTGGCGGTGTGGATCTGTGGCCTGCCGCTTTGGGTACGCATGGTGTTGGTGGCGTGCGTCGTGGCGTGGGCCGGGAACGCGCTTGCCGGGTTGTGGTTCCCGCGCGTTCGTTCGCTGGCCTGGCAAGCCGACGGCACGGCCCGCATCGGCGTCCGTGACCGAAGGACGAACCGGAACGATGAGGTACAGGGGGCCGTCCACGCCGCACGCGTGATGGGGCCGTTGATCGTGCTGGTCCTGCGCTGGCCGCCGCGCGAACGCGCCACCCTGTGGCTGCTGCCCGACAACCTCGACGCCGACACCCGCCGGCGTCTGCGCATGCGCCTGGGCGCGGCGGGCGGCGCCAGCCTGGCGTCAGGGAACGCCGACAGCGGTTGATGGTCTGAACCGCTTGCCGCCTTTCGGCTTTTCCATCACGCTGCGGTGGCATGGGTTTGCGACAGCCGGCACGGCTGCCAATCCCGAAACCCGAATCCCGAGTCCCCAGTCCCGGCTTTTCATCGCATGTTCCGACCGCTCGAACTCTTCATCGGCATCCGCTACATCCGCGCCAAGCGGCGCAATCATTTCATTTCGTTCATCAGCGTGGTGTCGATGCTGGGCCTGATCATCGGCATCACCGCGCTGATCACGGTGATCTCGGTGATGAACGGTTTCGACTTCGAATTGCGCTCGCGCATCCTCGGCATGGTTTCGCAGGCGTCGATCACGTCGGTCGGCAACAGCATGTCCAACTGGCAGCAGGCGCTGGCCATTGCCGAACGCAATCCGCACGTGGAGGGGGCGGCGCCCTATGTCGAACGCGAGGCCTACCTGAGCGGCAATGCCGCGAGCCAGGGCGCAATCGTGCGCGGCATCCTGCCGGACCAGGAACCCAAGGTCGCCGACATCGGCTCGAAGATGATCGCCGGCAACCTGTCCGCGCTGACGCCGGGTTCCTGGGGCATCGTGCTGGGACGGGATCTCGCGTTGACGCTGGGGGTCAACGTCGGCGACAAGCTGGTGCTGACAGCCAGCATCGGCGCCTCGCCGATCGGCGCGTTGCCGAGATTGAGGCGATTCACGGTCGTCGGCATCTTCGAAGCCGGGATGCAGGAATACGATTCCGGCCTCGCCATCGTCAACATGCACGACGCCGAGAAGTTGTACCAGATGAGCGGGCCCAGCGGCATCCGCCTGAAGCTGGACGACTTGTTCGTTGCGAACAAGGTGGCCACGACGCTCGCCGACAAGCTGGGCGATGCCTACCGGGTGCAGGGTTGGATGCAACAGCACGCCAACTTCTTCAAGGCCATCGCGATGGAAAAAATCGTGATGTTCATCATCCTGTCGCTGATCGTCGCGGTGGCCGCGTTCAACCTCGTCTCGTCGCTGGTGATGCTGGTGACGGACAAGCAATCCGACATCGCGATCCTGCGCACGCTGGGCGCGACGCCGCGCAGCATCATGGGCGTGTTCATGATCCAGGGCATGCTGATCGGCCTGATGGGCATCCTGATCGGCACGGTGTGCGGCGTGGCATTGGCGATCAACGTGCCGGCGATCGTCGACGGCATCCAGAACCTCACCGGCTACCAGTTCCTGCCGGAGTCGGTGTATTACATCAACAACGTGCCGAGCAAGCTGGAATGGAGCAATGTCGGCTGGATCACCGGCATGGCCTTCGTGTTCTCGCTGCTGGCGACGATCTATCCCGCGTGGCGGGCGTCGAGGACGCAGCCGGCGGAGGCGCTTCGTTATGAGTAGTCCGGAACCCGGGAAGAAGGTCGCCCCTCACCCTTTGCCCTCTCCCCAAGGGGGAGAGGGGAACGCAACGAGTCGCGCTGCGCGCGACGGTACATCGATTGCAGCGGTGCTGCGCGCGAACCATATCGCCAAGACCTACAAGGAAGGCAAGCTGCGCACGCCGGTGCTGCACGACGTGAGTTTCGAGCTGGCGCGTGGCGAAACCCTGGCGATCGTAGGCGCGTCGGGTTCCGGCAAGAGCACCTTGTTGCACATCGTGGGCGGACTGGACACGCCGACCAAGGGCTCGGTCGAGCTGGAAGGGCGGGAGCTGTCGAAATTGCCGGATGCCGAACGCGGCCGCGTGCGCAACCGTTCGCTGGGGTTCGTCTACCAGTTCCACCACTTGTTGCCGGAATTCAGCGCGCTGGAAAACGTCGCGATGCCGCTGTTGATCCGCGGCACGCCGATCCCTGAAGCGCGCGAACAGTCGCAGGTCCTGCTGGAGCGCGTCGGTCTCGGCCATCGACTGGAACACAAGCCCGGAGAGTTGTCGGGCGGCGAGCGCCAGCGTTGCGCGATGGCGCGCGCGCTGGTGACGCGGCCCGCCTGTGTATTGGCCGACGAACCCACCGGCAACCTCGATGAACACAATGCCGCGGCGCTGTACTCATTGATGCTGGAGCTGAATCGCGAGATCGGCACCAGCATCGTGCTGGTCACCCACGACCGCAATCTCGCGAAGCGCATGGACCGGGTGCTGGAACTGACGGGCGGGGCGCTGCATCCCATGTTGCACGACGTTTGATCACGCGATGGACGCGCGCAAGGATCGCCGCGCAGTCCGGAACACGCCAGGCATGCTTGCCGGCGCGCTGGCGGTTCTCGCGGGGGCGATTGCAGTGCAGGCGTTGCCTGCATTGCCGCCGCATTGGGTCGATGGATTGCTTGCATGCGTGGCGCTTGCAGGAGGCGCCGCCTGCGTGCGCTGGCGTGCGCCGGGGCTGCCGTGGTGTCTGGCGATTGCACTGGCCGCATTCGCGTGGACCGCGTGGCGTGCCGACCTCGCGATGCAGGCGCGTTTGCCGCATGCGCTGGAAAAGCAGGACATCCTGGTCACCGGCACGGTCATGGATCTGCCACGGGCGCAGGATGATTCGACGCGTTTCGACTTCGACATCGCAAGCGCGCGATTCGACGGTGGTTCGGTGCCGGTGCGCGGCCCCGTGCGCTTGTCGTGGTACGCATCGCGCACGCAGCCACCGCCTGCGATTCCAGCGTGCTCGACATGGCGCATCCGGGTGCGGATGAAGCGTCCGCATGGGCTGGTCAATCCCGGCGGTTTCGATTTCGAGCGCTCGGCGTTGCAGAAGGGCATCATCGCGACCGGTTACGTGCGCGACGACCTGGCCAACGCGATGCTGCGCGCCGGCGCCTGCGTCGATGGAATCCGCGCGCGCGTCGCCACTGCCATCGAAACGGCCTCGCCGAACGACGCCCACGCCGCGCGCCTGTTGCGCGCCTTGAGTGTCGGGGACGAGCGTGCGCTGGACGAGCACGACTGGCAGGTGGTGCGCGCGACCGGCATCAGCCACCTGATCGCCATTTCGGGCTTCCATGTCGGGCTGGCGGCGGTGTTTGGTGCGTTGCTGGTACGGCTTGTGTGGTGGGTGTTTCCGGTGCTCGCACTGCGACTCGCGCGGCCGCTCGCGGAAGCGGCCATCGCGTTTCCGGCGTCGCTTGCCTACGGCGCGCTGGCGGGCTTCGGCCTGCCGACCACGCGCACGCTGCTGATGATCGCAGTGGTGGCGGGCTGGCGCCTGTTCAGGCGCGGCGGCGGTTTCGGCGGAGGGTTCGGGTTGGCGCTGGCGGCGATCCTGGTCGTCGATCCGCTGTCGGTCCTTTCGGCGGGTTTCTGGCTGTCGTTCGCGGGTGTGGCGTTGCTGGCGTGGACGCTTGCGCGCGACAACGGTTGGCGCGGGCATCTCAAGGAAATCGGCCTGGCGCCGCTGCTGATGACGCTGGCCTTGTTGCCGTTGACCGTATGGTTTTTCGGACAAGCCTCGCTGGTCGGCCCGCTCGCCAACCTCGTCGCGGTGCCGTTCGTGAGTTTCGTGATCGTGCCGATCGATCTTGCCGCGTGTGCGTTGTTGTTCGCATGGCCGTGGGCGGGGCAGCACATGCTGCATGTTTGTGCATACCTGGTCGATGGCCTGTGGTGGTTTCTCGTGCATCTCGCGGCATGGCGGCCGGCCATGCAATACCTTCCGGAGGCTTCGCTGCTCGCATTCGTGCTGGGTTGCATCGGGGCGATCTGGTTGCTGGCACCGCGTGGGGTGCCGGCACGCGCGCTGGGAGCATGCCTGTTGTTGCCATTGTGCTGGCCGCGCATCCTGCCGCCCGCGGACGGCGCATTCCGCGCGACGGTGATCGACGTGGGGCAGGGCCTGTCGGTGCTGGTACGCACCCGCGGTCACGTGTTGCTGGTCGATGCCGGGGCGCGCTATCCGTCCGGGTTCGACCTGGGCGAGGCCGCGGTGGTGCCGACCCTGCATGCACTCGGGGTCGCGCATCTCGACGGGCTGATCGTCAGCCACGGCGACAACGACCATGCCGGCGGCGCGGTGGCGGTGCTGGCGGCGTATCCCGGCACGCCGACATGGGGCGGCGAACCCGCGCGCGGTCCGGTGCCGATGCGGCAGTGCCACGCCGGCCAGCATTGGCGCTGGGATGGCGTGGACTTCCGGGTGCTGCGTCCGCCCGCGCCCGTCTCCTTGAAAGGCAACGACGCGGGCTGCGTGCTGTTGGTGACGGGGGCGGGTGGGCGGTTGTTGCTGCCGGCGGACACCTCGTCGCAGGTGGAACCCGACATCGTGCGCGCGTTCCCGCGCGGCGCACCATTGGTGCTGGTGGTGCCGCACCATGGCAGCAAGACCTCATCCAGCCCCGCCTACCTCGAAGCGCTCCAGCCACATCTGGCGATCGCCTCGACCGGCTACTTGAACGGCTATCACCACCCGGCGCCTGCAGTCGTGGCGCGTTATGCCGGTCTGGGCATTCCGCTGCTCGACACGCCGGAGACGGGCGCGGTTCGCGTCGCATTTCCGGTCGACGGGCCACCGCATGTCGTATCCGAGGAGCGTGTGCGGCAGTCGCATTATTGGCGTGAGCACTGATCGTGCCCGTCGCGGAAAGCGACGCCGGTCACGCAAGCCGCACTCCATTGCGCTGGTATGATGCCGCAGCATTGCAAAATACCCGCAGTGGAGGTCGCAAGTGTTTGAAATCCTGAAGGCGGGCGGCTGGGGAATGGTGCCCATCCTGGTGTGTTCGGCGGTCGGCCTCGCGATCGTGCTGGAGCGCTTCTGGACCCTGCGCCGCAATGCAGTACTGCCCCCCGGTCTTGGCGACCAGGTGCGCAGCTGGGCGCACTCGCAACAGCTCAACACCGCGCACATCCAGGCATTGCGCGAGAACTCGCCACTCGGCGAGTTGCTCGCCAGCGCGCTGGAAGTGCGCAACCGCTCGCGCGCCGAAATCAAGGAGCGCATCGAGGACACCGGCCGACACGTGGTGCACGGCCTCGAACGCTACCTCAACACGCTCGGCACGATCGCCCTGATCGGTCCGCTGCTGGGCCTGCTCGGCACGGTGTTCGGACTGATCCGGATGTTCCTCGCGGTGATGGTGTCGGGAGTGGGCGATCCCATGAAGATGGCCGGCGGCATCGGCGAGGCGCTGGTGTGCACCGCATCCGGCCTGGTGGTCGCGATTCCGGCCTATGTGCTGCACCGCTATTTCCGGTCGAAGGTGCGGGGTTACGTGGTGCAGATGGAAAAGCAGGCCACCGCGTTGCTGGATGAGTTGGCGGCGGCGCGTCCGCTTCCGGTCGATGCGCGCGCGCCTGCCGCTGCCACCACCACGGCGCCGCGCACCGCGCGTGTCGCATCCTGAGGGAACGCCGCGATGCGCATCGGCAACGACAACGCCGACGAATTCGAAATCAACGTGGTCAGCCTGATCGACGTGCTGCTGACCCTGTTGATGTTCTTCGTGCTGACCACGACCTTCGTGCAGCAGGGGCACATGAAGGTGTCGCTGCCGCAGGCCAGCGATGCCGCAAGCGCGCCGAGCAAGGACGAACTGGTGGTGGTGGTCGACAAGGAAGGCCATTTCTTCGTCGCCAACAACCGCGTGCTGGGCGACGACGAGGCCACCTTGAAGCGCGCGATCGAGGCGGTCGCCGGCAGCGACCACGAGCGCCCGGTATTGCTGCGCGCCGACGGCATGACCCCGCACCAGGCCGTGGTGACAGCGATGGATGCGCTGGGCCAGCTCGGCTTCACGCGTCTGTCCATCGCCACCGCGCCGCCCGCGGGAGCCGTCGCGCAATGAACGAGGCGGCATCGCACGCGGATTCGGACGCAACCATTTACCGGCGCCTGTTGGGCCTGCTGCACCCGTATCGTACCGCCGTGGCGGCCACCGTCCTGGCGATGGTGGTCGATGCCGCCTGCATGACCCTGTTCGCGCGGGTCATCAAGCCGCTGATCGACAAGCTGTTCGTGGTGCGCGATCCGCAGGTGATCTTCTGGATGCCGCTGATCATCGTCGCCATTTTTTTCGTGCGCAGCATCGCCGTGTACGTCGAAACCTACGGATCCGCCTATGTCGGCCGCGGCGTGGTGCAGGACATGCGTCGCCGCATCTTCGACAAATACCTGCACATGCCGACGGCGTTCTTCGACCACGAATCGTCCGGCCAGCAGATCTCGCGCATCACCTATACCAGCGAGCAGGTGGCGCAGGCCACCACCGATTCCGCCAAGACCGCGATCGTGGATGGGCTGACGGTGGTCGGCCTGGTCGCGGTGATGCTGTGGACGAGCTGGCAGCTTTCCCTCGCGCTGCTGGTGATGGTGCCGATGATCGGTTTGCTGGTCACCTACGTCAGCCGGCGCTATCGCCGCATCAACGTGACGATTCAGGACGTGGTCGGACGCGTCACCGGCGTGGTCGAGGAAGTGGTCGGCGCGCATCGCGAGGTGAAGGTGTTCGGCGGTCAGGACTACGAATCGAAGCGGTTCGACGAGGTCACCGACCGTACCCGCAAACTGAACGTCAAGGTCGCCGCCACCAATGGCCTGTCCACCGCGTTCGTGCAACTGGCCGCCGCGATCGCGCTGGCGTTGATCGTGTTTTTCGCGACCCGTCCGTTCATGCTGGACAACGAGTTCACGGCCGGATCGTTCGCCACGCTGTTCCTGTGCATGGGCGGCATCCTGCCGTCGCTGAAACGCCTGACCACCGTGCAATCCAGCATCCAGCGGGGGCTCGCGGCGGCGGCGGAGTTGTTCGGGATCCTCGACGCGCCGACCGAACGCGACAGCGGCACCGTGACGCTCACGCGTAGTCGCGGCGACATCGAATTCCGCGACGTGCACCTGACCTATGCGGGCGCCGACGTGGCGGCATTGCGTGGCATTTCGTTGAGCTGTCCCGCCGGCGCGGTCACGGCCCTGGTCGGCCGCTCCGGCAGCGGCAAGAGCAGCATGGCCAGCCTGATCCCGCGGTTTTACGAACCGACGTCGGGCGTGCTGTTGCTGGATGGCCGACCGCTGGATGATTACACCTTGCGCAGCTTGCGCGCACAGATCGCGTGGGTCGGCCAGGACGTGGTGCTGTTCGACGACACCATCGCGAAAAACATCGCCTACGGCGCGTTGGCCGGCGCCGGCGAGGCGGACATCCTCGCCGCGGCCGAAGCGGCCAACGCGATGGAGTTCATCCGCGGCTTGCCGGACGGCATCCACAGCAGGGTGGGCGAGGGCGGGGCATTGCTGTCGGGCGGACAACGCCAGCGCATCGCGGTCGCGCGTGCGCTGTTGAAGGACGCACCGATCCTGGTGCTGGACGAGGCCACCAGCGCACTCGATACCGAATCCGAACGCCTGATCCAGGACGCGTTGTCGCGCCTGATGAAGAACCGCACCACGCTGGTGATCGCGCACCGGCTGTCCACCGTCGAGCACGCCGACCAGATCGTGGTACTCGACCAGGGCCATATCGTCGAACGCGGCAGCCACGCCGAATTGCTGGCGCGGGGCGGCAAGTACGCCGCGCTGTACCACCTGCAGTTCCGCGAAGCGGCGACGGCCGCGGCCTGAGCGCGGGCGCCGCCGTGGCCATCTTGGACGATCTGCAAAACCGCTGGTATGGAGATCGCGCGCCGCCCTGGTGGACGCTGCCCCTGGCCGCGCTGTATCGCGTCGCGACTGCGGCGCGCCGCGGGATGTATCGCCGCGGCTGGTTGCGCAGCGAACGGATGCCCGTTCCCGTGATCATCGTCGGCAACATCGTTGCTGGTGGCGCCGGCAAGACGCCGCTGACCATCGCACTCGTGGAAGCCTTGCGCGCACGCGGCTTCAGGCCCGGCGTGGTCAGCCGTGGCTACGGTGGTACCGCGAGCGCGCCGATGCTGCTCGACGCGCGGCCTGATCCCGCAACGGTGGGCGACGAGCCCGCGCTGATCCGCATGCGTACGGGTGCACCCGTGGCCGTGGCCGCGGAGCGCGCCGATGCGGTGCGGCTGCTGTTGTCCGAAGCCGTCGATGTCGCCGTCTCCGACGATGGCCTGCAGCGCTATGCGATTGCACACGATGTCGAAATTTGCGTGATCGACGGCACGCGCCGCTTCGGCAACGGGCGCCTGTTGCCAGCCGGGCCATTGCGCGAACCCGAATCACGTTTGCGCGATGTCGATTTCATCGTGTGCAATGGCGGCGAGGCGCGCGATGGCGAAGTCCAGATGCGGCTTGCGATTTCGAACGCCGTTGCGCTCGCCGAACCCGCGCGCACTTCACCGTTGACGGCGTTCTCCGGCCAACGCGTGCACGCGATCGCCGGCATCGGCCACCCGCCGCGTTTTTTCGATGCGCTGCGCGCGCTTGGCGTCGACGTGATCCCGCATCCGTTCCCCGATCACCATCGTTATGCGCCGTCCGATCTCGACTTTGGCGGCGGCTTGCCGCTGCTGATGACCGAAAAGGATGCCGTGAAATGCCGCGCGTTCGCGCGATCCGATTGGTGGAGCGTGCCGGTGACCGCTGAACTTCCCGCGGATTTTCTCGATGCGGTGGCGGCGCGGTTGAAGGCACCGTCAACCTGACCGGCCTGCCGTGGCCGCTGGAGACTCCGGCTGTTTCAACAGCAGCGCCAGGAACGGCGGGGCGATGATCGACGTCAGCAACGACATCGCGATGATCACGGCGTAGAGCACGTCGCCGAACACGCCGGCGGACAGCCCCAGCGCGGCCACCACGATGCCGACCTCGCCGCGCGGGACCATGCCGACGCCCACGATCAGCGCGCTGCGCGGGCCCAAGCGGATGGCACCCAGCCAGCCGCCCACCAGCTTGGTCGCGATCGCGAGCAGGGTCGCGGCCAGCAGCAGCCACAACGCTTCCGCGCTGGCGAGTTTCGCCAGTTCGACCCTGGCGCCGGTGAGCACGAAGAAGAATGGTGTCAACAAGGCCAGCAGCGGTTGCATCTGTTCCTCCAGCCGCGCACGCTGGTGGGTTTCCGACGCGATCATCCCGGCGAGGAAGGCGCCGATGATCGCGGCGAGGCCGAAGCGCGTGGAGACCCATGCAAGGCCCAGGCACAACGCCAGCACCACCAGCAGCGGCGACATCGGATTGCGCGCGCGATCCAGCCAGTGCGAACCGCGCCGCATCATCCAGGTGCCCAGCCAGCCCACCACCAACACGAAACCCACCGCTTCCGCCGCCACTACCACGAGCGAGCCGATGCGCAGCGAGCCACCGGCCTGGATCGCGACCACCACGCCCAACAGCAGCATCGCGAGGATGTCGTCGATCACCGCTGCGCCCAGGATCACGCGGCTCTCGATGCGGTGCAACGCGCCCATGCCCTTCAGCACGCTCGCGGTGATGCCGGCCGACGTCGCCACGAATGCCGCGGCGACGAACAGCGAGCGCGGCCAGTCGGGCCCGATCGAATGCGCCCAGAGGGCGCCGCACACGAAGGGGATCACCACGCCGATCACGCCGACCGCAAACGCGCTGCCGCCAACCCGCTTCACGTCGTCGAGGCGGGTCTCCAGGCCGACCGCGAACAACAGCAACACCACGCCGATTTCGGACAGGACGTCCAGTGGCTCGCTCGGGGTGATCCAGCCGAACACCGAGGGTCCGACCACGCAGCCCGCGACGATCTGGCCCACCACGTCGGGTAGCCGGATCGACCGCGCCAGCCAGCCGCCGACCTGCGCAGCGGCGAAGATCACGAAGACTTCCAGCAGGATCGTGGTGGGGTGGCCCATCACGCGATGCTACAGGGCGCACAGGTCTTGCGAGGTGCCGATGCGAACCTTGATACGGAGCGGCTGTTGTGGAAAGTTAGGGCGAGGACGGACGTCTACGCGATGCCGGTGGCATCGCGTGCCCGGTCGAGCGCCCGGCCAAGGATGGCCGGGCTGGTGCCCGGTGCCATGGATGGCTGCTTGTCGAAAGCATTGTGATCGCTGCAGCGATCACGGACGATCGCAAAAACTATGCCGCGGTTTCGGGCGTGGTGACCGGCCTCCGCAGCGGCCGGTCGTGACGCAGCCGGGTAAACACATATACGGCGACCAACGACACGGCAGCCATCACCAGCACCGCAGCACGGAAGCCGCGCACGTAGGCGGCGGGGTCGTGATGGTGGCCTTGCAGGAAAATGGCCAGCAGCCACGACGACAGCGCGATGCCGAAACTGATCACGAGGTATTGCACCGCCGACGTCACCGACGATGCCTGTGCCGCGCGGTCGGGCCCCAGGTCGACGAAGGCGAGCGTGTTCATCGCCGTGTACTGCAGCGACATTACGAAGCCGTACGCGAACATCAGCAGCGCGATCGCCCACCACGGGGTGGTGGCGCCGAACAACGCGAAGCAGGCCAGCAGGAAGGTGGCCAGCGCGGTGTTGACGAACAGCGTGTGCCTGTAGCCATGGCGCTTCAGGATGCGGTCGATCAGGAACTTCATCAGCACCATGGCGACCGCCTGCGGCACGATCATCAAGCCGGCCATGGTCGGTGACCAGCCGCAGCCGATCTGCAGGAACAGCATCAGGATGAACGACAACCCGGCCGTGCCCAGTCGCGTGCACATGCCGCCGGCGACCGCGATCGTGAAGCTGCGCACCTTGAACAGCGTCAAGTCCACGACGGGGTGCCTGGCGCGACGGCCATAGCGCCAATACGCGAATGCCGCGAACACGCCAATCGCCCCGGCGATCGCGGCATTGCGGTAGTCGCCGTCGCCGGCGGTTTCCGCGGCGATCAGCAACAACCCGGATGCAACGGCGAACAGTGCGAACCCGATCCAGTCGAACGGGCGGCGTTCGCCGCGGAAATCGGGCATGTGGGTGCGGTTGAGCCACAGCCCGACGATGCCGACCGGCACGTTGACCAGGAAGATCCAGCGCCACGATGCGTATTGCGACAGCACGCCGCCCAGCAACGGCCCCAGCACCGGACCGAGCAGGCCGGGAATCCCGGCGGTGCTCATCGCGGCCACGAAATCCTTCGGCCCGAACGCGCGCACCAGCACATAGCGACCGATCGGCATCAGCAGCGCACCGCCGATGCCCTGCAGCACGCGCGCCGCGACCAGTTGCGGCAGGCTTTGCGAAATGCCGCACGCGAGCGAACCCAGCGTGAAGATCAGCACCGAGGCCGCGAATACCCGGCGCGTGCCGAAGCGGTCGGACAGCCAAGCGCTGGCGGGGATGCAGATCGCCAGCGTCAGCACGTAGCTGGTCAGCGCGGTCTTCAGGGAGATCGGCGGCACCGACAGCGCGTGCGCGATGCTCGGCACCGCGGTGTTGACGATGGTCGAGTCCAGCGTCTGCATGAAAAACGCGGCCGCGACCAGCCAGATCAGGCCGCGCATCCGCGCGATGCCGTCGGGGGAACTCGCTTGGGGCATCGAGAGGACGGCGCGTCCGTCGGGCAATCAAGGGAAACGCGGCATTCTAATGCCGTATGTCCTGAAGAACGTTGGTGGTCGAAGCGGCTGTCGTGAAAAGTCAGGCCAGGGAGCTCTTGGCCATGGATGGCGGCTGCACGGCCGTTCTGGTCTCCACGAACCCCAAGCGACAAACGAACAGAGTGGCTGGACGAAGCCGCGATCAGGGATGATCGCAAGAACAGGCGTGTCCGGCCTGCGTCACCGGGGAGGGGTTCGACGCAGGCCGGATACGTGGGGTGAGGACACGAACAGCCGGCAGCACGAGGGTCGCTCCGAAACTGTCCACGATGAGAAGGGACCGCAACTCACCCGATCCCGATACTGCACCATCAATCTTTCGTGCACCTTTCGCCGGCAAGCTCCGTTCGATAGCGCTTCGACCTGCGTCACGGGTCGCGGGCATCGCGCACCGCAGGTTCCCGCGCGGAGGCATGCTTCGCAAGCCGAGGCTCCACGGCGGTTACACTGTCCCGACATCGACACAATCCAGGCCGTAATCCATTCCCATGAACCGGCAAACCGGCACGGCATCGCAACGCGCTGCGACCCTGCGCGACGCGATCGACGACGCCAATTACCGCTACTACGTGTTGGACGATCCCTCGATCCCGGATGCCGAGTACGACCGCCTGATGCGGGAGTTGGAGGCGCTGGAAGCCGCACACCCGGAACTGGCGACGCCGGATTCGCCGACCCGCCGCGTCGGCGCGCGGCCCGCATCGGGTTTCGCGGAGGTGCGCCACGCGATACCGATGCTGTCGCTGTCCAATGCCTTCACCGATCCCGACGCGCCGGATGGCGTCGATCCCGACCACGAGGTGCGCGATTTCGTGCGCCGAGTGGTCCAGGGGCTCGGCATCGCCGATCCGGAATTCGCGGTGGAACCGAAACTCGATGGTCTCGCGATCAGCCTGCGCTACGAGGACGGCGTGTTCGTGCAGGGCGCCACCCGCGGCGATGGCGCCACCGGCGAGGACGTCACCGCCAACCTGCGCACGGTGAAGGCCATTCCGTTGCGCTTGCGCAGCGGAAAAAACGAACACGACCCGCTGCGTTTGCGCAGCGGAAAAAATGGGCACGACCCGCTGCGCTTGCGCAGCGGAAAAAATGGGCACGCCCCGTTGCGCCTGCACGGCCACGATTGGCCGCGCGTGCTGGAAGTGCGCGGCGAAGTCTACATGCCCAAGGCCGGCTTCGACGCCTACAACGCGCGCATGTTGCGCGAGGGCGGCAAGCCCCTGGCGAATCCACGCAACGGCGCGGCCGGGTCGCTGCGCCAGCTCGATCCGCATGTCACCGCGGGACGGCCGCTGGCGTTCTACGCCTACGGTGTGAATCTTCCACCCGATCCTGACGCCGTGATCGCCGACCGCCACAGCGCGGCGATGGCGAAGTTGCGCGCGTGGGGTTTTCCAACCTGCCCGCAGAACGGGATTGCGCGCGGCGCGGACGGATGCCTCGCGTATTTCCACAGGATCGGTGCGCAACGCGACAAGCTGCCGTATGGCATCGACGGCGTGGTGTACAAGGTCGACCGCTACGACCAGCAGCGCGAACTCGGCTTCGTCGCGCGCGCGCCGCGCTGGGCGATCGCGCACAAGTTCCCGGCCGAGGAACAGGCGACCGTGGTGGAAGCGATCGACATCCAGATCGGCCGCACCGGCGCCGCCACGCCGGTCGCGCGCCTCAAACCCGTGCAGGTCGCGGGTGTCACCGTCACCAACGCGACCTTGCACAACGCCGACCAGGTCGCGCGCCTCGACGTGCGCGTGGGCGACAGCGTGATCGTGCGCCGCGCCGGCGACGTGATTCCCGAAGTGGTGCGGGTGATCCCCGAGCGCCGCCCGCCGCACACCAAACCGTGGAAGATGCCCGCGCATTGCCCGATCTGCGGATCGGCGATCGAACGCGAGGAGGGCGAAGCCGCGGCGCGCTGCACCGGAGGACTTGTGTGCGCCGCGCAGCGACGCGAAGCGATCCGCCATTTCGCCTCGCGCCGCGCGATGGACATCGACGGACTGGGTGAGCGTTACATCGAGGACCTGATCGCGTTCGATTACCTGCATTCCCCCGCGGATCTCTACAAGCTGACGCTGGACGATTTCCTCGCGATGAAACGCCGTGCCGAAGAGCGCGACGGCGTGGTTCCGGAAACCGTCAAGGCCGGCAAGATCGCGACCAAGTGGGCCGACAACCTGGTCGCGGCGATCGACGCCAGCAAGGACACCACGCTGGAGCGCTTCCTGTTCGCGCTCGGCATTCCGGAAGTGGGCGAGGCGACCGCCAAGACGCTTGCGCGACACTTCGGTTCGCTGGACGCGTTGATCCACGCAAGCGAGGCCGAGCTGACCGAAGTGCCCGACGTCGGCCCGATCATGGCCGCGCACATCGCCGCGTTCTTTGCCGAACCGCGCAATCGCGAGGTGATTGCAGCGTTGCGCAAGGCGGGCGTGCACTGGAAGGAGTCTGCGCCGC
Source organism: Lysobacterales bacterium 66-474 (assembly GCA_001899805.1). Lineage (GTDB taxonomy): Bacteria > Pseudomonadota > Gammaproteobacteria > Xanthomonadales > Rhodanobacteraceae > 66-474. The sequence goes on from MKWP01000014.1 coordinate 507,762, forward strand.
AACGCAAGGCCGATGGTCCGCTCGCAGATAAAACGGTGGTGCTGACCGGCAGCCTGTCGTCGCTCACGCGCGACGAAGCCAAGGACAAGCTGGAAGCACTTGGTGCCAAGGTCGCCGGTTCGGTCTCGAAGAAGACCTCGTTCGTGGTCGCCGGCGAAGCCGCGGGCTCCAAGCTCGACAAGGCCGAAGCGCTGGGCGTGGAAGTCTGGGACGAAGCGAAACTCCTGGGTTTCCTGAAGTCCCATGGCGGCTGAGTCGCCGACCCACCATGAAGCGTTGCGCCTGCGTGCGCGGTTGTACGCGTTGCTTCGCGCATTCTTCGTCGAGCGCCATGTCGCCGAGGTCGAAACACCGATCCTCTCGCGCGCCGGCAACACCGAACCCAACATCGACGGGTTCTCGACGACATTCGCCGGCCCGATCGACGCCGGTGCGCGCGAACGCCACCTGCGCACCTCGCCGGAGTATCCGTTGAAGCGGTTGCTGGCGGCGGGACTCGGCGACTGCTACGAGCTCGGCCGGGTGTTCCGCAACGGCGAGGCGGGTGCGTCGCACAATCCCGAATTCACGATGCTGGAGTGGTATCGCGTCGGCTTCGACCACCGTCGCCTGATGCTGGAATGCGCGCAGCTGGTGCGGACCGCGTTGGGGCTGGTCCGGCGCGATGCCGACGTCTCGGCCCTGAGCTATCGCGAATGGTTTCGCCGTGGACTCGGGCTGGACCCTTTCATGGCGGGCGAACGCACGTTGCGGGAACCGCTCGCGGAATTCCGCATCGACCCAGAAGGACTCACGCGCGACGACTGGCTGGACCTGCTGGTCACGCACCGCCTGCAACCCGCATTGCAGGACGGCGCCATCACCATCGTGTATGACTTTCCGGCTTCGCAATGTTCGCTGGCACGCATCCGGCATGGCCAGCCGCCGGTCGCGGAACGGTTCGAGTTGTATCTCGGCCGCCAGGAGCTCGCCAACGGCTACCACGAGTTGAACGATGCCGCCGAGCAACGCGCACGTTTCGAACTCGACAACGCAAGGCGCCGCGCGCGCGGGCAATCCGAAATGCCGATCGACGAAAACCTGCTCGCGGTGCTGGATCGCCTGCCCGACTGCGCGGGCGTCGCACTGGGCATTGACCGCCTGCTGATGCACATGCTGGACACGAACGACATCCGCGACGTGTTGGCGTTTCCGTTCGCCGAAGCCTGATCCGCCCGGCGTTTGCGGCCGGACGGATCGGGTTGGCGTCACGCGGCCGAGGTGGCCTTCTGGCCCCACAAGGAATGGTAGATCAGGCCGCCGAGGATGCCGCCGATGATCGGCGCCACCCAGAACAGCCACAACTGGCCCAACGCCCACGCGTCGGCCGTGTTCATCAGGCTTTGCACGATCGCGGGGCCGGTCGAGCGTGCCGGATTCACTGATGTGTTGGTGACCGGGATGCTGACCAGGTGGATCACCGTCAACGCAAGGCCGATCGTGAGGCCGAAGAAACCGGCCGACGCGCGCTTGTCGGTCGAACCCATGATGATCAACACGAAGAATCCACTCATCACGACTTCGCACAGGAACGCCGCGCCCATCGAATAGCCACCCGGCGAGTGCGCGCCGTAGCCGTTGGACGCGAAGCCGCCGACTTCGAATCCCGGCTTGCCGCTGGCGATCGCGTACAGCACCCAGCCGGCGATGATCGCGCCGATCACCTGCGCGATGATGTAGGGAACCACTTCCTTCCACGGGAAGCGGCCGCCTGCGGCCAGGCCGAAGGTGACGCACGGGTTGATGTGGCTTCCGGAGATATGGCCGATCATGTAGCACATGGTCAGCTGCGTGATGCCGAACGCGAGCGCCACGCCCACGAAACCGATCCCCAATTGCGGAAAGGCCGCGGCCAGCACCGCCGCCCCACATCCCCCGAAGGTGAGCCAGAACGTGCCGAACAATTCGGCCGCGCAACGCTTGCCAAGATTCATGACCGATGTCTCCCTGCAAGGTGGAATGGCGGGGCGCTGCCGCCGCCCCGTGTGTTGCGCAGGCCCCCGCGCAACGGCGGCAGGATAGACCAAGCCGTGCGCGCGCATGGTTGCGGCGCAGCAAACCGGTGCGCACTGCGCGTCAGTGGCCGCTTGCGAGCGCGATCGCGGAGGCCACGTCGTCGCGCGAGTAGTCGTATCCGCCAGCCAGCGGAAAATCCGGTGGCAGTGGCAGCGACACGGGCGATGGTGGAGCGAACTTGCTGCCGGGAACGAACATCGGCGCACGCACCTCCAGCGCTTTTGCTTCCGGCAGGATGCCATACAGTTGCCGGTACAACAGCACCGCTTCCAAGAGGACGAGAGCGTGCCCGGGATGTCCGGCCTTGGCGAACCAGTTGTCGTACGGGACGCGAGCGCGGCCCGCGTTCAATAGCCTGGACACGGCAACGTAAGGCATGTCGTCGGTACGTGCTGCTTTCGATTCCGCGGCGACAAGGGCTTCCGAGGCGTCGCGATCGATCTGGTAGGTCCCCAGCAGAACGGGCTTGGCACCTGCGTTGCGGACGATGCCGGCCAGCACATGCAACGCATGTCGTGAATCCTTGCACACCTGCGGCCCGAATCCACAGGCGAAATCGTTGCCGCGTTCCTGAAGCACCACGTAGTCGTAGTGCTTGGCCTTGAGCGCGCGAGGTACGGCGCCGCTGTCCAGCCACTGCGTCAACGTGGCGCCACCCTTGACGATCATGTCGGCCTGCAACGCCTTTCCGCTGCTTGCCGCTAGCGATTCCAGGACGGCGGGAAGGTTGCCGACATAGGTCAAGCTGTTGCCGGCGAATAACACCTGCAGGCGCTTGGGTGGGGCGGCGACCGTGATGCTGGCGAGCACGCACGGCAATACGAACAGCGCGGCGAGCAACCTGGATCGCAAGATCATCGTCAAAACTCCAGGTTCTGCGCCGCGCACAGGTAATCGACCAGCGGCGCCAGCCGCTTGAAGTGATCGACCACGAATGGAAACAGTTTCGGCGAGCAGGCCAGCGCGTCGTCGAAGCCGACGCCGGCGGCGAAGCTTTTGCGCTTCAGGTCTTCGAGCAACGGGTGATCGGCCGGGAAGCCTTGCGGTGCGCGGCTCAAGCTTTCGCCCCGGAATTCGTAGTGGTCGCGGAAGGTGCGGCTGTGCGCGGCACGCTTCCAGGCCGCGGGATTGTCGACGATGAAGTTGCGGACGTTGCGCAGGGTGTGGTTTTCCGGGTGCCACAGGCCGGCGCCGACGAAACAATCGCCGGGCGCGATGTGCAGGTAGAACGAGGGCGCGGCGATCTCGCGCCGGCGTTCGTGGAAGATGCGCGCGCCGGCCCAGGTCTTGTAGGGCGCCTTGTCGCCGGAAAACCGGGTGTCGCGCTGGATGCGGAACAACGAGCCACCGACCTTGCGCGGATCGGCACGGTAGTGCTTGCTGAGCTTCGCGACCGGCGCCTGCAAGTCCGCGAGCAGTTGCAGGTACGGTCCGCGCACATGGGTTTCGTAATCGTCCTGGTGCGCCTTGAACCAGGTGCGATTGTTGTGGCGCGCCAGGGCACGAAGGAACTTGAACGTAGCGGGCGAAAAACAGGCGTGCGGCATGTCAGGTTCCGTATTCGTTGCTAAGGATTTCGCCCCATTCCTGCAAGCGGTCCAACATGACCTGCTTCGGGCCGGGAGGGCTCTCTGCGCGCAGGCGCGTGATGGCCGTGAAGTATTGTGCGAGCGTCAGGCTGGTGGTTTCGGTTTCGCGATCCAGCTTGTCGCGCGCGAATGCGCGCCAGCGCTCGCGTTCGCCTGCATCCAGCGTGTCCGGCCAGTTGCGGGCGCGATAGCGGAACAGCAGTTCCGCGTAGCGCGGATCGTCGAAAGCGAAATCGGCGGTGGCGAGTTTCGCTGGCGGTGTCGAGCGTACCTTGTCGCAGCGGCGGCGGTCGGCATCCGACGCGAATCCCGAGTACAGCAGCAATTCCGGGTCGCTGCGTGCCGGCCACGCGTCCGCGCGCGAGGCGAAGGCCTGTTGCACGCGCGCGCGCAAATCCGTGGATGCGCGCAATCCGTCGAGATGGCGCTGGCAGCGCTCGGGGTCGAGTCCGATACGGGCGGTATCGGTGTTGCGCAGCGTTTCGATGGGGGCGAGGAACGGTGACTTGTTGGCGTGCACCGCCTTCAGCGGCGGCCGTTGCAGGTCGTCGGGAAGATCCTCGCGACGGGTGAACATGCGCTCGACGAGCTCATCGGGTTCGAGGTCGGCCCAGGCATCCGGATCGACGTCGAGGTCGGCAACGATGAAGGTCCCGGCTCGCCCGGGGTGCTCGGCGATCGGCGCCACCATCGCGAGGCAACCGCGCTGTGGCGGGTAGCGCCCCGACACGTGCAGCAGCGGTTGCATCCCGGGCAGCGCGGACGCCAGCATCGAGGACACTTTTTTCTTGTCGCGCAACGCGAAATGCCAGTCGTACAAACGCGGCTGCCGATCGTGCAGCAACCGCGCCAGCGCAATGGTTGCGTGGACGTCCGACATCGCATCGTGCGCGCGTTGCTGCTCCAGCCTGTTCGCGGCGGCCAGATCCTCGAGTTTGAACGAGGCCGAGCCGTCCTCGCGCCGCGGCCATTCGATCCCCTCCGGGCGCAGCGCATGGCAGGCACGCGCGAGGTCCAGGATGTCCCAGCGCGCGTTGCCGTTTCGCCACGTGTGTTCGTAGGGATCGAAGAAGTTGCGGTAGAACAGGTTGCGATTGACTTCATCGTCGAAACGGATTGTGTTGTAGCCTGCGGAGCAGGTGCCGGGCTCGGCCATGAGTTCGTGGACCGCGGCGGCGAATTCCGCTTCGGACAGCCCTTCGCGCGCGGCGTCCTGCGGCGCGATCCCGGTGATCAGGCAGGCTTCGGGGTGCGGCAGCGCATCGCGCGAGGGCGCGCAGTAGTGCACCTCCGGTTCGCCGACCGCACGCAGGTCCAGGCCGGTGCGGATCGCCGCGAACTGCACGGGCCGGTCGCGCGCGGGGTCGGTGCCGGTGGTTTCGTAGTCGTACCAGAGCAGCGTCGGCGTCGGCATCGCGCCAGCCTAAGGCGTGCGTGCGCGCGTGGCAATGCGTTCGCCGTCGCGGTGTTGCTAGACTTGCGGGCAAGGAGGGGCGCATGGGCATTGCCTCGGACGACAACCTGATCTGGATCGACCTCGAGATGACGGGCCTCGATCCGGACACCGATTCGATCATCGAAATCGCCAGCGTGGTCACCGATCGCGACTTGAACGTGCTGGCGGAAGGTCCTGAGTTCGCGATCCACCACGAGGAGGCGCGGTTGCTCGCGATGGACGACTGGAATCGCCACCAGCACGGCAAGTCCGGACTGTGGCAGCGCGTGCTGGAGTCCGATGTCGACCATGCCCGCGCGGAAACCGAAACACTCGCATTCCTGCAGCAGTGGGTTCCGGCCGGCAAGTCGCCGATCTGCGGCAATTCGATTTGCCAGGACCGTCGATTCCTGTATCGCCAGATGCCGGCGCTGGAGCGCCATTTCCACTACCGCAACCTCGACGTGTCCACGCTGAAGGAGTTGGCGCGTCGCTGGGCGCCCGCGGTGTGCAAGGGCTTCAACAAGGATTCCGCACACACCGCGCTGTCGGACATCCACGACTCGATCGCCGAGTTGCGCTACTACCGCGCGCACATGGGCGAGCTGGGCGGTTTGTAGGCCACCTGCCTGCAAGCCCCTACACGGAACGCGCGGCCCCGGAGGCTGCCTCATCCAGCAATACGTCGACGCCGGCCTCGGGTGTGATCGATGCCGCGGGAATCGCGTCGCCGCGCTTCCACGCGGCCACCGCGTCGCGCTTGCCGGCGCCTTCGACGAGGAACAATACGGCGCGCGCGTTCGACAGCCGTTGCGCGCTCAAGCTGACGCGTTCGGGCGGCGGCTTGGGTGCCTTGAACACCGCGAGCACATCCGGCGAATCGGCATGCCGGCCCCAATCGTGACCGGGGAACAGGCTGGCGGTATGGCCGTCCTCGCCAAGGCCCAGCAATACAAGGTCGAAGGTGTCGGCGGTGCGCAGTCCGCGCGCGTACAGGGCGGCGGCTTCGCGCGCACCGAGTTCGGCGGGAATGGCGTGCACGTTGGCGGCGGGAATCGGAACGTGGTCCAGCCATTCGTCGCGCGCCATCCTGCTGTTGCGCTCGGGATCGTCGGGCGGTGCGCAGCGTTCGTCGCCGTACCAGACGTGCCAGGCATTCCAGTCGGCGTCGGCACGACGCAGTGCGCGATACAGTTTGCGCGGGGTGTTGCCGCCGGCCAGCACGACGTCGAATGCACCGTGCCGCGCGACGGCTGCGCGGGCCGCGCCCAGCACCCGCGCCAGCGCGTTGGCGAGCAACGAGGCATCGTCGGGAAATACATGCCAGCGGACGGTTTGCAGGGGCATGGCGGCCGACACCATCATCACTCGGTCTTCATCGCGTGCCCGCCGAATTCGTTGCGCATCGCCGACAGCAGCTTGTCGGAGAACGAATCGACGTCACGCGAGCGCAGCCGTTCGATCAGGGATGCGGTGATGATCGGCGCCGGCACGTCGAGGTCAATGGCTTCATCGACCGTCCAGCGGCCTTCGCCGGAGTCGACCACGTAGGGCGCGATGTCCTTCATTTGCGGGTTCTTCGCGAGCGCGTCGGCCGTGAGGTCGAGCAGCCACGAGCGCACCACCGAACCGTGGCGCCAGATCTCGGCGACCTGCTCGAGGTCGAGCTTGAATTCCTGCTTGTGCTGCATGATCGAGAAACCTTCGGCGTACGCCTGCATCAGTCCGTACTCGATGCCGTTGTGGACCATCTTGACGAAATGGCCCGAGCCGACCGGGCCGACGCGCCCCCAGCCTTTCGCCTTGCCGGGCGCGAGGGCTTCGAAAAGCGTCCTCAATCGTTCGACGACTTTTTCGTCGCCGCCCACCATCATGCTGTAGCCTTCCTTCAGGCCCCACACGCCGCCGCTGGTGCCGCAATCGACGTAGTCGACGCCCTTCGCGCCGAGCTGCGAGGCGTGGCGCTGGTCGTCCTTGTAGTGGGAATTGCCGCCGTCGATCACGACGTCGCCCTGGTCGAGCTTGCCTGCCAGCGCGTCGATGGTTTCATCGACGACCTTGCCGGCCGGCACCATCACCCACAGCGCGCGCGGCGGACGCAATGCCGCGACCAGTTTGTCCAGCGAATCGACCGCCTTGCCGCCCGCGTCCGCCAATGCCGTGCGCGCCTTGTCGCTGGGGTCGAAGCCGATGACGTCGTGTCCGCCCTTCATCAGGCGCTGGGCCATGAAGTTGCCCATCTTGCCGAGGCCGATCATCCCGAGTTGCATGGCTTTCTCCTGACAACGTTGGCGCGACGGATGGCATCGCGAAACGGCGATGGTAACGCGCGCGTCGCACGTCCGCGAACCGCAGGCGGCGGGATCGTGCGGCGCCGGGCTTTCACGAACGATTGAGGCGGGATGGCGCATACTCACGGGGATGTGCACGCGCGCACGCACCATGGAAGCCTCCGCCGATGTCCGATGACGCCGCTTTGCCGGCCGCTTCCGTTCACTTGCTGGGCCACGGCGATTACGCCACATGGGTGACGGAGGGCGGAGCAGGCTGCAGTCGCTGGAAGGGCCTGGCCGTCACGCGCTGGCACGCGGGCCGGCGCATCGGCGAACAGGGTGGTTACGTATACGCGCGCGACACGCGCGACGGCGCGTTCTGGTCGGCGACCGCGCAGCCTTGCGGCGGGGCGGTCGAACATTGGCGGGACGAGGCGATGGTCCGCTTCGCGCGCCGCGACGGTGCGATCACGACCACGCTGGAAATCGCGGTCGACCCCGGGAGTGCCGTCGAAGTGCGTGGCGTGGGTCTGCGCAACGACGGGCTGGTCGAGCGCGACGTCGAGCTGACGTCCTGTGCGGAACTGGTACTGGGTTCGAGCCGAGCCGACGACTCGCACCCTGCCTATTCGAAGATGTTCGTGCAGACGGCGATCGAACATGTCGTTGTGGAGCAGGGCGTGCTGCTGGCGTGGCGGCGCAAGAAGGATCCCGCCGAACCCGACGTGTGGGCCGCGCATGCGCTGGTGGTGGATGGCGATGAAGCCGGCGGGCGCGAATGGGAAACCGACCGCGCGCGCTTTATCGGTCGCGATGGCTCGCTCGCCGCGCCCGCGGCAATGCGGGACGGGCGGGCGTTGTCGGGCACGCTCGGCACGGTGCTCGATCCGATCTTCAGCTTGCGCGCGCGCCTGCGCGTGCAAGCCGGCGCCACCCGCCGCGCCGCCTTCGTCAGCGCGGTCGCGGATTCGCGCGAGGCCGTGCTCGCGCTGATCCAGAAATGCCGGACGCCGACCGCCTGCGCTCAGGTGTTCGCGCGTGCGCTTGCGCAAGCGCCGCAGGCGCCGGAAGGGCTCGACGTCGATGCCGGCATGGCGCACAGGTTCCAGGGACTGGCCGCGGCGCTGGTCGGCATCGATCGCACATGGCGCGCCGATGCAGCGACGATGGCCAAGGGCGAAGGCGGCGCGCCGGTGTTGTGGGCCAAGGGGATTTCGGGCGACCTGCCGATCGTGCTGCTGCGCGTCGACGCCGACAACCAGGCCGGGCTGGTGGAGGAATTGTTGCGTGCGCAACGCTGGTGGCGCGCGCGGCAACTGCCCGTGGACATCGTGGTGCTGGATGCGACCGGCGGGACAAAGAACGTGACGCTCACGGCGATCGCCGAAGCGGCCGGGGCCGGCGACAAGTCGCAAGGCTCGCTGTTCGTGCTGCGCGAGGGCGAACTCGACGAACGCTTGCGCCATGGGTTGTTGACCGCCGCCTGCATCATTCTGGATGCCGGCGACGGCGGCCTTGCAGCGCAGCTCGCGAACCACGGGAACCGCACCGCGCCGCCCGGCATGCCCACGCAGGTCACGAAGCCGCCGCGCGCGCGCGGCGGCAAGCCCGCAGCGATGCCCCGGCCCTTCGAGCTGGATTTCTGGAATGGCATCGGCGGTTTCTGCAAGGACGGCCGCGAATACGTCACGATCCTGCGCGACGGCGCCAGCACGCCGGCACCGTGGTCGCACGTCGTGGCCAATCCGGATTTCGGGTTCCTCGTGACGACGACGGGTGGCGGCTACACGTGGGCCGTCAACAGCCAGCAGAATCCGATCACGCCGTGGTCGAATGACGCGGTGTGCGATCCGCCCGGCGAAACTTTCCTGTTGCGCGACCGCGACGACGGCATCGAGTGGAGCGCGACCGCGTCGCCGCATCGCGCCGACGGGGCGAGTTACGTGGCGCGCTTCGGACCGGGTTACGCGCGTTTCGACGCCGACGTGCACGGCATCGGATCGGAACTGACTCAATGCGTGGCCGAATCCGATCCGGTGAAGGTTTCGCGGCTGCGCCTGCACAACCACAGCGGACGGGCGCGCCGGATTGCGCTGGCGCATGGAGTCGAGTGGATGCTGGGACCGATCGGCAGCGACCCGCGCGCGACCACTCAGGTCGTGTCCGACACGACGCGCGGCGCGGTGTTCGCGCGCAACGCGTGGCGCGAGGAATTCGCGCGATCGGTGGCGTTCATCGCTTGCGCCGCCGATGCCGTCGCCGCCGGCAGCGACGAAGGTCCGCGCAGCGCCGTGGTCGCGAGTGTCGAACTCGCGCCCGATGCGGTCGCGGAATTCGTGTTCCTGCTGGGCGAGGGCGAAGACCGTGCGGCCGCGCAGGCACTGGTCGATCGTTATCGCCGGGTGGACTTCGACGCATTGCTGGCAGGCGCGCGCCAAACATGGGACGGCGTGCGTGAATCCCTGCAGGTGGAAACGCCGCATCGTTCCATCGATCTGCTGGTCAATCGCTGCCTGCCGTACCAGGTGCTGGCTTGCCGCCTGTGGGCACGCACCGCGTTCTACCAGGCCAGCGGCGCCTACGGGTTTCGCGACCAGTTGCAGGATGTCGGCGCGTTGTGCATCGCGCGCCCGGATCTTGCGCGCCGGCATATCCTGCTGTCGGCGTCGCGGCAATTCGAGGAAGGCGATGTGCAGCACTGGTGGCTGCCGCCATCCGGCAAGGGCGTGCGCACGCGCATGGTCGATGACCGCCTGTGGCTGCCGTACATCGCCGCGCATTACATCGTGACCACCGGCGATGCCGCGATCCTCGACGCGCAGGTCCCGTTCGTGCACGGCGAGGCCTTGCAGCCGGGACAAGCCGATGCGTTCTTCGCGCCCGCGAAGTCGGCGCAAACCGCCAGCCTGTTCGAACACTGCGCGCGCGCGATCGATGCCAGCCTCGCAACCGGCGTGCACGGCCTGCCGTTGATGGGCAGCGGCGACTGGAACGACGGCATGAACCGCGTCGGCATCGGCGGCAAGGGCGAAAGCGTCTGGATGGGCTGGTTTCTCGCCAGGGTGATCGGCGATTTCGCGCCGTTCGCCGAAGGCCGCCGGGATCCGCGCGTGGCGCGCTGGCGCGACCATGTGCGGGCGCTGGAGCTGGCGCTTGAAACCAAGGCCTGGGACGGCAACTGGTACCGGCGCGCGTTCTTTGACGACGGCACGCCGCTCGGCACGTCCGCGGACAGCGAGTGCCGGATCGAATCGATGGCGCAATCATGGGCGGTGATCAGCGGCGCCGGCGATCCGGATCGTGCCGCACGCGCGATGCGTGCGGTCAACCAGCACCTGGTGCGTGGCAACGACGGTCTCGTTGCGCTGTTCACCGAGCCGTTCGACAAGACCCGGCACGATCCCGGCTACATCAAGGGTTACCCGCCCGGCCTGCGCGAGAACGGAGGGCAATACACGCATGGTTCGATCTGGTCGCTGATCGCATTCGCGATGCTGGGCGAGGGCGACAAGGCCGGCGAGTTGCTGGAAATCTTCGATCCGATCCGCAAATCGGATACGCCCGACAAGGCGGCGCGCTACAAGGTCGAACCCTACGTCGAGTGCGCGGACGTCTATTCGGTCGCGCCGCACGTCGGTCGCGGCGGCTGGACCTGGTACTCGGGTTCGGCCGGCTGGTTGTATCGCGCGATCGTCGAATGGGTGCTCGGCTTCCGTCTGCGTGGCGATCGACTGCACCTGGAGCCCTGCATTCCGCGCGGATGGAAGGGTTTCGCGCTCACCTGCCGCCGTGGCAACACGAGCTGGCGCATCGAAGTCGACAATCCGCAGCACGTGTGTCGCGGCGTGGCGACGATCGAAGTGGATGGTGTAACGTTGCAGGGTTCACGCGCCGGGATCGCGCTGGTCGACGACGGCGCGGAGCACCATGTTCGCGTGGTCCTGCACAAGGAAACGAATTGATGCCCACCGCCAAGTCCGATGCCTTCGTGTTCTTCGGCGCCACCGGCGACCTTGCGTACAAGCAGATCTTTCCGGCCCTGCAGGCGCTGGTCAAGGACGGCAAGCTGGACATGCCGGTGATCGGCATCGCGCGTTCGGGTTGGGATGTCGACCAGTTGCGCAAGCGCGCCGAAGACAGCCTGAAGGAACACGGCGGCGTCGACCAGGCTGCGTTCGCGAAGTTGTCGAAGCAGATGCAGTACCTCGACGGCGACTACGGCGACGCGCAAACCTACGAGAAGTTGCGCAAGGCGCTGGGCGATGCGCAGCATCCGCTGCACTACCTCGCGATCCCGCCCAGCATGTTCGTGCCGGTGGTGAAGGGACTTGCGGCGTCGGGTTGCTCGCTAGGCGCACGGGTGATCGTCGAGAAACCGTTCGGGCGCGACCTGCAATCCGCGCGCGCACTCAACCGCACGCTGCACCGCTTCTTCCACGAGCACGACATCTTCCGCATCGACCATTACCTCGGCAAGGAACCGGTCCAGAACCTGCTGTATTTCCGATTCGCCAATTCGCTGCTGGAACCGATCTGGAACCGCGACCACATCGCCAGCATGCAGATCACCATGGCCGAGGATTTCGGCGTGCAGGGACGTGGCAGGTTCTACGACGAGGTCGGCGCGATCCGCGACGTGGTCCAGAACCACATGTTCCAGGTGCTGGCGCTGCTGGCGATGGGTCCGCCCGCGAACCGCAGCGCCGACGCGATGCGCGACGAGAAGCTGCGGCTGTTCCGTTCGATGCGGCCGTTGCGGGCGGAGGACATCGTGAGGGGGCAGTTCGACGGTTACCTGAAGGAGCCGGGCGTCGCGAAGAACTCCACCGTCGAGACCTTCGCAGCGTTGCGCATCCACATGGACACCTGGCGCTGGTCGGGCGTGCCGTTCTTCATCCGCGCCGGCAAGCAGCTGCCGGTGAAATGCACCGAGGTGCTTGTACGGCTGAAGAACCCGCCACAGCAGGTGTTCGATGATCCATCGAACGGCGCGGTGAACCATTTCCGGTTCCGCCTGAACCCCGACGTGATCATCTCGCTCGGGGCACTGGTGAAGGAGCCGGGCGAGGCGATGAAGGGCCATCCGGTGGAACTGGTCGCGCACCGGCACATTCGCACGGCGATGGCGCCGTACGAACGCCTGCTGGGCGACGCCATCGACGGCGACTCCGCGCTATTCACGCGCGACGATTGCGTGGAAGAGGCATGGCGCGTGATCGATCCGATCCTCGGCGACAAGGTGCCGGTGCACAAATACAAGCCCGGCAGCTGGGGACCCGGGCAAGCCGACGCGTTGATCGCCGAGGCAGGCGGCTGGAACGATCCCAGGGTCGAAACCGTGGCCAGGGGCGGCCGATGAGCGACGCGCCCTCCATCGTGTTCCTGCTCGATGTCGACAACACCTTGCTCGACAACGACCGGGTGCACGACGACATCGACCGGCATCTGGCGGAAGGTTTCGGCGAGACGGGCGCCCGGCGCTACTGGGCGATCTACGAAGCGTTGCGCGACAAGCTCGGGTATGCGGACTACCTGGGGGCGGTCCAGGAGTTCCGCCTCGAGTGCGACGACGAGGTGCGCGCGCAGGGAATCGCCGCGTTCCTGCTCGATTATCCCTTCGCCGAGCGCCTGTATCCCGGCGCGCTGGAGGCCATCGCGCACCTGTCACGGCTTGGCCGATGCGTGGTGTTGTCCGACGGCGACGTGGTGTTGCAACCGCGCAAGATCGACGTTTCCGGCATCGCCGACGCCGTGCAGGGACGGGTCTTGATCTACGTGCACAAGGAACGCATGCTGGACGACGTGGCGCGGCGTTTCCCTGCCGGGCATTACGTCATGCTCGACGACAAGTTGCGCGTGCTGGACGGCATGAAGCGCCGCTGGCGCGAGCGCCTGACCACGGTGTTCGTGCGCCAGGGGCACTACGCGAACGATCCGGCCGCGGGCAGGGAATATCCGCCTGCACAAATCGAACTCGGCGGCATCGGTGAACTTTGCGGCATGCGCGCCGAAGCCTTTCTTTCCACCTCGCAACCGGCATCCGCCACGGAGTGAACCCATGAAACCGACCCGGCAATTGCACGATCTCGGCCAGAGCCTCTGGCTGGACAACATCACCCGCGGCATGCTCGATGACGGCACGCTCGCGCAATTCATCAACGACTACGACGTGACGGGACTGACGTCGAACCCGTCGATCTTCGACAAGGCGATTTCGGGCGGTCACGATTACGACGACGCCATCGCCAGCCTGCTGTCGGAAGACGAGCAGGGCGAGGAATTGTTCTTCTCGCTGGCGTTGCAGGACCTGACCCGCGCCGCCGACCTGTTCAAGCCCGCGTTCCACCACAGCGACGGCGTGGATGGATTCGTGTCGCTGGAAGTTTCGCCGCTGCTCGCCGACGACACCCACGCCACCATCGATTCGGCGGCCTCGCTGCACGCGAAGGCGCGCCGTGACAACCTGTTCATCAAGATTCCGGGTACGCCGGCCGGGATTCCCGCGATCGAGGAATCGATCTATCGCGGCGTTCCCATCAACGTCACGCTGCTGTTTTCGCGCGAGCAATATCTCGCCGCCGCCGAGGCATGGATGCGCGGCATCGAGCGCCGCATCGCCGAAGGCAAGTCGCCCAACGTCGATTCCGTCGCATCGGTGTTCATCAGCCGCTGGGACGTGGCGGTGGCCGACAAGGTGCCCGCGGAATTGAAGGACCGGCTCGGCATCGCGATCGGCCAGCGCACCTACAAGGCCTGCTGCGAGCTGCGCGACTCGGCGCGCTGGAAGAAGATCGTCGCGGCCGGCGTGCATCCGCAACGTCTGTTGTGGGCCAGTACCGGCACCAAGGATCCGAAGGCATCGGACACGCTGTACGTCGAAGCGCTGGCGGCGCCGGACACCATCAACACGATTCCGGACAAGACGCTGTTGGCGTTTGCCGACCACGGCAAGCTGCACGGCACGATGCCGAAGGACGGCGGCGATTGCGAGGAAGTGATTGCGCGTTTCAACGCCATCGGCATCGACGATGCGGCGCTGGCCGGGCGCCTGCAACGCGAGGGTGCGGATGCCTTCGTGAAATCGTGGAACGACCTGCTTGGCCGCATCGCGCAGAAAAGCTCGAAGGTGGCCCCGAAGGCGGCCGATCGCGGGGCGCGCGCATGAGCGTGCCGGCACTGCGTTCGTCGCCCGAATGGGAGGCGCTTGCGAGGCATTGGCGGTCGCTGCGCGGCACCACGCTGAAGCAATTGTTCGATGCCGACCCGCAACGCGGTACCCGCCACGTCGTGCAGGGCGCGGGCTTGCACCTCGACTACTCCAAGAACCTCGTCACCGACGAAACGCTGCGTTTGCTGCGAAAGCTTGCCCGGGCGCGCGGCGTGTTCGAGCGACGCGACGCGATGTTCCGTGGCGACAAGATCAACGAGACCGAAAAACGCGCGGTGTTGCACGTCGCGCTGCGCGCGCCGCGCGGCGAACGGATCCTGGTCGATGGCAATGATGTCGTACCGGAAGTCCACGAAGTGCTGGATCGCATGGCCGCATTCAGCGACAAGGTGCGTTCCGGCGAGTGGCGCGGGCATTCCGGGAAAACAATCCGCAACGTCATTTCCATCGGCATAGGCGGTTCCGACCTTGGGCCCGTGATGGCCTACGAGGCGCTGAAGCACTACAGCCGGCGCGACATGACGTTCCGCTTCGTATCCAACGTCGATCCCGTCGATTTCGTGGAAGCGACCGGCGACCTCGCCGCCGAGGAAACCCTGTTCATCGTCTGCTCCAAGACCTTCACCACCCTGGAGACGCTGACCAATGCGCACGCCGCGCGCGACTGGTGCCTCGAACAACTGGGTGGTGACGAGGCCGCGGTGTCCAAGCATTTCGTCGCGGTTTCGACCAATGCCGCGGAAGTCGGGAAGTTCGGCATCGACACCGCCAACATGTTCGGGTTCTGGGATTGGGTCGGCGGCCGCTATTCGATGGATTCGGCGATCGGTCTTTCGACCATGCTCGCGATCGGCCCGGAAGGGTTTCGTGAAATGCTGGCGGGCTTCCACGCGATGGACGAGCATTTCAAAAGCGCGTCACCGGAAAGGAATCTGCCCTTGCTGATGGGGCTTGTCTCGATCTGGTACAACGATTTTTTCGGTGCCCAGACCGTTGCGGTGCTGCCCTACGCGCAATACCTGAAGCGCTTTCCCGCATACCTGCAGCAGCTCACCATGGAGAGCAACGGCAAGCACGTGACGCTTGCGGGTGAGCGCGTGGATTACGCGACCGGTCCGATCTACTGGGGCGAACCCGGAACCAACGGACAGCATTCGTTCTACCAGTTGATCCACCAGGGCACGCGCCTGATCCCGTGCGACTTCATCGGCTTCATGCATTCGCTGACGCCGCTGCACGGCCAGCACGACTTGCTGGTGGCCAACCTGATCGCGCAGACCGAGGCGCTGGCATTCGGCAAGACGCCCGCGCAAGTGCGCGCGGAGGGCACGCCGGAATGGCTGGTCCCCCATCGGGTGTGTGAAGGCAACCGCCCCACCAACACCATCCTCGCGGAACGATTGACCCCGCATACGCTGGGCGCGCTGGTCGCGTTGTACGAGCACAGCGTGTTCACCCAGGGCGCGGTCTGGGGCATCGATTCGTTCGACCAGTGGGGCGTGGAACTCGGCAAGCAGCTCGCCAACAAGGTGATCCCGCAATTGCAGGACGCGAAGGAACCGAAGCTCGAACACGACAGTTCCACCAACGCGTTGATCCGGCGCTATCGCGCAGCCCGCGGGGCGAACTGATGGGCGGCGAGAAGATCAGCCCGCTCGCCGGCAAGCCCGCGCCGGAGGCTATCCTCGTCGACATCGACAAGTTGCTGGCGGCTTATGCGGATATCCGTCCCGATCCGTCGAACCCGGCGCAGCGCGTCGCGTTCGGCACCTCGGGCCATCGCGGTTCTTCGCTGGAAGGCAGCTTCAACGAGTGGCACATCCTCGCAATCACCCAGGCCATCTGCGATTACCGCGTGAAGGAATCCGTCACCGGACCGCTGTTCATCGGGTTCGATACGCACGCCTTGTCGCAACCGGCATTCCGCAGCGCGCTGGAAGTGCTGGCCGCCAATGGCGTCGAGGTGATGGCGTCGAAGGGCGGCGAATTCACCCCGACCCCGGCGATCTCGCACGCGATCCTGGTACACAACCATGGCCGCGAAACGGGCCTCGGCGACGGCATCGTGATCACGCCTTCGCACAATCCGCCCGACAACGGCGGGTTCAAGTACAACCCGGTCAACGGCGGTCCGGCCGGCACGGAAATCACCGGCTGGGTGCAGAAACAGGCCAACCGGTATCTCGAAAACCGGCTCGCAGGTGTCAAGCGCGTGCCGTTTGCGCAAGCCTGCGCGGCCGCGACCACGCGTACGCACGATTACCTCGATGCCTATGTCACCGACCTTGCCGAGGTGATCGACTTCGATGCGATCCGCGGTGCGGGCCTGAAGCTGGCCGTCGATCCGCTGGGCGGGGCGGGGGTGCACTACTGGGCGCCGATCGCCGAGCGCTACAAGCTGGACCTCGACGTGGTCAGCGAGGAAGTCGATCCACGCTTCGCGTTCATGAGCGTGGACTGGGACGGCAGGATCCGGATGGACCCGTCTTCCGAGTATGCGATGCAACGCCTACTCGGACTGAAGGACAAGTACGACGTCGCGTTCGCCTGCGACACCGACCATGACCGCCACGGCGTGGTGACGCGTTCGTCCGGGTTGCTGAAGTCGAACCACTACCTGTCGGTGATGATCGAATTCCTGTTCCGCGAACGCAAGCGTTGGCCGGATTCGCTCGCGATCGGCAAGACGGTGGTAAGCACGGCGCTGATCGACCGCGTGGCGAAGAAGCTCGACCGCAAGCTCTACGAAACGCCGGTCGGCTTCAAGTGGTTTGCGCAGGGATTGCTCGATGGCAAGCTCGGATTCGGCGGCGAGGAAAGCGCGGGCGCGTCGTTCCTGCGCCAGGCCGGCACGGCATGGACCACCGACAAGGACGGCATCGCGCCGGCACTGTTGTCGGCGGAAATCACGGCCAGGGCAGGGCGCGATCCCGGCGAGTGCTACAAGGTCCTCGCGGAGGAGCTCGGCGCCCCGTTGACAGACCGGGTCCAGGCGGTCGCGAATGCCACGCAAAAACAGAAACTTTCAAGGCTTTCTGCGAGCGAAATCGAACTCTCCACCCTGGCTGGCGACCAAGTCACCGCGGTGCTCGACAAGGCTCCCGGCAACGGTGCGCCGATCGGCGGCATCAAGGTGATCGCCGAACACGGCTGGTTCGCCGCGCGGCCGTCCGGCACCGAGGACATCTACAAGATTTACGCCGAGAGCTTCAAGGATCGCGCGCACCTCGATGCCATCCTCGCCGAGGCGCAACACATCGTCGACAAGGCCATCGCGTGATGGCCGGCGTCCGCTTCAAGGTCGGTGACCACGTCGGTTGGAATTCGGAGGCCGGCAGGGTCAGCGGAACGATCATCAAGGTGCACACGGCGGACTTCGATTACAAGGGCCACACGCACCGCGCCACGCCCGACGACCCGCAGTACGAGATCAAGAGCGACAAGACCGACCACATCGCCGCGCATCGCGGCAAGGTCCTGACGAAGCTTTCAAGCTAAGCCGCCACGGTTCCTTGCGGCGCTTGCGCCGACACGAAAACGGCACGCGCCGGCTGCCCAGGATTGCTGCGTCGCCGCACAACTGGACTGGACCGCGATGTGCGGCGCAGCCGGATGGACGGCCATACGCATGTCCATCCGACCGCAAACCCGACTGCATTCCTGGCATGTTGCACTGCAAATTGACAGCGGTGTCAATGGTTCTCAAACTTGCACCAGCGAATTGACAGCGGTGTCAATCGCATCGCGACAAGCGATCGTTCGGCTCCAAGGGGCGCAATGGACGCAGCAGTCAATCATCCAGGCCCGCAGGCAAACGCCTTGACACAGCCGTTTCTTGCGGCTGACGTCGGTGGAACGCACGCCAGGGTGGCATTGGTGCAGGCTTGCGGCGATGGCGACCGCGGCCTCGAGATGCTGGCCCGTCGCAGGTTTGCCTGCGCCGATTTCGTGGGGCTGGCGGAGTTGCTGCAGGCGTTCATCGACGGCCATGCGGAGTCCCCGGTCCGGCATTGCGTGCTGGCCTGCGCCGGCCAGGCCATGGACGACGGAGTCTTGAACGACAACCTTGCCTGGCCGATCCACGTCCCGCGGTTGCGCAGTGCGCTCGCCCTCGACGACGTCGCGGTCCTGAATGACTTCGAGGCACTGGCTTACGCGCTGGATGGCATGCCGGAGCATGCCGGACGCTTGTTGTGCGGACCGGACAAGCACCCGAACGGTCCGACCCTGGTGATCGGCCCGGGGACCGGGTTGGGCGCGGCGGTACGGGTGCCCGCCGGGGATGGTTTCGTGGTGTTGACGACGGAAGCCGGGCAGATGGACTTCGCGCCGAATACGCTCCGCGAACGCGAGATCCTTGCCTGCCTTGCGCCGCGCGGTGGCTACGTGGCGTACGAACGCATCGTGTCGGGCCCGGGCTTGCTGGGCCTTTACACGATCCTGTGCAGGCTGCACGGGGTCGCTCCCCGGTTGGCCACGCCGGAAGCCGTCTCGTCGGCCGCCGTGACATCCGGCGACGCGCAGGCGCTGGAGGCCGTGCAAATCTTTTGCGCGACGCTGGGCAGTTTCGTCGGCGATCTCGCCATGGCGTTCATGGCCAGCGGCGGCGTCCATCTGGCCGGCGGATTCCTGTATTCGATGTTCGGGCTGCTCCAACGCAGCACGTTCGAAGAGCGATTCCTGCACGGACGCAGCGTGCGCACATTCCTGTCGCGGGTGCCTGTGCGGGTGATGGAGCATGGCGACCACGGCGTGCTGGGCGCGGCCCGCTGGTATCTCCGGCGCGCCGCGGGCGGGGCGGCATCGCCGCAGCACGCCGCGCCACTGGGGTTGGCCGTATGAGGATCTTCGCCGCCTTGCCGTTGGCGCCTGCCCCAGGGCAATCCATGCCGACAACGATCTTTGCGACGGCGAAGGATGCGGCGTTCGCGCCCTGTGCATTTTTGTCACCGGCGATCCACGCGACGGCCAATGGCCGTTGGCACGCATCGCGTTTTCGAGAGGCGACGCGCGAGGTGCGATTTTTTTGAGGCACTTCCGCGCGTCTGAAAACCAGCAAATATCCAGAGAGGGGTAAGGCCCATGTCCACCGCACACCGCAAGCATCCGTTGTCACTGGCCATCTCCGTGTCGTTGTTCGCCGTGGTGGCGACCTCGGCGATGGCGTCGCCGCTGGCCGGCGCCCGGGTGGACGACCAGGCTGCGCCGGCCGCCACCGCGCAGACCGCGCCGGCGACGCAGTCTTCGCAGCCCCAACAATCCGCGGAAGAAGCGAAGAAGAAAAAAGCAAGCGAACCGACCACGCTGTCGGTGGTCAACGTCGTCGGCGTGCGCGCCTCGCAGATGCGCGCGATCGAATTGAAGCGCAACGCACCCAACATCCAGGACAGCATCACCGCCGAAAGCATCGGCCAGTTGCCCGACGTCACCATCACCGATGCCCTGCAGCGTGTCACCGGCGTCCAGATCAACCGCGACGCCGGCGTCGGCACCTCGGTGGACGTGCGCGGCCTGCCGGAAGTGGGCACGATGCTGAACGGCGAAGTCTTCATCACGCCGGACCAGATCGATTCCCAGCAACCCGACTTCACGATGCTGCCCGCCACGCTGTTCCGCGGCGTGGACGTGATCAAGTCGCCTACCGCCAGCCTGACCGACGGCGGCATCAGCGGCTCGCTCAACCTGCACACCTATCGGCCGTGGGATCTCCCGAACGGATTTACCTACAGCTATTCCGCCGACGGCGAGCGCGGCCAGACCAGCAGCAAGTGGGGGCCCGAGGCGAGTGGCCTCATCTCCTACAACGCCGGCGGTCGCTGGGGCCTGCTGCTGTCCGGCGATTACTCCGACACCACGCGGGAAAATTCCATCGAAAGCCTCGACCAGTACGGCGTGGTGCTGAATGGCGAGAACGCCATCAGCGCGGGCAGCTACAACGGATTCCTGACGGCATGGAACGGTGGGCCGATCCCGTCCCAGGTCGTGCAGAATCCCGATGGCAGCGTCGACGTGAACGGCGACGGCAAGACCAATGGCGTATTCATGGGCAGCCAGGACATCGGCGTGTACGACGTCAAGACCCAGCGGCGGCGGAAATCCGCGAACGCTTCGTTCCAGATGGACCTCGGCGGCGGCTTCACGCTGACCAGCGATTTGTTCTTCGCACGCCAGGATCAGTACGACCGCAACGTCGGCATCCAGTTCAATTCCACCAACTGGCAGGGCGCGACCTACGTGCCGCTGGTGTCGCGCAATACCGGGGCCGCGATCGCCGGCCAGTACGCCACGCCCGACGATCCGCCGTGGGTGAACAGCCAGCTGTACACCACGCAGGTGTACGAGAAGTGGCCCGGCGACGTGGAATCGTTCTCCCAGATCATCCAGAAGGATTCCGTTGCCAGGAACTTCAACATCCAGGTGGATTTCGACAATGGCGGCCCGTTCACGGCAACCCTGCGTGGAATCCGCGACACCGCCCATCAACTGCGATTCGAAACCGACCTCAATACCTCCGACTCGGACGGTACCCAATGGCCCAACCTCACGGTGGATGGCGACCCGGTGACTTCCGTTCCGCCGGGGACGTACATTTATCCCTCGCAGCTGGGCGGCGACCGCGTGTTCAATCCCAATGGCGTCCCACCCAACACCATTCCGGTCATCGCCGATTTCCGGAATCGGAACCTGGGCATCAGCATGCCGCCGGGCCTCGCCGCCAACTTTGCGAACCCCAATGACTGGTCGTTCAAGACCCTGGAAGAGGACGGCGGGAATTACGACCGATCCGTCGGCCTCAGCGCGGTCCGTTTCGATGGCCATTACGATTTCGACAACGGGATCAAGCTGGATTTCGGCGTGCGCAACAGCATCCGGAATGCAAGCAACATCGGCTTCGGCTTCGAAACGCCGGTCTATGCGGGGATGGGCGCCAGCGACCCGAATGGCTGCCCGGTGCGTTACCTCGGCGCGGATGTGGTCCTGCAGGGAAGCTCGTGCACGGCGGGCAATTCGGAGGGCGCATTCCGTGCCGGCCCGCTGTCCGCGCAGCCTCCGTCCAGGACGCCTCCGCCGCTGGCGAACAACTGGAAGGAATACGCCAACCTGCTGGGCACGGGGATCACGTTCTGGGCCTTCGATCCCTACGGCATGGACAACCCGCTTTCGTTCGTCAGGTCGCTGTATCCGGGGCTGCAGCTGCAGGAAGACCCCGGGAATACCTGGTCGGTATGGATGAAGCAGGCATCCGGTTACCTGCAACTCGATTTCAACGGCCATCTCGGCAGCATGCCTTACAGTGGCAACGTGGGCGTGCGCGTGATCCGTACCAACCTCGACATCACCCAGCACCTGACGGGGCTCCCCGGCCCCAACCTGACGCTGCCTGCCGACGCCGGCACGCAAGTCACCAGGCGCCAGTACCAGGACGTGCTGCCGGCCGCGAACTTCGCGCTGGACATCACCGACGACCTGAAGCTTCGGCTGGCTTATTCCAAGAACATGATGCCGTTGGACCTCAGTACCTGGGGCGGAGGATTGACCCTGGGTTATTCGCTGGTGCAAACCCCGACCGGACAATTGTTCCGGGTTTCGCAAGGCAGTTCGTCGGGCAACCCGAACCTCAATCCATGGCGCTCCTCCAACTACGGCGCGTCGCTCGAGTACTACATCAACCCGACCAGCATGGTCAGCCTGGCGTTTTTCCGGATCAACGTGCAGAGCTTCATCCTGCAAGGCAGTGTCACCAACTGCGACCTGCCCGACGCCGACGGGGTGGTCCGCGGTCACTGCGTCGCCATCTCGGAGCCGCTGCAGGGCACCGGCAACAGCATCCACGGCGCGGAATTCGATTACCGCCAGGGCTTCACGTTCCTGCCGGGGATACTGTCCAACACCGGCATGGAGTTCAACGCCACCTGGGCGCCCAGCGACTCGGGCGCGACCGACCTTGCCGGCAACAAGATTCCGTTCCAGGACAATTCGAAGGAGTCCGGCAACCTGATCCTGTGGTACCAGGACAGCCGCATCCAGGCGCGCGTGGCGTACAACTACCGTTCGAAGCGTGCGGTGTCGCAGGACGTTGGTGGAATCACGGGGCTGGAAATGTACGAGGCACCGCAGAAATTCATCGATGCGTCGGTTTCCTACAAGTTCAGCAAGTACGCCGAGGTGTTCGTGCAGGGCACCAACCTGAGCAACGAATACCAGCGGTACTACCTGACATGGCCGGATCAACCGGGGCACTCGAATTTCTCCGAGCGCATGGTCATGGTCGGCCTGCGCGGGCAGTGGTGAGCTGTTGCATGCTTCGGCAGGTTGGGCTGACGCCGGCTTCATCGGCGGAGGCCCAACATTCCCGGAGCACCGTTGGGCTTCGCAAAGAGCCGCTCGGCCCAACCTGCGATAGCGATTTCGGGTTCGCCCGCAAACAACGCGAGCTTGGCGCATGACAGCGTCGCGAGACATGACCGGAAACGACATGCCAGCAGCGGAAATCAGCAAACAAGCAGCGGAAACCGGCAAGCCCGTACGTGGGGAAGGCTTCCATCGATCGATCGGCCTGTTTTCCGGCACCGCGATCAACATGACGCAGATGTGCGGCATCGGGCCGTTCATCACCATCCCGATCATGGTGGCGGTGATGGGCGGACCCCAGGCCATCATCGGATGGATCGCCGGCGCCATCCTCGCGGCAGCCGACGGAATGGTGTGGGCGGAACTGGGCGCGGCGATGCCGGGCTCGGGCGGAACCTACGTGTACCTGCGCGAGGCCTTCCAGTACCGCACCGGCAAACTGATGCCGTTCCTTTTCATCTGGACGGTGCTGCTGACGATCCCGTTGATCATGTCGACCGGCATCATCGGGATGGTCGAATACCTCGGCTTCTTTTTCCCGCACATGAGCTGGACGGCGGTGCACCTCATCAGCGTGCTCGCGAGTTTCCTGGTGGTGTTCCTGTTGTATCGCCGGATCGAATCGATCCGCGCGATCACGGTGGCGTTGTGGATCATCATGCTGGTTGCGGTGATCGGAACGTCCGCCGCGGGGTTCAGTGATTTCCACCCGGACCTGGCTTTCACGTATCCCGCCGGCGCCTTCGGCAGCCACTTCTTCGTGGGCTTGGGCGCGGGGCTGATCATCGGGATCTACGATTACCTCGGCTATTTCACCACCGCGTACATGGGCGACGAGTTGCGTGATCCGGGCCGGACGATGCCCGGTTCCATCCTCATCTCGGTGATCGCGATGATGTTCGTGTACCTTGCCCTCAACATCAGCGTGATGGGGGTGGTGCCCTGGCAGGACGTCGCAACCTCGAAATCGATCGCCTCGCTGGTGGTCGAACACAGTTGGGGGCACTTCGCGGCCGCGGTCATGACCATCCTGATCATCGTCACCGCGTTTGCGTCGGTGTTTGCAGGATTGCTCGGGGGCTCGCGCGTGCCATACCAGGCGGCACACGACAAGGTGTTCCTGTCCGCATTCGGACACCTGCACGCGAAGCACGGATTCCCGCACATCGCGTTGCTCACGATGGGCGTGGTGATGGCGGCGGGAACCTTCTTCGACCTGACCGAAGTCATCAACATGCTGTTGGCCGCCACCATCATCGTGCAGTCGGCCGCGCAGATCGTCGCGCTGGTGGTGCTGCGCAAGCGGCAGCCCGGCTTGCGCAGGCCGTACAAGCAGTGGTTGTATCCGTTGCCGTGCATCGTCGCGATGGCCGGATGGATTTACGTGTACGTTTCGGCCTCGGCGTTTTCGCTGATCCTGTCCGGTGCATGGATCGTTGCGGGACTCGTGGTTTTCCTCGTCTGGGCCAAGGTCAACAAATCCTGGCCGTTCGCGCCGGTAGAAATTCGCGAAGCCTATTTGGGGAGCGATTGACGCCATGAAAACCTGCATCGAACATGCTTCCTGGATGGCGGCGCTGCTGGCGGTGGCGATATCGGCCACGCCGGTTGCGCGCGCCGAAACCGCCATCGCACCCACCCCGATCGATCGGGGCGCAGGGACCACGACCGCGATCGGACATTGGGAAATCCGTTCGAGTGCCGAGGCGCAGCAGGGCGGGGCGGAGATATCCGCCGATGGTTTTTCGACCAGGGACTGGTATCCGGTCAGCGGCCGCGCGACCGTGATGGCCGGGCTGATGGAAAACGGCAGGTACAAGGACGTGTTCCACGATGACAACCTGCGCACGGTGGCGCGCCATCACTTCGTGGTTCCCTGGTGGTACCGCACGCAATTCACGCTGGCGAAAGACGCGCACGGGTTGCACACGCTGCTGCGCAGCAATGGGATCATCGGCGGCGCCGATGTGTGGCTCAACGGTCATCAGGTCGCGTCGCAACCGGAAACCCGCGGCGCCTATCCCGTGCACGAGTTCGACGTGACGCGCTGGGTGCACGAAGGCGTGAACACGCTCACGCTGCGTGTGCATCCGGCCGATCCCTTCACGGGTTTCCTGATGGGCTGGGTCGACTGGAATCCGGCGCCGCCCGACAACAACATGGGCCCGTGGCGCGGCGTGGACATCGTGCAGACCGGCCCCGTCGAGCTGCGCTTTCCCCAGGTCGCGTCGACGCTCTCGCCGGATCTTTCGCGCGCGGCCTTGAGGGTGAAGGTGGAAGCCAGGAACCTCGACAGCGTGGCGCATGACGCGACGGTGACGGGCGAAGTCGCTGGCGTTTCGCTGCGGCAGAAAGTCCATCTCGACCCGGGGCAAAACCGAGTCGTCCTGTTTTCTCCCAAGACCGATTCCGGACTCGATCTTGACCGCCCGAAAATCTGGTGGCCGATCGGCATGGGCGACCATCCGCTCTATGACTTGAAGCTGGCCGCATCGGTGGATGGCGCCGAATCCGATCGCGCCGCGACCACCTTCGGCATCCGCAGCGCGACCTCGAAGCTCACGAAGCAGGGCTACATCCAGTTCTTCATCAACGGCAAGCCGGTGCTGATCCGCGGCGGCGGCTGGGCGCCCGACATGTTCCTGCGCGTCGATCCCGCGCGCATGGAGGCCGAGTTCAGCTACGTCCGCAACATGGGGCTCAATGCGATCCGCAGCGAAGGCAAACTGGAGGACCAGCACTTCTACGACCTCGCCGATCGCGACGGCATCATGATCCTGCCGGGCTGGGAATGTTGCAGCAAATGGGAGGCATGGGCCAAGACGGGTGGCGAGCCGTGGGACGACGCGGACATGAAGATCGCGCGAGAGTCGGCGGCGAGCGAAGCGCGTTTGCTGCGCAATCATCCATCCGTGATCGCCTTCCTGATCGGCAGCGACAATGCGCCGCCGCCCGCGATCGCGAAGATGTACGTCGACACCTTGCATGCGGAAGGTTGGGACACGCCGATCGTCTCCGCCGCAACCGACCAGGCCAGCACCGCGGCAGGTCCCTCGGGCATGAAGATGGCCGGCCCCTACGCATGGATACCGCCGTCGTACTGGTACGCCGACAAGCTGGGCGGCGCCTTCGGGTTCGATTCCGAGGTGAGCGCGGGCGCCGATATTCCGCGCCTGGAAGACGTCGAGCGCATGTTGTCGCCGCTGTCGCAGGAAGCCTTGTGGAAGTACCCGAAGGTCCGGCAATACCATGCGACCGCGTCGTGGTCGCCGTTCGCGAAGCTGGAACCGTTCGACAATGCGCTCGCGAAACGCTACGGGCCGCCGAAGAGTCTCGCCGATTACGTGCAGAAGGCCCAGCTCGACAACTACGACAACGTGCGCGCGCAGTTCGAGGCCTTCAACGCGCACATGGATTCGGCCAATCCGTCCACCGGCGTGATCTACTGGATGCTCAACAACGCCTGGCCGTCGCTGCACTGGCACCTGTACGACTGGTACATGAATCCGGCCGGCGCATATTTCGGTGCCAAGAAGGCCAACGAGCTGGTGCATATCCAGTATTCGTACGACACGCGGGACATCGTGCTGGTGAACCACACACTGGTCGACGAACATGGATTGCAGGCGCGTGTCCGGGTGCGCGACCTCGACGGCAGCGTGCGCTACGACAAGTGGTTCACCGACATCGACGTGCAGGGGAACCGTACGCGGCCATTGACCGTAGTGCCGGAAATTTCACGGTTGTCGGGAACGTATTTCGTCGAGCTCGACCTCGAATCCGCCGATGGCAACCCCGTCAGCCGCAACGTCTACTGGCTTTCGACCCGACCGGACGTGCTCGATTGGAAGCATTCGAACTGGTACATGACGCCGCTCACGCAGTACGCCGACCTGACCGCGCTGCAATCGCTGCCGGCTGCAACGACCGACGTGCACGCGAGCACGCGGCGCGATGGCGACGACAACGTCACCACCGTCACGTTGAGCGTGCCGGCTTCGTCGAAGGCCGTGGCCTTGTTCCAGCACGTCACGATCAAGCGCGACATGCACGGCGATCCCGTGCTGCCCATCCTGTGGAGCGACAACGACATCACGCTGTGGCCCGGCGAGTCCCTCACCTTGACCGCGCGCTATGCGGCGAAGGGAATCGCGGCGCCGGTAGTAGAAGTGTCGGGTTGGAACGTCACGGCGCGACAGATACCGGCCACTGCGAAGCGCGCGGATGGCTCTTCATCGGATTGAGCGATGACACGGGACCGGATCCGCATGAAGCGCGCAACCATCAACGATGTCGCCCGGGTCGCCGGCACGTCGAAAAAGACCGTCTCGCGGGTCCTCAACAACGAGCCGAACGTGCGGGAGTCGATGCGCCAGCGCGTCATGTCCGCGGTGGCCGCGCTCAACTACCGTCCGCTCACCTCCGCGCGCAGCCTCGCCACGAACCGTTCCTTCATGATCGGTTTGCTGTACGACAACCTCTCGCCCAGCTACATCATGGAAGTCCAGGCCGGCGTGCTGGAAGCGTGCGAAGCCCAGCATTACAGCATGATGGTGCAGCCGCTGGTCTCGATGGCGCCGGATTTCGTCGAACGGGTCGAGGACATCCTGTCGCGGCATCGGCCCGACGGGCTGATCCTGACGCCGCCGATCACCGACCATCCGCAGTTGCTGGACAGCCTGCGCAAGAACGATGTGCCGTTTGCCTCGATCGCGCCGATGCACGCCAAGGGCTGCATCGGGGTGAGCCTGCGCGAGCGCGAAGCCGCCGCGACGATGGTCGCGCACCTGGTTTCGCTGGGCCATCGCCGCATCGCCCACATCCTCGGCGACCCCAAGCACGGCGCCGGCATCTGGCGCCTGGCAGGTTACCGCGATGGCCTGAAACGCGCCGGATTGAAGGAAAACCCGGCGTACATGGTGCAGGGCCGGTTTTCCTTCGAATCGGGCGTGGCCGCGGCACGCCAGCTGCTGGCCCTGCGGCAGCGGCCGACCGCCATCTTCGCGGCCGACGACGACATGGCCACCGGCGCGATCTGGGCCGCATCCGAAGCGGGGATAGCGGTTCCGGGCGAGATTTCCATCTGCGGTTTCGACGACACCACGATCGCGAAGCAAGTGTGGCCGCCGTTGACGACGATCCATCAGCCGGTGCGCGAGATGGGCCGGCGCGCCACCGAGGAGTTGTTGCGGCGCGTGCACGGCAAGGGCGAGGCCACGATGGTCGAGGTCAACTACGAGATGCGCATCCGGGCTTCGACCGCGCCCACGTCCTGACCGGAACGCGTACCATCCGCCATGTCGCGCCGGCCTTGCGCGCAAGGGGCGACTGTATTTCGATCGAGAGGAGAATCGACGCATGTCCGCCGCACCAGACGCCGCGAAGCCGGTCCGGAAATTCCATTTCATCTCCGGGCTGCCACGCGCGGGCAGCACGCTGCTGGCCGCCATCCTGAAGCAGAACCCGCGTTTCCGCGCAGGCATGACCAGCCCGCTTGCCGACATCATGGGCGTGGTGATCGCGGAGGCCAGCAGCAAGAACGATTTTTCGTTCGCGGTTTCCGATGACCAACGCGTCTCGCTGCTGCGCGGGCTGGTCGAGAATTTCTACGCGGGACCGGCCGGCGCGGAGGTCACGTTCGACACCAGCCGCTTGTGGTGCAGCCGGATGCAACTGCTCGACATGCTGTTCCCGCAGGCCAAGGTCATCGCCTGCGTGCGCCAGTTGCCGTGGGTGCTGGACAGCATGGAACGGCTGGTGCGCAGGCAGCCGGTCGGCGTCAGCAAGGTGTTCCGGTTCGACACCAACACCACGGTGTACTCCCGCATCGAGGCGCTGACCGACCCGAGGGGCATGGTGGGTTTTTCATTCCAGGCGATCAAGGACGCGTTTTACGGCCAGTACGCACCCGACCACCTCTTGTTGCTCACTTACGAGAGCCTGGTGCGGGATCCGGTTGCAGCCGTCCGCGCGGTCTACCAGTTCATCGGCGAACCCTGGTTCGAACACGACTTCGACGACGTCGAGTACAACGCGAACGAATTCGATGCGCGGGTCGGAATGCCGGGCTTGCACACCGTGCGCACCAAAGTGGAGGCCGTCGAGCGCAAGCCCATCCTGCCTCGCGAAATATTCAACCGCTTCGCCAACGAGTCGTTCTGGCTGGACCCGAAGAACAACGTGGGCAACGTGCCCGTCGTCTGAAGCAGCGGGGCAGGGCAGCCGGCGCGGCAGCGAATGCCGGGGCCGGTGCGTGTCAAGCAGGAACGTACGTCAACCTGATTACGTCCTCGACGATCACATCGCTGGCCACGAGGCGGAGCCGCGGCCGCGGACCCGCGAAGAACGGCTTGCCGCGGCCCAGCACGACGGGGTGGATGTAGAGCCGGTACTCGTCGACGAGACCAAGATCGGTCAGGCTTTGCGCCAGCTCCGGTCCCGCGACTTCGATCTCCCCGGCGAGCTCCGCTTTCATTCCCCGTATCACTGACTCGATGTCATCGGCGACAAGCGTGGCTTTCGGGCCGACCGACTTCAGCGAGCGCGACACGACCCATTTCGGTTTGCTCCGCCATGCCGCCGCGTATTCACGTTCGTCCGCGTCCCAATCGGGAGAGTCTTCGTCCCAATAACGCATGACCTCGTACATCCGGCGGCCGTACACCATGCCCGTCAGGCCGCGCACCCGCTCTGTGAAATGGCGAAAGAGCGCCGGATCAGGCGGCCCGAATGCCAGATGGTCGACGTAGCCATCCAGGGACTGGTTCAATTCGAATACGAGCTTCGCCATGGGAATTTCCCCTCCAAGGCCTGCAGGGACAGCTTGGCCTGCTGCTATGCAGAACCAAGGTTAATCTGCGCGCGGCGGCGTCGGTACGGTCAATAGCCAACAATGTGGGACGACCCAAGGCGATCATTCGACAATTCCTTAATTACCTCCTTCCCCCTTGCTCCCTTGCTCGGGCTTTAGCTTTACATCCGCAGGTTGCCCGGCCAATTGACAGGACCCCTTGAGCGCCTCCGCTAGACCTTACCTTGACTGTACTTAAAGAGTAGGCCCACCGGAGACCGCTTAAGCTTCTTGGTTTCTTCTACAAGCGATTTGATGGATTTTGGAATATCGTGCAGCTTTGGTGGATCCAGAACCTGATCTGCGGCCAATGCCGCCAAACCCCAAGTTGGAGCCCCAGTTGCTGCTGCCGTGGCCGCAAGTGAACCGACGACAATCCATGAACCGATATCGCTTCCCGCAAATTTCCACTTTTTTGCTATGAGCGCACGGACTTTCTCTTGATGTGTGGCAAATGCCGTGCTGATGTTGTCGAACACCCGTTCATTTGTCCGGACAAAGTCCGCCGGGGCAGCCCGTGCTATCTCGTCGACACCTACAGACATAATTTCGCGAACCTCACCTAATGCTCCTGCTTTCCGAACTTCGATCAAAGCCGCAGGTGGGACATTCCCAAGCCACTGCATCTTGTCGCTGGCTAGTGATTGTAGACCACGGACTATATGGAGATCGCGTAGTTCGTTACCCTCAGCCACTCTGTTGGAGTCGTACTCAAGCTTCCAAACGAAGTACTGCCACGACGTCGGCGCATCAATGATTGGAGTACCTCTGAGCTGGCGAGATTTGATCAACAGCTCGTTGCTAGCACTCATGCGACCGACTGCTTGTGACGCCAGCATTATGCCGGGATTGGATGTATGGAGCAGGCCCGAATAAAGATCGTCACCAAGGGCGCGTTGCAGTTGATCTGCTAGTGAACCTCGCCATTCCGTATCAAACAGAGCACGTTGCGGATCTTCAACTTCAGCGACGACCCGTTCAACCGTGTCGAGCCCACGACAAAAACTCATCAATTCATCGAATGTCCCGAACGTCCTTCCGAACAAACGCGCACCGTGTAGCAAGGCATCCTCTTGGCCAAGCTTGTAAAAGAAGGGGCGTTCATCTTCATCGAGAACCGACGCATCGGGAAGTACCGCAACTATCGGCGGCTGAACGTCCGCACACGCCAAGTCCTTGTACTGCAGTAGATTCATCGCATGCTTAATGAGGTAGTAAGCCTGCGAGTCTTCTCCGAGGCGCTCAAATACCGCTTTGGAGCGCAAAAATGGGTCGGGCAAGATAATGGTATCTGTATAAAGCGCACACTTCGATGCTATATTTTCGCTCGCCGACGGGAATAGATCACCGCCATAAACGCCCTTCATCGCTTCATGCATGTCTTCCACATGGGCGATAGCTATCTGGCCAGTCGCGCGCCAGAAGTCGTCGATCGTATCGAGGAAATTCTTAAGGTTACGAGTAAGTTCTGCCACGCCCTCCGGCGTCTGCGACAAGGCGACCCCAGCGTCATGTGGGGTGAGCCCTCGGTCGACCATTATTCTGTAAAAGTGGCCAAAATTCGCCTGTAAAAACTCAAAGTATTTGGTCTGAATGTCCGCGAGCGATGCGGATTTCTTCATTTCCTCACGATCGTGCATCGCTTCGATAGCTAGCGCCATAGAGCGAACTAATCCATCAACCGTCGACAGGTCAACGGTGCCATCGGGCGCGTACGTAACGAGCTTCAAACTATCGACTACCTGAAGGCCCTCCGCAATATGGATCTTTCCGGCTTCAAACTGCTCCTTTAGGATTCGCAGCCGACGCTGCAGTCGAGCCTCGTAGGCCTCCTGATCGCTGTTTCCATTATCAGCCATAGGTTCAGTGTTCCCAGCGCTCTACATCCGGAGTGGCATCAGGGCTTCGCTTTTTGCGGCTCCAAGCTGATCGACTTTTTCCCGACAGCTTCGAGCTTTACGTTCAACGCCGCAAGTTCGTTCGTCTTGAGCGCATCCCACTTCTGCAGCGACGCATCCAGCAGGCCGCTGAGCTTGGCGTAGCCGTCTCGGGCGTCGGGTGAGGGCGCCGCGTCGGCGCCGCCGTCGACGGCCTGCGCCAGCGAACGGAACGCGCCGCCGAGGTAGCCGAAGCTCTGGACGTTGTTGGGTGGAATGGTCCAGGCGTTGTACGGGTTGGGCGACTCCGAGATGTCGGCCGCGGCCACGACTTTCGCATCCAGCGCGTCGATGGATTGCTTGAGGTCGCCGCTCGCATCCTTGCTTCTCTTCCCGAGTTCGGCGTGCAACTTGTGCGCTTCGCCCATCGCGGTCGCTAGCTTCGCGCCTTCGGCTTCGACTTTGCGCGCCAGGTCGAATTGTTCGACGTAGGCGTCCGCGGGAATCGTCACACGCGGATCGTGCGCGACGGTCAGCGGCTCGCTGAAGGTTTTGCCGTCCACCGTGAGCCTCACCGTGTATTGCCCCGGCGGCGCCCACACGCCGTCGGCCCAGGCGTCGCCGTGCGCCAGCGCCGCAGGCGGCGCGTAGCGCAGCGGCCACACGAAGCGATGCAGGCCCGGCGTGGTTTCCAGCACCACCGGTTCGCGGAACCAGTCGGGCGTCATGTTGATCTTGGCGAGATCGGGCTTGGGCGCCTTGTCGGCGCTGGAATAACTGCGCACCAGCTTGCCGTTGGCGTCGACGATCGAAAGTTCGATCGGCTTCGCGGGCGTTGCGGCCAGCGAGTAATCGAGGTACGCGCCCCACGGTGGATTCTCGGCGATGGGCTCGTCCTTGGGCAACGGCGTGCCGGTGAACATCGGCATGCGCACGCGGTACGCGAGCGCGGGTTTGTACAGGCGCGTGGCCCAGCTTGCCGGATACGCCGCCAACTGCCGCAGCGCGGAGACGTCGTCCATGATCCAGAAGCCGCGCCCGTGCGTGGCGATCACGAGGTCGTCGTTCTTGACGTCGATGTCGCGCACCGACACCGCGGGCAGGTTCTGCTGCAGCGAGTGCCAGTGGTCGCCGTTGTCGAACGACACGAAGATGCCGAAGTCGGTGCCGGCGTAGAGCAGCCCGCGCTTCACGGGGTCCTCGCGCACCACGTCGACGAAATCACCGTCGGGAATCCCGTTGACGATCGATTGCCATGTCTTGCCGCCGTCGGTGGTGCGATAGATGTAGGGCTTGCGGTCATCCAGCCGGTGGCGATCGACCGACGCGAACGCGGTGTCCTGATCGAAGTGCGAGGGCGAAAGGCTGCCGACCTTGGACCACGCGCCGAGTTGTTTGGGCGTGACGTTGCTCCAGTGCGCGCCGGCATCGTCGGTGTGCCAGACCAGGCCGTCGTCGGTGCCGACCCACAGCAGTTTCGCGTTCAATGGCGACGAGCCGATCGAATACACCACGCCGCGGCGCGCACCTTGGTGCAGGTTGTCGGCGACGGTGGTCGCATCGAGCGAAGACGGCACCGCCGGATCGGGGCGCGACAGATCGGGGCTGATCGCGGTCCAGTGTTCGCCGCCGTCGGTGGTCTGCCACAGCCGCTGGTTGCCGAAGTACAACGTCTTCCTGTCGGACGCGTTGAAGACCAGCGGCAATGTCCAGGTGCTGCGATAGATGTCGGGATCGGCCAGGGTCGGATCGACGCTGCGCGTCTGTTTGGTCTTGAGATCGAGCTTGTCGACCTTGTCGCCGTACACGACGTCGGGATCGTCCGGGTCGGGCGCGATCATGCCGCTTTCGCCGCCCGCGGTGACCTCGTGGAACTGCATCATGTTGATGGTCGCTTCGTAGGTCGAGCGGCTGGGCACGGCGGCCGCGCCGGAATCCTGCTGCGCGCCGTACACGCGGTACGGGAAACGGTTGTCGGTGCTGACGTGGTACATCTGCGCGGTCGGCTGGTTGTACCAGCTCGACCAGGTCTTGCCGCCGTTCACGGTGATGATCGCACCCTGGTCCACGCCCATGATCTGGCGGTCCGGATCGTTCGGGTCGATCCACAGTTCGTGGTAATCGTCGCCGGTCGGGTCGCCCTTCACCGGAAGGAAAGTCTTGCCGCCGTCGTCCGAGCGCAACTCGATGGTGTTCATCGCGTACACGCGGTTGGCATCCTTCGGATCGGCGGTGATCTGCCCGAAATACCAGCCGCGCTGCCAGATGCGCGGATCGCCGCTGGTCTTCTTCCAGGTCTTGCCGGCGTCGTCGGAGCGGTACAGGCCGCCCTCGTCGGCATCCACGATCGCGTAGATGCGATCCGGCGCCGCGGCGGAAATCGCGATGCCGATCCGGCCCAGGTTCTTCGACGGAAACCCGTGGCCTTCGATGTGGGTCCAGGTGTCGCCGCCGTCGGTGGATTTGTACAAGCCGGAACCCGGCCCGTTCGACGGCGGATAGATGTTCCACGGCGGCCGCCGCGTCTGCCACAGCGACGCGTAGATCACGTTGGCGTCGCCCGGCTTGAAGATGAT
This sequence comes from Lysobacterales bacterium 66-474, assembly GCA_001899805.1. Taxonomy (GTDB): domain Bacteria; phylum Pseudomonadota; class Gammaproteobacteria; order Xanthomonadales; family Rhodanobacteraceae; genus 66-474. The sequence continues at coordinate 541,937 of MKWP01000014.1, forward strand.
GTCGATCGCGCCGGTGTCGTCGTTCGGGCCCAGCACCTTCTTCCAGGTCTTGCCGCCATCCAGCGAACGGAACACGCCGCGCTCGGCGTTCGGCCCGTAGGGATGGCCGAGCGCCGCCACGAACACGCGGTTCGGGTTGTGCGGATCGACGCGGATCATCGAAATCTGCTGCGAGTCCTTCAATCCGATGTGCGTCCAGGTCTTGCCGGCATCGGCGGACTTGTACATGCCGTCGCCCTGCACGATGTCCGAACGCATGTCGGATTCGCCGGTGCCGACGTAGAGGATGTTCGGGTTCGAGGGTGCCACCGCGATTGCGCCGATCGACTGCACCGGCTGCTTGTCGAACAACGGCTGCCAGGTGCGGCCGGTGTCGTGCGTTTCCCATACGCCGCCGTCCACGGAGCCCATGTAGAAATGCGTCGGCTGTCCCGGCACGCCGGTCACCGCCAGCGTGCGGCCGGCGCGGAACGGACCGATCAGGCGCCAGTGCAGGGCACCCCAGGTTGATGCGTTGGTCGCGCTATTTGTTGCGGCGGGCGCCGCGGCAGATGCAGGCAGCGCACTGGCGAGCGTGAGGGCGACAGCAGCGAACAACGCAGTCAGGCGGTGGGGCACGGGCATGAACAACTCCTCACGACGCAGGCGATCCACGCATCATAGCGAGGGCGCAGAAACGTTCATGGGTAAGAAGGCATATCACGTGGGTTCTCTGCTCGTGCGCTTGTTCCCCTCTCCCACCGGGAGAGGGTGCCCCGCAGGGGCGGGTGAGGGTACGCACCCGCCTGATCCAACAAGTTGAGGTGGCACCCACTACTTGTAGCTCCCGGACCCTCATCCGGCGCTACGCGCCACCTTCTCCCGAAGGGAGAAGGGTACAAAGCGTCAACCCGCCGCAGCCCAACAAATCAACGACGCGAATTCCGGTAATCCGCGCCACCGCATCGCTCAGTTGTCCGCCGAGGACAACAGCTTCGGGTCGCCGACCTCCACCGGCTCGCCAATCGGCAGCGGCGGCACACCAGCTGCCTTCGCCTTCTTGTTGAAGTCGAGCACGGCCTGGCGCAACGAGCCGTTGAAGGTGTCGAGCTTCGGTTGCAAGCCAGCTTCCTGCTTGGCGATGTAATCGCGCTGGTTCGCGTTCGGTGCCTGGTCCGGCCCCATGCGCGATGCCATGCGGTACACGCCGAAGAAGGTCATGCCCCACGGCGAGAGTTCGTGCAGGTCGTCTTCCGGCACCTTGTACTGGATGTTCGGCAGCCAGAAGTCCTTCGAGAAATCGCCGAGCGTTGTCTTCAGGCTCTCGGCACTCGCATGCAGGTTGGCCTTGGCGCTGCCCGCCGCCGCACCCTTCGTCGAATCCAGCACCTTGTCGAGCGTCTGCATCATGTCGTAGCTGCGGCCGATCACCGCCACGTCGGCGGCAGCTTCGCCACGCAGCCGCATCGCGGTGTCGAACGCCGCGCGCTGCACGTCCATCGGCGGATTGATGCGCGGATCGGCGACCACCTCCACGGTTTGCGTTGCGCTGCGGCCGTTCGCTTCCACCTTCACCTGGTAGTTGCCCGGCAACGCCAGCGGCCCCTTGGGCGCGTCGCTTGTGCTCGGGCGGAATTCCGCGCGCAGCGCCTTCGGCAACTCGACGCCGGCGTAACGCATGTTCCAGGACGCCACGTTGATGCCGGCCTTGCCGGATGCGTGGAATGTCGCCACCGGCTTGCCGGCGCTGTCGGTCACGCTGACGACGACCGGGTTGCATTGCTCGAACGAGGGCTTGTGTTCCTTCTGCGCGGACTTCTTCGCGGCCGTCTTTGCCGCCTCGTCTCCGTTCTTGTCATCTTCCTTCGCGCATGCCTTCGGCACGTCGATGGCCTTCGCCAGCGAATAGACGATCGTCGGGCCACTCGGCGGGTTGGGCGTGGTGAAATCGCCGGGCGCAGGGCCGATGTGGCGTCCACCGAACCCGATCCACTCGGTGCCCTGCGCGCTGGGGAACATGTGGAACGAAGCGTCCGCCAATTTCGGCTGCCACTGTTCCAGTGCTTCGATGTTGTCGAGGATCCACAAGCCACGCCCGTGCGTGGCCATCACCAGGTCATGCGGCGACTTGGTGAACTTGATGTCCCACACCGCCATCGTCGGCAGGTTGCCGGTCATCGCGTGCCAGTGCGCGCCGTCGTCGAACGACAGGTACAGCCCGCGCATGGTGCCGAGCGCGAGCAGGCCTTTCCTGTTCGGATCCTCGCGCACGACGACTGCGGCGTTGTCGTCCGGCAAACCGTTGGTGATGCTTTGCCAGTGCGCGCCGTAATCGCGGGTCTTCAGCACATACGGATGTTCGTCGCCCAGCATGTGGCCGTCGACCGCGATGTAGGCGGTGCCGGCGTCGAACGGCGACACCCCGATCTGGTAGATGCGGCCGAGCTTCACCGCCTGCGGCAGGCCCGCGGAAACGTTGGTCCAGTTCGCGCCGCCATCCTTGCTGACCCAGACCAGGCCGTCATCGGTGCCGACCCAGATGACCTTGCCGTCGGTTTCGCTGAGCGAAATCGAGAGGATGGTGTCGGTGTTCTCCGCGCTGGAGATGTCGTGGAACACCGGGCCGCCGGCGACGGGCTGGTGCTCCTTGATGTCGCGCGTGAGGTCCTTCGAGATCGGTTGCCAGTTCGCACCGCCGTCGGTGGATTTGAACACCACGTTGCCGCCGATGTAGAGCGTGTCCGGGTCGGTCGCCGACACCGCGATCGGCGCTGCCCAGTTGAAACGGTATTGCAGTTGTGAGAGCGGTGTGTCGCCCATGCTGGTCATCACGGGACGGATGAACTTGCTCGTCCAGTTCCTGGTGTCGATGCGCGAGGCGTAACCCGTCTGCGACGCGGCATAGACGATCGACGGGTCCGACGGCGCGGGCACCACGTAGGTGCCGTCGCCGCCGGAGGGATTCCACCAGTCCGCGCCCCAGATGCCGTCGCGCGACAGGCTGTTGGACGGCCCGCACGCAGCGTTGTCGTCCTGGATGCCGCCACACACGCCGAACGGCACCGTGTTGGAAATCGCGACGGTATAGAACTCCTCGATCGGCATGTTGTTGAACGAACGCCAGGTCTTGCCGCCGTTGACGCTGACGTAGGCGCCGCCGTCGTTGCCCTGGATGATGCGCTCGGGGTCCTTCGGATCGATCCAGATCGCGTGGTGGTCCACGTGCACGTCGTGGTCGATCACCTTGGCGGTCTTGCCGCCGTCGGTGGACTTCATCAGGTTGAAGGAGCTGAAGTAGATCGTCTTCGGGTTGTCCGGCGCGACCGCGAACGAACTGAAGTAGAACATCCGCACCGCGAGCTCGTGGTTGTTGCTGATGCACTTCCAGTTGGCGCCGGAATCGGTGCTGCCCCACAGGATGCACTTCTGCGTCGGCATCGTCGCGTACACGATGTTCGGCGACGACGGTGCGAAGCCGATCTTGACGCGATCGGTGGGATCATTCGTCGGCAGGCCACCGGCGAGCTTGTTCCAGGTACGGCCGCCGTCGGTCGACTTGAAGATGCCGCCGTCGGTGCTGCCGTTGACCTGCGTCCACGGCTTGCGCTGCTCGGTCCACATGCCCGCGAGCAGCACGCTCGGGTTGGACGGATCCATCTGGATGTCGCTGGCGCCGGTGGTGTCGTTGACGTACAGCGTTTTCTTCCAGTTCTTGCCGCCGTCGGTGGTCATGAACACGCCGCGCATTGCGCTGGGCTTCCACGGATTGCCGAGCACCGCGACGTACACGGTATTGGGGTCTTTCGGGTCGACGACGATGTTGGAGATCAAGCCCGCGTCGGCCAGCCCCTTGAACTGCCAGGTCTTGCCGGCGTCCGGCGAGAAATACACGCCGCGGCCAATCAACACGTCGTTGCGCGGATTGGCTTCGCCCGTACCGACCCACACGTCTTTCGGATTGGAAGGCGCCAGCGCGACCGCGCCGATGGATGCCGCGTCGCCGTGCTTGAACACGTTGTCCCACTTGATGCCGTTGTCGGTGGTCTTCCACACGCCGCCGCCCGCGGTGCCGACGTAATAGATGTTCGGCTTGCCGGGGATGCCCGTGACCGTGCTGACGCGTCCACCCGACACCGCGGGACCGAGGTTGCGGAATTTCAGGTTGGCGAACGGGCCTGTTGGTTTCGTTGCGGCGGAGGCGACGCCTGTGGCAGTCACGGCAATGCAGACGGCAAGAACCCGAGCAGTCCTCATCATGTCCATCCTCGCGACAAAACCGTGAACCTAGTCCTGCGAGTGCGGCATTCGGGAGTGCCGGAAGTCAGGGGAGGGCAGCGTGATGCGTGAAGACTGCGTCAAGGCACGCGAACGCACGCTCGCGTTCCCTGCGCAGGTCGACGCGCGATGCCGACGTCATCGCGCGCCCTCACATCTTCAGCTCGAACCCGGTGTACCAGGTGCGTCCATAGGCAGGCTCAAGCCCGGTCATCCACACGCGTGAGTAGTAATGACGGTCGGTGAGGTTGCTGATGCCTGCCAGCAGCTTCAGCCACGGCCGGATTTGCCAATCGCTCGCGAAATCGACCGTCGTGTAAGCGGGTATCTTCGCGGGAATGAAACTCGCGCCCGCGCCAAACGGCTGGTTGGAATCCTGCCAGTACTGCGCGGCCGACGACACCGCGGTCAGGCTGGCCTTGACGCGTTGCTCGACGCGCCAGGTGAGGCCGGCCTTGGCGAGGTAGCGGGGCGCATAGGCGGGGATCTTGCCGACCTGTCCGGGGATCACGCTGTCGGTGAAGCGCGCGTTCAACAGACTCAAACTCAGGAAACCTTCGAGGTGTTCGCCTGACGCCGCCAGTGAAGTCGGCGCGAAGAAGTCGTAGTTGACCTGGCCTTCCAGGCCGCGGCTGCGGGTGTCGCCCGAGTTCACCTCGATCACGTCGGTGGCGTTGATGTGCTGCGCCTCGATGCGATTCCTGAAGTCGATCCAGAACACGCTGACGTCGTAGTAGAGCCCGGTCGCCGGCACGCCATGCACACCGGCTTCCCACGACAGCGATTTGGAGGGATCGGGCGCATGGCCGGGCACCACGTTGGCGAACGGCGAAGCCATGTCGAAGTAACGCAACGGCCGCCATCCCTGCGACACGTTGAAATAGGTTTCGTTGCCGGCACCGAAGTCGTTGCCGATGCCGAGGCCGAACAGTGGCACGGTGCGCGAATCGGATTCGTGGATCAGCGGGCGGATGAGGAATGGCGGCCGCACGGTTTCATCGACGGCCACGCGTTCGCGTTCCAGCCGGACCGACGGCACGATGTGGATTTCGTGCGGCAGCCGGAACACGTTCTCGGCGAACACCGAGTAGTAGTCCGACTCGCGCTTCTGGCGCAGGCGTGGTACGCCGTTGCGGTCGTGGCGGTCGACGTGAAGGTCGGTGTCGGTCCACTGCCTGAAAGGATCGTCGCCGTGGAACGCCACGGCCCCCGCGGTGAACGCATTGCCGTGGCCCCAGCTCTTGCGCACGCGCAGATCGACACCTTGCGTGCGGAATTGCTCGTCCTGCAATGTCGTCGTGGCCGGAGGAGGTTGCGGCGGTAGCGCGCCACTGGCCGATCGGCTGGCCAGGTCCTGGTAACCCGCCCATGCCTTGCCGATGAACAACCAGCCGTCGCCGAATTCGTGCTGGTGACCCAGCACCAGTTGATAGCGGTCGACCCAGTCGCGATTCCACGGAGTCGGCGTGGCCCGGGGATTTGCCTGCCACTGCGGATAACCCATCCGGCCCGCATCGCCCGAGTCGGCGTCGATCGCGTGCAGGTCCAGCCACCAGTGTTGCTTGTCGTCCGGCCGGTATTCGACATACAGGTCGGCCTGGCGCATCTGCGATTGCGCGTTTTGGCGCGTGCCGTCGCTGCGCACGTAACCGGCATCCGCACGCCAGGTCCATTTGCCGGCGCTGCCTTCCAGTACGTTGTACGTCGAATACAAGCCGTGGCTGCCGACCACCTGTTCGGTGCTGATCGAGAACGGCGCGCCGGGTTTCGGACGTTTCGAAACCATGTTGATCACGGGCGCAGGCTCCGGGCCGTACAGCAGGCTGGAACCGCCGCGGATCAACTGGACGTCGGCGATGCCCTGCGTCAGCGGCATCGCGTACAGGGTAGGGAAGCCGATCCAGTCCGACTCCAGCGGGATGCCGTCCTGCATCACCAGCACGTACTCCGATTCCTGCGGATTGCCGAGGCCGCGGTAGCTCAGGTTGAACTGCGTCGGTGTCGGTTGTTGCGATACCAGTAGGGATACAGCCGAGATATGTGTAAAACTGCCCCATAGAAATCGCGTTTCCCTCTAAATTCATGCTGTTAGCCGAAAAAAGTGAAAGAATCGACGCCCCAAGCCTTCAGGCTGCCAAGGCCAATTCTTCGTCATACGGTTCGGGTATGACGTCGTTGTCAATAAAGTAATCGCCGAATCGTTTGATGTGGCTGGTCACATAGGGACTGAGCGTCGCAACATCCTCCGGTGTTATCTTCCACCCTTCCCGCATCAAGCGCTTGATGATGCGGGTCTGTTCGACGACGTTATGGAAGATCACCGCGTTCGCGACCAGGTCGTTGTACTTCACGATCTTTTCCTGCTCGACGGGGTCGTTATCCGCGATCACCCCTTCTCCACCGAAGAAGAAGTGCTTCGCAAAGCCGTTGTACGCTTCGACCTTGTTCGTCGACGCCGTGATCTGCTCGCGAAGGTCGCTGTCGGATATGTACTGCAGCAGGAAAAGCGTGCGTACTGCGGCGCCCAGCGCACGGAACGCTTGATAGAGCCGGTTCTTGCGACTGTTGTTGCCGAGTTTGCGCAGCAACGTTGATGCCGCAATCTTGCCGGTCCTGATCGACAGTACCACGCGCATCAGATCCTTCCAGTGCGTCTCGATCAAGTCCCAGTCGACTTTGTCGCGGAACAAGGCATCGATATGTTCGTAGGTCGTATCCTCGTCGGGCCGGAAGAACCGATAGTCCTGCCAGTTGCGAATACGCGGCATGAGCTGAATGCCCAGCAGATGGGAGAGCCCGAACACCGGAAGTGATTGCCCTTGGGTATCGGCGTGGACGATCTCGGGCTGGATGTCCGATGTGTTCTTCAAAAGGCCGTCAATGATGTAAACCGCTTCCCACACGCCGCAGGGAATGAAGTGGCTGAAGAGCGCTATGTAGGTGTCCGACACGTGATGGTAAGCAATTCCGCCGTAGCCGCCGTACCGGATGTGGTAGGAAGCCAATGAGTTCTGGATGTACATCTCGTACTTGGTGCCGTCCGCCGCGGCGCGCTTGGCATCACCCCAGTGCTTGGGAAGCTGAAGCCCTGCGTAACTGTTGATGATGTCCCGACAAGCAGCCGCCAGCTTGTTCGCATCGACGTGTCGCCGGTTGACGAACGAGAGCATGTGTTCACTCACTGCGCCCCGAAAATGTCGGGCCGCCTGTGCAGGCCCAAGATTGCAACCGTAGGTGAACGCGGTCAGCACATAGCGCACCGCGGGCTGGTCGATTTTTGGATCCGACCCGGACAAGGGACCGAAGTGACGATGCCAATTCGTCCAGTGCCCCACGTCGCAGAGCACATCGATCACGCTGCGTTCGCGCAGACGCTCCTGAACCGCCGTTTCGAGCGCGCGCGCGCTGCGGCTCATGTCTTTGGCCTTGTGCCGTTTGAGGACGGGTATGCCTTGCTCGTCGATGACGACCTGGCCATTGTTGACGTATTCCTGGTCGGTGGCTTCAGCCACCTCCATGAGTTGCGCCTGCAACGCGTTGACGAACTCCACCGCATTCGATGGAAGGTCGAGTTGCTGGCAGTAATCATCAACCAGCGGTTCGCACTCCTGCCAAGACAACAACTGCTCGCCATAGTCAGCGTAAGCCTCCGACCCCTCTACAGCCACGTCGCCAGATTTCAGTTCGCCGGCCAAGGCGGAAAACACGCAGACCTCGAAGTGCCGTCGATGGATGCGCTCCTCGCCCGACTCAGTGTGATGAACGAGTGTTTTGCGCCAGAGCTGGGTCGTGAACGCCAAGTCGACCGGTTCGTCCAACCACTCGGATCGGTTGCGCTCTTCTGACAGCACCCGCTCGAAGGCATCCATCAGCGAATGATCTTCGGTGGTGGAATGCAAACGCAGCAGGCGGACCATGCGGAGGATCGTCGGACGATGGCTCTTGTAGTGCGGCAACAGAAGCGGCAGGTAGTTGTCACCGCTGTGCGCTGCGATAGCAAGGCAATCTTCCTGCAGCGTATCCGTACCGCCATGTGCGGTGACCAGGCGGCGAATCTCGCGACCCGCTTCCGTATCGCTCTTGTGCTGGTCCAATACCCGGATGACATCGGACATGGTGGCCACCAGCGTTTCCGCCTTCTCGCGGTAGCGCAGACGCAATTGATCGAGTTCTTGTTTGCCACGGTTGTGAATGTTGCCGATGCGTTTGATGAACATCTCGGCAAGATCGTCCCGGACCTGCACCCTGGCCCGGTGGATCAGGCAAAGCAGGAACGCGTGGCGCTTCGTCGGTCGCATGTCGCGCAATTCGGAGGCATCGAGCGCGCGAGCCTCTGCGGCAAAGTGCTTGCGTTTGAGCTCCGGAATGTCACGCAAGTGCATTTCCGTGCCGACCAGCTCGTCCAGATGATTGAATTGGTCAATGAGTTCTTGGAAATGCTTCAACGAGGAACGTTTCGGCAGCCGTTTGATCGCCTGCAGCGGGCTTTTCCCATCGTCGCTGGCAACGACCAACAATGCGTCCAGGCGTTGCTTTTCATCCTCCGTCAACCGCGCATCGATCTTGGCAAAGAAGCGACCATTCACCAGCGCCCGCAGCCGGCGTGTCAGGCGATCCAGCGTGGAAAACGCCGGCAGCTCAATGCGTTCTCGCACCAACTTCTCGATGGCGACATTGATCAAGTCGGGAGGGTTGTCCATCACCGCGGCCGCTTCGAGGATGGCGCGAGCGGCGACGTCCAACCCGCCTTCGCCGTAGGCGCGAATTTGAAGGTAGGTGCGGATCCATTGACGATAGCGGTACGGCGTATTCTTCTTCAGTTCAGCCGGCTTGACCTTGACGCGAAATTGCATCGCCTGACGGACATGGCGCGTGATTTGTGCCGGGATGTCTTCCAGGGCAGGAAAATACTTGAGGCGCTGAAAGCTCTTCAGCAATAGCGCGAGTGTCAGGCGATGCCCAGGTTGTCGTGCGTGCTGGACGATGAAATCCATTTCCAGATCGGTAGGTGTGTAGGCCGCCACCAACTCGCGGACTATCGGATTGCGCTTGAACTGCGGATACGCGGTCCTTTCGATCGAAGCCATGCCGATTCCTCAGTGAATGACGGTCGCGTTCACCTGCGCGCTTCAGTCGTGTTTGTGCTGGTGATGGATGTCGGGATAGTGCGGGTGATTGTGCGTCAGCGGTTCGTGGGGGTGCGGATGCGTATGCGGTTCGGTGCCATCCCACGGGAAATCGTGCGTATGCTGATGCTGGCCATCGTGCACATGCGGATGGGTATGCGTGAGCGCTGCGGGCGTGTGCCAATGCGTATGCGGCTCGGTCAGGTGCAGCCATACGCCTGCGCCCATCAGCACCGCTGCCAGCCAGAACACCGGTGAGGCGTGGTCGCCAAACGCGAGGATGGCGATCGCCGCGCCGAAGAACGGCGCAGTCGAAAAGTACGCGCCGGTGCGCGCCGCGCCGACGCCGCGCAGTGCGAGCACAAACAGCACGAGGCTGACACCGTAGCTCAACAGCCCGACCACCATCGCTTCGCCGACGTCGAACGCGCCCGGGATGTGTGCACCGAGCGCCACGGCAATTCCGGTGTTGACGACACCGGCCACGGTGCCTTTTGAGCCTGCGAGGAACAGTGCATCGTTGGCCGATACCTTGCGCGTGAAGTTGTTGTCGAGCGCCCAGCACAGGCAGGCGCCGGCCACCAGCACGGCGCCCCAGCCGAGTCCGCGCGACGATCCTTGCCATGCGAGCAGCAGAGCGCCTGCGACGATCAGCGTCATGCCGGTAACGATGCGGCGATTGGCGTTCTCGCGAAACACGACCCACGCCAGTACCGCCGTCAATACGGCTTCGAGGTTCAGCAACAGCGAGGCTGTTGCTGCCGAAGTACGGGTGAGCCCGAGCATCAGGGCAAGCGGCCCCAGCACGCCGCCGAAGCCGATCGCGAGTGCCAGCCACAGCCACTCGCGCCCGGTCATGGTCGGCGTGTGCCAGCCGCGATCACGCACCAGCCGAATGATGCCCAGACCGATGCCGCTCCCGAGATACAGCAGGCCCGCCAGCAACACGGGCGAAAGGTCGTTTAGGAGTTGTTTGGCCAGCGGCGTACTCGCGCCGAACAGCACGGCTGCGCCGAGTGCTGCAGCGGCGGCGGATCCGAAAGAGGTGCGTTTCATCGTTGCTACCCTCCGCCAGATGAGCCTGCTGTGCGTTGCATGGCCCTGCGCACTCAGGCAAGCCGTCGCAGGATCACCCACGCGGCAAATACCACGTAGAACAGCGCCATCGACGCCAGCAGCTTGCGCGAAGTGATGCTTCGGTGGAAGGCGGTCAACATCACCACGATGGCAGCAATCGTGATGCCCGCCGCGACGATCAGGGATTCATCGAACAGCCAAGGGGTGAAGAACAGCCCAAGCGCGGTAGGCACGGTCGCCTGGATCATCATCGCACCACTGATGTTGGCGAGCGCCAAACGATGCTTGCCTTGGCGCACCCAGATGACGGCGTTCAGCGTTTCCGGCAATTCGGTTGCCACCGGGCTGAACAGCAGCGCGACCAGTTGCGGCCGCAGGCCTAGTTGCGGCCCCAGTACGTCGAGCTGGCCGACGAAGAAATGGGACGCCGCAAAAATCACCACCAGCGCGGCGACGGTTTGCGCAATGGCCGCCCACGTCGGTGGCACTGCACACCGCGGCGTCAGCTTCAACGGTTCGGGCGTACCCTCTTCAACACCGGCCTCGCCGGACATCTCCTTCCGGAAATAGGCGGCGTACGCGAGCAGGAACAAGATGCCCAGCCAAGGTTTCCAGGCAAAGACCACGAGGCCAAGCGCAACCTTGCACACGAAAATGGCGAGGAACCAGCCCTGGTCGCGGCTCAGGCGTTGGAACTCATCGCGGATGGCTGCGATGTGCGGCAACTTCTGATGGCACGCGAGGAGCGTGATGCCGACCGTCGCGTAAGCAATGGTGGACAGCACCAGCGGGCCACCGAGCGCGGCGCCGACGCCGATCTCTTTTTGCGCAGCGCTGGCGCCAAACGTGACGGCGACGAAAGTCACCACGCTCTCGGGCAAGGCGGTGCCGAAGGCAGCCAAGATCGAGCCGGTCGCCTGCTGGCTCACCGCCAGCTTGCGGCCGACCCATTCAACGCCGTTGACGAAATACTCGCACGCGAGATAAATGACCACGGCCGCGCCCAGCAGCAGGCCGATGGTGAGGGCAAGGGATGTCACGCAAGTCCTTGGAGGTTGGGCGCAAGCCAAAGGCTTCGACACCCGCGCCCAACCCGCTGGCGGATACCGAAACCCGTGGTCTTGCCAAGCCCGTTACGGCTGGCCGCGCCATGGCCGAAGCCAAGTGTGTTGACGCGGCCCCTCCTGAAATCGAAGGCGGCTACTCCCCAAAGGGACGGTAAACGTACCGGTTCCCTGCACCGCGGTCAATAAGGAAACGGAAACGCAGATCGAGGCCTATGGATCGGCGCCGTGGGCGCCAAGCACACCAGCCGGCCATGCTTGGCCTGGTTGCTGTGGTCAATCGCAGACGCGGCTGGTACGAGGCACGCGTTTGACGCTTGAGGCGGCGAGTCCGCGAACGGAATCGCTTGCATCTGCCGCTGTCAATGCCTCCATCAGCGGACAGCGCACTTTGTTCTTGCCATGACGCGGCTCGACGAGCGCGGTAAGCGCTCGCTCGATACGGCGCAGGTGCTTGATGCGTTGACGCACGATGGCAAGCTTGCGGACTCCGATGCGCTCCGCGTCTCGGCTGTTCTGACCATGTTCCAGTGCGAGCAGATCCGCAACTTCGTCGAGATCGAATCCGAGCGCCTGCGCATTCCTGATGAAACGCAAGCGGCGAGCGTGGGCTTCCTCGTAACGGCGAGTGCCACCTGTTGACCGATACGGCTCTGCAAACAACCCGCGACGTTGGTAGTAGCGAATGGCTTCGACACGGATACCCACAGCCGTGGCCAAGCCGCCAATCGTATAGGCCATGAGCATCGACACCCACATTGAGTACGGAAGCAAGCTTACCCCTTGAACGATTCCAACAAATTTGTGCGGAGGCCACAAACTCATCGGACTCTCGCGGGCATCGGAGCAAGCGGCCGCCGTGATTGTGTAACGGGGGCAGCTATTCGTAGCATCGAACCTCGATCTGCCATTCGAAAACCATGCACGCGCACGACCATTCCGACGATCACGGCCACGATGGCAGTAGCCATCACGGCCATAGTCACGGCGTCAGCCGCAATGCCGACAAGCGCTGGCTGACGCTCGCGCTGGCGCTGCTGCTGGCCTTCATGGTGGCCGAAGTGGTGGTCGGCATCATGGCGAGATCGCTGGCGCTGATTTCCGATGCGGGCCACATGCTGACCGACGTGGGTTCGATCGCGTTGGCGCTGTTCGCGATCCGGATGGCTGCGCGGCCCGCGCACGGCCGCTACACCTTCGGTTTCAAACGCGTGGAAATCCTGAGCGCACAAGCGAATGGCCTTACCCTCTTGCTGCTTGCGGCCTGGTTCGTGTACGAAGCGATCCAGCGTCTGATCACGCCGCCGCCGGTGCAAGGCTCCTTGATGACACTGGTGGCGATCGCCGGGATCGTGGTCAATCTGGCCGTGGTCTGGATCATGGGCAAGGCGAACCGGCAAAGCCTCAATATCCAGGGCAGCTATGCGCATATCCTCAACGACCTTTACGCCTTCATCGCCACCGCGGTGGCCGGCGGCCTGATCTGGCTCACCGGCTGGGATCGCTTCGATGCCATCGCCGCGCTGGTCGTCGCCGCGTTGATGCTGAAGGCCGGGATCGAACTGGTGCGCGACTCGGGACGCATTTTCCTCGAAGCCTCACCGAAGAATCTCGATCCCGCTGCGGTCCGTGCATCGATCCTCGCCACCGCCGGCGTGACCGCCGTCAACGATCTGCACATCTGGGAAGTGACCTCAGGGTTCCCCGCACTGTCCGGGCACATCTTCGTGCGCCCGGAGGATGATTGCCACGGGAAGCGCCGCGAACTGGAAACCATGCTGCGGGACGGTTATGGCATCGAACACGCCACTTTGCAGATGGACCACGCCCGCGATAGTTCCAGGCTGGTCACCGGATGCAGGCACGATGCCGCGTAGCCGGGCGCGAGTGAACTTCCAACCTGGTACCGGGTCTCTTGTCGTTCACGCCGTGTGCCTCGGATCCGGTCCGACGTGATTGTGTAACAGCGACCACCTCCATAAGATCGCCCAAATGGTTTCGAGCCTGCCACCGTGCTGAACCGCCTGCGCCGCCACCGCTTGCTCTGGGTATTGGCCCTGACCGTGCTGTCGTTCAAGCTGGTGGCGGCAACGGTTTGCCTGAACGACACGGCCGCCAATCAGCATGTGGCATCCGTGGCGACGATCATTGCTGCGCAATCCGTGGCCAGTCCTTCCTTCGGTGACAACGGCAATGCCTGTCTGCTCGGCGAGACGGGTGGCTGTCATTGTGCGTGCGCGGAAACTCTGCCGGTGCCGGTGACGTTGTCGCTGCATATCGCGCCCGTCGAAGCGCCGTCCGTTTTCCACCTCCCCACCTACGGATTCTCGCCTGCCTGGGCGGGTCCAATGCTGCGTCCACCAATCGCCTGAAAACCGTTTCGTTTCGTGACCGGCTGCCTCGTGCGGTCGTCGCGCCGTGACCGTTTTCAGGAGATTTCCGCATGTCTGTCTTGCGTTCGGTGCCGCTGGGCGCCGCGTGTTTGCTGTGGTGCACGACAGCCTTGGCTGTTCCAGGCAGCCTCGCGCCGCCACCTTTCCCTTCATCCACTACGCCGTCCACACTCGCTGCCCCCGTGCCGCTGCGCGCCGCGGTGCAAGAGATCTGGAACAAGAGTCCGGAAGTACAAGCCGCCGCCGCCGAGCTTGAAGCGGCACGCGCGCGTGCGCGCGCCGCCGCACGGCCGTTGTACAACCCCTCGCTGACGGCAGATGCCGAGAACGCCGACGTCAACCGGCGCACGGTTGGCATCAGTCTGCCGCTGGATCTTTCCGGCAAACGCCGTGCGCGCGAAGCCGTAGGCGATGCCGATTTGCGCGCGGGCGAAGCGGCGTATGCGCTGCAACGCATCGAAGTCGCCTCGCGCTGGCTGAAGGCATGGTCGGAGGTGGCATTGACGGTGCGCCAGCGGGAGCTTGGCCAGCGCCGTGTGGAAATGATGCGGCGCTTTGACGAGCTGGCCGCACAGCGGTTGAAGGTTGGCGACATCAGCAGCCCGGAACGCGATCTCGCCGCGCTGGCGCTGAGTGAAGCGCTGGCGCAGCAAGCCGCACTCACCGGCAAGGAAGCGGCGGCCCGCGCGACGTTGCAGGCCATCGCCGGGGCTGCCGCCGAAGCCTCGCCGGCCCTCCCGGAAGGGTTACCGCCGCAAGCCGACGGCATCGTTGCATTGCCGATCGACGAACTGCCCGCATTGCATCTGGCGCGAGCCCGTCAAGCCAGTGCGCAAGCCGGCGTACGCGTGGCGCAGAAGGCGCGCATTCCGGACCCGACGCTCAGCCTGACCGGCGGCGAGGTACGAGTGGGCGCGATACGCGACAACGTGATCGGCCTTTCTGTCTCGATTCCGCTGCCGGTGCTCAACAACGGCAGCGCCGAAGTCGATGCGGCGAGGGCCGATGCCGATGCCGCCGCCGCGAACGCGCAGGCGCAACGATTGCGGTTGCGTTCGGGGCTGGAAGAAGCGCGTACCCGCTACACGGCGCTGCGTTCGGCGGACGCCGCCTTTCACAGCGGACGCGCTGCGGCCTTCGCCGATCGCACGGCCTTGCTCGAAAAGCTCTGGCGTGCAGGCGAAATCAGCACTTCGGATTACCTCGTGCAACTCAAGGAAAGCCTCAACACCGCGCTGACCGGGCTGGAGCTTCAAAGCCAGACCTGGCAGACCTGGTTCGACTACCTCACCGCCGCCGGCCGTCTCAACGACTGGATCGAAGGGCGCACACAGGATCTTCCGCGATGAACTCACATATTTCGATGTTCCGTTCCGCCGCATTCGTGCTGCTCGCGCTGGTGTTGACGCATCCGGTGTTGGCGCAGGAACCCGCGCCCGCCAATCCATTGGTGCTAGATGCCAAAGCCATCCAAGATGCCGGCATCGTGCTGGACAAGGCCGCAGTGCGGCCCATCACCGATGAATTGAAAGCCCCCGGCGAGGTGAAGGCCGATGCCTACTCGACCGTACTGGTGTCGCCGCGCGTCGAATCGCAGGTTCTGGAACGCAAGGCGAAACTCGGCGACGTGGTGAAAGCCGGCACGCCGCTTGTGGTGCTTTCCAGCGTGCAGGTTGCCGAAACCCAAGGCGCGCTGATCGTGGCGGAACAGGATTGGCGGCGCATCGCTGCGCTCGGCCCGCAGGCGGTTTCTGCACGACGCTACAACGAATCGAAAGTCGCGCGTGATCAGGCGCGCGCCAAGTTGCGCGCCTTCGGCTTGTCTGAAGGTCAAATCACCGCGCTGTTGCGCAAGGGCTCGGCGCGTGCGGATGGCAGTTACGAATTGCTGGCGCCCGCCGCAGGCCGCGTGACCACCGACGAGTTTCTGGTCGGCGAGCGCGTCGAACCCGGCCGCACCCTGTTCACGCTGGTCAAGGAGAACTCGGTGTGGGTCGAGGCGCAGCTCGCGCCGGCCGATGCGGAGCGGGTCAAGTCCGGAGACGTGGTGCGCGTACTCGCGCATGACACCACATTGCCGGGCAAGGTAGTGCAGCGCTCGCACCAGACCAACGAGCGTACCCGCACCGTGCCGGTGCGCATCGAAGTCAACAATGAAAAGGATCTGCTGCATCCGGGCGAGCTGGTCGAAGCGCGCCTCGCGGTCGGCGGCACCACCAAGCAACTCGCGGTACCCGCCACAGCCGTGGTGCTGCTCCAGAACCAGCCGACCATCTTCCTCGCCAAAGGCAAGGGCCAGTTCGAGCCGGCGCCGGTGTTGACGGGGGACACCCGCGATGGCTGGACCGTGATCAAGCAGGGTCTGAAAGCCGGCGACACCTATGTGCGCGCCGGTGCCTTCGCCCTGAAGGCGCGCTTGCTGCGTTCGCAGTTGGGAGAAGAGTGATGCTCGAACGTCTGGTCGAACTCTCGCTGCGTTTCAAGGTGCTGGTACTGATCGCCTTCGTGGTGATCGGTTTCCTGGGCTTCCAGGCCGTGCGCCAACTTCCCATCGACGCCTTTCCCGATGTCACACCGGTGCAGGTCAACGTGTACACCGAAGCGTCCGGCTTGGCGGCGGAAGACGTGGAGCAATTGTTGACCACGCCAGTGGAATCGGCGCTGGCCGGCTTGCCCAAGGTGCAGGAAATCCGCTCCGTGAGTCTGTTCGGGCTGTCCTATGTGTCGGTCTATTTCGAAGATTCGATGGACATCTATTTCGCCCGGCAACTGGTCAACGAACGGCTGCAACAAGTGGGTGATCGCTTGCCGGCCGGTTACGGCAAGCCCGAGATGGGACCGAACACCTCCGGTCTCGGGCAGGTGTTCTGGTACACGGTCGAGCGCGCCGATACCAAGCTCAAGGATGTCGCCCAAGCCAAGGCGCCCAGCGACATGGACCTGCGCACCCTTCAGGACTGGACCATCCGCCTGATCCTGCGCACCGCGCCTGGCGTGGACGATGTCACTTCCTGGGGTGGGCAGGAAAAGCAATACCAGGTGCGCATCGATCCCTTGAAACTGATCGCGCACAAGCTCGGCTTCAAGGATGTGATCGAGGCCTTGCAGGCGAACAACGCCCAAGTCGGCGGCAACTTCATCAACGTCGGGCGTGAACAATACCTGGTACGCGGGCTCGGTCTGGTGCAGAACGCACAGGACATCGGCAACATCGTGCTGAAGAGCGAGGATGGCACCCCGGTCTACATGCGCGACGTGGCCGAGATCACCGAAGCCGGCGCACCCCGTACCGGTGCGGTCACCCGCGACGGCAAGGAAGTGGTGCTCGGCATGGCGCTCGCCCGCATTGGCGAGAACGCCAAGAGCGTGGTGGACGAGGTCAAGGCCAAACTCGATACGGTCAAGCAGGCACTGCCTCCGGGTGTCGTAGTCAAACCCGTCTACGAGCGTACCGACCTGGTCAACGCCGCGGTGGAAACCGCCGTGCGCGCGCTGATCGAAGGTTCAATCCTGGTCGCGCTGGTGCTGTTCCTGTTTCTGGGCGAGCTGCGCAGTGCGCTGGTGGTGGTGATCGCCCTGCCACTGTCCATGCTGATCGCCTTCATTTGCATGAACCAAGTGGGCCTCTCGGCCAACCTGATGTCATTGGCGGGTCTCGCGATCGGCATCGGCATGATGGTGGACGGCGCGGTGGTGATGGTGGAGAACGCGTTTCGCATCATGGCCGAGCGCAAGGCACACGGCGAACCCGTGGACCGCACCGCGGCGGTGCTCACCGCCGCGCGGGAAGTCGCCAACCCCATTGCGTTTGCGATCCTGATCATCATCGTGGTGTTCCTGCCGCTGTTCAGCCTGCAAGGGCTCGAAGGCAAGATGTTCAAGCCAATGGCGTTCAACATCAGCTTTGCGATGGCAGGCTCGTTGATCCTGGCGTTGACCTTGATCCCGGTGCTGGCTGCGCTGGTGTTGAAGCCCAAGGAGGAGAAGGACACGCGCTTGGTGTCGTTCCTGAAGCGCCATTACGCGCGTGTGCTGGCGTGGTCGCTGGCACGCAGGAAGATCGTACTCGCCATCGCCGGCGGCGCGTTGCTTGGCAGCCTCGCGCTGTTCCCATTCCTCGGCAAGGAGTTCATGCCGAACCTGAAGGAAGGCGCGATCATGTGGCGCATCACTTCCATTCCGTCGGCGTCGCTGGACGAATCCATCGGCATCTCCAAGGAGGTGGCCGCACTCGTCAAGCAGAAGTTCCCGGAAGTGGAAACGACACTGGCCATGATCGGCCGCGCCGAAAAGGGCGAGACGGCCGATGTCAATTACATGGAGGTGTACACCCCGCTCAAGCCCAAGGATCAGTGGCGCGACGGGCAGACCCTGGAGAGCATCGAGGAAGCGATGCAAAAGGAACTGTCCGCGGCGTTGCCCACAGCGGTGGTGAGTTACACCCAGCCGATCCAGATGCGCATCGAGGAACTGATCTCGGGCGTGCGCGCCACCTTGGCGTTGAAACTCTACGGCGATGACCTGGGCGAACTGGATCGTTTGAGCGCGAAGGTCAAGGATGTGCTGGCGGGCGTTCCCGGTGTGGCCGACCTGGCGCTGGAAGCAAACATCGGCAAGCCGCAAATCCGCATCCAGGTGGACCGCGATGCACTGGCCCGCTATGGCCTCAACGCCGACGACGTGCTCACGGTGGTGAAGAACGGCATCGGGGGTGAGCCGGTATCGGTCCTGCTCGATGGCGTCAAACGTTTCGACATCACGGTGCAACTGGACAAGGCCGACAAGGCATCCATGCAGGCGATCGAGCGCATTCCGCTGCGCGCGCCGAACGGATCGCTGGTGCAACTGTCGCAAGTCGCCAAGGTCAGCGACGCGGAGGGCTACTCCTTCATTCGCCGCGAACAGCTGCAACGCTACGCAGTGGTCCAGATGGACGTGCGCGGCCGCGACATCAATGGCTTCGTCCAGGAAGCCAACGCGAAGATCGCGCAAGCCGTGAAGCTGCCGACCGGCTACTACACCGAATGGGGTGGCGCCTTCGAAAACCAGCAGCGCGCACTGGCGCGGCTGTCGCTGATCGTGCCGGTGACGATCTTCTTCATCTTCGTGCTGCTCTACACCGCATTCAATTCGGTGAAATACGCCGCACTGATCCTCGCCAATGTGCCGTTCGCCATCATCGGTGGCATCGTCGGCTTGGCGATCACCGGCCAATACCTGTCAGTGCCCTCGGCGATCGGCTTCATCGCCGTGTTCGGCGTGGCGATGCTGAACGGCATCGTACTGGTCAGTTTCTTGAACCAGCAGCGTGAGAAGGGATTTGCCGTACGCGACGCCGTGATCTCGGGCACCGCGCTACGTCTGCGTCCGGTACTGATGACCGCGAGCGTCGCGATCCTCGGCCTCGTGCCGATGCTGCTGTCCAGCGGCGTGGGCGCGGAAACCCAGCGTCCGCTTGCGACCGTGGTGGTCGGCGGCTTGATCACTTCGACCTTGCTGACGCTGGTGTTGCTGCCGGTGCTGTACGACTGGATCGAGGAACGCGCCGCCCGGCGCCTCGCGAAATCACAGGAGGACACCCCATGAAAGAAGTCAAAGCGTTTATTCATCGTGGCCGTATCGTCGACATCATCCATGCGTTGGAGGACGCGGGATTTCGTTATCTGTCGGTGAGCGACGTCAAGGGCTTGCTGCAGGCGCTGAGTGCGCAGGAACAGACATATTCGATGGAACTGGGCGAACGGGTAACCAGACAGATCAAGCTCGAAGTGTTCTGCGAGGACGATCAGGCCGAACGCGCGGTGCAACTGATCCGCCTGCACGGGCGCACCGGTCAGAGCGTGGCCGGCTGGGTTTACCAGAGTACCGTCGATCGTGCGTGGCCGATCGACGGGCGTGTGGACAACGACTGATCGCAGCGACGGGAGCGCACCCGCGCTGCGTCGATGTCATTTCATAACACGGCGGCGGCCGCATAGAGTGGCCGTCGTGATGAGGGATCCCAATGCTTGAACCATGCACGCAAGCTATCGGGTTACTGGCTGATGACTGACACATGCTGCGCCACCACCATCGATATCGCGGCATTGCAGGCACGGCAGCGTCGAGTGTTGATGATCGTGCTGGCGATCAACCTCGCCACCTTCGTGATGATGCTGGCCGCGGCGATCTACAGCGGCTCGTCGTCGCTGCTGTCCGGCGGATTGGACAATCTTGGCGATGCGCTCACCTACCTCTTGAGCCTTGCGGTCATTGGTGCCAGTGGTCGCGCGAAAGCCCGGGTGGCGCTGTTCAAGGGCGCGCTGATTCTCGGCGCTGCGCTCGCGGTTGCCATCCAGATTGGCTGGCGTCTCCTGCATCCGGGCGTACCGATCTTCGAGGCGATCGGTATCGCCGCTTTGCTGAACCTGGCCGCCAATGGCGTGTGTCTGCGCTTGCTGATGCCTTACCGCAAGGGCGACGTCAACATGGCCTCGGCCTGGGAATGTTCGCGCAATGACGTGTTCGAGGGTATCGCCGTACTGGCTGCGGCCGCCGGCGTCGGCATCTTCGGCGCCGGCTGGCCCGATCTGCTGGTTGCGTCGGCGTTGTTGTTGTTGTTTCTGCGCTCGGCATGGCGGGTGTTCCGCATGGCGTGGCGCAGCTACACGAACGGAGAAAAGTAATGAGTACCGGCCACGATCATGTGGGTACGGAGGTCAAGCACGAGACGCCGCTGTGGTGGGCACTCGGCCTGACCAGTACGTTCCTTGTCGTTGAGATCATCGGCGGTCTGCTTACCAACAGTTTGGCTTTGTTGTCGGACGCGGCACACATGGCCACTGACGTGATCGCGCTGACGATCTCGCTGACCGCCGTACGCCTGACTCGACGTCCGCCCGACGCGAAACGCACCTATGGTTACGCGCGCATGGAAGCCATCGGCGCACTCGTCAACGGTGGCCTGCTGTTCCTCGTCGCCGGTTACATCTTGTGGGAGGCGGCGCGGCGCTTCAGCGAACCGCCTTCGGTGGCCTCCACTGGCATGTTGGTGATCGCAGCACTCGGGTTGGGGGTCAACCTCATCTCGATGCGATTGCTCAAGGCCGGCAGCGGTGAAAGCCTCAATGTGAAGGGTGCGTATCTGGAAGTTTGGGCCGACATGCTCGGTTCGGTCGGCGTCATCGTCGCCGCCTTGATCATCAAGTTCACCGGCTTCTACCTTGCCGATCCCATCATCGCCGTGTTGATTGGTCTGTGGGTACTGCCGCGGACATGGATATTGCTGCGAGAGGCAGGAAATGTCCTGATGGAAGGGGCACCTCGTGGCGTCGATACTGAACGGGTCCGCGCGGAAATGCTGGCGACTCCAGGCGTGGCTGCACTGCACGATGTGCACATATGGGCGCTGAGCAGCACGCGTTCGGCGATGGCGGCACACGTGATCATGGATGGCGGCGCATCAGGCGCGGAGGCATTGCGGCTCCGGCTGGCGCAGATGCTGGAAGCGCGCTTTGACATCCATCATGTGACACTCCAAGTTGAAACCACGCCGTGTGGGCGTGGGTGTGAAGCGCCACAAAAGGTTTGATTTCGCACACCGGCCGGTTGGTGCTGCCGACCCTCTCAGAGACCTTCCGACTTGATCGTGGGCATCGCCATCGATCTTCACATGATCACGGCAGTGATCGAAATCCTGCGCGAGGCGCGGGGAGGCCGATTCCGCCGAAGCAATCAAATCGTAACGCGAAAGTGCGTTGCACTTGGAAATTGAACCTGCCTTCTTCACGGGCCGATACCAAGGGAGCGGGAGAGGTTTCGCAAGAGTGCCGACACGAACGACAGGTGATCCAATGATGCCATCGATCATAAAGCATCTTCATTTCGAAAAAACGAATGTCAGTTTCCGGAAGAGGCTCCGACTGTTCTTTATTGTCGGTGTGATGGTGCTGCTGCTTGGCTGCGTCAAGGCAGCGATCCACTACTATGGATTGGAGTTCCTCGAACTTAACCGATTGCTGACGAGCGGCATCGCCGGCGCCATCTTTATCATTGGCTTCCTGCTGTCGAGCGTTCTAGCAGACTATAGGGAGGCGGAGGCCATTCTGCCCACCATCCGCACTGCAATTGAGGCGATCGATGGAGACCTGGAGTCATTCGCCGTCGAGAATCCGGACTTCAACTTCGAGGAATGTCGCGGGATTCTCATTGGAATTATCAATAAACTTCGCCGTGGTCTGGGCCCCGACAAGGGTCACAGTGATATTCCCCCCGCTTTAGATGAGGTGGCCAGATTGACGCCGATCTTCGGTCGGCTCGCGAAGATGGGCATGGCTTCGGACTGGGTCATACGGCTGCGAACCAAGCAAGATGTCATTCGAAACGCCATGCTGCGTATCTATCAATTTCAGCGCCTCAAGTTCGTCCCTTCTGTGCATGTGCTGGTCCAGACGCTGGTGTTATGGATCGTGGCGATGCTGCTCTTCCTGAAGACGGAGGACGCTCCTGCCGCTGCGATCATGATCGGTTTTATCACCTACATGTTTATCTATGCAATGTACTTGGTGCGGCTGCTCGAACAACCTTTTGCAAAGGGCCACGATTCGCTGGACGACGTCAGCTTCTTCCTGTTGAATGAGCTTGAATCGAAACTTCGTAGCGGCGTCGGTCAGAACGCAGTTTCTCCGCATTCGGGAAATTGATCGATGGCACTGAATAGGATCAGTGCGATGCGATGGAAGGCCGCTCATCTGTCAGAATATGGAGGATGAGCGGTTGCGGATGCCAGCACGAAGCACAGGATCGCGCCCAGCGGCGCGCCTTGATGATCGCACTCGACCTGAACGCAGCGATGTTCGTGGTCGGCATGGGTCAGCGCCCGAAACAGAAAAAATGTAGGTCAAACTTTGCAAGCCTCCGCGCCGCCCACTCGGGCGGCATGGCAAGCGCAGCCTGAAAGCCCCTGCAGAATTCCGCACGATGCTGCGGCACGAGCCCCGGAGCACCTCTCGCGCAACACAAGCAAGTGCCGCTTCAACTGCAATAGCGTCTCCACGCGGACCTCCACCTGCTGGATATGCTTATCCAACAGCGCGTTGACCTCTCCGCAATCCTGTGTCGGCGCACCCCGGTATCTCAGCAGCGCCCGCACTTCGGCAAGTGTCATGTCGAGAGAGCGGCAGTGGCGGATGAACTGCAGGCGTTCGACATGAGCGTCGTCATACAGTCGATAGTTGCTCCCGCTACGCATCGGCAAAGGTAACAAACCTTCAGTTTCGTAGTAACGGACGGTGACGACCTGGCACCCCGTGCGTCTGGCGAGTTCGCCGATTCTGATCCTCATGGAATCACTTCCGAAAAATGAGCTTGACTCTATAGTAGCTATAGGGATTCTAATCAACAACTACGCTGTCGATTGATGAAGGTGCCGTCATGGCCGCATGCAGTTCCAAGGGATGCGGTTGTCCTACCGCCGAGGCGAAGCCGTCCGAAGCGAAAACTTCCGGCAACAGGGCGTTGCGGACGACCCATTACCGGATCGAAAACATGGATTGTCCGACCGAAGAAGCACTGATCCGGGACAAGCTGGCGAAGCTCCCTGGTGTGACGGACTTGGAATTCAATCTGCTGCAGCGCCTGCTGACGCTACACCATGAGATGCCATCGTTGGAGCCAGTTGAGCAAGCGTTGGCGGCCATCGGCATGCAAGCAGCTCGGGCTGATACCGAGCCAACCTCTCAAACTACAGTATTGGCGATTGCCAAGATGGATTGCCCAACCGAAGAATCGCTGATACGGGGCAAGCTCACCGGCATGACCGGCGTGGAAGCATTGGACTTCAATCTGGTGCAGCGCACTTTGCAAGTGCACCATCGGGCCAACGCTCTGCCGGGTGTGCTGGCTGCCCTGAAATCCCTTGGCTTCGAAGCTGAGATACCTGATGCGGCGGACACGACCGGCGTGCCTGCCGGGCCTTCTCGCCACCAATGGTGGCCGCTTGTGGTGTCGGGCTTGGCTGCCATGCTTTCCGAGGGCGTTTACTGGTTTCGAGGCGGCAATCACTGGGCCGTGGTGACCTTAGCGCTGGTCGCCATCTTCACTGGCGGTCTGCCCACCTACAAGAAAGGCTGGATCGCGCTCAGGAATCGCAATCTGAACATGAATGCCCTCATGTCGATTGCAGTCACCGGAGCGATGCTGATCGGACACTGGCCGGAAGCGGCGATGGTGATGGTGCTGTTCGCGCTGGCCGAAGTCATCGAAGCCAAGTCACTCGACCGAGCCCGAAACGCGATTCGCGGCCTGATGGACCTGGCCCCGGAAACGGCCACCGTGCAGCTGCCAGACGACAGTTGGGCCGAAGTGGATGCCAAGACGGTCGCCATTGATAGTCGTGTCCGCGTGAAGCCGGGCGAGCGCATCGCGCTTGATGGCGTGATTGTGCAAGGCCGATCGACGGTGAATCAGGCCTCCATCACCGGCGAGAGCCTGCCGGTCGAGAAGGCCGAAGGCGATCCGGTTTTTGCCGGCACGATCAACGAATCCGGCTCGTTCGAGTACCGGGTCACGGCGATCGCCACGCAATCCACCTTGGCGCGCATCATCCATGCCGTGGAGGCGGCTCAAGGGAGCCGTGCACCGACCCAGCGCTTCGTGGACCAATTCGCCCGCTTCTACACGCCGATCGTGTTCGCGGTCGCGCTGGCAGTAGCTATCCTGCCGCCGCTCATCCTGGCTGCGCCTTGGCTCCCCTGGGTTTACAAGGCGCTGGTCCTGCTGGTGATTGCCTGTCCCTGCGCTCTGGTCATTTCCACACCTGTGAGCATCGTCAGCGGGCTCGCCGCCGCTGCGCGGCGTGGCATTCTCATCAAGGGTGGCGTGTATCTGGAAGAGGGCCGCAAGCTGCGATGGGTCGCACTGGACAAGACCGGCACAATCACGCACGGCAAACCGGTGCAGACGGATTTCATGGCCTGGCGAGAAGCGGATGCCGCCAGCGCGCGAATCTTGGCGGCGAGCCTGTCCACCCGTTCCGACCACCCTGTGTCCCTCGCCGTGGCGCACGCCGCCCAGAACGACGGTTTGATCTTGAGTGAAGTGGACGACTTCGCAGCCTTGCCGGGGCGCGGCGTGCGGGGTCGAATCGATGGTTCCGTGTATTACTTCGGCAATCACCGACTGATTGAGGATCTGGGCGTTTGCACGCCAAACCTTGAGGCGAGGTTGGCCGCGCTGGAAGCGCAGGGCAAGACGGTCGTCATGCTGGCCGGCAAGGAGGGTGTGCAAGCCTTGTTCGCGGTCGCCGATACGGTCAAGGACAGCAGCCGCCGTGCCATCGCCGACCTGCACGCGCTTGGCGTCAAAACCATGATGCTGACCGGCGACAACCCGCACACCGCCGAGGCGATCGCGCGTCAGGTCGGCATCGACCGCAGTCAGGGAAATCTACTGCCCGAGGACAAGTTGCGCGAGATCGAGCGGTTGGCGGCGGACGGCAAGGTCGGCATGGTTGGAGATGGCATCAATGACGCGCCGGCGCTCGCACGGGCCGACATCGGCTTCGCCATGGGTGCGGCAGGTTCCGACACCGCCATCGAAACCGCCGACGTGGCGCTGATGGACGATGACTTGCGCAAGATGCCCGCGTTCGTGCGCCTGTCCCGTGCCACGGCCAGCGTATTGAAGCAGAACATCACTTTGGCGCTCGGCATCAAAGCGGTCTTTTTGGTACTCACCTTCACTGGACAAGCCAGCATGTGGATGGCGGTGTTCGCCGACATGGGTGCCAGCCTTCTGGTGGTCGGCAATGGCTTGCGGTTAGTGAGGAAGTGATTCGAAGATTTTTTTCTGGCTGCGTGATCGGAACACCGCATCGCACCGGCTGCAGGGCAACCTACAGGCCCATCGCTGTTCTGAAAACGGCAAGGAGATCATCATGCAATGTCCGGTATGTAAAGAAGTGCAACTCGTCATGGCTGAACGTCAAGCCATCGAAATCGACTACTGCCCGCAGTGCCGCGGGGTGTGGCTTGACCGGGGTGAGCTCGACAAGATCATCGAGCGATCGACCCAGGATCCGATGTCGGCGCGGCAAGCCCCTGCGCCGGCCGGCACACAGGGCGGTTACGCGGGTGGGGATTCTCACGGCCGCTCGAGTGACCACTGCGACGACCGACGGCAACCAGGCTATCGAAAGAGTTTCTGGAAAGAGATCTTTGATTGAGCTATGCCACTCGTGAATCACCACGGCAAGGCGGTTGGCAACGCTGGCTCTTGCTGGCGGTGCTGATCACACTCTCCGACCAGGCGATCAAGTTCGGTGTGGCATTCTTGATGCCGCTCAACACGCGTCTGGAGGTCACGTCCTTCTTCAACCTCGTGCACGTGCTGAACCCCGGCGCGGCGTTCAGTCTGCTGACCGGCGCGGGCAGCTGGTCCCGGTATGGCCTGACCGCGCTCGCACTGGGTGTATCGGTCTGGCTGATGCTGGCACTTCGCCACCGGCTACCCCGCAACGAGGCCGTGGGCTACTGTCTGATCCTCGGCGGTGCGTTGGGTAACGTGCTGGATCGCATCCAACACGGGGCGGTGATCGATTTCCTCGACTTCCATTGGCAGGGTGCGCACTGGCCAGCCTTCAATGTGGCGGACGTGATGATCACGATCGGCGCCATCCTGTTGATTACCAGCTCCTTTTTGCCGAAGCCACCGAAAGTTTCCAGCCATGGCGGCAACGCCCTCAGGTGACCGGCGAGATCCGGACAATGGATAATCAACCAGTC
Source organism: Lysobacterales bacterium 66-474 (assembly GCA_001899805.1). GTDB lineage: Bacteria > Pseudomonadota > Gammaproteobacteria > Xanthomonadales > Rhodanobacteraceae > 66-474. The sequence continues at coordinate 568,612 of MKWP01000014.1, forward strand.
AGGAAGCGTGCACTTCTATTCTTGAACCCGCGAAGCCGCGGCGGAGATGACTGCGCGGCTGATGACGCCATCCGGCAGCTCGAGGCTGGCGGATTGGTCTTGACGCGCGGATCGTGCGCTCAGATACCCGACGTGACCCGCGAAATCAACTGGCATGCGCACGAAGTTGATCTTGTGATCACCGGTGGCGGCGATGGGACTGTCAACACCGTGCTCAAGGGTGTGCTGGAAACTGGGTTGCCGCTCGGCATCCTCCCACTCGGCACGGCGAACGACCTTGCTCGGACACTTGGCATTCCGAGCGACCCAGCAACGGCGGCCGCGGTCATCGTCGCGGGCCGGACGCGCCGGATCGATGTCGGCCAAGTCAACGACCAGTTCTTCGTCAACGTCGCGAGCATGGGTCTGAGCGTTGAGCTCGCGCGTCGTATGACCGGCAACCTGAAACGGCATTTGGGACGGTTCAGCTACCCGCTGGCTGCTATAAAGACGGTCCTTTACACGAGGCCGTTCACAGCCGAGGTGGTGACCGCCGATCGCACGCTCCGGCTTCGCAGCCTTCAGATCGCAGTTGGAAACGGTGTCTACTACGGCGGCGGCATGGCCGTCTACGAGGCCGCGGCGATCGATGACCAATGCTTGGACTTCTACAGCGTTGAGCCGCGACGATTTTGGCAGTGGCCCCTGTTTCTGACGGCATTCCGGCGCGGTCGTAACCGGAATCTGGTCGGTATGCGGGCCTTCTGCAGTTCTGGTCCGATTGAGATTCGAACCGATCCGTCACTACCGATCAATACCGATGGGGAAATCACGAGCAGGACGCCGGCCCGCTTCAAGCTCTGGCCGCGTGCACTGTCAGTCTTCGCCCCGGCAGGATGAACCCCGACGTATTCGAACCGGTACGCATCATGCCGCGCGCCGCTGGATCGAAGGCAGCCACCCACTCACACCGGTGATGATGGTGGTTGCCCTTGTGGCCTTGCTGGTCAATGGATCGGTGTTGCTGCTTGTGCTGAAGCCCTTCCAGAATGGCGACGTGCACATGCGCGCTATGTGGCTGTGCACCCGCGCGGATGTGGTCGTCAATCTGGGCGTGGTCCTTTCCGGCGCGCGGGTGCTGCTGATCCACTCGTCGATTTCCGACCGGATCATCTGCATCGCGATCGGCCTCTATGTGATCAAGGAGGCGATCGAAATCCAGCGCGAAGCGCGTGAGGCGGACTCCGCAGCACCGGCGGAATCGTAAACGCCGTATGCACCGGCGTCGTGTTGCTGAAGCCGAAACCCGCGACTGCCCGCTCGAAGGTGCTGACCGCGACATTGTGGAGCGTAAGCGCCCGTTGCGAATCATACATCCGCTTCTTCATGCGATGGCATCCGTCATGGTGGATTGCGTGAGCGAAACCTGAGCGGCGAAAGTATGCGCGGAAGTGTCGGCGATCTTGGCGGATGTTGCGTACCGTTCGCACTGACAGTCTGCGTGCGCGCAGGACGGCCACTCAGAAGAACTCGTATTCCAGTTGGAAGCGGATCGTCGTATCTGGCGTGTCGTGCGTGAGGCCACCGAGCAGTGCCACGTCGTACCTGAGCTTCCTGCCGCTGCCGAGGCGCGTGACGCCGAAAAAAGCTGGACCTACGCTCAACTCCTGCGAGTGCAGGTGACCGGGAGATCCCAGCGAGCCGAACACCTGCATACCAGGCTGGAAACGCGGGCCCAGATTGTATTTCCACTGCACCTGGTACTGGAGCTCGTTGCGACTGCCGGCTTCATCGTCGTCCGAATCGTCCCGCGGCAACGCACTGAGTCGACGCACCCAATGGATGTTCAGATTGGTCTGGGTGTGCGCGGTCTCTTTCTGGAACATCGGGCCCAGCACCAGCGTGTTCACGTTCTCGAGCCGGTTGTGTTCGAACTCGACGAAAATGCCGGCGTCGAGCCAGTGTTCACCGTGTTCGGTCAACTGGAAGATGTTCTCGAACTCGTATTCCTCGACGTGTGCGACATTGCCCGGCGTCTGTGAATACTCGGCCTCCACCTCAATGCCCCAGCGCGGAGCAAGGCCATAGCCAAACGCTAGTTTGGCCGCGCGCTCGCCATCGTCGCCGTGCCCCCAATTGAACATGCCGCCTTTCAATTCCAGCTCCCACTCGCGGTAATCGACGATCGGCGAATAGATCACCGAGGCCGGTCCGGCGACCGCTGTCGCAGGGGCCGCGAACGTGCACACCAGACCGATCAACCCGGACAACGGCCACACAGCCAACCAACGTCGCTTGCTTTGTTTCATCGTCTGTCTCCTGGTGAAAGTGCCAACGTCTGATGACCTGCCATGGCAAACCTTCTTTTTCGCGAAGAACCGGACCGCGGACACAAACCTCCCCCTTCACGCCTGCGTGGGCGGGCGTGTCGCAAGATGCATGTTCACTCGATCAGGTCGTGTCCACTGCCCGCGTTCGAACGGATGCCGTCGCCTGCCGTGATTTCGAGCGTGCGCTCGCCGACACCATGCGTGCCGCCATCCAGCGCATGCCGGTGAACAGCACTAGCGCGGTCACCAGCCAGAACACGAGTTGCATCCCTGCCGGACGCGCCTCATAACCCACCAGCACGTGCAACGTCTGCCCGATCACCGAGCCGTTGCTGAGCAGCCACGTCGTATTCCAGAGCTGGTTGCCCCAGGCTGGCAACCAGTTGGCCTGGATCAGGAAGCCCGCGGCGGTCGAGGACAGACCGGCCGCCAGCAGCACCAGCATCCAGTTGGTGGCGGTAAAGAAATAGCGGATCGGGATCCGCAGCAGGCCAAAGTAAAGCGCGAACCCCACCGCGACGCCGCCGGCGAGCCCCAGCGGCACACCGGCCAGCAGATCCACGCGTCCGGCGCCGCCCGCCGCCATGCCGTACAGGAACAGCACGACCTCGGAACCCTCGCGCAATACCGCCAGCGCGACCACCGCCAGCAGCATCGCCACCGAGCTCGATCCGGCTTTCACCGAATTGGTGACCTGCTGCATGTGCCTGACCATTTTCTTGCCGTGGCTGGACATCCACGTCACGTGCCATCCGATCATCACGACCGCCGCCAGCAACACGCTGGCATTGAAGAGTTCCTGGCCCGCCCCGCCAACGGCTTCCTCGATCGCACCCGCAAAGATCGCAACCACGATCGCGCCGATCACGCCGAGCGCGATACCGCCGCCGATGAAGGTGCCGCGCCTTCCCACGCCGCGCGTGGCGGCAGCGACCACAGTCACGATCAGCGCCGCTTCCAGCACCTCACGAAACACCAGCAGTGCGACACCAGGCATGTGCATTCACTCCACGATCAAGACACCCTGTGCGGTGTCCAGATGAAAATCGTCGAAGAACTTGTATTGCCCCTTGTCCAGCGGGCCGATGAACACGGTGACCGTGCTGTTCGGCGGCACGATCTTTTCGCGATTGAATTCATTGCTTTCGAACTCCGATGGGGTGGAGTCCTTGTTCGTCACCAGCACCTTGAACTTGGTGTTGGCCGGCACCATCAGCGTCGCCGGTTCGAAGCGGCGGTTCTGGATCGTTAGCGAATACTCAGGCATTCCTGCGGCAGACGCGGCAAAGGGCGCCGCGGCAGCCAGCAGGACGAGCAGCAAGTTCCTGTACACGAAAGATGGGCGGGATGTCATGGCCATAGACTTGAGGGCGGCAAGGTTAGGAGCGTCACTTGATTCCACGGCAGTTATTACGGGGATGCAGATCGTTGCGACCAAAAGGGAGGCGTGCCGAAGCGGGACGTACGCCATTTCCATTCGGGCTCGTGTGACGTTCAATCGCAGGGCGGTACTTCATGGAAGGCTTGAGATGTCGGGTCCCGATACGGTCGACAATGCTAATCATTCGCATTTACGAATGCAACTGGCCTCCTTGACTGCGCTGAGCTGGCGATGCAATGCGTCGCCGGCTCGAAGGCTTTCACCCGATGGGTTTGATCATGATCCTAGTCGCCGCTGCTACGTTGCTGGTCAACGACTCGGTGCTGTTGATCGTGTTGAAATCGTTCTGGAAGGCCGAAGTGTTTCTGCGCTCCTTCGGCTCAACATCCGCGCGGATGTTGTCGCCAACCTTGGCGTGATCCTTTCGAAATCCTGCGCGAAGCGCGTGAGGCCGGCTCTGTAGAAGCTGTCAAGCCGTAAGCCGAACCCATCACCAAAAGCTGATCGTCAGCACGAGTACGGCCGCGACAAGACAGTAATAGCCGAAGAAATGCCAGCGGCCATGCTCCAGCCAGCGCGAGAGCCAGCGCAGCGCCAGCCAGCCCGCGACAAAGCTGAAAAGCATTCCCAGCAATCCCATGCCGAACGCTTTGCCAACCACTGCACCTGTCGCAGCATCCGCTTGCACCAGCCGCCAGGCTTCGCGCAGGACCACCGGCGGGGTCAGCACCACCGCCAAGGCGAAGCTGAACTCTTCTGCACGCATCCGCTCGACACCGAGAATCAATGCGGTCGAAATCGTTGCACCCGAGCGCGAGAACCCGCGGAACGGCAGACACAAACCTTGAATCGCACCGATCCAAGTCGAAGAGCGGCCGCTCAGAGGCTGATTGGACGCCGCTTTCCGGCTGGAGAGAAGAATGAGCGCGCCAGCAGCAGCCAATCCACCCGCGATCAGATAAGGGTTACCGAACAGTTGCTCGACTTGCGCGTGGGCGTACCCGCGCAACACGACCCGTTCGATCACCAGCAGCAGCACGAGACCGACGACGCTGGTTGCAACGGTCGCAATGACAATCAACTTGGCTTGCTGTCTGAATACCGCGACCGAAGCAAAGTAGCGCTCGCGCCATACCTTCCAGAAATAGCCGATCACCGCGAACATGGTGCCGGTGTGCAGCATCACCAGCAGGAAGGTCATCGCCGGCGCAGTGGGATCAAGGCCCAGCATTTTTTCCGCCATGATCACATGGGCGGAACTGGAAACCGGCAACAACTCGGCAAAACCCTGGATGATCGCAAGCAGCACTACGTCAGGCAGGGTCACTTTCGACCTCCGGGATGTGGATTGCCAGATTCCAAACTCGACGCTACGTTCATGCTCTGCTGTTTGCTTCCACGCACCGGCAAGAGATCTATTTTACCGGAGCGATTGCCGTGACCATGCCGTACATACAGACTGGACGAAGGGAGGAGTTCACCTTCACGCCGATTCACGCCGACTTTGATCGATTGCAGCAGGCCCGGTGGATCGGGCCTGAATGTCTGCCGCGCTCCCTGGTTGCTCGGTGACTGCCCGGCGCCCTTGAGGATCAACTTGCGATCATTGGGATCGTGCACCTTGATGTCCGCGGAGTACGTCCTTAGGGAGCGATCGCGCACCATCGTCATCAACGCGAACACCGGCTTGGTGTGATGCGCGTCGGCACCGATGTTGTACGCGCTGGACCAGGCGCGGATCGAAGGCCGGTTCACCCGCGTTGCGTGCGAAGTCGGCCGTCCAGCCGAACTTGCGTTCGAATTCCACACCGTTGGGGGGCGCGAATTTACGAGTGAATTCGTAGCGCTACGCGGAGCCCAGCGCGCCGAACGCAGCCCAAGTGCGACTTGGGCTGGCGCCGAAATCGTGGCGCACGCCAAGCTGTGCCGGATGTGAGGAAGACCACATAGGCGGCGTACTCCCGCGTTTGCGGGCGAAGGCGTCGAGTTGGACCCGCTTCGCTCCACTCGCTGGCGTTGGTCACCTCAGCCATGCCGCTTTCGGCCAAGCCGCAATGCGTTGGCGACCACCGACACGGAGCTCAAACTCATCGCCAAGGCGGCGATCATTGGGCTGAGCAACAGGCCAGTCACGGGGTACAGCACGCCGGCCGCAATCGGTACGCCCAGCGCGTTGTAGAGGAATGCAAAGCCCAGGTTCTGCTTCATGTTGGCGACGGTGTCGTTGGAAATCGACCGTGCCCGCACGATGCCGCGCAAGTCGCCTTTCACCAGTGTCACCTGCGCGCTCGACATCGCCACGTCGGTACCGGTGCCCATCGCGATGCCGACATCGGCTCCGGCAAGTGCGGGCGCGTCGTTGATTCCGTCGCCGGCCATCGCCACCCGGTGCCCCTTGGCTTGCAGCTGTCGCACGAGGTCGATCTTGTCCTTCGGGCGGACCTCGCCATGGACTTCGTCGATACCCAGGGTGCGTGCGACCGCATGCGCGGTGGTAACACCGTCGCCGGTGGCCATCACGATTTTCAGGCCCGCATCGTGCAGCGACGTGATGGCGGCGGTGGTGCTGGCCTTGATCGGATCGGCCACTGCAAGCAGGCCAGCCAGGACGCCATCGACCGCCAGATACATCACGCTGGCACCGGTCCGGCGCAGCTCTTCGGCCGGTGTGGAAAGAACGGATGCATCGACCCCGACCTCGTGCATCAGCGCGGTATTGCCGATCGCCAGGATGGCGCCTCCCACCTTGCCGCGTACCCCGATGCCGGTGGACGACTCGAAACTCTCCGGCGTTTCCAGCGTCAGGTCGCGACGACGGGCTTCCGCGACGATCGCGTCGGCCAGCGGGTGCTCGCTGCCCTGATCGAGGCTGGCCGCCAGACGCAGCACCTCCTGCTCGGTGAACCCTTCGGCCGCGAGCGCGGTGTGGAACGCCGGACGCCCCTCGGTCAGGGTTCCGGTCTTGTCCACGATCAGGGTGTCGATCTTGCGGAGGTGCTCGATCGCCTCGGCATCGCGGAACAACACGCCTTCCCCGGCGGCACGGCCGGTCGCTACCATGATCGACATCGGTGTGGCCAGTCCCAGTGCGCAGGGGCAAGCGATGATCAGGACCGAGATCGCATTGAGAACCGCGAACGTCCACGACGGTTGCGGACCGAACAGCCCCCACACGAAGAAGGTGGCAACGGCAGTCGCCAGCACAGCCAGCACGAACCAATAAGCCACTTTGTCGGCCATACGCTGCATCGGTGCGCGCGAGCGCTGCGCCTGCGCGACCAGTTGCACGATCTGCGACAGCACCGTCGCCGAACCGACTTTTTCCGCCCGGATCACCAGGCTGCCGGTGCCGTTGAGGGTCGCGCCGATCACGCTGGAGCCGATGGTCTTATCGACCGGGATGGGCTCCCCGGTCAGCATCGACTCGTCGACATGGGAGCGCCCTTCGATCACTTCGCCGTCCACCGGCACCTTTTCACCGGGGCGTACGCGCAGGCGGTCACCGACATGGACGTGACTGAGCTCGACATCCTCCTCGCCGCCATCGTCGCGCAGGCGGCGTGCGGTCTTGGGCGCCAACCCCAGCAGGGCCTTCAGGGCAGTCGAGGTCTTCGAGCGGGCACGCAGTTCGAGTAGCTGGCCAAGCAACGTCAGCGAGACGATCACCGCAGCAGCTTCGAAGTAGACGCCCACGCGGCCGTGTTCGTGGAACGACTCGGGGAAGAGGTCCGGTGCGATGGTGGCGACGATGCTGTAGCCGAACGCGGCGCCGACACCAATGCCGATCAGGGTCCACATGTTGGGGCTGAGGTTGCGGACCGACTGCACGCATCGGACGAAGAATGGCCAGCCTGCCCACAACACTACCGGTGTGGTCAGTACCAGCTCGATCCAGGTCCGCGTAACCACCGGCAACTGCGGGAAGTAGTGGCCGAACATCGCCAGCACGAGCACCACCAGCGTCGCCGGCAAGGTCCACCAGAAGCGGCGGCTGAAATCACGCAGTTCAGGATGATCCTCATCGTCCAGTCCCGGCATTTCCGGTTCCAGCGCCATGCCGCAGATCGGGCAGATGCCGGGGCCGTCCTGGCGCACTTGCGGATGCATCGGGCAGACATACATCGTTCCCGCCGGTGCCTGCGCGGGGGCGTCATCGGGTCGCCGGGCCAGATATTTGGCCGGATCCGCCACGAAGCGTTCCAGACAGCGCGCCGAGCAGAAATGATGCGTTACCCCATCATGTTCGGCGTGATGGTCGGTCTGATCGGGATCGACCTGCATGCCACAAACCGGATCGACCGCGGTTGTCCCCGCGCCGGGGTGGATGCCATGTCCGTGGTTGTCGGCGCCCGTGTGGTGATGGTGGGTGTTCATGCATCCTCCCGTGACAACGGCAATGGCTTGACGTTGATCGGCGTATCAATACGCGTGGTGAGCGAAGGCGGAAGTGGTGCCGTCGTGGGCAACAAGCTCGACAACATAGGGCTGGACGCGGCCGTCAGGCAGCTCCATGCCCGGCGAGCCGGCCGGCATGCCCGGCACGACGAGGCCCTTGGCATCGGGCTTTTCAGCCAGCAGCCGCTTGATGTCCAGCGCCGGCACATGACCTTCGACGAAATAGCCGCCCACTTCGGCGGTATGGCACGAGCCCTTGCCGGCCGGAACGCCGACGCGACTTTTCACCGGATCGAGATCGTCGACATCGCGCACGTCGACGCTGAAGCCGGCAGCACGCATATGGTCGACCCACGCGCTGCAACATCCACATGTAGCGCTTTTGTGTACCAGCATGACCGGAAGCGATGCGTCCGGTGAGCTTGCTGTTGCGGCATGGATTGTCGCGGAGGATGGCTGGCTGGGCTGCGCATCGACGGGCTGGGTGCAGGCACCAAGCGCGCTGAAGGAAACCACGGCGATTGCTGCGAACAAAACGTTTCTAGCATTCATGGCTGAGAGGCTCATTCGCTTCACGGTCATTCTCCCGATACCGGTGCAGATTGCCATCGGACGGACACGATCTTCCAATCCTTGCCGTCCTTCTTGAGGTTGAGTAACTCGGTGCTGCGCAGTGTGGCCGGCTTGCCCTTGATCGTGGTCTGAATGTCGCTCACGCTGCCGACCAGGGCGGTGTTACCCATCGGCATCGAGCCCAGCGAGACCGGCGTGATCCGCGCGGTTTTCAGGAAGGCGATGTCCTCGCCGAGGTGACCGTCCGCGTAGTCATCGCGCGACTGCGTGTGGCCGCCTTCGCTGATGGTGGCTTCGGGTGCAAGTAGCGCGAGTGCTGCCGTTCGATCGCCGTGCTGCAAAGCCGTATGGAACGCTTGTGCCACGGCCTCGGCTTCCGGTGCCGCCTTCGGCTTCATGCCATCCAGCGACAACGGGGCTTCAACTGCGGGTGCAGTGGCCGCCGCACGATCGTGGCCATCTTCCGCAGCCGCATCATGGCTGTGACCGGCTTCACCGGACATCTCCATGCCCTTCATGTCGGCGTCACCGTGGGCGTCCTTGTCGTCAGCAGCTCCCCCGTGGCTGTGACTATGGCCACCCCCGTCGTCCATATCCATGTCCTCATCTGGCGGCGCCTTGGCGACGATGGTCTTGTACTGCGCCGGCGTCATGCCGGGGAGTTTTTCGATGAACGCGACCATGCTCCAGATGGTCAGGTCGTCGTGGCTGCCATCCAGTCCCCAGGCCGGCATTGCGCTCATCTTGATGCCGTGCTTGATGACCCAGAACGCGTCCCGTGGATCAACGTGGACCTTGGAGAGATTGGGCGGTTGCGGATACATGCCCTTGCGCAGTTCCGAATTCTCCTGGCCCGGCCGCAAATGGCAGCCCGTGCACATCGCGGCGTACTGGCCGGCGCCTTTCAGGATCAATTGCGGATCATTGAGGTTCGGCACTTTGATGTCGTCCGAGCGCACGTGGATGGAGCGGTTACGCAAGGTTTGCAGGACTGCAAACACCGGCTTGGTGTGATGATCGTCGGCACCTATGTTGTAGATGCCCGAGTAGACGAAAACGCCCAGCCCGATGGCGACCACGATCGCCACGGCAACGAGGACGAGAACGTGTTCGGTGTGTCTTTTCATGGCTGTTTTCTCCTTCAGAACCAGAAGCGAATGCCCGCGACCAGGCGCGGATCGAAAGCGGGTTCACCCGCGTTGCGTGCAAAGTCGGCTGTTTTACCGAACTTGCGTTCAAACTCCACCCCGACATAGGGCGCGAACTTGCGCGTGAACTCGTAACGTAGGCGCACGCCGACCTGGGCCTCGGACAGACCGGAACCGATGCCGCGTTGCGGGTCGTCGCGACCGTAAAGGTTCATCTCGAAGCGCGGTTGCAGGATCAGGCGCTGCGTCAGCAGCAATTCGTATTCGGACTCGAAGCGGAATGCGGTACGCCCGGTTTGCCCGACGTAAAAAGTCGCTTCGACATCGAAGAAATAAGGCGCGAGCCCCTGCACGCCGAATGCGGCCCAGGTGCGACTTGGTCCGACACCAAAATCGTGACGCACACCGAGTTGCGTATTCCAATAGATGCCGATCGGGTGGGCCCAGAGTGCCTCGGTACGCAAATCTTGCAGGCGTCCCGCGCTGCGCTCGCCTTCGGCCTTGAACCACACTTTGTTGGCATCGGTGCCATACCAGCCCTGCGCATCCAGCGCGACATCGTTGTCGTTGCGGCCATCGAAGTATTCGAGGCGATCGATCAACAGCATTCCGAGTGCCGCGTCATCCAGCATGTGCAGGCCGGGCGTCGAGCCATAGCCAACGCCGCCGGAATAATCCGCACTGCGCGCATCCGGTGGGGCCTTGCCGCCCTGCATCTGCATGCCCTGCATGTCCATCTGCATGGTCTCGCCATTGAGCCCGCGCACGACTGGCCGGACGCCGATTTGCGAGCCGATGTCGAGCACCTGCATTTCGCCGGTCACGTTGGGCGGTGGCTGCATCGGCATGTACGGCATGGGCGCCTTGTCCATGTCCATGCCGGACATCGAGCCTGCGTGTTGGGTGTGGGTACCGGCCGGCACTTGTGGTTGTGGTGACAGCATGGCCATGTTCGTCATCGACGACATGTCCGTGCCCGACATCGAATGCTCGGCAGGTTGCTGCGCCTGCTTGCTCTTGGTTGAGTGCGGGTTTTTCTTGGCGACCGGTTTTGCCGGCTCCTTTGCGGGAGGTTGCATTTGCGACATGTCCATACCTCGCATCGAGTTCTGCGCAAAGGCAGGCACGGCAATGAACGTAACGGACAGCACTGCGGCCAACCAAAAATTGCGCGCGATCGTTTTCATGACACCACCATCTCGCGGAACATGCCCGCTTCCATGTGGTAGAGCAGATGGCAGTGATAAGCCCAGCGGCCCAGCGCGTCGGCCTTCACGCGATAGGTGACGCGTTGCGCCGGTTGCACGCTGATGGTGTGCTTGCGCACCTGGAAGTTCTGCTCCGGCGATTCCAGCTCGCTCCACATGCCGTGCAGGTGGATCGGGTGCGTCATCATGGTGTCGTTGCACAGGATCAGGCGCAGGTGCTTGCCATAAGGGAAGTGCACCGGTTTGGCCTGCGAGAACTTCAGGCCGTCGAAGCCCCAGACAAAGCGGTTCATGTTGCCGGTCAGGTGCAATTCAATTTCGTCTGTCACCGGTTGCTGCGGGTACAGGGAGCCACCGAGGGTGTGCAGATCGGCATAGGTCAGCACCCGGCGGCCGTTGTCGCGCAGGCCGACACCGGGATCGTCGAGATTGGTGCGCGGCATGTCCACGTGCATGTCGACGTTCGGGTTGTCGTACTCGGTACGCGCGTGATGTGCTTTCTTCATGCCGGCGGGGTCAAGGGCACCGCCCATGGCCATGCCTGGCATCGACCCGTGATCCGAGCCGTGACCCATGCCGTTCATGCCGGCCATGTCGCCCCCCGCCATCGCGCCCATCATGTCCGCCATCGACAGCGTGGGCAGTGGGTCGAGACTTGGCACTTCCGCCTGCATACCGGCACGCGGAGCCAGCGTGCCGCGTGCATAGCCGTCGCGAGTCATCGACTCGGCGAAGATGGTATAGGCGCGGTCTTCCTGCGGCTCGACGAGCACGTCATAAACTTCGGCGGTGCCGATCCGGAACTCGTCCACCGCAACCGGTTCGACGTCCTGCCCGTCGGCCGCGACCACGGACAGCTTCAAACCGGGAATGCGTACGTCGAAGTAGCTGTTGGCCGAGCCGTTGATGAAACGCAGCCGCACCCGCTCGCCGGGCCTGAACAGGCCCGTCCAGTTGCCGGCCGGCGTCACGCCGTTCATCAGATAGGTGTAGGTGGCGCCGGTGATGTCCATCAGATCGCGCGGGCTCATCCGCATCTCGTTCCACATCTTGCGTTCGGCCAGCGCGGCCTTCAGTCCCATTCGCGACACGTCCGCAACGAAATCGCGCACAGTCGGCTCACCGTAGTTGTAGTAGTCGCCCATCTTCTTGAGATTCGCGAAGACCGTCATCGGGTCCTCGTCGGTCCAGTCATTGAGCATCACCACGTAATCGCGATCGGCCTGGACGCGATCAGGACCGGCCGGATCGATCACCAGCGCGCCATAGAGGCCGGTCTGCTCCTGGAAACCGGAGTGCGAGTGGTACCAGTAGGTGCCGCTCTGCTTGACCGGGAAGTGATACACGAAGGTTTCACCCGGTGCGATGCCGGGATAACTGATGCCCGGCACGCCGTCCATGTCGAACGGCAACAGAATGCCGTGCCAGTGGATCGAGGTCGGCACGCGCAGGTGATTGGTGACCCGCAACGTGACCGTGGTGCCCTCACGCCAACGCAGTAGTGGCCCTGGCAGCAAGCCATTGACGGCCGTTGCGAGACGCGACTTGCCAGTGAAGTTCACTGGGGTCTCGGCGATGTCCAACGCAAACTCGGTGCCTGACAGGACACCGGGTTCACCCAGGCTCTGCGTGTTGGGGTTGCCCAGACTTTGCAGGCCCCATGCCGGTTTCAAGAAGCCACCGAGCATCGCGGCGGTGCCGCCCAAAGCGAGCCCTTGCACGAAACGACGGCGCGAAGGCATCGGGACGGTCAGTCCCGTGTGAAAAGGGTTCTGTTTCATTTCTGATTCCCGCTGGCGTGCGCGGCACGCCGGTTACGAACAGACGCCCATTCGCCACATGGTGCGTGACAAACAGGGATCAGGTTGCGGCGCTTGGCGCGCCGCGTCGGGAATCAGGCGATCGGGGGTCGCAGTGGCGGCGCGGAGTGCACCGGCACAGGGTCGGAGTGGATCAGCGGCACTGCCAAGTCACGGTCTGGCTGCAAGGCGACGCCAAGGTAGGGAACGCCGACGATGCCGCTGCACAGCGAAGCGCAATAGCAGCCGCCGTTGTGGCAGCAGCCGTGACCGTTGCCGGCCGGTTGCGAAGGCGCAGGATGATGCAAGCTTTGCGGCGTGCCCATCATGGGCATGCCTTCGCAATGCGACGCAGCTTTGGCCGTAGCTGTGGAAGCCGCAGTCATGGACCCGCCAGACATGACAAGCGGATGCGCGAATGCATCAAAGGCGAACGCCGTCCACGCCAGCAATGCCAGTATCGACAGGCTGCGAAAAAGGCGCGAACGGGGTTTCAGCCAATAATGCATGTTTACTACCCTAAGCCGCCTTTGAGTGATCGTCAACTTCGATGGTTCATCGACATTGCGTGTTCAGTCGACACGCAAGTGATCGAAAAAAAGCGATGGTACTCGTCGCACGTGCGCGGCCCTGCTCCGGCAGCCCTAAGGCCACCCGGAAGGCAGGGCCAACGCGATCACTCGCCCAGCTCAATGCCCGGTACTTGTGGCGGGCGTCATCGCTGTCACGGTGCTGTCCTTGCCGTCCGGATGCAGGGTGAAGTTCACCTTCTCGCCGACTTTGACGTCTTTCAACAGACTTGGCGGATCGGCCTTGAAGGTCATCGTCATCGCCGGCCAATGAATCGACGCGATCGCCTGATGCTTGATCGTGACGGTGCCCTTGGCCGTGTCCACCGCTTCGACCACGCCCGTTCCCTGCGCCGTCTGATTCGCACATGGCATGTTTTTGCCCATCTGCATGTCCTGCATGCCTTGGCCGCTCTTCATGTTCTTGTCCTGCATGCCTTTGCCCATTTGCATGCAGTTCATCATCATCTTCGTGTGAGAGCCGCTCTCCTTCATCGGCATGGCCTGCTTGTCGTGATTCATCTTCGTGCCCTGGGTGCCCGCAGTCGCTTGTGCGAAGGCGGGTGTGATGGCTGCCATCAGGATGGCGCCCAGCAAAATCGAACGTGTTTTCATGATTGGTTCTCCTCGGGTTGCAATGAAGGTTGCTCGTTGCGTTGGCGCAGCCGCCGGCGTTCGAGCAACCGGAACGCCGCCGGAATGAACAACATCGAAAGAATGGGCGAGGTGACCATGCCGCCGACCATGGGGGCGGTCACGCTGCGTGCAAGCAGCGAACCCGTACCACCGAAGACCATGATCGGCAGCAACCCGAGCAGGATCACCACCACGGTCATCGCGATCGGACGCACGCGCATCAACGCGCCTTCATGGACCGCCTCATCGAGCGCCGCGTAATTCAGTTCACCCGCGTCCATCCGGCGTTGCCAAGCTTGTCGCAGGTACAGCACCAGCACGATACCGAACTCACAGGTGATGCCGGCGAGGCCGATGAAGCCGACCACGGTTGCGACCGACACGGCGTAGCCGAGCAGCCACACCAGCCACAGCCCACCGACCAGGCCCAGCGGCACGGTCGCGAGGATGATCAAGGCTTGCGCGGTATCGCGGAAGACCAGATAGACCAACAGGAACACGATGATGATCGTCACAGGCACCACGAGGTTCATGCGTGCCTTGGCGTGCTGCAGGGCCTGGAACTGTCCGGCCCAGTCGAGCGTGTAGCCGGCCGGCAACGTCACCTGCTGCGCCACCGCGTGCTGGAGTTTGGCGACCGTGCCGCCGAGATCGTTGCTGGACGTATCGACAAACACGAAGGTCGTCGGGACGCCTTCCTCGCTCTGCACCATCGGCGGCCCATCGGTCACATGGATGTCCGCTACCTGCCCGAGGGTTACCTGTGCTCCGCCGGGTGCCACGATCGGCAGCGTGCGGAGTGCCGCGACCGAGTCGCGTGTAGTGCGCGGGTAACGCAGCACGATCGGGAATCGCTGCAAGCCCTGGATGGTCTGGCCGACGGGTTCACCACCGACCGCTGTGGCAATCAGCGACTGGATGTCCTGCTGGGAGAGCCCGTAGCGGCCAGCGGCGTCCGGACGAACCTTGATCCGCACATAGCGCCCGCCATTGGCGCGCTCGGCGACGGCCGAGGTGATGCCCGGTACGCCCTGCGCCACGCTGGCGATGTGGGTTGCGAGACGCTGCAGTTCGCCAAGGTCAGGCCCCAGTACCTTGATGCCGATCGGTGACTTGATGCCGGTGATCAGCATTTCGGTACGGGTGCGGATCGGGTACACGAACAGGTTGGAAAGGCCCGGCACGTGCACCGCCTGATCCAGTTCCGCCTTGATCTTGTCCATGGTCATGCCCGGACGCCACTGATCCTCCGGCTTGAAGGTGATCGTGGAATCGAACATCTCCAGCGGTGCGTTGTCGGTGGCGGTGTCGGCCCGGCCGGCCACGCCAAACACGTGCGCGACTTCCGGTACCGTCTTCAACATCCGGTCGGTTTGCTGCAGCAACTGCGCAGCCTTGCCCGCCGAGAGGCCCGGCAGCGCGGTTGGCATGTACAGCAAGGTGCCTTCATCGAGCGGCGGCATGAACTCGGTGCCGAGTCGCGCCAGGGGCAACAGCGCTGTCGCCAGTGCCAACACGGCGACGGCGACGACCGTCCATGGCATCCGCATGGCCCAAGCCAGCATGGGCTCGTAGATCCAACGCACCAGCCGGTTGACCGGATTGGCTTGCTCGTGCCGGATACGCCCGCGCACCAGATAACCCATCAGCACCGGAACCAGCGTGACCGACAAGGCGGCTGCAGCCGCGACCGAGTAGGTCTTGGTGAAGGCCAGTGGGTCGAACAGCTTGCCTTCCTCGCCGCCCAGGGCGAACACGGGCACAAACGACAAGGTAATCACCAACAGACTGACAAAACACGCCGGCCCAACCTCGGTCACGGCGTCACGCACCAGCTTCCAGCGTTCGGGTGCGCCCGGTTCGCGCTGGTCCGGATGCGCGTCACGCCAGGCTTCCAGGTGCTTGTGGGTGTTCTCGATCATCACCACCGCGGCGTCCACCATTTCGCCGACGGCAAGCGCGATCCCGGCCAGCGACATCAGATTGGCCGAAACCCCTTGCGCATCCATGACGAGGAATGCGGTGAGAATGCCGAGCGGCAAGGTGATGATCGCGACCAGCGAGGAGCGCAGGTGGGCAAGGAACAGCAGGCACACCAGCGCAACGATGATGAATTCTTCGATCAGTTTCTCGCCGATGTTCGTCACCGCCCGGTGGATCAACTTGGAACGGTCGTAGGTGGTGACGATCTTGACGCCCGGCGGCAGGCTCTTTTGCAACTCGGCGAGGCGGGCCTTGACGGCATTGATCGTATCCAGCGCATTCTTGCCGTGGCGCATGATCACGATGCCGCCGACCACTTCGCCCTGGCCATCCAACTCGGCGATACCGCGGCGCTCGGTGGGTCCGCGCCGGATCCGCGCGACGTCCTGCAGCAGTACCGGAGTGCCGTCTTTGCCGGTGGCGACCGGAATCCGGGCGAACTCCGCACGCGTTTGCAGGTACCCGACGCTGGTGACCATGAGTTCGGCCTCGCCCTGTTCGATCACCGAACCGCCCCTGGCACCGTTGGCCGCCTTGACCGCATTCTCGACCTGCTGCACCGTCAGACCGCGCGCGGCCAGCGCCTGGGGATCAAGCACGATTTGCCACGCATTCGTCATGCCGCCAACCGTGGCCACTTCCGCCACATTCGGCACGGTTTTGAGGCGATAGCGCAGGAACCAGTTCTGGAGCGCGGTCAATTGGCCGAGATCGTATTGGCCACTGGGATCCGTGAGCGCGTACTCGTAGATCCAGCCAGCACCGGTCGCGTCCGGGCCAAGCACCGGATTGACATCAGGCGGCAGCTTGCTGCGCGCTTCGTTGAGGTAGGCGAGCACGCGCGTGCGTGCCCAGTACAGGTCGGTGCCATCGGCGAACACGACGTACACAAAGGAATCACTGAAGTTCGAGACACCGCGCACCGCGGTCGCGCCCGGCACCGCCAACATCGTGGTCGTCAACGGATAGGTCACCTGGTCCTCGACAATTTGCGGCGGCTGCCCAGGCCATGACGTCTTGATGATCACTTCGGTCGGCGACAGGTCGGGGATCGCATCGAGCGGGATACGCAGCAGCGAGATCGTCCCGGCGATGGCCAGCGCGACCGCGGCCAATAGCACGAGGCCGCGATTGGCGATGGACCAGTGGATGAGTTTGGCGATCATGGCTGGTCACCCGCGCTGCTCGATGACCCCGGCATCTTCATGCCGGGCATCGTTTTGTCGTTTCCTTCCTTCGACGCTGACGGGGCCGGCATGGGCATGCCGGGCATGGCGTTGGGTTTCGCGCTGCTGGATTCCGCAGCAGGCGCGCCCGTGTTGCCCGCTTCCATGCGTGTCAACGCGCCCGACAAGCTCGCTTCGGAGTCGATCAGGAATTGTCCCGAGGTCACGATGCGTTCGCCGCCTTGCAAGCCCGCGACGATGGCGGTCATGCCGTCGGCCGAGCGGCCGGTCTTCACCAATACCGGTTTGAACTGACCGTCGCCCAAGGCCTCGATCACACGGGTGTGGACACCATCGGCGATGACCGCTTCCGTTGGCACCAGCGGATGCGGTGCACTCGGCGTGCCCTGGATGAGAAGGTCAGTGAACATGCCGGGCGCAAGGTCGTGGTTGGGGTTGTTGAGCACGATCCGCGCACGTTGGGTGCGTGTCGCCGCATCCACGTTGGGCAACAGGGCTTCCACTTCGCCGTGGAAGGTTTCGTCTGGCAGTGCGGTCACCGTCGCGGTGATCAGCGTGCCGGCGGTAATGCCTCCAGCTTGCGCTTGCGGAATCGCCGCATCGACCCAGACCTTGTCTAGCCCGTTGAGGCTCATGATCGGCATGCCTGCGCCAACCTGCTGGCCTTCCTGCACATCGAGTTGGCCGACCACGCCGTCGATCGGCGCGCGCAAGGTGATCGTGCCGCTGCCCGCGCGCAGACCCCGGATCGTGGCGTCGTCCATGCCCAACACATGCAGCCGTTCCCGTGCGGCCGCGCGCAACGCACGTCCTTCGACGGACTTGGCGTTGGCCAGCGCGAAGTATTCCGCCGCCGCCGCGCTCCACTCGGGCGCGAGCACCTCGGCCAACGGCTGACCGGCCTTCACTTCGGTGAACGGCGCGCGCGCATAGAGCTTTTCGAGCGTGACATTGGTGCGCGCGCTCACCGTTACGGCGAGTTGCTGGTCCCAAGCGACGGTGCCGGGCACGTGAACGGTGTCGGACAGGCGGCCGACTTTCACTTCTGCGGTGCGCATGCCGAGGTTTTGCACCTCGGCCGACGAGACGCGCACGACATTCTGATCCGCGGCACCGCCCTCGTCGGCGTACTTCGGCACCATCTGCATGCCCATCGGCGATGTGCCTGGATGGTCGAAGTGCTGTTGCGGTGTCATCGGGTCGTACCAGTACAAGACTTTCTTGCCCGACGATGGCGACGTCGCGGCGGTACTGCTCGACGCAGCTGGCGTGGACTGTTGTGCAATCAAGTAGCCAATGCCGCCGGCCACGACCAGCAGGACCAACGCGGCAACCGCCGCCACAACACGTTTTGCGATGGTTCGATTCATGGCAGTTGCTCCGGCGGCCTGCTTGTGAGTGGTGCGTCCTGGTTTGGAATCAGATAGGCCAGTTGCGCCCAGGCTGTGCCCCAAGCTGCGAGCGCCTTCGCATACGCCACGCGCGTGTCGATTTCGTCACGGCGCGCCTCCAGCCATGGCTGCAACGAGCCGCCGCCCCGATACGCCGCGAGCGCGGTGCGTGAACGGTCCGTGGCCAACGGCAGCAGCTGGTCGCGATAGGTGTTGACCTGCTTGTCGTCGCCCTGCCACGCGGCAAGGCCCGCGGCGACCGCCTCGCGCTGCGCGCGGCGTGCATCCTCGTGGTCGTCTTTCACCGCATCCCGCTCTGCGTAGCGCGCGCTGATGTCCTGATCCTGTCGGTTGCCGGGAAACAGCGGCAGGCTGACGCCGACTTCGATGCCGATCATGTCCGGAACATGGATACGACTGCCGTACACCAGGCCAACGCTCCAGTTCGGACGTTTGCCGGCCTTGGCCAAGTCGAGCTTCGCCTGCGCCTGGTCCTCGCGTGCTTCCCACCCCAACAACGGGCCCTGTCGATCCAGGTCGTGCAGCAGTTGTGCCGGCGGTGTTGGCAGCATCGAAAAATCCGGTGCCTCGGCCAGCGCGCCATCGGCGCTATGGCCAAGCCATCGCTGCAGCGCGGCACGCGCGGCGGCAATCTCGGCGTCCACCGCGGTGATCCGGTTGTCGAGTTCGACGACAGCGGCACGTGCCGCCAGCACATCGGTCGCGTTACCGGTGCCACCTCGAAGCTTTGCCTTGGCGAGCTGGACCGCAAGGGCGAACTGCTCGTGCAAATCCTGGAGCTGCTCCCGCTCGATTTGCGCGGCCCACAGATGTACCCACGCCCCGGCGGTCGCCTGCTTGACGGCGAGCCGCACCGTGACGACATCGGCGGCCGAAAGCTGCACATCGGAATTGGCGACCGCTTTCTCGGCCGCACGTTTGGCGCCCGAGGGAATTTCCTGCATCAGACCGACGGTGCGCATGGTCATGCTGTCGGCTGCGGCATTGAAAGCCTGCCGGCCGGTCGCGGTGAGGTTGCTGATGCCCGCCGTCAGTTGCGGATCGGGCAAGCGCCCGGCGCGCACGGCGTCGTGCTGGGCAGCTTGTGCGCGCAGCAACTGTGCCTGCACCTGCGGTGCGCGCCCGGCTGCGAGTTGCGTCGCGGCGTCGAGACTCAACGTGGCGTCGTCACTTGTCGCGTGCAACGGCAATGCGATCAGCGCGAACGGAAGGACAGCCAAAAGACGCGACACGCGCACGTGTCGCCACAGCAATAAGGAATACATAAAGATCTCCACACACGACAGGCGCGGCCATGGGTATGGCCACGGTGGATGAACGTGGGGAGGTCTAGATCAGCAGGACGCGGAAACGCAGCGCGGGCGGAATGCCCGATAGTCGCCACTCCGCGGTGTGCTCACGAGCTGCGTATGTGGTCGGCGATGTCGCAAGCACGATCGGTGCCGGCAGCAATGCAGGCAGGGACACCGGTGGCACTGTCGGGGCGTGCGCGTCTTGGGTTGTCAACGCCTGATGCGCACAGTGCGCCGGACACAACGCCGAATTCTGCCGGCCATGCGTCATCGGCATGCCGTCGCAATGCGTGGTCATGCCCACATTCGAGACCGGCATGTCAACGGTCGAGCAGGCATACGACGCCAAGGCGACCTGCTGGAACAGCAGCGACAGCACCGCCAGCAGCACAAGCCGCAAGCGGGTGCGTCGATTGGGGCGAAAGCCACGCGTCATGTGCTTACTCTAGCGCAAACCAGCGTTTTGGGTAGACGACAGCCTTGATGGGTACAGCTTCGATTCGGTTGTGGCAATGAAGTTCCGATGTGACTATCCACAGCCAATGCGTCCCGTCTGTACCGGCGGGCAAGGTACATCGCCCCAAGAACAGAACACGCAGCAGTCGCCGCGCTTGGGCTTCAGCAGCGCACCGCCGTCCGGACATTCCCAGAAGAACTGGCAGGCATCGGTCGGCATGCGTAAGCGTGTTGCCGTCCCGCACTTCGGACAGGTGATCGTGCTGTCGAGCTGCAAGGTTGGTGCTGCCTTGCCCGTTTCCGGTGTTCCATGTGCGCGGGGCATACAGCCATCGCAGGCGGCGTCAGCGGCTTCTGATGCGGGGGCTTGCTTCTGGTGTCTGGTCATCGGGTTTCAACTTCGCCGGGCCGGCGTTTCGATGCCGCGGATTCGGCAACTGCGGCTGCCAGAGCCGACCAGATCCCATACCGCAACGAGGATCATGACAATCAGTCCGGCATAGAACGTTCCCCGTGCAACATTCGCAGGCAAGAAGCCGTGCGTCATCCCGAACACGCCCATCAGGCCGAATGCGCCGATCAGCGCCAGGACAGGGCCGATGGACCCGGTCAAGGCTCGCTGCCACTGGCGGTGTGAAAACCATCCGGCCAAGTTCGCGAGTAAAGCCACGATGGCGAAAATGGGAATCAGGATGCGTACGAACAAACCCTCCCACTGGCCGAGGAAGCCCAGGCCGATGGCGGCACCGATGCTGGCGGCAGCCGGGAAGCAAGCGGCGCAGCCGAAACTGCCCACGACGGTGCCGATGACACCGGCTTTGTCTGCTACGCGCGTGGTGATGGACATGGCCTAGCTCTCCAGAATGACTTCGTTCGGCTCGTGATGCCGGAACGCGCACGGGTAAGCTTATGACCGTACCCAAGTACGGAGTCAACCAGCATGCCGCTTCACGAAAGCGTCCTGACGATTGGAGGGGTGGCCGTGGAGGCAGGCGTGAACGTGGAAACGATCCGCTTCTATCAGCGCAAGGGCCTGATACGAGAACCGGAGCGGCCGCTCGGCGGCATTCGTCGCTACGGATCCGCTGATGTCGACCGGGTGAGGTTCATCAAGTCAGCACAGCGGCTAGGGTTTAGCCTGGAAGAAATCGGGCAGCTGCTGCGCCTCGACGGCGGGATGCAGTGCAGCGCAGCCGCACAACTCGCGTCCCGACATTTGGTCAATGTATATGCGCGGCTCCAGGATTTGAACCGAATCGAAGCGGCGCTCACGAGACTACTCAAACAGTGCGCCCGTCATCGTGGGGAAGTGGCGTGTCCGCTCATCTCAGCACTCCATGCCAACACGAATGAAACCCGGCGTTTGCGCCAAAAGCGTGACGGGACGCATTCTTCGGTCTGAGCGTTGCAGCGTCGTCAGAAGGTGACGTTCCCGGTTGACCGCCAAAACGTGGTCGCCGTAGCTGGGTTCGCGCTTCACGCTACCAGCAGGTCGATCTTGATTCGGCGCGAATTAGTTTTATAATTACAAAACTATGAAAGAGCGTGAAGCCGTACGAGCACTGAACGCCTTGGCCCAGGACAGCCGGCTCGCAGCCTACCGGCTGTTGGTGCAGGCCGGTGATGCCGGTCTGGCTGTGGGCGAGATCGGCGACCGGCTGAAGGTGCCCGCTCCCACCTTGACGGCGCACCTCAACGTGTTGCGCCACGCCGGGCTGGTGCGCGACCAGCGCGAAGGCCGCGTGATCCGCTGCCGCGCCGACTACGCCCAGATGAACGCGCTGCTGGCGTTTCTCACCGAGAACTGTTGCGCGGGTGATGCCCGCACATGCGCACCGGTTGCGGCCTGTGCGCCTTCCGTCCGCAAGAAGCCTACGAGGAGTACCCAGCGATGAAGCGTTTCCATGTACACGTCCGTGTCACCGATCTCAACACCAGCATCGGTTTCTACTCAACCCTGTTCGGCAGCGCGCCCACGGTGCGCAAGCCGGACTACGCGAAGTGGATGCTGGACGACCCGCGCATCAACTTCGCGATTTCCCAACGTGGCGGCACGGCAGGCGTCGACCACCTTGGTCTGCAGGCCGATGAACCCCAAGAACTCGACGAAATCGGCAAGCGCCTGAGCGCGGCAGACGCGGTGGTGCTGGCCGAGAAGGGGACGACCTGCTGCTATGCGCACTCCGACAAGTATTGGGCCGAAGATCCCCAAGGTGTACGTTGGGAAACGTTCCACACGCATGGCGAGGCGACCACATATTCGTCGCCGGCGCACGCGAAGCCTGACGCCGCCTGTTGCGGTGCTGCAGCGGTGGTTGAGGCGAAACAAGGTGCTTGTTGCGGCGGCGGGACGTGCGGATGAGCGCCGTGCCACGCGTGTTGTTCGTCTGCATCGAGAACGCCTGCCGCAGCCAGATGGCGGCAGGCTTCGCGCGCATGCACGGCGCGGGTCATGTTGAAGCGTTCTCCGCAGGTTCCCGACCGGCTGCGTCCATCAATCCGCGTGCGGTCGCCTTCATGGCTGAACGCGGTTGCGATATTTCCGCGCAGGTTCCGCAGGCATTGGACGCGTTCACCGGGCAGGACTTCGATACGGTGGTGACAATGGGTTGCGGCGATGCCTGTCCATGGGTGCCGGCACGCCATCGAGTGGATTGGTCGTTGCCCGACCCGAAATCCCTCCCGGACGACGAATTCCGTAGCGTGCGCGATGACATTGAACGGCGCGTGCGGCAATTGCTGGCCCAGTGGGGCGTACCCGCATGAAAGCCGTCGTCGGTGTAGGGGTGTCCAGCCACCGGCCAGGCTGCGAATATGGCATGAGGGCGGCTCCCCGCCCGCATTGCAACCGTTTGCCGCTGCGCTGAACAAGGGATCATCGTATGTGGCTGGCACTGGCCATTTTCGTGGTCACTTTGACCTTGGTGATCTGGCAGCCCAAGGGGCTCGGCATCGGCTGGAGTGCGCTCGGTGGCGCTGTGGTCGCGCTGCTGCTGGGTGTCGTGAGTTGGGCCGATGTCGGCGTGGTGTGGCACATCGTGTGGGATGCCACGTTCACCTTCGTCGCCCTCATCGTCATTTCCCTCATTCTGGATGAAGCCGGATTCTTCGCCTGGGCCGCATTGCACGTCGCACGTTGGGGGAACGGTCGCGGACGCGTGCTCTTCCCGCTGATTGTGGTCTTGGGCGCGGTGATTGCTGCGCTTTTTGCCAACGATGGCGCGGCGCTGCTGCTGACGCCGATCGTGATCGCCATCCTGGTGCGGCTCGACTTCACTGCCGGCGCTACATTTGCCTTCATCATCGCGACCGGTTTCGTGGCCGATACAACCAGTCTGCCGCTCATCACGTCCAACCTCGTCAACATCGTCACCGCGAATTATTTCCAGATTGGCTTCGGCCAGTACGCGGCCGTGATGGTGCCGGTCGACATGGTCTCGCTGGCGGCCGTTCTCATGGTGCTCTGGATGGCGTTCCGGCACCGCATCCCAAAGTCCTATTCCATTGCAAAACTGGAGCCACCCCGATCCGCCATCAAGGACTTGTTGGTCTTTCGCGCGGCCTTCCCGCTGCTCGCGGTGCTGCTCGTTGCGTATTTCGTCACGGCGCCGTTCGGCGTTCCGGTGTCCTTCGTCACCGGTGCGGCGGCGCTGATACTGGTGGCGATTGCCGGCCGCTGGTGGCGAAGTGGCCGCGGTGCGGTAGTGTCGGTAGGTTCGGTACTGCGGCACGCGCCGTGGCAAATCGTGCTGTTCTCACTCGGCATGTATGTGGTCGTCTACGGGCTGGGCAACGCCGGCCTGACCGCGCTGGGAGCTGGCGCGCTGCAGTGGTTAGCCGAGCGAGGCAATTTTGTTGCCACGATCGGCACGGGTTTTCTCTCTGCCGCAGTCGCCTCGGTGATGAACAACATGCCGTCCACCCTTGTCGGGGCACTAGCCATCGACCACGCGCAGGTACCTGCGGTGACCCGCGCGTTGATGATCCACGCCAGCGTGATTGGCAACGACCTCGGTCCGAAGTTCACCCCGATCGGCAGCCTGGCCACATTGCTGTGGTTGCACGTCTTGGCCCGCAAGGGCCACAAGATCGGCTGGGGGCAGTACATGAAAATCGGTCTCTTGATCACCCCGCCGGTGTTACTGGCGGCGCTCGTCGCACTGTTTTTTTGGTTGCCACTCGTTCCCACTTCTGGCGTTTAGTGCTGTGACGCCTCACTGAAGGCGTGCGTTGTGCTTTCATGCCGCGCATCTTCTTCCGCATGCAAGTAGATCGATGTGGTAGCGATTGAGCTATGCCGTAGATTGTGTTGGATGTGATGCAGTGGATTGCCGGCCTCGGCCTGGTGCGTCGCTGCGGTATGGCGTAACCAATGGGTCGACACCCGTCGCAACCGCGCAGCACGCGTCGAATCCGTCGGCGCCAAGACGTCCGCCACACGCCCCAAGGTGTCCTTGACCACCAGATAAACCCCTGTCGCGGTCAGCGGGGTGGTGTGGCCGGCGATGCCGAGGATCAACGGTCGCTCGCTGTCGCTGACCGGTGCAGCCGGCAAGCCATGAAACGTTCGATACCGTGCAAACTCCGCCATCAAGGCGTCGCTGACCGGCACGTCACCTTCCACGCCGCCTTTACCGGTCACGTGCAGCCACCACCGGCCGCGTCGATGCAAGAAGTCGCGTTCGCAGGCCTGCGCCGCTTCCGAGGCGCGCAAGGCGGTTTCGTAGAGAAAGCGCAGCACCCACCGCGCACGTTCGTAGCGCTGCTGCTCACGCGAATGAGTTCGCGGCCACTGCTCCACCAAGGCAAGCACGTCCTGCCACAGTGCGCGATCCAAGTAACGCTCGATGACCCGGTGGGCGCGACGAGCACCACGTCCGTGGGGGTGTAGCGCGAACGGCGAACCGGCTAGATAGCCGGCACGCACGAGGTAATTGAACAGGCCGGCCAAGATGCCCAACGCTTGTCGCCGGCTGCGTTCCGACAACGGTCCCGCGAAAAGTCGCCGATGCGCACCATGCCGAGCCGCGGCTTCATCACACCACATCGGCAGTGGCGCAGCTAAGAAGGCCTCGTAAGCCAAGACATCCTCGCGCGTCAGACTGGAGACCGCTTTGCCGCGGACCTGGGTCGCCCAGAGCAGGAGTCGTTCGGCTTCCTTACGGTAGCTGCGGAAGGTGTTCGGCGAGTCGCGGTATTCGGCCAGCCACAAGCCAATGGCGGCAACATCGTCGTCCGCAGCGATCTGCCGGGTGACGCCGGCGACAGCGCGATTGGTACCCGACGTCCCCGACAGTGCTGCGGGAAGGGTCTTGGGCACGACGGCCGTCAGGGCTTGGGCGTCCACGAGCTCTCCAGTGTTGCGGCTGCGCAAAACCGGAGCGTACACCAAAATTACTTTTGATTATGGGAGTTATCGTAAGTTTTCAAGATAAATAATTATACATATAACGTAATACAGTGATATATTCTAGTTGTACCCGCCGAAATCGACCTTCCCAGCGACTGGAATTTGCCCATGAGCCGCGTTAGCGACACCCGCCAGCGTACTCGCGAAGCCGCCGCGGCCCTGGTGGCCGAGGGCAAACGACCGCACGAACTCACCGTCGATCTGATCTACGCCGCCATCCGACAGGGCAGCCGAACCACCATCAACGACGAACTGAAGCTGTGGAAAGACGAGCGGACCAAAGCCGATGCGCTCGGCACTGATCTACCGCCGGCGATCGCCGACGCGATGCGTTCGCTGTGGGTGGCGGCGGTGGAACAAGGTGAGCAGGTCTTCGGCGAGCAACGACAAGCACTGGAATCCGATTTGGCGACGCTACAACGCACACACGATGTCGTCGTCGTCGAACGAGATGCAGCGCTGTCCACTGTCCAGCAACTGCAACAGGAGATCGAGCGGCTCAGGGAGCAAAACGCCCAAGTGCAATTGCAACTCAGCCAAGAATCCGAGGCCAAGCGTAATGCACTGGGCCAGATCCAGGCCCTGCAACGCGAAATCGCCACGGTTCGTGCCGACATGACGCAACAGTTGGAGGAGGCGCGAGACGTTCAGCAGCGGCTGACTTCGGAGTTCCAGTCCACAATCGCGGCCCGGGATACGGCCTTTCAATCCGAGCGAGATAAGGCGAACGAACGTGTGGAAGTGGCCCAAACTCGCATGCTGCAAGAAACCGATGCGGCACGCGAAGGGCTGCGACAGGCCGAACAGCAGCTTGCCAAGGCCCGGAAACGCAATGAAGAGCAGCAAGCGAACCTCACGGAACTCCGCCTCGAAGTTGCGCACCATCAACGCGAACTGGCCAAAAGCGAGACTCAAGTGAAATCCTTGGCCGACGTCAAAATTGAACGCGATAAATTGACGCTTGAACTCGCCACGTTGCACGGACAGTTGGCAGGAATGACCAAGGCCGTCCAGTCCGCCGAAGCCAGGGCGATAGCCGCTGAGTCTCGGCTGGCTGCAGCGCAAACGCCCGCTCGGAAACGGCGACGTACCGGTTGAGGTATGCCCAAATTTTGCCTGTATCCGGGGCCGTTTTTATCCGCCAAGCCGTTGATGCAACGAACAAATTCAACTTCTATAGGGCATTTTTACATGTATCTCGGCTGCACCCCCAGTACGCCGGGCGAACGCGCGAACAGTTGCGTCAGGTTGTTGCCGACGATCGTGGGCTGCAGGTCGAGGTGCGTGACCGTGGTTTTCCTGGTCACGGTGATCTCGGTGCCCGACACCTCGGACATCTGGTGCTTCAGCTTGGCCGCGACGTACTTGCGCCAGTCGTAAGGCTTCTTTTCCTTGACGTCGATGGTCGGAAGCGTTTGCGTGGATTGGCCGGTCTGTTGCGATGCCGGCTGCGCCGCAGGAACGTCGGGTTGCCCGGCGGCTGCGAACGGTGCACACAGGACGATGGACACGGCAAACGGCAACGTGGCTGGGTGCAGCAATCGCATCGGGACTCCATGGGTTGTGTTGATTGAGACAAGAGGGGTACGGCGCGGCGAGGGAGGTCTGGCCAAACCCGCATCGGGCTTGGCCAGCATTGCCCTTGATTGATGCAAATGCCTATTGTGTAAAATTGTGGATTCACACCCCAAGGGCTCACGTGAGCCCCAGCCCAGTGCATCGCGGGCTGGTCATTGCTCTTCCTGATCCCGATTGGTGGTAATCGAGGTAGTGACAGGGAAGCTACGGTGAGCCGCCATGTAGTATGTAACACCTTGGCTACAATGGTATTTTAGAATCAGTTACCGCTAACATGCGCTTTCCGGTCGATCCACCCGAAAGGATCATCCATGAAGCGAAATTGGAGCGAGCCAGAGCTCGACGAGACATGGCTGCTGTCGCCCTCGGAGCTGGCGACGCTGACGAAGAAAACCGCTGCGAACCGCCTCGGGTTTGCACTCCAGCTCAAAACGCTTCCCTTCGAAGGCCGATTTTTTAGCACGGCCGGTGAACTATCACCAATTGTTGTCCGTTTTGTCGCCGAGCAAATCGGCGTGCCCGCCAGAATGCTTAGCGACTATGCAACTGACGGGCGCAGCGCGGAGCGCGACCGAGCGGACATCCGCAAGCATTTGGGGTGGCGTCAGGCGACGGAAAAAGATAACGCGGACATGTCGTCGTGGCTGCGTAGTGAGGTCCTTTCGGGTGCGCCAGAACCCAAGCACCTGAACGATATTGCGATCAATTGGTACCGCGAGCGCCGCATCGAAACCCCTGCCCGTATCAATTGCGACCGCTTCATCCGTGCAGCCGTGAGCGCGTTCGACAACGAGCTGTACGCATCGATAGCGACACATCTCTCTCCGGATACACGTCAGTCGATCGACGCGCTGCTGACCTTGTCAGAAAAAGGCGATGACGACAATGCAGGGAGCGATGATGCTCTGTCGCTCTCGACGCTCAAAGCGGACCCCGGGCGCCCGGGTGTCGATAGCATTGCGAAGGAGATTCAGAAACTTCAGGGCATCGATCGGCTGCGCCTGCCGCCTGGACTTTTGGATCACGTCACACCGAAGATCATCGACCGGTTTTGTCGGCGGGTGGCGACGGAGCCGCCGAGCGAGCTGCGACTGCGTGTCGAGCCTGTGCGGTACACCTTGGCGGCGGCTTATTGTTGGCAACGCCGCCGCCAGGTAATCGATGGCTTGGTGGATCTGTTTATTCAGACCGTACACCACATCGGCGTCCGAGCAGAGAACAAAGTCGAACGACAACTGCTCAATGACTTCCGGCGCGTACGAGGCAAGGCAACCGTCCTCTTCAAACTTGCTGAGGCTGCCGTAGAACACCCGCAAGGTGTAATCCGGGACGTTTTGTTTCCTGTAGTCGGTGAACAGACATTGCGCGATTTGGTCAAGGAGTACAAGTCCAACGGGCCGCTGTTCAACACGGTCGTACACACCATCATGCGAGCGTCTTACAGCAACCACTACCGGCGCGCCCTGCCCGAATTACTCGACGCCCTTACGTTTCGCTGCAACAACGAAGCGTATCGCCCTGTGATGCGCGCTTTGGAGGTGGTACAGGCAACCCGCCATCAGCGATCGCAATATCACGCGCTGACTAACGATATTCCAGTCGACGGGGTGATCAAACCGAAGTGGCTCGACATCGTGATCGAAGCGGACGCGAAGGGCCACCGCCGCATCAACCGTATCAACTACGAAATCTGTGTCCTGCAGGCCTTGCGTGAAGGCCTGCGCAGCAAGGAAATCTGGGTCGAAGGCGCCGATCGCTATCGCAACCCAGACGAAGACTTGCCTGGGGATTTCCGGGAGCAACGTGCGGCGTATTACGCCGCATTGAATCTCACTGACGATCCGAAGCCCTACATCGAGAAATTAAAAAAAGCGATGTTCGATGGCTTGCGTGCCTTGGATGCAGGGATGCCTAGCAACGCCAGGGTTCGCGTGTTGCAACGTGGTCCGCACCGACTCAGCGTTAGCCCACTTGATGAGCAGCCCGAGCCGACAAACCTGGCCGCGCTCAAGGCAGAGATCCTCGATCGATGGGCCGGGACGGGTTTGTTGGACGTCTTCAAAGAAGCCGAGTTGCGGATTGGCTTCACGGCGGCCTTTCCGACGACAGCTTCACGCGCTGCCATTGACCCCGATGAGCTTCGCCGAAGGTTGTTGCTGTGTTTGTATGGTCTCGGAACCAATGCGGGCCTTCGCCGGATTCTGACGAGCGACATGGGCGCTACGTACAAGGAGCTGTTGTACACCAAGCGCCGTTTCGTTCTCAAAGCATCATTGCGCAATGCCATTGCGCAGGTCGTCAATGCCACCTTCGAAGCCCGCCAATCTGACGTGTGGGGCGAAGGCACGACAGCATGCGCATCCGACTCCAAGAAATTCGGGGCTTGGGATCAGAACCTCATGACCGAGTGGCACATTCGTTACGGTGGTCGTGGCGTGATGATCTATTGGCACGTGGAAAAGCGGTCAACCTGCATCCACTCGCAACTGAAGCGGTGCTCGTCATCGGAAGTCGCAGCCATGATTGAGGGCGTGCTTCGCCACTGTACGGACATGACGGTGGAGAAGAACTACGTCGATACGCATGGTCAAAGCGAGGTAGCGTTCGCGTTCTGCAGCCTACTTGGATTTCAACTGATGCCACGGCTCAAGGGGATTCATAGGCAGAAATTGTACCTGCCCGAAACCGGTTGCGGCGATCAATTTCTGAACTTGGGGCCAATCCTGACCAAGCCGATCAACTGGAGTTTGATCGAGCAGCAGTACGACGAGATGGTGAAGTTCGCGACGGCGCTTCGATTAGGTACGGCCGATTCCGAGTCGATTCTGCGCCGGTTTACTCGCAATGTTCCGCAGCATCCAACCTACGCGGCGCTCGCGGAACTGGGGCGTGCCGTGAAAACCATCTTCTTGTGCGATTACCTTCGCGACGAAGCGGTGCGTCGGGAAATCCATGAGGGATTGAACGTCGTGGAAAACTGGAACTCTGCCAACGGATTCATCTTCTACGGCAAAGGCGGCGAAGTCGCTACGAACCGCTTGGAGGACCAGGAGCTTTCCGTGCTGTCGCTACACTTGCTGCAGCAGTGCTTGGTCTATGTCAATACGCTCATGATCCAGAACGTTCTGGCGGACAAACGTTGGCAACATCGCATGACCGCGGTGGATCTCCGGGCGCTGTGCCCTTTGATTTACGCGCATATCAACCCCTATGGGCGATTCGACTTGGACATGAACACCCGGTTGGATATTGACGAGGCGCAAGCGGCCTGAACAAATGGTTTGGCACCAAGGGGATCCATATGCAGGAAATGCTTCTATCCGTCTATACGTGCTCATCGCGCGGCGGAATCTTTTCCGAAAACTTTGGACTGTGCTCGCCAAAGTTCCGGCGTGATATTCGAAGCCGCCAAGTAAAGCGGTAGCCGATGATCTCCGAACATCCTGCGGAGACGCTTGAGATCCCGTCCCATGAACAGCCACAAGTGCTCTCGGTCAAACTGAAACCTCGATCGGAACGGAAACGTCGGTGCGTCGTTTTTGCTGCCTTCCAGCAAATCGAAGCCGTCGAGAATCAGGAGCGTCGGCCAAGGATGCTTGTCGTCGTTCGTGCGGTCGTTGATGTCTCGCAACCGCGCCGTAATGCTATCGAGTCGCGCCGCGGGAGCTGGCCTTAGATCGACGACCTCCGTCTTTACCCGCCGCTTGCTTGCGGCTCTTGCAATCGCGAAGCGACAACGGTCTGCGCATTCATCGTTTGGGCCCGCCAAGTACGCCGGCGAGCGTAGGCTTGGAAAGAGCCTGTGCACGAATGCTGCAGCAACTTGATCTGCGAGTTCCCGGACCGATGGAGCATCATCTCCCATAGCTCGCACACTCTGTATACGTTATCGATAAGGCGCTGGTACTGAATCACTACCCCGCAACATTGCGCGCACGCGCCGTCTCGTCACTTTGGCGGTACGCTTGCGGTTGCCAGTTTGCGCATCGCTGCTGCGACTGAGCAATGACCAAGTCTGGCGTCAGTTGAATTTGGATATTGGCATCGGTGGGCCCGGGCGCCGCCGGTACACCGGCTTTAGCCCAAGATTGCGAATCCACTTAGGCTTGGCGCCATTGCAATCAAAATGAACCAGGTCCACGGGTTGGTTGAGCGCGTCGATTGTTCGATGGAGTGCAGTGGCAACGGCACGGGCCTCGCGCTCCGCGCTTTCAGGATGGCCACCTAGTGCGATGACTACGCTGTCCGGCAAATTAGGCTCTCGCCACTTCAGTCCGGCGATATAGGCAATCTCGATTCCCCGAATTTCCGGCAGCGACTTCTTCAGGGCCTTCGTCAGCGGTTGCGGTAGCTTTTTCAGCTTGTAGCACCGCGTCCCGTTTTCCACAAACTGATCTTTCGAAACCGGTGCGACGGTACCGCTAGCGAGCAGCTCGTTGATTTCTTCCGGATACAGTGTGCATCGCGCATCGTTCGGGTTGAGCATCAAGATTGCGCCGCGGGTGATTTCGAACAAAGTTCGGCCGATCAGCGGGACAATGCGGACATTGCCTCGTGCTGCGAACTCGGCTTTCGCCGCATCGGTGAACACAGGTACCACCAGCTCGCCATCGTCCGGACTCTTGAACATCACCAAGCGCAATCGCTCTGATACGTCATTGAGCGGCGCGTGCGCGTAAACGGTGGCATCCAGCAACGCTCGAAAGAATTCAGGCTCCTTCCGAAAATCTTGGATGGATTGCTCCATCAATTCATCAAATGAGTCGGGCGCATTCATTGCCAACCTCGTGGCCGCTCGGCTTGCGTCGGCATCTGCTTTGCTCGCTCAGTACGTCGCGCAACGCGTTGGTCAGGTGTGCCGGCGAAATGACGGGTACCGGGAATCCAGCATCGGCTGGTAACGCTCCAAGAATTCGTCCATGCAGCCTCGATAGCGCAGTACCTCTCCTGGCAGCGAGATATTCAAGGTCTTGGCCAGCAGAGTCGCAATCGTCATCTGCTGCGGGGATGGTGGCTGAAGATCGGTGTCCAGCATGTTGGTGATTTCCCCGACCAGCCGCCATGCGAAGCCGGAGGCGCCGCCTTGGATCAGGCACCGCTCGATCTGCATCCCGATCGCCTCCGTGATGGCGGGTATGCCGGGCAGATCGAGGGATAAATCCAGATCGTCATAGACAAGGCGCACGCCCATGATTCCGCCACCGTATTACCCATATATATAGACTACATCTAAGGGCGTGGCTGTAAAAGTGGCGGCTGCGTACGGTCACTGCCATGAATACGGTGACCTTGCAAGCCAAACTCGGAGCCGCCATGCGGCGCCGACGCCTCGCCTCCCAGTACAGCCAGGATTCGTTTGCCGATGCGATCGGCATGCACCGTGCGTACTACTCGTCGATCGAACGCGGGGAGCGGAACCTGACGCTTGCGACGGTCAAGCGTGTAGCGGACGGCCTTGACTGCAAGATTTCCGATCTCATGCAGGACGCCGGGCTTTGATGGTTGGCAGGCCGAGTGCGCACGACCGGCAAAGTTCGAAGCTATTCCGGGATCTCTCGCTTAAAGTCGATGGGAACGATCTCGCAATCGAGGTCGAGGGTTTAGTCGCCGGATTGAGGCGCAGGCAGTCGCGGTACAGGTGCCGCCGGGGCTTCCGTCAGGCCCCGCTCGATGCGCTGCTGCGCAAAGGGATCGTCGGCGTCGAGGTACCGCATCGCCGATTTCACGTCGCGCCAGCCCACGTATTCCATCAGCGCCTTGATGTCCCAGCCATTCGCGTTGGCCCAGTTGGCAAAGCCGCGCCGAAGGGAATGGCTACTGTAGGCTTGCGCATCGGCAACGCCCGCCGACCGAAACAGCCGGCGCAACAGCGGGACCAGACTGTTCGCGTGCAAGGGCCCCTCGGCGACGTGCCCCCAGTGGTCGATTCGGCGGAACAGCGGGCCTTGAGTCAACTTCGCAGCCTCGAGCCACTGTGCCGTTGCGGTGACCGGACACCAGCGCGAGAGCGCAGGCACCTTGTAGGTCGTACCGATGTTCTGACGATCGCCTTTGCTCTGCGGCAGGAAACAGGTCATGCCTTGGGCGGGGACCAGCCGCAAGTTTTCGACATGCAGGTGGACCAATTCGTCACCACGGAACCCACGCCAGAACCCCAACAGCACCAGGGCCCGGTCACGCAAGCAGCGTAGTTCTCTGCCGCGGTCGGCGCGGGTTCGGGCTGCGGCCAATGCGCCATCCAGCCAATCCGCGATCTGCGCCAATACAACGAGCTGCAGTGGCTTGGCTTGCTTTTCGATCGCGCGGTGCAGGGTTTGAATGCCCTTCAGCACCTTGCGCACGTGAGCGCTTCGGGTCGGATCCACGAAGCCATGTTCATGATGCCAATGTGCCAGCGCTGCCAAACGTTGCTTCAGTGTATTGATGGCGTAGTCATTGGCATTCTCGGCCAGATAACGCGCCACGCCATCCGGAGTGGCCGGCAAATGGCCACCCCATTCGACCTCAAAGTGACGCAGTGCCGCGTCGTAACTGCGACGAGTGTTCTTGCGCTCCGACGCTTCAAGGTAGTGTTCGACCGTGGCCATGAATGTTCAGATGAACGCAGGTGCGGTCACGCTCCTACCAGGACAGGTTATTCGGTGTCGTTTTCATCAACCGCTTTATCCGTGCTCGTTTGCAAAAGGCATGGTCGCAGCGAAGTATCGTACCAAGTGCTCCTCGGTCGTACCATCGAGCAGGATTAAATCGACGATAGCCGCAAGCACATCATGGTGGGCTGCACCGCCTAAGACACGGATTCGATGAACACCAGCCTTGATCCCAAGTTGTAGATCGGGCGGGGCGAGACTATGCTGTTTGTCATGCGCCGTTCGCTTCACCCCCGCTCACGCATTTTCCGCAGCCTGCTGGTGCTGGCGTTGCTCGCGTGGACGGCGCTGGCGTTCAATGCGTTTGGCCAGCCTCTCGCCATGATTGATAGCGGCGCGACTACTACGCAGGCGGCCACGGCGATGGATGGGGCCGCCGGAACGCACTGCGACGGCATGCCGATGGGGCACGTGTCGCCGTCTTCGCATCCCGCGCCCGCGCATCCGGCCGGCGATGGCCATGGCTGCTGCCAGCACGGCAGTTGCAACTGCGCGTCGCTGTGCACCAGCATCGTCGACGTGCCCTATCTCGATATGGCTTGGGCACCGCTGCACGCGCCGGTGCTGGTACCCGTCCACGTGGCACCGGCGCTGACGCAAGCCGCGCCGCCCCTCCGACCACCCATCGTCTGACTCCCGATCGCGGCGCTTGGCGCCGCTCGTCGCGTTTGCCTGTGAGCGCTGCTCGCATCAAACGCGCATCTTGATCGCATGCGGCGCGCCATCGCGCCGTTCGGGAGTTCAACATGGAAGATCGCAAACCCTTACCGGGCCTGACGCTGCCCGGATTTTCGCGCCGCCGCTTCGTGCAGGGGCTGGCGCTTGGAGGCGCCGCTGCCGCCTTGGGCGCGTGGCCGAAGCTGTCGTGGGCATCGACCGCTCCAGGTCAACCCAACGTCTTGTCCGGCACCGAATTCAATCTCGACATCGCACCCACGCCGGCCAACTTTACCGGCCATCCCACTGTCGCGCACACCATCAACGGCCAGTTGCCCGGGCCGATTCTGCGCTGGCGCGAAGGCACGACTGTCACGTTGCGCGTCACCAATCGTCTGCCTGTGCAGAGTTCGATCCACTGGCACGGCATCATCGTGCCGGCCGACATGGACGGCGTGCCTGGCATCAGCTTCCCCGGTATCGCGCCGGGTGAAACGTTCGTCTACCGCTTTCCGGTGAAGCAAAGCGGTACCTACTGGTACCACAGTCATTCGCATTTTCAGGAGCAGAACGGACCGTATGGTCCCTTGGTGATCGAGCCGGCCGGTCCCGAGCGCAACCCGACCGAACGGGATTACGTGGTGATGCTGAACGACTGGACCGATGTCGATCCAGCGCGCATCTTCGCGATCCTCAAGAAGCAAAGCGATTACTTCAACTTCAACGAACTCACGCTGCCCGATTTCCTGCGCGACACCTCAATGCTGGGCCTGCGCGGTGCGCTGCAGGTTCGCGCAATGTGGAACCAGATGCGCATGAGCCCGCGCGATGCGATCGATGTCAGTGGCTTCACCTATACCTATCTGATGAACGGCGCGACGCCCGCCGGCAACTGGACGGGTCTATTCAAGCCGGGCGAGCGGGTGCGGCTGCGTTTCATCAACGGCTCGGCCAACAGCTACTTCGATGTGCGCATTCCCGGCCTGAAGATGATCGTGATCTCGGCCGACGGCCAGGACGTGCATCCCGTGACGGTGGACGAGTTCCGGATTGCGGTCGCCGAAACGTACGACGTGATCGTGCAACCGCAGGAAGACCACGCCTACACGATCTTCGCGCAATCGATCGACCGGAGCGGCTACGCACGCGGCACCCTCGCCACACGCACCGGCATGGAAGCCGAGGTGCCGATCATGGATGCGGTGCCCACGCTGACGATGGTGGACATGATGGGCGCGATGGCGCAGGGACATGGCATGTCGAACATGCAAGGCATGGATCACGGTTCCATGTCCGGAATGGATATGTCGACCATGCAAGGCAAGCATCAGGGTGCCATGCCCGGCATGAGCCTTGATCCCGCTGGCATGAAGAAGGCGCACCACGCCCGCACCGAATACAACAATCCGGGCGTGGACATGCACGTGGATTGGCCGCGTACAGACCTCAACGATCCAGGTGTGGGATTGCGCGACAACGGCCGCCGCGTGCTGACCTACGCCGATCTGCATTCCGTGGAGGGTCCGCTCGATCCGCGCGAACCGGATCGCGAGATCGAGATGCACCTGACAGGCAACATGCAGCGTTTCGTGTGGTCGTTCGATGGCGTGGTGTTCTCCGATGCCAAACCGGTGCACTTCAAGTTCAACGAGCGGCTGCGTATCGTGCTGTGCAACGACACCATGATGAATCACCCCATTCACCTGCACGGAATCTTCAGCGAACTGGAGAATCCTCAAGGAAAGGTGATCGCGCGCAAGCACACCATCAACGTGCAACCCGCGCAGCGCGTGACCTATGCCGTGACCGCCGACAACCCCGGCCGCTGGGCCTACCACTGTCATCTGCTCTACCACATGGAAGCGGGCATGTTCCGCGAGGTGGTGACGGCATGAACACGAAAACGATTCTCGGAGTGAACCTTCTCGCATTTGCGGTCAGCGCCATGATGGCGCTGCCGGCCGCGGCCCAGCAGGACGCGATGCAGGGCATGCAGATGCCCGCACCAGCATCGAGCACCGCTCCGCCGGCCTCCGCTTCCAGCAGTGGCGCCATGCGAGACATGGGGATGCACGGAATGGACATGCCCTCCATGCACGACATGCAAATGCCCCAGCAGAAGCCCGCGACGAAACCAGCCGAGCACTCGCAGCACGGCGCGCACGCTCCGTCCCCGGCGCCTGCGACATCGACGCAAGCCATGCCCGGTATGCAGATGCCGATGCGGCCCTCGCAGCCGGCTGAAATGCAGCACCTGCACTTCGGCAACATGATCGGCGTGCGACCGAAACCCGGCGGCCTTGCCGAAGGGATGCAGGGCATGAACATTTCCTCGATGGAAGGCATGGACATGTCTTCGATGCAGGGCGGCAACGCACCGCCAGATGCGCGCAGCCCGGACTATTCGGACGGCTACCGCTACACCGACATGCCCGGCATGGCGATGTCCGACCACGCCAAGCTCGCCATGCTGATGATCGACCAGCTCGAATATGGCCACGACAACCACGGCAACAACGCCGTGTTTCTCGACGGGCAATTCTGGTACGGCGAGGACTTCAACAAGCTCTGGCTGAAGTTCGAGGGTGAACAGATGCACGGCAAGCTCGAAGACCTGCGTACCGAGGCACTGTGGAACCACGCCATCAGCACCTACTGGGGCACGCAACTCGGGGTACGCCACGATTTCGGCGAAGGACCGGGCCGCACTTGGGCCGCCTTCGGTGTCGAGGGGCTGGCGCCTTACTGGTTCGAGACGGAAGCGACGGTGTACGTCGGCCAGAACGGCCGTACCGCGGCGCGTGTGCAGCTCGAATACGAGGAACTGCTGACCCAGCGCCTGGTGCTGCAACCGAAGTTCGAAGTGAACCTGTACGGCAAGGACGATCCCGCGCGCGGCATCGGCTCGGGACTCTCGGATGCGGAACTGGGTTTGCGCCTGCGTTACGAGTTCAAGCGCGAATTCGCGCCTTACGTCGGCGTGGTCTGGCGGCAACGCTTCGGCCCCACCGCCGATCTCTATCGCGCACAAGGCGAACCCGCGAGCGACCTGCAATTCGTCGCCGGCTTCCATTTCTGGTTCTGAAGGGGAACCCTCCACATGAAAAAGACCACCGAGTACCTCATCGTCATCGTCGTGTTGGCGGTGGTGATTGCGATTGGCGCTGCCATCTGGGCCTGGTCGGGCCTCTACAACATCGGCGCCGACGATCACCACTGGAAAGTCACCTACAACGCGCTGCAAACGGTGCGTGACCGCTCCATCCACGTACGCTCGAAAGACATCAAGATTCCGAGTCTGGACGATCCGCAACTGATCCTGAAAGGCGCGGGCCAGTACGCCGCCATGTGCACGGGCTGCCACTTGCGGCCCGGCATGGAGGATTCGGAACTGCGCAAGGGCATGTATCCGCAGCCACCCGATCTTTCGAAGGTGCACGTCGATCCGCAGGATGCCTTCTGGGTGATCAAGCATGGCATCAAGATGAGCGCGATGCCGGCTTGGGGCCTTGATGGCAGCCATGACGATCAGACCATCTGGAGCATGGTCGCATTCCTGGAAAAACTGCCGGGTATGACACCAGAGCAGTACAAGGCAATCGTTGCCAAGGCGCCGCCGGATGAAGACATGGACATGGACGAAGACGGCGGACACAGCCATTCACATGGCAGCGAAGCGGCGCACCAGGACCAGCACGAAGGCAGCGCAACGCCGGGTATGGCGATGTCTGCGTCGATGTCCGGCATGGACATGCCTGGCGCCGCGCCATCCGACCTCGAATTGAAGGCTGGCGGCTCGCCGCAAGCCGAAGCCACAGCGCAGGCTTTCCAGGCTGCGCTCGACAACGGCAATCGCGATGCGGCATTGGCGTTGTTGGCCGACAACGCAAGCATCAGTGAGGGCGGATCGACCCAGAGCCGTGCCGACTATGCCTCGCACCACCTGGGCGAAGACATCGCCTTTCTCAAGAATGCGCAAGTCAAACGGTTGTCGCGTGTGTCCGCGGCATCGGGCGATCGCGCGCAGGTGGTCACCGAAAGCGAGATCCGGCCCACTTCCAAAGGCAGGCCCGTCACGCTGCGCAGCCACGAAATGATGCAGCTCCAACGCACGAACGGTGCCTGGAAGATCGTTTCGATCGACTGGAGCTCAAAAGCGAACCCGCCAAGCCGTGACGGCAGCCAGTGATCACGCACCCTTCAAACGCAAAGAGGAGAAGCCCATCATGAAACATCGCAATTCCATTCTGGTCGCCACCCTTGTCGTCGCCGCTACGGCCCTGCCTTCGATGGCGCAACAATCGTCGGGCATGCAAGACATGCCCATGCAGAACATGCCGATGCACAACATGCCCATGAAAGACATGATGCAGTCGGCCAATGCCGAAGGGGTTGGTGTCGTGCAGGCCGTTAACCCGGATCAGGGAACCATCACGGTCAAGCATCAGGCGATCGAATCGATACACTGGCCCGCGATGACCATGACCTTCAAGGCCGCCAAACCGGAGCTGCTGAAAGGCGTGGAAGTCGGCGAACACATTCGCTTTGGACTGCATACCCAAGGCATGCACGGCACGGTGACCTGGATCAAGCCGGTTTCGCCGTGACCGCCGCTACGTCCATTCCGTTCGATAAGGGGCGGCGATGCAGGCGCGCCGCGTTTCGCCTGCTTCAAGGAAGAGGAAAACAGCCATGACTCACCATACAGCGGAGCACCGCTCGCAAGCGATGAATCAGTGCATCGAGGACTGCATCCAATGCGAGCGCGTTTGCCTCGAAACTACCAACTACTGCCTCGGTGAAGGCGGAGACCACGCCGACGCCGCTCACATCGCGTTGCTGACCGCGTGTGCAGACATTTGCGGGACCAGTGCGCGCACGATGCTGCGGGGCGCTGCGGTCCATACCGCGGTCTGCAGGGCCTGTGCAGAGGTCTGCCGCGAATGCGCGGCATCGTGCGATGGATTCGATGATGCCGAGATGGAACGCTGCGTCCAGGCGTGCCGGCGTTGTGCCGAAAGCTGCGACGCGATGTCAGCCCGATAGTCTGCTCTGGAGGTGCTCGGCGTCTCTTGGCGCCGGGCAGCCGATGTAGAGGGTAAACCCGGATTCGGC
Organism: Lysobacterales bacterium 66-474; assembly: GCA_001899805.1. Taxonomy (GTDB): domain Bacteria; phylum Pseudomonadota; class Gammaproteobacteria; order Xanthomonadales; family Rhodanobacteraceae; genus 66-474. The sequence goes on from MKWP01000014.1 coordinate 608,370, forward strand.
AAAAATTTGGACATTTGAATCGTAAGTATCTGTAATGCATAAACTTACAGTCTGCGGCTCAGCGCATCACTTGTTTCCACGGACGCAATCCAAGAACGTTCAATTCTGGCGCCGTTTGGCATGATCCGTGTGCGCGTCGGAATCTTCCGGTAATCGTAAGCGCGTCTTGCCGGCGCGCCCGACCCGCCGTGCGGCGGACTTGCCGCGTCCGGCGCTCGGCAGTTTGAGCTTCAGGGCTTCGGCCACGCCCCGTTGATGGGCGGCTTCCCGTTCCGCCGCACGCAAGGAACGCGTGAGTTCCGTGATCGTCCGCTGCAGCGTTTGGGTTTCTTGCTGGTGGCGCTTCCGGGCGTCGGCCAGCTCGGCGCGAGCGGCCTTGAGGTCCGTGCGTGCCCGATCGACGTGAGCGTGGGCACGGTCCTCAACGATCCGGATGTGTTCCTCGCGTGCACTTCGCTCCTTCGCCGACTTCTCCTCAATTGTCCGGATTTCGTCGCGAAGTTTGGTGCAGGCGGTTTCCAGCGCCTGATTTTGGGCGACGAGACGGGGGCGTTCCTCGGCGTGCTCCTTGCCTTCGTCCTCCAGCCGGTCCACCAAGCGGCGCAGCGTGGCCACCTCTACCGCAGCGCGGCGAGCGGCTTCTTCGGCCTGTTGCGTGGCTGCCTGCGCCGTCGCTAGCAGGGCCCCTTGTTCGGCCTCGCGCGCATCGAGGGCCGTCCGGCTTTGCTGAAGCGCTTCGCGCTCCGCATGGATTTCCTGTTGCATATGCTCGCGGGCGTGCTGCAGCGCTTGGCCCCACAGGTTGGTCATGGCGTGGCCAACGTCGTCCGGAAGATCAGGGAGCGTATTCAGTTCCTGCAGCCGAGTGGCCAGCCCCTGCCGCCAGACATCCAACATGCGGGTGACCGTGTTGGGTGAGCCGGTCCCGAGCTTGGCGCGAACCTTTTCCACCGTCACGCGCTCACCGGCCGCAGTGATCGCATCGGCGGTGGTGTCCACTTGCTCTTGAGTGATTCCATGCGGCATTTTGGGTCTCCGCTTTCGTTACCCTGCCCTGTTGTATTCGTACCGACGATAATGGATAGTTATCGTCGATACAATCGATTTATCATTATATATATTACATTATACATATGAAGAAAAATACGCTGATCGTGACCCAGGAAGCTTTGGCCCGGTTGCGGCCCGAGGATCTGGCCGCGTCGGCGGCGGAAGCGGTACGTGAAATCCTGGCTGAAGCGGCCTCGGCGAATACCGCCCGCAGCTACGCCAGTGCACTGCGCTACTGGGCCGCCTGGTACCAGGGCCGTTACGGCACCCCGATCACGGTGCCGGTGTCCGAGGCCGCGGTGATGCAGTTCATCGTGGACCATGTGGCGCGGCGTTCGAAAGCCGGTCTGAAATGGGAACTGCCACAGCAGCTCGACGCGCTGCTGGTCGTCACCAAGATCAAGCACAAACCGGGGCCCCTGAAGCTCAGCACGGTGGTCCACCGCGTTGCCGTCTTGTCCGAAGCCCATCAGCTGAAAAAGCTTGCAAATCCGTGCGAGCAACCGGCGGTGCGGCACCTGCTGGCGCGGGCCCGGCGCGCCGCGATCAAGCGCGGCGAACGACCGGCGAAGAAGACCGCCATCACCAAGCCGGAACTCGAGGCCATGATCGCGACCTGCGATGCCTCCCTCGAGGGCTTGCGCGACCGCGCCCTGCTGTATTTTGCGTTCGCCAGTGGCGGCCGGCGACGCAGCGAAGTCGCGGCCGCCGATCTGCATGACTTGCACGCGTTGCCGGAAGGCGGCTACGTCTATCGGCTCGAACACAGCAAGACCCAACAGGCTGGCGTGACCGCACATTCCACGCCAGACAAGCCGGTATTGGGCGTGGCGGCCGAGGCGCTGGCCGCTTGGCTGACGGTCAGCGGTCTCAAAGAGGGGGCAATGTTCAGGCGGATATGGAAGACTCGCGTCGGTCCGGCGCTCTCCCCCGCTGCCATCGGCGCGATCGTGCAACGCAGAGCGATCATGGCGAAACTCGAGGGAAACTTCGGCGGCCACAGCCTGCGCTCAGGATTTGTTACAGAGGGGGCGCGGCAAGGTATCGCGCTGCCCGCGTTGATGGCGATGACGGAGCACCACTCGGTCAGCAGCGTGATCGGGTACTTCCAAGCCGGGGGTGCGGCCAAGAACCCGGCGGCGCACTTGCTGGACACCCGAGATCTTCACGAGCCGCCTGAAAACTGATCCGGCCCGAACACCAGCGGACCACCCAAAGTGGGCCCGACACCCAGGTTCTTCTGCGCGGCCCGGCAATGCCGTGCCGATCGCCGCGCGAATGAACGCGGTTGGCCAGATCCCGCTGGCTGCTACGGCCGCGCTGCTGTTGAACCTCGAGGCGGTGCTGACCGCACTGTTGGCATGGAGTATCGCGAGACTGCGAACCGCTGGATCGTGTTTGGCTTCGCGCTGATCGTAGTCGGCGCAGTACCACCTGCGTGGAGTAGTTTCGGCGCGTACCGGTGCGTACTTTCGTACCCGTGATGATTGAACTGCATGGCTCACAACCGGGTTACGATCGGCAGCCACGCGGCCAGCGCGAGCAGAGTGACCAATAGCACCGGCGGCGTCAGTACCAAGCCGACCTTCATGTACTGGCCCCAGCCGATACGATGACCCTTGGCCGCCAGGACATGCAGCCACAGCAGCGTCGCGAGGCTGCCAATGGGGGTGAACTTGGGCCCCAGGTCATTGCCCACGACGTTCGCGAACACCATCAAGTGATGGGTCAGGGGCGGAACGTTCGCATGGCTGATTGCCAATGCACCGACCAGCGTCGAGGGCATGTTGTTCATGACGGCTGCGACGCAGGCTGCGAGAAAGCCGGTGCCCACGGTTGCGACTGCCACATTCTGACGGCCGAGCGCCTCCAACAGCGTTGCGCCGTAGCGGGTGAGCCCGGCTTCGCCCAACCCATAAACCACCACGTACATGCCGAGTGAGAACAGCACGATCTGCCAGGGCGCATGTCGGATGACTCTGGCAACGGACACGACGGCGCCGTGTCCGCGATGCCACCAGCGCCCCGCGATGGCCATGAGGACCAATGCCGCCGCGCCGGTGATGAAGGAGACGGGTACGTGCAAGGGCGCCAGCACGAAATACGCCACAAGCAGGATGACCAGCAGCGGCAACGCCGCGCGGAACACCTGATGATCGACGATGGCGCTGGCTGGCGCGTCCAGTTCGGCCACGTCGTAGCGCGTCGGAATCTTCCGGCCGAACGCGAACCACAATACCGCCAGCGTGGCCGCGATCGACACTAGGTCGACCGGCACCATGATGGCGGCGTAATGGTCGAACGATACTTCGAAATAGTTGGCGCTGACGATGTTGACGAGGTTCGAGATCACCAGCGGCAGGCTGGCCGTGTCGGCGATGAAGCCCGTGGCCAATACGAACGCGAGTGCCGCCGAGGGGGGGAACTTCAATCGCAGCAGAATGGCGATCACGATCGGAGTAAGCAGCAATGCCGCGCCATCATTGGCGAAGAACGCGGCAATGGCGGCCCCAAGCAGGACCACCAGCGGGAACAATCGCCGGCCCCGTCCGCCACCCCAGCGTGCGACGTGCAGCGCAGCCCACGCGAAAAAGCCGGCCTCGTCCAGGATCAACGAAATGATGATAAGTGCGACGAAGGTAAAGGTGGCGTCCCATACGATGTGCCACACCAATGCGACATCGGCGAACGTGACAACGCCGAAGATCAGTGCCACGGCGGCACCGCCCAAGGCGCTCCAGCCAATGCCGAGTTTCTTCGGCTGCCAAATCACGAGCGCAAGCGTGACGATGAAGATCGTGAGTGCGAGCATGAATGCGAACAGACGCTGGATCAGTCGGGCTGGACCAGCGTGGGCGCTGACTCGGCGCCAATCCGCGCAATTGCCTGCAACGCACGGCACGCTTCTGGACCAACAAGCTGGTCGGCCGGAAGCGCCACCATCGCCTCGACGCGCTCGCGCAGGAGTTCCCATGCATCGCGGTACGCCGCACGTTGGGTTGCTTCATCCCCAACCACGTGCGCCGGGTCGGGCACGCCCCAGTGCGCCGTGACGGGCGAGCCAAACCAAACCGGACACGTTTCTCCCGCGGCGTTGTCGCAGACAGTGATTACGAAGTTCATGGTCGGCGCGCCTTTCTTGGCAAATTCATCCCAGGATTTGCTGTACAGGCGGTCAGCAGGATAGCCCAGGCTCGTTGCAAGCTCCGCAGCCAGCGGCTGGACCCGTCCCGCAGGGTGGCTGCCCGCACTGAAGGCCTCGAAGTGGCCATGGCCGAGCACGTTCAGCAGCGCTTCGGCCATGATGCTGCGTGCCGAATTGCCAGTGCACAGGAACAGCACGCGATAGGGTTTCGGGTTCATCACGCGCCCGTCCCCGCTGCCCGCGCTTTCGGCCCGCAGCAGGAGGATTGCGGGCCACAACACGCGTCGGACTTGGCGGCTTCCGCGTGTGGCGCAGGCGCCGAATAGATCGTGGCCTCGCCGTGGGTGTGGAAGGTTTCCCACCGCACGCCTTGAGGATCTTCGGCCCAATACTTGTCCGAGTGCGCGTAGCAGCAGGTGGTGCCCTGTTCGGCCAGGGCGACCGCATCGGCCGCCATCAGCCGTTCACCGAAGGCTTTCAGTTCGGCGCCGTCCTCCGCCTGCAAGCCGAGATGATCCACACCCGGAGCGCGATCGCGTTGCGAAATCGCGAAGTTGACGCGGGGGTCTTCCAGCATCCACTTGGCGTAATCAGACTTGTGCACGGTCGGCGTACTGCCGAACAGGGTGGAATAGAAGCGGATGCTGGCATCCAGGTCATTCACGTTGACGTGTACATGAAAGCGCTTCATCGCGAGGTTCTCTGTTTGGGTTGGGGTGTGCACACGGGTGCGCAGGAAGAGGTGTCGTTGCCGCAACAGTTCTCGGTCAGGAAGCCAAGCAACATGTTCATGCGCGCGTAATCGGCGCGGCAGCGGATCGAGCGGCCTTCGCGCACATCGCGTACGAGGCCGGCGTGTCGCAGCACGTTGAGATGGCTGGTGAGCGTGGGCGCCGGTAGCTTGAGGCGGTCGCTAATTTCGCCCACCGCCAGCCCTTCGGGTCCGGCCTGCACCAGCAGGCGGTACGCCGCCAGGCGGCTGTCATGGGCAAGCGCCTTCAGGACTTCAACAGCAGTTATGTGTTTCATAGTTCATGAACTATAAAAGTAAATTTCTCACTGTCAAGTGCCGCCCCACGTCCGTGGGCCATACACAACAAGGTGTTCATGAGGATCCGTGAAGCGCAAGGCTGAAGATGTCGAGACGCTAATCTGGCCGACCGTGCTTGCGCGGCATAGCACTGGGGAAAGCTTCCGTGTGTGCACTGCCGACAAGATGGGGCGGCGCTTCGAGGTGAGATTCCAGTGCTGCGAGGATGGGGCAATCGTCGGTGGAACGGTCTTCCATGGTGCAGACGGTGCGGGTCCCGATGAGTGCGGACAACGCCTGCGGCATCGCCATCATCGACTGTACCTTCTCTTCGAGTTGTAGTTGCTTCAGCTTGGCGAAAGATCGGGTGTCGCCACAGCAGGAACGATCAGCGTCTTCAAGTCGAGCAAACTGACGGATGTTTGAGAGCGTCATGCCGCAACGCTGCGCGTGCCGGATGAAGTTCAGCCGCCGCATGGTGTCGTTTGCCGTACAGCCGACAGCCGGCGTCCGTCTTTTCCGCAGGAGCAGGATGCACTCGTCTTCGTAGAAGCGGATATGTCTGTAGTGACCCCGCCGCGTTTCGTGAGCTTTCCGATGGTCATGCCGATTTTTCATTGCGCCACCACCGTGCCCGAATACATGTTGCCGCCGCAATGAAAGACGTAGCGTCCGGCACGGGGCGCGTAAAGCTGGACGGTCCGCGTGTCTCCCACCGGCACCGTAATCTCTGCCGCGTTGCCGCCAGGGCCGAGCCCCTCGAATACGGTGCTCAGCAGACAGCCGCCGATATGGTCCGTCACGGCAAGCTGGATGGCTTGCCGTGCGGGAATAACGAGCTTGCGCGGCTGGTACGGGTAGCCGGTCGCGTCCGCACCTTCGATCAAGTGGTAACGGTGAACTGCGGGCACCGCCGCGAGGGGTGCGGCCGATGCGGGGGTGACGTACGTCCCGTAATTCTGGCCGAAGTAATAGAACAGGAATCCGCCGGTGCCAAGGAACAGCAGCGCCGTGATCCGCATCAGCCACGGTCCCATCCGGCGCAGACCAGCAAAAACGCGCTGACCCAGCAGCATCATCACGACGACCAGCAGGGCGATGGCGAGGCCGTAGGCGAACACGGACAGCGCCGCGAGCGGGTAATTGCCTGCTACCAGCGGCAACAGCAGGATGCCGAGAAAAATCGGCAACGAGCAAGTATGCGACGCCGCGCCGTACGCGAACCCGAATGAAACGAGCGTGCGCTTCCTTGGTGACCGAGCCACGACTGGTCCAGCCTCCTGACGGGCATAGCGTCGGTTCATCGGATTCCAGCGCTCCACGAACGCCAGTGCGCCGGTGCGGTTCAGCAGGATCAGCACGCCCAGTACCACGAAGACTGCAGCAACGATCGGGATAAGGTAGATCAGGTAGTTGTAGGCAACGCTCCCGATCACGCCGACGATGGCGCCGGCAATGCCGTAGAAGACGATGATGCCGAGCGCGACCAGCCCGGCCGCCAAGGCCAGCGAAGGCGCCGAGGCACGAGCCTTCCCGGATGGCGTTGTCCCGGCCGCAAGGTACGCCACGAACGCTGGCGTAATGGCGATGCTGCAGGGCGAAAAGAACGAAGCCGCGCCGCCCACCAAGGCTAAGCCTAGAATCAGCGCAGGCGGTAAGGTCCGCCCGTGCTGGAGCAGCGCGCCGGCGTGCAGGTACAGGACGTAGCCTCCGGCTCCCATGAGCAAAAGAACAAGGCCCGCGCCCACCGCGCCGGCCCAGCCGCTGCGCGACGCCTTGGACAGGGTGGCTTCGGGCATCACCGTCGTTGGCCCTGTACGACCTGTTCGCCGGCCGCTGCCGTTGGTTCTGCCGGTTCGGTCTTGTAGCCGAGCAGGGCAAGCCGTTCGACGATCGCGGCAGGTGCGAGCTCGCCCGGATCGAACAGGACCTCGATCTGCTGGGATGCCGCGTCCGCACTGACTCGCTGGACGCCTTGCAGGGTGGTCAACACACGCGTAACCCGCTGCTCACAGCTTTCGCAATGCAGCTTCGGGTCACCGATCACTTTGAATGCGGCCGATTTGAGCATGATGTAGTACCTCCAGTAGTAACCCGTAATGATCGGAGCGGTTCACCGTTTCAGCGGTCACCGATATGACTTGCCTGAAGCCGACGGGAGTCTGTTAATTCTGACCCGCATGCCCAAAGAGACGATGGCACCGATCACAGCAATCATCGCAGCCCAAAGAAACATAGTGTTGTAGGACTCTACCGAGCCGACAACCAGAATTGAGCCGAGTACACCTACGCCGGTCGGTCTGCCCATATTATGAAACGCATTGAGAATCCCCGCGGCATCAGTAGTCTGGTCTTTCGATAGAGCCCGGAAAGCCGCGACAGTTGTTGGAGCCAGCGGCAGACTCATTCCCACCCCGGTCAGTACGAGCGCGCCGAGAATTTGCATGTAGGACGTTTCTGGCGAAAGACGGGTGAGGAGCAGGAAACCGACAGCAACCAAGAGGAAGCCGAGCACGGACGGAATGACCATACCCCATTTGTTGGCCAAGTACCCGCCGACATACGAGAACGCAATCGCCGTGAGTGCTGCCGGGATCACCGCGATGCTTGCCTGGATGACCTGATACTTCTGAATGTAAAGCATAAAGAAAGGGATGAACATCATGACGGCGAACATCCCAACGCACACGATCCATGTGGCAATGCTGGCGGCCATGTACGGCAAGTTTCGGAACAGCGAGAGGTTTAAGACGGGAGCGCGCGTCCGCACCTCAACCAAAACCAATAGGATCGAAATCGCCGCAAAGCCTCCATAAAGGAAGAGCGTGTTCGGTGAGGTCGCGCCAAAGATCCGCGTCCCGGCTATAGCGATGGCCAGTAGGGAGAAGCTTGCGACGGTGAGAGCGGCGCCGGCCCAGTCAAAAGACGGAGGGCGTGACGTCCGCTCATCCTGCTTCAGCCAGATCAGACCCAGGAGCCAGATGAGGATCGAAACCGGCACGAGGCCCCAGGAGACCCATCGCCAGCCCAACCAGACGGTCAGCGGCCCCCCGACCGCCGGCGCCAAAACAGCGGCCCCAACAACGAATCCTCTCCACACGCCCAGCGCGGTCGCTGATTGTGGTGAATCGCTCGGAAATACGTCCCCCAGCAACTGCATGGAAACGACGAACACGATGCCGCCGCCGATGCCCTGCAGGAACCTGAAGAGGAGAAGACTGTCAATACTCCACGCCGACCCGCTCAGAATTGCAAACACGGTGAAGATGACAAGACCCAACGAGAAGAAAAACTTGTGTCCATAGATATCGGCGAGCTTGGCGGCGGGCACGAGGACCGCCGCAAAAGTGATCATGTAGGCGATGAGCGTCCACACTATCGTTGGCACGGTGCCGAGCGCGGCCGTGTCAGCCGGAAACGCGCGCATGATCGAGGGGAGCGCCAGCGGCATGATGCCGCCGCTTAAATGGACCAGGGCACTCCCGGCCGAAGTCAGTCCCAATAACGCGGCACGGTTGGAGCGAGCCTTCATTTTTCTTCTCCTCTTCGAACAAAGATAATCTCGGCGGACTCACGCCGAGCCCGAAACTGCACCTCGTTCTTCGGGGGCGTCCTCCAGATCAACCCCGACCGGCGTCTGCCGGCTGGATCCCGGGCGCTGGCTTGGGGACCTCTGCCCGGAACAAACCGAGCGACAGCAGGGCGAGGCCAAACTCCACCGCCGCAAAGATTCCCAGGGTGAATTCGAACCCGACCCGCAGGAGCGCACCAAAGGCGAGGCTTCCGAGTCCGAACCCGATGAACAAAGTGAACACGTTCAACCCCATCGCCTGCCCAGCGCGTTTTCCGCCGAGGGCGGTGACGATCCCCCCAAAGAGCGGCTGGGTCATGTCGTAACCCAAGGACAGGGTCATCGCGATCACAGGTGCCAGAACGACAGGAAACTTGAGGATCAGCGAGGTGGCGGCTATGGCACCGAGCGCGAGACCGATCGGGATCAAACGTGCGCGGCCCCAGCGATCCGCCGCGCGACCGATGAGGGGGCCGAGAAGGAAGCCCGGCACGCCATAACCGAGGAGCGCGACGCCGATGCCGACCGGTCCAAGGTCATAGCGGTGCGCCAAAAAAACACCGAGCCACGTAAAAACCCCAGACTGGAACATCGAGTTGACGAGCACGTAGCCATAGGTGCGCTGCCCGCGCGCCGTGCTCAAGAGGCCCTTGTAGCTGCGGACGATATCGGACAGCGTGCCAGTGACCTGCTGCACGACGCTGGCGATCACTCCTCGATAACCCGCAAGGACGAGCAAAAGCGCAGCTCCAGCCAAACCCACGATCACGAAGAGCCCGCGCCAGCCAACCACCGACACCAGGATCGTGCCCAACGGCGAGCCAAACGCCATGCCTCCGGCCATTGCTCCGAACAGCCAGCCCAAAGGCCGGCCCCGCTGTTCGTATGGAAAGAGGCGGCCGACCAAGGTCAAGGCGAGTGGCACCACGCCGCTCGCGCCCACCCCCGTCAGGACACGCCAGACGATGAGCTGTTCGACGGAATGCGCGGTGGTCGTCAGAAGCGAGAGCGCTGAAAATAGCGCCAACGACAAGAACAGCACACGGTGAATGCCCACGCGATCGGCAATGAGGCCGTAAAGGAGTGTCGCCACACCGTACGGGATGAGATAGGCCGGAACCAGAAGGCCGACGGTTTGCACGGGCACGCCAAAATCTGTTGACAACGCCGGAATGATCGGTGCGACCATGTAGGCCTGAAAGAAGATGGCGAAGGTCGCGAGCGCAAGCATCCACAGAAGATGCCTGCGCTTGTCACCATCGATCCCGACCTCCTCTTGTTGTTGCGCGCGATCCACTGCACTCCCTCCTTGGCTATGCCGCACTCGGGGTGGCCTTCGTGACGGGGTGTCCGACGCTTTCGACCGCGCCGAAGAACAGTTGCGGCTGGCCCCACAGCGAGTTGATGAAAATCGCCGTGACGCTGCCGGCCATGGCGATCATCGCCCATACCGGATGGATGATGCCGAGCGCTGCGACCGGCACGCCGATGCCGTTGAACAGAAATGCCAGCGTGATGTTCTGCACCATCTTGCGATAGCCGCGGCGGCTGATGGCGTAGGCATCGAGCACACCCGTGAGCCGCGTGTTGAGGATGATCACGTCGGCCGAATCGATGGCGATGTCGGTGCCCGTGCCCATCGCGATGCCGACATCGGCCTGCATCAGCGCCGGTGCGTCGTTGATGCCGTCGCCGACCATCGCGACACGCGCATGCTCCTGGAGCTTGCGGATCGTCTCGGCTTTGCGCTCCGGCAACACACCGGCATGGACCTCGTCGATGCCAGCCTGTTCAGCCATGCGGCGGGCGGCACGCTCGTTGTCGCCGGTCAGCAGTGCAACCCGCACGCCGCTGGCTTTGAGTTGCCGCACAGCAGACACGGCGTCCGCGCGTAATGCATCGCCGAGCGCCAGAATACCCAGCAGTTGGTCTCGCCGACCCACGGCAATCACCGTGCGACCAGCCTGCTCCAGCTCGCGCACCCGATCAGCAAACGGTGCGAGGTCGATACCGCGTTCAGCGAGGAACGCCGGGCTGCCGGCGAGGATTTCCTGATCCCGCAGCCTCGCGATGACGCCCTTGCCGGCGATGGCCTCGAAATCGGCGACCGTGGGGATATCCAGGTGGGCGTCGAACGCGGCCTGCACGATGGCTTGGGCCAAGGGATGCTCGGACGCGGTTTCGACTGCGGCGGCGATACGCAACAAACCATTCCGGTCGATGCCGTGCGGCTCGATCTCGCGGACCTTTGGCTTGCCTTCGGTCAAGGTGCCGGTCTTGTCGAATACGACCGTGGTCACACGACGCAGGCCTTCGAAGGCTTCGCCGGTGCGCATCAAGACGCCGCGATCGGCCGCCTCCGCAGCACCCCGCACGATCGACAATGGTGCTGAGATGCCGACCGCACAGGGATAACCCATGACTAGTGCCGACAAACCCGCGTACACCGCCCGCTGGATGTCCAGCGGGTAGCCCAGCAACACCGGCCCGACCAGCCAGGCGACAAATGCAACCGCGGCAATGAGCAGCACCGTCGGTGTGTACACGCGCAGCACCCGGTCCACCACGTGCAGCAATCCCGGTTTGAGCGCCCGAGCGTCCTCGACGCTGCGAATCACCTGCTGCAGAAAGCTTTCCTCGCCGACGGCCGTCACCCGCACAAGCAGTGCGCCGGTGCCGTTGATCGCGCCGCCGGCGATGGAGTCACCTACCGACTTTTCGACCGGCAAGGGCTCGCCGGTGATTAGCGACTCGTCGACTGCCGAACGCCCGTCGACAATCTTGCCGTCCACCGGAATCCGTTCGCCCGGACGAATCCGGACTTCATCACCCGTATGGACGTCTTCAATGCGCAGCGTCTCTTCATGCCCATCGCGCAGCACATGGGCGGTGTCCGGCTGCAGGTCCAACAGTTTCTTGACGGCCTGCGAACCACGCGTCTTCACGATCAGCGACAGCCACTCCGAGAAGATATGGTAGGTCAGCACCAGTACCGCGACCGCGAAGAAAGGCGCGGTCGGGTAGCCCGGCAAGCGGGTAGCGAGCCCGATCACGCCGCCGGCGAGCCCCGCGAACGCGCCGACTTCAACCAGCACGTGCTGGTTCAGGATGCCGCGGCGCAAGGCCTGAAACCCCATGCGCAGGATGTGCCCGCCGAGGCCGAAGATCAGTGCCACGGCGAGGATGCCAGTGAGCCACGGCGTGGCAGAGCCCAATAGTCCATTTACCCGCAGGAAGAACAGCACCAAGCCTGGCACGGCAAGCGTCAGCGCGCCCACGGTCGCAAGCAGCGGCCCGCGGTTCTTCAACACCGCGACCGAAAAAGCGATCAGGCTGGCGAACACGAAGCCGGACAGGCCCAGCGTCCAGCCGCTGGCGGGATTGGCGATCAGGCCGATCGCGGCGAGGCTCGCCGCCAGTGCGATCAGGAACCGGTTGCGCTCGCGCGCGAGCGCCCGTTCCTGTTGCTCGAACGGCTCGACCTTGCGCGGATCCGAGATCGTGTAACCGATAGCGGTCAGGGTCCCCATCAGCTCCGCCGCGGCTACCACCTTGGGGTCGAACTCGATCAGGGTCTGTTCGTGGGTCAGGCTGACCGCGACCTTGTGCACGCCCGGCCGTCGGCCCAGCGCCTTCTCGATGGTGCCGGTACACAGCGAACAGTGCAGGCCGCCGATGTGGGCGCGTACGCGCCGCAGTCCGCTCTCGCGTGAGGGCTCTTCGCTCCACGGCATGGATGATGCGATCATGTTCATTTGCAAATCTCCTTTATGTCTTGAAATGCGCGAACAACCCCAGCGCGATCGATCACACGCCGAGCAGCGCCAGGAACAGGCCGCGCGTCAGTGCGTAGGACGCCATCGAAACCTCCTGCGCGCTCTGGATGGGTTTGGGCGCACCCGTCGCAGTGCATGCCCTGAATCTTGAGATTCGCCGTTTTCATGAGAGGTCCTCCTGCATTTCGGGAGGCGGCGTTCGCCTCCGCTGATGCAGCATTTGCGCTACTGTAGAACTTGGAGCTAACTCCATGTCAAGGGGGTATTGGAATAATTCCTGAATTGCCGGATGCTCACGCTTGACATGGAGTGCAGTCCAAGTCGTAACCTCCGCGCAGTGGGAGCGGCCCACGTTTATTTCTCGATGAAGGAGTATCGACATGACGGACACCCAAAAAGCCTGCCTTGATGCTTGTTTGGAATGTTTCAGGGCTTGCGAAGTCTGCACGGATTGCTGTATTGGCGCGGCCGAACGCAGCGATTGCCTGCGCTTGTGCCTCGACTGCGCGGACGTCTGCGCACTGTGCGTGCGGCTGCTTGGCCGGAACTCGCGGTTCGCCGCGCAAAGCTGCGCAATGTGCGCGGAAATTTGCGAGGCCTGCGCCGCGGAATGCGAAAAGCACAAACCGCAAGCCTGCCAAGACTGCGCACAAGCCTGCCGCCGCTGCGCGGAGGCTTGTCGCCAGATGGGCTAAGGCGCCTGATAGCCGGCCCGGTGCCGCTGATGGCGCCGGGCCCTTGAGAGCGCTCATGGCCAATGAACGCGGCAGTTGTGGCCGCATGGATCAAGTCAATGAAAAGAGCGGAGAAAGCTGGCGAAATCGGCGCCCGGCTGGGCGGCGCGGTTTCGCGCGGCCGGCAAATCGAGATGATCGTCGATGGCCGGCCCATTCATGCGTTTGAGGGTGAGAGCGTCGCGGCGGCATTGCTCGCCGCCGGCGTTCGCGCCTTGCGCGTGACGGCTCGGCGCGGTGAGCCCCGCGGCATGTTTTGCGGCATCGGAATCTGCTTCGACTGCGTGATGAGTATCGATGGGCTGCCTAATACCCGCGCCTGCCAAACGCCGGCGAGGGCCGGCATGCGCATCGAGTCGCAAAAGGGCAACGGGTCTTGGAATGACCAGGGCCATGGACATCAAGGCTAAATCCACATCATCCGGATCGTTGGTCATCGTCGGCGCAGGGCCTGCGGGATTGGGCGCCGCCATCGAAGCGGCACGCGCGGGATTGCGCTGCACGCTGTTGGACGAGTCCGCGCACCTCGGCGGCCGAATCTATCGGCCACCACCGGAAGCGTTCCACGTGGTCGCTGCGCCCGCCTTGGGCCGCGACTTTCAGCGCGGCGAGCGGCTGCGTCACGAATTCAGCGAGGTCGCGGATCAAGTGGAGGTCCTGTCGGGTGCATCGGTATTGGGCATCTGGAATAGCGGCAATAGCGGCCGTGAGCTGCTGTGGACCTCCGGGCACTCTTCGGCGATGCTCCGCGCCGAGCGCTTGGTGCTGGCTACCGGTGCTTACGAACGCCCGGTACCGTTTCCGGGCTGGACGCTGCCGGGCGTGATGACCGCGGGCGGTGTGCAGACGCTGATCAAGACGATGCAGGTGAAGCCTGGGCGGCGCGCGCTGGTCGCGGGAACCGGCCCGCTCCTGCTCGTGGTCGCCAACCAACTGCACCACGCCGGCGTGGAGGTCGTGGCCGTACTGGAAGCCGGCAAGCCCTCATGGTCGCCGCGCCAGGTACCGAAGGTGTGGGGCGAGTGGGGATTGCTCCGGGATGCTTGGACCTACTGGTGCGGACTGCGGCATGCGGGCATTCCGCTGTTGTTCAATCATACGATTTTCGCGGCCCACGGCGAAGGCGCGGTCGAAACCGCCTCCTACGGACCGGTCGACGCGAATGACTGGCGACCGTTGAAGGAGCGCGCGACGCGAGTTGAAGTCGATCTCGTGGTGGCCGGGTTCGGCCTGGTGCCGGACACGGCGCTGACGCAAAGCACGGGTTGCCGTCACGAATATGTACACGAGCTGGGCGGCTGGATTCCGGTGCGCGATGCATTCATGCGGACCACCGTTCCCGGTGTCTTCGCGGTGGGCGATGGCGCCGGTGTCGCGGGATCGCTCGTTGCCCTCGAACAGGGGCGTGTGGCGGGCATCACCGCCGCGGAACAGACCGGCGCGCTGAACGCGCGCGAGGCGGATCGCAGACGCGCCGCGCCGCTGCGGCGACTGCGCTCGCTTGCTCGCGCGCGCCGCGTGCTCGATGAGATTTCGCGCATCCGGCCCGGCCTGAGCCAACTCGCCTCCGAGGAAACGCTGGCGTGCCGCTGTGAGGAAGTGACGTTCAGCGAGATCCGCGCGGCCCTCGCTGCCGGCGCCCAGGATCTCCAAGCTGTAAAGCTTTTTACCCGGCTCGGCATGGGACCATGCCAGGGGCGGAACTGCGCAGCCTCGATGGCGATGAGCATCAGTCAGGCGACCGGACGAACACTCGAGCAGGTTGGCCAGATCAATCCGCGACCGCCGATGAAGCAGACGACGCTCGGCCTGCTGGCGAACACCACAGGGCTCGCCGGCTCAGTTGTCGCCGACCCGTTGGACGCCGTCGGAGGAGGCCCGTCATGAATGCGGCGCGCGACGTCGTGGTGATCGGCGGGGGCGTCATTGGCTGCTCGGTCGCCTATTACTGCGCAAGGGCTGGTTTGGGTGTCACGCTGATCGATCAACCCAAGCGAGGCCGCGCGACCTCTGCGTCCGCAGGCGGGCTCTGGCCGCTCGGGGAGTCGGTGGGTCTCGGCTGTGGCGTCATCTTTCACAAGGCGCTTGCGGGTCGGGGCCAACTGCCCGAGGGCGTGCACGGCCCCGGCCAGCTCCCCAAAGCATTTCTCGATTTTGCGTTGCAATCGAACGCGATGTTTCCACGGCTTCGTGATGAACTGCTGCAAACCGCGGGGATCGATATCGAACTTGAACGGACCTCGCTGTTGTTCACGATGTATGACGACGGTGACGTGGCTTTCGCGAAGCCGCTCCTGGAACACTGCCCCTGCGGCCAGAATCGCATCGACTGGTTGACGCCTGATGAGCTGGCCAAGGCCGAGCCGGCGGTGACGCGCGAGGTGCGCGGCGCGCTGCGTTTCAACGGCGACGACCAGGTGAATCCGTACCGCCTCGCGGACGCGTTTCGAGCCGCCGCACAGAGACTGGGCGCAACGATCATTACCCACACTGCGGTAACCGGAATCGAGATGCGTGCAGGACGGGTTGTCGCCGCGCAGGCTGGTGCCGATCGCTATCCCTGCGCCATGGTCGTCAATGCCGCGGGAGCCTGGGCCGTCAACGTTGGACGGATGATCGGAATTGAAGTTCCGGTGCGCCCGGTTCGTGGGCAAATCCTGGGCACCGAAACGCTCCCCAAGGTTCTCTCTGCCTGCCTTTCAACGTCGAACTGCTACCTTGCGCAAAAGCAGCATGGCGAGATCATTATCGGCAGCACCACTGAAGAGGTCGGCTTTGACGTCGGAACCACGCCCGAAGCGATGCGGTCCCTCGCCGCGGGCGCGGTGCGTGCCGTGCCTTCCCTTGCCAATGTTCATCTCAAGCGCGTGTGGTCGGGATTGCGGCCGGGGTCTCCCGATGAGCTTCCGATCCTGGGTCCCGTGGACGAGATCGCTGGGTACTTCAATGCGTGCGGTCACTTTCGCACCGGGATCGTCACCTCGCCGATGACCGGGCTCATGATTTCGGAGTTGGCCGCCGGCCAGTCGACATCATTCCCGCTTGAGCCTTTTCTCTTCAGCCGCTTCGCAGGCGCAGATCCGCAGTCAGCAATCGTGCACGCGCACGGGATTGGCGACGCTGCGCTCGCAGAGATGCGGTTTACCGTGCCGGAAATGCAGTGCGAGGGCTGTGCCAACAAGATTGGACAGGCCCTTCAGGCGATATCTGGCGTTACAGGGGTTGACGCAAAGGTTGAACTCAAACAGGTGTGGGTTCGTTATGAATCGTCGAAGTTGCAGGAGCAGACGCTCAAGGACGCGCTACACCGTGCGGGGTTCAGCGCAATTGAGACACCGTGACAGACGACAAACACCGCCTCCAGCTCGATGCCAGCATCGGCCAAGCGCTCGGAATAGCGAAACGACACATGTTGCGATCCGCGATCGGAGTGGCGGATCAGGGTCTCGCCGGCTTCTGGCCTGCGTGCGTAGATGGTGCTTCAGCGCGTCCCGCGCGAAGTCGGCGTGCGGCCGAGCGTGCCATCTGCCACTGCGCTACCAGCCGCGGGACCTGGGCTAGGCTCTTTGTCGTTGGAAGAGTATTGGAAGTGGCTTCACCTGGCCACAGTCTCAGACTTGGAGTATGCTTCAAGTCGAGCATTCTTCGCGAGTGTCAGTGTGTCCACCGAGCTCTACTACAACCCCTTCTGCACTGCCTGCGGCGGAGCTGACAAGGCAGAGAACGTGCGCGCCATGCCGCCGGTGCGCTGGATCGACGCGACAATGCATCTGGAAGCCGCCGCGCGACTGGGCATCACTCGCCTGCCAGCGCTGGTCGTGGACGGAAAACTGGCGGCGCAGGGTCCGCGCGCGCTGGCACGGATGCGCGATCGATTTCCGGTCGAGAGGAATGTCCGATGAGCGGCTACCGGATCGGCGAAGCGGCCGCACGGGCCGGGATGAGCGCCGACACCCTGCGCTACTACGAACGGATCGGGCTGATGCGCCGGGTCCTGCGCGACGGCGGCGGTCGCCGTTACTACACCGATGCCGAACTGGAACGGCTGCGTTTCATCGCGCGCGCCCAGGCGATGGATTTTACGCTGGCGGAGATCGGCCAATTGCTGGAACTGCGCGATCATCCAGCCACCGCGCGGGAGGAAGCGCGTCGGCTGGCGCACAGCAAGCTCGAGGCCGTGACCGGGCGCGTGCGCACCTTGCGCCATCTGCGCGATGAACTGCGCTTGCTGCTGAACCTGTGCGCGGGCGCCAACGGGCGATGCCCCATCTTGGAATTGCAACCGGAACGGACGGCACCTGCGCGCAAGCGCATCACACAGCCCGCGATCCGGCGTCGGCGCAAATTCGCCTGAACCGCGGCGCCGCTTGCGGACATAGACGACGCGCGGGCTCTCGCCCACGCCACGCCGCGACATCCGTTTCTCGCCGTCGCTTCGGGAGATATCGCGTTATCCTCCTGACCCCGCATGTGGCGAGGTTAGCCTTGCTGACCGCGTATCCCGACTTTGCTCTCACCCCAGTGCTCACTGACCGACCCGGCGCGACCCGGTTGGATCCCTTGGTTCTTCGTGCGCTGCACCGGTAGATGATCCTGACGTTTCGTCTTCCGACGCCAGCGTTTCCAACGGTTCCACTCCGCGACGAATCTCCTCCAGCAACGCGACCAGCCGCTCCACTTCCATCGAAATTTCCATGGCGAGATCACCGAGCATGGTCGGTGAACTTGCGACCGACAACGGCCCCCCATTGATCAACGTATGCGCCATCGCATGCAGACGCAGCAGGTCATTTCGCAGACCTCCCGGGTCATCGACACTGTGCCGCACCTCATCCAATGAGTCGACCCGTTGGAGCAGCCGGGTGGTGTCGTACGTCTCGCGCAACAATTCAAGCGCTGGCGTCTTCAGATGGGGGGCGGGGTTTGGCATTTTCTTCGGTTGGGGTTGGCGCCGGGCGTTCGGCAGCGGCGCGGGCCGCTTTGGCCGCAGCCTTGAACACGTCGTCCCGAATCCAAGGTTCCATCGGGCGCTTCAGGTCCAGATGATAGTCGCCAAACCGCTTGAGCCCGGCGGTGCCGTAGGGCGAGAGAAAGCTGACGTCGGCCCCGGACACTGCGGTGCCGTCGTTGTGGAGCTTTTGCAGGGCTCGCATCATGTCGACAGTATTCTGCAGGATCACGGCCGAGGCGATCAGGTCGTTGTAGCGCAAATGTTTCTGCTGTTCGTCGGGATCATTCTCGGGGATCGCATCCCCGCCGAAGGACAGGAACTTGGCAAACCCGTTGTAGGACTCGATCTTGTTGGTCTCGCGGGTGACCTCCTGTCGCAATGGCAGGCTGCCGATCCACTGCAGCAGAAAAATCGTGCGGTGTGCACGCCCCAGCTCTTGTGCTGCGAGGAACAGTCGATTCCGCCGACTGCTGGCGCTGAGCCGGCGCAACAACAGTGGCGAGGCAATCGTACCGGCCTGAACGGATAACGCGAGTTGGAGCAAGTCCGGCCAGTGCGTCTGGATCAGCTCCCAGTCGATCGTGTTGTTGAAGAGCGCGTCGATGTGGGTGTAGCGGCTCTGACTGTGCGGCCGGTAGAAGTTCAGGTCTTTCCAATTGCGGATGCGCGGCAGAAGGTGGATACCCAAGAGATACGTGAACGCGAACACGACGGCCGACTGCCCTTGCGTATCCGAATACACCGTATCGGGCTCGACCGAAAGGCCGGCCTTCAGCAGCCCTTCGATAACATACACCGCCTCCCAGATGCCGGGCGGGATGAAGTGCCGGAAGGTGGCAATGTAGTTGTTGGCCACATGGCGGTACGCCACGGCACCCATCTTCTTGTAACGGAAGTGATAGCCGGCGAGCAGGTTCTGGTCGTAGAAGTCGTACTGGGTTCCATCCGCCGCCACGCTTTTGCCATCGCCCCACACACGCGGCAGGTCCAGACGCAGGTACAGCTCGGCCAACTCGCGCGTGGCGGCATCGAGCTTTTCCACCGTGATGTGGCGCCGGTGTACCCGCGAGATCATGTGCGGGCTCACCGGATCGGTGAAATGCTTGGCCGCCTGGTTGGCACCAAGGTTGCACCCCATCGCAAAGACGGTTTGGAGGTAACGCTCGGTCGCGTGCTTTATCTTGGGCTCGAAGCCGGAAATCGGGCCGAAGTGGCGCGTGAAGTGAGTCCAGTGTTCGATATTGGCCAGCACGTCCAGCAGGCTGCGAGACGGCAACTCACGGCTGAGTGCGCTCTGCAGCGCGATGGCGGAGGCGGGAATTTCCCGCGCCTGCAGCCGGCGCAGCACCGGCATCCCATTCGCGCCGATCGCGAGTTCGCCCTTGAGGTCAGGAAACGAGGTGTCGAGCTTCGCAGCCGTTTCTGTCAGGCGCTGCTTGAGCTCGGCCACGCACTCAGCCGCACTGACCGGAATACCCACGCGCGTGCAAAACGCGATCAGTCGCTGCTCGCACTCCGGCCAAGGCAGCAGGTGCTCGCGAAGATCGGCGAACGCCTCGGAGCCGGTGACGCAGATGTCACCGGACTTCAGTTCGCTCGCCAAGTGCGAGAACACGCACATTTCCAGGTAACGGTGATTGAGCGTTCGACCGTCATCTCCCTGCTGAACGATCAGCCGCCGCCAACGTTCCGAACAGAATGAAAGATCAACTTTGACTTCGAGCCATTCGGCGCGGCGTGACGCGTTCGCGAGCACAACCGCCAGCGCGTCGATGAGCGCATGGTTCCGGGTGGCCGAAACGAACTCGAGCGTCTGCGCCAACTGCATCAGCACGGAACGATGGCTCTTGAAAAACCGCCACAGCAGCGGCAGGTGATTGTTGTCACCGGCCTTCTGGATGGCCGCGCAATCCTCGCGCAGCTTGCCTTCATCGCCAGCCGGCATCAGGAGTGCGCGAATCTGGCGTCCTGCCGGAAGGTCGTCCGGTTCATCGGTGAGAATTACCAGAACATCGTCCAGCCTGGCCACCAGTCGTTCGGCCATTTCCCGCTGGTGCATGTGGATCATCATGAGCTCTTCCCGAGCCCGCTTGTGAAGTGTGCTGACTCGGCGGATGAACATCTCCGCCAGATCATCGCGTGCCCGGACGCGCATACGGTGAATCAGCGCGAGCATCAGCGCGTAGCGCCGCGCGGGCTTGGTACGCCTAAGATCGTCGGCGTCGAGAAGTGATGCCTGGTGTGCGAAATGGCGCAGCTTACCGACTGGTATTCCACGCAACGGCGTTTCCACGTCGCCGAGGGTGTTCAGCCAGGTCATCTGGTCCAGGAGAACCTCGAGGTGTTTGCGCGTGGCTCGCTTCGGCAGCGCCTTGATGGCGCGGAAAGTGCTTTGGTGGCCTGCAAATTCGGTGACGAGCAAGTTGTCGAGGAACGTGCGTCGCTCGTCAGTCAATGCACGATCGATGCGGGCGTAAAGGCGCTCCTGGGCCGTTGCCGACGCGACTTCGGCAATGTTGTCCAAGGCCGAAAAGGCCGGCAGCTCGTATCGCTGGAAGATCAATTCCTCGATCACTGCGTTGATGATGTCAACGCGTTGATCCATCGTTTCGGCCGCCTCATACGCTGCGCGCACTGCAACACGGCTGGCCTCCTTTCCGTAATAGGGCTGAATACCCAGGTACTCACGTACCGCGGTGCAGTGGCGGTAAAACGTCTTGACCTGTCGGTAGTGGACGGCAGCCTTCGGGCCAAGGGTCATCACGGTCCGGATGTGGTCAATGATCTCGGGCGGAACCGAGCCTGGCGCCGGGAAGTAATGCAGGACCTGAAAGGTCTTGAGCAGCACCGTGAGCCCCAGTTGGCCGCTGCGGCTATTGGCCGAGCGCGCCACCCAAGCGATCTCGTCCTGGTCGGGTGTGTAGTGTTCGAGAAGGTCGCGCGCCGTAGTGACGCGAGAAAATTGGGGGTATGCGGTACGTTCGATGCTCGCCATGTTCGCCATCCGCAACGAAGACACGAAAGGAAGAGGATAGCAACCGCGGCTCAGAGTTTGGTTCGATCGACCGGCAAGGACACGGAATCAACAACTTGGATGCCAAATGTCCAAATTTTGGCTTTATCCGGGCACAATCCCATGTACACCCCCAGGTCGGCCACTCGCTGAACTCAATCAGCGCTGCGCTTGTGACCATGCCGTCCTCGGAGTTGTGATGGTGATGCCTTTGCTCGCGCGTGGTGAAAGCTCTGTCGATTCTTTTGCGCAAGTGCTGCGTCAGGTCCGTGGCCGCGTAATCCTCAACATCGGGTTGCCCTTGACCGCTTTGAGTGGAAAGTAAGCCGCGTGTGTAGCAGGGTCGACCGCAACCACATGCGCATTGGGACCAAACCAGGCGGTCGCGATCGCGCTGACCGTTTTTCCTTGCACCTTGAATAGCGAAACCTGTCCGGACTCACCGGCGACGTACAGCCAGCCAAGCATCGGATCGAAGGCGAGCACATCGGGGTCTTGTGCGACATTGAAGGACGCCAACACCTTGCGGTTGGCAAGGTCCAAGACCAGCAGCTTGTCGTTGCCTTCGCATGCAATGAAGGCGAGCCGCGCGGGTGCGTCGATGTAGAGGCCGTGGTTGCCTTTTGCGCCTGGCAAGTTGATGCGTGCAACCACTTTGTCGATGGCCGGATTGATTTCCGCCAGCTGGCCGCGCGTCTGCGCATTGGCGAAGATGTGCCGCGAGGCCGGGTCATATTGCGTGTTACCGACCTCCCAACCCAGCGGGATGGTGGCGATGCGCTTGTTGTTTGCCGTGTCGATGACAGTGTCGGTGCCGCCGTGCTCATCGGAGACATACAGCTTGTGCACGCCGGGTGCGTACGCCATGCCATCCGGGTAATCGCCACCGGGCGTGCGCGCGATGATCTTGAATGTCCTGGCATCGATCGCGACCACTTCATCCGTTCCAGTGGCAGAGGCGTACACGCGATCCAGTTGCGGCACGTAGAGCACCCCGTGCACGTGGCTGACATCGGGGATGGTCGCGATCACTTTCCGCTGCGCGGTGTCGAACACCACTACCGTGCTGTCGCCCAGATGCGCGAGAAAAAGATGATGGCGCTTGGCATTCAGACTGGCGTAGTCCCAGCGGGTGGCTTTGCCGGGTAAAGACACGTTCGCAACTGTCGTCAGCGGCAAGGTCCCACCCGCACCGCCCGCATAACTGCATGGGACCAGGAGAAAGGCCTGCGCAAACATCGCGGCGAGCAATGCCGATTTCCGCGAGCGTTTGGTTTTATCCAAGTTCATGTCGAAGTCCTCCTCCGTGGCGCAGGCAGGCGTTCTTATGGTGGGTTGATGTTTTGGTGCCATTCGTCGCCCATACGCCATGGTCAATTCACGTCGTGATAACCGCACCGGGGCTACGCTCGATTTTGCGTGCCAAGGACGCACGCGATTCGAAAGCCAGGAGAAAAGCCATGTTACGCCAAACTTGCGTCTTGTCCGCCGTCGTGTGTGCAGGGTTGTTGCTGTTCAATGCGCCGGTCTTCGCACAAGTGTCTGCGCAGTCGTCCATGAATTCGCAATCCCAGATGGGTATGACCGATGCGCAGGTTACCCAGAGGTTGCAGGCAGCCGGCTACACCCACGTGAAAAATGTCAAGCATGAAGGCGACCACTTCGATGCCGACGTCACGAAGAACGGCAAGTCGATGCACGTTCACGTAAACGCCAAGACAGGCGCCATCACGCCGGCCAAAAACGAAAGCGAAGAAGACGATGACGACGACGGGAACTCCGGAGTCTAGCCTGCTTCCAGGCATCGCCTTTTGCAATCATCGGATCAGTGGTTTCGAAATCTAACATTCTTCCGGCGGCTTGAGCCGCCGGAACTGCGTCAGCAGCAGGAGATCGTAGATGATCTTCAGCGTGCCGCAGATCAACAACGGCCAAGCGAACGCGGAAGCGGCGAACAGTGCGCCCGCCATCGCCGGGCTCGCGGCCGAAGCGAGACTGCGGGGTACGGAGGTGAGGCTTGCGGCAGCAGGCCGTTCGGCCTCGGTCACCACCGCCATCACGTAGGACGAGCGGGTCGGTACGTCCATCTGGGAGAGCGCGGCGCGCGCCAGCAGGAGCGCCAACGCCAAGCCAAGGGTGGGGGCCAGTGCGGCCAGGATCAGCGCGATGCTCGAAGGGATATGCGTGAACACCATCGTGTTGACCAGCCCGAAGCGTCGTGACAGGCGCGCCGCGGCCGGATACGACAGCGCCGCCAGCAAACTCGCACAGAAAAAGAACAAACCGGCGGCGGCGAGCGAGAGATGAAACCGCTGGAACAACCACAAGGCCAGCAGCGACTGCACCACGAATCCACCCGCGAACGCATCCAGGCTGAATAGTGCAGCCAGCCTGATCACGATTGCACGCGAAGGCCCGAGTGCCGCGGAAGGTGCAGCGGTGGTTGGGACCGGCCGTTGCGGCAGGCGTGCGTAGAGCCAGCGCCCCGCCACGCCGAGCAACGCATACAGCACGAACATCCCGCGCATTGCGCTCAGCTGATCCAAGCCAAACGGCGCCACCAGCTCGGGAACACCGGCGATCAGTGCGCCCATCGCCGCGGCCAGCGCTCCGGCCAGGCTGTAACGCGCAAACATCCTGGTGCGATCGGTATGGCCGGCTTCGTGTGCCAAGGCCGCGTGTTCCAGCGGCACGAACACGCTGACGTTGCCGGCGGAGGGATTGATCGTGCCCGCGAACGCGATCGCGAGCAGGATTGCGTACTGGTGGAATGAGGCGAACGCGAGTCCGGTGGCCACCATCAGCCCGGCTGCGATCAGCAGCAGCCGGCGGTAGCCGTAGCGGGCTCCCAAGACGCCTGCGCCGATCGTCAGGCAGGCCGATCCCGACAGCGATACCGTGGCGAGCACCCCGACTGCCAGCGGCGTGAAGCCCAGCGCCAGCAGGTAAGCCGGCAACAGGATCGCGACGAAGCTGTCACCGAAATCGCGCAACGCGCGTGCGGCAAACAGGCAGTTCAGTGGATCGAGCGTCCCTCCAGGCGTTCCGGCGACTTCGCTCATCGAAGCACGCATTTGTGGTGAAAACTACTTCAGCGTAGCATACGCTACATGAAGCCGAATCTCTCACCCTGGCTGATGTTGGTGATCTCGTTGCCGGGGCGTAGCCAGACGCCGCGCATGCGGTTGTGGCGGGCGCTGAAAGGCGCCGGCGCGGCGATGCTGCGTGATGGTGTGTACGTGCTGCCGGACGGTGAAGAAGCGCGAAAGCTCTTCAAGGCTCAGGTCGACGAGGCGACCCGAGCCGGCGGCAGCGCGCACGTGGTGCCGTTCACCTCGACCGATCCCAAGCAGGAAACCGAGCTGCGCACTGCCTTCGATCGTATCCAGGCTTACGCACAGGGGCTCGAACATCTGGCTGCGTTCCGAAGCGAATTACGGAAGCTCACAGAGACTGAAGCACGCAAGCAGCTCGCCACGGTCCGACGGGAACTGGAAACAGTTGCCGCGATCGACTTCTTTCCGGGGGCGGCACGGGCGCAGGTGGAAACCGCGCTGGTCGACGCCGAACACACCCTCAACGCACAGTTCGCGCCCGACGAACCGCAGGGAAAGAAAACGGCGATTCCACATCGCCGCCTGCAGGATTACCGCGGCCGTGTGTGGGCCACGCGTCGGCACCTGTGGATCGATCGCGTGGCCTCGGCTTGGCTGATCCGCCGCTTCATCGATCCACGCGCCGAGTTCCGTTGGCTGAAAAAACCCACCGATTGCCCCAAGCGCGCCGTGGGGTTCGATTTCGACGGCGCCGAGTTCAGCCACGTCGGTGCGCGCGTGACCTTCGAAGTCCTGGCCGCGAGCTTTGGTCTCGATCGCGATCCGCGCCTGGCGCGGCTGGGGCGCCTGATCGGTTATCTCGACATCGGCGGCGTACCCGTGGCCGATGCCGCCGGTTTCGCCAGCGTCATGGCGGGTGCGCGTGCCCGCCAAGGCGAGGACGACGATGCGCTGCTGGCGGACATGTCGGTCGTACTCGACTGTCTATACGCGGCTTATTCCGAAACGCAAGGAGAATCCTCATGAATGCTCGTATTTCGTACCTCTCGGCACGTACCTTGTGGACGTTATTGGTCATTGCAGGGCTGGTACTCGCGTGCGGCTCTGCGGCGGCTGCTTCGCTGGATGTTGCCGCGATTGGCAAGGCGGCGGGCACGAAGGCAACCCTGCAAAGCGATGGTGTAGTGAAGATCGGCTGGAGCCGCAGCGACGTGCCGGTCACGGTGGATGGCATGCGGCTGCCACCGGCCGCAGGGCTGGGCTCCTGGGCCGCGTTCGCGCCGATGGGCAACCAGGCAATGGTGATGGGCGATACGGTGGTGTTCCAGGATGAAGTGGATGCGGCGATGGACGCCGCCTTCGCGCATGGCCTCCACGTCACCGCTCTGCACAACCATTTCTTCTATGACCAGCCGAAGGTCTACTTCATGCACATCGAGGGCGAGGATTCCGCGACGGCACTCGCGTCCGACGTCAAGGCCGTGTGGGATGCGATCAAGGCGGTGCGCGCCGCACGGCCGCAGCCCGCGGACGGCTTCGGTGGCCCCATGCCAACACCGGGCAAGATCGATACGCAGATGCTCACGAAAATCGTGGGTCATCCGGCGGAGGCCAACAACGGCTCACCGAAGATCACCATCGGCACCACGGGCCGCATGCACGACCAGTCGATCGGCGCCTCGATGGGGCTGACGACCTGGGCAGCCTTCAGCGGCAGCGACCAACTTGCGGCGATGGACGGCGATTTCATCATGCGCGCCGATGAGGTGCAGCCGGTCTTGCGCGCGTTGCGCAAGGCGGGCATCCATATCGTCGCCTTGCACAACCACATGATCGGCACGCAGCCGGATTTCTATTTCACGCACTTCTGGGGCAAGGGCAAAGCCGCCGATCTGGCGCGCGGATTTCGCGCCGCGCTGGAGGCGCAGGCCGCCGTGGCGAAGCCTTGATATTGTTGGCCGATGTTGCCCGCCATGATGCTCGCATCGGCCCTCGCTGCATCGACGCCGGCTGCCGCACCCGCGCAGCCGGCGCGGGTTCAAGCCGTGCAGGTGCCGCAGGGCACGATCGTGCTCGATGGCGCGCTGGATGAACCAGCATGGCAGCAAGCGCCGGTACTGAAACTGACCCAGCAAGATCCGCGTCCCGGCCAGCCCACGCCGTATGTCACCACGGTGCGCGTGCTGTCGGACCGCGACCACCTGTATTTCGGCGTGGACTGCACCGACCCGGACCTCGCCAAGCTGTCGGTGCACACGCTGGAGCGCGACAGCGATCAGAAGCACGATGACCACGTCACGGTGGTGCTGGATACCTTCGGTACGCATCGGCTCGGCTACGTATTCCAGGTCAATGCCGGTGGTGGGATCACCGACGGCCTGATCTCGCCGGCTTCGAGCGATCCGAACTACGATTGGGACGGCATCTGGGATGCGAAGGTGCAGCGCACCGCGACCGGCTGGACCGCCGAGATCGCGATCGACACCCGCAGTCTGCAATTTCCCCCGGATTCCACGCAATGGGGGCTCAACGTTCAACGTTATGTGCCTCGCGACCAGCTCAGCCTGCAGTGGACGGGCATCAGCCTGGATGCCTCGATTTTCGATCTGTCGCGCGTGGGTACGCTGACCGGGGTAGACGGCTTCGAGCAAGGTCATGGCCTTGAAATCTCGCCGTACGCATTGGTGCGCCACGACAGCGTCGGCAACCGCAGCGCGGCGCAAGTCGGCGGCGACGTTCGCTACCACCTGACGCCGGGTATTACCGCCACGCTGACTTTCAATCCGGATTTTGCCGAGGCGGAAGCGGACACGCAGCAGGTCAACCTGACGCGCTTCGCGTTGTTCTTTCCGGAAAAGCGCCGCTTCTTCTCGGAAGGTTCGAACATCTTCGCGTTCGGCGCCGGCCTCGTCGACAACGACACGTTCATTCCGTACTACTCGCGACGCGTCGGCCTCGTGGACGGCGAGTCGGTGCGGGTGGACGCCGGCCTCAAGGTGCTGGGCACCAGCGGCCCCTGGACGATCGGTGTGCTGGGCGTGCACATGGGTCGTTCGGATGTGAGCAATCCGACCGATCTGTTCGTCGGACGCCTGAACTATGACGTGAACCCGCATTTGCGCATCGGCACCTTGCTGACGCAGGGTGATCCGACCGGCACCACGCACAACAGTTTTGCCGGCGTGGATGCGATCTGGCACACGGCGACGTTTCGCGGCGACAAGAACCTGACCCTATCCGGCTGGGCCGCGCATTCCAGCGATCCACTGCCCGGCAATCATGCTGGCTGGGGCGTGTATGCCGCCTACCCGAACGATCTGTGGAGCGGCTACATCAGCATCAACCAGTTCGGCGATGCGCTCGATCCCGCGCTCGGCTTCCTGCCACGCCCCGGCACGCGCCAGTACGACTATTACATCGAATACAGCCCGCGCCCGACCACGGGATGGCTGCGCTGGGTGCGGCAATTCTTCTATCAGTTCGAATGGCAGCAGGTGGACGATCTGCACGGCACCACGCAGACGCGACGCATCTTCACCGCGCCGTTCAACGCGGACACCGAATCGGGCGAGCATTTCGAATTCGACTGGATTCCCGATTACGAAGCCCTGACCGAACCCTTCGAGATCGCGCCCGGCGTGATCCTGCCGGTCGGGCGCTATCACTTCACGCGCTACCGCTTCGAGGCGCAGTCCTCCGACGCGCGGCCGTGGCGGATCGGCAACGTGGTCGAGATCGGCAGTTTCTACGACGGCCACTTGACGCAAATGCAACCGTTCGTGGACTGGACCGCGTTCGGCGGCAAGCTGCGCTTCGAACTGCAGAACGAAACCGACTTCGGCTATCTGCGCGAAGGCAATTTCATTCGCCGGCTGAACCAACTCAAGGTCAGCTATTCGTTCAGCCCGGATCTCATTGTTTCCACGCTCGCGCAGTACGACTCGACCGTCGGCCACACCGGCGTCAACGCACGCCTGCACTGGATTCTTTCCCCCGGCCGCGACTTCTTCCTGGTCTTCAACCATGGCGTGGAAGCGTCGATCACCGATCCGGCTGCGCGCAATCTGCCGATCTCCAATGCGGTGATCGCCAAGCTGCGCTGGGATTTTCGCGAATGAGCCCTACAGGAGGCTTTTATGAACGCGATGGATATGCCCGCTCTGGCGGGTCAGCACGTATTGAAGCCGCTGCCGTTCGCGGCGAACCGGCTCAGAGACCTATCGGAGCGGCTGATCGTTTCTCATCACGAGAACAACTACGGCGGCGCGGTCCGCAATCTCAACAAGGTCGAAGCGCAGCTCGCACAGATCACGAAGGACACGCCGCCCTTTGTAGTCGGCGGCTTGCGCCAACACGAGCTGATGTACCGCAATTCGGCGACCTTGCACGAAGCCTATTTCGGCAATCTCGGAGGAGATGGGCAAGCCTCCGGCGGCATCGTCGAGCAATTGGCGGCGGGCTATGGCAGTTATGGGAACTGGGAAACGCAGTTCCGGCTGACCGGGGCCAGCCTTAGTGGCGGCAGCGGCTGGGCCATCCTGGCCTTCGAACTGCTGAGCGGGTATCTGCGGACGTTCTGGTCGGGCCATCACACCCAAGTCCTGGCCACGTCGTTACCGCTGCTGGTCATGGACATGTATGAGCACTCGTACCAGATGGACTACGGCGCCGCAGCGGCCAAATACATCGATGCGTTCTTCGTCAACATCCAGTGGGATGAGGTGAATCGTCGCCTGGAGCAGGCGCATCAGCTGCATCGGCAACTGTGTGCCTGAGCCATGACTCCGCTGAATCGTCCAACGCCGGGTGTGGAGCAGGACCACGCGAAGGTCGCTGATGATTCGGTGCCGGTCTACCTGCGTCACGGGGTGTCCTTCCGTGAGGCGTTCTGGGTCTGGGTACGCGTGGCCGCGTTGAGCTTCGGCGGCCCAGCCGGCCAGATCGCGGTGATGCACCGCATCCTGGTCGAAGAGAAGCGCTGGATCAGCGAGACGCGGTTCCTGCATGCCCTCAACTATTGCACCCTGCTGCCAGGCCCCGAAGCGCACAAGCTGGCGGTTTACGTCGGCTGGTTGCTGCACCGGATCAAGGGAGGGCTGGTCGCGGGCATTTTGTTCGTCATACCGGGATTGTTGTCGCTGGGTGTGTTGAGCTGGATCTATGCCAGCTACGGCAACGTGGGCGTCGTCCAAGCATTGTTCTTCGGCCTCAAGGCTGCGGTGCTGGCGGTGGTGCTGGAAGCGGTGTTTCGGGTCGGACGCCGGGCGCTCAAAGGCCGCGGTCTGGTGACGATTGCAGCGCTTGCCTTCGTCGCGATTTTCTTTTTCAACGTACCTTTCCCGGTCGTCATCCTTGCGGCAGGCGTGATCGGCTGGGTCGGCCATGCGATGGGCGTGTTCGGGCCGCAAGGTCGTGCGAATCACGCTGGAACGGGTACGACGGAAGAAGGGTCGCTGCCGGCCATCGACGCGGCGTTCGCTCAGGAGATTCCGTCACACGTCCGGCCGCACCACCGCAGGATACTCAAGGTGTTTGCGGTATGCCTGGCCGTCTGGCTGGCGCCGCTCGTTGCGCTTGCCGTGGTCGCGGGCCCGGACAACGCTTTCACCAAGATTGCGTACTTCTTCACCAAGATGTCGACGGTGACGTTCGGCGGCGCCTACGCGATCCTGGCGTACATGGCCCAGCAAGCGGTCGAGCACTACCACTGGCTTGCTCCGGGGGAAATGCTTGCCGGGCTCGGTATGGCCGAGACGACGCCTGGTCCCTTGATCAGCGTTGTGCAGTTTGTCGGCTTCATGGCGGGTTACCGCCATCCCGGTGTACTGGCCCCCGTCGTCGCCGGCACCTTGGGCGGCGTGTTGGCGAAATGGGTGACCTTCGTCCCCTCGTTCATGATTATCTTCGTGGGCGCGCCCTACATGGAAGCGCTGCGCAACAACAAGGCGCTGAACGCCGTACTGACGACCATCACGGCCGCCGTCGTGGGCGTGATCCTCAATCTTGCGGTGTGGTTCGGGCTGCACACGTTGTTCGCACGGGTTGAACCCCGGCACATCTCCGTGCTGACCCTGCAGGTTCCCGACCTGTCGAGTCTCGACCGCTGGGCGCTGCTGTTGGCGGCAGTGGCCGCGGTCATGTTGTTCCGGTTCAGGATCGGGATGGTGACGACGCTGGGTGTGTGTTGTGCCGCCGGTATCGCGATCTACATGACTGGTTGGCTTTGATGGCGCGTT
This sequence comes from Lysobacterales bacterium 66-474, assembly GCA_001899805.1. Lineage (GTDB taxonomy): Bacteria > Pseudomonadota > Gammaproteobacteria > Xanthomonadales > Rhodanobacteraceae > 66-474. The sequence goes on from MKWP01000014.1 coordinate 638,932, forward strand.
CGGCCGCGACTCATTCGTGCCGGTGCTGGTGATGAATGTCCGGATAATGCGGATGGTTGTGGGTGAGCGACGCATGGGTGTGCTCGTGGGTGTGCGGTTCGTGGCCGTCCCACTCGAAATCGTGCGCGTGCTGGTGGTGTTCATCGTGCACGTGGCGGTGGGTGTGGGTGATCGGCTCATGGGTGTGCAGGTGCTCGTGACGTTCGGTCAGGTGCAGCCACACGCCCACACCCATCAGGGCTGCGGCCAACCAGAACATCCATGAGGCGTGTTCGCCGAATGTCAGGATTGCAATCGCCGCGCCGATGAACGGTGCGGTGGAGAAATACGCACCCGTGCGTGCGGAGCCCAATCCACGCAGGGCGAGCACGAACAGCACCAGGCTGATGCCATAGCCGAGCAATCCGACACCCATTGCCATGCCAGCGAAAGGAGCGGCAGGCGGCCGCGCGCCCAGCGCGAGCGCGATGCCGACATTGACGATGCCGGCGGCCAATCCTTTCAGTCCGGCGATGAACAGCGCATCGGACGCCGAGACCTTGCGCGTGAAGTTGTTGTCCAGCGCCCAGCACAGACAGGCGCCCGCGATCAGCAGCGCACCCCAGCCCAGATGCGCGCCCTGCGACGAACCGGGCAAGGCCAGCAGCACTGCACCGGCCACGATCAGCAACATACCGAGCACGATGCGGCGATCGGTGTTCTCGCGGAACACCACCCATGCCAGCACTGCGGTCAACACTGCTTCGAGGTTTAGCAGCAGCGAAGCCGTGGCCGCCGGCGTGCGCGTCAAGCCCAGCATCAGCGCCAACGGGCCGAGCACGCCGCCGAAGCCGATCGCGAGCAACAGCCAAAACCATTCCGCTTTTGCCATCGACGGCGTGCGCCAACCGCGATCCCGCGCGATGCGAACCAAGCCGAGGCCGACCCCACTGCCGAGATACAACAACCCCGCCAGCAAGACCGGCGACATGTCGCGCAACAGCGCCTTGGCCAAGGGCGTGCTGGCACCGAACAGCAGCGCTGCGCCGAGTGCGGCGGCCACCGATCTGGAGAATGCGACGCGTGGCATGTTTGGGATCTGGGACCTTTTGCAGTAGCGATGTTTCGGGATTATCCATCACGCTTCGGCCTCGCGCCGATCATCACGATGCACCAGCCGATACAGCGCCGGCAGCACCAGCAGCGTCAACAGCGTCGAAGACACGATGCCGCCGATCACGACGGTTGCGAGCGGCCGCTGCACTTCGGCGCCGGTACCGACGTTGAGCGCCATCGGCAGGAAACCCAGGCTTGCCACCAGCGCCGTCATCAGCACTGGTCGCAGGCGGGTCAGCGCGCCGTGGACCACCGCGCCGTGCAAGGGGTCGCCCTGTTCGCGCAGCCGGCGGATGAAGCTGATCATCACCAGCCCGTTCAGCACGGCCACGCCCGACAGCGCGATAAAGCCTACGCCTGCGGAAATCGAGAACGGAATCCCGCGCAGCCACAGCGCCAGTACGCCACCCGTCAGCGCCAGCGGCACACTACTGAAAACGATGGCCGCATCCTTGCCGGAGCCGAAGGCCATGAACAGTAGTCCGAAGATCATGATCAGCACCACCGGCACCACTACCGACAACCGCTTGCCGGCGGAAATCAATTGTTCGAAGGTGCCGCCGTATTCGACCCAGTAGCCATCCGGTAATGCGATCTCGCTGCCCACACGTGCGCGCAACTCTTCGACAAACGAGCCGAGGTCCCGGTCGCGCACGTTGGCGGTGATCACCACGCGGCGCTTGCCGTTTTCGCGGCTGATCTGGTTGGGACCCGGCGCCACCTCGATGTTGGCGACCTGTCCGAGCGGTACGTACGAGGCGGAGGCGGAAGCGCCGTGCACCTCGGCCGCATCCAGCGCCACTGGAATCGGCAACGAGGCCAGTGTCGCCGGATCCTGGCGCTGCTCCTCGGGCAGGCGCACCACGATGTCGAAACGCCGGTCGCCCTCGAACACCTGGCCGACCGTGGCGCCGCCCATGGCCACCGACACGGTGTCCTGCAATGCGCCAACAGACAGGCCGTAGCGCGCCAACGCGGCGCGGTCGGGCGTGATCGTCATCAGTGGCAACCCGGTGACCTGTTCGAGCTTGACGTCGGCGGCGCCCGCGATGGTGCCGGCCAGTTTCTCGATCTGGCTACCGACCTCCGCCAGCCGTTCCAGGTCGTCCCCGTACAGCTTCACCGCGACCTCGGCGCGCACCCCGGCGATCAGTTCGTTCATGCGCATCTGTACCGGCTGGGTGAATTCGTAGTTGTTGCCGGGGATCGTGCGCACCGCGGCTTCGAGTTCGCGGATCAACTGGGGTTTGGGCTTGCGCGGATCCGGCCACTCGCTCCGGTCCTTGATCATGATGAAGGTGTCGGCCACCGACGGCGGCATCGGATCGGTGGCGACCTCGGCGGTCCCGATCTTGGCAACCACTTCCTCGACCTCGGGGAATTGCTTGATGCGCGCTTCCAGTTGTTGCTGCATGCCCACCGCCTGGGTAAGACTGGTGCCCGGAATGCGCAACGCATGCAGCGCGATGTCGCCCTCGTCGAGATCGGGGATGAACTCGCTGCCGAGCCTGGTGGCCAGGAGGCCGACCAGCACGGTCAACACCACAGCGCCAGCGATCACCAGCTTGCGCCAGCGCAGCGCTTTGCCGAGCAACGGTGCGTAGCAGCGGCTGATGCCGCGCATCACCGGTGTTTCCTTCTCCGATACCTTCCCGGTGACGAACAACGCCACCGCAGCCGGCACGAACGTGAGTGACAGCGCCATCGCGCCGGTCAACGCGATCACCACAGTGAAGGCCATCGGGTGGAACATCTTTCCTTCCACCCCGGACAGGGCAAAGATCGGCAGGTACACCGCGGCGATGATGAAGAGCCCAAACAGGCTGGGCTTGATTACTTCCGCGCTGGCGCCGGCCGCGAGTTCGAAGCGTTCCTCGCGGGTGAGCAGCCGCCCGAGCTGCCGCTGCCGTTCGCCGAAGCGCCGCAGGCAGTTCTCGACGATGATCACCGCGCCATCCACGATCAGCCCGAAGTCGAGCGCGCCGAGGCTCATCAGGTTGGCGGAGATCCGGTTCTCCACCATCCCGGTGACCGTCAGCAGCATGGTCAGTGGAATCACCGCGGCGGTGATCAGTGCCGCGCGCAGGTTGCCGAGCAGGAAAAACAGCACGGCGATGACCAGCAGCGCACCTTCCAGCAGGTTCTTGCGCACGGTTTCGATGGTGCGGTCCACCAGTTCGGTGCGGTCGTACACGGCGTGTGCGTTGACGCCTTCGGGCAAGGTGGCGTCGATCTCCTTCAGCTTGTCGGCGGCGCGCTGTGCGACCGCGCGGCTGTTCTCGCCGATCAGCATGAACACCGTGCCGAGCACGACCTCTTTGCCGTCCTTGGTGGCAGCGCCCGTGCGCAACTCGGTGCCTTCGCCAACCTGGGCGACGTCGCCGATGCGAAGCGGCAGGCCGTCGCGTGTGGCGACCACGATCTGGCGGAGCCCCTCGGCGTTGCTCACCTGGCCGGGCACGCGGATCAGGTATTGCTCGCCGTAGCGCTCGATGTAACCCGCGCCGACATTGGTGTTGTTGCGCGCCACGGCATCGAGCACATCGCGCAGGGTCAGGCCGTAGGCCAGCAGCTTGGCCGGGTCCGGCGTGATGTGGAACTGGCGCACGTAGCCGCCGACGGTATTGACCTCGGTGACGCCCTTCAGGTGCCGCAACTGCGGTCGCACCACCCAGTCCTGCATGGTGCGCAGTGCGGTCGGCGTCCACTCCTTGCTCGCGCCGTCCTCGGCTTCGACCGTGTACATGAAGATTTCGCCGAGCCCGGTAGCAACCGGGCCCAATGTGGGCTTGATGCCGGCGGGCAGTTGCGCGGCCGCCTGCTGCAGGCGCTCGGCGACCTGCTGGCGGGCGAAGTAGATGTCGGTGCCGTCCTCGAACACCGCGGTGACCTGTGACAGGCCGTAACGCGAGATCGAGCGGGTGTATTCCAGCCCGGAGAGGCCTGCCAGCGCGGTTTCCACCGGGAAGGTCACGCGTTGTTCGGACTCCAGCGGCGAATAGCCCGGGGCCTCGGTGTTGATCTGCACCTGCACGTTGGTGATGTCGGGTACGGCGTCGATCGGCAGCCGGCTGTAGTTCCAGATGCCCAGCCCCGACAATCCCAGCACCAGCAGCAGGACCAGCCAGCGGTGCGCGATGGATGCGCGGATGATTCTTTCGAGCATGACGGTTCTCAGTGGTCGTGGGTGGCGCCGGACTTTTCGATGTCGGCCTTGATCAGGTAGCTCTGCTCGGTGACGTAACGCGTGCCGGGCTTGAGGCCGCCCAGCACCTCGGCGTACTCGCCGTCGCGGTCGCCCAGCTCGAGCATCCGCACCTCGTAGGTGTCGCCGATTTGTGCGAACACCACGGTGAAATCGCGGAAACGCTGCAGGGCCGACTCCTTGACCGCCAGCGGCACCTTCTTTTCCGCGACGATCACGTGCGCGGTCACGGTGGTGCCCGGCCGCCAGCGGCCATCCTCGTTCGGCAGGTTGGCGCGCACGATCACGCTCTGGCCACGTGTGGCCAACGGCAGCAGGGTGTCGACGACGGTTTCCGCTTCCCTGTCGCCGGTGGCGGATTCCACATGCACCGGCTGGCCGGCGGCCAGGCGCGCGGCATCGTTGCCGATCGCCTGCAGTTCGACCCAGACGTGCGACAGGTCCGCCATTTCGATCAGGGTGTTGTCGTCGGCAACATCGCCGGCATTGGTGTTGCGCGCCAGCACCACGCCGTCGAACGGTGCGGTCACCGGATACGTGCGCATGCTTTCGTTGCCTTCGACCACCACCAGCGTCTGACCGCGGCGCACGCGCTCGCCTTGCTGCACGCGCACGGCGCGCACGATCCCCGGGAAACGCGCCTTCACGTCGGCGTGGCGGTTGGCATCGAGCTCGACTCGTCCGACCAGCTTCACGCTGTCGCGAATCGTTGCGGGTCCGGCGGTTGCCACCTCGATGCCGGCATCGGCGGCGATCGCGGCCGGAATCGTGGTGCGTCCCTCGTAGGAGGCGTAGGTCCAGCGGTGGGTTTCGCCCGCGCGGTCGGCCGTGACTTCCACGTCGAACGAATGCGGCTCGTGCACCGTGCCGCTGCCGGTCAGATGGTCGCCTTCGGGCGTGAAGGTGAAGCGGTTCACTTCGCCGTCGAGCCGCTTGAGCGTGATGACCGGCTTGACCTCGCCGGGCTTCAGCGGTTGGCCATCGCGATAGGCATACAGTCGAAATTGCGGCGGCACGCCGGTTTCGAAGATGGTGACTTCGAGCTCGAAGTCGCCGTCGCGGAGCATCCGCCCGCGATGCGGGCCGCGCTCGTAGTTGGCCGCGGCGGCTTCGCCGGCACCTTCTGCGACAGCAAGTGTTTCGCCGCGGCCACAAGCGGCCAGCAACGGCAGGAAAAGCAGGATGATGAGGATACGTTTCATGGCGTGGGTTCCGTGACGGCGGTGAGGCGTTCCACCTCGACCAGCAGGGTGTGGTAGCGCGCGGCGGCATCGACGCTGCGCGTGCGCAGATCGAACAGCGTCTTCTGCGCCTGTGCGAGCTGCAGGAAGGAGAAGCGGCCGGCGTCGAATCCGCGGCGGGTGAAGGCGAGCGCCTGCTCGGCCTTGGGCAGCATCTTCGCGCGCAACGCCTCGACTTCGCTGCGTGCGTGGTTCAGCTCCTGGTACTGCTCGAAAAGACTTTGATGCGCTTCGGCCTGTTGCGCAGCCCGTCGCGCGTCCAGCGCGTCGAGTTGGGCATCGGCTTCGGCGATGGCATGCGATGCCCGCGAGCGGGTGCCGAGCGGAACCGACACCGACATCACCAACCCGGTGTCGTTCAAGGCCTCGAAACGACGTGCGCCGAGACTCAGTGTGATGTCGGGTTTCTTGCCGGCCACTGCGATCCGTCGCTCCGCAGCGAGCGCATCGGCCTGCAATTGCGCAGCGCGTTCGGTCGTGTTTCGGGGGAGCCGCCCAGCCAGGGCTTCGAAGGATTCCACCGGCGGCAGTTCCTCCAGATTGCCGGCCACCGCTTCAAAGCCGGGCTGGCGTGCGCCCCAGCTCGATGCCAGCGTCAGCTTGGCGCTCGCAAGTTCGTGCTCGGCGTGCTCGCGCGCGAGTTCGGCGTTGGCCAGCGTGATCTCGGCCGCGCTCAAATCCGACTCGGGGATGCGCGCGGCCTTCACCCACTTCGCGACCTCGCGGCGGGTGCGTTCGGCCTGCTGCACCCGCTTCTCGGCGAATGCCAGACGCTGCTGGTCCGCGACGACCTCGATGAAGCGGCGGGTCGTGCGGCTGGCGATGTCCAGGCGCGCCGTTTCGGCATCGTGCTGCTGCCGCGCAATTTCGGCGGTGCCGAGTGCCTGCCGGGCAGCGCGCTTGCCGCCCAGTTCGATGACCCGCGAGAGGCGCAGGGTTGTTTCGGCGGACGTGGCCCGGCGCAACGCGCCAGTGCCGGCGACGTTCTCCACCTCCATGCCGGCGACCCAAGCGGGCGGCAGGCCCGTCCGGGCGGCGCGCACCTCCACGGCACGCAGTTCGGCCGCTTCCGCGGTCAGGGCAGGATTGGACGCGACGGCACGCGCCACGGCCTCCTGCAGGCGCAACGGTTCGGCGGCGCGTGCCCATGGCACGGCGCCGCAAATCCCGGCGATCGCCAGGATCAGCAGACAACGCAAGTTCACGGAAAAACCTCCGGATGATCGACGACACACACGAACGGGCCGCGTCAGCGGCCGGTCGGGTCAGGCGATCGGAGGTCGAAATGGGGTGCTGGGATGGTGCGAGGGAACGTCGGTCGGGTTCAACAGCGGCGTTACCTGCGGCAGCGGCATGGCCGAGGGCAGAACCACCGTCGGCGCAATATCGGCGGTCGCTCCCGCCGCGGCAAGGTGCATCAGGATGTGCGCGCCCTTTGGATGACCCGGATCAGGCGACGTGTCCCGGGTTTCGCTTTGGCCAAGGTCATGGCCGTTGCCGGCGGTGTCCGCCGACTGCGCGTGTTCGGTGGCGTGCAGATTCCCGATATGGTTCAACACCGGCTGCACCATCATCCCCAATACCAGAAACACCAGCAAGCTGGCGCGCAGGAAATTCAGGCAGTGGCGGACCACGCGGGACATTGACGCACCTTATCAGCATGCATGTGCCCCCGCAACGCAAAGCCACGGCAGTGCGTCGCACATTCAGCGTGCGTCCACATCGTCCTCGGGCCCCGCGCTGCCGCCGTCGGCACCGGAACCGCGTGAGGCAACCAGTTCGTCGATGCGGTGTCCATCCATCCGGGCCACCTCGAAGCGCCAGCCCGCATAATCAAAGTGTTCCCCCACCTGCGGCAGGTGTTCGAGCCGCGACAGCCCGAACCCGGCGGCGGTGTGGAAATCGCCGATTTCAGGTGGACGCAAGCCGAGCCGCTCGAACATCAGGAACACCGGTGCGGCGCCATCGATCAGCAGACTGCCATCTTCGCGTTCGCTGATGTCAGGACTTTCGCCTTCGGCTTCCGGAAAATGGCCCGCGATGGCGGCCAGCAAATCGGTGGCGGTGACGATACCCTCCAGACCACCGTATTCATTCAGCACCATCGCCATCCTCACTGGCGCGGCCCGGAAATGTTCCAGCACCCGGAACACCGGCATGCCTTCCGGAATTGCCAGTGGCGGACGGATCGCGGCCAATGGATCGAGCTCCTGTCCATCCAGCACCTGATCCAGCAGATCTTGTTTGAGCACCATGCCCTCGGGTTCGTCGATGCCACCACGACCCACCAGCAGTTGTTCATGGCGGCATTCGCGCAGGGTGCGCAGGATTTCCTCGCGGGTGTCTTCGGTATCGATCCATTCGATCTCGGGCCGCGGGGTCATGATTTCGCCGACGCGGCGGTTGCCGATGTCAAAGACGCGTTCGACGACTTCCTGCTGGGTCCGCTGCAGCAGCCCGGCTTCGCTGCTGGCGGACACCAGCAGCTTCAGCTCTTCGGCGGAATGCAAGGATTCCTCGACAGTTCCGGTATGCAACCGGAACAGTCGCAGCACCAAATTGCCCAGCCCGTTGAGCAGCCAAATCGCGGGCCGGAACACGAACAGGAACAGGCCGAGCGGACGCACGACCCACAGCGCGGTGCCTTCGCTGCGCTGGAGCGCAAGGCTCTTGGGAGCCAGCTCGCCGAGCACGATGTGCAACGTCGTGATGATCGCGAAGGCGATCGCAACTCCCACCGCGTCCGCGCCGATGCGGGCGTAACTGCCAGCCCACCCCTCCAGCAACGGCTCGATCAGGTGGGCAAGCGCGGGTTCGCCGATCCAGCCCAGTGCGAGGGAAGACAGGGTGATCCCGAGCTGGGTGGCCGCGAGGTGGATGTCGAGATGCTCGACGCTGCGCTGCAGCGGGCGCGCATTCATCCGGCCTTGTGCCACCAGTTCGGCCACCCGGCTGCGGCGCACCGCCACCAATGAAAATTCGGACGCGACAAAGAAACCATTGGCCGCGACCAATACCAATACCGCAACGATACCCAGCCATTCGGTCACAACGCATCTCCCAAGCAACAAGGGTTGGATGATCGCACACGACCGCCCGCTGCACCCCCGATGTGTGCGTCCCTCAAGTTGCGGAATCGAGCTCGGTGCAACGGCTGCGGTATCGGCTCAAATGGCCGCAGTGGCAGACGCGCTCATTGTGCGATAGCCGGCTGGTCGCAGAGGACATGATCGCGGTGCGAATCGGATCGGACCTGCGCATGGCCGTGTTCGGCGTGCGCCCATGGTGGACCTAGAGGTTTGGTGTTCAACAATGCCCAGCGGTTCGACGCGGCGCTGGCCGGATTCTCCGATTGCGCGCCGCCGATGAGGGCCGGTGAAGAAGTCGGATCGTCTTGTCTTCGCGCCTGCACCAGATTGCGCTAAAGTGATTGAGTGAAATCGATCCTGCGCCTCCGCCGACGCATTCGCCTGCGCATTGCGCTGCTGGCGATTGTCGCCTTGCTGTTCCAGCAAACGGCGCTGGCCTCGTACGTGTGTTCGCTTCCCGACATGCCAGTCGGCAACATGGCCATGGCTGACCATTGCGACGGCATGCCGATGGCGCAGGCGCAACACGATCCGGGATTGTGCGTGTGGCACTGCGCGCAAAGCCCGGCTTCCGCGCAGACTCCCAACGTTCCGCAGGTGCCCCCGCTGGCGATCGCGGCAGTATTGCCGATGACCTCACCACTCGTGCTAGCGCTGCCGTCCGCCACAGCGAGGCATTCACGCGATCCTGTCCTGCGAAGTCGTGGCTTACCGCCCGAACTCCGTTTCACTGTCCTGCTGATTTAGACCTCCACGCCTCGATCCACGGCCGCGTAGCTGCGGCCTCGTTCGATTCGTGTTCGGAGGTCCTATGTCCGTCTGTCTGCTGCGCTGGCGCCAGTATGCGCCACGCATTCCCATTGTGCTTGTTCTGGCCCTCGTCCCTGTGCTTGCCGCGCGTGCTGGCGACGCGCCACTCACCCTGCACGGGGCGGTAGCACGTGCAGTGCGCAACGCGCCATCGCTGATCGCCGACACCGACCGCATCCAGGCTGCGCAGGACGATGCAGTCCGCGCCGGTCGCCTGCCGGACCCCGAGCTTCAGGTCGGCATGCAAAACCTCACCGTCACCGGCCCGGAAGCGTTCGTTCCTGCCGCGGACTCCATGACAATGCAGACCATCGGCGTGATGCAGCAACTGCCCTCGCGGGCGGCGCGCGATGCCGAGCGGGCGGCCGCAGGAGCGAACCTCACCGCGGCGAGCGCCCGTCAGGTGGCGACCGCGCAAGATGTACGGCAGGCGGCTGCCGAAGCCTGGGTTGCGCTGTGGGCTGCGCAACGCAAGCTCGAATTGCTCGATGAACTCAAGGGCGAGGCGGATACCGCGGTGCTGGCAAGCAAGGCGCGTTTGGCTGGCGGCACGGGCAACGCTGCCGACGCATTGGCGACGCGCGCCGAGCGGACGGAACTCGACAACCAGATCGCTGCCGCACAGGCGGGTGTCGTCGCGGCCAGCGCAAATCTCGCGCGCTGGTTGGGAGCGGCCAACGAGCGCAGTCTGGCGCCACCGCCCGATTTCAGCGAATTGCCGATTCCACCGGCGATGCTGCTGGAACGCATCGATCAGCAGGCCCCCATGCTCGATTGGACGGCGCGCGAATCAAAAGCCGACGCGGCGGTGGATGCTGCGCGCGCCAGCAAGCATCCGGACTGGAGCGTGGGCGTCAGCTACGGCCGGCGCTTCGGTGGGCGTGACGACATGATTTCGCTGAACTTCGGCGTCAAGCTGCCGATCTTCCCCGGCAACCGGCAGGATCGTGACATCAGCGCGCGCTACGCCGAGCGCGATGCGGTGCACGCCGCACACGAAGATGCGCGGCGAGCCCAGCGCGCCGCCGTGCAGGGCCTGCTCGCCGAGTGGCGCAGCCTGACCACACAAGCGCATCGCGATCGCGACGAACTGCTGCCGCTGGCGCATGACCGCGCCCACGTCGCGCTGGCGGCCTACCGTGGCGGCGCCTCGTTGCAGCCGTGGCTCGAAGCGCGTCGCGCGGAAATTCGCACCCGCATCGACTACGCCGACGCACTCGCCGCCTGGGGCCGCGACTGGGCGGCACTGGCTTATCTGATTCCGAAGGAGACGACGCCATGAAGCGCATCGTTCTGGCGATTGTGTGTTTGATCGTGCTTGTGGCGGCGCTCATTGGCGCCTATTGGGCAGGCACTACGCGGAGCGGCTCGCAGCAGACTTCAGGTGCTCCGCCTGCCTCGATGCATCGAAAAATCCTGTACTGGTACGACCCGATGGTGCCCGAGCAGCACTTTAATCATCCGGGCCTCTCCCCAATGGGCATGCAGATGGTGCCCAAGTATGCGGATGAAACCGGCGGCGCCGAGCCCGGCGTGGTGCGGATCGATCCGCGGGTGGTCGAGAACTTGGGCGTTCGCACCACCGTTGTGAAGATTGCACCGCTCAACGAAACGGTAAGAGTGCCGGCGACGGTGGCGTGGGATCCACGCGAGTCCGTCACGATCAGCGCACGGGTCAGCGAAATCCTCGATCGCCTGTACGTCCGTGCACCGTTCGACACCGTAAAAAAAGGTGAGCCGCTGGCCGAAGTGCTGGCGCCGGAGTGGAGCGCGGCCGCCGCCGAATATCGGGCGCTGGCGAATGTTCAGTCGACCGATGCACGTAGCCTGCGTGCCGCAGCACGGCAGCGCTTGCGTGTGCTGGGCATGAGCGATGGTGAGATTGCCGGTTTGCGCGATGGCCACGCGCAGATCGTTCTGCGCGCGCCGATCAATGGTGTGGTTGCGCAGTTGCCGGTCAAACAAGGCGAGCAGGTTGCGGCCGGCGCGCCGCTGATGACGCTTAATGGGCTCGACCACGTGTGGGTGGAAGCCGACGTGCCGCAGGCACAAATCGGCGGCATTGCCGCAGGAACTCCGATTACGGTGACGGTGAGCACGCTGCCTGGAAAGGTGTTCAAAGGCGAGGTGCAGGCCGTCCTGCCCGACGTCGATCCTGCGACGCGCACCCAGCGCGTAAGGATCGAACTGCCCAATCCCCATCATGAACTCGCGCCCGGCATGTTCGCGGAAGTGGCGATCCACGCCTCGACGGGTACGGCGCATCCGCTGGTCCCGGACGGCGCGGTGATCGCGACCGGTGAAGCGACGCGTGTGATCGTGGCCGAAGGCCAAGGCCACTTCCGCGCGGTGCCGGTCGAGACGGGGCACTCCGCCAACGGCGAGACCGCAATCCTTTCCGGGCTTCATGGCGGCGAACGTATCGTCACTTCGGGCCAGTTCTTGATCGATTCGGAAGCCAGCCTGTCAGGTGCATTGCAGCGACTCGATGCCGGCGAAAAGAGCGCGCCGGCGTATTCCGCACCTGCTCCTTCTGAGAAGAATAAGAGCCAAAGCATGCCTGGCATGCCAAGCATGCCGATGCCGTCAGACAGCGCGGGAGGACACCAGCCATGATTGCGCGCCTGATCCGCTGGTCGATCGGCAATCGCTTCCTGGTTCTCATCGGCGCGCTGGCACTGGCCATCATTGGCACGATCTCGCTGCTGCGCACGCCATTGGAAGCGTTGCCCGACTTATCCGATACCCAGGTGATCATCCGCACCACCTGGCCCGGACGTTCGCCGCAATTGGTGCAGCAGCAGGTCACTTATCCGCTCACCACGCTGATGATGTCGGTGCCAGGCGCGACGACCGTGCGCGGGTATTCGTTTTTTGGCGATTCGTTCGTGTATGTGCTGTTCGCCGATGGCACGGATCTGTACTGGGCACGCTCGCGGGTACTGGAGTACCTCAGCCAAGCACGCGGCAAGCTCCCCGAGGGGGTGGTGCCGACGCTCGGACCGGATGCCACGGGCGTTGGGTGGATCTATGAATACGCACTCGTGGACCGCACTGGCCAACACGACCTCGGGCAGTTGCGCACCTTGCAGGACTGGTTCCTGCGTTATCGGCTGAAGACCGTACCGAATGTCGCCGAGGTCGCAAGCGTCGGCGGCCAGGTGAACGCGTGGCAGATCGTGCCCGATCCGGCCAGGCTCGCCGCGCACCATCTCACCATCGCGCAACTGTCCGCCGCGATCCGCGCCGCCAATGGCGCCAGCGGCGGCTCCGTGATCGAACAAGGCGAAGCCGATCTGATGGTCAACAGCGAGGGCTATCTCAGAACTCGGGAGGACTTCGCCCGTATTCCGGTCGCGACCGGCGCCGATGGCACGCCGGTGCTGCTCCAGGATGTCGCGCGGATTCGGCGCGGCCCGACGCTGCGTACCGGCATCGCCGAACTGGACGGACAAGGCCAGGTCGTGGGTGGCGTGGCGGTGATGCGCTACGGCAAGAACGCGCTGCGCACCATCGAGGCCGTGAAGGCGCGGCTCGCCGAATTGCAGAAAAGCTTGCCGGCGGGCGTCGAGATCGTGCCGGTGTACGACCAGTCGCGCCTGATCCGGGCCTCAGTGAATAACGTTGGCGAGAAGCTGGTCGAGGAATTCGTGGTGGTGGCGCTGGTATGCCTCTTGTTCCTGTGGCACCTGCGCTCCTCACTGGTGGCGGTGGTGACGCTGCCACTGGGCGTGCTGACGGCATTCATCGCGATGCACGCGCAAGGCGTCTCCGCCAACCTGATGTCGCTCGGCGGCATCGCGATCGCGATCGGCGCGATGGTCGATGCCGCGGTAGTGATGATCGAGAACACCCACAAGCATCTGGAGACCTGGCAGCAGCAACACGAAGGGAAGCAGCCGACATCTGCCGAGCGCTGGAGATTGGTTGCCGAGGCGATGGCCGAAGTCGGACCCGCGCTGTTCTTCAGCCTGCTGGTGATCACGTTTTCGTTCCTGCCGGTGTTTGCGTTGCAGGCGCAGGAAGGCCGTCTGTTCAAGCCGCTGGCTTTCACCAAAACCTATTCGATGGCAGCGGCGGCCGGACTCTCGGTTACGCTGGTTCCTGTGCTGATGGGTTATCTGGTGCGCGGGCATATTCGCCCGGAGCATGCCAATCCGATCAACCGCGCACTGGCGGCGGCTTATCGCCCGCTGCTCGCATGGGTGCAGCGCTGGCCCAAAACCATGCTGCTGATTGCCACGGTCGTGATCCTGACCGCACTGGTGCCGCTCAAGTTTCTCGGCAGTCAGTTCATGCCACCGCTGGACGAAGGCACGTTGTTGTACATGCCGACCGCGCTGCCAAATTTGTCTGCCGGCAAGGCCGCGCAACTGCTGCAACTGACCGATCGCATGCTGAAGACCGTGCCCGAGGTGGCGCACGTGTTCGGCAAGGCCGGCCGCGCCGATACCGCGACCGATCCCGCGCCGCTCAACATGTTCGAGACCATTGTCACGTTCAAGCCGAAGGATCAATGGCGGCCGGGCATGACCATGGACAAGCTGAAAGCCGAGTTGGACCACGCGGTCAAGGTGCCGGGGCTCACCAATCTGTTCGTGTATCCGATCCGCGATCGAGAAGACATGCTCGCGACCGGCATCAAGAGCCCAATCGGCATCAAGGTGTTTGGCCCGGACCCGGCGGTGTTGCAGAAACTCGCCAATGAAATCGAAGCGGTCGCCCGGAAGGTGCCGGATGTGCGCTCGGTGGCTTCCGATCACGTCAACAGCGGCCGTTACGTCAACGTGCGCATCCGGCGCGACGCGGCGGCACGCTACGGCCTGACCCAGCAGGAGGTGCAATCACTGATCGCCACCGTGGTCGGGGGAGACCCGATCGACGAAACCATCGAAGGGCTGGAACGCTTTCCGGTTGTGCTGCGTTATCCACGCATGGAACGTGACACGTTGTCGGCGCTGCAGGCACTGCCCATCGTCGCGCCAGGTGGTGCACAGCTCACATTGGGCCAAGTGGCCGACCTGTCGGTGGACAGCGGTCCGTCGATGTTGAAAGGTGAGGATGGCCAGCTCGAAACCGACGTGTACGTCGATACCGGCAGCAGCGATCTGGGCGGCCTGGTGGCATCACTGAAACATGCGATTGCCGAGCAGGTGCAGCTTCCCACGGGGTATACGCTCGGCTGGGCGGGTCAGTTCCAATACCTTCAGCATGCCGAGCAACGGCTCCGGCTGGTGGTGCCATTGACCTTGACCATCGTGTTCCTGCTGATTTGGCTGATCTTCCGCGATGTCGCCGAGGTCGCCATCGTGCTGTTCACCGTGCCGGCCGCGCTGGCTGGCGGCTTGTGGCTGGTCTGGCTGCTCGGCGAATCGGTATCGGTCGCGACGGTGATCGGTTTCATCTCGCTTGCTGGTGTGACGGCCGAGTTCGGCGTGGTGATGATGTTGTTCCTGCGCCAGGCGTGGGAACGACGTGTCGTCGCGGGTCAGGTGAGTGAAGCATCACTTGGCGAAGCGATCCGCGAAGGCGCGCAGATGCGCGTGCGGCCGATCGCAATGACGGTGGCGGTGATCCTCGCGGGTTTGCTACCGATCATGATCGGTAGCGGTGCCGGCTCGGATCTCGTGCGCAGCATCGCAACGCCGATGATCGGCGGCATGCTCGTTGCGCCGGTGCTTTCGATGCTGGCGATTCCCGCAGCGTTCCGGTGGCTGATGCTGCGTCGTCTCCGCGGGCAGCGGACGGTGGCGGAGGCGCTCGATGGCTCCTGATTCTGCGCGACCCACTGCAGGTCTGGTTGGTTCAACCTTGGATCGCGATCCTAAATCAGGCTTGCCGCCCTAACTCGCCCTAATTCAGCGGTGGCTGCAGTTTTCGTCACGTGCGGCGGACGGCGCTGCTTGCAACGGCTCGTTGTCGGCACTTCTCATGGACATCGGTTCGATCCGGGATTGCATGCCGATGCCAAACCAGTGCTTGTCGATTCCCACGATCAGAAAAAACAACGCGTCGCGTCGGTCTCTGAGCAGTTTCCGCCACTCACGCAAATCAATGCCGGAGGGGGAAGCCTTCGCCTCCGGATGCGAGTGCCATTCTCCCAGGTAGTCCATGCGCTCTTGGCTCGTGCGCCAGCGCATGTAAGCAATTTCTGCGTGGCCGGCGCAGGTACGTTTGAAAGACGTACGCGTGCGCTTGTCGGCGGGAAATGGTTGCGTACAGGCTGTGACGTGCAGGTGTGGTCCGCGTCGAAAGCCGAGTAGCAGTCCACCCGCTTCCGCGTCGCTCGACTTGTGCTGTCGGTAGGTGCCCAGTGCCCGCAGCACTTCGCCTTCAATCAGCACCTGTCCATCGCAAAGAGGGTTTTGGCCAATCATTGCGGTTGGCATGCAGGGCAACCCTGGAGAGGCGAAACATTCTGGCTTTTGAAGCGGCGTAATGTCGATCCTTCGTTGTAGCGCAACCGAAAACGGGGCGAGACATCGCCCTTTAGCCAATCTGCGATGAAATCCATCGCCAACGCTGTCGCTGACATCGGTGACGACACGCCATAGGGTGTGAACGCGTGACAACCGACAAACGCACGTAGCGTGTCAGCATCGGTGAGCGGGAAACGGGGTTGACCGTACTGCGCTTCATCGTTGTGCGTGAGGCAGCGATAGCAGCCATATTTGCGAGAGTCCACCCACAGGCCCTGCACGCAATCACCGTTCCCGAATATCCATACGTGCAGAAGTGGCGTGCGCTTGGATGCTTGGACATGTTGGACGTTGAGTGCCTCCGAAACCGCTTGCTCGCCGGTGGCATTGATGACGAGATCGAACCCCTGCGGAAAGTGGGTGACCGCGCTTTTCTCGCTGATCGTGATGTTGGCGAACGGTGACTCGCGATCCAGCATCTTCTTGAGGGCGGTGGCTTTGTTATCGAACAGGCTGTTGTAGCCAAGTCGATGGCGCCCCAGGTTGTCCGGCTGCAATTCATCGACGTCTTGAAGATGAAGTGTGCCGCCCGCGGTGCCGGCGCCCAAGCGCAGCAGCGCCGAAGCCAAGTACCCACCAAGGGCGCCGCAGCCAACGAGTGCAATCTTCTTGCCCGCCAATGTGCCACGCTGGAGGCTCACCAGGTTGCGCTGATACACGTAGTCCGGACTGACGTCCTGAAATACGCTTCGCTGAATGGCCGTGGACCCGCCACGTTGGTGCAGGTAGTTTCGGTACTCCTTGGGCCTGCGCGCGAACCCGCGCGCAGTCATGGCATGGAGTTTGAAACCGAACCCGATCCAACCGACCGGCGTGGCGATGGCGAGTTCGCAGCGCGACCACTTCAGGTAATCCCGCTCGGCCAAACGGGCTTGGATGGCCCGATAGAGTTTCTGATCCCACGCTTTGAGCCATTCGAACGTCGCGTGAACGGTTTGAGGCAGTTCCCCCGTTGGCAGGGCGGGGACACGTTCACTGCGCAATATCCAGCATGGCATACCAAGGGTCGGCGATGGCCATCCAAGCGCTTCGCAGAAACGCGACACTTCGTCCGGTTCGGACGCCACATAGAGCCGTCGCCCGTCATCGGGTCCGATGAGGTAATAGCGTGCCGTGGTTGCGTTCTTTTCGACGGCTCCGATCAGCCCTGGCAGCGCCGGTGGATCCTGCGCGACCAGCCAATTGGCCCAGAACTCTCCGCGAAATTCATCGGAGTGGTATTGGGGATCTTCGATGGCGCGGTCGATCACCATTCGCGCTTGTTCGAGGCACTGCCAGATGGCTGTGTCCGGCCGGAAACGATCGAGGACCACCGATCCTTGGGCAAAGTAACAAATGCCGCCGCTGGCCGAAATGTGCGGCATCAGCGGTGGGAAAAACGCCGGCCGCTCGAGCAGGGAAATCCGGGGATACGTCGTAAAGTCCCAATCGGATATTTCGAATTGGACCGGGACGTCGCCACGCGTGCAGTGAAGCACACCGGCGAAGACGCGATGGGACGCGCGTGTGCCGGTGGGCCTGAAGCCGAGCGCACGCAACCGCTGGAGCCCCGATGCGATGCTCATGGGCGACGGAGCGCCGGTGTTCAGCCCGCCTGGGTCGGCTTGATCAAGGGCGGTGGTACGCGACTGGCGGGGGTTGTTCGCACGTCCGCTTCGCTCCCTTCGATCTCCACCCACTCGAACAGGCTTGGAATACGCAATCCCAGCAAGTTCTGCAGTTTTTCCACTGCATCATGGCGGCGGTGATACGCCAGACTGCGAGCGAAAGCGATCCCTGCGGCAAGCTCTTGGGCGCGTGTGGCGACGGTCCCACGGGCCGTATCGTCCAACTCGCCGAAGAAGTCCTCTTCACCTTGCTCGATCGCGGGTTCTTTGAGTGGTTTCATGACCGATTCGGCAAGGTGTTTCGCTGCCTGTTCGAGTGCCAGATCGTCGCGACGATAATTGCTACCCTCGAAATGCTGTGCCGTCACGATCATGAGCGCTACCGATGTGGGGCCGCCTTCCGGCCACCACAGATCGCGCCATGCCTTGAGGTACCGACAGACGCGGCGCATCTGCAGCCCAAAGGGCGCGAGCGCCAGGACACGGTCGTTGTACCAACGTGCGACCGCTTCAGGATCGGACTTCTTCCAGGTCCCGTCGCGCCTTGCAAGGTGGATGCCTTGAAGGTCCTCCCAGGCCGGTTCCACCAGTTCGCCAAAAGCGACGCTTTCCCGCAAATATTGAGCGTCGTGCGCTGAACTGGTTGCTTTGGCGAGCGCCACGGCGCGCTCGCGTATGGATTCGAATTCAGCCTCGGGTGCCGCGTAAAGTGGCACGTCGATGTGCGCGCCGCGGCCCACCTGGACACGAATGCAACTCTGCCGATCGTGATTGAGGCGCCAGCCTTCGCGCTCGCACAATGATTCGAGTAGCGATTGCACCAACAAGAAGTAGGCGTTTGCGGCAATCCGTGGTGTCTGATCCTCGAACACGCTCACTGGCAGGTAAACACCAAAATCCCAATCCATTTCCTGGTGTGGGTGCGCACGCTGGATGCAGGTGCGATATGACCAGGAGCCTTGGGTGCGAAAGCGGGGACTGACGCTGCGCTCGGTACCCAGCACCTCGATCGAAAGCCGGGTGATGCCCTCGAGAAGATGGTCGCGAATCTTGTCCTTGCAGTCGGTCAGATGGTTCCGCTGCGCATCAGTGGGTTCGATTTGCTCACTGAACGCGCGAGTGTCGCCATCGTTTAGGAAAAGCTTATTGAGCTTCAACATGATGTGCTCCAAGGTTTATTGATGAAAGAAAACAGGTGCCGCTGCCTCATGCGAGAAGAACTTGCTGCAGTTTTCGTTGCCGAGCATGTGTTTGGCCCGTTCGTGCGCGGTGCCGATCAGCACCTGCGTGGCGGCCGTCGTTGTCTTGTCCAACCCGACGGCGCGGGCCTGCTCATCAGTAAGATCGTCATCAAGGTGGCAGTAGGAATCGCCGAGGCGCTGCCGGAGCATGTGATCCACCAGCGTTTCCTGGGTCGAAATCGCCAATCCGAAAAGCTGCTTCGGGGTGTTCACAGGATTGATGCCGCCCCAACTGGTCCAACCACCACGCCGGCTTTTGCGCGGGTCCACCGTGAACTTGGCGGACATGGTGCCGATCGCCATCAAGTGAATCTGGCCGATGGGCTGGTGAAGAAATATCTCGGCCTCATGGAGCGCAAGCCATCCTGGCGCGTTGGCGAACAAGCCACCATCGACGTATTGATTGCTGCGGAAGACATGCCGGGGGAAATACAGCGGTGCCGCGCTGGTCGCCAGTGCGATGTCAACAGCCTTGAGCTGGTAATCGACGTGCAGGCTGGAATGGTGGGCGGTTTTGAAGACCACCGGTTTCCCGGTGGTGAAATTGATTGCCGGCACGATCAGCGGGTGGCGGCAGTCTCCCAGCGTGCGATCACCGAACAGATCCGCCTGCGAAAGCAGTTTGCGCAGCGGCTCGCTCGAGTACGTCGACTGGAAGACACCAAGAAGCGCACGCTTCCTGAAGATCTCGCCACCATGTTTTTCGAAGAGTTCGACGATGCGGGCTGCAGGGATCTCGTAAGCCAAGGCAAGGGCCAGGATCCCGCCTACGGAGGTGCCCGCCAAAAGTTCGAAGTGCGATCCGGCGGGCGTTTCGAAATGCGCTTCGAGATCGGCCAGTACCTGCGCGGTGTACAGTCCGCGATACCCGCCGCCCGAGAGCGCCAAGGCTTGAAATCGAGTTGGTGACGCATCGCTTTCCGGAACTGCTGCCATGCCAAACCTCCCCAGGTTCAGGTCAATCTATGGCCACCGCGTCTCACGGAATGACACGGGCGGGCAGCCCCAGTGGTGAAGGAATGGTGACGGGCATCTACTTTTCAAGGGCAAGATCGAATATCTGCCGCGCGAGGTTCTTCCCGAACACAAGATGTTGAGTCCTGCCTTGCGGGTCGGTGGCAGTCGCTTGGATTCGTGGTTTCGTACCGGCCTGGCAGCACCAGCCGGTCCAGAACCGGGCTAGGCGGGATAATCCGATATTATCCAATCTGATGTTGCTGGCTGGCGCTGCGTTACGTCACGACTTGTTTAGTATGTAAATACGTGGTATGTATTACAGTACAGAATAAACAGAGGAAACGGTCATGGCCCGTGGCGGTGTCTACAAGAGTGAAGTCGAAAAGGCGCGCAACAGCTTGATTGCGCAGGGCGTCAATCCCTCGATCGACGCCATTCGAGTGGCCTTGGGGAATACCGGATCGAAGTCCACCATTCACCGGTACCTCAAGGAACTCGAGGCCGAAGAAGGGGGTGGTACAGGCCGCAAAGTCGCGGTCAGCGATGCGCTACAGGACTTGGTGGGCCGTCTCGCCGCACGGCTTCACGAAGAAGCCGATGCCCTGATTGCCGATGCCAAGCAGCGGTCCGAGGCGGCCCTGGCCACGCAGAAAAAGGCGGCAGATGACCTGCGACAGGAGAACGCCGGGCTGAGCACGCGGCTCCAACGCACGGAGGTGGCCCTGCAGGCCAAGACTGCCGAGTTCGACGCGACCGTCCAGCGGATCCAGGACCAGTCGGTTTCGATCGCCAAGCTGGAGCAACGCATCCAGGGGTTGGAACATCAACTGGCCGAGCGGGAGGAGCACGTCCGGTCGCTCGAAGAGAAGCACCAGCACGCACGTGAGGCCCTCGAACATTTCCGGAACTCGACCAAGGAGCAACGCGACCAGGACCAACGCCGGCACGAACACGAGGTCCAGGGACTCCAAGTCGCGTTGCGCCAAGCCAACGAAGCCGTGGGTACCAAGAACGAGGAATTGCTTAAGCTCAACCGCGACAACGGCCGGCTTGCTACCGAAGTCGCGGAACTGAGCAAGGGGATCACGCGACTTCAGCAGGAGCAACAGCGCCTGCAGCTCGCGGTGCAAGAGCACGAGGCGGTCGTGCACGAGCGTCAGCGATTGGAAGAGCGCTTGGAGCAGTCCATGCGCGAGATCGAACGACTGAAAGGTGAGCTGGCAGCCGCGCGCACCGAAGCCGAGGAGGCGCAGAAGTCACGTACAGCGGCCGAAACAAAGTCAATCAAGGGGGAAGGACGGATTGAAGCGCTTGAAACCGTGATCGCCGACCTGCAATCTCAACTGCAAGCGCGCGCAGCAAAGCGTGACGCTGCGAATAAAACAAAGGCTTGAGTCGTGTTTGGCTGTTTTTTACACGAATCCCGGCCGACCCTCAACTTACACGGCTGCAGGGGAAGACACAGGTGTTGGAGACTTTGCTCAGCAAATTGCAACCCGCGCCAGTGCAGTAAAATTAGAAGCGAAAAGCGGGATCTTAAATATAGCTTGCAATCAACGTCTTACGACTCAGATGGCGGCGTACCGTAGCTTCCCGGTCACTACCCCTAATCCATCCGGCATTCCAGTCGAGCGGCGCCTGCGCCTTGGCCACCACCAGCGGAGCATCCCGCTGCTGTCGCAGCGCACGGTTCACGTCCGCCAACGGTTGCCCCTTCAAGGTGTCCCAGCGGTCCATCAGTGACTTCAACTCCCCGTGGGTCTTGCCCAGCGCAGCGAGGTCGGCCGCAGTGGGCGCCCGATCCGCGCCCTGCATCCGCATCATCAGCATCTGCAGGTCGCCGCCGACGCTGCCGAGGTTCGGTGGACCACGATGGGCAAAGAACTCGAACGGCGAACTCGCCTTGGGACCGGACAACGCTTCGAGCTGTTTCTCGTACGCCGCAAGTTTCTCCGACGACTTGCGCGCCGCGACCTGCTTTTCCATGTCGCGCACCTGGCCGAGCGCCTGGCTCGCCGACATGGCTTCCTGATAAGCCTGCATCGACTTGTCGAATTGTTGTTGCAAATCCGCCATCGACGTTTTCACGCGCGGGTCCATCCGCACCACCAGCGGCTGCGAGTACGTCTTGCCGCCCACCGTCAGCTTGATCGTGTAGTTGCCCGGCATCACCCACGGCGAACTGTCCATCACGGGCGTGTCGTGCTTGACGGCCTGGTTGGCGTCGAGGAACTGCAACGCGCCCGGCATGGGCTGCCAATGCATGTCCCATACGAAGCGGTGCATGCCGGCTTGCGTTGAAAGATTCATCGGCGGGCGTGGCCACCAGTCGGGCACCTGCAAAGTGTTCGGATCCATCGGTTTCTGCGGATCGGCGCTCGACCAATGCCGCACAAGCTTGCCTTCGGACGTCTGGATGTCCAGTGTCACCGGACCACTGGAATTGTTCGCGAGGTGGTAATCGATGATCGCGCCCGGCGGCGGGTTCGGCAGCGAAGGCACGCGCCACGGCGTCGGCGGATTCATGCCCCAGCGCACGCGCACCGCGGTTTGCGGCTTGTACAGCGTCACCGCCGCCTTCGCGACCTGCGCATCGATCTGCCGAAGCGGCGTGATGTCGTCCAGCACCTGGAAACCGCGGCCATGCGTCGCCGCGACCAGATCGTCGCCGTGCACCTGCAGGTCGCGTACCGACACCGCCGGCATGTTGAGCCGCAGCGATTGCCAGTGATCGCCGTTGTCGAACGACACCCAGGTCTGCGTTTCGGTGCCCGCGAACAACAATCCTTTCCGCCCGGGGTCTTCGCGGATCACGTTGGTGGCCGCATCGGGCGTGATGCCGTTGTCGATTTCCTTCCACGTCTTGCCGCCGTCTTCCGTGCGGAACAGGTGCGGCCGCATGTCGTCCAGCCACATGGTGTTGATCGCCGCATACGCGACGCTCGGATCGAAATGGCTGGCTTCCAGCGAGAACACCCGCCACCACGGTTTCAGTTGTGGCGGCGTCACGTTGTCCCAATGCCCTCCTCCATCGTGCGTCACCCAGATCAGGCCATCGTCGGTGCCGGCCCAGACAAGGTTCTTGTCCAGCGGCGAAGGCGCCAGCGCGTACACCACGCCACGGTCGGTGGGCTTGGCGTCCTTGCTGTTGGCGTATTTGCCGACGCTGGCCGGCACGTTCCACGTCTTGCGCGTCAGGTCGGGGCTGATCTGTTTCCAGTGGTCGCCGCCGTCTTCGCTCTGCCACACCGCGTTCGAGGTGAAGTACAGGCGATGCGGGTCGAGCGGCGAAAACAGGATCGGCATGGTGCGCACCGTGCGGTAATCCGGATCGCGCGACGCGACCGGACCTACATCGGCGATCTGCCCGGTGTCGCGGTCGTAGCGGGTGACGCCGCTGCGGGAACCGCCGTAGACCAGGTTCGGGTGCAGCGGGTCGATCGCCGCGCCGCCGTATTCCTCGATGCCGACCGGGTGCCAGTCGTGCGCCGTCAACTCGCCATCGTTGCCGCGCGACAGCACGCACGCCGAACCCGAATCCTGCTGGCCGCCGCAAACGCGATACGGCCAGGTGTTGTCGATGCCGACCTTGTACATCGCGGCGGTCGGCTGGTTGTACCAACTGCTCCATGTCTTGCCGCCGTTGACCGTGACGATCGCGCCCTGGTCGCTGTTGACGGCGATGATGTCGGGGTTGTTCGGGTTGATCCAGGTTTGCTGGTAGTCGTCGCCGCCCGGCGCGCCGCGGAATCCGCTCCAGGTCTTGCCGCCATCGGTGGACTTCCACAACACCGGCGTGTCGCTGTAAACGATGTCGGGATTCTTCGGATCGATAGCCAACATCGGCAGGTCGCCGCCGCCGATGCGCGCGGCCGGGCGCGAGTCCTTCGTCGCCTTGTACCAGCTCGCGCCGGCATCGTCGGAACGATAAAGGCCGACGGTTTCACCCTCTTCACCCGACGCGACCGATGCATACAACCGGCTCGGTTGGCTGGGCGCGATCCGCAAAAGCGCCTGCTGTACTTCGGGCAAGCCCTTGGTGAGTTTGGTCCAGGTGTCGCCGCCGTCGGTCGATTTGTAGATGCCGCCCTCGGTGCCGGCGAACTGGCCGTTTTCCCACGGCGCCTGCTGCTGCTGCCACATCGTCGCGTACACGATGTCCGGGTTCGCGGGGTCGATCTCGACGTCGTCACCGCTCACATAATCATTGACATACAGCACTTTCTTCCATGTTTTTCCGCCGTCGAGCGAGCGGAAAATCCCGCGTTCGGGATTGGGGCCGTAGACATGCCCGAGCGCCGCCGCGAACACGCGGTTCGGGTCATGCGGGTCCACCGCGATCATCGCGATGTCCTGGGTTTCCTTGAGGCCGATGAACTGCCAGGTCTTGCCGGCGTCGGTGGACTTGTACATGCCCATGCCGGTCGCCTGGTCGGGCCGGATCGTGCTCTCGCCGGTGCCGACGTAGATCACGTCGGGATCGGACACCGAAACCGCGATCGCGCCGATCGAGCTGGTCGGCTGCTTGTCGAAGATCGGTTGCCAACTGTTGCCGTAGTCGGTGGACTTCCAGACACCGCCGTCGTCGTTGCCGATGTAAAACACGTTCGGCTTGACGGGCACGCCCGCGACCGCGCGCCCGCGGCCGCCGCGCAACGGACCGATTGGCCGCCACTGCATCTGGGCGAACAGCCCGGGGTTGTAGGCGCGTGGCTGTGCGGCGGCCCAAGGCATTCCCCACCCCGCCAGAACGATCAACCCGGACAACGCAAGCAATCGTTTCATTGCAGAAGTCTCCCGAATGAAGAGGGTGCGGGACCCTGGTGTCGAGTCAGGCAGCCGCACTTGATATCACGGCGATCCGAAGACCGCATCCCCCATTGGTTGGGTTGGTCAGCGCCGGGCCCTGAAAAACTCCCGCAACAGGGCAGACGATTCCGCCGCCAGCAAACCACTCCGTACTTCGATGCGATGGTTGTGGCGCTCGGACACCAGCGTGTCGAATACGCTGCCGGCGGCGCCGGTCTTGGGATCGGTTGCGGCGAAAACGACGCGTGCCACGCGTGCGTGGACCAATGCCATCGCGCACATCGCGCAAGGCTCCAGCGTCACGTACAGCGTCGCGCCGGGAAAACGGTGGTTGCCGAGCCGCTGTCCCGCGTCGCGCAATGCACCGATCTCTGCATGCGCGCTGGGATCACTCAACACGATATTCCGGTTCCAGCCTTCGCCGACGATTTCACCCCCCAAAACCAACACGGCGCCGACCGGCACCTCGCCGTCTGCATCGCGGGCATGTGTCGCCAGTTCCAGCGCGCGGCGCATGTATTCGCGATCTTCGGGCGAGAAGGATTCGTCGGACATGCGCAGGGATCGAAACGGCGGAAGGGAAGCGCGATTCTAGCCGGCGCGGACCGTCTGCCCTCCTCCACCGCGCGCGGCGGTCGAAACCCGGCGTGGCTCGTCAGAGATGCGAGCGCGTCCGTGTTGTGCTGCGCCACCATTGCGAAATCCGTTTCAGCCATGGCGTCGAGTGGAACGCAGCCATCAAGGAATACATCACCGTCATGCCGCCCAGCGGCGACATCGCGTGCGCCGCCGGGCAAAGCATGTCCATCGAACCCGCGCCGGTCGTTGCGGTCACCAGCGCCATCAACACGAACGTGGGTGTCGCCGCGAGGTGCAGCCAGCCGATCGGGGCTGTCGGCGGCGCATTTTCGTGGCCGTATCCGCCGTTTCCGCTCATGTCGCTTCTCCAGCCGTTGCGAACAATGGTGGCCCGGCCAGCATCAACCGCGCTGGCCGAACACGTTGTCGTATTTGTCGTGATGGCGCCATCAGGGGCCGGTCTCGTTGCGTCCGAGCGGTGCGCGATCGAGCCACTGGAACATGCCCCACAGTCCGTCGAGTCCGCGCGCGTAGGTCGAATAGGTGTGATAGACCACGCCGTCCTCCAACGCGAAGGCGCTCATGCCCGGTCTCTCGCGCTGGTAAGTGGCTCTGTCGGTCCCAGCCATGGCCGAGTGCGAGGAAGGATCGGACTTCGTACGCGACAATTGGGGGGAAACGGGATCCTCGTGCCGATAGTTGTATTCGATGCCCTGCTCGAACTGCTGCTGCTCGGTGAAGCCGACGCTGTAGTCGAAATTGAAATCGCCCCCGAACGAGGACGCCCAGGGGAACGTCCAGCCCATCCGGTGCTTGAAGGCTTGCAGCTTCGCAAGTGGCGCGCGCGACACGGCCATCAGGGTGACATCATGGTTCGCCAAATGGACTACGGAGCCATTGAATCCATCTGCGATCGCCGAACAGGACGGGCAGCCCGCCTTGTAGTCCGGTCCGAACATGAAGTGGTAGACGAGCAGTTGCGATCTTCCCTGGAACAGGTCCGCCAGCGAAACGTTGCCCGCTTCGGTTTCGAATCGATACGCCTTCGTCACCGGAACCCAGGGCAGCGCCTGCCGCCTCTGCGCCAGCTCGTCGCTGCGCCGCGTCAGTTCCTTTTCCGCCTTGAGCAGCTCGATCCGCGCTTCCAGCCATTCCTTTCGCGTTCCGGTGGGGTGTTTCGTCGTTTGCCTGGTCATCGCTGTTCTCCTTCGGGGTTCCGCATCGCTGTTCAAAAAGGTCGCCGCGCCCTGCCGGGCTAGCCGTCGCGTTTCTTGCGAAAGGCAGCCTCCCCCGCTTCCGACACCGCATCCCACTTCGGGTCGATCGGTGCGTCGGGTACGTAGCTGTCGTGCCAGTTCCACCACTTGTACGGCCGGCTCTGCGGGGTGCCTTCCAACGACTCCTCCCATTCCTCCTGACGTCCGAGCGCCGTCATGTCGAGGTAGCTCCAGACGGTGCCCATGGCCTCATCGCCACGGTTGTTGATGAAGTACGTGCGGAACACGCGGTCGCCGTCGCGGATGAAGGCGTTGTGGCCGTGCCATTCATCCACCCCGAAGTCGGCGTCGAAATTGTCGGTGATGGTGTACCAGGGGATTCGTTCCCAGCCCATCCGCGCCTTGAGACGCGCGATGTCACCTTGCGATGCGCGCGAGGCGTAGACGAGAGTGGTGCCGCGCGCGTTGAGGTGGGCAAGGTGGGAAACCTGGTCGGCTCCCAACGAGCAGCCGATGCAGGCGTGCTCCGGCCACCCGTGCACGCCGGGCTCGAAGAAGGCGCGGTAGACGATCAGTTGACGGCGGCCCGCGAAGAGATCGAGCAGACTCGACTTGCCCTCCGGCCCGTCGAACGCATAGGTCTTTTCCACCGCCATCCATGGCATTCTTCGACGCTCGGCGGCCAGTGCGTCGCGCGCGCGGGTCAAGGCCTTTTCCTTCACCAGCATCTGCTGGTGCGCAGCCTCCCACTCCTGTCGCGACACGACCGGGGGCGTCTTCATTTCGAGGCGTTCTACGTGATGTTGCATGGGTTTGTTGCTGCTCATGTGTTTCTCCTGTAACGCTCGAAGTTCCACTGTCTGGAAAATGCTCGACGCACTTGCTCTGGCGTTCGAATACAGCCTAGGCAAGGGGCGGCAAACAGCGTGAGTGACAAATGTGGCGCGATTCCAAGGACTCTGGGATAAGCTCGTCGGGATGGACTCCCTGATCACCGCCGCGGCACGCGCGCTGGCCGCAGGCGATCCGCTCGGCGCGTTGAAACGCGTTGCACTGCGCGAGGATGCGCCGGCGCTCGCCCTGCGTGGCACCGCGATGGCGCAACTCGGTGACTTCGATCGCGCCAAAACCCTGCTGCGCCGTGCGGCACGTGCTTTCGGTTCCGGTGAATCCCTGGCCCGCGCGCGCTGCGTCGTCGCGGAAGCGGAAATCGCCCTCGCCTCGCGCGATCTTGCGTGGCCGACCAGGGCGCTGTCCTCGGCGCGCGCGACGCTGGCGGCACACGGAGACATGGCCAACGCCGCGCATGCGCAATACCTCGAAGCGCGACGCCTGATCCTGATCGGACGCATCAACGATGCCGCACGGACGCTGGACGGCCTCGATCCGGCTCCCTTCCCCCCGGCCTTGCGCGCGGCGCACGAGTTGACGATGGCGGGAATCGCGCTGCGGCGCGTGCGCGCACGTGCCGCACGTGCCGCGCTCGAACGCGCAGGGCAAGCCGCGCGCCATGCCGGCATTCCCGCGCTCATCGCGGAAGTCGAAAGCGCGTTGCACGAATTGAACGCGCCGGCGGCCCGCCTGCTGGTGCGCGGCGAGCAACGGATGTTGATCCTCGACGACGTCGAAACCTTGCTGGCATCGCCCGCGCTCGTCGTGGATGGATGCCGGCATGCCGTGCGTCACGCAGGCAAGGCGATCCCGCTCGCGACGCGCCCCATCCTGTTCACGTTGCTGCGCGCGCTGGCCGAAGCATGGCCGGACGACGTGGCGCGCGACGTGCTCGTCGCGCGCGCGTTCCGCTTGAAGCTTGCGGACGAATCACACCGTGCACGCTTGCGTGTCGAAATCGGGCGACTGCGCAAGGCGCTGCGATCGCTTGCAGAGGTTCGCGCGACGTCGCGCGGGTTCGAGCTGACACCCCGCGATGCTGACGGCGTTGTGGTGCTGGCGCGTCCCGTCGAAGAAAAACACGCGGACGTACTCGCCCTGCTGGCCGATGGCGAATCGTGGTCGAGTTCGGCGTTGGCGCTGGCGCTCGACATGAGCCAGCGCAATCTGCAGCGCGCGCTCGAAACGCTGGCGGCGAGCGGAAAAATCCGGTCGTTCGGCCATGGACGGGCACGTCGCTGGATGGCGCCGACGGCGCCCGGATTCACGACCGTCTTGTTACTCCCCGCCCCGCTGCCCGGCGGCTAGAGTGACCCTCGTCGACTTGCCGACGTCAACCGACGAGAAAACCCCAATGGCCGATATCCTGCACTTGCTCCAGATCCATGCGCCCCGCGAGAAGGTTCATGCTGCGATCGCAACCGTCGACGGTGTCCGCGACTGGTTTTCCCGCGATGCCGACCTGGATTCCAGGGCAGGCGGCAGCGGTGAAATCCGTTTTGCCGAACGCACGCGCGTCATCAAGCTTGAAGTCGAGGAACTCGAACCGCCCGCGCGCATCGTCTGGAAAGTACTGTCTGCGGCGATGCCGACCTGGGCCAATACCAACGTCGAGTTCAAGCTGGACGCAGACGGCGCCGGCACGCTGCTGCATTTTGCCCAACGCGGCTTCCTGGAGGTGGACGATTTCTTCGCGATGTCCGCCACGGCCTGGGCTTCCTTTCTTTTCAGCCTCAAGCAATACCTGGAGACCGGCCAAGGCATGCCCCATCCGGATGACATCCTTTCACGCAGCCATGGCGCCAAATGAGGCTCCGGATCTCCCCCGACGCAATCACCCAACGACGAGGACGAAACATGAAACGCTCAGCCGCTGAAATCATCGAGGAATATGGCCCCTTCCCCGGCGCTACGCAGGTGCATGGTGTCTCGTACGACGGCCACAGCCTGTGGTTCGCCGCCGGCGACAAATTGAATGCGGTCGATCCGGCAAGCGGGAAGGTACGGCGGTCGCTTGATGTCGCCGCACATGCGGGGACCGCGTTCGATGGCAAGCATCTGTTCCAGATCGCCGAGGCCAGCATTCAGAAGATCGATCCGGAAACCGGCCGTGTGCTCGCCACCATTCCAGCGCCCGGTGGCGGCGGTGACTCCGGACTGGCGTGGGCGGAAGGCATGTTGTGGGTGGGTGAGTATCGCGCCCGCAAGATCCACCAGATCGATCCCGAAACCGGCGCGGTCCTGCGCACCATCGAATCCAAACGCTACGTCACCGGCGTCACCTGGCTCGATGGCGAGCTTTGGCACGGCACCTGGGAAGACGAATCCAGCGACCTGCGGCGGATCGATCCGGACTCGGGCGAAGTCCTCGAGTTGATCGGGATGCCGCCCGGCACGGGGGTGTCGGGACTCGAATCCGATGGTGCCGATCGGTTCTTCTGCGGCGGCGGCAACAGCGGCAAGGTGCGTGTCGTGCGGCGTCCGCGGCAAAGTTCGTCGGACAAGCGGCATCAAGAGCGACGCAAGAGACTCTGAAGAACCGTCACGAGCGAAGGCAGATTGCGGGACGCCCGAGCGCAGGAAGCGGAGTGTACACGCCAGTACATGAGCATTCCGAGCACCGCCGGCACGCAAGCTGCCGAGCGCAGTAGGTTCTTCGGAGTCTCAACGGCCGTAGCGGCGCCCGCGATGCTGGTAGGTGCGCACCGCGCGCAGGAAATCGATGCGACGGAACGCCGGCCACAACACGTCGCAGAAGTAGAACTCGCTGTAGGCCGCTTGCCACAGCAGGAAGCCCGACAGCCGTTGCTCGCCGCTGGTGCGGATGATGAAGTCCGGGTCGGGGACGCCTTCGGTGTAGAGATAACGTTCGATTTCGCGCGGACTCAGGGCTGCGGCGACGTCCTCGAGCGAACGCCCCGCGGCGGCGGCGGCGGCGAGCAGGCCCTTCACCGCGTCGGTGATTTCCTCGCGCCCGCCATAAGCCAGCGCGATGGTGAGCAGCATGCCGTCGTGCCCGGCGGTCGAAAGTTCCAATGCTTCGCTCGCCGCGATCACGCGCTCGGGCAGGCGGTCGCGTTGTCCGATGATCTTCACGCGTACGCGTTCGGACTTCAGCCGCGGCTCTTCCAGCAGGCGCGCGCTCTCGCGCACGAACAGGTCGAGCAGGCACTCCACTTCGTCCTTCGAGCGCGTGAAGTTCTCGGTACTGAACACGTACAGGGTGACGTGCCCGACGCCGAGGTCGAGGCACCATTGCAGCACTTCGCGCAGCTTGTTCACGCCGTACTGGTGGCCGAGCGTCGCTTCCAGTCCCTTGCTGCGTGCGAAGCGGCGGTTGCCGTCGAGGATCAGGCCGATGTGCGCGGGCACTTTCGTCGCGGAAACCTGGCGCGCGAGGCGCTGCTCGTAGAGCCAGTAAAGCGGGTGCAGCAGGGGCTTCAGCAGCCGCCATGCATAGTGGCGCGCGCCCAAACCCGCGGCGCGCAGCCGGTCCGCGGCGGTCGGCCTGTCGCCATCGACCGCGAGCGGAGGAGAGGCACTGGAATTCATGGTGGCCGATTGTAGAGGCGGTGAAGCGACACGGAGCGTTTCGGACGTGTCCGCAATCACGCATTCGGATACGCGCGCCAGCCTGGATTCAGGTGCGGTCATTCCCACTCGATGGTCGTGGGTGGGTGAATCTGCCCGTTCATGAACCGCCGGTGGCCGTTCGTGAGCAGCTGAACGCCCGGCAGGGACGCCGGGCCGGAGTAGCACGCCATGGATGGCCGTGGCGGGATCATTCCCACTCGATGGTCGCCGGCGGTTTCCCGCTTATGTCGTACACGACGCGAGAAATGCCCTGCAACTCATTGATGATGCGGTTGGATACACGCCCCAGGAATTCATAAGGCAGGTGCGCCCAATGCGCGGTCATGAAGTCGATGGTTTCCACTGCGCGCAAGGCGACCACCCATTCGTAGGCGCGCCCGTCGCCCACCACGCCGACCGACTTCACCGGCAGGAATACCGCGAAGGCCTGGCTGACCTTGTCGTACAGATCGGCGCCCCGCAGTTCCTCGATGAAGATGCGGTCGGCCTGCTGAAGGATTTCCGCATACTCGCGCTTCACTTCGCCGAGGATGCGCACTCCGAGCCCCGGACCCGGGAATGGATGGCGATACACCATCTCGCGCGGCAGGCCGAGTTCGACGCCGATGCGGCGGACTTCGTCCTTGAACAGCTCGCGCAATGGTTCCAGCAACTTCAGATTCATTTTCTGCGGCAGGCCGCCGACGTTGTGGTGGCTCTTGATCACGTGCGCCTTGCCGGTCTTGCCGCCCGCCGACTCGATGACGTCGGGGTAGATCGTGCCCTGCGCCAGCCATTTCACGCCTTCGAGCTTGTGCGCTTCCTCGTCGAACACCTCGACGAACAACTTGCCGATGACCTTGCGCTTGGCTTCGGGATCGGCAACGCCGGCCAGCGCGGCGAAGAACCGTTCGGAAGCATCCACGCGGATCACGCGCACACCCATGTGGCGCGCCATGGTGTCCATCACCTGCCCGCTCTCGCCCGCTCGCAGCAGCCCCGTGTCGACGAACACGCAGGTCAACTGGTCGCCGATCGCTTTTTCAAGCAGCGCCGCGACCACCGACGAATCGACACCGCCGGAAAGTCCCAGCAATACCTTGTCGTGACCGACCGTTTCGCGCACCTGCGCAACGGCATCGTCGATGATGTGCGCGGGTGTCCACAACGCTGCGCAGCCGCAGATGTCGACCACGAACCTGTGCAGCATCGCCATGCCGTGTTCGGTGTGCGTGACCTCGGGATGGAATTGCAGGCCGTACCAGTGCCGCGATTCATCCGCCATCGCCGCGATCGCCACGGATTCCGTGGACGCGGCGAGCGCGAAACCCGGCGGCAATGCCGTGACGCGGTCGCCATGCGACATCCATACGTTCTGCAGTGCCGGCGTGTCCGCGAACAACTCGCACGGACCGGTCCGGATGGACGCGTGCCCGTATTCGCGTGCGTGGCCGCCCTCGACCTTGCCGCCCAGCTGCAGCGCCATGGTTTGCATGCCGTAGCACACGCCGAGGATCGGCACGCCCAACGCAAACGCCGCGTCCGGTGCACGCGGCGAATCCGCTTCGACGGTGGACTCCGGCCCACCAGACAGGATCACGCCTTTGGGGGCGAAATTCGCGATCTCCCCAGGATCGTGATCCCATGCCCAGATCTCGCAGTACACCCCGATCTCGCGGATGCGTCGCGCGATCAGTTGCGTGTATTGCGATCCGAAATCGAGGATCAGGATTTTGTCGGTGTGGATGTTGGACATGGGACCAGGGACATGGGACCGGGGACCGGGAACCCCCTGAGTTTGCGCGAGGGGCTGCCCGCGCGCGGGCCGACGATCAGGACTGAATACGCACCCGTCGAACACTGCTGGTCCCTGGTCCCCGGCACCTGGTCCCCGCTGTTTTCAGTCCGCTCTGTAATTAGGCGCCTCTTTCGTGATCTGCACGTCATGCACGTGCGCTTCGCGCACGCCGGAGCCGGTGACCCGCACGAACTGCGGCTTGCTGCGCATTTCTTCGATGTTCGCGCAGCCGCAGTAACCCATCGACGCGCGCAGGCCGCCCACCAGCTGGTGCACGATCGCGCGCAACGGGCCGCGGTAGGGCACCCTGCCCTCGATGCCTTCGGGCACCAGCTTGTCGGCCGCGGCCTGTTCCTGGAAATAGCGATCGGACGAACCGCTCTGCATTGCGCCGAGCGAACCCATGCCGCGATAGCTCTTGTAGGAACGCCCCTGGTACAGCTCGATCTCGCCCGGCGCTTCCTCGGTGCCGGCGAACATCGAGCCCAGCATCACGCACGACGCGCCGGCGACGATGGCCTTGGCGACATCGCCCGAATAGCGCACGCCGCCATCGGCGATCAGCGGAATCGAATCCTTGAGCGCGTCGGCGACCATCGAGATGGCGGTGACCTGCGGCACGCCCACGCCCGCGACGATGCGGGTGGTACAGATCGAGCCGGGACCCACGCCGACCTTGACCGCGTCCACACCGGCGTCGCGCAACGCGAGCGCCGCATCGGCGGTGACGATGTTGCCGGCGATCATCTGCAGGTCGGGGAAGTTCTTGCGGACCCAGGCGACGCGGTCGAGCACGCCCTGCGAATGGCCGTGCGCGGTATCCACCACGATCACGTCCACGCCGGCCTCGGCCAGTGCCGCGACGCGCCGCTCGGTTTCACCGCCCACGCCCACCGCCGCGCCGACGCGCAGGCGTTCGTGCGAATCCTTGGCGGAGTGCGGATTGTCGTGCGCCTTCTGGATGTCCTTGACGGTGATCAGTCCGCGCAACTCGAAGGCGTCGTTGACCACCAGCACCTTCTCGATGCGGTGCTTGTGCAGCAGGCCGATGATTTCGTCCTCGGCCGCACCTTCCTTCACCGTGACCAGCTTGTCCTTGCGGGTCATGATGTTCTTCACCGGATCGTCGGGCTTCTTCTCGAAGCGCAGGTCGCGGCTGGTGACGATGCCGACCAGCCTGTTGCCTTCTTCCACCACCGGCACACCGGAGATGTCGTGCGAGCGCGTGATGTGCATGACCTCGCCGATCGAGGTATGCGGGCCCACGGTGATCGGGTCGCGGATCACGCCGGCCTCGAACTTCTTCACCAGCCGCACTTCCGCGGCCTGGCGTTCGACGGTCATGTTCTTGTGGATGATGCCGATACCGCCGCACTGCGCCATGGTGATGGCGAGCCGCGCCTCGGTCACGGTATCCATGGCCGAAGACATCAGTGGAATGTTGAGGTGGATCGCGCGGGTCAGCCGGGTCGAAGTATCGACATCGCGCGGCAGGACGGAGGAATGGGCGGGGACGAGATAGACGTCGTCGTAGGTCAGGGCCTCGGCGAGGATGCGCATTGAAAGGAGTCCGGCAATGCAATGCGCAATTATACGCCGTTCGTGCGCTGCATTGAAGCGACCGGGGTCAGACGGGATCGGCCGCCTGCGCCGCTTCGAGGGTGTTTTCCATCAGCGTCGCCACGGTCATGGGGCCAACCCCGCCCGGTACCGGCGTGATCCACGACGCGCGTTGGGCGGCCTCCTCGTACTCCACGTCGCCGACCAGGTGGCCGTTTTCCATGCGGGTGATGCCAATGTCGATCACCACCGCACCGGGCTTGATCCATTCGCCCTTGACGATGCCGGGCCTGCCGACTGCGCTGACGACGATGTCGCCCTGCCGCACATACTGGCCGAGATCCTGCGTGAACTTGTGGCAGCAGGTCGTGGTGCACCCCGCGATCAGGAGTTCCAGCGCCACCGGCCTGCCGACGTGGTTGGACACCCCCACCACCACCGCGTGCTGGCCGCGTACCGGCCGGTCGGTATGGCCGAGCAGCGTCATCACGCCCTTGGGCGTGCACGGCCGCAGGCCGAAGCGTCGCAACGCAAGATTGCCGAGGTTGATCGCGCTGAAGCCGTCGACGTCCTTGCGCGGGTCGATGCGGTCGATCAGCGCGGCGGCATTGATGTGCGCGGGCAGCGGCAATTGCACCAGGATGCCGTGCACCTCGGGGTCGGCATTCAACCGGTCCACCAGCGCGAACAGCTCGGCCTCGCCGGTCGTTGCCGGCAAGTCGTAATCGAACGAACGAAAGCCGATCTGCTGGCAGGCCTCGCGTTTCTTGCGCACGTACACCGCCGAAGCCGGGTCGGTTCCGACCAGCACCACCGCGAGTCCCGGCGCCGCGCGTCCGGCATCGAGACGCGCGCGAACGCCGGCCGCGATCCGATCCAGCACGCGGGCGGAAACCTTGCGGCCATCGAGGATGCGTGCGGTCATGGTTGCCGGGCCGGGTAAAGTCCCATTATCGCGGCGCGTGGGTGGCCAGACAATGCGTCGGATTGCATGCCTGTCTTCCCGTCGCGGCGGTCCCGCAAGCGATCGCGTTGGGGTTTTCGTCACAGATGCTGCACGGTGGCTCTGCGATCTTGAAACCCATCGCTTCAATGCACACCCAGGGAACCACGAGCGATGATCGAAACCCTCGAACTGCAGGCCGCCGTATTCCGGCGCTTGCTGAAGCACCTGAACCAGGACCGCCCGGACATCCAGAACATCGACTTGATGATCCATGCCGGGTTCTGCCGCAATTGCCTTGCCGACTGGTATCGCGAGGTCGCCGAAGAACGCCTGTTCGACCTCTCGAAGGACGAAGCACGTGCGGTGATCTACGGCATGCCGTTCGCGGAATGGAAAGCGAAATACCAGAAGGAAGCGACCGCGGAACAACTGGCGGCGTTCGAGGCTGCGCAGGTACGCAAGTAGCCGCGCCAGCCCACTCAGGCGCCAGCGCAAAACGCCGCGTAATCGATGTAACCGGGGAACGGTTTGCCAACCGCGCACACCGGACACGCAGGGTCCGGAGCCAGCCGTGTTTCGTGGAAGCGCATCGCCAGCGCATCGAACATCAATACACGTCCAACCAACGGCTCGCCGATGCCGAGTATCAACTTGATCGCCTCGGTGGCCTGCAGCATGCCGATCACGCCCGGCAGTACGCCCAGCACGCCGGCTTCCGAACAGTTCGGCGCATCTTCGGGCGCGGGCGGTTGCGGGAACAGGCAGCGGTAGCATGGCGCCCTGCCCCGCTGTCGCCCGGCATCGAACACGCTGACCTGCCCCTGGAAGCGTTGTACCGCGCCGTATACCAGCGGGATGCCGAGCTTCACGCAGGCATCGTTGAGCAGGTAGCGCACCGGGAAGTTGTCGGCACCATCCAGCACCACGTCGGCGCCGTCCAGCAACGCATCGACATTGGCCGAGGTCACGCGCTCCGGCAGGCCTTCGAGGTTCACGCGCGGATTCAATCCGTGCAGCGCGTGCGCGGCGGAATCGAGCTTCGACATGCCGATGCGGGCGTCGGTGTGCAGGATCTGGCGTTGCAGGTTGCTGCGTTCGACCACGTCGTCATCGGCGATCACCAACGTGCCGACGCCCGCCGCGGCAAGGTAGAACGCCGCCGGCGAACCCAGACCGCCTGCGCCGAGCACCACGACGCGCGCCGATTCCAGTTTGCGCTGTCCCGCTTCGCCCACCTCCGGCAATCGCAGATGTCGCGAATAGCGGTCATAGAAATCCTCGTCGCCGCCGGCTTTCGCCATCGGCAGGCCTTCGTCGATCCAGCGCACGGTGCCGCCGGCAACCGAGGCAAGATTCGAATATCCGAGTTGCTGCAGGGCGTATGCCGCGCGCAACGAACGCTGCCCGTGCGCGCAGATCGCGAGGATTTCGCAGGCCTTGTCCGGTGCGACGTCGCTGATGCGTTGTGCGACTTCGCCCAACGGAAGCGCGACCGCACCGGCGGCCATGCCGGTGGCCTGTTCGTACCCTTCGCGCACGTCGAGCAGCAGCGCGCCCACCTGCTGGCGTTGCAGCGCTTCCTGTGGGGAGATTTCGCGAATGCTCATGCGTGCATGCTAGCGGGTCGCTTGAACCGGATCACTCGGGCCAGAGCGTGACCACGTCGCCTGCGGCGAACTCACGTGCGTCCTCCGGCAACAGCACCAGCGCCTCGGTTTCGGCAAGACCGTGCAACATCCCGGATCCCTGCTTGGCATGCAGCGTGGCCCACTGCACGCCATCGGCGTCCGTGTGCAAGCTGCAACGTGCCAGTTCCGCGCGGGCGTGGTGCTTGTGCAGCGGTGCCGCGAGCCGTGCCCTGCCCGGCCTCGGCACGACGTTGACGCCAAGCATCGCGCGCAGCGCAAACCGCACGAATACCCGGAAGGTCACCGCCGACGCCACGGGGTTGCCGGGCAATCCGAAATGCAGGCAGGCGCCGATCCGTCCGAACAGGGTCGGCATGCCGGGTTTCAATCGCACCTTGTGGAAATGGATGTCGCCGATTTCACGCAGCACGCCTGGAAGGTGGTCGGCTTCGCCGGCGGACACACCGCCGCTGCTGACGATGATGTCCGCATCGGCAGCGGCATCGAGCAAGGCATCGCGCAAGGCGTCGGGTTCATCGTGGACGCAGCGCTCGACCGTCACGTTGGCGTGCGCCTCACGGGCCAGCGCCGCCAGCATCACGGCGTTGGATTCGTGGATCTGGCCGAAGCCGATCGGTTGCCCCGCTGGCACCAGTTCGTTGCCGGTGGCGATCACCGCGATGCGTGGCCGGCGCCGCACCTCGACTTGCGCGACGCCCAGTGCCGCCAGCACCGCGAGCTGCGCCGCGCCGAGCGGGATCCCGGCAGCCACCGCAAGCTCGCCTTCGGCGTAGTCCTCGCCCGCGGCACGCACGTTGGCGCCGGCCTTTTCGCCGGCCTTCACGACCACGCGCGCGCCATCGACCCTTGCGTTTTCCTTGATCACCACGGTATCGGCGCAAGGCGGCATCGGTGCCCCGGTGGTGATCCGCACGCACTGGCCGGCGCCGGTTTCCGGTGCGGAAGTCGCACCCGCGAACACCTCGCCGACGAGGTCGAAACCGCGTTCGCCCTGCACAGGCAAATCTTCGCCGCGCAGCGCGAAGCCATCCATCGCCGAGTTGGTGAATAGCGGCAACGCGTGCAGGGCACGCACGTCTTCGGCCAGCACCCGCCCGTGAGCGCCGGCGAGCAACGCGGTCTCGACCGGCAGGCGATGTTGCGCGGCGCACGCGGCCACGATTTCCAGCGCCTGTTCGAGGCCGATGCGGCTCGGGTAGTCAGCTTGCGGCATGCGCGCGTTCATATTCATCGACATCGGAAGGCGTATTGAGATTGTGGAACGCGTCGCCGGGCGCATCGAAACCCACACCGATTGCCTCCAGCGCGGCATGCCACCGCCACGCCGAACCGTGCTCGTGCAGTGCATCCCGGGCGGAGGCACGCCACTCCACGGGGTCGTCGTCGACGCGATACATGGCGAACAAGGGCTGCGGCTTGCCGGTGCGACGCGCGAACGCGCAACACGCGGTTGCATCCGCAGCCAGGGCTGCGTGCAGGCGCAACGCCAGGTCGCGCGGCGGGTCGGGGCAATCGACCGGGACCGTCAACAACCAGCGCGGCAGCGCCTGCCGGTTGCAAGCGAGGAATCCGAAGGCGGCGACAAGTCCGGCCAATGGACCGGCATGGCCTTCCGTTTCGTCGTGAACGGCCGGCGCATGATCGGCGTAGTCGTCCAGGCCGCGGTTGGCGACGATCAACAGGCGGTCGCATTGCGGGCGCAACCGCGCGACGACATGCTCGACCAATGGCCGTCCGTTCAGTGGCAGCAAGCCCTTGTCGGCGCCGCCGACACGCGAACCCGCGCCGCCGGCAAGCACTACTCCCAGAACGTCATCCCGGCCACGGAGCTCTTGGCCATGGACGGCAGCTCCTGGCCGGGACCCAGTGCCAGGGATGGCAGAACCGTCGTCAACGTCCGCGCACATGCCGGATCATCCGTCGTCGCTTGCGTTGCTGGCTTTCGGTGAACGCGTTGCGCTTGCCGGCGTAGGGATTTTCGCCTTCGCGGAATTCGATGCGGATCGGCGTACCCTCCAGCTTGTAACGTTTGCGGAAGAAGTTTTCGAGGTAGCGGCGATAGCTGTCGGCGATGTGTTTGGTGCGGGTGCCGTGGATCACGATGGTCGGAGGGCGCTCGCCACCCGGATGCGCGAAACGCAGCTTCGGCGAATGCCCGCGCACCAGCGGCGGCTGGTGCGCCGCCACCGCCTTTTCAAGCGAACGCGTGAGATCGGAGGTGCCGAGCTGGCGCGTTGCCGAGGCGCCGGCGCGGTCGATCGCGCGCATCAGTTCCCGCAGGCCCGAACCATGCTTCGCGGACAGGAACACGATCTTCGCCCACGCCACGAAATCGAGCTTGCGCTCGAGCCCGGCCTTGCAACGTTCGCGATCGTATTGCTCGAGGCCATCCCATTTGTTGGCCACGATCACCAGCGCGCGGCCCGCTTCCAGCACCTGCCCGATCAGGGCCAGGTCCTGGTCGGTCACGCCCTCGCCCGCGTCCAGCATCACCGCCGCGACATCGGCCGCGGCGATGGATTGCAGGGTCTTGATGACGCTGAATTTCTCCAATGCCTCGTCGACGCGGCCGCGCCGGCGCACGCCCGCGGTGTCGATCAAGGTGTAGCGCCTGCCGTCGCGCTCCAAAGGCACGTGGATGGAGTCGCGCGTGGTGCCGGCGATGTCGGAAACCACCACGCGTTCTTCGCCCAGGAGACGATTGACCAGGGTGGATTTGCCGACATTGGGACGGCCCACGATTGCGACGCGGGTGCCGGTGGATTCGTCGTGCCCCGCAGTGGCCTCGTCATCGGTATCCGGTGGCAGCAACGGCAGCATCGCGGCGAGCAAGGCATCCAGCCCGCGTGCGTGCGCAGCCGCGATCGCAAAACTCGCGGCGACGCCGAGGGTCGAAAACTCGGCCAGCGCGGCCGCGGCATCGAGGCCATCGGTCTTGTTGACCGCAAGCAGGACGGGCTTCCCGGTACGGCGCAGGCGGTCCAGGATCACGCGGTCCTGCGGCAACAGGCCCTCGCGCGCATCGGCCAGCAACACGCAAACCGCGGCCTCGTCGATCGCGAACTGCACCTGCTTCTCGGTGAGCGGGTCGATGCCCACGCGCTCGCCCGACAAGCCGCCGGTATCGACCAGTACGAACGGACGTGCGCCGATGCGGCACACGCCGTAATGGCGGTCACGCGTCACGCCGGGCAGGTCCGCCACCAGCGCGTCACGGGT
This sequence comes from Lysobacterales bacterium 66-474, assembly GCA_001899805.1. Taxonomy (GTDB): domain Bacteria; phylum Pseudomonadota; class Gammaproteobacteria; order Xanthomonadales; family Rhodanobacteraceae; genus 66-474. The sequence goes on from MKWP01000014.1 coordinate 678,897, forward strand.
TTTCGTCAACGCATTGAAGAGCGTGGACTTGCCGACGTTGGGGCGACCGACCAGGGCAACTACGGGCAACATCAATCGATTTCCACTCGAAGCGGCTGTTGTGAGACGCCAGGACGGAGTTCCTGCCCATGGATGGCGGCTTCAAGGCCGTTCTGGATTCATGAGCCAAGAACGGTTCGGTCGGTTAGGCAATCCACGAAAACAGCGACCAGGGATGATCGCAATCAACCGCCGATTCTATAAGCCGCCACATGCCCCTTCACGTCTTCCACGTACACCGTATCGCCGTTGACGACCGGGCGCGCGCGGATTTCGTCTTTCGACAGGCGCATGCGCGCCGCGATCTTGCCGTCGGCAAGATCCAGCCATTGCACGTAACCCTCGACGCCGCCGACCACCGCATAGTTGCCCTGGATTGCGGGTGCGGTCAACCAGTGGTATTGCAGTGCGTCCTGCTTCCAGAGGTCGCCGCCGCCGTCCTTCGAAAACGCCCACACCAGCGAATCGTCGTCCACGCCCACCAGCGCCTTGTCGGTCACCCCGACACCGACGTAACTGGAGAACGCCCGGTTCCACAGGAGCTGGCCCTGGGTTGCGTCGATCGCGGTGAGTTCGCCGTGATAGGCCGTCGCGTACAAGGTGCTGCCGTCGAGCTGCAACGTGTCGTCGGCATCGTTGAGTTTCTGGATGTCGGTGCGGCCGAGTCCCTTGGTGATCGGCAGCTTCCACTGGATCGCGCCGGTGTCGCCGCGCAGCGAAACCACGTTGCCATCGTCGCTGCCGAACATCACCACGCCGTGCGCGGCCAGCAGCGGACCGTTGCCGCGCAGGCTCAGCAGCGGCACGTTGGCCTGGTCGTAGACCCATTTGCGCTCGCCGCTGTTGGCGTCGAACGCGTACACGTAGCCGGAGTTGGTGCGCACGTACACGTTGCCGGCGTCGATCGCGGGTGGCGAGATCACCTCGTTGTCCACTTCGGCGCTCCAGATCGGCTTGCCGGTGGCGCTGTCCATCGCGTACACGTGGCCGTCGAGCGTGCCGACCACGAGCAGGTTGCCGAGCACGCCCGGGCCGCCCGCGTAGCGCGCATCGGGGCCCGGCTTCTTGTGCTTGAACGGCCAGATGCCGTCGCCGACGCGGGTGGACTGCTTCCACAGCGTCTTGCCGGTCGCGGCGTCGAGCGCCTCGATCTTGCCGTCGGTGCTGATCAGGTAAAGCTTGCCGTCGGCGTACGTGGGTTGCAGGCGCACGCCCGAGCGCCCGGAGCCGTCGCCCACGCGCGAGGACCAGAGCTTCTGCACCTGCACGCTGGGCGTGATTTCCACCAGCGGCTTGGGCGCCTGGAGATTGTCGCCGCGGTTGAAAATCTTGTTCCACAGACCGCAGCCGGACAGCGCGACCGTTGCAATCAGCAGCGGCAACAGCAGAAGGTGACGATGCTTCATTGGGCCTTGCTTCCGGTCGGCGCAGCCATGGGCTGCGTGAGGTTGTCCAGCTTCATCTGCACCGAATTGCGTTCCGGTGCGTCCTTGCCGAGCCTGGCCAGCGCCGCATCGTAGGACTTGCGCGCCGCATCCGGCTTGCCGAGTTGGAGCTGCGCGTCGCCACTAAGTTCCGCAGCCAGCGCGGCATAGTCGCCGGGCGGGATCGCGGCCAGCGTGGTCAATGCCTGTTGCGGTTGGTCCTGGGCCAGCTGCACCCGCGCCAGCCGCAGCGAGAACAGCGACTTCAAGGCAGGTTGCTTGCTGTGTGCAACCGCCCATTCGAGGGCTTGCGTGGCGGGTTTCAGGTCGTTCTTGCCGACCTCGTATTCGGCGACCGCGGCGCTGCCGAAAGCCGCGTACGTCGTGTCGGCGTAGTTTTTCTGCAAGTCGCCCAGCGCGGCGGCCATGGCCTGCTTGTTGTCGGCCTGCACGGCGTTCTGCACGACCGCGAATTGCGAGGCCGCCTGCACTTCGTGGTTGGTCTTGTGTTCCTGCCATTTGCGCCAGCCGAAGATCAGCGCCAGCGCCAGCACCACGCCCACGGCGACGGCGATGCCGTTTTCCTTGATCCACTTGCGGACCTGCTCGCCCTGTTCGTATTCGTCGTAGTCTTCGAAAGCCATCGTTCATCCAGTGCACACGCAAACCCTGCGCCGCGCGCAGGAAACGGCCAAGGATACTGGAACTCGGCGGGATGTTGAAAATGTCCCGGTCGGCACGGGTTCAACGTGCCGCAACCGGCGGGTCAATCCCCGCGGGTTGGATCCGGAACGGGCCGTCGTGGCTCGCGCCGACGCGGCGCCTTTCGCACCCGGTCAGTCGTTCCCGCCGCTGCCGGATTTCGCCGCGAATACATCGAAGCGGGCGACGTTGGCACGCCGGAACTGGTCCAGCGGCAGCGGCTGGCCGTCGCGGGTGACGGTGACGCCTCCGGCGTTGCCGAGCGTGACATGCAGGGTGTCGGCCGAGTGCCAGGTGCGGGAATCGCCGGCATGCAGCATGCCGGAATCGATCTTGTTGCCGTTGGCATCGATGATCTCGAACCAGCAGTCGCCACTGGCGGAAACCGAGAGGGCGTGTTGTCCCGACACGGCAGCGGGAACCGGCGCGGGCGCCAGGGGAGTACGGCTGTCGGCATCGCCGCCGTCGCTGAGGCCGATCGCGGCGAACGGCGTCATCGAGGCACGGAACGGCGTCTCGTCAGGCTGGGGCGCGGATGCTTTGGCGGACGGCGGCGTTTTCGCGTCGCCCTTCGGCACGGCCACCGGCGCCTGGTCCAGCGAAACGATGCGCGCGGAGGGTCGCTCCAGCCCGCCGCGCAAGCCCAGCAACACCAACGGCACCGCGATGGTCGCGGTCAGCACGATATAGGTGGCCGCGGTGCCGTAACGCTGCAACAGCCAGCGTGTAGGCGAAGTGCGTGCCACCGACACCAGCGCGGGCTGCTCGACCGGGGCCGCCGCGCGCAAGGCCGAATCACAGCTGCCGGGCGGCAGGCCCAGGAACCGCGCGTACCCTTGCAGGGCGCCGCGCAGGAACACGAAATGTTCCGGTTCGCCGAAATCGTCGGCTTCGAGGCGTTCCAGCACCTTGATCGGCAGATGCAACCGGCTGCCGCAGGCAGCAATGTCGAGACCCCTGGTTTCGCGTGCCGCACGCAGGCGCGCGCCCAGGGTCGTCGTGACTGGCGCGGTCGATTCCGCCTGTGCGGTTGCCGGCGGTTCTGCCTTGCCCGGCGTGGCGAACAAATCCGGGTTCTCTTCACGATCGATCATTGGCTTGATCCATTGAGCGACTGCGCCTGCGCGGAATTCGGGAACTGATCCTGCAGGCGACTGGAGTAATTGGCGGCGGTTTCCTTGTCACCAAGCCGTGTAGCGATCTGGTAGCCGAGCAGCAGCGATTCCGGCGTGGCCCGGCCGGCGGCCTCGAAGCGCTGCAGGTAGCCGCGCGCCTGGAAGGCATCGCCCTTGCCGTAATCCAGCCGGGCCATCGTGAGCAGCGCGGGAGCGAAATCCGGGTCGGTTTCGAGCGCCTTGCGCAGGTAGGGTTCGGCGCCGGCGTAGTCGTTGCCCTTCAGCAGGCAGCTGCCGGCATTGGTGTTGGCCAGCGCCGGGGTCTTGTAGAACGGATCGGCCAGGGCCTTCTTGAAGTAGCGCATCGCGTCCTGCGGCTTGCCCTGCTCGCACAGGAACCTGCCGTAGTTGTTGTTGGTGTCGCCGTTGGAAGGGTCCAGCGAAATCGCGGTCCTGAACTCCCTGTCGGCATCCTGCATGCGATTGATGCGCCAATCCAGGATCGCGAGCATGGTGTGCGCGGGGATGTACTTGTCGTCGAAACCCAGCGCCTTGTGCAACGCGGTCTCGGCTTCCTTGAGGTGGTCCTGCTGCATGTAGGCCGCGGCGAGCTGGGTGTGGGTCTGCGCGGCCGCCTGCTTGTCCTGTTGCGCGGAATCGCTGGGCGCGTTCTTGAGGTTGTTCATCGGCGTCGGGTACTTGATGATGCCCGGATCGTGCTTGCAGGCCGCAAGCCCGAACGCCAGCAACAGCATCGCCAATACGTAGCCGGATTTACGCTGCATCAGCCTGGACCTCGCTGGCTCGCGCCGCTTCGACGCGACGCTGGAAATCGGCATGGCGGCGGGTGCGGTCCGCCACCTTGCCCTTCAATTGCCCGCACGCGGCGTCGATGTCCCCGCCGCGGGTTCGCCGCACCATGGTCTGCACTCCCGCGTTCAACAGGACGGTCTGGAAATCGCGGATGACCGTTTCGTCCGATCGCTCGTACTGCGTGCCGGGGAACGGGTTGAACGGAATCAGGTTCACCTTCCCGGGCAGGCGGCGCATCAGCTTGACGAGCTGTTTCGCCAGCGCCGGTGTGTCGTTGACGCCTTTCATCAAGGTGTATTCGAAGGTGATGGTCGCGCGCGGCTTGCGTGCGGCGTAACGCGCGCAGGCGTCGAGCAGTTCGGCTATGCCCCAGCGCTTGTTGAGCGGCACCAGTTGCGTGCGCAGTTCGTCGTTGGGTGCATGCAGTGACACCGCCAGCGAAACATCCGCCACTTCGCCGAGCTTGTCGATCATCGGTACCACGCCGGCAGTCGAAAGCGTCACGCGCTTGGACGCGAGCCCGAAGCCGAGGTCGTCGCGCATCAGGCTCATGGCCTTGACGACGTTGTCAAAATTCAACAACGGCTCGCCCATGCCCATCATCACCACGTTGGTGATGCGGCGCTGCTGGTGGGTGACGTTGCCGAGCTGCTTCGCCGCGTGCCACACCTGCCCGATGATTTCGGACGCGGCGAGGTTGCGGTTGAAGCCCTGCGTGCCGGTGGAACAGAACGTGCAATTGAGACCGCAACCGATCTGCGAAGACACGCACAGGGTGCCGCGCGTCGGTTCGGGGATATACACCGTTTCGACCGCATTGCCGGCATCCATGCCCAACAGCCATTTGCGGGTGCCGTCGCTGGAAGCCTTGTCCAGCAAGGCCCTGGGCGGCGCCACCAGCGCGACCTCGGGAAGCTTTTCGCGCAGCGATTTGCCGAGGTCCGTCATCGCTTCGAAATTGTTTTCGAGGCGGTGGTAGATCCACTTCATCACCTGGTCGGCGCGCCAAGGCTTCTCGCCCAGCCCGGCGAAGAAGTCGCGCATTCCGTCGCGATCGAAGTCCAGCAGATTGGCACGGGCCGCATCGGCCATGTGCATCCCCCAAAACAATTACCCGCGAAGGCAGAGTTCCGTCGCGGAGAAGAAATAACCGATTTCGAAACGCGCGGTGTCCTCGCCATCCGAACCGTGCACCGCATTCGCGTCGATGCTTTGCGCGAAATCCGCGCGGATGGTTCCGGGCGCAGCGTCCTTCGGATTGGTCGCGCCCATCAACTCGCGGTTCTTGGCGATCGCGCCCTCGCCTTCGAGCACCTGAATCATCACCGGACCCGACACCATGAACTCGACCAGCGGTTTGAAGAACGGGCGCTCGCGATGCACTGCGTAAAAACCTTCTGCTTCGACACACGAAAGATGTTTCATCTTTGCGGCAACGATTTGCAGGCCGGCTTGCTCGAAGCGCGTGTAAATCTGCCCGATCACGTTCTTGGCAACGGCATCGGGTTTGATGATGGAAAGGGTGCGCTCCAGCGCCATGGTTTCCTCGATTTGCAGATGAAAGATACGAAAACGCGCACGATGCCCGCCCGGGCTCGTGAGCATATCCTGAAAAACCCGCGCAAAATGCGGAGTTAGCTCACAAAAGAGTGAAAGATTCTAGCTCAACGCGCCGGCCGAGGCCAAGGGTCCGAGACGGGTTTGACCCGGGTTCCCGTTCAGCCTAGACTTCAAACGATTGTTTGAAACGGAAGCCGGCATGCCAGACAACCCGCAATTCTCCACCCGCCAGCGCATCCTGGGCGCCGCGGAAGAATTGTTCGCGGAGCGAGGTTTCGCCGCGGCATCGCTGCGCCAGGTCACCGCGGCCGCCAAGGTCAACCTTGCCGCAGTCAACTACCACTTCGGTTCCAAGAACAACCTGATCGAGGAAGTGTTCCGACGCCGGCTGGACGAACTGAGCCGGCGCCGCCTGGAGCGTCTCGCCGCCATCGCGAAGTCCGACACCACGACACTGGAATCGTTGCTCGACGCCTTCATCACTCCCGCGCTGGAACTGTCCCTGGACCGCGAGGGCGGATCGGTGTTCATGCGCGTGTTGGCCCGCGCGTTCGCCGAACACAACAGCAACCTGCGCAAGTTCCTGTCCGACAACTATGGCTACGTGTTGAAGGATTTCGCGGTGGCGTTCGCCCGCCTGCTGCCGCAACTCGACAAGGAAGAACTTTACTGGCGGCTGGATATCGCGGTCGGCGCGCTCACTTACGCCATGGCCGACTTCGGCATGATCAAGCGGCGCAGCGGCGAAAGCGAGCGCACGCATCGCGAACAGATGGCGAAACACCTTATCCACTTCACCGCAGCGGGCCTTCGCGCCTGAACATATTCCGTTCGCGTTGAGCGTCGCGAACGCAGTGAGCGGAGTCGAAACACATGCCCTTCGACTCCGGCCCTTGAGGGCCTACGCTCAGAGCCTGCCCCGGACTCGATCCGGGGGCGAACGGCTGGATTGGCGCGTCACTTTGTTTCCACTTTTGTTTTGGAGTTTCCATGTCTGACATCCTTCGAATCCGCAAAGCCGCCGTGCTGGGCGCCGGCGTGATGGGCGCGCAGATCGCCGCGCACCTCGCCAACGCCGGCATCGAAACCGTGCTGTTCGACCTCGCCGCCAAGGAAGGGCCGAAGAACGGCATCGCCATCAAGGCGATCCAGCATCTCGGCAAGCTGTCCCCCACCCCGCTGGCGGTGAAGGAACTCGCAAGCGCGATCACACCGGCCGATTACGACGAAAACCTCGCATTGCTGAAGGACTGCGATTTCGTGATCGAGGCGATTGCCGAACGCATGGACTGGAAGCTCGACCTCTACAGGAAGGTTGCGGCGCACATTCCGGAACACACGATCCTGGCCAGCAATACCTCGGGCCTCTCGATCAACAAGCTGGCCGAAGCGCTGCCGGAAAACCTGCGGCATCGTTTCTGCGGCGTGCACTTCTTCAACCCGCCGCGCTACATGCACCTGGTCGAAGTAATCCCGGGCAAGGCGACGGATCCGAAACTGCTCGAAGGGCTGGAAGCCTTCCTTACGTCCGCGCTAGGCAAGGGCGTGGTATTCGCGAAGGACACACCGAACTTCATTGGCAACCGCATCGGCGTGTTCTCGATCCTTTCCACGATGCATCACACCACGCAGTTCAAGCTCGGTTTCGACGCGGTGGATGCGCTGACCGGCCCGGCGATCGGGCGCCCGAAATCGGCGACCTACCGCACCGCCGACGTGGTGGGCCTGGACACCATGGCGCACGTCATCAAGACCATGGCCGACACCCTGCCCGACGATCCGTGGCACCAACACTTCAAGTCGCCCGCGTGGCTCGCCGCGCTGATCGAGAAAGGCGCGCTCGGGGCGAAAGTCGGCGCGGGGTTTTATCGCAAGGCCGGCAAGGAAATCCAGGTGCTGGATCTCGCGAAGCAGGATTACCGCGCGTCCGAGCAGAAGGCTTCCGACGAGGTCGCGGCCATCCTTGCGATCAAGAACCCGGCAGAGAAATTCGCCAAGCTGCGTGAATCGAAGGATCCGCAGGCGCAGTTCCTGTGGGCCTGCTTCCGCGACCTGTTCCATTACACCGCATACCACCTCGAAGGCGTTGCCGAGACCGCGCGCGACGTGGATTTCGCGATCCGCTGGGGCTACGGCTGGAAGCTGGGTCCGTTCGAGACCTGGCAGGCGGCGGATTGGCAGGCGGTCGCGAAGGCCATCGCCGAGGACATCGCCGCCGGCAAGGCCATGAGCAAGGCGCCGCTGCCGGCGTGGGTCACGGACGGCCGCAAGGGCGTGCACCATGCGGACGGTTCGTACTCGCCGCGCGAGAAGAAGGACGTTCCCCGCTCGCACGTGCCGGTCTACAAGCGCCAGTTGTTCCCCGACGCGCTGATCGGCGAGAAGTTCGACACCGGCACCACGGTCTGGGAAAACGACGGCATCCGCCTGTGGACGCTGGGCGGCGATGACGTCGGCATCGTCAGTTTCAAGACCAAGATGTGCACGTTCGACGACCAGGTGCTGGACGGCATCCAGCACGCGGTCGGCCTTGCCGAGCAGAAACTCAAGGCACTGGTGGTGTGGCAGACCGGCCCGGTGTTCTCGGCCGGCGCCAACCTCAAGGGCGTGCTGGCGCTGCTGAAGGAAAGCAAGGTTTCACAGCTCGAAGCGATGATCGCCAACTTCCAGCGCGCCACGCAACGCGTGCAGCACGGGTTGGTTCCGACCGTCGCCGCGGTGCGCGGGCTGTGCCTCGGCGGCGGCTGTGAACTGCAGATGCACACCGCGCGTACCGTTGCCGCGCTGGAAAGCTACATCGGTCTGGTCGAAGCCGGGGTGGGCCTGCTGCCGGCGGGCGGCGGTTTGAAGGAAATCGCCGAACGTTGCGCGCGCGCGTCGTTCACCGACGATCCGTTCGAACACGTCAAGCATTACTTCGAAACCGTGGCGATGGCCAAGGCTTCGGGCAGCGCGATCGAGGCCAAGCAGCTCGGCTACCTGCGCGAAACCGACGTGGTGGTGTTCAATGCCAACGAACTTCTGTACGTGGCGAAGAATGTCGCATCGTCACTGGCCGAGTCCGGCTGGCGTCCGCCACTGCCGCAAGCCACGCACGTCGCGGGCGACGTCGGCACCGCCACGATCAAGGCGCAGCTCGTGAACATGCTGGCCGGGCACTTCATTTCCGAACACGACATGGACATCGCCACCCGCATCGCCGACACCCTGTGCGGCGGCAACATCGAACGCGGCAGCACGGTCGATGCGCAATGGCTGCTCGATCTTGAACGCCACCACTTCATGGAACTGGCGCAGATGGAAAAGACCCAGGCGCGCATCGCGCATACCATGACCACTGGCAAGCCCTTGGGAAGGTCTGAACTATTCGTTGGTTTGATGCGACGTTCCAAGTTGTTTCCGCAGCTCGGCATCAGTGATGCGGATGGATCATCCGCGTGCCGGTTT
>MKWP01000015.1:0-1082047 GCA_001899805.1 Lysobacterales bacterium 66-474
AAGTTCAGCGACGCGAACGTGGCTTGCTTCATCGGCGGCGGTTCCGGATCGGCGATGTGGCTATGATGCCTCAGATGGGGAATAAATCAGAGCTTCCCTTGAGGAATTGAACAACAAACTTTTGTCCACGAAGAACGCGAAGAACGCAAAAATGCAATGAAGATTTTCTGTTGATTCTCTTTGCGTCTTTTGCGTCCTTTGCGGACAATCGTTCTTTGCTTTGGAGAACAACATGACCAAACAAATCCAGGACGCCTACATCGTCGCCGTCAAGCGCACGCCGGTCGGCAAGGCCCCGCGCGGCGTGTTCCGCCACACCCGCCCCGACGACCTGCTGGCGCACGTGCTGCGCGAAACGCTGGACGAATGCGCCGGTATCGACGTCCAGCGCATCAGCGACGTGGTGGTCGGCTGCGCGATGCCCGAAGCCGAGCAAGGCATGAACGTGGCGCGCATCGGCGCGCTGCTCGCGGGCCTGCCCGATTCCATTCCCGGCATGACCATCAACCGATTCTGCTCGTCCGGCCTGCAATCGGTCGCGATCGCGGCCAACACGATCCGCCTCGGCGAATCCGATCTCGTGCTGGCCGGCGGCACCGAATCGATGAGCATGGTGCCGATGATGGGCTTCCACCCGGTGATGAACCCCGAGATATTCAAGGACGACAACATCGGGATCGCCTACGGCATGGGCATCACCGCCGAGAACGTCGCGACGCAATGGAAGATCAGCCGCGAGGAACAGGACACCTTCGCGCTGCGCAGCCACCAGCGCGCGCTCGCCGCGCAGGACGCCGGCAGTTTCAAGGAAGAGATTGCGCCCTACCCGCTCGATGACCGTTATCCCGATTTGCGCTCGCGCGGCGTGAAGGAAGACCGGCGCGTGATCGAGAACGACGAAGGCCCGCGCCGCGACACCAGCGCGGAAGTATTGGCGAAACTCCGCACCGTGTTCCGCCGTGACGGAACGGTCACTGCCGGCAATTCATCGCAAATGTCCGACGGCGCCGGCGCGGTGCTGCTGGCAAGCGAACAGGCGATCAAGGATTACGGCTTGACCCCGCTCGCGCGTTTCGTCGGTTTCTCGGTCGCCGGCGTGCCACCGGAAATCATGGGCATCGGCCCGAAAGAGGCCATCCCGAAGGCACTGAAAGCCACCGGCATGAAACAGGACGACATGGAGTGGATCGAATTGAACGAAGCCTTCGCCGCGCAATCACTCGCGGTCATCAAGGACCTCGGCCTCGATCCCGACAAGGTCAACCCCGAAGGCGGCGCGATCGCGCTCGGCCATCCGCTCGGTGCCACCGGCTCGATCCGCATCGCCACTCTGGTGCACGGCATGCGCCGCAAGAAGCAAAAATACGGCATGGTGACCATGTGCATCGGCACCGGGATGGGTGCGGCCGGAATTTTCGAGATGGTGTGACCGCATGATCAACGCTCACTTGCTCGGACGGGGCCCACTGCGATCCAGGTGCTACAAAATATGGCTACATATGGTGCTGGCTTGTGCCAGCGCCATCGCAATGACGAGCGTGCCAACAGCATCGCAGGCAAAAGCATCACAGGCGGGCGACACGTTTTACACTGTATTCGCAAGCGCTTGCCGAGTCGACGAACGCGCGCGGGAGCTTGGGTATGCGTCCGACGTAAATTCGCTGAGCGGTCTCGCCGACAAAGGCGCAGTCTTGATTTACGTGATCGATATCGGCAATACGGGACCGCCTGTAGCCAAATCGACGGGCGAGAACCAACCGTACGAGGCGTTTGGGCTGTTTGTCGCCAATCAAGTCGACGCGAAAGACTTCCCAACGTCATCCATGCTTCCTGCCCGCGGGAAGTCTGTCGAGAATGCCTCAGACGCGACTACGCTTTTCCGAGCAGCCGACGGAAAGCTATGGTCCATCGAATGGAGAGCTTCTGTTACTTTTGAAAGTGATCTCGAGCCCGGCGGTATGCTGGAAGGTCAGGGCGGATTGCTGTCCGACGCCGAGTACGCCGACATGATCGCCTACTTGCAGACACGTCCGTTTCGCCTTTTGCCAGATTGGAAATCGGTTCTATCTGCGGCAGACACATTACCGGTTTGCAAGATCAAATGGACGCAAACCGATCGCTATCTTCGATTGATAAAGCGCTGACCTGCATTGCTCAGAGACGGGCCGGTCTGAATCCGGCAAAACGTTGGTACCTCGGTCAGAGCAGCAGCGCCAGTGCAAAAGTCCCCGGCATCATGAACGCCACCGCGAGTTTGATTGCGGTGCAGATCAAGAGACCGATTCAGGCGCCGACAGCTACCTTGGCGGCGTGATCAATCGCAGTCATCAGGGACCCGCACCTCGATCCGGAAAAATGGTTTGGCCTTGGGTGGGAGGAGCGAACCGAATCTCGCAACGAGATCGCTCAGGACGACGAGATTTGTCGCGCCACCCCACTCCTACCCTGCGAAGGATGTCAGGACCACGCAGCCTGCCGCCCACCGAGTGGATGGCAATAGAGTTCCCTTTTCGCGACTGGCACGCGCAGGCGCGAGTCGATGTAGTAGCCCACCATGGCTGCCACGCGGGCGCGCTCGTCCTGCGGGATGAATTCGGCGGCATTGCTCGTCCAGCCATCGATGCAAACCTGGCGTGGCAGGCTCGATCCGGAACAATCCAGCAGGGCATTGAACGCCTCGCGCCAGTGCAGGAACTGCGGACGTGTCATGAGGGCGCCATGGCCCGGAATGAGTTGGCGAAAATCCGTCGAGGCAATTTCGTCGAGTGCACGACGCCAGCCATCGGGGCAAGCCGTATCGAGGAAAGGCACCATCGCCACGACCAGATCACCTGCAATGACGAGCCCGCCATCCTGGACCCAGATGTCGCCCTCGGTCGCCGCGAAGCGCGCCAGATGCACGTCCAGCGTGCGCCCGCCGATGTCGAGTTTTCCGCTCTGAAGGATCGGATGGGTTGGCCGCAGGGCCTGCGGGTGCGCCACGCGTTCCAGGTCGACCCGGATTTCCGCAGCCTGTTCGGTATTTGCCTTGCCCGCGGCAAGGTAGCGCTCGGCATCGCGCCGGCTCTCGGGGAAGAACCCGGCCAGTGCCCCGTCGATCGCTTTGCTCGCATAAACCTGCGCGTCTGGAAATGCCTTCAACAGCGTCGCGTTTCCGCCAGTGTGGTCCAGGTGCCAGTGCGAATTGATGATGGCGACAATCGGCTGCTTCCGGGCGGCCGCAATCGCCAGTATCCGCTGCTGTTGTTCGGCATGCCTGCCGGTATCGAAGACGATCAATCCGCGCGGTGCATCAAGGATGACGGTGTTGCCGTCAGGTTGCCGCCCGGGCTGGAAACTTCCGGGAACCAACGTGTAGCGACCCACCGGCATGGCGACTGCCATTGCAAAACTTGCCGAACCGGCGAGTAACAACAATGCAGAAGCCAACCCTCGGACGACCATATCGTGCTCCCGACTGGAAGATCCGCAGTCATGAAATCAGCTTGCGCTTCCAGGACAAAAGAGACAATAGGACTTCCTTCATGGTATCGACCCCGGCGAGCAAGTAGCCGGATGCAGCCGCCTTGCGGCGAAATCCGGGAACGCTGACAGCCCGACCCCGGATTCCGCTTCTCTCCATCCGGGCTACGATGGTTGGCCCAACTTGCGTCGCCCTTTCAAAACAGCAATGCCAAGGCGAACGTCCCCAGCATCATGAACGCCGTTGCAAGCTTGATCGCGGTGCCGATCACAAGCCCGATCCAGGTGCCGACGCCGACGCGCGCGGCGTGTTCGACGCGGCTGCCGCTCGCAAGCTGCCCGACGATCGCGCCGATGAACGGGCCGAGGATGATGCCTGGGATGCCGAAGAAGATTCCAACGATGGTGCCGATGAAGGCACCCCACGCTGCCGCCTTGCTGGCGCCGTATTTCTTCGCGCCCCAGGTTCCAGCCAGGAAATCGAACACGATCGAGAACACGGCCAGCACGCCGAGGAACACGATCACCCAGACGGGGATCTTTTCGAAGTGCCCGACCCACGCGGCCAGCAACATGCCGCCGAACATCACCGGGATGCCCGGCAGGTTGGGCAGGATCGCGCCGACCAGGCCGGCAACGATCAGGATGCCGGCAATGACGTACCAGAGGATGTTCCAGTCCATCAGCGCAGGATAGCCGGAACGCATCTCCCCTCTCCCTCCGGGAGAGGGGTTGGGGGTGAGGGTGCGGATTAGCTCAGTGCGACATCGAGCAAGCCCGGACCCTCACCCACCCCATTCGGGGCACCCTCTCCCGAAGGGAGAGGGGAAAAGCGACCAAACCCATCGCAAGACGTGGCGTGTTACTTCGTTGGCGTGAGTTGCAACGTCAGCACCTCGAACGGTTGCAGCGTGATCGTGACTGCGTGGTCGGCGTCCAGCGCCTTCGGCGCGCTGTTGAAGCCGGTATGCCATACATCGCTGACGTCGAACTTCCGCGCAGCGCCTTCGGGCAACTGCAGTTGCCGGCCGACATCCAGGATCGCGAGCTGCGGCTTGTCGTCGGGATTGCGCAGCGTGATGAAAGCTTTCGTCGGCGACCATGCGGCCCAGCCATAGACATCAAGACGCCCGGGATCGCCGCCGATCCAGTGGCTGTCGCGCAACACGTCGGCATTGGCGCGCGACCAGTTGGCCGCTTGCGCCAGCGTGTCCCAATCCGCGTCGGTCAGAAGCGATGGCGTGACGTACAGCTCTTGCAGGCCGGTGCCGGTCGCGAAGTAGGAATGCACCTCGTTGGCGAAGTCGTGGCCGGGATCGGTGTCGAGGTGCACCGCATGCTGCGCGTAGATGATCCCGTGCAGCATCAGTGAATTGATCGGGAACAGCGGGCCTTTCTCGACGATGTTGCGGTAAGTCTGTTCGTCGCGATAGGTGATCCATTGCTCGCGATAAGGTCCGACGCCCGTGAAATTGTGGTCGTAGCCGTCGCGCCAGATCGAATCGGCGTACTTCAGCCAGAACGGCGACGCCCAGGTGCCGGTGGTGAGGTTGATGAAGGTGTTCGGTTTGTCGGCGCGGATGTCGTCGATCAACTGGATCGCCGCCGCAAAATCGCTGTCGAACGCGCTACCCGGATAAACGCTGTCGACGTTGCCGGTACCGTCGAACTTGAACTGGTTGATGCAGTCTTCGTCGAGCAACGTCATCACCACTTCGTGGAAGCGCTTCCAGTATTTCGGGCCTGACAATGCGAAACCGTTGTCGACGATCTCGTAGCCGCGCTTCCTTCCGTTGGCGATGCGTTCGCCATGCGGCTTGCTGTAGCCGCCCCACGGCGACAACCACACGCCGGGTGCCGCGCCATACTTTTCCGCTGCCTTGCACAGCGGCACGAAACCGTGCGGAAACGCCTTGCTGAAGTTCCACCCGCCGCTGTAATCGTCCCAGCCGTCGTCGAACAGGAACGAATCCATCTTCACGTGGCGTTTTTCGACCAGCTCCCTGCCGAAGGTATTGATGCGGTCCAGCGCCTCGGCCTCGGTGTACGGGGTGAAATAGCCGATGTCGTACCACGAGTTGTAGTGCAGGAACGGCCGGTACGGATGTGCGCGTTCGCGTTCGATGTAGGCGGCGAAGTCGCGCCGCATTTGTCCGGCATGCGCAACGCCGATCACCGCCGAGTAGGTTACCGACTGGCCCTTGGGCAGCGGCAGCGTGCGCTCGATCCACAACTTCACCTTGCCGCGCCAGGCATCGGCTTTCGACATCGGATGCTCGAAGCCCAGCCAATCGTCGTGCGACACCACCGGGGAGCCATCGACCGAGCCGTCGACGATGACATCGGGCGCGTTGGCGCCGAACAGCGAGACCCTGGTGATCGGCTCGTCAGCATTCAACGCAGTGATCGTGACGATCTCGCGCAGGTAATCGGAACCGTCGCGCTGCACCAGTTTCCAGTCGACGCGGATATTGCCTTTCGGACCGAGGAATGTACCTTCGACGGCCTTGCCGGGAATGCGATCAGCCAGGCGCGAGGCTTTGGCATCGACCGGCAGCGCGACTTCTCGCAACGCGCCTTGCAGACGGAAGTCGCTGGTGCCGAGCGTGCTGCCGTCCTTGAACGTCAGCGAAAACGGATCGGTGACCGCAATCGGCACGTGATGGGGCTTGTCGGTGACCACCAGATCGGATAGAGCGCCGCCCTGCACTTGCCACGCCGCCGTGACAACGCCGTTGCCAAAGTACGTCGGCGTGCCGTTCGGCTCTTGGGCAAATACCGCCGTGGTGACAAGCATGGCGCAGAAGGCCGTGGCCCATGCGATCCAGCGAAGACGCGCGCGCGCGCCGCGCCAATGGCTTGCAGGCATTTACAGATTCCGACGGCGCGGGACTCCCCGCACGGTCATTGTGCCGGAACCGCATCCGCTGGGCGTGCGCCTGCGTGTTCAGCGCCCGGACGCCGTGAGCCCCGATCCTTCGCGCTTTGCAGGCCGTGGCCACGGGCAGATCATCGGCACCCGACGGCGATATTCGCGGTATTCAGGGTGCATAGCGACCAGATCGCGCTCCTCCAGGAACCACACCGCGATCAGGGTGTAACCCGTGGTCGCCACGGCGAACAACAAATGTCCGACGCTCATCCGCGGAATCGCCCAGAACGCGATGATGAAGCCCAGCATCATGGGATGCCGGACGATCCGGTAATAGAAGCTGTCGTCGAATTCGGGCTGCGTGTAGGCGATGCCGCGTACGCGCAGCCATACCTGGCGCAACCCGAAAAGGTCGAAGTGGTCGATGACGAAGGTGCCGCTCAGGACGACCAGCCAGCCGAACCCGGAGAGTGCATACAACAACCACCACGCCGGTCCCTGGCCGACATCCCAGACCACACCGGGCAGCGGTCGCCATTGCCAGTACAGCAGGATCAACGCCAAGCTGCTCAACAGGACGTACGTACTGCGTTCGATCGACGGGCTCATCCAGCCCGTCAGCCACTTCTTGAAACCGCTCCGCGCCATGCCGCTGTGCTGCACCGCGAACAGGCCGAGCAGCGCGATATCGATGACCCAGTCGATTGCCGTGCCGGCCGGAACCGGCATCGGTCGATCCAGCGTTCGCGGAAGGGGGGCGTCTGCGACAAAACCGATGGCGTAAAGGAACGTCAGGAAAAACAGTACGTAGCACAAAACGCCGTACACGAAGATCAGGGCGCTACGCATGATTGCTCTCCATTGGGAGGGGCGAAAAGAACTGCGCGGCATGTGCAGCGGACATCTCCAGGTCCTCAAGGCTTCATTGCGTTGCCGACGGATCGTCGGCTGGATTGACGTAGTGGATCTGGAACGGCCCGTAGAAGCTCAAGTCGATCACGACTTCCTCGTCGCCGCTGTAAACCCAGTGAGGGTGGATTGCCGGGAGCGATGCAAACCCCATCGGCGGCAGCGCCTTGGCATTCGACTTGTCCACCTTGTCGCCCATGCCGGGGTAAACCATTCCACGCAGCACGCTGAAGTTTTCCGCGGCCGGATGCCAGTGCGGCGCAAACGTCGTGTGCGGCGGAATTTTCAGACGCACAACCGAAAAACCTTCCGCGAAGGGGTTGCCGCTCAACACCGCGATCTGCACACCCTTCGGCAGCACCGGCGGCGCCGGCATCCATTTCAATTCATCGGGGGCGAGCACGGTGCGATCCGTCGGTGCGGGCGCCTGGGCCATCGCAGCGGTCATTCCCGCTGCGAATCCAAGCAAGCACGCCAAGGGTATCGCCAAGCGCCAGTGCATGTTCATCTTCGTGCCCTCCGTGTGGCCGCAGTCGAGCGGATTCGATCGACTTGCCGCGCCGCCAATGCCAACCCCGCGCCTGCGGGCAAGGCCACCGTCGCGATCGTGGCAATCGTCATGTCGGGGAACACCGAATACCGCAGGATTGCGACATGCGACAGGACCGAAATCCGGACTTGCCGTGTCTTCGCCCTGCATCCGGGACTCTTGCATGGCTCACAACGCCGACAGGAACGCCACCAGATCCTGTTTTTGCCGCTCACTCATGCCGACGTGGAAGCGTGTGTCGTAGAAGTTCACCACGTCCATCAGCGTCGCCGCCGAACCGTTGTGGAAATACGGCGCGCGTGCCGCCAAGCCGCGCAGGTTCGGACCCTTGAACTTGCCGATGTCGGCCCACTTGCCGGTCAGCATCGCGAGGCCGGGGTCGGTGGTCTGCACGGCTTGCCCGGTGCGATTGTTGGTGAGCGTGTACAGCGGCATGTCCGGCGTGCGCCGGCTGGCGTCGGCGATGCCGATGTCGAGCGGTGCAGCGACCGAATGGTTGCCGATGTTGGGCGCGTCGTGGCAGGTGCCGCAGGTGCCGCGGATCACCGGCTTGCCGGTCGCATCGTTGAGGCCCGCCACGCCGCTGATGTTGATCGGCAGCGAATCGAACACATCCTGCCCGCGCGCGACCGCGGCGCGGCCCGATTGCCAGGGACCGGAACGACGCAACACGAGCGGATCACGCCAGTGGTCGAACAGTCGCATCACCCGCGGATCGAACGGTTCGGTGGTCGGGTCGTTGCCGAGCGAGTCGTTGATGCCGACCCAGAATTTCTGCTGCGCAAGGATGTCGGCGCCGCCCATGACGCCGTCGGCGTTGAGTGCGCCGGCCTCGTTGTCGAAGGCTTGCGCGGTGAACAGGTGCGATTCGAATTCGACGATTTCGCTGATGGTGAGTTCGCTTGGCGCAACCGCTGCCTGCTCGTGCCCGAGGACCGCGTGCAGCGCCTGCGAAGCCAGGCTGAGGCGGACGTCCTCGTGGTCGATGCCGGCATCCATCGGCGGCTTGAACGGCATGTAGGTTTCGCGGCCATCCCACATCACCGCGGTATCCCAGATGAGGTTCGTCGCCGGCAGCGGACGCCGGAACAACGACAGTTCCGCGGCACTGGCGTAGTGGTAGGGATCGTCGACCGCGGTGAGCGTGAATTCGGCGTCGGCGGGAATGGGCAAGCCGACCCGGATCACGCCGTGGTCGAGCAACATCGAATAGGCGGCTTCGCGCGCGGCCAGCGTCGAGACATTCGCCAGCGGCGAGTCGGCGCCGTCGACCGGGCGGAAAATCGGATCGGTACCACGCGTCGCCACGAAACGGCGTTGCACTTCCGCGGCGGAAATCGTCCAGCCTTCGGCCTGGCGGTGGCAGGAGTTGCAGGAACGTCCGTTGCTGCCGAGGCTCTGGAAGAACGAATTGCCCGTGTCGATGCGGCCGTCCGGCGCATTGGTTTGCAACTGGCCGGACGGATCCCGCGTGACCAGCGGATCGCGGTCCGGCCGCGGCGCGAACGAATGGGGTTGCGCCATGCCCGCGATGGACAGCAAGGCCGCGACAGTCGCCGCGGCAATCCTTGTGCGAACGACAGAACTGCGGTTTGGATTCGGCATGGCATTCCCCTGTCCGTCGGCACCCGCCTGTCGCGGGCCTCATCGCGAACAACACCGCACGGCCGCGGATTGCGACATGCGGTTCCGGGGAACAGGGTGTTCGGAAGCGGGGCCTCCGGTTCAGTGCAGCAAGTTGCCGCAGGAACCGACGTCATCGCGCAGCGCCGCCTGGACACCGGCAAGCCCCGGGTGCGAGGCAAGATGGTGCACGTCGATGATCCCGCGTGCCGCCTGTGCTTGCATCGTGGCACCCGGGCAATCCCCGGTTTGCGCCACGGCGACTGCCAGCCACAGCCGCGCCGCAAGCAGCCGCGGATGCGAAGGTTGCAACTCGGCGCCGGCGCGCCGGATCGCCTGTTGCAACCGGTCACGCGCCGCGCCGGGTTTGCCCTGCCGCAATTCCACTTGTGCCAGCAAGGTGTGCAGCCACAGCAGCATCGGATCGTCCCGTCCGGCGACCTCGGACAGATGGCGTTCGACCGTCGCGTGCAGGTCGGCGGGGCATTGCGGCCCGGGCGATTCCGTGCAGGCGAGCAGCAGACGCGCTTCGGCGATCAGCGGCGGCATCCTGTAGGCGCGCGTGCGCAATCCCGCGATGGCATCCGGCAGCAACGCGCGGGCGCGTGCCGGATCGCCTTCCAGTAGCGCAATGCCGGCCAGTTCGCTGTCCACCCGCCCGAGGCGCATCCGGTTGGCGGGAACGTTGCCGTACAGCTTGCGGGCCTTCCCGAACAGCGCCTTCGCCGTGCCGAAATCGCCCGCCTCGATCTCGCCGAATGCAGTGGCTTCCAGCGAGTCGCCGTGCAATGCCGTGTCCGCGCCGAAGCCTTCAGCCGACAGCTTTTGCGCCAGCGCACAATCCTTCGCAGCGGAAGCGCGGTCCGCCCGCAGGCCATCCAGCACGCAAGCTTTCTGTGCGGTATACACCTCGGTGACCTGCGGTTTGGAGCCGATGTGCGCGTAGGCGGCCAGGGCCTGCGTGAACAGTGCATGCGCGCGTGTCCAGTGGCCGGCGCGCCACTCGGACGAGGCCCAGCCCGCCAATGCCAGGGTCGATTCGTTGCTGTACGGACCGAAATGCGCAAGCTCGAATTCCCGGGTCTTGCGCCACATCCGGATCGCTTCGTCGTAACGCTCCAGCCCTTCCAGCCCGGAAGCAACATCGTTGTAGCCGACGCCGATCCGCGGATCGTCCGGTCCCCAGGTGGCGATGCGCTCCTGCAGCGCTTCGCGGGCAAACGCGAGTGCGGCCTCGCCATGTCCTTCGATGTTCTCGACCGCCGCCAGCGGTTCGAGCAGGTCGATCAGGGGTTCGCCGCGGATGCCTTGCGCAAGCATGCGCTGGTGCGCGGTGCGCAGGTCGGCACCGGCTGCCGCGTAGTCCTCGGCGCGCACCGCGGCGTAGCCGCGCGTCGCAAGGGCGCGAATCGCATTGAGATCGGAAGGCGCCAGGGTACGTTGCGACAGTGCCACCGCCTGCTCCGCCAGTTTGCGCGATTGCGGGATGTCACCGAGGTTTTCGTACAGGCGCGAGAACATCGCCAGCAGGTCGACCCGCTCGCCGGCACCGAGTTGCGGCGAGTGTTCGAGTTTCGCAACGCCGCGCGTGAGCAACACGCTCAGGCTGGGCTGCTTCGACTCGGCGATGCCGTAACGGAGCGGCGCGAACAGGCTCTCGATGAAATCCCGCACCATGTTCGCGCGTGCCGCCTGCTGCTGCGCGATCCGCGCCTGGCGCTGTGCCACCTGCGCCTGCCACAGCGCCAGCGATGACGAAACCAGAATGGCCGCGAGCAGGATCGCTGCAATCGCGACGCCGCCACGATGGCGCGTGACGAACCGCCCCGCGCGATACCAACGCGATGGCGGATGTGCCTGCACGGGCAGGCAATCGAGATAACGTTCGATGTCCTCGGCCAGCGCGCCGGCGGAACCATAGCGGCGTTCCGGTTCGGGCGCGGTCGCCTTGGCCACGATGTTGGCAAGGTCGCCGCGCAACTTCCCGGCTTGCGGCTGCGCGTGCATCGAAGGCAGGCGCGCATCGATCGCTGCGCCGCGCTCGCCGGTCAGCAGTTCGCGCAACAGCACGCCCAGTGCATAGACGTCGGTTGCGGTGGTGATCGCGCCGGGTGTGAATTGCTCGGGCGCCGCGTATGCCGGCGTCAGTGCGTGGTGCCGGGTGCGGGTGGCGTCTTCGGTATCATCGAGCAGCTTGGCGATGCCGAAATCCAGCAACTTCACTTCGCCGTCGCCCGTCACCAGGACATTGGAAGGTTTCAGGTCGCGGTGCACGATCAGCGCGCGATGCGCCGACTCGACTGCGCGGCAAACTTTCAGAAACAAGGTCAGCCGCTGGCGCTCCGAAAGCCCGTGCGTGATCGCGTAACGGGTGATCGGTTCGCCCTCGATCAGCTCCAGCGCGATATAGGCAAGGCCGTTGTCGGCGGCGCCGCCTTCGATCAGCCGCGCGATCCCGGGGTGCCGCAGGCGTGCCAACGCTTCGCGCTCGTGATGGAAACGGCGGCGTGCCTCGCTGGTGTACAGACCGCGCGCCAACAGCTTGAGGGCCACGTGTTGGCGCACGCCATCCGCATCGCGGAAGGCGCGGAACACGGTGGACGAACCGCCCTCGCCCAGCACCTCCAGCAATTCGAACGGACCGATGCGGCTTCCGGCCGGAAGCGGTTCGCCGGCTTCGGTTTCGCCGATCACCTGCGCCGCACTGGCGGCGTCGCCAGCGGCCAGCCAGTCGCCCCCGCCCGCGTCGGCGGCCAACATGCGTTCCAGTTCGGCACGCAATGCCGGATCGCTGCATTGCCTGGCCAACAGCGAGGCGCGCGCGTCGGGCGGCAACGCCAACGCCTCCTCGAACAAGTCGCGCAATGTCGGTGTGGATTCCATCGCGGCAATTCCGAAGGTATCGTGCGATAAACCCCACTCGTGCCTTATTTGCGACGCGGGTCAATCCAGCCGCGCCTTGATGAACGCGCGTGCGAAACGCCAATCGCGGTCGATGGTTCGACGCGCCAGCCCCAATGTTTCGGCCACCTGTTCCAGGCTGAGTCCCGCGAAATAGCGCAATTCGACCACCTTCGCCGCACGCGCGTCGGCCTGTTCCAGCGCACCCAGTGCCGCATCCAGCGCCAACGCCTGTTCCGCAGCTTCGATTGCCAGTTTCGGATTGCGGTCGTCGAGCGTGACGCGGCCCCACTGTCCGCCCGCGCACAACCGCAAGCGGTCGCGCGCCCGATTGATCAACAAGTGGCGCATGGCGTGCGCGGCGTAAGCAAAAAATTGCGCGGGCTCGCGAAATTGCAAGGCCGGGCGATCACCCATGCGCAGGTACAACTCGTGCACCAGTTCGGTGGTGTCCAGCGTGCCGCGACGCTGCCCGGCAAGTCGCCGCGAAGCCATGGCTTTCAGGCGCTCATAGACCTCGGCAAACAACGCGTCGGTCGAACCCATCGCCGGCATCTGGCTGCATTCGACCATGCACTGCCTCCCTACCCGTGCGGAGTCCGCGCCCGCTGGCGCCAGCTTCGTCCAAAATCGCCGCAGGGGCAAGCCCGGCCATCGGCCTCCTGCCTCGGGCGCTATTCGCGCCATCCATGGCGCTCACCCTGCGGGGCCACCTGCGGTGTTCGGGCACGCTCCTGCGCGCCTCGTCGCGCCCGCACGAACTGCCACCGGCAGTTCG
The DNA here is from genome assembly GCA_001899805.1 of Lysobacterales bacterium 66-474. Lineage (GTDB taxonomy): Bacteria > Pseudomonadota > Gammaproteobacteria > Xanthomonadales > Rhodanobacteraceae > 66-474. The sequence goes on from MKWP01000015.1 coordinate 13,096, forward strand.
TAAACGCGGTCGCTCACCCCTCGACCATCGCCTTCCAGCGATCCCTGGCCTCGGCCCGCCAGTACTGCGCCTGCGCACCGAGGTAGCCGAACGGCCGCCGGGTGCTTGGCAGGCCGAACGAGGCGAATTCTCGCCAGCCCTCGTCGTCCTGCGCGATCGCGGCGGCCAACAACTCGCCGGCTGCACAGGTCGGCGCGGTACCGTGACCACCGAACGCCTGCATCCACCACAGGCCGTCGCCGCGCGTGCCGAGCTGCGGCATCTGGTGGCGTGCATAGCTCATCAGGCCGGACCACGCGTAGTCCACCTTCACGCCTTCGAGTTGCGGGAACACGCGCAGCAGGTCGCGCAACAACAGTTTCTTCACCGCCTGAGGCGAACGGTTGCGGATCGAAATGCGGCCACCCCACAAAAGGCGCGAGTCCTTGAGGGGACGGTAATAGTCGAATGCGAAGCGGCTGTCGTAGATCGCCGCTTCGGTGTGCAGGCATTCGTGCAGGCGCGCTCCCAGCGGCTCGGTCACCATCACGTAGGTCGCGATCGGCAGTATCGCCTTGTCGACCTCACGATCGAGGTGCGCGAGATAACCGCCGCAAGCCAGCACCACGGCCTGCGCCTTGACCTCGCCGGCATCGGTCCGCACGCGCCAGACGGCACCGTCGCGCGCCACCCGGCGCACGCGCGAGTTTTCGTGGAACGCGATGCCCTGCGCTTGCGCCGCGCGCAGCATGCCGTGCAGGTAATCGAGCGGATGCAGGTGCAGCGCATTCCGTTCGAACAACCCGTCGTGGTAGCGCCTGCTGTGGATCACGCTGCGCAGTTGCTCCTGCGGCAGCCATTCCCATTCGACGCCGAAGGTTTCCTTGAGCAGCCGTTGGCGGTCGCGCAACACCTGGGGATCGCGAAACCAGTTGGCCCAGATCACGCCCGCGTCGACGGCGTCGCATTCGATCGCATAGTGTGCGATGCGTTGGCGAATCAGCTCGACGGCATCGGTGGTCGCGGCGTACAAGCGGCGTGCGCGTTCCGCGCCAAGCTGCCGCAGCAAGGCGTCCTCGCCGAGCGAATAACCGGCGAACACGAAACCGCCGTTGCGACCCGATGCTCCATGTCCGATTCCGTCGCGTTCCAGCAGGACCACATCGCGCACGCCACGCTCGGCAAGCCCCAATGCCAGGCACGCCCCGGCATAGCCGCCGCCCACGATCGCGACGCGCGCATCGACCGTACCTTGCAAAGGCGGCGTGGGTCCGAACGGTCGTGCGCTGGCGGCATACCAGGTCGATGGCGTCATCCGTTCAGGATAGCGCAACCATCCGGCGCAGCTTGCCTGCGCTGCGCGCGAAGCGCTGCGGAATGGTCGTGCGCGGCAAGCGGCGTGTCAGGCAATGCCGCCCACGAGGTGTCGCAATTCGGGGTCGATGGATGCGAAGTGCAAGGTCGCACGCACCATCCCGGCCTTGTTGCCGCAGTCGAAACGCGTGCCTTCGAAGCGGTGCGCAAGCACCGGCGTTTCCGCAAGCAGCGCGGCGATGGCATCGGTCAACTGGATTTCGCCGCCGGCGCCGGGCGTGGTCTTCTCCAGCAACTCGAAAATGCGCGCGGGCAACACGTAGCGCCCGACCACGGCGAGGTTGGACGGTGCGTCGGCGGGTTTGGGTTTCTCCACCATGTGCCGGATGCGGTCGCCGCCCGCCTCGACATCGACGATCCCGTACTTGCCGGTCTCCGCATGCGGGACTTCCTCGACCGCGAGTACGCCGCCGCCGTCCGTTGCACGCGCCACCATCTGCCGCAGTGCGCCTGGTCCGTCGTTCACGATCAGGTCGTCCGGCAGGATGATGCCGAACGGCTCATCGCCGATCACGGTCTTGGCGCACAGCACGGCATGCCCCAGGCCCAGCGCCTGTTCCTGGGTGACATACACGCAACGCACATGCGGCGGCAACAAACCCTGCACCATCGCCAGCAGTTCGCGTTTGCCGGCGCGTTCCAGCGTTTCTTCCAGTTCGTACGCGGAATCGAAATAGTCCGCGATGGAATGCTTGTAGCGGTTGGTGACGAACACCAGCGTGTCGGCGCCCGCATCGACGGCCTCGTCCACCGCGTACTGGATCAAAGGCCGGTCCAGCACGGGCAGCATTTCCTTGGCGACCACCTTGGTCGCGGGCAGGAACCGCGTGCCGAGACCGGCCACGGGAAACACCACCTTGCGCAATCGTGCCACGTCTTTTTCCTCGATTGTTGCGATTCTGAAATTGGCCTGTCCGAAGCGGCTGTTGGTGAAAAGTCAGGGCGAGGACGGGCGCCTACGTGATGCCAGTGGCATCGCGTGCCCGGCCAAGCGACCGGCCAAGGATGGCTGGGCCGGCGCCCCGCGCCATGGATGGCTGCTTGCTGATGTACTTGTAATCAATGTCTTCAGCTCATGGACGATCGCAAGACTATGCCGCGGTATCGCCACCGCCGCGTTGCAACGTAACCACCTCTGCGGCGTGCGGAATCCCGCCGGTTTCCCAGCGGAACGCGGGCAGCAATGACCCGACGCAGTCGCGCAGGGCGTCCTCGTCGAACGCTTCGACGGCATCGGCGGCGCGCGCCAGTTGCGCCGTGACCAGCGCGGCGGATTGCTGCCGCGGTGCCGCTTCGAAAATCTTCGGGTGCGACGTGCTGTGGTAGTTCTCGAGTGGATGGAACAATTCCTCGAACAGTTTTTCGCCGGGACGCAGTCCGGTGTAGAGGATGGAAATGTCGCGGCCGGGTTGCTTGCCGGCGAGGCGGATCATCTGTTCGGCCAGGTCGCGGATGCGGATCGGCTCGCCCATGTCCAGCGCGAACGTTTCGCCGCCCTTGCCCATCGCCATCGCCTGCAGGATCAACTGGCAGGCTTCGGGGATGGTCATGAAGTAGCGCGAGATTTCCGGATGCGTCACCGTCACCGGGCCGCCCGCAGCGATCTGGCGGCGGAACAGCGGCACCACCGATCCCGCCGAATCCAGCACGTTGCCGAACCGCACGGTGACGAAGCGCGTCGCGCGGCCTTCAGCGGCGACCCGGCAGATGATCTCGGCGACGCGCTTGCAGGCGCCCATCACGCTGGTCGGATTCACCGCCTTGTCGGTCGAGATCAGCACGAAACTCTCGGCGCCGTGGCGGACCGCGTGCTCGGCCACGACGCGCGTGTTGAGCGCGTTGTTGCGGAAGGCCTCGCGCAACTGGTTCTGCAGCAGCGGCACGTGCTTGTAGGCCGCCGCATGGAACACCCGCTGCGGCCTGGCCTGCGCGAAGGCATTGGCGCAGGCGGCGGCGTCGCCGCAATCGCCAATCAGGCAACGCAGCAACAGTTCGGGATACTGCGCGCGCAATTCCTGCTCGATCCGATACAGGTTGAATTCGGACAGTTCCAGGATCGTGAGCTCGGACGCGCCCAGCCGCGCAATTTGCCGGCACAGTTCCGAACCGATCGACCCGCCGCCGCCGGTGACCAGCACGCGCTGGCCACTAATGCTGAGCCGGATGGCGTTCCACTCCAGCTTCACCGGATCGCGACCCAACAGGTCTTCGATCGCGACTTCCTTCAACTCGTTGAACTGTGCGCGCCCCGAAACCACGTCGTCGAGGCGCGGCACGGTGCGGAACGGCAAGCCGGTGGCTTCACACAGCGCGACCACCTTGCGCATCTGCTCCTTGTCGGCGGACGGCATCGCAATCAGCAGCATTTCCGCGCCGACCTGGCGCGCCAGTTCGCCCAGCCGATCGGTGCCGCCCAGCACCGGTACGCCGTGCAGGCGCGATCCACGCAGCGAGGCGTCGTCGTCGATGAAGCCCGCTGGGATGTAACGGGCATCGCGACGCAGGTCGCGCACCAGCGCCTCGCCCGCGCGGCCCGCGCCGATCACCAGCACGCGATGGCTGTGCCTGGCGTGGAACAGGTCGAGCTGGCTGTCTTTCCAGTAGCGGTAGGCGAGCCGTGGTCCGCCCAGCAGGATCGCCAGCAACACCGGATAGATCAAGAGCACCGAACGCGAAATCCCGTACACGCGGTCGTACAGGAACAGCGCGAGGTAGATCACCACCGTGCCTGCAACCACCGCGCGCGCGATGTTCCACAGGTCCGGCACGCTGGCGAAGCGCCACAGACCCTTGTACAGGCCGGTCCAGTAGAACATCGCCGCCTGCACGCCCAGCACGATCAGGGTTTGCCAGCTCAACAGGTCGAGCTGCTGGCCGTACGGCAGCATCGCGTAACGCAGGGTGTTGGCCAGCCACCATGCGAGCAAGGTCACCGCAAGGTCGTGGATCACGACCGCGGTACGCGGATGCAAGCGCCCGGTCACGTCACGCAGCTTCATCGATGCTCCTCCGGCGCGCCGAGGCGAGACAGGCGCGCTTGCCGACATGCCACGCCACGATCGCGGCCACGTACGCGACAATGAAGCAAGGGAGACCGCGCGCCGGCCAGCGCGCCGCCAGCCACGCCAGCGGTGCCACGATCGCGAGGTTCCAGATCACGTAGGCGACGTCCGTGTGCGCATGGCTCCAGTTTACCCGCACCAGCCACTGGTACAGGTGCTGGCGATGCGGCGCATACCATCGTTGACGGGCGAACATGCGCCGCGCGAGGGTCAGGCCGCTGTCGACCAGGAACGCGGACGGAAGGATGGCGCATGCCCAGATCATGGCGGGGTTTCGCTGAACCACGAGCGCTGCCACCGCACCGATCGTCAAGCCCAGTGCGCCCGAACCGACGTCGCCCATGAAGATCTTCGCGGGCGGCCTATTGAAGACGAGGAAACCGAGGCAGCCCGCCGCCGCCGCGAAAGCCAGCGCAGCGATGCCGATGTCGCCCGTCCACGCCGCCAGCAACCCATATCCCGCCAACACGAACAAGCCCTGCAGTCCGAGGATGCCGTCGATCCCGTCCATGAAGTTGTGGGCATTGATGAAACCGATCAGCACCGGGACAAGCGGAAGCAATACCCACCAAAGCATCGGATCGCGCGCCGCCCAGGGCGCGAGCGCGGCGAGCCCGACCAGCAACGCGGCACCGACATGCACGAGCAGCCGCGGCACCACCGACAGCGGCTTGTGGTCGTCCCGCCAACCGATCAGTGCAACCGCCAGCACCGCTGCGGCGACCGCTGCGGGGCGCGTCCATGGTGGCGAGCGGTCGAGCAACCACCAGGCCGCCACCCCGGCGAGCAATATTGCAGCGACGATACCGATCCCGCCGCCGCGCGGCGTTGGTTGGGTATGCGAGCGACGCTTGCCGGGCTGGTCCAGCAAACCGCACCGGCGTGCGTAGGCCAGTGCCGCGCCCGTGAACGCGAGCGAGAGCAGCAGTGCGCATCCCGCAACGATCGCCCACGCAACGATGACCGCGGTGCCGTACGCGGCGCCCATGTCACTCGGAAACAACGCTGTGGATCGGCCTGACCGTGCCCCAGCTCTTGCAGCTCGGGCATTGCCAATGGTGGGCCTTGGCTCCGAAACCGCAATGGTTGCAGCGGTACATGGCCCTGCCCTCCAGCAGCTTGTGGGTCAGGTCGCGCAGGATCAGGAAGTTCTGGCGCGCCTCGCCCTCGGTCCGGTCCAGCGTCGCATCGATCAGCGCCATCATCCCGCGCACCGACGGGCGCTGGCGCAACTGGCCGGTGAGGAAGTCGATGGCCGCGCGCTCGCCTTCGCGCTTCTGGTACAGGTCGGTCAGCGCGAGTACCGGCGTGATGCCGTGGTAGCGATCCACCACGTGCACCAGGAATTTTTCGGCGCGATCCATTTCGCCGGTATGTGCATAGGCGTCCAGCAACGGCGGCAGGATCTCGGGCACGAAATCGACGTCGGCATCGACCGCTTGTTCGAAGGCGATCACGGCCTCCTTCCAGCGGCCCTCCTCGGCGTACAGATGCCCGCTGATCATGTAGCCGCGCACGCAGCCGGGCTGGCTGGCGAAGGCTTCGTCGAGATAGGCGCGGGCCTCGGCGCGTGCGCCGTGCTGGCGCGACTGTTCGGCCAGCTCGCACTGGAACTGCGCGATGGTCGCGGCCTGCGATTCGCCGGTCATCTTCTCCAGCCGGCGCGAGTGTCCGATGGCCTTGTGCCAGTCGCGTTCGTGCTGGTAGATCGCGATCAGGTGGCGCAGCGCGGACGGCGCGTGCGCATCCATCGCCACCAGATCGTCGAACAGCGCTTCGGCGCGATCGAGCAGACCGGCGCGCATGTAGTCCTCGCCCAGCTCCAGCAGCGCGACGGTGCGCTCGGCTTCCGAAAGATTGGAACGACTGACCAGGTGCTGGTGCACCCGGATCGCGCGGTCCACTTCGCCGCGGCGGCGGAACAGGTTGCCGAGTGCGAGGTGGGTTTCCACCGTGTCGCGGTTGAACTCGGCCAGCTTCATGAACACTTCGATGGCCTTGTCCGGCTGCTCGTTGAGCAGGTAGTTGAGGCCGCGGAAGTAGTGCGAGGACAGCTCGGTGACGCGCGCGCCCGAGCGGCGCGCCGTCGCATGCCGGCCGATGATCCAGCCCAGCCAGCCGGCCATCGGCAGCAACAGGATCAACAACAGCAAGGGGTCGAGGGGAAGCAGGCTCACCGATCTCTCCGGCGCTGCACGAGTGGCCCGGCGTCGCGACGAACCTTCGCAGCGGACCGGTGGTGGCTTGCGGTGTCCACGGGGGGCAGGCCCGGCATCAGGCGGAAGTCGGGACGCCGGTCACGGTGACGAATCGCGCCCCTCGTTGACCCGCTGCCGCAACTCCTTGCCGGGCTTGAAGTGCGGGACATGCTTGCCCGGCAAGGCCACCGCGGTCCCGGTCTTGGGATTGCGGCCGGTGCGTGGCGGACGGTAGTGCAACGAAAAGCTGCCGAAGCCGCGGATCTCGATGCGGTCGCCGCCGGCGAGTGCCACGCTCATCTGCTCGATCACGTTGCGCACCGCGAGTTCGACGTCGGCGAACGCCAGGTGCTTCTGGCGTTCCGCGAGCGCGGTGATCAATTCGGATTTGGTCATCGATGGCAACTGACGCCTACCTTGCTATCTGATTGGCCCTGACCGCACACGCGATCCGCTCCTTACTGATGCCGCCCGCATCGCGGGCGGCACCGATTGCTGCAAAAAACGCAAGCCTTTATATAGGCTTACTCAGGCTTGTTCAACTGCTCTTTCAGCAGCGCCCCCAGCTTGGTGGTGGCCTTGCCGGTGTTCTGGCTCTGGTACTCCGACAGGGTCTCGGCCATTTCATCCTCGTCCTTGGCGCGGATCGAGAGCGACAGCATGCGGCCCTTGCGATCCATGCCGGTGAACTTGGCCTCGACCTGTTCGCCCACCTTGAGGTGCTGGCTGAGGTCGTCGATGCGATCCTTGGAGAAGTCGCGCGCGGAGAGGTAGCCCTCGATGCCATCGGCGAGGTCGATCACCGCACCCTTGGCGTCCACTTCCCTGACCGTGCCGGTGAGGATCGCGCCGCGCGGATTCGCGGCCATGAACTGGCCGAACGGATCCTGCTCGAGCTGCTTGATGCCGAGGCTGATGCGCTCGCGCTCCGGATCGACCGCCAGCACCACCGCATCGACTTCCTCGCCCTTCTTGAACTCGCGGACCAGTTCCTCGCCCGTACCCTGCCAGGAAATGTCGGACAGGTGCACCAGGCCGTCGATGCCGCCGTCCAGGCCCACGAAGATGCCGAAGTCGGTGATCGACTTGATCGCGCCGTGCACCTTGTCGCCCTTCTTGAAGGTGGCCGCGAAGGACTCCCACGGGTTGGACTGGGTCTGCTTCATGCCCAGCGAGATGCGGCGGCGCTCTTCGTCGACGTCCAGCACCATCACTTCCACTTCGTCGCCGACCTGCACCACCTTGGCCGGGTTGACGTTCTTGTTGGTCCAGTCCATCTCGGACACGTGCACCAGGCCTTCCACGCCCGGCTCCAGCTCCACGAAGCAGCCGTAGTCGGTGACGTTGGAAACCTTGCCGAACAGGCGGGTACCGGACGGGTAACGGCGGGTGATGCTGACCCACGGATCGTCGCCCAGCTGCTTCAGGCCCAACGACACGCGGTTGCGCTCGCGGTCGAACTTCAGCACGCGCACGTCGAGTTCATCGCCGACGTTGACGACTTCGGACGGATGCCGCACGCGCTTCCACGCCATGTCGGTGATGTGCAGCAGGCCGTCGATGCCGCCGAGGTCCACGAACGCACCGTAATCGGTGAGGTTCTTGACCACGCCGTGCAGGATCGCGCCTTCCTGCAGTTTCTCCAGAAGCTGCTCGCGCTCCTCGGAGTGCTCGCTTTCGACCACCGCGCGGCGGGAAACCACCACGTTGTTGCGCTTGCGGTCGAGCTTGATGATCTTGAATTCCAGGTCCTTGCCTTCGAGGTAGGCCGGATCGCGCACCGGGCGCACGTCCACCAGCGAACCCGGAAGGAACGCGCGAACGTCGCGGATGTCGACCGTGAAGCCGCCCTTGACCTTGCCGTTGATGCGGCCGGTGATGGCTTCCTGGCCCTCGAAAGCCTGCTCCAGTTCGTCCCACACCATCGAGCGCTTGGCCTTCTCGCGCGACAGCTTGGTTTCGCCGAAACCGTCCTCGATCGCGTCCAGCGCGACCTTGACTTCGTCGCCCAGCTTGACTTCGAGTTCGCCGTCCTCGTTCCTGAACTGCTCGATCGGGACGATGCCCTCCGATTTCAGTCCGGCGTTCACCACCACCACATCGGGGCGGATCTCGACGACGGTGCCGGAGACGATCGCTCCGGGTTTCAATTTGGCCAGCGACTGGCTCTGTTCAAACAGTTCGGCAAAACTTTCGGTCATGGGGATTCCAGGTTGGGAATGGATCGCGAGGCCTGCAAGTTCCATCGGGTTGTGCTCCACAGGCGGCGATCCGCCGGTTGGGGGATGCAAACGTGCATCCAACGGAAAAAACCGCGCGAACGCGGTACGGGGTTGCTTCAGCCCTTGTGTACGAGCGCGAGCACCGCATCGACCACCGCGGCAATCGACCGGCCGCTGCTGTCGATCACGACCGCATCGGCAGCCGCTCGCAACGGTGCGACCGTACGCGATGCGTCGCGTGCGTCCCGCAACTCGATCTCGTGCAAAAGGCTTGCTAGTGTAACGTCAAGTCCCTTTGCCTTCAACTGCTTATAGCGCCTTTCCGCGCGCTCCGCGGGGCTGGCGGTCAGGAATACCTTGAACGGGGCATCGGGAAAGATCACCGTGCCCATGTCGCGGCCGTCGGCCACCAAACCGGGCGCCGCGCGGAACGCCAACTGCTTGTCCACCAGGGCCTTGCGGACTTCAGGCAACGCGGCGATCGCGGACGCCGCCGCGCCCGCGGTTTCGGTGCGGATGGCGTCGGTGGCATCGATGCCGTCGATGACCACCCGTGTGTCGCCGCCATCGCCGGGGTCGCGGAATTCGATGCGGGTTTCCGCCGCACAGCGTGCGACCGCTTCGGCATCGTCGAGATCGAGATCCCGCAGCCCCGCGGCATAGCCGACCGCACGATAGATCGCGCCGGAATCCAGCAGGTGCCACCCCAACCGATCGGCGACGGCCCGGGCGATGGTGCCCTTGCCGGAACCGGAAGGACCGTCGAGGGTAAGTACCGGAACGGGATCGAATGTCGTCATCCGGCCGATTTTAGCGGGAGGCCGTCGGGCTTACGCCGCGCGCAGTGCCAAGCCGCAGCCATTCGCCAGCTCCACGAAACCCGGAAACGAAGTCGCGACATTGGCGCAGTCCCGGATTGTCACGGGTGCGTTCGCGACCGCACCTGCGATCGCGAACGACATCGCGCAACGATGGTCACCGTGCGATTCGACCGTGCCGCCGCGCAACGTGCCGCCTTCGACCACCGCACCGTCCGGTGTTTCCTCGATCCGGATTCCCAGCGCCCGCAGGCCCGCCGCCATCACCGCGATGCGGTCGGATTCCTTCACCCGCAATTCCGCCGCGCCACGGATCGTGGTGGTGCCTTCGGCGCAAGCCGCCGCCACGAACAGTGCCGGGAACTCGTCGATCATGTCGGCGACGTGTTCTTCCGGTACCTCGATGCCGCGCAGCGCCGCGTAGCGCACGACCAGGTCGGCCACGGATTCGCCGCCCGCCTCGTGGCGACGTTCCTCGGCGATGTTCGCACCCATCAAACGCAGCACGTGCAGCAGGCCGGTCCGGCGTGGATTCATCCCGACGCCGCGCAACGTCAGCTCCGAACCCGGCACGATGGTCGCCGCCACGATGAAAAATGCCGCCGAGGAAAAATCCGCGGGCACGTCGATGTCGACGGCATGCAAGGCATGCCCGCCGGACAGCCGCGCCCTGCCTGGCGCGAATGCAATCGGCCAACCGAATGCGGCCAGCATGCGTTCGGTGTAGTCGCGGGTCGGCCGCGACTCGGAGACCCGGGTTTCACCACCCGCATACAAACCCGCCAACAACACCGCCGACTTGACCTGCGCACTGGCGATCGGCGATGCGTAATCGATGCCGCGCAACGGCCGTCCTCCGCGCACGCGCAAGGGCGGCGTGCCGTCGCTGCCGGTTTCGATGACGGCACCCATCCGTGCCAATGGATCGGTGACACGGCGCATCGGGCGTTTCGAAAGCGACGCGTCGCCCGTCATCGTCGAATCGAATGCCTGTCCCGCGAGCACCCCGCACAGCAGGCGCATCGCGGTACCGGAATTGGCGCAATCGAGTACGCCTTCCGGCGCACGCAACCCGCGCAGCCCCGCGCCATGCACGACGCGTTCGCCCGCCGCCGGCGCATCGATGCACACACCCATCTGCCCGAAGATGCGCGCGGTGGCGCGGGTGTCCTCGCCTTCCAGGAACCCGGTGATGCGCGAAACCCCATCCGCCAGCGCGGACAACATGATCGCGCGATGGGAAATGGACTTGTCGCCGGGCACGACGATTTCGCCACGCAAGGCGCGCGCCGGCAAACTGGTCCAGTCCAGCCTCTCGCTCACGGCAGCGCCTTGAGCAAACGCCGGTTCTCGGCACGGCTGCCCACGCTGATGCGCAGCGCACGCGGCAAGCCGTAACCTCCCATCGGGCGCACGATCACGCCGCGCTCGAACAAATGGCGTTCCAATCTGGCGGCATCGCGTGGCAACACGCACAACAGGAAATTGGTCTGCGATGGCAGGCAGCGGTAGCCGCGCTCCAGCAGTTCCCCCCGCAGCCATTCGCGTTCGGCCCGGTTGAATGCACGTGCTTTCGCCAACCACGGCTTGTCGGCCAACGCGGCGGCCGCGCCTTCCAACGCCACGTTGTTGACGTTAAACGATTCGCGCAAGCGTTCCAGCATCCCGACGACATCCGGATGGGCAACCAGGTAACCCACGCGCAAGCCGGCCATGCCGTACGCCTTGGAGAACGTGCGTGTCACGACGAGGTTCGGATGCCTGCCTGCAACACCCATCGCGGTCGTGAGCCCGGGTGCATCCACGTATTCGTGGTAGGCCTCATCCACCACCACCAGGACCTCGCGCGGCACCTTGTCGAGGAATGCCGCCAACGCGGCGTCGTCGAACCAGGTGCCAGTCGGATTGTTCGGATTCGCGAGATAGACGATGCACGTGTTGGCGCGGATCGACCTTGCCATCGCATCGAGGTCGTGTCCGAGCGGCGCGCTGCGATGGCTGCGTGGCAGCGCCGGCACGCGGATCGCGCGCGCACCTGATGCCGTAGTCGCGATCGGGAATACCGCGAAACCGAACTGCGAGAACACGATCGAGTGTTTCGCGTCCGCGAAGCATTGCGCCAGCAGCATCAGCAACTCGTGCGAGCCGTTGCCCAGCGCGATGCGCGCGACATCGACGTCGAGATGAGCGGCCAATGCGCGTTTGAGCGCCGAGCCGCGCGGGTCGGGATAACGGAGCGCTTCGGCCAGCGCGGCACGCATCGCCTTCAGCGCGCGCGGGCTCGGGCCGAGCGGATTCTCGTTCGAACCCAGTTCCGCGATCGCCGCGCCGAAGCGCGATCGCAACGCCGGCAAGTCGTGGCCGGGATCGTAGGCACGCAATTTTGCGGTCGCGGCGTTGACCAGATGCGAGGCGTCGAACGGGGGTTCGGATTTGCGTTGAACCGTGCGCTTAGCCATGGGTGCGCCGGAACTCCGCCATGAAATCGCACAAGGCGCGCACGCCTTCGATCGGAACCGCGTTGTAGATGGATGCCCGGATGCCGCCCAATGCGCGGTGTCCCTTCAATGCCAGCAGCCCGGCCTCGGTGGCTTCCGCGACGAACACCGGTTCCAGTGCGGCGTCGTGCAGGTTGAAGACCACGTTCATCCGCGACCGTGCCGAGGGATCGACTTCGTTGCGGTAGTAGCCGCCGGAGCCATCGATCGCGGCATACAAAGACTCCTCCTTGATCCGATTGCGGCGTTCCATTGCAGCGAGCCCGCCCTGCCCCTTCAGCCACTGGAACGTCAGGCCGGCGAGGTACCAACCCCAGGTATTGGGCGTGTTCAACATCGAATCCGCGGCGGCGTATTCGGCGTAGCGGAAGATGCGCGGCAGCGGTCGCGGATGGCGTTGCAGCAGATCCTCGCGCACGATCATCACCACCAGCCCGGACGGACCGATGTTCTTCTGCGCACCCGCGTAGATCAGCCCGAACTTCGAGACGTCCAGCGGGTGCGACAGGATGTCGGACGACATGTCCGCCACCAGCGGCACGCCGCCGGTGTCGGGAATGTCGTGCATCTCGACGCCGTGGATGGTTTCGTTGGTGGTGATGTGCACGTACGCGGCCTCGGGATCGAGATCCCAACCCGCGCGATCCGGAATGGACCGGTATCCGTCGTCCTTCGACGTCGCGGCCACGTACGCTGACGCGTACAGCGCGGCTTCGCTGGCGGCCTTCTCGCCCCAGTGCCCGTTCACGATGTAATCCGCGCGCTGGCCGTCGGCCGCGATGTTCATCGGCACCTGTGCGAAATGCTGGGTCGCGCCACCTTGCAGGAACAGCACCTTGTAGTTCGACGGAATGCCAAGCAGTTCGCGCAGGTCCGCTTCGACCCGCGCCGCCATCTCCATGAACGCCTTGCCGCGGTGGCTGACTTCCATCACCGATGCACGCGCGCCGTCCCACTCCAGCAATTCCTGCTGGGCGCGTTTCAACACATCTTCCGGCATCGCGGCCGGGCCGGCACTGAAGTTCCACGCTCGCGACATTTCAAATCACCTGGGGATCGACAAGGGCGGGGTTGCGCCCCGTCGACTCGACGGGGCGACGATGCCGCTGCCTGGCAGCGTCATTGCGGGGGTTGTGGGCGTACATGCTTCCGTGGGCGAAGCCATCGCGCAGAGCCCACGCACAAGATTCGGGCATATCGGGCTTCACCACCTGAAATACAGGAAGAACGCGATGAGCACGGCCAACACCGCAGCCGCGGCGATCAGCCACCAGATTTCGGTGTGCGCGGAATCATCCGGCGGCGGTTCGGGTTCGACTGCCGGCGGCGGTGGCAATGACGCGACGTGCGCGGCGTATTCCAGGCCCGGCGCCTCGACCACCAGGCGGTGTTCGCCCAACACGACCTGGTCGCCGGGCGACAAACGGGCGCGCTTGCAATGCCACCCGTTGATGCGTGGCTCGGTGCTCGCGGATTCGAACACGAGGCCGTCGCCGGCCCGCGACACCCTGCAGCCATAGGCGAGGTCGCCGAAGTGCCGCGTTCCGGCGCCGAGATGCAATTCCGGCGCAACCGCCAAGGCCTGCCCGGAAGCGGTGCCCGAGACGATCCGCAACAACACCGGCCCCTCGAACCGATCCGCGTCCGTGATCCCTTCCGCCTGCGGCGGCGCCGAATCCGTGGTCACCAGGAACTTGTTGGCGCCGAGCGTCAACGTGTCGCCGTAGCGCAACAGCGCGCGTTCGCGCACCGCGCGCGCATTCACGTACACCCGTTGGCAGCCCGGCCGAACGGTGAGTACCAGCCCGCGCGCATCCGCGGCGAGCACGGCGTGGTGCGGATCGACACCGGCACCGGCCGGCGCGATGTCGTTGTCCGGCGCACTGCCGAACTGCACCGGGCCTTCCCCGCACGGCACCGGATCGCGAGCTGGATGGACACCGATGACGCGCATGGCATGCCTTGAAAAAACGCGCGCCAATGTAACATGACGCGCCGCAACATTCGCCCCGCGCTCATGCCCGAAATCGATATCCACCATACGCATCCGCTGGACAAGGCCGCCTGCCGCGCGGCGGTCGACGAAGTCGCCCGCGGGTTGTCCGCGCGTTTCGGCCTGGGTGGCATGACATGGACCGGGGATACCCTTTCCTTCGCGGGGCATGGTGCCGAAGGCCGGCTTACGGTGGGGAACGGTGACGCACGGGTGCAGCTCCGGCTGGGGGCGTGGCTCGGCCTGATGCGTCCGTTGATCGAAGCCGAGATCCGCCGCACCCTGCGCGACAAACTGGGCTGATGCCGGGGCGCGCTTTCGCACGGCGCCGTATCGTGGCAAAATGCACGGTTTCCCGACCTGCGCCCAGCGCAACCCATGGCCAAAGACGACGTCATCGAAATGGAAGGTACGGTGCAGGAAACCCTGCCCAACACCATGTTCCGCGTGCGGCTCGAAAACGGGCATGTCGTCACCGCGCACATTTCCGGCCGCATGCGCAAGCACTACATCCGCATCCTCACCGGCGACAAGGTCAAGGTCGAGATGACACCGTACGACCTCACCAAGGGACGCATCACCTACCGCATGCCGACTTCCCGTCCGGTCACACGCTGACGCGGGTGCCGGGCATCGGCAGCGTCACCTCGCTGCCCCACTTCGATTTCAACTCGTCGGCGAGCTTCGCCCGACCGGGGTCCTCGCCGTGCACGAGGCACACCGGCGGATGCCCCCCGATGAGTCCGTACCACGCCGACAGGCCCGCTTGATCCGCGTGTGCCGACAAGCCGCCCACGGTATGCACCTGCGCGCGCACCGGGATGTCGTCGCCGAACAGGCGCACGTGCTTCGCGCCATCCACGATGATCCGGCCCAGCGTGCCGCTGGCCTGGTAGCCGACGAACACGATGTGCGCGGCGGGGTTGGCGAGGTTGTAGCGCAGGTGGTGGCGGATGCGCCCGCCCGTGCACATGCCGGAACCGGCGATGATCACGGCATGGCCGTGGATTCCGTTGATCCTGCGTGACGCCTCGCCGTCGGCGGTCGGCACGAGGTTGGGCAGCTTCAACGGTTGCGGACGCGTCGCCCACAATTTCTTCGCCTCGGCGTTGAACAGATCCTCGTGGCGGTCGTAGGCGTCGGTGACGCGGATCGCCATCGGGCTGTCGAGAAATATCCTGAACGCGCCGAGGCCCCATGCATCGAAATGCTCGGCGAAGAAATACAGCAGTTCCTGGGTGCGGCCGACCGCGAACGCGGGGATCACCACGTTGCCGCCATCGCGATGCGCGGCGGCGAAGATCGACGCCAGTTCGGCGACGGTGTCCTCGCGCGACTTGTGCAGGCGGTCGCCGTAGGTCGATTCCATCACCACCAGGTCGGCGGTCGGCACCGGCGCGGGATCGCACAGGATCGGCGTGCCGTTCGGACCAAGGTCGCCGCTGAAGACCAGTATGTGCGTCGCGCCCTCCCCGGCCGCGTCGAGTTCGACGGTGGCGGAACCCAGGATGTGTCCCGCATCGCGCAGGGTCAACGTGACGCCCGGCAGGATTTCCGTCGGCGTGCCATATGCGACCGGCCGCATCAACCTGGTCGCCGCATCCACATCGGCCTGCGCGTACAGCGGCACGGAAGGCTTTTGCCCCGGCTGCAGATGCCGGTTGTCGCGCTCGGCGTCCATCGCTGAGATGTTCGCGGCGTCGGCCAGCATGATCGCAGCGAGGTCGATGGTCGCGGGATGCGTGAAGATCGGCCCCGCGAATCCGCGCTTCACCAGCAGGGGCACCCGGCCGGTGTGGTCGATGTGCGCGTGGCTGAGCACCAGCACATCGACCGATTCCGGGTCGAACGGGAAATCCGCGGCGTTGCGTTCGTCGGCCTTGCCTTCGCCCTGCGGGCGATTCGGCCGTCCCTGGCTCTCACCTTGAATCATCCCGCAATCCAGCAGCACGCGCTTGCCCGCGACCTCAACGAGATGACACGAACCCGTCACCTCGCCCGCTGCACCGTGGAACACGATGTCCATGCCGACCTCCCTTGCCATGCCGAATGCCGCCGCAGTATGCCTGCGCCGGAGGCGCGAACGAACCCCGCCGTCCCCGGGCGGTGTCGACATGACTTCCGGCAGGGTACCGCGCCACGCCACGACGACACTGGCACAATCGACGGCTCTTGCGGCGCGCCGCAATCCGTTTCGCGACATCAAAGGACGCATTCATGCACAAACATTTTCCGACCCCGATCGCGCTGGCCATCGGCGCCGCGCTTGCCATTTCCGGCTGCAGCAACAACGCCCAGGACCAGAACGCATCGGCGCCGGCCGCTTCGGCCACGGCACCCGCGCCTGCGCACACTGCCGCGGCGCCCGCACCGGCCGCCAGCGTGGCGATCACCCCGGAGCAACCCATCGCGTTCGACCTGGACGACCAGTACAACCCCTGCAACGACTTCGCCGACTACGTGAATGCGAAGTGGAACAAGGCCAACCCGATCCCGGCCGACCAGACCCGCTGGGGCGCATTCGGCATCCTCCATGAACGCAGCCTGCAACAGCAGAAACAGATCCTCGAAGCGGCCGCGCAGGAAGCCAGGGACCACAAGGGCAACGAGCTCGAGCAGAAGCTCGGCAACCTCTATGCGGCGGGCCTCGATACCGCGACCATCGACAAGCTCGGCTACGACCCGATCAAACCGCAGCTCGCCGCTATCGACGCGTTGAAGACACCGGCCGACATCGCCGACTTCATCGACACCAGCTACAACAATGGCGACAGTTACATTTTCAACTTCGGTTCGGGCGCCGACTTCAAGGATGCCACCCGGCAGATCGGCTACGTGTACCAGGACGGCCTCGGCCTGCCTACCCGCGACTACTACCTGTCGCCGAAATACAAGGACATCCGCGATGCCTACGTGAAATACATCGCCAAGTCGCTGGAGCTGGTCGGCACGCCGGCCGCCGATGCGCAAAAGCAGGCCGACGCGGTGATGGCTTTCGAGACCGGGCTCGCCAAGGCCTCGCTGTCGCCCGTCGAATTGCGCAATCTCGACAACCGGTACCACTTCGTCACGGTCGCCGAAGCCGACAAGGTCAGCCCGCACTTCAGCTGGGACAAGTTCTTCAAGGCCCAGGGCGTGGACGTCGGCAAGGGCTTCTCGCTGTCGCAGCCGAAGTTCATCGCCGAGTTCGACAAGCTTCTCGCCACCGCGCCGGTACCGCAGTGGCAGGCCTACCTGAAGTTCCATCTGGTCAGCAACGCATCGACGGCGCTGAGCCAGGCATTCCAGGACAACCGCTTCGACTTCTACGACAAGACCCTGCGCGGCCAGCCGGAGCAGAAGGATCGCTGGAAACGCGTGGTGGACGCGGTCAACGACGCGATGGGCATGGGCCTCGGCGAGCTGTACGTCGCCAGGTATTTCCCGCCGGAAGCGAAGGAACGGGCCGAACAACTCGTCACCAACGTGCGCGCCGCGCTCAAGGAACACATCGAGAACCTCGACTGGATGAGCGCGGCGACCAAGCAGAAGGCGCTGGAAAAATGGGCGCTGTTCCTGCCCAAGATCGGCTATCCCGACAAGGGAGAGTGGCGTGACTGGTCGGGGCTGACCATCCAGCCGGACCAGTGGTACGCCAACCTCGAGGCCGCGTCGAAGTACAACTACCACTACGACATCGCCAAGATCGGCAAGCCGACCGATCGCAAGGAATGGCACATGACGCCGCAGACGATCAATGCCTACTACTCCCCATCGACCAACACCATCAACTTCCCGGCCGCGATCCTGCAGCCGCCGTTCTTCTATGCCAAGGGCGACGACGCCGTGAACTACGGCGGCATCGGCTTCGTGATCGGCCACGAGTCCAGCCACGGCTTCGACGACCAGGGCAGCCAGTTCGACGGCCACGGCAACCGCGCCGACTGGTGGACGCCCAGGGACAAGAAGGCGTTCGACGAGCGCACCGCCGCATTGGCGAAGCAGTACGACGGCTACACGCCGATCCCGGGCAAGCCCGACCTGCACGTCAACGGCAAGCTGACGCTTGGCGAAGACATCGGCGACCTGGGCGGACTCAACATTGCCTATACCGCGCTGCAGGCGGCGCTGAAGGCCGATCCCGCGGGGGCCGGCGAGAAAATCGACGGCATGACCCAGGACCAGCGATTCTTCCTGAATTCGGCGCGCGTATGGGAAGGCACCACCCGTGACAAGACCGCGGAGTTGTTGTTGAACGTGGACCCGCACGCACCGGCCAAGATCCGTGCGTTCGCGTCCGCGGCCAACATGCCGCAGTTCGCACAGGCCTTCCAATGCAAGCCCGGCGACAAGATGGCGCACACGGGCGACCAGTTGGTGAAGATCTGGTAGCAAACGTTGATTGACCTGTTGCGCCCGGACGTTGGCCTGACAACGTCCGGGCGCCTGCACCTTCACGCCGCGCGCAAGCGCGGCGTTTCTGTAAGAGCGCTTTCGCGCCCGCGTGTACGCCCCGCACCGCGATGTCTCCGTGCATCCGGGTAATTTCAGTATTGCGAATCGTTCGCATTTGCCTTAGTATCCATCGCGCATCCCGTTCGCGCCCGGTGCGCCTGCGGAACGACCCTTCAATCGTCAACGCGGACCCCCGCTGCACGGCTTCGGAATGCCCTTGCCGTGGATGCGTGGTTGCGATCCGTCGTGGCGCAACACCAACAAGGCTGCATCCACATGCCCGGCATCAAGCACCGCAAGCACGCCGCCAGACACAATACGCACCATCCCCTGGCCCTCACCACGCTGATGACCGGCATCGCCCTCGGCCTGCCGGCATTGGCCATCGCCGTGCCGGCGGCCGCGCCGACGCAACTGCCGACCATCGAGGTCAAGGGATACCACAACCCCTACAAGGTCGACGCGGTGCAATCCCCCAAGTTCACGGAGTCATTGCTGGACACGCCGCAAACCATCAACGTCATCGGCAAGCAGATCATCCAGCAGCAGGGCGCGACCACGCTGACTGACGCGCTGCGCAACAGTCCCGGCGTCGGCACCTTCTATGTCGGCGAGAACGGCAGCACCTCGACAGGCGACGCCGTGTACATGCGCGGTTTCGACGCGTCCGGAAGCATCTTCGTCGACGGCGTGCGCGACCTTGGTTCGATTTCGCGCGACATGTTCGACACCGAGCAGGTCGAAGTGGTCAAGGGCCCCGACGGCACCGTGTACGGGCGCACCACGCCAACCGGCGCGATCAACATGGTCAGCAAGCAGCCACGCCTCGAGGATCGCGTGGATGCATCGCTCGGCTATGGCAGCGCCAACCTGCGACGCGTCACGGCGGACTGGAATGAAGCCACAGGCGAGCACTCGGCGTTCCGCCTGAACGTGATGGGACAGAAGAGCGGCGTTCCCGGCCGCGACAACGTGAAGAATGATCGTTGGGGCGTCGCGCCGTCGCTTGCGTTCGGGCTCGGCACGCCGACCACCGTTTACCTCGACTTCCTGCACATCACCCAGGACAACATCCCCGACGGCGGCGTCCCCACGATTGGCCTGCCGGGCTATTCCTCGCCCGACCCCGCGCGCCCCTTCTTGTCCGACGCGCCGCGCGTCGATCCATCCAACTTCTACGGCACCGCCGCCGACCACGACCATGTGAAGTCCGACATGGCCACGCTGATCGTGCATCACGAATTTTCCGGCAACGCGGCGCTGCACGACACCCTGCGCTGGGGCCGCACGCAGGAGAACTACCTGCTGACCTCGTTCATGGGCAGCGCCGCCAACCTGCTGACGCCCGACCCCACCGATCCGTCGACGTGGACGATCGCGCGGAGCAATCCGACCTTCAAGGACCAGACCAACCGCATCCTCACCAACCAGCTCAACTTCACCGCCAACTTAGGCAGCGGTTCCGTCACGCACGATCTCAGCACCGGTGTGGAATTGACGCGCGAGGAACTCGGCACCGGCGGATACGCCGCACTGGAAGGCAGTGCGT
This sequence comes from Lysobacterales bacterium 66-474, assembly GCA_001899805.1. Classification (GTDB taxonomy): domain Bacteria; phylum Pseudomonadota; class Gammaproteobacteria; order Xanthomonadales; family Rhodanobacteraceae; genus 66-474. Next base: position 33,223 of record MKWP01000015.1, read on the forward strand.
GGACGCCCGCAAACCTGTACGGCCCCGATCCCGACACCGCGACGGGCCTCATCATCGGCGACAACGGGACGTGGAGCCGCGCCCGCACCGACACGGTCGGCGTCTACGCGTTCGACACGATGAAGTTCGGCGAACGCTGGATGCTCGTGGCGGGTGGACGGCTGGACCACTACAGCACCGATTTTGAAAGCGTCGTCGCGTGCGGTGGCCGCAGCACGCCCGCCTGCGGCAACCTGCCGGCCGGCGCGCCGGTGCCGGGCCTCGATGCCGGCAAGCGCGGCAATCTTGCGAGCTACAAGTTGGGACTGGTTTACAAACCCGCCGCCAACGGCAGCGTGTACGCCAACTTCGCGACGGGCAGCGAGCCGCCCGGCGGCAACACCCTCGCGTTCAGTTCGTCGGCCAGCAATACCGACAACCCGGCCTTCGATCCCCAGAAGGCGCGCACGGTCGAAGTCGGCACGAAGTGGAACGTGTTCGGCGGCCAGCTGCGGCTGACCGCGGCGTTGTTCCGCAGCATCGTCGGCAACCTCGTCGCGCAGGATCCCGTGGACCTGCAGTACTACCAGATCGGCCACGAACGCGTGCAGGGCATCGAGCTGGGCGCCGTTGGTCAGATCACGCGGCATTGGGCCGTCAGCGCCGGCTACACCTTGACGGACACGCACGCCGACGGCGGCATCGTCAGCAGCGCCACCACGCCTTCGGCGCCCGCCACCGATGGTTCCGGCACGCTGGCCTACACGCCGAAGAGCGCATTCACCGCATGGTCCACCTGGCAACTCCCGCACCACATCGTGATCAGCGGGGGGGCACGCTACTCGGGCGAAATGCAACGCGGGCACGATGGCGCCATCGGCACGCCGGCCTTCACCGAGGCGTATTGGGTGTTCGATGCGATGGCAAGCTACGGCATCAACCGCCACGTGTCCCTGCAGCTCAACGTCTACAATTTGTTCGACAGGAATTACGTGGCTGCGATCAACAAGAGCGGCTACCGCTACACGCCCGGCACGCCGCGCTCGGCACTGCTGACCCTCAACGTTCGTTATTAGGCGATCATGCTGCTGCACATCGAACAGGTGCTGGACGCCGCAGCGATCGCGCGCATGCGCGCGAAGCTGGATGGCGCGGAGTGGATCGACGGCCGCGAAACCGTCGGCCCGCAGGGTGCGCTGGCCAAGCGCAACCAGCAGTTGGCGGACACATCGCCCCTGCGTGCGGAACTGGGCCGCGAAGTGCTGGCCGCGTGCGCGCGCCATCCGGAATTCCACGCAGCGACCCTGCCGGTGAAAATCCTGCCTCCGCGATTCAACCGTTACGCAAACGGCGGATGCTACGGCGCACACATCGATGGCGCGGTGATGGCGCTCGCTGATGGCAGCCAGTTGCGCAGCGACATCGCCTGCACGGTGTTCCTTGCCGATCCCGAAAGTTACGACGGCGGCGAATTGATCGTCGACGACACCTACGGCGAACACGAGGTCAAGCTGCCTGCCGGTGATGCCGTCGTTTATCCCGCATCGAGCCTGCACCGCGTCGAACCCGTGACGCGCGGCGCGCGCGTCGCGTCCTTCTTCTGGATCCAGAGCCTGGTCCGCGACGAGGCGCGGCGTCGCACCTTGCTGCAGCTCGACACCGCCATCCGCCAACTCACCGCAGGCGGCGCCGATGCGCCTGCGGTCAAGCAACTCACCGGCGTCTACCACAACCTGCTGCGACAGTGGTCGGAGACGTAGGTTGAGCTGACGCCGGCTTCATCGGCGGAACCTCAGCATCGGACCGCGCCCCGTTGGGCTTCTCCTGGCATGGCCCGGATCAGCCCAACCTGCAACGGGGACTTGAGGCCGAGACGCGATCGACAGGTTCGCCTCTCGGCAACAGGTACCGCGACGCGCGATAATGCGCAACTTTCCCGACTGCGAACCGCCAATGGACTTCATCCCCGGCCAGCGCTGGGTTTCCGAAGCAGAACCGGAACTCGGCCTCGGCACGATCCTGCGCGTCGATGACCGCGCGATCCAGGTGTTGTTCGCGAAATCCGGCGTGTTGCGCAACTACGCCTCGCACGGTGCGCCGCTCGCGCGCGCGGCATTCCGGGTCGGCCAGCGCATCGCCGGCCGCGGGATCACGTTCGTGGTCGAGCGCATCGACCTGCGTGACGGCCTGCTGGTGTATTCCGGCGAAAAACGCGAACTGGCCGAGGGCCAACTGGACGACGAACAATCACTGTCGCAAGCCGATGCGCGGCTGATTTCAACGCGCATCGACAAACCCCACCAGTACGAATTGCGCAAGCAGGCGTTGCTCGCGCACGCAGCCGCCCGGCAATCGGACGCGTGGGGCATCCTGTCCGCACGCGTCGACCTCTTGCCGCACCAGCTCGGGGTGGTCGCCGCGTGCATGGAGCGCGAACACCCACGCGTGTTGCTGGCCGACGAAGCGGGACTCGGCAAGACCATCGAGGCCGGCATGCTGGTTACCCGCATGCTCGCCACGGGCCGCGCTTCACGCGTGCTGATCCTGCTGCCCGAGGCCCTGCTGATGCAGTGGTTCGTGGAACTGCGCCGGCGTTTCCAGCTCGCCTTCGCGATCCTCGACGAGGAACGCTGCACGGCCATCGCCACGGCCGATCCCGGTCGCAATCCCTTCGAAGACGAGCAACTCGTGATCGCATCCCTCGCCTGGCTGGCGCACGCACCGGAACGTCGCGCACAGGCGCTCGCGGCCGGTTGGGACATGCTGGTGGTGGACGAGGCGCACCACCTCGAATGGACCCCGGATGCAGCCAGCGCCGAATACCTCACCGTCGAGGCGCTGGCCGCCGCGACGCCGAGCGTGGTACTGCTCACCGCGACGCCCGAACAACTCGGACGACGGGCGCACTTCGCGCGCCTGCGCCTGCTCGATCCAGCGCGTTTCGACGACCTCGACCGCTATCTTGCGGAAGCCGACGACTATGCAAGGCTGTCGCCGCTGGCCACGCGCATCGCGGCGGGTGAACCCTTGTCGGCCGTCGAACGTGCGACGCTGCACGACCGCTATCCGCACGACGAAGCCCTGCTTGCGCTGGTTGCCGACTACCCGGATGGCGCGGATGCGCTGCTGTCCGCATTGGTCGACCGCCACGGCGCCGGGCGCATCATGTTCCGCAATCGCCGCGACACGGTCGGCGGGTTTGCCGGGCGGCTGCTGGAGCTGGCGGACGATGCCGACGCGCTCGAACCACCCGCGCGCCAGGACCTGCTCGCGGAATTCGATGCGGACGTGCACGCCGGCAACACCGCCCAGCGCGCGATCGACTACTCGCGCGATCCGCGCGTCGCATGGCTGGTGCGCCTGCTCGAGGCGCACCGGGACGACAAGTTCCTGCTGATCGCGACGACCCGCGGCAAGGTCGAGGCGATCGAGGCGGCGCTGCGAACCCGCAGCGGCGCGGCCGTCGCGTGCTTCCACGAAGACATGACCTTGCTGCAGCGCGACCGCGCGGCGGCATGGTTTGCGCAAGCCGCGGGCGCGCGCGTCCTGCTGTGCTCGGAAATCGGCTCCGAGGGTCGCAACTTCCAGTTCGCGCACCGGCTCGTGATGTGGGACTTGCCGCTCGATCCGGACCTGGTCGAACAACGCATCGGCCGGCTCGACCGGATCGGACAGCGCCACGCGGTGACCCTGCACGTGCCGTCGCTGCCAGGTACCGCCCAGGAAGCGCTGGCCCGCTGGCACGCCGACGGCACGCGGGTCCTGCGCGAATGCCCTGCGGACGGGCGCGAACTGCTGCGGCGGTTCGGCGACGATGTCGTCCGGATAGCCCGGACCCATGCCGAAAGCGGTGATCCCGCGGACCCGGAGCTGGATGACGTGGTCGCGGCGACGGCCGATGCGCACGCCGGGCTTTCGCGCGCCGTCCGCGAAGGACGCGACCGCCTGCTGGAACTGGCCACCCGGCACGCCGGCGGCAAGGCCCTGCTGGAGACGATGCGCGCCGCAGACCGCGGCGAAGCAACCCACGCACTGGTACAGGAATGCTTCGAGCCCTTCGGCATCCACGTCGACGACCTTGGTGACGGCAGCCTGTTGCTCGATCCCGAATTCCTTTCCACCGACGCCCTGCCCGGCTTCAACGATGGCCCGCGTCGCGCAACCTTTGACCGCGGGCTCGCCCTTGCGCGCGAAGAACTCGACCTGTTGCGGATGGACCACCCGCTGGCCATGGGCGCGATCGACCTGCTGCTCGCGGGCGAATTCGGCAACGCATCGTTCCTGGTCGATCCTGCACTGCCGGCCCGCAGCGTGCTGCTGGAAGCCGTATACGTGGTGGAATGCGTTGCCGACGAGAGCCTCGACGTTGCGCGTTTCCTGCCGCCGACGCCGTTCGAGGTGCGCGTCGATTCCCGGCTCGCGTCGCGCGAGTACGCGCCCTCCCCGCAGGCGCTGGCGCGCGAACGTTCGCTCGACATATCCCGTTACCGCCGCCACCTCGCGCAGCTGGTGCCGCCGATGCTGGAGAAGACGGATGTCCTGGCCGTCGAACGCACGCGGGATGTCATCGGCACGGCGCTGGCGGAGGCGCGCGGCGCGCTCGATGCGCGCGTGCAGCGGCTGCGCGCGTTGGCCGAACTGCGTGCCTCCGTGCCCGACGACGAAATCGCGCACGCCGAAATGCTTCGCGCGCAGGTGATCGCCGCATTGTCCGCCGCACGCCCGCGGCTGGACGCGGTGCGGATGGTCGTCAGCCCGGACTTCCTGACGTTGCGCTGATCAGGGCCGGCGCGCCAACTCCGGATTTTCCTTGGTCACCGGCATCAGGTCCGTCTTCGACACACCGAACCACAGCAGCAATGGGCTGGCGAAGAAGATCGACGACAGCGTGCCGACCAGGATGCCGATCAGCATGGTGATCGCGAAACCGTGCACGGCGGTACCGCCGAACAGCCACAGCGACGCCATGGTGATCGCAGTGAACACCGAGGTGATGATGGTGCGCGAGAGGGTGTTGTTGATCGCGCGGTTGAGGATCTGCGGCGTCTCGGCCTTGCGGGTCAGCCGGAACAGCTCGCGCACGCGGTCGAACACCACCACCTTGTCGTTGATCGAATAGCCGATCACCGCGAGCACCGATGCCAGCACCGTCATGTCGAACTCGCGCTGCACCAGCGCAATGATGCCGACCGTGATCACGGTGTCGTGGATTTCGCTGACCACCGCCGCGAATGCAAACCGTTTCTCGAAGCGCATCCACAGGTAGAACATGATGCCGATGATCACCACGATCGCGGCATAGATGCCGCTGGTCTTCAGCTCCTGCCCGACTTCCGGGCCCACGAAATCGGGCGGCTGGGCGAGTTTCACGCCGGGGTTGCCGGCTTGGAGCGCTGCCAGCACCCGCTTGGAAACCTCCCCCGCGACCTGGTCGGGGCTTTCCTTGTTGTCGGTGGCCTTGGGCGGCTGCAACCGAATGGAAATGTCGCGGGTACCGCCCATGCTCTGCACCACGGCATGTTCGAACCCGGCCTTTTCCAGCGCACCGCGCACGTCGCCCACGTCGACCGGTTGTTCGTAATTCACCTCGATCAGGATGCCGCCGGTGAAGTCGAGCCCGTAGTTCAATCCCTTCACGGTGATGGCCCACACCGACACGATCAGCAGGATCGCCGAAATGACGATGCTGACCTTGCGCATGCCGAGGAAGTCGATATTCAGGTCGTGGTGGAAGATTTCCATGGATGTTCGTCGTGTCTCGATGGAGGTTCGCTGCCGAAGCGGCAGCGTCAAACCCACAACGTCTTGAGTTTCTTGCGGCGGCCGTGGATCAGCGCGGTGATCGCATGGGTCATGGTCACCGAGGTGAACAGCGAGGTCGAAATGCCGATGAACAGCGTGACGCCGAAGCCCTTGATCGCGCCGGAACCGACCGTGATCAGGCCCAGCGCCGCCAGCAAATGGGTGACGTTGGCGTCGAGGATCACGTGCCACGCCTTCTCGTAACCGGCGCGGATCGAAGCCAGCGGCGTCGACCCGTTGCGCAGTTCCTCGCGGATGCGCTCGCAGATCAGCACGTTGGCATCGATCGACATGCCCAAGGTCAGCACGATGCCGGCGATGCCCGGCATGGTCAGCGTCACCCCGACCGCCGACATGATCGCGACCAGGATCAGCAGGTTGAACACCAGCGCGATGTCGGCAACGAGGCCGAACAGGCGGTAGTAGATCGCGGCCGCGACCAATACCAGCGCGAGTCCCAGGATCACCGCGCGTTCGCCCTTCTTGATGTTGTCCTGGCCGAGGCTGGGGCCGATCACGCTCTGCTGCACGATGTCCATGGGCGCGGCGAGCGAACCGGAACGCAGCATCAGCGACAAGGTCTGCGCTTCCTGCTGGGTCAGGCCGGTGGTCTGGAATTTCTTGCCGAACACGCCCTGGATCACCGCGTTGTTCAGCACCGTCTCGGTGGTCTTGGAACTGTGGACTTCCTTGCCGTCCACGATCTTCACCACCGGGGTGCGCTCGATGTAGACCACCCCCATGCGCTTGCCGACGTTCTGGGTGGTGAAGTCCAGCATCTTGCGGGCGCCGGTGGAATTGAGCGTGACGTTGACGTTGGGCAAGCCGGTCTGCTGGTCGTAGCCGGACGAGGCGTCCACCAATTCGTCGCCGCTCACGATCACGCGCTTCTTCAGCACCACCGGCTGGCCGTCCTTGGTGAAATACAGGCGATCGTCCGGCGGCACGTTGCCGGTGCGCGCGGCTTCCTGCGGATTCACGCTCTCGTCATTGGCGTGGTATTCCAGCGATGCCACCGCACCCAGCACGCGCTTGGCCTCGGCGGTGTCCTGCACACCCGGCAGTTCCACCACGATGCGGGTCTGCCCCTGCTGCTGGATCAGCGGCTCCGACACGCCCAGCGCATTGACGCGGTTGCGCAAGGTCGTGACGTTCTGGGTGATGGTGGATTGCGCCAGCTTGTCCAGCACGTCCGGCTTGATCGCGGCATGCAGCGCATAGCCGCCGCCCGGCGTGCGGCTGGTGGTGATGTTGAGGTCGGTGTTGTCGCCGGATACCGCGTCCAGCGCCTTGTCGCGATCGGCGGAAGTCTTGAATACCGCCTGTACGCCATCGCCGCTCAGCGACACCACGTCATACGGCACCTGCTTCTGGCGCAGGGTCGAGCGGATGTCGTCGAGGTAACGCTGTTGCTGCTTCTGCAACACCGCGTCCTGGTCCACCGCCATCAGGAAGTGCACGCCGCCCTGCAGGTCGAGGCCCAACGGCATCGCGTGGGCACCGATCGCCTGCAGCCACTGCGGCACCGTGGTCGCAAGGTTCAACGCCACCGTGTAGTCGTCGCCGAGCGCCACGCGCAGGGCATCCGAACCACGCAACTGCACTTCGGTGTTGGCGAAGCGCACCAGCATGCGATCCTTCTCGATCGAGATGTCCTGGAACGGAATGCTGGCCTTGTCGAGGTCGCCCGCGACCTGCTTTTGCAGCGCCTGGTCGACCTTGGCTTCGCGGTTGGCCACGATCTGCACGGCAGGCTGGGGGCGGAACGCGTTGGGCGCGGCATACACGATGCCGAGCACCATCACGATGCCGACCAGCCAGTATTTCCAGCGGGGAAAGTCGCTCATGGTTCAGAGGAAGTGGCTTGCGCAGGACGCGGAACGAGGCACGCCGGCAGCGTGCTCAGGATGACTTGAGGGTGCCTTTCGGCAGCACGTTGGAAACGGTGCCCTTCTGCACCCGGATGCGCACGTTGTCGGCGACCTCGAGGGTGAGGAAATGCTCACCGATGTCCTCGACCCGGCCGAGGATGCCGGCGGCGACCACCTCATCGCCCTTGGCGAGTTCGGCGATCATCTTGCGCTGCTCCTTGGCGCGCTTCTGCTGCGGACGGATCAGCAGGAAATAAAAAACGACGAACAGCAGGATGATGAACCCGAACGAGAACATCGGATTCGGCTCGGCCGCCGCAGCGGGCGCCGCGGCAGCGGCGATGAACGATGACAGCATGTGGGACTCTCGGTTGTGGGGCGACAGCGGAAGGCATGTCTGCCCAAAAGACGGGGGATTATGCCATGGCCGGCCGTCGCGCGCATGCGCTTTCCACGACTGGCCCGCAGCCGGCTGACTGGCATTGGACAGCCTGCGATAATCCGAGTTTCCGGAAATCGCGCGAGGCCCACGTGATGCAGCACCTGACCGTGATCACCACCGGCGGCACCATCGACAAGGTGTACTTCGACGCCAAGTCCGATTACCAGATCGGCGCGCCGCAGATCGGCGAGATCCTCGCCCAGCTCGGCGTCGCGTTCGAGTTCGACGTGGTGCCGGTGCTGCGCAAGGACAGCCTCGACATGACCGATGCCGATCGTGCGGCGATCCGCGCCGAGGTCGAGCGGCAAGCGCACCGGCACATCCTGATCACCCACGGTACCGACAGCATGGTCGACACCGCGCGTGCGCTGGCCGGTATCCCGGGCAAGACCATCGTGCTGACCGGCGCGCTGAACCCGGCGCGTTTCCAGGGTTCGGACGCGGTGTTCAACATCGGTTGCGCGGTGGGCGCGGTGCAGACCCTCGGCGACGGCGTGTGGATCGCGATGAACGGACGGGTCTGGGACCCGGCGCACGTGCGCAAGAACCGCGCGGCCAACCGCTTCGAGGGCGCGACCTGACATCCCCGGGCAACGGCTGCCGTGAAAAGTCGGGCCACGGAACTCCCGGCCGTGGATGACGGCTCGCATGCCTGTTCCGGCGTATCCGCCCGCGAACACATTGGCCCCGCAGGCAGTCGGGACAGCGGCGATCAGGGATGGTCGCAAAAGCTAGCGGGCGCGTCCCATTAGGTGGGTTTGCCGGCTGCGCAGTACCCAGGCGAGCAGCGCCAGCACCAGCAGCACCGGCGTGGCCCAATACAGCGCCACCAGGATCCCGCGCCACGGACCTTGCGAACGGCTGAACAACAGGCTGTCCGCCACCGCCGGCATCGCGGTCACGGCGGGATACGCATCATGGAAGGCCATGTCCGCGACATGCTGCCCCGCCGTCGTGCCGACGTGCTGCGCCAGCGGAACCCCGACCACGATGTAGCTGTGCAGCAGCGGCGCGTTCGCCCGTGCCGCCGACGCCAACGCCGGTCCGACATCCGGCTCCAGTGCCAGCGATCCGTATACCCACGCGTCGAACGCGAGGCACAACGCGAACAGTGCGAACAACACCGTGTACTTGCGCCAATGCATCGCCCCGCCCTCCGTGCGGCGCAGCATGGCAAAACGGCACTCGTGCAGTCAACGGGCGGCTACATCATCCCGGTCTGCAGCCTGGCTTCGTCCGACATCATCGTCTGGTTCCACGGCGGGTCGAACACCAGGTCGATCTGGGTTTCGGTGACGGTCGGGATCATCTCCAGCTTGGTACGCGCGTCTTCGACCATGATGTCGCCCATGCCGCAACCGGGCGCGGTCAAGGTGAGCTTGACGTAAACCTTGCGGTTGCCGGCGTCGAGGTGCTCCATGCTGAGATCGTAGACCAGCCCGAGATCCACGACGTTGATCGGGATCTCCGGATCGAACACCGTGCGCAACTGTTCCCACACTACCCGTTCGATATCCTCGTCGTTGGCATTTTCCGGCACCGCGAGCGGTTCGGGCGGCGGCTTGCCCAGCGCATCCGCATCCTTGCCGTCCACGCGGAACAGGCTGCCTTCGACGTACACCGTAAAACTGCCGCCCATCGACTGCGTGATGTAGCCGGTCTGTCCGGCCGGCAGGTTGACGACGTCGCCGTAAGGCACGTGTACCGCGTGGCAGTTGCGTTGCAAGGTGAAGGGTTCGCTGCTGGCACTGAATCCTGGCATGGCATCTTCGCGGGTGGTGGCGGCTGTGCACGCCTGTCCGCGCGCACCCGACAGGATAGCAAGTCGCCATTCCTTGCCTCATTGATGGAGGTCAGGACCCGTTCCGGCAAGTCCTCCTTGCGCACACAACGTCCGCAGGAAAAGCCGCCGCCGGCTTGCGGCGGTCGAACAGTTTCGCCAGAAAGTGCTGCGCCGCCGTATCCAGCGGCGCAGCATTGAAGAACAAAGTGAGCGACGCCTACGGCACGATCCGCAGCACTTCTCCGCCCCCCGTCGAAACGCCATGGTTCGTCACGTAGATCACGCCCCCCGGCGCCACCACCAGCGATGTCGGGCGATCCAGTCCGCCGGCGACCACGCTGCGACTGCCGTCTTTGGCAACGCGAATGATCTCGCCCGGCCCGCCGAAAAACACCGGTCCGGTGGCGTGTTGCAGCACATACAGGGTGCCGTCGCGGGCGAAATCGAAATCGATGATGGTCTTGAATCCGCTCGCAAAAATCGTCGGGGCGGAACCCGGTTGCACCCGATAGATGCGCGCCGCGCCGTCGGCGAAGGGTGCGCCCGTCAGTTCACTGACATAGAAGGCCCGATCGGGACCGCGCACCACGGCCGTCGGCACTGCATCGGTCGAATCGCCCATTCCGCGCGCCCTGAATATCGCCACCGTCTTGACGCTGCCGTCCCAACGCGCCTCGAGCAAGTCATTGGCGCCCGCATCGGCGATGTAACTTTGGCCCGGCGAGAGGACGAGCAGGCCATACGGATTGCTGTTCAGTTCCCCGCCGGTGGGATTTTCGGCCGCCTCGTGCGCGGCGAGGTCGGCCACGAGCTGCCAGCTGTGCCACTTGTAGAACGGCTGGATCCTGAGGAGGGTGCCGAACTCCGCCCCGGGCGGACCGAACTGGCTGCGCAATGCCGGGTCGTCGCCCCATCCGATGACCACGAAGGCATTGCCGAACCAGTCGAATCCGATGTCGTGCGGACCCGTCACCTCGGCAAATGCGGGATCCGAGTAGGACGGCAGGCCTTCCAGTACGCGTTCCTGGCGGCCGAACCAGAGGCGGGTCACCGCACCGCTCGGTCCATAGCAACGCGGCAGGCCGCGCATCGTCACGCACGGACCCGCGCCACCGCTGCCCGCTTCGGCCACGTACAACGCCCCCCAGGGACTGAGCGCCAGGCCGCGGGGGTTGTACAAGCCGCTCATGACCGTTCTGACGGAAAGCGGCGCAGCCATCGCCGCCTGCATGCAAAACGCCAGCGCACACGCAGCGATCATCTTGAAATACTTCATGGCACCCTCCTGATGGTCGGAGAGGGACCGACGCGGGCAGGCAACTGCCCCGCTTCGGGCGCCCCCCAAAATGCGGCGGCGGGATACCGCTCGCGGTGCCAGAGTGCTCCCGTACGGTTCTATAATCCTGCAAAATCCGCTGAAGAAAGCTGAGACTTTCTGAAACGGGACACGGATGAATGCACGGGGCGCCTCGTACAGCTTCGAAGGCTATCGGATCGATGCCACGAGCCGTGACTTGCACGCGCCCGATGGGACCTTGATTCCCCTGACGGCCAAGGCGTTCGACGTACTCCTGCACCTGCTCGAACACCGCGACCGCATCGTGGGCAAGGACGAATTGCTGGCCGCGGTGTGGCCACGGCGCATCGTCGAAGACAACAACCTGACCCAGGCGATCTCGGCACTTCGCCACGCCCTGGGCGCAGGTGCGGGCGACCATCGTTTCATCGTGACCGTGCCGGGGCGCGGCTATCGATTCGTGGCTGCGTTGGAAGAAGACGCCGGCATGCAGCCAACCCTGGACCTGGCGCCGACGCGGTCGCCGCGCGACAGCCGTTTTTCCAACGATGGCACGCGTGTTTTCGGACGCGGTTTCCGCTGGGGCGTGCTCGCCGCCCTCGCGCTCGTCGTCGGCGTGATCGTGCTCACCGCGCTGGAATTGCACGGACCGGGAACAGTGCAGCAGGCGTCCGACGCGAACCGCGAGCCCACGCTGGCGGTCCTGCCGTTCCGGTCGATCGATGCGGTCGCCTCGGCCGATGCCGACCCGATGCTCGGGCTGGGCATGGCGGACACGCTGATTGCCAGGCTCAGCCATGTCACGACCCTGCGGGTCCTGTCTTTGGGGTCGGTCCAGGTTTATGCCGGCAAACCCACCGATCCCGTGCGCGATGGGGCGACGCTCGGCGCCAACCTGGTGGTCGACGGCTCGACCCAAGGCCACGCCGGGTCGATTCGCATCAACGCGCGCCTGCTGTCGTTGCCCGACGGACGCACCCTGTGGGCCGGCACCTTCGACACGACGCCAGAGCGGGTGTTCGTGGCGCAGGACGCGCTGGCCGAAGCGGTCTCGGCGGCGTTGTCCCGCAAGTACGCAGCCCAGGGCTACCGCAGCCCATGCGATGGCGGGGACGTCCTGGCTTATCGTGCGGAACTGCGCGGACGCTATCTTTACAACCGTCCCGATCCACAGCGTCTGGTGCAGGCGCTGGCCGCCTTCGACGAAGCGACGCGACGCGACCCGGCCTGTGCGAACGCGTGGGCCGGCATCGCCATGATCCGCCGCGCGCAGGTGATCATTGCCGACCACGACCCGCGCGTGGAGATACCCCTTTCGTATGCTGCGGTCGAGCGTGCGCTCGCGGTCGATCCGCAATCGGCGCGCGCGTATGTCGCCAAGGGCCTCAACCAGTTCTGGTACGACTGGGATTGGTCGGCCGCGGAGGCTTCCCTGCGCCATGCGCTCGCGCTGGATCCCAACCTTCCCGACGCCAATTCCGCCATGGCGCATCTGCTCGACAACCTCGGACGCCACCGCGAAGCGATCAGGTACGCGCGCGCGGCCGCTGCGCTCGACCCGATGGCGCCCGGGATCAACGCCATGGCGGCCAGGTTCGTCGACGACGCGGGTTATGCCGCGGAAGCCAGGCAACGGCTGGACGATGTGCTGAAGCTGGAACCGGATTTCTGGCTGGCCTTGTTGTTTCACGGCGAGACGGCATTCGCGCACGGCGACCATGCCACCGGCATACGGGAACTCGAGCGCGCATCGGAACTCTCCGGCCGCAACAGCCAGACCCTGTCGCGGTTGGCGGTGGCCTACGTGCGATCCGGACGACGCGACGATGCCTTGCGCATCCTCGATGAACTCGAAACGCGCAGCCGCACAAGCTACGTGCCCGCGACCACGCTCGCGATGATCCAGACGGCGCTCGGGAACCGCGACCTTGCGCTCGACATGCTGGAGCGCGCTTACGCGCAGCACGACATCGGCATGGCTTTCCTCGGATTGTGGTTTCCATCCCTGCAGGGAGATCCGCGCTACGACGCACTGATGAAACGGATGCGGCTACCCGAGGGCAATACATCCTCCGTCGCGGCGCGACAAACCGCGGCCGGACTGCAACCACCCACCACCGGCCGCTGAACAGGCCTGTCGGGTCCCGCATTCGTGGTGCAGTCCACACAAGCGGTACAGCGATAACGGGATCGGGTGGCAGGGCCGCTCCAACACGCGTCGCGGGGTTATCATCCACCGACACGATTGCCCGACCGAGCACGCTTGGACGACTCTACCCGCCCCATGACTGCCGTCCATTCCGTGCGCCGACCGGGCGCAATCGTTGCAGGCGTGCTCAGTGCCTTGACGACGGGCTTCGTATGGCTGACGTGCACGCTCGCTGCCGGCGCGACCGCGGCATTCGCGGCACTGGTGATGGGCATCCGTCCATGCTGGACGATCCTGGTGCTGGCATTGCCGCTGACGCTGGTGTTGAAGATGTGCGGTTGCCTGCAAGCACGCTGGGCAGCCGCGGTCGCGGCACTTGCGATATTGCTGGCGGGTTTCTACGCGGCCTGCCTGGTGTCGGTGGCGCGCATCGCGGCGGCAACCGGGTTTCCGTTCGGCGAGGCGTTCCGCACCGGCGGCGTCGGCTTGACGTTGCAGGTCACGATGCTCGGCCTGGATGCGCTTGCCGTGCTGGTCTACGCCGCGGCAGCGGTCGTGGCGGCTGCGTTCGGCACCTGGCTGGCATCTTCTTCGTGCGATCGTCCATGATCGCTGCAATGCCGGGCCGTCATACAGGGATAGACAATTTGCATCATGGAGCACCAGAACGGCCATCCATGGCCTGACTTCTCACAACAGCCGCTCTGATCAAACATCCAGTGTCTTCAATCCCGCGACCAGTTCGCCCGCTGCGGCCTGCCCGTCGCCGTACAGCATGCGCGTGTTGTCGGCGTAGAACAGCGCATTCTCGATGCCGGCGAAGCCCTTGCCGCGCCCGCGCTTGATCACGATCACGTTCTTCGCGTTGGCGACGTCGAGGATCGGCATGCCGTAGATCGGCGAGCTCTTGTCGGTGCGCGCGACCGGGTTCACCACGTCGTTGGCGCCGATCACCAACGCCACGTCGGTATTCGGGAACTCCGGGTTGATGTCGTCCATGTCCGCGATCAGGTCGTACGGCACGCCGGCTTCCGCCAGCAGCACGTTCATGTGGCCGGGCATGCGGCCCGCCACCGGATGGATGGCGAACTTGACCTTGACGCCACGCGCGATCAGCAGCTTCGCGAACTCCCAGATCTTGTGTTGCGCCTGCGCAACCGCCATGCCGTAACCCGGCACGATCGCGACGCGCTCGGCATAGGCCATCATCACCGCGGCATCGTTGGCGTCGATCGGTTTCAGCGCGCCGGCGATTTCCTGGCTCTCGCCAGCGCCGCCGCCTCCGCCGAAATTGCCGAACAGCACATTGCCCAGCGAACGGTTCATGGCTTTCGCCATCAACTGCGTCAACAGCGTACCGGCGGCACCGACCACCATGCCGGCGATGATCATGGCCTCGTTCTGCAACACGAAGCCTTCGAACGCCACCGCGAGGCCGGTGAAGGCGTTGTACATCGAAATCACCACCGGCATGTCGGCGCCGCCGATCGGCAGCGTCATCGCGATGCCGAACACCAGCGACAACACGACGAACCCGACCAGCAAGCCCCATGCGAACGCGTGGCCTTCGATACCGGCGGCCAACGCGAGCGCGCCGCACACCACCGCGGCGGCGAAGATCGCCAGATTCACCCAGCGCTGCAGCGGAAACACGAAACGCCGATCCATCCAGCCCTGCAGTTTCGCGAACGCGATCAGGGAACCCGTGAACGACACCGCGCCGATCAGCACGCCGAGGAAGGCCAGCACCAGTTCCACCGGGCTCAGGTGCACCGCCACGTTCACCCACGCCTCGGGCTGGATCGGTGATGTATCCGGAACCAGCATCAACGCGGCATTGAACTTGATCAGCTCCACGGCGCCGATCGCCGCCGCCGCGCCGCCGCCCATGCCGTTGAACAGCGCCACCATCTGCGGCATCGCGGTCATCGGCACGCGCCGGCCGACGATCCACGACAACACCACGCCGACCACGATCGCGCCGATCATCAGGGGCAGGTTGTGCATGCCGGGCAGGAAGAACGTCGCGACGATCGCGGCGGCCATGCCGATGCCGGCCCAGATGATTCCGTTCCGCGCGGTGCGCGGCGAACTCATCCGTTTCAGGCCCCAGATGAAGAGTACGGCCGCGATGAAATAGATGGCCTCGACGACGGTGGGCATCCACGCAGGCAGGACCATCACTTCTTCTCCCCTGCGGCCGGCTTGGACGTCTTGAACATTTCCAGCATTCGTTCGGTCACCACGTAGCCGCCCGCGACATTGCCCGCAGCGAGCAATACCGCGATCACGCCGATCGTGATTTCGACCGGCGTTTCCGCATGACCCAGCGCCACCATCGCGCCTACCAGCACGATGCCGTGCACGAAGTTGGAGCCCGACATCAGCGGCGTGTGCAAGATGACTGGCACCCGACTGATGATCTCGTAGCCGGTGAATGCCGCCAACATGAAGATGTACAGTGCAAGAAAACCGGTAATCATGTTTCCCTCCTGCAGGCCCGGGCCATCATAACGGCATGTGTGGCCCGCATGCGGCGGTCAACCCCATTCCGGCTGACGCGTTATCGAGGCAGGTACGGATGCGCGAGACCACGGATGCCGAAACGATTCCCACGCACGGAACCGCGATGAACGCCGCCGTGGCACTCGAACTGGCGTCGCCGGTGCTGGATGCCGCGCGACCGGTCGCGGCCACCATCGAGGCCTTCCTCGCCTCGGTCGAACGGCGCGCTTGGCGCGTCGCGGAAATCGCGCTGCGCGATCCGGACGAGGCGCTGGACGCAGTGCAGGACGCGATGCTGCGGCTGGTGAAACATTATTCCGGCAAGCCGGCCGAGGAATGGCCGCCCTTGTTCTGGGGCATCCTGCGCCGGCGCATCACGGACCTGCAACGCCGGCGCACGGTCCGCAACCGGATCATGGTCTGGACGGGCCGCATGGTCACGGACGATGACGAGGAACTGCCGGCGTGGGAAGCGCCGGACCTCGGTCCCGAGCCGTCGCGCGCGCTGGCCTCGCGACAGGCGTTGGCTGCGATGTCTGCGGCCATCCGCGCACTTCCGCGGCGTCAACAGCAGGCGTTCCTGTTGCGGGTGCTGGAAGGCCTGGACGTGGCCGACACGGCCAAGGCCATGGGTTGCTCGGAAGGCAGTGTCAAAACGCACTTGTCGCGCGCCATGGATGCGCTGCGGACACGCTTGGAGGATTGGCGATGAACACATACAGTGGAAATACAATCAACGAGTTGCCGCGTGATGATGAAGTGGAATCGCGCGCACGCGCCGTGTTCCAGACCGCCTGCGAGAACACCGATTCCTACCATGCGTTGCGACTCGGCCTCGCTCGCCGCAAGGCGCTGCAATCGCGCGCGACGCGTTCACCGGCCCGCCTGTGGGCGCCGCTGGCGGGCGGTGCGGCCGCGTGCTGCGCGCTGGTGATCGCAATCATCGCAATGCGCCCCGACATCCGCATCGCGGCCCCGGACACAACCATCGCCGCATCCGCACCGATCGCCGCCGAAGCCGCCGAAAACACCGAAGACATTCCGGCGGTCGACAGCAACCAGATGGAGATGGTGCAGGACCTCGATTTCTATCGCTGGCTGGCCACGCAGCCCGCGGTCGCCACGGCAACGCCGAAGGACGTCCGCTGACGATGGCAAGGACCGCCGCCCCGTTGCTCGCGCTGTTCGCCGCCGCCGGCCTGTTGGCCGCGCCGCGTGCACTCGCGCAAACCACGGCGGCCATCCCGGCACCTAGTGCGTCACGCGTGGCCGCAGGTATCGACAGCCCGAAGCAGCCCCTGGCATGGTCCAGCCTCAGCCCCTCGCAGCAACGCGTGCTCGCGCCCGTACAGGACCAATGGGACCAGATGCACCCCGCGCGGCAACAACGCCTGGCCGAGCACGCGGATCATTGGGCGACCCTGCCGCCGCAGCGCCAGCAACAAATCCACGAACGACTCACGCGCTGGGCCAACATGACCCCGCAACAACGCCAGCAACTGCGCGAAAACGCGCGCGCCTTCCATGACCTCACGCCCGAACAACGCGCGCGCGTCAGGGCCGCCTTCGAACGATTCCGTTCCCTGCCCCCAGACGAACGCAAGGCCCTGCGCGAACGCTGGCACGCGATGCCGCCCGCGCAACGCATGCGCTGGGCCGACGGACATCCCGGGCAGCCGCTACCCGCGCGCCCTCCCGGGCGCCGTGGCCATTGAGCGATCCATGGCATGCCCGGCAAGGATGACGCCGGAAACCGACCCCCGGGAACCACGTTTGACGCTGACAATTGCTCCACAGTAGGATGGCGGCCATCGAGTGGACTCCTGCAAGGGAGGCATGTCTTTCATGACTGCGACCCACGAGGTGACGGCGGCAAGGCCTTCGCTGCAATTTGCCTGCTCGCCCAAGACACGACTTTTCTTCACCGGCCCGCCGCAGGGACTGACCGGATCGATTCCGCTTGTCAACACCAGCGACGGCAAGCTCAAACTGCGCAGCATCGGGCTCAAGTCGTCGTCGCTGAAGGGGGTCGCCAAGCTTCCCCTGAGCGAGATCCCCTTCTTCGCCAAGCTGTACCCGGGCGAACAAGCGGACATCCCGGGAACCATCGCGCTCGATTCGAGCACCCCGCCCGGACATCACACGTTCGAGGTCACCGTGGGCGGCACCACGGTGATGGCCGAGGCGCATGTGGAGGAAGTCGTCGATCTTCGCATGGCTCCTGCGCAGATCACGATCCTGGCCGGAAGCTCGCCCCACGTCACGCGCAGCTTCGTGGTCGAGAACGCCGGCAATGTCGACCTTCCGACCGGCGCGCAATGCGAGACGCCCATCCTCGATTCGAACGACATCGCGTCCGCCATGGTCGCCGGCATCAACGATTCCGACAAGTCGACCGTCGAGGCCATGGTCAAGAGCATCCTTCTGCACTGGGGCGAACTGCACGTCGGCACGCTCGTCACCCGCCGTGATCCCATCGTCCTGCATCCCGGACAAAAACTTTCGGTCGATATCCATTTCGAGCTTCCTGCCACGTTGAAGCCGCTGCGCCACTACTGGGCGAACCTGCAGTTGTACAACGCGACACTGTTCGTCGACATCTACACCACCGCCAACTATGGCAGCAAGACGAAGCGTTCCGGCAAGGCCCAAGGGAGGGCGCCATGAACAAAGGTGGATCCACCCCCAGCATCCCGAACCCGTGGGCATTCAAGATCGGCGTCAATGGCGCGATCGACGCCGACCTGGACAACATCCATATCGCCGAGATCGCACCGATCAACACCACCTCGAAAGTGGACAGTGACTCGAAACTCGGCCTGAAAGTCGAACCACTGGATCTGAAAATCGAACCACTGAAAGTCGACAGCAATTCCGTCACGGCATCATCCATCGACCTGAAGCCGGTTGCCGTCGATTCCTGCCAGACGATCAAGATCGCGCCGTTGCCGCCCATGCGCATGGAGCAACCGTACTCGCAGCATTTCGGCATCACCTTCATGGGCGTGGAACTGTTCGGTTTCACCAGTTCCGGCAAGTACGACACGTTGCTGAACGATCCGCCGCACGCCGGATCATGCTGCGGCCAGCATGTGCACGCCGAGCGCGCGTCGACGTCCGGCCGGCCCGAACCCACCGTCGCACGCAACGACAACGGGTTGCGGGTCCGCATCGGCAAGTGAAGGGGCGGAACCTTTTCCGAGGAGACGCATCATGCAAAATACCCGCTTCGCGCAAACCAGGGGTCCGGAAGTCTTCTACGGCTACTGCCACGACAGCGGCAGGATGCGGATGATGGACTACGACGATTTCATGACCAACCTGCAGCAGGGATACTCCAACCTGTACCAGGTTCCGGGCGGCACGGCCGCCTATTCGAATCCGGTTTCCAATCCAGTTTCCAGTTGGCCGGCTTCGAACTTCAGGCGTCGCCAAGGCTGCGATTGCCACGCTCAGCAGGATGATTGCGGCTGCAACTGCTGCATCCGTTGCGCGGATGCCGTCCAGTACGCCTACTGCGGCGAGACGCGCAAGATTCCCGTCACCTTTGACAACGACTCGCGCCGTGAACGCCAGGTCACCGTGCAGCTTGGCGAGTTCATCACCGACGGCGGACGCCCCCTCGCATGGAAGGCTGCACTCTCGGAGACACAATTCACCCTGTCTCCCTGCAGCCAGAAGACTGTCCTCATCACGGTCAACATCGACTGCCGGCAAGACCAGCCAACCAGGAAGGATGCCACCCGAAGCGACGCCCGCGCGGAACGTGCCGCCCCCGCTGCGGTTGAATCCTGCACGGTCGGTTACGCCAGGATCAACGCGGACGGCTGCCTCATCCGCCCGCTGATCGTTGCGGTGGCCGTCCTGCCCGATCATTGCGGGGCACGGAAGATCGGCTGCCTTTGCGGTGGCTGCTGCGACTAGGCGCGCTGCGCACGCAGGATCCTGTACTGCCAGGCGCCGCTGTTCATCTGCTCGTACACAGCGGAGCCCGGCACGGCCAGGAAGTTGTCGATCATCGCGTCGTGCCCGCCGAATGCCTGCGCGCGCGTGGCGGCGACATCGTCGCAGGAGGCCAGCACGTTCGACGTGATGTCCCGCTCGCTCAGGATCTTGAACCCCAGCGGAAGCAGCAGCGCGCGCACTTCCAGCCACCGCTCCACCGGCAGCAGGTCCGTGTAGAGGAAAACCCCCTTCTTCCTGATCACGCGGCCCACCTCGCCGTAGAACGCGCGCAGATTCGGATACGTGTGGGACGACTCGACGTTGGTGACGACGTCGAAGGTCCAGTCCTTGAACGGCATGTTCTCGGAATCGCCGACCTCGAACCTGGTTCCGTGCCCGTGTGTCCTGCGGCAGAAGGCGATCGCTTCCGGCGACAGGTCCATGCCCACGGCCTTGGCCAGCAGGGTCTCGGCCATCAACGCCACCATTCCGCCGCGCCCGCAACCCACGTCCAGCACGCGTTTGCCGTTGATCGCGGTATCACCGATCAACTCGAACGCCAGTCGGACCGAATTGCGATTGAATACGCGTTCCGGTATCTCGAAGCGGGCGTCGTCACCGGCGCCCTTGCTGACATATCCATAGTTGAGGAAGAACGACGCTTCCCCGACCCCCGAGTTCTGCAAACGCCGGCTCACGTCATCGTAGAAGTCGCGATAGCTCTGTTTCGCCGCCTTGCCCGGCGCATCGCCCCGCAATTCCGTCGCCTCCACCTGCTCGAACGGAAGCCCGGCGGGTTTGGCGTCTGCTTCGCCCGCCTGGGCTTTCGCGACGATCACCGCGAGTTCGCCGATGCTCGGCGCCTGGAACAGCTTCAGTACCGGCAACTCGATCTGGAATCTTTCGCAGATTTCCGCGGCCACCTGCGCCGCCAGCAGCGAGTGTCCGCCCAGATCGAAAAACCGGTCGTGGACACCGACCGCGTCGATGCCCAGTTGCCTTCCCCATATCTCGGCCAGGCCACGTTCCACCTCGTTGCGGGGTTCGACGTAAGCCGTCGCAAGGCTCGGCCGCGGATGCAACTCCATCGCCGAACCATTCGCGGCTGCGGTTTGCTTGTGCTGGACCCATGCCTGCAGGCGTTCCTCTAGATTCACCGCGACGATCGCCCGCGAACCCACCGGGGATGCCAGCAACCGCAACAACGCGTCGCCTCCTTCCCGGGGATTGATCGCCAACGGCATGCTCACGTTCTGTGCTTCGGCGGCGTTGTCCCACGCATCCCAGTCGATGCTCAACCACCGCTCGCCTCGCTGAAGCGCCAGCACATCCAGCAGCGCATTCACCGCGGAGTACGCAGCGAGCCCAAGGCCGCCCAGGATCGACGAGATCGACGAGTGCAACACCCATCGCGCCGGCTCGCGTCCCTGCATGGCCTCCATCACGTTGTAGAGCCCGCGGATTTTCGGCGAAAACTGCGCTTCCATGACCTCCATGCCCGTCTCCGCGGCGGAGGCAAACGCCGCGGCATCGATGCGCGCCGCACCGTGCACGACCATGTCGATCTTGCCGAACCGTTGGACCGCGAGGTCGACGGCCTCCATGACTTCAGCGGCCTTGTTCAGGTCGGCACGCAGCACCATCACGTCATCGCGCGTCTCACGCATCGCCGCGAGCCGCTTCAGGATCTTCCGCTGCCCTTCCGAAACGGACGGATCTTCGCTCGCTGCCGCCCATTCCGGCGGAATCGGCAGCGCCGTCCTGCCGAGCAGCACCAGTCGCGCCCCGATGTTGGCGAACATCGTTTCGGCGAGGTGAAGCCCCATGTGCCCGAGCCCCCCCGTGATCAAGACCACCGGCGACTCCGGCAGATCCAGCGGCGGCTTCGAGGCACTGGTGGCCATCGGCACGAACGTTTCGACGAAACGGTTCCCCGAGCGCATGGCCAGCGCCGGATCAGGCAAGCCCGCCGCCAGTTCCGCAGCGAGCATCGCCGGCAGGTTCTTGTCGCCGTCGACATCCGCATGCGCAATCCTCAAGCCGGGGTGTTCCTGGGGCAACACACGTGCCACTCCCGCACCGAGGGCACGCGCAGGGTCCAGCGCATCTCCCGGATGCACCAGGGCGGTGCCGCGTGCCACGAACAGCATCGGAAGAGGACGCACCGTTTGCTGGCCGCTGAGCGCGTGGGCCAGCCGCATCGGACCCAGCAATGCCGGCACCGCCGCGTCGTCAAGCACCGTGTTGGCCGGGGACGCCGCATTCCAGCAATACACGACGCCCGCCAGTCTCTCTTCCCCGGCACACACGTCCGCCGCCATGCGGCGGTAGTCATCCGCCTTGGCAGGATCGATTTCATATCCTCCGCGGGTCTTCTTGAATCGGTTGCCCCGCCTTGCCGTTATCGGTTTTGCACCTTGCGCACGCAGGGCGGCAAGCATGGATGGTGCGGGCGTTCCCGCATCATCGAAGACAAGTATTTTCCTGCCGGCGATCGCACCGGGGTCGGTCTTCAATGCCGCAGTCCCGTTCCACACCGCCTTGTACATCCACTTCGAAGTATCGCGCAGCTCCGCTTCCCTGCTCTTCGCGTCGGGCAGCGCCCCCACCCAATAACTGTGCCGTTCGAACGGGTAAGTGGGCAAACTCACGCGGCGCCTCGGCTCGGTTTCGTGAAACCGCTGCCAATCCGCGGCGACCCCGGCAGCCCACAGGTCGCCCAGGGCAGCCAGCATCGTGCGCGTGTCCGGCGTCGTGTTCTCCGCCGTCGGCAGCGAATTGACGCATCCCGCCTTCATTCCCGTGGCTGTCGCCGTGGCCTTGACGAAAGTCGTCAGTGCATTGCCCGGCCCGACTTCCAGATAGACGGGATCCTTTCCGGCCAGTGCCTCCTGCGCGATCCCCAGCAGTCCGTCGCCGAAGCGCACGGCATGGCGCAACTGCGCGACCCAGTACGCCGGCTGCGCCACGTCGTCCCCGGCAGGTTTGCCCTTCAGCGTTGCCATGAACGGGAGCTTCGGCGCGCGCAACTTCACCGATGAAAAAACCGCTTCGAATTCGGCGAGGATCGGGTCCATCATCGACGAGTGGAACGCGTGCGAGGTGTGCAACCTGCGCGTCGCGATCGATTCCGCCGCCAGCGCCTTCTCGACACGATGGACCGCAGGCGTCGGGCCCGAGAGAACCGAAAAGCCGGGGGCGTTGACCGCCGCCAGCGAGACCTTGCCCGTGGCGAACCTGGCCACCGCATCCGCACCCGCGAGCACGCCGAGCATCGATCCGTGCGGCAATGCCGAGATCAGTTGGCCACGCCTGGCGATGACGGCCAGTGCATCGTCCAGCGTCATGACGCCCGCAAGCGTCGCGGCAACGTATTCGCCGACGCTGTGGCCGATCATCATCGCGGGACGGATGCCCCAGGACAGCCACAACCTGGCGAGCGCGAAACTCACGGTGAACAGGATCGGCTGCGCCCACTTCGTGTCGCGCAGGGTTTCGGCTGCATTCCCGCGGGAACGCGCGGCCGGGAAGATCACTTTCCTGATGTCGTGGCCGATGTGTTTCTTCAAATACCGGGCGCAGCGGTCGATGGTCTCCCTGACGACAGGCTCGCTTTCGTACAGCCCCTTCGCCATCCCCGGATACTGCGAGCCCTGCCCCGGGAACATGAACACGACCGGGCGTTCGGAACCGCAGTTCGTGACCGTTTGCTTTGCAACGGACCTCAACGCATCGATGGCGCCACGGCGATCATCCGCCGCAACCACCGCGGCCCTGCGGAACGCGAAGGCCTTTCGACCGAGATGCAGCGTGGCAGCCGCGTCCGCCAGGCCAACCTCCGGATGTCGTTCCAGGTAATCCGCCAGGCGCCTTGCCGAGGCATGCAGCGCTGGCTCGGTCCGTCCCGAAAGGGTCATGGCCTGGAACGGCCTTCCCGCCGTGGCCTCGCTTGGCCGGGGAGCCTCCTCGAGCACGATGTGGGCATTGGTTCCTCCAACGCCGAACGAGCTGACACCCGCGCGCCGGGGTGTTCCGTTGCGGGCCCACTGTTCGAGCTTTTGGGTCACATAGAACGGGCTCGCCGCAAGATCGATCCCCGGGTTCGGCGACGTGTAATGCACCGTCGGCGGAATCGCTGCATGCTCGATCGCGAGCACGGCCTTGATCAGGCCCGCGATTCCCGCTGCGCACGACAGGTGTCCGAAGTTCGACTTCGCCGAACCGATGCCGCAGAAACCACGCTTGTCGCTCGCCTCGCGGAAGACCTCCGTCAAGGCTGTGATCTCGATCGGATCGCCAAGGATCGTTCCGGTTCCGTGCGCCTCGACATAACCGATCGACGACGGGGAAATCCCCGCCATCCGGTACGCGGAACGGATGGCCGCCGACTGTCCGCTCACGCTGGGCGCCGTGTAACCGACCTTGTCGTTGCCGTCATTGTTGATGCCGGTGCCGAGGATCACCGCGCGGATGTTGTCGCGATCGCGCAGCGCGTCGTCCAGCCGTTTCAGCACGATCAGTCCCACCCCGCTTCCGACGATGGTGCCCTGTGCCCTTGCGTCGAACGGCCGGCAGTGCCCGTCCGGAGAAAGGATCGAGCCGGCGGTGTAGAAATAACCTCCACGCTGCGGAACCCGCACCGTCACCCCGCCGGCCAGGGCCATGTCGCAGCGGCGCTGCTGCAGGCTCTCGCACGCCATCGAAACGGCCACCAGCGACGTCGAGCACGTCGTCTGCACGGCCACGCTTGGCCCCTTGAGGTTCAGCCGGTACGAGACCTGGGTGCAGAGATGGTCCTTGTCATTGGTCACCATCAACTGCATGCCGTCGATGTATTTCAGCGCGTCCTGATTTTGATAGAGGTGGTAGAGGTAGGTACTCAGCTCCGACCCGCCGAACACGCCGATCGCCCCCGCAAAGGCTTCCGGATCGTAGCCGGCATCCTCCAGCGCCTCCCACGCGGTTTCCAGGAACAGCCTGTGCTGCGGATCGGTCAGCGTGGCATCGCGCGCGGAAAAGCCGAAGAACTGCGCATCGAATTTGTCCACGTCGTCGAGGACCGGCGACGCGTTCACGTAGCCGGGCAGCCGCGAGATGTGGTCGGGCACGCCGGCGGCACGCATCTCCTCCTCGTCGAGGACGCAAATCGACTCGACGCCTTGGGCGAGGTTGTTCCAGTATTCGTCGAGGTTGTTGGCGCCGGGAAAACGTCCCTTCATGCCGATGATGGCAATGGGTTCCTCATGCGCCATCACGCCTTTCGCATCTGCCACCAGGCCATCGGTCGCGCGCGAACGAGTCATCCTCGGTATCCCTTCTCATTTTTCCTTTTCCGGAACCGGATCGGTCGCGACGATCCTCAGTTGCAGCTCGACGCGACGGTCATCCGCGCCCGTGACGTACAGGAACCCGATATACGGCACGCCCACTTCGTAGCGGTCCGCGTCCAGTTGCAGCGAGAGCGTGACCGTCGATTCTTCCCCGGGCTCGAGTTCCAGCAACTCCGGCGTGATCTGCACCTTGGGCGCGAAGGCGGGGCCCACACCATCCATGCGGCGTACCTCGGTCGCGACGTAGCGCACCGCCATCCGCGTCCGGGTCGTGTTCGATATCGTGAACGACTGGAAGGCCGCGCCACCTGCTGGTGCCTGGAGGGCGACGGCTGTCACGGGTTCGCTTGCGGATTCCTCGGCCAGGGCGAGAATTCCGCTCAAATACGCGTCCTCGTAATCACCACGCAACGCGTCCAGTTCCTGCATCAGGTGCAGGTACAGCTGTCCGGC
The DNA here is from genome assembly GCA_001899805.1 of Lysobacterales bacterium 66-474. Classification (GTDB taxonomy): domain Bacteria; phylum Pseudomonadota; class Gammaproteobacteria; order Xanthomonadales; family Rhodanobacteraceae; genus 66-474. The sequence goes on from MKWP01000015.1 coordinate 58,779, forward strand.
GTCGCGCATGTAAAACGGAAGCCGGCGCGACATGTCTCCGGCAACTTTTTGCTGGACGTCTTCGGGAGACAACTCTCCGCCGGCGACCTGGTCCAATTGCCTGCGGTAAGCCTTGAGCGCCTCCGCATTCAGCCTGCCCGCATATTCGGCGTACTGTTCGAACCAGCGCTCCGGAGTTTCCGGCTCGAATATCGGCGGGGGAACCTGCTCGGCCACCGCGCCCGCGTCCGCGTACGCCGCATTGCGCTTGTTCAGTTCGGCGAACCGGCCCATGAACGCGGCACAAACCGCCCTCAGGCGCTCGCTGTACAGGGCGCCGTGGCGTTGCACGAAGCGGGGGTAGTACTCCTGGAAGACCGTGGCCGGCAAACGCCCGGACGCGACGCTTTCGAGCGTTTGCTGATAGAGCCTCAGCGTCCTTTGCGCATTGGCGAGCGAACCGGACAGGAATCGCGCATACAGGCCGGACCAGTTGGGCTCACTGCCATCGGGCCGCGGGGCGGAATCCTCGACGTGCTGTGCGGCGCTTGTGACCACTGCCCACCTCAATCCCGGAGGATCTGGTTTCGTGACCGCCACAAACCATGCAATTCCACCCCTGACGCAACGCCGTCAATCTATCAAAAAACGGGTCCGCAAGCCAACTCCAGGGCCGTCGTTCGAACCCACCCGGCTCTGGCAACCGGGCACATCATCACGCCTTCCCGAACACCACCTCGCCGTCGCGGGCGACGCAGGTTTTCGCAACCAGCTCGTCTTCGAAGTCCGGCTTCCATGCGCCGTCCACGATCACGAGTTCGCTGAAGTGCGCGAGGTTGCGCGCGTACATTTCCGAGGCGTGCAGCGGTGCACCCGAGGGAAGGTTCAGCGGCCCGATGATGGTGACGCCGTTGCGTTCAATGCGCTCGCCGGGTTGCGTCGCCTCGCAGTTGCCGCCACCTTCGGCGGCCAGGTCGACGATCACCGCGCCGGCCTTCATGCCGTCAACCATCGCCAGCGGGACGATCCTGGGTGACGGCCGTCCCGGCACCGCAGCGGTGGTGACGATCACGTCCACGGTTTTCACGTGCTCGGCCAGCTTCGCCTGCTGCGCGGCGCGCTCCTCGGCGGTGAGTTCCCGCGCGTAGCCGCCCTGCCCCGCGGCGTTGACACCGAGGTCGAGGAACTTCGCACCCAGCGATTCGATCTGCTCGCGGGTTTCCGGGCGCACGTCGAAACCTTCCACCATCGCGCCCAGCCGCCGCGCGGTGGCGATCGCCTGCAAACCTGCCACGCCGGCGCCGATCACCAATACCTTCGACGGACGCAGCGTGCCCGCGGCGGTGGTCAGCATCGGGAAGAACTTGGGCGCGGCCTCGGCCGCGATCAGCATCGCGCGGTACCCCGCGACCGCGGCCTGCGAAGACAACACGTCCATCGCCTGTGCGCGGGTGGTGCGCGGCAACAGCTCCAGCGAGAACGCGGCAAGCTTGCGCTGCGCGTATCGCGCAAGGCGCCCGGCGGCGTTGTGCGGATGCAGCGATCCGATCAGCGCCGCGCCTTCCTTCATCGCGGCGATGCGATCATCCGCGGGCGGCTGCACGCACATCAATATGTCGGCCTGCGCAGCGACCGCATCCGCATCGGCGAAATCGATGCCGGCATACGTCGCATCGGGAAAGCCCGCGCGCCCGCCCGCGCCGCGCTCCAGCAACACCCGCATGCCGCGCGACGCGTATTTCTTCGCCGTTTCCGGCGTCACCGCGACGCGGCGCTCCCCGTCGGCGGTTTCGCGCAAGGCTGCGACGGTGATCGGCATGGTGGTTCTCCTCGGGTCGACGCGGCATCGTAACGCAAAAGCAGCCAAGCACGGCTGTTAAACTGGATGGATGCACGACGAACAGACCCTCCATCCGCAGGCTCTGGACTTTCTCCGCAACCGCCGATCGGTCCCCGCCGCGCAACTGCAACCGCCGGGCCCGACGCCGGATGAACTGCGCGGGATTATCACCACCGCGATCCGTGTGCCGGACCACGGCAAGCTCACGCCATGGCGGCTGATCGCATTCACGGGTCATGCCGGCACGCGCTACGGAGAGGCGCTGGCGGAACTGCATGCGCGCGTCGATCCGGGCGTTCCCGCGGCCAAGCTTGCCAAGGACCGCGAGCGCTTCGCGCACTCGCCCGTGGTGTTGGCGGTGATCGCGCGCATCGACGAGCACCACCCCAAGATCCCGGCGCAGGAGCAACTGCTCTCGGCGGGCTGCCTCGGCTTCAACCTGTTGTTGGCCGCGCAGGCCGCGGGCTTTGCGGCGCAATGGCTCACCGGCTGGTCCTGCTACGCCCCCGAGGCCGCGAAACTGCTCGGACTCGCCGACAACGAACGCGCGATCGCCTACATCCACATCGGCAGCCGCGGGGTCGAACCGCCGGAGCGCAACCGCCCGGACGTCGACAGCGTGCTGGGCGCGTGGCAGGGATGACCCCCGCAGCTCCCGTGCCGGCGCCGGTCACGACGTTGTATCTGATCGACGCCAGCATGTACGTGTTCCGCGCCTGGCATTCGATGCCGGACGCGTTCTTCGACGTCGACGGCCATCCGGTCAATGCGGTGCACGGCTTCGCGCGCTTCCTGCTCGATTTCACCGAACGCACGCGCGCCACCCACGCGGTCGCGGCGTTCGACATCGCGCTGACCAGTTCCTTCCGCAACGCGATCTACCCCGCCTACAAGGCCAACCGCGAACCCGCGCCGCCGGAATTGAAGCTGCAATTCGAATACTGCCGCGAACTCGCCACCGCGTTCGGGTTCACCGTGCTGGCCGACGCCACCTACGAAGCCGACGACCTGATCGGCAGCGTGCTGCACGCCGCGCGAGGACACGACGTCCTGCCCGTGATCGTTTCCGCCGACAAGGATTTCGGGCAACTGCTGACGGATGGCGCCGAACAATGGGACTACGCGCGCGGCCAGCGCTGGGGCGCAGCGGGCGTGCCGGCGCGGCTCGGGGTCGAAGCGCGCCAGGTCGTGGATTACCTGGCGCTGACCGGCGATGCCACCGACAACATTCCCGGCGTGCCCGGCATCGGCGCCAAGGGCGCGGCGGCGTTGCTCGCGCACTTCGGCGATCTCGAGAGCCTGCTCGCGCGCATCGACGAAGTGCCGTTCCTGCGCCTGCGCGGTGCGGCATCGCTGGCCACGAAGTTGCGCGCGCACGCCGGGCAGGCGCGCCTGTCGCAGCGATTGGCCCGCATCGCGCTGGATGCGCCGGTACCCGCCCATCCGGACGGGCTGTTGCGCAGCACGCCGGATCCCGCGGTCCTGGATGCACTGTTCGAGCGACTGAAGATCGGCCCGCTTACGCGCACCCGCGCGCACCAGGTCCTGCAACGGCAGCCCACGACATGAATCGCGATCCGCATGTCCCCGCCGACGCCGGGGCGCCCGTCGAAATCCTGCACGCAGGCCAATGGCTCACCCTGAAACAGCGCGGGCGCTGGGAATTCGTCGAACGCAACAACCCCCAGGGCGCGGTGATCATCGTCGCGGTCACGCCGGACGACCGCCTGCTGTTCGTCGAGCAATACCGCGTGCCGATCCTGAAATTCACCATCGAGATGCCGGCCGGCCTGATCGGCGATCCCGGCCACGCCGACGACGACAGCGTGGCCGGCGCCGCGCGGCGCGAACTGGAAGAGGAAACCGGCTGGAGTTGCGCGCGCGTGGTGCCGCTGCACATGGGCCCGTCATCGGCCGGCATGAGCACCGAAATGATGTACTTCGTGCGCGCACTGGACTTGCGCAAGGTTGGCGAAGGTGGCGGCGACGAGACGGAAAACATCGTGGTGCACGAAGTGCCGCGCGGCGACGCCGGCGCGTGGTTGCGCGCGATGGTCGAAAAAGGCTATTCCATCGATCCGAAACTGTTCGCGGGCCTGTGGCTTCTCGAACACGGCCACGACGCGTGAATCATTTCGCCGCGTCACGTTCCCTGGCCAACTGCGCGTCCAGGGCGCGGGCGGCGGCCGCTGCATAAGCCCTGCACGCACCGGCATCAATCAGCGCCGCGGCATCGTCGGGCGATGTGCGCCGCGCGACCCTCTCCCAGAAATCGCTGGCACCGGGATGCGGGGTCATCAGGATGTCGCACGGCAGCGCAGCGATCCTGGCGATGGATCGGCGGAACGCGGCGACGTATCGCGGATGATCGCCGAAGCGGTAGCCCGGCGCGGCCAGCGCGGTGAGGCTGTCGGCGTAGACCATGTGCAGGCAACGCGCGCCTTCGCAGGATGTCCATGTCCACGATGTGCTGCCCGGCGTGTGGCCGGGAGTGTAGTGCGCGGTCACGGCCACGTTCCCGAGTTGCAGGACTTCACCGTCGCGCACCACGCGCACCTGCTGCACCGGTGTGTAGGTCAATCCGAATCCGTATTGCGGATCGGCGGGATCGGCGCCACCCGATTTCATCTCGTGCGCGCCTTCGGTACTTGCCAGTACCTGTGCGCCGCTGGCGCGTTGCAATGCCGCGATGCCACCCGCGTGGTCGGCATGTGCGTGCGAATTGAGGATCCATTTGATGTCGCGTACCCGCAAGCCGAGCTTACGGACATGCGCCTCGATCTGTGCCGCCGATTCGGGCAGGTCGCCGTCGAACAGCGCCAGCCCCTTCCCCGTGTCGACGAGAATCGCCGAGAGGCCATGCGGCCCCACGTACCACGTGTTGCCGTAAATGCGGAAAGGCTCCTGTGGCGCGTTCCACTCCACGCGGGCCTTGCTGAAGGACGGTGCCGGCGAAGGCTCCGCGGCGCGGGCTCCGGGCAAGGCCAGCAAGCAACCGGCGAGGATGATGGGCCATCGGCGTATCGTCACCGGCACTCTCCGCAGCAAGGAAGACGCGCAGCGTGCACGCGGAACATGAATCGGATGGGACGAAATCGTGTCCGGATCGGGGCGGGCCGGGCCGGGCTTGTCTCAGCCGGGGCCAACGCGCCAGCGCCACACCGCCACCCCGATCCCCGCCACCGCTACCGCAACCAGGATCGCTGCCGCGAACACCCGCGCATCGAACCAGTACGCGGCCGCGAGGATCGCCAGCGGCACTACGGCAATCGCCAGCGACAGCACCCGATCGCGCCGACGCACGCGCGGCAGCAGCCACGCCGCCCCGGCCCACGCCAGCAGCACGGCCAACGCGCGCCGCGCCCATTTGTAGCGCGGCGGCTGCGGCGCGTCGGTGAGCACGTCGGTCAGGGAATGTCGGCCGATCAGCACCTGTGCGATGGCATCGCCGCCCGGATTCTGCGCCGGGACCAGGGTGCCGTCCTGGTCGCGCGCGAACACGGTCAGGTCTTCCGGCGCGATGCGCATCCAGCTGATGCGCAGGTCGCCGATCTGCGGACGCGCGGAATTCGCGCTGGTCAACAGCGTGCCGTCGTGGGGCTGGAACGTCACCGCCATGTTGGGCGGCAACTTCGAGAGGTCCGGTTCGAAAGGCTCGATACCTTCGATCATGTCCGTGAGCGCCGGCGCAAGCTTGAAACCGGCGACCGCGACATCGGGAGAATCGAACCGCGCGGCGTTGATCGGGAAGGCGCCGGGATTGGCGTGGCCGGCCGGATTGTTGAACGCGGTGGAATCGATCGGGTGGTCGAACCAGTTCTGTTCGTAGCTGCGCTGTCCGCCGTAGCGGATTTCATTCCACTGGAACATCTCGACCTTGCGCACCAGCGCGGGCGCATCGACCGCAACGCCGAATTGCACGTCGCGCGCCGGCGTCTTCACTTCGGGCGCACCGGCCGCCAGCACCAGTTTGCCGTTGGCGGCGGGCCCCGGCATCGCGGCACTGCCGGTCAGGACGAAGCCACCCAGCGCATCCTCGCCCAGCACGCGCAAACGATCGGCGTGCTCGGTGAAGCCGAGCAGCAGCAGGCCGAGCAGCATCAGCACCGCGCCCAGCAGGGCGGCGTTGCGGGAAGCATTGTCGAGGAGTCCGGTCAGGCGATTCACGCCGCGAGCTTACAACGAAGTACCGGCGAAATGCGCCTGCCCGTCGGTGCTGGCGTAGCGCCCGCGTTCGTCCCTTCGTGGCGCCGCCAACGCGATCCGATGATCGTGGGTGAAGAACAACCGTACGCCACGCCGCAACTTGTCGTCGAGGAACTCGCGCTTCTCGTCGATCAGCATTTCCGGCGCACGGTCGTAACCCATCGTCACCGGCAGGTGCACCCAGGGCGTGCCCGGGATCAGGTCCGCGCAATACACCACGCCGTCCCTGCCGTGCGGACCGACGATCTCCGACAGCATCAATCCCGGCGTATGGCCCTGCGAATAATGGAAGCGCACCGCCTTGCCCAACGCGCGCGAATATTCGCCGTCGACTTTTTCGAGGCGCCCGCTGTGTTCGAGCAACGCCGGCACCTCGGGGATGAACGATGCGCGATCGCGAGGATGCGGGTGGGTCGCACGCATCCAGTGGCCGGCGCTCACGAGGTAGCGCGCGTTCGGAAACAGCAACCGCGGCGGCGCACCCTCTTCCCATTGCGCCAGCAATCCGCCGACATGATCGAAATGCAGGTGCGACAACACCACTACGTCGATGTCCCCGTGTTGCAACCCGGCTTTCGCCAGCGACTCCAGCAGCACATGGCGTTCTTCCACCACCCCGTAGCGCTCGCGCAGTTTCGGTTCGAAGAACGCGCCGATGCCGGTTTCGAACAACACGTTGCGGCCATCCAGGTCGGTGGCGAGCAGGCACCGGCAAGCCAGCGGGATGCGGTTCTGTTCGTCCGGCGCGATCCACTTCTGCCACATGGCCTTCGGGGCATTCCCGAACATCGCGCCGCCGTCGAGTTTCTGGGTATTGCCTTCGATCGACCACAATCGCATTTGTTTCTCTCCGGGAGTCTAATTGGCGGCGACGGTTGCTAGGCTCGACATCCATGCCTCACCAAGCAACCCGGCCTACGGCTCCTGCCTTCGGCGCTCGCCGGCGCGAGTTGCCATTCAAGGCAACTCGCGAAAGCTCCGGCTCCCCCATCGAGTCTCTGGGTGTTGCCTTCGATCGAATACAGTTTCATGTGGTGCTGCACTGTCTTGCCGATTGCATCCAGGCATCATACCCGGCACGACATCAGCGGCCGCCTGGCTGCCGATGTTCAATGACTCGCGCCGGCAGTAACAAAGGGCCCGCCTTGCGGCGGGCCCTGGCAAAACAAGCAACGGGTGTACGCGTGACGTTTACTTCTCCGGCACGCTGACTGCGATGAACAGGTTCTGGCCCTGGTGCGAAACCAGCAACAGCACGGTGCTGCCGGGTTTGACGTTCGCGGTCTCGCGACTGAACTCGGCAACGCTGTTCACAGGCTTGTTGCCCACCCGCAGGATCACGTCTCCGGGCGACAGGTTGGCTTGCGCGGCCGGTCCCTGGACGTTGGTGATCACCACCCCGCCCTTGCCGCTGTAGCCGAGCTGCTGGCGCATGCTCGGGGTGATGTCCTGCACGGCGAGGCCCAGCAGTTTGCTGCCGCTGCCGGCCGCCGGGACGTTGGCAAGCAACTCCTGCGAAAGCCCGTTGCGCGGCATCTCGGCCACTTTCACCTTGATGGTCCTGGACTTGCCGTCACGCAGGATGCCGACGTTGATGTCGGTGCCCGGCGCGGTCATCGCGACGATCGGCGGTATCTGCGCGGACTCGTAGACTTCGTGTCCATTGATCGCCGTGATCACGTCGCCCACTTGCAGGCCGGCCTTGGCGGCGGGCCCGTCCGGCTGGAGCTGCGCGATCAACGCGCCTTGCGCCTCCTTCAAGCCCTTGGATTTGGCGATGCCTTCGGTGACCGGCTGGATCGTCACGCCGATCATCCCGCGGCTGACGTAGCCCTTGGTCTTGAGCTGGTTCGCGGCGCTCATCGCGAGGTCGATCGGGATCGAGAACGACAGGCCCATCGCGCCGCCGTCGGTCGAGAAGATCTGCGAATTGATGCCGACCACCTGTCCCGCGAGGTTGAACAGCGGACCGCCCGAATTGCCGCGGTTGATCGGCACGTCGGTCTGGATGAAGGGCACGGCCGCCTGGTCGCTGCCGAGACTGCGGCCGACGTAGCTGACGATGCCGGCGCTGACCGAATGGTCGAGCGCAAACGGCGACCCGATCGCGACCACCCATTGGCCGGGCTTCAGGTCGTCGGAATTGCCGATCGCCACGGTCGGCAGGTTCGTGGCATCGATCTTCAGCAGCGCGATGTCGTAGACCTTGTCCTCGCCGACAACCTTGGCGGGGTAGATGCGATGATTGGTCAGGCGCACCTTCACCGAATCGGCGTTGGCGATCACGTGGCGGTTGGTGAGGATGTAGCCGTCGGAGGAAATGATGAAGCCCGAGCCCAGCGATTCGCCGCCACGGTCGGGCGGCTGCATCCGCGGCCCCGGCATCCCGAAGAAGCGGAAAATGTCCGGGATCGGCGGTCCCTGCGTTTGCTGCTGGTCGGGATCGTCGCCGCCCATCTCGCTGGCGTGGTTGTAGTGCGCCACCACGTTCACCACCGCCGGCCCGTACTTCTGCACGATGCTGGTGAAGTCCGGCAGCGCCACGCCCGGCGCCGCGGCCAGCGCCGCACCGGCACCCGAAAAGCACAACAGAACGAATACGGCAGCGAACTGCCTCGCCCGTTTCAACATGAGTGGTCTCCTTGACTGTTTTGCAAACTCGGAATGGGCCGACGCTCGCCCGCGTCACACATCATGGCTGGCCGCGCGCGGCGCCGTGCGGACGCGATCGGCGTCCGGCAGCGCAGGCACCCGTGTTCGGCAGCGACGAACGCCCGCGCATCCGCCACGGCAATGACGTTCAGTGGCTGGTGGCGGCGCTGGAAGGCGCCGGTTCCGGCAGCAGCACGATCTGGAACGGCAATCCGGGTTGACCCGCCTGGGAGGATGCGGCAAACGGCAACGTCTCGTCGCGTGCATAGGTCGCGCGCCGCAAGTAATCAGGTTGCATCAGGCCGGTGCCATACACGACGCTCGCGGAAGCGGGCTGCGCACCCAGCACGGTCGGCTGGCGCGCCAACAGCCACGGCGGCGTGGCCGCGTTGGCGGCCGGAGTCGATTCGGCGAGCGAAGTCGCAACCGCGGAATTCGGCGCCGACACGCGCTGCTGCGCGATCGACGCGGGCGCCGTGTCGGTCCGGGAGGGTGCATTCAGCATCAGCGCGGCGACCGCCACGCTCGCGGCGATCGCACCGCCACCCACGTACCGGGCCCAATGCCGGCGCGCCGGCGGTGCCTGTTCGGCATCGATCGCCGCGGCGATGCGGGCCGCGAAATCGTCGTCGTCCCCCGGCGCGGACATCCGCGCGGAATCGGCGGACAGGCAGGCGCGGATCAGGTGCCAGCGCGACCAGGTCGCGGACAACTCCGGATCGTGGTCGAGGCGCCGCAGCAGGAAACGGGTGGGCTCGGCGGCCAATTCGCCATCCATCAGGGCGGACAGATCTTCGCGGCTGGTCGGTTCCATTGGCGGCTTCCTCATGCAACTCGAATCGGGATCGTGCCCATGCAATCAGGCGGCATCGTCGGACAACAGCGGGCGCAGTTTCTCGTCGATCGCCTCGCGGGCCCGGAAAATGCGCGAACGCACCGTGCCGATCGGGCAGCCCATGCGTTCGGCGATTTCCTCGTAGGACAATCCCTCGACCTCGCGCAGGGTGATCGCGTCGCGCAATTCTTCCGGCAGCTTTTCGACCGTGGCGAACACGGTTTGTTCAATCTCGCGGCGGGCCAGTTCGTGTTCGGGGGTGGCTTCGTCGCGCAGGCGGGCGCCAGCGTCGAACTGGACGGCGGTGTCCGCATCGATGTCCTCGGCCGGCGGCCGGCGGCCCTGCGCGACCAGGTGGTTCTTCGCGGTGTTCACGGCGATCTTGTACATCCAGGTGTAAAACGCGCTGTCTCCACGGAACGCGCCGATCGCGCGATAGGCGCGGATGAAGGCTTCCTGCGCCACGTCCTCGCACTCGCTCCAGTCGTGCACGTAACGCGACACCAGCCCGACGATCTTGTGCCGGTACTTGCGCACCAGCAGGTCGAACGCCCGGTTGTCGCCCTTGCGCACGCGCTCCACGAGGGCACGATCGGTTTCCACATCGCCCATCGGGGCGGCACTCCTGACTGCGCCGGGGGCGATATGCACCCCCGTCTGACCGCGCTCCGCGCGCGAAAGTTCACCCGGCTTCGCCATTCCACGTCCCTTGAATCGCACTCGTCTTGACCATGGTTGGGCCGCCGGACCGTCGAATCAAGCGTAACGCGCAACGAGCGTGCCCTTCAAATGCGCACCGTCAACGGGGTTTGCCAGGCGGGCGCCCGGATTGGGGCTGCAGCGATGGATCGGTCGCGGGTGCACCGGGCGGCACCACCAGCCGGTTGGCCAAGGCCGCCGCCGGCAGCGGGCGGCAGAACAGATAGCCCTGGGCTGCATCGCAGCCGTGCTCGCGCAGGAAGTCCAGCTGGCGCCGGGTTTCCACGCCCTCCGCGATCGTGCGCACGCGCCGGCGATGCGCATTGTCGAGGACCGCCGTCACCACCGATTCGTCGTCCGGGTCGCTGCCGATGTTGCGGATGAAACTGTGGTCGATCTTGACGGCATCGACGGGCAGGCGCGGCGCGCGGCCCGGCACCGCCGGCGCGCCCCCCGCGTCGTCGACCACGATGCGGCAACCGATCCTGCGCAACGCACGCGCGATCGCGACCAGTTCCGCCTGCGGATTGACCAGCACGCCTTCCGGCGTTTCGAGGTCGAGCACGTCCGGTTCCAGTCCGGCATCGCGGCACGCCGCCTGGATCATCGCGACCAGGTTCGGTTGCATCCACTGCAGCGCGGACAGGTTGACCGCCAGCCGCAATGCCCGGCCCGTCCGACGCCGCCATCCCGCGATGTCGACGCAAGCCTGCCGCAGCACCCACTCGCCGATCGAGATGATCAACCCGGTTTCCTCGGCCAGCGGCACGAAGAAGGCGGGACTCAGCATCCCCAGCGCCGGATGGTGCCAACGCACCAGCGCTTCCACGGCGACGACGTCGCCGGATGCAAGTTCGATCTGCGGCTGGTAGTGGACGCTCAACTCGCCGTTGCGCTCGGCCTCGCGCAACTGCGCTTCCATCTCCAGGTGTTGCCGGTGGGTATCCATCGGCACGTTGCCGAATGCCTTGACGTTGTTGCGGCCTTCGCCCTTGGCGCTGTACATCGCCATGTCGGCGTGCCTGACCAGTCCGTCGGTATCCGTCGCGTCGTCCGGATAGACGCTGACGCCTATCGACGTGGTCACGTGCAGTTCGGATCCGTTGTCGAGCGTCAACGGCGCCTGCATGCCGGCCAGCAGTTTCGACGCGACCCGCGCGACATCGGCGCGACCGTTGACGTGGCGAAGGATCAGCGTGAACTCGTCGCCGGCGTAGCGTGCGATGGTGTCCGACGCGCGCACCAGGTTGCGCAGCCGTTCCGCCACCGCCACCAGCACCTGGTCGCCCACGGCGTGGCCGAGCGAATCGTTGATGCCCTTGAAGCGATCCAGGTCCACGAACAACACCGCGAACACCTCGCCGGTGCGGCGCGCATCGTGCAAGGCGGATTCGAGGCGGTCGTGGAACAGCAGCCGGTTGGGCAGGCCCGTCAATCCGTCCAGCAGGGCGCGATCGCGGTCGCGTCCACGCTCGGCGCGCAATTCCAGAAGTGCCGCGAAGCGCGCCGCGACGATTTCCAGCATGGACTGCAAGAGCGTCGTGGCCGGCGCGCCCGCGTGCCGCGAGGCGCACGCCATCACGCCCAGCACATCGCCATGCGCATCGAACAATGGCAAAGCCGCGCAGCGCACGCTGCCGGTGGCGCGCGCGTACGCCGCCACTTCCGGCGGCATCGGTGCGCCAGCGCCGACCACCGCCTCGCCGCCCAGAGCCCGCTGCACGAAGGCTTCCGCGAGCAGGTCGCGTTCGCCCGACATGGACAGGCTGTCCACGCGGCCCAGCGTCTCCAGTGCGCCCGTGGCTGCACTGCGTTCGGCGACGACCATCATGTCCATGCCGAGCACATGCATCGCGCGTTGCACCAGGCCCGGCATGCCCGCCACGTCGCGGCCGGGCTGGAACAGGCCCGCGAGGTTGCGCAACACGGTTTCGATGTCGCCGGACGGTAGCGATGTCGATGCGACGGATTGCGCGACTTCGCGAACCGCGGGCGCCGCGGCGGACCCGCCGCCCGGATCCAGCACATCGCGAATCCGCGTCGCCGCGCCGGCGGCATCGATCGGCACCCGCAACCAGGCCTTGATGTTCAGGCACCCGGCCAAACGCGTATCGTCGTGCCGCGCGCCGAAGCGCGTGCCGAACAGGCCGATCACCGGCACGTCGCCGAGCTGCGTGCACAACGCCCGCGACGCGCCGGGCGCGTGCTCGAAATCGAGAATCGCCAGCGCCGGCCGCGGCGATTTGTCGAGCAACGCACGCGCCTGGCCCAGGCTTCGCGCGCTCAGGATTTCGCCGGCTTCCATTCCGTCCAGCGCATCGAACAGCACTCGGCGGTCCTCGCGCGCGGCCGCCACCACCAGCACCGGTCGCTCGCCGCCACGCGTCAACGCGACCATGGGCTCTCCGCGAGAAGCGAGCCATCCGGCGGCAGGCCCGCAACCATCGTCCTGAAGTCCATTGTGTCCATGTCGATTCCCTGGCGGCAATCCTCGAAGAGCGCCACGGCGTTGGAACTCGAGGTCCCCTGGCGCGCGGCCGACCCGGTCACCCTCCACGATTGACCCGAATCCCTGCCCGCCCGATGATGCTCACGATCCGGCAACGGGAACGAGAAGTGTTCGACGGTTTGCGATTCAGCCATTGGCAAGCTTCGCCGGGACCCGACGGGGTGCTGGTGCTGACGATGGACCGCGCCGGCAGCCGCGTGAACGCACTTTCACGCGCGCTGCTGGACGAACTCGACGCGATGCTGGAACGCATCGCCATCGAACGACCGGCGGCGGTGGTGATCCGATCCGGCAAACCCTCCGGTTTCGCGGTCGGCGCCGACCTGAAGGAATTCGAGGGCTACGAACGCGCGGGCACGGTGCGCGAGGAAATCGAGCACGGCCAGCGCGTGTTCGAACGCCTCGCACACCTGCCGATGCCGACTGTCGCCGCGATCCACGGTGCCTGCATGGGTGGCGGCACCGAACTTGCGCTGGCGTGCAGGATGCGCATCGCCGCGCGTGCGCCGGAAACCCGCATCGCACTGCCCGAAGTACAACTCGGCATCCATCCGGGCTGGGGCGGTATGGCAAGACTGCCGCGCCTGATGGGTGCGCCGAAGGCCCTGGCGATGATGCTGACCGGGCGTGCGGCGTCGGCCGAACGCGCACTCGCGGAAGGCGTGGTCGATCGACTGGCCGAGCCCGGTGCGTTGCTGGACGAAGCGAAGAAACTGGCACTGCACCCGGTCACGCGCCCGTTCGCGCAGCGTGCGGTGGCGTGGTGGACCAACTGCTGGCCCGCGCGACAAATCCTCGCGCCGATCGTGCGCAAGCAGGCGGCCGCCAAGGCGTCGCCGCAACACTACCCCGCGCCGTTCGCGCTGATCGACGTGTGGCGCCGCGGCGGTGGCGACATCGCGCAGCGGCTCAGGCTGGAAGCACGTTCGGTCGCGAAACTCGCCGCGACGCCCACCGCGCACAATTTGATTCGCATTTTTTTCCTGCGCGAACGCATGCGCGGGCTGGCCGGCGACACTCCGCACGACATCCGCCATGTGCACGTGGTCGGCGCGGGCGTGATGGGTGGCGACATCGCCGCGTGGAGCGCGCTGCGCGGCTTCGAGGTGACGTTGCAGGACCGCGAAATGAAGTTCGTGGAACCGGCGCTTGCACGCGCGCGCAAGCTGTTCGAGAAGAACCTGAAGACGCGCGAACGCATCGAACCGGCGGAGGCACGCCTGACGCCGGACGTCGAGGGCGCCGGCATTGCAACCTCGCAGCTGGCGATCGAAGCCATCTACGAAAACCCCGAAGCCAAGGAAGCGGTGTACCGTGCGATCGAACCGAAGATCGCGCGCGACGCGCTGATCGCCACCAACACGTCGTCGATTCCGCTGGACGAATTGCGCGGGGCCTTCGCGGAACCGTGGCGTTTCCTCGGCCTGCACTTCTTCAACCCGGTTGCGCAGATGCCGCTGGTGGAAGTGGTCTGCCACGATCAACTCGAGGAAGTCATCGCGAAGCGCGCGCTGGCGTGGGTGAAGGCCATCGGCAAGCTGCCGCTGCCGGTCAAGGGCACGCCGGGATTCCTGGTGAATCGGATCCTGGTGCCGTATCTGCTGGAGGCGGTGCGCTGCCACACCGAAGGCATTCCCGATCCGGTGATCGACCGCGCGGGCAAGCGTTTCGGGATGCCGATGGGGCCAATCGAACTCATCGACACCGTGGGGCTGGACGTCGCGTTGTCGGTGGGCAAGGAACTGGGTCCCTTCCTCAACCTGGAGCTTCCCGCGGGCATCGCGGACAAGGTCGAGGGCGGCAAACGCGGCAAGAAAGACGGCCATGGTTTCTACGTGTGGAAGGACGGCAAGCCCGAGAAGCCGAAAGTGGATTCGGGCTATCGCGCGCCGGACGACCTCGAAGATCGCCTGATCCTGCCGATGCTCAACGAAGCCGTGGCCTGCCTGCACGACGGCGTGGTCGAGGACGCCGACCTGCTCGATGCCGGCGTGATCTTCGGCACCGGCTTCGCGCCCTTCCGCGGCGGTCCGATCCAGTACATCCGCGCCACCGGCGCGGGCGTGCTGCGCGAAAGACTGGAAGCACTCGCGAAGACGCACGGTCCGCGCTTCGCGCCCAAGCAGGGCTGGTTCAATCCGGCGCTGGCTGCGCAAGCCTGATCATCAGGGGCGGATCGCGATCGCAATCATTCCGGCGACAGCGGCGGCATCACGGCGTTGTTCTGCGAAAACACGATCCACCAGCGCGTACCGTCAAGGATCAGCACGTAATGCATCCGCGTGCGAAGCACGTCACTCCCGATACTCGGGCGGATGCCGGGCGGGAGTTTGCTGAACCCGGTCAAATCGAGGACAAGGTTGGCGGACGCCGTGAAATCCCCGAGCACGCGAATCTTCATCTCGCGCACGGCGAGCCGACTTCCCTTGAAAATCGTCGCGAACAGCTCCTCATGCCGTCTCACGTTGGCGTCCCTGTTCTCGAAGCATGCACCGATGATGTTCACGAACTCGGAGTCTGCCGTGAAATCCCTGCACCAGCCCTCGGCGTCGCCCGCATTCCACGCGGCGACTTGTTCGTCGAGCAAGCGGCGAATCGCATCTTCATGGACGTTCGATGGCTGCATTCCGTTCTCCCGAAAAGTGGCATCAAAGGCGGCTGTAACCGCGCTCGCCCACCAGGCCCATGCGCTGCGCCAATGCCTGGAACCGCGGCTGTGCGCGCAGCGCGTTCCAGCTTGCATCGATCTTCAGGAAGATCATGCGGATGTCGTGTTCCCGATGGGCACGCTCAAGTTCATCAAGCGCCATGCTCGTATCGCCCAACGCAGCGGCCACCGCGGCAAGGCTGGTGGCGGGGACATAGCGGGTCGCGCGGCGCGTCTCCAGTTCATCCCGGACCGCCCGCGCCTGCCCCCGCTCTCCCGCGCTTGCGCAAGCGATCGCGTACAGCGCCAGCATCTGGCTGGTGCGGTTGGAACTTTCGACGGCGCGATGGAAATCGGCAAGCGCGGCCCTGATGTCGCCGCGGTCCAGTGCCATCCCACCGCGAACGTGCAACGCGATCCAGAAGTCGGGCTTGAGGTCCAACGCCCGCTGCACTTGCTTGACGGCCGCCTCGGGTTGCCTGGCTGCGGTATGGAAACCGGCGAGCAAAGCGTTGACCAACGGTGACAACGGATCCAGCGCACGGGCCTCGCGCGCCTGGGCGATGCCTTCGTCGAAGCGGCCCAGGCTGACCAGCAAATGGCCCAAGGCAAGATGGGCTTCCATCAGGCTCGGATTCAGTTCGATCGCGCGTTTCAGCGACGCCTCGGCGCCCACCCAATCCCAATCGTGCAACTCGCGGATGCGCCCCTGCGCCGTCAACGCTTCGGCAGAATCGGGGTCAAGCCTCAAGGCCTGCGCGACGGCTGCCTTGGCCAGGCCGAACATCTCGTCCGGTTCATGGTCGAGATGCACCAGTCCGCGGTAGGCCAGCGCCATGCTGGCGTAAGCGCGGGTGCAAGCGGTATCGAGATCGAGGGTGCGGCGAAACGCCGACAGCGCCTCGTGCAGGTTCGCCTCGCTCGGGCGCTGCAGCAGGTAGTAGCCGCGCAGGTAGGCCCGATAGGCGGCGGGGTCGTCGCCGTCGCACGGGCTGCATGCGCGTTCGGGCACGACGATCGGCTTCAACGCAAGGGCCCCGACCACCGCCGTTGAAATCCTGTCCTGCAGGGCGAATACGTGGTCGGTACCGACATCGAAGGTGTCGGCGTAGGCGGCGGCGCCATCGGCGACCGACAGCAGGCGCACGTTGACCCGCACGTTGCCATCGGCTTGCTGCGTCGAGCCGTCGATGACCCAAGCCGCGCCGAGTTGCCGGCCCGCCATGATGGGGTCCTGCAGCTCCTTTCCGAGATGATGCGAAGAAGCCAACGCACTCACGCGCAATTCCCGGGAATGGCTCAGCCGCGTGATCAGCGTTTCGGCGAGGCCCAACTCGAACAGTTCGTCGCGCGGGCCCGAAGACAAAGACCGGAACGGCAGCACCGCAAGTGCCTTCGGCGGATGCGTCCGGATCGGCGTGACATTGGAAACCGCGCCGGCAACAGGTTCCTTCGCATCGGTTGAACGTCGGCGCTCCACGAACTGGTCCGCCGCCAATTCGGCGACAAAACGATAGCCGCGCCCGGGCACCGTCACGATGTAGCGGTGCTCGCCCGCGCCGACGCCGAATGCCTTGCGCAGCGCCGAAATCGCCTGGGTTAGGTTGTTTTCCTCGACGACCCTGCCGGCCCAGACGGCGGCCAGCAGTTCGTTCTTGTCCACCACCCTGCCGCGTTGCTCGATCAGGTACAGCAACACGTCCAGCGCTTTCGAACTGAGCATGATCGGCGCGCGGTCGCGCCCGAACAATTCGCGCGACACGCCATCCAGCCTGTAGCCGGAAAACTCGTATTGGCGCCGGTCCCCATCCATCGTCGTGCGCTTCAGAAGTTTTCAGAACCCTTCAGTAATTTAGCAGGACTCTCCGGGAACGGAAGGATGACCATTCGTCCTACTGGCAAGGGTTGCGGCAACCGCACCGGCCAGCGGGTGTCACCCTCCATCCGTCGGGAGCACTTCCATGAACACCAGAACGTTGTTGTCGTCGACCCTGGCGCTTGCGATCTCAACCGGCCTGCTGGCCGCCTGCGGTGGTGGCGGCAGCAACGGCATGCTACGCGCGGACGCGCCTCCCAACCCACCACCGTCGGGCGCGCCGGCCGAGCCGTGTCCGGCTCCGGTCACCGGCGATTGCACGGTAACTCCGAGCAGCGGACTCACCTGGACAGAGGGCACGGAGATGACAGGCGGACGCCAAAGCGACCACGCGTTGATCGTGAATGGGGGCGGCATTCTTCACCTCCGTGGCGACTACCGCTTCAGTGGGGGTACCACAATCGAGGACGGCGCCACGTTGGTGGTCTGGGACAGCCTGACCTCGGATGTTCATGTCGCAAGCCCGGACCCAGCCAAGTGGGGAACCGAATGGCCGCAACTGTGGCTGGGCAGCACGCTGAACGGCAATGTCATCAACGACGGCACGCTGAGCCTGCAGCAGCTTTGCGGTACCGGGATCGATCAATGCGTCGAGACGCGCCACCCGGTGATCAACGGTGATTACCGGCAAAGTGCCACGGGGCAGTTGCAGGCTACCTTCGGTTGGCCGCTCCAGATCAACGGCAGCGCCACGATAGATGGCAAGCTCGTATTGCTCGGCAGCGGGGCACTCAATTACGTGTTGCCCTCCGCGCCCGCAAGCGTCCTGGTACTCCATGCAAACAAGGGAGTAATGGGTCAATTTGCCGATTGGGCCTCGTATTCGCTGTTCCTCACGGGCTCCTTGCGCTATCAGGCAAACGACATCTATTTCGATGCCACGGCGATTTCGGTTGCGCCCGCAATGGCCGCCGCCAAGGCCGGAGACGCGATCACCCTGCAATCCGCGGCCCATTTCGACGCGGCGCTCGGCAACGCGGGCACGTGGGCAAATCGGCCTGGCGCTTCGTTCAGCACGACACAGCGCCAGTTCCTTGCGTCGGCGGGAGTGATCCAGCGGCTTCAGGATTACGGCCAGGCCATCCGAACCTTCGACAGCATGTCCGGACACGGCTACGCCGACGCCGCGGGCTCGCTGCTGCAGCAGGCCGCGCTGCCAGCGCCGGAATTGATGGCACGGGTCGGCAACCTGCATGCCGGATCGGCATCGGGATCGTGGGCATCGCGAACCGCGATGTTGGCGTCGGGCGCCGGCGCATTCAGTGGTGAACGCGCGGGATTCGATCAATGGCTGGGCGATCGCACCTTGCTGGGTTCCAGCTTCGGCTGGAGCGAGGGCAGCCTGCGCTTCGATCGTTCCGGCGGCGCTGCGCGCGACCAGTCACCGCAATGGGATGTGTATGTGCGGCGCAACGGCAATGGCAACGCGTACGTGTTCGGCGACGTCGGCTACAGCCGCCACCAGCTGGACTTCAACCGCCGGATCGATCTCGGTATCCGGCGGCAGGCCGCAGGGGCACGGCAAAGTTTCGACCTGATGCGCGCCTACATCGAGACGGGAAGGGATTTCCGCGCCGGCCAAATCCGGGTGACGCCGTTCGCAGCCGCGAGTTACGCGATGTTGCGTGGCGCGGGCCTGACCGAGCAAGGCAGCACCGGATTCGAGCTGATCGCACAGCCCGTCACGTACCAGCGCTTCAACGGTATTGCAGGACTGCGGCTGGGAACCACATGGCAAGGCAACGGCGGCCGCTGGACGACCTTGAATCTCGCGACCGGTTACCGACGGCTCGCGTATTCCCGCGACAACGCGCGCGCCGCGTTCACCGGCAGCCCCGATGTCACGTTCGAACTGATTGGCACGCCGCCTCGGCGCAACAGCGGCTGGCTGCAGATGAGCCTGGCCACGGGCGGCGCGCACTGGAACTGGCTGTTGAGCTACGACAGGCAAGCCAGCGATCAAGCCCTGTCACTGGGCGCGAAACTCGATTTCTGACCCGGTCCGGATGTTCCTTCCACACACACGAGGAAATCAGCATGAACATCAAGAAGACAATATTGGCCATGACCGTTCTGGCGATGATGACGGCTGCCGGCGTAACCGGAGCCCAGGGAGCCGCGGATCCGCAAACCACCTCCGGCTGGTTCGCCAATCGGATCGTCGGCGCGTATGCGAGTCACGCCATGGTCAGGGTTTGCGGATCACCGGGTCCGGACTTTCCCGTGGTCAACACGATCATCTTCAACCAAGGCGGCACGGTCGTCGCCGCGCCGCGGTTCCCGCCGCAAGGCGCGGACGGCTATTCGCGCACCATAGACCTCGGCACGTGGTCTTACAATCCACGCACGAATCGCTACTCGGTAAGCCTGCACTTTTACGGGTTCGTGAACGGCGAGTTCCAAGGCACAACCCATGTGGAGCGCACCCTGCAGATGAGCGCCGACGGCAACTCGGTTTCCGGACCCGTGCACACGACGACCTACGCGCCGGACGGCAGCGTGATTCTCGAGCAGTGCGGCACAGCGACTTCAACACGTCAGTAAGCCCGCGGAATCGACGCGGCATCCGCCGGCACGGCGGATGCCGCGCCCGGACAGTGACGCGGGGTTCGTTCCCCGCGTCAGGCCGTCGCCAACACCAGTACAGCGGCCACGGCCAGCGCAAGTCCGGCCCAGTTGAGCCGCCCGATGCGCTCGCCCAGCCACCACACGCCGACCAGAGTGGCCAGCACGATCACGCCGATGTTCATCGCCGAGAACACCAGCGCCGGATCATGCGCGAGATGGCGATGCGCCTGCACGTAAAAAAGAATGTTGCCGAAATTGAAAGTGCCGAGCAGCACCGCGCCACCCGCGTTGCGCCAATGCCAGTGTGCGCGCCCGCTTGCGTACAGCCCGACGATCGCGAGCATCGCCAACACGAACGCCAGCACGAACGTCGCCAGCAACACGTCCGCGAACGGCACGCCGGTCAGTTGCGCCACGCGCTTGAACAGGATGTCGATCGCGCCCATGCCCGCGAACACGATCAGCGGCCACGCCCAGCCGCCCGGCGATCCCGCTCGCGTACCGGAGTCGCGTTTGCGCAGCACGATGCAGGCAATCGCGACCAGCCCCATGGCCATGCCGGCGCCCTTGCGCCAGGAAAACGCTTCGTCGAACAAAGTGAACGCAGCCAGCAACGGCAACAGCAACGACAGGCGCTGTGCCGCATCGGTCACCACCACGCCGACCCGCCGCACCGAATACGCGAGCACCACGAACATCGAAGGCAACAGCACGCCGAGCGCCACCAACACCCGCCACGCCGGATGCGCCACCGGCAGTTCCAGCAAGGACGGATGCGGGTCGAGCCACGCGACGGTGAGCAACACGGCCACCAGGTAGTTGCCCGCGATGGCCTGGCGCACGTCGACGCCGTGGCGCGGTGCGAGCTTCAGCAGCACCGACACCACCACGCTGCACACGACGCTCAGGACAATGAAGTGCATGGGCGCAGGATCCCCGATGGCATGGCGGCGAGGGTGCCTGCCGTCCGGTCCGCCAGCCGCCGGCGCTTCAAACCACCGCGCGCGTAATCCGAAGCGCGGATTCTCGAATCAACCATGGGGCAGTGGAACCGCATCCGGGTCCGTCCGCCTCCCGGGTCACCGTCGCGCCCGCGACGGTCCGACTCGTGGGCGCTTGCAGCATCGCCCGACATGCTGCCATTCGAACAGGAGTCGCCAACGTGTCCACCCATCGAGATTCATCCGCCCTCGCACGGCGGCAGCTTAGCGCGCCATCCGAAACGAATCCTCCCGCCCCGCCTTCGTCGATGCCCACACGCCGGCGCACGCGGCGCGCGGGCATCCTCGGCCTGTCGCTCGCCTTGGCGATCGCGTCGGTGCTGCCGATGATGGCGCAGGCGCAAGGCCAATGCGTGGCCACCGCGAGTGGCTTACGCCTGCCCGTCGGCAGCACCATGACCGACGGCGGCAACCTGCTCGTCGCGGAATCGGGCGACGGCGGCGCGGAATCGGGGCGCATTTCCATCATCGACCGCAACGGCAACCGGCGCACGCTGATCGACGGGATGCCGTCCGGTCCCTCGGACGTCGGTGACCCTTCGGGCCCGAGCGGGCTGCTGATGCAAGGCCGCAGCCTTTTCGTGACGATCGGCGAAGGAGACGTCGCCGTCATGGGGCCGCGGCCCGGCACTGCGTTCGAGAATCCGGCGGGACCGTCCTCACCGATATTCAGCTCGGTCCTCGAACTGTTCTTCACCGGCCGCGCCGAAGCCCGCACGACCGGATTCACCATGACGCGCCGCGACCAGGACGCGCTTGCCAAGGGCAAGCTGGTCCAGTTGCGCGACAGCCGCGGCAATTTCATGTTCATCCGCATGGTGACCGACCTGCCGAACTTCACGCCCAGTCCCCTGCCGGATGTTCCGGGCAACATCCACGCGACCAACCCGTTTGCGATCGCCGGATTCGGGCTCTCCTTCTATGTCAACGACGGCGGGCGCAATTCGACGTGGCGGGTCAACCGTTTCACGGGCGCCGCCTCCGAGTTTGCGAGCTACCCCGACATTCCCAATCCGCTGTTCGGCCGGGTGGGCGGCCCGGTCATCCAGGCCGTACCCACGGGAATCAACACCGTCGGCCGCCAACTCCTGGTATCGCTGTTCCGCGGCGCACCCTTCGCGACCGGCGTATCCACGGTGGAAATCCTCGACCCCTTCACGGGCGCGCACAGTCCGCTCATCACGGGATTGACAACGGGCATC
This sequence comes from Lysobacterales bacterium 66-474, assembly GCA_001899805.1. Taxonomy (GTDB): domain Bacteria; phylum Pseudomonadota; class Gammaproteobacteria; order Xanthomonadales; family Rhodanobacteraceae; genus 66-474. The sequence continues at coordinate 80,793 of MKWP01000015.1, forward strand.
GACACCGCGGTTGAACGGTACCGCGGCAGGGACAACCTGCTGGTCCTGGAGATGGCCGGATCAGGACCGTTCTTCGCGGGCCCCGGCACCCTGCTGCGCTTCCCGAATTTCGGAGGCACGCCGGAGACCGTGGCCGACTGCCTGGTCTCGCCCACTTCGATGTCGCTCGACCGCTGGACCGACACGATGTACGTGACCCAGCAGGACGGCAGCGTGGTACGCGTCCCGTTGCATTGATCGGGTCGCTTGTTGGAATCGCCGGGCCGCATGCAGGAGGTGCGGTCCGGCGTGCAACCACTACCCCACTCACCACACGAGGTCGTCCGGGATGCCATCGTCCTCGGCAGGTGCGTCCGGATCGACCAGCAAGGCCACGGTTTCCGGCGCGATCGCCTGCGCGGCCAGCGCCACGTCGCGCGCGACCACCAGCGCGCGGCCGCCGTGCATCAGCACGCCGAGTTCGCCGCGGTTCAACTGCTGCAATTGTTCGGGCGTGACATAGACGCGCCGGATCTTGCCTGCGAATTCGAAGTTGCGCGCCTGCTCGGCATCGGCCTGGTTCTGCGCCTTGCCTTCCAGCAGCACCTGCAGCTTGCGCTTGCGTTCCTTCTTTTCAGCGGCTTTTTCGCGCGCCTCGCGTTCCGCGGCTTCGCGTTCGGCACGATCGGACTTCGCGCGCAGCGCGAACGCCTGCGCAAGATCGGGCTCGGCCGGCGCGCGTGGTTTGCCCGGTTCGGGCTTGTGTGCAGTCGGGCGCGGATGCGGCTTCGCCTTCTGGGGCGGTTTCGGCGATGGCTTGAAGCCGGCCTTCAACAACTGGTCGCGGAGGGAGTCACTCACGGTCAGTAATGCGGCGGTGGAGGCTCGTTCGCCACATCATCGGCCAAGCTGGTGCGCAACGCCGCGAGGTCGCGGCGCAATTCCGTCAACGCGTTTTCGAGTTTCAGCAGACGCTGCGACTGCTGCGCCTCGCTGTCGTTCAACGAAGCCACCGCGTCGTCGAGGAAGGTCAGCTTCAACTCGAGTTCGTTCATGCGCTCGTCGTTCGGCGTATTCATCGCTGCTCATGCCCCCGCTGCAGAAATACTGCGCCCGCGCCCGATCCCGTAATAGGCCAACCCGGCCGCTTCGGCCACGGCGGGATCGTACAGGTTGCGGCCGTCGAAAACCGCCGGCGTCTTCAGCATCGCCTTGATGCGCGCGAAGTCCGGGCTGCGGAACACCTTCCACTCGGTCACCACCGCCAGCGCATCGGCGCCGTCCAGCGCCGCCCACGGGTCATCGCACAACACCAGGTCGTCGCGCTGCCCGTAGATGCGCGCGGCCTCGCTGCGAGCCTGCGGGTCGAACGCCCGCACCCTGGCGCCGGCCTGCCACAAGGCCTCCATCAACACCCGGCTGGGTGCCTCGCGCATGTCGTCGGTGTTGGGCTTGAAGGCAAGCCCCCACACCGCGACCGTGAGGCCGGCGAGCTTGCCGTTGAAATGCCGTTCGATCAGGTCGAACAGCTTGCGTTTCTGGTCGCGGTTCACCGCTTCCACCGCGCCCAGCAGGCGCGCGTCGTACTGGTGCTGGTGCGCGGTACGTTCCAGCGCCTGCACGTCTTTCGGGAAGCACGAACCACCGTAGCCCGTGCCGGGATAGATGAAGTGATAGCCGATGCGCGGATCGGAACCGATTCCGTGGCGAACCATCTCGACGTCGGCGCCCACGCGCTCGGCAATGTTGGCGATCTCGTTCATGAAGCTGATCTTGGTCGCCAGCATCGCGTTGGCCGCGTACTTGGTCAGTTCGGCCGATCGCTCGTCCATCACCACGATGCGGTCGTGGTTGCGGTTGAACGGCGCGTACAGCGCCTTCACCACGTTGACCGCGCGCGGCGAGGAGGCTCCGACGATGATGCGATCGGGTTTCATGCAATCGTTCACCGCGTCGCCTTCCTTCAGGAACTCGGGGTTGGAGACGACGTCGAACGCGACATCCGCGCCACGTTTTTTCATCGCCGCGGCGATCTCGGCGCGCACCCGGTCCGCCGTGCCGACCGGTACCGTGGATTTGTCCACGACCACGGCGTAGCGCTCGAGATGTTCGCCGATGCTGCGGGCCACCGCGAGCACGTACTTGAGGTCCGCGCTGCCGTCCTCGTCCGGCGGCGTGCCGACCGCGATGAAGATCACGTCGCCATGCGCGACCGCCTTCGCCGCGTCGGTGGTGAACGCAAGGCGACCCGATGCATGATTGCGCTGCACCAGCGGCTCCAGTCCGGGCTCGAAAATCGGGATCTCGCCGCGTTCGAGTTTCGCGATCTTGTCCGCGTCCACATCCATGCACAACACGTGGTTGCCCATCTCGGCAAGGCAGGTGCCGGTGACGAGGCCGACGTAGCCGGTGCCGAAGATGGTCAGTTTCATGCGGGGACGCCTTTCACGAAAGCCGCCAGTTTAGCAACGGCAAAAACGAATCTCCGCTGAAGCCGGCACGCACGAAGCCCCGGACGCCACGTCCGCCCCCGTGGATGCACCTCACAGCCGGTCGAGCACCCCTCGCAGGTCGTCCGGCAGCGGCGCGGAGAAACTGTAGGCGCGCTCACCCAGTTCGAATTCGAAGCGCGCCGCATGCAGGAACATGCGCCTGAGGCCGAGTTTGGCGAAGTGCCGGTTGGCCTCGCGCTCGCCGTACTTCGGATCGCCCGCCAGCGGATAACCCGCGTACGCGGCGTGCACGCGGATCTGGTGCGTGCGGCCGGTGGCGAGCGTGGCTTCGACCAGACTCGCGTTGTCGTAGCGTTCGATCTGCCTGAAGAACGTCAACGCCGGTTTGCCTTCATCGTCCACCCGCACCATCCGCTCGCCGCCCTGCAATACCGATTTCCGCAGTGGCGCATTCACGTCGAACTTCGCGCGCCGCAGCTTGCCGGTCATCAGGCACAGGTACTGCTTCCTGGTTTCACCCGCGCGGATCAGCGCCTGCACGCCGGTCAGCCCGCGCCGCGAACGCGCGAACACCAGCACGCCGGAGGTATCGCGATCGAGCCGATGCACGAGTTCCAGATGATCCATGGGACGCGCCGCGCGCAGCAGTTCGATCGCTCCGAACGCAATCCCGCTGCCGCCGTGGCTGGCGATCCCGGCCGGCTTGTCGATGGCGAGGAAATCCTTGTCCTCGAAAATCACGGCCTTGCGGATTTCGTCCAGCATTCCCGGGGGCGGCGCGCCGGGCTCCGGACGCTCGGCGACCCGCACCGGGGGAATCCGCAACTGGTCGCCCGCCGCCAACCGGGTGTCGGGTTTCGCGCGCTTGCCGTTCACCCGCACCTGTCCCGTCCGCAGCAGGCGGTAAATATGCCCTTTCGGCACGCCCTTGAGCATGGCTGCAAGACAATTGTCCAGCCGCTGTCCGTCGCGTTCCGGGCCGACCTGCACGGTTCGCACGGAACTGAACTCTTGAGCCGAAGTTGCCGTCCCCATTGAAAAAATCCTTCGGGATGATAGGATTGCCCCGCGCCAAACAGGCTCTGGCCCCTCATGGGCGACCCTGTACCCTTTCGCCGCGCGGACAAGGCTTCCGCCTGCCATTCCTGACCGGGAGCAGCCGGCACCCTGTAATCGTAACGTTCGGGTCGACGTTTGCCCACCGTCGCTGACGGTGCGGGGACTCGGGACGCGAACAATCCCATTCATCACCAGCCGGGACCATTGAATGGTTCCGGCGACTGCCGCCAGGCGCGGCACGTCACCCGGCCGGCCGCCCCATGAAGGCGCCGCCGAAGACGCGATCCGCGCCGCGACGTTCCAAGGAATCCACAATGAAACGCATGTTGATCAACGCGACTCAGCGTGAGGAGTTGCGTGTGGCCATCGTCGATGGCCAGGCCCTGTACGACCTCGACCTCGAAATCCCCTCGCGCGAACAAAAGAAGTCGAACATCTACAAGGCCCGCATCACCCGGGTCGAACCTTCCCTCGAAGCCTGCTTCGTCGATTACGGCGCCGAACGCCACGGCTTCCTGCCACTGAAGGAAATCGCCCGCGAATACTTCGCGCAGGGGGTCGACCACAACAAGGCCGGCATCCGCGAACTGCTGAAGGAAGGCCAGCAGCTGATCGTGCAGGTCGAGAAGGAGGAACGCGGCAACAAGGGCGCCGCGCTCACCACTTATATCTCGCTGGCCGGCCGTTACATGGTGCTGATGCCCAACAGCCCGAACGCGGGCGGTGTCTCGCGCCGCATCGAGGGCGAGGACCGGCAGGCCCTGAAGGAAGCCCTGCAACACATTTCGGTGCCCGAGGAAATGGGCCTGATCGTGCGTACCGCCGGCGTCGGCCGCGACGCCGAGGAACTGCAGTGGGACCTCGACTACCTGCTGACCCTGTGGAAGGCCATCTCGGAAGCCGCCGCGGCGCGCTCCGCGCCGTTCCTGATCTACCAGGAATCCAAACTGTTCATCCGCGCGCTGCGCGACTATTTGCGCGCCGACATCGGCGAAATCCTGATCGACGAACCCGCGTTGTACGAAGACGCGAAACAGTTCATGCAGCAGGTGATGCCGAACAGCCTGCGCAAACTCAAGCTCTACAGCGACGACGTACCGCTGTTCACGCGCTTCCAGATCGAAACCCAGATCGAGAGTGCCTACGACCGCAACGTGCGGCTGCCGTCCGGCGGCTCGATCGTGATCGACCCGACCGAGGCGTTGACTTCCATCGACATCAACTCCTCGCGCGCCACCAAGGGCAGCGACATCGAAGACACCGCGTTCCGCACCAATTGCGAAGCCGCGGTCGAAGTCGCGCGCCAGTTGCGCATCCGCGACCTCGGCGGTCTGGTGGTGATCGACTTCATCGACATGGAAAGCTCGCGCCACCAGCGCGAGGTCGAAGACAAACTGCGCGACGCGCTGAAACTCGACCGTGCACGCGTGCAGCTCGGCCGCATTTCGCGTTTCGGCCTGATGGAGCTTTCCCGCCAACGCTTGCGCCCGAGCCTCGATGAATCCACCCAGATCGTGTGCCCGCGCTGCGAAGGCCACGGCCGCATCCGCGGCATCGAGTCGCTGTCGCTCTCGGCGCTGCGCCTGATCGAAGAGCACGCGATGAAGGAAAACACCGGGCAGGTGCTGGTGCAGGCGCCAACCCGCGTGGCCAATTTCCTGCTCAACGAGAAGCGTTCCAGCGTGGTCGAAATCGAATTGCGCCACAAGGTGCACGTGGTGATCGTCGCCGACGAGAACCTGGAAACGCCGCACCTCGAAATCACCCGCATCCGCGAAAGCGAGATGGGCGAGCACGCCAAGCCGAGCTACGAGCGCCTGACCGAAGTCGCGGCCACGCCGCAACCGCGCATGGGCGTGGTGGTGCACGGCGAGGAACCCGCGGTCAGCGGCATCCAGCGCGCCACGCCGATGCCGCAGCGCGAGGAAGTCGAACCTGTTTCCGCGCCGATCGCTGCCGCTGCGCCGGCGGCGGCGTCGGGCGGCTTGCTCGGACGCCTGTTCGGCTGGTTCCGTGCCCCGCCTGCAGCCGAACCCACGCTCGCGGAACTGACACAGGCGCCACGCACGCCGCCACGCAGCGACAACACGGCCCGTCGCGAACGCACGTCCGAACGCCGTGGCGAGGCATCCAGCCACAACGGCGCGCGCCGCAACGGCCACGATCGTGATCGCGACGGCGATGCCCGCCGCGGGCGCCAGCAGGGCCAGCAGCCATCGAAAGGTTCACAGGCCAAACCGAACAAGTCGCGTGCGGAAGATTCGCAGCGCCAGCCGCGCCAGGGCCAGAAGCCGGCGGCATCCGCCGCAGTGAAACCCGCCGGCGAAACGCACGCCCAGGAAACCAGGCCTGCCCGCAGCGAACCGGCAACGCCGCGACATGAAACGCAGCGCCCGGCTGCAGCAACGCCCGTGTCTGCGCCCGCCGCCGACCCCATAGCCGCAAAACCCGCTGGCGTGCCCGCAGGCGCTGCTGAAACAAGCACCGCGCCGAACGCAGCGCCCGCCGATGATGCATCCGCCGGCACCGGCAAGCGCCGTCGTGGACGCCGTGGTGGACGCCGCCGCAAGCACGCCAACGCGACCGCGCAGAATGGCAACGCACCCGGCGCACCACGCGATATCGACGACGAAGACGCCGATCGCAGCCATGCGGCTTCCGTTGCGGCGCCGATTGCGCCGCCCGTGAACCGCGCACCGGAACCGTCGCGCGCAGCGGAAACATCTCCCGCGACGACGGCTCCGGCGGCGCCTTCCGGCGCGCCGTCGCGGGAGAGCGCGCCCACCACCGCGCCGCTGTTCACGACGCCCGAACACAAGCCGGACACATCGGGGCCGGTCGCCCCGCCGTTGCAACCGGCCGCTGTGGCAAATCCGCAGCCAACCGCCGCGACGCGTGCTCCGATGCCTGTGCACACTCCCGAACAACCGGGTACATCCGCCGCGCCGCCCGCCACGCCTGCGCCGATGCCCTCGACGCCGGTGCTACCATCGGCTGCCGTGCGCGCACCGCAACCCGCACCTGCGCCGCAACCGGCAATCACGACGCCACCCGTAGCGCCTGCCGTGGCCGCCCCGGTCGGCCCGACCGTGTCGGCCGCGCCGAAAACCGAACCCGTGACGCCATCGCTGTTCGCGGCGCCACCTTCCGCGCGGCCCACCGTGCAACCGCTGCCGCGGCATCCGGCCATCCCGACGCAACGCCCGTTGTCCGGGGCGATACGGCCGATCCTGGCGCCGAGCGTGCCGACGACCAAGACCCCGCCAGCCAACCCCGCGCCGCCTGCCGAAGCCCAGCCGCCGTCATCCGACAAGGGCGCGGCGGAGTAGTCCTCCGCCGCGGCATGCCATCCGCATCCCATCCGCACTTCCCGAACGGAGTGCGGGCGGCCCGGGGTCGCTGTGGGGTCAGGCCTTGCCGGTTTGCGAGTGCGCCTCGTCCAGCAGGCCATGCGAAGACAACACGTGTTCCAGCGCGATCGTGTGCGCGACCCCGAGCTTCTCGAACAGGCGTTGCTTGTAGGTCGACACCGTCTTGGCGCTCAAGTGCAGGCGGTTCGCGACCTCGTTGACCGCCAGGCCGCGCGCCAGCATCAGCGCCACTTCCAGCTCGCGCGACGACAGCGACTCCAGCGGCGAACCCTCGCCGTCCACCGCCGCCAGCGCCATCTCGCGCGCGATGGTCGTGTCGAGATAACGCCGTCCCTGCGCGACCGTGCGCACCGCCTGCAGCAGTTCTTCCGACGGGCAGCCCTTGGTGAGATAACCCAGCGCACCCGATTGCAGCAAGCGGCGCGGGAATTGCGCGTCCTGCACGATGGTGAGGATCACGATGTGGGTCGCGATACCCGCGCGCTGCACGCGCTCAGTCAATTCGATGCCGCTCATGCCGGGCATGTGCACGTCGATCAATGCCACGTCCGGCTTGGCCTTGCGGATCAACCGCAATCCGTCTTCCGCGTTGCTGGCCTCGCCCAGTACCTCGATGTCGGGCTGCCCAGACAGGATCAGGCGAAACCCCGAACGCACCAACTCATGGTCGTCCACCAATACCACGCGAATCATGCATCTCTCCCCAGAGTGTGCCGATGCGGGTTCCGGACCACCCTAAACTGCCCATCCGGCGATTGCAAGCACACGGCCATTACAATGCGCGCATGCACGCATGGACCCGTCACGCGATCGCGACGCTCGAAGCCGAAGCCGCGCGCTCGGCCGACACCCACCTGATCCGCCTCGACCTGCCTGCGTTCCCCGGCATCCCGCTGTACTTCAAGGACGAGTCGGTGCACCCCACCGGCAGCCTGAAGCACCGCCTTGGCCGGTCGCTTTTCCTGTATGCGATCTGCAACGGCTGGCTGGACGAGGATCGTCCGGTGATCGAGGCCTCCAGCGGCAGCACCGCGATTTCGGAAGCCTATTTCGCGCGCCTGCTCAACCTGCCGTTCATCGCGGTGATGCCGCGCCGGACGTCGAAACAGAAGATCGCGCAGATCGAATTCTTCGGCGGCATGTGCCACCTGATCGATGGCACCGACGTGTACGGCGCAGCGCAGCAACTTGCGCGCGAACGCGACGGCCACTACATGGACCAGTTCACCTACGCCGAGCGCGCCACCGACTGGCGCGGCAACAACAACATCGCCGAATCGATCTTCCGCCAGATGCAGCGTGAAGCCGACCCGGTACCGCGCTGGATCGTGGTCAGCGCCGGCACCGGCGGCACCTCGGCCACTCTCGGCCGCTACATCCGCTACGGCTGCGCGCAACGCGGCGAAACGAAATTGGCGGTGGTCGATCCCGAAAACTCGGTGTTCCTCGATTACTACGACAGTGGCGACGCCAGCCTGACGCTCGAACGCGGTTCGCGGATCGAGGGCATCGGCCGGCCGCGTGTCGAACCTTCGTTCCTGCCCCGCGTGATCGATCGCATGTTGCGCGTGCCCGATGCCGACAGCATGGCCGCGTTGCGCGTGCTGGAAAAATTGCTCGGACGTCGCTGCGGCGGTTCGACCGGAACGAATTTCGTCGGCGCGCTGCAATTGATGGCCGGGATGAAGGCCGCGGGCGAAACCGGCCCCGTCGTCACCCTGATCTGCGACGGCGGCGAGCGCTACGCCGGCACGTATTACAACGACGCGTGGCTGGAGGCCGAACATCTCGACGTCGTGGCCGCGCGCACCAGACTCACGCGGCTCGCCAATTCCGGCGAAGCGTGAGGGCACCGCGCGCAGCCTGCTTTGCCTGACGACCTGCGCCCGCGACAGCCCCTCCGCGGTTCCTGATCCGGTCACGGCTTCGTGCACAATGCGCGCATGAATCTCGCCGCGCGTCTGCAACACCATCCACTGCTGCACGCGCTGGTGCACACCGGCAAGCGCGACGCGCCGTGGACGGTGGCCTTGCGCAACACCGCGGCGGTCGTGTTGCCGCTGGCAGTCGGCGCCTTGACCGATCACCTGTTCGCCGGCCTCGGCGTTTCCGCCGGCGCGCTCAACACCATGTTTGCCGACCAGCCTGGCCCCTATCGGCTGCGGCTGCGTCGGATGCTGCTGACCGCATTCGCGGCCGGGATCGCAGCATTCGCGGGCTCCGTGCTCGGACAGTGGCCGCCCGCGCTGCTGGTCGGCGCGGCAATCTGGGCATTCGGCGCATCGCTGCTGGTCGCGATCGATGCGCACGCCACGCGTGCGGGCCTGACCAGCCTGATCCTGCTGGTGATCATGGGCGCCGAGCCGCACGCGGCGCCTGCAGCGCTGCCGGCGGCGTTGCTGATCTTCTCCGGCGGCGTGTTGCAGACGTTGTTCGCGATCGCCGCGTGGCCGCTGCAACGCTACCGGCCGGAACGGCTGGCGCTGGCGCAGGCATTCCGTGGACTCGCCGATTTCTCGCGAGCCGGCATCGCGCACGACAGCGCAGTCGCGTTGCCGCCCTCGCTCAACGACCTGCAGGCGATGCTGTTCGGCGCCGGACGCGCGCGCGGACGTGCGGTCGAAGCCTTCCGCGTGCTGGCGGAACTGGCCGAGCGCATCCGCCTCGAACTGTTTGCGCTTGCCCAGCAGCAATCCCAGTGCGAATCCCCCACCCTGCGCGAAGCGCTGGCCAGCGTGCGCGCGAGCGCCGCAGACGTCTTGTCGACGATCGCGACGGCGCTCGAACAGGCTGCGCCGCCGCGCTCCGAAGCAGCGCTCGCCACCCATGACGCCGCCGCGAGCACGATCGAATCCATGCCGTCGACGGCGGAAGTGGGCATGGCCGCCGCGCGCATCGCCGCGCTCGGCGGCCAGTTGCGCGCCGCCGTGCGCAATGCCGACACCGCCGGCAGCCGCGGCGAAATCCGCGCGCAGCGAGCGGAATACCGGTTGCCGCGGGCGCTTCAATCCGCCAACCCGCTCGCGACCCTGCGCGCCAACCTGCGGCTGTCCTCGCCGGCTTGCCGCCACGCGGTGCGCTGCAGCGTGTGCATCGCGATCGCGCTGGGGTTGTCGCACCTGCTGCCCTTGTCGCGCGGCTACTGGCTGCCGATGACGGTGGCGATCGTGTTGCGCGCAGACTTCGGCGCCACCTGGCGGATCGGTTTGCTGCGCGTCCTCGGCACGCTGGGCGGGCTGTTCCTGACCACCGCGGTGCTGCACTTCGGCGGCGTCGGCAATTTCTGGGTTGCGCTGGCCTTGATGGCGGTGCTGTGCTTCGGCTTCCGCGAACTCGCCGCCGTGCACTACGGCATCGCGGTGGTGTGCCTGACCGGCATGGTGGTGATCCTGCTGTCCTTCTATGGCGTCCCGGCCGCGGCGTCGGTGCAGGCACGCACCATCGAAACGGCGCTCGGCAGCGCGTTGGCCTTGCTCGCCTACCTGGTATGGCCGACCTGGGAACGCGGCCGCGAACGCGGGGCGTTGGCGCAGATGCTGGATGCCTATCGCGATTATCTCGCCGCGGTTTTGCACGGCGATGCGCGCGCGCGACGCGAAACCCGGGTGGCCGCGCGCGCCGCTCGCAGCAGCGCGCAGGCTTCGCTGGACCGCCTGCGCACGGAACCCGCCAGCCGGATCAACCTGCCGCGCGCCGAAGCCCTGGTCGCCCAAGCCAACCGGCTGATCCGTGCGGCGATGACACTGGAAGCCGCGCGCGGCAGCGCCGACATGCCTTCGAGCCCGGAACTGGATGCATTCGCGCAAGCTTGCGATGCCGCCCTGCGCGAATGCGCGACTGCGCTGCGGGAGGCACGCCTGCCGCAAGGCGATTGGCCGCTGCGCAAACTGCAGCGCGCACTGGCGGAACCCCTGGCGAAGCGGGACGACGCGCTTGGCGCCAGCCTGCTCGACGCCGGCGACCGTGTCGTCGATGCGATCGACTCGATGCTGCACGTGCTCGCGGAAGCGCGCTCGCCGAATCCGTAGCAGCCTTTGCGAAGCCGGCCAAGCAAGCCAAGGGCGTTGCCACGGGAACCGTGACCACGGTCGTGCCTGCGCCGCCGCCCCCGTCACCTATAATTGCGGCATGCTGAAGATCGACGTCCACTCGCACATCCTGCCGCCGGAGTGGCCCGACCTCGCCGGGAAATACGGCGATCCGCGCTTTCCGGTGATGGTGAACGCCGGCGGCCACCATCGCATCTACCGCGACCGCAAGTTTTTCCGCGAGGTATGGAAGAACTCGTTCGACCCGGAGTTCCGGATCGGGGAATGCGGGAAGCTGGGCGTGGACGTGCAAGTGATTTCCACCGTGCCGGTGCTGTTCTCGTACTGGGCCAAACCCAACCAGGCGCGCGAACTGCACCGCTACTTGAACGCGCACACCGCCGAGATCTGCCGCCAACACCCGCGGCACTATGCAGGCATCGGCACGGTGCCGCTGCAATCACCGCGGCTCGCGATCGAGGAAATGGAACACTGCATCGAGCAGCTGGGGCTGCAAGGCGTGCAGATCGGCTCGCATGTCAACAACTGGAACCTCGACGCGGCGGAACTGTTTCCGTTCTTCGAAGCCGCGGCCGACCTCGGCGCCGCGATCCTGATCCATCCGTGGGACATGATGGGCAAGGAGACCATGCCGAAATACTGGCTGCCATGGCTGGTCGGGATGCCGGCCGAGCAGTCGCGCGCGGCCTGTTCCCTGATCTTCGGCGGCGTGCTGGAACGCCTGCCGGGCCTGCGCATCGCGTTCGCGCACGGCGGCGGCTCGTTCCCGTTCACCATCGGGCGCATCGAACACGGTTTCCGCATGCGCCCCGACCTGGTTGCCGTCGACAACTCGCGCGAACCGCGCGAATATTTCAAGCGCCTGTTCTTCGATTCCTGCGTGCACGACCCGCAGGCGCTGCGTTATCTTTTCGACGTCGTCGGCGACGATCGCGTGATGCTTGGCACCGACTACCCGTTCCCGCTCGGCGAACAGCAGCCCGGCAGCGGGATCGACGCACTGAAACTTCAGCCGCGCCAACGCGAGCGCGCGTTCCACGGGGCCGCGCTGGAATGGCTGGCGCTGCCGATCCAACGCTTCACCAATCTTGCGGAGGCCTCATGAAACGCACCGCTGCACCTGCCCTGGCGCTGCTCGGCGCCTGCGCGTTGGCACTCGCACCCGCCGCGTTCGCGGCGGACTATTCGCTGGCCGACGGCGCGGTGAAATTCTCCGCGTCGGACGCATGGCCGATGCTGATGGAGAAGCTGGACGGCCCGCGCCAGTTCGTCGCGCTGCAGGTCAAGACCCCGGGCGATGCCAACGCCCTCGCGCGCATCACCGTCACCGCCGAACAGGTCGACGGCGTGGCCGGCTTCCAGAAATTCCTCAATGGCGGCACCGAGCGTGCCCGCAAGTTGCCGGGCTACGTCTCGACCAACTCGCTCGGCGACAGTTCCAGCCTGCGTTACACGGCCACCGAGAACCACGAGAAGAATGCCTACACCGAAAGCTACGCGTTCCGCTCCAATCTCGCCATCCAGGTCCGCTGCATCCGCCCGGCCGAGGCGTCTCCGGACTGGCGCGCGACCTTCGATGCAGGCTGCCAGTCGATCGTGAGCGCCGCCGAAAAAGCTCCATGACGACGATGACCGAAGCGTTCCGCGCGGATGCCGACTGGGCCCGCGCGCAGGATGCGGCTGACCCGCTGCGCGCCTTCCGCGACGAGTTCCATATTCCAATCCATGATGGGCCGCCGCACGGCGAGGGCGAGCAAACCTACCTGGTCGGCAATTCGCTGGGCCTGCAGCCGCGCGGCGTGCGGCAGGCCGTGCTTGACGAGCTGGACGACTGGGCACGGTTGGGCGTGGAAGGCCACTTGCACGCGCGCCATCCCTGGCTGCCGTATCACGCGGAAGTGCGCGACGGACTCGCCGAAGTGGTCGGCGCGGAACCCGCTGAAGTCGTCGCGATGAATTCGCTGACCGCGAACCTGCACTTGTTGATGGTGAGTTTCTACCGACCCACCCGCGAGCGCCACGCGGTCCTGATCGAGCGCAACGCGTTTCCGTCCGACCGCGACCTCGTCGCTTCGCAGATCCGCTTCCACGGCCACGATCCGGCCGAAGCCCTGATCGAACTCGACGGCGACGAACCCGGCGGCACGATTTCCATGCAGGCCATCGAACGTGCGCTGGCCGAGCACGGCCCGCGCATCGCGCTGGTGTTGTGGCCGGGCGTGCAATATCTCACCGGGCAGGCGTTCGATCCCGCCGCGGTCGCGAAGCTGGCGCACGCGCAAGGCTGCACGGTCGGCTTCGACTGCGCGCATGCGGCGGGCAACATCGACCTCGCCTTGCACGACTCGGGTTGCGATTTCGCCGCGTGGTGTTCCTACAAATACCTCAACTCCGGTCCCGGCGCGGTCGCGGGCGCCTTCGTGCACGCCCGGCACGCGCGCGCCAGGCTGCCGCGCTTCGAGGGCTGGTGGGGCCGCAATGAAGCCACGCGTTTCGAAATGCGCCCCGAGTTCGAATCCACTGCCGGGGCCGATGGCTGGCAGTTGTCCAACCCGCCGATCCTGGCACTGGCGCCGCTGCGGGTCTCGCTGGACATTTTCCAGCGCGCGGGCATGCAGCGCCTGCGCGAGAAGTCGAAGCGGCTTACCGCCTACCTCGCGTGGCTGCTCGAAACCCGGCTCGGCGACACGCTGGAAATCGCGACGCCCTCCGAACCCGAACGCCGTGGCGCGCAGTTGTCCCTGCGCGTGCGCGCCGGCCGCGACGCCGGCCAGTCGCTGTTCGACAGCATGACCGCGCAGGGCGTGCTCGGCGATTGGCGCGAACCCGACGTGATGCGCATCGCGCCCACGCCGCTTTACAACACCTACTCCGACTGCCTGCGTTATGCCGAAGCCGCGCTGGCATGGCGCCGGCAACACGCATGAACGCGAACACGCGTCCACCCGCCACGATCATCGGCGCCGGCCTGGTCGGCTCGCTGCTGGCGACGCTGCTGGCGCAGCGCGGCTTCGACGTGGAAGTGTTCGAGCGCCGGCCCGATCCGCGGCTACATGGCTTCCTCGGCGGGCGTTCGATCAATCTCGCGCTGGCCGAGCGCGGGTTGAATGCGTTGCGCAAGGCCGGCCTCGCCGACGTGGTGCTCGCGCAGGCGGTGATGATGCGCGGCCGGATGGTGCACGCGCCGGACGGTTCGACCAACCTGCAGCGCTACGGCCTGGATGATTCCGAAGTGATCCGGTCCGTCTCGCGCGGCGGCTTGAACATCCTCTTGTTGAATGCCGCCGAACGTGCGGGAGCCAGGCTGCATTTCGACGCGGCGTTGGCAGACGCGGATTTCGAAAGCGGCGACATCACGCTTGCAAGCCACGACGGCAGCGTGCGGGCGCATCGCGCCGGGTCCCTGCTGGGCTGCGACGGCGCCGGCTCCGCATTGCGCGCGGCGCTGTCGAAGGCGACAGACCTCGGTGAACGCGTCGAACCCCTGGGGCACGGTTACAAGGAACTCGAGATCCCGCCCCCCGAGGGTGGCGGCTTCGCCATCGAAGCCAATGCCCTGCACATCTGGCCGCGCGGCAACTACATGTGCATCGCCCTGCCCAACACCGAAGGCAATTTCACCGTCACCTTGTTCCTGCCGAACGAAGGCCCGTTCCCGAGCTTCGCGACGCTGCCCGGCGCCGCGACCGCGCGCGGTTTCTTCGAGGACCAGTTCGCCGATGCGCTGGCGCTGATGCCGACCTTCGACGAAGACTGGGACGCGCATCCTGTCGGGCAACTCGCGACGCTGTACCTCGAACGCTGGCATCTTCGCGGACGCGCGGTGCTGCTGGGTGATGCCGCGCACGCGATCGTGCCGTTCCATGGCCAGGGCATGAACGCGGGCTTCGAGGACGCGGTGGAACTCGCCGCCTTGCTGGCCGCGCAGCCCGGCGATCCCGCGGCGGTGTTCGCCGAGTTCGCGGCGCGGCGCAAACCGAATGCGGACGCGATCGCGGCGATGTCGCTGGTCAATTACATCGAGATGCGCGACGGCGTCGCGGATCCGCATTACCTGCTGAAGCGCGAGCTCGCCGCCGCGTTGACTGTGCGCGCGCCCACACATTTCAAGTCGCATTATCGAATGGTCAGCTTCACTTCGTTACCCTACGCCGATTGCCTCGAACGCGACCGGCGCCAGGATGCACTGATGGAAACCCTGCTGGCGGGCCACGACCGCCTCGAAGGCATCGACCTTGGCGCCGCGAGCGAACGCGTGCGGCGCGAACTTCCACCCCTGCCACAAGGCATTTGAGCGCATGCCATTGCCCGAATCGATCCGGCGAGTCTGGACCGAAACCGAGTACCGCGTGCGCTTGCCCTATGGTGGGCATGCGACCATCTGGTGCGGCGCGCCGTTGCCGGTGCCTTTGCTGGCGATGCTGCGTCGCGCCGACGATCCGTGGGGCTACATCACGGCCTGGAACCCCGCCGGCGTATTGCTGCCGCTCGCCACCAACAGGATCCGCCAGCGGCGCCTGCGCGACGAATTGAAGGGCGACCGCCTGCGTTATTTCGGCGGCATCGGCATCGGCCCCAGCGACTGGCGCGAGCCCAGCCTGTTCGTTCCGGGCATGACCCATTCCCAGCTCGATGCCATGGCGCGCCGGTTCGGACAGCTCGCCGTGGTGCGGGGGACGGGCGCGGGACCGGCGGAGCTCCATGAATTGATTTGAGTTGGATCCGCGCCTCGGCGCGTGGACAGTGGCGCATGACGCCACGACAATACGCGGTCGCCCATGATGCCGTCCTCCGCCACCCCGGCGCCGCTGCTGTCGGCGCACCGCCTCGCGTTCTCGCGCAACGACGAGCCCGTGTTCGGGCCGCTGGATTTCAGCATCGGCCGTGGCGAGACCGTACTGGTCGAAGGCGACAACGGCTCCGGCAAGACCACCTTGTTGCGCGTGTTGGCCGGCATGTTGCCACCCAGCGCAGGCGAAATCCGGTTCGAAGGCGCGCCCGCGACGCGCGACGTGTGCGATGGCCGCCTGCTCTGGCTGGGCCACCGATCCGGCATGAACGAATCGCTGAGCGCACGCGAGAACCTCGAGTTCCTCGCGGGGCTGTACGGCGTGCACGCCGACGTGGATGCGGAAGCCGCCATGCAGCGGGTCGGCATCGCCGGCTGGATCGACGAGCCCTTGCGCGCGCTTTCCGCGGGACAGAAGAAGCGCGTTGCGCTGGCGCGCCTGCTGCTGTTGCCGGGCGACCTGTGGCTGCTGGACGAACCCTACGCCAACCTCGACCGGCACGGCATCGAACTCGTGAACGCGCTGGTCACCGGGCATTGCGCAGGCGATGGCGCCGCGCTGGTGACCAGCCACGGAGCGGTGCGTTTCGCCGATCCGTGCGCGCGGCATATCCATCTGGAGGCGTGAACCCGCGGTCCGATGGTCAGCACCCCTTCCAATGCACTCGGACCCACCCGCGCACGACAAGGGCAAGCCGCGCGCACGCCGACCGCGTGGCACGCCTGCCGCGCGCTGTTGCGGCGCGACTTCGTGCTGGCCTGGCGGCGGCGCGGCGAACTGTTCCTGCCGCTTTTGTACGCGGTGATCGTGACCGCGTTGTTCCCGTTCGCGCTCGGCCCCGACCCGCAATTGCTCGGCCGGATCGCCGGCGGCGTGCTGCTGGTGATCGTGGTGCTGGCGATGCTGCCCGCACTGGACTCGATGTTCCGCTCCGACCTCGAGGACGGCACGCTGGAGCAATGGCTGCTGGCGCCGCAGCCCTTGGCGCTGCTGGCCTTGACGCGGGTCATCGCGCACTGGCTGACCACGGTCCTACCCTTGCTCGTCGTGATGCCGCTTCTGGGAGCCCTGCTCGACCTGCCCGCCGGGGTGCTGCCGGTTCTGCTGGTGGCGTTGCTGTTGGCGACGCCTTTGCTGGCACTGCTGGGGTCGGTGTTGTCGGCCCTGGCGGCGGGCGCGCGCCGCTCTGGTATCCTGCTCGCGCTGATGTTGTTGCCGCTGGCAGTGCCGGTGGTGATCTTCGCCGCCGGTGCCATTGCCGCGGCGCAGTCGGGCATGCCGTACCTCGCCCCGTTGGCGTGGCTGGCCGCGGCGCTGGCCATGGCGATCGTGCTGGCGCCGCTCGCATGCGCGGCAGCCCTTCGGATCGCGGTTGAAAGTTGACATGTCACGCAGCTACATCCCTCACTGGATTCATTGGCTCGGCTCGCCGCCGAACTTCTACCGTTTCGCGGGTGCGTGGCGCCCGTGGCTGATGGCCGCCGCGCTGGCCGCCGGGGCGATCGGCCTGTACGGCGGGCTGGTATTGGCACCACCGGATTACCAGCAGGGTGACGCCTACCGCATCATCTTCATCCACGTGCCGAGCGCGTGGATGAGCCTCGCCATCTACGCGGGCATGGCGGTCGCGGGACTCATCGCCCTGGTGTGGCGGGTGAAATTGGCCGAAGTGATCGCGATGGAAAGCGCGCCGATCGGTGCCGCATTCACGCTGGTCACGCTGGTCACGGGTTCGCTCTGGGGCAAGCCGATGTGGGGCACCTGGTGGACCTGGGACGCACGATTGACTTCCGAGCTGGTGCTGCTGTTCCTGTACCTCGGCGTCATCGGGCTGTACCACGCCTTCGAGGATCGCCGCCGCGGCGCACGCGCCGCTTCGCTGCTGGCGCTGGTCGGCGTCGTCAACCTGCCGATCGTGCACTACTCGGTGCAGTGGTGGAACACCTTGCACCAGGGCTCGACGGTGGATCTCTTCGGGCGCTCCTCGATCGCGCCGTCGATGTTGTGGCCGCTGCTGGTGATGGCGCTGGCCACGCACCTGTATTACTTCGCCAGCATTCTCGGGCGTGCGCGCACCGACCTGTTGTCGCTGGAGAGCGGCAAGCAGTGGGTGCGCGAGCTGGTCGAGGAACAACCTGCACAACGACAGGGAGCACCTACCTGACATGATGCACTGGCTCGCGCTTTTCTGCCCCCTTGAGTCAAGGGGGCGACCGATTCCAAAAGGAATCGGTGGGGGTTGTGGAGGCACGCATTCCATTGCGTCGGTCGCGTCAATGCCTGATGGAGCGATGAACTGACATGATGGATTGGCTCGCAATGGGTGGATATGCCGCCTACGTGTGGCCTGCGTACGCGGTGTTCTTCGCCGTGCTGGCATGGGACTGGCTGGCGCCGAGTTTCCGCAAGCGCAAATTGATGCGCGAACTGCATGGTCGCATCGCGCGCGAGCAAACCCGCAACACGCGCGTTCCGCGCGCGGAGGCCTCGGCATGAACCCGGTTCGCAAGCGCCGCCTGATCATCACGCTGCTGATTCTGGGCGCGGTCGCGATCGCGACCGGCCTGTCGGTGTTCGCGCTGCAGCGGAACATGACCTACCTGTATTCGCCCACGGAAGTCGATGCCGGCAAGGCACCGGACGGCCATGCATTCCGGCTGGGCGGCATCGTCAAGGAAGGCAGCATCCACCGCACGCCCGGCTCGCTCACCACCGACTTCGTGATCACCGACCGTTTCCAGAGCATCCCGGTGCAATACACCGGCATCCTGCCGGACCTGTTCCGCGTCGGCCAGAGCACCATCACCACCGGCAAGATGGAGAACGGCACCTTCGTCGCGACCACGGTGCTGGCCAAGCACGATGAAACCTACATGCCGCCGCAGGTGGAACAGGCGATCGCGAAGGCCAGGGAGGAGCACCGGATTCCTCCGGGCGATTCCCCTCCCCCGCCTGCGGGGGAGGGCCAGGGTGGGGGCAAGTCGGCGAATTCCCCCCGTCCGCCCTCCGGGCACCTTCCCCCGCAAGCGGGGCAAGGAAAAACTTCTGACGCCGCGGTGCAACAGTGAACCCCGAACTCGGCCAGATCGCACTGATCCTCGCGCTGTTGTTGAGCGGCCTGCAGTGTGCGTTGCCGATCATAGGCGCGTGGCGCGGCAGCAAGCCGCTGATGGCGACTGCGCCGACCCTTGCGGTCGGGCAATTCGTGTTCGTCGCACTGGCGTTCGGGATCCTGATGTGGTCGTTCTGGACCAACGATTTCTCGGTGGCTTACGTCGCGCAGAATTCCAACCTCGACCTGCCGTGGTTCTACAAGCTGTCGGCGGTATGGGGCGCGCACGAAGGTTCGCTGCTGCTGTGGATGCTGATCCTCAACCTCTGGACGGTCGCGCTGGTCGCCGTACTGGGAACCCGGCTGCCGCAGGAATTCTTCGCGCGCGTGGTCGGCGTGCTGGGGTTCGTGGCGTTCGGGTTCCTGTTGTACATGATCGCGACGTCCAATCCGTTCGTGCGGCTGTTTCCGGTACCCGCGAACGGCGCGGACTTGAACCCGGTGCTGCAGGATCCCGGCCTGGTGTTCCATCCGCCCACGCTGTACATGGGCTACGTTGGTTTCAGCGTGGCCTTCGCGTTCGCGATCGCCTCGCTGCTCGGCGGTGAACTGAAATCGACCTGGGTGCGATGGGCACGGCCGTGGACCAACGTCGCGTGGGGATTCTTGACCCTCGGCATTGTCGCCGGCAGCGCGTGGGCGTACTACGAACTCGGCTGGGGCGGCTGGTGGTTCTGGGATCCGGTCGAGAACGCCTCGTTCATGCCGTGGCTGATCGGCGCCGCGCTGATCCACGCGCAGGCGATCACCGACAAGCGCGACGGCCTGCGCGCGTGGACGCTGCTGTTGTCGATCTTCGGTTTCGCGTTCTCGCTGCTCGGCACGTTCCTCGTCCGTTCCGGGTTGCTGACCAGCGTGCACGCGTTCGCCTTCGCGCCCGCGCGCGGCGTGTTCATCCTCGTCTACCTCGCGGTGGTGGTCGGCGGCTCGCTGCTGCTGTACGCACTGCGCGCGCCCAAGGTCACCGGCGGCAAATCGTTCGCGCTGGCCTCGCGCGAAACGCTGATGGTGATCGGCAATCTCATGTTGACGGTCGCCTGCGCAATGGTGCTGCTGGGCACGCTTTATCCGCTGGTCGGCGAGGCACTCAACATCGGACGCATCTCGGTCGGGCCGCCCTACTTCGGCCCGCTGTTCCTGATCCTGATGACGCCGCTGGTGCTGGCGCTGCCGTTCGGGCCGTTGTCGCGCTGGGGCAAGGCCGATCTCGGCGTGTGGAAGCGTGCGTTGATCCGCGTCGTCGCACTGGCCGTGACGGCCGGGATCATCGGCTTCATCATCGGCGCGCGCAGCTTCATGGATTTGTTGGGCATCACCGCCGCGGTGTGGGTGATGGCCGGCGTAGTGATGTTCGCGATCAAGCGCTGGCGCGAGGCGCCGCGCGGCAAGCGTTACCCGTTCGAGATGCTGGGCATGATGCTGGCGCACTTCGGCATCGGCGTGTTCATCGCCGGCGCCATCCTGACGCGTTCGATGAGCGTCGAGCAGGACGTCAGCATGAAGCCCGGGAGCACGGTGCAGGTCGGCAACTACGACTTCCACTTCAACGGCGTCACCGAAACACCGGGCCCGAACTATCGCGCCGAGCAGGGCAGCGTGAGCGTGTCCCGCAACGGCAGGCAGGTTGCGATGTTGCATCCGCAGAAACGGACCTACTCGGGCGGGCAGGTGCAAACGGAAGCCTCGATCCAGGCCGGCGTGTTCCGCGACCTGTACGTGTCGCTGGGCGACCCGATCGGCGACGGCGCATGGTCGCTGCGCGTGTACGACAAGCCCTTCGTGCGCTGGATCTGGGGCGGCGGCGTGTTGATGATGCTGGGCGGCTTCGTGGTGGTGCTGGACCGTCGCTTCCGCCTGAAGCGCGCGCCGGAACCGGAGCCCGTGCACGCAAAGCCGGAGCCGGAAGCACCGCGCAAGCTGGCGGAAGGCGAAGCGTGAACGAAGCCGCACGCAAACCCCTCGGCCGTTTCGTGCCGCTGGTCGTGTTCGCCGCACTGGTGGCGTTCTTCGTGGTCGGCCTGGTCTGGAACCAGAGCCATGACGCGCGTTTCGTGCCGTCGCCCCTGATCGACAAGCCGGCACCGGATTTCCGTCTGCCTCGGCTGGAGCGTCCCACCGAGTTCGTCACCAAGGCCGACCTGCTGGGCAAGCCCTACCTCATCAATGTGTTCGCCAGTTGGTGTTTCGCCTGCGGCGACGAACATCCGGTGCTGATGGCGTACCGCGACAAGTTCGGCATCCCGCTGGTCGGCTACGACTACAAGGATGCGCCGCAGGATGCACGCGCGTGGCTGCAGCGCCACGGCGATCCGTACCACGAAGTGATCACCGACCAGTCCGGCGACACCGCGATCGACTTCGGCGTGTACGGCGCGCCGGAAACCTACCTGATCGATGCGCAGGGCATCATCCGTTACAAGCACATCGGACCGTTGACGCCGGAAGTGATCGCGAAGGAACTCGAACCGAAGATTCGCGCCCTGGAGCAAGGCACATGAAGCGCCTGTTCGCCATGCTTTTCCCCTCTCCCTTCGGGAGAGGGTGCCCCGAAGGGGCGGGTGAGGGTTCGGTGCGAAGCGGCAGTTCGCAACCACCCCGAACCCTCACCCCTGCCCCTCTCCCGAAGGGAGAGGGGAATACCATGCGGCACTCATGGCTGCGCTGGATCGTTGCAGCGATTTTGATGATTTGCGCTATCGCGCCGGCAGTGGCGATCGACCCGCTGCCGTTCCAGAACGAGGCCCAGCGCGACCGCTTCCAGCACCTGACCGGCGAACTGCGTTGCATGGTCTGCCAGGACGAAAGCCTGCTCGCCTCCAATGCCGATTTCGCCAAGCAGCTGCGGCGGCAGATTTTCGACATGATGCAGCAGGGCAAGAGCGACAAGGAAATCAAGGACTGGCTGGTCGCGCGCTATTCCACATTCATTTTGTACGATCCGCCACTCGCACCGAGCACCATCGCGCTGTGGTTCGGGACGCCGGCGATCCTGCTGATCGGAGCGGGCGTCGTGGTCGTGCTGTTGCGCCGGCGCACGCGCCCCTCGAACGCGATTGCCGAAGAACCCGGAGACGATTGGTGACCGTCCGCTTCCTCGTCATCGCCGCCATCATGGTGGTGGCCGCCCTCGCCTGCGCGCTGGTGCCGATGCTGCGCGCCGCGCGCCGCGAGGGCCGCCCACGCGCGCCCTTCATGCTGGCCTTGCTGCTGGCGTTGGCGACGCCACCCGCGGTACTGGCGATGTACCTCACGGTCGGCACGCCGCAGGCACTACAGCCCGCTCCGGTCGCGGACCAGTCCAACCTCGCCGAAGCCACCGAACAACTCAAGGCCAGCCTCGCGGAGAAACCGGACGATGCGCAGGGCTGGGCACTGCTGGCACAGGCGTATTCGGCGCTGGGCAAGCCGCACGAGGCGCAGGACGCACTCGAACACCTGTTGAGGTTGAAGCCCGGCGACCCCGATGCCATGGTCGCGTGGGTCGAGGCCACGGCGGAAACCAACCCCACCCACTTGATCGACGATGCCTCGCGCACGAAACTGCAGCGCGCGCTGCAGATCGAGCCGACCCATCAACGCGCGCTGTGGCTGCTCGGCATCAGCGACTTCCAGCGCAGCGATTACGCCGACGCCGCGAAGCAGTGGAAAACCCTGGTGCCGCTGCTGGAGCCGGGTTCCAGGGTCGCCGCGACCGTGCAACAGGAATTGGCGGAAGCCGAAGCACGCGCAGGCGGAACGCGGGATGTGGTGGCGGCAACGGCCGATTCCGCGCCGCTGTCGTCATCCACGGCCGGCACCGGCGCGGTTGCGCTGGAGGTCACCGTCAAGCTCGACCCGAAGCTTGCCGACAAGGTGCAGCCGGGCGACACGTTGTTCGTGTTCGCGCGTGCCGTCGACGGTCCACCGATGCCGTTGGCGGTCGCACGATTGAAGGCCGCCGAGCTGCCCGTGCAGGTCGCGCTGACCGATGCGATGGCGATGACGCCTGCGCTGACCCTTTCGAAGTTCGCGAAGGTCAGCATCGCCGCGCGCATCAGCAGGAGTGGCAACGCCCTGCCGCAGGCAGGCGACCTGGAATCCGCGCCCGTCGAAGTCGCCACGGATTCGCACACTCCGGTCGCGCTGACGATCGACAAGGTGGACTGAAAACCTGGGTCCGGGGATTCGAAGGAGCTGGTTTTCCGCAAAGGACGCGAAGAACGCGAAAAACAGCAAAAGCCTTCTGGTCAAAAAGTTGCTTCTGGTTTGTCCTTCCCTTTGCGTACTTTGCGTTCTTCGCGGATCAGATCCTGATTCTTGGCGATCTCCGCCGCACTCGCTACCCTTGCGAATCCCGTTTGCAAACGATCCGCCATGGCCGACGCCCGCCAATACTTCGACCTGCCCTCGCCGTTCGCGATGAAGCGCGGTGGCGAATTGCGCGGCGCGCAACTGGCGTATGAAACCTGGGGCACGTTGAACACCGCGCGCGACAACGCGGTGCTGATCCTCACCGGGCTTTCACCGAGCGCGCACGCCGCCAGCAACGCGGTCGATGGTTCGCCTGGCTGGTGGGAAGACATCATCGGCCCCGGCAAGGCCATCGACACCCGCAGGTGGTTCGTGGTCTGCCCGAATTCGCTGGGCAGCTGCAAGGGTTCGACCGGACCCGCCTCGACCAACCCGGCAACCGGCGACATCTACCGGCTCGATTTCCCGGACCTGTCGCTGGAAGACATCGGCAACTCCGCCGTCGAACTCGCGCGCGGACTGGGCATCGAACGCCTCGCTGCGTTGTTCGGTTGCTCGATGGGCGGGATGTCGGCACTGGGCGGCCTTGCGCACCACCCCGGATTCGCGCACGCACACGTATGCGTGTGCAGCGCACCGCGCGCACAACCGTTCGCGATCGCGATCCGCTCCCTGCAGCGTGAGGCGATCCGGCTGGACCCGGCCTGGAACGAGGGCCGCTACGATGATGCACGTTATCCCGAAGCGGGCATGAACATCGCGCGCAAGCTCGGCGTCATCACCTATCGCTCGGCGCTGGAATGGAGCGGGCGTTTCGGCCGCATCCGGCTCGACCCCGGTGACCGCGAGGACGATCCGTTCGGCGCCGAGTTCCAGATCGAGTCGTACCTGAACGCACACGCGCGCCGTTTCACGCGTGCGTTCGACCCCAACTGCTATTTGTACCTGTCGCGTGCGTCGGACTGGTTCGACCTTGCCGAATACGGCGGCGCGCCTGATCCTGCGACCGCGGTACGCAACGCGCTGGCGAAGATGAAGCTGGAACGTGCACTGGTGATCGGCGTGGAGACGGATATCCTGTTTCCGCTGGAGCAGCAGCAGCAGCTCGCCGAGGACCTGCGCACCACCGGCACCGACACCACTTTCGTCGGCCTCGATTCACCGCAGGGCCACGACGCCTTCCTCGTCGACACCGGACGTTTCGGCGCCGCCATCGGCGCGTTCATGGAGACGCTCTTCGGCGACTTTCCGGACCAGGACGGCTGCTTGCCACACCCATGAGGCGACGTTATAAGCTTATGCCATGGCCATGGATTTTCCCGGACGCGACCAGCTGATAGCCGCTTTCGACGCCGCGGTCGCAGCCAGCGACACCGCCAGCACCATGCGCGCACTGCGCTCCGGCCTTTGCGACGCCATCCACTCCGGAAACGTGCGCCTTCCCGACTGCGTGTTCGAAGGTTGCCGCGAACACTACGCGCGGCGCGAACTTTATCGCAGCCCCCGACACGGCTACTGCGTCATCGCGATGACCTGGAACCCCGGCCAGGGGACGCCCATCCACGACCACTCCGGCATGTGGTGCGTCGAGGCCGTGTGGCGCGGCGCGCTGGAAGTGGTGCAATACGAACTGCGCGAGCACGACGACCAGCGCTACCACTTCGTGCCCGCGGGTGCGATCCAGGCCGGCACGGGATCGGCCGGCAGCCTGATCCCTCCGCACGAACACCACACCATCCGCAACGCGAGCGACACCGACATCGCGGTCAGCGTGCACGTCTACCAGAACGAGATGACCCACTGCAACGTGTTCGAGTCCGAGCACGGCGAGTGGTACCTGCGGCACCCGCGCGAACTGCACCTGGACGCCGTTTCCCCCGCCACCCCCTAGCCCGAAAGCGCCGGTTCCCGCATACTAGGCGGCTTGCCGGACAACCCGGCCGAAGTGGCGGAATCGGTAGACGCAGCGGACTCAAAATCCGCCGCCCTTAAAAGCGTGAGGGTTCGAGTCCCTCCTTCGGCACCAATGGGTTACGCCCATTACCTCGCGCAATTCCTGATCTGCGAGGCTTGTCCTTCTTGCCCGATCCGACGACCGACGGCATGCACCATGCGATACGACCCGACGGTCGGCGCGTGGTGACGAAACAGCGCAGCGACGCGGCCCCGGACTTCTTCGAAGCCGAGGCGCACGGGATTGCGGCCTTGCGCAGCGCGAACGCGTTGCGCGTCCCCGACGTGCTGGAATTCGACCGGCACCACATCGTCCTAGAAGACCTGGGACGAGGTCGGCCGGCGCTGGACTACTGGCAGCGCGCCGGCACCGGGTTGGCACGCCAGCACGCCCGCATCGGCGAACATTTCGGTTTCGGGCACGGCGGGTATTGCGGCGATTCTCCGCAGGACAACACACCCGACGACGACGGCTGGCGTTTCTTCGCCGATCGCCGCCTGCAGCCGCAACTGCGACGTGCCCGCGATCGCGGCCTGGTCGAAACGCGCGACGCCACGCGCATCGAATTCCTGTGCGCGAACCTGCGCGAGCGCATTCCCGACATGCCCCCGGTCTTGCTGCACGGAGACCTGTGGTCGGGCAACCTGCATGTCTGCAGCGATGGCGCGCCCGCGCTGATCGACGCCGGTGCCGTACACCACGGATGGGCGGAGGCGGAACTCGCGATGCTCGGCTTGTTCGGTTCGCCGCCGCAGGCGTTCTTCGATGCCTACGCGGAACTCGTGCCGCTGCGCCGCGACTGGCGCGAGCGTGCGCCGCTCTACAACCTCTACCATCTGTTGAACCACGTCAATTTGTTCGGCCGGGGCTACTTGCCCGCGTTGCGCGCCGCGCTCGATGCATGCGCGTGAGTCGCGTACACGTTCAAAGGTCGCGTGCCACCCGGAACCCCACGCGCCCGCTGCGCGTATCGGCCGTCGCGCCCTGGCGGAACGAGGAGCGATCCTGGTCAGGCGCGCTGCCCCAGGAACCGCCGCGGATCACGCGCTCGCCACAACCGGGGTTGACCCATGCGCTGCCGTCGGTGGGCGCACGCACATAGTTCTCGTGCCAGCAGTCCACGACCCACTCGGACACATTGCCGCTCATGTCGTACAGGCCGAACGGATTGGCCAGGAAACTCATCACCGGCGCGGGGCCCCAGTACCCGTCGTTGTAACCCGAAAACGCGTTGGCCCAGCTGCGGTGCGAGGGTGAACGGTCGCCGCTGCCGGTGAGATTCTCGACCTTCTGCTTCGGCGTACCCTCGCCCCACCAGTAGGTCGTGGTGGTACCGGCACGTTCGGAATACTCGTATTCGGCTTCGGTCGGCAGCCGATAGCGCTTGCCGGTGTGCCTGGACAGCCACTCCGCGTACGCGTGCGCGTCGTTCCACGACACGTTGACGACCGGATCGTTGTCCCTGGCGCGCTGGCCGGCGTAGTCGTCCTGCCAGCCCGCGCCCGACCGCATCTGCATGCGCCCGTTGGCCTCGTCGTACACCGACGCGCCGCCCAGCCGGTCGGAATCCGGCACGTACCCTGAAGTGCGCACGAACACGCGGAACTCGGCAACGGTGACTTCCGCCCGCGCGAGCGCGAAACCCTTGGCGATCGTCACTTCATGGTGCGGCTGTTCGGCGCTGGTCTGCGAACGGCTGCGTTGCGGCGCGCCCATCAGGAAGCTGCCGCGCGGCACCACCACCATCGCCGGCGCCTGTCCGACGATATCGAGGAAATGGTCGGTGAACACCTGGCCGGGGTGGTAGCTCGCGTACTCGCGTGCGTTCTCCACCCTGGCCAGGAATGCGTCGGTCGAAGCGCCGAGCGTGCCGGCCTGGTCGGCGAGTTTCAGCGCGAGGTCAAGGTTGCCGGCGTCCAGTGCCGACTGCGCCTGCACCATCAGGTTGTCGGCTCGCCCGCCGCGCATGGCCACGATGCGCGTGCGTGTCTGCGCGAGCGCGGACGACGACGGCAGGATCGCCGCGGCATCCGCCAGCGCCGCGTCCGCCTTGGCATCGTTGTTTTGCGCGGCGGCGGTGAGGGCGCGATCCAGCGCGGCCTGCTGCACGCGCTGCAGGCCCTGGCGTGCCACCACGTTCTCGGGATCGAGGATGAGCACCTTGCGGTAAACCGCCAGCGCGGTGTCGTCACCGGGCCCTTCCAGCTTGTCTTTCTGCACCAGCTCCGATGCCTGCTCCAGCAAAGGCTGCACCTTGTCCGCGGCATCGATGCGCGCGGACAGCGCGGCGATGTCGCCATCGCGACCCGGCAATTGCTTGAGCGCTTCGAGGCCGGCGCGCGCCGCGTCGGCATCGCCGCTCGCGAGCGATTGCTGCGCATTCGCGACCAGCCGCGCGTGCAGCAAGGACACCGCGGACTTCACGTGCGGATCCTCGGGGGCCTGGCGGACGGCCTCCAGCACCAGCGCCAGAGCGCTGTCCTTGTCGGGACCGGCCAGATTGCCGCCGCGCGCGGCCTTGCCGGCAGCGGCCAGCAATTCGGAAATCTTGCCATTGCCGGCGACGCCGAATGAACCTTCGCGCGCGCGCGCCGCGATCACCGCCGTGGGCGCCAGCGAAATCGGAGGACCCGCGTTGAGTTCGGATTCGGCGGGGGTCAACCTTGGCGGCGCCGTCGCAGCGCGCGACGGCGCACCGGAGGTCGTGTGCGAATGCGATTTCAGGATCGCCGGCTCGACCTTCAATGCCGCCGGGAAGAACCGGTACACCAGCGCGAACACCAGCAACAGCACGCCGATCGCGCCGCCTATCGCGTGCTGACGGGTAACGGATTGCGGATTCGGCATGCGCTCGCGGCGACTGGCTGTTATCGTGCAGGGTTCACGATAGCAAACCCATCCCGAATGGAACACCACTTCCCGCGACGCCTGCCATGAGTGCGACCTGGATCGACCACGCGAACGCCCTGCCAAGCCCCGGCGGGCACGCCCCGCTCGGGCTCGACACCGAGTTCATGCGCCGCAACACCTTTTTCCCCAAGCTTGCGCTGGTGCAGGTCGCGCACGCGCACGATCAGTGGCTGGTCGACCCGCTGGCCTTCGACGCCGGCGCGGACCTGCGCGCGTTGATCGCCGGGCGTGCCTGCGTGATGCACAGCGCGGGCGAGGACATGGAAGCGCTCGCGCCGTTGCTTGGCGATGTCGCGCTCGACCTGTTCGATACCCAGATCGCCGCCGCCTTGTGCGGACTGGGCCCGGGCCTCAGCTACCAGAAACTGGTCGCGGTGCTGCTCGGCATCGCGATCCCCAAGGACGAAACCCGTTCGGACTGGCTGCAACGCCCGCTCACGGCCAGCCAACTCGAATATGCCGAACAGGACGTCGCCCATCTCGCAGCGTTGCACGAAAGATTGTCGGCGGAGTTGCGGCAGCTCGGGCGCAGCGACTGGCACGCCGAGGATTGCACGCGACTGGTGCAGCGCGCGCGGCAAAGCCGGACGCAGGCGGATCGCCAACCGCAACGCGGCTTCGCCACGGCGGCGGACTGGCCTGCCGAAACACAGGCGCGGCTGCGACGGGTACTGCTGTGGCGCGACGACGCCGCGCGCAAGCTCGACCGCCCGCGCCCGTGGATACTCGACGACGCCCATGCGCTGGCCTTGTCGCAACAGCCGCCCGCGACTTCACAGGAATTGTTCGAGCGCGTGCAGGGCCAGCGTGCCTTGCGCGGACCACAGCGCGGCGAATTGTTCGTCCTGTTGCGCACACCGGCGACGCCGGAAGAATTGGCCGAACTTGCGCCGATCCCACCTGCCCCGAAAGGCGAAACCAAACGCGCGGTCGACGCGATGCGCGACGTGGTGCACGTCGCCGCCACGAAACTCGGCCTGCCCGCCGGCCTGTTGTGCCCGCGTCGATTGATCGAGGAGCTGGCGGTGACACGCACCTGGCCCGCGGGTCTCGAAGGCTGGCGTCGATCCTTGTTGGAAGCGCAATTGGCACCACTCGTGCCGGGCTGATCCGCGACGCGGCACCTTGCCAATACAAAAGCTTGGCGCGCAGCCGCATACCGGCTACCATACGCGGCTCGCTGGCGCGCAACGCGCCGGTGCGGCAAGCGCCGGATCCGGACGCCCTGCCAGGACAACTCAACGTGGGGCGGTAGCTCAGCTGGGAGAGCGCTGCGTTCGCAATGCAGAGGTCGAGGGTTCGATCCCCTTCCGCTCCACCACTTCCATCTCGCGGGACCCGCCGCCTCAGCGATCGCGATGGACGATGTAGCGCGCCAGCCAGCGCAGCGGTTCGGCGGCACCGCCGAAGGGTTCCAGCGCAGCCAGCGCGTCGGCGTACAGGGCATCCGCGCGCTGCCTGGCATGGTCGAGTCCCATCAGCGACGGATAAGTTGCCTTGCCGCGCACGGCATCGGCGCCCTGGGTCTTGCCGGTGAGCGCCTGGTCGCCCTCCACGTCCAGCACATCGTCCTTGATCTGGAACGCGAGCCCCATGTTTGCGGCGAAGCGGTCCAGCGCATCGCGCGTCGCCCCCGGCAGGCCCGGCACCGCGCAGCACGGCATCAGCACCGCGGCGCGGATCAGCCTGCCGGTCTTGTCGCGATCGAGCGCCTCGAGGTCGTCGACGGCCAATTGCCTGCCTTCGGATTCCAGGTCCACCGCCTGGCCGCCGGTCATCCCGAGCGAGCCGGTCGCGGAAGCGAGGATCGCGATCATGCCCAGCCGTTCGGCGGCGGCGTGCACGCCATCGCCGGCCAGGATTTCGAAAGCGCGCGTATGCAGCGCATCACCCGCGAGGATCGCGGTGGCGACGCCGAAAGCCTTGTGGGTGGACGGCTTGCCGCGCCGCAACGCGTCGTCGTCCATAGCCGGCAGATCGTCGTGGACCAGCGAGAAGGCGTGCACGCATTCGACCGCGCACGCGGCATCGTCCAGGCGGTCCGCGGCCACGCCCAGCGTCTCGCCGGCCGCGTAGCACAGCAGCGGACGCACGCGCTTGCCGCCGCCCAGCACCGAATAGCGCATCGCCGCGTGCAGCGTGGCCGGACGCGTGCCTTCGGCCGGCAGGCGGGCATCCAGCGCCTGTTCGACGCGCTCCAGGTAGCCGGCTGCGCGGTCCGCGAATGACATGGGTTGCTTCCTTGGGCGAGCGACGGGCCGTGGATATCGCGCGAGCCTAGCGAGACCCCGCGGCGCATGTCAAAACACGGCCTGCCGCCGCACCCGTCAAGGCCACCGACACGCGACTTCCACCTCGTCTTCACGCACAATGGCTAGGATCAACTGGCCGGACGCAAAGGTTCCGAGGAGTAGCAGGATGATGACCCATGCTGCCGCGCGCAACCCGCGGCAAGCCGCCGAGGCGTACCAGGACCTGGTCCTGCCGGAAGTGTCGCGCACCTTCGCGTTGACGATTCCGCAGCTCGACCCGCGCCTGCGCACGGTGATCGCGAACGCCTACCTGCTGTGCCGGATCGCCGACACCATCGAGGACGAGCAAGCGCTGCCATCCGACGTCAAGCAACAGTTCCACGACCGCTTCACCCGGGTGGTCGCCTCCACCGAGGATCCGCATTCGTTCGCGCGCGACCTCGCACCGCTGCTGCACGGCAACACGCTGGCAGCCGAACGAGACCTGGTCGCGAACACCGCGTCCATCATCGCGGTCACCGACGGCTTCAACCTCGCCCAGCGCGAATCGCTGGCGCGCTGCGTGCGCACCATGTGCACCGGCATGCCGGACTTCGAGCGCCACGCCAGCACCGCAGGCCTCGCCGACCTGCGCGAGATGGACCGCTACTGCTACTACGTGGCGGGCATCGTCGGGCAGACCCTCACCGACCTGTTCTGCGACTACTCGCCGCGGATCGCCGAGCGGCGCGAGGCTATGTCGAAGCTGGACGTGTCGTTCGGCCAGGGCTTGCAGATGACCAACATCCTCAAGGATTTCTGGGAGGACCGCGATCGCGGCGTATGCTGGTTGCCGCACGACCTGTTCGCGCGCGCCGGCGTCAGGCTGGAAGACATCCGCCGCAGCGACATCCCGGCGGCCTTCGGGCGCGGCTACGCGCAACTGATCGGCATCGCGCACAGCCACTTGCGCAACGCGCTGGAATACACCCTGCTGGTCCCCGAGAAGGAAACCGGCATCCGCCGCTTCTGCCTGATCGCGCTGGGCCTTGCGATGCGCACGCTGGCGTCGATCCTCGCGCAACCCGACTTCACCGCGGGCACGCAAGTGAAGGTGTCGCGCCAGGTCGTCAAGAAGATCGTGATCGCCTCGCGGCTGTTCGCCGGCTACAGCCGAGTGTTGCAACGCTGGTTCGCGCGGCTTGCCGACGGTTTGCCGCTGCAGGCCCTGGCCGACGACTGGCGCGGCCTGCTGCCCGATCCGCGCGCGGCGTGGCCGCGCAGCGATGCCTGCGGGCCGGCCCACGCGATGCCGCTCAAATAAGCCATGGCAGCCGACCCCGGACTCTCGCGGCACCCTTCCCCGACGAGCCATGCAGGGTCCGGCGCGCAGCCCCGCCTGGGCGACGCGATCGACGCCGCGCGCACGCGCCTGCTCGCGCGCCAGCACGCCGATGGTTTCTGGCAATACGAACTCGAAGCGGACTGCACCATTCCCGCCGAATACATCCTGATGCTGCACTACCTCGGCGAATCCGATCGCCTGCTGGAAGCGCGGCTCGCCGCCTACCTGCGCGATCGCCAGTGCCGCGACGGCGGCTGGCCACTGTATCCCGAAGGCGCGCTGGACGTGAGTTGCAGCGTGAAGTGCTATTTCGCGCTGAAGCTGGCCGGCGACCGCGCCGACGCGCCGCACATGCAACGGGCGCGCGCGGCGATCCTGGCGCGCGGCGGCGCCGCGCGCAGCAACGTGTTCACCCGCATCGCGCTGGCGCTGTTCGGCGAATTGCCGTGGCGCGGCGTGCCGTTCCTGCCGGTCGAGATCGTGCTGCTGCCGCGCTGGTTCCCGTTCAACCTGTCCAAGGTGTCGTACTGGTCGCGCACCGTGATGGTGCCGCTGTCGGTGCTGACCTCCCTGAAACCGCGCGCCGCGAACCCGCGCGGCGTGCACATCCGCGAATTGTTCGTCACGCCTCCCGAGCGGGAAAAACATTATTTCCATCCGCGCTCGTTGTTGAACCGCGTGCTGTTCGTCTGCGAAGAAGCGATGCGTCGCCTCGAAGCGCTGATCCCGAAACGATTGCGCGGGCGCGCGCTGCGCCGCGCCGAGGCGTGGATCCTCGAGCGCCGCAACGGCGACGGCGGCCTGGGCGCGATCTTTCCTGCGATGGTCAACGCCCATGAGGCGCTTGCCCTGTTCGGTTACCCGCCGGAACACCCCGTGCGCCGCGAAACCCGCAAGGCCATCGACGACCTGCTGGTGATCCGGAACCGCGAAGCGTGGTGCCAGCCCTGCGTGTCGCCGGTGTGGGACACCGGGCTCGCCTGCCTGGCCCTGCAGGAAGACCCCGACGCGCCGGAAGCCGCCACGCGGCGCGCGCTGGATTGGCTGGTTTCGCGCCAGTTGCGCGACGAGCCCGGCGACTGGCGCAGCTACCGCCCCGACCTGGCGGGCGGCGGCTGGGCCTTCCAGTTCCGCAACGACGCCTATCCCGACCTCGACGACACCGCTGTGGTGGCGCGCGCGCTGCAGCAATCGCCGCAACGCGCGCGGTACGCGCAAGCCATCGAGCGCGCGGCCGACTGGCTGTGCGGCATGCAGTCGAAGCGCGGCGGTTTCGCCGCATTCGACGCCGACAACGACCACCAGTGGCTCAACCAGATCCCGTTCGCCGACCACGGCGCCCTGCTCGATCCACCGACCAGCGACGTCAGCGGCCGCGTGCTGACGCTGTTGTCGTTGCTCGATCGCGCGCAGGATCGTACGATCCGCGAACGCGTGCTGCGCTTCCTCGTGGCCGAACAAACGCCGGAGGGCGCGTGGTTCGGGCGCTGGGGCACCAATTACATCTACGGCACATGGTCGGTGCTGGCCGCGCTGAGCGCGGCCGGCATGCCGGGCGACGCACCGACCTTCCGGCGCGCGCTGAAATGGCTGAAGTCGGTGCAGCAAGCCGACGGCGGTTGGGGCGAGGGCAACGACAGTTACCTCGATCCCGGACTGCGCGGCCGCGGTGCGCGCAGCGGACCGGCGCAGACCGCGTGGGCACTGCTGGCGTTGATGTCCGCGGGCGAAGCCGACAGCCCGGCGGTCGCGCGCGGCATCGACTATCTGCTGAAAACGCAGGTCGACGGCGAATGGCACGACGCGTGTTTCAACGCGCCCGGTTTCCCGCGCGTGTTCTACCTGAAATACCACGGCTACAGCCGCTATTTCCCGTACTGGGCACTGGTGCGTTACCGCAATGTCCGCGCCCGCCGCACAAGTTGAGGACGCCGGTCGCGACGTCACCGGCCCCGCTGTGATCGGATTGATCGTCGCCCTGCCCGCCGAAGCCCGCAGCATGGGCATGCGTGACACACGCCCGGGCGCCTGCGTGCGCTGGCACGAAGGTTGGGCGGCGGTCTCGGGCACCGGCCCGTACAACGCCATGCGCGCGGCCGAGCGCCTGCTCGCCTGCGGCGTGACCCGGCTGGCGAACTGGGGCGTGGCCGGCGCACTGGACGCCGATCTCGCGCCCGGCGACCTGCTGGTCCCGGATCGCATCCTGTACGCGCACGGCGACCCCGGATTCGGCGTCGACCCGGACGCCGGCGCGAGGCTCGCCGCGATCTTCGCCGGGTCGCTGCGGGTACGCCGCGGCGCGCTGTGGTCGGTGCAACAACCGCTCGCTTCGCAGGCCGACAAGCGCGCTCTCGCGGCGCGCAGCGGCGCGCGTGCGGTGGACATGGAAGCCGCACCGATAGCCGCGGTCGCGGCGCGCGCCAGGCTGCCGTTCGTCGCGGTGAAGGCGATCTGCGATCCGGTGACCCGCGAGGTGCCGCGAAGCATCGCGCAGACGATCGGCGACCGCGGCGTCTCGATGCGGATGCTGGCGGCGATCGTGCTGGGCGGCCCCTCGACCTGGCACGCAACGCACGCCCTGGCGCGTGATTTCGCACGGGCGCGACGCACGCTCGCGGCGGCCGCGCGGCTGTCCGCCGCATGAGCGCGCGGGTCCTCGTCAGCGGCGCCAGCGGATTCGTGGGATCGGCGGTGACTCGCGCGCTGCTGCGCCACGGTTACGCGGTGCGTGCATTGGTGCGTCCGGCCGGCGACACGGCCAACCTCGACGGCCTCGACGTCGAGATCGTGCGCGGCGACCTGCTCGACGCGCCATCGCTGGAACGCGCGCTCGCCGGTTGCGAAGGCCTGTTCCACGTCGCCGCCGACTACCGCCTGTGGGCACGCGATCCGCACGAGATCCGCAAGGCCAACGTGCGCGGCACCCATAACATCCTGCTCGCCGCACAACGCTGCGGAGTGCGGCGTGTCGTGCACACGTCCAGCGTCGCAACGCTCGGCCTGCACGCCGACGGCACGCCGGCCGACGAAGCCACGCCCGCGCGCCTCGCCGACATGATCGGTGCGTACAAGCGTTCCAAGTTCCTTTCCGAGGCGCTGGCGCGACGCTGCGCCGACGCGGGCCGCGACATCGTGATCGTGAATCCTTCGGCGCCGGTGGGTCCGCGCGACCGCAAGCCGACCCCGACCGGCCGCACCATCCTCGACGCCGCGCGCGGACGCATGCCGGCGTATGTCGATACCGGGCTCAACATCGTGCACGTGGACGACGTGGCCGAGGGCCACGTGCTCGCCTACGAGCATGGCCAACGCGGCCGACGCTATGTGCTGGGCGGCGAAAACATGAGCCTGCGCGACATACTGCAAACGGTCGCCGCACTCGCCGGCCGCCACGGGCCCTGGCTGAAGCTGCCGCACGGCGTGGTACTGCCGGTCGCCCACGGCGCCGAAGCCTGGGCACGCGTCACGGGCATCGCGCCGAGCATCACGGTGGATGGCGTGAAACTGGCCCGCCACCATATGTATTTCTCCAGCCTCCGCGCCGAAACCGAACTCGGCTACCGTGCACGGCCGGCGCGGGAAGCGCTGGCGGACGCAATACAATGGTTCCAGGACAATGGGTATCTTGTCTGACCTTGGCCCATATTCGGTGATTTTCGATCGTCATTCCGGGGCCACCGCCGCTCCATGGGCGATGACGCGGGGAGCGGCCAGGGACGGCCGCGTTTCGAGGAGTGAGGAAACCCGGAATCGGTTCGCGTTGAAAAACCCGATTCCGGGTTCTGCCCGCAGGCGGGCAGCCCCGGAATGACGAAGAGAAGAATGTGCCCCACGACTGAAAACGAGTCACGACGGATGACTGCGCCAATCCGGTACGCCACTGCCACAGCGCAGCCCAACATCGCGCTGGTCAAGTACTGGGGCAAACGCGACGACGAGCTGAACCTGCCCGCGGCGGGTTCGTTGTCGGTCACGCTGGATGCGCTGCACACGCGCACGTCGGTGCGTTTCGATCCCGCGCTCGACGCAGACGACGTCCTGTTGAACGGCGAGCGCGACGCGGCACAGACCCGCAAGATCGGCGCGTTCCTCGACCTGTTCCGCGCACGCGCCGGGGTCGAAACCCGCGCGCGCGTCGAATCCGGCAACGACTTTCCGACCGGCGCGGGATTGGCATCGTCCGCATCCGGGTTCGCGGCACTCGCCGTGGCAGCCGATCGCGCGCTGGGGCTGAACCTCGCCTCGCGCGAACTGTCGCTGCTGGCACGTCGCGGCTCCGGTTCGGCGGCGCGTTCGATCTTCGGCGGTTTCGTGGAAATGGCCGCGGGCAAGCGCGAAGACGGCGAGGACGCGTTCGCGGCGCCGTTGCTGGATGCCGTGGCATGGCCGCTCGAGGTCGTGGTGGCGATCACCACCCGCGCGAAGAAAGCCATCACTTCGCGCGACGGCATGGACCACACGCGCAAGACCTCGCCGTTCTACCGCGACTGGATCGCCACCGCGAACGCCGACCTCGGCGATGCGCGCGTGGCGGTGCTGGCGCGCGATTTCGACAAGCTGGCGCGGCTTGGTGAAGCCAGTTGCCTCGCGATGCACGCGGTGATGCTGTCCGCGCGCCCCGGCCTGATCTACTGGAATGCCGCGACGCTCGACTGCATGCGCTGCATCCATGCCCTGCGCCGCGAAGGCGCAGGCGTATTCTTCACCATCGACGCCGGCCCGCAGGTGAAGGCGGTCTGCCTGCCCGGACACGCCGCACGCGTCGCCGCCGCGCTGCGCGAGGTGCAAGGCGTCGAGGAAGCGCAAATCAGCGGCCTCGGCGAAGGCGCGCGTGTCGAGGCCGGCGCTTGACGTCGATTGTCGCCAGCGCACCCGGCAAACTGGTATTGCTGGGCGAATACGCGGTGCTGGAAGGCGCACCGGCGCTGGCGCTGGCGGTGGATCGCCGCGCACGCGCGACGCTGGCGCCTGCCACTGACGACGCCTGGGAAATCGTGTCGCCAACATTCGGGGTGGAAGCCCGCTTGCGGATGGACGGCGCCGGCGCCGCGTGGTCGGATGCGGCGCCGGACGCGCTTGCATGGGTTGCGACCCTGCTCGGTCAGTTTCATCCAGGGGCGCACCTGCCGCCTTGCCGCGTCGAACTCGACAGCGATGCATTCCACGTCGAGCACGCCGGCAAGCCGGCCAAGCTGGGCCTGGGATCGAGCGCCGCGCTGGCGGTCGCCCTGCTCGGCGCGTTGCACGCGATCGCGCAGAAACCCGCACCGACGCTGGACGAATGCGTGCGGACACATCGCGCGATCCAGCACGGCCACGGCAGCGGCATCGATATCGCCGCGTCGTTTTCGGGTGGTTTGCTGCGCTACCAGCTGGATGGGAACGCGACGCGCAGCGTCCCGGCCAGGTTGCCTGAAGGCCTGCGCTGGCGCTGCGTTTACAGCGGCCGCCCGGCTTCGACCCGCGCGATGCTGGCAACCGTCGCGGGGTGGCGTGAACGCGACCCCGCTGCCTTCGCGCACTGCATGCACGAACTCGCTACAATTTCTTCACGCGGTATTGACGCCTTGGCCGCCAACGATGCCGCCGCCTTCCTGTCCTGTCTCCACGATTACGCAACATCCCTGGCCCGCTTCGGTGAAGCCGCGGGCGCGGACATCGCCAGCCGCGAGCATCGGGCGATCGCCGCGATCGCCGCGGATTGCGGGTGCGTCTACAAGAGCTGCGGCGCCGGCGGCGGTGACATAGGCGTCACGTTTGCCGTGGAAGATACGCGGTTGCGGGATTTCTCCGCGCGCGCGTTGCGCGCCGGCTTTCCCGTGATCGGGCTGGAAGCGGACCCCACGGGTCTGGAGGTCGTTTCGAACGTTTGAGACTTTGCAAGGAATCCAAGATGGACCAGTCGAGATTTCCGGGTTTCTACAAGTTGTCGGTGTCCGAGCGCGTGAACCTGGTGCGCGAGCGGGGCCTGCTTTCACGCGAGGATTTCCAGACCCTGTCCAGCGGCGCGCACACGCTCAACGTCGCGCGCGCCGACAAGATGATCGAGAACGTGATCGGCGTGATGGGACTGCCGCTCGGACTCGGCCTCAACTTCCTGATCAACGGCAAGGACCACGTGGTGCCGCTGGTGGTCGAGGAACCCTCGATCGTGGCGGCGTTGTCCTCGGCCGCGAAGCTGGTGCGTGCCGCAGGCGGTTTCACCACGCGCAGCACCGATCCGATCCTGATCGGCCAGGTGCAGATCGTCGATTGCGACAATTCCGCTGCGGCGCAAACCGCGCTGCTGCAACGCAAGCAGGAAATCCTGAACCTCGCCAACAGCCTGCACCCGAAGATGGTGGCACGCGGCGGCGGCGCCAGGGACATCGAGGTACGCATCCACCCGGCCGCCGATGGCCGCCGCGACATGGTGGTGCTGCACCTGCTGGTGAATACCTGCGACGCGATGGGCGCCAACATGGTCAACACCATGTGCGAAGGCGTGGCGCCGCTGGTGGAAGGCATCACCGGGGGCAAGGTGTTCCTGCGGATCCTTTCCAACCTCACCGACCGCGCGTTGGTGTGGGCGAAAGCCGTGATCCCGACGAAACTCCTTGCAGAAAGAGGTTTCGACGGCGAGCAGGTGCGCGACGGGATCATCCTCGCCAATGACCTCGCGGTGTGCGATCCGTACCGCGCCGCCACCCACAACAAGGGCATCATGAACGGCGTGGATGCAGTCGCGCTCGCGACCGGCAACGACTGGCGCGCACTGGAAGCCGCCGCGCACGCCTACGCCGCACGCGGCGCGCACTACAGCTCGCTGACGCGCTGGTACAAGGACGACCAGGGCAACCTCGTCGGCAACATCGAGATGCCGATGAAGGTCGGCACCGTGGGCGGCAACCTGCAATCGAACGCCACCGTCGCGCTCAACCTGCGCGTGCTGAAAGCCGGAAGCGCGCGCGAATTGGCGGAAATCATGGGCGCGGTCGGCCTGGCGCAGAACTTCTCCGCGCTGCGTGCACTGGTCACCGACGGCATCCAGCAAGGCCACATGACCTTGCACGCGCGCTCGGTGGCCGTTAGCGCGGGCGCGACGCCGGAGATATTCGAAACCGTGGTCGAGCGCCTGCTCGACAGCGGCGAGATCAAGGTGTGGAAGGCCAAGGAGATCATCGCCGAAGTGCAAACCCATGCCAAACCCGAAGCCAGGACGGTCGCGCAGGGTTTCGAGCCGGTCGAGGAAGCCGAATACGCGACCGGCTACGGCAAGGCGATCCTGCTCGGCGAACACGCGGTGGTGTACGGCCGCCACGCGATCGCGGTGCCGGTGCCGATGGCGATCCGCGCGCGCGCCGAGGAATCGAACGACGGCACGCAACTCATCATTCCGCGCTGGGGTGTCGAATCACGCCTGCACCCCGGCACGAAGCACCCGGGCTCGTTCCTGCAATCGCTGGAAATGATCCTGCAAAAACTCGAACTCACCGATCGGCCACTGCGCATCCAGGTCTACCCCAACCTGCCGCGCGCCAACGGCCTCGGTGGTTCGGCCGCGCTCGCCGTGGCGGTGATCCGCGCGCTTGGCCACCACTG
The DNA here is from genome assembly GCA_001899805.1 of Lysobacterales bacterium 66-474. Taxonomy (GTDB): domain Bacteria; phylum Pseudomonadota; class Gammaproteobacteria; order Xanthomonadales; family Rhodanobacteraceae; genus 66-474. Next base: position 119,857 of record MKWP01000015.1, read on the forward strand.
CGCACTGGGCCTCACGGACCAGCAGGTGTGCGAGCTTGCCTACGAATGCGAACGCGTCGCCCACGGCACGCCGTCCGGCATCGACAACACCGTCGCGACCTACGGCCAGCCGCTGCTGTTCCAGCGCGGCGAACCGCCGGTGATCGAGCCGCTGCATTTCGCCAGGCCGCTGCCGATGGTGATCGGCCTGTCGGGCGTGGAAAGCCTGACCGCGCGCACCGTCGGCCGCGTGCGCGAGGCGTGGCAGCGCAACCGGAAACTCTACGAGCGCATCTTCGACGAGATCGATTCGCTGGCGATGCAGGGCATCAAGGCACTGGAAGCGTGGGACCTGCAACAGTTCGGCGAGTTGATGAACATCTGCCAGGGCCAGTTGAACGCGCTGCAGGTATCGAGCTGGGAACTGGAAGAAATGATCCAGGTCGCACGCGCCAACGGCGCGGTGGGCGCCAAGCTCACCGGCGGCGGCGGCGGCGGCGCGATGATCGCGTTGTGCCCGGATGATCCGGGCCGCGTGGTGCGTGCGTTGCAGCAGGCGGGCTATCAGGCGATGGAGAGCAGCATTGGGTGACCGGCAAGACAATCGGGTGGTGTCGTTCGATTCCGAACGCTTGATCCTGGTCGACGAGATGGATCGCGAGATCGGCCACGCCAGCAAGGCCGACGCGCACGCCGGCCGCGGCATCCTGCACCGCGCGTTCTCGCTGTTCGTGTTCAACCCCGCGGGAGAACTGCTGCTGCAGCAGCGCGCGGTCGCGAAACCCTTGTGGCCCGGCTACTGGGCCAACAGTTGCTGCAGCCATCCGCGCGGTGGCGAGGACATGGACACCGCGACGCAGCGGCGTTTGCACGAAGAGCTTGGCTTCACCTGCCCGCTCGAGTTCATCTACAAGTTCCAGTACCACGCCGAGTATGGCGACGCCGGTTCGGAGACCGAACTGTGCTGGGTGTACGTCGGCGTGTCCGATGCGCCGGTGCGCGTCAACGAAACCGAAATCGCCGCGTGGCGTTACGTGAAGCCGGAAGACCTCGACCGCGAGATCACGGAATCGCCCGAACACTTCACGCCATGGCTGAAGCTGGAATGGCAGCGGTTGCGCAGCGAATTCGCCAACCGCTTGCCGGGCAGCGACGAACCGCCGCGCCGCCAGCGCGAAGCCTGATCCGCGCGCCAATCGGCGTGCCGTTGCCGCGCTGGTCCTGAAAAACCCGTTAACCTGCCGGGCGGCGCCTCAACGCCGCGTTGACACGCGGCGGTCCAACATGCAGGCAGACGGGCTCCGCGCGAAACATGCGGGGGCCGGCACGACGCCCAGGCGCGCCGCAGGAGATTCGAGCATGTCGATTCCCGTTCGCCAACAATTGAAGGTTGCCACCTACATCATCGGGCGCCGCCTGCACGGCGTGAAGCGTTATCCGCTCACGCTGATGCTGGAGCCGTTGTTCCAGTGCAACCTCGCCTGCCCAGGTTGCGGCAAGATCGATTACGACTCGCACATCCTGAAGCAGCGCCTGTCGGTCGAAGAGTGCCTTGCGGCGGTCGACGAATGCGGCGCGCCGATGGTGTCGATCCCTGGCGGCGAGCCGCTGATCCACCATGACATCAAGCAGATCGTCGAAGGCATCATCGCGCGCGGCAAGTACGTGTACCTGTGCACCAATGCGATCCTGCTGGAAAAGAAGCTCGACCTGTTCACGCCCTCGGACCACCTGACGTTTTCGGTGCACCTCGACGGCATGCGCGAGCGCCACGACGAAAGCGTGGGCCGCGAAGGCATCTTCGACATCGCGGTGTCGGCGATCCGCGCCGCCAAGCAGCGCGGATTCCGCGTCAACATCAACACCACGCTGTTCACCACCGCGAAACCCGACGAGGTCGCCGAGTTCTTCGACTTCGCCAGCAACGACCTGAAGGTCGACGGCATCACGGTGTCGCCGGGTTACCACTACGAGCATGCGCCGCGCCAGGACGTGTTCATGGGACGCCGGCAATCGAAGGAATTGTTCCGCAACATCTTCAAGCGCAGGAAGGCCACGCACGGCAAATGGCCGTTGTCGCACTCCAGCCTGTTCCTCGACTTCGTGTGCGGCAACCAGGGCTACCAGTGCAGCGCATGGAGCATGCCGTGCCGCAACGTGTTCGGCTGGCAAAAGCCGTGTTATCTGCTGGTGGATGAGGGCTACGAGAAGACCTTCTCCGACCTGATGCACAACACCAAGTGGGACAACTACGGCGTCGGCCGCAATCCGAAATGCGCGAATTGCATGGCGCATTGCGGATTCGAAGGCACCGCCGCTGCCGACGCGTTCGCGCATCCGCTGAAGGCCCTGTGGACCAGCCTGCGCGGCCCGAAACTCACGGGGCCTTTCGCCACCGATCCGCCGATCCTGTACGACACGCCGGAGCCGAACCAGCGCCACCCGCACAGCAACATCCCGATCGCTCACTTCGGCGGTATCCAGCACTGACGGCGCGCATGGGGCAGCGAGCATGATCCTGCTGATCCCCGCCGCCCTCGCCCTGGCTTGCTGGATCGGCGTATTGCTCGCACCGTGGCGTGCGTGGCTTTGCCGCGAACGTCTGGAGGCCGATCCGGCACCATTGAAGCCGCGCCTGGATTTCACGGTGTTGATCCCCGCCCGCAACGAAGCGCGGGGGATCGGCGAAACCCTGCGCGCGCTTGCCCTCGCCGCGCCCGACGCACCGGTGATCGTGATCGACGACCAATCGAGTGACGACACCGCGGCCATCGCGCGCACCAGCGGCCTGCCGAACCTCACCGTCATCCCCGGCACGCCGCCGCCGATTGGCTGGACCGGCAAACTGTGGGCGTTGCAGCAAGGCCTCGAACACGTCGCCACGCCACGGGTGTTGTTGCTGGATGCCGACATCCGGCTCGCGCCGGGCATCGTCCCGCCGCTGCAACGCAAGGCCGACGAAGGTTGCGCGCTGGTATCGCTGTGCGCGGAACCGCTCTGGAGTGGTATGGCCACCCGCTGGCTGATGCCTGCATTCGTGTATTTCTTCAAGCTGCTGTACCCGTTCGCGCTGGCCAACCATCAAGGATCGCAGGTGGCCGCAGCGGCGGGTGGCGTGATCCTGGTCGACCGCGCCGCGTTGCTCGACGCCGGCGGCTTCGGCGCATGGCGCGACGCGATCATCGACGACTGCGCGCTGGCCGCGCACGTCAAGCGCAGGGGCTACCGGTGCTGGATCGGATTGACGCATGGCGCGACCAGCCGGCGCCGCGCGGGCTTTCGCGACATCGCGCACATGGTCGCACGCACCGCGTTCGTGCAGTTGCACGAATCGCTGTTGCTGACGCTTGCGGTTTCGGTCCTGCTCGTCGTGGCATTCTGGATGCCGTTTCCCGCGATCGCATCCGGCATGGGCGACACGGTTCGCGTGGTCGGCATGCTGGCCGCCCTCGCGATGTTCGCGTGCCATCTGCCCACGCTGATGTACTACCGCCGCAACCCGCTGGCCGCGTTGCTGCTGCCGCTTGCGGCGACGTTCTTTCTCGCGGCGACCTGGTACTCCGCGTGGCGCGCGCTGGCCGGCACCCGCTCGGTATGGAAAGGCCGCAGCTACCGTCGCGAGGCGGGTTGAATGCAACGCCGCGTCGCTGCCGATGTTTCCCTGCACGGCGTGCCGGCGGCGTTGCCCGCCGAGGCACCTGAGGTCAATCCGTTCGGCACGTGGCTGCTCGAAATGGGGTTCGACCTGTTCCTGTGTTCGGCCTACCGCCGCGAAATCCTGCTCCCGGACGGCTTCCACATCGCACCGGGCACGTTGATTGCCTCGAACCACCAGCGCGACGTCGACGGTCCCATGCTGGGCACGTTGCTGGTGCAAAGGCGCGGGCTGCGTTTCAAGTGGCCGCTGCCGTTCTACGCGACCCGCGAAGACTTGTTCCGCCCCGGCATCCTGTCGCGCCTGACCGTGCACTGGCCACGGCCGTTGTCGGCGTTGCTGGGGCATGTCTCGCTGGCGTGGTTCTTTCCGCTCGGCCATGCCGAGCCGATGCGGCGGGTGCGCGAATTCACGTTGGGCGAGGCCCTGCGCGCGCTGTCCGACGCGGGTTGCGGCGACGAGGATTGCGCATCGCTGTTGAACGCACGCGGCCGCCGCGAACTCGCGGTGACGCCCGGCGACGCGCGCCTGCGCGACGTCCTCGACCATGCCGATGCACGCTTCGAGGCATGGTGGGGATTGCGCAGGCTGACGCTGCCGGCGCTGCAGAAAATCGCGCCCGCGTTTCACGCCACCGTGTCCGCGCAGCTCGCCCATTTCGCCGGACGGCTCGACCGCGGCCACTGCGTGTACTACGCTCCCGAAGGCACGATTTCGATGGACGGCCATTTCGATCGCATCCGCGCCGGATTCTTCCGGCTCGCCCATGCAGCCGAAGCCCCGCCGTGGATCCAGCCGATGGCCCTGAGTTACGACAGCCTCGCGCCGGGGCGTTCGCGGGTCGTGTTGAGGATCGGGCGGCATTTCCGTGCCGACACTTCGCTCGATCGCCGCGCTTTCGACACGACGCTGCGCCGTTCGATCCTGTCGCTGGCACCGATCACCCCGAGCCACCTGCTGGCGCGCTTCCTGTCGCAGGGACCGGAACGTTTCACGCGCCACGAATTCACGGATTGGCTGGCGCGCAATCTCGCCGCGTTGCATGCACAGGGGGCATCGCTCGATCCGCTCTGGTCGCGCGTTTCCATTCAGGCGTTGGCAAGACGACGATTGCGCTGGATGGTCCGCAAGCGGCTGCTGGCGCGCGATGGCAGCGGCTTCCGCAACACTTGCCCGCGCGGTGCGGAACCCGGCTGGCAGCATCCTGCGAATGTCGTGCGCTATCTCGACAACAGCCTTGCCGACCTCGCGCCGGACCTGCAGGCATGCTGAAAGCGCTGTCGCACGCGCGCGCCCTGCTGAAACCGCAGGTGATCCTGCCGGTGCTGCTGGCGGTCGCCCTGCTGGTATTCGCGTTCAGCCTGGGCGACGTGCGCACGGTCATCGCGCGTGTCGGCAAGCTGCCGATGCACGTGCTGTGGATCTCGCTGGCTTCCGCGGCGTGCTATCTCGCCTGCAAGGCCGCACAACTGAAGCTGATGCTCACCCAGATCGACGTGAGGATTCCCGCGCGCCCGTTCTGGCTCGCGTTTGCGGTGGGCGAATTGACGGTCACGCTGCCGCTGGGGATGTTCTCGCAGAACTGGGTGCTGTCCGCGGCGCGCCGCGTCCACATCGGCCGCAGTTCGGCCGCGACGGTGATGATGGTGCTGGCCGAGGTCGCGGTGGTGTTCCTGTTCCTCGCGGTGGCCGGCATCCCGGGATGGCCCGACACGCGCCCGCTGGCGGTCGCGTTGCTGGTAGCCATCGGGCTGGCGCTGCTCGGCCTCTTGCTGTTCGAGCACCGGGCGCACGCCTTGGTGCCCCGGCTGCGCCATCGTTGGGCGCGGCGCGGCGCGGAAGCCGGCCTGGAGATGCTGGGCGGCCTGCGCAAGTTGTCCACACCCGTGATGTTGGCGATCAGCATCGTGCTGGCTGCGGTGTATCTGGGCGCGCTGACCTATGCTTTCTGGTTCGTCGGACGCGGGATGGGCGTGCATCATCTCGACTACCTCACGTCCACGACGATCTACATGTTTTCGCTGGCGGTGATCCTGGTCGGGGCCGGGCTTTTCAGCCAGATCGGCACCGTGGAATTGCTGGGCATGCTGGCGGCGCGCGCGTGGGGCATCGGCTACACCGACGGCCTGGCGATGATGCTTGGTTTCCGCATCGTGTGGACGGGGTCGATGTGGTTGCTGTGCCTGCCGATCGTGGCGCTGATGTGGCGCGAAATGCCATCGCACCCGCGTTCGCCTTCAATCGATCGCCGCAAGAAAGTTTCCCGTTGACGCCGAAACGTCCATGCGAGGGATGCCTTGTGCGGCACGCGCGCGTTCCAGGTCGCGCGGAATGTCGAGGTGCTTCTGTTCCACCGACCACACATGCCCGCGTTCGCGGTGGAATTGCGCCAGGTATTCCTGCTCGCTCTGCCCCGGCGTCGCCACGAACAACGCCTTGCGGCCGAGCCCCGCGAGTTCCATCAGCGTGGTGTAACCCGAGCGCGTCATCACCAACCTGGCGCGATTGAGCATTTCCGCCTGGCGCCGGCGATCGAGATAGCCGTACACCGTGGCGCCCTCGACCCGGCGGCATTCGCCGCCGTCATGCGGACGGCCCAGCGTCACCACGATGTTGCCGGACAATTCCGGCAGCGCCTGCAGCACCAGCTCCTCGAGCAAGCCGCGTTGCGGCTCGATGCCGGACACGGAAAAGAACACGTCGATGTCCTGGTCGACCTGCATCCGCGGCACGCTGGACAAGGGCCCGATGTAGACCAGCCTGCCGTCGCCCCAGTCGAATGCCGGGTCGTGGCCCAGCCAGCCGGACAAACCGCCATCCCCCGCGACGTCCGGGATCAACACCTTGGTGAACCCCTTCAACAGGTCGCGTTGTCCCCACTCCACGAACCACTCCGTGAAGCGGCTGAAGAAGGGCACGCGCTGGTGCAGCGAATGGAAGATGCAGAAGCTGGGCACGGCTTCCGACCACACCCCCAGCCGGCTGTCCGACACCACGCGGTCGAACCCGCGTTCGCGCACCAGCTTTTCGGTGAGCCGATGCTCGCGGCGGTAACCGGCGAGCACCCACGGCATCGCCGCGCTCATGCGCAGGTAGAAGACCACCGGATAACGGCTGAACGGCGCCGGCGTGTCGCGGAACGGGTAGTACTCGCAGGCATAGCCAAGCTCGGAGCGCAGCAACTGCAGCCCCGGCCCGGGCGCCATCAACACCGTAACCGCGTCGCCGCGCTCGACCAGCGCACGGATCAGCCCGAGGCTGCGCGTGGCGTGTCCGAGGCCCCAGTGATAGACCCCGTACAGGATTCGTCGCCCCATCCATGCACCCTTTGCCGCATCGGCGCGGTCGCGATGCCGGCATGCTGGCAGGGAAAACGTCTACGCGGCGCGAAAACGCCCGGACGCGTGGTTCACGCGGGGCTTTCCGCGGCAGCGATGCGCGCCACCGGCGCACGCCGCGACAACCACAACAACACGATTCCGACCACGATCAACGGGATCGATTGCACCTGGCCCATGGTCAGCCAGCCGGTGTGCAGCAGGTAACCGAGTTGCGCATCGGGTTCCCGGATGAATTCCACCGCGAAGCGGAAGCAGCCGTACAGCAACGCGAACAGACCCGACACCGCATAGCGGCGACGCGGCTTGATCGAGAACACCCACAGCACGGTGAACAGCACCACGCCTTCGAGCACGAATTCGTAGAGTTCGGACGGCTGGCGCGCATAGGCGTCGAGCGCGCCGGTCGGATACAGCGCGTGCAGGTCCGCCAACGTCTTGCCCTCGAATTCCGGGTTCTCCAGCAACGCATGCGGATAGATCATCGCCCACGGCAGCGTGCTGACCTTCCCCCACAACTCGCCATTGATGAAGTTGCCGAGGCGGCCGAGGCCGAGGCCGATCGGCACCAGCGGCGCGACGAAATCGACCACGTCGAAGTAATGCTCCACGCTGGCGCGATGGCGCCACCACCACCACAAGCTCGCGACCAGCACGCCCAGCAGGCCGCCGTGGAACGACATGCCGCCGTCCCACACCTTGAACAGCTGCAGCGGGTCGGTCCATATCCACTCGATCGGCTGGTAGGTCAGCATGTACCAGATGCGCCCGCCGACGATGATGCCCAGCATGCAGTAGAACGCCAGGTCGAGGAACGCATCGCGATCGACCGCGAGGCGTCCCTTTCGCCTGCGGTATTCACCGAGCACAAGCCCGCCGATGAAACCGCCGAGATACATCAAGCCGTACCAGCGCACCCCGAACGAGAAGATGTGGAAGGCGACCGGGTCGATGTCGACGAAAAACGGATGGGTCATGGGCTTTGCTCCCTTCTCCCTTCGGGAGAAGGGCTGGGGATGAGGGTTTGGTTGCGACGAGAACGCGGCATTATGCGCGGAACCGTGCCCTCACCCCAATCCCTCTTCCGGAGGCGAGGGGCTTTCACGCCGGCAACACCCGGCAAATGAAGCCCTTCAGGTAATCGGTTTCCGGAATCGCGGGGTGGACCGGATGGTCGGGCGCCTGCTGCAGTTGCTGCAGCACCTGCACGTTGCGGTCCAGGTGCCGCGCGCCCTTCTGCAGCGCGTCGAGCAGCCCGGCACGCGGCATGTGGTACGAACACGAACAGGTGACGAGGATGCCGCCGCGCGCCAACACCTGCATCGCCAGTTCGTTGATGCGGCGATAGGCAAGCGCGCCCTCCTTCAGGTCCTTCCTGCGCTTGACGAACGCGGGCGGATCGAGGACCACCACGTCGAAATGTTCGCGGCGTTCGCGCAGCGCCTTCAGGTATTCGAACGCGTCGGCGCGCTCGGCGCGCACGCGATCGGCCATGCCGTTGCGGGCGGCGTTCTGCACGATCAGCTTCACCGCCGACGCGGAGGCATCCACGCACACCACTTCTTCCGCGCCCATCGCCGCCGCACGCAACCCCCACGCGCCAAGGTAGGCGAACATGTCCAGCACGCGCTTGCCCTTCACGAACGGCGCAAGGGCGTCGCGATTGGCATGCTGGTCGTAGAACCAGCCGGTCTTCTGGCCGCCGATCGCGTCCACCATGAACTCGACGCCGCCCTCGCGCACCTTGAGCGCGCCGGGCGGCTCGCCGAACCCGACATCGGCGTACGCCATCAACCCTTCCAGTTCGCGGATGCCGGCATCGTTCTTCCAGATCAGCGCGCGCGGTTTCAGCACCTTCAGCACCGCGGCCTCGACCTGAGGTTTCAGGCGTTCGACGCCGGCCGTGGTCGCCTGCGCCACGATCACGTCGTCGAAACGGTCCAGCGTCAGCCCCGGCACGCCGTCCGATTCGCCGTACAGCAGGCGATAGAACGGTTCGTGGTGCAAGCGTTTGCGCAACGCCAGCGCCACCTGCACGCGATGCGTAAACAACGACGCATCCAGTGCATGCTCCACCCCGCGCGCGACCAGCCGCGCGCAGATCAGCGAGTGCGGATTGACGTAGCCGACCCCGATCGGTTTGCCACGCGCGTCCACGACCACGCATGGCTCGCCCGGCTCGAACGATCCCAGCGGCGAGCGTGCGACGTCCACCTCGTTGGCGAACACCCACAGGTGCCCCGCGCGCAGGCGCGCATCCTCGCCACGTTTCAGGTACAGCGCTGGATATTCGACGGGTCCGCTCATGGCGCGATCGGTGTGGGGCAACACGCAACGGTAGCCGAACCCGACGCTTCCCGACAAGCCGAGGCTTGGCGCGTCTCGTGGCATGCTGGCATACTGCCAAGCGGGGTTTGTCAACAAGGGGATGTGCCGATGAGATTTCCACGCCTCGCCTGCTGGTCATTCCTGGCCGGCTCGCTGCTCTGTGCTGCTGCTGCCGCCGCCGAACTGCCGGTTTCCGATTTCGTCAAGCACCCGACGTTGACCAATCCGGTGATTTCGCCGGACGGCAAATACCTCGCAGTCACGATCAACCAGAACACCAACAGCACGGACGCCAGTTACCAGCTTGCCGTACTGAGCCTGCCCGACCTGAAGCCGGTCAGCCGGCTCGACATGGCGCCGCGCTTCATGCCGTACAACGTTCATTGGGTCAGCGATACCCGACTGATCATGGAACTGGCTCGCGAAACCGGCACGCTGGTAGCGCCTTCCGCGACCGGCGACATCGTGGGTGTCGACTTCGACGGCACGCACAAGAAAACGCTGTACAGCCTGCGCCATCGCGGCGGCACGTTTTCGTCGGTGAACTCGCTCGACATCCCGCAAGGGTTCCCGTCCATCGCCGGCACGCCGTACCAGCCGAACGGACACTTCTTTCTGGACCTGAGCCGGTCGAACGACACCGAAGGCGACATCTGGCAGTACGGCAAGACCGACCTCTACGACGTCGATGCAACCAGCGGCCACGCGAAAAAGGTCGGCGAGATCGAACATGGCGACATGTCGCTGCTGCCGTACGACGGCGTCGCGCGCATCGCCTCGGGCGAAGACACCGGGATGAATGCCGCGGTGTTCTCCAGTGCCGATGGCAAGACATGGAAGCAGATGCCCGCCAGCGTCGTCGGCAAATCCTTCGACCCCATCGGCATCAGTCGCGACGGCAAGCACCTGTACGCACTGTCCAGCCTGGATGGCGGCCCCAACCAACTCGTCGAATCCGGCCTCGACGGCAGTGGCCGCACGGTGCTGGCATCGGATCCGTTCTCGTCCGTCACCGACGTGATGTGGAATCCGGAGACCCAGACGCCCATCGCGGCGGTGTTCGCGGCGGGCGGTCGGCCCAAGATCCAGTACATCGCGACCGACACCTACGCGCAGATCATGCAGGCGCTGTCGCAGGGCCAACCCACTGAATTCGTCTCGATGGAGGGTGCCAGCACCGACGGCTCGACCCTTCTGATCAGCGTGCGCAGCGATCGCAATCCCGGCGCCTTCGCCTTGTTCGAACGCAACGGCATGCGTGCGCGCCCGCTGTACCAGGCCCTGCCCTGGATCAAGCCGGCCGACATGCCCGAGCGCATGCCGATCCGCTTCAAGGATCGTGACGGCATCGAGCTGGCCGGATTCCTGACCCTGCCGAACGGCGGAGATCACAAGAATCTGCCGCTGGTGCTGATCCCGCACGGCGGTCCGATTGGTCCATCCGATGGCTGGTTCTACGATCCGTGGGCCGCGTTGCTGGCCAACCGTGGCTATGCCAGCCTGCAAATCAACTACCGCGGATCGGGCGGACGCGGCTACGACTTCCAGCGTTCCGGCTACAAGCAGTTCGCCACCGGCATCCAGAACGACCTTATCGACGGCGTGCAATGGGCCATCACACAAGGCTACGTCGATCCGAACCGCATCTGCGTGTTCGGCGGCAGTTTCGGCGGTTACTCGTCGCTGATGCAACCGATCCTCGCGCCCAGGTTGTACAAGTGCGCGATCGATTACGCCGGCGTTTACGACTGGCGCATAGGCATGGACAAGAGCGACACCCGGCGCGTCGCAAGCGGCCGCACGTATTTCAAGGACGCGATCGGAAGCCGCGAGGATGCGTATGCCATGTCACCGGTCAGCATGCTGGACAAATTCAACGTGCCGGTACTGATCGCGCACGGCAAGGACGACCCACGCGTCCCGTACCAGAACGCCACCGACTTGCGTTCCGCGCTGGACAAGGCCAACAAGCCCTACGAGTGGCTGGCCGAACCCAAGGAATTGCATGGTTTCGCCAGCGAGGAACACAACGAGGAACTCTGGAACATGATGCTCCCGTTCCTTGCCAAATACATCGGCGCCGGCAACACGGCCGCATCGAAATAACGGATCGCATTGAAGTGCATCGCGAAGCCCGGCGCGAGCCGGGCTTCTTCGTTTCCGCGCTAGCATGGGGCGATGGCAAGCACGGGATTCGATCGCAACCGGCTGCGGGGCGCTTCCAGTCCCTACCTGCGCCTGCACGCCGGCAATCCAGTGCACTGGCAGCCGTGGGACGAAATGGCGCTGGTGCATGCGCGCGGCTCCGACACGCCGATCCTGCTTTCGATCGGCTACAGCGCGTGCCACTGGTGCCACGTGATGGCGCACGAGTGTTTCGAGAATCCGGACATCGCCGCGGCGATGAACCGCGGGTTCGTCAACATCAAGCTGGATCGCGAGGAACGCCCCGACATCGACCGCGTCTACCAACTGGCGCACCAGGCGCTGACCGGGCGCGGCGGCGGCTGGCCGTTGACCGCGTTCCTCGACCCGCAAACGTTGTCGCCGTTCTACATCGGCACCTATTTCCCCCCGACGCCGCGCCACGGACTGCCGGCATTTCCGGAAGTGCTGCAACGGGTGCGCGTGTATTTCGACACCCACCGCGACGAAGTTCGCGAACACGCCGCGGCCTTGCACGGTTGGCTGCAGCATGCCGAAGCCGTCGGCAACGGCGAGGCTCCCGATGCGGATGCCGCTGACGCGATGGCCTTGCAACGGATCGCGGCGCGCTTCGACCCGGACTTCGGCGGCAGCCGCGGCGCACCCAAGTTCCCGCGCGCCACCGAACTGGAGTGGCTGCTGGACGCGCGCGAAGAGGCCGATGCAGCCGGGATGGCGAATCTCGCGCTGGCGAACATGGCCAGCCGCGGGTTGCAGGACCATCTCGGCGGCGGCTTCTTCCGCTATTGCGTGGACGCGAGCTGGACGATCCCGCATTTCGAAAAAATGCTGTACGACAACGCGCAGCTTTTGCCCGTTTACGCACGTGTCGCGGTCTCGGCCCGCGCCGATGCAAACTTGCGCAGCACCTGCATGACGGCCGCGCTCGGCATCACGGAGTGGCTGGCGCGCGACATGGCCGTGCCGGGCGGCGCGTTCCACGCTGCGATCAGCGCGGACAGCGAGGGCGAGGAAGGCCGTTTCTACCTGTGGACGCGCGAACAATGTCGCGCGGCGCTGCCGGAAGGACTGCTGCCCCTGGCCGAGCAGGCTTTCGGGCTGGATCGTCCTCCGAACTTCGAAGGCAAGTCGTGGCACCTCATGCGCGTCACGCCGCTCGACAGCATCGCCTGGCAACTCGGGCGACCCGTCGATGCGGTCGAATCCGGGTACGGCAAGGCGCGGCGCATGTTGTTCGAACTCCGCGAGAAGCGCACCCGCCCATTGCACGACGACAAGATCCTCACCGCCTGGAACGCGCTCGCGATATCCAGCCTTGCCCGCAGCGCAAGGCTGCTCGACGACACCGGTTGCGCCGACATGGCCAGGCGTGCACTCGCTGCCTTGCGTGAATCGGCCTGGATCGACGGCGAGTTGTTCGCGAATGCCGTGGCGCCGGCGGCGCGCATTCCGGGTTTCCTGGATGACCACGCCTTCCTGCTGGACGCGCTGCTCGAAACCATGCAGCTCGCGTTCGATCCACGCGACCTCGACTGGGCCATCGCGCTGGCCGACGCCTTGTGCGGCAAATTCGTCGACGACGAAACCGGCGGGTTCTGGTTTTCGGCGCGCGCCCACGCAACCCCGCTCGCGCGCGGCCGCAGTTGGACCGACGACGCAACGCCCAACGGCGGCGGCATTGCGATCCTTGCCCTGCTCAGGCTCGGCCACCTCGTCGGCGACACGCGTTATCTGGGGATCGCGGAACGTGCCCTGCACGCGGCGGCCGCGGCGCTGCGGCAATACCCGGAAGCCTGCTGCAGCGTGTTGCGGGCACTGCGGGAATTCCGGCAACCGCGCACCCAAATCGTGGTGCGCTGTAAAGCCGCACAAATCGCCGACTGGCGGTCGGCGTTGCGTGCAGCCATGCGCGATGCAGGCATTGCGCCCGGCGACGGCACCGTCGATGCGTTCGTCATTCCTTCCGGAACAGGCGCGCTGTCCGGCCTCCTGTCGGCGCGCGAATCCCGCGGCGATGCCGGCACCGCTTACGTGTGCGCCGGGCTCGCCTGCCAGGCGCCGATCACTTCACCGGATGAACTCGGCAACGCCCTGCGTGCCGCCATGCCAGGCTGATTGCTCACAGCACGATGGGCTCATCCGGAAGTGCGTTGCGCCGGCCCGGACCCGGCGGCAGGTACAGCTCGAGCAGGTTGTGCGTGGCGATGATGCCGTCCAGCGCGCCTTCCTTCCACTGTTCCTTGCGGAACTGTTCGGCCATGAAACCGATGATCCGTTCCCAGGAACCCTCCGGCACGCGCGCCACCACGCCGCGGTCGGGGATGATCTCGATGGTGTAATCGCCGAGCAGCACGTAGATCAGCACGCCGGTACGCCGCTCCGTATCCCAGACCTTCAAATCCGCGAACACGTTCTCCGCGCGCGCACGCACGCGGCGACCGCCGATCAGGTAACGCGCGGGCAGGCGCGCCTCGACCGCGAAGCAGATTTCGCCGTCGTGCTTCACCTCGCCCGCCGCGATCGCCGCCTGGATTTCCTGCATGGCCGCGGGTGGGAACGCCCGGCTCGCGGGTGCATGGAACCAGTGCCGCAGCCATCTCGTCGCATCCATCACCAACTCCCCGAAGCACCGCCGCCACCGGTGGAACCACCGCCGCCGGAAAATCCGCCGCCGCCACCAAAGCTGCCGCCGCCGAATCCGCCGCCGCCAGAACCACCCCAGCCGCCCCAACCCCCGGAGCCGCCGCGCCGCGCGAAGGTGCCGCCGGATCCTCCGACGAATCCGAACAGCCATCCGATCATGCCGAACGCCAGCCCCAGCGGCCACAACCCGCTGAACAACCACGACAGGATGCCCGTCAACGCACCCACCGCGCCCGCGCGCGGTACCCGCGGCAACCTGCCGAATATTGCGCGCGCCCATATCAGCGCGAAGCCCGCGACCAGCAAGCCGGTGAACCAGTCTTGCCCGTGCGCGACGCCACCACGGTCGCGTGGGGGCCCCTGCAGGGGCGGCGGCAATGGTTCGCCGTCGACCAGTTTCGTCAACGCACCGACCGCATCGTCCAGGCCGCCGTAGAAATCGCCGACCCTGAATTTCGGCGACATGTATTCGCGGATGATGCGCGACGCCGCGGCATCCGGGATCGCGCCCTCGAGGCCGTAGCCGGTTTCGATCATCGCGCGATGATCATCCTTGGCCACTACCACCAGCACGCCGTCGTCGACATTCTTGCGGCCGAGCTTCCACTGGTCGAACACGCGCGTCGAGTAATCGGCGATGTCCTCGGGTTGCGTGCTCGGCAGCATCAGCACCACGATCTGTGCGCCCTTGCGCTGCTCCAGCGCGGCCAGTTGCGCTTCCAGTTGCTGCGTCTGCTGAGCGGTCAGCGTGCCGGTCAGGTCGGTGACGCGCGCTTTCAGCGCGGGCACCGCGACCTCGGCGTGGGCCATGGCCGTAAACGCAAGCAGGCACACTACAACCATGACGAGCACGACGACATTGTTCGCAACCGCGCGCTTGGTCCCCGCTCCCACCGGGTACAGCCGCCGTCCATGGCCAAGAGCTCCATGGTGGCCGAAGGCCGGGTGAGGGTACGAACTTGCAAGAGACTTATTCAGAAACACGGACCCTCACCCCTACCCCTCTCCCGAAGGGAGAGGGGAAATCCGGCGACGTCGCGGTGCTTTCCCATCAATGCGCGCTCGATGCGGGCACGGGTGCGGACGGTGCCGCGGGAGGCACGGGAGCCGGTGGCGGCGATGGCGCGGGCGCACTGCCGAAATCCACCTTCGGCACCGTCGAGATCGCGGCCTCGTTTTCCACGGTGAAGTTGGGCTTGACCTGGTAACCGAACATCTTCGCGGTCAGGTTCACCGGGAAGCTGCGGACGGTGCTGTTGTAGTCCTGCACCGCTTTCACGTAGCGATTGCGCGCCACGGTGATGCGGTTCTCGGTGCCTTCGAGTTGCGCCTGCAGGTTCTGGAACAAGCCGTCGGCCTTCAGGTTCGGATAGTTTTCCGACACCGCCATCAGGCGCGTCAAGGCGCTGGACAACTCGCCCTGCGCGGCCTGGTATTTCGCCAGCGACGCGGCATCGTCGGCATTGACCGTCACCTGCCCCACTTTCGCGCGCGCCTCGGTGACTTCGCGGAACACCAGCTCCTCGTGCGCGGCGTAGCCCTTCACCGTCGCGACCAGGTTCGGCACAAGGTCCGCACGGCGCTGGTACTGGTTGATCACTTCCGACCACGCGGCCTTGACCGCTTCGTCCTGCTGCTGGATACGGTTGTAACCGCAGCCCGACAGCAGGCCGCACGCCAGCAGCACCACAAGGCCCGCAAGCCACCTGCGCATGGGACGCATGACGATTCCTCCCTCGGGTCGGTACGTGGATTGCAGCATGCGCCGGGGCGGCGCGCAATGCGCGCGTCAACCCAGCCTTGGCGCGAGGATCACGATCCAGATCACCAGCATGTTCAGCATCAGCAGGAATACCGCGGCCGAACCCATGTCCTTGGCGCGCCCGGCGACCTCGTTGCGTTCGGACCACAACTTGTCCACCACGGCTTCGAGCCCGGAATTGAGCATCTCGGCGGCCAGCACCGGCAGCAGCGAACCGGCCAGCAGCGCCTTCTCGAGCGAGCCGTGGCCCAGCCACAGGCCGAGCGGAAACAGGATCACGAACAGGACCACTTCGAGCCGGAACGATGCCTCGATGCGCCAACCCTCACGCAATCCCTTGAGCGACCAGACGAACGCCTGCCAGATCTGGCGCGGACCGCGATTGACGTTGCTGGGCATTGCGTGGTTTTCCCCGTCGAATGGAAGGTCGGCGCGATCCATCCGGCACTTGCCAGCGGCCGCAACCGCGCGCCAGCATACGACGCCTTGGCGAACGCCGCGACCCCGGCCGAGGCGCTTTCCCGACATCTCCCCGAGGAGAACGCATGCGAACCATGCGCCGCTGGCTGCCGCTGATTCTCGTGATTCCGTTCATCGCGCTGCTGTGGGTGCCGTTCTACAACCGCACGCAGCCTGCGGTCGCGGGATTCCCGTTCTTCTACGTGTGGCAGTTCGCGTGGGTGGTGCTGGCCGCGCTGCTGACCTGGATCGTGCACCGCGGGTGGCGCGCATGAGCCTGCCTTCGGGATCGGCGGTTCGGTTCGACGGTACCGCGCTCGGCGTGTTCGCGTTCTTCTTCGTGCTGATCACGGTGCTCGGTTTCATTGCGGCGCGCTGGCGGCGCGGCGATCTTTCGCAACTGCACGAATGGGGCCTCGGCGGACGCCGGTTCGGCGCGTTCGTCACCTGGTTCCTGCTGGGCGGCGACCTCTACACCGCCTACACCCTGATCGCGGTGCCGGCGCTGGTGTACGCGGTTGGCGCCTACGGCTTCTTCGCGATGCCGTACACGGTGTTCGTGTATCCGATCGTGTTCCTGACCATGCCCCGCCTGTGGAACGTCTGCCGCAAGCACGGCTGGATCACTTCGGCCGATTTCGTGGAAGGCCGCTACGGCAGCCGCGGCCTCGCGCTGGCCGTCGCGATCACCGGCGTGCTCGCGACCATGCCCTACATCGCGCTGCAACTGGTGGGCCTCGAAAAGGTATTCGAGGCGATGGGCCTCGGCGCGCTCGGCATCGGCAAGGAAACCCCGCTCGTCATCGCGTTCGTGATCCTGGCGCTGTACACGTATTCGAGCGGCCTGCGCGCGCCCGCACTGATCGCCTTCGTGAAGGACGCGATGCTCTACATCACCGTGATCGCGGCGGTGGTGATCATCCCGATCAAGCTGGGCGGCTACGGCGCGGTGTTCGATGCCGCCGGCAAGGCGTTTGCCGCGAAAGGCGGCGATACCGGCGTGCTGCTGAAACCCGACCAATACTGGTCGTTCGCGACGCTCGCACTGGGCTCGGCGTTCGCGCTGTTCCTGTATCCGCACGCGACCACCGCGACGCTGTCGGCCGATGGCCCGCAAACGATCCGCCGCAACGCCGTGTGGCTGCCCGCCTACAGCATCATGCTGGGACTGGTCGCATTGCTCGGATACATGGCGCTGGCCGCGCACGTCGATGTCAAGGACGGCTCGATGGCAGTTCCGGCGCTGATCAACGCGAGCTTTCCGCCATGGTTCGCGGGCTTCTGTTTCGCAGCGATCGCACTGGGCGCGCTGGTGCCGGCGGCGATCATGTCGATCGGCGCAGCGAACCTCTTCACCCGCAACATCTGGCGCGCCTACGTCAACGCAAATCTTTCCAACGCGCAGGAATCGCGGATCGCCAAGAACGTTTCGCTGCTGGTGAAGTTCGGCGCGCTGCTGGCGGTGCTGTACCTGCCCACGAAGTTCGCGATCGACCTGCAACTGCTGGGCGGCATCTGGATGCTGCAAATCTTCCCGGCGGTGATCGCAGGTTTGTTCACGCGCTGGCTGCGCGCCTCGGCGCTGATGGCCGGCTGGATTGCGGGCATGGTGCTGGGCAGCGCGCTGGCGTGGCACCAAGGGTTGAAGCCCGTCATCACGTTCGCGTTCGGCGACGCGCATTACGGCATCTATATCGGCCTGCTGGCGCTTGTCGTGAACTTCGTCGTTGCCATCCTCGCGACGCCGGTCGCGGCGAGGCTCAAGCGCGAAGCGCCTGTCGATCGCACGCAGAAGATCGATTTCGAGGATGTGGTGCCCGATTGAATGCACGGCCAGTCACGGCCGAAGCGGCTCCTCACGACCTCCGGTTTCGGACGGGCACTTCAAGCTTGATGCTACGGGTCATAGCTGGTCGGCCAGCCTCATTTGCGTTACACGCGGCGTATGACTATGTACCGTAACGACTTCGTACCCAACGTTGCGATAGATGCCGGTGTCTTCGTCGCGCTGTTGGAGAATGTGTAATGTTACGTTGAGAACGTCGCCGGGGGCTATCGTGATGTTGTGTGCGAAGAAGTCTTTGTAAAATTGATCATCAATGACCGGTGCAGATATTTTGAAACCACGCCACATGAATTCCCACTTACGTTTACTCTTGTCGAGAATTGCTTTTACTATTTGCAAATCTGCAATCTCTGTCACTACGCGGTCGTGCTGAATATCATCATCTTGCAACGAAGCCGCGAGCATACTACTGCGTGGGATAATGATTTCTGGTGTCGACGATTTCGGGTTTGGCAAAAGCCCGAGGCCAATTACATTATCATCCTTCGCGATCGAGCCCAGCACGCGTGAAACAGAGCTAGTAAAGCTCTTATGCTTTTCCGCTTGCCTTGTAGCGTCGTAAACGTTTCGTGGAACGATGACACGATCATTTCCACGCTGTACGACTACCTCGTCGGTGGTCACCTCAATCTTCACAGTGTTATCGACTGCTAGGGTACGTTCGTAGATGTAGCTGGTGACGATGCCAAGTGCTATGGACGCGAGAGCTTGTGCGGCAAAGATGCCACGTTTGCTGTACAAGGCACGGATAGTTGCTCTAAAACTCCCTGCGCTGATCGCCTCAACGACCACTTCAAGCTCATAGCCGGGATTGATTGCGGCATTCGCAGCCTTCGCCGCGTCGGCGATTGCAATGAGCGTGGACGCGAGCGTGTACGCGTTGATGCGCCGCTGCTCGACCTCAAAGTGAAGTACCAAGCTATCTTCAAATTGAGCGATGTTTACGACTGCCATAGCATGCCCTGACTGCTAACGCCCGAAATAAGCGGCGCCGACCCGCACAGCGGGCTGGCGCCCGTTGGATTGAGATGTTAGGCCTTCGCTCTATTCTCAGGCCGTAGATTTCGCTCGATTCTGATCACGATCGACAAGAACACAATCAACAAAAAGATGCCGAAGCCGGCTGCCGCTGCGTAAAGACTCTGTTGGGCCTCGTGCTGCTCAGCCAAGTACTTCGCTTGCGCTGCATCGTTTTTAGCTTGTGTATCTTTGATCTGTTGGTTGAACTCGCGCGTGTACGCGTCTATTACACCCTCTACCACGTCGCCTGGTTTGTGCGACTTTGCGAACTGGACGATGGCAGAATCCGCTAGAACCGATGCTATGTTCGCCGCAATACCTTTAGCGTATGCCGCTTTAAGATCGTCTGTGTCGAACGTGTCGGTTTGCCCCTTGATGATATTCGCGACCTTCTGCATGTCTAAATTGTACTGACCTGGAAAATTTGAGTTGAAGAAGTTGATGATCGAAGATGCGGCCTGAGCGTAATAGACCCGATTTGGGTCTTGCGCCGCCTTCGAATTAACGGTTGCGGATTGATCCGGCACGTTGGCGTCAGTCGCGAGCACATCACTTTTCACGGTCTCTTGCGCGACTTGCGGCGTCTCATTCACTGGCACGGGAGCCGTGTGAAGCGCTGCGGTAGACCTGATCGCCAAGATCACGACCGCGACTAGTAGTAACCCTGCTACCAAAAGAACGACGAAACGAAGGATCGCGAGATAAAAGTTTTCGAGTTTTTGAAGCATGTGCACACCCCCTGAGGTTAGATTGTATGACTCGCCGAAGAAGGCCTAACTACAAATCGGCTTCAACGTGGCGCGTACTCCGCCGCACAACACGCATCCCGTCGAACTTGTTGTCGCGGCGCGGGCACAAGATCACTGACTTGCATCGCTCGTGCCGTCCAGATCGGCCGCCCAATCTTGCGGTATTTCCCCAGCGGCCCTATCGACGCGAGCCCGATGTTCCTACTTTGCCTGCAATTCGGCAAGCATCGCTGTCGGAGCGTTCCAGAAGCATGTGTGTACTGGCTCGATAGGAGGTTGTCGGTCAATCCGCCAGAGAATGACCGGCGGAAAGCACCCAAACACATCACTCCTTTCGCGAATCACGCAATCCGTCCGCCACTGACGCGTTCGCGCCCTTCCAGATCTTGCCGTGTGAATACTTCCACGTAGCTGTGATCGAGGAGCAAGTCGCGAACATCGGCGCCTTGATCGAACCCGTGTTCGAACAACAGCCAGCCGCCCTCGCGCAGGTGCGCACGCGCGTCACGCACTATCACGCGTATCGCATCCAAGCCATCCGCGCCCGACGCCAATGCCGTGCGCGGCTCGAAACGCAGGTCGCCTTCGCGCAGGTGCGGATCGCCTTCGGCGATGTAGGGCGGGTTGGAGACGATGACATCGAACCGTGCATCGCCCAGCGCCACGCACCAGTCGCCTTGTGCGAAGCCGACGTTGCGCAAGCCCAATCGTTCGGCGTTCGCGCGCGCGACCTGCAACGCCGCTGCGCTCGCGTCGGTGGCGACGACACGCGCCAACGGGCGTGCCTTCGCGATCGCGAGCGCCACCGCACCGGAGCCCGTGCCGAGATCGGCAACCGTGCATCCGGTGTCGGCGGGAATCCGCTGCAAGGCCAGCTCGACCAGTAGCTCCGTTTCCGGGCGCGGAATCAGGACATCGCGCGTCACTTCCAGTTCCAGATCGTGGAAGCCGCGCACACCGACGATATACGCGACGGGCTCGCCCTTCGCACGACGCGCGACCAGCGCTTCGAACGCCGCCCGGCGGCCGGCGTCGATCGTGTCGTCCGCGTGCGCGACCAGCCATGCCTCGGAGACGTCGAGGACGTGCCGCAGCAAAAGCGCGGCTTCGCGGCGCGCGTCCGGGCCGGGCAACGCACGGGTTGCCTGCGCAAGCAGATCACCGACGCGCATCGTCAGGCATCGGGCTTCGGCGGCACGGGCGCGGCGGGTTGCGGGGGCTGCGCCGGCGCGGATTTCCAGTAACCGCCGCGCATCCACGCCTGGAACCCCCAACGCAGCCAGCCGATCAGCGCATTGGCCAGCCACAGCGCCCAGGCCAGCATCGCCGCCTTGTACACCCACAGCGGCAGCGTGAAGGCGCCGGCCTGCGGCAGCGTGGTGCTGCTCTGGTCGGCAAACCAGTGCAGCGACCACGCCGTCGATTGCGCGCCGGCGATGCGCATGTCCGGCTGGCCGAGCAGGCCGTGCGGCACGGATGCAATCAGGCACAGCAGCGCGATGAAGGTGAACACCGCCAACAGGACTTGCGCCGCGTTGAACGGGGAGCGCGTCAGGGCCACGTAACCCTCGCTGCGTGCGCGCCAGCCCAGCGCGATCAGCCACGCCACCACGAGTGCGTAGGCGCTCCATGCGAAGGTCGAGAAACCGAGGCCCAGCAGCAGCCAATGCCACCAACGCAACGGCGTCGGCGCGAACTTCGCCAACGCGATCGCGACGACCAGCAGCACCAGCAACTGCGCCCAGTACAGCACGGCCGGCCCCGCCTGCGGCCCCCACGTCCACAGCACCCAACGATCCTGCGGCAGCGTCAGCGAGGTGCGGATGTTCGCGGCGGGCGCGGCCAGCGAGATTGCCGGCGTGCGCGACACCATGCCGATCGCGGACGCATCGCGAAAGCGCAGGATGAACGTCTGCGTTCCGGGTTGCACCGGCAAGGCGACATGGCCATCGTGCAGGTTCAACTCGATCGATTGGCCATCGCGTTTCGCGTCCAGCAACTGCGCATCGCGCGGCAACTCGATGCCCTGCTCGCCGCCGCGCGTGCTGCGCGTGGTCATGGCCAGGTTCGATTCCATCGCGTGGTCGCCGCGGGATGCATCCAGCGCGACCCGATCGAACGCCACGCTGTCGCCGGGCAGCGCCGCGGGACGCGTGATGCCGACATCCAGCGCCTCCCCCGGCAACGGTCGAAACACATGGCCGCCGGAAGCCGCGTTGTCGTCGTCGCCGGACTCCGGCATGCCCTTGAACGCCAGGTGCAGCAGGGGCGCGCTCGCGATGCGCCACACCTCGGCGCGTTCGGCCAGCGCCGGCGCCTGCAGGCGCAGCGACTTGCCCGCGTCCAGCGTGCTCGACCAGCGCACTTCACCCTGATCGGGCGCGAAGGTGATGCGCACGCGTCCATCCTCGACCTTGAGGCCGGCGTCACTGACGTGTTCGCCGGGCAACAGCGGTACGTCGACACTGAACCCGCCCTGCGCGGGAGAGATGCGGGTGGCGACATTGTCCACGCGTGAATCGAGCCCGATCGCGATGCTGCGCGTCAGCTTCAGGTACGGCGGAAACGCCTGTGCCGCAACGGGCGCCGGACCCGTCGTCGATGCGGCGGCGCGTTCGCGTGCGAACGTCAGCGTGTCGGACAACAGCCGCGGGCCATCCACGCCGGCCGTTTGCCAGCCCGGCGCGATGACCTCCGCGTTCGGCGGCGGCAAGGGGAAATGCAGGGCGGTGCTGTCCACGTCGCCGCCCAACTGGAATGTCATGGTCACGCGGTGCACGCCGCGCTCCAATGCGATCCGCAGCGTGCCATTACGGTTGGCCAACTGCGTCGCGGGCTTGCCGTCCAGCGTGACGCTGCGCAAATCCGCCGGCGCATCCATGTAAGGCAGAGGGAATGCCACGCGCGCCGCCGCATCGGCCTCGATGGTCACCTGCAAGGCATCCTGCTGCACGGCGACCTGCGCCAGCGGCGAGGACGCGCATTGCGGCGCACATTGCGGCGCTTCCAGCAAGCGCGCCCGCAACTGCGACAGCAACTCCGGCGTCGGCATGGATTGCGCGTGCGCCTGCGGGGCCAGCGCCGCCAGCAGCAACAGGCTCGCGATGCCGGCGGCGGCGCCCGTCGGTCGCCGCGGCGAGCGTGCCTTGATGTCGAACGCGCGCGCGATGGCCGCCAGCCATGCCAGCAGCAGCGCCAGCATCACGACCCGGAGGATGCGTGTCGCCCACGCCGGCAGGATCACCAGCCGATATGTTTGCTGCGCGGTGACCGGGCCGCTCCAGCCCAGGCGATAGCTGCTGCCGAAGCCCGCCCAATCCGGCACGCCGCGCCCCGCCTGCACCAGCGTGCCGGGCGGATAGGCTTCGTAGCCAATAAGGTCCGTTCGCCCGATGGGCGCGGCGGTTGCCACGACAGTTTGCAGACTCTGCGAATCCGGTGCGACATCCGCGGGCGGCGGCGCCGGAGGCGGCGGTTCGGTGGGAGCCGCCATGGTGGATAGCTCCTGCGGGGGCGGCGCGCCACCGATCCGTTTGGCGGCCATCGGCGGCGGCGGGGCGAATTCCTCCCGCACGGCGGTGGCGCCACCCATGCGCTGCGACGCAATCCACGCCAAACTGTTCCCCTCCAACTGTGGATGCAGGGCGTTGCGCAGTTGCAATGCCGCGAACGGCAGCGTGGCAAGCACGGCGAGCACCAGCGCCACGATGCCGGCATGGCGCGCGACCTTGCGCAGCCTGCCGTCGGGCAACGCCCGCGCAGCCAGCCCGAACGCGACCGCGAGCGCGGGCAGCCAGCGCGGCGCGCCGGCCTCGCCGTGCGACAACACCACGAAAGCCAGCGCCACCAACGCCCAGCGCCAGCCCAACCAACGCCACACCAGCAGCGCGATCAAAGCGACCACGAACAAATCCAGCAGGTTCCAGCTCGCGACCCAACTGTCCGGCGAATGGTCGGCGCCGGGCGCACCGAGCAGGCGGTATCCGTACGGCAAGTGCAGCGTCGCGTCGACGCGATCCAGCGTCTGCTGCCAGCCACCGGTCGCGGATTGCGCGCCGCCATGGTCCGCGAGGCGCAATCCCGCGTGCAAATCGAGCGCGCGGGCGCGGACTTCCACGCCGCTGGTACCGGGCTTGTCGCCGCGCGTTACCAGCAACGGCTGGCCGGCGTCGCCCAGGTGCGCGTCCGTCAGCGTCCACGGCGCCGCGACATCCAGGCGGTCGCTCGAACGCAGGTTCCCGGCCAGGTGATCGTTGGCGATCAGGCCGCCGCCGTCGAAATCCAGCCACAGTTCGCGCGCCAGCCGCAGCCGGTCACCGGCATTGGTTTGCCCGCGCGCGCGTTCCTGCACCTCGAGCGCGGCGCCCTCGCCCATCGCGAACGCAGGCAGGCCGCGCCATTCGTCCGGCACATTGGCCTGCGCGGGATCGATCGGCTGCGCGCCCGTGACGCGCGTGTTGCGCAACGCCGGCGCATCGGCGTAGCTCCAGATTTCCTGTGGCGGCCACGGCGCCGGCGCTGCGTGAAACGACAACTTCGCGAGCGGTGCGGTGCCGCGCGCCGTCAATGTCACCGACCAGTCGCCCGGCCGCAGTTGCACGCGCAGGCGGCCATCGGGATCAAGCCGCGCGGGCAGGTCGCCGTCGAGCGCGGTGGCCACGAAACCATTCGGCAGCACCGGCCCCAGCAACTGTTCGCGTGCGCTGCCGGCAACATGCAGCCGGATCACCGTATCGAGGGTCGGCGGAGCGCCATCGGCGAGCCTGCGGAACGCGCGCAGGCCCAGCGCATCCGCTTCGCGTTGCCGGGCCGCGCCCGGACCCAGCGTGATCCAGTCGCCGTCGCGTTCGGGCCGCGCCATCGCGACACCGTCCACCTTGAGGTCGACCAGCGCGATCGCGGCCGGCAAGCGCAGGCGCGCGGGGCGTTCGTTCCAGCGCAGGTCGCCCTGCACTGTGTAGTCGCCCACGGACAATCGCAGCGTCGGCACGCCGTCGCGATCAAGCAGCACCGCGGGCGCGTTGTCCACCCGCACCTGCTGCGGCCACGCCTCGCGATCGCCCGGCAGGGCTGCCCAGCTTTCCGCGTCGACATGCAGCTGAAGCTGGAAATGCGCGCCGGACTTGTCGGCATCCAGCGTCAGGCGGCCGGGCCAGACGCATTCCCGGTCGTTGCCGCCACCCGGCGTGGCAAGCATGGGACAGGTCTGGCGTTCGTGGCCATGCAGCACCCACGCTTGCCAGTCCTGTAACTGCGGCGGAATTGCCTGCGTCGCCGCGGCGGCGACGCCGCTCCACATCAGCAGCAACCAGCCCAACGATCTCGCTGCACGGTGCATGGTTTTTCCCCGGCGTCAGGTGCCGGGGAGGAGTTTAGCCCATGCCCCGCATCCGGCACTGCATGGGTTCGCGGGGTCCGCCGTGCAGCCGACGCAATTCGAGCCTCGGCTCAGTGCGCTGATTCACCCTGCTTCGCTTTCAGCGCGCCGCACAGCTCGATGGATTCGTGCGTTTGTGCGAGACCGCGTTTCAGGCCGGGCACCTGGCCGAGCTTGGGCTTGAAGTAGTCCTCGACGCGCCGTGCCTCGGCATCCGAGCAACTGCCGCCCGCCGCGAGCATGGGCAGGTAGCCGCCGGAGAACGCGCCGGTGCGCGCGATGATCATGTCGTAGTGGGCGGTGAACCAGTTCCACAAGCCGTCGCGCTCGGCCACGGTATCGCGGTTGTTGCGCAAAAGCATGTTCATTTCGCCGACCTTCACCTGCGGCGACAACGCGAAGTCGCGCACCACATCGGCCTGTGTGCCCGTGGCGTAGCTGAGCGCACCCAGCATCGCGTTGCGACGCACCGGATCGGTGGTCTTCGGGATCGCGGCGACCAGCTCATCGACCGCCGGCTTGCCCTGCTCTTCCACCGCCACCGACAGCGCGGTGCGCAACAGG
This sequence comes from Lysobacterales bacterium 66-474, assembly GCA_001899805.1. Classification (GTDB taxonomy): domain Bacteria; phylum Pseudomonadota; class Gammaproteobacteria; order Xanthomonadales; family Rhodanobacteraceae; genus 66-474. Next base: position 145,743 of record MKWP01000015.1, read on the forward strand.
TCGGGGTTCGCGGCCATGAGATCCGGCAATCCATCCTGGCCGGGCTTCAACGCCGCTTCGCCCTGCTTCAACAACGCGCCACGCACGGAAGGCACCTTGAACTCGAGAGCCAGCGAACTTGCCAGCGAACTGCGCATCAATACGTCGTCGGCCGACTCGCCGGCGCGGCGCTGATAGCCGAGCGCTTCGAGGCGTGGCAGGTACGCCTTCGCCACCGCTTCGCGGACCGCGGCTTTCTGCGCCTCGGTCCGGGCTTCGTGGTCGTAGATCCATTCGACCGTATCCAGCGGAGCCAGCGCGACCTGGCGCACCTTCGACGGCGCCAGCTCGCGCATCGCGGCCAGCACTTCGGAAGCGTCCATGTCACCGCGATGGAACGCGGCATCGACGGAATCGGCAAACGCAAGCTGTTCGCCGTCACTGCGCTGCGCGATCACCTTGACGAGCGCCGCGCGATCGGTCTTGGCCATTTCGTAGCGGTAATAACCATCGCCATCGGCGTTCGGCATGTACCACGCCGGACACTGGCCACCGTCGATCTGCATGCTCGCCGTTTTCGCATCGAGCATCCGGCATTGCACGCCGTTCGGAAAACGCACGCAGACCGGAATGCCCCACAGGCGGTTCGGATCACCGGACGATCCCAGCGGCAGATAGCGGCTCTGCGTCAATTCCAGCATCGCGGCGCCCTTCGGCTTGCAATCCAGCTTGGTCGCCACCAGCGGCACGCCGTTCTGGTCGAGGAAACTCTTGAACGCCTTCCTGAAGGCTTCGCCCTTGCCGGCGGCGGTGGCGATGGCATCGACGAGATCATCCGCGTTCGCATTGCCGAACGCGTGCGCCTTGATGTACGCCTGCATGCCCTTCTGGAACACCTCGGGGCCGACGAAATTCTCGAACATGCCGAGGACCGCGGCGCCCTTTTGGTAGGTGATGCCGTCGAACGCGGTTTCGATGTCGCCATTGCCGGTGATCGGCTGGCGGATCATGCGTGCGCTGGCGAGGCTGTCGTTTTGCATCGCGTATTGGCCGCCTTCAATGCGACCGAGATGGGCGTGCCAGTCGGGATGGATCTCGCCTTCGATCTTCTGCTGCATCCAGGTCGCGAAGGATTCGTTGAGCCAGATGTCGTTCCACCAGTCCAGTGTCACGGTGTCGCCCGTCCATTGGTGTGCCAACTCGTGGGCGATGACGTTGAAGCTGCTGCGCACCGCGCTGGGCGCGGACTCCTTGTCGAGCAACAGCAGCCAGTCACGGAAGGTCACCAGGCCCGCGTTCTCCATCGCGCCGGCCGAGAAATCCGGCAACGCGGCGAGGTCGAGCTTGCCGAACGGATAACCGAAGCCGTAATAGGCCTCCTCGTGCTCGATGATGTCCGGCACCATTGCCAGCGCACGCTGCATCTTCGCGCCGTTGCCCCTGGTAGCGATGCCGCGCACGGGCACCGGCGTGGAACGCCACTGGTTGGGCGGAATGGTCGGTCCATCCACGATGTCCCACGGACCCACCGCCCACGCATACAGGTAAGTCGGCAGCGGCCTGGTCGGCGCGAAGGTGACGGTCTTCCAGCCCTTGCCGGCTTCGACCGTCTTCACGTCGCCGGTATTCGCGACCGCCTTGTCGGCGTCGGGAATGGTGAGCGATAGCGTCATCGGCACCTTGAACCCGGGTTCGTCGAAGCACGGGAACGCGAGCCGCGCGCTGATCGGTTCCATCTGCGTCATCGCGTAGGCATTGCCCGCGAACACCACCTTGTAATAACCCTGCAGGGTCTTGTTGTACGGCGCGGTGAATTCGAACTTCAGGTCGAGTTTCTGCGCTTGCAGCGTGCTGCCGAAGTCGACCCGCGCGATGCCCGCCTGTGCGGCGTCCGCGGTCACCGTGCCGTCGTACTTGCCGGTGTGCGCCTGGCCCTTCGCGTCGGTGATGGTGACGCTGGAAACCTCGAGGTCCTTGCCGTGCAGCCACAGGTGGTCCGAAGCCTTCTTCAGATCGACCGCGATCGTGACCGTGCCGCTGTAGCCCGGCCTGTCGGGATCGCTCTTGATCGAGAGATCGTAGGACTGTGGCACCGCCCAGTCCGGCAGCCGCGTCATCGGCGGCCGGGAGGTCGCGGCAAGGTCTGCGCTCGAGGCAGTGCCGGGAACGGACGCGGACGTGGCTGCCGACGATCCGTTCGTGGCGGACCCCGAGCCGCAGCCAATCATCGCCACCAGCAGGCCCGCCACCACGATTGCAGGGAACACGCGCATCGGACTTCACTCCGGAGCCGAGGGGACAACCGGAGAGTGCAGCACGCGCGCACGCACATCGCAAGTGACGGAAGTCCTCGCCGAACCGGCGACCTCGCAAACCCGTCGGCCGGTTGTGATATCAAAATAACATTGACACCATTATGTGATCGTAGTAACAATCCTCCCGCACCGATTCGTCGCCACGTCCTCGGGAGGGTGGGTCATGAACAGCAGGCGCAATATGTCGCTTCGTCTCTCTGCCGCGATCGCCGCAGCGTTGCTGGGCGCGCCGCTGGCGCATGCGCAAAATGCGCCCGCGCCTGGCGCCGCGCAGGAGAAAACCCCTGCATCATCGCGCGAGGTGACCACGCTTCCCACCATCGTGGTCACTGCAAGCCGGCGCAGCGAGACGCTGCAGAACGTGGCGATGCCGGTGTCGGCGCTGACCTATCACGACCTGCAGCGACAGCATATGCAGGATTTCGCGGATTACGCCGCTTCCATTCCCGGCTTCAATGTCGTCGGCGCGGGACCCGGCCAGACCGAACTCAGCATCCGCGGTATCGCTTCCGGATCCGTGCAGCCCAGCGCATCGGTCGGCATCTACGTGGACGAATCGCCCTACGGCTCCAGCAGCGTGTTCGCGGAAGGCGCCATGCTGACGCCGAACATCGATCCCGCCGACCTCGAACGCATCGAGGTGCTGCGCGGCCCACAGGGCACGCTCTACGGCGCCGGCGCATTGGGCGGCGTGATCCGCTTCATCACCGTCCCGCCCGACACGCACGATTACGCCGGACGCCTGCAGCTCGACGGCACCAGCGTCAGCGGCGGCGGCAACGGCTTCGGCGTGCACGGCATGGTCAACCTGCCCATGGTCACCGACAAGTTGGCGATCCGGGCGAACGTCTACGACCGCACCGACCCGGGTTTCGTCGACGACGCCGGGCTCGGCAAGCAGGAGGTCAACGAAAGCCAGGTCAAGGGTGGCCGTGTCTCGTTGCTGTGGACACCGACGGCCACGACTTCGCTGCGCGTGACCGCGCTGGCGCAGAACCTCAACAGCGACGGCAACCCGATCGTCGCGCTCGATCCGGACACGCTCAAGCCCGAGTACGGCAGCCGGCAGCAACGGATCGCCGCGGGTTCCGGCGGCTTCGACGGCCGTTACCGCCTGTACAACGCCACCTTCAAGAGTGATTTCAACTGGGCAACGCTGACTTCATCGAGCAGCTACAGCACCCTCGACAGTTTCAACATGCTCGACGCAACGCCGTTGTTTTTCCTCGGCCCGCAAGCGAACGGCCAACCCTACGGCACCCTCGAACAGGATCTGACGCACCAGACCAAGGCCACGCAGGAGTTCCGCCTGCAGTCGCCGACCTCGCAGACCATCGAATGGCTGGGCGGCGTGTTCCTGACCCACGAAACCGCCAACCACCCCCAGCACATCTACGCCAGCGACTACTTCAGCGGCACCGCGGTACCGCCGCCCGCTTTCCTGTTCCCGCCGGGGTTCTCCACCATCGGCGATGATTCGCAACCGAGCACGTATGACGCCTGGGCCGTCTACGGCAGCGTGACCTGGCACATCACCGACAAATTCGACGTGGAAGCGGGCCTGCGCTACAGCCACGACAAGCAGCACTACACCCAAATCGGAAGCGGGCTGCTGTTCGGCGTGCCCACGACCACCGTGATGCTGGACAAGCGCTCGTCGGACAGCAGCACGACTTTCTCGTTCACCCCGCGCTACCACATCAGCGACAAGGCCATGCTGTACGCGCGGGTGGCATCCGGCTTCCTGCCCGGCGGTCCCAACGTCGTCACGGTCGCCATCCCGGGCGTGCCGCAGACCTTCAGCCCGACCAAGTTGACCGATTACGAGTTGGGGCTCAAGACGAGCTCCAGCGATGATCGCCTGCTGGTGGATCTGTCCGCGTACTACATCGACTGGACCAAGATTCCACTGATCACGTTCGTCAACCCCTTCACGTTCCTCGGCAATGGCGGACAGGCGCAGAGCAAGGGCGTGGAAGCCACCATTGCGTGGGTGCCTGCGCGTGGGCTGAAGCTGTCCGTGGACGCTGCCTACAACGACGCCACCTTGACCAGGGATGCGCCCTATCCATCCAACGGGAAGCGCGGCGACCCATTGCCCTACGCTCCGAAATTCACGCTCGGCCTCAACGGGGACTACGACTTCGCACTGGGCGCCGGCTGGAACGGTTACGTCGGGGCCAGCTATCACTTCGTCGACGAGCGCTCCACCGACTTCGCCTTCAACTATCCCATCCCCGGCATCTTGCCCGAGCTGCCCGCAAGCCCGACCATTCCCGGTTACGGCACCATCAACTTGCGCGCGGGAGTGGGTCACGGTCCATGGAACATCAGCGCCTACGTCAAGAACGTGACCAACCAGCGCGGGATCGTCCTGGGCAGCACCTTCGCCAACTTCATGGCCATTGCCGGCCAACCCAATCCCGTCACGGGGAAAATGGAAGACAACGCCACGATCATCACGCCGCGCATGTTCGGCATCTCGGTCAGCAGGGATTTCTGAGCCGGGAATGCGGCACACGGCTGCAAGCGATGAACCACGGATGCACTGCGCCGCGGATTCGGCTGCCCGGCGGTCGCCCATGCCTCGCAGCAACATCGATTCGATCGCACGTCCCATACGCCACAGGAGACATGCCATGTTGAAGCGCCTTGCCTCACTGCTGCTGGTTGCCGGCACATGCGCGCCGTGTCTCGCGCAGGTCTCCCCCACTGCCGCCACGCCAGCGACGCCGGCAACCTCGACCGCCCAACCCGCGGCGTCGGCATCGGCGGCGGACGCAGCCACATCAACCGTGACCGGCGCAACGCCAACCCTCGACGCCGTCGATCTCGGCACGTTCTTCGACGGGCTGGTGCCGTACATGCTGGAACGCAACGACATCGCCGGCGGCGTGGTCGCGGTGGTGAAGGACGGGCATCTGATTTTCGCGCAGGGTTACGGCCATGCCGACGTGGCCAAGCGCACGCCGGTGGTCGCGGACAAGACCCTGTTCCGGATCGGCTCGATCTCCAAACTGTTTGTCTGGACTTCGGTGATGCAGCAGGTAGCTGCGGGCAAGATCGATCTCGACGCCGACGTCAACCAATATCTGGATTTCAAGATTCCCGCGAAGTACGGCAAGCCGGTCACGATGCGCGACCTGATGACGCACACCGCCGGCTTCGCCGAAGTCATCAAGGATCTGGGCGTACCCACGACGAAGGATCTTTATCCGCTGAAGCGTTATCTCGTCGAACACATCCCCCCGCGGATTTTCCCGCCGGGTGAAATCGTCGCTTATTCGAACTACGGTGCGTCGCTGGCCGCCTACATCGTGCAACGCGTGTCGGGCCAACCGTTCGACCAATACGTCGCGGATCACATCCTGAAGCCGCTCACGATGCCGCGCTCGACGTTCGTGCAGCCGCTGCCGGCGGCACTGCAGCCCGACATGGCGACCGGCTACGTCACCGCGACCGGCAAGACCATCGTGCCGTTCGAACCCATAGAAACCTGGCCCGCCGGCTCGTTCACGTCGACCGCCACCGACATGGCGAACTTCATGATCGCGCAATTGCAGAACGGGCAATTCGACGGCCAGTCGATCCTGCCGGCTGCAACCGCGCAGGAAATGCACTCACACCAGTATTCCGCGGCGCCGGGGATGAACGGCTTCGACCTGGGCTTCTACCAGGAGAACCGCAACGGCCTGACGATCATCGGCCACGCCGGCGACACCGTGGCCTTCCATTCCGACCTGCATCTGCTGCTGGACAAGGACGTGGCCGTGTTCATGTCCTTCAACAGCGCCGGCAAGGCGCCGGACGGCACCGCCGAAGCCGTGCGCACTTCGCTGTTCCGGGCGTTCCTCGATCGCTACTTCCCGTACACCCTGCCTCACGAGAAGACCGCGGCGACAGCCAAGGCCGACGCCGCGCGCGTGGCCGGTTGGTACTGGGCAAGCCGCCGCGAGGACAGCGCGCTCAAGCTCGCGTTCCTGCTCAGCCAGGCCCGGGTGTCCGCGCTGCCGGACGGCGACATCACCATCGACGCATTGAAGGACCCGAGCGGCGCGGTGAAGCACTGGCGCGAGATCGGCCCGCTGCTGTACCAGCAGGTCAACGGACAATCGAGGTTGCGCTTCGTTGCGAACGACGACGGCTCGATCCGTTGGTGGGTCACCGACGATTTCCCGCCAGTGATGGTGTTCCAGCCGATGCGCGGATTGCTCGCGCACGGCACCTTCACGTTGCTGACCCAGCTCGCGATCGCGGTGTTCGTGCTGACGCTGCTCGTCTGGATCGGCGGCGCGATCACGCGGCGCCGCTTCAAGCGCAAACTGCAGTTCGCACCACGCCAACGCACACTCTGGATTACCGCGCGCGTCGGCGTGATCCTGCAACTCGGCGTGGTGGCCGGCTGGCTGGGCTTGCTGGTGTGGTTCTCGCAGCCGCTGTCGCTGTTCCATGCCAACTTCGACGGCACGCTGCTGCTGCTTTACGTGCTGGGCGTGTTGGCGATCCTGGGCGGCATCGCGATCATCCTCGACGCCGCATGGCGGATCGCGCGCGGGCCGGGCGGTTGGCTGGCGCGCGTCGGCGAACTGGTGCTGGGTCTGTGCGCGCTGTACGGAATCTGGGCGATCGTCGCCTGCGGCCTCGTCAACTTCAACCTGCATTACTGACCGCGTGAGCGAGACCTCGCCCGAACTGGCCAGCGCCGAACTCGACGCGGCCGGCTACACCCAGCAGCTCGACCGCAGGCTGAAGCTGCGGCACCTGCTGGTGTACGGCATGGTGTTCATCGTGCCGATCGCGCCGGTCGCGGTGTACGGCTTCGTCGCCCACGCCAGCCAGGGCATGGTGCCGCTGGTGTACCTGGTCGGCATGGTCGCGATGTTCTTCACCGCGATGAGTTACAAGCAGTTGAGCGCGGAATTCCCGTTCGCGGGCTCGGTGTACGCCTACGTGCGGCGCGGCATGAATCCGTTCCTCGGCTTCGTCGCGGGCTGGATGATCCTCGCCGACTACCTGCTGGTGCCGGCGGTGATCTACATCTTCGTGTCGAACTGGATCGGCGGGCTGGTGCCGGGCGTGCCGCACTGGGTGTGGATCGTCGCGCTGCTGGCGGTCAACACCGCGATCAACGTGCTGGGCGTGCGACTGCAGTCACGCGCGCATTTCGTGCTGCTGGCGCTCGAACTGCTGGCGCTGGCAATCTTCGTGGTGCTGGCTATCCGCTTCGTGTTCGTGCTCGGCCAAGGCACCGGCGGTTTTTCATGGGTGCCCTTGTACCAGCCCGGTCATTTGAGCTGGAGCTTCATCGCCACCGCCACCACGATCGCGGCTTTGAGCTTCCTCGGTTTCGACGCGATCAGCACGCTGGCCGAGGAGTCGCAGAATCCGCGGCGCGACATCGGCACGGCAACGGTGCTGACCCTGGTGGTGCTCGGTGCGTTGTTCGTGCTGCAAACCTGGCTCGCGGCACTGGCGCACCCGGATTACTCGAACCTCGACGACAACCTCGGTTTCTTCCAGATCGCCCGCGAGGTCGGTGGCACCGCGCTGTTCGTGCTGTTCATCGTGGTGAAGGCGCTGGCGACCGGCGTGGCCAGTGCGCTCGCTTCGCAATCGGCGATCTCGCGCATCCTGTTCGCGATGGGCCGCGACCGTGCCCTGCCCTTCGGCGGCTTCCTCGCGAAGGTGGACGCACGTTTCAAGACGCCGGCCAATGCGATCCTGTTCGTCGCCGTGCTGTCGCTGGTGTTGTCGCTGAGCGTACCGATCGTGGTGTTGCTGCACCTGGTCAATTTCGGCGCGTTGACCGCGTTCCTGCTGCTGAATCTCTCGGTGCCGGTGTATTTCTGGCTGCGTCGCGGCCAGCGCACCCGCCCGTTCCGCCACATCGTGATGCCGCTGTGCGGACTCGCGGTTGTCGGTTTCATCTTCACCGGTTTCGATCGCACGACCTTCCTTTTCGGCTGCGCGTGGCTCGTGGTTGGCCTGCTGCTGGGCGTGCTCAGGCGCCAAACCTCCCTTCCGCTCGGGACTTCCCCATGACGCGCACGCTGCAAATCATGCTGGCCTTCCTGCTCACGGGTGCGGGCGTCGCGTTCGCGCAGGTGCCGCAACCCGCGTTGCACGCACCGCCCACCACTGCGCCGACGTTACCCGAATCGGCGCACGCGATGACCGCGCAGGATCTCTCGACGTTCTTCGGCGGCATGCTGCCGTACATGCTGGAGCGCGGCGACATCGCCGGTGGCGTGGTGGTCGTGGTGAAGGATGGCAAGGTGCTGTTCGCGCAGGGTTACGGCTACGCCGATCTCGCACCCCGCGCGCCGGTGTCGCCGGCCACCACGCTGTTCCGGATCGGATCGGTCTCGAAGCTGTTTACCTGGACCGCGGTGATGCAACTGGTCGAGCAACGCAAGCTCGATCTCGATCGCGACATCAACGACTACCTCGACTTCATGATCCCGCCGCGCTTCGGCAAGCCGATCACCCTGCGCGACCTGATGACCCACACGCCGGGCTTCGAGGACACCGCGCGCGACCTGCTGCCGGAGAAGGCCGCCGACACCAATCTCGAAAAATACCTCAAGGCGCACATCCCCGCGCGCATCTTTCCGCCCGGCAAGACCGTCGCGTACTCCAATTACGGCGCGGGCGTCGCCGGTTACATCGTGCAGCGCGTGTCGGGCGAACGATTCGACGACTACATCCAGCGCCACATCCTCGAACCGCTGGACATGCACCATTCCACGTTCGCACAGCCGTTGCCGGCAAGCCTCGCGCCGCTGCTCGCAAAGGGTTACGCGTCAGCTTCCGATGGCGACGCCCAACCCTTCGAGCTGGCCAATCCCGCGCCTGCCGGTGCGATGACGTCGTCCGCGCTGGACATGGCGAACTTCATGATCGCGCAGCTGCAGGATGGCCGCTTCGGCGACACCCGCATCCTGTCGCAGCAGACCGCAGAATTGATGCACAGCCCGCAGCACACTTCGGCGCCCGGCCTCAACGGCTTCGACCTCGGCTTCTACCAGGAAAACCGCAACGGCCAGCGCATCATCGGCCACGGCGGCGACACCGTCGTCTTCCATAGCGACCTGCACCTGTTGCTGGACGCGGACGTCGGCATCTTCATGAGTTTCAATTCCGCGGGCAGGGACGGCGCGGTCAACGGCGTGCGCGGCGACATCTTCCACGCGTTCCTCGATCGCTACTTTCCATGGCAGGTCCCGTCGGAATCCGCTTGCGGAAACGCAAAGGCCGATGCCGCACGCGTGGTGGGTTCGTACGAATCCAGCCGCCGCAACCAGAGCGCGTTGCGGTTCCTGTATCTGCTGGGACAGGCCAGCGTGCAGGCGCTCCCCGACGGAACGATCACGGTCTCGATGCTCAACGACTCCGCCGGCAGTCCCCTGCACTGGCGCGAGATCGGCCCGCTGCATTACCGCGAAGTCAACGGCCAGGCCCTGCTGGATTTCGTCGCCGACGCGCAAGGGCACGTTCTTTATTTCGCCACCAGCGAAAATCCGACCTCGATCATGCAGCGCACGCCGGGCCGCCTGAGCCCGGCAACGTTCGGGCCGTTGCTGGGCATCGTGCTGGCGATCCTGCTGGCGACGCTTCTGATCTGGTTCGGCGGCTGGCTGGTACGGCGGCGCTATGGACGCAGTCTGGAATTGAGGCGCGCGCAGCGCATCGTGCGCAGGTTGTCGCGGGTCGGCGTGTTGGCAGGCGTCGCGGTGGTCGTCGGGTGGCTCCTGTTCGTCACCGCGATTTCCGCCAACGAACTGCTGCTGGTGCGTGGCGGGCTGACGCCGTGGATGTATCTGCTGTACGCGACGGGCGTACTCGCCCTGCTGGGCGTGCTCGCCGTGATCGCGAATGCCGCCATCGCATGGATCGCGCCGCGCCGCGGCCGCTGGGTGCGCGTCGGCGAAATCCTGCTGGCGCTGGCGATGCTTTACCTCGCGTGGTTCATCGCGGCGTTCGGCCTGGTCAGCTTCAACGTGCGGTTTTGACGTCCTCCGAAGGAGCCTGCGTTTGCGAACAACAAGGAGATGACATGAGCGCCCCTCGTTCCCTGAAGTTGCATGCCGCCGTCGAAAAACGGCAGCTGAAATCGCCGTTCCACATCACCGGCTACACCTTCACCGGGTTCGATGCGCTGGTGGTGACGCTGCGCGATGGCGGCTGCATCGGCCGCGGCGAAGCGCAGGGCGTGTATTACAAGCACGACAATCCGCCCGGGATGCTGGCGCAGGTCGAAGCGCTGCGCGATCGCATCGAACACGGCATCACCCGCATGGAATTGCTGGATTGCCTGCCGCCCGGCGGCGCGCGCAATGCACTGGACGCCGCGCTATGGGATCTGGAAGCCACGCGCCGCGGCCTGCCGGCTTGGCAGCTCGCGGGCATCGATCCGCCGCGCCCACTGCTGACCACCTTCACGATCGGTGCGGACGAACCTTCGGTGATGGCCGATCAGGCACGCGCCTTCGGCGATGCACGCGCCCTGAAACTCAAGCTCACCGACGACGAGTTCAACGCCGAACGCGTGCGCGCGGTGCGTGCAGTGCGTCCGGACGCATGGATCATGGTCGACGCCAACCAGGGTTTCACCCGCGAATCGCTCTCGCATCTGATGCCTGCGTTGCAGCAATGCCGCGTTGCCCTGATCGAGCAGCCCTTCCCGGTCGGCAGGGAAACCTGGCTGGATGATCTGCATTGCCCGATCCACCTCGCCGCGGACGAAAGCGTGCAGGACCACACCGATCTCGAGAGGCTCGCCGGGCGGGTCGACACCATCAACATCAAGCTGGACAAGTGCGGCGGCCTCACCGAAGCGTTGGCGATGGCAAGCCTGGCGCGCGCGATGGGTTTCGACCTGATGGTGGGCAACATGTCCGGCTCGTCGCTGGCGATGGCGCCCGCGTTCGTGCTCGGCCAGCAATGCGCGGTAGTCGACCTGGACGGACCGCTGTACCTGCGCGAAGACTGTTCACCCGGCGCACGCTACCAGGACGGCATGATCTGGTGTCCCGAAGAACTATGGGGTGGCGGACTGCCGGTCGCGGCGTGATGGAATACGAAGGCGGGAGCCGAAGAAACGAACCACGATGACCCAGGACCTCAAGAAAAAACTCAAGAACCGCTGGCACACGTTCACGGCGTCGGAACAACGCATCGCAGGTTACCTGCTGCAGAACCTCGGCGGCCTTCCCTTCGAGACCGCTGCATCGCTGGGCCAGCGCGTCGGCGTCAGCGCGATGACGGTCGGACGTTTCCTGCGCAAGCTCGGCTACGCCGGCGTGGCCGAAATGAAGGAAGAACTGCGCGGCGGCACGGGATGGCTGAAGCTCTACCACAGCCCCCCATCCACGGAAGGACAGGATGCCCGCAACGAGAACCTCGAAGCCGAAATCCGGGCGTTGTCCGCGACCCATGCACTGGCCGGCGGCGAGGAATGGAAAGCCGTCGTCCACCTGCTGGCCTCGGCCGACCGGGTTTCGGTGGCCAGCTTCCAGCTCGGCCGCTTCCTCGGCCTGATGTTCGCGTCGCTGCTGCAGCAGATCCGGCCGCACGTCACGTTTGCATCGGGCGTGGATGGCGCCTACACCGACGTACTGATCGATTCCACCGAAAAGAGCTGCGTGGTACTGATCGACGAGCGCCGCTATTCGCGACACTTCCGGATTCTCGCCCGGGAAGTGGCGGCGCGCGGCATTCCGCTGGTGATCCTCACCGACAGCGAATGCTACTGGGCGCACCAGTTGACGCCGCACGTGCTGATGCTGCCCATCCAGGCGGAACGCGCATGGCACGGCTTCACCGCGTTCGGCATGCTGTTCAACCTGCTGCTGGGCGCGGTGATTCGCGCGCGCGGCAGCGACGCGGTGTACGAACGCATCGAGCAAATCACCGCGATGCGGCAGCAGTTCATCGGCTTCAGCGGACCGGGGCCGGCCGGCGCCGCTGCCGGGAAGGAATCCCGGAACCCGGCGACGACTCGCCGCGCTTCCCTGCGCAAGGGCCGCGGACGCGGCTGACGGTCAGGCCGCCTGCGCAGCCTGGGCCGTGTCCGCCGCGGATTGCTGCTCCAGCACCACTGCCACCGCATGGATCACCGCCGCGATGCGCGCGGCGCTTTGCACCGCCTGCGCGGAGACATCGTGCTTGCGCAGGGTGCGTTCGTGCGAAGCCACGCAACTGCCGCAGCCATTGATGGCCGACACCGCCACCGCGGCGAGATCGAAGTCGATCTTGTCACCGCCCGGATTGGCCATCGCGTTCATGCGCAGCCCGGCGCGCAGGGTGCGGTACTCGTCGTTGTCCACGAGATACTGGAAGCGGTAATAGATGTTGGTCATGCCCATCAGCGCGGCGGCGGTGCGCGCGCCGTCGAGTTCCCTCTCGTCGGCATGTTGCGAGGCGAATTGCGCGATGGCTTCGGTCAGCGGCGCGTGGCGCGATGCGATGGCAGATGCCAGCGCGACGATCGCGATCTGCTTCTGCGAAAGTCCCGGTGCGCCGCCTTCGCCCAGCACGGATTCGAGGTTGAGGCGAAGGTCCTTGGCATAGTCGGGCAGGCCGGACTTGATGCGTTCAAGACTCATGATGTTCTCCAATCACGGTTCAAAGTGGCGGCGGGATTGCTCCCGCCGCCTTGGGCGCCGCGCCGAAGGAGGGGTATCGGCGCTGGCAGCACGGGATCGCCTCACGCAGCCTTCAGGGTTTCCTCGCCCTTGTTCCAGTTGCAGGGGCACAGTTCGTCGGTCTGCAGTGCGTCGAGTACGCGCAGCACTTCCGCCGGATTGCGGCCGACCGAACCTTCGGTGACGTACACGAAACGGATCACGCCTTCCGGATCGACCAGGAACGCGGCGCGCTTGGCCACGCCTTCATCGTCGAGGATGCCGAGCGCGCGGGTCAGGTCCTTGTTGATGTCGGCCAGCATCGGGAAAGGCAGGTCACGCAAGTCCTTGTGGTCCTTGCGCCAGGCCATGTGCACGAACTCGGAGTCGGTGCTGGCGGCGAGGATCTGGCAATCACGGTCCTTGAATTGCGCATCGAGATCGGCGAAGCCCTTGATCTCGGTCGGGCACACGAAAGTGAAGTCCTTCGGATAGAAGAACACGCACGTCCACTTGCCCTTGTAGGTGTTCGAGTCGATGTTGACGAAGGCCTTGTCGAGGCTGTCGATCGACACTGTGGCCTTGAGGTTGAAGTGCGGAAAGTTGTTGCCGACGGTAAGCATGGGAAGCTCCTTTGGGGTGGTTGGAACCGTTGGACCGGCGGCGCGTGCCGCTGTCCATGCAGACCAAGATACGCACATGACATTGATATGTCCAATCGATTGTTGAAATGCAGTTGATAGGCAATATATATTGACACAGACCCGCTTCACCTGAGAACGCACCGTGAACCTGCGCGACCTGCACTACCTGACCGCCCTTGCCGACCACAAGCACTTCGGCCGCGCCGCCGAAGCCAGCTTCGTCAGCCAGCCGACCCTTTCGACCCAGATCCGGAAGCTGGAGGACGAGCTGGGCGTCACCCTGGTCGAGCGTACGCCGCGCAAGGTGCTGCTGACCGAGGTCGGCCGGCAGATCGTGGCGCGCGCGCGCGAAGTCCTGAACGAAGTGGAGCAGATCAAGCGCATTGCGCATCGCGACCGCGACCCCGAAGCCGGCTCCCTGCGCCTCGGCATCTTTCCCACGCTCGGTCCTTACCTTTTGCCGCACGTGTTGGGCACGATCCGCGACCGCTTCCCCCGCCTGGAATTGCTGCTGGTCGAGGAAAAGACCGCTGAACTGGTGCAGCGCCTGCGCGAGGGCAAGCTGGATGCCGCGATCCTCGCGCTGCCGGTGCACGACGACACCTTGCACGCGGAATTCCTGTTCGAGGAACCGTTCCTGCTGGCGGCGCCGGACGCGCATCCGCTGGCCGGCCGCAAGCTATTGAAAATGGCCGACCTCGAGGACGAACACCTGCTGTTGCTGGAAGACGGCCATTGCCTGCGCGACCAGGCGCTCGAGGTTTGCCGGATGTCCGGCGCCGGCGAGAGACAGGGGTTCCGCGCCACCAGCCTCGAAACCCTGCGCCAGATGGTCGCCGCCAATGTCGGCGTCACCCTGCTGCCGGTGCTCGCGGTGCAGCCGCCGATCGCGCATACCGGCAACGTGCACCTGACCCCGTTCCGCGGCCACGCGCCCAGCCGGCGCATCGCGATGTTCTGGCGCAAGAGCTCGGCGATCCACGGGTTCCTGCTGCAACTGGCGGAAGTATTCAAGCAGCTCCCGCCGACCCTGCTCGATCCTGCCACCCTGCCTGCCCCGCCCATTGAGAAACCGACGCGCCGTCGGTATGTTGGCGGGAGAAACCACGCGAAGGACTGACATGGCCACCCGCTCACCCATCACCCTCTCCCGCCTCGATGTCGAGCGCATCGAGGCGCTGCTGGAAACCCCCGCGCTGCGCGATTCGCCTGCGGCGGAGAAACTGCGGGCCGAATTCGACCGCGCCGACATCGTCGAGCCGGCCGACATGCCGCACGACGTGGTCAGCATGAATTCGTCGGCCGACTGCGTGGATGAATCGAACGGCAAGCACCACACCCTGACGCTGGTGTATCCCAAGGATGCCGACGCCGACGCCGGACGGATTTCGGTGCTGGCGCCGGTCGGCAGCGCGCTGCTCGGCCTGCGCGTGGGCCAGGGGATCGATTGGCCAGGCCATGCCGGCAAGACCCACCGGCTCAAGGTCACCGCGATCCACTATCAACCGGAAGCCGCGGGCGACCTGCACCGCTAGTGCGGTCGTCCATGGCCGCTGCTTCATTGAACGGATCGGCTCACGGCGACACTCAAAATCCGGAAAGACCAGAACGGCCTCAAGGGCCGCCATCCGTGGCAAACAGCTCCATGGCCTGGCTTTCCACCACAGCCGCTCCGTGGGAGTCATTGCCGGTAATAGTTGTTACCTATTGGGACGATCGAATCAATCAATTTCATTTCACACTCCGAGCGCGTTACGGTCACCTGACCGGCATCAGGCCGCGCACGCCCACCACACCAGAGGTAAAAACGCCATGGCAAACCTGAAAGGCTCCAAGACCGAGCAGAACCTGAAAGACGCTTTCGCGGGTGAATCGATGGCCAACCGGCGCTACCTGTACTTCGCTTCCAAGGCCGACGTCGAGGGTTACAACGACGTGTCGGCCGTGTTCCGTTCCACTGCCGAAGGCGAAACCGGCCACGCGCATGGCCACATGGAATACCTGGAAGACGTGGGCGATCCCGCCACCGGCCTGCCGTTCGGCGAAACCCACGCCAACCTCAAGAGCGCGATCGCGGGTGAAACCCACGAATACACCGACATGTATCCAGGCATGGCCAAGGCCGCGCGCGATGAAGGTTTCGAGGAAATCGCCGACTGGTTCGAGACACTGGCCAAGGCCGAACGCTCGCACGCGAACCGTTTCACCAAGGCGTTGAACGAACTCGGGTGAATCCCCGGAGCAGGTTGGGCTGAGCGGCTTCTCGCGAAGCCCAACGACGCCGAACGACCATGTTGGGCTTCATCCGCAAAAATGCGGATTCAACCCAACCTACGGAAGAACAGGCCATGGATGCCGCGCACGGCAAAGCAATGGGCCAATCGCGGGCACACCGAACAGGACAGAGCGAATGGGCAGCGGCGTGAGCGGCACCCGCGAAGGCAATCTCGAAGCCCCGACCCGCCATCCGCTGGGCCAGGATGGTCCCGATTTCTTCGACCAGGCCGCGCTCGAAAAGGAAATGGAGCGCATCTTCAACATCTGCCACGGCTGTCGCCGCTGCGTCAGCCTGTGCCACGCCTTCCCCACCCTGTTCGACCTCATCGACGAATCGAAGACGATGGAGATCGACGGCGTGGACAAGGCCGATTACGGCAAGGTGGTCGAGCAATGCTATTTGTGCGACCTGTGCTACCAGACCAAGTGTCCGTACGTGCCACCACATCCGTGGAACGTGGATTTCCCGCACCTGATGCTGCGCGCCAAGGCTTTCGAGTTCGAACGAGAAGGTACTTCGCTCGGCAACAAGTTCCTGTCCGATACCACCCGAGTCGGACGCCTCGTGGCGCGGCCGGTGATCGCGGAAACCGTCAATGCGCTCAATCGCAGCAAGCCTGCCCGCAAGTTGCTGGACAAGACCCTGCACGTGCACCCCGACGCCGAGGTGCCGGCATATCAACATCCGCGCGCACGCAAGGCTTTGCGCAAGCTCGACGCAAGCGGCGAAGCGACACCGGCGGGCCGCACCCGCGGCAAGGTGGCGATCTTCGCGACCTGCTACTGCGACAGCGTGTTGCCGGACGTGGTGGACGACCTTGCCGCGGTGCTGGCGCACAACGGCATTCCCGCCAGGCTGGTGTCGAAGGAAGTGTGCTGCGGGATGCCGAAGCTGGAACTCGGCGACCTCGCTTCGGTCACCAAGTACAAGAATGACAACATCCCGGTGCTTGCACAGGCCGTGCGCGACGGCTTCGATCTCACCGCCGCGATTCCGTCCTGCGTGCTGATGTTCAAACAGGAACTGCCGTTGATGTTCCACGACGACGAGGACGTGAAACTGGTGCAGCGCGCGTTCTTCGATCCCTTCGAATATCTGGCCGAACGCCATGCCGCAGGCTTGCTGAAAACCGATTTCAAGGCACCATTGGGCAAGCTCGCCTGGCACGTCGCCTGCCATCAGCGCGTGCAAAAGATCGGGCCCAAGACGCGCGACATCCTTTCGCTGGTGCCGGATACCGAAATCGTCACCATCGAACGCTGCTCGGGCCACGACGGCACCTACGGCGTCAAGACCCATACCTATCCGTTGTCACGCAAAATTGCGAAACCGGTCGAAACGCGCGTCAGGGATTCCGGCGCGGCAACCCTCACCAGCGACTGCCCGATGGCGGGCGCGCACCTGGCGCACGGCCTGGACCAGCAGCCAGGGCAGCAACACCCGTTGTCACTGCTGCGCAAAGCCTACGGCATTTAGCGGGACTCGGGACTCGAGACTCGGCAGCATAAAACTTCTTCGTCATTCCGGGGCCGCATCCGGCTTCATCGGATGCGGAACCCGGAATCCATTTTTCGCTGCGGCAATCTCGCCTGGCCAATACGCCCGAATCCGGCAGAAGAACACAAGCGGAAGCCCGAAATCATGCATCCACTCACCCACGAAGACCTGTTTTCCCTCGAACAATACGCGCGCGAGCGCGCCGACCTCCGTGCACGCGTGCTGGCGCACAAGCGCGACCGCAAGATTCGCATCGGCAAGCACGTCACGCTGCTGTTCGAGGACCGCCTGACCATCCAGTACCAGGTCCAGGAAATGCTGCGCACCGAGAAGATCTTCGAGCCGGAGGGCATCGCCGAGGAACTGGGCGCCTACAATCCGCTGATCCCGGATGGCGGCAATCTCAAGGCCACGATGTTGATCGAGTACGACGACGTCGAGGAACGCAAGCGCGAGCTGCTGCGCCTGCGCAATATCGAGCACGCCGTGCAACTTGCCGTCGCAGGCCACGCACCGGTCACGGCCGTCGCCGACGAGGATCTGCCGCGCAGCAACGACGAAAAAACCTCCGCCGTGCACTTCCTGCGCTTCGAACTCGACGCCCCGGCCGCGACGGACTTCAAAGGCGGCGCCAGCGTGGTTTTCCGAATCGAACACCCGAATTATCGCGCCGAAGCTCGACTGACCGACTCGCAGCAACGGGCCCTGGCCGCGGATTTCGACTGAGCCGTTACCGCGTCAGGATGCGCTTGGGTTTGACCGGCAACTTGCCGCGCCAGTACTGCAGCAACAGGAAGCCGCCGACCGCGCCGCCGAGGTGCGCGAAATGCGCGACGCCGGATTCGTAGCCGCTGACGCCGAAGAACAGTTCCAGCAGGATGTAGCCGATCACGAACACCCACGCCGGCATCGGGATCGGCAGGAAGATCAGGAACATCTTGACGCGCGGGTACATCACCCCGAACGCGACCAGCAGGCCGAACACCGCGCCGGACGCGCCGATGGTCGGGTAGAACCCGTGGGTGAAGAATTGCGCCACCAGCAGGTGCGCCGCCGCCGCGGTCACCGCACAGAAAAAATAGAAGAACGTGTAATGCCGGGCACCCAGCAGGTGTTCGATCGGGCCACCGAACATCCACAACGCGAACATGTTGAAGAAGATGTGCCCCCAGCCCCCGTGCAGGAAGGCATACGTGATGAGCTGCCAGAAATGGAACCCGATCGGCGCGACCCCGCTCGTACCCACCAGCATCGGGTGCGCGGGACCGATCGGCCACAACGCGCCATAGGCGAGCAGGATGGGTTGCAGCGACGGCACCTGCTCCAGCAGGAAGACCACGACGTTGGCGATCAACAGCACGCGGGTAACGGGAGGCAGGTCGAATTGCATGGGGTGTCCTGGAACGCTTGATCGGGCAAGGGTAACGGGTGGCGCGGCGTGCGTCATGCGACGCGCGCGGCGTGGCTCAGAACCGCTTCACGAATACCGCCTGGCGCTTCTTCTCGATGTAGCCTTCGCGCAGATAGAAGCGATGCGCGCGTTCGCGGATCACGTTGGAGCGCACATGCACGGACGCGTAGCCGCGCTCGCGCGCCCAGGCTTCGGCCGCCGCCAGCAAGGCACTGCCGACGCGCTGCCTGCGCGCCGTTTCGAATACGACCAATGCGGCGAGCTCGGCGAAAGGCTCCGCGATCAGCGGGCGGCGCGGTTCGACGTGCGCAAAGCCTCCCAGCCCGCCGTGCGGATCGACCGCGACCAGCACCACGCCCGCGTGGTGCGAAGCCACGCCCTCCAGCCGGCGCAAAATGGTGGCCGCATCCGCGGGATAGCCCAACTGGCCGGAAAGGCTCGCCAGTTCTCCGGCATCCGAATGCGCCGCCACGCGAATCATCGTCACAAAGGCATTCTCCGGAAAACCCAAAATGAAGCACTGAAGAACCGTTGCGAGCGAAGGCAGATTGCGTGACGCCGGAGCGCAGGAAGCGGAGTGTACACGTCAGTACATGAGCATTCCGAGCACCGCCGGCGCGCAAGCTGCCGAGCGCAGCAGGTTATTCAGTGTTTCATCAGGTCAGTCCCTGCGCACTCGCCTGCGCATGCGCCGCGACCACGCTGGCGACGACCTGCGACACTTTCTTGCCGGTCGGGATGTGCAGGAACTCGTTGGGGCCGTGTGCGTTGGAGTGTGGTCCCAGCACGCCGGTGATGAGGAATTGCGCCTTCGGGAACTTTTCGCCCAGCATGCCCATGAACGGGATGCTGCCACCCTCGCCCATGTACGCGGGCGGCGCGCCGAACGCATCCCGCGACGCCTGCGTCACCGCATCGTTCAACCATTCCGACAGCTGCGGCGCGTTCCAGCCACTGCCGTCCTTCTCGAGCTTGAACGTGACCTTCGCGCCGTACGGCGGATCGGCTTCCAGCAGCCGCTTGACGTAGGCTCCGCACCTGCCGCCGTTCGCGGTGGGCGGGACGCGCAGGCTCAGTTTCAGCGACGTGGACGGACGCAGCACGTTGCCGGCGTTCGCCAGCGGCGGCAAGCCTTCGGCGCCGGTGACCGCGAGTTGCGGGCGCCAGGTGCGATTGAGGATCAGCTCGACCTTGTCGTCGTCGACAGGGCGCATGCCTTCCGTCCACGGAAACTTCGAATACACCTCGTCGCCCAGGATCTCCGCGCATTGTTTCGCCTGCTCGATGCGTTCGGCGGGCACCTCGACGTACAGTTCCTTCGGAACGATCACGCCGGTGGCCGGGTCCTCCAACCGCGACAGCAGGTCGCGCACGATGCGGAAACTGTCGGGCACCACGCCCGATGCATCGCCCGAATGCACGCCCTCGGTGAGCACCTCGACCGTGAGCTCGCCGCCGGTCAAGCCGCGCAGCGACGTGGTCAGCCACAATTGCGCATAATTGGCGCAGCCGGAATCCAGGCACACCACCAGCGATGGCTGGCCGATGCGCTGCGCGAGATGGTCGACGTAGTACGGGAGGTCGTAGCTTCCGGATTCCTCGCAGGCCTCGATCATCACCACGCAACGCGCGTGCGGGACGCCCTGTTCGTGCAACGCCAGCAACGCGGACAGCGCCCCGAAGATCGCGTAGCCGTCGTCGGCACCGCCGCGGCCGTACAGGCGGTCGCCCTTCAGTACCGGCGTCCACGGCCCCAGGCCCTCACTCCAGCCGGTCATTTCCGGCTGCTTGTCGAGGTGCCCGTACAACAACACGCAATCATCGGCGCGGGCGGTCTTCCCCAACGCCGGCACGTCGATGAAGATCAGCGGCGTGCGGCCCTCGATGCGCACCACTTCGAGCGCCGCACCCGGCAGCGCCGCAAGCTTGCCGCGCGCCCATTTCTCCATCAGCGCCACCGCGGTGTCCATGTAGCCGTGCGCCGCCCAATCCCTGTCGAACATCGGCGACTTGTTCGGAATCCTGATGTAGTCGGTCAACTGCGGGACGACTTCCTCATCCCAGACCTTGCCGATGAAAGACCGCGCCTTGCTGGCGTCCATTGCGCACTCCGGAAGCGAATTGAAACGCACAGTCTAACAGCCACGGAAAAACGGCCGCGGGTCGGACGATTCCGACACGCAGCAACCGCGCGCCCCGACAAGACCGCGCTGCCCACGCCGGCAGCGCACCCGCGCAGCACGCGGCAAGCTGCTCCCACGCGCCGCATCCGGCGGTGCGAACCACCAAGAGGGACCTCCACATGATCAAGCGCACACTCGTCGCACTTGCACTCTGCCTCGCCATCGCGCTGCCTGCGCTGGCCGCGACGCCCGTGAACGTCAACAAGGCCGACGCCCAGACCATCGCCACCTCGCTCGACGGCATCGGCATGAGCAAGGCCGAGGCCATCGTCAGCTACCGCGACGCCCACGGCCCGTTCAAGAGCGTCGACGATCTCGGCAAGGTCAAGGGGATCGGCAGCAAGACCCTGGCACGCAATCGCGATGCGATCCGCCTCGATGGCAACGTCGCGGCTGCGGCCGCGCCCAAGCCGGCACACCGCACGCGCAAGCACTGAATCACCGATCGGCGATGCGGGACGTGCCCGCATCGCCGGAGGGTGCGATACGCACTACACTCGCGCGCTTTGCCCAACGCGCGAACCGTGCCGTGATCCTGCCCCGCTACCGCATCGCCTCCTCCAGCATCCCCGGCGCCGGCAAGGGCGTCTTCCTCGAAGAACCGTTGGCAAAGGGGTGCATCGCGATCGCGCCGGACAAGATCGACCAGACCTGGTCGTTCTCGCAGGTACTCTCCGACCCGGCACGCGCCGCGTTGCTGTACACCTCGGTACGCTGGTTCGAGGATCGCTACACCCTGTCGCCGGATTGGCCGGACGAATGCTACGTCAACCACAGCTTCGAACCCACGGGTTTGTGGCTGCTGGGTTTCATCTTCGCGGTCCGCGATCTCGCCGCCGGCGAAGAGTTGACGATCGACTACCGGCACCTGCTCGCGCCAGGGCAGGAAGAAGATTTCCGCGACGCGTACACCGGCGAGGCCATCATCGGATACGCGTGGAAGGACAGCCTGCGCCTCGGCCTCGACACGCTGCGCGGGCTGCTCGACTGACCTGCGCCGGTCCGTGCCCGCTACCATCGCCGCCATGCCCATCCTGCGCGCGATTCCCCGCTCCCGGCAGCGCGACGAACCCTGGGCCAACGGCGCCGGCAGCACCACGGTCATCCTGCGCGAACCCGACGAGGCCGACTGGCGGGTGCGCGTCAGCATCGCCAGGGTCGACCGCGACGGCCCGTTTTCGGAGCTGCCCGGCACGCGGCGTACGCTGATCCCGCTCGACGCACCCATGACCTTGCGTTTCCCCGATGGCCGGGAACTCACCGGGGCATGTTTCGACACGCTCCAGTTCGACGGGTCTCCGGCACCTGCCGGATTGTTGCCCCAGGGGCCGACCCGCGATTTCAACCTGATGCTGCGCGGCGACGCGCGCGGCGAGGCCATGGCGCAGATCCTGCGCCACCCGACGCCGCTGCCGCTCACTGCCGGCACGCGCTGGCTGGTGTACCTGGACAACGGCCACGCCCTGCTCGGGGCGGACGACGGGCAGGCCCTCGCATTGAACCCGCACGACGCCGCGCTGGTCATACCTGAAGGCGGCCCGGCCCGGGTCGAGGGAACCGGCGAAATCATCCTCGTCAAGTTGTACGCTTGACGCACTTCCATTCCCCGGGCGGAGGTCACGCATGCGGATGCTGGTAGTCGAAGACGATGCGGCGATCGCCGACGCGGTATGCGACTCCCTGCAACGCGCCGGCCACGTGGTCGACCATCTCGCCGACGGCAGGGCCGCGATGGCGGCCCTGCAGGAGCACGCCTTCGCACTGGTGGTGCTGGACCTCGGCCTGCCCGGCGAGAGCGGCAGCGACGTTTTGCGCCGCTTGCGGAGCGCCCACGACGGCATCCCGGTGCTGGTCATCACCGCGCGCGAGGAAGTGGACCTGCGCGTGCGCACGCTCGACCTCGGCGCCGACGATTACCTGGTCAAGCCCTTCAGCCTCGCCGAGTTCGACGCACGGGTGCGTGCGCTGCTGCGCCGCCAGAGCAACAGCGGCGTCCCCACCCTGCAGCTCGGCAAGCTGTCCATCGACCTGGCCGGGCGCCGGGTATTGCTCGACGACCAGCCGCTGGAACTGACCGCGCGCGAATTCGCATTGCTCGAGGTGCTGGCCTCGCGCCGCAACCGGGTGACGTCGCGCGAGCACGTGATCGAAGCCCTGTGCACGTGGAACGATGCGCTCACCGACAACGGCCTCGACATCGCGGTCCATCGCCTGCGCCGCAAGCTCGCCGACAGCGGCATCAACCTGCGCACCGTACGCGGGCTCGGCTACCTGCTCGAGGCGGACGATGGTCCGTAACCCCAGCCTGCGCCGGCGTCTGTTGCTGTTCGTGGCGGCGCCGCTGCTGGCGGTGCTGGTGTGCGGCGGCATCATCAACTACGTGATCGGCCTGCACTACGCCAACAAGGTGTACGACCGCTGGCTGATGGACAGCGCCAACGCCATGGGCGACCTGGTCAACAGCGACGCCGGCCGCAACGAGCTCAGCGCGCAGGCCCGCATCCTGTTGCAGTTCTCGGTCAAGGACCGCAATCAGTTCGCGGTACGCAGCCTGCGTTACGGGGTGCTGGCCGGGGACCAGGACCTCCCCCAGCCGAGCCCGAAGACGTCGCACGGCAGCCCCGTGTTCACCAATTTCACCGACCATGGCCTGGCCATGCGCATGGCATCGGTGTTCATCGACAACAAGGCCGATCCCGGCGACGTGCTGGTGATTTCGACGGCCGAGACCGTACACAAGCGGCAGGCGCTGGCGCGCGAACTGCTGGTGTCCACCGTGCCCATCGAACTGCTGCTGATCTGCGTCGCGATGGCGCTGGTGTGGTTCGGCATCAACCGCGGCCTGCGCGTGCTGGATCCGCTGGCCCACGAACTGCGGATGCGCGATGCGGGCGACCTGTCGCCGTTGCGCACCATCGATGCGCCGATCGAAGTCCAGCCGCTGGTCGCGACCATCGACGCATTGCTCAGTCGCCTCGATCGCATGTTGCGCCAGCAACAGCGTTTCATTGCCGACGCCGCGCACCAGCTGCGCACGCCGCTGGCGGGGTTGCGCCTGCAGGCCGAACGCGCATTGGCCGACCCCAGCCCCGACACCGTGCGCGAAGCACTCGTCCATGTCGAACGGTTGTCCGCCGGCACCGCGCGCGCCGCCGGCCAGTTGCTGGCGCTGGCGCGCGCGCAGGCCCCCGACGAAGCGCTGGGTGCGGCAGCACCGCTCGACCTCGCCGGGCTGGTGCGCGACGAGGTGGCGTCGCGCGTACCCGAGGCCATCTCGCGCGGCATCGACCTGGGTTACCGCGGCCCGGAACACGGCATCATCGTGATCGGTGACGGCGTGTTGCTGCGCGAACTGCTCGGCAACCTGATCGACAACGCCGCGCGCTATGGCAGCCGCGGCAACGGCGTGGTCACCGTCGGGCTGCAAGCCGACGACGCCGGCGGTTGCGTGCTGAGCGTGCAGGACAACGGGCCCGGCGTGGCACCCGAGCTGATCCCGCGCCTCGGTGAACGTTTCTTCCGCGCGGTCGGCAACGGCCACGAAGGCACCGGGCTGGGCCTTGCTATCGTGCGCGAGATCGCCGAGCGCCACAGCGCCGACCTCGCCTTCGTCAACCATTCGGACCCGCATGGCCTGCGCGTAGAGATCCGGTTTCCACCCGTCGCAACAGGTTGATTGCCGGTCTGCCAACACCGGGACGCCCCTCCATGGGCTGGCTTTCCACAACAGCCGCTTCGATGGGTGCCCTACGATCGATCGTCGCGCGTATAGACCACGCCACCTTCCACGCGCACGGGAAAGCTCGCGATCGGTTCGGTCGCGGGCGCTTCCCTGACTTCGCCCGTGCGCACGTCGAAACGAGCCCCGTGCCGCGGACATTCGATCTCGAACCCGCACACCTCGCCGCCCGCGAGCTCGCCGCCATCGTGGGTGCAGGTGTCCTCGATCGCATACAGGTTGCCCTCGAGGTTGTAGACCGCGATCGCGGTGTCGCCGTCCCAGACGACCTTGAACTCGCCCGGCAACAGTTCGTCCTGCGCACAGACTTTCACCCATTCATCCGACATGGTCGATCTCCGTCATTCCTGCGCAGGCCGGAATCCATCTTGCCCGTCCTGGCGATTTCGCATTGGTTTCACTCGCCTCAGCGGCGAGCAAGCTACTTTCTGTTTCGGCAGAAAGTAGCCAAAGACCATTGCGCCTGTGGCGGCGGCATCGGCAACGTCCTGTTGCCTCAGCTTCCCTTGCCGCTTGTCGATCGCGCGCCGGCGCGAACTCCTGCATCCCTGCAGTCGGACATGCGCGCCTTGCTCGCGCGATCGGCATCGCGGCTGCGGCACCGCCAACGGCGCGGTTGTCGCTCCACCACCGGCCATCCATGGCCTCGTGCGGAGCGGGACCCATTTGCTTGCTTTGCCGGCAAGTGCGCGCAGGAAGCGCGCCAAACGGGGCCCCTCGAACACGACGAGCGGACGACGGAATTGCCCGTAGGGTGGCGCACAGGAGGTGCGCCAGTTCGCCGCAGGCACAGGGATGTGCCTTCGGCGAACCCCGACGGGCGCGAGCGCACCCGTAGCCCATGGATGGGCGAAGGGCGTGTTCGCGGGGTGGCCTTCTCTTTGGTGATTTTCTCTTGGCCACGCAAGAGAAAGTCACCCGTCCGCCCGGGAGGCGGACGGAAAAAGACACGGACGTCGAACTCAAAATCACAAGTCCTTGACGAGCCACTCGAAGCGCAAGTCATCGCGCCTGGGAATCCCGAAGCGCGGATCGCCATACGGAAAGGGACGGTACTCGCCCGTGCGGCGGTAGCCGCGTCGCTCATACCACGCGATCAGTTCCGCGCGCACGTCGATCACGGTCATGCGCATCGTGCGCGCATGCCAATCGTCGCGCGCGACGCGTTCGGCTTCCGCCAGCAGCGCGCGGCCGGTGCCGTTGCCTTGAGCTTCCGGCCGCACCGAAAACATCCCGAAATAGCCGTCACAAGCATCGCCGTCGACCAGGCGCTCGACCACGCAGCTTGCCAACAACCGATCCGCCTGTTCCGCGAGCAACAGCCGCACACGCGGATTCGCAACCAGCCCCGCGACCTCGCGCACGTCGGTGCGCTGGCCATCCAGGAAATCCGCCTCGGTCGTCCAGCCGGCGCGACTGGCCTCGCCGCGATACGCCGACTGCGTGAGGGCGACGATCGCTGCCACGTCCTCCGGCCCGGCAGCGCGGAAATGCAGCGAAGCAGACGCTGGAACCCTGGTCCCCGGTCCCCTGTCCCCGCTCTTCATGCAAGCAGTTTCCGCACGCGGCCGATTGCATCGACGAACGCATCGATCTCGGCCTCGGTATTCCAGAATGCCAGCGACGCCCGGCACGTCGCGGCAACGCCGTAGAACTGCATCAGCGGATGCGCGCAGTGGTGGCCGGAACGCACCGCCACGCCTTCCTGGTCCAGCAAGGTGGCGAGGTCATGTGCATGCACGCCGTCGACCAGGAACGAAACGACCGCGGCCTTGCCGGGCGCGCTGCCGAAGATGCGCATGCCGGGAATGGCTTGCAACCGTGGCGTCGCATACTCCAGCAGCTCGTGCTCGCGCGCCGCGACGTTGGCCATGCCGATGCCGGAAAGATAATCGATCGCCGCGACGAGTCCCGCGAACCCGGCTATGTTCGGCGTGCCGGCTTCGAACCGACGCGGCGAATCGGCGAACGTGGTGCCTTCGAACGACACCGTCTTGATCATCTCGCCACCGCCGAAAAACGGCGGCATTGCCTCCAGCAATTCGCGCCGTGCCCACAGCGCGCCGGTGCCGGTCGGCCCGCACATCTTGTGCCCCGTCACGCAATAGAAATCGCAACCGATGGATTTCACGTCCAGCGGCAGATGCGGCGCCGCCTGCGAGCCGTCGACCAGCAGCGGGATGCCGCGCTTGCGGCATTCGCGCGCCAGCTCTTTCACCGGATTGACGGTGCCGAGCACGTTGGAGACATGCACCACGCCGGCGAACTTCACTTCCGGTGTCAGCGCCTCGATGAACTTGTCGACGATCAGCTCGCCCGCTTCGTTGATCGGCGCGACCTTCAGGTGCGCCCCGGTCGACTTGCAGATCAACTGCCACGGCACGATGTCGGCGTGGTGTTCCATCGCGGTGACCAGCACCGCGTCGCCGGGCTTCAGCCGCGGCAACAGATAGCTGTACGCCACGAGGTTGGTGGCCATCGTGGTGCCGGACGTCAGCACGATTTCGTCGCGATGGTTGGCGCCGATGAACGCCGCCAGCCTGGTGCGTGCCCCCTCGTACAGGGCGGTCGCCTCTTCCCCGAGTTGATGGACCGCACGCGACACATTGGCGTTGTGTTCGCGGTAGAACGCATCCACCGCTTCGATCACTTGGCGCGGTTTCTGCGAGGTGTTGGCGCTGTCGAGGTACACCAGCGGCTTGCCGTGGACCTTGCGCTGGAGGATCGGGAAATCCTGGCGAATTTTCATCCATTCGATACGCTCCAACCCACCCCCATCCGCCCTGCGGGCACCCCCGATCAGAAGCGCTTCGGGGGCAGGCTCTTCCCCCGCACGCGGGGGAAGGGACGGCGATTGGCGCGCCGCCCGCTCGTCTCCCTCCCCCGCACGCGGGGGAGGGTTGGGGTGGGGGAAAGTCTTGCTTTGGGCGCTCATGCCATGGACTCCGGCAACTGGGCAGCAAGCAACGCTCCGCAATGTTCGCGCAACGCCGGGGGTTCGATACCATCCAGCGTTACTGCACAGAACGCGCGTACCAGCAACCTGCGCGCCATATCCAGCGGAATGCCGCGCGAACGCAGGTAGAACAGCACGTTTTCGTCGAGCTGGCCGACGGTGGCGCCGTGATTGGCCTTGACCTCGTCCGCGTAGATTTCCAGCGCGGGACGGGTGTCGATCTCGGCGTCCGGTGAAAGCAGGAGATTCTTGTTGTAGAAGCCACCCTCCGCGCCATCCGCACCCGGCTGCATCATGATGCGGCCGTGCACCACGCCACGCCCGCGGCCATCGGCCACGCCGCGCCACAGCGAGTCGCTCACGGTGTCACGGCCACGGTGCGTCACCAGTATTTCGGTATCGGCATGCTGGCGACCGTGCAACACGAACGCTCCGCGACTGCTGAACCTCGCACGGGCACCGGCGAGATCCACGCGCACCTCGTGGCGCGCCAGCTTGCCGCCCAGTTCCAGCGCATGGAAATCGAGGGTTGCAGCGTCGCCCAGCCTGCAATCGCAGCGACGCAACAGGATGGCTTCGGTACCCGCAGTCTGCACGACGGTCCAGCCCAGCCGCGCCTCGTCACGCAGGTTGATGTCGCGCACCAGGTTCGCCAGGTGCCCAGCTCCGGATTCTCCGACGTGGTGCTCGACGATGTCGAGGCTGGCGTCCTCGCCCAACTCGATCAGGCTGCGCAAATGCCATGCCGCTTCGCGTTCACCGGCAAGTCCGACGTGCACGATGTGCAACGGCGCCGCGACCTTG
Source organism: Lysobacterales bacterium 66-474 (assembly GCA_001899805.1). Classification (GTDB taxonomy): domain Bacteria; phylum Pseudomonadota; class Gammaproteobacteria; order Xanthomonadales; family Rhodanobacteraceae; genus 66-474. The sequence continues at coordinate 174,174 of MKWP01000015.1, forward strand.
GTTCCGGCCTCGACGCGCAGGATCACGCCTTCCGTCGCCAGGGCGCGATTCAACAGCGTGAAGCCATCATCTTCGCTGTCTTGCGCGCCGAGCAGGAAACGCAACGGCTCCGGCTGCTCGCGCAGCGCCTGCGAGAGCGGTTGCAGCCTTGCACCCTCGGGCAACCGGTCCGACGTTGAAAGATCAGGGCGGAACACGCCGTTCACGAACACCACGCGCACGGCATCCCCGGCGACCGCCGGCAGCATCGACGGCGGAACCATCCGCATCGCAGCTTCGGCGTCATGGGCCGCGAATCGACGTTGCGAAAGCGCACGCAGCGTGGTGTATTTCCACAACTCGTTGCGCACTTCCGGCAGGCCACGCTGCACGAATGCCTGCAGGGCCGTCGCGCGTGCGCTATCCAACCACGCCAACCCGCTGCCCGGCAGCCGCGGCGCCAACGCGGCGTCCTGCATCGACTCCACGAATGGCGTCAGTGCGGCATTCATGCGCGCGCCTCCGCGGGTGCGCGCTCACGCACCCACGCGTAGCCATGCGCTTCCAGTTCGCGCGCGAGCTGCGCATCGCCGCTTTCGACGATGCGGCCGTCGGCCAACACGTGCACGAAGTCCGGCACGATGTAATCCAGCAAGCGCTGGTAATGCGTGATCACGAGGAACGCGCGTTCGGGCGAGCGCAACGAATTCACGCCCGCTGCCACCTGCTTCAAAGCATCGATGTCGAGTCCGGAATCGGTTTCGTCGAGGATCGCGAGGCGCGGTTCCAGCAATGCCATCTGGAACACCTCGTTGCGCTTCTTCTCGCCGCCGCTGAAGCCTTCGTTGACCGCGCGGTTCAGGAGTTCGGGCGTCATGCCCATTTCCCTGACCTTTTCGCGCACCAGTTTCAGGAACTGCATCGAATCGAGTTCGCTCCCGCCACGCGCCTTGCGCTGCGCGTTCAACGCCGCGCGCAGGAAATAGGTATTGTTGACGCCCGGGATCTCGACCGGGTACTGGAACGCAAGGAACACGCCCGCCGCCGCGCGCGCTTCCGGTTCCATCTCCAGCAGATTCCTGCCGTCGAACGTGACCGTGCCCTGGGTCGCTTCGTAGCCGGGGCGGCCCGCCAGCACGTTGCCCAGCGTGGATTTGCCCGCGCCGTTGGGACCCATGATGGCATGCACCTCGCCGGCCTTCGCCTCCAGCGAAAGCCCCTTCAGGATTTCCTTGCCGGCGACGCGGACGTGGAGGTTTTCGATCTTCAGCATTTCGTTTCCTTCGCTTTGAGCCCCTCTCCCATCGGGAGAAGGGTTGGGGTGAGGGTTCGATCCTGCGCGATGCGCGGCGACGAACCCGTACCCTCATCCGCCCTTCGGGCACCACGGAGCTCTTGGCCACGGATGGCGGCTTTCCCGGAGGGAGAAGGAAAAATCACCCAATCGCACCTTCGAGCGAGACTTCCAGCAGTTTTTTCGCTTCCACCGCGAATTCCATCGGCAGCTCGCGGAACACCTGCTTGCAGAAACCGTCCACGATCATCGACACCGCGTCTTCCTCGCCGATACCGCGACTACGGCAGTAGAACAACTGGTCGTCGGAAATCTTGGACGTGGTCGCCTCGTGCTCGACGATCGCGGTGGGGTTCTTCACTTCCATGTACGGGAAGGTGTGCGAGCCGCACTTCTTGCCGATCAGGATCGAATCGCAACGGGTGTGGTTGCGCGCGTTCAGCGCACCCTTCTCCACCTTCACCAGGCCGCGGTAGCTGTTTTGGCTACGGCCTGCGCTGATGCCCTTGGACACGATCTTGGATTTGGTGTCGCGGCCGATGTGGATCATCTTGGTGCCGGTGTCGGCCTGCTGGAAATGGTTGGTCAGCGCCACCGAATGGAACTCGCCGACCGAACGGTCGCCGCGCAGCACGCAGCTCGGGTATTTCCAGGTGATCGCCGAACCCGTTTCGACCTGCGTCCAGGTGATGCGCGAATCGTCGCCGCGGCATTCGCCGCGCTTGGTCACGAAGTTGTAGATGCCGCCCTTGCCGTTCTCGTCGCCCGGATACCAGTTCTGCACCGTCGAGTACTTGATGTTGGCCTTTTCCAGCGCCACCAGCTCCACCACCGCCGCGTGCAACTGGTTTTCGTCGCGCATCGGTGCGGTGCAGCCTTCGAGGTAGGACACCACGGAGCTTTCTTCGGCGATGATCAGCGTGCGCTCGAACTGCCCGGTGTGGCCGGCGTTGATACGGAAGTACGTGGACAATTCCATCGGGCAACGCACGCCCTTCGGAATGAACACGAACGAGCCGTCCGAGAACACCGCCGAATTCAGCGCCGCGAAGAAGTTGTCGCCCTGCGGCACCACCGTGCCGAGGTATTGCCGCACCAGTTCGCCGTGCTCGCGAATAGCTTCCGACATCGAGCAGAAGATCACGCCGACCTTGGCAAGCTGTTCGCGCGCGGTGTTGGCCACCGACACCGAATCGAACACCGCGTCCACCGCGACGCCCGCGAGCTTGGCGCGCTCGTGCAGCGGCACGCCCAGCTTGTCGTAGGTTTCCAGCAGCTTGGGATCGACCTCGTCCAGCGACTTCGGCTTGTTCTTGGGCGCCGAGTAGTAACTGATGGCCTGGAAATCGATGGGACCGAGTTTCAGGTGCGCCCAGTTCGGCGGCGTCATCTTCAGCCAACGGCGATACGCGGCCAACCGCCATTCGGTCATCCACTCGGGCTCTTCCTTGATCGCGGAAAGCGCGCGAATGGTGTCCTCGTCGAGCCCCGGCGGCAGGCTGTGCGATTCGATGTCGGTGACGAAGCCGGCGCCATAGCGACGCGACAATGCGGCCTGGACTTCGCCCGGTTGGGTTGCCATACGTTTCTCCCTACACTCGCGCGCCGTGCGTGCGCACGGGCTGGCGCCGCAACATGTCGGCCAGGCTGACCCCGCGCAGCGCGTTGTCGATCGCGGCACCGACACCCTGCCAGTCACGCGCCACCGAGCAATACGATTGGCGCTCGCAACCGGCATGGCCGACGCTGCATTCGGTCAAGCCGATCGGGCCATCCAGCGCTTCCACGATTTCCGCCAGCGAAATGTCCTGCGCGGATTTCGCGAGGCGGTAGCCGCCGGTCGCGCCGCGGAACGATTCGACCAGGCCGGCGCGCGCGAGCTGCTTCAGCAGCTTGCTGACCGTCGGCGCCTCCAGGCGCGTTTCCTCGCCTACCTGCGCCGCCGGCAATACCTCGCCCGGATGGCGTGCGAGGCAGGCCATCACCACGGAAGCGTAATCGGCTAGGCGGCTGACGCGGATCATCCAGGGCGGCAATCTTCAATACGGACCGATATGGTACTGATTCCCGGGATTCGCCGCAAGGAAACCGCAGCGCATCGTCATGGACCCTTCACGCAACGCGAAAACGAAACGGGCGCCCGAGGCGCCCGTTTCGATTTCCGCAATGGCGACAGCGTGCGCCGGATATCAAGCTCCCGCGGTGACGTGCACCTTCACCGGCACCTTCACGTCGGCGTGCAGCGACACTTCGACGTCGTAGTCGCCGACGTTGTGGATCGCGCCTTCCGGCATGATCACTTCGCTCTTCTCCAGCGCGATGCCCTGCGCGGTGAAGGCTTCGGCGATGTCGCGCGGGCCGACCGAGCCGAACAGCTTGCCCTCGGGGCTGGCGTTGGCGGTGATGGTGGCCTCGGCGTTCTCGAACTTCGCACCGCGCGTCTGCGCGTCAACCAGCAGCTTGTCGGCCTTGGCCTGGTATTCGGCGCGCTTCGCCTCGAAGGCTTCGAGGTTGGCTTTGCTGGCCGCCACGGCCTTGCCCTGCGGCACCAGGTAATTGCGGCCATAGCCCGGCTTCACGCGGACCTTGTCGCCGAGCGCGCCGAGGTTCTTCACTTTTTCAAGCAGGATGACTTCCATGGGATTCTCCGATTCGTTAGCGCCGGGTCACGACGCAGCCAATGGACGGGTGTCCGAAGGGTTGTTGATTCAAGGAATCGCCACCAAGCGTCGCGAGCGAAGGCAGATTGCGGGACGCCGGAGCGGAGCAAGCGGAGCGTACACGTCAGTACGTGAGCATTGCGAGCACCGCCGGCACGCAAGCTGCCGAGCGCAGCAGCTTGGTGTCGATTCCTACACGAAATGGTTGTCGCTATAGGGCAACAACGCCAGGAACCGCGCCCGCTGCACGGCAGTGGTCAACTGGCGCTGATAGCGCGCCTTGGTGCCGGTGATGCGGCTGGGAACGATCTTGCCTGTTTCGGTGACGTACTGCTTCAGCGTCGCGAGATCCTTGTAATCGATGTGCTCGATGCCCTCGGCGCTGAAACGGCAGAATTTGCGGCGGCGGAAAAACTTGGACATGTTCGAGTCTCCGGTCTTCTTGCGGGTCGTCGGGCGAGGCATCACGCGGCCTCGCTGCGATCGTCGCGATCGTCATCGAGATCTTCATCGCGGCGGCGGGACGGCTTTTCGTCCTTGCCGGCCTTCATGATCAGGGACGGCTCGGTTTCAACCCCGTGCCATTGCATGATCAGGTGGCGCAGCACCGCATCGTTGAAACGGAAGCCAGCCTTCAGCTCGTCGATCGCCTTGGGGCCGCACTCGATGTTGAGCAGCGCGTAGTGGGCCTTGGCCAGGTGCTGGATCGGATACGCGAGCGGGCGGCGGCCCCAGTCCTCGACGCGATGGACCTTGCCGCCTTCGGCCTCGACGAGCGCCTTGTAGCGCTCGAGCATGCCGGGCACCTGCTCGCTCTGGTCCGGATGGACCAGGAACACGACTTCATAGTGACGCATTGTGGTTTCCTCATGGGTGTCGCCAGGGCGAAAGCGCCATGGCGGGGCAGCCCCCCGATCCTTAAATCCGGCGGTGGGGCGAGGGCCTGCCCGGCCACAGCGGCCGCGCAGGACCGCGAATTGTAAAGGCAATCAGGGTTTTGGCGCAACGGGGGCCGAACCGGACATGGGTCTCGCCGCAAGCGGTGGATGAAGGCTGGCGATGGCGTTGACCGGCACCACCAGTGGCCGACGTTGCCCGTGGTCGTACAGGAACACGTAGTTCGAGACGGCGCCCAGATAACTCCAGGTCGGCGCCTCGTCGGCGGCGGCGCCGTTCAACCGCACCGTCACCGCGGCCACGCCGCCACGCTGCACTACGGCCACCCGATGTCTTGCATAGAGGCCGACGAAGATCCAGCCGTAAATGAAAATGACCAGCAGATAGGCGAAATGCATGGTCCACAGGTTGTCGAGGTACCATTCGAGATAACGCAGGTGCAGCGCCTGCCATCTCCGCAACCGCGGCAAGGCCCGCAACCGGTCGCGGCGCACGGCATCGCGGCGGTGGTACCACGTGCTCACGACATCCATCAGCCAGCACAATGGAAGCGTCGCCACCACCAGCGCGATCGCCACCGGCTGCTGCAGCCCGGCCACCAGGTAATCGCCGATCTGCGCCAGGCTCAGGACCGGGATGCCGAAACCCTTCTGGTAAAAGGCATAGTCGTAGTAGATGCCGGCGAGCGACGCCATCAGGTAGGCCAGTGTCAGCGCCAACGCAGGGTCGCGGCGCAACGTATCGAGCACGTGCGGCAACACGAGGGCCAGCGCGGAGTGCCGGTCCGGTTGGCGGGTTGCGGTATCGCTGGATTTCGCGGCGTCCCCGGCGTCGCCCATGACCGGTCAGCCGGTGCGTGCGTCGACGGTGAAACTTTCCCCGCAACCGCACTCGCCGGTGGCATTGGGGTTGTGGAACACGAACGCGGCGTTCATGCCTTCGCGGGCGTAGTCGATGCGGGTGCCGTCCAGGAACGGCAACGCCTTGGCCTCCACCACCAGCTTGACGCCGTCCAGGTCGAACACCTTGTCCCCGCCGGTCACGTCCTTGGCGAGATCCACCGTGTAGCCGAACCCGGAGCAGCCGGTGCGCTTGATGCCGAAACGCACGCCGGGCGCGGCCGGATTCCTTGCAAGGAAATCGCGCATGCGCGCGGAGGCGGCGGGAGTGAGTTCAATGGCCATGATCAATATCGGTCGTCCCGGATGCTGCGTTATTATCGCGCGTTCGCGTGGGTTCAAGATGACATCGAAGGGACGGGGTTTCAAGCCATGGCAACCTTGAGCGTCAAACAGGCATTGGCGGGCGGCACGCCGGAAGGCGCGACGGTCGAAGTGCGCGGATGGGTGCGCACGCGCCGCGATTCCAAGGCCGGGCTGTCGTTCGTGAACCTCACCGACGGCTCCTGCTTCGCGCCGCTGCAGGTGGTCGCGCCCGCGACGTTGCCGAACTACGCCAGCGAAATACAAAGACTTTCGGCGGGTTGCGGGATCGTCGCGCGCGGCAAGCTGGTCCCGTCGCAAGGCAAGGGCCAGGCTTTCGAGCTGCAGGCCGACGCGATCGGGGTGACCGGCTTCGTCGAAGATCCGGAAACCTACCCGATCCAGCCCAAGCAGCACACCCCCGAATTCCTGCGCGAGGTCGCGCACCTGCGCCCGCGCACCAACCTGTTCGGCGCGATCTCGCGGGTGCGCCACACCATGATGACCGCGCTGCACCGGCACCTGACTTCCGAAGGCTTCTTCTGGGTCAACACGCCGATCATCACGACCAGCGACGCCGAAGGCGCGGGCGACATGTTCCGCGTGTCGACGCTGGATCTTGCCAACCTGCCGCGCGACGACAAGGGCGCGATCGACTTCAAGCGCGACTTCTTCGCACGCGAGACGTTCCTCACGGTATCGGGCCAGTTGAACGTCGAGGCCTACTGCCTCGCCTTGTCGAAGGTCTATACCTTCGGTCCGACCTTCCGCGCCGAGAACTCCAACACCCCGCGCCATCTCGCCGAGTTCTGGATGTGCGAACCGGAAATCGCGTTCGCCGATCTCGATGACAACGCCGATTGCGCGGAAGCCTTCCTCAAGGCCATCTTCAAGGCGGTGCTGGACGAACGCGCCGACGACATGGCGTTCTTTGCCGAGCGGGTGCAGAAGGATGCGATCACGCGGCTGGAGAAATTCATCGCCGCGCCGTTCGAGCGCATCGACTACACCGACGCGATCGCCGCACTGCAGAAATCCGGGCAGGCATTCGAGTACCCGGTCGAATGGGGCGTGGACCTGCAGACCGAGCACGAACGCTGGCTGGCCGAGACCCACATCGGCCGCCCGGTGGTGGTGATGAACTACCCCGAACAGATCAAGGCGTTCTACATGCGCCTCAACGACGACGGCAAGACCGTCGCCGCGATGGACGTGCTGGCGCCCGGCATCGGAGAGATCATCGGCGGCTCGCAGCGCGAGGAGCGCCTGGATTACCTGGACCGCCGCATGGCGCAGTTCGGCATCGACCCCGCACACTACCAGTGGTACCGCGACCTGCGCCGCTACGGCACGGTGCCGCACGCGGGCTTCGGCCTCGGCTTCGAACGCCTGCTGGTCTACGTGTGCGGGTTGTCCAACATCCGCGACGCGATTCCGTATCCGCGGACACCGGGCCACGCCGAGTTCTAGCAGGATGCCGGGAAAGTGCCTTCCTGCGCTTTCCGCACACGCTGCCGGACACGCGCCGCGAACCGTGAACGACATCATGCAAAACCGGGATTTGTCGGCCCGAGCCACGACTTCCGGGCCACGAAATCGCCAGAATGCGAAGCTACACTCCGAGCCCTGCCCGCCTGGTCCTGCCTGCCGCCCATCCAGCGTTCACCGTGCGCCGCCTCTTCCGCATCACAACATCGTTGCTGGCGATCGCAAGCCTCGCCGGTTGCTCGCACGCCATCAGGATTCCGCTCCCGGAATTCGACAACACACCGCCGCCCTCGCGCGAAGCGGCGATGCAGCGGCTGAAGGACGCCACGCCGTGCTGCCACGCATGGGTCGACCTCCCGTTCCACGACGCCCTGCCCGACCAGCCGCGCGAGTTCACCATCGACAAGTTCAGCCCGGTCGCCGACATCGAGGGGGAACGCACGCACTTCCTCACTTTCGTGTTGCCCAGGTTCAAGAAACCTTACCGGGTGGTGTTCCAGACCCAGCCGAGTGCGCGCCACCTCGGCAACAGTTTCCTGTTCGCACCGACCGCCACCGTGCTGAACGCCGACTACAAACCGCTGTCCAGCACCGATGTCCCGCTGTGCGTCTACATCAGCTGGCGGCCCAGCATGTCGGGCAGTTTCGGCGCGATCGAAATCAAGGACCCCAATGCGCAATACCTCGTGGTCACGACCTCGAAGGCGCAGCTGGACGCGACCACCTACTGGGCGCAGTCGCCGACCAGTTTCAGCAACGTCAACGTGCCGTCCGCGTCGGCATTCGCGAGCATCAAGTCGGACGCGCCCGTCACCAGCGGCAGTTTCAACGTCCCCCACAGCCCGGAAGGCGCGCTGTACCTGGGCGAGATGACGCCCGCCTACGCCAACGCGGTGGACAACGGCTTGTGCGCGAAACCCAAGGCAGGTGCCGGATTGTTGCCCGAACTGCGCCACGCGTTGCACAATCGATAGAAACCCCGAACAACCTGCTGCGCTGTTGTCCACATCCTTGCGACCAATCCCGCGGCCGCTGGAGCCTGTCCCGGAGGTGATCCGGGGGCGTTCCGCAACGGATCCTGCCGGATTGGTCGCGACGGTTCGGGTTTCTGGTTTTTTGTCGAGTCCTTGCGCGGAGAACGATATGGACCTTGATCTGACCGGCCGCCATGCGCTGGTGTGCGGCGCTTCGCAGGGCATAGGCCGCGCGTGCGCGGTGGAGCTGGCGAACCTCGGCGCGAACGTGACCGCGCTGGCGCGTCGCGAGGACATGTTGCAACGACTCGTCGCGGAGCTGCCACGCGTCCACCCCGCGCAAACGCACGCCTTCATCGTCGCCGATTCCGGCGACACCGATGGCCTGCGCGTCGCCGTGGATCGGCTGGCCGCCACGCGGCCCGTGCACATCCTGGTCAACAACTCCGGCGGCCCGCCGCCCGGTCCCGTGCACGGCGCCGAAGTCGCGGCCTTCCTCGATGCCTACCGGAAGCACCTGATCGCCAACCACGTGCGCGCGGAGATCGTCATCCCGGGCATGCAGGCCGCGGGTTACGGGCGCATCGTCAACATCATTTCGACCTCGGTGAAGGAACCGATCGCCGGCCTCGGCGTGTCCAATACCACGCGCTGGGCGGTGGCGAGCTGGGCCAAAACCCTTGCGACCGAACTCGCGCCGTTCGGCATCACCGTCAACAACGTGTTGCCGGGCTCGACGAAAACGCCGCGCATCGAACACCTCGTCCAGGTGAATGCGCAGAAATCCGGAACCTCCGTCGAAGCCGCGCAACAAGCGATGGAAGGCGACATTCCGATGCGCCGTTTCGCCGACCCGTCGGAAATCGCCGCCGCCGTCGCGTTCCTGGCCTCGCCCGCCGCCGGTTACATCAGCGGCATCAACCTGCCGGTGGATGGCGGACGCACGCGGTCGCTGTAGCAGCAGAGCCTCGGCAAAACGCCCCCTCACCCCTTGCCCTCTCCCGCGAGCGGGAGAGGGGGAGTGATCGTCGCTCTGCGCGCGACACCATCATTGATTGGAGCGGGCATCAACCTGCCGGTGGACGGCGGACGCACGCGATCGCTGTAACGACGGCGGCGCGCCATCGGCAAGCGTTCTCAGAACCAGCGGCGCGTCTCGCCCGCTCCCCGTCCTTCGCACGCCTCGACATTCTCGACGCAGCGGCCACACAATTCCGGATGCCCGGCATGGCTGCCGACGTCCGCGCGGTGGTGCCAGCAACGCACACACTTGGGTGCGTCGCTCACGGCCGCGGACAGCCACACATTGGCGCCATCGAGTTCGGTCAACACCGCTTCGGCGGGTGCTTCGCCGATGTCGAGGCGCAGGTCGGAGACGATGAAGAAAAACCGCAGTTCGCCGGCAACCTGTTTGTAGCGTTCGGCGATCGCGGGATCGGCGTGGATCGTGAGCGTCGCGTCCAGTGACGAACCGATCCTGCCGTCCTTGCGCATGCCTTCCAGCACCCGCCCCGCGGTTTCACGGATCGCCAGCAGGTCGGACCACCAGCGCCGCTGTTCAGGGCTGTTCTGGGTTTCGTGCAAGCCCTGGTACCAAGTCTCGAACAATACCGATGCCCCGCGCGCGGTGAACCCGCCGCCTGTTTTGGTGGGCATATTGTCGGTGGGCACATGCATCTGGCGAGGCATCGCCTGCCACACCTCTTCCGCGGTAAACGCGAGCAGCGGCGCCAGCCAGCGCACCATCGCTTCCAGGATGCGGTACATCGACGATTGCGCGCTGCGCCGGCCGTGGCTCTCGGCCGGCATCGTGTACAGGCGGTCCTTGGTGATGTCGAGGTACAGCGCGCCCATTTCGTTGGTGCAGAAGTTCTGCACGCGCTGCACCACTTCCGGGAAGTCGTAGCGCGCGTACGCGGCGACCACCGCGTCCTGCACATCGCGCGCGGCGTGCACCGCCCATTGGTCGAGCAGCAGGCAGCGGTCGACGGCGAGCAAATCCCGCACCGGGTCGAAACCGTCGAGGTTGCCGAGCAGGAACCGGCAGGTGTTGCGGATGCGGCGATAGCTGTCGGCGACGCGCTTCAGGATTTCGTCCGACAACGCCATCTCGTTGCGGTAATCGGCCGAGGCGATCCACAGGCGCAGGATGTCCGCGCCATAGCGGTTCATCACGTCCTGCGGCTCGATGCCGTTGCCGAGCGATTTCGACATCTTGCGGCCTTGCGCATCCACGGTGAAGCCGTGCGTGAGCACCTCGTCGAACGGCGCATGGCCATGGATCGCGCAACTGGTGAGCAGGGACGACTGGAACCAGCCGCGATGCTGGTCGGAGCCTTCCAGGTACATCACCCGGTCGCCTTCGTTGCGATGCAATTCGGGACGCTGGTCCAGCACGCAGTAATGCGAGACACCCGAATCGAACCACACGTCCAGGATGTCGTGGACCTTCTCGTAATCCTTGGCTTCGTCGCCAAGGAGCCCGGCAACATCGAGCGCATGCCACGCATCCACGCCGCCAAGCTCGACGTGTTTGGCGACTTCCCGAAGCAATTCGGCGCTGCGTGGATGCGGTTCGCCGGTCACCTTGTGCACGCACAAGGCAATCGGCACGCCCCAGGTGCGCTGGCGGCTGATGCACCAGTCCGGGCGGCCCTCCACCATGTTGTTGATGCGCTCCTCGCCCCATGCGGGGAAGAACTTCACGTCGTGGTGGATGGCGTGCAGCGCGCTCGCGCGCAGGTTCCCTGCGTCCATCACGATGAACCACTGCGGCGTGGTGCGGAACGCGATCGGCGTGTGGTGGCGCCAGCAGTGCGGATAACTGTGGGTGATCTTCGCGGCCGCCAGCAGCACGCCGCGTTCGCGCAGCAGATCGATGATCGCGTCGTTCGCCTTCCAGATGTGCTGGCCTTCGAAAATCGGGGTGCCAGGCAGGTACACGCCGTTCGGCCCGACCGGGTTCAGCACGTTGGAAGGCGTGGCCGCGACGATGCCGTAGCGCTGGCCAACCGTGAAGTCGTCGGCGCCATGTCCGGGTGCGGTGTGTACCGCGCCGGTGCCTTCTTCGGCCGACACGTGGTCGCCGAGAATCAACGTGACCTCGCGATCGTAGAACGGATGCCGCAGGCGCAGATTCTCCAGCAGCGCGCCTTTCGCGCGCCCGAGGATGCCCCCATCCGCCCTCCGGGCACCACGGAGCTCTTGGCCATGGATGGTGGCTGTACCCGCAAGCGGGGGGAGGAAATCAGGTTGGTAGCGCGCCAGCGCCTTGTCCGCGAGGGCTTCGGCCAGCACCAGCAACACGCGCTTGTTGCCACGCCGCGGACCTTCCACCAACACGTATTCAAGTTCCGGCCCCAGCGATACCGCCATGCTGGCCGGCAGTGTCCACGGTGTGGTGGTCCATATCGGCACCGACACGATGGTGTCGTCATCGACACTGGCGCCGAACTTCGCGGCCAGCGCTTTCGGATCCAGCGCGTCGTAGGCGACATCGATCGCGGGTGATTGCTTGTCGGCGTATTCGATCTCGGCCTCGGCCAATGCCGAGCCGCAATCGAAGCACCAATGCACCGGCTTGAAGCCGCGTGCGACGTGTCCGTTCGCGTACACGTCCGCGAGCGCGCGCAGGATGTCGGCTTCGTACTTGAAGTCCATCGTGCGGTAGGGATGTTCCCAATCACCGAGGACACCAAGCCGCTTGAAATCCGCGCGCTGCAGGTCGATCTGCTGCGTCGCATAATCACGGCAATGCTGGCGAAACGCCGCCGCGTCGATCTTGTGGCCGACCTTGCCGTATTTCTTCTCGACCGCGATCTCGATCGGCAGGCCGTGGCAATCCCAGCCCGGCACGTACGGCGAGCGGAAGCCCGCCACCAGCTTCGAACGGACCACGATGTCCTTGAGGATCTTGTTGACCGCGTGGCCGAGATGGATCTTGCCGTTCGCGTACGGCGGGCCATCGTGCAGGATGAAAGCGTGCCCGCGCTTGCCGGTGTGCCGCTGCAGGTCGGCGTAGCGCTGCGACGATTCCCATTCGGCGAGCATCACCGGCTCGCGCCTGGCGAGGTCGGCCTTCATGGCGAAGTCGGTGGTGGGCAAATTGATGGTGTGCTTGTAGTCGCGGCTCACGCGATCGCTCCGGAAACGGCATGTGTATCGGCAAGGATTCGCCGCGCGGCGGCGGCGTCACGGTCCATCTGCGCGCGCAGCGCGCCCAGGTCGGCGAATTTTTCCTCGTCGCGCAACTTGGCGACGAACCCGACCTCGATGCGCTGGCCGTACAGGTCGCCATCGAAATCGAACAGGTGCGCTTCCAGCCACGGCTCGCCGCCGCCGGCAATGGTCGGGCGCACGCCGAGGCTGGCGACGCCCGGCCACCACCTGCCGCCGGCGCGCACGCGCACCGCGAAGATGCCGGCGACGGGCGACACGCGCTTGCCGAGCCGGATGTTCGCGGTGGGATAGCCGAGTTCGTGGCCCACGCGCCGGCCGCGCACCACGCGTCCGCCGATCGTGAACGGGCGCCCCAGCAGCGCCTCGGCATGCACGAAGTCGCCCGCAGCCAGCGCGCCGCGTACCCGCGACGCCGACACGCGTTCGCCGTCGCCGTTCGTCACCGCATCCAGCACCCTGACTTCGTAGGGACCCTCGCCCTGCATCGCCTCCAGCAGTTCCACGTCGCCGGTGCGGTTGTGGCCGAAGCGAAAATCCTTGCCGACCCAGATTTCGCGCGCGCCCATCCGCCGCACCAGCACCTCGCGCACGAAATCCTCCGCGCTCATCACCACCAGGCGCGCATCGAAACGCAGCAGCAGCAGCTGGTCGATGCCGGCATCGGCGAAACCGCACAGCTTTTCGCGCACCGACGAGAGCCGCTTCAGCGGCGCGGGCGAAAAATAACTGCGCGGGAGGGGTTCGAAGCTCACCGCCGCCGCGACCAGCCCGCGCTTCGTCGCGCGCTCGCGCACTTTCGCGAGCAGCGCGGCGTGGCCGCGATGCAAGCCATCGAACGCGCCGATGGCGAGCACACAACCGTCCGGGGCCAGGCATGGCCCTGCAATGTCGCGATGGACCTTGAGCATCGACGAAGTATATCTTCACCCCTGAATTTCCTGTTGCGCTCGGCAGCTTGCGTGCCGGCGGTGCTCGCAATGCTCACATACTGTCGTGTGCGCTCCGCTTGCTGCGCTCCGGCGACCATGGAGTTCTTCGCCATGGACGGTATGCCTTCGCCCACGACGGAAATTCAGGTGCCCCACGTTGGCGTAACCTCAGGCCAACGGCACGCAAGCCGCTGCATCGACGCGCGCGAGCAGGTCACGGACGCGCCCACGCCCCGGCACGTCCAGATCCGGCGCAACGTCGGCCAGCGGCGCCAGCACGAAGGCACGCTGGTGCAGGCGCGGATGCGGAACCGCAAGACCCGGCTCGTCGATCACCGCATTCCCGTACAGCAACAAGTCGAGGTCGAGCACGCGCGGGCCGTTCGCCACGCCACGCACGCGGCCGGCCCGGGTCTCGATGTCGAGTAACCCCGCGAGCAGGTCGCGCGGCGCCAGCGAGGTTTCGATCCGCGCCACGGCATTGATGAAGTCGGGCTGCTCCACGATGCCCCAGGGCGGCGTATGGAACAATCGCGAACGAGCGCGCAGACGGGTATCCGGCAGGGCAGACAGCGCGTCGAATCCGCGTTCGACCTGGCTCCGCGGATCGTCCAGATTGCTGCCCAGCGCAACGAACGCGGCGACAGGCTCAGGCATGCGTCATGGCTGCGGTCCGGAAGGCGGCGCGGCCGGCTTGCGTCCCTTGCCGCCGCGACGGCGACGCCGGCGCCGGGGTTTGTCGGCGGCATCGCCGGGCCGGGCTGCGGACGTCTTCGGCGCCAACACGGTGGAAAGTTCGTCGGGTGGGACGGATTGCGCCTGCGTCCACCATTCACCGGCTTCGCGCAATTCTTCCGATTCACCCGACCGCAGCAACAGGAAATCGTAGGCGGCGCGAAAACGCGGATGCGCCAGCAGGCGGAACACGCGCTTGCGGGAACGTTCCGCAAACCGCGGTTGCAACGCCCAGATTTCCTCGATCGCATAACCGAAGCGGCGCGGGATCGCGACCCGCTTGCCCTGCTCCGACATCACCCGATGCGCGGCCCGTTGCCAGGCCAGCGAACGCGCCACGCCCTCGTCCTGCGCCTTCCCGGCCAGCACCACGACCTCGCCCCACAGCAACACCGCGAACAGGAACGCGGGCGTCACCGGTCGGCCGTCGGCGACGCGCGCGTCGGTGCCGGCAAGGCCGCGTTCGACCAGTGCGCGCAAGCCGCCGCTGCCGTCGTGCGCCAGCGCACGCGCGGTGCCCGGAAACAGATGCCGCAGCAGGTCGTATTCGACCAGCATGCGGAAGCTTGCGAGGCCGTAACCCGCGAGGAACATCTTCTGGCACTCGTCGAACAGGCGCGCAGGCGGGGCATCGGCCAGCAGCGGCCCCAATTCCGCGAACGGCGCGGCGGCGGCGGGGTCGATCGTGAAACCGAGCTTGGCCGCGAGGCGCGCCGCGCGCAGCATCCGCACCGGATCCTCGCGGTAGCGCGTGGCGGGATCGCCGATCAGGCGCAGGCGTCGCTGCTCGAGGTCCTCGATGCCGCCGACGTAGTCGAGCACGCTGAAATCGGCAATGTCGTAGTACATCGCGTTGACGCGGAAGTCGCGGCGCAGCGCGTCTTCCTCGATGGTGCCCCACACGTTGTCGCGCAGGATGCGGCCATCGACCACGTGGCGATCGCCGCTCGCGTCGCCTTCGCCGGTGCCGCGGAAGGTCGCGACCTCGACGATCTCGGGACCGAACACCACGTGCGCCAGCCGGAACCTGCGCCCGATCAGGCGGCAGTTGCGGAACAGCTTCTTGACCTCTTCGGGCGTCGCGTCGGTGGCGACGTCGAAATCCTTGGGTTGCCGCCCCAGCAGCAAGTCGCGCACCGCACCACCCACGAGACAGGCGCGAAACCCGGCGTCCTTGAGGCCGTACAGCACGCGCAGCGCGCCGCGGCTGACCTGCTTGCGGGAAAGGTTGTGCTGCTCGCGCGGGATCACGCGCGGCACGGATAGCGTATGGCCGGAAACGGCGGAATCGGAACTCAAGCGGAAGACATCCATGCGTGGGCGCGCCGCATGTTCGCGGCACGAAGTCCGTTATACTAGCGTGCTCACCGGCCCTACGCTCCCTTCGTCTAGCGGCCCAGGACATCGCCCTCTCACGGCGGTAACGCGGGTTCGATTCCCGCAGGGAGCGCCATGTTTTTGTGATCATCCCTGATCACGGCTTCGTTCCAAGGCGAAGCAACCATGCGGGCGCACGCGATCTGCGGCACCAGAACGTCCATCCATGGCCTGACTTTTCACAACAGCGGCTCCGGCCCGCGCGTTGAAAGCCGCTTCGATTGAAGCGCCGGGTGTGCGATCATTTCAGGCCGAGCATCCACGATTTCCTGAACCCCATGACCTTCGTCGTCACCGACAACTGCGTGAAGTGCAAGTACACCGACTGCGTGGAGGTGTGCCCGGTCGACTGTTTCCACGAGGGCCCGAACTTCCTCGCGATCGACCCGGACGAATGCATCGATTGCACCTTGTGCGAGCCGGAGTGCCCGGCGCGCGCGATTTTCCCGGAAGACGACGTGCCGGCCGGGCAGGAGCACTACATCGCGTTGAACGCGGAACTAGCGAAGGCCTGGCCGGTGCTGACCGAACGCAAGGATCCGCCGGCGGATGCCAAGGAGTGGGACGGCAAGCCGGACAAGCTGCCGCTCCTCGAACGTTGACGAAACGCGTCGACCCAAACGAAAACGCCGCCCGAGGGCGGCGTTTTGCGTTCCTGCAGCATGCGTTCATTGCAGCCTTTGCTGCAAAATCGCCATCACCCGCGCGACCGCATCGGGGTTGCCCGACGCCTGCACCACGCTGCCGTTGCCTTGCGGCGCCACGCTGATCGTCACCGCACCCTTCACGGTTTCGTTCTTGCTGCGATGGAACATGCGGCGCAGGAACCCGCCTTCGGGCTTGCTGGTCACGACGGTGTCGACCGCAACCTGGTAAGTCAACGCGCTGTCGTCGTGCGCGGTCACCTGCCCGACTTCGCCGCGCTCCAGCGCCAGCCCGACCCGGTGGTAGGCGTTGGCGGGCGTGTCGCCCAGCGCCAGGCTGTTGCCGGACACGCCGCCCGTCGCCACGGAAGCCGCCGGCGGCGCGCCCGCTTCAGGCTGGGCCGACGGTGCTGCGACCGCCGCGGCAGACCCCGTACCGGCCTCGGGAATCGCCAGCGCCTCGGTGGTGGGCGGCTGGTCCATGCCCGGCGGCACCTCCAGCGGGCGCTCCTGCTGCGCCGACTTGTAGGCGGGCTCCTTGTGCCGGAACGGATTGTGGGCCTTGATGGTCTGGCAGCCGGTCAGGGCGACCGGGGCGAGCAACAGGATCAGGAGTGCGATTCGTTTCATGGGCGCATTGTGCATGATCATGGCGCGGCAGCGCCAGCGAGGGGCAGGAGAATGTCGCGCAGGCGTGCGCGTGCGGGTCCGTGCGGCAACTCCACCAGCGGCAGGCGCAGCGCGCCGAGGCAGAGGCCGAGTTCGGCCAGGCCGGCCTTGACCGGAATCGGATTCGGCGCGGCATCGAGCGCCTCCAGCAAGGGGGCGAGGCGTGCGTGGTGGCTCGAGGCGCCCACGCGATCGCCACTGCGCGCGGCGTCGCACAGCGAACGGAACAGCTCGGGAACCAGGTTGTTCACCACCGACACCACGCCTCCCGCGCCCGCCAGCATCGCTTCGGCGGCACTGCCGTCGTCGCCGGACAGATAGACAAATCCGGGGCGCCGAAGTTGCGCGATCGCCCGGATGCGTTCAGGCGTGCCGACCGCCTCCTTGATGGCGACGATGCCGGCCGTGTCGCGCAACGCGGCGACGGTTTCCGGCTGCATGTCGCAACCGGTGCGCGAAGGCACGTTGTACATCACCACCGGGATGTCGCAGTGCCCGGCGACCTCGGCGAAGTGCCGGCGCAGGCCGTCCTGGGTCGGGCGCACGTAAAAAGGCGTCACCACCAGCGCGGCGTCCGCACCCAGCGCCCTGGCGCGGCGGGTCAGCGCAACCGTCTTCGAGGTCGCCGCTTCGCCGCTGCCGGCGATCACCGGCACGCGCCGCGCGATGCGCTCGACCGCGAACGCCAGCAGGCGTTCGTACTCGAGCTCGTCGAGCATGTGCGCCTCGCCGGTGGAGCCGGCGACCACGATGCCCTGGGTTCCGCCATCGAGCTGGAAGTCGATCAGCCGGCTGAACGCGGGCAGGTCGAGCGCGCCGTCCGCGTCGAACGGCGTCGCGATGGCGCAGATGCTGCCGGCAAGTTCCACGTATGGCGACTCCGCCTCGATGCAAACGCCGCATCATAACGTGACACGCAATCCCGGACACCACTATTCTTCCCGCCTGTGAACGTCAAATCACTCACCGCCGTGAACCGCCCCACCGCCCGTCCCGCCACCGACCACCAGTTGCTGATCCAGGCGGTCGCGCCCGCGCGCGAGTCGCCGCTGCTGGTGCTGTCGCGGCGGATCGCCGATGCCGGCTGCAACCTCGTCGAATCGCGGGTGGCCACGGTGGGCGCCGACGTCTCGGTGCTGCTGCTTGCCAAGGGTGCGTGGGACGCGATCGCCAAGCTCGAGACCGCGCTGGGCCGGATCGGCCGCGCCGAGAATCTGCACCTCTTGAGCTACCGCACGCAGACCAGCGACCAGCCGAGCCGCCTGCTGCCCTACATGATCGAAGTAATCGCGGCCGACAAGACCGGCGTACTGGTGGAGTTGATCGATTTCTTCAACCGCCGCAAGATCAGCATCGAGCAGATGTCCTCGATGCGCTACCAGGCCATGCAGACCGGTGCCGAAATGTTCCAGGCCCAGATCACCGTCGGCATACCGGCCGACACGCGCATCGCGGAACTGCGCGACGAATTCATGGAACTGTGCGATGGCCTCAACCTCGACGCCATCATGGATCCGGTGAAATTTTAAAGTGCAACCTTCCTTCAACCGTCATCCCGGCGAAAGCCGGGATCCATTCTGATGCTCAAGATCGGCAGCAAGGTCCCCAAACTTTCCGGCACCCTCCAGTCGGGTGACACGCTTGTGCTTTCCGACCTGCGCGGCCAATGGGTGGTGCTGTACTTCTATCCCAAGGACAACACCACCGGCTGCACCCGCGAAGCCGGAGACTTCCGCGACCTGTACACGAAATTCAAGCGCCGCGGCGCCGCCATCGTCGGCGTGTCGCGCGACAGCGCGCGCTCGCACCACGGCTTCAAGGAAAAACTCGGCCTGCCGTTCGGGCTGGTCGCCGACATCGACGAGACGTGGTGCAAGGCCTTCGACGTGATCCGCACGAAGAAACTCTACGGCCGCGAATACCTGGGCGTCGATCGCAGCACTTTCCTGATCGACCCCGACGGCAAGCTGGTCAAGGAGTGGCGCGGCGTCAAGGTGCCGGGCCACGCGCAAGCCGTGCTGGACGCGATACCCGCCAAGTGACCGAGAAAACCCGCACCACGAAAGCCCCCGGCCGACGTCGTGCGCCACCCGCCCCTTCCCGTCCCCCAGTCTCCGGAGCCCGCATGCCGAAGCCGCAAGGCAAGCGCACCTATGCGCTTGACACCAACGTCCTGTTGCACGATCCCACCGCACTGTTCCGCTTCGAGGAACACGACGTGTTCATCCCGATGACGGTGCTGGAGGAACTCGACGAAAAGAAGTCCGGCGTTTCCGAAGTCGCGCGCAACGCGCGCCAGGCCAGCCGTTTCCTCAACGAGCTGATCGAGCGCAACAACAGCCACGGCATCGCCGACGGTGTGCCGCTGGCGCAACCCGACGGCGTCAAGCTGCGCAGCGGCGGCGCCAGCGGACGTCTTTACTTCCAGACCCGCAGCGGCAATGGCGGCGGCAAGGCCGACAACCGAATCCTCGCCGCGATCCTCGACCTGCGCGAGCACCGCCCCGAAGCGGCGGTGGCGCTGGTTTCCAAGGACATCAACCTGCGCATCAAGGCGACGATCTTCGGCGTCGCCGCCGAGGATTACGAGAACGACCGTGCGCTGGATGACTTCTCGCTGCTGTACACGGGGTCGGCCGAACTGCCGGCGGATTTCTGGGACCGCCATCCCGAACTGCGTTCCTGGTCCGAACGCGGCCACACCTTCTACGAATTGAAGCAGCGCGACGACGAGGCGTGGCAACCCAACGAATGCCTGTACCTGCCCGGTGAGAACAGCGTCGAATTGCGTGTGCTGGACACGGGCGGCGACAAGACGAAACTGGCCCTGCTCGGCGACTACACCGGCAGCGCGCACGGCGTGTGGGGCATCACCGCGCGCAACCGCGAACAGAACTTCGCGCTCAACATGCTGATGGACCCCGACATCGATTTCGTCACCCTGCTCGGCACCGCCGGCACCGGCAAGACCTTGCTGGCGTTGGCCGCGGGCCTCGCGCAGGTGATGGACCAGCAACGTTATCGCGAAATCATCATGACCCGCGCCACGGTGTCGGTCGGCGAGGACATCGGCTTCCTGCCCGGCACCGAAGAGGAGAAGATGACACCGTGGATGGGGGCGCTCACCGACAACCTCGAGGTGCTGGCCAACCCGGAGGATGGCGGTTCGTGGGGACGCCAGGCGACCAACGACCTGCTGGCCTCGCGCATCAAGATCCGTTCGCTGAACTTCATGCGCGGGCGCACCTTCCTGTCGCGCTACCTGATCATCGACGAGGCGCAGAACCTCACGCCCAAGCAGATGAAGACCCTGATCACCCGCGCGGGCCCCGGCACCAAGATCGTGTGCCTCGGCAACGTCGAACAGATCGACACGCCGTATCTCACCGAAACCACTTCGGGGCTTACCTACGCGGTGGACCGCTTCAAGCAGTGGCCGCATGCGGCACACATCACCCTGCGCCGCGGCGAGCGCTCGCGGTTGGCTGATTTCGCATCGGAGGCGTTGTAAGACTCGGGACTCGGGACTCGGGACTCGGGACTCGGGACTCGAGAAGCGTAAAAACTTTTCGTCATTCCGGGGCATCGCCGGCTTCATTGGCGATGAACCCGGAATCGGTTTCGCGCCTCCCACACGCACGCCAAACTCAGAACATGGATCCCGGCCTGCGCCGGGATGACGACAAAACCCCATGGCCGCCGCAAAGCCCAACGTCCAACCCACACGTCCCACCTGCTGCCTCACCATCGCCGGTTCCGACTCCGGCGGCGGCGCCGGCATCCAGGCCGACCTGAAAACTTTTGCGGCGCTGGGCCTGCACGGCACCAGCGCAATTACCGCGCTGACCGCGCAGAACACCCGCGGCGTCACCGCGGTGCATCCGGTTCCCGTCAAACACCTGCGTGCGGAAATCGATGCGGTGTTCGATGATTTCCCGATCGCTGCGGTCAAGACCGGCATGCTGGGCGACGCGCGCATCGTGCGTTGCGTCGCGCACGAACTGGCGCGACGCAAGCCCAAGTGGCTGGTGGTCGATCCTGTGATGATCGCAACCAGCGGCGCGCACCTGCTCGAACCCGCAGCGGTGCGCGTGCTTGTCGACGAGCTGATTCCGCTTGCCGACGTGCTGACCCCCAACCTGCCCGAAGCCGAGGCACTGCTCGGCACGAAAATCCGCAACGCTCGCGACGCCGAAAACGCCGGCAAGGCATTGCGCGTAATGGGCGCCAGGGCCGTGCTGCTGAAAGGCGGCCACGGGCGCGGACGCGAAGCGATCGACCGCTGGTTCGACGCGCGCGGCATGCTGGAGCTGCGCCATCCACGCCTGCCCGGCAACTACCACGGTACCGGCTGCACGTTGTCGGCCGCACTCGCCGCGGAACTGGCGAAAGGCGCGACGCCACGCGTTGCCGTGCGCCGCGCCATCGCCTTCGTGCAACGCGCGATACGTCGCGGCTTCCGCATCCGCGCGGGCGGACTCGTGGTTCTGGTTCCGGAACGCTGATCGACGCGCGTCAGCGCTACTTGCGTCCGCTCGACACACCCGCGGCAGACACCCGCGCCGATGCGCCCGACTTCTGCGTCCAGGGGTCGATCCCCTGCGGCGCCGGCAGCGTCGCCAGGAATTCGGGATTGCGTCGCGCGTGCGTGGCCTGCTCGTAGGCATAGGCAATCCCGATCAAGGTCGGCTCGCTCCACTTGCGTCCGAAAAACAGCATTCCGACCGGCAAGCCGTGCACGAAACCGGCCGGCACCGTGATCGACGGATAACCCGCCACCGCAGCGGGACCATACGCCGAAGGCGAATCGGGATCGCCATTGACCAGGTCGATCCGCCACGCCGGTCCTTGCGCCGGTGCCAGCAGCGCGTCGAGATGCTGCGCATCCATGGCCGCATCGATGCCTTCGGGACCGGCCGTCTGCCGCAACTTCGCCAACGCGTCCTGATAAACCTTGTCGGTCAACGGCCCGCTGGCCTCGGCTGCAGCGAACGTTTCCTGCCCGAACCACGGCATCTCCTCGGCCGCGTGTGCGTCGTCGAACGCGATCAAATCGGCCAGCGAATGCACCTGCAAGCCCTTGCGCGTGGCGAGATAGGCGTTGACGCCGTGCTTGAACTCGTAGTGCAGCACGGTCGACTCGGCCTTGCCGTAATCGTGGAGGTGGGGAATCTTGACCTGATCGACGATGACGGCGCCATGCGCACGCAGCACCGCAATGGCCTGGTCCAGCAGCTTCGCCACGTCCGGACCGTCATCGGACAATTCCCGCACCACTCCGATGCGCCTGCCTTTCAGCGCATCCGGATCGAGGAACTTCGCGTAATCCGTGGCGTGCCGGTTGGCGTCCTTCGTCGCCGGATCGCGCGGGTCGCTGCCCGCGATCGCGGACAGCACGATCGCCGCATCGCGCACATCGCGCGCCATCGGGCCTGCGGTGTCCTGGGTCGAACTGATCGGGATGATGCCGGCGCGGCTGACCAGGCCCACGGTCGGCTTGATCCCGACGATGCCGTTGGCAGCCGCGGGACAAATGACCGAACCGTTGGTTTCGGTGCCGATGGCAACCGTCACGAATCCCGCCGCGACCGCCGCGGCCGAACCGGAACTCGACCCGCAGGCGCTGCGATCCAGCACATAGGGATTGCGGGTCAGGCCTCCGCGACCGCTCCACCCACTGGATGAATGGCTCGAACGAAAATTGGCCCATTCACTGAGATTGGTCTTGCCGAGTATCACCGCGCCGGCCTTGCGCAATTTCGCGGCCACCGTCGCATCGCGTGGCGCCGGCGCACCCAGCAACGCCAGCGAACCCGCCGTCGTCGGCATCTTGTCGCCGGTGTCGATATTGGCTTTCAGCAGGACAGGAATGCCCCACAACGAACCACGCTTGCCCTTGCTGCGGTTCGTGTCGCGCTGCTTCGCAATCGACAGTGCGTCGGGATTGATCTCGATCACCGAGTTCACGCGCGGCCCGGCCTGATCCAGCGTATCGATGCGCCGGATGAAATCGCGGACAAGCTGCTGCGAATCCAGCTTGCCGCTCGACATCTGTTGTTGCAGGTCCGCCATCCCGGCGTAGTCCGTGGATGAAACGTCGGCCGCAGGTTCTGGCCTGCCGGCATCCTGCGCCCAAGCCCCCATCGACAACGCGATCCCCACGACCAGTACGGCCACCCGTGACTGCTTGCGCATGGCACTCCCTCCGAGTATCTGCCGCGCAAGCTAAGGCATCGCGGACTCCGGCTCAAGCACCAGCGTCGACTGAACACCGTGGTTGTCACCCATGGGGCGCGCATTTATCATGGTCGGCCCGCTCAGGCGGGCCCGAAGACCACGAACCCCGGAGAGGTGGCGGAGTGGTCGAACGCGCCGGATTCGAAATCCGGTTTACGGTTATGCCGTAACGTGGGTTCGAATCCCACCCTCTCCGCCAAATCAGTAATTTAGAACAACATTCGATTTCTGCTGATTTCATTCAATTTCGGGTGTTGTCACCCTTCGGGGTGACAAGAGGGTGACAAACCCCTGTACACCGGACTTTGCAGAATTTCACATTGTCACCCTTGTGATATCCGTCACGGTAGGGTGTGACGGATTGCGGTTACTCTGTCCCGGAATCTAAATCGCCCCGCAATGGGGCAAACACCGGGCTTTGAGGGGCGGTCGCCCCAGTCGCTTTCGGCGATTCCATCAATGCAGCCAGCCCGGGGCTGCACGATGGAGTACGCCTGATGCAAACCCCTAGTGGTAAGTTCCCGGCTGGCTGGGCGGTATCCGCGCCCCTGTTCGGCCCTATCCTCGACGTCGATGGGCTCGCGCAACTGTTGCACCGCGACCGCTCGACGATTTTGGCCGACCGCTGCCGCGCCCCCGAACGCGTCCCTCCCGCTCACAAAATCCGCGGCACCAAGGAACCGCTCTGGATCCGTGACGAAGTCCTGGAGTGGCTGCGCGGCCACCCTGATTCGCCCTCCGTCACGCGCTCCGCCGCACGTCGTTCGCCTGGACGGCCCCGCAAGGCGGATCAGGTTCAACGCGCGCGTGCGAGTCGCATCGCCCTCACGACCGAAAAAGAGGGAGCGCAATGAGCGAGACTATTGGAAAGACTCGGATCACAAAGCTCGGGGAGGCCATTGTTCGCGCGGGCGGGATCGTGTCCTTCGAGACCGCCATGGCCATGCTTGGCGAGAACAAGCAGGCCACTTGGCGCGCCCTGGAATGGCTGGTGAAAGCAGGCATGCTCCGCAAGATCCGCACTCCGGGCGGATGCCATGTCTGGATGTCCGAGCGCACGCTCGTCCGCACGTTCAACCCGAAAGAAAAGCCGGCGGTGAACAAGCTCAGCCGCAAGAAAGAACGCCGCCGTAAAGGTCGGAGCGGTACTGATCGCGCCGCGGTGGTGAACGAGCTCAGCCACACCAAGGAGCGCTGGGTCCCCGGCCCCACGTTCGAACACGACCAGCTGGCATTGCGAGTACTGTTTTCCTTGGCCGAATCGTCGGACCTGTTGACTGAGCATGAGATTCGTAGCGCCGGAACATGGCGCGGCAGGATTCCTGACGGAGTGCTTCGTTTGACTGACGATTTCACGCGGCGCGAAGTACTGGCGGAACTCGAGGTGGAGACGAGCCGAAAAACGGGTGCGATAAGCCGACCGAGCGGCACCCAGGGAGGGTGGGCGAAGCTCGCCGACAGGCTGTATCGCGTTTGTCATAATTGGTTCGACGGCCCGCAGTCGACCAAGTTGGGCCGGACGGACACGACGCTGATAGTTGCGCCGCCAGCTCACGTCAGTGCAATTCGGAAAAAGATCGCGGAGGTTGAGCGCGGCTATCAGGCTCGCGAACCGGAACATGTTGATCGCCCCCCGGGAGGCACAATCTGGTATTACTCGGAGCTTCTGGGCGATGGTACTTTCAAGCGGCCAGAAATAGATTTGCTCATATAGCGGGAAACAACGCGTGCTTGACCGTTGAGCAGGTCGGAATGGCTATTCGACGTCAGCCTCACGTCCAGCAATACGGTCGAGTTCGCCTCTGGGCACGCGCAGTTTCCCGCGCGTGCCCATTGCCGTCTTCGTTATCAAACTGTTCGGTGGCCTTGATCGATTTCCAGGGCTGTCATCTCACATGTGGGTGGGACTACCACCGGCGACCGCTTCCATTTCAGGTCGAAGCAGGTGTCGATCCACTCGCGCAGCGTCAATGCGATGTTCTCGACCATCGCGTACGGCGTCTGGTAGGGCGCGTACACGCGGCGGGCCTGCATATCAAAGAAGCTTTCGAGCGGCTTGCCGGTGTGGCCCTCGCCCCAGGCGCGCGTCTCGTCGGGCGAGGGTTCAACGACCCGCAGGTACTTGCCCAGAAGTTCGTGGAGGCAGCGGTCGCACAGGTCGCCTTCGACCTTGTTGCCGTCGCCGAACAGGCTGGCGTATCCGGCCCGGAAACGGATCTGCGTGCGGTTGTTGTAGCCGTCCCAAGGCCGGTCTTCGCGCATCCGGGTGCCGCAGCGATCGCAGGTGACGACCTTGACGTCGCGTGGATTGGATTCGATCGTGTACATGGTGTGTCTCCTCAATTGTTTTCGTCGGTGGAATCCGCTGCGCGGCTGTCCGGCAACAACGGTTGCCGCGGCAAGGCCGGGTCGAAGGCTTGCTTCACCCAGTCCTTCATCGTCGCCAACAGTCCGTGCGCCATCGCATCGGCGAGCTGGTGTTCGGCGTACAGCCGTCGCGGTGCATCGAAACGGAAGAAGTCTGCGGAATCCGGCGTGCCCGAGTCGTCCACCACCCGCACATGACGGGCCAGCAGTTCGAACAGGCAGGCATCGCAGAAATCGCCTTCGATCAGGCGGCCTTCGCCGAAGCGGCTGCCGGCGCCAGCGCGAAAGCGCAACAGCGTGAGGTTGTGGTAGCCGCCACGCGGCGCTTCGGCTTCGTCCATCCGCAAACCGCAACGGTCGCAGGTGGCGCAGCCGTACTCACGCGTCACGCTGTGCGTGTGCGTCCTAGTTTCAGTCTGGAGCATGATTTTTCTCCTCTCTCGGAACGAGTCAACCCACAATCCGCGGAACACGGACGAGGATCAGAGGAGCGCCGGAACCAGTGGTCGGCTGCTACGGCGGGTCTTTCGGGACCTGCGGGGATTGTAACCTGTTGAACAGACTTGCGGACATGATGAAGTTCGCTCGAGGTGTAAAGAATGGTGTCGGTGCGGCAATGGCTGGCGCCGCGGGAACCTCAAGGCGTATGCTGCGGCTACGCGCAGCGGCAGGCGACTTCGAACCCGATGTAGCGATGTAGCCATTATTCCTTTTCGGGGTTCTCAGCCGCTGGCCTGTAGCAATCTGCTCAAGGGGAGTCCAAATGGCTCGGTTCTATACGTGGCTTGCGCTGATGGCCGTTCTGTGGGGACCGCCATGGCTGATTTCGCTCGGCCTCGCGTACACGCCTGATGTCGTGACGGCGACCGCGGGTACCGGTGAGTTCGTTTCGTCGTTTGCTGCACAAGGTGGCTTCTTTTCTCCGGCGCTGACCACGGTGCAGACCACGACTGGCAGCGTGGTGGTGACGGGGAGCTTCTCCGGTGCACGGGGCCAGCGGCTGGTGCTCGACCAGAAACTGAAATCCGGGCTGCAGCTGTGTGTCACTGACTCCGCAGGAAGCTGCGCACCTGTTTCGGGGACTTGGCCCGGGCACTTGCAAGCGACTCACCACGAAAGGCCTCGGTTGGCATTCCTGGCCCCCATGCAGCGCAACGAATACTTGCAGCAGTGGTATTTCGGCGCCTTCCTGCTTACCTTGCCGTTGACCGCGCTGGTCGCGCTCGCCGGGCGTGTTTTGAGTGGCGAGGCAAACGGAGATGAGCAATCGACAACCGTCTCGATGTAGCGACACTTGGCTGGAAGCTCATCTCGTCAATCACGTACAACGTACAACGTTTAACGTTAAACGTTGTACGTTGTATGTGATCGAGCCGGTTGTCGGCCCCGTTTCTTTTCGTCCTTTTTTGTCGCCGTCGCCCGGACCAGGTTGCGACTGGCATCGTACCTGAACAGTCGCACCCGGGTCCGGTTGGTCACCCCTTCGCGACCACGCTTGCACCTCTTCTGTTTGTGCAACGTTGAAGCCGGTTCCGCAGTCGCATGGCGCTGGAAAGCGCGCCATGACGCGGCGAAGCCGCTCGACCGCGCCAGCCTGTCGGCTGACCGACTTCCCGCTGCACCTCCGCTCGTTGCACTCGCTGCGCAGACTTCGTCTTTGCCGCCGTCGCCGCCCCGAACTCGCTCATCGACGCGCACGGTCGCGCGGCTCCCCCTTGCGGCGCGGGTCTCGCCTACGGCTCGACGTATCCGCGCCGGGACCTCGCCATCGCTCCGCTCGGCTCGTTCCCCACTTCGTGGCACCCCTGCTGATAGTCACCTTGCGTCTTCATGGATGCGGCACTCGGCCCCTAGCCGCTATCATGTCGGCGGACAATCGCATTTGAACGCGCGCGCACACGAGCAGCAGTTGGGCCGTTGATGTGCGCCATCTGGACGCGTAACGGTCCACAGGGAGCCTGCTGCGGATGCCTGGCAGGGTGGCATACGTGCCTAGGGGAAAACCACAGTGGGCAATCCATTTTTTGAACATCCGATCCTGAATTCGCCGTACGAGTACCCAAAGCGTCATTGGGAACTCGACGGCAATGGGCAGCCCACCCAACAGATCATCGACAGTCGGCGCCCTGCCGACTTCGTCACCCCGATTCCGAAACCCCGCCGCCAACAGGGCCAGGGCCAGCAAGGCGACCTGTCGCTCGGCAACGACGCGGGGCTCTCGACCGAAAACCAGCAATACGCGCAGGCCGCGATCATCCGGCAGGTGCGCGAGCAGGTGGACCGCTGGCGCCTCCTTCCCGAAGCGCAATGGCGCGTCACGCCCGAAACCGCGCGACTGCTGAAGCATTGGCGAATGCTGCAACACCGCAGCGACGGCATCCGTCCGTTCTTCTGCCAGACCGAAGCCGCGGAAACCGCGATCTGGCTGACCGAAGTCGCGCCGGAAATCGGCAAGGACGGCAAGGCCATCCTGGACCACATGGCCAACGCGAACCGGGACGCCAACCCGGAGCTGCTGCGCCTGGCGCTGAAACTCGCCACCGGCGCCGGCAAGACCACCGTGATGGCCATGCTGATCGCATGGCAAACCACCAATGCGTTGCGCCGGCCTTCCAGCAGGCGCTACAGCCGCGGTTTTCTCGTCGTCACGCCGGGCATCACCATCCGCGATCGCCTGCGCGTGCTGCAACCCAACGATCCGGACAGCTACTACCGCGGGCGCGAACTCATTCCGCCCGACATGCTGGGCGACATCGAGAAGGCCAAGCTCGTCATCACCAACTACCACGCCTTCATGCTGCGCGAACGCATGCAGGTGTCGGCCGGCGGACGCGCTCTGCTCAAGGGCCGCCACGGCGACGCCGAGCTGCAGACGCAGGAAACCGAAGGCCAGATGATCCAGCGCGTCATGCCGGAACTCATGGGCATGAAGAACATCCTCGTCATCAACGACGAGGCGCACCATTGCTATCGCGAACGGCCCGCCGACGATGCCGATTTCACCGATGATCATGGCAACCCGTTGAAAGGCGCCGATCTCACCGAAGCCAGAAACGCAGCGCAGAAGGAAAACGAAGCCGCGCGCGTATGGATTTCGGGCCTGGAAACCGTCAACCGCAAGCTCGGTGTCAGCCGTGTGATGGATCTCTCCGCCACGCCGTTCTTCCTGCGCGGCTCGGGTTACGCCGAAGGCACCCTGTTCCCGTGGACCATGAGCGACTTCTCGCTGATGGATGCGATCGAATGCGGCATCGTCAAGCTGCCGCGTGTACCCGTTTCCGACAACATTCCCGGCAACGAGGTGCCCACCTATCGCAATCTTTGGGACAACATCCGCAAAGACATGCCGAAGAAGGGTCGCGGCAAGGCCACCAACCTCGATCCGATGGCATTGCCGGTCATGCTGCAGACCGCGCTCGAGGCCCTTTACGGCCACTACGAACAGGTATTCGCCGACTGGCAGCAGGCCGGAATCCGGGTACCTCCGTGCTTCATCATCGTGTGCCAGAACACCGCAGTGTCGAAGCTGGTGTACGACTACGTATCCGGCTTCGAACGCGAACCCAACAGCGATGGCACCGTGCCGCCGCCCTACCTCGGCAAGCTGCCGCTGTTCCGCAACTTCGACCAGCACGGCAACCGCATCGCGCGTCCGCGCACCCTGCTGATAGACAGCACGCAACTGGAATCCGGCGATGCGCTGGACAAGGATTTCCAGGCTGCGGCGGCGGCGCAGATCGACCAGTTCAAGCGCGAGGTCATCGAGCGCACCAACGATGCCCACGCCGCCGATAGCCTGACCAACGAAGACCTGCTGCGCGAGGTGATGAACACCGTCGGCAAGACCGACCGGCTGGGCGAATCCGTGCGCTGCGTGGTGTCGGTGTCGATGCTCACCGAAGGCTGGGATGCCAACACCGTCACCCACGTGCTGGGCGTGCGTGCATTCGGCACCCAGCTCCTGTGCGAACAGGTCATCGGCCGCGCGCTGCGCCGCCAGTCCTACGAACAGGACGCCGAAGGCCTGTTCCCCGTCGAATACGCCGACGTGCTGGGCGTGCCGTTCGATTTCACCGCGCAGGCGGTCAATGTCAAGCCGCAGCCGCCGCGCGAAACCGTGCAGGTGAAGGCCATCCGGCCCGCGCGCGACGCGCTGGAAATCCGCTTTCCGCGCGTGGCCGGTTACCGCGTGGCGCTGCCGGAAACACGCCTGGCCGCGAAATTCGATGACGATTCCAGACTTGTACTGACGCCGGCCATCGTCGGCCCCGCCAAGGTCCACAACGCCGGCATCATCGGCCAGGGCGTGGACTTGAACCTGAAACATCTTGGCGACGTGCGGCAATCGTCCTTGCTGTTCCACCTGACCCAGCGTCTGCTCGAAACCAAATGGCGCGACAAGGACCAACAGCCGCAGCTCAACCTGTTCGGCCAGTTGAAACGCATCACGCGCGAATGGCTGGACAACTACCTTGAATGCAAGGGCGGCACCTACCCGCAGCTTCTGATGTACCAGCAGCTCGCCGATATGGCCTGCAACCGCATCACCGCCGCGATCACGCAGGCACATCTGCACGAACGCCCGGTGCTGGCCATGCTGGACCCGTACAACCCCGAAGGTTCCACCGCGCACGTCAACTTCACCACCACGCGCACCGAGCGCTGGGAAACGCGCGCCGATCGATCGCACGTCAACTGGGCCATCCTCGACAGTGGCTGGGAAGGCGAATTCTGCCGCGTGGTCGAAGACCACCCGCGCGTCATCACCTACGTCAAGAACCGCAACCTTGGTCTGGAAGTGCCCTACCGCCACGGCTCCGACAACCGCGCCTACATCCCCGACTACATCGTGCGGGTGGACGACGGCCACGGCCAGGGCGATCCGCTCAACCTGATCGTCGAGATCAAGGGCTACCGCGGCGAGGACGCCAAGGAAAAGGCCTCCACCATGAAGACCTACTGGGTGCCCGGCGTCAACAACCTCAAGGACCACGGCCGCTGGGCCTTCGCCGAGTTCACGGACGTATGGGCCATGCAGGAGGATTTCGCCAGGGTCATAAGCACCGGATTTGACCGCATGCTGGCTGAAGTGCGTTCATGAGCCGCCAAAAGCTATACACATGTTGCACAACATGTATAGAAATATGCCAATATCTATACATGTTTATCGGCTTAGGTAAGGGAACTTGCCCAACATGAGCATGACGCCGTCCCTGCGCCCACTGGAACACCTCGATCCCGCGCGGTTCGATACGCCCGCGATCCTGAAGCAGCTCATCGGTGCCAACCGCCAACTGGCCGAGTTCAAGGGCGTGGTCGCCACCATCCCCAACCGCAACATCCTCATCAGCACCCTGGCGCTGCAGGAAGCCAAGGACAGTTCGGCCATCGAGAACATCGTCACCACCCACGACGAGCTGTTCCGCGACGCCGCCTTTCCCGATGCCCCCAACAATCCCGCCGCCAAGGAAGTGCTGCGCTACCGCCAGGCGCTGTCCGTCGGCTTCGAAGCTGTCCGCAAAACCGGCCTGCTCACCACCAACCAGATCATCGCCATCCAGGGTGAGCTGGAACGCAACAAGGCCGGCCTGCGCAAACTGCCTGGCACCGCGCTCAAGGATGGCGCCGGCCACACCGTCTACACGCCGCCACAGAACCCGGATGACATCGTGGCCCTGCTGGGTGATCTGGAACACTTCATCAACGATCCGGCCCGGTTTGATGCCGATCCGCTGGTCAGGATGGCGCTGATCCACCATCGCTTCGAGTCCATCCACCCGTTTTACGACGGCAACGGTCGCACCGGGCGCATCGTCAACGTGCTGTATCTGGTCCAGCAGGGCCTGCTGGACATCCCGGTGCTGTACCTCAGCCGCCACATCGTACGCACCAAGGCCGACTATTACCGCCTGTTGCAGGCCGTGCGCGACGACGATCGCTGGGAAGACTGGGTGCTGTACATGCTCACCGCCGTGGAACGCACCGCGGCCGATGGCATCCGTACCGTCCACGCCATGCGCACACTGATGCAGGACCTGAAGCAGCGCATCCGCGCGCAATACCGCTTCTACAGCCAGGACCTCATCAACAACCTGATGAGCCATCCTTACACCAAGATCGACTTCATCCGCCGCGACCTCAAAGTCTCGCGGCTCACGGCCACCCGTTATCTCGATCAACTCGTCGAGGGCGGCTTCCTGCACAAGCAGAAAATCGGTCGCTCCAACTATTACGTCAACCTGCCGCTGTTCCAGATCTTGAGCGGTGAGCCCGAAGGAACGCGCTGACATGCCCCGCACGCCCAAACAGCCCAAGATCATCGCCACGCTGAAACACAAGGAGGCGAAGCGCACCAACATCCCCACCGCGGAATACCAGTCGGTGATGCAGGCCGAGGACAAGGCGCCGGTCAAGGTCAGCTATCCGCGCGGCGCACACGGGATGAAAAAAGAGAAGGACGAACGCAACCGCGACCTCGACCCGCAACTGGTCTGGCGCGGCAAGGACCAGCAGGACTGGTCCGACCTCGTGGTCAACGCGCCGCCGCTCTACATCCAGGAAAAGGTCAAGCCCAAGGTCCTGATCGACGACCTGCTGCGCGAAACCAAAGAACACCCGCGCGGGCGAGGGGCCGGCGCTGGTCTCCCCTCTCCCTCCGGGAGAGGGGCCGGGGGTGAGGGTCCGGGCTCGCCCGACGCCGGCAATTACGAACAAATCAACCTCTTCGCCGACTTCAACGGCCTCCCCGAAGGCGCCGACAAGACCGACTTCTACCACTACGAGGGCAACTGGCAGAACCGCATGATCCTCGGCGATTCATTGCAGGTGATGGCCAGCCTGGCCGAGCGCGAAGGCCTGCGCGGCAAGGTGCAGTGCATCTACCTCGATCCGCCCTACGGCATCAAGTTCAACTCCAACTTCCAGTGGTCCACCACCAGCCGCGACGTCAAGGACGGCAACGCCGAGCACATCACCCGCGAGCCCGAGCAGGTCAAGGCCTTCCGCGACACCTGGCGCGACGGTATCCATTCCTACCTCACCTACCTGCGCGACCGGCTGACCGTGGCGCGCGATCTTTTGACCGAATCCGGCTCGATCTTCGTGCAGATCGGCGACGAGAACGTGCACCGCGTGCGGGCGGTGATGGATGAGGTGTTGGGAGACAACAACGCAGTTGTAACCATAGTCGTTACAAAAAAGAGCGCGACTACGACAACCGATCCGGTTAATGACTACCTGCTCTGGTATGCGAAAGACCGTAGCAAACTGAAACTGCGCACTCTTTACCGAGAGCGACGCGATCCCGAGGATGACAACAAGTTCAACACACTCATTTCCCCACAGGGTCAACATGCCCGCGTTGTTAATTTGAACGAACAAGAAGTGACAAGCAGACTCGAAGCCGGATGGCGATGGGCACGGGTGAACTATCCGCTCGTAAGCCAAGATCGATCTGACCGTAGTTTGGATTTCGAGTTTTGCGGCAAGAGTTTCGAGTGCGGCGCAAACCGCCACTGGACATACGATCCGGGTGCCGATATGCATCGGCTCAGCCGTGCAGAACGCATGTTTGATGGCGGCGGAAAGTCCCTCGGTGGTGTGGTGTATTGGGCTGATTGGTCCTATGCGTCCATCGCCAACATCTGGACAGAGTTCCACGGCGAGAAGTTTCCAATTTACGTGGTGCAAACAAATCCGCGTTTGATCGAGCGGTGCCTGCTGATGACCACCGACCCCGGCGACCTGGTGCTGGACCCCACCTGCGGCTCCGGCACCACGGCCTACGTCGCCGAACAATGGGGCCGCCGCTGGATCACCCTCGACACATCGCGCGTGGCGCTGGCGCTGGCCCGCGCCCGCATCATGGGCGCGCGCTATCCGTATTACCTGCTGGCCGATTCGAAGGAAGGGCAAATCAAAGAGGCCGAAGTCACCCGCAGCGTGCCGAAATCCACGCCCACGTACGGCAACATCGGCCTTGGCTTCGTGTACGAGCGCGTGCCGCACATCACCCTGAAATCCATCGCCAACAACACCGAAATCGACGTCATCTGGGACAAGTTTGAAGCCCAGCTGGCGCCGTTGCGCGAAAAGCTCACCGCCGCGCTGCCCAAGGGCTGGCTGGCCGCATACCGCAAGCAGCAGAAATACACCGCCGACGTACCCACCACCATCCAGGAATGGGAAGTGCCGCGCTCCCTGTCCGGGGATGGAACGGAGGCCGCACAGAAACTGCTGGCCGAATTCTGGAAACTGCGCATCGCGCGGCAAAAGGAAATCGACGCCTCCATCGCCGCCAAAGCCGACTTCGAAAACCTCTACGACAAACCCTACGAAGACAAGAAGAAGGTGCGCGTGGCCGGCCCGTTCACGGTGGAAAGCCTCTCGCCGCACCGCATCCTGGGCGTGGACGAGCACGGCGAGGTGATCGACGGCGTGAAGGATGCCGGCGACGCGCCCGACTTCGCACAGATGATCCTGGAAAACCTGCGCACCGCCGGCGTGCAGCAGGCGCACAAGGACGACCGCATCAGCTTCACCTCGCTCGTGCCCTGGCCCGGCAGCCTCGTCTGTGCCGAAGGTCGTTACCTCGAAGGCACGAAGGAAAAACGCGCCGGCATCTTCATCGGCCCCGAGTTCGGTACCGTCTCGCGGCCCGACCTGGTGGAAGCCGCGCGCGAAGCCGGCGACGCCGGTTTCGACGTGTTGATCGCCTGCGCCTTCGGCTACGACGCGCATTCCAGCGAGTTCGAGAAACTCGGCCGCATCCCGGTGCTGAAGGCGCGCATGAACGCCGACCTGCACATGGCCGACGACCTGAAGAATACCGGCAAAGGCAACCTGTTCGTGATCTTCGGCGAACCCGACATCGACGTGCTGCCAGTGCCCCCCTCTCCCTCCGGGAGAGGGGCTGGGGGTGAGGGTTCGGACACCGAGTGGATCCAGGTCAAGGTCAACGGCGTCGACGTATTCAAACCGCAAACCGGCGAAGTCGTCAGCGACGGCCCCGACGGCATCGCCTGCTGGTTCGTGGATACCGACTACAACGAAGAATCCTTCTTCGTCCGCCAGGCCTACTTCCTCGGCGCCAACGACCCCTACAAGTCACTCAAGACCACCCTGAAAGCCGAAATCAACCCCGAAGCCTGGGAAACCCTGCACAGCGACACCTCCCGCCCGTTCCCCAAACCCAAAGACCACCGTATCGCCGTCAAGGTCATCAACCACCTCGGCGACGAGGTGATGAAGGTGTTCAAGGTTAAAGCATAAAACTGATCACAAGGGGGCTACATGTTTGTCAATCCAACCTCGTTGAGCGTCGCCCAACTTTTGGGTGGCCAAAGTGAGCAGTACGTCATCCCGGCGTACCAACGTCGTTACTCGTGGCAAGAGAAGCAACTCTGCGAACTGCTTGAAGACATCCAGCTCCTTGAGGGTAACGACAACCATCTACTCGGCAGCATTGTTTGCTTGGTTGGCCCCCACGGCGCAGGGGTAAATCGTCTCGAACTTGTAGATGGGCAACAACGAATTGCAACACTCAATATCCTCTTGCATTGCATGCTTGAGCAGATGCGCCGGCCAAACGGTTCAGATGAACGCGATATAGCCTCAATCGCATTGCTTCTTCAAGCTCGCGCGCCCGACAAAAGCTTGGTTCCAAAGATCGCGCTGGACTCGATCGATGCCCACGAATTCCGGCGGCATGTTGCCAAGGAGTCCATTGACAAACCAGGAAATCCACACTTGGCCTTCGCGTTCAAGCATTACCGCCAATGGGTCGCCGACCAGTCGCCGCAGATGTTGGATGCTTTCCGCTAT
Organism: Lysobacterales bacterium 66-474; assembly: GCA_001899805.1. Lineage (GTDB taxonomy): Bacteria > Pseudomonadota > Gammaproteobacteria > Xanthomonadales > Rhodanobacteraceae > 66-474. The sequence goes on from MKWP01000015.1 coordinate 209,627, forward strand.
CGCCTCATTAACCAAGCCACAGTCATCAGGCTGGATGTCAGCAACGCCAAAGACGCCTTCAAGCTGTTCGAGACGATCAACAATCGAGGACTGCGGCTCAGCGCCACCGACATCATAAAGAACTTCATCCTGGGGAATGCGGCACGTTTCGGTTCTGTAGCCCTGGAAGCTGCACGGGTGCGCTGGGCAGAAGTGATCAAGTACCTGGACGGAACAAACTTCGAAAACTTCTTTCGCCACTTCCTGGCGGCGACCTTAAAGCGCCGAGTAACCGCAGCCTATACGGTCAGTAGCTTCAAAGCAGTTTTCATGGAGCATGTAGCCGAGGCGAGCAACTTGCCAGAGCGTCACTGGTATGCCGAGGAAGCTGCGGCCGACGACGAAGATGAGGATGACCTGAAAGATCAAGAGAATGGAACGACGGAAGTCACACCAGTAACTGATCCTGCATTGATTCAGAAGATGTCGTTTTCCGAATTTCTTCAGCGATTGGCAAGCTACGCGAAGACCTACGGAGAGATCGTTCGGGCGCAAACCGGCATACCACTGCTTGATCGACATTTGCGCAACTTACGAATGATCAAATCCATGCAGACCTATGGATTTCTTATGGCACTGCGGGCTGGTGGCTGCAAGGACGACGTTTTTGCAAAGGTGTTGCATCTTACGGAATCTTTCATGCTCCGACGTCACATTTGTCGGGAGCGTGCTAACGAAAACGAAACCATGTTCGCCAGATTGTGCAGCACCGACCCTACCGACCCGCTGCCTAACGTGATCGGAGAGTTTCGTGCGTTGACGCCGTCAGACGATATTTTTGAGGCCAGCTTCGCAAAATTTGACTTCAGTGCAAATGTTCTGGAGCGCGCTCGCTACTGTCTTGAGCAATTCGAACAAAGAGAACATGGCGATTATTCCGAGATTTCTGTCGCCGGCTCCGACGTGGTGCATGTAGAGCACATCATTCCCCAGAAGATCAAGACCAAAAAGGCAAGGGATGAGTTCGGCGATTGGGTCGGCTACCTCGGCGAAAAGTCGATCGCCAACCACCCTCACTACGTCTCCAGAATAGGGAATCTCACTCTGTTCGCAGGTCATCTGAACATCAAAGCCTCCAACAACCCCTACGCACGCAAGAAGCCTGCATACAAGGAATCGGGTATCCAGATCACGAAGGAGTTGCCAATCATCTACCCCGAGTTCCGGTTCCAGCAAGTGGAAGAGCGTTCGGATGCCCTAGCGAAAGCAGCGGTTGATATCTGGCCGATCGCTTGAGGGATTGAAATGGATTTCCGCATCGCCGACACCTTCACTGAAAGCCTTGCCCGCTTGGCCGGCGACAAGCAGAAGACGGGCAAGCAGCAGCTCGATATGCAGATGACCCGCGCCAGTCCGGGTACGAGCTTGCGCGAGCCCGAAACCGGCCGCATCGCCGTCAAGGTCATCAACCACATCGGCGACGGGGTGACGAAGGTGTTCAAGGTGACGTAATGGTGCAGCCAGGGGATAGGGTCAGGGTGATTGCCAACCCCGGCCGGGTGGGCATGGTTGGGAACGAAATCGACGGTTCCCCCGCGCGGCGTCGGGTGCTGGTGCAATTTTTGGATGGCAGCGAGGAATTTGTACTCGCGGCATCACTGGAAAAGGTAGGGCACGAAAGCGTCGGGCCATACGAGCGCATCCGGAGCGGGCGGTTCGGTCGTGCCAGTGACCTGCGCGGCCTCATCACGCATTTCCGGTTGAGCGGCAAGCTGGCGAACCTGATCTACAGCCTCAACACCACCAACACTGAGTTTCTGGCCTACCAATTCAAGCCGGTGTTGCAGTACCTCGAAACGACCAGCCACGGACTCCTGATCGCCGACGAGGTGGGTTTGGGCAAGACGATCGAAGCCGGGTTGATCTGGACGGAGTTGCGCGCGCGCGAGGACGCCCGTCGCTTGCTTGTCGTGTGTCCCGCGATGCTGTGCGAGAAGTGGCGTGATGAATTGCGCAACCGCTTCGGTGTAGGTGCGGAGATCGTCAATGCCGGCGAGTTGCTGAAGCGCCTGAAGGACGCGGATCGCGATCCTCGCGCGACGTTCGCCCTGATCGCTAGCGTGCAAGGCCTACGCCCTCCGAGCAGTAGCCAGTGGGAGTCGCGCGATGGCTCAACACCGCGCGCGTCCGCGCAACTCGCAGCATTTCTTGATGCGGCAAAGGTCAAGGAGCCGCTGCTCGACTTGACGATTGTGGATGAGGCTCACTACCTCCGGAATCCGGAAACACGGGCGCACCGACTGGGTGAATTGTTGCGTACGACCAGCATGGGCATGCTCATGTTGAGCGCCACGCCGATCCAGTTGGGCAGCAGCGATTTGTTCACGCTGGTCAATCTGCTGGATGCGGAAGGCTTTCCGTACGAGCGATCCTTCACCCAGCTGCTGGAGTGGAACGCGCCTCTGGTGCGTCTGCGTGACAAGGTGCTCAGTCAGCGGATGTCGTGCACGCAGTTCATGGAGGAACTTGACGCCGTTGCTGGCGCGCCGTTGCTGCAGGACAGCCGGCAAGTCAAATACCTGCAAAGCCATCCGCCCACCGATGCAGAGCTGGCCTCTTCCGGCCGACGTTCCGAACTCGCCGATCAACTCGATCGCGTCAACCCACTCTCGAAGATTGTTACCCGTACGCTGAAGCGCGATGTACAGGAGAATCGCATCGAGCGCAGCGTGAGCATCATCCGGGTGAAGATGGCGCCCGTGGAGGAGCGGTTCTATGACGAAGTGACGGGACGGGTGCGCGAGTATTGCGCCGGACGCGACATGAGCGAAGGGTTTATGCTCACGATTCCGCAACGCCAGATGTCGAGCTGCATGGCCGCGGCGAGCCGCGAATGGGCCGGAAAGATCCGTGCCGATAATCTGGATGAAACGGCCTACGAAGCCTACGGCGATGCCGACGACGATGCACAGAAGCCCAAGACCTTGGGCCCGCTGCTGCAGCAGCTCGCGATCATTGCCCATACCAGTGCGGAAGCGTCCCACCTTGAGGCGGTGGATACGAAATTCGACGAATTGCGGGCGCATCTGGAACGCTACTGGAATGGCAATCCGGATGCCAAGGTCATCCTGTTTTCGTTCTATCGCGGCACGCTCGCCTATCTGGAACGCAGGCTCGGTAGCCATGGCTACAAGTGTTTCAAGCTGCATGGCGGCGATGACAAGCAGGCGATCATCAATGCGTTTCGGGATCACTCCGGTGCGGCGATCCTGCTTTCTTCGGAGGTTGCTTCAGAAGGCGTGGATCTGCAGTTTTCCAGCCTGTTGATCAACTACGACTTGCCGTGGAACCCTGCCCGCATCGAGCAACGCATCGGTCGTATCGACCGCATCGGCCAGAAGCAGCCCAAGATTCTCATCTGGAACTTCGTTCATTCCGACACCATCGACGAGCGTATCCACGATCGCTTGTTGACGCGCCTTGGCATCTTCAAGCGGGCACTAGGCACTTTGGAAGACGTCTTGGGCCGGGAAATCCGGACGCTCGCTTACAGTCTGCTATCACACCGTCTGTCGGCCAAGGACGAAATCAGGCGCATGGAACAAACCGAGCTGGCGCTTGCCAACAGGGAACGCCAGCAGGAACGGCTGGAACAGGAAGCCACTTCCCTCATTGCGCACGGCACATTGATCCAGGACAAAGTTCGCGCGGCAAGGGAACTCGGGCGCTTCATCCGCGGCATCGATCTTCGGCACTATGTCGTGGATTTCTTCGATCGTCACTATCCCGGTTGCCGGTTTGTGCAGATGGGAGATGACCCTCTCACCTTCAACGCATATTTGTCCACCGCCGCCCGGTCCGATCTGGAAGCCTTCCTTGCGGGTGATCGGAGTTTGGGAACCACGCATCTGCTGCGAGCGGGGGAGCGGGATGCGCGGATCCGTTTCGATAATACGGCCGGGACGGCACAGCCGCACGAAGAGCGGATTACCCAGACTCATCCCTTGCTGAAGTTCATCACCGAGCAAGTGCGCCTTGCGGGCACCGGCGTGGGATATCAGACCGTGTCCGCAACGGAGCTGAGCGCTGGCGTCGATGTCAGCCTGCCGCGCGGCATCTACGTGTATGCGATCGCCCGCTGGTCCATTACGGGAGCCAGGACGATGGAACGGCTGGAATTCAGCGCCCGCCATGTGGAATCAGGCGACTCGCTGGAAGCCGACGACGCCGAGCGTTTGGCAAACGCCGCGGCGCTCTCGGGGCGTGACTGGCTTTCCACCCACAACATGCTCGATGTCGCGCAGGCCGCCGACGTCTACGAACTCCTGCAAGAGGACCTCGATGACCGTTTTGAGCGGTTTTCGGCACTCGCGGAAATGGAGAATCTTGACCGGATTGACCAGATGGTGAGCTCCTTGAGCGATCACCTTCGCAACGAGCAAGGACGGTTCAACGAACGGATTCAGACTTACAGGCTCTCAAACGACGAGAACAAGATCCGCCTGATACCGGCTGAGCGTGGACGCCTGAAGCGGCTCGAGGCGCGCTTCGAGGAACGCATCGCGCAGCTTGACTTGCGGAGAAAGTTGGACAAGCAGAATAATTTTGTTTCTGCCGGCGTCATTCACGTGAGTTGAGCTGGAGATACCGGGAAGGGGGGAAGAGGCATGGGGGCGATCCGCGATGCACTCGAGAAAGCTTTGGCAGATGCAGCTGTGAAGCGCGAGGGCGCGGCTTTGGATGATGACCGGGTGCGGCTGTCACTCAAAATCAAGAGAAGCCCCAAACCACCCATCATCAAGTACAAACCGCGTGCTGCCAAGATCTCACCTGGGACTACCGATCGCGAGCCGCGCAAGAAGGTGGGCAAAGAGCAGCGCCGTCCAGCGACACAGGCAGCACGTATCGATGGGGCGGCTATCGACAGGCGCATCATACGCTCGGCTCTACTCAAAAAATCACGTAAGACGCGGCACGTCCCTCTGGCGTCAACCCTCGCGGTCTATGGAAACAGACACGGCACTCCGGGTTCGAAGCCGAGCGGCAAGCCGGGCTCCTCGTCCGCAGCACCGTCCGTTGCTCGAATCGACGCTGATACCCGAGTCGTGCTTCCGCCAGCCGCTTTGCGGGCAACATTGCTTGATCGCGCCATCGAAGAGCGTGGCATTGTTCTTGAACATATCGTTGGCACGGCGGCTGCGTCGCGGGAGCTTGTACTGGGCCTCGATTTTGGATCATCCAGCACGAAGCTGGTGATCTCCGATCGCGCGGCGGGCAAGTCGTTCGCCGTGCCTGTTGCAGATGCCGTGGGTACGAGGCGCTTTCTCTTGCCGACGGCAATCCACGAATGCGATGACCGCTACTCTCTCGATGACGCTGGGACCCTGTACACGGGATTGAAATCTGACCTGCTCGCTTCGCCTGAAAACGTTCGTGTTCGTGAGCGGGCGGTCGCCTACTTGGCTCTGGCGATCAGGCGTGCGCGTGGTTGGCTGTTCACGACGCACGAGTCTATTTATCGTGATGTACCGATCTTCTGGACACTCAGCATAGGCATCCCAAAGCAACAGGGGCAAATCGACCGCGATACGAGTTTGTACAAGCGTTTGGCGGCGGCGGCTTGGCGGGTAGCAGGTGCGCCCGCCCCCGTTACGACTGGAAACGTCGTCGCTGCCATGCAAAGGAACGAAGGGCGCCAGACGGATGACACTGTGGAAGTTCGGGTCGTGCCAGAGATCGCGGCCGAAATCTACGGGTTTGTTTCTTCGGAGTCGTTTGACCCCAAGCCCGACAACGTTTTCCTCATGGTAGACGTCGGCGGCAAGACGCTGGACGCATCGCTGTTCCGCGTAAAACGCAACAAGGCCAATCGCTGGGATTTCTCATTTTTCACGTCGGTGGTACGTCCACTTGGAGCCCTTGAGCTGCATGGGGCGCGGATCGATTGGTGGAAGGAAATGTTGCGCGCACGAGCATGCGACGAACGGGCCGTGAGCTTGATTGCAGACCTGGAAGCTTTGAAGCAATCAAGCATGTTCGAGGAGATGATTCCGGCCAAAGCAACTGATTATGTTGAAGGTGTGGAACTGACGCAGGGGCCGGAAGCCAGCACGCCGGATGCTTCGTATCGCGCGGAGGTACGGGTGGCCGTTCGGCGGAAGGCGTACGACAGCGCGTTCGGAGTGCAGTTGTCGGATCGGCAAATGGACGGGGTGGAATACTTCCTGTGCGGGGGAGGATCACGGATGGAGATCTACTCGAAGGTAGTACACGGTGCCTTGAGCGGGCCGAGTGGAGCACTGTTTCACGCCAACCGGCGCATTTTGCGGGTTCCTGGGGACCTGCTGGCGCCTGGTCTTCCGGAGCCTGACTATGACCGCTTCGCGGTCGCATACGGCCTAAGCCGTTTGGACAGGACGAGTGTGATGGATGCCAAACCGCTCCCGCCTCCCAAACGGCGTGACCGGAAATACGAAAATCGATTCGTCAGCAAGGACATGTGCTGACCCTCATGCCGTCCGTCGAGAAAATCAGGCCCATGAACTTTCGCATCGCCGACACCTTCACCGACAGTCTCGCCCACCTGACCGGCGATGAGCAGAAGACGGTCAAGACCACAGCGTTTGACCTGCAGATGAACCCGGCGAATCCGGGCATGAGCTTCCACAAGCTCGACAAGGCGCGGGACAAGCATTTCTGGTCGGTGCGGGTGAGCAGTGACATCCGGTTGATCGTGCACCGGACATCGCAGGGCCTGCTGCTTTGCTATGTCGGTCATCACGACGACGCGTATGGGTGGGCGGAGCGACGCAAGATCGAAGCGCACCCGAAAACGGGCGCCGCACAGATCGTGGAGGTCCGCGAGCGGGTCGAGGAAATCACGGTCCCGAAATACGTGGAACACGAGCAGCGTGGGTTGACCAGCGCGCCGCTGTTCGCAGCCATCGCCGATGGCGACTTGTTGTCGTGGGGCGTGCCGCCGGAATGGCTGCCGGACGTACGCGCCGCCAACAGCGAGGACGGGCTGCTCGCACTGACGGATCATCTTCCTGCCGAAGCAGCCGAGGCGTTGATCGAGTTTGCGACGGGCGGGCAACCGCAAGCACGTCTTCTGCCCGGGGTCTCCGGCGCCCATCTGCCGTCCGGCGTCGCGGCAAACATTCCGGAACCGGGCGCCGCCAGTTTCAGTATTCGTGAAGTAAAGGGCGGACGTATCGACCCCTTTGCCCACCCGGACGCCCAGCGTCGATTCCGCACCATCGAAAGCAGCGAGGAACTGGAACGCGCACTGGATGCGCCGTGGGACAAATGGACGATTTTCCTGCACCCGGCGCAGCGCGAATGGGTGGAGAAGGACTACAGCGGGCCGGCGCGTGTTTCCGGGTCGGCCGGCACTGGCAAGACCATCGTGGCGCTGCATCGGGCGGTGCATCTTGCGCGTTCATACCCGGAGAGCCGTGTACTGCTGACGACGTTTTCCGACACACTGGCCAGTGCGTTGAGGGTGAAGCTGCGGCGCCTGGTCGGCAACGAGCCGCGGCTTGCCGAACGTATTGATGTGCATTCAATGGACTCCGTTGGCGAGCGGCTCTACAAGACCGCGCTCGGTTCACTGCGACTGGCAACGTCGCAGGACATTTCCACCTTGCTGGCATCGGTGGCGAATGCGCATCCCGACCACGGTTTCAGCCCCGCGTTCGTGCGCTCGGAATGGAACAACGTCGTGGACGCCTGGCAGTTGCGTTCTTGGGAAGCCTATCGCGACGTGCAGCGGCTCGGCCGCAGGACGCGGTTGCCCGAGGCTCGACGCAAGGTGCTGTGGGACATCTACGCCGACGTGCTTGCCAAACTGGAAGCCGAGGGCAAAACCACTCGCGCCGGCATGTTCGCGCGCCTTGCCAAAGAACTGACCAGGCGGGAGCGGCCGCCGTACGACTTTGCCGTGGTGGACGAGTCGCAGGACATCGATGTGGCGCAGTTGCGGTTCCTTGCCGCGCTGGGTGGCGATCGACCGAATGCGTTGTTCTTCGCCGGCGACCTTGGCCAACGCATCTTCCAGCAGCCGTTTTCGTGGAAATCGCAAGGCGTGGATGTCCGCGGCCGTGCGCGCACGCTGCACGTGAACTACCGCACCTCGCACCAGATTCGTGCGCAGGCCGATCGACTGCTCGACCCGGTGGTCGCCGATGTGGACGGCAACCAGGAAGAGCGCAAGGGTACGGTTTCCGTGTTCAATGGCCCGGAACCCGAGGTCCACACGTTCGGCGATGCGGCGGAGGAATCCACGGCGCTTGGCGAATGGCTCGCGGCGCGCGCAAGGGAAGGCGTGCCACCCAATGAGATGGCGGTGTTCGTCCGCTCCCGGGCGGAGATCGACCGCGCACAAGACGCCGTAAAGGCATCCGACATGGACGGCCAGGTGCTCGACGAGCGCATGCGGATCGAACCGGGCAAGGTCGCCATCAGCACGATGCATCTTGCCAAGGGCCTTGAGTTCAAGGTTGTCGCGGTGATGGCCTGCGACGATGAAGTCATCCCTTCGCAATCGCGAATCGACGCCATCGCCGACGATGCGGATCTGGAAGAGGTCTACAACACCGAAAGGCATCTGCTGTACGTAGCTTGCACGCGCGCCCGCGACCGGTTGTGGGTTTCCGGTGTGAAGCCGGTGTCGGAATTTTTGGACGACTTGCTGGAGGGCCGTGCACCGAATGAGTGAGAAGCCAGGAGCGGCGGGCATCGCTATATGAATCGAGTGGGTGCGCGACCAACGGCGCCGAGGCGAATATGCAACCCATGTCGGCGGATGGGAGATGACGGTGACGACCGTACTGGATGTGCCGCATGTCCCGCCTGGATTCGAGTCGTCGGGCACTCGAAGCTTGAAGCAGTGCGCAAGCTGTTCGCCGACCTCGGCTGACCTGCATCGGAGCCGCCAAAACACGAGAGGGGCCGCGACAATCTGTCGCGGCCCCTCTCTTCGTTCCGCTACCGGATCCGGCACGATTCCCGCGCCAGTTCTTCCTCGCCCAACTGGAGGTGGTCGATCGCCATTTCGAGCATTTTCGAGGCGGGCGTCAAGTTGTCCGTGCCGAGCGTTGCCACATCCATCCACACGTATGCGAGCAGGCGGGCGGCAGCGGCCACATTGGCGTGCTCCGTACGACCGTCGTTTCTGGCATCCTGTTCCGCCCGGACGGCTTCGTACGCCACCTCTTCAGCATAATTCTTGGCCTTGGCAAGATCGGCGAGCAAGGCGTTGCACAAGCATCCGCAGATCACAATGCGACTGTCGTTCTCCGGGCGGCATCGAGAGCATGCCGCGGCTACCTTTTGGGTCATTGCCTTCAGTTGGTTGTGGAATTGAGCAAAGTCAGCCATGTCATCTCCTGAACCACGGGCGGGATTGCCCGGTTTCAAGAGAGTTGTCCGTTGCGCGGGCTTGAAAAAACCGGTTTCAAGCCGAGCTACCTTTCCGGGCACAGTTTTACCCAGCTTCAGCTGCATGACAGCAAGGGGTGAAGCGGAATGCCAAGGCCCGGCGCCACCCCGGGCGCGGGCGCAAGCACGCAAAACAGGTTTTCGAGAGGCGGCGTCGCTGCCAAGCCGGCGTCCGAAGCAGGGTCACGCAGCCCGGATCAGGAACTCGCTGGCCTTGGCAACCGGCCGCACCTGCCGCGATTGTCGGCGCAATTCGACCAATCCGTAGTGCTCCATAGTTCTGAGGGTACGCGACAGGTTGCTGGGCGCACGCCCGCTCAATTCGGCCAGGCGGTTGACGGACTCGGGTTTAGCCTCGTGGATCAACCTGAGCAAGGCGCGGTTGTCGTCGGAAAGCACCTCGGCCAACGAACGCATGGACGTGAACCAGATTTTCGGCTCGTCTGGTGCGGGTTTGTGCTCGCCACGCGCGATGATGCGGGCGCGGGCGCGAATCGCGTCCCGCGATGCGAGTCCAATCACCAGCGTTTTCATGGTCACCTGATCTGGGTACACAAGCGATTTCCTTGACGCAGAAGGTTTTGGGAAGCTCAAGGTTTGAGTCTGCGCCACCGGGTAAGCGTCAGGCGAGAAGGGCCTCGATAGCCTTCTCAACACCGGAAGCGCGTCGGGCGTCGCTGGCGATGTTGACCTTCATGGTCACTTCCGAGACTTCAATCAGGGCACGATCGACCGGCCGCTTCTGCGTTTGCGCGAACCAGTCCAACACCGGACGCAGGTGCCAGAGCGATTGCGTGCCCTCGTGCACCGCAACCGGGAAAGTCGCGATGTTGGTGATCATCAATTTGCGAATGTTCTGGCGCGAGCAGCCAACCAGGTCAGCGACATCCGAGAGCCCCACGAAGTCTGGCGATGCTTCGACCAGCTGCACGCCCGGGATGGCGCGCTTAACATCGCGCACCGCAGAGCTGACCGCATCCAGTGCCGAACGTGCCTCGCGTGCGAAGTTGAGGGCGATGCGGCCACGCTGACCAATGCCGATCGTCGCGTCATCGCAGCCGGCCTCAGCCAGCGCGTCCACGAACTGTTCCGGGTCGGCGTCAGTTTCTGGCAGTCGGAACTTCAAGATGAAATCGTATTCACGCATCGTCGGATTCCCGCTTGGCTTTCTCTCGCACGCAGTTGTCTACGACTCGCCGCAGATGCCTTGCATGGTTGCCTGGGCTTTTGGGCGTGCTCCAGACGCTGGTAATGCAAAACTCTCCACAGCGGCAGGTTTCGTCATCGTACGGACAAAGTATTCGGCCCCACGCATGGGAGCCGCCTTCCTTGACCGTCCAGCCATGCTGCTCGGCATACTGGATCGCGGCTTCAATCTCCGGCTTTGGATGCCGTTTTCGAGCCATTGCGTTCTTGCCCACTGAGTTTAGGGAGGATTTCTAGGTTGTCAAGTGACAACCTAACTCGACACTGACCACGTGACGAATAGCGGAGGCTGCGCCACGAAGCGACCGCAATTCTAGATGCGTCAACGGATGCACTCTGGATCAATACCGAAGCCTGGCCCGCAACAAATCACCCCAGCTTCTTCGCCAGTTTCTCCGCCTTCAGATGCGTGTACCGCTTGAGCATGGCCAAAGTCTTATGCCCGGTCACGCTGGCTGCTTCCATCACATCGAGCCCCTTTTCAAACAACCGCGACGTGGCTTCGTGACGCATGTCATGCAGGTGCAGGTCAACAAGAAATTCGGGGTCGGGCGTTGTTCCAGCCTTCTCGCATTCCGCAACGTATTTGTCCCTTGCCCTCAGTCGGGAGCGCGTCCATGCCGCGGTCATTGTCCCGGCCTGCACGTGGAACACGTGGTCGTCGGTGTGATGTCGAATAGCCCGGAGCGTCGCGACCGCACGGCTCGACAACGGCACCACGCGTCCCTCGTTATTTTTCGTCTCGCCGTCATGGAGCACGGCGGTCTGCTTGTCCAGATCAACATCCTTCCAGCGAAGGTGCTGCCATTCGCCCCGGCGCATTCCTGTCTCGACGGCCAGTATCGCCAGCGGGTATGCCCATCCATCGCCATAGTTGCGCAGCGCATCGAGCATCCTCTTTTCTTCTTCCGGCGTGGCGAATCGTCGTGACCGCGCTACACCGGGCCGCGGCTTGGCCACATCGCGTACTGGGTTGGCAAGGGGCATGCTCCATTCCAAGCGCGCCTTCTCGAAGATCGATGAAAGTGCCGAAAGCTCGCCACGAACCGTTCCTGCAGCGACTGACTTGAGGCGCGCGTCACGGTACTTCGCGACATCGGCACCGCGGATGCTCGCCAAGCTTTGGCGGGATAGGGAGGAACGGCGAAGCACATTCAACCGGTAGTGTTCTTGCTTCGCGCCTTTCTTGGTGGGCGTAACTTCAACCCGGTAACGCTCGATTGCTTCCGCCAGCGACGTTGCTTCTGCTTCTCGACGCGAGACGAACACGCCACGGTCAATTTCGCTTTCGATGTTGCGCGACCAACGTTCGGCATCGCGTCGGGTGTCGAAGGTGCGAACTTGCGTCGCGTACCCCTTCCGTTTCACGATGGCTTGCCACTGGTACGGACCGCGCAACCGGATTGTTGCCATGTAAATCTCTATGGGTGACAAGAGGGTGACAAATACCCTAACATGTCCACGAAAGCATTGCCACATATGGATTGTACGGCTTTTTCGAAATCCGGTTTACGGTTATGCCGTAACGTGGGTTCGAATCCCACCCTCTCCGCCAGACATGACAAAGGGGCCGTTGGCCCCTTTGTCATGTCTGGGAGTGTGGTGGTGTGGACGAACCCACTCGGGTCCGACAAATTCGTCTGGAACGACAAAATCGTCTGGAACGATTTTGGACGACGGGGTCGGCCCCGAAGGGGCGAACCCCATGGAAGGGGTGAGCAATTTGGACGCCGAAGGCGGCCCTGAGCGCAGCGAAGGACGAGCATCAGGGACGATGCGAGCACACCCCACCCTCCCCCACTCTCACCGCTTGCACCCTTCCAGCCGCAGGCGCTTGCCGATCTGCAGGTCGGTCGCGGAACGCAGGCGGTTGTCACGCACCAGCTCGCGCACGCTCTCGCAATCGAAGCGGCGCGCGATCGCGTACAGGGTGTCACCCTTGCGCACCGTGTAATGCTTGGGCGTGGAACGGGCCTTGCGCGCGGGCGGCGGATCGGCGGCGACCTGCGCGGGCGGCGTGGGCAGCTGTGCAGCCTGCAGCTGGTCGGCCAGCGCGACCCATTGCCCGCTGGTGCACGACTGCTTGTAGGCGGCCTGCAGGAACCTCGGCAGGTTGATCCGCGTGCCCTGCGCCTGCTCCTGCGTCGGGACCATCTGAGGATTGAGGTTGCGCAGGGTCCGGTACCAGCCGTAATGCGCGCCGTCGTCATCACCGAGGCAGACCGAGAGTTCGTTCAGGGACGCGGCCTTGGCCAGTTCGACGTGTCCCGGCGTGCCATCGACCTTCGGGAAATGCAGGTTGTAGCGTTGCGGATGCAGGAACAACCAGGCCGCTGCCAGCACCATCGGCACGTACTCGCGGGTTTCCGCCGACAGCGAGAAGTAGACGTTCGGTTCCCAGAAGTTTGCATCCGTGGCGCCCGAGGCGAGCCGTCCGACCCTGCCCTCGCCGCCGTTGTAGGCCGCCAGCACCAATGCGAGATTGTCGTTGAGCCGCGCAAGCTGCTCGTTCAGGTAGGCCGCACCGGCCTGCGCCGCCATGGTGGGATCGAAACGCTGGTCGAACCCGTCGATGGTGTTGAGTCCGAAACGCGAACCGGTGGCCGGCATGAACTGCAGGGGCCCGGCCGCGCCCGAGCGCGACACCGCGTGCACGTTGCCGCCGGATTCCTTGGCCACGATGCCGAACAGGATTGCCTCGGGCAACTCCGCCTTGTGGAACGCCGGCCACATCTGGTAACGCAGGTACTGGTAATCGACGTAGGCACGGACGAGGTTGGGCCGCAGCCGCGTCAACCACACCTGCAACGCCGCCTGCACCGGACCGTTGGTTGCAACCAGGTCCGACAGTTTGTGGTCGTGCAGCAACTGCACGGTACGCTGCGCCTCGGGCAACGTGGTCAACACGCCCGAATCCGTGCCCGCAGCGGTCTGGTCTTCCGCGTCCAGCGCCTGGTCGTCGTCCTCGGTGCCGAGGAAACTGCCGTCCTTCAATCGCAGTGCCCGGTCGTAGGCAGAAAGAAATCGCTGGGCGTCGCAACCCGGGGTGTTGACGCAACGGTCGGAGGCGCTGCGCATGGCGTCCAGCGCGGCTCCCAGCGTCTTTTGCGATTGCGCGTTGTCGCCGCGGCGGGCCTGCTCCAGCGCCTGGTCGTAGTCGGCGCTGGCGTGATCGAGCTGCGCGTACAAGCCATTCAAATCCGACGGTGAACCATTGCTTTTCGCCGGCGCCTGTGCGCACCCCGCCAAGATCCCGAGCGCGCCCGCGCACGCCAGCCAACCCAATTGCCGCAACATTGCAAATCCACCCGAAGAAAACGAACGGTCGATGCCGAACCCTAACGGCTTACGGCGCGCGACTCAAGGCAACAGCGCACATCGCGGCAACGCCACGTACAATCGTCCGGATCGCGCGTTCGCGGGCGCCGGATCCTGCGCGGCGTGCTGGGCGGCATTTTCGGCGGACGACGTTGAAGCTTCGGGTAGGCGAGGACTGAAATGCGCGACCTGGTCTTGCTCGTCATTCCCGCGCAAGCGGGAATCCAAATTTCCTGAGTTCGCAATGTCCCGCTGGCGTCCGCCACCGCCCCGCTCCACCGCGATCATCACGCGCGCAGGCTTCGACGCGCTGAAGGCGGAGCTCGATCATCTCTGGCGCGAATTGCGCCCGGAAGTCGTCAAGGCTCTGGCCGCCGCCGCCGCCGAGGGTGACCGTTCCGAGAACGCCGAATACACCTATCGCAAGAAACAGCTCGGCGAAATCGACCGCCGCGTGCGCTACTTGTCCAAACGCATTCCTTCGTTGAAGGTTGCTGAAGGCGTACCTGCGGATCGTACGGCGATCTTCTTCGGCGCGACCTTTGAAATCGAAAATACCGGCAGCGGCGAAACGCACGTCTACCGCATCGTCGGTCCCGACGAAACCAACGCGAGACAAGGTTGGATCAGCGTGGACTCGCCGCTCGCGCGCGCGGCGTTGAAAAAACGCGTGGACGAGGAATTCGAAGCAGAACTTCCGGGTGGCCGCGCACGCTTTCTCGTCGTCGAAGTCCGGTACGAAGCATGAGTGACTCGACGCACAAATGGTTCAGCCAACTTTCAATGGTTCGGGATAAATCCGTCCTGCGCGCAAAGGCTGGTAGCACGGCGCGGTCCGATGGAACGCCTCGACCTCGCCGTCCGGATGCCAGCCGGGGATGCCGGACAGCGGCAACGGACGCAGCTCCAGCGGGTCGCGCAACGAATGACCGTCGCCAATGGCTCCCGTGCATGCGTCGATGGCTGCATCGAGGGGCGCGGCCTGCGGAAGCGCAACGGCCAACGCCTTGCCGACCAGCAACCATTCGGGGGTGAGCGCGTGTTCCAGCAAGGCGTGGCCGAATACCGCGGCCTCGATCCGCCCGTCGCGCCACGCCTCGCGCTCCCGCCAGAACAGCCCGTGCCAGTCGTGCGCGTCCCACAACGCGAGCAACCCCGGATCACGCAGCCCCACGATCGCGCCGGCTTCGTCGAAATGGGTAAGCGCGTACTGCGCGCGCGAGCGCCGTTTCGGGCCCAAGCGGGCGATTTCCGCGGTCTGCCTTGCATTAAGTACGCGCTTCAAATCCGGAAAGCGCAGCCAGACCAGCGCGTTGAACAGATCGTGCCAGTTGCGTTCACGGGTGGCGATCACCCCGCGTTCCGCGATGCGTTGTTCGTAATGCAGTCCGTCGGCCCGCAACCCGCGCGTCTGCTCGGCGAATCGCACCGGCGCATCCGTCGGCAGCCGCGCCGCGAGTGCGTCCACGGACGGCCATCCCGGCGCTTCCAGCAAGTCCGCGAATTCCCGCCACGCTGCGAGCGGCATCCGCGCGAACACCCCCGGATCGACGGCTTCGCGCGACGGCGCGACGTAACGCATGGATGATCACGCGTCTCGCACGAGGCGCGCGTCCAGGTCGTGGGCACCCGCACCGATGACGCGCACCTCGACGAACTGGCCAGGCTTCAGGGACGCGCCATCCCTGATCCGCACCACGCCATCGATTTCCGGCGCGTCGGCCATCGAGCGGGCAATGGCGGCACCGCCGGCCACTTCATCCACCAGCACCGTCAAAGTACGGGCGATCTTCTGCTGCAGCTTCGCCGCGGAAATCCCGGCCTGCACCTGCATGAAGCGCTCAAGACGGTCTTCCTTCAATTCCTCGGGCACCGGATCGGGCAAGTCGTTGGCCCTGGCGCCACCCACCGGCGAATAGGCGAACGCGCCCACGCGGTCGAGCTGCGCCTCGTGCAGGAAATCCAGCAGTTCCTCGAACTCGGCGTCGGTTTCGCCGGGGAAGCCGACGATGAAGGTGCTGCGGATGGTGATATCCGGACATACGCGGCGCCACGCATGGATGCGATCCAGCGTCTTGTCGATGTTGCCGGGGCGCTTCATCAACTTGAGGATGCGCGGGCTCGCGTGCTGGAACGGGATGTCGAGGTACGGAAGGATTTTCCCTTCCGCCATCAACGGGATCACGTCGTCGACGTGCGGATACGGGTACACGTAGTGCAGCCGCACCCATGCGCCGAGCTCACCCAGGCCACGGCACAGGTCGGTCATCCGCGTCTGGTAGGCGTGACCGCGCCACGCGCGTTCGGCATAGCGCACATCCACGCCATAGGCGCTGGTGTCCTGCGAAATCACCAGCAGTTCCTTCACGCCCGAGCGCACCAGTTTCTCGGCTTCGACCAGCACCTCGTCGATCGGCCGCGAAACCAGATCCCCGCGCATCGACGGGATGATGCAGAACGTGCAGCGATGGTTGCAGCCTTCGGAAATCTTCAGGTACGCGTAGTGCTTCGGCGTCAGCTTGACCCCGATCTCGTTGTCTTGCGCGTCGCCGAGGCGACGCTGGGGCACCAGATCGACGAATGGGTCGTGCGGCTTCGGCAAGGCCTTGTGCACCGCGTTCATCACGCTTGCGTAATCCTGCGGACCGGTGATCGCGAGCACGTCGGGATAGGCTTCGCGGATCAACGCGTCGCGCTTGCCGAGGCAGCCCGTGACGATCACCTTGCCATTTTCGTGCAGCGCTTCGCCGATGGCGTCCAGCGATTCCTGCACCGCCGCATCGATGAAGCCGCAGGTGTTGACGATCACCGCGTGGGCCTTGTCGTAACGCGGCACGATGCCGTAACCCTCGGCCTTCAACTGGGTGAGGATGCGCTCGGAATCGACCAGCGCCTTGGGACAACCCAGGCTGACGAAACCGATCTTGGGGTTGGGTGCGGGCATGCGGGACGTCGAGACGGAATGCGGGCCACGCATTCTAGCGGCGCACGGTGCGGGCAGCCCGGGTGAAGCCCGCATTGTCGCGTATCGGTAGTACGCTGGTGCGATTGCAGCTTAAGGAGAACCGCCATGGGCGAACGCATCAACCTCAACACCGCCGGCACCCATTGCATCGGTGCGTACCTCGCCAAACCCGCGGGCAACCCCAAGGGCGGGATCGTGGTGGTACAGGAAATCTTCGGCGTCACGCAGCACATCCGCAACGTGGCCGACGAATTCGCCGAACACGGCTATACCACGATCGCACCGGCCTTTTTCGACTTCGTCGAGAACGATGTCGAACTGGAGTATGACCACGACGGCATGGAGCACGGCAAGACGCTGGCGATGGAAACCGGGCTGGATCGTGCCGTGGAAGCCGTCGCCAGTGCCGCCGAATCCATCAGCTCATCGGGCAGGATCGGCGTGGTCGGCTATTGCTGGGGCGGCACGGTCGCGCTGCTGTCGGCGCAACGGCTGGGTTTGCCCGCGGTGAGCTATTACGGCGCGCGCAACGTCGCCTATCTCGACCAGCCACTCAAGGCCCCCGTGCTGTTCCACTTCGGCGCCCGCGACCGATCGATTACTGCGGAAGCCGTGGAAAAACATCGCAAGGCGTGGCCCGATGCGCCGGTATACGTGTACGAGCACGCCGGACACGCGTTCAATCGAGACGTCGACCCCACGCACTACGATCCGGTCGGCGCACCGCTGGCGCTGGAGCGCACGCTGGCGTTTTTCGACGCGCACCTGGCGCGCGCTGCATGAATCTCGACCCGCAGGCGCAATTCGAACTCGATCCGCGCCTCAACCGGGACACGGTTTTCGTGGCCAATTGGAAGCTGTGCCAGGTGCGCCTCATGGACGACGCACGATTCCCGTGGCTGGTGCTGGTGCCGCGGCGTGCCGGCGCGGTCGAACTGGATGACCTCGACGAGGACGACCGCACGCGGCTGATGCACGAGATCCAGCGCGCGATGAAAACCCTGCGCGGCGTGGCCGACTGCGACAAGCTCAATGTCGGCGCGCTCGGCAACGTCGTCCGGCAGTTGCACGTACACGTGGTGGCGCGGAGGAAGGACGACCCGGCCTGGCCCGGCCCGGTATGGGGACACGGGCCGGCGCAGCATTACCTGCCCGCAGCGCGTGACAAGTTGGTCGCTGATTTGCGCCGCGATGGCTGAATTTTCCATCGAGCCACTGGCCGAGGACGCGCTGCTGTTGCGCTTCGGCGACGGCATCGACATCGCCACGAACGCGCGCGTGCATGCTGCGGCACGCGCTGTCCGCGCGGCGAAGCTTCCCGGCATCATCGACGTTGCGCCCGCGTATTCAACCTTGTTGCTGAGGTTCGATGCGTTTGCGCGGCCAGACAAGAATGGACTCGACGAGCGCCCGCACGCGCGCCTTGCCGAAATCCTGCACGCTCTTCTTCGCGGCGCCAACCCGAAGACACTGGATCCCGGCCTTCGCCGGGAGGACGATCAAGAAAACGCGGTCGCGCTCCGTGAAGGCGCACGCTTGGTGGAAATACCCGTGTGCTACGGCGGCGAATACGGCCCCGATCTCGAAGCCGTGGCCGTGCATGCCGGATTGTCGCCGGACGCTGTCGTCGCGCGGCACGCGGCCGGCGACTACAGCGTCGCGATGTTGGGTTTTGCGCCAGGGTTCCCCTACCTGCTCGGACTCGATCCCGCCCTGCACGCGCCGCGCCGCACCGATCCGCGCACCCGCGTGCCGGCCGGCTCGGTCGCGATCGGCGGCGCGCAGACCGGCATCTATCCACGTGAGCTGCCGGGCGGCTGGAACCTGATCGGGCGCACGCCGCTGCCGCTTTTCGATCCGCGGCGTGAGCCGCCTGCCTTGCTGGCAGCGGGCGACCGCGTGCGTTTTCGTGCCATCGATGTCGACGGGTTCGCGCGGCTCGCGGGACGTCCGGCATGACCGTCGAGGTCGTCAAGCCCGGATTGTTGACCACGCTGCAGGACGCAGGACGCGCGGGCTTCGCGCACCTCGGCGTCGGACGCGCCGGCGCCTTCGACGCACCCGCGCTGCGCATCGCGAACATGCTGTGCGGCAACCCGGCCACTGCATGCGGACTGGAAATCACCTTGCTCGGCCCGACCCTGCGCTTGCATGCCGATGGCTGGATCGCGGTGACCGGCGCACCATTGCCGGTGCGCATCGACGGCCGCGATGCGCCGATGTGGGCCACGCTCCAGGTGCACGCGGGCGCGACCGTCGCGCTCGGCGCGATGCGCGCAGGCTGCCGCAGCTACCTCGCCGTGCGCGGCGGCTTCGACGCGGTCGCGGTGCTCGGCAGTCGCAGCACGGACGTCAACGCGCGCATCGGCCCGTTCGACGGGAATCCCCTGCACGAGGGCGACGAATTGCCGGTCGCAAAGGCTCGCGGCGGCGCGCCTGCGCGCGCTCGCACCGCGTCCACCTGGCGGCTCGACCCTGATCCGTGGTTCGACGACGGAGCGCGAAAACCCCTGCGCCTGCTGCCCGGAAGCCATCTCGATCGGCTGGAAGAAACATCCCACAACTCGCTGTTTTCAGACCAATTCGAGGTACGATCCGACTCCAACCGCGTGGGCCTGCGCTTGTTTGGACCGAGGCTTGGATTCAGCGCTCCGATCGAAATGGTCAGCGAGGGTAGCGTGCCCGGCCTGTTGCAGCTTCCGCCCTCCGGGCAGCCCATCGCGTTCGGTCCGGAGTGCCCGGTGAGCGGCGGTTATCCGCGCCTCGGCCAGGTCGCGGCGGTCGACATCCCGCGCCTCGCGCAACTCCGTCCCGGCGATGCGCTACGCTTCGAACCCATGGCGTTCGACGACGCACTGGCGGCGCTGCGCAAACGCGAGCGCGCGTTGCAACAGCTGCAAGCCGCGATCAGCAACCGTCTGGAGTGGATTGACCCGATTCCGTGAACCGCATCGATCTCAACGCCGACCTTGGCGAATCGTTCGGCGCCTGGCGCATGGGCGACGACGCCGGCGTAATGCCGTGGATCACGTCGGCCAACATCGCCTGCGGATTCCATGCGGGCGACCCCTCGATCATGCGCGCGACGATCCTGTTGTGCGTGCAGCATGGCGTCGCCATCGGCGCGCATACCTCGTTGCCCGACCTGCAGGGTTTCGGGCGCCGTGAAATGAACATCGCGCCCGACGAGGTGTACGCCCAGACGCTGTATCAAGTGGGCGCGCTGCACGCGTTGGTGCGCGCGGCCGGCACGCAGCTGCACCACGTCAAACCGCATGGCGCGCTGTACAACATGGCTGCGCGCGAGCGCGGCCTCGCCGACGCCCTCGCACGCGCCGTGCGCGATTTCGACCCTACCCTGATCCTGGTAGGCCTCGCCGGCGGTGCGTTGGTGGATGCGGGCCGCGCCGCGGGACTCGCGGTGCTGCGCGAAGGTTTCTGCGACCGCCGTTACCAGCCGGATGGCTCGCTGACCCCGCGCACCCGGTCCGGCGCGGTGATCGAGGACATCGACGGCGCCGTCGCGCAGGCCGTGTCGATCGCGACCCGCGGCGAGGCCGTGGCCGGAAATGGCGCGAGCGTGCGCGTCGAAGCCGACAGCTTGTGCGTGCACGGTGATCGGGCGAACGCCGCGGCATTCGCCGAACGCACGCGCCGCGCACTGGAAAGCGCCGGCGTGCGTGTCGCCGCGCCCGGACGCCCGGCATGATGCACTGGCTGCCGCTGGTCGGCGTCGCGGTCGTCGTCATCGGTTTCGCGTTGCGCCTCAACCCGGTGCCGGTGGTGGTCGCGGCGGGCGTCGCCAGCGGGCTTGCGGCCGGCAAATCCGTCCCCGAGATCCTGGCATTGCTCGGCAACAGCTTCGTGTCCGAGCGCGCCCTGCTGCTGTTCGTGCTCACCCTTCCCGCGATCGGCGTGCTGGAACGTGCGGGCTTGCGCGAACACGTCAGCAACTGGATCACGACGCTGCGGGGACTTACCCTCTCCCGCCTGTTGATCGCCTACCTCGCCGCACGGCAAATCCTCGCCATGCTCGGTTTGATCGATGTCGCGGGACAGGCGCAGACCGTGCGTCCACTGCTGGCACCGATGGCGGAAGCCGCCGCGGCGCAGCAACGCGGCGGGCCGCTGGATGCCGAGGAGCGCAACGACGTGCGTGCGTTCAGCGCGGCCACCGACAACGTAGGCCGTTTTTTCGGCGAGGACGTGTTCATTGCGCTGGGTGCGGTGCTGTTGATCCAGGGCTTCTATTCGCAGCACGGCATCGAACTGGAACCTCTGCACATCGCACTGTGGGCGCTGCCGACCGCGATCGCGGCGTTCGTGATCCATGCGATCCGCACGGTGTTGTTTGCGAAGCGGCTGGAGCGTGGCCGCGGCACGCCGGCAACCGACACCACGCAGGCAGCCGACTGACATGCTGAAGATCGAGCACGCCTACTGGCTGATCGCCCTGTTCCTGGCCGGCGCGGCGTGGCTGAACCTGCGCGACCGGCGCTGGTCGCACGCGGCGTTCTGGCTGGTGCTGGCGGGGTTGATCGGTGGCGGTGGCTACGTCACCCGCGCCAGCGCCAATCATGGCGGCCTGCCGGCGCAACTGGCCGGTGTCGGCGTGATCGCGCTGGCGGTGTTGTCGCCGCGCATGAAGCGCCGGCATTTGGTGGAACGCGACGCGGCCGCGCGCGAGGTCGACGCGAAACGCCTGGGCCACCGCCTGTTCGGTCCGGCCTTGCTGATCCCGCTGGTGACGCTGCTGGTCGCCTTGTTCGGCAGCTACACGGTCGTCGGCGACTGGCACCTGTTCGACAAGACCCGCACAACCCTGACCGGTCTCGCGCTGGCCTGCGTGGTCGCGCTGGTCGCGGCATTGCGCGTGACGCGCGCACGACCCGCCGACGGACTTTCCGAAGGCCGCCGCCTGCTCGACACGCTGGGCTGGGCCGCGTTGCTGCCGCTGACGCTGGCCGCGTTGGGCGGCGTGTTCGCCGCCACCGGCGTCGGCGCCGCGGTGTCCGACCTGGTGCGGATGCTGATCCCGGTACAAAGCGCGCTGGCCTGCGTGGTCGCCTACGGCCTCGGCATGGTGCTGTTCACCATGATCATGGGCAACGCGTTCGCGGCGTTTCCGGTGTTGACCGCGGGCGTCGGCCTGCCGCTGCTGGTCCAGGCGCACGGCGCCAATCCGGCGATCCTCGGTTCGCTCGGCATGCTGACCGGCTATTGCGGCACCCTGTTCACGCCGATGGCGGCCAACTTCAACATCGTGCCGGTGGCGCTGCTGGAATTGCCGAACCAGAACGACGTGATCCGCGCGCAATGGAAGACCGGCGCGCTGCTGCTGGTCGTAAACCTGGCATTGATGTACGTGCTGGTTTTCAGGTTTTGAGCCGCATGACACGCCAACGCGAATCGACCGTGTTGCTGGCCGGCTTCACGCCGTTCGGCGGTGAAACCGTGAATCCGTCGTGGCAGGCCGTACGCGTGCTGGACGGCACGACGATCGCGGGACACCGCGTCGCTGCGCTGGAGCTTCCGACCGAGTTCGATGCCTCGCTGCCGGCGCTCTGGCGCGCACTGCGCGAACACGAGCCGCGGGTGGCGATCGCGGTCGGCCTGGCCGGCGGACGCGAGGGCATTTCACTGGAGCGGGTCGCGATCAACCTGATCGATGCACGCATTCCGGACAACGCCGGCGCGCAACCGGTGGACGTGCCGGTGCTGCGTGGCGGTGCCGCGGCGTTCTTTTCGACCCTGCCGATCAAGGCCGCCCTGCTCGAACTGCAGCGCGCCGGGATTCCCGCGCACATCTCGCAGACCGCGGGCACCTACGTGTGCAACCAGGTTTTCTACGCGTTGATGCACGCGTTGCGCCGCCGGCGCAACACCCGCGCCGGGTTCGTGCACATCCCCTGGTCGCCGCAACAGGCGGCCGCGCACCGGCAAGCCGGCATGCCGCTCGAACAGGTCACCCGCGCGCTGGAGATCATCGTGCGCGTCGCGCTCGCCACCAGCGCCGATAGCCGGGTCGCGGCGGGGACGGAATCGTGACGGTCCCCTGATCTTGTGGACTCCACTCGCCTCGAGCCTGTCGGACGCCCGACAACCGGCAATGCCCCGCACGGATTCCCGTTATTTCTTCTCCGGCTCGGGGGCCGCTACCGCGCTCAACAGGGTCAGCTTGCCCTTGTGCATCACGTAACCGGTGAAGTGGAAGCTCAACTGCAGGCTGGCGAACTCCTCCAGCGCCGCATTGTTGATCTTGGCGGAGTCGGTGTCCTGCATCAGCACCGTCTTGGGCAACTGCTTCTGGTCCTGCAGGTAGCGGAAGTGCGCCTCCAGGTCCGGGGCCGAAAGTACCGCTCCACCCAGCATGAACTGGTGGTCCTTGTAGACGCCGATCGTCATGTCGTACTGGTGCGGCACGTTGGCCACGGTCTCGCCGCCGCCGCGGACGCGGCCGTTGCAGGCCGCCAACGCGAACATCGTCGCCAGCATCATCGCGCCCCCGAGGCGCACCACCAGCTTACGCAAATTCATGGAATGGTCTCCATCGCAGATCGTGAAAGCGGACCGCAAGCCCGCAGCCGCGCAAGTTTGCCAGAAGAAGCCTGAACAAGGCGCCAGATGGCACGAATCGGCAGGCGGATGCTTCCGCCCTATGTTTTCGGCAAGGTGACGCCGCGCTGCCCCTGGTACTTGCCGCCGCGGTCCTTGTAACTGGTCGAACACACTTCGTCGGACTCGAAGAACAGCATCTGCGCCACGCCTTCGTGGGCGTAGATCTTGGCCGGCAGCGGCGTGGTGTTGGAAAACTCCAGCGTCACGTGGCCTTCCCATTCCGGTTCCAGCGGCGTCACGTTGACGATGATGCCGCAGCGCGCGTAGGTGCTCTTGCCCAGGCACACCACCAGCACGTTGCGCGGGATGCGAAAGTATTCCACCGTGCGCGCCAGCGCGAACGAATTGGGCGGGATGATGCAGCAATCGCCCTTGAAATCCACGAAGTTGCCCGAGTCGAAATCCTTGGGATCGACGATGGTCGAGTTGATGTTGGTGAAGATCTTGAACTCGTCCGCGCAACGCACGTCGTAGCCGTAGCTGGAGGTGCCGTAGGACACGATGCGGCCACCACCATTCTGCTTGACCTGGCCGGATTCGAACGGCTCGATCATGCCGTGGCTTTCCGCCATACGGCGAATCCAGTTGTCGCTCTTGATGCTCACGCGATATTCCTTAGCTTGGGACCGCTCCGCGGCGGTGGGCAAACGTGAAAACATAGCCGATCGGCCCTGAGGCCGCCAGTCGGTCATGGCGTGCGTGATTTCATTGTCGGGCGGCCCGGCGTTTGCGGTGGGCGGCGGCATTTTTTTCAAGCTTCGCATGAAGTTGCTGGGTCATGAAATCCAGAAACACGCGCAGCTTCGGCAGCATGTGCCGGCCGGAAGGCCACAGCAGGTAAAAGTCGCTGCAGACGTCGACATGCTTGTCCAGCACCGGCACCAGTTCCCCGGCGTCCAGCTCGGCGCGCACCATGTGTTCAGGCATGTAGGCAATGCCTTGGCCGCGCACGGCAAAACACACGCGAGCCCGCATGTCGTCGCACACCATGGCTATCGGGACACTGGTTTCCCGCGGTAGCGGCCAAATCTCCATCCGACCGCTGGTGGGATAGCGATAGTGCAGGCAATCGTGATTCGCCAGATCCGCCGGTGTGCGCGGCGTGCCCTTGCGTGCAAGATAGGTTGGCGCTGCAACAAGCAAGCGTCGATAGCCTCCGACGCGGCGAACGTTGAGCCGCGAATCGGTAGGCTCGCCTGCCCGCAGCACCACGTCGAAACCCTCCTCAATCACATCCACCAGACGGTCATCGAAATCGAGGTCGAGACGTATTTCCGGATAGGCCTGAGCGAAGTCCGACAAGGTCGCCAGCACCAACGGACTGGCCAAGGGCAGTCCCACCTTCAAGGTGCCGCGTGGCGCATTGGTACGGCTGGAGAGCTCGACTTCGGCACCCTCCAATTCCTCCAGTACGCGCCGACAACGCGCAAGAAACATTTTCCCCTCGGCAGTCAACGCCACACTGCGCGTGCTGCGATGAAACAGGCGCACACCCAATTGCTGTTCCAGTCGCGTCACGGCCTTGCCAATCGCTGACGCGGAAACACCTTGCAAACGCCCTACCGCCGCGAAACTCGAATTGTCGGCCACCTGCGCGAAGGTTTGCAGGCTGGACAGACTGTCCACAGCATTCATGGATTGCGGAACTCCAAGTCCGTAAAGCCACGCACTCTACCCGCCTTTTTCCTCGCGTGCGCGGTACTTACCTTGATGCTCCCCCATTGATTCAACGGAGCGTCACATGTCCAGGAATGCAGCAAGCGACCGACAACCGACTCGCGTGCCGAAGGTGCAGGCATGAACGCCATTTGCGCACACGCACGCTCACGCCTGCCCATGCTGGGCTTGGTGGCACTGGCCAGCGCCACCTTCATCACCGTCTTGACCGAATGCGTGGCAGCAGGCCTGCTGCCGTCGATCAGCAGCGACCTTGGCATCAGCGCATCGCTGGTGGGCCAGCTCACCACGGCGTATGCATTGGGGTCACTGCTCACCGCGATTCCCATGGTCAAGTTGACCAGCCACCTGCAGCGTCGACCGCTGCTGATGGCCGCGCTGCTGGGCTTTGCGCTAGCCAACAGCACGATGACCTGGACCGATTCGTATTCGTTGATGTTGGCGTCGCGTTTCGTCGGCGGTATCGCCGCCGGCCTCTTGTGGTCGTTGGTCGCGGGTTACGCCAGCCGCATGGTCGTGCCCGAACAGCAGGGGCGCGCGATTTCCGTGGTGATGGTGGGCATTCCGCTCGCGATGACCATCGGCATTCCGGCGGGGACCTGGCTCGCGCAACACGTCGGCTGGCGCTGGGTGTTCGGCCTGATGTCGCTGTTGAGCGTGGCGTTGGTGGCATGGTCGCGCATCACGCTGCCGCAGGTGGCAGGCGTGACGGCGCAGCAGAGCGGCACCCTGCGCAAGGTGCTGAAGCGCCCCGGCCTGATCGCGGTGTATGCGGTAATGTTGTTCGCCGTGCTGGCGCACAACACCTTGTACACCTACATCGCGCCGTTTGCCGCGCTGTCCGGATCGCAAGGCTCACTTGATCGTCTGCTGCTGCTGTTCGGCGTGACGTCGGTGGTGAGCATCGCGGTGACCGGCGCTTTAATCGACCGCTGGATGCGTGCGTTGATTGCTGCCGAGATGGTGTTGTTCCTCGCCGCCGCCGTGGCGATGGCCTTGTGGCCCGCATCGCAGGTGGTGCTGGTAACCGCGGTGGCGTTGTGGGGCCTGGGTTTCGGCGGCGTGTCGGCGCTGATTCAGACCGCGGTGGCGCGGCGCTCCGCCGAACAGGTGGACCTTGGGCAGTCGCTGGTCGTGGTCGGCTGGAACCTGGCCATCGCAGGCGGCGGCGCGGCGGGCGGCGCGGTACTCAAGAGCGCGAGCGCCGCAATGCTGCCGTGGTTGTTGGTGGCGTTGCTGGTGTTGACGTTGTGGGTAGCGTTGGCGGCGAAGAAAGCGTGGGCCTGATGGCCGCACTGCTCACGCCAAGCCAGCGACAAGGCAACCGAGCGCCGCCTGCAGTTCGCGGCGGCGTTCCTCGTTTGCCAGTACCGCTTCCACCCTGCAGCCCGCGCCCGGCAAACGGACCGGAAACGGGTCGGCCGCCAGCAGCCGCCCCGACATCGTCGTCAGTATTTCCAGCAGGGCATCCTGGGCATGGTGCGACTCGCGCGCCGAGGTGTTGAGCAGCAACACCGGCTTGCCGGGAAACTCCAGGGATCCGACCAGCCAGTCCAGCAGGTTCTTGAACGCGCCGGGGACGCCGTGTGCGTACTCGGGACACGCGATCAGCAAGGCGTCGGCACGGCCGACCGTGGCACGCAGGTCCAGCACGGCCTCCGGCAGTGATTCGATTTCGACATCGGGATTGAACAGCGGCAACGCGCCCATGTCGGCGTACAGTTCCAGCCGCAGCGACGCCGACGCCATCCCGCGCGCGGCTTCCAGCGCGGCGCGGTTGGACGAAACGCGCCGCAGGCTGCCGCACAGGCACAACACATGCTTGGGCGACACTACGATGTCAGTCATCGACGATGCGGATATTCGGCACGCCGGTCATGTCGCGCTCGGCCTGCAGCGACAACCGCGCGGCGGTGTTGCGCGCGATCTCGCGGTAACGCAGCGCGAGGTCGGAATCGGGATCGGCCGCGACCGTCGGGTTGCCCCCGTCGGCCTGTTCACGGATGCGGATATCCAGCGGCAGCGAACCCAGCAACGGCACGCCGTATTGTTCGGCCATGCGCGCGCCGCCGCCTTCGCCGAAGATGTGTTCCTCGTGGCCGCAATTCGAACACACGTGCGTGGCCATGTTCTCGATGATCCCGAGCACCGGCACCTGTACCTTCTCGAACGCCTTCAACCCTTTTTTCGCATCCAGCAGCGCGATGTCCTGCGGCGTGGTGACGATCACCGCGCCCGCCACCGGCACGCGCTGGGTCAGCGTCAACTGGATATCGCCGGTGCCGGGCGGCATGTCCACGATAAGGTAATCGATGTCCTTCCAGCGGGTCGAGGTCAAAAGCTGCGTCAACGCCTGTGTCACCATCGGGCCGCGCCACACCATCGGCGTGTCCTCGCCCACCAGGAACCCGATCGACATCACCTGCAGGCCATGGTTGGTCATCGGAATGATGGTCTTGCCGTCCGGCGATTCGGGGCGACCGGCGATGCCCAGCATCAACGGCTGGCTGGGACCGTAGATGTCGGCATCCAGCACGCCCGCATTGGCGCCTTCCGCGGCCAGCGCCAGTGCGAGGTTCACCGCCACCGTGGATTTGCCGACACCGCCCTTGCCCGATGCCACCGCGATGATGTTCTTGACCCCCGGCAACGGCAACAAATTGCCCTGCACCTTGTGCGTCGCGATGCGCGACGTCACCGACACCGCGGCCTGTGCGATCGCCGGATCGGCTTCCAGTTTTGCCTTGATGTCGGCGGCAAACGCGCTGCGCCAGCCATCGGCGGGATAGCCCAGCGCGATCTCCACCGCAACCTTGTCGTCGTCCACACCCACGCCGCGAACCTCTCCGCTCTCATCCAGCGATGCACCGGTATGGGGATCGACGATGCCTGCGAGGATTTCGCGGACGCGTTGTTCGGTGACTGCGGACATCGAGGGAACCCGGCGCAAGCGAAAACGGTCTGAAATTATGCCAGAGGCCATCCGTTGCTCCCTGACAAGGGTCAGGTCCTGCGCGGTTCAGCCGGCAGGCTTGACGTGGGAACCACCATCGCGCACGCTGGCACCACGACCACGCTGGCATCACACCCCTGGGAGATCACGCCATGCGCACGATCCTCGCTTCCGCCCTGCTCGCCTTCGGCATGTTGTTCGCCGCACAAGCCTTCGCCGCCGACACCACGCCGGTCGGCACCTGGACCCAGATCGACGACAAGACCGACAAGCCGAAGTCGATCATCGAAATCACCGAACAACCGGACGGCACGCTGCAAGGCAAGGTCATGCAGGTGCTGTTCTCGGATCAGGGGCCGCACCCCATTTGCGACAAGTGCGAAGGCGAGCGCCACAACCAGCCGGTCGACGGCATGGTGATCATGTGGGGCGTGAAGCAGGACGGCGACGCGTGGAGCGGCGGCCAGATCCTCGATCCGAACAACGGCAAGACCTACAAGGTCAAGCTGTCGCTGAAGGACGACGGCAACAAGCTCGACGTGCGCGGCTACATCGGGATGCCGATGCTGGGACGCACGCAGACCTGGATCCGCAAGGTCGATTGACCGCGCGAACCATCCGGGCGGCGGGATACGCCGGAGGGAAACCATCGCCCGGATCGTCATGATCATGGCGTGACCGTGACGAACGGCGGTTCCACCGCCGTGGCATCCGGAATATCGTGGCCCGATCCGTGCCGAGGGGAAAGCCCATGTTTGCAGACATGTTGAAGGGTGCGCGCGCATCGACGCGCCTGATGGCGGCGGCGTTGTGCGTGTCGGCCGCGCTGGCGTCAACGCCCCTGCTCGCGGACGCGCCGCATGCATCGACGCAACCGTCGGTCATGCCCGGCAAGGGTTCGCCCGAGTACGCGCGCCTGCAGAAAGAGGCGCAAGCCGTCACCATCACCCGCGACGACTGGGGCATCCCGCACATCCGCGGCAAGACCGACGCCGACGCCGTGTTCGGCATGATGTACGCGCAGTGCGAGGACGATTTCAACCGCGTGCAGGCCAACCTGCTCACCGCGCTCGGCTGGAGCGCACGCGCCGATGGCGAAGCCGCGATCTGGGACAACCTGCGCTACCAGCTCTTCATCGACCCCGTCGTGCTGAAACAGGACTACGCAAAAAGCCCGGCATGGCTGAAGAAGTTGATGAACGCATGGGCCGACGGTTTGAACTGGTACCTCGCCACGCACCCGGACCTGCATCCGGTGATCGCGCATTACGAACCGTGGATGGCCTTGAGTTTCACGGAAGGCAGCATCGGCGGCGACATCGAGCGCGTCGAACTGGCCGACCTCGCGAAGTTCTACGGCGCGGACCACGCGACCTCGCTCGCGCTGGCGCGGACACCGCCCGCCACCTGGCACGGCGATACCGGTTCCAACGGCATCGCGATCGCGCCGAGGCTCACCGTCGATGGCCACGCGCTGCTGCTGATCAACCCGCACGTGACCTTCAACTTCCGCACCGAGTCGCAGTTGACCAGCGACGAAGGCCTCGACGCCTACGGCGCTTCGACCTGGGGCCAGTTCTTCATCTACCAGGGCTTCAACCGGCACGTCGGCTGGATGCACACCTCGACCGGCGTCGATGCGGTGGATGAATTCGCCGAAACCATCTCGAAGAAGGGCGGCAAATATTTCTACAAGTTCGGCGACAAGGAACTGCCGGTCGCGACCCGCGAAATCACCATCGACTACCGCAAGCAGGACGGTTCGATGGGCCAGCGCACCTTCACGGCATACTTCACCCAGCACGGCCCGATCGTCGCGGAGAAGCACGGCAAGTGGATCGCGGAGGCGCTGATGAACCGCCCGATCCCGGCGCTGGAACAGAGCTGGCTGCGCACCAAGGCCAGCGATCTCGCCAGCTACATGAAGGTCGCCGACCTCAAGGCCAACTCCTCAAACAACACGCTGTTCGCCGACGACAGGGGCCAGATCGCCTTCCTGACCCCGCAGTTCGTGCCCAGGCGCGACAACCGCTTCGATTACCTGAAACCCGTGGACGGCAGCAACCCGGCCACCGCGTGGCAGGGCATGACACCCATCAAGGACATGCCCAACGTCATCGACCCGCCCAACGGCTGGGTCATGAACACCAACGACTGGCCGTGGTCCGCGGCCGGCAAGTACAGCCCGAAGGCCGCGGACTACCCGCGCTACTTCGACACCTTCGGGGAAAACCCGCGTGGCGTGCACGCGACGCAAATGCTCACCGACGCCAGCGGATTCAGCAAGGCCAAGTTGATCACCGACGCATTCGATTCCTGGCTGCCGGCATTCGCACGCCAGTTGCCGATCCTGATCCGCGACTACGACGCCCTGCCCGCGAACGATCCCCTGAAAGCCAGGCTCGCGGGCCCCATCGAGGTGTTGCGGCATTGGGACTACCGCTGGGGCCTCGCGTCAATCCCGACCACCGTCGCGGTGTTCTGGGGCGATACGCTGTGGGACGAAATCATGCCGGTCATCGTGGCCAGCGACTTCGACGCCGACACCGAAGCCGCGCGCGCGTACGATTACATGGCCGACCACGCAACGCCCGCGATGCGGCTGGGCGCGCTCGCGAAGGCTGTCGACACGCTCACCCACGATTTCGGGTACTGGGGCGTGCCGTGGGGCCAGGTCAACCGCTACCAGCGGCTCGACGACTCCATCCACCCGCACTTCGACGACGCCAAGCCCAGCATCGGCGTGCCGTTCACGTCTTCGCGCTGGGGTTCGCTGGCCTCGTCCAGTGCGCACCGCTGGCCCGGCACCCGAAAATATTACGGCAACAACGGCAACAGCTTTGTCGCGGTGGTCGAGTTCGGCCCGAGAGTCAGTGCGCGCGCGATCCACGTCGGCGGCCAGAGCGGCCACCCCGATTCAAGGCACTTCACCGACCAGGCCGAACGCTGGGCCGCGGGCGACCTGCGCACGGTGTATTTCTGGCCGGAGCAGCTCAAGGACCACACCGAGCGCGTGTACCACCCCGGCCAGTAGCTCTCAGGCTCGCCGCAGCGACCAGAACGGAATGTCGCGGCGCAGCCGATAGCCGAGTCGTTCGTACAACGCCTTCGCCCGCGCGTTGCCGTAACTCACATGCAGGAAGGGCGTGCACCCGCGTGTCAGGGTGTCGTTGGTCAGGAACGCGGTGAGCCGGCGCGCGTAGCCGCGTCCCGTGAAATCGGGATGCGTGCAGATCGCGCTCATCTCGACATGGGTGTCGGTGCCGAGCCGCTCGCCGATCATCGCGGCCAGCCGGACGTTCCCGCTCTTGTCGGGCACGTAGATCCCGAAATAGCGACCCAGCTCCACCGCACGCGGCCGGAAGTAATGCGGATACACCAACGCGACCAGCGCCAGCACGTCGGCACGGTGCCGCTCGTCCAGCCCGATGATTTCCGGGCCATCGATCAGCGGAATCGGCGCATCGCACACCATCTGCGCGAGCGTTTCCAGCGGTTCCAGCCGCCACGCGTCCGACAACGCAGGCGCGACGCCCAACAGCAGTACGGTCTCCCCGGATGCCACCAGCGATTCCAGCGTCGTCCCGACGTCGCCGTCCGGGCTCGCGACGCCCAGGAACGGCGCGAAGTCGCGCGGATACCGCGCGATGGTATCCGTACCAATCGCAAGCGACCGATGCCGGGTGCGCAGCGACGACCAGAACGGATTGTCGAGTTCGGAATCAGACATGGCACGAGGCTCACAGGCTGGCGGCGATCCGGCCCACTTCCGCCAGCACGGCCTTGCGCGCGGCAACATCGGTGGTATCCGTCATGTAGTACGCGGCGACCAGCAGCGGCTTCCGACCCGGCGGCCAGATGATCGCAATGTCGTTGTTCGCTCCCGTCCCGTTGCCATCCCACTGGCCGGTCTTGTCGCCGACCCGCCAGCCGTCCGGCACTCCCGCACGCAGCGAATGCAATCCGGTCTGGCAATTCAGCAGCCAGTGCGTCAACTGCCCGCGCGAAGCCTGCGACAACACATCACCGAGCAACAGTTTCTGCATGTCGCCCAGCATCGAGTCCGGCGTAGTGGTGTCGCGCGGATTGAGTTCGGGTTCCATCCGGTCCAATACCGTGTGGGGATCGCCAAGGCTGCGCGCGAATCCCGTCACCACACCCGGACCACCGATGCGCGTGATCAGGAGGTTGGCCGCGGTGTTGTCGCTCAGGGTGATCGCGGCCTCGCACAATTCCGCAACGGTCATGCCGGGCCGTCCGACGTGCTTGCCCGTGACCGGCGCCCAGTCCAGCACGACGTCCTTGCCGAACACGATGCGGCGATCGAGCCGTTCCCTGCCCTCGTCGACGCGTTTCAGCACCGCGGCGGCCAGCAGCAATTTGAAGGTGCTGCACATCAGGAAGCGTTCGTCGGCGCGATGACCGGCACCCTTGCCGCTTCCTGTATCCAGCATCGCGACGCCCAATCGACCGCCATGCTTGCGTTCGAGCATCGCCAGCTGCGCCGCGACTCCGTCGGGCGAGGGCTTCACCGACGCGAACGCCTTGCGCTGCAGGGCGATGGCTGCGCCGCCCACGACAAACCCCTTCAACAATTCGCGACGATTCATCAATGGTCCTGCATGACGGCGGAATGGCGTACTTTGCCGGAATTCGCGTTCGCGTGCCTGCCGCTCGCCATGCTTGTCCACGGGCTTGCAACCCGCGCCATCATCCCCATGTCGCACACATCCCGCAGATTCAACGCCAGCGCCATCCCATCCGCAGGGTCGCCCATGTCCGACTATCGCAAAAACCCCGAAACCATCGCCCAGCTCACGCCGCTGCAATACCGCGTGACCCAGGAAGCGGCCACCGAGCGGCCGTTCGACAACGAATTCAACGAACATCGCGAACCGGGCCTGTACGTCGACATCGTTTCCGGCGAACCCCTGTTCACATCCATGGACAAGTTCCAGAGCCACTGCGGCTGGCCGAGTTTCAGCAAGCCGGTCGAGGCAGCGAACGTGATCGAGAAACGCGACGCCAGCCACGGCATGCTCCGCACCGAAGTGCGTTCCGCACACGCCGACAGCCACCTCGGCCATGTGTTCGACGACGGCCCGCGCGAGCTGGGCGGCCTGCGCTATTGCATCAACTCCGCCTCGCTGCGCTTTGTTCCGCTGGCCGATCTGGAAAAACAGGGCTACGGCGAGTACCGTAACCTGTTCGATCACGAGGCAAGCCAACCATGACCGCTCTCACCGAACGCGCCGTCCTCGCCGGCGGCTGCTTCTGGGGCATGCAGGACCTTATCCGCAAGCAACCCGGCGTCATCGCCACGCGCGTCGGTTACTCCGGCGGCGACGTGCCCAACGCGACGTACCGCAACCACGGCAGCCATGCCGAATCGATCGAGATCGTTTTCGATCCGTCGGTGGTCAGCTATCGCGAGTTGCTGGAGTTTTTCTTCCAGATCCACGACCCGACCACGCGCAACCGGCAGGGCAACGACCTCGGCAGCAGCTACCGTTCGGCGATCTTCTACTTGAACGACGAACAAAGGCGCATCGCCGAGGACACGATCGCGGACGTGAACGCCTCCGGCTTGTGGCCCGGCAAGGCCGTTACCGAAGTGACGCCCGCCGGCGATTTCTGGGAAGCCGAACCGGAACACCAGGATTACCTGGAGCGCATCCCCGACGGCTACACCTGCCACTTCATCCGCCCGGGCTGGAAGCTGCCGGTGCGTGAAAAGGCCGTGGGATAAGGAGACGCCTTGTTTAACCCTTCTCCCTTCGGGAGAAGGTGGCGCGGAGCGCCGGATGAGGGTCCGACATCGCGAAAGCAACCCTTTCACCGCAACAAGTGCGCGTACCCTCACCCACCCCTGCGGGGCACCCTCTCCCGGGGGGAGAGGGGATTTTTTCAAACCTCAGGAGATCCCCATGCCCCACACCCCCGCCTACGCTGCCCAGTCCGCCGACAAGCCGCTCGGCCCGCACACGATCGAACGACGCGCACCCGGCGCGCACGACGTTGCCATCGACATCAAGTTCTGCGGCGTGTGCCATTCCGACCTGCACACCGCGCGCGACGAGTGGGGCGGTACGAAATATCCATGCGTGCCCGGCCACGAAATCGTCGGCACCGTGACGGCGGTCGGCGAGGACGTGAAGGGTTTCAAGGTCGGCGACACCGTCGGCGTCGGCTGCATGGTGGACAGTTGCGGCCACTGCGATCCCTGCAAGGCCGGCGAGGAAAACTATTGCGAGAACGGATTCACCGGGACCTACGACGGCGTCCTCCCCGACGGCAGCCACACCTTCGGCGGCTACTCGACGAACATCGTCGTGGACCAGCGCTTCGTGCTGCGCATCCCGCACAAGGACAAGCTCGCCGCGGTCGCGCCGCTGCTGTGCGCCGGCATCACCACCTACTCGCCGTTGCGCCACTGGAAAACCGGCCCCGGCAAGAAGGTCGGCATCACGGGACTGGGCGGCCTCGGCCACATGGGCGTCAAGCTCGCGCACGCGATGGGCGCGCACGTGGTGCTGTTCACCACGTCTCCCGGCAAGGTGGCCGACGGCAAGCGCCTCGGCGCCGACGAAGTGGTGATCTCGAAAGACCCGGTGCAAATGGCGAAACACGCCGCCAGCTTCGACTTCATCCTCGACACCGTGTCGGCTCCACACGATCTGAACGTTTACCTCAAACTGTTGAGCCTCAACGGTACGCTTTGCCTGGTCGGCGCGCCGCCGGTATCCACGCCACACCCCTCGCCCGCCGTGTTCAACCTGTCCACCAATCGCCGTCAACTGGCCGGGTCCAACATCGGCGGCATCCGCGAAACCCAGGAAATGCTGGATTTCTGCGCCGCGCACGGCATCGTCTGCGACATCGAAACCATCGCGATGCGCGACGTCAACAAGGCTTACGAGCGCATGCTGAAGAACGACGTCAAATACCGCTTCGTGATCGACATGCAGTCGCTGAAGGACGAAGCGAAAGCCGCCTGATCCGCTGCAACCATCGTTTCACGGCGAGTCGATGCTCAGCCCGCCGGTTCGTCCGGCGGCCGCAGCGTTTGCCGCACTTCCTCGAGCGCGGCAATCGCCGACTCCAGCGCGTCGTGCAACTGGCCCTGGCGGTTCATCAGGTCGTCGATCCTGTCGGTTTGCTTCAGCTTCGACAGCTCACCATCGAACAGCAGCCAGATCGCGGTCAGCCGTTCGACGTTGTTCTTCGCGTAATGGTGCATCTCCTTGAGCTGCGTCAGCGTATCGGTGACGTGTTCGAGTTGCTTGCTGGCATTGGCGTCGGCCATGGCGTGCTCCTCTGGAGGGCGGTGCCATGCTACGACCGCAAACCCAACGGCAACGAAATGCCGCGGACGTGCTGGCTTCATGCTTCGTGCATACTGACCCGTGGTGCAACGATCCCGGAACCCCCATGCACGAACTGCCGCCGTTCCATCTCGCCTTTCCCGTCGCCTCGCTCGCCGAAGCGCGTAGCTTTTACGGCGAACTATTGGGTTGTCCGGAAGGCCGTTCCAGCGACGCCTGGGTGGATTTCGACTTCTTCGGCCACCAGATCGTCGCGCACCTGGCACCGGAGGAATTGCGCGCGGCGGCCGCGCACGACGTGGACGGTGACAACGTGCCGGTGCGGCACTTCGGCGTGATCCTCGACATGCACGCGTGGCACGCGCTTGCGGAAAAGTTGCGCGCAGCCGGCACCCGCTTCATGATCGAACCGCACGTGCGCTTCAAGGGCCAAGCCGGCGAGCAGGCCACGATGTTCCTGCTCGATCCGTCCGGCAACGCGCTGGAGTTCAAGGCGTTCGCGGATCGCTCGAAGCTGTTCGCGAAATAGGCATAGAAGCCAGCGCCCGAATTTCGGGCGCTGGCACGCGCCTCACTCTACATCTTGAAGCTTGTACTCCGTCTCAAACGCGTCCAAGACAAGATCATACGACCCCTCATTCTTGGCTACCTTCTGCGGGTCGAAGCGAAATGCCTCAAGGATGACGCGATATTTCTTGACGATCTGTACCAGATGCGTGTCCAAGAACTCGTAGGGATCTTCAATCCACTCCACGCAGCCGTCCTCATCCACATCCATCAAGGCTTTCAGACCATACACAAGCGGCATGATGAGCCCATCAGGATAGCGGTACTCGACCTGCTCACGAGTGAAATATGTCGTCGGCTTCGTCCGCATATCGCCCGCCATTTTTACAACTGTGATCCTTCCGAATTTCCCATTGCATTCATTGTATGCGTACGGGAAGTCTTTGTAGATCTTGTCATACAGTGCGGGAATCTCTGCAGCGATTCGCAATGCACTTTTTACGGGCTTGTTATGCAAAGCGCGTGTGTACTCGCCGTCCGTGGGCTTGGAAACACGGTCGTCGCTCAGCAAACCATCAAACAGTTTTGCGCATTCTCCCTTATTTCGATAAATATTCTGCGGAGGGATGCTCGGAAGGAGGCCACTGTCAAGCTCAAGCTTTGAAAGCGGTATCCATGCCAAAGCGATCAGGTCGCGTACCTTCACCTCTCCACCATCGTTACTCTTCCACTCAACCCTCTCGGCGATTTCGTTAGGCAATGCGCTCCGCAACTCTTCGTAAAACCCTTTCTTGTTTGCCTTGGTCTCAATGGTCAACTGAACGTTATTGTTGCGCGCGGAGCAGATGTCCAGAAGCGAGTTGCTGAATTCTTCCATTGCGTCGTCGCTTTCCAGATCTGACGGCACCAGCACTTCGACCGGAACCAAGAAGTCCAAGGAGCCTTCGTCGTAACCCTCGTCTTCAGGTTTGAGCTTACGCATCGCTTCGACCGCGTCCCGAGATTCCTCCCACGTTTCCTTAAAATCTGGCCATGTCCGCACTGTGCGCTTCACGCTCTCACCGAGCACACTGGTAAGAATGTGTGTGCCAATCGCCAAAGCATTGTGGCCACCATCCAAGATCCCCTCGATCTTGGTATTTTCAAAAGTCAAACGGTAGCGGTTACGCTGCAGCCGTTCGTAGGAAGACGCGCCAATGAGGATCCCCTTCGTCTTGAAGACAAAGATCTCTGGGGTATCGTTGATGCTGTCCAGAATATCGCTGGTTACTTGCCCCGCCTTTGCCGAACGCGGGTTTGCATCCAAGTCGGCAGCATCAAATAGTTGCAGCAATTCGCGCGCGCGAACGAAGCCAATGATGCGTTGGACTGAGCCAGCGGGCTGCTCCGCTACTTTCTCAAAGCGGATGATGACACTTGTGGGATTCATTTCCGGATCTCCGAGTTGAGGTCCGGTTCTGGAACGCCGCTACACATTCATTGCGAATGTGAAAAGCAGAGGCACTATCCAGCGCCGCGTTCGATCCAGAACCTTACCAGGTTCATAAAAGCCTCTCGTCCGAGGGGCAGCCGAATATTACGCCACGCGTGGACGCGAATGCAAGGGGTAGGCCAGCCGTAGCAGGAGGGATCACACCATCGGCAGCTTCAGCCCACTTTCCTTTGCGCAGGCGATGGCTTCGGGGTAGCCCGCATCGGCGTGACGCATCACGCCGGTGCCGGGGTCGTTCCACAGCACGCGGGCGATGCGCTTATCCGCCTCGGGCGTGCCGTCGCAAACAATCACGAGTCCGGCGTGTTGCGAGTAGCCCATGCCGACGCCGCCGCCGTGGTGGAACGACACCCAGGTCGCGCCGCTGGCAGTGTTGAGCAACGCATTGAGCAACGGCCAGTCGGACACCGCATCGCTGCCGTCGCGCATGGATTCGGTTTCGCGATTCGGTGACGCAACCGAACCGGAATCGAGATGGTCGCGGCCGATCGCGATCGGCGCCTTGAGTTCCCTGCTGCGCACCATCTCGTTGAACGCCAACCCGAGCTTGTCGCGCAACCCCAGCCCGACCCAGCAGATGCGCGATGGCAGGCCCTGCCAGTGGATACGCTTTTCGGCCATGTCCAGCCAGTTGTGCAGGTGCTTGTCGTCGGGGATCAGTTCCTTGACCTTGGCGTCGGTTTTCAAAATGTCTTCCGGGTCGCCGGACAACGCGACCCAGCGGAACGGCCCGACGCCGCGGCAGAACAAAGGGCGCACGTAGGCCGGCACGAAGCCCGGGAAGTCGAACGCGT
This sequence comes from Lysobacterales bacterium 66-474, assembly GCA_001899805.1. Taxonomy (GTDB): domain Bacteria; phylum Pseudomonadota; class Gammaproteobacteria; order Xanthomonadales; family Rhodanobacteraceae; genus 66-474. The sequence goes on from MKWP01000015.1 coordinate 247,902, forward strand.
TTTTGCAGCCGACGTCGAACGCCATCTGGCGGATGTTGTTGCCGTAGTCGAAGGTCGGGATGCCTTGCGCGTGGAACGCCAGCATCGCATCGACGTGCGTTTTCATCGATTGTTTGGCGGCATCGCGGGTGCCATCGGGATCGCTCTTGCGACGCTCGAACCACTGCTCCACGGTCCAGCCCTGCGGCAGGTAGCCGTTGACCGGATCGTGCGCGGAGGTCTGGTCGGTGACCGCATCCGGCTTCACGCTACGCTTCACCAGTTCCGGCAGCACGTCGGCGGCGTTGCCGAGCAGCGCAATGGATTTGGCTTCGCCGGCTTGCGTGTACTTCTCGATGCGTGCCAGCGCGTCGTCGAGGTCCTTGGCCTGCTCGTCGACGTAACCGGTCTTCAAACGGAAATCGATGCGCGACTGCTGGCATTCGATCGCCAGCATGCACGCGCCAGCCATCACTGAAGCAAGCGGCTGCGCGCCGCCCATGCCGCCGAGGCCTGCCGTCAAAATCCACTTGCCTCTCAGATTACCGCCGTAACTCTGCCGGCCCATCTCGACGAAGGTTTCGTAGGTGCCCTGCACGATGCCCTGCGAGCCGATGTAGATCCACGAGCCTGCCGTCATCTGCCCGTACATCATCAGGCCCTTGCGATCCAGTTCGTTGAAGTGTTCCCAGGTCGCCCAATGCGGCACCAGGTTGGAATTGGCGATCAGCACGCGCGGCGCGTCCAGATGCGTCTTGAACACGCCGACCGGTTTGCCCGACTGCACCAGCAGCGTTTCGTCGGGATTCAATTCGCGCAGCGTCTTCAGGATGGCGTCGAAACATTCCCAGTTGCGCGCGGCGCGGCCGATGCCGCCGTACACCACCAGCTCCGCCGGGTTCTCCGCCACCTCGGGATCGAGGTTGTGCTGGATCATCCGGTACGGCGCTTCGATCAGCCAGTTCTTGCAGGAAAGTTCGGTGCCGCGCGGCGGATGGATCACGCGTGCGGTGTCGATGCGGGTGGGGGCGTTCATGGGCATTCCAGCCGGAAAGAGACCCCGATTATGCGGCCGATCGGCGTTCCACGCACGCTTCGCCGAACCTCGCGGGCGTAGAATCGTCGTGTTGTTTCGCAGACCGCATCTTCGTCCACCCTGCGCGCCGGGAGAACCCATGTTTGACCACGTCGTGTTCGGCGTCAGCGACTATGCAGCGAGCAAGGCATTCTTCCTGAAGGCACTCGAACCGATCGGCATGGCCATCGTCTCGGAGGGACCGCTCGGCATCGAACTCAGCGCGGATGGCCAGTCCTCGTTGTGCCTCTTCCAGACCGCCGAGAAGCCCGCACATCTACACTTGGCATTCAGGGCCGAAAATCGCCAGCAAGTAGAGGCTTTCCACCGCGCGGCGCTGGAAGCGGGCGGGAAGGACAACGGCGCGCCCGGGCTGCGCCCGGCCTACAGCGGGAGATACTACGCGGCGTTCGTGATCGATCCCGACGGACACAACGTCGAAGTGGTTTATCACGAACCCGAGGATTAGCCAGGCATCACGCGCGACATGCCGTCAGACCCGGACACACCGGGAGGTTGGATGAAAGCCGAATACCGGCTGCAAACGCATCCCGGCAACCCAAGGAGGTCGACGCCATGTTCCTGTTGCCCGCACTCGTCGCCGTCGCGAGCCAAGCCACGACGGTGGCTGCATACCCCGACGGATTCACTGCACGATGCACGGGCGGGAAGGAAACCAGCATCATTTTCCCGGGCTCCGACCCGGCGCACCCGATCCTGCGTCGGCAGGACCAGGGCGCGTACGCGGTCACGATCATGCGCACGCATGGCCGCTTCGAGATCGAGCTCCGCGGGATCGACTTCATGGTTGTGCAAGCCGAGAGCCGGGAATTCCATGTGCGCGCGCTCAAGGCCGAACCCGGCGACCTGGTGCTGTCCGTTGAAACCGACACATGGGGCCGTTCCCTTTCGGTCTATCACCTGCGCTACGCAGGCGATACAGGGGCCCTGACGGCAACGACTACCAATTACCGTGGACAAGGATCGGACGATACGACCTTGATGCTCATGGCCTGCAAGATCGGAACGCAATCTTCCACGCGACACACCCAAGGCACCTGAAGATGAACACCGAATACTGGCTGCAGCGCTGGCGCGAGGGCCGCACCGGCTGGCACCACGAGGACGTGATGCCGTTGCTTGAAAAACACTGGCCGACCTTGGCTGTGCCGCGCGATGCGCGTGTGCTGGTGCCGCTGTGCGGCAAATCGCTGGACATGCTGTGGCTGGCGTCGCAAGGCCAGCACGTGGTGGGCGTGGATGTTTCGCCGATTGCAGTCGAGGCTTTTCTGGCCGAGAACCATTTGCACGCGCACACCCGCAACGCTTCGGACGGCACCCACTACGAAGTCACCAATCCGCCCGATGGCGGCATCGAGATCATCAACGGCGATCTGTTCGCGCTTGCTCCCGCCGTGTTCGCGACTTGCTCGGCTTTCTATGATCGTGCCGCAACCATCGCCTTTCCCGCCGCGATGCGCGAACGCATGGCCAGCGAGGTGTACGCGAAGCTGCCCGCCGACAGTCGCGGCCTGCTGATCACCCTCGACTATCCGCAAGGCCAGATGCAGGGACCGCCTTTCAGTGTGGACGAAGCCGAGGTATTTCGCCTGTTCGACGCGCAATGGAAGGTAGAGCGCCTTGATCGTCGCGATATCCTGGCCTCGCAGCCATCATTCTCCGAACGGGGCGTGACGGCGCTGCATACCGCCGTTCATGCGCTGGCCCGGCGCGCCGAATGAGCACCCGGCCGGATCATTCCGCCCAAGCGCGTCACGGCATCGCGCCTTGCGACATCGGCGTCGGCAGCGTCGCGACGTTCTGCGGCAATGGCGGCAGGCGGTACAGACCCAGCGCGACCAACAGTCCCAGCAACGTCATCGCGCCGACGAAACCCACCACGCCGTTCCAGCCGTGCGAGGCGTAGAACACGCCACCCCAAGCGCCGGCGATGCTGGACCCCATGTAGTAGCAGAACAGGTACAGCGACGATGCGTGCGCCTTGGCCGCGCCGGCGCGGCGCCCCACCCAGCTGCTGACGATGGAGTGGCCGCCGAAAAACCCGAACGTGATCGCCACCACGCCCGCCAATACCGCCCACAGCGAGTCGAGCATGGTCAGCAGCACGCCCGCAAGCATCAACGCGAATGCCGTCCACAACACCTTGCGCCGGCCCAGTTTGCCGGCAAGGTGTCCCATCCACGGCGAGCTGAATATCCCGACCAGGTAGATCGCGAAGATCGCCCCGACCACGGACTGGCTCAGGTTGAACGGTGGTGCCAGCAGGCGATAGCCGAGAAAGTTGTACACGGTGACGAACGCGCCGAGCAGCAGGAAGCCTTCCGCGAACAGCCACGGCAAGCCGCGGTCGTGGAAGATCACGCCGAGGCGCTGCTTCAATGCACCCCAGCGCAATGGCTGCGCCACGAAATGCCGCGACCGCGGCAGCAGGCGCCAGAACAGCAGCGCACACACGATGCCGAGCAAGGCAACGACAGCCACGCCCACGCGCCAGTTCGCGTAATCGGTCAGCACGCCGGTGATCAAGCGTCCGCTCATGCCGCCGATCGCGTTGCCGCTGATGTACAGGCCCATGCCGAGGCCGATCGAGGCGACGTCCATTTCCTCGGCGAGGTAAGTCATCGCGACCGCGGGCAAGCCGCTGAGCGACAAGCCGAGCAACGCGCGCACGACGAGGAACGACGTCCAGTTCGGCATCCACACCGATATCAACACCAGCAGCGCAGACGACACCAGCGAGCCCACCATGATCGGCTTGCGTCCCCACGCATCCGACACCGCGCCCGCGAACAACATGCCGAATGCCAGCACGCCGGTGGTCAACGACAGCGACAACGCGCTGACGGCCTCGCCCACACCGTAATCGCGCGAAAATTCCGGCAGCAACGGTTGCACGCAGTACAGCAGACCGAAGGTCGCGAAGCCCGCCGCGAACAGCGCAAGGTTGATCCGCTTGAAGGCCGGCGTGCCGTGGTGCACGTAGCCGGAAGTTTCCGGCCCGCGCCGGGTCGATGTGCTGGCTTCAAGCATCCGTGCATCATAGCGATGCGCGGAGCACCGAGGCTCAACGATAGCGATAACGCCAGTGGCCACCCATCCACACGCCACCGTACCAGTAGCCGGGCACCCATACCCGCACCGGCGCGACGGCGACGTACGCGGGGCGTGGCGGCGCCACCACGCAACCGCCCAACAGCAGGCTGCCGCCGACGACCATCATCGCCGTGCACAACATCGATCTGCCTTTCATGCGTGCTCTCCACATGTGGACCTGCACGCAACAACGCAGCGTGACGCGCCCGCGTTGACCGGCGCGCCACGCACACATGGATTGGTTCAGCCGCGCAGCAGCGACATCATCGCCGCGTGGTAGCGCGTCCCCACCGCAGCGTCGGGTGGAAATACCGCATCGACGGCGGCGAGGTCGGCGGCATCCAGCACGACATCCAGCGCACCCAGGTTCTCGTCGAGATACTTGATGCGCTTGGTGCCGGGGATCGGCACGATGTGCGCGCCTTGCGCGAGCACCCATGCGAGCGCCAGTTGCGCGGGCGTACAGCCCTTGCCTGCCGCCAACTCGCGCACCTTGTCTACGAGTTGCAGGTTTTTGCGAAAATTGTCGCCCTCGAAACGCGGATTGTGCCTGCGCCAGTCGTCCTCATCGAAATCATCCGGGCTCCGGATCGCGCCGGTCAAAAAGCCCCGGCCCAGCGGCGAATACGGCACGAAACCGATGCCGAGCTTTTCGCACGCCTGCAACACGCCGTCCTCGGGATCGCGCGTCCACAACGAGTACTCACTCTGCACCGCGGTGACGGGATGCACCTTGTGCGCGCGTTCGATGGTTGCAGGCGCGGGTTCGGACAGCCCGATGTGACGCACCTTGCCTGCGTGCACCAATTCGGACATCGCGCCCACGGTGTCCTCGATCGGCGTATCCGGATCGACGCGGTGCTGGTAGTAGAGGTCGATGTGGTCGACACCGAGGCGTTTCAGGCTGGCATCGCAGGCACTGTGCACATACTCGGGGCGGCCGTTGACGCCACGTTTCGTTGCGTCGGCCTGGTCACGCGCAATGCCGAACTTGGTGGCGAGGAAAACTTCATCGCGCCGTCCCTTGATCGCCTTGCCGACCAGCACCTCGTTGGTGTGCGGACCATAGATGTCGGCGGTGTCGAGGAAATCGAGACCGCGATCGAGCGCGTGATGGATCAGCCGGATCGATTCGGCGTCGTCGTGGGCGCCACCGTAAGCCCAGCTCATGCCCATGCAGCCGAGGCCGAGTGCGGAAACTTGCGGCCCCTTGGGACCGAGTGTACGTGTTTGCATCTGCAACTCCTTGGATGGTGTCGTTCAATGATCTCGTGGTGCGGTCAGGCGGCTGCCTTCGTGTCCGGTGCATAGACCGGCTGCGGCGCGGGTTCGTTCCACACCGGCCGGGCGTAACCGGCCGGCTTGTCGCCCACACCGACGCCGCCGTGGATGCCGACCTGGTGCGTGGGTTCGAAGAAGCTGTACGGAAACTGTTGCGGCAACGCGGACACGTCATCGAGCCTGCCCAGTATTTCATCCGGCAACGGCTTGTCGAAGGCGCCGAGATTGTCCTCGAACTGTTCCAGTGTGCGCGCGCCGAGGATCACCGAGCCGATCGCCGGCTGCCGCGCTGTCCACTGGATCGCGACCTGCGGCATGGAGAGGCCGGTCGCCTTCGCGATCCTTTCGACCTCCGCGACGATCGCGAAATTGCGCGGCGTGAACTTGTCTTCGAGCGCCGGGATCGCACCATCCTTGAACAGTTGCAGGCGCCCTTCCCCGCTGGCGTCGCCGCCTGTTTCGCCCGGACGGTATTTGCCCGACAACAGCCCCATCGCCAGCGGACTCCATGCGGTGATGCCGTAACCCAGTTCCTGCGCAAGCGGCACGAACTCGCGTTCGATGTTGCGTTCGACCAGCGAGTACTGCAATTGCAGGTTGACCAGTTGATGCAGGCCGTGCGCCTGCGCCAGCGACTGGATGCGCGACGCGTACCACGCAGGCACGTCGGACAAGCCCGCATGGCGGATCTTGCCGGCGGCGACCAGATCGTCCAGTGTGCGGACGACTTCTTCGGCCGGCGTGACGCGATCCCAGGTGTGCAACAGATACAAGTCGACGTAATCGGTCTTGAGGCGACGCAACGAACCTTCCAGCGCGCGCACGATGTTCTTGCGGCCGTTGCCGCCCGCGTTCGGATTGCCCGATTCGGCGTTGTAGGTGAACTTGGTGGTCAGCACCACGCGGTCGCGCACCCCGACGTCGGCGATGAATCCGCCCAGCAGGCTTTCGCTCTGGCCGCCGGTGTAGAGGTCGGCGGTGTCGATGAAATTGCCGCCGACGGCAAGGTAGCGATCGAACATCGCGCGCGAAACGCGCTCGTCGGCACCCCAGCCCCAATCCTTGCCGAAGGTCATGGTGCCGAGGGCAAGGCGGCTGACGCGCAGGCCTGAACGGCCGAGGGTGAAATACTGGTCGAGCGGCATGTTCGATTCCTTGCTGGATGGGCGGGATGGCGTGCAGTGTGCGCCTTGCGTTTCGCGTGAAAAATCCCGATCCTCTGCATGCACTTTCAAGCAGAACTGAATAATGCCCCAGCACCACAGTCCCGCCCTGCGCGCCTTCGTGTCGATCGCGCACCACGGCAGCTTCACCCGCGCCGCCAGGGAACTCGACGTCACCGCCTCGGCGCTCAGCCAGATGCTGGCACAGTTCGAGCGTCAACTGGGCGTGCGCCTGTTGCAACGCACGACCCGTCGAGTCGGCCTGACCGAAGCCGGCCGCGAGTTCCTCGTGCGCATCGCGCCGGCAATGACCGTCATCGACGACGCCGTGGAAAGCGCGCGCCAGCATGGCGAACGTCCGGCCGGGAACCTGCGCATCACGGTGGCGATGGGCACGCTGCTGGCACCGGTTCTCGCGGAATTCCTGGCCGCCTATCCGCAGATCACGCTGGAGGTCAGCGTCAACACCGCGCTCACCGATCTGGTCGCGCAAGGTTTCGACGCCGGCATCCGGTTGGGCGAGCGCCTCGAAAAAGACATGATCGCGATCCCGCTTGGCGGACCGATGCGTTCGGCGGTGGTGGGTTCGCCGGCGTACTTCGCGCGGCACGGGAAACCGAAGCACCCGCGCGAACTGTCGCAGCACGATTGCATCCGCTTCCGCTTCGCCAGCGGCGGCCTGTACCACTGGGAATTCGCACACCCTTCCGGCAAGGAACGCGGGCGCTGGTTCGAGATCGAAGTGAGCGGCAACCTGATCGTCAACGACAACGCACTTGCCACCGGCGCGGCACGTGACGGCGCCGGCCTGACGCACCTGCCGGTCACCGCGGTGCAGGCCGACATTGACGCGGGGCGGCTGGAAAGCGTGCTGGAACGCTGGCTCCCGCCCTACGACGGCCTTTACCTGTATTACCCGTGCCGCTACCAGATGCCGCCCAAGCTGCGCGTGTTCGTCGATTTCCTGAAACAACGCTTCGACTGAACGCCGCGCGCGTCAACGCATCGCCGGCCCGCGCGTTGAATGGAGGACACATCCCGTTCGCGGCGGTCGAGAGAACCGACTGGCGCCTGTACCGCTTGTTTCGGCCGCGAGCCGATTGCCATCGCCCCGCCGCAGCCAGCCGTTGTCCCATCGACGGCATCCACCCGCAGGAGTATCCCGATGCGCAAGACCTTCCTCGTTTCAGCCATCTTCGCCGCAGCCATCGGTTGCGCACCGCTCACGGCCACCATCGCGCAGGGCGCCCCCGGTGCCGGCTGGCACGGACACCACGGCATGGCGATGGGCAGCCACATGTACGACAAGCTCAACCTGACCGATGCACAACGCGACCAGATCAAGCAACTGACGCAGCAAAGTTTCTCGCAGGCGAAATCGCAGAGGCAGACGCTGCGCGAGGCACGCCAAGCGTACGAGTCGGCGGTGCCCGGCAGCGCGGACTACCAGACCGCCGCCGGCAAACTGGGCGAGGCGGAAGCGGATGCCGCGCGTGCGCGCGTGGCCCGGCAGGCCGACCTGCGCGCGCAGATCCATCAGGTACTGACGCCCGCGCAAAGGGACGAGCTCGTGCAGATCCGGCAACAACGCCAGGCGCGCATGCAGCAGTGGAAGGAATCCCGGCAGCAGAACCCGTCGCCGCCGTCCGCGTCATCTTCCGCGCCGTCGGTGCAATGACGCGGCACCGGTGGTCGCCGTCATCCATGCGCTGACGGCGATCGCAGGCTTTCAGGCCGCCGAAGCCAGTTGCCCGAGCGTCGCGCGGTAACGCGCGGCGATGCGCGGTTCGTCGCGGTGGCGGAAATCGCGCACCACCCATTCGCCGCCCGCCAGCACGTCGCGCACCAGCGGCACGTTCCCGGCGAACAGGAAGGTGTCGATCACGCTGGCCTCATTGCGCGCGGCGAGCAACGGCGAAGCATCGTCCAGCACGATGCAATCCGCGCCCGCACCGTCAGGGGCAAGGCCCGCGGCGCGCCGGCCACCCGACAACGCCGCGCCCCACAACATTTCGCCGACGCTGTCGCCGGGCCTGCGCGCCGCAATGTTGCGATGCCGCGTGACCAGACGCTGGCCGTACTCCAGCCAGCGCAACTCCTCGACCGGCGACACCGAAATGTGCGAATCGGAACCGATGCCGAGCGCGCCTTTCGCGTCGAGGTAGGCCGCCAGCGGAAACAGGCCGTCGCCGAGATTGGCCTCGGTGGTCGGACACAACCCGGCGACCGCGCCGGATTGCGCGATCGCGCGCATTTCCGCAGTGTCCAGGTGCGTCGCGTGCACGAGGCACCAGCGCGCATCGACCCCGGCATGATCGAACAACCATTGCACGGGACGCGCATTGCGGACGGCAAGGCAATCCTGCACCTCGCCGATCTGCTCGGCGACGTGGATATGGATCGGGCGGCCTTGCGCCAGTGGCGACACCAACACCTCGCGCATCGCGTCTTCCGGCACCGCGCGCAGCGAATGCAGCGCGATGCCGACGCGCAAGCGCGGTGATGCAAACGCGGCGAGTGATTCCAGCAGGCGCAGATACGCCTCAACCGTCAATCCGAAACGCCGCTGGCGCTCGGACAAGGGCCGCCCGTCGAAACCGCCGGTCATGTACAGCACCGGCAGCAGGGTCAGCCCGATACCCGTCTCGCGCGCAGCCTCCACGATGGCCTTCGACATCGCCGCAGGGTCGGCGTACGGCTTCCCGTCGGGTGCGTTGTGCAGGTAATGGAATTCGCAAACGTGGGTGTAGCCGGCCTTCAACATCTCGACGTACAACTGCGCCGCGATCGCCTGCAGTTCGTCCGGACCGACGCGCGAGGCGAACGCATACATCGCCTCGCGCCAGGTCCAGAACGAGTCGTCACCCGGTCCGCGCCTTTCGGCAAGGCCCGCCATCGCGCGCTGGAAGGCGTGCGAGTGCAGGTTCGGCATCCCCGGCAGCGCGAAACGCGCGCGCGCTTCGCCCACGTCACGGATTGCCACGTCGCGTTTCCAGCCCTGCGGCGTCCACGCGTGTTCGATACGCAACTCGCCTGCCGGCACATCGACTCCCGCGCCCCGTCACGGCGGCACTGTTAGGATGCAGCCATTGTGACATGCAGGCGTGACCGCCTGCAGCACGCGACAGCCGCCATGACCGAATCCTGGGATCACCTGCTGCTGGACTGCACGCTGGCCACGCTGTCCGGCAGCGAGGGTTACGGCCTCATCGAGAACGCGGCGCTGGGCTGGCGCGGTGACGGGATCGTGTTCGCGGATTCGATGCCGAAGTTGCCGGGCAAGCCGGGAGACCTCGCGAAGCGTGTCGAATCCGTGCACGGCGCGCTGGTGACGCCCGGACTGGTCGATTGCCACACGCACCTGGTGTTCGCGGGCGATCGCGCCGACGAATTCGAGATGCGCCTCGAAGGCGCGAGCTACGAGGCGATCGCGCGCGCCGGCGGCGGGATCGTATCCAGCGTGCGCGCAACCCGTGCCGCACCCGAAGACGCACTGTTCGAACAATCCGTGCCGCGGGCACGCGCGCTCCTGCACGACGGCGTGACCACGCTCGAAATCAAATCCGGTTACGGGCTGGATCTCGATACCGAAATGAAGATGCTGCGCGTCGCGCGGCGGATCGGCGACGCACTCGGCATCACGGTCAAGACGACCTTTCTGGGCTTGCACGCGCTGCCCCCGGAATTCAGGGACCGGCGCGGGGAATACGTCGCGGCGGTTTGCGACGAGTGGCTGCCACGCGTCGCGGCAGAGAATCTCGCCGACGCGGTAGATGCTTTTTGCGAGGGCATTGCTTTCACGCCGGAAGAAGTCCGCCGCTGCTTCGAGCGCGCGCGCGAACTTGGCTTGCCGGTAAAACTGCACGCTGACCAGTTGTCCGACCTCGGTGGCGCCGCGCTGGCAGCGTCGTTCGGGGGACTGTCCGCGGATCATCTGGAATGCGCCGGCACGGGTGCGGTCGAAGCCATGGCTCACGCCGGTACCGTCGCCGTGTTGCTGCCGGGCAGTTTCTATGCCCTGCGGGAAACCCGCCTGCCACCCACCGAGGCACTCCGCGAACACGGCGTGCCGATGGCGATCGCGACCGACCTCAACCCCGGCACCTCGCCATTGCGTTCACTGCGCCTCGCGATGAGCATGGCCTGTACCCTGTTCCGACTGACGCCCATGGAGGCATTGCGCGGCGCGACCGTCAATGCAGCGCGTGCGCTCGGGTTGACGGATCGCGGCAGCCTGGCAGTCGGTCAACGCGCCGACGTGGTGGTGTGGAACGCGCGCCAGCCCGCCGAACTCGCCTACTGGATCGGCGGCGGATTGGCTGCGCGCGTATACGCGGGCGGCCGCGAAATTCCCGCGTGATGCAGGCAACGAAAAGGCCCCACGCGGGGGCCTTTCCGTAACGGCTGGACGCCGATCCTTAAGCGGATTTCTTCGGCGCCGCTTTCTTGACTGCGGCCTTCTTGGCCGGCGCGCGGGTGGCCGGCTTGGCAGCCTTGGGCGCGGTCGTCTTCACCGCCGCCTTCGACTTCGGTGAATGCGGACGGGTGTTGCCGTGGCTGCCCGCGTAGATCTTGCCCTTGCGTGTCTTCTTGTCGCCCTTGCCCATGTCGATTCCTGGTGGTGGTGTGTGGAACCCGCGCACCGCGCGCGGTGGGATGCATGGTAACAGCGCGCCGATGCGCGGTGATTGCACGGTTGCCCGCGTCGTCAGTCGCGTTCCGAATCCCGGCAACCGGATTCGGGGTCGAGGCAATCGCTGGATTCGATCTGCACCGTGACGTGGCTGATCGAAAAGCGTTCGCGCAGCAGGCGCTGGATCGCGATCAGCGCTTGTTGAGCGTCACCGCCATCGCGCAAACGCGCGTGCAGGGTCGCCATGCGTGAACCGGACGCGAGTTGCCATACATGCAAGTGGTGGACTTCGGCGATGTCCGGGCCGATCCCCGCCAGTGCCGCGCGAACCTCGTCCGGCGCCAGGCCTTCCGGCACCCCTTCCAGCAGGATGTGCGTGGAGCGGCGCAACAGCATGAACGCGCCGCGCAGGATCAGCAGCGACACCAGCAGCGACAGCACCGGGTCGGCCCATTCCCAGCCGAGATAGCGCACCAGCAATGCCGCGAGCACCGTCGCAACCGAACCCAGCAGGTCGCCGAACACGTGCAGGCGCGCACCCGCGGTGTTGAGGTTGTCGTGATCGTGGCCGTGCAGGCTGCGCAGCACCACCGCGTTCACCAGCAAGCCGATCACCGCCACCACCAGCATCACGCCGGATTCGATGTGGATGCTCTCGATCGCCAACAGGCGGCGGATGGCCTCGTACACGATGCCGGCCACCAGCAGCACCTGCACCAGCGCATTGACGAATCCGGCCAGCACTTCCATGCGCGCGTAGCCGAAGCTGCGCCGCGCATCCGCGGGCCGCAGCGCAAATACCGCCGCCGCCCATGCGAGCGCCAAGGCACCGGCATCCACCAGCATGTGCGCGGCATCGGCCAGCAAGGCCAGCGAACCCGACCACCAGCCGCCGATCGCCTCGACGATCAGCATAGCGCAGGTCAGCGCAAACGCGAAGGCCAGTACGCCGCGGCTGCCGCTTGGGCGTTCGTGAGCATGGGGGTGGACGTGATCGTGCGCCATGCGCGCAGCCTACGGCCCGCGCCGAAGTTACACAATTACTCTGCGATCATCCCTGATCGCTGCGTCACAAGACGTTCGAGTCGCCGCCACCCTCGCAGCGCCAGCAACACCAGAACGGCCAAAAACCCGCCATCCATGGCCAGGAACTCCGTGGCCTGACCTTTCACAACAGCCGCTTCGAATGGGTCGGGCGTGCGCGTCAGGCTCGCGCCGGCGCATGCGCGCAAGTCGCCCGGTGGTGGCGATGCGCCAATACAAGATTGGTGATGTGTGCACTGGCCACCAGCACGCCGCCCGTCACCACGCTGGCCGTATGAAAGACGACATGCACGTCGAGATTCACGACCACGCCAAGCACCAGCAGCGCAATGCCCGGCACCATCAGGAACAACGCGTGCGGGCGACGGTGGCGCCGATACGCGGTGAGGATGCTGGCGCAGGCCAGCACTGCCGCGCAGCCGACAAAAATCCGTTCGAACGTGTGGCCGGCCAGGAACCCGAGTCCGATCAACGGCAGCAGCGCCAACACGAACGGCAGTAGCGCGCAGTGCACGGCGCACAACATGGACGCGGCGGCGCCGACGCGGTCGACCAGCATCGCGAAACGGCGCGGCGGCGAAGCCGTGGGCGGCGAAGCAACGAATGCGGGAGTAGCTTGGAGGGAAGGCATATCCACTTGCTTGAAGTTCTCGTCGCCAGTCCGCGCAGCGTGGCGCAAACTGCCGGGTTCGAGCCCGTGATCCGCAGGGTTGTGCAACATTATAACGTTTCCTTCATGTCGGGCGGCGATGGGCCGGTGTCCATGGCCATCCATTCAGAAATCCTTGCTCACGGTCAGGTAAAGCCCCCGCCGCGGACCGAACTGCGGTGCCCCGACGCCGATGCCGGAACCATCGCGCAGCTCGTAGGTGCGGTCCAGCACGTTGATCACCGCCAGCTGGGTGTGCAGTTTGCCGGTCGCCGTGAAATCGAAATCGTGCGAGACACTCAGGTTCAACTGGAAATAGGCCGGCATCACCGCACCATTCGGCACCAGGCCATCCCGTGCCAACCCGCTTCCGAACAGGTAGTTCGCACCGATGCGGGTGTCCGTACCGACGGCATAGCTCAGGCCACCCGACGAGCTCCATTTCTGGTTGTGATCCAGGTAGATGAAGTTGTCGTAGACATAGGCCAGGTCATCCGGTTCGAAGTTGTACTGGCTGGAGACCACGCGCTTGCCCACGGCATGGCTGTAAGCCAGGTTGAAATAACCGCTCCACGGGCCGTTCTGGTAGCTCGCGGTGAACTCGGTGCCCTTGATGCGTCCGTACTCATAGTTGAACGTCGAGTAGATCAGGGCCGCGCCGAACTGGCCTTCATCCTGCAGATTGGTGACCTTGCGGTAATAGGTGTCGAGACCCAACGTGAGATGATCGCCGACCCGTTGCTGGACGCCGATGTCGTAGTAATCGGAGCGCTCGGTCAGCGGGGTGTTGTCGCCATAGTTCTTGACCGCATTGGTGGTGCCCTCGAACTTTTCTATATCGGTGCTGGAAATCAGCGCGGTCGCCGGCGGGGTGAAGTAGCGCGAATAGCCGGCGTGGACCGTGGTGGCGGGCGTCGCCCGCCACACCACACCGAAGCGTGGGCTCAATTGACTCGCCGTCGCGCCGAAGGCCTTGTACTGGTCGCCGCGCACGCCGAAATTGAGCGTCCAGTCCTCGCCGACGTTCCATTGGTCCTGGACATATGCCGCCAACGTCCTGGCGGTGATGCGGCTCCAGTCGGAAATCGCGATCGGCACCGTGCTGGTTTGTTCGCCATCGTCGTTGGCGGGGAACACCAGCGTGTCGCTGGCGGAGCCCGCACGATCGTACTGACCGTAGAGGCCATAGCGCAGGGTATTGCTATCGCCGAGCGGCGTCGCGAAATCGGCCTGCAGGGTCGTCGCGCGATCGACCCGGTTGATCTGCCCCGCGACGCCGTTGAACATCAGGTCGCCGATGAAATCGGGATCGAAGCCGATGTAGCTGTAGCGCTGGCCCACCGACACCTGGTAGTCGGTCGTGCCCGCGATTTTGCCCTGCAGGGACAGCGTGCCGAAGCGGGTGCTCTCTTTCTGGCGTTCGTCGAGGTCGGCCGAATTGAAATCGGTCTGGTCGAGATAACCGAACTCGGGTTGCTGGTTCGGGTTGTTCGGAATCTGGAAGCGGTTGTTGGTGACGCCAAACATGAAACCCAGGCGCGTGCTGTCGTTGACCAGATACGAAATGTCGCCGAAACCCTTGACCTGATGGGTGCGGTCGTGGACCGGGTTGCGGCTGGACGTGGGGTTCTCGATGCCGGCGTCGTTCTGCAGGTAATTGGCGGTCAGGAACCAGCTCCAGCGTCCACTCGATCCCCACGTCGACGCGAACGGGTTGAGGGTGCCGAACGAGCCGCCGGTGATGCCGACGTCACCGCCGTTGCCCGCTTGCGCGCGGTTCCGGGTGGTAATGTCGACCACGGCCGCGGTGCGCTCGCCGTATTGCGCGGGCAATGCGCCGTCGAGCAGCTTCACGCTTTCGATCATGCGCGTGTCCAGCGATTGCCCGAAGCCGGAAATGGACTCGGGCAACATCACGCCATTGATGCGGTACTGCAGGTTGGCGTGATCGCCGCGCACGTGCAGTTGGCCGAACGAATCCTGCACCACGCCCGGTGCCTGCAGGACCACCTGGTTCAGGGGCGTGGAAGCGCCGAGCGGCAGTTGCGCGATCGCCTGGCGATCGATCACGTACTCGCTGCTGCCCGTCGAAGGAGACAGGCCATTGCGCGCCCGGTCGAGCGTCGCATTCACGTGCACGGTGTCCAGGGTCACCGGTTGCGATCCGGAACTACCGGCGGGGGCATCGCCGCTGTCCGCGCTCGCCGCCGACGGCGCAGTCGTCGTGGCCGGCAGCGCACGCGCATCGCGGGCAGGCAGCATCACGGCACACAGGACGGCGGCCACCGCGAAGGGAATCGGCTTGGGTTGCATTGCTGGGACACCATCGCTGTCTGGAAGTTTTGTAATGTTATAACATATCAATACACGACGGCAACATGTCATTGGTCATGCAGCCTGGATCATCGGGAACGATGCGTGGATGAAACCGGAGCCGCCCGGAACACCGGCGGGTCGGTACGTGAAATCCGCGACGCAGGCGTGGGGAGACACCGCGCACGCAACCGCGAAGCCGCCTGCTCGAACTCCTGCACAAGCAACCGGACCGCCCGTTCGGGGCCTACGCGCGCTAATGCGAAGCCTTGCCCGGAAGACGAGCCGGAATTTCAAGCCGCGAGGCAGCCCTTGCAGACGCCGTGCACTTCCAGCGTCTGGGCCTTGGCGCGGAAACCGAACCCACGCGCCTGCTGCTTGATCATCTGCGCAATCGCACCTTCATCGCACAGCTCGGTGGCACCTTCGCATACGTCGCAGATCAGGAATGGTACCTGGTGTGCTTCGGCGGGGTGCTGGCAGAACACGAACGAGTTGATCGATTCCAGCTTGTGGATGAATCCGTTTTCGAGCAGGAAATCGAGCGCGCGATACACCGTGGGCGGCGCGGCGCCGGCGTGGCTGTCGCGCAGCGATTCCAGCAGGTCATAGGCCTTGACCGGTTTGCGTGCCGCGGCGACGAGGCCCAGCACCTCGCGCCGCAGCGGCGTCAACCGCAAGCCACGTGACGTGCATTCTCGCTCGACTTCGCGCACGATGCCTGCGGCGTCGTGGTGATGATGATGGACATGCTTGCGGGCCGTGGCCATGGCTGCATTCTAGCGCTCGCGCAGCAACACGCGTCAGCTTGCAGATGGGGACGATCCACGCACAATCCAAGCACGAATGCGCGTCATGCAGGTCGATCGAGCTTGGCCGCGCGGTCAAGCGCCCGTTGCCGCGCGGGGCCGTAGCGTCCCGGCGGCAACGCCCACAACGCCGCCCATCCGATCGGTCCCACCACCAGTCCGAGCGCGATGCCGAGCCCGATCCTGCCGCGCCACCATCCGATCGCCGCACCGATCACTGTGCACGCGATCGTGAACCAGATCAGCGGCCACCACGGCACCAACGCCAGCATGTTGCGCAGCAGCTTCCAGAATGCACCCGGCGCGGCCGGATCGACGCCCTGCAGGATCTTGTGCAGCAACTCGTTCATCGCGATGAAGGGGTTCGGGACCGGGGAAGCGTACAGCGCCCGCATTGCCGATGGCGGATCTGACCGTCGCGGATGCGCCGACACGCCAAGCCAGCCACTGCCGCAAGCGAAAATGCGCCATACTCCCGCGCTTGCCCACGGACATGGCCCGCAACCGCGATGATGCAAAACGCCTACCGTCGGCTGTACGCGCTGTGGATGCGCGAAGGCATCGGCGGCATCATCCGGCACGGGTTGCGACGCCCGCCATTGCGCCAACGCTTCGTGGCCCGGTACGCGCCCAAGGCCGGCCCCGGCCTGGAAATCGGGCCCAGCCACAGCCCGCTGGCGCCGAAAACCGAAGGATTCAATGTCGAAATCCTGGACCACGCCTCGGCGCAGGACCTGCGCACGAAGTACCGGAACGCCGGCGTGGACATCGACCACATCGAGGACGTGGATTTCATCTGGCGGGGCGAATCGCTGCCCGAAACGGTCGGACGACGAGGGTGTTACGACTGGATCATCGCCAGCCACGTGATCGAACACACACCCGACCTGGTGGGTTTCCTGGGCGACTGCCAGGCATTGCTGCAAGAGTCGGGACGGTTGATCCTGGTTGTCCCGGACAAGCGCTACTGCTTCGATCATTTCCAGAGCCTGACCTCGACCGGGGACGTGCTCGACGCCCACCAATTCGGCCGAACCCGCCCGTCGCCCGGACGCGTGTTCGATCACTTCGCCAATGCGGTCGGAAAAGGCCGCCATCGTGTCCTCTCGTGGCATCGGCGCGCGCCGGGAGCGATGCAACTGGTCCACACGCTGGAAGGCGCCCGCGATTCCTGGCGCCACGCGCAGACCGACGACGCTTACGTCGACGTGCACAACTGGCGTTTCACCCCGGAGAGCTTCCGGCTGATCATCGGCGACCTGCGCGATCTCGGCCTGCTCGAACTTGGCATCACGGATGGACCGACCGGCGCGGGTGGCGAATTCTGCGCCTGCCTGCAACGCAGCAACAACCGTCACGGCGACAGGATCGCCAACCTGACGGCCGTTGAAAGGCCCAGCGCTGAGCCAACGAGGTTCGAGGCCGACGAAAACGCGGACTACCCGATCGCGCGCACTATCGCATCATCGATGCGTTTCAGCGCGACATCGCGGCCAGCAAGATAAACCGTATCCTCGATCGACGGCGATACCGCCGTGCCGGTCATGGCCACGCGCAACGGTTGCGCGACCTTGCCCATGCCGATGCCGCGCTCGGTGGCCACTTCGGCGACCAGCGCGTGGATGTCGGCGGGCTTCCACGTCGGCAATGCCGCGAGCTTCGCATGCATCGCACGCAGCACGTCGCCGGCACCGTCGGCCTGCAAATGCTTCTTCACCGCCTTGTCGTCCCATGTTTCGATCGGCGCGTACCAGATGCGCGCCTGTTCGGCCATCGCCTTCAAGGTCTGCACGCGCTCGCGCAGCGCCACCACCACCTCGGCGGGATCGGGACCTTGCGCAACATCCAGGCCGAGGCGTTGCAGATGCCACGCCAGTTCCTTGCCGAGTTCCTGCGGATCGCCTTCCTTCAGGTAATGCTGGTTGAGCCAACCGAGTTTGGCGAAGTCGAAGCGCGCGGCGGAACGGTTGACGTGGGCGATGTCGAACAGGTCGATCATTTCCTCGATCGAGAAGATTTCCTGGTCGCCGTGCGACCAGCCGAGCCGAACCAGGTAATTCAACAGCGCGTGCGGCAGGTAGCCATCCTCGCGGTACTGCATCACCCCGACCGCACCGTGGCGCTTCGAGAGTTTTTGCCCGTCCGGGCCCAGGATCATCGGCAGGTGCGCGAAGGTCGGCACCGGCTTGCCCAGCGCTTCGTAAAGGTTGATCTGGCGTGGCGTGTTGTTGACATGGTCGTCGCCGCGGATCACCTCGGTGATGCCCATGTCGACGTCGTCGACCACCACCGCGAAGTTGTAGGTGGGAAATCCGTCCGAGCGCAGCATCACGAAGTCGTCGAGTTCGGCGTTGGCGATCTCGATCCGGCCTTTCACCTTGTCCTCGAACACCACGCTGCCGGTTTGCGGGTTGCGGAAGCGCAGCACCCGGTTCGGATCGTCGCGGTACGGCAGGTTCTGATCGCGCGCGCGGCCGTCGTAGCGCGGCTTCTCGCCGCGTTCCTTCATCGCCTCGCGCGTGGCGTCCAGCTCATCCTTCGATTCGTAGGCCCAATACGCCTTGCCGGCGTTGTGCAGTTGTTGCGCGACCTCGCGGTAACGATCCATGCGTCGGGTCTGGTAGAACGGGCCTTCGTCCGGATCGAGGCCCAGCCAATGCATGCCGTCGAGGATCGCCTGCACCGCCGCGTCGGTGGAACGCTCGCGATCGGTGTCTTCGATGCGCAGGATGAACTGCCCGCCGCGGTGGCGCGCCTCCAGCCAGCAATACAACGCAGTGCGCGCGCCGCCGATGTGCAGGAAGCCGGTGGGACTGGGCGCGAAGCGGGTGCGGAACGTCATGGCGATGGCGGGTCGGGACAAAACGTGAATTGTACCGGCACTGGAACCCGCGCCACCCCGCCCCCATCATCCTGCGATGGTTGAATCCAACAACAGGCCTGCCCGCGAACGGCGCGCCATTGCGATGTTGTGGCCGTACGTGCGCCGCTATCCGGGCCGGATGTTCGTCGCCGCCGCGTTCCTGGTGATCGCCAAGGTTGCCACCGTGTGGGTGCCGGTGGCGTTCAAGGACATCGTCGACCACCTCGATCCGCGTATCGCGATGCTGACGGTCCCGATCGCATTGATCGCGCTGTATGGCGTGCTGCGCCTGATCGGCGCGCTGTTCGGGCAACTGCGCGACACCGTATTCGAACGCGTCAGCCAGCGCGCGATGCGCGCCTCCGGGCTCGACGCGTTCCGGCACCTGCACGAGCTTTCGTTGCGCTTCCACCTCGACCGCCATACCGGGGGAATCGGGCGCGACATCTCGCGCGGCACCCGCGGCGTGTACAACCTGCTCGGCTGGGTGGTGTTCAACATCATCCCCACCCTGTTCGAGATCGTCGTCGTCATCGCGCTGCTGTTGCAGCACTTCGACTGGCGCTACGCCGTGATCACGCTGGCAACGATGCTGCTGTACATCGCCGTGACGATCTGGATCACCGAATGGCGCACCGCCGGCGTGCGGGCGATGAACGAGGCCGAAAGCACCGCCAACGCGCGCGCCGTGGACAGCCTGCTCAATTACGAGACGGTCAAGTACTTCGGCAACGAAAGCTTCGAAGCCGAACGTTACGACGCCGACCTGCGCCGCTACGAGGACGCCGCGGTCAAGACCGAATCGTCGCTCGCCGTATTGAACGGCGCCCAGGCGCTGGTGATCGCGGTCGGCCTCACCGCGTTGATGGCGATGGCGGCGATGGGCGTGGTCGCGCACAAGTTGTCGGTCGGCGACATCGTGATGGTCAACGGCTGGCTGTTGCAATTGGCGATCCCGCTCAACATGCTCGGGTTCACCTGGCGCCAGATCAAGCAGGGCGTGATCGACATGGAACACATGTTCGGCCTGCTCGACGAACACGCCGAGGTGCAGGACGCGCCGGGTGCGAAGCCCCTGGTGGCACGCGGCGGCGAAGTGCGCTTCGAGCACGTGTCGTTCCGCTACAACCCGGACCGCGCGATCCTCGACGACATCGACTTCACCATCCCGCCCGGCCAGACGCTGGCCGTGGTCGGCGAAACCGGCGCCGGCAAATCCACGCTGTCGCGCCTACTGTTCCGCTTCTACGACGTCACGGGCGGGCGCATCACCATCGACGGCCAGGATATCCGCGACGTCACGCAGGAATCGCTGCGCGCGGCGATCGGGATCGTGCCGCAGGACACCGTGCTGTTCAACGACACCATCTACTACAACATCGCCTACGGCCGCACCGGCGCGACCCGCGAGGAAGTGGAAGCCGCCGCGCGCGCCGCGCACATCCACGATTTCGTCACGTCGTTGCCGCAGGGTTACGCAACCACCGTCGGCGAACGCGGCCTGAAGCTTTCCGGCGGCGAGAAGCAGCGCGTCGCGATCGCGCGCGCGTTGTTGAAGCATCCGGCGATCCTGGTATTCGACGAGGCGACCAGCGCGCTCGACACCCGCACCGAAAAGATCATCCAGGCGGAATTGTCGGAAATCGCGCGTGGACGCACCACCCTGATCGTCGCGCACCGGCTTTCCACCATCGTCGACGCCGACCGCATCCTGGTGCTCGACCGCGGCCGCGTGGTCGAGACCGGCACCCACGCCGAACTGCTGGCGCGCGGCGGTCGCTACGCCGCCCTGTGGGCCATGCAGGCGCGACAGCCCGCGGAGCCGGCAACGGCCTGATCGTTCATCGTGCGGGCGCCAGCCAGCCCGGCCGTCCCTGGCCGGGCGCTTCGCCAGGCACGCGATGCCACCTGCATCGCGCAAGCGCCTGGCTTCGCCCTGACTTTCCACCAGGCCCGTAACCAATGTTTACGTCGCGACACAGGTGTTGACAGCGGTTGCTGCGTACACTGGCACGCGCATTGCACCTTCCGGATCGAGACACGTTGCATCGATCCCGGCCACGGTCGTGTTGGATTCAACGAGGGTAAGCCGACATGCAAGGTAACGCAGACATGACATTCGATTCGGAACAAGCAATCGCCAACCCGTCGCGCACCACGGCAGCGGGGCTCGAAGCCTGGCTGTCGGGCGCGCATCCCGAGCCCGCACTGCTGGACGTGGAGTTGCCCGGCGTGGAAACCCCGAAACCCGAGCCGATCGCCGAGCCCGTGCTGGTCGGCCCCGTCAATGCGGCCGAGGCGCTGGCCTGGTCGCTCGACCAGGGCACCTTCTCCAGCGCACGCAAGCTGGTCGGCCCGGACGGCGCGGAACTGGTGGTGGACCCCGAGAACAACGCGTACCACTTCGAGTCCACGTCCCTGAAGCCGCTGGCGGCCCTGCTGGAGCAGCCCGCTTCCGCATGGACACCGATCTATTCCGAGGCGATGAAGAACGCGCGTGCCACCTACCCAGCGCAACCGCTGGAACGCCTGCGCTGGTACGCCGGCCTGATCGCGACGCCGGGCATCCTCAGCCGCAAGTTGAACCGCAGTGAACGTTACAAATTGTCACGCTGGCCGGAAACCGAGCGCGAGTACCCCAAGCACTTCCGCATCGCCAAGGAAATGCTGAAGGAAGCCGCCACCATCGACGCCATCGTGGCGGCATCCGGCATGCCCTACGACGAGGTCGTGGACTACGTCAATGCCAGCTTCGCGGCCGGGCGCATCAAGGCCGCTTCCGTGGCGAAAGCCGAGGATGAAGCCCCCGCTCCGTCTCGCGGAAAGCGCCTGATCGCGGCCCTCAACAAGCCGCTGTTCGCGCGCTGACCTTTACCAACGTCGTTTCGATTTCCGAGCCGTGCGGAGCGATCCGCGCGGTTTTTTTCATTTCACGTGGATGGTGATCTTGCTGGACACCACCGGCGGATCGAACGGCACGTGATTGGCGTCGCCCAGTTCCAGTTGCAGGGTGTGCGTGCCGGGCGCGAGATGCAACACCGTCTCGGTCTGGCCGCCACCGAAATGCATGTGGTGTTCGTCGTTCGGGATCGGCTGGCCTGCCGCCGGAAGCGTCGCCACGTCGATCAGCAAATGATGATGCCCGGTGTGCTCCCTCTCGACGCCGGCGGGTGCCACGCCCATGCCGGAAAGCCCGAACCGCACCGTGACGTCGCGGCCGACGGTGGCGCCGTCCGCGGGACTGATGATGTACACCCGCGCATCCGCGGGCGCCTTGTGTACCGGCAGGGCGGCCGCGGCGGCCATGGCCATTGCGGCAAGCACGGCAAGGGTGGACCCGATCAGGAACCTGCGCATGGTCGTTCTCCTCGTTGCGAACCTCCGATCATACGTGATCGCCGGCCGGCAATCGCACGCCGCGCAAGCGCAATGCATTCGTGACCACCGATACCGACGACAGGCTCATCGCCAATGCCGCGATCATCGGCGACAACACGATCCCGAACGCGGGATACAACACCCCGGCCGCGATCGGGATGCCCACGACGTTGTAGACGAACGCGAAGAACAGGTTCTGGTGGATGTTGCGCACCGTGGCGCGCGACAACGCGCGCGCGCGCACGATGCCCGACAAATCGCCGCGCACCAGCGTCACTGCCGCGCTTTCCATCGCCACGTCGGTGCCGGTACCCATCGCGATGCCGACTTCCGCCGCGGCCAGCGCCGGCGCATCGTTGATGCCGTCGCCCGCCATCGCCACCTTGTGGCCGTCGCGCTGCAACGCTGCGACCACGTCGGCCTTGTCGGACGGCGACACGTCGGCGTGGATTTCGTCGATGCCGAGGTTGCGTGCGACCGACCGCGCGGTGACCGGGTTGTCGCCGGTCGCGAGCACGATGCGCATGCCCTCGGCACGCAGCGCGGCAAGCGCCGACGGGGTGTCGTGCTTGATGCGATCGGCGACTGCCAGCAGCGCAATGACGCGCCCATCGGCCACGAGATACATCACCGTCGCCCCCTCGCCGCGCAACACGTCCGCACGGGCTGCCTGCCCGGCATCGACCAATAGTCCCATCTCGCCCAGCAGCTTTGCGTTGCCGAGCGCGACGGCGCGGCCTTCCACGCTGCCCGTCACGCCGCGTCCGGTCAGCGTCCGGAAGTCCTGCACCTGCGGCACGGTGACGCCGCGAGTCTCGGCCGCGGACACGATCGCGCGTGCCAGGGGGTGTTCGCTGGGACGCTCCAGCGCCGCCGCCCAACGCAGTGCATCCGTTTCGCCCAAACCACCGAACGTTTCCACCGCTTGCAGCGAAGGCTTGCCCTCGGTCAGGGTGCCGGTCTTGTCCACCAGCAACACGTCGACCTCGCGCAATGCCTCGATCGCGGCTGCGTCGCGGAACAGCACGCCCATCTGCGCGCCGCGTCCGCTGGCGACCATGATCGAGATCGGCGTCGCCAGGCCCAGCGCGCACGGACAGGCGATGATCAGCACCGACACCGCCGCGATCAGTGCGTGCGGAAACTTCGGATCGGGCCCCACCGCGGCCCAGACGACAAACGCGAGCACCGCCACCACGACCACGGCAGGCACGAACCATGCCGCAACGCGGTCGACCACGCGCTGCAGCGGCGCCTTGCTGCGTTGTGCCTCGGCCACCAGCGCCACGATGCGCGCCAGCATCGTCGCCGCGCCAACCTTGTCCGCGCGCATGGTCAGCGCCCCGTCCTGGTTGACGGTCCCGCCGGTCAGCTTGTCGCCCTCGCCTTTCGCGACCGCCAGCGGCTCGCCGGTCAGCATCGATTCGTCGACGTGGCTCGCGCCGTCGAGCACCACGCCATCGACCGGGACCTTCTCGCCGGGGCGCACGCGCAACCTGTCGCCTGCGTGCACATGCTCCAGCGGCACGTCCGCTTCGCTGCCGTCCGCGCCGATCCGGCGCGCGGTTTTCGGCGCGAGGTCCAGCAATGCACGGATCGCGGAACCGGTACGCCGGCGCGCACGCAGCTCCAGCCAATCGCCCATCGTCACCAGCGTGACGATCACCGCGGCCGATTCGAAATACACGCCGACCCGGCCGTGCATGTCGCGCATGCCTGCCGGGAACAGCTCCGGCAACAGGAACGCGACGGCGCTGTACAACCACGCGACGCCGGTACCCAGCGCGATCAGCGTGTACATGTTGGGCGACCACGGCTTCAGCGAGCGCCAACCGCGCACGAAGAACGGCGCCCCGCCCCACAGCACGACGACGCTCGCGAGCACCGCTTCGATCCAGCCTGCTATCGCGTTCCAGGGTGACGGAAGTTGCCAGCCGAACAAGTGTGGCCCCATGGCCAGCACGAACACCGGGATCGTCAACGCGACCAGTATCCAGAAACGCCGGCTCAATGCGCGCAAGTCGCTGTCATCGTCCACCCCGGCGGCGGGCAACAACGGCTCCAGCGCCATGCCGCATTTCGGGCAATGCCCGGGGCCGTCCTGCCTGATCTCGGGGTGCATCGGGCAGGTGTAGATCGTGCCGGCGGGCTGCGGCGTGGCCTCCGCACGCGCCTCGCCGAGCCAGCGCGCCGGTTCGGCAAGAAACTTCTCGCGACAGCGCGCCGAGCAGAAATGGTACGTGCGGCCCGCATGCTCGGCCCGATGTTTCGCGGTATGCGGATCGACCGTCATGCCGCAGACCGGGTCGGTGACGCGATGGCCGTCATCCTGGTGGCGGTCGTCGGCGCCGTGCGCGTGTTCGTGCGCGTGATGGTCGTGCATGTTCATGCGCCCTCCTCCCCGCCCAGTGCGCGCAGGATCGGACAATGCTCGAGCGCGCCGTGGCCCGGGCAGGCGTCGATCAACTGTTTCAGGCCCCGTTTCACGCGTTGCAGCTCACGGATACGTTGTTCGACTTCGCCGAGCCGCGCCTCGGCGCGTTGCTTGACGCTTTTCACACCGCGCTCGCGGTCGGTGGAAAGTGTCAGCAATTCGCGGATTTCCTGCAGCGTGAAGCCGAGATCCTTGGCGCGGCGGATGAAGCGCAATCGCTCGACCACGTCCGGGCCGTAATCGCGGTAGCCGGATGCGCGCCGGCGCGGGGGCGGCAACAGGTTTTCGCGTTCGTAGTAGCGGATGGTGTCGATGCCGACACCGGCGCGGCGCGCGACGGCGCCAATGGTGATGTGACGTGGGGTTTGCGGGTTGACGGATGTGTCCATGCGCATAGTCTAAACCCTCGACCATGGTCAAGAGTCAAGGGTTTTCACGAAGCACCCGGAACCCGGTTGCGCGGGGCAACCGGCCAGGCAGTTCCGGCCATATCCGGAATCAGTGCGCGCTGGATGCCGACACAGGTGCAGCGGCGGTCGCGACCGGCGCCGGCATCGGCACCGACGCGGCAGGTGCCGGAACTGCCTCGTGTCCTTCCATGCCCGAGGCATTCGCGGTGAGCGACTGGTACTCGGCGGCGCTCATGCGGGGCTGCTTCTGCAGGTACGCCACCATTGCCCAGATCGTGTGGTCATCGTGGGTCGCCCCCCATGCCGGCATCGCGGTCATCTTCAGGCCATGCTTGATGATCCAGAACGCCTCGGCGGGATCCGGTGCGAACCGGGTTAGATCCGGCGGCTGCGGATACAGGCCGTCGCGCAGTTCGGAGTGGCCCATGCCGGGCGCAAGATGGCAGCCCGTGCACATCTCGGCGTAGTGCTCGGCGCCCAGCTTGACCAGCGCAGGATCGTCCAGCGGTGGCGGCTTGATCTCGGCCGCGCGGCGTTCGGTCGTGTGATCGCGCAGGAAATCGATCGCGTGCCTCGTGATGCCCCAGTGCGGGACGTCCGCTCCCACCTGGTACGTGCCGGTGAAGGCGACAACGAAGTAGGCGATGATCGCGACGATCATCCAGAAAACCAACGCATAGATGAACCGCATGGCCACCTCCCGTGCTTCGGAAACGCAGGAGTTTCGATGCTACTCCATGCTGCGGAATGATGCAGCGGCAACACGATGGCGCGCCCGACTGGTCGAACATGCGGCGTTTGCGACAGTCCAGGGGACTGTCGCGCCGCGGGTGAGGAGGAGGCAGGGATGCCGACTGGATCATTGCGCCAGGGAAGGCTGTTTGCCTCGTCTACCAACGGAGCTCGCGCAGCAGCCATGCATCCGGGATTCGCACCACGGCGCGTTCAATGCGAGAATCTGCCTCATTGCGCCCGTAGCTCAATTGGTCGAACGCGAGGCGCTCGCGACAGTCCTGTGGACTGTCGCGCCGAGCGTGAGGAGGAGGCATGGATGCCGACTGGACGTTCGCACCATGGATGGTTGATTCGGGAAGGTAGGTGTACGTGCGCCCGTAGCTCAATTGGATAGAGCATCGGCCTTCTAAGCCGACGGTTGCTGGTTCGATTCCAGTCGGGCGCGCCAATCAACTCGCCGCGCATGCAGCCACTCAGGCGCGCCAGAAAATTCATGGACGAAACGGCTGTCGTGGAAAGTCAGCACAGGGATGTGCGTTCTGGACAGACAAATCGCGACAATGCGCAGTCGAACGGCGCCTTCCTGCAAAGGCGCCAGTTCTCACTCTCACCAAGACCAATGGCAAAAACCGGCCGCAAGGGCCCGATTTCGTCATTGGTCGGGGCAGAGGGATTCGAACCCCCGACATCCAGCTCCCAAAGCTGGCGCTCTACCAGACTGAGCTATACCCCGAAACATCGCCGGAAAAACACGGCGACAGGTTTGCAATGGTACGGTCGCGCGGACTGACGGGTCAACGTTGGGACGCGCCTTCGCATCGCTGCCGCCCGGATCCGGCCCATTGAAACGGTGCTTTCTTGCACTGTTTCGACACCCTTCGTGGGCGGCGTCAGGAACCCACCTCGGCGCGTGCGGCATGGAAATGCCGCTTGAACGGCACATCATCCGTGCGGGGTTCTTCCAGTTCGCGCGCGTAGCGGTGCCCCGCATACACCGCATGCGCGATCAGCCCCGGGGCTTCCGCATCGCCGATGCAACGCAGCGAACGGATGCCCGCGGCGAGCCAATCCGCATCGCGCCGGAGCAATTCCCGATACAGGCCATCGTCGGGTAGTCGTGCCGTGACTGTCACCAGCGCATCGCACGCCAGCGCACGGCGCGCCCCGGACCAGACATCTTCGATCACGAGCTCCGCACCGGCGAAGTCCACGATGTTCTGCGACACCATCGCCTCGACCCCGAGCCCGGCCATGCGCTTGCGGATGTGTCGATAATCAAGCGTGTGCTGGCTCCACGGCGCGATGACATCGTCCGGAGTGACCAACGCGACTTCGCAACCCTGGCCATGCAGCAACTCCGCGGCCACGCTGCCGTAGTAGAAACCGTCGTCGTCGAACACCACCACGCGGCCTTCGGGCACCCTCCCATCCAGCAAGTCGTCGAGGGTGAAGACCCGCGGGTTGTCGACGAACCCCGGGATCGCCGAACCGTTGCTGCGGCCGTAGCCGTCGCGACGCCAGTGGCAGCCGGTGGCAAGCACCACGTGCTGCGCGTCGAAGTCGAGCACGTCCTGGCACGTCAGCGCGGAATCGCGATACACCTCGACGTCGGGAAGTTTCCCGATCTGGCCGACACGCCAGTCGCGCACCCGCGCCCATTCGGCAAGGCCCGGCAAACGCGACTCGCGGGTCACGCGTCCACCCAGTTCCTTGCGTGCTTCCGCAAGGGTCACGGCGTAACCGCGTTGCCCCAACGCGCGGGCGGCCTCCAGCCCTGCCGGACCCGCACCGACCACCAGCACGCGCGCGGCGGAACGCGCTGGTGCGATGCGCTCGGGATGCCAGCCCTTGCGCCACTCCTCGCCCATGCTCGGATTTTGCGTGCAACGGATCGGCGAGATCGTGTTGTCGCCCGACACGCAGATGTTGCAGCCGATGCATTCGCGGATGTCGTCGTTGCGACCTTCCTCGATCTTGCGCGGCAGGAACGGGTCGGCGATCGACGGGCGCGCGCAGCCGATCAGGTCCAGTACGCCACGCCTGATCTGCGACACCATGCTGTCGGGCGAGGTGAAGCGGCCGACCCCCACCACCGGCTTGCTGGTGAGCTTTTTCACGAACGCGACGAATGGTTCCTGCGCACCCTCTTTCGCGAAACGCGAGGGTACCGAGTCGTTGTACCAGGCCGCGACGTTCACGTCCCACAGGTCTGGCAATTCGGCCAGCATGCCCACGATGTCCTGGGCCTCCGCGAGTTCCACGCCTTGCGGGCCCAGAAATTCCTCGGTCGCGAAGCGCAGCGCGACCGCGCAGCGATCGCCCACTGCATCTTTCGTGTCTTCCAGCAACTCGCGCAGCAAGCGCACGCGGTTTTCGAGCGACCCGCCGTATTCGTCGCTGCGCTGGTTGCGGCGACGCTGCAGGAAATGCATCGCGAGCGAGATGTCGTGCGCGGCATACACGTAGATGATGTCCATGCCGGCACGCTTGCCGCGCAGTGCGGCCTCGCGATGCCAGCGCCGGTATTCGCGGATGTCGTGCAATGTCATCGCCCGCGCCTGCGACGGATAGCCGTACTTGGCCGGCTGGTGGGACGGCGCCAGCAGCACTTCGCGCGAATACAGGTTGGACGCGACCGGCCCGTTGTGGGTCAGCTCCAGCGCGGCCAGTGCACCGTGTGCATGCACCTTGTCGCACATCAGCGCCAGCGCGGGAATATCGCGATCGTCCCACAGCCGCGCCTCGACATAGGGCGTGAGGTCACTGCTCGGGTGGATCTCGCACTCCTCGGTCGCGACCACCGCCCAACCGCCTTCGGCCTTGACCTCGCGCATCGCCGCGTGCGCCAGCGGCATGGCATGGCCCATGCCGTTGCAGTGCGGCACCTGGTAGAAGCGGTTTTTCGCGACAACGGGCCCGATCTGCACCGGCGTGAACAGGATGTCGTAACGCGGCTCCCTCATCCCGCGCTTTCCGCGGTGGTGGCCGCGCGGTCGTAGGCCGCGCGCATCAGGTTCTGGAAATGCCAGACGCCGCTTTCGCGCTTGGGATTCAATCGGCCCGGGATGTAGTACCCCGACGCCAATCCCTTCTGCACCGCCTCGCAGATGCCGGCGTCCTCGCCCTGCACCTCGTCGCTGAACGACTGGTCGCCTTCGATCCGCGACTGGGTGCCCTGGTCCCGTGTGTAGTAATAGTCGAACACCACCCGGCAGCGGTCCGGGCCCAACGGCAGGATGACATTGGTTTGCAGCCGTCCCGGCGTGATGTTCAACATCACGTTCGGGTAAATGAAGTAGTAGAACGCCTCGCCCGCGCCGTAGCCGACGCCACTGTCGCGCAACGGCGAGCTTTGCAGCGAATGCCACTCGAACAATTCGGTGTGGTAGCTGCGGTAGTCGAGGGCCCTGGACAATCCGGGGTGCACATGCGGCAGGTGGTAGCCCTCGACGTAGTTCTCGACGTAGATCTTCCAGTTGCACTGCATCTCGTAGTTGACGCGCCGGAAATATTCCATCGCCGACAGGTCGATCGGCGCGATGCGTTCGGCGATGCCGCCGTACACCGCATCGAACCGCGGCACGTCGGCTTCCAGTGCCACGAACACCAGCCCCTGCCATTCGTGCACCGCGAGCGGCGGCAGGCGGATGTCCGCGACCGTGAAGTCGCAAGCGTCCTGCATTTCCGTCGCGGCGCGCAATTGCCCGTCGAGGTTGTAGGTCCAACCGTGGTATTTGCAGCACAGGCTCTTGAGGCCCTTGCCATTGCACAAGGCCAGCGGCCCGCCGCGGTGGCGGCAGATGTTCGGAAAACCGCGCAACACGCCGTCCTGCCCACGCACCAACAGGATCGGCACACCTGCAACCTGCCCGACCACATGGTCGCCGGGCTCGGCAAGTTGTTCGCGATGCGCCACCAGTTGCCAGCTGCGCGCGAACACTGCGCGTCGTTCGAGCGCGAGCGTGGCCTCGCCCGAGTAGTAGCGGGGCGACATCGCGTGGGCGTGTTCGAGGTCGGGGGCAACGGTGTCGGCAGGCATGGCGGCGTCACTCGCATGGGCTCGGGTCCGGTCTGGCGGCGTGCTTGCGCATGACGGCATGGCCAACCGGACGTCCGCAGTGTAGCCGCGCCTTGCGACAGGTCCACGCGGCATCCTGGATGCACGGTGCCCGTCGGCACTGCAGCGCGACTTGTCGGGCAGCAATGCGACGGATGCGGCATCGCATTGACGAAACTGGTTGCCAGGGGCATCGGGTTTGCTGATAGACTCCGGCCGCCGCGGCCACGCGGCCAGGCCGCCCACACCATGCCGAGTGCACGCGTCGAAACAGCAAGCCCGTTGCCGCCCTCGCAGCGGACTGCGGCGGACACGGCAGAAGCAACGGGCTCCCTGCAACAGGCGCTGGCGCACGCCAAACGGCTGCTTGGATCCGACCCGGCGTTGGCCATCCGGCAACTCGATGAAGTGCTGCAGGTTGTTCCCGGACATCCGGCTGCCCTGCAATGGCTGGCGGCCGCGCATTCGCAACTGGGCAATCTTTCGGAAGCCGTTGCGCTTCTCTGGCGGCTTGCGAAAGCCCATCCCGATCAGCCCTTGATCCAGTTCGATTTCGGCCAGGCACTGTTGCGGTCCGGGCGTGGTCGCGACGCCATCGCCGCGCTGCGCCGCGCGGTACAGGCGAACCCCGATCTGCCGCAGGCATGGCGGTTGCTGGGCGATGCGCTGTGGGAGGAAGGCGAGCGCGAACCCGCCCGCGCCGCGTACCTCGACCATGTACACCATTCCACGCGCGATCCGGAATTGCTGGCTGCCGCCGACGCCATGCTCGCGGACCGCATCCCGCAAGCGGAAGCGCTGCTGCGCGAACGCCTGCGGCAAGCGCCCACCGATGTCGTCGCGATACGCATGCTGGCCGAGGTGGCGGCGCGCCTCGAGCGCAACGAAGACGCAACGCACCTGCTGGAACGCTGCCTGGAACTCGCGCCCGAATTCATCGAGGCGCGCTGGAACTACGCGCTGGTCCTGCACCGCTGCAACCGGCCCGCGGATGCACTGGCCGAAATCGCGCGGGTACTGCAACGCGACCCGACGCACGCGGGTTGCCTGAACCTCAAAGCCGCGGTGCTGTGCAGGATCGGCAACTACGACGAAGCGCTCGCGCTCTACCGCGAACTCGTCCGGGACCACCCGGACGCGGTCAAGCTGCGGTTGAGCCAGGGCCACGCGCTGAAAACCGCGGATCACGTCCACGAAGCCGTGGCTGCGTATCGGCGCTGCGTGGAGCTGGAAGCCTCGTTCGGCGAAGCATGGTGGAGCCTTGCGAACCTGAAGCTGTTCCGGTTCGATGCCAAGGACATCGAGGCGATGCAGCAACAGTTGCTGCGGAATGATTTGTCCGACGAGGACCGACTGCACCTCGAGTTTGCGCTGGGCAAGGCGCTGGAAGACGCCGAAGATTTCGCGGCGTCGTTCCGCCATTACGCGCGTGGCAACGCCATCCGGCGGGCGCAGCTTCCCTACGACGCCAACGAGACCGCGTCCAGGGTCGCGCACATCCGCAAGCACTACACGCGAGAATTCTTCGCGGAACGCGCGGGATCCGGATGCGAGGCGCCGGATCCGATCTTCGTGGTCGGCTTGCCGCGCGCGGGATCGACCCTGATCGAGCAGATCCTCGCCAGCCACAGCCGCGTCGAGGGCACGATGGAATTGCCGGAGATCGCGACGCTCACCGGCGACCTTCGCCGCCAGGCCACGCGCGGCGCGGCGATGCCCTACCACCACGCGCTGGCCACACTCGATGCGGGGGCGTTGCGCGCACTGGGCGAACGCTACCTTGCCGCCACGCGCATCCAGCGCAAGACGGACAAGCCGTTCTTCGTCGACAAGATGCCCAACAACTTCATGCACGTCGGCTTGATCCACCTGATTTTGCCGAATGCGAAGATCATCGATGCCCGGCGCCACCCGATGGCGTGCGGCTTTTCGATCTTCAAGCAGCATTTTGCGCGCGGGCAGGACTTCAGCTACAGCCTCGACGACATCGGTCGCTACTACCACGACTACGCGGAACTGATGGCGCACTTCGATGGGGCGCTGCCCGGGCGGGTCTGCCGCGTCCAGTACGAGCGTCTGGTCGAGGATACCGAAGCCGAGGTACACCGCATCCTGGATTATTGCGGCCTGGCATTCGAGCCGGGCTGCCTGCGGTTCTTCGATAACCGCAGGCCGGTACGTACTGCGAGTTCGGAGCAGGTGCGCCAGCCGATCTACCGGGAGGGGCTGGATCACTGGCGTCGTTATGCGGCGTGGTTGCAGCCGCTGGAGGCAGCGTTGGGGCCCGTGCTGCAGGATCACCCTGCGGCACCCGTCCGGGAGTAGACAAGACGAGGGACCGGATTCATCCACTTTGGGGATCATGCACATGAGCACATGCAAGCGGGGTGCGGGGACTCAATCGGCAGGTTGGACCAGGTTGCCCCTGGCGGCGGCGATCTGCATGGCGCTGGCGACGCCGACGCTGGCGCGAAGTGCGGAACCGGATGGCGGGGCTACCGCGCAACAGCCGCAGGCATCCGCACCGGCGCAGGCGGCCAAGCCCAAGACGGAAAAGATCAAGACGCTCGGGACCATGATGGTGACGGCGCAGAAGCGCACCGAGAACCTGCAGAAGGTCCCGATAAGCATGAACGTGCTGGCCGACGACCAGTTGCAGGCGCTGCACGTGCAGGACTTCAAGGACTACGTGCAGTATCTGCCCGGGGTGACGTTCCAGTCGGGCGGCGGCGGCGTGCAGGCGGGCCCCGGATTCGCCGCGATCTACATGCGCGGCGTGACGGACGGCAGCAACCGCAACCACTCCGGCTCGCAGCCAACCGTGGGCGTGTACCTCAACGACCAGCCGGTCACCACGATCCAGGGCCCGGTCGACATCCACATGTACGACATCGCGCGTGTCGAAGTCCTGAAGGGGCCGCAGGGAACGTTGTACGGCGCCAGTGCCGAAGCCGGTGCGCTGCGCATCATCACCAACAAGCCGGACCCGTCGGGATTCGCGGCGAACTACACCCTCAGCGCCAACCAGGTGTCGCACGGCGGGATCGGCGATACCTTCGAAGGCATGCTCAACATTCCGATCACCGATCGCGCGGCGATCCGGCTGGTCGGATGGCGGGAGCACGACGCCGGCTACATCGACAACAAGCCCGGCACCGTCACGTTTCCCACCTCGGGCATCACGCTCAGCAATGCCGGCAACTGCACGCCGGCGGCCAACCTGGTGTGTTCTCCGGCACGTGCGCACGATCGCTACAACGATGTCACCACCAAGGGCGCGCGCGCCGAACTGAAGATCGACCTCAACGACAACTGGTCCATCAGCCCCTCGGTCATGGGCCAGCAAACGATCGCCCACGGCAACTTCGCGAGCGATCCGGTGGTTGGCGACCTCGCCTTGAGCCATTTCTATCCGGAAGGCGTCAACGACCGCTGGTGGCAGGCGGCCCTGACCGTGCAGGGCAAGATCGGCAACTTCGACGTGACCTACGCGTACGGACACCTGCGGCGCAATCAGGAACAGCATTCGGATTACACCGACTACGGTTACTGGTACGACACCCTGGGGGGATCCGGCGCATACTTCACGGACAACAACGGCGCGCTGATCAACCCGGCCCAGCACATCAGCGGCCGGGACGGGTATTCCTTCAACAGCAACGAACTGCGCATCGCCTCGCCCGCGGAAGACCGGCTGCGCTTCGTCGCCGGCGCATTCACGCAGAACCAGAAGCACGACATCCTGCAGGACTACCAGGTCGACGGTCTCGCCGATTCGCTATCGGTGAGTGGCTGGGCGAACACCATCTGGCTGACCCGCGAGATGCGTTTCGACAGCAACAAGGCCCTGTTCGGCGAAGTGTCCTACGACATCCTTCCCGACAAACTCACCCTGACACTCGGCGAACGCTACTACCGCAGCCGCGACCATCTGCTCGGGTTCTACGGTTACAGCGTGGGCTTCTCGTCCGGATCGAACTACGGCGAGGCCGGGTGCCTCTCGCAGACGCCCTTCTTCGGCGCACCCTGCCTGGATTTCGACAAGAACACCCGGGACAGCGGCTCGCTGCACAAGATCAACCTGACCTGGAACATCTCGCCGACCGCGATGGTGTACGTCACGCGCTCGGAAGGCTTCCGGCCGGGCGGCGTCAACCGCACCGGCAACACCCCGCCCTACCACCCCGACTTCCTGACCAACGTCGAACTGGGCTGGAAGACCACCTGGTTCGACAACCGGATGTCGTTCAACGGCGCGCTGTTCCGCGAGAACTGGAACAACTTCCAGTACAACATCCTGGTGCCGCCCGGCCTGACGATCATCCGCAACGTCAACTCGGCACGGATCGATGGACTGGAATCGCAACTGGACTGGCAGGCGACCTACAACCTGAACCTCAGTGCAGGCGTGGGGTTCTACAAGGCGCGCTTGAGCTCCAACTATTGCGGGTTCACGGACAGCAACGGGAACCCGGTGACCAATTGCCCGCCCGGATCCATCAACCCCCAGAACGGCGCGGTGGTGGACGGGCCCGAGGCCCCCGCCGGCACGCGCTTGCCGATCACGCCCCACTTCAAGGGCAACCTGATCGCGCACTACTCTTTCAATCTCGGCGACAACGACGCGTACGTCCAGGCGGCATGGGTCCACGTCGGCCAGCGCACCACCGACCTGCGCCTGGTTCCGCGCAGCCTGCTCGGCGACCTGCCTTCCTACAACTCGGTGGACCTTTCCGCCGGCATGCAGAAAAACAACTGGTCGCTGGATGTGTTCGTTGACAACGCCTTCGACACGCGCGGGGAGCTTTACAAGTACAGCGAGTGCAAATCGGAGACATGCGCCGCGCATGGCGTTTCCACGACCTATCCGAACGGACAGGTGTACACGGGCTTCATCAACCCGCGCACGATCGGCATCCGCTTCAAGCAAAACTTCTGAAGCAGAAACGACAACGCCAGTGACTGCAGTCACTGGCGTTGTCGGACTTCAAATGGCGCGCCCGGAGAGATTCGAACTCCCGACCACCAAGTTCGTAGCCTGGTACTCTATCCAGCTGAGCTACGGGCGCATTGAAGCGAGCCGCGAATTATCCGTTGTCGTCGCAATCACGTCAACGCATAACTGGCGGAGAGAGAGGGATTCGAACCCTCGATCAGGCTTTTGACCCGATACTCCCTTAGCAGGGGAGCCCCTTCGGCCTCTCGGGCATCTCTCCGTTTTCTGATTGTGCAAAGCCAAAGTGTAACAACAGACGTTCAAGCGGATTGGCGACCCGTTCGGGATATGCTCGCATCATCCATGATGCTCGCCCCTCGCTGTCGCTCGGGGCCGGCCCTTCGGCCGTCCAAAATCGCTCCCGGCGATTTTGTCGAACCCTCGATCAGGCTTTTGACCCGATACTCCCTTAGCAGGGGAGCCCCTTCGGCCTCTCGGGCATCTCTCCGAATTTTCAGCAAACCACTCCGAACCATCCATGGTGTCGGTTCCGCTCGTCATCCATGACTCGCCCTCACGCTCGGCGCGACAGTCCACCGGACTGTCGCAAACGCCTCACGTTCGACCTCTCGGGCATCTCTCCGAATTTTCAGCAAACCACTCCGAACCATCCATGGTGTCGGTTCCGCTCGTCATCCATGATGTTCACCCCTCGCCGCGTGCAAGACCGCGTGCGGGAAATCATTCCGACGATACATTTCCGCGCGCCAACGCCCAACCGGCGCAAACCGGTCGGCTAGGATAAACGCGCAGCAGGTCCGGGTAAAGCCGTCGACGGCAGTCGAACATCAACCGTTGGTCGCTTCGCGACCCTCGGGTTCGTCGACTCGGGCAGCCGCATCGACCCCAGCAGCCTCGTGCTCCTGCTTGATCCGCTGGTAGATCTCTTCGCGGTGCACCGCGACATCCTTGGGTGCAGTGATGCCGATGCGCACCTGATTGCCTTTGACGCCCAACACCGTGACCGTTACCTGGTCGCCGATCATCAGGGTTTCCCCTACGCGACGGGTCAAAATCAACATGACGGAACTCCATTCGTTCGGATCAATTAGACCCGATACCCGCGTGTGCGTTCCCCTCCGGATCGCACACCACGGCAATTCAGGACGATCGCGAACAGGCGCGGATGCATGCGCGCGTTCAGGTTCCTCCATCACCCGCATTAGACCGATGCAGGGGCGATCGATGCGTGGGGACTATAGCTGAACGGACCGCGGCGACGCAACGCAGAAGGCGTCAAAAACGGCATGACCATTGGCACGGCCGGAAATCAGGCGAGCATCGGCGCAAGCCAGTCGGCGAGCCCATTCAAGGCCTGATCAAGCGCCGGCGAATCCACGCCGCCGCCCTGTGCCATGTCGGGTCGGCCGCCACCCTTGCCGTCGATCTGCCTGGCGACGTGCGACACCACATCGCCCGCCTTGACCCGGTCCAGCGCCGCCCCGTGCACGCCCCCGACCAACGCTGCCTTCCCTTCGCTGCCGGAAGCAAGCAGCACCACGCAATCGCCCAGTTTCTGTTTCAGTGCGTCGACCGCCTCGCGCAGGGCCTTGGCGTCCATGCCGTCCACCCGCGCGGCGACCAACTTGATGTCGCCGACCGCAACGGCGTGGGCGGCCAAATCGCCGGTCGCGACCCCGGCGGCCTTGGCCTTCAGCGCGTCCAGCTCGCGCTCGAGTTTCTTCTGGCGCTCCAGCAACTGGCGCAACTTGTCGGCAACATCACCCGCTCCGGACGACAACAAGCCTGCCACCTCGCCGAGCCGTTGCTCTTCTTCGGCCACGTACGCCATCGCGCCTGCGCCGGTAAAGGCCTCGATGCGGCGGATGCCGGCCGCAACGCCGGATTCGGACACGATCTTGAACAGGCCGATGTCGCCGGTACGCGCGACGTGGGTGCCGCCGCACAACTCGGTCGAGAAGTCGCCCATGCGCAGCACCCGCACCTCGTCGCCGTATTTTTCGCCGAACAAGGCCATCGCGCCGAATGCGATCGCGTCGTCGTAGGCCATCTGGCGGATTTCGGCCGGGTCGTTGCGGCGGATCTGTTCGTTGATTCGATCCTCGATGCGACGCAATTCGTCCGGCTTTACCGGCTGGAAATGCGAGAAGTCGAAGCGCAGCCGATCCGGCGCCACCAGCGACCCTTTTTGGGTGACGTGCTCGCCCAGCGTTTCGCGCAACGCCGCGTGCAGCAGGTGCGTCGCCGAATGGTTCAGCACCGTGGTCTGGCGGCGTGCGCCATCGACGCGCGCCAGGACATTTTCGCCGACGCGGAGCGGTTCGCTGCCCTTCCACTCGCCGACGTGACCATGGAACTGGCCGCCCAATTTCTGCGTATCGCTGACGATGAAGCGCCCCGATGCGAGTTCCAGCGCACCGGTGTCGCCAACCTGCCCGCCCGATTCCGCATAGAACGGCGTGCGGTCCAGGATGACCACGGCCGATTCGCCTGGCGGCAACGCTTCCGCGGCGCGACCATCGCGCAGGATCGCCAGCACCTTGCAGCCTTTCGCTTCGAGGGTTTCGTAGCCAAGGAATCGAGTCGGCGAAAGCTTGCTCGCCACTTCCGCCGGCAATTGTGCCTTGCTCTCGAACTTGCTGGCCGCGCGCGCGCGTTCGCGCTGTGCCTCCATCGCCCGCTCGAAACCGGCCATGTCCACCGACATGCCGCGCTCGCGCGCGATGTCGGCAGTGAGGTCCACCGGGAAACCGTAGGTGTCGTACAAACGGAATGCATCTTCGCCCGGAATGGTCTTGCCCGACTTCGATGCGACCTCGTCGAACACCTTCATGCCGTGTTCCAAAGTTTCGCCAAAGCGGTGTTCCTCGGCACGCAGGGCCTCTTCGACAAATGCCTGCTTTTTCGCGAGCTCGGGATACGCCTCGCCCATTTCCGCGACCAGCGGTGCCACCATCTTCCAGAAGAAATCGCTGCGCACGCCGAGCATCCAGCCATGACGGAGCGCGCGCCGGATGATCCGGCGCAGCACGTAGCCGCGGCCTTCATTCGAAGGCAACACGCCATCCACGATCAGGAAGGCACACGCGCGGATATGGTCGGCGATTACGCGCAACGACTTGTTCTCGCGGTCCTTGCAGCCGCTGAGTTTTTGCGCGGCCGCGATCAGGCGCTGGAACAGGTCGATCTCGTAATTGGAGTGCACGCCCTGCAGCACCGCGGCGAGGCGTTCCAGGCCCATGCCGGTATCGACGCACGGCGCGGGCAGCGGCGACAGCGTGCCGTCCTCGGCGCGGTCGAACTGCATGAACACCAGGTTCCAGATTTCGATGTAGCGGTCGCCGTCCTCATCGGGTGACCCGGGCGGCCCGCCCGGAATCCCCGGGCCATGGTCGTAGAAGATTTCGCTGCACGGACCACACGGACCGGTATCGGCCATCTGCCAGAAATTGTCCGAGGCGAACGGCGCGCCCTTGTTGTCGCCGATCCGCACGATGCGTCCGGGCGGTACGCCGACGACGTCCTTCCAGATGCCGTAGGCCTCGTCATCGGTGTGGTAGACCGTCACCCACAACTTGTCGGCCGGCAACCCGAACGTGCGGGTCAACAATTCCCACGCCCACTCGATCGCTTCCTTCTTGAAGTAGTCGCCGAAAGACCAGTTGCCCAGCATCTCGAAGAAGGTATGGTGGCGCGCGGTGTAGCCGACCGAATCGAGGTCATTGTGCTTGCCTCCGGCGCGCAGGCAGCGCTGCACGTCGGCCGCGCGCACGTACGGCAGTTTCTCGCTGCCCAGGAACACGTTCTTGAATTGCACCATCCCCGAGTTGGTGAACAGCAGCGTCGGATCGTTGGCCGGCACCAGTGGCGCGGACGGCACGATGGTGTGGCCGCGATCCTTGAAGAACTCGAGGAAGCGCGCGCGGATTTCTGCGGTTTTCATGTAGTTATGGCACAAAGTTCACGAAGCATTGACCCAACCGTCGAAGCGGGCTTGAAGACGATTCGTACGGAGCCGCTGTTGTTGAAAGTCAGGCCAGGGAAGGCCGTTCTGGCGCTCATGTTTACGGTAACCATTCCAGTTGCGACACGGCTTCAGATGCCGCGATCAGGGACGATCGCATAGTGATGCCGTCAATCGCAGGAATCGCCAACCTCGGAATGAGTGACGATTCTAACCGTGGCGGCGGCAAAACCGCGACGGAGGAGGAAAGCCGCGCGTTTGCCGCGTTCGGCGTGACCGGCGACGGGCCTGGTCCCGTACTTCTTGCGCAGCTGCGCGCGCGCCAGCGCCAGCCAGTCGGCGTCCGCCGCATCCAGCAACGCGCGGATCGCGGCATCGGCCAATCCATGCGAACGCAATTCGGCGCGTATGCGGTCGGGTCCGTAGCCCTGCCCCACCCGCGCCCGCACGATCATCTCGCCGAAGCGGTGGTCGTCCTGATAGTGCTGATCGTGAAGGCGCTTCAGCGCATCGGTCGACTCATCTCCATCGCAACCGGCATGCTCCAGCCGCGCGCGCAGTTCACGCTGCGAATATTCGCGGCGAGCGAGCATGCCGAGTGCGCGGTCGTAGGCACTGCGTTCCGGCCCGTCGCCACGCGTGTCACGCTTGCGCTTCATCGCATTGCCGCGTGCACGGCCATTGCCACCCGAACCGATCGCTGGCCACCGACGTCCCGGATTTCGCTTCGCTCCATCCGGGCTACCCGGCGACTTATGCCTCGACTTCCTCGGCATCTTCGGTCGCCGCAACGCCGCCCTTTTGCGTTCCGGTCAGCAATTTGGCGCGCAAGGCTTCGTCAAGCTGCTTTGCGGCAGCCGGGTTGTCCTTGAAATACTGGCGTGCGTTTTCCTTGCCCTGGCCGATACGCTCGCCGCCGTAGCTGTACCAGGCACCGGACTTCTCGACCAGGTCATTGAGGACGCCGAGCTCGATCAATTCGCCCTCCCACGACGTGCCCTCGCCGTACAGGATTTCGAACTCGGCCTGCCGGAACGGCGGCGCGACCTTGTTCTTCACCACCTTGACGCGGGTCTGCGAACCAATCACTTCCTCGCCCTTCTTGACCGCGCCGATGCGGCGGATGTCGAGCCGCACCGAGGCGTAGAACTTCAGCGCGTTGCCGCCGGTGGTGGTTTCCGGGTTGCCGAACATCACGCCGATCTTCATGCGGATCTGGTTGATGAAGATCACCAGCGTGTTGGAACGCTTGATGTTGGCGGTGAGCTTGCGCAGCGCCTGGCTCATCAGGCGCGCGTGCAGGCCGACATGCGAATCGCCCATCTCGCCCTCGATCTCGGCCTTGGGCGTCAGCGCCGCCACCGAGTCGATCACCACCACGTCGACCGCGTTGGAACGCACCAGCATGTCGGCGATTTCCAGTGCCTGCTCACCGGTGTCGGGCTGCGACACCAGAAGATCATCGACGTTGACGCCAAGCTTGGCCGCATAGGTCGGGTCGAGCGCGTGCTCGGCATCCACGAACGCGGCGGTGCCACCATTCTTCTGGCAATGCGCGATCACCTGCAGGGTGAGCGTGGTCTTGCCCGAGGATTCCGGCCCGTAGATTTCGACCACGCGGCCGCGCGGCAGGCCGCCCACGCCGAGCGCGACGTCGAGACCG
This sequence comes from Lysobacterales bacterium 66-474, assembly GCA_001899805.1. Lineage (GTDB taxonomy): Bacteria > Pseudomonadota > Gammaproteobacteria > Xanthomonadales > Rhodanobacteraceae > 66-474. The sequence goes on from MKWP01000015.1 coordinate 288,423, forward strand.
AGCGAACCGGTCGACACCACGTCGATGGCCTCGGCGGTGCGGTCGCCCATGCGCATCACCGCGCCCTTGCCGAACTGTTTCTCGATCTGGCCGAGTGCGGAAGCCAGTGCGCGGCGCTTGTTGTCGTCCATTGTGGAACCCTCGATTGATTGATCGTGCCGGGTGAAGTATTGCGTGGCCGGTTCTCACGAATTGAGACCATGCCATCGCATTGCCACGGCCATTATTCCACACCACTCCCGCGGGGGAAGCGGCGCACGCCGCGTCACGCGGTAAGGATTTCCTGAACGCCTTCCAATGCGCGTGCCACCGTTTGCCGGCGCACCGCATCGCGGTCACCGTCGAAATGGAAGACCTCGACGAGTGCTTGCCCACCACGTCGTTGCCACGCAATCCACACCGTGCCGACCGGCTTGTCGGGCGTGCCGCCCGATGGTCCGGCGATGCCGGTCACGGCCACCGCGATGGTGGCATCGAGGCGCGCGAGTGCGCCCGCCACCATTTCCAGTGCGCATTCGCGGCTGACCGCGCCGTGGTGTTCCAGCGTCGTCGCCGTCACGCCCAGCAACGCCTGTTTGAGGGCGTTGCTGTAAGTGACCGCACCACCCTGGAACCACGCCGAGCTGCCATCGATGTCGGTCACGAGCTTCGCGATCCAGCCCCCGGTGCAGGATTCGGCGGTCGCCAGCATCCCGCCCTGCGTGCGCAGCACCTGGGCGACCCGTTCGGCAAGTCGGCGCAGCGCGGCATCGTCGGGGATGGCGTTCACGGGCAAACTCCGAATGTCGAGACCGTCGTTCTACCGCAATCCGGCGCCTGCGCCAAGCACGACGCGCCGTCGGCAACGAATCAGGCCATCGCCATCGGGGAACCCAGGCACGACCACACCGATGCGGCTCCGAGCCCGGTGCCGATCAGGACGCCCACCAGCACGTCGGTCGGATAGTGCAACCCCAGCACCACCCTGGACATGGCGACCAGCACGGTGAACACGATCAGCGGCAGCGCCAGGAACGGGAACCAGGCGACGGCGACGATGGTGAAACTGACCGCGTGCAAGGTGTGGCCGGAAGGAAAGCTGTATTCGTCCAGCGCCGCCGCGCGGGCGGTCACGTCCGCGTGTGCACGGAACGGACGCAGCCTGCGCGTATGCAATTTGAGGGTGCGATACAGCAACCACGCGACGAAACCGGTCACCAGCATCTGCAGGGCGGCAATCATGCCGCGCGCGCCGCCGAATGCGACGAGTGCGGCCATCAGTCCGTACCAGAATCCGCCGTTCCCGAGGCGGCTGACGATGCCGAAGAACCGGTGCACGCCGGGTCGCCTGGCCCAATGACTGGCCATGCGGCAGAGGTGCGGATCAAGCGTCCTAAGCAGCAGCGCCGATCGGGTCATGGCCGTGCTCCCGCACCAAAGTGCGCAGCAGTTTGTCGAATTCGGCAGTGACCGCGTCCGGCGCACACTGCTGTGCCGCGATCCTCGCGTTGACGCCGAGCATCCGGCACGTCTCGGCATCCAGCCCGAGTTCATAGGCCGAAGTGATGAACCCGCGTGCATCCGATGCCGGGACCACGAGACCGGAGATTCCATTGGCGACGTGTTCCTGTGCGGCGGCACGATCGAAGGCGACCACCGCTAGTCCCGACGCCATGGCTTCCAATACGACATTGCCGAAGGTTTCGGTAAGGCTCGGAAACAGGAACACGTCGGCACTGGCGTAATGCGTCGCCAGTTCCTCGCCATGCATGGTCCCGGCGAAGATCACATCCGGATAGGCATCCGCGAGCGCGCCGCGCTGCGGGCCGTCGCCGACCATCACCATGCGCGCGGCTGGAATCCGCGCCTGCAACGCACGGAACGCCTGCAACGCGAGCCCGAGGCCCTTCTCGGCCGCAAGCCGACCCACGCACAACATCACCGGGGCATCGCCGCGAACGCCCCAGCTCCTGCGCAAGGCGGGCTCCCGGCGTGCCGGCGTGAACAGATCGGTATCCACGCCACGGCGCAGCTTTCGCACCCGCCGGATGCCGGCCTCGGACAGCTCATCGAGCAGTGCGCGGGTGGGCACCAGCGTCATCTGCGCGCGCCGGTGGAACTGCATCAGGCGCGAACGCACCAGCGGCGCCAGCAGGCCGACACCGTAATGCGAGGCGTAATCATGGAAGCGCGTGTGGAAGCCGGTCACGGTGGGGATTTGCAGGTTGTTCGCCGCGCGCATGGCGGAGATGCCCAGCAGTCCCTCGGTGGCGACATAGACCGCATCGGGCCGCCGCTCACACCAACGCCTGCGCAATTCCCCGCCCTGCGGCATGCCCACCTGCAATCCGGGGTAGCGCGGCAAGGGCGCGCCGCGGGCGAAGATCAGTTCCACCTTGCCATCGCTTCCAGGCTTGCCCGGACGCACCACTTCGACACGGTGCCCGCGCGCTGCCAACCCGAGGGCCAGCGTCCTCACCGTGAGGGCGACGCCATTGACCTGCGGCGGCCAGGTTTCGGTCACGAATGCGATGTGCATGATTCAAGGTTCGCTTTGGATTCGGGCAAACCTTCGCATTCCGATGTTGCGCCCTCGCTACCGCGTGATGACCGGTTGGTGACGCGGGCTCGCGATGCGCGGGGCATCAACCTCCGTCACGCAATCGTCTTGCTCCGTTCAAGATCGTGAAATCCAGCGCAGGCATGGTCGAAGGCACCGATTCCCATGGAGGCCCGCCGTGTCGCAATTCATCCGCAAAGCCGGCGTCGACTGCATCCTGTTGCTGGTTCTGGCCTGCACGCTCGCGGCCGTCGTGGGCACCGCCTTCGCGATGCCGTGAACGTTGGCTGAGCCCCAAGCAGCCTGTCGCGAATGGATGGCCAATCGTGTTTCGTGTCGGCGCGATCCGCAGGCGACGCTTCAAGGTTCGTAAGTCTCGTCGCGCCGGGCACGCGGTTCGTTGAGCGTTTCGCCGCGCACCACGAACCAGATGTTTTCGGCGATGTTGGTCGCGTGGTCGCCGATGCGTTCGATGTTCTTGGCGATGAACAGCAGATGCGTGCAGGCCGTGATGCTGCGCGGGTCTTCCATCATGTAGGTGAGCAGTTCGCGGAACAGCGTGGTGTAGAGGGCATCGAGGTCGGCATCGCGTTCCCATACGGCGTAGGCCAACTCCGCATCCTGCGCGGCGTAGGCGCGCATCGCATCGCGGATCAGCCTGCAGGCCATCCTCGACATCGGCGCGAGGCTGCCCACCAGCGGCACGGGCGCCGAGAGGTTCAGCGTCATCGAACGCCGGGCGACGTTGGTGGCGTAGTCGCCGATGCGCTCGATGTCGGAAGCGATGCGCAGCGCAGCGAGCACTTCGCGCAGGTCGCGTGCCATCGGCTGGCGCAGCGCCAGCAGCCGCAGCACGTCGTTGCTGATCTGCCGCTCCCGATTGTCGATCTCGTCATCGTTGTCGGCGACGCGCTGGGCGGCCTTGCTGTCGCGCTTGCCCAGCGCGTCCATGGCCGCTTCCAGTTGTTTCGCGGAAAGTTCGCCCATCGCGGCGATCTCGCCGGTGAGGCGGGCCATTTCCTCGTCGTAGCTTTTCACGAGGTGGTCGTGGGGTTGGGTCGTCATGGCAGTTTCACTCGATGAATTGGGGTTTGCTCGTCGTCCCGGCGAAGGCCGGGATCCACGTTGCTGTTGCGAAGATCAAAATGGATCCCGGGTTCCGCTCGCGATGAAGCCGCGAACGGCCCCGGGATGACGACACGAATGACAGTGTTGCGTTGAGTGCACCTCGACGTATTGCTCAAAGCACGATCTCACCCAAACCTCCCGGAGATGTAGTCCTCGGTCTGCCGCTTGGCCGGTTTGGTGAAGATCTTCTCGGTCGCGTCGAATTCCACCAGCTCGCCCAGGTACATGAAGGCGGTACGGTCGGACACGCGCGCGGCCTGCTGCATGTTGTGGGTGACGATCACGATGGTGTAATCGCGTTTCAATTCCTCGATCAGTTGCTCGATGCGGCCGGTGGCGATCGGATCGAGCGCCGAGGTGGGCTCGTCCAGCAACAGCACTTCGGGTTTCAGCGCAATGCTGCGCGCGATGCACAGCCGCTGCTGCTGGCCGCCCGACAGGCCCAGCGCGTTGCGCTTCAGCTTGTCCTTCACTTCGTCCCACAGCGCCGCGCGGCGCAGCGCCTGTTCGACGCGCACGTCCATTTCCGACTTCGACAATTTCTCGTGGTGGCGGATGCCCCAGGCGATGTTCTCGAAGATCGTCATCGGGAACGGCACCGGCTTCTGGAACACCATGCCGACCTTGCTGCGCAGTTTGTGGACGGGATAGCCGGTATCGAGGATGTTCTCGCCGTCCAGCAGCACTTCGCCCATCGCGCGCATGCCGGGATAGATCGCGTAGATGCGGTTGAACACCCGCAGCAAAGTCGATTTGCCGCAACCGGACGGGCCGATGATCGCGGTGACCTGCTTTTCCGGGATGTCCATGCTGATGTTGTTCAGCGCCTGCGAATCGCCGTACATGAAGTCCAGGTTGCGCACCGCCAGCTTGGGCGGCGGCGCCACGATGGCGGAGGCGACCGTCTGCGCGGATGCAGGAGGCGGGTTCAGCAAGGCGGCGTCCTCAATCATGGGTGACCCTGTGGCGATGCAGATACCAGCGCGCGCACAGGCTGAGCAGCAGCACGAACAGCGTGATCAGCAGTGCGCCGGCCCAGGCGATCGCGTGCAGCGCCGGGTTGGGGTCGTTGGTGTACTGGTAGATCGCCACGGGAATGCTTGCCATCTTGTCCAGCGGGTTGGCGACCATGAAGTTGTTGCCGAAGGCGGTGAACAGCAGCGGCGCGGTTTCGCCGGCGAGGCGCGCCAGTGCCAGCAGCACGCCGGTGACGATGCCCGAGATCGCCGCGCGCATCAGCACTTGCGTCGTCAATTTCCATTGCGGGATGCCCAGCGACAGCGCCGCTTCGCGCAACGTGCCCGGCACCAGCTGCAGCATCTCGTCGGTAGTGCGCACGATCACCGGCAGGCCGATCAGCGCCAACGCGATGGCGCCGGCGAGACCGGAGAACGATACCGCGCCGTGGGTGAGGTTCGACATCGGCAGCACCACGATGACGTACACGAACAGGCCCAGCACGATCGACGGTGCCGACAGCAGGATGTCGTTGAGGAAACGGATGACAGCGCCCAGCTTCGTGCGATTCGCGTATTCGGCGAGGAAGGTGCCGGCCAGCACGCCGATCGGCGCGCAGATCGCGAGCGCGAGCATGTCCATGACCAGGCTGCCCACGATGGCGTTGGCGAGGCCGCCCTCGTCGGCATAGGCGGTGATCCTGGTGAACAGCTTGAGGTCCAATGCGCTGAGGCCGTTCTTCACCGTGATCCACAGGATCCAGATCAGGAACACCAGCCCCACCGCGGCGGCGAGGCCGCTGAGCAGCATGGCCGCCACGTTGATGGCACGCCGGCGAACGTAGACGTCGACCGCCATCACGCGCCCTCCCGTTTTGCCAGCCGGCGCAGCATCAGGCGGGAAATCAGCAGCACCACGAAGGTGACCACGAACAGCAGGAAGCCCAGCGCGATCAGCGCCGAACGGTGCGTGCCGACCGCCTCGTTGAATTCGTTGGCGATGGAGGAAGAGATCGAGGTGCCGGGCATCAACAGTGATGACGTGATGTTGTACGCGTTGCCGAGCACGAAGGTGACCGCCATCGTCTCGCCCAGTGCACGGCCGAGCCCCAGGAAGATCCCGCCGATCACCGCCGAGCGCGTGTACGGCAACACGATGTCCCACACCACTTCCCACGTCGTCGAACCCAGCGCATAGGACGATTCCTTGAGCCGGTTCGGCACGGTCTGGAACACCTCGCGCATCACCGACGAGATGAACGGCAGGATCATCACCGCCAGCACGATGCCCGCGGTCAAGAGGCCCAGTCCGATCGGCGGGCCTTCGAACAACTTGCCGAGCAACGGGATGCGGCCGAGCGTGGCAGACAGGCCGGGTTCGACGCGCGCCATGAACGGCACGAACACGAACAGTCCCCACATGCCGTAGATGATCGACGGAATGCTGGCCAGCAGTTCAATGGCCGTGGCCACCGGACCGCGCAGCCAGGTCGGCGCGATCTCGGTGAGGAACAACGCGATCCCGAAACTCAAGGGCACCGCGAGGACGAGCGCAATCAGCGACGTCACCAGCGTGCCGAAGATCGGTGCCAGCGCGCCATAGGTATCGGTGACCGGATTCCAATCGGCGCTGGTGAGGAAGTGCAGCCCCTGCCCGAACAGCACTTCGCGTCCACCCCACAGGGTCGAGAGCGCGGCGCCCAGCAATGCCGCCAGCACCAGCAGCGCACACACCTTCAGCAGCCGGCGAAACCACGCGTCGTGGCGCGCGTCCGCGCGACTGCGACGGTCGGTGCTGCTGATTACGGCGATGGCGGGGATCGATGACATGGGATCTTCGAAGAAGCACGAGATGTTTCCCCTCTCCCTTCGGGAGAGGGTGCCCCGAAGGGGCGGGTGAGGGTTCGGGCGAAGCGAGGCATAGCGGAATCCCCGTACCCTCACCCCAACCCCTCTCCCGAAGGGAGAGGGGCTCAAACGCGCTTACTGCTTGAACTCGGTCTTCCAATAACCCTCGATCTGAGTCACCAGGCTGGCCGGAAGCGGTACGTAGTCCAGCGCCGTGGCCGCCGCCTTGCCGTCGTCGTACGCATAGCGGAAGAAATCGAAAGCCACCTTCGAATTTGCGACGTTCTTCGGCTGCTTGTACATGATCACCCACGAGGTGGCGGTGATCGGCCACGCGTCGGTGCCCGGCGCGTTGGTCATCAGCAGGTTGAAGTTCTTCGCGTGCGACCAGTCGGCGGTCGCGGCGGCAGCCTGGAAGCTCGCGGTCTCGGGGCTGACCACCTTGCCGGCGGCGTTCTTCATGCGCGCGTAGCCCAGCTTGTTCTGCACGGCGTAGGCGTATTCCACATAGCCGATCGAATTCGGAATCTGCTTGACGTAGGCCGACACGCCCTCGTTGCCCTTGCCGCCGATGCCGACCGGCCATTTCACCGCGGTGCCTTCGCCGACCTTCGATTTCCAATCGGCGCTGACCTTGGACAAGTAGTTGGTGACGTTGAAGCTGGTGCCCGAACCATCCGAACGATGTACCACGGTGATCTTCGCGCTGGGCAGCGCGATGTCCGGGTTCAGCGCCGCGATCGCGGGATCGGACCAGTTGGTGATCTGGCCGAGGAAGATCTTCGCCAGCACCTGGCCGTCCAGCACCAATTTGCCCGGCGCGATGCCGGCGATGTTGTACGCCGGCACGATGCCGCCGATCACGTCGGGAAACTGGCCCAGGCCGAACTTGTCCAGGGTCGCTTCGTCCAGCGGCATGTCGGATGCACCGAAGTCCACCGTGCCGGCCTTGATCTGCGCGATGCCGCCGCCCGAGCCGATGGACTGGTAGTTCACGCGGTTGCCGGTTTTCTCGGCGTAAGCCGCCGACCATTTCGAGATGACCGGATACACGAAGCTCGAACCGGCGCCAGTGATGTCGGTGGCGTGCGCCGCGCCGATGCCGAGCGCGAGCGTGGTGGCGAGTGCGAGCAGGCGGAGCTTGTTGCGATTCATGGTGGTCACGCGGATCTCCTGGTGCGCAGTGGTGGGATTTGGTATCGAGAAAGTGCTCCCCTGTACTTTCTCGACCCGCCGAGTCCGGAAACGCCGGACTCGGCGGCGCCGTATCGCGTTAGCAGCGCGCGATACGCGGCGGGTCATCCATGACCCGCATCGACAGAACGCATCCAGCGCTCTGTCGATAGCGCGCATTCCAGCGCCCGCGTGTTGCCGTTCCATGAGAGGAATGTTGCAGTTCGATGACAGTGCCCTTCGCGCCGGGCTGTCACCAAACCGTCACGTCGGTGTCCAATCGCCGTAACCGTCGCCGCGCATCTTTCGCACCGTTGATTTCATCCAGACCAAGGAGAAACGTGTGCGTACCAAGATGCTTGCGGTGGCGATCGCCACCGGCTTGACGGTTTCCAGTTTCGGGGCGATGGCCCAATCCACATCGGCCGACGCGCAGCAATTGGCCGACCTCAAGGCGCAACTCGCGACCCTGCAAGCCAAGGTCGATGCGTTGCAGGAACGCACCGATGCGCAGTCCAGCATCAATGTCAGCACCCAGCAGAACATCGAGGCGTTGCAACAGGCGCCGGCCGCGCCCGCCTCGTCATGGGCGGACAACACCAAGGTCGGCGGCACGATGTTCGCCGACTTCACCAACATCGACCAGACCAGCAACGGCCGGAAGACCGACGCCTCCGGCACCGGCCTCGACGTCAAGCGCTTCTACCTGTCGGTCGACCACAAGTTCAGCGACATCTGGTCGGCCAACCTGACGACGGATTTCAATTACGTCAGCAACGATGGTCAAACCCAGGTGTTCGTGAAGAAGGCCTACGTGCAGGGCGCGTTTGCCCCGCTCGCCACGTTGCGCGTCGGCTCGGCCAACATGGCGTGGATTCCGTTCGTCGAGGATTGGTACGGCTATCGCTATGTCGAGAACACGGTGACCGACCGGCTGAAGTACGGCAACTCGGCGGACTGGGGCCTGCACCTGTTGGGTGAAAGCGGCATGTTCAATTACCAGGTGTCGGCCATCAATGGCGGCGGCTACAAGAATCCGTCGCGCTCCGACCACGTCGATTTCGAAGGCCGCGTCGGCCTGCAACCGGTCAAGGGCCTGATGTTCGCGGTCGGCGCCTACGACGGCGACCTCGGCAAGGACACGCAAACCACGCCGACGCTGCACAGCGCCCGCCGCTACGACGCGATGGCCGCGTGGAACCGCGACGGCCTGCGCCTGGGCGCGGAATGGTTCAAGGCCGACAACTGGAAGAACCTCACCACGCCTGCCACCGACACGGCGTCGGGCTATTCGCTATGGGGCAGCTACGACTTCACCCGCGCATCGGTGTTCGCGCGCTACGACCAGGTCAAGCCCAGCAAGGACCTCGACCCGTCGCTCAAGGACACCTACTGGAATGCGGGCGTGGCCTTCCCGGTCACCAAGGGCGTGAAGGTGGCGATCGCCTACAAGGATGAAAAGTTGCGCAACAACACCACGGTCGACGTCCACACCCGCGAGATCGGCGCGTGGACCGAGGTCAAGTTCTGATTACGCTGCAACTCCCAGCCTCTCCAGCGTTGGCGGCGGGCGAAAGTCCGCCGCTTTTTTTTGCTACCGAAAGATCGTGTAGCCCGGATGCAGCGAAGCGGAATCCGGCGGCTGTTTGAAACCATTCCCGGATTTCGGCGCTGCGCGCCTGCATCCGGGCTACGGGGCTTCCAGCAGCCGCGCCTGGCCGAACACGCAGGTGAAGGTCGAGCCCTTGCCCGGCTCGCTTTCGATCCGCAACTGCGCGTCGTGCAGGTTCAGCACGTGCTTGACGATCGAAAGCCCGAGCCCGGTACCGCCGGTCGCGCGCGAGCGGCTGGACGAAACGCGATAGAAGCGCTCGGTCAATCGCGACAGGTGGTCGGCGGGGATGCCGTAGCCGGTGTCGGTGACCGAATACTCGGCACCGGTGCCGACGCGCTTCCAGCGGATGGTGATGCTGCCGCCTTCGGAGGTGTAGCGCACCGCGTTGCTGACCAGGTTGGAGAACGCGCTGTGCAGGTCCTTGGGCGAGCCCAGCAGGTCGAGATGCCCCTCGCCCTCGACCGCGACGTGGTGCTTGCCGTGGCTCAAGGCTTCCGCCTCGCGGCGCAGCGACTCCAGCAGCGGCGCCATTTCCACGCGCTCTTCGGGCACGTGCTGTTGCATCTCCAACCGCGACAATTCGAGCAGGTCTTCGACGATCTGCCGCATCCGCTGCGACTGCGTGCGCATTTCGTTCAGCACCGGTGCCAGCGCCGGCACGTCCTCGGGATCGAGCAGTTCGAGGTAACCGTGGATCACCGTCAGCGGCGTGCGCAGTTCGTGCGAAACGTTGGCGACGAAATCGCGGCGCACCTGCTCCAGCCGCGACACCCGGCTGATGTCGCGCGCCAGCAGCAGGTGCCGCCGTTCTCCATACGGAATCAGCTCGACCTGCAGGCGCATCGCCGGGTCGACCGGCGCGGCAACGTCGTCGGGCTCGGTGCCGCCCTCGCGCAGCCATGCGCCGAGTTCGTGGCCAGCAAAGTGTTCGGCGAGGACTGTGTCGCGGTCGCGCGGCCACGCCAGTCCCAGCAACCGCAGCGCCGACGCATTGCACCAACGCACGCGCCCCTCCGCGCCCAGCAACACCAATGCATCGGACAGCGACGCCGCCGCCGCGCGCAGGTCGCGCAATTCCCCGAGCAGGCGCCTCGCGCGCAGGCGATCCGGGTTCATGGCGATGCGGAAAACCGGTAGCCGGTGCCGCGCACCGTCTGGATCAGGCCGTCCAGCCCGAACGGTTCCAGCGTCTTGCGCAGGCGGCGGATGTGCACGTCCACCGTGCGTTCCTCGACGTAGACGCTGCCGCCCCACACCTGGTCTAGCAGTTGCGCGCGCGAGTAGGCACGCTCGGCGTGGGTCATGAAGAAGTGCAACAGGCGATACTCGGTGGGACCGATCTCGATCTGGGTATCGCCGGCGTACACGCGATGCGCGGGACCATCGATCCGCAATCCGCCCATTTCGATCGAACCCGTGCCGCCGTCGGCCTGCGCGCGACGCAACACTGCCTTGATCCGCGCCACCAGTTCGCGCGTCGAAAACGGTTTGACGACGTAGTCATCGACGCCGGCCTCGAGGCCACTGACGCGATCCATTTCCTCGCCGCGCGCGGTCAGCATGATGATCGGCACCTCGGCGGTGCGTTCCTCCGCGCGCAGGCGCCGCGCCAATTCCAGACCGGTCATGCCGGGCAGCATCCAGTCGAGCAGGATCAGGTCGGGCGGCGTGTCGCTGATGGCCGACAACGCGGCCCGCGCGTCGGCCGCATGGATGACCTCCATGTCGGCCTTGCGCAAGGCGAAGGCGACCATGTCGCGGATCGAGGCTTCGTCTTCGACAACCAGAATGCGTTTGTGCATATTCGGGATCTGTGTCGGCGGCGTGACGCGATTATTGCAGCGTCGCAACGTGACAGTCTCGTGACAGCGCCTATGCGTGGGCGCGGCTTCGGCGCCCAATCGCACACTTCCATGAAGAGAATGGGAAGCGTATGGCGAAACCGCGCCAACAGGACTGTCTTCTGCAATCAGTGTCCTGCCGCGACGGCTCTTGCAGGACAACCAGCGACCGGGGTCACCACGATGGCGTAGTCATAGTTGCCATCCCCACTCTTGCCAATAGCATGTGTCGATTCGCCAAGCACGACATTCAGTCGGCTTTTTGCAATCTGCTTGCCGGCCACCGCAACCACCACATCGATGCGAAGCCGGTTGTCACCTTCGGTAGACGGCGTGGCGTCGATCCGCCAGTCACGATTGGTCACCATGGTGCCAGTCTTTCCAGAAGCCATGCACAGCGCCACCTTCATGCGCTCAGTGTGGCGCGCAGGGCCGTCGTTCGTACCCAGTTCCACATTCAAGTCCAGTTGGTATTCGCGGGTCGTGTTCGCACTGGCTACCGCTCCTTGTACCGGAGCGCTGGCGGCATAAACCACCCCGACAAAAAAACAAGCAAACAGCGATCCGACAACCATTCCAGCATTCCGCCGCGCCCGGCTTGGCAACGACATTTTCAACATGGCAATGCGCTCCGTAAGTGGATGACGAGGTGACCATGTACAACCCACCGGCAACGCGAGTGCGATCGATGGGCTTTTCAACATTGCACTCGCATAGCTGCGGCGTTGTGTGCCGTGTTCGCGCAACACGACGGCATCGCAGGCCATCTCCTGATCGTGGCGAAACGCAGCCAACGCCCACCACACCAACGGATGAAACCAGAGCGGCGCAACCAGCATGTGGGCAAACAGGCTCCACCAGCCATCGCCGCGACGTGCATGTGCGCTCTCATGGGCGAGGATAAGCATTTGCTCGGTGGCGTCGTAACGCTCTGAAAAATCCAAAGGCAACACGATGCGGCTACGCCATGCTCCGACCAGCGCCGGACCAGTATCGACATCCGCGGCAAGCAGTACCGGCCAACCCAGGCGCGCCTGAAATGGTGTGGCACTGCGCAAACGCTGGCGATAGCGATGCTGTGCCACGACAGCGAGCGCAAGCACGACAACCATGCCGACCAACCACAGCAGCAAGGCACCTACATGCCATTCGAAACGATCGGCGCCCTCGATACGCGGCAACGCCGCGGTAACCACCGAGGTGATCGCGACCACCAGCGGCAATGGCGTCGACGCTGTTGCCGCATGCGGCAACTGACTCGCCAGCAGGGCCAGCGTCGGGAGTGTCCACAATTGGAAGGCGCGTTCGGCGCCAAACCAATGCCGGCACGGCTTGCGCAAGACAGCGACGATCAGCATCGCCGCAGTGATGGCCAGCAGCGCCAGCCATCCGCGCTCGGCCCACGCGAACGCCAGTGATTCAAGGCTGCTCATCGTCAAGCTCTTTCAGCAGCTTCTTCAGTTCGGCGATGTCTTTCTTCGACAGCTTGCGCTGCTCGGAGAAGTGCGCCACCAACGGCGCGACGCGGCCGTCGAACAAACGATCAAGCAGACCCTTGCTCTCCTGCGACACGTACTTGTCGCGGCTTAGCAGCGGGGTGTAAAGATAGCGACGGCCCTCTTTCTCGGCCTTAACCGCCTTCTTTTTCAGCAGGCGATTGAGCAGCGATTTGACCGTACCCTCTCGCCAGCCTTGCGCCGGACCGACCTCGGCGAGGATCTCCTCCGCGCTGCGTGGCGCCGCGTGCCAGAGCACCTCCATCACAATCGCTTCAGCCTCACTGACCGCCATGATGCTTCCGTTTACACATGTAAGTGAATTTATGTTTACATGCGTAAACTATAGAAGTCAAGGGTTACATCTGTCGGATTTGGGCACTGCCCCCGCGCATGCGACACTGCGCGCTTGCCCGGACCCGCAACGCTTCGATGGACCACGCCGACCTCGCCCGCCACACCCCGTTGATGCGCCAATACTTCGCCGCCAAGGCGGAGTACCCGCAGACGCTGCTGTTCTTCCGGATGGGCGATTTCTACGAGTTGTTCTACGACGACGCGCGCAAGGTCGCGCGGTTGCTGGACATCACCCTGACCCAGCGTGGCGAGTCGGCAGGAGCGCCGATCCCGATGGCGGGCGTGCCCTGGCACGCGGCCGAAAGTTACCTCGCGAAGCTGGTGCGCGCGGGCGAATCGGTGGCGATTTGCGAGCAGATCGGCGACCCGAACGGCAAGGGCCCGATGGAACGCAAGGTGGTGCGGGTGGTGACGCCCGGCACCGTCACCGACGAAGCGTTGCTGCCGGAACGCCGTGACAACCTGTTGCTGGCGATCGCGCGTGGCTCGGACGGCTATGGGTTGGCGTGGGCCGATCTCGCTTCCGGCCGTTTCGTGTTGAGTGAAGTGCCTGACGACGCGGCGCTTGGCGCCGAGCTGGCGCGGCTCGCGCCCGCGGAAACTCTGGTCGGGGAGGACGCGGCGATGCCGCAAGCGGTCGCGAGCTTGACCGGCCTGCGCCAACGCCCGCCATGGCATTTCGACGAAACCAGCGCCGCACGCGAACTGACCGCGTTCTTCGGTACCCGCGACTTGGCCGGCTTCGGAGCCGACGGCCTGCACGCAGCGATCGGCGCCGCCGGTTGCCTTTTGCAGTACCTCAAGGAAACCCAGAAAGCCGCGCTGCCGCACCTGATCGGGCTCAGCGTCGAAAATGCCGACGAGACGCTGGCGATGGATGCAGCGACGCGCCGCAACCTCGAACTCGATACCCATGCCACGGGCGACGCGCGCTACACCTTGCTCGGCGTACTGGACGCAACGATCACTCCGATGGGCGCGCGCATGCTGCGCCGTTGGCTGCACCGTCCCTTGCGCGACCGCGCGGTGCTGCGCGCGCGGCACCAGGCGCTGGGTGCGTTGATCGACGCGCGCGCGTTCGAGCCTTTGCGCGAAAAATTGCGCGCGATCGGTGATCTCGAACGCATCCTGAGCAGGGTGGCGTTGCGTTCGGCGCGCCCGCGCGATCTTGCCACCCTGCGCGACGGCCTGGCCGCGGCACCAGGCTTGCGCGAGACCCTGCAAACACTCGTATCGCCCTTGCTGCACGGCCTCGTGCAACGCATCGGCGACCACCCCGACACAGCGTGGCTGCTGGCGCAGGCCATCGTTGAACGCCCGCCGATGCTGCTGCGCGATGGTGGTGCGATCGCCGACGGCTACGACGCCGAGCTTGATGAACTGCGCCAGCTTGCAACCAACGCCGACCAATACCTTGTGGAACTGGAAGCGCGCGAACGCGCCGCCACCGGCATCGCCACACTGAAGGTCGGCTACAACCGCGTGCACGGCTACTACATCGAATTCGGCAAATCCCACGACACCCGGGCGCCCGCGCACTACATCCGCCGCCAGACCACCAAGAACGCCGAGCGCTACATCACCGAGGAACTGAAAACCTTCGAGGACAAGGTGCTGTCCGCGAAGGAACGATCCCTGATGCGCGAGCGCGCGTTGTACGACGGCGTGCTGGATGCGCTGATCGAGAAACTCGCGCCGCTGAAGGACGCCGCCGCCGCGATCGCGGAACTGGACGTGCTGGCCGACCTCGCCGAACGCGCCGACACGCTCGACTGGAACGCGCCGCAACTCGTCGATGAACCCTGCATTGCGATCGAGCGCGGCCGGCATCCGGTGGTCGAACAGGTGCGCAACGAACCGTTCGAGCCGAACGACCTGACGTTGGATGACACCCGCAGGATGCTTGTCATCACCGGCCCCAACATGGGCGGCAAGAGTACCTACATGCGCCAGAACGCGTTGATCGTGTTGCTGGCGCACATCGGCAGTTACGTGCCCGCCACGCGCGCGACGATCGGACCGATCGACCGCATCTTCACCCGCATCGGTGCGGGCGACGATCTGGCGCGCGGGCAATCGACCTTCATGGTCGAGATGAGCGAGACCGCCAATATCCTGCACAACGCGACGGCCCGATCCTTGGTGTTGATGGACGAAGTCGGGCGCGGCACTTCGACGTATGACGGCCTCGCGCTGGCACGCGCCGCGGCAGTGCACCTTGCCACCGTCAACGGTGCGTTCACGTTGTTCGCAACGCACTACTTCGAGCTGACCGAACTCGCTGCGCAATTCGACACCATCGCCAACGTGCACCTCGACGCGGTCGAATACCACGATGCGAAACAAGGCGACCAACTCGTCTTCATGCACGCGGTGAAGGACGGCCCCGCCAACCGCAGCTTCGGCTTGCAGGTGGCGGCACTTGCCGGCCTGCCCAAAGCCGTGATCGCGGACGCAAAGCAGACGCTGGCCGAACTCGAACGCGGGGCGCAAGGCAGCAGTTCGAACAAACCTTCTGCGAAAGGTGCCGCCTCACCGCAATCCGACCTGTTCGCCGCACCGACAACCGATCCGAAGTTGCTGGAACTGGCCGAGGCGTTGCGCACGCTCGATCCCGACGCGATGACCCCGAAAGAAGCCCTGGATGCGCTGTATCGGTTGAAGCGGTCCAGTCCTTAGAAAATTTCGGCTTATCGGATTGCGAAGAGCACCCCCATCCGCCTTCGGCACCTTCCCCCGCGCTATGCGCAGGGGAAGGAAATGCTTTGCTTCCGGCACTTCCCTCGCGTTATGCGCAGGGGAAGGAAATGCTCTGCTTTCAGCACCTCCCCCGCGCCATGCGCAGGGAAGGAAATGCTTTGCTTCCCCCGCTTGCGGGGGAAGCTGCCCGAAGGGCTGAAGGGGGCCTTGTCGTCGGCGCTTGGAGTCCAAAACGCTCCAGCCGGACAAGCGACGCCGGCACTGGCAGCGGTATTCCGGCAGGCCTATGCTCGCCGCGCGATTCCAGCCAGAGGGGTTCACCATGCGCCAGACCATCCTGTCCGCGGCCATCATTGCGATCGCCGCATTGCCCTGCATCGCGCAGGCCGCGCACCGCGTTCCCGGTGAGTGGGAAGTCACCACCCAGATGCATTTCGCGCAAGGCGGCATCCAGATTCCACCCGAGGCGATGGCGCAAATGAAGGCGCGCGGCATCAAGATGCCGAACTTCGGCGAGCCGCACACCTTCAAGCAATGCCTCACGCCCGAGGAAGCTGCCCGGGACGAGCATCCCGACTTCAGCCAGGACCAGCACTGCACCTCGCAGAACGCGAAATGGTCGGGCGATCATTTCCACGCCGATATCACGTGCAGCGGCAACGAAGGCCCGCGCCACGGCGTGGTCGACGGCAGCATCGGCAGCGGCGGCAGGAGCTACGCCGGCACTTTCAGGATGGAAGGCGACGACCCGCACATGGGCGGCCACTTCGTGATGGCGGGCCAGTCGTCGGGCAGGTGGCTGGGCCCGAGCTGCAGCAAGTAAGCCTTGCGAACCTTGCGCCGTCGATCCAACGGCGCGTCACGCGTCGCGGTCGCGAATCTCGCCGCGGGCCGTTTCCCGCGACTCGGTCACGCTGAGCGTGATTGCGGGATAGGCGCCGGCCGCCAACGTCGGCCGCAGCGCGGGGCTCGCGGCCACCGCCGCCAGGTTGGTCGTCCCGATCGCTTGCCCACGCCCCGCGGACGCAGTCGTTGCATCGGGACGATCGGACACCGCCGCCGTTGCAGGCGCCGGTGTGGTGTCGCCCTCGCCGAAGACGGCAGGGCTGCCGGGCATGTGTGCATCGTCGGGCATCGCCACATCCGGAATCGCGTTCCATTCCTCGGTGGTCATGCCGTGCGGGATCGCGTTGGCCGAAACGGCTTCCACGCGCGCAGGCATGCGCCGGGCCTGTACCAGCGAACGCACCGCGTGGAACACCTCGGCGCGCCCGAACGGCTTCTTGATGAACCCGTCGGCGCCAAAGCGCTGCACATAGAATTGTTCGGTGGCCTGCTGGTTGCCGCTCATCATGATGATCGGCGTGGTGCGCGTGGCGGAATCGCGCCGCAATGCGCGCAACACCGCGAAGCCGGACATGCCCGGCAACACGATGTCGAGGAAGATCAGGTCGGGAAATTGCGCCTGCGCGATCTCGATTGCGTTTTCGCCATCGACGGCCTTCAGCACTTCGTAGCCGTCCTGCGCCAGCATCTTCCCGAGCACGGCACGGATGGTCGCGGAATCGTCCACCACCAGCACCCGTGCCCCCAGCGTGGTGCGCACGCGATCGTCCCCGCGACGCTCGACCGGGGCCGTATTCTGGTTGACCAACCGCTTGAAGATATCGAAGACCGCCATCGTGTTCCCCGATGCGATGTCGCGCTAGTTTCGACCGTACGGCGGCCTTGGGCAAGCACGCGGGGTCGCAGGTCGATTCCTCCACCATGCCGCCCGTGCCCGAAGTTGGGGCTCGTTCGAACACAATGATGCAAACGATTGAAAAGGAAGCATGATTCGTGCCATGGACGCGGCATTCAAAAGGTCAGTACGTCGCCCACCACGACCTGCGGCTTACGGCGCACGCCGGCGTCGGTGACGAGCGGCTCCGCCACGGTGAAATACAACACCCGGTTGAACGAGCCACGCAGGTTGCCGATCCGGAACCCCGCGCCAACGCTGGAGTACCACGGACTCCAGCCCTGCCCCGAGGCGCGGTCGATGATCGCATTGTCGTTGAACACCACGAAACCGACCTGGAAGGTGTGGAACCACACCATCGGCGTCACGATCCGGTCGGCGATCGTCACGCGCACGCGGCGCGTGCCGGTCGCGTAGAAATTGGGGTAGCCGCGCAACGCCTCGAAGCCACCGACGTACAGGCGGTTCTCGGGATCGGGGTGCAGCAGCGAAGCGTAGTCGACGTGGAATACCAGCGTCTGACGTTGCCACGGCTGGCCATACGCGGTCGCCTCCGCGTTGAAGGCTTCGTTGCGCCAACTGCCGCCGTCACGGCGCGCCATCAACGAGCCGTCGGCCAGCACCACCCATTCCGGCCGCGGCTCGAAGCCCCTGCTCGCGGTCACCGACACGTTCGGTCCGTTCGATGTCGCGCCCCAAGCCGTCGAGTCGTACAGGACTTGTGCCGAAACGTCCCAGCCCAGGTTGTAATCCTCGGCGCGCGCCACTTCGCGCAGGTTTTCGAAACTCGCGTAGCGATCCTGATGCAGGGAAACGATCGGCCCGATGCCCGCCAGCGTGCGCGGATACGCCGCGGGTGGCGGCAGTTCGCCGGCGCTCACCAGCACCGGCGCGCCATAGGTGTAGTGCTCGTAATCCATCGCGACGCCCGCGCGCAGCGCGGTCTCGCCGTTGAAGTAAAGCCGCTTCTGCCAGTCGGCCTGGAATTGTTGCCCGCGCTGCGGCATGTACCACGCCTGCACGCCGCGGTTGTAGAACCCGAGGTTCAGGTGCTGGTCGAGTGCCATGACGTCGGCGCCCCACGGCGTGGTGTCGAGCAGGAACGGTTTGGACAGGGTCAGCGATTCGAACTTGCCGTCGGACAACTGCTCGTAGTACGCCGCCATGGTCCAGTCGGAATTCGCCAGCGTCGGATCGAGGTACTCCAGCACGTTCATGCTGCGCTCGAGCGTCTTCTGGCGACCGACCGCGAGGGTGCGGCCGGTGCCGAGGAAATTGGAATCCTCGAGCTTGAAGCGCCACTGGTTGGCGTTGCCGGCGCGCGCGAAACGCGTGTCGAGCTTCAGCGTCCAGGCATCGCGCACGTCCACCTGCACGTTCACCACGCCGTCGCTGCAGGAGACCGGCGTGATGTCGGCGCCGCGCAGGAAGGTTTGCCCGCGCAGGTGCCGGATCGCTTCATAAACCTGCTGCGCATCGACCGGCTGGCCCGGCCGGATCAACAGCAGGTGATCGACCACCCAGTCGCGCGTGCGGATGTGCAGGAAATCGGCGGTGCGGGTGTACCAGATGTCCTCGCGCGGATTCGCGAGGTCGTACACGTTGTCGACTTCGACATGGATCGCGCCATAGCGCAGGCCGGCACGCTGGATCGCCAGCCATGCGTCCTCGCCGGGCCAGCGCGGGTTCGTGATCACTGCGGGCGAGGGACATGTCGCAAGCGCCTCCCGGCCCGTCGCCGCAACGCCGAGCCCGACCAGCAGTCCTCCCCATGCCAGCAACTTGCGCGTGACCATGGATCAGCCGGGAACGCCACCAGCGGGAGCTGATTGGAACGCGAGCCTACCCGATCAAACGTTCACGACGCGTGACGCGGCGACGCTCGTCCCGCGCTTGTTTGACGACCCCGGACAGGCCCGGTGCGAGGACGTTCGGCACAGGCAGTCAGACTTCGAGGATCACGCTGCAGCAGGTGACGCCACCCTCGGCCTTTTCGGTTTCCGACATGTCGACGCTGCGCACGTCGATGCCGAGTTTGCGCAGTGCGGCGGCCGTGCGCGGGCACGAAACGGGATAGATCACCGCCCCGCCCACCCGCAACGCGTTCGCGGCATGCGGCTCGGCGGGATCGATCGGCACGGATTCCCAACCCGCAAAACGGTCCGCATCGACCCAGGCGGGATTCAGCAACAGGCGGTCGGCCGCCACCTGCGTGACCGCGGTCTTGAGGTGCAGGCAATCACGCAGCGGCACGGCTTCGACGCGATAGCCGAACGGCGCCAGCAGTCGTCCGAGTTGCGCGATCCCTTCGGCGTTGCTGCGCGCGGAGGCGCCCACGTACAGCACGCGGTCCAGCCGCAACACGTCGCCACCGTCCAATGTGCCCGGCGGTTGGATGCGCAGCAGTGTGCGCAAGCCCTCCAGCGCCGCGGCCATCGATGCCACTTCCCCGCGACGCGACGGAGCGCCCGGCCGCGTGACCACGGCCCCTTCGTCGAGCGCGACGATCGTGTCTTCGACAAACACCGAATCCGGATGCCAGGGCTGCTCGGCCAGTTGCCGGACTTCGCAGCCGGCCTCGCGCAGCGCCTGCTCGTAGGCCACGTGTTGGTGACGTGCCAGTCCGAGGTCGATCGGGCGACGTGCCAGATGGGTGAGTTCGCAATGTTCCAGTGCACGGCTGACCGCGCGGGTGATGGCGACGTGGGCGATGGTCGTTGGCTCGCTGTGTCGGGTCGACCCCAGCATACCGACATGACGTGCCGCATGGCCACGTTGCCGCGCATACAATCGCCCGGCCATCGGGTGACATGGGGGACTCGCATGCAAGTGTCGAAACGCCAGATCGGCCTCGTCACCGCGACCGCGCTGGTGCTGGGCAACATGATCGGCTCGGGGGTGTTCCTGCTGCCCGCCTCGCTGGCGCCTTACGGCGGCTACAGCCTGGTCGGCTGGGCCATCAGCGCGATCGGCGCCTTGCTGATGGCCAGCGTGTTCTACCGGCTCGCGCAACGCGCGCCGCGCGCGGGCGGTCCCTATGCCTACAGCCGCGAAGCGTTCGGCGACTGCGTCGGGTTCCTGGTGGGGTGGTGTTACTGGGTTTCGATCGTCGGCGCCAACGCAGCCATTGCCGTGGCCTTTGCCAGTTACCTGTCTACGTACATCCCGCTCATCGGATCGTCTCCGCTGCTCGGCGCGCTGACCGCGCTGGCGGCGATCTGGACGCTGACCGCCGTCAACATCGCCGGAATCCGCAATGCCGGCGTCGTGCAGGTGACGACGACGATCCTGAAGGTATTGCCGTTGCTGGTGCTGGCCGTGTTCGGCCTCGCGCACTTCAATCCGCAATTGCTGGTGCCCGGCCCCCAATCGGGTCCGCCGATGCACGCCATCAGCCTGTGCGTCACCGCAACGCTGTTCGCCTTCCTCGGCGTGGAGTGCGCGACGATCCCGGCCAACCACGTGCGCGATCCCGAGAAAACCATCCCGCGCGCCACGCTGCTCGGGGCCTTGATCGCGGCATTGGTTTACATCGCCTGCACCGCAGCGGTACTGGGCCTGATCCCGGCCGCGCAACTCGCGCATTCGAACGCGCCGTTCGCGGATGCCGGCCGCCTGTTGTGGGGCGACTGGGCCGCATGGTTGATCGCCGGCGTCGCGGCGATTTCCTGCTTCGGCGCGCTGAACGGCTGGATCATGATCGCCGGGCAATATCCCCACGCGATAGCGCGTGACGGACTGCTGCCACGTTTCTTCGCGGGCGAATGCCGGCGCGGCACGCCAGCCCAGGCGCTGTTGTTCGCGGCGGCCTTCAGCAGCCTGCTGGTGCTGGCGAATTACACCCGTGGCCTGGTGGCAATGTTCACCTTCATCGTGTTGTTGTCGACCCTGGGTTGCGTGATCGCCTACCTGTTCTGTGCGATGGCCGACATCGTGCTCGCCCGCCGCGCCGCGAGCCCGGCGCCATGGCGCAACCTCGTCCTGGCGTGCGGCGGGTTCGCGTTTTCGGTGCTGGCAGTGATCGGCGCCGGCCAGGAAGCGGTGTACTGGAACTTCATCCTGCTGATCACCGGCATTCCGCTGTATGTGTGGCTGGCGCGGAGCGGAAAGAACGCGGCCACACCAGAACCTGGTGCGCCGCGTTAAAACGAATCGATGTCGCCCAGCGCGCGGATCAAACGCCGCGCGCGTTTGTCCGGACGTTTCGGCGGCGGCTGGTAGCCTGCACGCTCTGCGCGGCGTTGCTCGCGCGCGGCTTCACGCGCCTTGATCGACGCCCCGGATTCGCGATAAAGCGCTTGCGCCAGCGCAGCCGAACCACGCTTGTGCGCCAGCCCGGTTACTTCGACCTCGAAAGTTTCCTCGCCACGTGTGATGCGCAACCTGTCGCCAGGCTTCAACGCATGCGAAGGCTTGCAGGCGGCGGCGCCAATCTCGACCCGTCCGCGCTCGACCGCCTGCTTGGCCAGCGCCCGCGTCTTGAAGAACCTCGCGGCCCACAGCCAGGCATCGATGCGGACGGCGGTAGATTCACTCATCGCGCGAACCTCTGGTGTTGACCCTCTCCCTTCGGGAGAGGGTGCCCCGAAGGGGCGGGTGAGGGTCCGCACTCGCGCAACGCACGGCTCAGGACGAACTGCTACCCGTGCGCGAACCCGTACCCTCATCCGGCGCTACGCGCCACCTTCTCCCGGAGGGAGAAGGGCAATCACGATTCAAGTCGCGAGCAATCGATTCATCCTTTGCACGAACGCCGCAGGGTCCGGCAACGCCGCGCCGGCGGTGATCTCGGCCTGCTCCAGCAACAGCAGTGCCAGGTCTTTCGCCTTCGCTTCATCGGCCCCGGATTCGACACGCTTGACCAGCGCGTGCGCGGGATTGATTTCCAGCGTGGGTTTCGATTCCGGAACGTCCTGGCCC
Organism: Lysobacterales bacterium 66-474; assembly: GCA_001899805.1. Taxonomy (GTDB): domain Bacteria; phylum Pseudomonadota; class Gammaproteobacteria; order Xanthomonadales; family Rhodanobacteraceae; genus 66-474. Next base: position 310,737 of record MKWP01000015.1, read on the forward strand.
GCCTCGCGCAACAGGCGGGCGAGGTGCGGCGCAAGTTCGTAATCGGACAGCGCCAGACACGAAGGCGAATCGGTGAGCCGCGCGGACACGCGCACGTCGGCGACACGATCACCCAGCAGATCCTTGAGCTTCTTCACCAGCGGCTCGGCTTCCTTCGCTGCCGCTTCCTGCTTCTGCTTGTCGGCTGCGTCCAGCGGCAGCTCGCCCTTGGCGACGTTGCGGAACGACTTGCCCTCGTATTCGCCGAACTGGCCCATGATCCATTCGTCGACGCGGTCGAACATCAACAGCACCTCGATGCCCTTGGCCCTGAAGGCTTCGAGTTGCGGGCTGCCGGCGGCAGCCTTGTAGCTGTCGGCGGTGACATACCAGATCGCATCCTGACCCGGTTGCATCCGTCCGACGTAGTCGTCCAGCGACACGTTCTGTTCTGCGCCCTCGCCCTTCGTGGAGGCATAACGGAGCAGCTTGGCGATGCGTTCACGATTCGACGGGTCCTCGACGATGCCTTCCTTCAGGGTATTGCCGAAGGCCTTGCGGAAAGTGTCGAATTTTTCCGGCTCGCCCGATGCCAGCTTCTCGATCAGGTCCAGCACGCGCTTGACGCACGATCCCTTGATGCGCTCGACCTGGCGGTTGTGCTGCAGGATTTCGCGGCTGACGTTGAGCGGCAGGTCGTCCGCATCGACCACGCCGCGCATGAAGCGCAGGTAGTTCGGCAACAATTCCTCCGCCGCGTCCATGATGAAGACGCGCTTGATGTACAGCTTCACGCCCTTGCGTTCGTCACGCGCGCCCATCATCAGGTCGAACGGTGGCTGCGCGGGAATGTAGAGCAAGGTGGTGAACCGCTGGCTGCCCTCGACGCGGTTGTGCGCCCACGCCAGCGGGTCGTTGAAGTCGTGGCCGAGCGACTTGTAGAACGCCTTGTATTCGTCGTCGCTGATTTCGGACTTGTTCTTCGCCCACAGCGCCGAGGCATCGTTGACGGTTTCCCACTCGTCAGTCAGCTTGCCGTCCTTCTGCTTCAGCATCCGGATCGGAAAGGCGACGTGGTCGGAATACTTGCGGATCAGGTCGCGCAGCTTCCAGCCGTCCAGGAATTCGGCATCGTCGTCCTTCAAGTGCAGGATCACGCTGGTGCCGCGCGTGGCGATGTCTTCCGCGGCCAGCGAATATTCGCCCTTGCCGTCGCTTTCCCAGCGCACGCCCTCGCCTTCCGCCGCGCCGGCTCGACGACTCAGCACCGTGACCTTGTCGGCGACCACGAAGGCGGAATAGAAACCCACGCCGAACTGGCCGATCAGGCGCGCGTCGGCCTGCTGCTCGCCGGACAGGGTTTCGAGGAACCGGCGCGTGCCGGAACTCGCGATCGAACCGAGGTTCGCCACGACCTCGTCGCGGTTCATGCCGATACCGTTGTCGCGCACGCTGACAGTCTTCGCGCCCTTGTCGTATTCGATGTCGATGTGCAGTTCAGCGTCGTCACCCAGCAATTCGGCCTTGCCGATCGCCTCGAAGCGCAACTTGTCGCAGGCGTCGGAAGCGTTGGAGACCAGCTCGCGCAGGAAGATCTCCCTGTGCGAATACAGCGAATGGGTGACGAGGCGCAGGACCTGCGCGACTTCGGCTTCGAACGGGCGGGTTTCGGTGGCGGTGTTCATGGCAGAGGTCCCTTGCAATGCATCAACAATGAAACCCCTCTCCCGGCTCCCTCCGGGAGAGGGGTTCAAAAGCTCAAAGCGCAGCGATGCCACGCAGCCGTGCGATCCGTTCCTCCAACGGCGGATGGCTCATCCACAGCCGCTTGAAGCCCTGGCCCAGACCGCCCGCAATGCCGAACGCCTGCACCGCCTGCGGCAAGGTGTTTTCGCCGTGGTTCTGGCCCAGCCGCTGCAGCGCGGAAATCATCCGTTCGCGACCGGCCAGCTTCGCGCCGCCAGCGTCGGCGCGGAATTCGCGCCAGCGCGAGAATGCCATCACCACCAGCGAGGCGAGCAGGCCAAACACGATTTGCAGCACGATCACGATCGCGAAGTACGCCAACCCGCCGCCGCGGTTGTTGGAGCCGCTCATCGCGCTGTCGATGACCTTGCCGACCACCCGCGCCAGGAAGATCACGAAGGTGTTCATCACGCCTTGCAGCAGGGTCAGGGTCACCATGTCGCCATTGGCCACGTGGGTCAACTCGTGGCCCAGCACGGCGCTGGCCTGGTCGCGATCCATGCCCTGCAGCAGTCCGGTGCTGACCGCGACCAGCGCGTGGTTGCGGCTCATGCCGGTGGCGAAAGCGTTCATCTCCGGGGCGTCGTAGATCGCGACCTCCGGCATCCCGACCCCGGCCTTGTCCGCCAGTTGCCGCACGGTGGCGAGCAGCCAGCGTTCGGTTTCGTTCCGGGGCTGTTCGATCACATGCGCGCGGGTGGTCCACTTGGCGATCATCTTCGACATCGCCAGCGAAATGAAGGCGCCGCCGAAGCCGAACACCGCCGCGAACAGCAGCAGCGGGCCGAGGCCGCCGTAACCGCGCGCCGCCGTCCACTGGTCGATGCCGAAGATCCGGCAGACCACGGCCAGCAGCGCCAGGACCGCGATGTTGGTCAGTACGAAAAGGACGATTCTGCGCATGCCACGAGGCTCCAATCGGGTGGTATCCACGATTGGACAGTGGAGGCTCGGGAAAGGTTTCTCAAGCCGCCGCGCGCGCCATCCGGATGATCCACCGGTAAAGCACGATCACCGTGATGGCGAACGCAATCCCGCCGACGATGATCGAAGGCGTCACGAACGAATCGCCCACCAACGCGATCGGATTCTGCTTGCCGCTGAAGCCGACGATGCCGGCAAAGATCACGGCCAACAGGCTCTCGCCGACGATCAGGCCGGAAGCCAGCAGCACGCCCAACTGCTTGGTCGCCTCGCCGTTCGGCTTGCGATCGGCACGACGGTCGAACCACGCGCCGACCAGCGCACCGACGACGACCATCAGCGTGGTGGAAGTCGGAAGATAGATGCCGAGGCCCACGGCCAGCGGCGGCAGGCGCGGGCCCTTCTTCGCGAGGCCCAGCAGCTCGTCGAGGATGATGATCGCGACGCCGATCGCGGCGCCAATACCGATCATGTCCCACGGCACATCGCCGGTGATCACGCCCTTGGCCAGCGCCGAGATCAGGCCCGCCTGCGGCGCCGGCAACGCGGTCGCCGGATTCGCGCCCGGCGCGCCGAGGAATCCGTAGGTGTTCTGCAACAGTTCCAGCACCGGCGGGATCACCACCGCACCGGCCAGCACGCCGATCACCAGCGCCCATTGCTGCAGCGACGGCGTGGCATCCACGAGCTGGCCGGTTTTCAAGTCCTGCAGGTTGTTGTTGGCGATCGACGCCACCGCAAACACGATCGCGGTGACGAACAACGCGAACCCGACCAGCGGCTTTTCGGCGCCGGGCGGCAGGAACGGCTTCACGCCGACCACCAGCAGCAGCGCCGCGATCACCACCACCAGGATGCCGACACCGGACAACGGACTGTTGGAGGACCCGATCAGGCCGGCCATGTAGCCGCACACCGCCGACACCAGGAAACTCAGCAGCACCACGAACACCACGCCGCCGATCACCAGCGTCCAGGTCACGGCCTCGAGGCCGTTGTTGACCGCGAAGTGCCACAACAAATAGGCGATCGGGATGAAGCAAAGCAGCGAAATCAGGCCGACCAGCCCGATCGGCATGTCGTGCTCGGTGCGCGGCAGTTGATCCAGCGTGCCGGACTTGCGCGCCCGTGAAGCGCGGAACGCGCCGGCGAGTCCTCCGACCAGCGGCTTGACCAATTTCGCCAGCGTCCAGATCGCGGCCACGCCGATGGCGCCGGCGCCGATGAAACGCACGTAGTGGCTCCAGCCGGCCTGCGCGACATCAGCCGCGACACCCGCGCTCCAGTGCAGGTGCGTGAAATACGGCACCGCCCAGACCCAACCGATCACGGCGCCGGCCAGCATCGCCACGCCCACCCACAAGCCCACCAGGTGCCCGATCGCGAACAACGCGAACGACAAGCCGAAGTCGAAGCCGGTGGCGCCGCCCTTGTCGCCACCCACCCGGAAGTAGCTGGTGACGCTGGCGGCAAATATTTTCGTCTGCACGATCACGTAGAAGATCGCCGACACGATCGAGCCCCACAGCACCGCCTTCAGGCCGGCGCCACCGGTTTCGACCGATTCCTTCGAGCCGCCCTCGCCCGCGCCGACCTTCAGCACCTCCGCGCAGGCCACGCCTTCCGGATACGGCAGGTCGGAATCGGTGACCAGCGCACGCCTGAGCGGAATGGTGTACATCACGCCGAGGATGCCGCCGGTCGCGCAGATGCCGGCCGAGATCCAGAACGGAAAGCCGCTCCAGTAACCGACGATGATGAGGCCCGGCAGCACGAAGATGATCGACGACAACGTGCCCGCGGCCGAGGCCACCGTCTGCACGATGTTGTTTTCCTGGATGGTGGCGTCGCGCATCGCCTTCAGGATCGCCATCGAGATCACCGCGGCCGGGATCGAGGTCGAGAACGTCAGGCCCGCCTTCAAGCCGAAGTAGACGTTGGCGGCGGTGAACACGATGGTGATGACGATGCCGATGACGATGCCGCGGAGCGTCAGTTCCCTGCGCGATGCCGTTCCAGTGATTGCGTTCATGGTCTCAGATCCCCGACTGCCGAATCCCCACCGCGCGCGGTCGCGCGCGGCACCCGTCCGGCAACGCGCCGGCGTACCGGGTCGCATGGTAGCGGCTGCGTCGCTTCACGCAAAATTGACATGCGCCGCCACCCGCCGGCGTAGGCTCTGCCGACCGGATTCCATGGACAGCCGTCGACTTCCCGACGGACCGCGCCACACCTATCCCGATGCGCCTGCGCGTCACGCCGACCAGGGCAATACGATGGGATCCTTCAGGCAACTGCTGGCAGCAAGCGATGCGGTGCCGGCCCCGCCGGTCGCCGTGCGCGTCCGCGCCGGGAAGATCCAGTATGACCCGCGACTTCTCGATTCCCTGCTCCGCGACCACGTCGAGCTGGGCAGGCTCTTCGGGCGGATCGGCGCCGCCGGGAACGCAGGCGAAGCGCGCGAGCTGCGATCACTCCTGATCACTTTCAAGGCGCGGCTGAAGGCCCACCTCGTGGTCGAGAACATGCGCTTCTATGATTACCTGGAACAGTCGCTCGCGGACGAACCGGAAACAGCGCGCATGGTGCTCAACTTCCGCCGCAAGATGACCCGGATCGCATCCGACGTCTTCGACTTCATCCAGAAGTATCAATCCAGCCGATTGACGCCCGGGGAACGCCGGCAGTTCACCCCGGACTACGAGACGGTCGGCGCGAAACTGGAACAACGGCTGGACAGCGAGGAAGACAACCTGTATCGGTTGTACCGGCCACGCTGACCCCGCCCACCCGTGCCGCATTCCCAGGAACCCCGTACCGGACGTTTCGCGCCCTCGCCTACCGGCGACCTGCATTCCGGTTCGCTGGTGGCGGCGCTGGCAAGTTGGCTGCACGCTCGGCAACAGGGCGGCGCGTGGTTGTTGCGCGTCGAGGACATCGACCCGCCGCGCGAGGTGGCGGGTTCGGCGGCGTCCATCCTCGCCGCGTTGTCGCGGTTGGGATTGCAGGCGGACGCGGCGCCGCTGTACCAGTCGCAGCGCGGCGACGCCTACGCCACGGCATTGCAACGCCTGCGCGATGCCGGCCACGCGTTTCCCTGCTGGTGCAGCCGCAGCGATCTCGACGCGGCACACGCGATCCACCATGAACTGCATCGCGATGGCCATTGCTTCACGCCACGGCGCGGCGATCGCGAGCCCGCGTGGCGGTTGCGCGTGCCGGACACCGTCATCGAATTCGACGATGGGCTGCAGGGAGCGCAGCGGCAAAACGTGCGCAGCGAAGTCGGCGATTTCGTGTTGAAGCGCGCGGACGGCTTGTGGAGCTACCAGCTCGCGTGCGTGGTGGACGACGCGTTCCAGGGCATCACCGAAGTGGTGCGCGGCTGCGACCTGCTCGATTCCACCCCGCGCCAGATCCTGCTGCAATGCCTGCTCGGTTTGCCCACGCCCGCATACCTGCACCTGCCGCTGGCGGTGGACGGCGGAGGCCGCAAGCTGTCCAAATCCACCGATGCACCCGCGATCGACGCCTGCGATCCGCGCAACGCGTTGGCGCAGGCACTGCGATTCCTGGGACAAGACGTACCCGATGCTTCCGACGTCGCGACGATGTTGCAATTCGCTGCGCAGGACTTCGATCTCGCGCCGCTGCGGGGGATGACCGCATCGGCGGTGGACGCGTAGCCACCCGAATCGCACAAGCTGGCGAGCGTAGCAGGTTGCCCGGCATCCCGATAAGCCTCCCTCGACGCGCATCCGCGGCGTAGGATGGCCCCACCATCACCCGAAAAGGAGCTGTCATGAGCGCACGCGTGGCACTGGTAACGGGGGGTACCGGTGGCATCGGTACCGCGATCGTCCGCCGGCTGGCGAAGATGGGCTACAGGGTCGCGACCAACTACCGCAACGAGGAAAAGACCAAGGCCTGGCACGACAAGCTCAAGGGCGAAGGCATCGACGTGCTGACCGTCAAGGGCGACGTCTCCGACCCGGAATCGTGCAAGGCGATGGTGCAGGAGGTCGAACAGAAACTCGGCCCCATCGACGTGCTCATCAACAACGCCGGGATCACCCGCGACACCACTTTCCACAAGATGAGTTACCAGCAGTGGACTGATGTGGTGAACACCAACCTCAACGCCTGCTTCAACGTGACGCGCCCGGTGATCGAAGGCATGCGCAACCGCAAGTGGGGGCGCATCGTCCAGATCAGCTCCATCAACGGCCAGAAGGGCCAATACGGGCAGGCCAACTACGCCGCCGCCAAGGCCGGCATGCATGGCTTCACCATTTCGCTGGCGCAGGAAAACGCCAAGTTCGGCATCACCGTCAACACCGTCTCGCCCGGCTACATCGGCACCGACATGGTGATGGCCGTGCCCGAAGAAGTCCGTGCCAAGATCGTGGCGCAGATCCCCGTGGGACGCCTGGGCGAGCCCGACGAAATCGCCTACGCCGTCGCCTTCTTCCTCGACGACAAGGCCGCGTGGTGCACCGGCGCGAACCTCGCGGTGAATGGCGGGCATTACATGGGGTGGTGACCCGCTTCGTCATTCCGGTGCAGCCCCCAGGCTCTGATCATCGTCATTCCGGGGCCGTTCGCTGCTTCATCGCGAACGGAACCCGGAATCGGTTTGCTTTTCCCGCAAGCACGAGGCGCTTCACCCAGGTTCCGCTCGCCTCCGCGGCGAGCGGGCCACTTTCTGTTTCGGCAGAAAGTGGCTAAAGACCATTGCGCCGGGCATGACGGTTTCAGCGACATCATGTCGCTGAAACTGCCCTGCGTTGCTCGTCGAGCGCGCGCCGGCGCGAACTCGGGCATCCATGCCCTCCAACATGCGCGCCTTTCCCGCGCGCTCGACTCCGCTACTCGGCGTCATGCAACGGCGCTGTTGATCGCTTCGCCGCCGGCCATCCATGGCCTGCGCCGGTCGAGCCCGGAGGCCTGAGTGCCGTGGTAACTTTCATCACCTCACGCTTGGGGCGTAAAACCAGTTAGACCTCATGAAGCGAATCCTTCTCGTATTTCTGATTGGTGTCGCACTGCTTCTTGCAGTGGGTGGCCTGTTCTACACGCATGTTGGCATCCGCCACGTTCTTTCACACAATGCGAGTGACTGGGCAAGCTTTGGTGAATATTTCGGTGGCGTTGCGGGGACACTTCTCGCATTCATCAGCATTCTGTTGCTTGTCTACACGGTCTACATTCAGAACGAGCAGCTTTCCAACGCACAGCACCAAATGCTCAAACGCGACCTTCTTGCTCACGTCACAAAAGCAGATGACGAAATCGGACACTGGTTAGGCCGCCAAATTGCACTCCCTAGCTTGTCAGGCGCAACCGTGGAGTTTGGTGACGTCGTGTGGGGACTGCTAGAGCCGAAACAAGTTGATCCCAAAGAGTTTCAACGAGCAGTCGTTCGTCTGCACGTCCTAACCTGCCTGTACTGCGAGGCACTCGCCCTGTACCGCGACAACATCGACCCGTACTTCATCTTCAAGTATCACAGACAAAAAGCCGAATCACTGCTCAAGTTCCTTACAACCCATCAGGTGCTTCTCGGCCCAATGGCCGGCCCGTCCTTGAAGTTCTGTCAGATGGGCCTGGACGGCCAGCATGAATCCTGACAGCTCAATTCTTTTGGAGCCAACACGCCACACGGACGGGCGCAGCTGATTTCGAGCATTGAGACGCAACCGCGCAGGCCATGGATGGCCGGGAACGGAGCGACCAACGCGCCGTTGCATGACGCCGAGCATCACAGCGCCAAGCGGGAGCAAGGCGCGCATGTTTGAACACATGGATGTGTGAGTTCGCGCCGGCCCGCTTGGCGCGAGAAGCACAGGGAAGTCGAAACAACAGGATGTTGTTGAGGCCGTCATGCTCGGCGCAATGGTCTTTGGCCACTTTCTGCCGAAACAGAAAGTGGCCCGCTCGCCGCTGAGGCGAGCGGAACCTGACTGAAGCGCCACGTACTTGCGGGTGAAGCAAATGGATTGATTCGCCACATCCTGTGGCTCGCCCTTCGGGCCATCGGCTACGCCGATGTTCGCTACGGCATCCTGCCTCCGCAGTCGGGTTCGGCCGTTCCGGCCGCCTCGGAATGACGAAGAAACAAGGGATCGCGCGAGTGCGTACCCTCACCCGCCCTTCGGGCACCCTCTCCCGAGGGGAGAGGGAAAAATCAACTGCCTGCTGGCTCGCGCTCTCGCGATGCGTCCCTCGCAATGCGCCACCGGCGCACGCACTCCCGCGCGAAATGGACGTCCAGACGTCCGGACATCCAAAGCACTTGCACTATTGCTGCGGTGCAGTATATTCGGAAGCGACGGCACATCACCCGGAGCCAGGCGATGCAACCACCGCGCGCGCAGGGCCTGTACGACCCCCGCCATGAGCACGACGCCTGCGGGCTCGGGTTTGTCGTCCATATCAAGGGCAGGAAATCGCACGACATCATCCTGCAGGGGTTGGCGATCCTGCAGAACCTCGACCACCGCGGCGCGGTGGGCGCCGATCCGTTGATGGGCGACGGCGCAGGGATCCTCATCCAGATTCCCGACCCGTTGTACCGCGAGGAAATGGCGTTGCAGGGCGTGACCCTGCCACCACCCGGCGAATACGGCGTCGGCATGGTCTTCCTGCCGCGCGAGCACGCTTCGCGCCTCGCCTGCGAGCAGGAACTGGAGCGCAAGGTGCGCGCGGAGGGCCAGGTGGTGCTGGGCTGGCGCGACGTGCGCGTGGATGCCGACATGCCGATGTCGCCGGCGGTGAAGGCGCAGGAGCCGGTGATCCGTCAGATTTTCATCGGCCGCGGTCCGGACGTGATGGTGCCGGACACACTGGAGCGCAAGCTCTACGTGATCCGCAAGACCGCCAGCCACGCGATCCGCGCACTGAACTTCCGGCACGGCACCGAATACTTCGTGCCCTCGATGTCCACCCGCACGGTGGTCTACAAGGGCCTGCTGCTGGCCGACCAGGTCGGCCGTTATTACAAGGACCTCGCCGATCCGCGCACCACTTCGGCGCTGGCGCTGGTGCACCAGCGCTTCTCCACCAACACCTTCCCCGCCTGGGAACTGGCGCACCCGTACCGCATGATCGCGCACAACGGCGAGATCAACACGGTCAAGGGCAACGTCAACTGGATCAACGCGCGTACCCGCGCGATCGCCTCACCCGTGCTGGGCGACGACCTGCACAAGCTGTGGCCGCTGATCTACCCCGGCCAGTCCGACACCGCTTCGTTCGACAACTGCCTCGAACTGCTGACGATGGCCGGCTATCCGCTGGCGCACGCGATGATGATGATGATTCCGGAGGCGTGGGAAAAACACGCGCTTATGGATCCGAATCACCGCGCGTTCTACGAGTACCACGCGGCGATGATGGAGCCATGGGACGGTCCCGCCGCGATCGCCTTCACCGACGGCCATCAGGTTGGCGCCACGCTGGATCGCAACGGCCTGCGGCCTGCGCGCTACCTCGTCACCGACGACGACCTCGTGATCCTCGCGTCGGAAGCCGGCGTGTTGCCGGTGGCGGAATCGCGGATCGTCAAGAAATGGCGGCTGCAGCCCGGCAAGATGCTGCTGATCGACATGCAGGCCGGACGCATCATCGACGACAAGGAACTGAAGGACCAACTCGCCAACGCGCGGCCGTACCGGCAGTGGATCGAACGCATCAGCGTGCGCTTGGAAGACCTGCCCGAGCCGCGCCCGGAGACGCACGACACGGCCCACCTGCTCGATCGCCAGCAAGCGTTCGGCTACACCGGGGAGGATCTGAAATTCCAGTTGCTGCCGATGGCGCGCGATGCGCAGGAAGCGATCGGTTCGATGGGCAACGACGCGCCGCTGGCGGTGTTGTCGGATCGCAACAAGCCGCTGTACGACTACTTCCGCCAGATGTTCGCGCAGGTCACCAACCCCGCGATCGACCCGATCCGCGAGGCGCTGGTGATGTCGCTGACCTCGTTCATCGGCCCCAAGCCGAACCTGCTCGACATCAACAACATCAATCCGCCGCTGCGACTGGAAGTGACCCAGCCGATCCTCGGCTTTGCCGACATGGCGCGGCTGCGCAAGATCGGACGCTATTCGCGCAAGCGCTTCCGCAGCCACGAACTCGACATCACCTACCCCGCCGCATGGGGCAGCGCCGGCATCGAGGCGCGCCTTGCCTCGCTGTGCGCGCAAGCCGTCGATGCGATCGGCCAAGGCCACAACATCTTGATCGTTTCCGACCGCCGCGCCGATCGCGAACGCCTGGCGATTCCGGCGCTGCTCGCGACTTCCGCGGTGCACCAGCACCTGGTCGAACGCGGCCTGCGCACCAGCACCGGCCTCGTGGTCGAAACCGGTTCGGCGCGCGAGGTACATCACTTCGCCCTGCTCGCCGGCTACGGCGCGGAAGCGGTGCATCCGTATCTCGCGATGGAAACGATCAGCGCACAATTCGCGGATGCGCCGGCTGGCATCGGCCCGGACAAGGCTCGCGCCAACTACATCAAGGCCATCGGGAAAGGCTTGCAAAAGGTGATGTCCAAGATGGGCATCTCCACTTACATGTCCTACACCGGCGCACAGATTTTCGAGGCGGTGGGTTTGTCGCGCGAATTCGTCGACAAGTATTTCGCAGGCACCACCAGCAACATCGAAGGCATCGGCCTGTTCGAGGTGGCCGAAGAAGCGCTGCGCCAGCACGCGGCGGCGTACGGCGACGGCCCGGTGCTGGCCGACGCGCTTGCCGAAGGGGGCGATTACGCCTGGCGCGTGCGCGGCGAGGAACACCTGTGGACGCCCGACGCCATCGCGAAATTGCAGCATGCGACGCGCGCCAACAATGCGCAGACCTACGCAGAGTACGCGCGCCTCATCAACGATCAGAGCCGTCGCCACCTGACGTTGCGCGGCTTGTTCGAGTTTCGCATCGACCCAGCCTCGGCGATTCCGCTGGATGAAGTGGAACCGGCCAGGGAAATCGTCAAGCGCTTCGCTACCGGCGCGATGTCGCTGGGTTCGATCTCGACCGAAGCGCACACCACCCTGGCGCTGGCGATGAACCGCATCGGCGGAAAATCCAACACCGGCGAAGGCGGCGAGGATCCCGCGCGCTATCGCAACGAACTCGCCGGCATTCCGATCAAGCAGGGCGATACCCTCGCCGGCATCATCGGCAAGGGCCGCATCGAGCGCGACCTTGAATTGCAGGACGGCGATTCGCTGCGCTCGCGCATCAAGCAAGTCGCATCGGCGCGCTTCGGCGTCACCGCCGCGTATCTCGTCTCGGCCGACCAGATCCAGATCAAGGTGTCCCAAGGCGCGAAACCCGGCGAAGGCGGGCAGTTGCCCGGCCACAAGGTTTCCGAATACATCGCCGAGCTGCGCTGCTCGGTGCCCGGCGTCGGCCTGATTTCGCCGCCGCCGCACCACGACATCTATTCCATCGAGGATCTCGCGCAACTGATCCACGACTTGAAGAGCTGCAATCCGCGCGCATCGATTTCGGTGAAGCTGGTTTCCGAGATCGGGATCGGCACCGTCGCCGCGGGCGTGGCCAAATGCAAGGCGGACCACGTGGTGATCGCGGGGCACGATGGCGGCACCGGCGCATCGCCGTGGTCGTCGATCCGGCACGCCGGAACCTCATGGGAATTGGGACTCGCCGAGACGCAACAGACATTGGTGCTGAATCGGTTGCGCGGACGCATCCGCGTGCAGGCCGACGGCCAGATGAAGACCGGCCGCGACGTGGTGATCGGCGCGCTGCTCGGTGCCGACGAGTTCGGCTTCGCCACCGCGCCGCTGGTGGTCGAAGGCTGCGTCATGATGCGCAAGTGCCACCTCAACACCTGCCCCACCGGCGTCGCCACGCAGGACCCGATGCTGCGTCGCCGTTTCACCGGCCAGCCCGAACACGTGGTGAATTATTTCTTCTTCGTCGCCGAGGAAGCGCGCAAATTGATGGCACAGCTCGGCATCCGCCGCTTCGAGGATCTGGTCGGACGCGTCGACCTGCTCGACACCCGCGCCGGCATCGCGCACTGGAAGGCGAAGGGGCTGGATTTCGCGCGCGTGTTCCATCGCCCCGACGTGCCGGACGATATCGCGCGCCGTCACGCCGAAACGCAGGATCACGGACTCGCTGGCGCGCTCGACCACGCGTTGATCGAAAAGGCACAACCGGCGCTGGAACACGGCGAGCGCACCCGCATCGCGGTGGACATCCACAACCGCGACCGCAGCGTCGGCGCGATGTTGTCCGGCGAAGTCGCGCGCCGCCGCGGCCACGCCGGCTTGTCCGACGACACCCTGCGCATCCAGCTGGACGGCACCGCCGGGCAAAGTTTCGGTGCATTCCTTGCGCACGGCATCACGCTCGACCTCGTTGGCGAGGCCAACGATTACGTCGGCAAGGGCCTGTCCGGCGGCCGCATCATCGTGCGCTCGCCGAATGATTTCCGCGGCTTCGGCCCCGACCACATCATCGTCGGCAACACCGTGCTGTACGGCGCCACCGCGGGCTCGGCGTACTTCAACGGCGTCGCCGGCGAACGCTTCGCGGTGCGCAACTCCGGGGCTCGCGCGGTGGTGGAAGGCGTGGGCGACCACGGTTGCGAGTACATGACCGGCGGCACCGTGTTGGTGCTGGGCGAGACCGGGCGCAACTTCGCGGCAGGGATGTCCGGCGGCGTGGCCTACGTGTACGACCACGGACACGTGTTCGAACGCAAGTGCAACCTGGCGATGGTGGCGCTGGAGCCCGTACTGGCTGGCGTCGAACAGGAAATGCGCGTGCCGCGTGGGTTGTGGCATCGCCTCGCGCGTGACGCACAACCCGCCACCGACGAAGCGATCCTGCGCCAGTTGCTGGAAGCGCACTTCCGCCACACCGGCAGTTTCCGCGCCAAGGAAATCCTGGCCGACTGGGGCAACGCGCGCGACCACTTCGTCAAGGTGATGCCGCACGAATACCAGCGCGCGCTGGCCGAACCGAAACGTGAACCCGCCGCGCAAACCACCGCCGCGACCACGGCCTGAGGACGCAAACGATGGGCAAGATCACCGGCTTCCTCGAATTCGAACGCCAGCCCGAACCGGTCGAGGCGCCGGAGAAGCGCAAGCGCCACTGGCACGAGTTCGTGCGCCAGATGGATGACGGCATCGCGCAGAAGCAGGCCGCGCGCTGCATGGATTGCGGTATCCCGTTCTGCCACCAGGGCTGCCCGGTCGACAACATCATCCCCGACTTCAATGAGCTGGTTTACCGGCAGGACTGGGAGCGCGCGCTCGATGTGCTGCACTCCACCAACAACTTCCCCGAATTCACCGGGCGCGTCTGCCCGGCGCCGTGCGAAGCCGCCTGTACGTTGAACATTGCCGGCGATCCGGTCGGCATCAAGTCGATCGAGCACAAGATCATCGACCGTGGCTGGGAAGAAGGCTGGGTGCTGCCGCAGCCGTCCGCACGCAAGACCGGCAAGCGCGTGGCGATCGTCGGCTCCGGTCCATCCGGGCTCGCCGCCGCGCAACAGCTCGCACGCGCCGGTCACGCCGTCACGTTATTCGAAAAGCATGACCGCGCCGGTGGCCTGCTGCGCTACGGCATCCCCGACTTCAAGTTGGAAAAAAGCCACATCGACCGCCGGCTCGAACAGATGCGTGCCGAAGGCGTCACGTTCCGCACCGGCGTGTACGTGGGCAATCCGCAGGACGCAACGGGCATAGGCCAGCGCGAAACGATCACGCCGGATCAACTCCGACAGGAGTTCGACGCGGTCGTGATCGCCGGCGGCGCGGAAACCCCGCGCGACCTGCCCATCCCCGGACGCGAGCTGCGAGGCGTGCACTTCGCGATGGAGTTCCTGCCGCAACAGAACCGCATCAACGCGGGCGACACGCTGGATGCGCAAATCCTCGCCAGCGGCAAGCACGTGGTGGTGATCGGCGGCGGCGACACCGGGTCGGATTGCGTCGGCACCTCCAATCGGCAGAGCGCGGCGTCGGTCACCCAGTTCGAACTGCTGCCACAGCCCCCGCAGCAGGAAAACAAGCCGCTGACCTGGCCGTACTGGCCGCTGAAATTGCGCACGTCGAGTTCGCACGAGGAAGGCTGCTCACGCGACTGGTCCATCGCCACCAAGCGCTTCAACGATGACGGCCACGGCAACGTCACAAGCCTTACCGCGATGCGGTTGCAGTGGAAAGGCCGCGAGGTGACCGAGGTGCCGGGCAGCGAATTCGAGATCCGCGCCGACCTCGTGCTGCTGGCGATGGGCTTCACCGCGCCGCGCGCCAGCGTGCTCGACGCGTTCGGCGTGGACAAGGACGCGCGCGGCAACGCCAGGGCCGCGACCGATGGCGAACCCAGCTATCGCACCAGCGCGGACAAGGTGTTCGCCGCCGGCGACATGCGCCGGGGCCAATCGCTGGTGGTATGGGCCATCCGCGAAGGCCGCCAGTGCGCGCGCGCGGTCGATGAATACCTGATGGGTCGCAGCGCCCTGCCGCGTTGAGCGGCACAGTGAGCCAGGTTTCCATGCATATTGCGAAGCGTGCCCTGACAGACTGTTGGAAAAGTGCTGTCCTGCACTTTTCAATGCACCGGGTCCGGCACACATCCGGACTCGGCTCCGCCGGGACAACCGCTTGGCGTGCCTGATCCGCGGCGGGTCATCCATGGCACGCGCGCGCAGGGTGTTTTTCAACACCTTGCCAGGCATGCCAATCCGGCGGATGCGCTGCACGCACCGCTGACTGACGGCTTCAGGTCTTTGCATGGAACAGATCCGCACCATCGTCGAATCCGACTTTCCGGCCATCCTCAGGCTGAATGAGGCCGAGGTCGAGAAAACCAGCGCAATGGATCCGGACCGCCTTGCCTGGCTGCTCGGCATGTCCGCTTATGGCAAGGTCACGACACTCGATGGGCAAGTCGCCGCCTTCCTGATCGCGCTGCGGGAAGGCACTGCCTACGACAGCGACAATTACCTGTGGTTCGCTTCCCGCCTCCCCAGCTTCCTGTATGTGGATCGCATCGTCGTGAACGCACGATTCTCCGGCCGCGGAGTCGGCAGCCGGCTTTACGACGACCTGTTTGCCTTCGCGCGGTCGCAAGGGGTGGCCACCCTTGCCTGCGAGTACAACCTCGACCCGCCCAACCCGGCTTCCCGCGCCTTCCACGACAAGTTCGGTTTCAGGGAACTCGGGACGCAACGGGTGGCGGGCGGCACCAAGAAAGTTTCGCTGCAGGTCGCCTCTGCATGAGCGCGTCAAGGCAAGATTGGGCGTCGTAGCCGAGGTCGTGCCGAAGCGCAGGCGTCAGCCCGGCGATCGAACCCGGGCCGTGGATGGCCGGCGACGAAGCGACGAAGCGAGCGGAACCGTGACAAGGATGTGGGCCTCCGACCAATGCAATCCATCGCGAGGTCACCCCCATCCGGCCTGCGGCCACCTTCCCCCGCAAGCGGGGGAAGGAATATTTGCGTCATGCGATAATCCGCGATCGTTTTGACATCGCCAACCCGCAATGCCCCGCGAAATACTGGTCACCAGCGCCCTGCCCTACGCGAACGGGCGCATCCATCTCGGCCACATCGTCGAACACGTGCAGAGCGACATCTGGGTGCGCGCGATGCGGATGGCGGGGCACACGGTGCACTACGTGTGCGCGGACGACGCGCACGGCACTTCGATCATGCTGCGCGCGGAGAAGGAAGGCATCACGCCGGAAGCCCTGATCGAGGGCGTGTGGCGCGAGCATACCGCCGACCTGCGCGACTTCGGCGTCGCCTACGACCACTATTCCAGCACCCATACCGACACCAACCGCGAACTCACCTACGCGATCTGGCGCGCGCTGGTGGCCAACGGCCACACGGAGTCGAAACCCGTCGAGCAACTGTACGACCCCGAGCGGCAGATGTTCCTGCCCGACCGTTTCATCAAGGGCGAATGCCCGGTCTGCCATTCAAAGGACCAGTACGGCGACGCCTGCGAAGTGTGCGGCAGCACCTACAACCCGATCGACCTGATCGATCCGTATTCGGTGGTGTCGGGGGCCAAGCCGGTCGAGAAGGAGTCGCTGCACCTGTTCGTGAAGCTGGCCGACTTCGAGGCGCTCCTGAAAAATTGGCTGGAAGAACGCCGCGCCGCCGGCGGCCTGCAATCGGAAGTCGTCAACAAGTTGCAGGAGTGGTTCGCCGACGGCCTGCGCAGTTGGGACGTGTCGCGCGATGCGCCCTACTTCGGTTTCGAGATCCCCGACCAACCCGGCAAGTATTTCTACGTGTGGGTGGACGCGCCGATCGGCTACCTCGCGGCGTTCAAGGAACTTTGCGAGAGCGGCAAGAAGCCAGGCCTCACGCCCTCCGATTTCGAACGCTTCCTGCACGTGGGCAGCGACACTGAAATGGTGCATTTCATCGGCAAGGACATCACCTATTTCCACACCCTGTTCTGGCCGGCGATGCTGCATGGTGCGGGCGCACGCATGCCGACCGCGGTGAACGTGCACGGCTTCCTCACCGTCGATGGCGCCAAGATGTCGAAGTCACGCGGCACCTTCGTCAACGCGCGCACCTACCTCGAACACCTCGATGCGGACTACCTGCGTTATTACCTCGCCACGATGCTGGGGCCGACGCTGGCCGACATCGACCTCGACCTGAAGGCCTTCGAGGAACGCGTGAATTCGCACCTCGTCGGCAAATGGGTGAACATCGCCAGCCGCTGCGCGGGCTTCGTGCACAAGCTGTTCGACGGCAAACTGGCCGCCGGGTTGCCCGCTGCAGAACGCGCGCGTTACGACGTGGCCGCGGCGAAGCTCGAAGCCTGCGCCGCACTGTACGAATCACGCGACTACGCCGCAGCGATGCGCGCGATCATCGAAGTGGCCGATGAAGCCAACGCCTACGTCGCCGAACACGCGCCGTGGGTGATGGCGAAAGACCAAGCCAAACACGACGAACTGCACGTGGTGCTGACCCTGGCGCTGAACTACTTCCGGCTGCTGACGATCTGGCTGGCGCCGGCCGTACCGGCGACCGCCGCACGCGCGTTCGCGTTCCTCGGCGAGTCGCCCACGCGCTTCGACGCCGCGCGCAGGCCGCTGCTCGGCCACGCGATCCAGCCGTTCAAGGCACTCGCCACCCGCATCGACCCGAGCCAAATCACCGCCATGATCGAAGCCTCGAAGGAATCGCTCACTGCCACACCACCCTCACCCCAGCCCTCTCCCGCAAGCGGGAGAGGGGGCAAAAGCGCTGCTTCGGGAAACCACACCATGAACGACACGTCCGCTCCTTCCCAATCATCCGCCGCGAGTCCCGAGCCTCGAGTCCCGGGTCCCGAAATCATCTCCATCGACGACTTCGCCAGGCTCGATTTGCGCATCGGCAAGGTCGTCGCCTGCGAAAGCGTGGACGGCTCCGACAAGCTGCTGCGCTTCGAGCTGGATGCCGGCGAACTGGGCAAGCGGCAGATCTTTTCCGGCATCAAGGCGGCCTACCCGGAGCCGGCAAGACTGGTCGGCCGCAGCGTGGTGTTCATCGCCAATCTCGCCCCGCGCAAGATGCGTTTCGGCGTCAGCGAAGGCATGATCCTTTCCGCAGGAACCGGCGGCAACGATTTGTTTTTGTTGGACGCCGACCCAGGCGCGCTGCCCGGCGCGACGGTGAAATAACCAGCACCCTTCCGACACACCTTCTCGAAAACGACACGGAGCTTGCGCGATGCGGCGAACGACAAGGCGCTTTTGGCCCCGCCGGTTCGCATTTGTTGCGGCCGCGCTGCTCGGGGCATCGTTGATGGCTTGCGCGGCGGTACCCCGCGCCCACCCGTCTGCGCATGCCGGCGGGCCGGCCCATGCGCCGCGCCACGTGTTCGTGATCGTGCTGGAAAACGAACCGTTCCGGGTCACCTTCGGCGAACATTCACCGGCGCCCTACCTCGCGCACGGGCTGCCGAAACAGGGCGCGCTGCTGACGCAGTATTTCGCGATCGGGCACCTCAGCCTCGACAACTACATCGCGATGATCAGCGGACAGGCTCCGAACCACGAGACGCAGGAAGACTGCCACGTCTTCAGCGAATTCGTCCGCAGCAAGCCCGGCTTCGACAAGCACGGCCAGATCCGCGGCCACGGCTGCGTCTATCCCGCCGACGTGAAAACGCTGGCCAACCAGCTGCAGGACGCCGGTTTCAGCTGGAAGGGCTACATGGAAGACATGGGCGCCGACCCCGCGCGCGAGGCCGCGGCTTGCGGCCACGCGAAGATCGGCGAGGTCGACGAGACCAACCACGCGAGCCCCGACGACCAGTACGCCGACAAGCACAATCCGTTCGTGTATTTCCACTCGATCATCGACGACGAGGCCGACTGCGCCGCGCACGTCGTGAACCTCGATGTGTTGTCGAAGGACCTGCAAAGCGTGGCGACCACGCCGAACTTCGCCTACATCACGCCCAACCTCTGCCACGACGGCCACGATGCGCCGTGCAGGAACGGCGAACCGGGCGGATTGATTTCCGCCGACCGGTTCCTGCGCGAGTGGGTCCCGCGAATCCTGGCTTCGCCCGCTTTCAGGCAGGACGGCCTGTTGATCGTCACCTTCGACGAGGGCACCGACGCCGCGGCCTGTTGCGGCGAGACCCGGCCCGCAGGCGCGCCGCAACCCGGCAAGTTCGGCCCCGGCGGCGGACGCATCGGCGCCGTGGTGTTGTCGCCGTTCGTGAAACCCGGCACCGTCTCGCACCAGCCCTACAACCACTACAGCCTGCTGCGCAGCATCGAGGACTGGTTCGGGCTGCCGCACCTCGGTTATGCCGGCCAGAAGGGCCTGCGCCCATTCGGCCCGGATGTCTTCAACCATGAACCGCACACGCGAGGGAGCCCGCCGTGATCCGATCCGTTTCGTTCGCGCTGACCGCCGCGCTGGTCGCGGGTTCCGCATTGCCATCGTCCGTGCACGCGGCCGAAGCGGCCGCGGCCAAGCCCGCGCCGACCATGGACCAGATCCTCAAGGCCTCGAAACCTTCCGACTGGCGCGGGCTCGACCCGAACGACACCTTGTACATGGACCTGCCGCAGGGCCGCGTGGTGATCGAACTCGCGCCAGGTTACGCGCCGCTGCACGCTGCCAACATCCGCACGCTCGCGCACGAACATTACTGGGATGGTCTCGCGATCCTGCGGGTGCAGGATGGTTTCGTGACGCAATGGGGCGATCCCGCCGCGGAAGCTGCGCATCCCGCACATCCGCCCCGTTCGCTCGGCAAGGCCAGGGCGACCGTCGCAGCCGAGTTCGAGCGCAACGTCGGTAACGATGTGCCGTTCACACCGTTGCCCGACGGCGACGTGTACGCGCCGCAAGTCGGCTTCAGCCGCGGTTTCCCGGTCGCGCGCGACCCGGAAACCGGCAAGACCTGGCTGGTGCACTGCTACGGCATGGTCGGCGCGGGCCGCGACAACGCACCCGACTCCGGTCCCGGCACCGAGCTCTACGCCGTGATCGGACAGGCGCCACGCCAGCTCGACCGCAACATCGCGCTGGTCGGCCGCGTGGTGCAAGGCATGCAATACCTTTCCGGCTTGTCGCGTGGCAGCGGTCCGATGGGCTTCTACAAGGATCCGGCGCACCAGACGAAAATCCTGCGCGTGCGCCTGGCATCCGAGCTTCCGCCATCCGAACGCATGCACCTGGAAGTGCTGCGCACCGACACGCCCACTTTCACCGCGCTGGTCGAATCGCGCCGCAATCGCAGCGACGCGTGGTACCTCCACAAGGCGGGCAGGATCGATGTCTGCAACGTGCCGTTGCCGGTGCGCGCGGCAGCACACGGCGGCGACTGATCCGATCCGGCTTGCCCGGGGTTTCCGGCGCGGCGGCGGCGCAGCGCGAACCGGCGCCTTGTCGCCGCGTGCATCCTGCCCGCGATCCCGCTCCACCGCCGGTCCGGGAGAAGACGAAGGCGGTGTGCGGGTGCGGCTATACTCGACGGCCTTGGACACCTTCCGGAACCGTCATGCTCGACGACATCAAACGCGACAGCCAGACCCGCATGGGCAAGAGCGTCGAGGCGCTGCGCCACGAGCTGTCGCACCTGCGCACTGGCCGCGCCAGCACCGCGCTGGTGGAAAACATCAAGGTGAACTACTACGGCTCGGACGTGCCGATCAACCAGGTCGCCACGGTGGCCGTGTCGGACGCGCGCTCGCTCACCATCACGCCCTATGAAAAGCAGATGGTCGGGGCCGTCGAAAAAGCCATCATGGCCTCCGACCTCGGCATCACGCCCACCACCGCGGGCACGGTGATCCGCCTCAACATGCCGCCGCTCACCGAGGAGCGCCGCAAGGAGCTGGCCAAGCACGTCGGCCACGCTGGCGAGAACGCCAAGGTCGCGGTGCGCAACATCCGGCGCGACGCCCTGCAGCAGATCAAGAACCTGCTGAAGGACAAGCACATCAGCGAAGACGACGATCGTCGCGGGCAGGACGACATGCAGAAACTGACCGACCGTTTCATCAAGGAAGTCGACACGGCGGTGCAATCCAAGGAACAGGAACTGCTGGCCCTTTGAGGCAACCGCAGGCCGCCCGCCGCACCTGCGAACCGGCGTGGACGGCACGACTCGAAATGGCTCGCGCGAACAGGGCAAGGGGGAACCGGCGATGACCGCTCGCAACGCCACGTCGAACGACGACGCCGGATCCCGCGAGCGCATCCCGCGCCACCTCGCCATCGTGATGGACGGCAACGGCCGCTGGGCGCGTCGCCGCGCGCAACCGCGCAGCTTCGGCCACCGCGCCGGCCAGAAGGCCGTGCGCACCACCGTCGAATATTGCCTGCGCCGCCACATCGGCGTGCTGACCCTGTTCGCGTTCTCGTCGGAAAACTGGAAGCGCCCCGATACCGAGGTCGGCGCGCTGATGGACCTTTTCCTGAAGGCGCTTGACAAGGAGATCGACGAACTGCACCAGAACGAAGTCCGGGTGCGCTTCATCGGCGAACTGTCGGCGTTTTCCGAAGCCCTCCGCACCCGCATGCACGCAGCCAGCCTGCGCACCGCCGGCAACACGCGCCTGACGCTGAACGTCTGCGTCAGCTACGGAGGCCGTTGGGACATCGCGCAGGCCGCGCGACGCGCGGCCGAGGCAGCGCTGGCGGGCGAGATCGATCCCGCGAGCCTCGACGAGGCCGCGCTGGCACCGTACTTGTGCATGGCCGACGTGCCCTCGCCCGATCTTCTCATCCGCACCGGCGGCGAGCGGCGCATCAGCAACTTCCTGCTCTGGCAATTGGCCTATACCGAACTGTATTTCACCGATACGCTGTGGCCGGACATGGACGCGACCCAACTCGACAATGCACTCGACGATTACGCGCACCGCGAACGACGTTTCGGTTGCGTCCCCGACCCCGTTACCGCCCGGGCGAGCTGAGGGCGGGGCCGATCCATGCTGAAACAGCGCGTCATCACCGCCCTCGTCCTTGCGCCGCTGCTGCTGGCGTTGATCTTCCTGACCAAGGCGTCGGTGTTCGCGACCCTGCTCGGATTGATTTTCCTGCTGGGCATGTGGGAGTGGACCCGCATGGCCGGCGTACGAGGCTACCCCTTGCGCATTGCATGCCTGCTCGTCTACGCGATCCTGTTCGCCTTGCTCTGGCCGGTCTGCAAGACGCAGTGGTGGTGGCTGCCGGTGCTGGCCGGGCTGCTGTGGTGGCTGGTGGCGGTGGCGTGGCTCGCGCACCCCCGCTTCGGTGCGGAACCCACGCCCGGACACACCGTGATCAAGTTGCTGGCCGGCGCCATGGTGGTGGTGCCGGCGTGGTGCGCGGTGGTGGTGATGCACGGCGAATTGGCCTTGCCGAATACCGGCCGCGGCCCCTGGTGGGTGGTGTTCTTCGCGTGCATCGTGTTCGCCGCCGACATCGGCGCGTACTCCGCCGGCCGCCGCTGGGGCCACACCAAGCTGGCACCCGCGATCAGTCCCGGCAAGACCCGCGAAGGCGTCTACGGTGCGCTGGTGTGTTCGGGCGTCGTGGGCCTGGTCGGCGGTGCCATGCTGCACGTGTCGGCCGGCCGCTTGCCCGCAATCGTCGCGCTGGCGCTGTTGACGGTGTTGTTTTCGATCGTGGGGGACCTGTTCGAAAGCCTGATCAAGCGCCACGCCGGGGTGAAGGATTCCGGCACCCTGTTCCCCGGCCACGGCGGCGTGTTCGACCGCATGGATTCCCTCGTCGCGGCGTTGCCGGTCTTCGTGCTGGGGAAGTTCCTGCTGCACCTGTGACACGGAACTGTCCGCGCCCGGCTGCGGTCCATGAACCCATGCGCCCGATGTACGCACCAGCGCTTCAGGCCGGTTGCCGTATCATGGGAAGCGCCGAATTCTTCGCGAACATGACATGAGTGATTTCCTGAACATTCTGGGCTCGGCCTGGTGGATGATCGTCACCCTCGGCATCCT
Source organism: Lysobacterales bacterium 66-474 (assembly GCA_001899805.1). Classification (GTDB taxonomy): domain Bacteria; phylum Pseudomonadota; class Gammaproteobacteria; order Xanthomonadales; family Rhodanobacteraceae; genus 66-474. The sequence continues at coordinate 333,867 of MKWP01000015.1, forward strand.
GGTGACCTTCCACGAGTTCGGCCACTTCTGGGTGGCACGCCGCTGCGGGGTCAAGGTGCTGCGTTTTTCGGTGGGCTTCGGCAAGCCGATCAAGTCGTGGTACGGCAAGGACGGCACCGAGTATTGCGTGGCCTGGATTCCATTGGGCGGCTACGTGAAGATGCTGGACGCGCGCGAGGGCGACGTGGCGTCCGCAGACCGGCCGCGCGAATTCACCGGCAAGCCGATCTGGCAGCGCATCCTGATCGTCGCGGCGGGTCCGGCCTTCAACCTGATTTTCGCGGTGGCGGCATTCTGGGCGATGCTGGTGATCGGCAAGCCGGACTTCCAGCCGCTGGTCGGCGACGTCAGCCACCTGGCCGCGCAGGCCGGCATCCGGCACGGCGACCGCGTGCTGAGCGTCAACGGCCAGCCGATTGCCAACTGGACCGATCTCGGTCTCGCCCTGGCCACCGCGGCGCAGGCGCGCCAGCCCACGCCGCTGGAAGTGCGCACGCCCGCCGGCGTCGTGCAAACCCACGTGCTGCACTTCGACAAATTGCCGCCGCACCCCAGCGACCAATCCATCATCGAGCAGACCGGGATGGTGCCGCTGCAGCGAACCCTCCCACCCGTGATCGGGAAACTGGAACCGGGTGGTGCAGCCGAAGCCTCCGGCCTGCAACCGGGCGACCGCGTACTCAGCATCGATGGCGCCGCGATCACCGACTGGAACCAGTTGACCGAGGTCACCCGCAAATCGGCCGGCCCCGACCACAAGCTGGCGCTGGTCGTCGACCGCGACGGTCGCCGGATCAGCCTGGACCTGCAGCCGCGCCTGACCAGCGCGCCCGACGGCAGCAAGGTGTGGGCCATCGGAATCTATGCCAGCGTCGGGACCGCGAAATACGACACCGTGCTGCGGCGTGGCCCGCTCGCGGCGGTTCCCGCCGCGTTCGGCCAGATGTGGAACCTCACCGCGACCACCGTGAAGATGCTCGGCCACATGCTGGCCGGTTCGGCTTCGCTGTCCAACATCTCGGGACCGATTTCCATCGCGCAGTACGCCCAGACCTCGGCGGAAATGGGCCCGGCGTGGTTCCTGTATTTCCTCGGCATCATCTCGCTCAGCCTCGGCGTGATGAACCTGCTGCCGATCCCGGTGCTCGACGGAGGCCACCTGCTCTATTACCTGATCGAATTGGTCAAGGGCAGCCCCTTGTCCGAACGCGCGATGGCGGCCGGCCAATACATGGGCATGGCGCTGCTGGTGATGTTGATGGGGCTGGCCTTCTACAACGACATCCTGCGCATCCTGTCATGAAGGCCGGGCCTGTACCGATGCTGCATCCACGCCGCGGCAGCGGGTTTCACGCCCGTGCCGTTTGATCCACGCCGCTTTCCCGTGCGCGGCCGCGCCTGTACGATGCACGGTTTGCGTGGCAATCCCCGAGTCCTGGAACCGACGATGAAGCGAGTCGCCGCACTGATCCTGTTCGCCGCCCTCTCCGCACCCGTGGCGGCGTATGCCTTCCAGCCGTTCACGGTCAGCGACATCCGCATCGAGGGCCTGCAGCGCATCGCCGCCGGCACGGTGCTGAGCTACCTGCCGGTCGAACCCGGCCAGACCATGACCGACGCCACCGCGCAAAAGGCCATCCAGGACCTGTTCAAGACCGGCTTCTTCAACGACGTGCAACTGGAGCGCCAGGGCGACATCCTGATCGTGAAGGTGACCGAGCGCCCGTCGATCGCCAGCCTGACCGTGCACGGCAACAAGGACATCAAGACCGACCAGCTGATGAAGGGCCTGAAATCGGCCGGCCTCGCCGAAGGCCAGACCTTCGACCGCCTGACCCTGGACCAGCTGCGCCAGCAACTGGTGGCGCAGTACAACGACCGCGGCAAGTACAACGTCGAGGTCGAACCGCACGTCACCAACCTCGACCGCAACCGCGTTGCCATCGACATCGAGATCAAGGAAGGCAAGGCCGCCAAGATCCAGGAAATCAACATCGTCGGCAACCATTCGTTCACCGACAGCCAGATCCGCGACGACTGGGAATCGGGCACGCCGAACTGGACCTCGTGGTACTCCAACAACGACCAGTATTCGCGCGAAAAACTCTCGGGCGACCTGACCAAGCTGGCCTCGTACTACCTCAATCGCGGCTACGCCGATTTCAACATCAACTCGGCGCAGGTCACCATCAGCCCGAACAAGCGCAACATCTACATCGCCGCGGGCATCCACGAAGGCGAGATCTTCAAGATCTCCGACATCCACCTGCTCGGCACCCTGATCCTGCCCGAAGACGCCCTGCGCAGGGTGCTGCGCATCAAGCCCGGCGAGGTGTTCGACCGCCACAGCATCGAGTTGTCGTCGGACGCGATCACCGACGTGCTCTCCAACATCGGTTATGCCTTCGCCAAGGTCTCGCCGGTCCCGAAGGTGGACGAGAACACCCGCACGGTCGACCTCACCTTCTTCGTCGACCCGGGCCCGCGCGTGTACGTGCGCCGCATCAACTTCAAGGGCAACACCAGCACCCAGGACCAGATCCTGCGCCGCGAGATGCGCCAGTACGAGGGCGCCTGGTATTCGCAGGCCGCGATCGACCGTTCCAAGGTGCGCCTGCAGCGCCTCGGCTTTTTCAGGGACGTCAACATCGACACCGCCAAGGTGCCGGGCACCACCGACCAGGTCGACCTCAACGTCAAGGTCACCGAGGAGTCCTCGGGCCAGTTCCAGTTCGGCGTCGGCTACTCGCAGGTGTCCGGCATCATCCTCAGCACCTCGATTTCGAACAACAACTTCCTCGGCACTGGCAACAGCGTTTCGGCGACGTTCCAGAAGAGCCTGTTCCTGAAGCAATACACGGTTTCGTTCTTCGACCCCTACCTCACCGACAGCGGCATCGGCATCGGCTACAACGCCAGCGTGCTGAAGTTGAACCAGGCCGAGCAGAACATCGCCTCGTTCCTTTCCGACACCGATTCGTTCTCGACCTACCTCAGCTTCCCGATCAGCGAAACCGACAGCATCAACGCCGGCATCGGCATCAACAAGACCAAGCTGGACCTGATCCCCGGCTACACGCCGCAGGTGTTCTTCGACCAGATCTTCAAGATCGGCCACTACACCATCCACAGCACGCCGCTGACCCTGTCCTATTCGCATGACACGCTCAACAAGTTCTTCAAGCCGACCCGCGGCGGCCTGCAGCAGATCAGCGCCGAAATCGGCCTGCCCGGCGGCACCGTGCCGTACTACAAGCTGACCCTCGCCACCAGCGACTATTTCGAATTGCCGCTGGGCTTCGTCGGGCACGTGTCGGGCACCCTGGGTTACGGCAAGGCCTATTCCAAGGACATCGCGGTGCAATATGCCGACGCCGAGGGCAACATCCGCACGATGTCGTTCCCGTTCTTCCAGAACTACTACGCGGGCGGCGTGCGCGACGTGCGCGGCTTCCAGGACAACACCCTGGGCCCGCGCATCTGTTCGGGCCTGATTACCGCCAGCGGCCAACCCGACCCCACCGCGATCGCGACCAGTGGTGGCAATTGCCTCGGCGGCAGCTCCTACCGCCCGCAACCGGTCGGCGGCGCCTTCAAGGTGCTGGGCAGCGCCGAACTGGTGTTGCCGTTCTTCAAGGACAACAACAAGGCGCGCATCTCGCTGTTCGCCGACACGGGCAACGTGTATTCGAGCTTCGGCGCCTTCCAGGCCTCGGACCTGCGCGCTTCGGTCGGCATCTCGCTGCAATGGATCGCCCCGGTCGGTCCGATCGTGATCAACCTCGCCCAGCCCGTGCGCGACAAGCCCGGCGACAAGCCGTACGAGGAACGGTTGCAGTTCTATTTCGGCCGCACGTTTTGATTTCCCCTCTCCCTCCGGGAGAGGGTGGCGCGAAGCGCCGGGTGAGGGTTCGAATCGCATTCAAGCTGCCTTGGGTACCGTACCCTCACCCCAACCCCTCTCCCGGAGGGAGAGGGGCCCAAGAGCGTCTCTCACACTCCACTGTTCGACGGGGCGAATGGAACGATCAACCGGCTATCGCATCGACGAACTTGCACGGCGCTTCGGACTCGAAGCGCGCGGCGACGCGACGCGCGTGATCCGCGGCGTCGCGCCGCTGAGGCGCGCGCAAGGCGACCAACTGGCGTTCCTCGCCCACCCGCGCTACGCCGTGGACCTCGCGCACACGCAGGCCGGCGTGGTCGTGTTGCGTGCCGAACACGCCGATGCAAGCCCGGTGCCGGCGCTGGTCACCAAGGACCCTTACCTCGCCTACGCGCGGCTCGCCGCGCTGTTCGAGAACGTTCCCCCGCCCGCACCCGGTGTCCACCCGACAGCCATCGTCGCCGCCGACGCCAAGGTCGATCCGTCCGCCAGCGTCGGGCCTTGTTGCGTGATCGAACCCGGCGCGACCGTCGCCGCCGGTGCGACGCTCGGGCCACACTGCGTGATCGGTGCGGATTGCACGGTGGGCGCCCAGTCGCGGCTCGGCGCGCGCGTCACGCTGGTCGTGCGCGTGGCGCTCGGCAAGCGCGTGCTGATCCACGCCGGCGCCGTGCTGGGCGCAGACGGTTTCGGCCTGGCACGCGATCGGGACGGCTGGGTCAAGGTGCCGCAACTCGGCGGCGTGCGCGTGGGCGACGACTGCGAAATCGGCGCCAACACCACTATCGACCGCGGTGCGCTGGAAGACACGGTGCTGGAAGAAGACGTGCGCCTCGACAACCAGATCCAGATCGCGCACAACGTCCGCATCGGCGCGCACAGCGCCCTGGCAGGTTGCGCGGCCGTGGCCGGCAGCGCGACGATCGGCCGCGATTGCCTGATCGGCGGCGGCGCCGGCGTGCTGGGCCATCTCGACATCGCGGATGGCGTTACCATCACGGCGATGACCCTGGTGACCCATTCGATCCGCAAGGCCGGCGTGTATTCTTCGGGTGCGCCGGTCGAGGAAAACCGCGCGTGGCGCCGCAATGCCGCGCGGATGCGCCAGCTCGATGGCATGGCCCGCCGCATCGCCGCGCTGGAAAAGCAGTTGCAAGCACTGATCAAGGAACGTAGTTGATGAACGATCCCGCTACTCCCGTGAACCTGCCCGTCGATGCCGAGCGCATCGCGGCCATCCTGCCGCACCGCTACCCGTTCCTGCTGGTCGACCGGGTCATCGATTTCACGCCCGGCAAGAACATCGTCGCAATCAAGAACGTCACCCTCAACGAGCCGTTCTTCCAGGGCCACTTCCCAGGCCATCCGGTGATGCCGGGGGTGTTGATCGTCGAGGCGCTGGCGCAGGCATCCGGCCTGCTGATCGGGTTGTCGGGCACGCACGCCAACAAGGACGACCGCATCTTTTACCTCGCCAAGGTCGACAACGCCCGCTTCCTCAAGCCGGTCGTGCCGGGCGACCAGTTGCGCCTCGAAGTGCAACTGAAGCGCCTGCTTCGCGGCATGGGGCTGTTCACCGCGCGCGCGGTCGTGGACGGCAAGGACGCCGCCACCTGCGAACTGATGTGCGCGGAAACCACGCGGTGAGCGCGGTTGGCCCCAATGTCCATCCGAGCGCGATCGTCGATCCGGGCGCGCGGCTTGCCGACGACATCAGCGTCGGACCGTTCGCGGTCATCGCCGCCGAAGTCGAGATCGGACCGGGCAGCCGGGTCGGCGCGCACGCCTTGATCCAGGGGCCGACCCGGATCGGGCGCGACAACCACATCCATGCCTACGCCGCGATCGGCGGCGACCCGCAGGACAAGAAATACCGGGGCGAGCGCAGCGAGCTGGTGATCGGCGACGGCAATACCTTCCACGAATTCGTCACCATCAACCGCGGCACCGGCGAAGGCGGCGGCGCCACCCGCATCGGCGACGACAACTGGATCATGGCCTACGCGCACGTCGCCCACGACTGCCACATCGGCAGCCACACCATCTTCGCCAACAACGCCACGCTGGCCGGCCACGTCGAAGTGGGCGACCACGTGGTGCTGGGCGGCTTCGCGGGCGTGCACCAGTTCTGCAAGATCGGCGCGCACGCGTTCGCGGCGATGTATTCGGCGATCAACCGCGACGTGCCTCCGTTCATCTATGTCGCCGGCCAGTTCGCGGAGCCGCGCGGCGTGAATGCCGAAGGCCTGAAGCGGCGCGGTTTCGACGCCTCGCGCATCGCCGCGATCAAGCGCGCCTACCGCACCCTGTACATGTCGCACAAGACGCTGGAAGAGGCGCGCGCTGCGCTTGCCGAACAGGCCGGCGACAGCGAAGACGTGCGTGCGTTCTGCGATTTCATCGACCGCAGCGAACGGTCGCTGGTGCGATGAATGGCCATGTCGGGGGGCATGCCGCTGTTCGCGCTGGTCGCCGGTGAGGATTCGGGCGACCAACTCGGCGCCGACCTGATCGAAGCATTGCGCGCACGCTTTCCGCAGGCGCGTTTCGTGGGCGTCGGCGGTCCGCGCATGCGTGCGGCCGGCTTCGACGCCTGGCACGACACGGGCGCGCTGTCCGTGATGGGCCTCGTCGAGGTCCTGCGCCACCTGCCGCGCCTGCTGCGGCTGCGCGCCTCGCTGGCGAAACGATTGCTCGAACTGAAGCCGGATGTCTTCATCGGCATCGACGCACCGGACTTCAACCTCGGCCTCGAGCGGAAATTGAAGCAGGCCGGCATCCGCACCGTGCACTACGTCAGCCCATCGGTCTGGGCCTGGCGCGAACACCGCGTGGAGAAAATCGCGCAGGCGGCGGACGTGGTGCTGTGCCTGTTCCCGATGGAACCCGCGATCTACGCGAGGCACGGCGCCAACGCACGCTTCGTCGGCCACCCGCTGGCCGATCGTTTTCCGCTGGTCCCCGATCGCGAAGCCGCGCGCCGCGAACTGGGGCTCGGTCCGGACGCGCCCGTGCTGGCGGTACTGCCCGGCAGCCGGCTCTCGGAAATCCATCGGCTCGGGGCGATCTTCCTCGACGCCGCGCGACGCGTCGCCACGGAAATCCCGAACCTGCATATCGTGATCCCGACGGCCAATGCGGCATCCCGCGAACAGGTCGAACGGCTGGTGCGCGCTTCGGGCCTCGCGGGTTGCACGATCCTTGACGGCCAGGCCCATCGCGCGATGATCGCCTCCGACGGGGTGCTGCTGGCATCCGGCACCGCGGCGCTCGAAGCCATGCTGGCCAAGCGCCCGATGGTGGTCGGCTACCGCATCGCGCCGTTCACGCATGCCATCGTCAAGGGGCTTGGAATGTTGAAGACGGACGTATACTCGCTGCCCAACGTGCTTGCCGGCAAGCGCGTGGTCCCGGAATTGATGCAGCGCGACTGCACGCCGGCAAAACTGGCGGACGCCGTGCTCGGCTGGTTCCGGGATGCCGGCCGGCGCGATGCGTTGACGCACGAGTTCGAGCGCATGCATCTCGCGCTGCACGCAGGAGGTGGCGCGGCCATGGCGGCGGCGCGCGCCATCGAACCATTGCTGCCTCCTCGCGACGGAACGGTGCCGGCATGAGTACCGCATCACGACGGCAGCCCTCGCCTCGGCATCGCGGATGGCGGCTGGGTCTTGCGCTCGCGTTGCTGGCAGTCACGTTGTGGTTCGGACCACTGGCCGAACACGCGATCCTGGACCGTGCATTCGCGGCATGCATCCTGGCCGGGATGATCCTGTTCGCCATCGCCGCCAGCCGCAGGCTCGCGTTCGGGCTCGTCGCAGGCTGCCTGCCGATGCTGCTGCTGGTGATCGCGGCCAACCTGAAGTTCCGCTACCTCGAGACGCCGCTGCTGGCGCCGGACCTCGTCTACTACGCCAACGCCGAAATCGTCGAAACCCTGTTGCGCTATCCCTTCATCATCGGGGCGATCGTGGCCGCGCTGGTGCTGGTCCCGTTGTTGCTGGTCGTGCTGTGGCGCGGCGGTGCCAGCTTCCGCGCCGACACGCACCGCGGACGCGTGATCGCCATGCTGGCCGCGCTCGCGATCCTTGGCGCGACGCTGTACCCGGGCGGCCCGTTCGCGCACGTCTACGACAAGGGCATGTGGGCCGCGATGATCGACCAAAGCTTCGTGTCCGACTTCATCGTGTCGGTCCGCAATGCACGCGTGCACGAGCCGTCGTTCCGGCTCGCGGACGCGACACTCGACAACTGGAACGACATCGCCGCCGGCGCATCCGCGGCGCCGCGAAAACCCGACATCGTCGCGGTGCTGGAAGAAAGCACCTTCGATCCGCGCATGCTGACCGCGTGCACTTCGAAGCTGTGCGACGCGCGCATGTTCCACGCCGACGCCAACACCATCGCGCACGGCTGGATGAACGTGCACACCTGGGGCGGCGGCACCTGGACCTCCGAGTTCGCGTTTCTCGCGGGCCTGCCCCACACCATGTTCGGTCCCGCCGGCCTGTACGCACCGTTCAACCTCGCGCCGCGCATCCGCTACACGCTGCCGCGCCTGCTGGATGCCGACGGTTACCGAACGGTCGGCATCTATCCCACCGACGGCGATTTCATGAACGGCCGCGACGCCTATGCCGATTACGGCTTCGACGCATTCCACGGCGGCCAGGAACTGCACCTGGGCTGGGGCGCCACCGACGCGGAAGTGTTCGCCGCTTTCGAACGGGTATTCGCCGAAGAAAAAGCCAGGGCGGACGGCAAGCCGCTGTTCGTGTTCGTGCTGACCCTGCACCAGCACGGCCCGCACATGACCCCGCTGCACGAATTGCCCGCGCCCTACGACCAGCCGCTGTTCCCCGGCAAGCTCGCACCCGGCAACGCCGCCCTGGACGACTGGCTGAACCTCAACCTCACCAATTACCTGCAGCGTCTTTCGATGTCCGATGCGGCGATGACGCGGTTGGAAACCTTCCTCCGTCGCGACGACCGGCCCGCGTTGCTGCTGCATTTCGGCGACCACCAGCCGTCGTTCGACGGGGCGATCAACACGCTCGCGAAAAGCGTCCCGCCACAGGTGCCCGATCCGCAGTACGTGACGTACTACATGCTGAAGGGATTCAACCTCCCCGTCCGGCGCGAGGATTACCCGGTGCTGGACATCGCCTACCTCGGCTCGCTGCTGCTGGACGCCGCCGACCTGCCGCGCAATCCGTTCTTCGTCGCCAACACCTTGCTGCGCGATCGCTGCGACGGCCACGACCTCGACTGTCGCAACGCCGCGTTGCGCAATTCTTACCGCGCCTGGGTGTTCGGCAAGCTGGACGACCTCAAGTGAACACACCTGGCGTACATCGGCCTGCCGTGCATCGGCCTGCCGTACACCAGCTCGTCGCCGGTGTGGACGAAGCCGGGCGCGGGCCACTGGCGGGTCCGGTCACGGTGGCCGCCGTGATCCTCGATCCCGCGCGGCCGATCGATGGCCTTGCCGATTCCAAGCAACTCACCGCGCGTCGCCGCGAGGCTTTGTACTCGCGGATCACCGATTGCGCGATGGCTTATGCTGTCGTGCATGTCGAAGCCGTCGAGATCGATCGCATCAATATCCTGCAGGCAACCCTGCTCGGCATGACCCGCGCGCTGGAACGCCTCGTGCTGCTACCGGCACTCGCGCTCATCGACGGCAATCGCCTGCCGAAAGCGCTGCCCTGCCCGGCGCGTGCGATCGTCGGCGGCGACGCCAGCGAACCCGCGATCAGTGCGGCGTCGATCCTGGCCAAAGTCGCCCGTGATCGCATCCTCTGCAACTACGAAACACACTGGCCCGGCTACGGATTCGCGCAACACAAGGGCTACCCTTCGCCCGCGCACCTCGCGGCGCTGCAGCGCCTCGGACCCTGCCCGGAACACCGGCGCAGCTTTGCGCCGGTGCGCGAAGCGTGCCTTCGTTTCGGGTGAGCGGCCGCCGGGCGCTGTAGCCCCAAAGCCGAAGTCGCAGGTCAGCGCGCGAATGTCCGGTGTCCATCGTCGCGGTCCTTCGCGTTTCGCGCCCATCGACAAGCCGCGGCCACGTGATCGCCTGGCGGACGGTCACCGGCATCCGTGCCTGGAACCTTCGCCAGGTTCAACGATTCGGAGATACGCGCCAGCCGAGTTTCGCGCACAACTGCATCTGGCGCGCAGACTCACCGTGCAGCCAGTCGCGAAACCACGCCAATGCGGGTTCCTGCGATCGGATCGGACGGAACGCCAGATACCAGGATTCGTAGCGTTGCGCTGGAATGCCGAATGGCGCCACGAGCCGTCGGGCCGCCAGCGCGTCACTGACGTAATGGACCTGCGCGACGGCGACGCCGACGCCGTCCAGGGCAGCTTGAACGGCCATGGACGAACTTCCGAAAGACACTTCGCTGCCGCACCGCGCGAGACTCTTGCTGCCCATCGCGCCGGACCACCATGTCCACTGCTCCGCCAGATGGGCGACGACGATTCCAGTGACTTTGCGCAGATCCTGCAGGCGACGCAGTTGCCTTGCGACCTGCGGGGTACACACGGCAATCAGCGTCGATGGAAACAGCTGCTCGGCTTCATAGCCGGGCCAGTTGCCTTCGCCTCGCCTGACCGTGCACGTCCAGTCGTCCCGCAACGGATTCATCAGCCCGCCCGTCGCGATGCGAACCTCCGTGTCGGTGTGCAATTTGTTGAACCCCGGCAAGCGCGGGATCAGCCAATGCAGCGCAAGCGCCGGCGCCACGCCAACGGTCAACACCGGCCCGGCGCGCATCGCACGCACCTGCTCCGTCAGCCGGGCGATGGCCTCGAACGCGTCCTGGAGACCGGGTTGGTACGCGCGGCCCTGGTCGGTGAGTTCAAGGTTGTTCGCGTGCCGTCGGAACAGCTTGAAGCCCAGCCCTTCTTCCAACGATCGCACTTTCTGGCTGACCGCTGCCGGCGTCACGTTCAATTCCGCAGCCGCCGCCGCAAAGCTGCCGAGACGCGCGGCGGACTCGAATGCACGCAAGCGGTTGAGGGATGGAGGGCGACGGGCCACGATTCTACCGATAGGTTTAGTTATGCCTAGGAGCGCGAGATTTCAGTCACGCCTGGTTTCGTATGGCTCTAGATTACGCCATATGTCGACTGCGGGCAGCATCGCGTGGGTACAGATTGCCATGACGAACACTATCGCTTGACGGGTCGATCAAGACATAGGGGAGTCGCCGCAAACGTGCGTCGCCAGGCTCTGGTTCCCGGTCGCGACGTACGCTGACATGAACCTTTCGGCACCCTTCATCCGGCGCCCGGTCGCGACGCTGTTGCTGGCGGGCGCCGTCGCCTTGCTGGGCCTGATTGCTTACGCACGCTTGCCCGTGGCGCCGCTGCCGCAGGTGGACTTCCCGACCATCCAGGTCACGGCGACGCTGCCCGGTGCCAGTGCGACCACCATGGCCGCGTCCGTCGCGACACCGCTGGAGAGCCAGCTTGGCCAGATCGCGGGCGTCACCGAACTGACCTCGTTCAGCGCACAGGGCGCGGCCTCCATCACCGTCCAGTTCGACCTCGCCACCGACATCAATGTCGACGCGCAGGCCGTGCAGGAAGCACTGACGGCGGCAAGCAGGCTGCTGCCAACCGACATGACCACGCCGCCGACGTGGAAGAAACTCAACCCGGCGGACGCGCCCATCCTGGTATTGGCGGCCACATCCGACTCGTTGCCGCTGACCACGGTGGACGATTACGTCCAGAACGTACTCGCGCGGGACATTTCGCAGGTTCAGGGCGTGGCGCAAGTGTCCATCGGCGGCGAGCAGAAGCCGGCGATCCGCGTGCAGGTCGATCCCGCGCGCCTCGCGGGGATGGGACTGACCCTGGAGCAGATCCGCCCCGCGCTGGTCGCCGCGACCACCGACGCGCCCAAGGGTTCGCTCGACACGCCGACCACCGGATTCACCATCGCAGCCAACGACCAGGTCACCACGGCGGCTGCCTTCGACAACGTGGTGGTGGCACACCGCAAGGGCGCCTCGATCCGGGTACGCGACATCGGCCGCGCGGTGGCTGCTGCAGCCGACCGTACCGCCGCCGCGTACTACAACGGCAAGCCCGCGATCCTGCTGACCATCTATCGCCAGCCGGGCGCGAATGTCATGGACACGGTCCAGCGCATCGAAGCGAAATTGCCGGCGTTGTCCGCGGTCCTGCCTGCCGCGATCACCCTCGACACGGTACTGAACCGCACGACGACGATCCAGGCCTCGGTGAAGGACGTCGAGTTCACGCTGGTCCTGACCATCGGACTGGTCGTGTTGATCGTGGGCCTGTTCCTGCGCAACCTGCGCGCGACGCTGGTGCCGGGCGCCACCATCGTGCTCGTCGTGCTGGGCACGTTCGCGGCCATGGGCGGGCTCGGGTTCAGCCTCGACAACCTGTCGTTGATGGGCCTCACAATCGCCGTGGGTTTCGTCGTGGATGACGCCATCGTGGTGGTCGAGAACATCCATCGCCACGTCGAAGCCGGCGCCCCGCCGTTGCAGGCGGCGCTGGCGGGCACGCGCGAGATCGGTTTCACCGTCCTCGCGATGAGCCTGTCGCTGATCGCCGTGCTGCTGCCGATCGGGTTCATGAGCGGGGTCGTCGGACGCCTGTTCCGCGAACTGGCCTTTACCGTGATCGCCGCGGTCGCCGTGTCGCTGGTGGCTTCGCTCACGTTCGCGCCGATGCTTTCCAGGCTCGTTGTCCGTGCAACCGACCGTGCACCGGAACGCGCTCGGCGCGCGACGCGCGACTGGTTCAAGCCCGTTGCGGACTTTTACGCGCGCACGCTGGATGTGGCGCTTGGCCATGTCCGCCTGATGCTGGTGCTGTTCGCAGCGACCGTCGCGCTGACACTGGGACTGGCCTTCGCCATTCCGAAAGGATTCTTTCCCGCACAGGACATCGGGCTGGTCCAGGCGCTCGCCGACGCGCCGCAAAGCGTGTCGCCGCAGCGAATGCAGGAACTCGAACGCCAGATCGACGCGATCGTGCGCAAGGATCCGGCCGTTGAGGGCGTCGCGTCATGGACCGGCAGCACCGGCGGGAACGGTTTTGCCCAAACCGCCAACACGGCGCGCTACTTCATCGTCCTGAAGCCGCGTTCGGAGCGGAATCTCTCCGCCCAGCGCGTGATCGCGCGGCTCGACAAACAGCTCGACGGGATTTCCGACGCGACCTTGCACATGAACGCGACGCAGGACATCACGGTGGGCGGGCGCAATTCGCGCGGCAACTTCGAATACACGCTGCAGGACCCTGATCCCGTCGAATTGCACACCTGGGCCCGGCGCGTGCTGGCCGCGATGCACAAGCTTCCACAGATCGAAAGCGTCGCCAGCGACCTGCAAGACGAAGCCCCGCAGCTGAGCCTCGACATCGATCGCGGCAAGGCGGCAACCCTTGGCGTGAGCATCCAGGCGATCGACGACACCCTGAACGATGCCTACGGCCAGCGCCAGATCACGCAGTATTTCACCCAGGCCGGCACCTATCCGATCATCCTCGAAATCACCCCCGACCAGCTGCACCGCGTCGCGTCGCTGGGTGACCTGTACGTCAAGGCGTCGCTGACGGATTCACTGGTACGTCTGTCCACCGTGGTCGACGTGGATACCCGCAAGGTGGGCCCGTTGTCGGTGACGCACCAGGGCCAGTTTCCCGCCGTGACGCTGTCGTTCAACCTCAAGCCTGGCGTATCGCTCGGTCAGGCCGTGAATGCGATCCATCGCGCCGTCGCCGCGATCCACATGCCGGCGAGCGTCAGCGGCAAGTTCCAGGGCAATGCGGGGGCATTCCAGAAGTCGTTGAGCAGCCTGCCATGGCTGGTGGTGCTGTCGCTGCTCGCGGTGTACGTCATTCTCGGCGTCCTCTACGAAAGCTTCAGCCGCCCGCTCGTGATCCTGTCCGCGCTGCCCGCGGCCGGGCTCGGCGCGCTGCTGGCGCTGTATGCCGCGCGCCTCGACCTGTCGACCATCGGGATCATCGGCATCATCCTGCTGATCGGCATCGTCGAGAAGAACGGCATCATGCTCGTGGACTTCGCGCTCAAGGCGGAGCGCGAACGCGGTTCAGGCACGCTGGAGGCGATCCGCGAGGCGTGCCTGCTGCGGTTGCGGCCGATCCTGATGACCACCGCAGCCGCCATGCTGGCCGGCGTGGCGCTTGCCGCGGCGCACGGCACCGGCTCCGAGTTCCAGCGGCCATTGGGCTTCGCCATCGTAGGTGGCCTGCTGCTGAGCCAATTGCTGACCCTTTACACGACGCCCGTCATCCACGTCTGGTTGGGCCAACTTCGCAGTCGGCATCGTCGCCCCGAAACCCCGACTCACAGGCCCGTCGCTGAGCGCTGATTGGTAGTCACGCCGAACGCGCAAGAGCGCCAACCCGACCGGAACCCTTGGCGCTACTGGCAGCGAAATTCCACCGTCGCGCGGGCCAACTTGCCGGGCGCGGCGAGCGTGCCGGACGTGGCATCGCTTTCGCTGACGCGCATCACGACGGCCGACTTGCCGCGGTGCTCGCAATACGCGTCGGCGTCCTCGACGAGGCGGGCCTTTTCTTCGGCACCGCTCAAACGCCCGGACGAACCCGTGACCCAGAACGCGCCATCGCGCGCGGGCATCACGAACGACCTTGATCCGCACCCGGCCAACGCAACGGCCACCAGGAAAATTGCAAAGCGTGACGGCACGATACGTTCCCCTCTCATTGATATTGACCCACCCGTTTGGACAGCCGATCCGTACGGGCACCCGGGTAGCGGTCATGGGCAATCCCGGTTTGAGTCGCCAGGCACGCAAGGTACACCAGATCGGGCCTCCTGCCATCGAGACCGGGCCATGTCGCGAGCATGACGCCACGGCCATGGCCGCGGTCCAAAGCCGCTGCCCGGAACATCGGCGCAGCTTCGCACCAGTGCGTGCAATGATCGGGCGCGAGCGTGCGCCCATGCCCATCCGGGCGGAGCTCCTGAATCGGTTGTGACAGAATGTGCGGGCGAAAGAGCGGGGGCAGCCATGCGAAAGACGTTGCTGGTTCTCTGGGTCATGCTGGCGTGCGGGAACCTGTGGGCCAAGGCGTTGCCGCCGGGTTCCGTTCCACCGGACGACCTGGGCAAGACGCTCGCAGGACAGCAGGTCACGGTTGCCAACCTGCACGGCAAGGTCGTGGTGATCAGCTTCTGGGCCACATGGTGCGGGTACTGCATGAAGGAGATGCCGGTGCTGGCCGGATTGCAGGCAACGGCCAACGAACGGGGATACCCGTTGCAGGTCGTCGAGATCAACTATGAAGAAGACCATCGCGTCTTTTCGCGGGCCACGCACCTGCTGATGCCCAAGTTGCCGGGTTTGATCATGACCTGGGACCGAACCGGCGCATTGAACAAATCCTTCGGTCTGGACGGCACGCTGCCCACCATGATCATGTTGCATCGCGACGGCACCGTTGCCGATGTGCGCGTCGGCTATGCCGAGGACATGCTTGACTCGCTTGCAACCGAGATCACGAACCTGATGAACGAACCGGCACCGCCGCCGCTGGCTGCGGCGGCTCCGCCCCCGTCGGGTGCACACTGACGCCACGGCCCGTCCGCCTGATCCGATCCGATCGCGTGCGTCAGCCGCTGATGTCAAGCTTGCCCGCCCCGCGCGGCGACAATAGGCTTGCACGGATACCCAGATACCCGTCATGCCGATCCGCTACGTCCACTTGCGTACCCACAGCGAATATTCGCTGCGCGATTCCACCATCCGCATTCCGGAAAAGCCCGAATACGGCGACCCGGCCAAGGCCAAGCACGCCAACCTCGTGAGCCGCGCGGTGGAACTGGGCATGCCGGCGCTGGCGCTGACCGACGACTCCAACCTGTTCGCGCAGATCAAGTTCTACCGCGCCGCGGAAAAAGCGGGGCTGAAACCGATCGTCGGTTGCGACGTGTGGATCGCGAATCCCGAGGATGCCGCGCGGCCAGACCGGCTCACCCTGCTGTGCCGTGACCGCACCGGGTATCTCAACCTGTCGCGGCTGGTTTCGCGCGGCTGGCTGGAAGGCCAGCACGCGGGGCGTGCGCAATTGCAGGCAGGCTGGCTCGACGACGCCGTGGCAGGGCTGTTCGCCATCGCCGGGCGCGACAGCGCTTGCGGGCGCCTCGCCGCGGCGGGACGCGAGCACGACGCCCGCGCCGAGCTCGATGCCCTGCGCGGAAGTTTCGGCGACGGCCTGTACCTGGAATTGACGCGCACCGGGCGGGATGGCGAAGACGCTTTCAACGCGCAGGCATTGCAGCTCGCCGCGCGTCTCGACCTGCCCGCCATCGCCAGCAACGACGTGCGTTTCCTCGACGCCGACGATTTCGAGGCGCACGAAGCACGCGTGTGCATCCAGCAGGGCTACCAGCTCGACGACCCGCGCCGCCCGCACGAATATTCCCCCGAGCAGTGGCTGAAGCCCGCCGACACGATGGCCGAACTGTTCGCCGACCTGCCGGAGGCGCTCGACAACACGGTCGAACTGGCCAAGCGTTGCAACCTCGAACTGTCGTTCGGCACCTATCACCTGCCCGCATTCCCGGTGCCCAACCGGCATTCGCTGGAGACCTGGATAGGCGAACAGGCGCGCGCGGGCCTGGACGAGCGCATCGCCGAAGCCGGGCTCGCGCCGGGCCAGACGCGCGAGGATTACGACGCGCGCCTCGAACGCGAGCTCGACGTGATCGGCAAGATGGGCTTCGCCGGCTACTTCCTGATCGTCTCCGACTTCATCCGCTGGGCCAAGTCGCAGGACATCCCGGTCGGCCCCGGACGCGGTTCCGGCGCCGGCTCGGTAGTGGCGTGGTGCCTGAAGATCACCGACCTCGATCCGTTGCGCTTCGGCCTGCTGTTCGAGCGCTTCCTCAATCCCGAACGCGTGTCCATGCCCGACTTCGACGTCGATTTCTGCATGGAGCGCCGCGACGAGGTGATCGCCTACGTCGCGGACAAATACGGGCGCGACCAGGTCAGCCAGATCATCACCTACGGTTCGATGGCGGCCAAGGCCGTGCTGCGCGACTGCGGGCGCGTGCTGGGCATGCCGTACGGACAGGTCGACAAGATCGCGAAACTGATCCCGCGCATGCCGCTGGATTTGACGCTCGGCGACGCGTTGGGCATCAGCGAGAAATCGAAGAAGGAACCCGACCGCGTGGTGCGCGAGTTCTGCGAGCTGTACCAGCAGGACGACGAGGCGCACACCTTGATCGACCTCGCCCTGAAACTGGAAGGCCTTGCCCGCAATGCCGGCAAGCATGCCGGCGGCGTGGTGATCGCGCCGAGCGCGTTGACCGATTTCGCGCCGCTGTATTCCGAGCCCGGCGGTGCCGGCGTCGTCACCCAATACGACAAGAACGACGTCGAGGAAGTCGGGCTGGTGAAGTTCGACTTCCTCGGCCTGCGCACGCTCACTATCATCGATTGGGCGGTGAAGGCCATCAACGCGCGGCGAGCAGTGGCGCGCCAGCATTCCCCCCATCCGCCCTTGGGGCACCACGGAGTTTCTGGCCATGGACGGCAGCCGTACCCGCAAGCAGGCGAAGGAAAGAATGTGCAGCCCGCGGCTGCAACCACTCCTTTGGACATCGCGCAACTGCCGCTGGATGATGCCGAAGTCTTCAAGCTGTTCCGCGAAGCGCGCACGGTCGCGGTGTTCCAGTTCGAAGGCGGCGGCATGCAGCGCTTGCTGAAGGATGCCAGGCCGGACCGCTTCGAAGACCTGATCGCGCTGAACTCGTTGTTCCGTCCCGGCCCGATGGAACTGATCCCCAACTACGTCGCGCGCAAGCTCGGCCGCGAACAGGTGGTGTATCCCGACCCGCGCGTCGAACCGATCCTGCAGGAGACCTACGGCATCATGGTCTACCAGGAGCAGGTGATGCAGATGGCGCAGATCGTCGGCGGTTACTCGCTGGGCGGCGCCGACCTGCTGCGCCGCGCGATGGGCAAGAAGGTGCCGGCCGAGATGGCCAAGCACCGCGGCATCTTCCGCGACGGTGCGATGCAGAACGGCGTGCCCGAAAGGAAAGCCGACGCGATCTTCGACCAGATGGAGAAGTTCGCCGGCTACGGCTTCAACAAGTCGCACGCCGCGGCGTATTCGCTGGTCGCCTACCAGACCGCGTGGCTGAAGGTGCATTACCCCGCCGAGTTCATGGCGGCGACAATGTCCTCCGACATGGATTCCACCGACAAGCTGGTGCAATTCATCGAGGATGCGCGCGCGATCGGCCTTGCGATGCTGCCGCCCGACGTCAACGCCTCGGATTACCACTTCGTCGCCAATGCCGACAGCGACCTCACGCCGGAAACGTCACGCGTCGGCTGCATCCGCTACGGCCTCGGCGCGATCAAGGGCGTCGGCCGCGCGGTGTGCGAAGCGGTGATGCACGCACGCGCGCAGGGCGGCCGCTTCCGTGACCTCGCCGATTTCTGTGCGCGCATGGACTCCGGCAAGTTGAACAAGCGCGTGTTCGAGGCACTGATCCAGTCCGGTGCGATGGATTCGCTTGGCAGCAGCCGCGCCACGCTCACCGCGCAGCTCCCCGAAGCGGTAAAGGCTGCCGAGCAGGGACTGCGCGACCGCGAAGCCGGCCAGAACGACATGTTCGGCGCATCGCTGGCGCCGGCCGCGACGGTCGCCCTGGCGACGCCGGAGCAACCGCCCTGGACGCTGGAACGCAAGCTCGCGGGTGAACGCGCCACGCTGGGGCATTACCTGTCGGGGCATCCCACCGATCCGTGGCGCGAAGTGCTCGCGCAACTCGCGACCTGCCCCATCGGCGAAACCGCGGAGCGCTACGAGCCGCCCGCGCCGCGCAGCGGTGGCGACGACGACGACAACCGCTGGCGCCGCGCGCCGGAAACGTCGTGGGCCGTGGCAGGCATGCTGGTGAAGATGCGTCGTCGCGGCGATACCGGCGCGGCCGTTCGGATCGAGGACTGGAGCGGCGCGATCGAGGTCAATTTCTTCCGCGAGGCGATGCAGCAATACGGCGCGCTGCTGCAGCCCGACGCCATCCTGGTCATCGAAGGTGGACTTGCCCTCGATGATTTCAGCGGCGAACTGGCCCTGCGCGCGCGCCGCGCGTGGACGCTGGACGAGGCTTGCGAGGCCGGTGCGCGCCTGCTGCGCATCGGCGTCAACGGCATCGACGCCGGCTTCGTGTCCACGTTCAAGCGCGCACTGGCCGGGCATTGCGGCGGGCACACGCCATTGCTGCTGACCGGCTACCACAACGCCTCCGGCAGCGCCGACTTGCGGCTCGGCAGCGATTGGAGGGTTCGCGTCAACACCGGCCTGCTGCGCACGCTGGCCGAAGTGCCCGGCGTCAAGTCCGTGCAGCCTTCGCTGTCGCGGCCGGCGGCCGTGTCCGAAAGGCCCTGACGGCGCCCCAACCGCTATAATCCGCGCTTTGTTTGTCCTGGCACAGGGAATGAACCCCAATTTCCTCGATTTCGAGCAGCCGATCGCCGAGCTGGAAGACAAGCTGCGCGAATTGACCGCCGCGGGCCACGACCACGCCGTCGACGTCGATGACGAAGTCGGCAAGTTGCGCGCCAAGCTGCGGGTGAAGACCGCGGAAATCTTCCGCAACCTGTCGTCGTGGCAGGTTTCGCAATTGTCGCGGCACCCGGGGCGTCCCTACACCACGGACTACGTCGCGGTGATCTGCGACGAGTTCCACGAGCTGGCCGGCGATCGCATGTACGCCGACGACGCCGCGATCGTGGGCGGGTTGGCCCGCATCGTCGGACGGCCGGTGGTGGTGATCGGCCACCAGAAAGGCCGCGACATCAAGTCCAAGGTGCGCCGCAACTTCGGCATGCCGAAACCCGAAGGCTATCGCAAGGCGCTGCGCCTGATGAAACTGGCCGAGCGCTTCGGCCTGCCGGTGCTCACCTTCATCGACACGCCCGGTGCCTACCCCGGCATCGGTGCCGAGGAACGCGGCCAGAGCGAAGCCATCGCGCGCAACCTCGAGGAAATGGCCGAGCTGAGGGTGCCGATCGTGTGCACGGTGATCGGCGAAGGTGGCTCCGGCGGCGCGCTCGCGATCGGCGTGGGTGACCGCGTCAACATGCTGCAATATTCCACGTATTCCGTGATCACCCCCGAAGGCTGCGCGTCGATCCTGTACAAGGACGCCAACCGCGCGCGTGACGCCGCCGAAGCCATGGGCATGACCGCGCCGCGCCTGCTGGAACTCGGCTTGATCGACAAGATGGTCCGCGAGCCCACCGGCGGCGCACACCGCAATCCGCGTTCGATGGCGATCCGCCTGAAAGCCGTGCTGATCAACCAGCTCGACGAACTTGCGGCCCTGCCGATCGACGAACTGCTGGAGCAGCGCTACCAGCGCCTGCGCAAGTACGGCACGTACCAGGAATAGCATCACTGCGGACGCGTGGACAATACGCCGGGATGCATTGGAATCCGGACGCACCCGGAAGGAGCCGGCCACATGAAAACAGTATGGATGACGTTCGCCGTGATCGCGCTGTTCGCAGTACTGCCTGCGCCGGGCGCCAAAGTCACGCACGGTGCGCAGGTGATTCGCACACCTGCCGAGCTTGACCACTACATCAAGACGACGCCTCCCGATGCTTCGCCGCTGTCATTGTTGCCCGTGGGCGCGCGCAAGCGCTTTCTGGGTACGCTCGTGTGGGGCGAGCACGGCCTTGGCGGCTTCGACACCTCGGACTTGTCGACATACCTGACCGACGCGCAAATAGCACTGGTACTGACCTTGTTCGATGCGCAGGGTTACGCGTCGATGATGCACGGCCGTGTGACGCCACTGTCCGAAACCGAACGTCGTGCACCGGAAACGCCGCTGGGGCGTAAATTCGATCAATGGTTTTTCATGCGCGAAGACACGCTGCATGGAGCGCACCCATCCGACAGCGTGACCGGTCTGTACGACCGCCTGCTCGCCCCGTACCAGCAACCAGCGGCGCTTGCCAAGCTAGACGACAACGATGCAGTCCTGCTGTTCCGCGCCGCAAGCTCCGTATCGTTCGCGTCCCACGATACACACCACCTGGTCGACCTGCGTCTGGACCTGGCCGAACTCCATCGACGCGGCTTGGCAACTTCTGCACGGGTTTCCCAGGTACACGACCTGCTGGTCGCGGCGCGACACTTCGATGAAGCCAATGCGCTCGCGCGGCAATACCCCACAGCGGATATCGCACCGCTCCCGCCACTCCGGCTAGCGGCGAATGTGCACGATGGCAACCCGACGGTGTTGACGGTGAACCCGGACGGCAAGTCGATATTGCGCAGGGCAATCGACATGCACGTACCGCTGCGAATCGTGGTGATCGCCGGTTGCCACTTTTCGGAAGACGCCGCGCGCGGGATTCGCGCCAACCCGGTGCTGGACAAGCTGTTTCACGAACACGCGATCTGGCTGGCGCCCGGGAATGAATCGCTCCCGGATGTACTGCAGTGGAATCGCGAATTCCCGAACCAGACCATGAACGTCGCGTGGAGCAACCGCGAATGGCAAATGCTCGATTCCTGGCTGATTCCAACCTTCTACGTATTCCGGGATGGTCAACAGGTCGATCGGTGGAACGGTTGGGGGACAGACGGCATGGAGCGGCTGAGGGAACATTTGCACAAGAACGGTCTGCCTAACTGAAACCCCCGTTACCATCAGCCGAGGTTCGCAACGGAGATTCCGCATGCCCTCCGAATCCGCCGCCAAGCTGGCGGTCCTGATCGACGCCGACAATGCGCAGCCATCGCTGATCGAGGCGCTGCTGGCCGAAATCGCCAAGTACGGTACGGCGCACGTCAAGCGCGCCTATGGCGACTGGACCGACAACCATCTCAAGAGCTGGAAAGACGAATTGCTGAGACAGTCGGTGCAGCCGATGCAGCAGTTCGGCTACACCCGCGGCAAGAACGCTACCGATTCGGCCTTGATCATCGACGCGATGGACCTGCTGTACTCCGGGCGCTTCGACGGCTTCTGCATCGTCTCCAGCGACAGCGACTTCACCCGCCTGGCTGGACGCATCCGCGAATCCGGCCTGATCGTTTACGGCTTCGGCGAGCGCAAGACGCCGGAGCCGTTCGTCGCGGCGTGCGACAAGTTCATCTACGTGGAAAACCTCGCCGGCAAGCCAGACGAACCGGCACCGCAGAAGCCGCGCAGCGCCGCGCAACTGAAACAGGATTCCGGATTGGTGAACCTGTTGCGCAACGCAGTCGAAGCCGCCTCCGACGACGACGGTTGGGCCACGCTGGGCGCGGTCGGTTCGATCATCAGCAAGCAGCGCCCCGATTTCGACGCGCGCAGCTACGGTTACGGCAAATTGAGCGATCTGGTCGCCGCGACCACCTTGTTCGAGATCGAACGACGCAGTGCCGGCGAAGGAAGGCCCAAGACCCTGCACGTGCGCAACCGCGCGAAATCCGGCAAAGGTTGACCCGATGTGGTCCGACGGATTGCGCGAACGCTTGCGCGCGGATGGTCCGCCGGCGTTGTGCGTCGCCTTCAGCGGCGGCCCCGATTCGACGGCCTTGTTGCACGCCCTTGCGCAATTGCCGGAGGCGCGTGAACGCAGCCTGCGCGCGTTGCATGTCGATCACGGACTGCATGCCGACAGCCGCGCATGGGCGGAACGCTGCATGGAATTTTGCGCATCGCTCAACGTTCCGACGACGACGGTGCGGGTCGAAGTGCTCGACGCGCACGGCGAAGGCATCGAGGCGGCGGCGCGACGCGCACGCCATGCCGCCTTCGCCGAAGCGCTGCGTGAAGGTGAGTGGCTGGCGCTGGCACACCACCGCGACGACCAGGTCGAAACCGTGTTGCTGAAACTGCTGCGCGGCGCCGGCCCGGAGGGCTTGGGCGGCATGCGCGCACTGCGGTCGTTCGCGCGTGGTTTCCTGTGGCGGCCGTTGCTGGACGTTCCACGCACGGCGCTGCGCGACTACGTCGCAGAACACGGACTGCCATGCATCGACGATCCCGCCAATTCCGATCCGCGTTTCGCGCGCAACGTGTTGCGCAACGAACTTCTTCCCCGGATCATGCGCCACTGGCCGCACGCGGATGCTTCGATCCTGCACGCGGCGCAACGCTGTCGCGCCGCGTCCGATTTCATCTCCGGCGAGGCGGCGGCCGCGCTGGCCTCCATCCGTCGCGCGGACGACAGCCTCGACGCGGACGGCTGGCTGGCGCTTCCGGAAGCGCTGCGTGCCGAGACCCTGCACTTGTGGTTGCGCGGGCACGGCCTGTCCACGCCGGGTGACAGGCAATATCGCGAACTGGAAACCCAGGCTTCCACGGCCGCGGAAGACGCCCTGCCGATGGTCGCATGGTCCGGTGCGCAAGTACGCATCTGGGATGGACGCCTGCATGCCATGCCATCGCTCGCGGCGCTTCCGGAAAATTGGCAAGCGAACTGGAACGGTGCTCCGCTCGCGCTGCCCGCCGATTGCGGGTCGCTCGTGCTGGAAACGACGGGATCGGACTCGACGGACAGCGTGCGCGTGGAGCCGCCGCTCACCGTGCGCTTTCGCCGTGGCGGCGAGCGCATCAAGCCCGCGGGCGACGCGCACACCCGCGAACTGCGCGACCTGTTCCAGCAGGCGCGCGTGCCGCCATGGCTGCGCGAACGCTGCCCGCTGGTCTTCGATCACGACGAATTGATCGCCGTCGCCGACCTCTGGGTCAGCGAACGCGGTAAAGTCCTGTTCGCATCACACGGCGCCAAGCCCCACTGGATGCTGCCGTTCGGGCAGATCCGGCGTCGAACATGATTCCACCACCAACGGATGGAAAGCACATGAAGACGAAAACACTGGTTGTCTTGTGCGGCATGTTCGTGTCGCTGGTCGGCGCATCGACCGCCGTGGCGGGCGACGTGTGTGCCATCCACCGCGCGGTCGGCGATGGAGACGGGGTCAAGGTCGTGTTCTCGAAAGGCTTTCCGCCGGCCGCAATCACCTACCCCAACGGCGCGAAGGTTTTCGTCAACACCGCGGCATACAAACCACCCGGATACATGATGCAAAACCCGCATGCCTTCGTGACCCTGCACAAGGGCGACAAACTTGAGATCATCGGCATGGATTCAGGCTGCACCGTCACGCTGGTACGTGTCCGGGACGCGCTGGAGCTGAAAATGGATGGAGGGAGGTTCGTCCACTTTCTGCCGGTGGAAGACGGGAAGACTGCCGCCGATAGCCCATCGCATTCCTGAAAACGCCACGCGCTCAATCCTCGCGGGGGCGCCCCACGATGATCCGCGCGTTGCGCTGCCAGGTCAGGTAGGACCAGGCCCAGTTCCACATCACGGCCAGACGGTTGCGGAAGCCGATCAGGAAGAAGATGTGCGCAACCAACCAGAACAGCCAACCGGGAAATCTGGAAATGTGCACACCGCGCAGGTCGACCACCGCCGAGGCGCGGCTGATGCTGGCGACGCTGCCGTAGTCGCGATACCGGAACCCTTGCGGCGCGCGTCCGGCCAGGCGTTCGCGGATCGCGCGGCCGGCATGACGGCCCATTTGCTTGGCCGCGGGGGCCATTCCCGGCACCTGCTTGCCGTCCTGTTCGACATGCGCGAGATCGCCGATCACGAACACCTCGGGATGATCCGGCAACGACAAGTCGGGCGCCACGCGCACCCGCCCGGCGCGGTCGCACTCGGCACGGAGTTGCGTGCCCAATGGCGATGCCGCGACACCGGCGGCCCACAACAGCGTCCGGGCATCGATGCGCTGCTCGCCCATGCGCACACCCGCAGCGTCGACATCCGTGACCGCGGCGTCGCAGTGCACGCGCACGTCCATCCGTTCCAGCTTGCGCCGGGCAATCGCTGACAGGACTTCCGGCATCGCCGCCAGCACCCGCGGCCCGGCTTCGACCAGATGGATTTGCGCGTCACGCGGCCGGGCGATCCGGAACTCGCGCGGCAGCGTGTGGTGCGCCATCTCGACCAGCGTGCCGGCAAGCTCGACCCCGGTCGGGCCCGCACCGATCACCACGAAACCCAGCCACTGCGCGCGACGCGCGGGATCGGGTTCGCGCTCGGCCGCCTCGAACGCCGAGAGTACGCGGCGGCGGATCGCCAAGGCGTCGTCCATGGTCTTGAGACCCGGCGCATGTCCCGCCCAATCGTCGTGCCCGAAATAGGCGTGGGTCGAGCCGGTGGCGACGATCAGCCAGTCGTACTCGTACTCGTCGGCTTCGCTGCGCACGCAACGCGCCGCCACATCGATGGTTTGCACTTCCTCCATCAACACGGTGACGTTGTCCTGTCGGCGCACGATGTGGCGCAGCGGCGCGGCGATGTCTGGGCCGGACAGGCTGGCCGCCGCGACCTGGTAAAGCAGCGGCTGGAACACGTGATGATTGGCGCGATCGATCAGGGTGACGCGTACCGGCGCGTTGCGCAATGCGCGCGTCGCCCACAGGCCGCCGAAGCCGCCGCCGAGAATCACCACGTGGGGTCGCGCGTGACCGTCCATGCGCGCATGCTAGGGCTCTGCACGTGACTTCAACATGACCGCTGGCACCTTGCGCCCATTCCCGTGCTGCGTTGCAATGTCGACTTGGCCCAGCCGGAGGGATATGCCATGCCACGCTGTCGCGCGTTCGTCTTCATCGCCCTGTTGTTCGCCACGGCCACGCTCGCGCCACCGGCGCAGGGCGCATCGCCGGATGCGGGGTTCAACCTGCAGCAAGTCCTCGCTTATCCCTTCCCGCAAGGCCTGGCGTCCTCGCAACATGGCGACCGCATCGCATGGATCGTGGACCTTGGTGGCGCGCGCAACGTGTGGATCGCGCAAGCGCCCACGTTCAAGCCGCGCCAGGTCACGCACTTCAGCGCCGACGACGGCCAGGAACTCACGCAACTGACGTTCTCGCCCTCCGGCGACGAGCTGGTGTTCGTGCGCGGCGGCGATCATGACGCCAACTGGCCGGAAAAGCTGGAGCCCGATCCATCGTCCAGCCCGATCGAACCCAAGGTGATGCTGTGGACGGTGGACTTGCGCATCGGGACTGCCCGCGAACTGACCGAAGGCGATGCACCCGCGCTCTCTTCCACCGGCAAGCTCGCCTTCATCAAGGACGATCAGGTGTGGACCGCGTCGCTCGATGCAAAGGACAAGGCCAAGCCGAAGCGGCTGTTCTTCGATCGCGGCAAGGATGGCGACCTGCATTGGTCGCCGGACGGCAAACGCCTGGCGTTCGTGTCGAACCGCGGCGACCATGCTTTCATTGGCGTGTTCACCGACGACCGCACGCCGATGCTGTACCTGTCGCCTTCGACCGGCAACGACGGCGATCCGCGCTGGTCGCCCGACGGCGCGCGGATCGCGTTCACGCGCCAGCCCGGCAACGGTGGACCGCCGCAACCCATCCTCGAGCAGACGCCGCAGCCGTGGTCGATCCGCGTCGCGGACGCACGCACCGGACAAGGCCGCGTGGTCTGGCAAAGCCCGGACACCTTGCTCGGCTCGTATCCCGAAACCGCAGGGGGCGCCAACCTGCACTGGGCCGATGATGGTGCACGCCTGGTGTTCCTCGCCGACCTCGACAACTGGCCGCACCTGTACTCGATCGCGGCAAGTGGCGGCACACCCCTGCTGCTGACGCCCGGCAAGTTCATGGTGGAAGATGTCGCGATGGCGCCCGATGGAAAGTCGGTCGTTTACAGCGCCAACACCGGCACGACGAAGGACGACAACGATCGCCGGCACCTGTTCCGGGTTTCGGTGGATCGCGCGGACGCGAAGGCATTGACCTCGGGTACCGACATCCAGACCTCGCCCACCGCGGTCGGCGGTACCGTCGCCTACATCGACGCGGGCGCGCAACGGCCGCCGCTGGTTTCGGTGATGCAGGCCGACGGCAGCCATCAACGCGCGCTGCAAGCCGACCTGATTCCTGCCGATTTCCCGACCGCACAACTGGTGATTCCGCAGGCCGTGACCTTCAAGGCCGCCGACGGCACGGAAATCCAGGGCCAGTTGTTCCGCAGCGCCGATGCCGGCACGAATCAGCCAGGCGTGATCTTCGTGCACGGCGGACCGCCGCGGCAGATGCTGCTGGGCTGGCATTACATGGGTTACTACTCGAACAGCTACGCGGTGAACCAGTACCTTGCGACGCACGGTTTCACGGTGCTGTCGGTGAACTACCGGCTCGGCATCGGCTACGGCCATGCCTTCCACAATCCGCCGCACGCGGGGCCGGCCGGCGCCTCCGAGTACCAGGACGTCGTCGCGGGCGCGAAATTCCTGCAGCACGTGAACGGCGTCGATCCCACGCGCATCGGCATCTGGGGCGGTTCCTACGGTGGCTATCTCACCGCACTCGCGCTCGCAAGAAACTCCGACATCTTCAAGGCGGGCGTGGACATGCACGGCCTGCACGACTGGTCGCGCGCGATCGGCTGGTGGTTCGCCCAGAACCCGAGCGCGCGTTATGAACAGGGCGATTACAAGGAAGCGCTGAAGGTCGCGTGGGAGTCCTCGCCCGATGCCGACATCGCGAAGTGGAAATCGCCGGTACTGTTGATCCAGGGCGACGATGACCGCAACGTGCATTTCCTGCAGATGGAAGACGTGGTGCCACGCCTGCAGAAGCACGGCGTCCCGTTCGAGGAAATGGTGATCCCCAACGAAATCCATGGCTTCCTGCGCCACGCTTCGTGGCTCAAGGCCGACACCGCGACCGTGGATTTCCTCGAGCGCAAGCTCGGCACTGCGGCCCATTGACCTGCGCTGCAGGCACGCAACATGTTCTTGCTTTGCCCGTCATCGACAATCCCGCTGTTCCGCTACGCGGTCGAACGCTGACGCGAAAAGCAACCGATTCCGGGTTCCGCCGCAAAGAGCGGCGGCGGCCTCGGAATGACGAGCCCGACAAGGGCGGACTTGCTGTCTCGCCATGGATATTGCCGAGCCGCGACATGCCAGACGCATCGATCGACCTTGACGCCTACCTGCAACGCATCGGCGTGCGCACACCCGTCGTGCCGGACTTGCAGAGCCTGCGCAGCATCATCGCCGCGCACGTCGCCACGATCCCGTTCGAAAACCTCGATCCGTTCCTCGGCGTGTCACCGGCGCTGGGCATCGCATCCGTCCAACGCAAGCTGGTACACGACGGCCGCGGCGGCTATTGCTTCGAGCAGAACCGCCTGCTGGGCGATGCCCTGCGCGCGATCGGCTTCCAGGTGACCGACCTGGCCGCGCGCGTGCTGTGGGGACAACCTGACGATGCGATCACCGCGCGCACCCACATGCTGCTGCGCGTCGAAGTCGACGGAAAATCATGGCTGGCCGACGTGGGTTTCGGCGGCAACACGCCCACCGGCCCGCTTGAACTTGCCCCCGGCGTCCAACAGGCCACGCCACACGAACCGTTCCGCCTGATCCGCCGCAACGACAGCGATTGGCGGTTGCAACTGTTCGCCGCCGATGCGTGGCAGACGCTGTACCGCTTCGACCTGCAGCCGCAATTCGCTGCCGACTACCGCGTCGGCAACTGGTGGACATCCACGAACCCGGATTCGCATTTCGTCACCGGCCTGAGCGCGGCGCGCGCGCTTCACGGCCGCAGGCTGACGTTACGCAACCGCGAATTCGCGGTGCACGTCACCAACGGTCCGACGCAGCGCCGCACGTTGCGCGACGCCGGCGAAATCCGCGCAGTGCTGCAGGAAGAATTCCTGATCCGCTTGCCGCAACACCCGGCGCTGGACGACAAGCTCGGCAATCTCCCTGGTTGACTGGACTTCTAGCACGCTGCTTCTTGCCCGATTCGGCAAGCTCCTTGCAAAAGGTCGCAGATTCCTCGTCGCCGGCGCCACGAACGACACGCGCCGCGCAAGTTCAGTCGCGCTTGTCGTCGGGCGTCTTCGCCTCGGACCCGGCACGCGCCGCGCGGATGGCCTTGGCGTCGAGTTGCCCAATGCGCATGATCTGGCAGCGGTCGCCACCGGCCAGCACCGCATCCTGGTTGGAACTCACCAGGCCATCCCGTGACGTAAGGCCTATGATGCCCGCTGTGGTCTGCAGACCCAGGCACGGCCCCGCCGTTGTCAGAAGGTACGCCGCGCGGGGACTGGTCCAGACCACGACGCTGCCGAGCTGGTTCGAATCCCAGCTGTACAGCGAGGTGAAGTTGAACCATGGCACGGTACGCTGCACGTATTTCGCGTAGTCGATCGCCGCGTGCGCGCGATGTGCGGATGCCTCGCGCGAGGGTTGCTGGGCGCAGGCGGCCATCAGGACAGCCATCAACAAGGGAATCCACTTGAAGCGGCGCATGGCGGCTGATCCGCTGGAAGGAAGGAGGCTTCCATCATCCTCCCGTGCGGCCCGTGCGTTGTGAATACACGCCAACCGGACGGCTCCGCACGCTGCGCGCGCGGAGCCGCCGTCGATCACTGCTTGAGCAACGCCGTCAGCTTGTCGAGTTGCGCGCGATAGGTGTCGAGCACGTTCGCCGTGACCGCCGCGTACTTGTCGGCGCGGTTCCAGTCGCGCGCATCCAGCGCTTCGTGCACGGCCGGGATCGTCTTCGGCGCGTAACCCGTCAACTCGCCCGGCGCCTGGATCATGTTCTTGAACCAGGGGCGCCCCGGCAGACCCTGCGCATCCAGCAGGCGCTGTTCCATGCTGCCCATCAATTGGTTGACCTGCGCGAGTTGTACGGCCGGAATATCCAGGCCCTTTTCGGCGCGCGCGCTGTAAGCCTTTTCATAGGCTTGCGCGCTTTTCTTCAGTTTCTTTGCCGCGCTATCCAAAGGCGCGAAATCGATCTTCGGCACGTCGGAAAGGCGCTCGGGCGGCGCCACCGGATGCAGCGGATCGGCAGCCAGCTTGTACGCGCCGGCATCCAGCAACTTGTGTTGCGCCACGGCTTCCTTGCGTGCGTTGTCGGCCTGTTTGTGCAATTGCCCGACGTAGCGGTCCAGCGTGCTGCTGAAGTCGCCGAAACGCATCGGCAGCACTTCCGCATCGGCGGTGCGCATCACGATGTGTCCGGCCACTTGCGCCAGCGCGACTTCGTACTTGAAGCCGGGGTCGCCGAAGCGGTCGAAGTGATCGAAATCGTCGTAACGCGAGTGGTACACGCCGCCCTGGTTGGACTCGCCACCGAAGCCGATATCCAGCGTCGCGATGCCGAGGTGTTCCAGGAACGCGCTGTAGTCCGAACCCGAACCCAGCGGCGCGATCGGAATGTCGCCACTCTCGCCCGCCAGTTTCGCGCTTTCCTTCAACATCGGGCTGGCGGTCTTGCCGGCAGCATTCACGTCGAGGAACGCACGCTGGCGCTGCTGCACGCTCGCTTGTGTTTCTGGGTCGGTCACGCCCGCCGCGACCTGGTTGACCAGGTGCTGCAACGAATGACTGCCGCCCGCGAACAACATGCCGCGTCCGTTGGTATCGGAATTGAGGTACATCACCGCTTTCTGCTGCAGCTCCTTCGCGTGGGTTTCGGCCCACTCGGTCGAGCCGAGCAGGCCCGGTTCCTCGCCATCCCAGCTTGCGTACACGATGGTGCGTTTCGGACGCCAGCCCTGCTGGTACAACGTGCCCAACGCCTTGGCTTCGGCCAGTTCGGACACCATGCCCGCCAGCGGATCGAACGCGCCGAACACCCAACCGTCGTGGTGGTTGCCGCGCAGCACCCACTGGTCGGCGTCGCTGGAACCCGGCAGCTTGGCGATCACGTCATAGACCGGCTTCAGGCTCCAGTCCGACTTCACCACCATGTGCACCTTGGCCGGACCCGCACCGACGTGGTAGGTGAACGGCAACGCGCCGCGCCAGCTCTCGGGCGCGTCGGGGCCACCCATTGCCTGCAGCATCGGCGTCGCGTCGGCGTAGGAAATCGGCAGCACCGGGATCTTGAGGAGGGTCTTGGCGTCCTCCAGGGGGAGGTGTTTCGCGCCGGGCACGGAACCGTAACCCGGCGTGGTCGGGTCGCCCGGATACAACTGCATCTTCGCGACCGAGCCACGCTGCACGCCTTCGGGCGGACGGGTCGGTCCGACCGGGTACGGATCGCCTGTGAAATAGCCGTCGTCGCGGGGATCGGAATAGATCAGGCAGCCGATCGCGCCGTGCTCCCAGGCGAGTTCCGGCTTGAGGCCGCGCCAGCCGGCGCCATAGCGGACGATCACGATCTTGCCCTTGACGCTGACACCCAGCCGCGCCAGTTCCTTGTAATCGTCGGGCATCCCGTAGTTGACGTACACCAGTTCGCCGGTGACATCGCCATCGGCGCCGTACACGTTGTAGGGCGGCAACGCGCCCGGCAGCGACGAACTGGCGTCGCCCTTGATCGGCGGTTCGTGCAGCGTGGCCTTGAACGGGGTCGGCGCCAGCAGCTCGACCGACTCGTGGATGGGCGTCGGATACAGCACGTCGAACTGCTCGATGTGCGCGTCCCAACCCCAGCTCTTGAACTGCGCCAGCATCCACTCGGCGTTGGCCTTGTCGTGCGGCGAACCGACATGGTTGGGTTCCGACGACATCTGCTTCAGCCAGCCGCGGATCTCGTCGGCGTTCAACAGTGCATCGAAGCGCTGTTCGAGCTGGCGCTGTTGCGCCGCGCGGCTGGCCGTGAACCCCAGCATGCCGCCGGACGGCGACGTTTGCGCCGGCGGCGCCGCCGCACCCGCGGCACAGGTCAACGACAGGCACGCCAATACCACCGTCATGCGATGCAACTTCGCTCGCTTCATGGTCAAGCCCCTCTGCAGGAAGTCCCGCGGCCCGCGCGGGTCAAAGATGTCCTTTGTACGCCTGCCCGCAACGGCCCGCATGGGACAATCGTCATGGTTGCGGGCACGCGGCATTTCCGGCGATTTCAGCCGGCCGATCGATCCAGCCACACCTCGAGCCCCTGTGCGTTCAATTCGATGTCGATCGCGAGCAATGCGCGGATCTCGTCCGGCGTTCGCGGACAACCGTGCGAACGCGCGCGCTCGACGTAAAGCCGTGCGATCGATTCGGCCAGCACGGCATGCCGGTTTTCGTCGCGCGCGTGTCGATGCGCCAGTTCCACCATCGCGTCGATGGTCGCGTGCAAGTCATCCGCCAGCCGGTGGATTTCCGCAACCGGCCCGAAATGGGTAAGGTAGATGGCCGGCGGTCGCAGCGCCACCAATCGCCGGATCGATGCGTGCAGCGCATCCGGATCGAATTGCACCGGCGAGGTGGTGGGGATGATGAACGGCCCTTTCGCCGTATCGAACTCGCGATAGGACAATCCGAACGTATCGCCGCTGAAGATGCAGCCGCTGCCTTCGTCGAGGATCGCGTTGTGGTGCTTCGCATGGCCCGGCGTGTCGAGGCAGCGCAGCATACGTCCGGCGAGGTCCACGGCGTGCCCGTCCGGCGCTTCGACCACGCGTTCGGTCGGCACCGGCTCCAGCGCGCCGTAACTGCGCCGCATTTCCTCTTCGCCGTACACCGCGGTGGCGCCCGCCCACAATTTCGACGGGTCGATCATGTGGCGCGCGCCGCGCGGGTGCACCACCAGCTTCGCATTGGGCAGGTGTGCCATCAGCTCGCCGGCGCCACCGGCGTGGTCGAGGTGGACGTGGGTCAGGATCAGCCAGTCCACGTTCCCGACCGACAGTCCGGCCGCCGCCAGCGCCGCCAGCATGCGCGGCTGCGAGTGCTGGGTGCCGCAGTCGACGAAGGCGGCGCGTCCATCTTCGACGATCAGGTACGCGGCATCGAACTGCGGACGCTGGAAGCCGGTATCGATGACGTGGATGCCGGGTGCGGCATCCCCGTCCACTGAAGTGTGCGCGGCGTGCATGCAGCCATGATAAGCGAGGCCGCCGATGGCGGCCTCCGTGGCGGTCGGCTGCTCAGGCCTTGCGCAGATAGTGGCGTGTCGCAAATGACACGATCAGCCCGAACACCAGCATCGCCAGCAGGTTCCAGACGAAGGACATCGGCGTGAAATGGCCGACGCGATGCCACGCGGACAACGGCAGCACCACGTAATTCATCACCACGAACACGACCACCCCGTAGGCCAGCCCTGCCAGGAACCAGCGTGCGGTCAGCCAGCGCAGGCGCAGCGCCGCGAACACGAAGATCGCGGCGATCAGCATGCCCATGCCCCATTGCAGGAACAGGCCGAGCCACATCGTGTATGCGCCGCCCTGCAATGCCGCCGGCCCGAGCAGGCCACCCGCGATGAATTGCTGGATCCTGGAAGGATCGAGCCCGGTGATCAATGCGGCTGCACCGATGTCGATGGTGCCGGCGATCAATCCGCCGAACAGGATGGCCGATGCCGCGCGCCACCCGGGGCCCGGTCCACGTGCCGCAACACTCGTCGGGGTGTCCATGCGATGGCCTCTCGTGTAGGGCGCACAGGATAATCGCTTTGGCGGGGCTTGCACGCGTGCCTTCGGTCACGGCGCAATCATCGCAACACGGCGCTGCGGGCAGCGAAGGGTTGGCCGGATTGCATCGCGCTTGCTATGGTGTGCGCTCTCCGGCCGCCGCGCCCGCTCGCTTCGCGCCCATGCTGCCCAGCCCGACCCAGCTCCTGCGCAACCGCCTCCAGCAATGGCACCAGCGCAGCGGCGGGCGCCACTGGTTTCCGCATGTGCCGCTGGCGATCCTGCTCGCGCTCGGCGGGTTCTGGCTGCTGCAAAACGATCTCGGGCGCCAATGGCGGCCGATTCTCGAACAACTGCTGGACCCCGACAGCACTGGAGGACTGCACCCCGCGCTCCTGCCGCCGCTGTTGATCGGCGTCGGGATGCTGATCATGGCGGCCGGATTGTTGCTGCGCTCGCGCCTGGCGTGGACCATGGCCCTGCTGCTTGCCGCGCTCGGCGCAGTCAGCATGTTGTTCGGACAGCACGCGCACGGTCATCTGCTGCTGGGCTATTTCATCCTGATCCTGGCGCTGCTGGCATTCGCGTGGCGCCAGTTCGACCGCACCAGCGTCACCGCCAGCACCCTGTTCGCACTGACTTCGGTGGCGATGTTGCTGGTGTACGCCACCTTCGGCACGTACTACCTCGGCGCGGATTTCAAGCCGCGGATCACCGACCTCGTGACCGCGCTCTACTACGCGATGGTCACCATGAGCACGGTAGGTTACGGCGACATCACCCCGCAAACCGCCGAAGCCAAACTGTTCGCGGTCTCGATCATCGTGCTGGGCGTCGCGGTGTTCGCGACCTCGCTGACCGCGGTGATCGCGCCGCTGGTCACCCGCAGCCTGCAACGCATCGTCAACCGGAAAGGACCTCGCATGAATCGCGAAAACCATTTCGTCGTGATCGGCAACACGCCGCTTGCGCTCAATACCCTGCGCGAGTTGACCCGCCGCGGCCATCCCGCCACCCTGCTGATGCGCACGGAACCGGAATCCGGCGTGCCGGACGACGTCGACAAGGTGATCGGCGAGCCGAGCGATGGCGACGTGCTGCGCAAGGCCGGCGCCGACAAGGCCCAAGCGGTGCTGGCGATGCTGCCGGACGATTCCGAAAACGCCTTCGTGGTGCTGGCGGTACGCGAACTCGCGGGCAAGGCGCGCACCGTCGCCGCAGTGAACGATGCGCACCACCTCGGGCGCGTGCAACTGGTGCAACCGGATGTGGTGATCGCGCCGCAGATCCTGGGCGGCGAACTCGCGGCGATGCTGCTGACCGGCGAGGAAGTCACGGCGGATTTCGTGATGCGGCGGGTGTTCCAGCAGCGCGGCGGCACGAATGGAAAGCCGGCACCGAAGCCGGCGGCTTGATCGCGCTGCAACAGGCGCTTCCCCGGACAAGCGAGGATTTTCGTCGCGATGATTGACTGGTTCCAACACGGCGAATGGCTGGGCAATACCGCGCTGGCGTGGGTCATCGCGGGCGCGGGCGCGCTGGCCGGCTATGCGGTGATGCGCGGCGCCGCCGCGATCCTCGGCGCGCGCCTGCGCACCCTGGCCGAGCGTACCCGCCGTCCCGGTTTCGCGATCGCCGCCGACGTGGTCAAGGCCACGCGCGGGTGGCTGTTGCTGCTGATCGCGATCGCGGTGGCGCTGGATTTCCTGCATTTCGGCAGCACCGACAAGGACGCCTTGGCGGTGTTGCGCTGGCTGCATCTGCTGACCTACGCGCTCGTCGGCATCCAGGTGGCCTTGTACGCCAGCGCGCTGCTGGTGTCCTGGCTGAACCGTTCCGCACGTCGCGACGGCGCCGATCCGGCCAATCCCGTCATGCTGGGCGTGCTGACCTGGGCGGTGCAGTTCGTGGTGTGGGTCACCCTGGTGCTGGCGTTGCTGGCCGAAGGCGGGGTCAACATCACGGCTTTCGTCGCCAGCCTCGGCGTGGGCGGCGTGGCGGTGGCGCTGGCGCTGCAGAACGTGCTGGGCGACCTGTTCGCGTCGATCAGCATCGGGCTGGACAAGCCCTTCGTGGTCGGCGAGTTCATCGCCTTCGGAACCGAGCAGGGCACGGTGACCAAGGTGGGCATCAAGTCCACCCGCATCCAGTCGCTGTCCGGCGAAGAGATGGCGATTTCCAATTCGGTGCTGCTGAAGGAATTGATCCACAACCATTCGCGCCGGCGGGAACGCCGCATCGTGTTCACCTTCAGGTTGCCGTTCGACACCGCGCGCGACAAGATTCCCACCGCGATCGAACGCGTGCGCGGGTTCATCGAGGCGGAGAAGCCGACCCGCTTCGACCGCGGTTATCTCTCCGGCTTCGGCGACTGGGGGCTCGATTTCGAGTTCGTGTACTACGTGCTCGACCCGTCCTACAACGTGTTCGTCGAAATCCAGCAGCGCATCAACCTGAAGATGCTGGAGGCCTGGGGCGAACTCGGCATCGAATTCGCCGTGCCGGCGCGCAAGCTGCACGCCGCACCCGAGGCCGGCAGCCCTGGCGTTCAGGTATCGAGCGCCGAATAGGTCGGCACGCCGCAACGAAACGTGCACGCAACCGGCCACCGCCAAGGTTGCGTGGCGTCGTGACCGTTTCTACACAAGGCATGTCGATAATCGGACCATGAGTCGCCTGCGATGCGCTGTTTCCGCAGCAAGCATTGCGGGTGGCGGATGGAGTCCGGCATGAACAAAACTGCACATGGCGCGGCAATCGGCTACGCCGCCTTCGCCCTCACCTTGTGGATGAACAGCATGATCCCCGCGGGATGGTTTGATCCCGCCGACGCCACGCCCGCGCACCTCATGGCCATCGTGCTCGGCGGCTGCGTGATGGCTGCCGCGGGATTCCTGCAGGCGCTGCGCGGGCAGTCCATCGACGCCACGCTGTTCCTGTGCTTCGCGGCGTTCTGGTGGGTG
Organism: Lysobacterales bacterium 66-474; assembly: GCA_001899805.1. Lineage (GTDB taxonomy): Bacteria > Pseudomonadota > Gammaproteobacteria > Xanthomonadales > Rhodanobacteraceae > 66-474. The sequence continues at coordinate 370,142 of MKWP01000015.1, forward strand.
GCTGCCTTGTCTGCGCGCCTGACGGTCGGCGACTCCCCGCCCTATTCGCCGGGCATGCTCGGCTGGTACTACATCGCATGGGCGTTCCTCGCCTTCTGCGTGTGGCTGGCCGCGTGCCGGGACGGCATTGCGCGCATGCTGTTCGCGCTGGGGTTGTGCCTGTCGCTGTTCGCGTTCGCCCTGGCCGAATGGCTGCGCCTTGGCGCACTGGAAGTACTCGGGGGCTACCTCGGCCTGGTCACGGCGGTCGTGGGCATCTACATCGCGGCCGCCGAAATGGTCAACCACGCAAGCGGCCACACGATCCTGCCGCTGGGCGAACCCGGCAGCGAACCACCCTCCAAGCCAGAACCCTGATCGACCGGGCGGGATTGCACGCGCGACGCCCACCCACTTCGCTGGTGCGCCGCCGCAACCCGTGCTAGCTTTGCCGCATGGCATCACCGCGCGTCATCAAGAAATACCCGAATCGCCGTCTCTACGACACCCGCGTCTCCAGTTACATCACCCTGGAGGAAGTGCGGCAGTTGGTGTTGTCCGGCGAAACCTTCGAGGTGCGCGACGCCAAGACCAACGAAGACCTGACCCGCGCGGTGCTGCTGCAGATCATCGCCGAGCACGAACAGCACGGCCAGCCGATCTTCTCCACGCAGCTGCTGTCGCAGATCATCCGCTTCTACGGCGATGCCATGCAAGGCTTCGTGGGCGGCTATCTGGAAAACAGCCTCAAGGTGTTCCTGGAACAGCAGCACAAGTTCCGCGACCAGTTGAACAATCTGCTGGGCCAGACCCCGTGGTCGATGCTGAACGAGATCACCGAGCGCAACATCGATCTCTGGAAGACCCTGCAGGCCGGCGGCAACCTCCCGGCCAAGCCCGTCCGCGACGCCGATCCCGATTCGGACAAGCCGGCCCGCAAGCGCCGTTGACACCCCGCCAGTGGCTTCGTACCATCGCCCGATTGCTGCGGCGCAACACGTGCCGCTGCGCATCATAGAGAGATTTCGATGAGCAAGCGTGTAGCCGTCGTCACCGGCGGCATCGGCGGTCTGGGCACCGCCATCTGCAAGCGGCTCGCCGCTGACGGCCGTCAGGTGATCGCCGCCGACCTCGGCAACCGCCAGGAACGCCTCGCCGCATTCCGCGAGGAAACCCGCGAATACAACGGCAGCATCGTGTTCGCCCCGGCCGACGTCGCGAACTTCGAAGACTGCGCCAACCTCGTCAACCACGTCACCGAAAAATACGGAAGCGTGGACATCGTGGTCAACGCCGCCGGCATCACCCGCGACACCTCGCTCAAGAAAATGAGCCAGACGCAGTGGAGCGAGCTGATGCACGTCAACCTCGACGGCGTGTTCAACATGTGCCGCAACACCGTGGACGGCATGACCGAGCGTGCGTTCGGACGCATCGTCAACATCTCCTCGGTCAACGGCCAGACCGGCCAGTTCGGCCAGACCAACTACTCCGCGGCCAAGGCCGGCATGCACGGGTTCACGATGGCGCTGGCGCGCGAAGTCGCGAAGAAGGGCGTCACCGTCAACAGCGTGTCGCCCGGGTACTGCAAGACCGAGATGGTGATGAAGGTGCCGGAGGACATCCGCGCCCAGATCGTCGCGCAGATTCCGGTGGGCCGTTTGGGTGAGCCGTCGGAAATCGCCCGCACCGTGGCCTTCCTCACCGCCGATGACGCCGGCTTCATCACCGGCGCGAACATCCCGGTGAACGGCGGTTATTTCATGTCGTTCTGAGGCGGCTTGAGGCTGGGAGGACGCCGTCCCGGAAGGATATCGCCTTCGTGCGGGGACGCCGCAACCCGGTCACCGTGGCTCCTGGGTGCCGACACGACGAGGAATTGAACGTCGGCGTCACTGTCGTTGCGCACCTGGTGCGCGGCGCCGGGCGGGACGTGCAACCCTTCACCACGTTGCAGCCGGTGCACCTCACCCTCTAGCTCGAGCGTCACTTCGCCGGCAAGAACGTAGAAGAATTGGCGTGATCGCGCATGTCGATGGCGTTGCTCCGCCGTGCCGGGCGGCATGCGCTCTTCGATCACGCTGAGGTCGTCGCCTTTCAGCAGATGCCAGCCGTCACAGCCCGCACCCCAGTTGTAATGTTCGGTGTTTTGTGTGCTGGCCGGATGCATCGCGTCCTCACGCCCTTCGCAATCCCGAAGACAAGATTCGTCGTTCGCATGCATGAAGGTCAATCCGGACTCGCGTCCCGCAGCGTGGCCGAAACCAGACTCGTCACCTCGTTCCACGGCACCGGGCCCTGATGCATGGCGTACACGGTATCGACCTTCAAGCGATTGCGTTGCACCGCCTGCACGACTTCGTGCATGAGTTCCGGATCGTAGAGCTTGTTTCCGGACTCGAGCACCAGTGTGTCGCTCGCATACAAAAGCCTGCGGCCGGGAAAATACACCATGTACTGGCGCCCGGTCGATTCGCCGCGCAGCGGATACAGCACCACGCGATTTTCGCCCACGCCGACCTGGCGTTGTTCCGAAACGCTGTTCCAGATCGGCGACTGCGGATGTTCCTGCAAGCCATCCGGATGAAGGGTATGCGGTGCGGCAACCATGCGTTGCAGGATCGGCAGGTTGAGGTCGAGCGCATACACGGGCAATTTCGCGGCCACCGCTTCACGCACGCCGGCGATGTGCGGCCAGGAATCGGACGTGGTGAGCACGCCCTTGATCGGCAATGACGGATACAGGGCACGCGCCTTGTCCAGCGCGCCTTGGGTGAATGCCGGGCCGATGGGTGCTTCCAGTATCAGCACGCCGCCGTCCTGCCGGATGATGGTGACGCTCCACGGTCCCTGGAACAGGTCGACCCCGGGTGCCAGCGTAATCCGCTTGGTGACGTCGAAAGGGATGCGCCAGCCGGTCGATTTCGCGCTCTGCGCGGCCGCCTTGGCATCCATCGCAAAGGTGTTGTCATCCAGTGGCGTATTGAACTTCACATCCAGCACCTGCGCGGAACGCCACGGAAGGCCATTGCGTTCCTCGATCCGGGTCGTGGGATATTCGATGCCCTGCACGAGCTTCCAGTTGCTGAAATAGACACGCTGCCCGACATCGCCCCACGCGTACCAGAAATCGTCGAAGCTGCGCGTAGTTTGCATGGCGTCAGGCAGGTGCGTGTAGCGATTCAGCAACACTTCGACGGGATTCCCCCGCCACTGGAAAGCGACCACGGCATGCGCGGTCGAACGCAAGGTTTGCGCCGGCAGATAATGCAGATCCGATGTGGCTGCCGCCGTCAGCAACAAACGTTCCGGACTCAATGCAAGCACCTCGCGCGCCGCGTCGATCATCGACAGCGAACCGGGCGTGTCGCCCTTGCCGCCGCGGACCACGGCACCAGTCGCCGACGCAACGAACGTGTAGTCGGACTCGGCCGGCTTGCTGCCAAAATCCGACTCCGGCCACAGGTTTTGCCCGGTTTCCGCGACCCGCCCAAGTTTGTAATCGACACTGCGGCGAACCCGCGAATAGGTCGTCAGGAACGGGGCCTGCTGATACGACTGCTCGGCCAGCTCACGATGCTCGGCGATATCCAGTTGCACGTTCGTGATGGCGGCCAGTTTCCGTTCGCCGCCCATCGCGGCCAGGGCCAGTTCCAGGCACTGTCGGGCGGTCACGCGCTCACAGCCGGGATGATCTCCGGCATGCGCATTGGGTGCCGCATGTCCTTGCGGGTCCGGGAAAAGGCACAGCACTATCGCGGCCATCGGCAGGATGCCGAGCCCATTCCACCGTGCGGATCGCAGCATGACGCGTACTCGTATGGCGTTACGCGCACGCTAGACACGTCTCTTGCCTGCGGCATGCGGCAAAAGTCATGGCTGGAAACAAGTCATGCCTTCCGCAACCGCTGGTCACGGCAAGGCAGCCTTTCGTCACATTGGCGCAGGAGATGGCGCCTCAAGCAAGCGCCGCGAGCCGCGCGCGGAGTTCGTCCAGCCGCAAATCGGCGTGCGCACCGGGCGAAGTGCGCGCGGCGAGGCTTTGCTCAGGCGTGCGGCCCTGCCCCGCTTGCGTGGCTGCCTCGGCGGCGGCGCGATAGGCGTCGCGGAACGGTACGCCGCTCGCCGCGTGCTCGATGGCCACGTCGGTGGCGTACATCGCAGGTTCGATCGCCACCAGCATTGCAGCTTCGTTCCATTGCATGCGCGCCAGCAAATCCGGCACCAGTTCCATGGCCATCAATCCGCGGTGCACGCCGTGGAAAATCCCGCCCTTGCTGAATTGCAGGTCGCGCTGGTAGCCGGACGGCAGCGACAGCAACTGTTCGATCTCGGTGCGCCCGGCGGCGACGCTGGCGTAACTCGCGCGCAGCAGTTCGACCACGTCGGGATTGCGCTTGTTGGGCATGATCGAGGAGCCGGTCGTGTATTCGGGCGGCAACGTGACGAACCCGAATTCGGTGGTGGTGAACAGCGACAGGTCCCACGCAAGCCGGCGCACGTCGAGCAGCGCGCTGCCGATGGCTTCCAGTACGGCCATCTCGAACTTGCCGCGCGACAATTGCGCGTACGTGGCGGCGACCTGCATGCGCGCGAACCCAAGCGTCTTGGTGGTGTGCGAACGGTCCAGCGGAAGGTTCACGCCATATCCCGCCGCGCTGCCGAGTGGATTGGCATCGATCCAATCGTGCGTCTGCTTCGCCCGCCATGCATCATCGATGAAGGCTTCCGCAAAGCCCGCCCACCACATCGACGTGGACGACGCCACCGCGCGCTGCAGATGCGTGTAGCCCGGCATCGGCAATGATTCACTGGCCGCGCGATCAAGGCAAACCGATGCGGCCGCCTTGCAATGCGACTCCAATGCGGCGAGTTTTTCCTTCAACCACAACCGCGTCGCCACCAGGATCTGGTCGTTGCGGCTGCGCCCGGTATGGACCTTGCGTCCGGTTTCGCCGAGGCGTTCGGTCAGGCGCGCCTCGATCGCGGAATGCCCGTCCTCGAAACGCCCGTCCAGCACGAACACGCCATCGCGGAAATCATCAGCCAGCACATCGAGTTCGTGCTTCAGCGCGGTCGCTTCTTCCGGACCCAGGACACCAATGTTCGCCAGGCCCTCGACGTGCGCCTTGCTGGCCGTGACGTCGTGCAGGAAGAATTCGCGGTCGAGCAACACGTCGTCGCCGGCGAGGAAGTGCATGATCCTCGCATCGACCTTGCTGTCGGATTTTTGCCAGAGTGGTTGATTCATGGGACTTCCTAGCTTCTCGTCATTCCGGCGCAAGCCGGAATCCATTGTTTGTTGCCGAACAAAGATCAAGATGGATCCCGGCTTTCCTCGCTCCTCAAAGCGCGGTCATCCATGGCCGCTCCCCGCGTCGCCGGGACGACGGCAAATTGAAATTCCAGTCAGCTCATCCAAACCCAGCGCAATGTTGATGTTCTGCATGGCCTGCGTGGCCGCGCCCTTCAACAGGTTGTCGAGCGTGGCGACGATCACCACGCGCCGGCCATCGGCGGACATCGCGAAGCCACCGATCTCGGCATGGTGCAGCCCCGCGATGCGGCTGACCCACGGTGGCTCGTCCACGACGCGCACCAACGGCTCGGCCGCATACGCGTCCCGGAAACGTGCCAGCACGTCTTCCCTTTCCATCGCGCGCGACAGGTACAGGTTGGTCGTCACCGTCAACCCGCGGAAGTGTGGCGCGACGTGCGGCATGAACTCCACCGGGATGCCGAGCCGGAACGCAGCCTCCTTCTCGTGCACGTGTCCGGTCAATGCATACGGCATCAGGTTGTCGCGCAATTTTTCCGGATTGTTCTTGTCGGACGGCGTGGTGCCGGCGCCTGAATAACCGGATACACCGAAACACACCGGCGGCGCCGCCAGCACATCCTTGATCGGCGCCACGCTCAACTCGATCGCGGTGGCATAGCAACCCGGGTTGCTGATGCGCCGCTGGCCACTCCCCTTGCCACGCGTGAGTTCAGGCAGGCCGTAGTACCACGCACCATCGAAGCGATGGTCGGCCGACAGGTCGACGATCAACGTGTCCGGCCGTGCCTTGTCGATCGCTTCCACATAGGGCGCGGCTTTGCCGTTGGGCAGTGCCAGGATCACGACGTCGGCGCGCTTTCCAGCAACGGCATGCGGATCGAGGTTCCCGTAGCGCAAATCGCCCGAATACGCGTCGTCGTGATCCGCAACCCGCTGGCCATCCAGTTCGCGCGAGGAGACGAATGCGAGTTCGAGCGCCGGATGCGCAGCGACCAGGCGGATCAGTTCCGCGCCGGTGTGGCCTCTCGCCCCCACGATTCCAACGGTTTTCTTCATCGCATCCATCATTCCACCAGGGTCGGTTGCCGTTGCCCGCAGTGCGCGACGCAACGCGCGATCACGGCGAAGTCTTCGTCCAGCCCGTACCAGAACACCTTGAAACGCGCCTGCTTCAGGCAGCCATCCGATTGCTCGTGGTAGAACGCGTTGATCTGGTTGCCGTGGCGCGAGCGCCAGAACAACCGAGGATTCTCCTCGCGCATCACCTGCCATACCGCACGCCCCAGGCCCTCGCCTTGCGCATCGTCCAGCACCGCGAACTTGTCGAGGTATGGCAGGCCCCGCTTGTCGTCGGCGTGTTCCATGGTCAGGATCATCGCCGCGCGGTAATTCTCGCTGACATAGATGCGATACGGGCGCGTGCGCTCGAAGTATCCGTCCGCCAGCCTGCGTGGCGCAAAACCGGAATCGATCAGGCTGTGCAGGCGCTCGCGATCCACGCCCTCCCACGACTCGAAGCGCAGCACCCTCTCGCCCCGGCGCAACAGCGTGCCGGAACCCTTGTGGGTGAACAGCTCCTTGGCGAGTTCGGCCGGACGCGTGATCGACACCGACGAGGTGAGCGGCAGATCGCGCAACAGGTCGGCGATCTGTCCGATCTTCAGACGCATGCCGCCGCTGACCCATGGCTGTGCCATCAGTTGTTCGTATTCCGTGGAAAGGTTGATCGAGTCGATGATCTTGCCGCTGCCGTCGAGCAGGCCGCCGGTGCCGGTCAGGAACACGATCTTGTACGGCTGCAGCACGCGCACCAGCTCGTTGGCCGCGAAATCGGCGTTGATGTTGAGGATCTGCCCTTCTTCGGTTTCGCCGAGGCTGGCGATGACCGGGATCGAACCCATGCGCAGGCTGGCCTCGATGGGAGCGAGTTCGATCCGCTCGACCTTGCCGACCAGGCCGAAGTTGTCGCGATCGAGATAGCTGGCGGCGAACACGCCCGACACCACCGAAGTCGCGCGCGTGTCCATCGCGTGCAGTGCGTCGACCAGCGCGAGGTTCTGCTGGTGGAACACACGCCGCACGATGCCGAGCGCTTGCGGCGGCGTCACGCGTAACCCGTTCACCGTATGCTTTTCGATGCCGGCCTTGACCAGTTCCTCGTCGAGCTGGGGACCCGCGCCGTGCAACACGATCGGCGTAAGACCGACTCGCTGCAGGAACGTCAACGACGACGCCAGCTCGGTCATTTCGTCGCGCAGCACCGCACCGCCGACCTTGACCACGGCGAAACGCTTGGCGTCCAGCTGCGAAAAACGCTTGAGGTATTGCTGGACCTCCTTGGCGCTGCCCATCGCCGACAGCAGCCGGACGATGGTGGAACGGACGTCAGTCATGCTGAGGTTCGGCTCCTGGTGCGCGTGGCGGAAGCGACCTCCGCTGGCCGCCTTCGGCAGCCACGGCATGCAAGGCGTCGAGCACGTACGCGTTCATCGGGTCTTCTCCAGTATCCGCAAGTAATGCGTGGCAACGGTGTCGAGTTGTTCCAGCGCGATCCATTCGTCCGCGCTGTGCGCCTGCGCGATGTCGCCGGGACCGAAAACGAAGGTGGTGTAACCGGCTTGCGAGAACAACGCGGCTTCGGTCCAGAAATCCACCGCGCCGCCAACCGGGATGCCGAGCGCATCGGCGAGCATGTGTGCGTCGTGCTGGCGGGCTTCCGCATTGGCGGTGTCGGCAGGCAACGGCGACCCGCGAAAGGTTTCGCGGAACTCGGCCGGCGCGGGTTCCGCCATCGCGCGCAGTCGCTCCAGCAATCGATCCATGTCCATCGACGGCAATGGCCGCATGCCGAAACGCACCTCGGCCGAGGGCGCGATCATGTTGGCCTTGATCCCGCCCTCGATGCGCCCGAGGTTGAAGCGCAGGCCGTGCAGTCCGCCGAAGTGCTGTTGCGCTTGCGAATCCGCGAAATCCAGTGCGGCGCCGCTCCAGCGCACGGCCTGGTGCAACGCACTGTCGGCGGGCTTCTGTTCACCCGAGGCATGCCCGGCATGGCCTGCGAAGCGTGCGACTACCGACTGGATGCCGCGATGCGCGAGCACCGCCTTGCAACGCGTGGGTTCCGCGACGATGACAGCATGAAAACTCCCCTCTCCATCCGGGAGAGGGGCTGGAAGAGAGGGTTCACCGCTGGTATGACCGTCGAAACTACTCGCACCCTCATCCGGCGCTGCGCGCCACCTTCTCCCGAGGGGAGAAGGGAGAGTTCGCAGGAAGTCCGCTACGCAGCGCGGGTCGACACCTTCCTCGTCGGTGGTGAACAGCAGGGCCATGTCGCCGTCGTGCCTGTTCGCCGCCGCGAACAATGCCGCTGCCGCGCCCTTGATGTCGCAGGCGCCGAGGCCAATCGCACGATCGTCCGTGACGCGCAATTCGAATGGGCTCGCACTCCACTGCGGAGAATCCGGCACGGTATCGAGGTGCACGTTGAACAACAGCTTCGGATTGCCGCGTACCGCGAACAGGCTGACCGCCCCCGCGCCATGGTCGCTGACGCGAACGTCGAAACCATGCAGTTGCGCGCGCAGGTAATCGAACATGCCGCCGGTTCCAATCGCGCGCGGCGGATTGCGCGTGTCGAACCCGACCAGCGCGCGCAAATGCTGCAACGTGGCACCGAGCAATGCGTCCATCACCGATTGACCTCGGCCCAGAGACTCGAACTCATGCCGTACAACTTGATGAAGCCTTCCGCCTCGGCCACGCCCCAGTCCGCGGACTGGGCGTAGGTCGCGCCCTTGCTGTTGAGGATGTGCGTGGACTTCACTTCCACTGCCTGCACGCTGCCCCCGTTGGTCTCCAGCGTGACCAGGCCGGTAACCATCCGTTGCGAACTGCGCAGGAAGGCTTCGAGATCGGTCTTCAACGGATCGTGGAAGAAGCCTTCGTACGCCAGCTCGATCCATTTGCGTGCGACTTCCGGCTTGAAGCGGTTTTGCTGTTTGGTCAGCACTGCTTCCTCCAGCGCACGGTGCGCGGTCAGCAAAGCGGTCAAACCCGGTGCCTCGTACACGATCCGGCCCTTGAGGCCGATGGTGGTATCGCCGGTGTAAAGGCCGCGGCCCACGCCGTAATGCGCGAAGGCGCGGTTGAGCTCGGCCAGCAGCTCGGGACCGTCCAGGGTGCGATCGTCCAGCAGCACCGCTTCACCGTTCTCGAAACCGACCGTCACCCGCATCGGCTGCGGTGGCCATTCCGCGCGCGGCTTGCACCAGCCGCGTGCGCCCTCGCCCGGCGCTTCCCAGCGATCGATCTCGCCACCGGACAGCGTCACGCCCAACAGGTTCTCGTTGATGGTGTAGGACTGCTGCCTGGCGCGCACCTCGAAGCCGCGTTCCTTCAGGTAGGCCTGTTCGTACGCGCGCGTCTGCGTGTGTTCCTTCTGGATCTCGCGGATCGGCGCGACGATCTCGTAATGTCCCAGCGCCTTCACGGTAAGATCGAAGCGCACCTGGTCGTTGCCCATGCCGGTGCAACCGTGCGCGATCGCGCGCGTGTCGAGCTCCGCCGCACGCCTGATCGCGGCGTCGACGATCAGATAGCGGTCGGAAACGAGCAGCGGATATTGGCCCTGGTAGCCCTCGCCTGCCCACACGAACGGCTTGACGAAATGCTCCCACAGCGCCGGTCCGCCGTTGACGGTGACGTGCGAGGCAACGCCCAGTTCCTTCGCGCGGTTCTCGATGTATTCGCGCTCCTCGAAATCCACGCCGCCGGTATCGGCGAACACGGTGTGCACGGCCCAGCCGCGTTCCTTGAGGTAGGGCACGCAGAAACTGGTGTCGAGGCCGCCGGAAAAGGCGAGAACGATGTGCTTGCCTTCGGGACCAGGGACCGGGGACTGGGGACCAGTAACGTCGGATGAGTTTTGCATGGGAAGCTCGTTGTAGATGTGACGAATGAGAAAATACGGCGGATGGGCCAGGCACCAATCAGCCCGGTCCCTGGTCCCCGGCCCCCGGTCCCTGTTCCACCACAACCCGCGGCTCGCAGCGCACCGGGAAATTGACGGAACTGGCGATGAAGCAGGCATGGTGCGCGTCGGCGTGCGCGGCCTCGGCTTTCGCCGGATCGCTGGCCGCACCGATCGTGACCACCGGGCGCAGCACCACCTCGGTGAAACGACCGCCGTTGCCCTCGGTCACCATCGTGCCTTCCGCGGCGTCGGTGTAGGCCGTCACCACCACGCCGGCGAGCGTCGCCACGTGGAGGTAAGCAAGCATGTGGCAGGTCGACAGCGCCGCCACCAGCATGTCCTCGGGATTGTGCTTGGCCGCGTCTCCGCGAAACATCGGATCGGACGAACCCGCAATGTCGGGCTTGCCATCGATGCGGATCACGTGTTCGCGCCCGTAGTTGCGGTAGCCGTCGGTGCCGGTGCCGCGGTTGCCAGTCCATTCGACCTCGACGCGGTAGTGGTGCGGGTGGCCTGTCATGCCGTTTTCTCCGTCTTGGGCCGGGCAGCAAGTGTCGCCATCACCGCCTTCTGCACGTGCAGGCGGTTCTCGGCTTCGTCGATCGCCATGCAATACGGCGCGTCCATCACGGCGTCGGTGGCCTTGACGTTGCGGCGCAGCGGCAGGCAATGGCTGAACACCGCGTGGTGGGTGAGTGCCATCTTGGCCTCGTCGACAATGAAATGCCTGTGCGACTCGCGGATCGGCTTCTCGTCTTCCCAGTGCCCGAAGAACGGCAGCGCGCCCCAGCTCTTGGCGTACACCGCCTCGGCGCCACGGTAGGCGTCTCCGATGTCGTGGGTTACCCGCAGCGAACCGCCGTTTTCGCGCGCGTTCTGCTCGCCAAAGGCCATGTAGCGCTCATCCAGCACGTAGTCCGGGGTGGGGCACAGCAGCGTCACGTCCATGCCCATCTTCGTCGCAATCAACAGCGCGGAATTGGCCACCGCGGTGTTGAGCGGCTTGGGGTGGTAGGTCCAGGTCAGCACGTATTTCCTGCCGCGCAGTTCGCCCAGATGCTCTTTCAATGCCAGCGCGTGCGCGAGTTCCTGGCATGGGTGCGTGATGGTTTCCATGTTGATCACCGGCACCGTGGCGTACTTCGCGAACGCCTTGATCACCCGGTCTTCACGATCGACCGACCAGTCCTTGAACTTCGGGAACGCGCGCACCGCGATCAGGTCGACGTAGCGCGACAACACCCGGGCGACCTCGGCGACGTGTTCTTCGGCCTCGCCGTCCATCACCGTGCCGACGTCGAATTCGATCGGCCACGCATCCTTGCCGGGCGACAACACCACCGCGTGGCCGCCCAACTGGAACGCACCGAGCTCGAAGCTGGTACGCGTGCGCATCGACGGATTGAAGAACAGCAACGCCACCGACTTGCCCGCCAACTGGTTGCCGGCCGGCGAACGTTTGAACGCGGCGGCCTGGTCGAGCAGAGCGTCGATTTCCGCGCGGCTCCAGTCCTGGGTGGTGATGAAATGGCGAAGGTTCATGCGAATTCCGGATTGCGTTTGAAGGGCTGCTTGGCGGCCATCCATGGCCGGAATGACGGCAACAAAAAACCCGGCACAAGGACCGGGTTTCGTCGAAAGCGATGAAGCCAAAACGCGCGACTGCCTACCCGGCCGAATGTCTGGGTTCCGGTCGACGCGCGCGCGAAGTCATCCCCGCGGCCGCGCGGGCGCTGGTGAGGATGATCGGCTGGTGGATAACGGTGTTCGTCATGACGGGCTCGAACAATCAGCGATGGATATTCGCACACATTGCCTGCGCACGCAACGAATATCCGGGCGGCCGCCCGGCCCGCCGGTCCGCGTGGACGAATCGCGTGCCGACCGGGGAATTCCGCCAGCCAGGGTTATCGCGCCGACCGCGCAGGCCGGCCGGCGATCACTGATCCGCCGGCGCAACCGTGACCCTGACCCGCATGCGTTCGCCGGGGTCGTAAGGCAGGCGCGACATGTATACCTCGCCGCGGAAGCGGTACTCGACGTCGTAAGCCACGATCTGTTGCGGCGGAGCGTAGCCGTCGACCGGACGACACACGGTCTGCTGCGTGGAGTAAGTCCGGTCATGTGCCGCGGACACCCGGTTGCCGACCGCGCCGCCCGCGACGGCGCCTGCCACCGTGGCGGCCTTGCGTCCGTCGCCCTTGCCGACCGTGCTGCCCAACACGCCGCCCACGATCGCGCCCAGCACGGTTCCGCCGGTGTGGTTGTTGTCCTGCCGGGTCACGGTCTGCGGATAGCACTCCTGCGGAGGCGGCTGGTTGACCACGGCATACACCGGATCGACCCGCAGCACTTCGGCCCAGCCGTAATGGATGTTCGCAGGTTGGACGGGAGGCGGGGGCGGCGGCGGATAATTCTGCGCACCGGCAGCCGCCGCGAAACCCAGCAACAGGGAAGCGATCAAGATCTTCGACATGGCACGTACCACCGCGTATCGAACGGGCCCAATGCCCTTCATGGCTGGTGCACATTGAATCATCCGGATGCTGAATCGATGCTCAAGCCGGGAGCGCAAGCTGCTAAAATTGCTTGCTTATTTCCCTGCCATGTGTACCGCAGAACGCATGCCACTACGCCTCCACAACTCGCTGACCCGTCGCATCGAAACGTTCACCCCCGCCGACCCGGCGCGCGTGACGATGTACCTGTGCGGCCCGACCGTGTACAGCTACGTGCACATCGGCAACGCGCGCGGCCCGGTGGTGTTCGACGTGCTGGCACGCCTGCTGCGCCGGAAATTCCCGCGGCTCGTGTACGCGCGCAACATCACCGACGTCGACGACAAGATCAACAACGCCGCCGCCGAAGCCGGCGTACCGATCGCGGCCGTCACCGGGAAGTACGCCGCGATCTATCGCGAAGACATGGCGAAACTCGGCGTCGCCCCGCCCGACGTCGAACCGCTGGCGACCCAACACATCGGCCAGATCATCGCGATGTGCGAATCCCTGATTGCGTCGGGCCACGCCTACGCCGCCGAAGGGCACGTCTTGTTCGACGTGGCAAAGTTCAAGGACTACGGCAAGTTGTCGGGCCGCTCGACCGACGAGATGATCGCCGGCGCGCGCGTCGAAGTCGCGCCGTACAAGACGAATCCCGCCGATTTCGTCCTGTGGAAGCCTTCCTCGCCGGATTTGCCCGGTTGGGACAGCCCCTGGGGTCGCGGTCGTCCGGGCTGGCACATCGAATGCTCGGCGATGGCGGCGGCGCACCTGGGCGATGTCATCGACATCCACGCCGGCGGCAACGACCTGCTGTTCCCGCACCACGAAAACGAGATCGCACAATCGCGCTGCGCGCACGGCACGCCGACCTTCGCGCGCTACTGGCTGCACAACGGCATGCTCACCTTCGACGGCGCCAAGATGAGCAAGTCGATCGGCAATGTCAGGCAACTGCACGCGCTGCTGGACCAACACCCGCCCGAAGCGTTGCGCTACGCGCTGCTCAGCGCGCACTACCGCCAACCGCTGGACTGGTCGGACGCGTTGATCGAGCAGAGCATCGCGACGCTGGATCGGTTGTACGGCACGTTGCGTGACCTCGAAGATGTCGAAGTGCTGCCAAAGGACGAAGCGACGGAGCTGCTAAAAGAACACGAAACCCTAAAGGAACTCGAAGCGGCGTTGCTTAACGATCTGAATACACCGGAGGCCCTGGTTGCGATAGCAAAGCTGGCTTTCCAGACGCGTCAGGGCATCCGCGCGCACAAACGCATCTCCAAGACAGCACTGATCGCCGGTGGTGCCATGCTCGGCTTGCTTCAGCAGCAACCCGAAGCCTGGTTCAAACGCGGTGCGGAACGCGTGGACGCGGCGCAAGTCGAAGGATTGATCGAAGCCCGCCGCGCCGCACGCGGCGCACGCGATTTCGCCCGTGCGGATGCCATCCGCGACGAATTGGCGGCGATGGGCGTCGCCATCGAGGACGGCCCGCATGGCACGCGCTGGAAAGTGGCGGAACGCTGAACCACCGTTCGACGTACGCGGCCACGCCGCGCGATAATCCACCCATGAGCGATCTCGCCATCAACACTGCAATGGATGCGCAACGGGAAATCATCGAGGAATTCGACTTCTTCGACGACTGGACCGGACGCTACCAGTACCTGATCGACCTCGGCCGCAAGCTGCCGGCGCTGGCCGATGCGGAAATGACCGACACCAACAAGGTCGACGGCTGCCAATCGCAGGTGTGGATCGTGGTGACGGGCGACGCCGGCAAGCTCGACATGCGTGCCGCCAGCGACTCGGCGATCGTGTCCGGCCTGGTCGCGTTGCTGCTGCGGGTGTATTCGGGGCACAGCGCACGCGAGATCCTGGCCACCGACCCGTCATTCATCAACGCGATCGGGCTCGGCAAGCACCTCTCGCCCACCCGTTCCAACGGCCTCGCCTCGATGGTGAAGACCATCAAGGCACATGCCGAGCGCGCGTTGGCGCAATCCTGATTCGCGCCGCGCAGGCGCCGTCTGTGCGGTCGGGATCGTTCGGGAAGGCCGAAGCTCTCGCGCCTCGACACTCCCATTCGATCAGTCGCCCATCTGTTTCTGCATGTGCTCGCGGCGCTCCTGCGCATCCAGCGACAGGGTTGCGATCGGGCGCGCCTCGAGGCGTTCCAGGCCGATTTCCTCGTCGGTTTCCTCGCAGTAACCGTAGCGGCCTTCCTCGATCTTGCGCAGGGCCTTCTCGATCTTGGAAATCAGTTTGCGGTAACGATCGCGGGTGCGCAGTTCCAGCGAGTTCTCGGTTTCGCGGGTGGCACGTTCGGCGTCGTCGCCCACGTCGCGCACTTCCTCGCGCAGGTTTTCCATGGTCTGGCGCGATTCCTCGACCAGCTGGTCGCGCCAGTCCTTCAGCTTCTGGCGGAAATACGCCAGCTGCTTCGGGTTCATGTATTCCTCTTTCGCGGAAGGCTTGTAGCCCTTGGGCAGGTCGACGTTGACGCTGGCGGGCAGCGCGTAGCGGCCGTCCTCGCGGGTGATGGTCTGCTCGTCGGCTGGCGCGGCGCTGAGACGCGCGGCCACGCCCCCGACGGGGCGGACATGCGCGGGCTTGCGGGTATGCACCGGATGCGGCGCGCCATGTGCCGCGACCTGGGTCGCCGGGGTGGAATGGCCACGCGATGCGGGTGCCGACTTGGTGTCCGGCTTGCGGGTCGCGGCAGCGACTTTTTTCGTTGTCTTGGGTGTGGGTTTCTTCACGGCTGGAGCCTTGCCAACTTTTTTCGTCATTTGTTTTTTGATGGTCCTGGACGCACGCTTGGTGCCGGCCTTGGCCGCCTTGACGGGCTTGCGCACGGCCTTGGCCAGCGCCTTGTGCGCGGTTTTCGCGGGCGCCTTGCGCGCCGGCTTCGCGGCGGTTTTCCGGGCGGGCCTGGCCTTGACCGGCTTGGCCGCCGGCTTCGCTTTCTTGGCGCCATGCTTGGCGGCGCTGCGCTTCGGTTTTGCCATGTCCTGTGCACTCGAAGTTGTGGAGATGCGACCGCGTGTTATAGCGTAGTCGATGCGGTCGGGCAACCCATTTCGAAAGCCCCGTTCGCGCCCTCCCCCACCCTGCAGACGGCATTCGCCCGTGACACGCTTCCTGTTGTTCCTGATCGCCGCGTACAAGCGCCTGTTGAGCCCGCTGCTGGGCGCACGGTGTCGCTTCCACCCGACTTGCTCGACCTATGCGCGCATCGCGATCGCGCGCTTCGGGCCCTGGCGCGGCAGCCTGCTTGCGGCATGGCGTATCCTGCGCTGCCAGCCGCTGTGCGAAGGCGGCCTGGACCCCGTGCCCGAGCGTTTCACGCTGCGCCGCTGCAAATCCCATGGAGAACCTTGAATGCCCGACTGGCTGATCAAGAACGCCGAACTCGTCAACGAAGGCCGACGCTTCCACACCGACCTGCGCATCCGTGGCCAACGCATCGACCAGATCGGGGCTGACCTGAACGCACGTGACGGCGAGCAGGTCTTCGACGCCTCCGGCCTGTGGCTGCTGCCCGGCATGATCGACGACCACGTGCATTTTCGCGAACCGGGTTACACGGCCAAGGCCGACATCGCCTCGGAATCGCGCGCCGCAGTCGCAGGCGGCGTCACCAGCTTCATCGACATGCCCAACACGAAACCCTCGACGCTGACCCGCGAACTGCTGGAAGACAAGTACGCGATCGCCTCGCGCACCTCGCTCGCCAACTACGCGTTCTATTTCGGCGCCAGCAATTCCAACCTCGACGCGATCCGCGCGCTCGATCCGCGCAGGGTACCCGGCGTCAAGGTGTTCCTGTGCGAATCGACCGGCAACCTATGCGTCAGTGACCCATCCGCCCTGGAAGGCGTGTTCCGTGATTCACCCGTGACCGTGGTGGTGCATGCCGAGGACAGCCGCATCATCCACGCCAATCTCGACCGTGCCAAGGCTGAGTATGGCGACGCCATCCCGATGCGCTTGCACCCGGAAATCCGTTCGCGCGAAGCCTGCTTCGAATCCACCAAATGGGCGGTCGAAACCGCGCGACGCCACGGCACGCGCCTGCACGTGTTGCACGTATCCACGGCCGACGAACTGGCGATGTTCGAGCCGGGCCCGATCTCCGGGAAGAAGATCACGTCGGAAACCTGCGTGCATTTCCTGCGTTTTTCCGACGCCGATTACGCGACGCTGGGCGGCAGGATCAAGTGCAATCCCGCGATCAAGGCGGCGTCCGATCGAGAGGCGCTGACCCGTGCGCTGGCCGATACGCGCATCGACATCCTCGCCACCGACCACGCGCCCCACCTGGCATCGGAGAAGGCCAATCCGTACACGAGTTGCCCATCAGGAATCCCACTGGTCCAGTTCGCGCTGCAGTCGGCACTGGAAGGCGTGTTCCGTGAAGACTTCTCGCTGGAACGATTGGTGGAAGCGTATGCGCACGCACCAGCCACGCTGTTCGCGATCGAGGACCGGGGTTACCTGCGCGAGGGTTGTTTCGCCGACCTGGCACTGGTCGACCCGGGCAAGCCGCAAACCGTGCGCAGCGATCAGGTACTGTCGAAATGCGGCTGGTCGCCGTTCGAAGGCGACACCTTCCGCGCCAGCATCGCCGCAACCTTCGTCAACGGCAATCTTGCGGCGCGCGAGGGTGAAGTGCTTGACACGCCGCCCGGCATGCGGCTGCAGTTCGATCGTTGAACTGCAGCCCGAAAGTCAACCGGGGAAATTCCTGCTGACCTCGGCTACCGCATCGTGGGCATGCAGGCTTTCGTGATGCGCGGCGCGGATGTGGTAGCCGGCGATGCGTTTGTCGGCGTCGAGTGCGCCGCGGATGCGGCGCGCGGCATCCTCGCAAAACATCGGGTTCTCGGCGTTCAGCACCGCGAAGGCCTGCTCGTCCTCGCGCTTGACCGCGGTCTGCACCGGCGTCGCCAGCGCGCCTTCGATCGCGTTGATCAGCTCCACCACCGGCAGGTCGAATCCTTGCGCAAGCTTGACCCGCACCCGCGCGGTGCTGCGTTGCGCATGCGGCGTCGCCGCCATGCCGCGATCGCCCAGCCATGCGTGCACGGCATGCTGCGAGGGCGCGGCGCCCGCAAAGTCCTCGTCGAAACGCTGCTGGTTGGCCTGCCGCGACAGCGCCAGCGATGCCGGGCAGGTCGAGGAATACTGCACCTCGCAGGTCACCTGCAAAGCGAAGCGGCCGTCTGCGAGGCTGGCTTCGATCACCACCGGATAGGATTTCCAGCCCGCGTTGGCGCTCACCAGCGCGGGCCGCTTCAGCAAATGCCGGTATTCGATGCGCAAACGCACGCGCGACGAGAGCCCGGCGTGTGAATCCAGCAGCGCATGCAGCAGGCTGCACAGCGCGGAGGGCGTCAGCGCCTGCGCGGCCAATGTTTGCTCCAGCAACACATACAGGCGCGACATGTGGATGCCGCGCGCACCGGCATCGGCGAGATCCACCGCGACATCGACCCGTGCGGGTGCGGTCAGGACGGTAGCGTCCGCGCCGGCGTAGCGCACCGGCAGGTCGATACCGTCCATGCCGACCCAATCCAGCGCGCCGCCCGCGACCGGTTCGGCGGCGCCTGCGACGTCTGGCAACTTGTCGGACATGCTATCGGAAGCGCGGGTCATGCTTGGGCCTCGGAGAAACGGTATCCACGCCAGATGCGGGCGGCCCGCCAGGTCTTCAACAGGCTGCCGAAGCCGCGTTCCGGCGTCCGCAATGCGGCGAGCGGATCGTCCACACGCAGAGCGCGCTGCAATGCACGCAAATCATGCTGCAGGCTAACTGCGCGAAACAGACCCAGCGGGCCCGGCATTGTAGCGGCGCGTGCCAGCTCGCGCTCTAGGTCGACCGCCTGGTCGCGCACCGCCGCCCGCCGCGCCTCGCCGTCGCGCGCCAGATCGTCGAGGGTGAGTCCGTGCCGGGCCAGCAGGTTCATCGGCAAGGGCGAATGGCCATTCCCGGCCGTTGCCCCGAGCGCACGCAAGCTCGTGACGAGTTGCAGGATGGCGATGACCGCCGTCGCGCGCGCACTGTCGGCCTGCACGCCGAACCAGACCCGGGTTTCCAGCTCGGCCAACGCCGCGGCCAACGGCTTGGCAGCCGCGAACTGGCCCGCGAAATCCGTCGGAGGCGGTGCGGTCAGCGCCAGCAGCGATGCATCCACGGGCGCCATCCAGCACGCCACGGGAACCGCACGCGCGCAGGCATCCGCGAACAACGCCCGCGTCAGGGGATGCCTTGCCTCGCCGTGCGCGGCGCGTTGCACTTCCTCGCGCCACCAACCGAGCTTGGTCGCCGCGACCTGCGGCTCGCGCACATCGCGCACGGCTTTCAACCACTCGTCCTGCAGTGACGCGAGCGCACCGAAACGAATGCGCTCGTCGTGGCGCAGGAACAGCCACGCCGTCGCGCGTTGCGGGTCGGCCTCGCGCCAATGGCTCAGGTAGCTCGCGAGTGCGTCATCGCTCATGCGCCCGCGAACCACGCCTCGATTTCGGCGGCATCCACGGCGATCGCATCGGGCTGCCACGCCGCGGGATCAGCACCATCGAGATAACCCCACGCGGCCGCGACGGTATACATGCCGGCCGCGCGACCGGCCACGATGTCGCGCGGATCGTCGCCCACGAATACGCAACTCGCCGGCTCGACGCCAGCCAACCGGCATGCGTGTAGCAACGGCGCCGGATCGGGTTTGCGCTGCGGCAAGGTATCGCCACCGACCATCGCTGCCGCGCGCGACGCGTAACCCAGCTTCCGCATCACCTGTTCCACCAGGCCGGCGTTCTTGTTGCTGACCACGCCCCAGCGCACGCCCCGCGCCTCGAGCTTTTCCAGCAAGGTTTCGATGCCCGGAAAGACGTGCGTATTGACCATGCCGGTCGCGGCGTAAAGCTCGAGCAGGCGCGGCAACATGTCCTCCACCGCTGCTTCGTCGTTGCCTGCGGCGATGCGCAGGATTGCGCGCGCGCCGCGCGACACCACCTCGCGCACGTGCTCGAACCCAGGCACGGCGACGCCGCGTTCGCCGCACAACGCCGCCAGTGCATCGTGGATGTCACGCGCGGAATCGGCGAGCGTGCCATCGAGGTCGAAGAACATCCCGGACAAGGGCTTCGGCCACGGCTTCACACGGCCGGCTTGGTCGCGGCCACCAGATAATTCACTGCCGTATGTGGTGTCAGCCATGCTTTTCTATTCAATGGGTTGTAGGCGATTCCGGATATCTCGTCGAGTACCAGTCCGGTACGTCGCAGCAGCGCAGCAAGTTCGGAAGGCTTGATGAACTGCCGGTAGTCGTGGGTACCGCGCGGCAACAGGCGCGCGATGTACTCGGCACCGACGATCGCGGTGGCGAAACTCGCGGGCGTGCGATTGAGGGTGGACAGGAACAATTTGCCGCCGGGCTTCAGCAGCGCCGCAAGATCGGCGACCAATGCCGCCGGGTCGGGCACGTGTTCGATCAATTCCATGCAGCACACCGCGCCGAAGGCGGCGGGCTCGGCCACGGCCAAATCGCGCGACGAGCACAGCCGGTAGTCGATCGCGAGCGGTGCCGCCAGCGTGGCATTGGTTTCGTGGAGATGCAGCTTCGCCACCTCGATGACTTCCGGCGCCAGGTCGATCGCGGTGACATCCGCACCCGCTTTGGCCAGTGACTCGCTGAGCAGCCCGCCGCCACAACCGACATCCGCCACACGGGCGCCGCGCAGGGCCACGCGTCCGGCCACGAACGCAAGGCGCACGGGATTCAAGTCATGCAGCGGGCGCGATTCTCCATCGGGATCCCACCATCGGCTGGCCAGCTTGCCGAAGCGCGCCAGTTCTTCCGGGTCGGCGTTGGGGGCCGCAATGTTCACTTCGTTGCCACCTGCGTGACGTTCCATTCGCGCACGGTGACTGCGGACGAACCCGTCAGATGCACCGGATCGGAAAAAGCCAGCGCCTGCGCGTTTTGAAATGACTCGGCTCGCAGCAGATAGGCGCCACCGGATTTGTCGGTGAACGGACCGAACGCTTGCAATGCCCCTCTGGCCTTCAAGGCATCGAGGTGTGCGTAGTGCGCGGCCAGCACATCCGGGTCGAAGCGCGCCGTGCGCATGGTGAGGACCAGATAAAGGTTCATCGGGATTCCATTCATCAAAGTGCAGCGATCCGTTCGCGCCAGCGGCGGGCCTTTTCCAACACGCCGGCGAGATCGAAATCGACCAGCGCACCATCATCGAGTTTGCGCACACCGTCGATCCACACATCGCTCACCTGCCGGCGCGACACCGCGTAGGCGAGGTGCGAAATCACATTGTAAAGCGGCTGGGTTTCGACCTCATCCATCCGCACCGCGACGAGATCGGCGCGTTTGCCGGACTCGATCGAACCGATCCGTTCGCCAAGCCCGATCGCATGCGCGCCGTTCAACGTGGCTGCACGCAATGCACAGGCGTCATCGAACGCGGCGGCATCGTTCGCCACGCCTTTCGCCAGCAATGCGGCGGTGCGCAGTTCGCCGAACATGTCGAGGTCGTTGTTGGACGCGCAACCATCGGTGCCCAGCGCGAGATTGACGCCGCCGCGGTGCAGTTTTTCCGCGGGGCAGAACCCCGAGGCGAGCTTGAGGTTCGATTCCGGGCAATGCACCACCGACACGCCCGTCTCCGCGCAAGCCGCGATCTCCGCATCGCTCACCTGCGTCATGTGCACGGCGATCAGGCGATCGTTGACCAGGCCGAGTTTTTGCAAACGCTGCATCGGGCGCAACCCGTGCTCGCGCTTGCTGTCTTCGACCTCCTGCGCGGTTTCCATCAAATGCAGGTGTACGGGGATATCGAGGTGGTCCGACAGCGTGCGGATGCGCGCGAAGGATTCATCGGCCACGGTGTAGGGCGCGTGCGGCCCGAAGCTGGTGCGGACCAGCGGGTCATCGCGGTACTGGTCGTGTACCGCCAGCGCGCGCTCGAAATATTCATCGCGCGTTTGCGCCCACGCGCTCGGAAACTCGATGATCGGCAAGCCGACCACCGCGCGGAAACCGTGCGCCTTGTACGTCGCAGCTTGCGCGTCCGGAAAGAAATAGTTTTCGTTGCAGCAGGTGGTACCGCCGCGCAGCATCTCGGCGATCGCGAGTTCCACGCCGTCGCGCACGAATCCCGGCCCGATCACCTTCGCTTCGACCGGCCAGATGTGTTCCTGCAGCCACGTCATCAGCGGCAGGTCGTCCGCAAGACCGCGCAAGAGCACCATCGGGTTGTGGGAGTGCGCGTTGACCAGCCCCGGGATCAGCGCGTGTTCGGGCAAGTCGATGCGCTCGCGCGGCATGTATTTCTTCGAAGCGTCATCGCGCGGCAACACTTCGACGATCGCGCCGGCGTTGATCGCGACCGCGTGATCTTCGAGCACCACGCGATCGGGCTGGATCGGAACGACCCAGCGGGCGGAGATCAGGAGGTCGACCGAGTGCAGATGTGGCGCATTCATCGTGATGGAAAGCCACTGGACCCCGGCCTTCGCCGGGGTGATTGATTCGCCATGCAATTCGCTAAGCGAATTTGCTGCGAATCAATCATTTCACGCGACCAACGTACTCGCCGGTGCGGGTATCCACGCGGATCACCTCGTCCTGGTTCACGAACAGCGGCACGCGCACGGTGGCACCGGTTTCGAGTTTGGCCGGCTTGCCGCCGCCGCCCGAGGTGTCGCCACGCACGCCGGGATCCGTTTCGGCGATTTTCAGTTCCACGAAATTGGGCGGCGCAACCGCCAGCGGCACCCCATTCCAGAACGTGACGATGCATTCCTCTTCGCCCTTCAGCCACTGTGCGGCGTCGCCCACGGCGTTCTTGTCGGCGGTGTGCTGCTCGTAGCTGGCCGGGTCCATGAAGTGCCAGAACTCGCCGTCGTTGTAGAGGTATTGCATGTCGGTATCGACCACGTCGGCACCCTCGACCGAGTCGGTCGCCTTCATGGTTTTTTCCGTGGTGCGGCCGTTCTTGAGGTTGCGGATCCTGATGCGGGTGAACGCCTGGCCCTTGCCGGGCTTGATGAAATCCGCGCCGACGATCACGTAGGGATCGCCGTCGACGATGATCTTCAAGCCGTTCTTGACGTCGTTCAGACCATAACTGGCCATGCTGCTTGCTCCGTGGATGCGTGGGGCCGTCCGTGCCGTGATGGCCCTGACCGGACGACTGACCTAAAATGAGGGGTTTACCGAGCCCGTGAAGGCCGGGGCACAAGCCCGCCATGATAACCGCAATCGGCCAATCCACGCAGCCGATCACATCGAACACTCTGGAGAAATCCATCCGGGATTTTCCAGAGCACGCCGAGTCCGGCACGTGTCCGGACTCGGCTTCGACGGATCAAACGCCCCTTGCGTTTGATTCGCGCGCGGCGCGTCCTTGCGCCGCGAAAATCCCGAACCCGGAATTTTCCCTGCCCGACTGGCGCCAATCCTTGCGCGATGCGGTCACCGACCCGCGCGAACTGCTGGCACTGGTGGGGCTGTCGCAACTCGCCGACCGCCTGCCGGATAACGACGCCGGCTTCCCCCTGAAGGTGCCGCGCGGCTTCGTCGCCCGGATGCGCCAGGGCGATCCGCATGATCCCCTGTTGCTGCAGGTGTTGCCGCAACTGACCGAATTGAACGACGCACAAGGTTTCGTCGACGACGCCGTGGGCGACCTCGCGGCACTGGCCGGCCATGGCGTACTGCACAAATACGCAGGGCGTGCGCTGCTGATCGCAGCGGGTTCCTGCGCGGTCAATTGCCGGTATTGCTTCCGTCGACACTTCCCCTACGCCGAGGAGCTGGCCGCCAGCCACGCCTGGCGCGAGGCGGTTGCCTGCCTCGCTGCCGACACCTCGATCCGCGAGGTGATCCTGTCGGGCGGCGACCCGTTGGTGCTGTCGACACAAAAGTTGACAGAGCTCACGGAAGCGCTGCGAACGACTCCGCACATTGACCGCCTGCGCATCCATTCCCGCCTGCCGGTGGTGCTGCCGGAACGCATCGACGATGCCTTCCTCGCATGGCTGTCCGGCCTGCCGTTGCAGCGCGTCGTGGTGATCCATGCAAACCACCCTGACGAGCTGGACGCCAGCGTTGGCGCGGCTTGCACGCGTTTGCGCGAAGCCGGCGCGACGCTGCTCAACCAGTCGGTACTGCTGCGCGGCGTCAACGACGACGACGCTGCACTGGCCGAACTGTCCGAGCGGCTGTTTGCCTTCGGCGTGCTGCCCTACTACCTGCACCAGCTCGACCGGGTGCGCGGCACGGCCCATTTCGAAGTGCCCGATGTGCGTGCCCGCGAACTGGTCGGCATGTTGCGTGCACGGCTTCCGGGGTATCTTGTGCCGCGGCTGGTGCGCGAAGTGCCGGGCGAACGCGCGAAACGCCCGTTGTGACGCGCAAGCTGGCGCCGTCGCTGCCGATAAGGTACAAAAGCCTTTCCGCTGGAGCGGAACCGCGAAGACCCGCGCGCGGCTTCAACCGGGGAACTGTTCGCGTGTTGCCGATCCGGACCTTGCAAGCGTCCGGTCAACCGGTCGCACGGCTTCACCCAGGGATTTCTGTCAAAGGCCGTCCATGCTGCCCGAACCCATCACCAAGCTGATCATCGCCGAGGATCAGGCCGAGGACGCCGAGCAGATCATCAGCGTGCTGCGCAACAGCGGCATCGCGCTGCGCCCGCAACGCATCTCGACCGAAGAGGAACTGGCGGCTTCGCTGGAATCGTTCACGCCGGACCTGGTGCTGGCCAACCCGGGCTGCAAGGACATCACCCTTGCCGCAATCGGCCGCGCGCTCGACGCCACCGGCAAGGACGTCGCGCTGCTGGCGCTCACCGACAAGCTCACCGACGACGTGGTCGCCGGTATCCTCGCGGACGGCAACGTGCGCGGCATCGCGTTGCGCAACCGCCACGACCAGTTGCAGGCGGTGGTGCGGCGTGAACTCGATTCGCTCAACACCCGCCGCAACGTGCGCCGGCTGGAAGCGAGCTTGCGCGAATCGGAACGCCGCTGCGATTCGCTGCTGGATTCCTCGCGCGATCCGATCGCCTACATCCACGAAGGCACCCACGTCCGCGCCAACAACGCGTACCTTGAGATGTTCGGCTTCGAGGGTTTCGAGGACGTCGAGGGGCTGACCATCCTCGACCTGATCGCGCCGCAACACACCGCCGACTTCAAGGACCTGCTGAAACGCCTTGCGCGCGGCGAAAAGCCGCCGCCGAAGCTCGACCTCACCGCGCAGCGCGGCGACGGCAGCACCTTCGAGGCGGTGATGGAGTTTGCCCCCGCGACCTACGAGGGCGAGCCCTGCCAGCAGATCGTGTTCCGTTTGCCGGCCACGGCCAACAGCGAGACCGAGAAGGAACTGCACCGGCTGAAGACCGGCGATCCGCTGACCGGCCTCTACAACCGCACCCACTTCATCGAACTGGTCGACGAGGCCGTGGCACGCGCGATCGACGGCGCCACCGACCAGGCGTTGTTGCTGCTGGAACCCGACAACTACCGTAGCGTCATCGACACCGTCGGCATCACCGGCGCCGACGACGTGCTGCGCCAGCTCGCCGGCACCATCAAGCAGCGCCTCGGCGAATCGGATCGCGCCGGGCGCATCGGCGACCATTCGTTCGGCATCCTGCTGTCCGGGCACGCGCAGGCCGACGTGCAGCAGATCGCCGAATTGCTGCGCGCCAGCGCCGAAACCGCGATCATCGAGGCCGGTGGACGCTCCACCAGCCTGACCATCAGCGTCGGCGGCAGCCTGCTCGGCGAGAAGAACGCCAAGTCGCAGGTGCTGCTGTCGCTGGCCGACGATGCCTTGCGCGCCGCCGCCGGACAGGGCGGCAACCGCATCGACATCCACGACCCTGCCGCGGCCGACAAGGCCGAGGCTGCGCGCCAGCAGCAATGGCTGGACATGATCGACAGCGCGCTGGAACAGGACGGCTTCATTCTGTACTACCAGCCGGTGGTCAACCTGCAGGGCGAGGAAGGCGAGTTCTACGAAGTGCTGTTGCGGATGCGCGGCCCCACCGAGGAGGTGATGCCGGCGCACTTCATGCCGATCGCCGAACGCAACGACCGCCTGCTGGCGATCGACCGCTGGGTGATCGAACACGCGATCACGGCGTTGGGCAACCGCGCCGGCGAATCCAAACCGACCACGCTGTTCATCAAGCTCTCGACCTTGACCCTGCACGACGAAACCCTCGCCAACTGGGTGGACGCCAAGCTCGCCGCGGCCAACGTCAAGGCTTCGCAACTGGTATTCGAGGTGCCCGAAGCCAAGGTGATGACCTGCCTGAAACCCGCACGCGAGTTCGTCGATCGCTGGCGCAAGAGCGGCGGCGGTTTCGGGCTCGAACAATTCGGTTCGGGCCTCAACTCGTTCCAGGCCCTGAAGCACATCGACGCCGATTACCTGAAGATCGACCGCGCACTGACCACCGACCTCGCCCACCACGCCGACAACGAACAGAAGGTGCGCGAACTGTGTTCGCAGGCGCATGCTGCCGGCAAGCGCATCGTGGTCGAATGGATCGAGGAAGCTTCCAGCATGCCGACCCTGTTCTCGGCCGGCGTCAACTTCGCGCAAGGCAACTTCCTGGCCTCGCCGTCGTCCGAAATGCGCGCGGTGACCTGAGCGCGCAACGCCGCGCGCGCGAACCGTGGACGATCGCGCGAATCTGGATCAAACTTGCGGCATGGTCGCCGCGCCCCGCCCCGTTCCCGCAATGCCAAGACTCGCCTTCGTCGCTTCCGCGTCGGACAAGGCGCGCGCGGCCTGCGACCAGTTGCAGGATCGCTACGGCGCGGTGGCGCCCGCCGAGGCCGACGCCATCGTCGCGCTGGGCGGCGATGGCTTCATGCTGCGCACCCTGCACGCGCAGCTCGGCCACGGCCTGCCGGTGTACGGCATGAAACTCGGTCGCGTCGGCTTCCTGATGAACCGCTACCAGTTCGACGAACTCCCCGCGCGGATCGCGGCCGCGCGCCCGGCCGTGCTGCACCCGTTGGAAATGCACGTGCGGCAACGCGACGGCACCGTGGTGGAGGCGCTGGCCTTCAACGAAATCTCGCTGCTGCGGCAAACCAACCAGGCGGCGCACATCGAAGTGGCGCTGAACGGCGAAGTGAAGCTGGCCAACCTGATCTGCGACGGCCTGCTGGTCGCGACCCCCGCGGGTTCCACCGCCTACAACCTGTCCGCGCACGGACCGATCCTGCCACTGGACGCGAACGTGCTGGCGTTGACGCCGATCAGCCCGTTCCGTCCGCGCCGCTGGCGCGGCGCGCTGCTGCCGGTCGCCACCCGGATCGGCCTGCGCACATTGGAACCGGACCACCGCCCCGTCAGCGCCACCGCCGACTTCCACGAAGTGCGCGATGCGGTGGAAATCAGCGTGCGCCAGGCACGCGAGCGCGCCATCACCCTGCTGTTCGATCCCGAACGCAGCCTCGCGCAGCGGATTCTCGACGAACAATTCGAGTTGTAGGCACTCGACCCGAGTCGCCGTACATTCGCGGAACGCCGGCCTGTTGGCGACGCCGTCGAGCGTTGCGGACCCCGTTTGGTGCTTCTCGTGACAGCTCCTGATTGCTCCGTGACAGCGCTGTCATGAAAGCCGCCTGCCGTGACCTGCACGGGTAGCCGTTTTGGCGACACCCATCTTGCCGGCCGCCAGATTGCATTGCGATGCCACGCGACAACGCCACGCGAGGCCCATTCGCGCTCGATGTCCCGCGCCCCAGGCAGCCGTCCAGTGCGCGCATGGTGCAGCGCAAATTGACAGCGCTGTCTTTTCTGGCGCAGACTTTGCGGTGCGCCCCATTGGGGATGACAGGTATGGGTGCGGTGGCATCGTCGTGCGTTGCGTTGGAGTGGGCAAGCAAACCGTCAAGGGCCACGAAGCCGGCCGGCTCGAGTGCGCGCGACAGAACGGACCCTGGGTGCGGCGAGCTGGCGTGTCGCCGCAGCGCGCGTCACAAGTTTTCCGTGACACAGGTGTCCGGAGGTTCGTCGACATTGCTTCACCTGCGGAAGAAGCGCGCAACGCATCTCGCCATCCGCGATACATCGAGAGAGCTTGATGGTTCAAGGGGAATTTCGCGCACGCCTGAATGCGCGGTTTTCACTTCACGAAAATGGAAAGGCTGGTCAAAGACCCGCCTCGTGCACTGTTACCAACTATCCATCGCTGGAGGTGAGTCATGTGTAACCACGAGTTGATCAGGTTGGCGCCGCCAAGTGCCGGCCTCGCCGCACTGCCGGCTTTCATCGACGGCAAGGGGGAGAACCGTCGTTGGGCGAAGGCCGCGGGTGGCCGTGTCGTTTCATTGAAGATGCGGGCACTGGTTTCGGCCTGTGCGGCCGCGTTTCTGTTCGCCGCGTCGGGCCACGCGGCCTTGGCCCAGGACACATCAAATCAGCCCGAGTCGACGCTCGTGACGACCAAGCAGAAGGCCGGGCAGGACGAGACGAAACAGAAGGCCGAGGCTGCCAAGAAGACTGCCGCTGCGGATACCCAGCAGCTCGATGTCGTCAGGGTGTACGGCATCCGCCAGAGCCTCCAGAGTTCCCTGCGTACCAAGGAGAACTCGAATGACATCGTCGAGGCGATCTCCGCCGAGGATATCGGCAAACTGCCGGACGTGAGCATCGCCGACAGCCTGGCGCGCCTTCCGGGCCTGGCCACGCAGCGCGTGAACGGCGAGGCCAGTTCGATCGCGATCCGCGGCTTGTCGCCGGACTTCGCCGGCACCACGTTGAACGGCCGCGAGCAGGCGACGATCGGCGAGAACCGCGGCGTCGAATACGACCAGTATCCGGCCGAACTGATCAACGGGGCGACCGTGTACAAGACGCCCGATGCCAGCCTGGTCGGCCAAGGCCTGTCCGGCACGGTGGACCTGCACACCATCAACCCGCTGGACCTGTCCAGGCGCACGATGGTCTTCAATCTGCGCGGCCAGCACAACAGCAATGGCGACCTCAATCCGGGTACCGGTACCGGGACCAGCGGCCACCGGCTGAGCTTTTCCTACATCGACCAGTTCTTCAACCACACGCTGGGCCTCGCCATCGGGTTCGCCCAGATCGACCAGCCGATCCAGGAAAAGCAATACCAGGCGTGGTGGTGGAGCGTGGACAACGGCACTGCAGGCATCGACCAGAACTGGGGTGGGCCGCACACGCCGGGCATGCCGGACAACGTGATTTCGCAGGAAGGCATGCAACTGCGCGCGCAGTCCGAGGACGCGAAGCGCAATGGCCTGATGGCGGTGCTGGAGTGGGCGCCCAGCGAGTCGTACTACTCGAAGCTCGACATGTACTACTCGACCTTCAACAAGCACAAGTTCAAGAACGGCGCGCAGTGGTCTTCCAGCCCATGGGACAACATTTCCTACAGCAACGTCGGCACGTCACCGGGCTCGCCCTACCCGATCGTGACCTCGGGCACCATCAGCGGCATCGCACCGATCCTGCAGAACGAATACACCAAGGAAACCGACAGGTTGTATTCGATCGGCTGGAAAAACACGCTGTATCTCGGTGACTGGACCACGTCGCTGGACCTGTCTTCTTCATCCGCCAGGGTAAGACTGCACGACGCCTACCTGTTCAGCGGGTTGTCCGGGGGCGCGTTCACCGACGTGGCTTTCACCACACCATCAGGCAACGGCTACCCGGTATTCACGCCGAGCGTCGACTTCGCCGATCCCGCGACCATGGTCTTCACCGATCCGGACGGCTACGGTTACAACGGCCGCGAAGAGTTCGATCGCCAAAGCGACAGGATCAACGCCGTGCGATTGCAGGTGAGCCACCCGCTGGGCTGGATCTTCAGCAGCATGGACCTGGGCCTCGACTATTCGGACCGCACCAAGACCAAGCACGCCGACGTCAACTTCGCCTGGCTCGACGGCAACGGCAGCACCCCGGGTACCTACCAGAACCACTTCAGCACGCCGATCAATCCGGCCCTCCTCTACGGACCGACCTCGCTGGGCTATGGCGGCATCCCGGCCATCCTCAACTACAACGTCCTGGGCGCGATGTACAGCCAGTTCTACCTGACGCCGCAGAACGGTGCGGGCGACTGGAACCGCAACTACACCGTCGAGGAGAAGGTGCCGCTGGCCTACGCCAAGTTCAACATCGAAACCAACGTGGCCGGCATTCCGCTGCGCGGAAACGTCGGCGTGCAGTTCGTGCACACGGATCAATCATCCGACGCGCTGCAGACCGACGCCAGCGGCAATCTGGCGGGCGCAATCCACGGCGGCGCCACGTACAACAAGGTGCTGCCCAGCCTGAACCTGGTGGCGAAGCTCGGCGACGGCCAGTATCTGCGCTTCGGCCTGGCCAAGACCATGGCGCGCGGGCGCATCGACGACGAGAAGGTCTCCTCCTCGGCCTGGGTATACAAGGTGACGGACGGGCCGCAAGCGGGCCAGGTGGTGTGGTCGGGCAGCGGCGGCAACCCGCAGTTGAGACCCTATGTCGCGGTGGGCACGGATATTTCGTGGGAGAAATATTTCGGCAAGGCCAGCTACGTCGCGGTGGCGGTGTTCCGGAAGAACCTGCTGAACTACATCTACAACAAGACCATCCTCAATTACGATTTCTCGGGTTACATCAACAACACGCCCACCCTGGTGCCGACCAGCCAGTACGGCTCCTTCACCCTGCCCCAGAACGGTACGGGCGGCTCGATGGAAGGCCTGGAGTTGTCCGGCGCGCTGGAGGGCGGGCTGCTGACCCCGATGCTGGAAGGGTTCGGCGTGCTGGCCAATTACTCGCTGACCAACAGCAACATCCCGACCAGTTCCATTTCGGCGATTCCGGGTGGGCCCACGACGCTTCCTGGATTGTCGCGCAAGGTCGGCAACATCATCATGTATTACGAACGCAACGGGTTTTCGGCGCGCGTGGCCTACCGCTACCGTTCGTCGTTCACCGGCGAGGCGGTGGCGCTGTTCGACCAACTCGGTTACACCAGGATCCTGGCGAACCGGCAGACCGATCTGCAGTTGGGTTACGAATTCCCCGAGGGACGTTGGAAAGGACTGTCGATCCTCCTGCAGGTCAACAATCTTGGCAACTCGCCCGACACGTCGGTCCAGGTCTCCGGGTTGCCCAACGGCGTGAATACGACCCGGCCGCTGGAATACGACACCTGGGGACGCACCTACCTGCTCGGTTTCAGCTACAAGCTGTAGCCGATGCGCCGTTGGGCGGCGCATCGGCGCCGCCCAACGCCATGTTGCGGCAGGCAAATGTTCCGGACGAGTGAGGCTCGCATGCTTCGTATCCATTTTCCACCGCGCCTGCGGATCGGCCTGGCCGCGGTCGCGTGTGTTGCAAGTGCGCACGCGACCGGCCGGCTTCCGGCGAAGGGCGCGCACGCATCGCCTGCGCCCACGCATTACACCGACTGGCCGGCGATCAAGCTGGAAACTGCCGCCGATCCGGCACTGGATGCGCGCGCGCGCGCGATCGTGGCGGGCATGACGCTGGCGCAAAAGGTGGGCCAGATGACCCAGGCCGAGATCAAGTCGATCACGCCGGACGAAGTGCGCCGGTACTACATCGGCTCGGTGCTCAACGGCGGCGGCTCCTGGCCGGAGCAGAACAAGCACGCCGGCATCGGCGACTGGCTGCATCTCGCCGACGCCTGGTACGACGCGTCCATGAGCACCGACATGAAGGTGCACATCCCCATCATCTGGGGTACCGACGCGGTGCACGGCGACAGCAACGTGTACGGTGCAACGCTGTTCCCGCACAACATCGGGCTGGGCGCGGCGCACGATCCGGCACTGATCCACGCGATCGGCGCGGCCACCGCGAAGGCGGTGCGCGCCACCGGCGTCACCTGGGCCTTCGCGCCCACGCTGGCGGTGGCGCAGGACGTGCGCTGGGGCCGCACCTACGAAAGCTTTTCCAGCGAGCCCGGCTTGGTGCGCGAGTACGCGCGTGCCTACGTGGAAGGCCTGCAGGGCAGCTTCGGGCCGCACAACGTGATGGCGACCGCCAAGCATTTCATCGGCGACGGCGCCACCTGGCAGGGCATCGACCAGGGCGAGGCTCGGGTGGACAAGGCCACGATGATCAACGTGCACGGTGCCGGCTACTTCGGCGCGCTCGAGGCCGGCGTGCTCAGCGTGATGGCTTCCTACAACAGCTGGAACGACCTCGCCGACGGCGTCAACTACGGCAAGATGTCCGGCGCACCCGCGCTGCTCACCGGCGCGTTGAAGGACAAGATGGGCTTCCGCGGCTTCGTGGTCTCCGACTGGAACGCCATCGGCCAATTGCACGGCTGCAGCAACGCCAGTTGCCCGCAGGCGATCGATTCCGGCATCGACATGGTGATGGTTCCCGACGACTGGAAGGCTTTCATCGCCAACACCATGCAGCAGGTCAAGGAAGGCCGGATTCCGATGGCACGCATCGACGACGCGGTGTTCCGCATCGTGCGCGCCAAGCTCGCGATGGGCCTGTTCGACAAGCGCCCGTCGCAACTGCCCGGCGCCGGCGACGCAAGCCTGTTGCAGGATCGCGCCCTGGCACGTCGCGCGGTACGCGAGTCGCTGGTGCTGCTGAAGAACAACCACGACGTGCTGCCGCTCAAGCCCGGCATGAAGCTGCTCGTGGTCGGCAAGAGCGCGGACAGCCTGCCGAACCAGAGCGGCGGCTGGTCGCTGACCTGGCAGGGTACCGGCAACGGCAATGCGGACTTTCCCGACGGCGAGACCATACTTGCCGGCCTGCGTACGGCCGATGGCGCGGCGAATGTCACGTACAGCGAGACGGCTCAGGGCGTGAACCCGAAAGACTACGACGCCATCGTGGCCGTGCTGGGCGAGACACCCTACGCGGAAACCTTGGGCGACATCGCGCCGTCGGAAACGCTGCGCTACGGCGACCGTTATCCCGAAGACCTGGCCCTGCTGAGACGGGTCGCGCAGTCGGGCAAGCCCGTGGTGGTGGTGTTCGTGGCGGGGCGTCCGTTGTTCGTGAACCCCATGCTCAACCTCGCCGATGCCTTCGTGATGGCCTGGCTGCCGGGTACCGAGGGCGGCGGCGTGGGCGACGTGCTGTTCGCCGGCGGCCACGGCAAGGGTCGCTACAACTTCACCGGCACGCTGGCGCGGCCCTGGCCCGGCGTGCCGTGCGCCGACGCGGCCAAGGCCGGCCCGTCGCGCTGGCTGTTCACGCCGGGCTACGGGCTGCGCTATCCCACGCGGCGCGATCTGCCCGAGCTGCCCGTGCATGCCGATATCAAGGCCTGCTCCGACACCACCACCCTGCCGGTGTTCCATACGCTCGCGCTGGCGCCGTTCTCGCTGTACCTCGCGGACGACGCGCACGGCGAACACGCGGTGGGTTCGGACCTCAATGGCGAAATCGCCTGGCCTGCCGCACATCCCTCGCTGCGCCTGCGCACCGTGCAGGTCAACACCCAGCAGGACGCCAAGGCCGTCACCTGGCTGGCCCCCGGCCGTTTGCTTGCGCGCACCCAACAGCCCGTGGATCTCTCGAAACTCGCCGCCAGCCATGCGGCGCTGCAATTCGACGTGGTGGTCGATGCGCCCGCGCAAGGTCCGGTGACGTTGGCGATGCACTGCGGCAAGACTTGCGGTGGCCATGTCGAACTCGGCTCGTTGTTGGCCGGTTACGCGTCGGGCGCGCGGCAGAGCGTGTCGATTCCGCTGGAGTGCTTTGCCAAGCGCGGCGTGGATCTGGCGCATGTCGACGTGCCGTTCGAGGTTGCGGCCACCGCACCGTTCGCCGCCGCCTTCGCCGACATCCGGATCAGCGCCGCGGCGTCCGCCAACCGCCACGACGTTTCCTGCGCCGACGTGGGGGTTCGATGAGCGCGACGCGGTGGCCGGCATCCCGTGGCGACGGGCGCCGCATATGAAGCGGGGCGTGAACACATTTGGCTGGATCGCAATCGCAGGGGGCGCCCTGCTCGCCGCGTGCGCGCCGGCGCAGTCGTCCTCGCGCACGTCGCGCACACCGGTGTCGCAGCCGTCACCCGCGAAACCCGCAGTCGAGCTGTGGCTCAGTACACAGGATCGACGGCTGCGCCTGGCCCGGCAACCGGATGTCCCGATCTCCGTGCCGGCCTCGGTCCCGGCGAACATCCTCATCGACACCCATCACACCTACCAGACCATCGTGGGCTTCGGGGCGGCGCTGACGGATTCGTCGTCGTGGCTGATCCAGCACCGGCTCACGGCGCGGCAGCGCAATGCGTTCCTGCACGAAATGTTCGGGCCGCCACCGGGCCTGGGACTGGACATGACGCGCCTGACGATCGGCGCCTCGGATTTTTCGCTGCGGCACTACTCGCTGGACGACCTCCCGGCCGGTCAGGCCGATCCGGGGCTGGAGCACTTCAACATCGCGACCGATCTCGATGACGTGATCCCGACCGTGCGCGAGGCACTGGCGATCAATCCGCGCTTGCACATCATCGCCTCGCCATGGAGTGCACCGGCATGGATGAAAACCACCGGCAGCCTGATTGGCGGCACGCTGTTGGTACGGTACGAATCCACCTTCGCCACGTATCTGGTCAAATACGTCGACGCCATGCGCGATCACGGCGTCCCGATCTGGGCGCTTACCATCCAGAACGAACCCGCGTTCCAACCCGGGAACTACCCGGGCATGGAACTGGGCCCGGCTGCACGTGCACGCATCATTGGAAAGTACCTCGGCCCGGCCTTGGCGAACCACGAGCCACGCACCCGCATCCTCGGCTGGGATCACAACTGGGATGCACCCGAGCAGCCGCTCGCCGTGCTCGCCGATCCTGCTGCCACGCACTATGTCGACGGCGTCGCCTGGCATTGCTACGCGGGCGATCCGGGTGCGCAGAGCCGCGTGCATCGGGCCTTTCCGCACAAGGACGCTTACCTCACCGAATGCTCAGGCGGCGACTGGGAGTCCACGAAGAACGATGCGCTTTTGTGGTTCGCACGCGAATTGCTGCTGGGCAGTCTCAGGAACTGGGCACGCGGCGTGGTCTACTGGAACCTGGCACTCGACGAGAACCACGGCCCGCATTCCGGGGGCTGCGACGATTGCAGGGGTCTGGTCACGATAGACTCACGCACCGGCGCCGTGAGCCGCAATGACGAATACTACGCGTTCGCACACTTCGGCCGCTTCGTGCTGCCTGGCGCGGTGCGGGTAGCGTCCACCGCAACCGGGCCGGACATCCGCAACGTGGCTTTCCGGAATGCCGGGGACGGACGGCTGGTGCTGGTGGTGGTCAATAGCGCGAAGGTCGCGCAAGAGGTGAGCGTTGGGCAGGGCCACGTGTACTTCAGGTACAAGATGCCGGCCGAGAGCGTGGCCACCTTCAGCTGGAATCCGGGCCAGCACACTCCTTGAAGTCTGCGAACGCCCTGCTTGGTATCCGAGCACGCGCCACCGCAACCCATCGCGGAGGATCGGTTGCGGCGACGCGACGTTCCTGCGCGCTCAACCCGACTGCGCGATCTGTGCCAGCCTCCGCAGCGCCACCGAGGCGATCGGATAGTCGACGTCCACGCCGCGGATTTCATCCAGCATGCCGCGGGTGAACTGCAACTGTGGATTGTCGCGTTGCAGCCACGCCGCGACCGCGCCGTCGGCGCCCTGGCGGGCCTGTTCGGACGCCAGGATCTGGCCGACCATCGCACGGTGCTGAACGGCGAGTTCGTCGCGCAACGCGCCACGCGCCTGCGCATGCCAGCGGCTTTCCACGGGAAGCTTCTCGATCTGGCCGCGCAGCCATTCGATGTCCAGCGCTTCGCCGAGGTCGAAGAACACCCGCGCGACATGCTCGACCGGGCGGCCGGACGCCAGCGAGGTTTCGATCACGTCCATCGCCACTCCAAGTGACGGAATGGTCGCCAGCTTGTGCGCGAGTTCGTCGGGGAATCCCATCCCCTGCCATTTCTCCAGGTCGACGCCCCACGAGGCGCGCCCGGTTTCGGTGAACGCATCCGGCAACGCCGCGCGCAACTTGTCCATGCCGGGCTGGTAGCGGTGCACCAGGTCCGTGATGCCGAGCACCGTGCCCGGCAAGTTCAACAGCCAGCGCGACACGTGGCGCAGCAGCGACCACACTTTCATCAACGCATCGATCTGTGCGGCCTCGCTGACCTTGCCGTCGAGCGCGTCGATGCCGGACCACAGTTCGCGCGCATGCAGGATCTGGCGCGCCGCGTTGTAGGCCTTGACCACCGCCGCGGCGGTTTCCCCGGTGTCCTCCTGGCTGCGCAGCACGAAGGTGGCGCCCATGCGGTTGACGATGGAGTTGGTGACCGCGGTGGCGATGATTTCGCGCTTCAGGCGATGCCGCTGCATGTGCGCGGCGTACTTCTGGTGCAACGGCTCCGGGAAGTAGCGCACCAGCTCGTGCGAGAGGAACGGGTCTTCCGGCACGTCCGAATCCAGCAACTGCTGGTACAGCACGATCTTGGAGTACGACAGCAGCACCGCCAGTTCCGGGCGCGTGAGGCCCTGATGGTGGGTGCGGCGTTCGGCCAGCTCCGCGTCGGACGGTAGCGATTCGATCTGGCGGTCGAGCTGGCCGCGCGCTTCCAGGGTGCGGATGAAATGCGCCTTGGAACCGAGGCGCCCGACCGACATGTGTTCCATCAGGCTGAGCGCGACGTTCTGGCGGTAGTTGTCGCGCAGCACCAGGCGTTCGACTTCGTCGGTCATCGAGTGCAGCAGCTTGTTGCGCGCCTCGGTGTCCATTTCGCCGCGCTGCACCGCATCGTTCAGCAGGATCTTGATGTTGACCTCGTGGTCCGAGGTGTCCACGCCCGCCGAGTTGTCGATGAAGTCGGTGTTGAGCAGCACGCCCTTCTGCGCGGCCTCGATGCGGCCCTTCTGGGTGAAGCCGAGATTGCCGCCCTCGCCCACGATCCTGCAATGCAGCTCGCCGCCGTTGATGCGCAGCGCATTGTTGGCGCGATCGCCGACGTCGGCGTTGCTCTCCGTCGCCGCCTTGACGTAGGTGCCGATGCCGCCGTTCCACAGCAGGTCGACCGGCGCCTTCAGGATCGCGCTCATCAACTCGACCGGCGGCAGCGATTCCACGCCTTCGCCGATCCCGAGCACGCCGCGCATTTCCGGCGTGAGCGCGATGGCCTTGAAGTTGCGCGCGAACACGCCGCCGCCCTTCGAGATCTTCGACTTGTCGTAATCGTCCCACGACGAGCGCGGCAGGTTGAACATGCGCTCGCGTTCGACGAACGAGGATTCCGCATCCGGATTCGGGTCGATGAAAATGTGGCGGTGGTCGAACGCCGCGAGCAGGCGCGTGTGCCGCGACAGCAGCATGCCGTTGCCGAACACGTCGCCCGACATGTCGCCGATGCCGACGCAGGTGAAATCCTCGCTCTGGCAATCGTGGCCGAGCGCGCGGAAGTGGCGCTTCACCGATTCCCAGCCGCCCTTGGCGGTGATGCCCATGCCCTTGTGGTCGTAGCCGGCCGAGCCGCCCGAGGCGAACGCGTCGCCCAGCCAGTAGTTGTGCGCGATCGAGATGCCGTTGGCGATGTCGGAGAACTTCGCGGTACCCTTGTCGGCGGCCACCACCAGGTACGGATCGTCGTCGTCGTGGCGCACTACCTCGACCGGATGCAGCACCTTGTTCGCGGCCGTGTCGATGTTGTCGGTGATGTCGAGCAGGCCGTTGATGAACATCTTGTAGCAGGCGATGCCCTCCTGCAGCTGCGCGTCGCGCTCGGCCGGCGGCCGCTTCACGAAGAAGCCGCCCTTGGAACCCACCGGCACGATCACGGTGTTCTTCACCATCTGCGCCTTGACCAGGCCCAGCACCTCGGTGCGGAAGTCCTCGCGCCGGTCCGACCAGCGCAGGCCGCCGCGCGCGACCGGCCCGAAGCGCAGGTGCACGCCTTCCACGCGCGGCGCGTACACCCAGATTTCGCGGTACGGCACCGGCTTCGGGATGTCCGGAACCTGGTGCGGATCGAGCTTGTAGCTGATGTATTCGGCGGGCTTGCCGTCGCGCTTCTGGAAATAGCTGGTGCGCAACGTCGCCCGCATCTGGCCCATGAAGCCGCGCAGGATGCGGTCATCGTCGAGGCTGGAGACGTTGGTCAGCAGTACCTTGATCGCATTGATCAAGCCGTCGACCTGCTCCTCGCGCGGCTTTTCCAGCAAGGCGGCGACCTGCGCCGCGAATTCGGGATTGGCATCCGCCACCGCCTTGGGGGTCAGCGCGCCGAGCTCGCGCTGCAGCGCTTCGCGGGCAGCCTTGCGCGATACCGAGTCGCCATTCTCGCGGTTCGGATCGAACTTGGCTTCGAACAGCTCGACCAGCAGCCCGGCGATCATCGGATAGCGGTTGAGGGTTTCCTCCATGTACGCCTGCGAGAACGGCGTGCCGACCTGCTGCTGGTACTTGCAGTACCCGCGCAGCATCGCGATCTGGCGCCAGCCGAGGCCGGCGCGCAACACCAGCGCGTTGAAATGGTCGTTCTCGGCGCGACCGTTCCAGATCGCGTGGAAGGCGTCCTCGAAACGGGCGTGCAGATCCTCCAGCGTGAACTGGAACGGCACCGCAGGGCGTACCACGAAATCCTGCACGCAGGCCTTGCCGCCGCCCGCATCCAGCATGTGCACCTGTTCGGTGTCGACCTTGAGCCCCGCGTTCTCGAGCAGCGGCAATGCTTCCGACAGCGGGATGTCGCTGCCGGCGCGGAAGATCTTGAAATGCAGTTCGCCGGGCGTGCGGTACGACTCGTGCAGCGCAAGGCGCAAGTCCTCGCCGCCGCTGGCCATCGCCGCAAGGATGCCGACATCCTCGGCCGCACGCGCGGGCGTGGTGTCCTCGATGTAGCCGGCGGTGAAGGCGCGGCCCCAGCGGCTGGCCAGCTGCGCACCGCGTTCCTCGCCGAGGCCGCCGACCAGTGCGTCGCGCAGGTCGTCGTGCCAACTGCGCACGATCGGCGCGAGTTTCGATTCGAGCGCGGCCATGTCGACGTCGATGTGCTCGCCGGTGCGCGGGCGCACGATCACGTGCATGCGCGCCATCGGCGAGTCGCCCACCAGTGCCGTGGCATCGACGTGGGTCCCCTTGAGTTCCTCGCGCAACATGTCCTTGACGCGCTCGCCCACCGCGGCGTTGTAGTGGTCGCGCGGGATGAACACGAGGCAGGAGAAGAAGCGCCCGTAGGAATCGCGGCGCACGAACAACCTGGCACGCCTGCGCTCGTTGACGTCAAAGATGCCGGTGGCGAGCGCGTACAGCTCGTCGGCAGATGCCTGCAGCAGTTCGTCGCGCGGCAGGGTTTCCAGGATCGAACGGAACGCCTTGCCGGAATGCGACTGCGGCCGCAGGCCGGAACGTTTCTCGGCCGACTCGAATTTCTTGCGTACCAGCGGCACGTCCTGCGGCCGGCGCATGTAGGACGTCGAGGTGTACAGGCCGAGGAAGCGCTTCTCGCTGACCGGCTTGCCCTTGTCGTCGAAGGTCAGCACGCCGATGTAATCCATGTAGCCCGGCCGGTGCACGCGCGAGCGTGCGTTGGTCTTGGTCAGGATGATCGCGTCCATCGAACCTGATTGCGGCAGCCGGCTGGCGGCGAGGCTCTTGACCGAACGTGGCGTGGTGGCGAGTCCGGGATCGCGCAGGATGCCGAGTCCGGAACCCTCGCGCGCCTTCAGCAGGTCGTCGCCCTTTTCGGAAACCACGTCGTATTCGCGGTAGCCGAGGAAAGTGAAATGGTTGTCCGCGGCCCAGCGCAGGAACGCCTGGCCTTCCGCGACTTCGCTCGCATCGAGCGGTGTCTTTTGCTTCGGCAGCGCATCCGCGGTCGCCAGCATCTTGTCGTGCATCACCTGCCAATCGGACACCGCCGCGCGCACGTCGCCGAAGGCCGCCTCGACGGCCGACTGGATCTGCTGCAGCGTCGCGTCGTCCACGCGATCGATCTCCGCGTGCATCACCGATTCCACCGAACCGGCGCCATCACAGGCCGCCACCGCCCCGATGTTGCCGCGCGCGTCGCGTTTGGCCTCCATCACCGGATGGAGCAATCGATGCAGGCGCAGGCCCGCCCCGGCGACCACCATTTCCAGCGAATCGACCAGGAACGGTGCGTCGTCGGTGACGGCTTCGACCACCGAATGCGGGCAGGTCCAACCGTCGCGATCGCGGTCGGGATTGAACGCACGCACGCAGGCGCGGCCCGCGGGCCGGTTGCGGAACCAGCCGAACAGATCGGCGCACAGCGCAGCCCAGGTGTCGCTGCCGCGCTGCGAAAGTTCCTCGGCGCCGAGATCGGCGCACACCAGCTTCGCGAAGGCTTCGGCGGCATTGGCATCCGCCTTGGCGACCTTGCCGCGGACGGCAGCCGCGATCGCGGCGACTCCAGCACCCCCGTCGGGGGCACGCAGTGCGTTCATTTCGATTGTCGATGCGCAAATGAGGAACGCATAGGATACCGCCGCGCCGCGCGCCGGTTCCAGTTTCGGGACACGCCGCGGCCCCGCCCATGGCACGATTCGACGCGCTGCACATCCTGGCGGCGGCCATTGGCGTATGATCCCGGGACGAGCGCGGGGACGGCGGGGGCCGTCCGCTTCCGCGGCCATCGAAGGCAGGCGTGCGTGGAGGAATCCCAGGCAGCGACATCCGGGCTTTACCACGACCGACTTCACCGGAGCACCGGGCTGCGGCGCAGGGTGCTGGTGATGGCCGCGAGTGCGGTGATCCTGATCGTGCTGCTCGCCGCCGCGGTATTTTCGACCGCGCGGCGTTACCGGCTCGACCAGCAGTGGACCCTGCACACCTACCAGGTGCGCGAGCAGATACTGTTGTTGATCAACAACGCGCGCGACGCCGAAATGCAGGCGCGCAGTTACGGGCTGACCGGCCGCGACGCCGCCTTCCAGCAATACTGGCACGCGATCTCGGCGCTCGAACGCGACACCGACGACATCGCCGAGCTGGTCGCGGACGACCCGGTCGAAACCGCCGCCGTGAAGCAGCTGCGCGACGCGATCGCCGCCCGCCGCAACCAGCTCGAACAGATCATCAACGCCTACCGCTCGAGCGGCCCCGCCGCCGCCCAGGCGGACGTGATCGCGTTGCTCACGCGCCCGACGAATCCGGTTCGCGACGTCGCCAGCGGCATGCTCGATCGCGAAGCGGCATTGCTCAAATCCCGTGAAGCGGACAGCGCACGCAACAGCCGCAACGTCGCCATCGCCGCCGCGGTTGCGCTCGGTGGAAGCCTTGCGCTGCTGATCGCGGCACTCGCGAGTGTCGGCCTGGAACAACGCCGCAGGTTGCGCAGCGAGAGGAACCTCGAGGACAGCGCGCGGCGCCTCGAACAGGCGCTGCACGATGCCAGCCACGCCGGCGAAACCCTACGCCGCCTCGCGCGCCTGACCGAATTGCTGCAGAACTGCCGCGACCTCGGCGAAGCGATCAACGTGATCGAGCGCGCGCTGCCGCCACTGCTGCCCGAGCCATCCGGGTGCCTCGCGCTGATCAATGCCTCGCGCAACATCGTCGAGTCGCGCATGCATTGGGGCGAACGCGGCCCCGAACTCGCCGAAGCGGTATACACGCCGGACGACTGCTGGGCGCTGCGCCGCAGCCAACCGCATCCGGGCGCGGGCGATGCGACTGCGCCGGTGTGCGCGCATTTGGTGCAATCGGGCGTCACTGCCAGCCATACCCTGTGCCTGCCGTTGAGTTCGCAAGGCCAGGCGCTGGGCGTGTTGAGCCTGTGCTCGCTTTCACCGATCCTTTCCGACATGCGCCAGCTCGCGGCCACCGTCGCCGACCAGCTCGGGTTGGCCCTCGGCAACCTGCAACTGCAAGCCAGCCTGCGCACCCAGTCGATCCGCGACCCGCTGACCTCCCTGTTCAACCGCCGTTACCTGG
This sequence comes from Lysobacterales bacterium 66-474, assembly GCA_001899805.1. Taxonomy (GTDB): domain Bacteria; phylum Pseudomonadota; class Gammaproteobacteria; order Xanthomonadales; family Rhodanobacteraceae; genus 66-474. The sequence continues at coordinate 411,867 of MKWP01000015.1, forward strand.
AAGCCTCGATACCGCGCGAACTGGTGCGCGCCGAACGCCGCCAAGGCGGCTTGTCGGTGCTGATGTTCGACCTCGACCACTTCAAGCGCTACAACGACACCCAGGGCCACGACGCAGGTGACGCGCTGCTGGGCGCGTTCGGGGCGCTGCTGGCGCGATCGTGCCGGCGCGAAGACATGCCCTGCCGATTCGGCGGCGAGGAATTCACCATGGTGCTCACCGATGCCGACCATGCGAATGCGCTGGCACACGCGGAGACGATCCGCGCGGCGACGTCCGCGCTGGTCGTGCCCTACCGCTCGGGCACGCTGCCTCCTGCCAGCGTCTCGATCGGCGTGGCGACCTACCCCGAGCACGGCGACTCGCCCGAAGCACTGCTGCGGATGGCCGACCAGGCGCTGTACCGCGCCAAGCAACTGGGCCGCAACCGCGTCGCCTCGGCGGGCGACGTCGCCCAGCACATGCCCGATGTGAAACCCGCCGCCAGCCGCACATGACCGTTGGCACAGGGATGTTCGCGACGATTCCAGCGATAATGGCGGACTGCCGTTACATTCCGTAGAGATCCCGAGATGACGAGATCGCTGCTGCGTGGCGCCGGCGCGACACTGCTGGCACTGGCAGTCGGCGCGTGCAGCCATTCCGCCCCCCCCGCTTCGGCGCCGCCCGAAGTCGGCGTGGTCACGGCGCGTGCCACTGACATCGCGGTCGTCCGCAACTATCCCGGTCGCCTTGCCGCCACGCTCACGGCGCAGGTGCGCGCGCGCGTCACCGGCATCGTGCTGAAGCGCGTCTACAAGGAGGGCACCGACGTTGCGGCCGGCGACGTGTTGTTCAAGATCGATCCCGCCCCGCTGCAGGCCAGCCTGCGCATCGCACAAGGACAACTGGCACAGGCTGAAGCCACGGCCCGCAACGCGAAACTGGCTGCCGAACGCAGCCAGGCCATCGGCGCCAGGGGGCTGCTCGCCAGGCAGGACGTCGACAACGCGGTGGCCGCCGCCGCGGAAGCCGAGGCCGCGGTGAAGTCCGCGCGCGCCAACGTCGAGAACGCGCGGATCAACCTCGGCTACGCCACCGTCACCGCGCCGATCTCCGGCCGCGCGGGCCGCGCCAACGTCACCCAGGGCGCGCTGGTGTCGCCCACCGATGCCAACCCGCTGACCACGGTGCAGGTGATCGATCCGATCTACGCCAACTTCAGCCAGCCGATGGCCGAGGTGGAGCAGTTGCGGCAGGCGGAAAAATCGGGCGGCCTGAAACTGGCCGCGCCCGACAAGGCCGAAGTGCAGATCGTGCTGCCCGACGGCAGCGTGTATCCGCTCGTCGGCACGCTCGATTTCACGGACCTCGCGGTCGACCCTTCCACCGGCGCGGTGGACCTGCGCGCGCTGGTGCCGAACGCCGGGCGCGCCTTGTTGCCCGGCATGTTCGTGAAGATCCGCCTGACCCTCGGCACCCTGCACGACGCGTTCCTGCTTCCGCAAGCCGCGATCCAGCGCGACAACGACGGCGCCTACGTCTATGTCGTCGGCGCGGACGACAAGGTCTCGGAAAAACGCGTCCAGCTCGGCGATCAACGCGGCGCCGACTGGGTGGTGCACGGCGGCATCGCCGCGGGCGAACGGGTGGTGGCATCGGGCATCCAGAAGGCACGGGCCGGCGAGAAGGTGAAGCCGGTCGCCTACGATCCGGCCGCACCCGACGCCGCTTCGACCGCGCCGGCTTCCGGCTGACCGTGGGCGCTTGACGCCATGCCGCAATTCTTCATCGACCGTCCGGTTTTCGCATGGGTGCTGGCGATCCTGATCACGCTCGGCGGCACCATCGCGATCCTCAACCTGCCGATCGAGGCGTACCCCACCATCGCGCCGCCCAGCGTGCAGGTGCGCGCCAACTACCCCGGCGCCAACGCACAGGTCGTGCAAAGCACGGTCACGCAGGTGATCGAGCAGAATCTTTCGGGCATCGACCACCTGCTGTACTTCAGTTCGTCTTCGGACTCGACCGGCACATCCAACATCACGCTGTACTTCGATCCCGGCACCGACCTCGACACCGCCGCGGTGCAAACCCAGAACGCGGTGAACGCCGCCGAACCGCGCCTGCCGCAAGCGGTCAACAACCTCGGCGTCACCGTGCGCAAGTCCAACAGCGGATTCCTGATGGGCATCTCGCTCCAGGACAAGTCCGGCCACATGCCCCCGGCCGCGCTCAACAACCTGATCGCGGCGCAACTGATCGACCCGATCTCGCGCCTCGACGGCGTCGGCAGCGTCAACCAGTTCGGTGCGCCGTACGCGATGCGGATCTGGCTGAATCCGCTGAAGCTGGAAGGTTACGGCCTCACCGCCACCGACGCGCTGGACGCGATCCGCGCGCAGAACGTGATGTTCGCGGCCGGATCGGTCGGCGCGGAACCCGCGGTGGGCGGCCAGGGCATCACCGCCAATGTCTCCGCGGAATCGAGTTTCACCACGCCCGGACAATTCCGCGGCATCATCCTGCGCACCAACCCGGACGGCACCACGGTGACGCTGGGTGACGTCGCGCGGGTCGAGCTCGGCTCCGACAATTACGGCAACTTTTCGCGCCTCAACGGCCAGCCGGTGGCCTCGTTCGGCATCTCGCTGCTGCCCGGCGCCAATGCACTGTCGGTGGCCAGCGCGGTGCAGGACCGGATGAAGGAACTGGCCAAGAACCTGCCGCCGGGCGTGACATGGAGCATCCCGTTCGAAAGCTACACCTTCGTCAGGGTTTCGATCGTCGAGGTGGTGAAGACGCTCGGCGAGGCGATCGTGCTGGTGTTCTTCGTGATGCTGCTGTTCCTGCAGAACCTGCGCGCGACGCTGATCCCGACGCTGGTGGTGCCGGTCGCGTTGACCGGGGCATTCCTCGGCCTGTACGCGTTCGGTTTCTCGATCAACGTCCTGAGCCTGTTCGGCCTGGTCCTCGCGATCGGCATCGTGGTGGACGATGCGATCGTGGTGGTCGAGAACGTCGAGCGCATCATGCGCGAGGAAGGCCTGCCGCCGAAGGAAGCCACCCGCAAGGGCATGACCCAGATCACAGGCGCGATCATCGCGGTGACCACCGTGCTGGCGTCGGTGTTCGTGCCGGCCGCGTTGATGCCGGGCAGCGTAGGCGCGATCTACCGCCAGTTCTCCGTGACCATCGCGATCTCGATGCTGCTGTCGGCGCTGATGGCGCTGACCTTCACCCCGGCGCTGTGCGCAAGCATCCTGCGTCCGGAACACGAACACGCCAATCGCTTCCTGCGCGCCTTCAACAACGGCTACGAGCGCATGGCGCGCGCCTATTTCGCCAGGCTCGGCAAGGCGGTGCGCCACACCCCGCGCTGGATGCTGGGCTACGCGCTGGCGATCGTGGTCGCGGTAGCCCTGTTGTGGCAATTGCCCTCGAGCTTCGTGCCCCAGGAAGACCAGGGCGAAGTCGTCGCGACCATCCAGTTGCCGCCGGGCGCCACGGTCGAGCGTACCCGTGCGGTGATGAAGGAAGTCGAGGCCATCGTCGAGAAGAACCCCGCGGTCGCCAACATCTTCACCATCGGCGGCTTCAGTTTCATCGGCCGCGGCGAAAGCGTCGGCATGGCGTTCATCCACCTCAAGGACTGGAGCGAGCGCTCGCAGACCGCCGACGACCTCATCAACGAATTCAACCGGCAGTTCGCGAACATCCGCGACGCGCAGGTGTTCGCGATGAACCAGGCGGTGATCCGCGGCCTCGGCCGCTTCGCCGGTTTCGATTTCGAACTCGAGGACCGCGGCGGCCTCGGTCACCGGGCGCTGGTCGAGGCCAAGGACAAGCTGCTCGCCGCGGCGGCCAAGGACAAGCGCCTCGCCAACGTGCACGTCAATGGCATGGAAGACGCGCCGACCGTGGACATGCACGTCGATCGCGTGCAGGCGCAATCGATGGGATTGTCGGTGACCGACGTCTACAACGCGATCCAGTTGATGCTGTCGCAAGTGTACGCCAACGATTTCTACTACCAGGGCCGCGTGCTGCGCGTGGAAATGCAGGCCGACGCGCCGTTCCGGATGAACCCGTCCGACATCTCCAATTTCTACACGCGCGCGCCGAGCGGCGCGATGGTGCCGTTGTCCAGCGTGGTCAGCACCAGCTGGTCGCTGGCTTCGCCGGAACTCGACCGCTACAACGGCGTCGGCGCGATCGCGCTCACCGGCACCGCCGCGCCGGACTACAGCTCGGGTGATGCGATCGCCGCGATGCAGGAACTGGTGGCGAAATACCTGCCGACGAGTTTCGGCTACGAATGGTCCGGCCAGTCGCTGCAGGAGATCCTGTCCGGCGCGCAGGCGCCGATGCTGTTCGGGTTGTCGATCTTCGTGGTGTTCCTGTGCCTCGCCGCGCTGTACGAGAGCTGGTCGATCCCGCTGGCGGTGATGCTGGTGATCCCGCTCGGCGTGCTGGGTTCGGTTGCGCTCACCAGCATCCGCGGCCTCGAGGACGACGTGTATTTCAAGATCGGCCTGATCGCGATCATCGGCCTGTCGGTGAAGAACGCGATCCTGATCGTGCAGTTCGCCGTCGACCTGCAAAAGCAAGGCAAGGGCCTGGTCGCGGCCACCCTGGAAGCCTGCCGCATCCGCTTGCGTCCAATCCTGATGACCTCGATCGCCTTCATCCTGGGCGTGCTGCCGCTCGCGATCTCGACCGGCGCCGGCGCCAACAGCCGCCACGCCATCGGCACCGGCGTGATCGGCGGCATGCTCGGCGCGACCGTGCTCGGCGTGATGCTGGTTCCGATCTTCTACGTCGTGGTGCGGCGATTGCTCGGCGACAAGAGCGACGGCACCGAAAACGCGCAAGCCGACGGCGAGGAAATCCGTCCTTTCGATTGACTGCCGTAGGTTGGGCTGAGCCCTTCGACAGGCTCAGGACAGGCTCGCGAAGCCCAACATCGTCGTGCCTTTGCGTTGGGCTTCCCCGATGAAACGCGGGTCAGCCCAACCTACGCGCTGCGGACCGTGAGGCCACCCAGCGCATCGAATTCGTCATCGGTCAGCGCGATGCCCGCGGCCGCCACGTTTTCCTCGAGGTGCGCCCGCTTCGATGTACCTGGAATCGGGATCATCACCGGGCTGCGTTTCAGCAGCCAGGCAATCGCGATCTGGGTGGGACTGGCCTGATGCCGACGCGCGATTTCCGCGAGCGGCGAATCCGGTTGCGTGAGCACGCCACCCGACAGCGGATACCAGGGGATGAAACCGATGCCGCGCGTTTCGCAGTAGTCGAGCACGTCGTCGTAACGGCGGAAGGTTGCGCTGTAGCGGTTCTGCACGGTGGCGACGGGAAACACCTTTTCGGCCATCTGGATTTCCTCGACCGTCACTTCGCTCAAGCCCGCGAAGCGGATCAACCCTTCATCCAGCATGGTCCTGATCGCGCCGAATTGCTCGTCGCGCGGAACATCCGGGTCGATCCGGTGCAGTTGCCACAGCGCGATCTGCTCCACGCCAAGCCAGCGCAGGCTCATCTTCACCTGCTGCAACAGGTAATCCGGACGGCCGAGCGGAATCCACTCGCCCGGCGCCGGGCGTATCTGGCCGCCCTTGGTCGCGATTACCAGACCTTCGGGATACGGATGCAACGCCTCGCGCAGCATCGGTTCGGACACGGCAGGTCCGTACGAATCGGCGGTGTCGATGAAATTCACGCCGAGTTCGGGCACGCGCCGCAATGTCGCGAGGCACGCCGCGCGATCGGCGGGTTCGCCCCATACACCGGGACCCGTGACCCGCATCGCGCCGTAGCCGAGCCTGTGGACCGGCACCATGCCGCCCAGGCGAAACGTGCCGGCGCGGCCGGCATCGGGGATGGTCATCGCGCGCACCTCAGGCAAGTCGAATCCCTTCCACCATACGCGCACGCGGCGCGCTTTTCACGCACCGTACCGGACGAAGGCCGGGAATTTCCGGCTAGGACTCCACACCCGCCCAAAGCAAAAAAGCCGCGCGGAGCGAACCGCGCGGCTTCGAGTCGGCGAGTCGGGACTGCGCGATTACTTCACGCGCGATTCCGCATCCTTGCCACGTGCGGCGAGATCCTCGGTGATGCGGGCCGCCTTGCCTTCCAGGCCGCGCAGGTAGTACAGCTTGGCGCCGCGCACCTTGCCGTGGCGCTTGACTTCGATCGAATCGATGGCCGGGCTGTAGGCCTGGAACACGCGCTCGACGCCGGTGCCGTGCGACATCTTGCGCACGGTGAAGGCCGAATGCAGGCCGCGATTGCGGCGCGCGATGACCACGCCCTCGAACGCCTGCACGCGCTCGCGGTTGCCTTCCTTCACCTTGACGTTGACGACCACGGTGTCGCCCGCGGCGAACGGCGGAAGTTCCCGGGCCATCTGCGCGGATTCGAATTGTTCAATGATCTTGTTCATGGGTGTTGCCCTTGTGTTCCCGTTTGAATTCTTCCAGCAAGCGTTGGTCGTTTTCGCCCAACGTCAGGTTTTCCAGCAGCTCCGGCCGCCGCAGCCAGGTGCGGCCCAGCGACTGCATCCGGCGCCAGCGATTGATCGCCGCATGGTCGCCCGACAACAACACCGCCGGCACCTCGCCCCATTCATGGCTGACCGGCCGCGTGTAGTGCGGGCAATCCAGCAGGCCGTCCGAAAACGAATCCTGCAGCGCGGATTGCGCATCACCCAACGCGCCTTCCTGCAACCTGCCGATCGCGTCGATCAACACCGCGGCGGCGAGTTCACCACCCGACAGCACGTAATCGCCGATCGACAGTTCCTCGTCGACCTCGTGTTCGATCAGGCGCTCGTCGATCCCTTCGTAGCGCCCGCACAGCAGGATCATCCTCGGCAATCCCGCCAGTTCCTGCACTTTTTCCTGCGTGAGCCGCTGTCCCTGCGGACTCAGGTAAATCACCGGCGCCGTGCCTGCCACCGCTTGCCGCGCCGCCGCCAACGTTTTCCGCAGCGGCTCGATCAGCATCACCATGCCGGGACCGCCGCCGCAAACGCTGTCATCGACCCGGCGATACCCGCCTGTGGCATGGTCGCGTGGATTCCACGCTTCCACTTCCAGCAGGCCGCGCTCGACCGCCCGGCCGATCACCCCGAAACGGGCGCATTGCTGCACGAAATCGGGAAACAGCGTGACGACGTCGATGCGCATCTCAATCGTCTTTATGCCAGTCGACGACGATGCGTCCGGCATCGAGGTCAACCGATTTCACGTAAACATCCACCACGTACGGAATCAGGCGTTCGCGTCCGGCTGCGTCGCGCGTCATCATCACATCGTGCGCGCCGTTGTCGAACAGGTGGCTGACGCGGCCCAAATCGTCGCCCGCCTCGTTCACCACCTGCAGCCCTTCCAGGTCCGTCTGGTAGAACTCGCCCGGTTCCAGCTCGGGCAATGCCTTGCGGGGAACCCAGATGCGCGCACCGATCATGCTGGCCGCCGCATCACGATCCGCCACACTAGGCAATGTGGCCACGATGCCCTTGCCCTGCGCGTGTCCCTGCGCTTCCGCGATTTCCTCGAAACGCTCGGGCTCGCGTTCCAGCAGCCAGGGCTTGTACCCGAAGATCGCCAACCGCGGTTCGGTGAACGATTCCAGCTTCACCGCCCCGCGCACACCATGCACACCCACGATGCGTCCGAGCAGCACCCGCCGCCCGCCGTTCATCGCGTCAAGCAGCTTGCGCCTGCTTGCCGGCTTCCTTCGCCAGCGCGGCGACCTTGTCCGAGCACTGCGCGCCCTTGGCCACCCACGCGTTCAGCTTCTCGACATCCAGCACCAAGCGCTTGTCGGTCGTACCGGCGGCACCCGGATTGAAGTAACCCAGACGCTCGATGTTGCGGCCATCGCGGGCACTGCGCTGGTCGGTCACCACCACGTGGTAGAACGGCCGGCCCTTGGCGCCTGCGCGCGAAAGACGAATACGTACCATGACTCTTGACTCCAAAGGATCGGTTGCGGCCTTGTGATCGGAACGACCATGGGCGCGGAAACCGGGCATTGTAACGGACTTTCCCCGGATTTTCAGCAGGTTTTGGCAACAGTCAGCGTGGCGGCATGCCGCGCCCACCCATCCCCTTCATCGCGCCGCCCATCTGCCGCATCAGCCCCTTCATGCCGCCGCGGGCGAACTTGCCCATCATCTTTTCCATCTGCGTGTACTGCTTCAGCAGGCGATTGACGTCGGCCGGCTGGGTACCGGAACCGCGCGCGACGCGCGCGCGCCGCGAACCGTTCAGCAGATCGGGGTGGCGACGCTCCTTTTTCGTCATCGAACCGATGATCGCGATCATCCGCTGCACTTCCTTGTCGTTGACCTGCGACTTCACCTTGTCGGGCAGCGACGACACGCCCGGAAGTTTTTCCATCAGGCCGGCCAGGCCGCCCATGTTGAGCATCTGGTCGAGCTGGTCCTTCATGTCGTTCAAGTCGAAGCGCTTGCCCTTGGCGACTTTCGCCGCAAGTTTTGCGGCCTTGTCGGCGTCGGTCTTCTGCTGCACGTCCTCGATCAGCGACAACACGTCGCCCATGCCGAGGATGCGCGTCGCCATGCGGTCGGGATGGAACGGTTCCAGCGCATCGGGCTTCTCGCCCGCGCCGAGGAACTTGATCGGCCGGCCGGTGATGTAGCGCACCGACAGCGCCGCACCGCCGCGCGCATCGCCATCGACCTTGGTCAGGATCACACCGGTCAAAGGCAGCGCGTCGGCGAAATGCCTGGCGGTATTGGCGGCGTCCTGGCCGGTCATGGAATCGACCACGAACAGCGTTTCGACCGGATCCAGCGCTTCGTGCAACGCCTTGATCTCGGCCATCATGGCTTCGTCGATCGAGGTGCGGCCGGCGGTATCGACGATCAGCACGTCGGCGACTTCGCGCCTGGCGGCATCGACCGCGGCTTTGGCGATCGCCACGGGTTTCTCGCCCACGTGCGACGGCACGAAGCCCGCGCCGACCTGCTGCGCCAGCGTGTGCAACTGCTCGATCGCGGCCGGGCGATACACGTCGGCCGACACCACCATCACCTTCTTCTTGTGGTCGATGAGGTGTTTCGCGAGCTTCGCGACCGTGGTGGTCTTGCCCGCGCCCTGCAGGCCCGCCATCAGCACCACCGCGGGCGGCGTCGCGGCCAGATGCAGCGACGCGTTCTGCGTGCCCATCACCGCGGTCAGCTCGTCGCGCACGACCTTGATCAGCGCCTGCCCCGGCGTCAGCGACTTCAATACCTCCTGCCCGACCGCACGTACCTTGATGCGCTCGATCAGCGCCTGCACCACCGGCAGCGCGACGTCGGCCTCCAGCAGCGCCACGCGCACCTCGCGCAGCGCCTCGCGGATGTTTTCCTCGGTCAGCCGTCCACGCCCGGTCAGGCGCTGGACGGTGGCGGAAAGGCGTTGGGTCAGGTTGTCGAACATGGAGATGTGTGGAATCCGAAACCGCGCATTGTAGCGGGTCGCCATTCCGCGTCGGTCAACGCAACAATGTCGCTACCGAGTGGCGAACGTCGACGAAGCACGGAGAGTTGGCTGGACGCCGACAACGCGACGGTCAGGCACCGCGTTGCCCGCGCGCGCGCCACACCTGAAGCACGCCCAGCCCCAGGCAAACCACCGCCGGCCCGAACGTGAGGAAGAACAGAAGCCCCGGACCGATCGGGTTCGGATTCGGGTCCGGCCATAGCCCGATCGAGGCCAGCAGAATGATGCCCAAAAGCGGCGTCCAGCCGATCAAGGCGATGATCGCGCCGATCCTGAAAAGCCGGTTGCCCCAGTATTCCCGCATTGACGTCCCCGCGACGGCCCTTGATGAATCGCAATCAATCATCCGTGCGCTTCAAGCTTGATGCAAGGAGGTTCGCGCGGTTCACCCCTGCTTCGCCGGCAGGATCTTCCAGTCGAAGTGGTAGTCCCACTTGTCGTAGTAGAGGTTCCCGCCGTCCCACTCGACCTCGCCGCGTTGCGAATCGACGGTGTCGGAACGGAAGTGCCGTTTGGCCGGAACGAATTCCTGCGAGAAATCGTCATTGAAGGCGATGCGGTAGTTGTCGAGGCCGCCCAGGTAGAACCATTTCAGCGCCGGATCGTCGGTCGCCAACCGCCCGTAGGTGACGTCGACCGGCACCCACCCGTACGGTGCAAGGTAGATCTCGGCCCAGTCGTGGATGTCGTCGTACTTGCCATCCGTGAACGTCCAGCCCGATTGCCAGCGCGCCGGAATCCCGTTCATGCGCATCAGGGTGATCAGCAGCAGGGTCTGCTCGCCGCAGTCGCCGTGTCCGGCGTGCAGCGTGTAGGCGCTGATGTCGGGAATGGTGGAGTATTCGCGTGCGCCGGCCCACGGAACCGCATCCACCGCCGCGTAGATGCGCTGCGCGATTTCGTAGGGATTCGTCGCGTCGCCCACGACTTGTCTGGAGAATACGTGCAACGGCTCGGTGAACACGACGTGCGGCGCGCGCTCGGCCACGTACGGCGCGAGTTCCGGCGTAATTTGCTCCGGCTGCACCTTGGCGGGATCGATCGCGTGGTACTGCGCGTACAGGGTGACCTCGTAGGTGACCTTGAACACCGTCGGCTTGCCGGCCTGCGCGGTTTGTTCCAGATACACGGTGCGTTGCAGTGCCGATTCAGGCGCGATGCGATGCGCGGACGGCCGGCTGGAAAGAAAGCTGATGTCTTCCTGCTGGCCCTTGTCGGCACGCGGATACGGAATCCATGCACGCACCGTCTTGCCCGCGGGCACGGCGTCGGCATCGACCGTCAACGTCTGGGTGACCTGCACGCGCTTGGGCAACACGCTGGTCTTGCCCGTGGCTTTCGCCTGCGCGATCACCTTGCGATCGAAGTCGATGTAATTGTCATTGACCTGTTTCGGCAGACCGCTGGTCACGAATGGCGTGCCGCCCTTCTGCCTCGCCGTCGCTTCGGCGCTCAGGTGGAACAGGTTGGCCGGCGCACGGTTGAAGTACATCCGATTGCCATCGATGTCCATGTGCTCGAACAGGCCGTGCGCGTCCCAGCGTGCGAAATCCGCGTCGCTGAGGTCGGGGATCTGCTTGCGCAGCTTTTGCTTCACCTGATCGGCGGTCAGGCTGAAGTCCAACCGCATGCGTTGCATCCGTTCGCGCTGGAAATCAAGGGCGCGCCGCGCATCCGGCGACAAACCAGATTCCTTCAGCGCCGCATCGATGCGGGCATCGGCGGCCTGGAACTGCCCGGCCGTGACCAGTTCGACCACGGCGCTCAAATCGCGATTGCCCGGATCAACGGGCGGAATGCCGGAAGCCGCAGCCGCAAGCGGCAACACGATCGACAGCATCGTCGTCAGGATCAACGCACTCCAGCGCGGGCAACGCGACGCGGACGCTTTCATGAGCCGCGCCCCACGGACTTCGGTGCGAGCAACTGCTTCAGGTAATCCGGTTTGCCTTGTTCCCGGACGAGATGCGGATACTTCAGGCCACCGTCGTAATGCACCGTGTAGGTTGCGATGGCACCATCGTTGCGTGCCTGGATCTGCAACGGCTGCTTGCTTTTCTGGGCCGCGGCGATCGCATCGTGCAGCGCCTGCGCGCTCCAGGCGTGTCCGTCGACGGAAACCAGCTGCATGCCGGGCGCCAATCCGGCCTTGAACGCCGGGCCTTGCCACAACACGTCCTTGACCCTTCCGTCGGTGCCCAGGAACAGGCCGGCGGAAAACATCGCATTGATGCCGTGGCCTTCCAGTTCACCCATCCCGACGTTTTCCAGCGCGCTTTGGTAAACCGACGGCTTGTCGGTGTAAACCAGTTTCCAGCCGCTGGCCGCAATGCCGGACAGCAGCGGCACCTGGTCGCCGATGCCATCCACCCACGCGTGCAGGAACGTCGCCCAGTCCGAGGGTTGGACCTTGTCGAGCGCCTTCACGACATCATCGAAGTCGTAGGTGTGGGTGACATAACTGCCGTTGTCGACGCCGAAAAACGCGCGTGCGAAGTCATCGATGCTGCGCTGGTCATGGCTGAGACCACGAATCTTCATGTCCACCGCCAGCCACAGCAATTCGCCTTCGCGGTAGAAATCGTTCTGGCGACGCCAGTTCGCCCACGCTTGCGGTGCGGAATAATCCACCGCGATGGTGGTGTCGACAAGCGGGCGCCACGCGCGGCCGGTGCGGTGCGCCATCGCGGCGGCGCGATACGCCAGCACATCGCGCCAGGTTCCCGGCGACCACAAGCCACTGCGCGCGGCGAGCGTATCGCCGAGGTAAACGGTCAGGCCTTCGTACACCCACAGCAGTTTCGGCTTTTCCGGCTGCTCGAAATCGGGCTGCCACAACCCCTTCGGCCGCATGAACTTGCCATTCCACGAATGCGTGTATTCGTGCGGCAGCAGCGAACCATCGAGCATGAAGTGGTCGGGGTCCGCGAACATCCTGGAGCCGCTGCGCGCCTTGTCGTCGCTCGACTGATGGTGCTCCAGGCCACCCTTGGCGGTGTGGTCGCTCAGGGTCAGCAGCAGGTGGTAGCTGTCGTAATGGTGCGAGTGGAACAGCGCCTGCGCCTGTTCGATCAGGTGATGGAAGCCCGCACTCTGCTGGTCGGAGATCGCGATCGCCGCGGCGTTGTCGCCGACCATGTCGAGGTAACGATGCACCGATGAGCCCTTCGGTGTCAGGTCGATCTCGCGGAAAAACCTGCCCGCGATCACCGGCGAATCGACCAGCGTGTTGAACGGCACCGGCTTGAACGTGATCCGCTTGCCGTCGCGCTTGTCGGTCTGCAACGCGCTGCCATAGCCCCAATCGGCCGGAATCTCCAGCGACGGCCGGAACATCTGGTCCTTGGTGGGATAACCCGCGCGATACAGCGAAACATGGTCCCAGGTGAGGTCGATGAGGTTGTTGGTCACTCGATCGTTCGAGGGAAACTGGAAACTGATGTCGAGCTGATGCACGCCCGCGGGCACGTTCAGATGGAACGTGAAGCGATCGAGTTCGTCGCGCTGCCATGCAACGCGCTGCCCATTGCCCGAAAACTCCAGACCCATGATGTCGCCGATGGGGCCGTCGGGCGAATGGTCGCCGGGAATCCATTTGGGGTAGTACAGCGTCAACGGCCCCGGCGCGACCGGCATCACCTCGTGCACATACAGGAGTTTCTGGCCGGGATCGGGCAGGCTCACGGTCAGGGCGACCGGACCGGGCGCCTCCGCGGCGAGGCACGACACCGACGCGACCAGCGCGAATGCGCAAACAAGCCATGACAACCGATTCATGATTCCCTCCAGAACGCCAACCTCAACGTCAAAATCTTTTGTCCGCAAAGAACGCGAAAGCCGCGAAATAAAAGCACGTGAAATTTTTGCTTCTCTTCGCGTTCCTGGCGTTCTTCGCGGAAAAATTGTTCTTGCTTCGACGTGCGCGTCACGCCGCCCGCGCGCGCCGTTGCCAACGCATCCACAGGTAATACAGCGGCAAGCCCACCAAAGTGACCAGGATGCTGGCGATGGTGGACAGGAACTGCGCGTACAGCGCGTTGGCGACCACCGCAAAGGTCGCCAGCACGAACAGCGCCGGCACGACGGGATAACCGAGCACGCGGTATTGGCGCGGGAAATCCGGCCGTTTCCTGCGCAGGATGAAGACGCCGATCGCACACAGTGCCAGGAACGGCCATACGCCGAGCACGTAACCTTCGGCGAGCTGCATGAAATCGCGCATCAACACGTAGATCACCGCGATCACGACGATGAACGCGATCGCGACGTAGGGTGTTTCGTACTTCGGATGCACCTTGCCCACGGTGCGGAAAAACAAGCCGTCTTCCGCCATCGCGAAGAACACCCGCGGGCTGGAAAGAATGCTGCCGTTCAAGGTGCCGAACACCGACAGCATCACCAGCGCGCCGATCAACGAAGCGCCGGCGCGCCCCATCACCGCGGTGGCGGCATCGGTGGCGACGGATTTCGAGGCGGCAAGTTGCGGCACCGAGAGGGCGCGCAGGTACGCGGTATTGATCAGCAGGTACACGACCAGCACCACCAGCACGCCGCCGATCAGCGCCAGCGGCAGGTTGCGCTGCGGATCCTTGACCTCGCCGGACATGGTGGTCAGGTTTTGCCAGCCATCGTACGCCCACAACGCCGCGATCAGGCCGATGCCGATGCCCGACCATTTCGCCGCGCCCATGGGTTCCGCGTTCAGCGGGTTGGCCTCGCCACCCGGCGCGAGGAAAAAGATCGCCGTGGACAACCCCACGATCGCCAGCACCTTGGCGATCGTCGAAACGTTCTGGATCGCCGCGCCCAGTTTCACCGAACGCACGTTGGCGATCGCAACCAGGATGATCAGCACCGCCGCGATCACATGCTGGACCGGCACCGGAATCGGCACGAAGAAGCCCAGGTATTCGGCGAACATCAGGCTTTGCGCCGCCCACGAAAAGGGCGTGGTCAACAACCACATCCAGCCGAACAGGAACGCGAGCGGACGCCCGTAGGCCTCGCGCAGGTAAACGTATGGACCACCGGCCGCGGGATACATCGCCGCGAGTTCGGCGATCGACAACGCACCGAACAGCGCGACGATGCCGCCCAGTATCCACACCAGCGCGATGCCGGTGAGATTGCCGGTATCCGCGGCGATGCCCGAAGGCACGCGGAAGATGCCGCTGCCGATGATCACCCCCACCACCACCGCCATGCCGGTGACGAGGCCCAGTTTGCGCGGCAGTTCGCGCGGAGGCGATGATGTCGTGTTCATGGCCGTGGATCGTACATGCACGCAACGCCGGCGTAGCGGCGACACGGCCCGGTGCGGCGCGCGCGCATTGCTGCGTCCGCACATGCACGGCGCCCGCGCGGTTGGCGGGGTTCGGCCAGGTTGCATGCGTGAAGCAGGTCGCGGAACCATAACCCGCAGCTATGCCGGATGCCCGTCTTTTCATTGGCGGATTCCGGTGCGCGGTGATTAGCTCGACATGGAGCCGTGGAGGGCCATCGAATGTTCCTGCGAAACACACGATTGACGTGGCGTGGATTCCTGTGCGCCATCTCGCTTGCATGCGCGGTCAGCTTGCCGGCCATGGCCGTGAATGCCGCGCGAGGCGAATACGACCTCATCATCCGGAACGGGCGGATCATCGACGGCACGGGCTCGCCCTGGTACCACGGCGACGTCGCCATCCGCGGCGATCGCATCGTCGCGATCGGCCGGCTGGCGAACGCGACCGCGCGCAAGACCATCGACGCGCAGGGCAGGATCGTGGCGCCCGGCTTCATCGACATGCTGGGCCAGTCGGAGATGAACATACTCGTCGCGCCCAGCCTGCCGTCGAAAATCTACCAGGGCATCACCACCGAGATCACGGGCGAAGGCGACTCGATCGCACCGCTCGACGACCAGATCATCAAGAACAACATGGGGGGTTACAAACGCCTCGGCATCAAGCCGACCTGGCGCACCCTGGATGGTTATTTCGCGCGGCTCGAAAAACAGGGCATCGGCATCAACCTCGGCACCTACGTCGGGGCAGCCTCGGTGCGCCGGATGGTGCTCGGCAACGAGGATGTGCAGCCGACGTCCGCGCAACTGCAGCAAATGCAGGCGCTGGTCGCGACCGCCATGCAGAACGGCGCCATGGGGCTGTCGAGTGCGCTGCAGTACACGCCCGGCGCCTACGCCACCACCGATGAACTGATCGCACTGGCCAAGGTCGCCTCCCGTTACGGCGGGATCTATGCGACCCACATGCGCGACGAAGGCAATGCCGAAGCCGCCGCGATCGACGAAATCTTCAAGATCAGCCGTGAGGCACACATTCCGGTCGAGATTTTCCATCTCAAGGCCGCCGGCAAGGCCAACTGGGGCAAGATCCCGGGCATCGTCGCCGCGATCGACCACGCCCGCGCCGAGGGGCTGGACATTTCGGCCGACACCTACGCCTACACCGCGTGGGGCAATTCGCTCGCGTCCATCGTGCCTCCGTGGGCGCATGCGGGTGGCGACGCCAAGCTGCTCGCGCGCCTGAAGGATCCGAAAACCCGCGCACAGATCAAGGCGTACATCCTGGATGAGAGCAAGGACAACCTGTGGAACAACGAATGGAAGGAAGCACCGGGGCCCGACGGGATAGTGGTGACCTCGGTCGGCAATCCCGCGTTGCGTTCCCTGCAGGGCAAGCGCATCTCCGACATCGCCAAGGCCTGGCACGAAGACCCGCTCGATGCGGCTTTGGACATCGTGATCAAGGATGACGCGGACACCAGCGTCGCCGTATTCGGGATGGATCAGACGGACGTGACGACGGTGCTCAAGCAGCCGTGGGTTTCGATCTGCAACGACTCGGAAGGTACCGAGCCGTGGGGAATCCTCGGCAAGGCGCACCCCCACCCGCGCGCCTACGGCACGTTTCCGCAGATCATCCAGAAGTACGTCGAACAGCAGCACGCATTGACACTGCCCGATGCAATCCGCAAGTTCACCTCGCTGGCCGCGCAACGGATGGGACTGACCCAACGCGGCGTGATCAAGGCCGGCATGTACGCGGACATCGTCGTGTTCGATCCCGCCAAGGTCGTCGCCACCGCGACCTTCGAACAACCCAACCAACTCGCCAAGGGCATGGACTACGTCATCGTGAACGGGGTTCCGGTGATCGCCGATGGCAAGATGACCCACGCGCTTCCCGGAAAAGTGTTGCGGGGGCCTGGATACGCGCCCGGCAAGTGAGCGCCGTACCATCCGGTCGGGCACGCGAAACGCCGGATCGCCAACAACGTCGAGAACGACACATGGGCCTTCGTTTCACCAAGATGCACGGTCTCGGCAACGACTTCGTCGTGCTCGACGCGCGCACGACGCCGCTGGCGCTCGATGTCGCGCGCATCCGTGCGATCGCGGACCGCCACACCGGCGTCGGCTTCGACCAGATGATGATCCTGGAGCCCGCGCGGGACCTCTCTTGCCTCGCCGCGTACACGATCCGCAATGCCGACGGCACCGTCGCACCGCAATGCGGGAACGGAGCGCGCTGCCTCGGCGCGTGGTTGCACCGTGCCGGCGTGTTGCCGATAGGCGTCGAGGCCATGCTGCAAAGCCCGGTCGGCATCGTGAGGATGCGCCTCGCCAACGCCACGACCGTCACGGTGGAAATGGGCGAACCGGAGTTCGAGCCCGCGCGCATACCGTTCGACGCGCCTGCCGCTGCGGACACCTATCCCCTCGACGTCGACGGAGAACGCGTCGACATCTCGGCCGCTGCGATGGGCAGCCGGCATGCGGTGATCGAGGTCGACGACATTGCCTCGGCCCGAGTCGAACGCCTCGGCCCGCGCATCACGGTACATCCGCGGTTTCCGCAAGGCGCCAACGCCTGTTTCGTGCACGTCGTGGACGAACATTCCGTGAAGCTGCGCGTGCATGAGCGCGGCGCCGGCTGGACGCTCGCCTGCGGCAGCGGCGCGTGCGCGACGGTGGCCGCCCTGCATCGCCGCAGCCGCGTCGGCGACGATGTGCGCGTGGAAATGCCGGGCGGCGCGCTCACCATCTCGTGGAAAGGTCCGGGTCACATCCTTTCGATGACCGGCCCGGCGGCATTCTCGTTCGACGGCGAATGGCTGGGCATCTGAAGCACGGCAAATCCAGCCTGGCGACGGACCGCGATTGAAGGACAACCCGAAAACCTCGTCGGTGCAAGGCATGCAGGCCGGCACGTCGACAGTCCCGAATCCCGATCAGGAACCACTTGCCCATGGCCGACGCCCTTCCCACCTGTCTGCTGGATGGCGCTTTCATCCCCACGAGTGAAGCTCGCATCTCCCCGCTCGACCGCGGATTCCTGTTCGGCGACGGCGTCTACGAAGTCATTCCCTGTTACGACGGCAAGCCGTTTCGGCTGGAAGCGCATTTCAATCGCCTGCAGTCGAGCCTGGATGCACTCGGGCTTCACAACCCGTGTTCCCTTTCCCGCTGGACCGAACTCGTGCACGAACTCGTCGCCGCCAACGGTGGTGGCGACATGGGCATCTATATCCAGATCACGCGCGGGACCGGGCGCGGGCGCGACTTCATGCCGCCACCGGGGCTGGACCCCACGGTTTTCGGCTTCTGCTGGCGGCTGTCGAAAACGCCTTTCGAACAGATCGAACGCGGTATTGCCGCCGTCACGCTGGAAGATATCCGCTGGCTCCGCTGCGACATCAAGTCCATTGCACTGCTGGGACCCGTAATGCTGAAAATGGAGGCCCACCATCGCGGCGCCGATGAGGCGATCCTGATACGCGACGGGCGCCTTGCCGAAGGCAGTTCCTGCGCGGTGTTCACGGTCAAGGACGGTGACATCGCCACGCCTCCGGCGAGCCGCGAGCGCCTGCCGAGCATTACCCGCAGGGTAGTCGAAGAGGCCATCGTCGGGCGGGGGCTCCAGTTGCAGGTGCGCGAGGTATACCGCGACGAGCTGGCCGCGGCAGACGAGATCTGGATCGCGAGTTCGACCCGCGAGGTGGTGCCGGTCACGTCGCTGGACGATCAAGCCGTTGGTGGTGGCAAGGCCGGACCCGCATGGCATCGCGTCTTCGACGAATTCCAGTCGATCAAGCGACGGGAAACGGGATCGGCCTGAGACATCCTTCCGTAGTCGATCACGCAGTGATTCGGCGACAACCCGGGTGATCACGCCCCGGGCGAGTGCTGCCAATAAATCGCCGGAATCTCCATTTTCGAAGCGTACACTTGGCCGAAAAACTCGCGCAGCCACACGGTCGGCTTGACAAAGCGTCATAACTGCGAGCTATGCCAATCGGAAGTCTTTTCATTGGCGGTTCGCACGGCAATTATCTATGCTCATCACCATAGCGGGTACATACCCGCAGCAGACACAACTGTGACGCCGTACGTCATGGACGCAATGCGAGTCTGCAGGGATCGCCATCAACCACAAGATTAACGAACGCGAGGACCGACGCGTTCGTGATTGAACAGAGCTTGTTGCGTCCTTGCACTGCCAGGCTCTGGACATGACATTGGCTGGAATCAAATCGCAGGTATGAACTGCCCGGGAGGGGATCAAAATGCGCAACAAAATTCATCCTGTAAATGGCGTATCGAATGCGCTGCGGCAAAAAGCACTCACCATGGGGATATTTGCCGCAATAGGGACGCTGTACGGAACGGTAGCGTGGGCTCAGCAGAGTCCTGAAACCGCACAGGCCCAATCGGCGAAGCCTGTCCAAAAGCTGCAAACCATCGAAGTCACCGGATCGCACATCCGGAACATCGATGTAGCCAGCTCGAATCCTGTCACTGTCATCGACAGCAAACAGATACTCAACACCGGCAAGCAAAGCCTCGGCGAGATTCTCCAGCAGCTGCCGGCCAACGCGGGAAACACCCTCGGCCCGCAGGTCGACAGTAGTGGCGGCGGCGACGGCAGCGGGTCGGTTTCCCTGCGCGGACTGGGCTCACAGCGCACCCTGGTGCTTATTGACGGCCATCGTTACCTGAACACGGATCTGAACACGATTCCGGTGCAAATCATCGACCGCGTCGAGGTGCTGAAAGATGGCGCATCCGCGACGTACGGGTCCGACGCCATAGGCGGCGTGGTCAACATCATTCTCAAGAAACAATACAAGGGCTTCCAGGTATCTGCCAACTACGGGACCACGAGTCGTCACGATGGGCAATCTGCCGGGGCAAATTTGCTGTATGGATACAGTGGTGAAAAAGGCAGCATTGTATTCGACGTGGATTACAACAAACAGGACGGCATCCAGTCAGCGGATCGCTGGTTCTCCAAACAGGCCCTGTATCTCTCATCGGGCCAGATCGTGCCGACCGGTTCGTCGCGGGTTCCCGGAGGCAGGCTGTTCATGCCACCCAATCTGGCCTCCAGCTTCGGATGTGGCTCCGTGACACTGGCGTCCGGAAACGGCACTTCACTCGACAACTACAAGTGCTTCAACATCCTCAACGACGCCTTCAATTTCCAGTCCTACACGTGGCTTTACGTGCCGTCGGAGCGCGTAAGCACCTACGCGCATGCCGAGTACCAGCTCGCGGACAATGTGCAGTTCTTTGCGGATTTTCTCTACAACAATACGCGTGCCCAGGAAGGCGATCCGCCAGCACTTCTCGACATGACTGCGTCGAACATACAAATCTCGCAGTACAACATGTACAACCCGTTTGGCGTGAATTTTGGCGGCACCAACGGCTACAAGGCGCTGTACCGGTTCAGCGGGATCGGGCAGGAGTTGACCGACTTCAACACCACGACCGGGCAGACCACATTCGGACTCCGCGGAACGATTCGCGGATGGGATTGGGACGCCTATTTCAACTACGGGCACACCCGCCAGAACCAAACCTACAATGGGTATCCGGTTTTCACCAGCGGGTTCCGCAATGGTCTTGGACCATCCATGCTGGTCAACGGAGTCCCGACGTGCGTGGCCATACCCAACGATCCGGCATCGGCCATACAGGGCTGCGTGCCCATCAACATGTTCAATCAAAGATCCGCCGAGGTGAGCGACCAGATCAGGCCGTTCTTCGCCGCCCTCTTCGGGCAGAACACGTCGACGCGCCGCGCCTTTTATGCGGATGCAACCGGGCCATTGTTCGAATTGCCGGCTGGCACGGTCCAGGCGGCAGTCGGGATCGACTACTGGAAGGAATCGGAACACAACTCCGTGGACTCGCAGCGGCTCAGTACCGCCACCGGCACTTGCAATGCACCGAGCTCCATTTGCGATACCGACCTGCAAGGCGCGATCGACATGAAGGAGGCTTATGCCGAGGTCTTCGTACCCATCCTGAAGGACGCCCCCGTCATCGGATCGCTCAACGCAACGCTGGGTGACCGTTACACGAAAACGTCCGTGGCGGGTAGTTCGACCAACTACAAGGTCGGGCTGGAGTGGCGGCCGACGAAGGACCTGATGGCGCGCGGAACCGTGACTTCGGTGTTCCGGGCACCAACGATCGGCAACCTGTACGGCGGCGCGACAGGCGGGACGCCGGCCCTGATGGATCCGTGTATCGGGCTATCGGCGGCAGTACTGGCGCAGCATCCGCGAGCTTGCCAAGGCGTACCGCCCAACTGGGTCGGACCCCAGGTCATCAACACCAACGTCGTCCGCGAGGGCGCGGTGGCTGCCGGGTTCGCCTTGAAGCCCGAACAGGGCAAGACATTCGACTTCGGCCTGGTGTATGAACCGCACTACCTGCCTGGCTTGTCAGCGCAGCTCGACTTCTGGAGGGTGGCCCTGCGGGACACTCTGACGCGGGCCGTTGCGCAACCGGTAATGAACGCGTGTTTTGCGAACGACAGCGGCAACATGTGCGGCCTGGTATCGCGAAGCGCTTTCGACCACACCGCATTCCTGCGCCTCCCAATCATCAACCTGGGCACGCTCAACGTCAGCGGCGTGGACCTCGACTTGCATTACTCCGTCCCCGAGATGTCCTTCGCCCCCGGGCGGTGGTCCGTGGATCTGCGTAGCACCTACATCTCCAAGGCGGAGAACGACGCCATTCCCGGCATCACCATACCGACCGAGTTCGCCGGTCAGTATTACGAGCCGTTCGGCAACTTCCCGCGTATCCGCGCACTGTTGAACATCAATTGGCAGATGGGGCCATGGAACGCATCGTGGCAAGCCCAGTTCGTCGGCAAGAGCCAGGACGGCAGTCCCGACCCGCGCCAGCAGCGGACAGCGGACGTCAATCTTCCGAACGTGCCCATGAAGATCGCGTCGGTCCTGTACAACAACCTTCAAGTCGGATATGACATCAAACGCTTGCATACAACCATCAATGCTGGCGTGAACAACATGTTCGATCGCCCACCGCCGCTCAT
This sequence comes from Lysobacterales bacterium 66-474, assembly GCA_001899805.1. Lineage (GTDB taxonomy): Bacteria > Pseudomonadota > Gammaproteobacteria > Xanthomonadales > Rhodanobacteraceae > 66-474. The sequence goes on from MKWP01000015.1 coordinate 433,729, forward strand.
TTCGACCCAGGACGTCCTTGATGCGACATCCGATGCGTCGACATACGACTTCATGGGCAGGTCTTACTGGTTGCGTGCAACCGTCCATTTCTGAGACGCGATCGCGCATCGGCACTGGGTCACGCCATCGAGTGGATGGGATACTGGCCGACTATTCCCTCTGAACCGCCCGCTGCCCATCGGCAATGCCGGTGGGCGGCGGAGGAGGCGGCCCGCAAATGGGTGTGAATCGTCCTCGCTGATTCGGGCCAGATTGAAGCAGGGTTCCCACCCAGGGTTCCCTGCATCAAGAAGTCGAAGTCCAGCGAAGAACCGATCGTCCGGATACTGAAAGAAGCCGGCGCGAAGATCATCGAGACAACCTCCTCCGGCGCCGCGCAAACGCGACAGCCACCGTGCCGCGATACCGCGCGCACGGCTAACGCTGTGGCAGCAAGTCGAATCCCCTGCGTCGACGTCTGACGGGCATCGGTGCAATGCCCCGCGTTGCACGCCCTCCGCATTGCGGCCGCAATGCCGGCAAAGGGCCATAACCCTCAGCTATGCCGGGTGCCCGTTTTTTCATTGGTGGTTTTCGTTAGCCGATCGTTATGCTCGGGAACGAACCGCGAGCGATGTTCAACAGCGGCTTTGACCGTCGCGCCCGCCGTGATGCTGCCGATCGACCGCTCGGCAGTGTCATTGGGCGTGACGGGGGGAAGCAAAGCCGCGCAGCACAAGCTCACTGTGCCTGCATTCCATCCCAGGAGGGACGTAACATGAAGAGCAAGTCTTTGCGTGCGCGTCTTTGCGCCAATGTTTTCCAGCGCAAAGCGCTGGCACTGGCAATCGGCGGAACGATTGCCCTCACCTTCGGCGGCGGCGCGTTCGCGCAGGCCGTGAACGGCACCATTCAGGGCACGGTGCCCGTGGCTCCCAACGAGACCATCCAGATCACGGGTGGCGCCGGATTCAACCGCACCATCGCGGTGGGACCATCCGGCAAGTATTCGCTCACCCTGCCGGTCGGCACCTATACCGTATCGTTGTTGCAGGACGGGAAAGTGGTGCAAAGCCAGACCGACGTGGCCCCGGTCGCTGCGGGCGCGGTGACCGTCAATTTCACGTCCGCGACCGCGAACGCACAGACCCTGAGCACCGTGGACGTCAGGGCGAGCGTACCGGTCATCGATGTGACCACCACCAACCAGGTCACCACGATCACGCAAAAGCAGTTGCAGCAGTTGCCCCTGGGGCGTACCGCCGAAGACATCGCGATGCTGGCGCCGGGCGTACAGCCAGGATCAGCCGTATTGGTCGGCGGGCCGCTGGGCACACCGGCCGTGACCTTCGGCGGTGCCTCGACGGCGGAAAACCAGTATTACATCGATGGTTTCCTCACCAGCGCCGTGCTCGACAACCAGGGCGGCATCGGCTTGCCGTACAACTCGATCGAGCAGCAACAGACCTTCATCAGCGGCTATGGCGCCAAGTACGGTCGCGCCATCGGCGGTGTAATCAACCAGATCGGCAGGAGCGGCTCCAACGAATGGCACTTCGGCGTCCGCGCCCAGTGGTCGCCGGCGAGTTGGACCGACGATCCCGAGAACACCTACTACGCCAATCCACTGGTCACGCGGGCGGGTCACCATGCCGGGGACCTGTACTCGTACAACCAGGACAACCACGGCATGAGTACGGTCTATGACGCTTATGTCAGCGGCCCGATCGTCAAGGACAAACTGTTCTTCTTCCTGAGCGCCGAGCAGGACGATTCGGACTACACAAGCGTGGGTTGCAAGTACTGCGGTGGGTATCAGTATGTTGACAAGACCCACAAGCCCAAGATCTACGCGAAAATCAACTGGAACATCAACGACAGCAACTTCCTGACCTTTACCGCCCTCCAGAGCTCCCTGAAAACCTGGGACACGGCTTACAACTACGACTACGACACGCACAAGGCGACGAGCTTTTTCAACCTGGGAATGACGGGCAAGAACGTCTACCGGATGGGGGTGCTCAACTACACCTCCTACGTCACCGACAACCTGACCCTGCACGCCATGTTTGGCAAGTCGCGCGAACAGTACGGGAGTTTCCAGCCTGGCTACCCCGGGTACGATCCCGACATGGTGTTCGTGGGCGGCATCTCCAACGAAAACCCGGCGTACACGCCGAACGGCCCCATAGGCAATACACAGAACAACCTGACGGTGACGCCGGACAACCACAAGGTCAACCTCACCGACTACCGCCTGGACCTGGATTACAAGTGGCGCAACCATGATTTCCAGTTCGGCATCGACAACGACATACAGAGGGACATCAACGACGGCATCGCGACTACCGGGCCGGGTTACGGATGGTCGTACGGCAGTGTCCAGGGCGCGGAGATCAACCAGCCGCTTGTTTGCGCCGATCCCGCGTGCGACCCGGGCATCCCGCCATACGTGGGGCCAGTGAGTTCCAATCCGGCCGGCGCAAGCGGCTACTACGCGATGAAGCTCTTCCAGTCCTACTCTCCGTCCACACGTGTCACCGAACGCGCGCAATACGTCCAGGACAATTGGCAGATCACTCCGAACTTCCTGTTGACGCTGGGCCTGCGCAACGAGCAATTCGTCAACTACGACGCTGCGGGCAAACCCTACATCAGGCTCACCAAGCCCAACTGGTCACCGCGCATCGGCTTCAGCTGGGACGTGCACGGTGATTCGACCCTGAAGGTCTTCGGCAACGCCGGGCGCTACTACCTGACCCTGCCGGTGGGCGTCGGCACCACGGTAACCGCGCCGATCGTCAACATCACCGAATACGGCACCTACACCGGCATCGACCAGACCACCGGCGCACCGACGGGATTCCAGCCGCTGCCGCAGAATCCCGTGGGGGGAGTCTCGTGCTGCAACCAGTACGGCTACCCGCGCAACAACCTGACCGTGGCGTCGCAGAACATCAAGGCGCCCTACTCCGACAACTTCGTGCTGGGCATGCAACAGAAGCTGCATTTCCTGACCACGGACTGGGTTTTCGAGGCCACCGGCACGTACGAGAAACTGGGCACGATGATTGGCGGCACCGACGATTCCCAGTCGATGTGCGCGGAAGGCGTGCGCGAGGGCTACACCTGGATGACTCCGGGCACCTGCAGCCAATGGATCCAGAGCCCCGTGATGGTCAATCCCGGCGTCGACCAGAAGATTTACGTGGGCGCGCCGGATGGAACGTTGCGCCTGATCAACTGGACCGCGGCGGACCAGACCTTCCAGATGGGTCCGAAGCGCAACTATTACGCGCTGGACCTGTCGCTCACCCACGTCTGGGACGGCAAGTGGTTCGGGAAGATCGATTACGTCTACTCGAAGATGTATGGCAACGATGACGGTCCGGTCGGACCGATGTACGAATCCAGCGGCGTCGTGGCTTACCTCACCGCGGTATGGGCCTACCCCAGGATCATGGACAATTCGAACGGCGTCCTGGACACCGACCGCACGCACTCGCTCAAACTCTACGGCGCCTACGCGATCACCCCGGAATGGATCCTGGGTGCCAACGTGTGGATCGCTTCGGGCACGCCGCGGATGTGCCGCGGCAGATACGGACCGGATCAGACGCGTTTCGAGGTATCGAGCCAGTACCACTGGTGCGGCGGCGTATCCACCGCACCCGGCTCCGGGGTTCCGCCGTACGGAACCAAGCGCACGCCGTGGATCCACAATGTCAACCTCAGCGTGGACTACAAGCCGGTTTGGGCCGAACACAAGCTGGACTTCAAGTTCCAGGTGTTCAACGTGTTCAACAAGCAGACGCCCACGTTCTACGGCGACTATTTCGTCTCGACATCCAGTCCTGGCACCAGCTACAACATGATCGAAGCCAGGATGCCGCCACGCTCCGCGCGGTTCTCGATTGCCTACAATTGGTGACTCGGTCGAAGAAGCGGACGCGCACCGGTTGCCAGCCAAACCGGTGCGCGTCCCAAGCTTTTGCGCCGAGGACACTGACCTTGCGATGACGTGAAATCCGGAGCAGAAACAGGCTTGACCCAGACCTTGGCGCGAACTCCGCTTTCGCCCGTCGCCACCCGGCTGCTGGCGCGGGCGCGCAGTGAATGGGAGGCGCGCCAGTTCGAAGCCGCCGAACGGACACTGTCCAGCGTGCTGGCATTGGCGCCGCGGGATCCACGGGCGGTCCGGATGTTGGGAATGGTCGCACGCAGCCGCGGCGAGCATGCCAAGGCTGTCGATTGCTATCGCGCGGTGCTTGCGGTGTGGCCCGAGGATTTTTTCCTGCACAGCGAACTAGGCCTCTCGCTGCTTTCGCTCGGCGAGGCCGAAGACGCCACGGAGCACTTCCGGCACGCCTGCCAACTTGAGCCCGACTCGGCAGCGGCATGGTTCCATCTTGGTGAAGCGCTGTGGCGGCAGGCGCAGGGGGACGAAGCCGTCCTGGCCTTGCAGCGGGCGCTTGCATTTGAACCCGAACACATCGAGGCACGGCTTTCGCTGGCGCGGGCCCACGCCGGTCTGGGCCGGGTCGAGGCCGCGGTGGCGGAATTTCGCGAGGTGGTGCGGCGCGACCCCGTCAACGCCGATGGCTGGTACGGGCTGTCTCTGAATGCGGTTCTGGACACCGCCGATGCTGCATGCCTGCAAAAGATTTTCGCGCGCAATGACCTGCCAGTCCGCGCGCACTACTTGCTCGGCTTCGCCTTGGCGAAAGCCCTGGAAGACCAAGGTGATCACGCGCGCGCATTCGAAATCTACCGGCAGGCGAACGCGTCGCAACGCGCGGGCATGCCGGTGAAATGGGACGCCGCCGAAGAACACCGGCTCGTGGATGCGATCCGCAACGCCTTTGCAGACGCCGCCCCACGGTCACAGGATGTCGCGGTCGGCAAGGAAGCCATCCTGATCACCGGGATGCCGCGCTCCGGCTCGACCCTGGTCGAGCAGATCCTGGCTTCGCATCCGGATGTCGAAGGAGCCAACGAAATCAGGGACATGTCGCGACTCGTCAATGCAGAGTCGCGACGCCGCGGGTCGGTATTCCCGCTGTGGGTCCCTGACACCACGACCCGGGATTGGCAGCGGCTCGGCCAAGAGTATCTCGCGCGAACCGCGCGCTGGCGCGCGGCCAGACCACGCTTCACCGACAAGAACCTCATGGGTTGGCATTTCGTCGGCGCGGCGCTGGCGATGCTGCCGGCGACGCGCGTGATCATCGTCCGGCGCGATCCCGTGGAGACTTGCCTGGCGTGCTACCGCCACTGTTTCACCGAAGAGGCCGCTTTCGCCTGCGACCTCGACGACCTGGCCGATTACTGCGCCGGATTCCTGCGCCTGACCCGTTTCTGGTTGGAGAAGTACCCGGCGAATGTGTTCGATCTGCGGTACGAAGCGTTGTTGGCCGACCCGGAACGCGTCATTCGCCAGCTTCTGGATTTTTGCGGGTTGTCCTTCGACCCCGCTTGCCTTGAGCCCCACAAGACGCCGCGCGCGGTGCTGACACCCAGCGCCGCGCAGGTGCGCCAGCCCCTGCGCTCCAACACGGCACGCAGTGACCACTATGGCAGCAAGTTGGACCCCTTGCGTCAGCGCTTGCAAGACGTTGGAATGATACCGGGGTAGTTTCACGGGTTGCAGCGTGATCTCTCGTCTGCAAGGCGCCTCGCATGCAGCAGTTGAAATTCCGGCGCAAGGTGAAAATCAAAACTTGGCTGGAAATCTGAACGACTTCGACACGGCGCCGGCAAGTGCGCTGCAGGCCCGATCGGCGAATCCACTCGGCATGGAATTCGCGATGTGGTGACTGCGGATCGCTTGCTGGGTGAACGGGTACCGCGACGCGGCCAACCCGGGCACCGGCCGCATCCCATAACCCCCAGCTATGCCGCATGCCTGTTTTTTCATTGGTGGCTGCCACGGGGGGACAAGTACCCTTGCTCGGCGGCGGGTCAACGGAAGCCTTGACCCTGGGGCCACGCGGCATGCTGGCGAAAGGATGCGGCAGCAGACGATCGCTGCGTCGAGACCACATCACTTGAATCACATGATTGGGGAGAGGGAATCATGAAGCGCAAGTCGCATTCGTTGCATTGCAAAAACGTGTTCCGGCGCAAAGCGCTGGTCCTCGCCATCGGCGCGGTCACTTTCAGCCTGGCGAGTACGGGCTGGGCGCAGGCAACCAGCGGCGCCAGTTCCGCCACCGCGCAGGATGCGCCGCAGACTGCCCCACAGGCCACTGCGCAAGACACGACGAAAACCAAGGCGAAAGCCACTACCGGCTCGTCTCGCGTACAGACGCTCGAGAAAATCACCGTAACCGGTTCGCGCATCAAGCGTGCGCAGATCGAAGGTCCGTCGCCAGTGGTGATCATCACCGCCCAGGACATCAAGGAGGAAGGCTTCACGACCGTAGCCGAAGCCCTGGGCACCCTCACCCAATACACCGGCGCCGTCGTTGCCGGCGAGTGGAATTTCGGCAATCAGCAGCCGGATGCCCAGTACCTCAACCTGCGCGGCCTTGGCGTTGGCTATCAGTTGATCCTGCTCAACGGCAAACGCATGGCGGACTACCCCGCGGCATCCACGGCGGGAGACATGGGAATCAGCATCGGCAACATCCCGATGGCAGCCATTGATCGCATCGAAGTGCTCAGCAGCAGTGCATCGGCCGTATACGGCTCCGACGCCGTGGCCGGTGTGGTCAACATCATCACCAAGGAAAACTGGCAAGGCAACCATGTGCGCCTGCGTGAAGGCGGCTCCACCCTGGGGGGAGGCAACACCCTCGATCTTCAGTTCAGCGGGGGCAAGGTCTGGGATCGCGGCAGCATCACCTATGGCTTCGAGCAGTTGTTCCGCAAGCCCCTTTACGCCTGGCAGCGCGGCGACCAGGGCTTTTACAACCCGAGAACGGCCCCACAACAAAACCCGGACCCCAATCACCCGACCTATACGCCCACCCGAGGCCTGGCGCTCTGGACCTACGCCACGCCGGGCGGCTACATGCATTACAACTACTGGCTGGACCAGGCTGGCAATCTGGTTCTGGCGTCTCCCACCTCCCCGGACGCCGGCGGCGCACTGGAATACAGCTGCGGCCAGGTGGGCCATGCGCCGTACTACCCGTACAAGGCCGATGGCAATACGCCTTCCAATTGCGGCGCGTTGAACTATTACGACTGGGTCACGTTGGCCAACAGATACAACAAGACTTCCGCCTTTGTGTCGGGCAAGTATCACATCACCGACACGGTGGATGCCTATGGCCAGTTGCTGGTGACCCGCGCGCGCGACGTGATGACCCAGCGCTCCAACCTGTTCATGTTCAACCAGGGTGACGCCTACGACACGACGCTGGGGCAGTTCGAGTTTCAGCGCGTCCTGGATGCCACGCAGATCGGCGGCTTGTCGCCGCGAACCTATGAGGATACCGCCATCAACGCCAACGTCGGCGTGAGAGGCAGGCTGTTCGATCGCTTCGACTGGGATGCCAGCCTCACCTTCTCGCAGGACAAGATGCACAGCTGGTGGCGCGGACCCATCACGAACAAGGTGAACGACTATTTCTTCGGCCCGGCGGTCGGTTACGTTGCGGCCGACAACAACTCGCCCATCTATGACCTTGGACCTTTGCAGTTCCAGCACATGTTCGGCCCGATGTCGCCGGCCGACTACGCGTCGGTCACCGACATCCTCAACAACCACAATACCTCACAGGCCGCTTCGGGGCAGTTCGTGTTCGGAGGCCGTTTGTTCACGCTGCCTGCCGGCGATGTGGAAATGTCCGTCGTGCTGGAAGGCGAGCATTCGAAGTACTTCCTGGGTCCGGATGTTCGCTCGCGCAACTACTACGACGGACCGGACCACTCCTTCAACTACAACGCCACGTGGGGAGGCGGCTCGCGCAATCGCTATGCCGCGGGCATGGAGTTCCGCGTCCCCATCGTGTCGACCCTGACCGCGAGTCTTGCCGCGCGCTATGACAAGTACGATGACATCTCGCAGATCGGCGGTGACATGACCTGGGCTGCCGGGCTGGAATGGCGGCCGTTTGACAGCCTGCTGTTGCGCGCCAGCCGCCAGACGAGTTTTCTCGCTCCCAACCTGATGTGGATCTATGGCGGACCAGTATCGGCCTACGGCACGTTCACCAACGAATACCTGTGCCGCAAGGCCGGTCTCGATCTGACCAACACCAATGACACCCAGCAATGCTACGCCGGTGCGTACGATGATGGTTTGTGGTACATCTCCGGCGGTGAAAACACGCACCTGAAAGCGGAGACCGCAGTATCCAATGGCGCCGGCTTTGTCTGGGACGTGGCGGAGAAACTCTCGTTCAGCCTCGACTACTGGGACATCGAACTGAAGAACAAGAGTGTCTACCTTGACACGGGCGATATATTGAACGTCAACACGGCCTGTCTCCTGGGATCCTATGACAACGGCACGCCGATCGATCCCAACTCGGCCCAGTGCAAGCTGTACCAAAGCTTTGTAACGCGGGACGCAACAGGTCACATCACGGGTCTGAGTGTCCAGGCGATCAATCAATCCGGTGTGAAAACCCATGGTTTCGACGCCAGCTTGCGCTACGCCTGGAGCTGGGGTCGATTCGGCGACTTCAAAGCCGACATCGGCTTTACCCGCGTCATGGGTTATCAGGTGCAGGTCGCCCCCGGGGACGTCTGGCAAGACGCGATGCACTGGACAGGGGATGTGGCATTTCGCATGCGCACCAATTGGACCCTGGGCTGGATCAAGGACGGCTGGAATGTCTATCTGTACGGATTCCGCGACAGTTCACGGCCCAACTTTTACGCGACCCGTGTTCCGGCGGATACCGGCACGATTTACCCATTGCGGCCGTTCATTCAGTGGAATGCGTCGGTATCGAAAGAGATCGCCCCGGGCTGGAAAGTTGGTCTTGACGTCGTCAACGTGTTCAACAGTTTCGGGCCGAAAGACCCGACCTACACTTCGCCTCCGTACTACAACGCCATCTACGGCATGATGGGGCGCTCGGTCTACGTCAACCTCGACGTCGATTTGTGACATCGGCAAAGGTGAAGCAGTGGCGTGCTACCGCCACTGCTTCATCGAAGAGGCCGCTTTCGCCTGCGACCTCGACGACTTGGCCGATGACTGCGCCGGGTTCCTGCGCCTGACCCGTTTCTGGCTGGACGAATATCCGGCACAGGTGTTCGATCTGCAGTACGAAGCGCTGGTCGCCGATCCAGAGGACGCCATCCGCCGCATGCTGGACTTCTGCGGATTGTTATTCGATCCTGCCTGCCTCGAACCCCGCGAGGCCGCGCGCGACGAGCTGGATCGCTTGCGCCGGCGTTTGCGCGGTGCCGGCGTGCCGCTCGAATGAAAGAACCAGGGCCTACTATTGCTCGTCATCCGGCGCGTAGCGCCGCCTTTTCTTTTGCGAAGGCCGGGATCCATGTTGCCGTTGTTGGCATCGAAAGTGGACTTCTTGTCTACAGTCGTGCGAACACGGCCCGGCTTTCGCCGGAATGACGTGAGGAGATTCCACAAAGTGGCGAAACTCATCTTGGTGGTGTTTGCGCTTGCGTTGTCGCTCGCCTCTGTCCCGGCGTTTGCCGATGGCGTGCCAGCCCCGTTGCAGCAAGCCGGGTTGAACCTGATGCCATGGCCGGCACACGTCCAGCTTCACGAAGGTCGCCTTGCACTGACGCAGCAATTCGATATCGCGGTCACGGGCCATCCGGGACCGCGCGTCCACGACGCGGCAACCCGATTGCTGCAGCACCTGCAACGGCGTTCCGGAATCGCCTTCAGTCAACATGCTGTGACGGCCAGTCCCGGCGACAAGCAGGCGCAGCTCGTCATCAACGTGCGCCGCCCCGGTGTACTCAAGATCGGGGAGGACGAGTCGTATAGCCTGCACATCGATTCGCGGCAGGCCGTGTTGACCGCGGAAGATGGCCTAGGCGTGCTGCATGGATTGCAGACGTTCCAGCAGTTGCTGCAGTCCGACCCAACCGGCTACTACCTGCCCGCCATCGACATCCGGGACAAACCCCGCTTCCAGTGGCGCGGCTTGATGATCGACGTGGCCCGCCACTTCCAACCGGTGGACGTCATCGAGCGCAACCTCCGCGGCATGGCGGCGGTCAAGATGAATGTCCTGCACCTGCACCTCAGCGACAACCAGGGCTTCCGCATCGAGAGCAAGGTCTTCCCGGAACTGACCGAACAGGGCTCGGACGGGCAGTACTACACCCAGGACCAGATCAAGCAGATCATCCAGTATGCCGATGAACGCGGCATCATCGTGGTGCCCGAATTCGATCTGCCCGCGCACGCCGTGAGCTTTTTCGTGAGCCACCCGGAACTGGCCAGTGCGCCGGGCCCGTACCACTTGTACACGCGGTTCGGTGGCAAGAACCCCGCGTTCGATCCGTCCAACCCGGAAACGTACGTGTTCCTCGGCCGTTTCTTCAAGGAGATGGCGGGGCTCTTTCCGGCGCCGTACATCCACATCGGCGGCGACGAAAACCCGGGGACGCAGTGGAACAACAATCCCGTGATCCAGGCCTACATGCAGCCATCGATCACCTCCAACGAAGCGCTGCAGACACAATTCATCCAGAAGCTCGCGGCGATGATCACGGCCGATGGCAAGCAGATCATCGGTTGGGACGAAATCCTGCAACCGGGTCTGGAGAAAAGCGCGATCATCCAGAGCTGGCGCGGCAAGGATTCGCTGTATCAGGCTGCGCGCGAAGGCCACCGGACCATCCTGTCGAACGGCTACTACATCGACCTGCTTTACCCGACTTCGGACAACTACCTCAACGATCCGATTCCACCGGGTACGCATCTCAAGCGTTCGGTCCGCCGGAACATCCTCGGCGGTGAAGCCGAAATGTGGAGCGAACTGGTTCGCCCGGGCACGATCGACTCGCGGATCTGGCCGACCACTGCCGCGATCGCCGAACGGCTGTGGTCGCCGCAAGACGTGCGCGACGTCGCGTGGATGTACAAGCGCCTGTACCTCGTGAACCTGCAGCTGGAAGACCTGGGTCTCACGCAGATCCGCAACCAGGGGGCGTTGTTGCGCCAACTGGCGGGGCAACACGAAATCGAACCCCTTCAGATGCTGGTCGACGTGATTTCACCGGTGCGCGGCTATCAAAGGATGGCAACCGGCAACTACACCACGCACTCACCGCTGGCATCGATCGTCGATGCCGCGACCGCGAACCCGTGGGCGGCGATCCGGTTCAACGAATGGGTCGACCGGTTCGTGGACCACCCTGACGCCGACACGGAGCAGAAGATTCGCCTGCAACTCGAGGGATGGATCGCCAACGATCCGGCGCTGGAGGCATTGATCGACCGTTCGCCGGACCTGCACTCGGTCAAACCGCTGGCGCAGTCGTTGGTGACGCTGTCGAAGATCGGCCTGCAGGCGCTCGACTACCTCGACCGCAAGCAGGCTGCCCCCCGTGCATGGGCCCGCGGGACGACGACCGATTTCCTGCAGGCGCGCGAGTCGGCCGCGGAAACGAAACTGCGGATGGTCGACGGCATCGAGCAACTCGTGGTGATGGCGCTGAAGGGTGAGCGCTCCAGTGGGTCAGGCGTTACGCGGGGCGAAGAAAAAAACGGCGGATAACGCGCTGCCGCAACATTCAGGTGGTCATTCCGGGTTCCGGCCTTCGGCCGGCCCCGGAATGACGAAGCAAGTGGCGATCGACCGCGGTTCGCTCTCATCAGACCTCGAAGGGCGAACGGCCAAATCGAGCCAACCTTCCCAGGTTGCTCACGACGCACTCATCCGTTCGCCAGGGCTTCACGCACCCGGCCACCAGCCGCGTCGAGCCTGCACCCGGCTTCTTCCGCATCGCAGCCACCGAGCAGCATCACGACTGCGGGCTTCACCCTGCCCTGTGTCGCTTCGAGCGCCGTGATGCTGGCAGCCTCGTCCGCGCCGGTGATCTGCTGGACCATCCGCAACGCCCGCCGGCGCAGTTTGGCATTGGTCGCGCGCACATCGACCATGTACGGTCCATAGGTCTTGCCGAGCCGCACCATCACCGCGGTCGACAATGTGCTCAGCGCAATTTTTTGCGCGGTGCCCGCGCACAGCCGGGTGGAACCGGCAATCACTTCCGGCCCCGTCAACAATTCAATCATGTTGTCGGCGACGTCCGCCAGCGGGCTGCGCGCATTGTTGACGATGGCGGCCGTGTAGCTTCCCCCCTCGCGTGCGTACCGCAGCGCACCGAGCACGTAGGGCGTGCGTCCCGACGCGGTGATGCCCACCACGGCGTCATTCGATTTGAGTCCCTTTGCCTGCAATTCGGCGGCGCCGGCTTCGACGTCGTCTTCGGCGCCTTCGACGGCTTCCTGCACTGCCGCCGGCCCCCCGGCAATCAACGCGACCACCAGCTCCGCCGGGGTGTTGAACGTCGGCGGACATTCCGAGGCGTCGAGGATGGCCAGGCGGCCCGAGGTGCCGGCGCCGACGTAGAACAGCCGCCCGCCCTGCATCAGGCGTGCGGCGATGGCGTCTGCAGCGGCGGCGATCGCGGGAACCGCCTCCATGACGGCGTTTTGCGCGGCGTTCTGGCCTTCCACGAGCGTGTCGACCAGCTCCTCGGTCGAGCGCCGATCGAGGTCGTCCAGGTCCCGGCGGACGAATTCGGTCGCAAGGACATCGAGGGCGACATCCGGCTGCGCAGGCGTGTGCATCGTAGGGTTCACGGATGTTCTCCTCTCGCTCGCACGATCCATGGTTCATGGATGCCGCTTTCGACAAGCGCCAGGTGGCGGGCGCCATCGATCGACGTACCTTCGGCCGGCTGCAGCTGCAGGTTGGCGCCGCTCCGTTCGAGGGCCGCGTGCAACGGCTCCAGCAGGACCGGACCCAGGTTCACCAGGCCGCCGATGACGACCCCCGCTACCGGTCCCGGAGCATGCAATGCCTCGGCGGCCGCGATCATCGAATGGGCCAACGCCGTCGCGCCGGCTTCGAGCAACTGCGCAGCGACCGTGTCGCCGTTGCGCGCCGCGTCGGCAACCGCCGGCGCGAATGCCGCCATGCAGCGTGCAGGATTGGGATCGGAACCCAGCTTCATCACGAGTTCGCCGATCGAACCGAACTGCCGGGTCGCGGCTTCCGCCAGCATCGTCGCGGGACCGCGGCCGTCGCCGGCACGCGCCGCGGCCTGCAGACCGCAGCGACCAAGCCATGCGCCACTGCCTTCGTCACCAATCCAGGGACCCCAGCCATCCACCCGGCGAAATTGTCCGCCGGCGCCGATCGCCACGGTCACGGCACCGGTTCCGGCAGCCAATACCACACCCGGCTTGCCGCCGAGCGCGCCGGCATGCGAGGTGATGGCGTCGCTCATCACCGCCACCCTTCGGGCCGGCAACGAACGGGCAAGCCGCTCCGCCAGCCGATGCGCCAACGCAGGCGCTTCCATGGCGCCTGGCGCACCGACACCCACGGCATCGATGCAACCCACATCATGCTCCGCCAGCAATGGCTTGGCGACCGCGAGGATGGCCGCCTCGGCGACAACGGGTCCGTCCACGGCGCCCAGTCCCAGACTGCCATCGCCCTTGGCGATGGCCTCCGGTTCCAGCGCGTCGCCGTTCCACAATGCCGCGCGGCAGCCGGTTCGGCCGATGTCCACGGCCAATACGATTGGCACCTGGTTTTTCCCTTGATCTTCGGAATCGTGATGACGCTTGCTCACGCGACGTAACGGCCGGAAGGCTCAGCTTGCGGAAGACGCAGGCGTGGCGGCCGGGCCGCCCGTTGCAGGCGCGTGATCGCCGCCGGCAGGCGGGTGCCGCTCGTCATCGGAAAGGCTGCGGATCGAAGCACCCAATTGCGTCAGCTTGCTTTCGATGTCTTCGTAGCCGCGGTAGATGTGATAGATCCGGCGGATCTCCGTCGTGCCTTCGGCCACCAGCGCCGCCAGCACCAGGCCCGCGGACGCCCGCAAGTCGGTGGCCATCACCGGCGCGGCCGTCAGGTTGTCGCAGCCGGTGATGATCACGGTGTTGCCTTCGATCTTCGCCTTGGCGCCCATCCGCTGCAGTTCGAGGATGTGCATGAAGCGGTTCTCGAACAGGTTCTCGATGATCACCCCGGACCCTTCCGCGACCGTATCCAGCGCGCAGAACTGGGCCTGCATGTCGGTGGGAAATCCGGGATAAGGCGAGGTGTTGATGTCGACGGCGCGCGGGCGCCGGCCGCGCATGTCGAGTTCGATCCAGTCGTCGCCGAGTTCGATGTGCGCACCCGCATGCTGCAACTTGGACAATACGGCGAGCAGCAGCTCGGGTTGGGTGTCGCGGATGCGCACCTTGCCGCGCGTGATCGCGCCGGCGACGAGGTAGGTGCCGGTTTCGATGCGGTCCGGCAGGATGTCGTGCGAAGCGCCGTGCAGCTTGTCGACGCCATCGATCGTGATGACGCTGGAGCCCGCACCCTGGATCCTGGCGCCCATGCGCTGCAGGCAGGTCGCGAGGTCGACGATTTCCGGCTCGCGCGCCGCATTGGCGATGACCGTGCGGCCTTTGGCAAGCGTCGCCGCCATCATCAGGTTTTCGGTGCCGGTGACCGTCACCTTCTCGAGCAGGATGTCGGCGCCACGCAGGCGGCTTGCACGAGCCTTGACGTAGCCTTCGTCCACCGAGATCTCGGCGCCCATCGCCATCAGGCCCTGCAGGTGCAGGTCGACTGGCCGTGCGCCGATCGCGCAGCCGCCCGGCAACGACACGTCGGCTTCGCCGAAGCGGGCCAGCAACGGGCCCAACACCAGGATCGACGCGCGCATGGTCTTGACCAGGTCGTACGGTGCGAAGCAGGCCTGCACGTCGCTGGCGTCGACATCCAGCTGCATGTTGTTGCCGAGCGTCAGCTTGACGCCCATCTGCGCCAGCAGCGTGTTCATCGTCACGATATCCTGCAGTTGCGGGATATTGCGAAGACGCAGCGGCTCGGCCGTCAGCAGGGACGCCGCCAGGATCGGCAGCGCGGCATTCTTGGCGCCGGAAGCCCGGATTTCGCCGTGGAGCTGCGCACCGCCATCAATCAGGAACCTGTCCATCCGGACCTCTTTCACTCAACATCGCGATCGTCGACATGCAACAGCGCTGGCCGGCGCGAAGGCGTGCCAGCAATTCGAGCGCTGGAAACGACAGGCAGGGAAAACCGCCGATCGCGTATGCGGTTTTCGCGGCGGGAACATCATGCACCGGCTGCCCCGGCATCCTACTGGAGAAAATCGGGATCTGCGCAGTGATCGACGTCATGGTTTGGCAGCCGTTGGGTTCAGCGTGGCCCGGCTACACGTTGCCGCGCGGCAGCGTCATCGGGGGCCATCCCCGCGAACACCGACCGTTCATGCGGATGGGTCAGCGACAGGCCGCCGCCGACCAGCAACGTGATCGCGACGCCAATCGGCACGTACCAGGGAAATGCCAACGGCTGTCCGTCGATTTTCACCGCAAGCACCACCACCGCCATGACAACCACCGTGGCGACGAAGGCGATCGCGCCGTCGCGCTGGTTGGCGCGCTTGACCAGCAATCCCAACAGGAACGCACCCAGCAACGCCCCATAGGTGTAGCCGGTGATGCTGAGGCCCAGCACCACGACGGGGCTGTGGGTATCGGTGAACATCGACGCGAACCCGACCAGCGCACCGGCCCAGAACAGCGTGGAGATGCGCGAGATGCGCAGCATGGCCTTGTCGCCGTAATCGCGTCGGCCGAACAGGCGGATCAGGTCGGTGAGGGTCGAATTGGACATCGAGTTCATCGCCGACGACAGCGAGCCCATGGTCGCGCCGAGGATGCCGGCCACCATCAGGCCGGAGATGCCCGGCGGCAATCCGCGGATGATGAATTCCGGAAACAGGTCATCGGGGCCGCCCAAGCCCAGTTGCGCCGGCGTGCGGCCGCCGAACTTGATCCACAGCAACGTGCCCACCAGCGAGAACAGCGCGAATTGCAACATCACGAACACCGCGCTGCCGATCATGGCCTTGCGGCTGTCGCGCAGGTTCCTGCAGGCGAGGATGCGCTGCACCATCAGCTGGTCGGCACCGTGCGAGGCCATCGTGAACACGGCGCCGCCGAAGATCGCGGCCACGAACGCGAACGGACTGGTCAGGATCGGCGCGTGGAAGTCGAAGACCCGGAATTTGCCGGCGGCAAATGCATGATCCAGATCGGCGAGCGAGGTTCCGTGCAACAAAATGACTACGCTCAGCAGCGCGCCGCCGAGGTAAAGCATCATCTGGATCGCGTCGGTCCACACCACCGCGCGGATGCCGCCGATGTAGGTGTAGGCGACGGTCACGCCGGCCAGCACCACGATGATGGCCAGATAGCTCGTGTGCACGCCCATGGCCGCGAGCAATACCGCGATGGGTATCGCACCCGCGAACAACCGCACGCCTTCGGCCAGCAGGCGTGTAACCAGGAACGTCGCCGAGGCGAGGCCCTGCACCTTCGGTCCGAAACGCAGTCCCAGGTATTGATAGGCGCTGACCAGGTTGCCGCGCGCATACAACGGCAACAGGAAGATCGCGACGAGGGTGCGTCCGAGCAGGTAACCGAACGCGAGTTCGACGAAGCCGTAGGCACCGAGGTAGGCCACGCCCGGCACGCTGATCACGGTCAGCGTCGAGGTCTCGGTTGCGACGATCGAGAAGCACACCGCCCACCACGACAGGTTGCGTTCGCCGACGAAGTAGTCGGTCGCGGAACGTTGCCTGCCACTGATGCGCAGCCCGATCGCCGCGATCACGATCAGGTAGATGACGATGATGGCGAGGTCGAGCACCGGATCAGGATACGTGCCGCGTGGCGGGCACGACATCCTCGCGGCGATGCCTCACGCCGACCTTGTGCATCGCATATCGCACTACCTGCTCCTCGCTCCGCGGAACGCCCTGCCCTGCCAATCCTGTCAATCGTACCCAACCGCCTGCACGGGCCACCAATGAAAAACCCTAAGGGTGGCATAGCCTGAGGCTATGGCAGCGATCGCGGCCTCCACACGCGCGGTATGCTTGCCGGAGAATATCCACATCAAACATTCCTGAAGGCGAAACAAGCGTGGCCATCGACGCCGTTGAAACACCGCTGCATCCACCGACCCGGGTGCTGCTCGCCCCGGGCCCGAGCGAGCTCGATCCCGAGGTGTTGCGCGCGATGACGCTGCCGCCCCTGGGTTACGTCGACCCGGCGATGCTGCGGATTTTCGACGAGCTCAAGGCGCTGCTGCGCGAAGCCTTCCAGACGACCAACGAATTCGCGATCGCCCTCTCCGGCACCGGCACCGCCGGCATGCAGGCGGCGCTGTGCAACACGATCGAGCCCGGCGACGCGGTAGTCATCGGCACCATGGGCTACTTCGGCGAGCGGCTGGCGATGATGGCCGAACGCCTGGGCGCCAAAGTGACGCGGGTCGACGCGCCATGGGGCACGCCGCTCGACGCGGACCGGATACGCGACACGATCCGCAAGGTTCGCCCGCGCGTGGTCGGCGTGGTGCACGGTGAAACCTCGACCGGCGTGGTGCAGGACGACATCGCCGACATTGCCGCCGCGGCGCATGAAGTCGATGCGTTGTTGATCGCGGACACGGTCGCCTCGCTCGGCGGACACCCGCTCGACATCGACGCGGCCAGCATCGACGTCTGCTACAGCGGCAGCCAGAAGGCGCTCGGCGCGCCGTCCGGCATGGCACCGTTGACCTTGAATGAACGCGCGATGGAGCGGGTGCGCAAGCGCAAGTCGCCGGTATCGAATTTTTATCTCGACATTCCCGCGCTGGAAAAATACTGGTACCAGGGCCAGTACCACCACACGATCTCGGCACCTCTGGTTTACGCGTTGCGCGCGGCGTTGCTCGTTTTGCACCACGAAGGATGCGAACAGCGCTGGGCACGCCACCAACGCAACTTTGCCGCGTTTCGCGCAGGCATCGAAGCGTTGGGATTGACGATCCTCGCGGCACCCCAACACAGCCTGTACACCGTCGCCGGCGTATTGCTGCCGGACGGCGTGGACGCCGGCGACGTGCGCAAGGCGCTGCTGGATGACTTCGCCATCGAAGTCGCGACCGGACTCGGCCCGTTCAAGCCACGCATGCTACGCATCGGCTTGATGGCTTATGGCTCGCAAGTGCACTTCGTCTTGCGTTTGCTGGCTGCGCTGGAAGACGTGTTGCGCGCACGCGGGCACGTGTTCGAAGCCGGCGCCGGCTTGGCGGCCGCGCAAGCCCGCTGGCAAACACCGTAGGTTGGGGTGAGCGGATCTTCGCGAACCCCAACAGACAACGAACCCTGTTGGGTTTCGCCCAAAGAGCGGGCTCAACCCAGCCTACAGCATCCATGATCCTCCCTGCCGCCAAACCAACGACCGACAAGCGTGAACTGATCGCCGCGCTGGGTCGGTTCCTGCCCGACGATGCGATCCTGCACGCGACGGAAGACTTGCGTCCCTACGAGTGCGATGGCCTGTCCGCGTTTCGCCAGACACCGATGGTCGTCGTGTTGCCGCGCACCATCGAGCAAGTCCAGAAAATCATGCGTGTGTGCCACGAACGCGGCGCGCCGGTGGTGGCACGCGGCGCCGGCACCGGTTTGTCGGGCGGGGCGTTGCCGTTGGGCGACGGCCTGCTGCTGAGCCTCGCGCGTTTCATGTCGATTCTGGACATCGATCCCGCGAACCGCACGATGCGGGTGCAACCCGGCGTGCGCAATCTCGCCATTTCCGAAGCGGCGGCGCCATTCGGCTTGTATTACGCACCGGACCCTTCTTCGCAGATCGCCTGCACCATCGGCGGCAACGTGGCCGAGAACGCCGGCGGCGTGCACTGCCTCAAGTACGGACTGACCGTCCACAACATCCTCAAGCTGAAACTGGTGACGATGGACGGCGAGCTGCTGACCTTCGGCGCCGATGGGCTGGATGCGCCGGGCTTCGACCTGCTCGCGCTCGCGACCGGATCGGAGGGCATGCTGGGCGTCGTCGTCGAAGTCACCGTCAAGCTGGTGCCGAAACCTGAAACCGCGCGCGTGGTGTTGGCCGCGTTCGACGACGTGGAGCACGCGGGCGCCGCGGTGGGCGCCATCATCGCGGCCGGCTGCGTGCCCGCCGGCCTCGAGATGATGGACAACCCGGCGATCCGCGCCGCCGAGGCCTTCGTCCACAGCGGCTATCCGGTCGACGCCGCGGCGATCCTGCTGTGCGAACTGGACGGCACCGCCGAAGCGGTCGCCGACGACATCGAACGGGTGGAATCGATCATGGCGCGGTGCGGCGCCAGCGCGACGCGGGTGTCGCGCGACGAAGCGGAGCGCGCGAGGTTCTGGGCCGGGCGCAAGATGGCGTTTCCCGCGATGGGCCGGATTTCGCCCGACTACTACTGCACGGACGGCACCATTCCGCGCAAGCACCTGCCGCGCGTGCTGCGACGCATCGAAGCATTGGGGCGCAAGTACGAACTGCCCGTCGCCAATGTGTTCCACGCCGGCGACGGCAACCTGCACCCGATGATCCTGTACGACGCGAACCGGCCGGGCGAACTCGAACGCGTCGAAGGACTCGGCGGCGAGATCCTGAAGTTGTGCGTCGAGGTGGGCGGCACCATCACCGGCGAACACGGCGTCGGCGTCGAGAAGATCAACCAGATGTGTGACCAGTTTTCGTCCGCCGAACTCACGCAGTTCCACGCGATCAAGGCCGCGTTCGATCCGGAAGGCCTGCTCAATCCGGGCAAGGCCGTGCCACTGCTGAAACGATGCGCCGAATACGGCGGGCTGCACGTGCACGGTGGCGAACTGCCATTTCCGGAACTGGAACGATTTTGACCGCGCCGCATGATGCCAACACGGATATCAAGGCGCGCGTGCTCGACGCGATCAAGCGGCGCGCACCGTTGGCGATCGTCGGCGGCGGCTCCAAGCACTTTCTTGGTCGCGAAGCGCAAGGCGAGCCGCTCATCCTCGGCGAGCATCGCGGCGTCATCGACTACCACCCCGAAGAACTGGTCCTGACCGCGCGGGCCGGCACGCTGCTGTCCGAACTGGAAACACTGCTGGCCGGGCACGACCAGATGTTCGCCTTCGAGCCGCCGCACTTCGGCGCGGCGGCCACGCTCGGCGGCACGATCGCGGCGAACATCTCCGGCCCGCGCCGCGCCTACGCAGGATTTGCGCGCGACTTCGTGCTCGGCACCCACATCGTCAACGGCCGTGGCGAAATCCTGCGCTTCGGCGGCGAGGTGATGAAGAACGTCGCCGGCTACGACCTGTCGCGCCTGGTCACCGGTGCGATGGGCACGCTGGGCGTGATCCTTGACGTCAGCCTCAAGGTGCTGCCACGGCCACGCGAAACCATCACGTTGATGCAACCGTCGTCGCCGCGCGCAGCCGTGGAAAAACTGTGCCGTTGGGCAGCCGCCCCGCTGCCGATCTCCGCATCGTATATCGAGGACGAACATCTCTACGTACGCTTGTCGGGGACGCCGAGCGCGCTGGCGGAAGCCCGCGCGACCATCGGCGGCGACGTGCTGGACGATGCAGACAAGTTCTGGCTGGAAGTGCGCGAGCAGCGGCGCCCCTTCTTCGGCGGCGACGCGCCACTATGGCGCATCTCGCTGCCGCCCGCCGCCATTCTGGATCTGCCTGGCGAACAGGTGATCGAATGGGGTGGAGCGCTGCGCTGGCTGAAGACCGACGCGCCAGCCACAACGATCCGCGCCGCCGCCGCGAAACATGGCGGTCACGCGATGCTGTTTCGCAGTCCGGTTCGCTCGCCAGAGCCATATCATCCGTTGCCCGCACCGTTGATGCAGCTGCACAGGCGTATCAAGGCCGCGATGGACCCATACGGCATCTTCAATCGCGGGCGCATGTACGCGGAGTTTTGAACAACCTCGATGCAAACCAACATTGCCGCGCCATTCAAGGACACCGCCGACGGCCGCGAAGCCGAAGAGATTTTGCGCGCCTGCGTGCATTGCGGTTTTTGCACCGCGACCTGCCCGACGTATCAACTGGTGGGCGACGAACTGGATGGGCCGCGCGGCCGCATCTACCTGATGAAAATGGTGCTGGAAGGCGAGGCGCCGAGCCGCAGGACCCAACTGCACCTCGACCGTTGCCTGACTTGCCGCGCCTGCGAGACCACCTGCCCGTCCGGCGTCCGTTACGGACGGCTCGTGGACATCGGCCGTGGCGCCGTGGACGCCCAGGTGCAGCGGCCGCTGGTTGAACGCGCGATGCGTCGCGCGTTGCGCGCCATCGTGCCGCATCCGAAACGCTTCGGCTTTTTCTACAAGCTCGGACGCATGGTGCCGTCAAGTTGGTCGGGCGGCATGTGCAAGGCGCCCATGCGTACGCAAGCCGCAACATGGCCTGCGAACCAGGGTCTCGAGCGCAAGATGCTGGCGCTCGACGGTTGCGTGCAATCGGTGGCCACGCCCGCGACCAATGCGGCGGCAGCGCGCGTGCTGGCGAAACTTGGTGTAGAACTGGTGCGCGCCGAAGGCGCCGGCTGCTGCGGCGCGATCAGCCACCACCTGACCGCGCCCGGGGAAGCCGGCGCGTTCATGCGCCGCAATATCGATGCGTGGTGGCCGCATATCGAAGCAGGCGCCGAAGCGCTGGTGATGACGGCGAGCGGCTGCGGCGCGATGGTGCGCGAGTACGGCCACCTGTTGCGCGACGATGCCGGCTATGCCGCCAGGGCGGCGCGGGTTTCGGAATTGACGCGGGACTTGGGCGAGATACTGGCGCGCGAAAACCTGCAAGCCTTCGCTGGCATCGGCCACGGCCGTCGCATCGCCTGGCATTCTCCCTGCACGCTGCAGCACGGGCAGAAAGTCGTTGGCGTAGTGGAACGGATTTTGCGAACAGCGGGATTCGAACTCGTGCCGGTGCGCGACAGCCATCTATGCTGCGGCTCGGCCGGCACCTATTCGCTGCTGCAGAAGAAGCTTTCCGAACCGCTGCTCCGCAACAAGCTCGGCGCGTTGCAGGAAGGCCATCCGGCCGTCATCGCCACCGCGAACATCGGCTGCCAGTTGCACCTGGGCAGTGCGGCGGCGGTGCCGGTGCATCACTGGATCGAGTTGCTGGACGAACCAGGGCTTGCGGATAGCTGAAACCGTCATCCCGGCCATGGATTGGCCGGGATCCAGTGCCACGGATGGCCAAAGAATGGATACCGGCCTGCGCCGGTATGACGAGCTCTCCCAAGACTCACTTGTATAGAAGGTATTTCTGCCGAACCTTTTCGAACCGCGACAAGCCTTTTTGCCAGCGCCGGCGCATCTCCGAAACGGGAACGCCTTTTTCGATGTCCTGCCTTATCCAGTCATTGCCGACCAGGCGATCGAAATCGGAGGCATTGAATGCGAACTTCTGCGGGTAGAGATCGTGGATCGCCGCGATCACGGTGAGCCCGACGACCACCGGATTGAACGTGTCGCGGTCCATCACGTGCACCTCGACGCCGTTGCACGACTTGCCCTCGTATTTCGAAAAGGTCGGCGTGAAATGCACCGGCCGGAATCGCGCGCCGGGCAGGTGTTTGTCGTTGAGCACGCGCGCCAATTGCTCGGCATCGATCCACGGCGCCCCGGTCAGCTCGAACGGACGCGTGGTGCCGCGGCCTTCGGACACGTTGGTGCCCTCGACCAGGCCCATCCCCGGATACACCAGCGCGGTGGTTTGGGTCGGCATGTTGGGCGACGGCATCACGAATTGCAGCGGCGTGTCGTCGTAATACATCGACCGCGTCCAGCCGCGCATCTTGACTACCGTGAGGTCGGCGCCGATATGGAACTCGCCATTGAAGAGCCCGGCCAGTTCGCCGATCGTCATGCCGTAGCGCAACGGTATCGGATATTCGCCGACGAAGGACGCGAACTTCGGATCGAGCACCGGCCCTTGTACCGCAACACCACCAATCGGGTTCGGCCGATCCAGCACGATGATCGGAATGTGCGCCGCCGCAGCGGCCTTCATCGCGTCGGCCATGGTGTACAGATAGGTGTAGAAGCGCGCGCCGACCGCCTGGATGTCGAACACCAGCACGTCCACGCCCTTCAGCATCTCCGGCGTCGGCTGCCGCGTCTTGCCGTACAGGCTGTACACCGGCAAGCCGGTCACCGGGTCACGTTCCGACCCGACACTCGCACCCGCCTGGTGCGCGCCACGGATGCCGTGCTCGGGGCCGAACAACGCCACCAGGTGCACGCCCGGCGTGTGAGCCAACAGGTCGGCGTCGCTCGCGAGTTCGCGGTTGACGCCGGTCGGGTTGGTGATCAGCCCGACGTGCTTTCCGCGGATCAGGTCGAGCCGGTCGTGCAGCAGGACCTCGATGCCGGTCTGGAAGTCGGCCGCGGAATCCTTGTCCGCCGCGCTCGGCGCTGCCGCGAACGACACGGCGCACGCCAGCAGCGCAAGCAGCGCGACACCCGCCCGACGGGCACGATCAATAGTCACGCTGCTGCCACTGGTTGTCGGTGATCGTCGGCTGCATCGTCTTGCCGCCTGCGCGAACCTGGAGATCGTCCACGTACCAGCCGCGACCGTTGATCTTCTCGTCGGTCCGGTAACGGAACTGGATGTAATGCGCATCCGACGGCAACGCCACGGATTTGGTTTGCCAACCGTCGCTGGAGCCTGTGAGCAAACCCAGCGTCTGCCAGTGCACGCCATCTGGCGATGCCTCGATGCTGCCGTAATCGTCATCGGGCTGCAGGCGGTACCAAGTCTGGAACGACAGCATCGCGTCGTTGTGCGGCTCGACTTTGGCCGCCAGCGTCCGGTTCAAGTAATCGCCATAGCCCGAGAACCATGCCGCACCGCCGCTCGGCGCAACCACGGGAATGGCGTCCGCGACGTCGGTATTGATGCGATGCAGGGCCGTGACCACCGACGGGCCGTGGCGGTTCGGATGCACGCGGTTGGTCAGGATGACCGTGACGATATCGTTGCGGGTGTTGATGGTCAGCGCGGTGCCCGTGAAGCCCTCATGGCCCGCGGTGTGCGGCCCCGCCAACGCACCCTGGTACCAGGGTTGGTTGATCGACCAGCCGAGGCCAATGTCGTCGCCCGGAAACTTCGGAAGCCAATTGGTGAGGATCAGCTTGACCGCCTGCTGCGAAAGCACGCGCACGCCATCGTAACTACCACCGTTCAACATCATCTGCCCGAACACGGCCAGGTCGCGCGTGGTGCCAAAAACCCCGGCGTGACCGGCGACGCCGTCGAGTGCCCACGCGTTCTCGTCATCGACCGATCCCCACAACATGCCGCGATGCGTCCACGGCTGGTATTCGCTCGCGGCGATGCGCGGCTTCAGGCTTGCCGGCGGGTCGTACATCGTGTCCGTCATGTGCAACGGGCCGGTGAGGTGCTTGCGGACGAACACGTCTTCGCGCTCGCCGCTCAACTTCTCGATCAATGCGCCCAACGTGATGAAGTTGATGTCGCTGTAAACGTAATGCGTGCCGGGCGGATGTTCGAGCGGCAACTGCAGCACGTAGTCCATGCGATCCTTGCGTGAACCCTTTATTTCGTACAACGGCGTCGGTGGATCGGGCCGGAAACCCGAGGTGTGCGTCAGCAGTTCGCGGATCGTGACGTTGCCTTTGCCCTGTACGCCGAATTGCGGCAGGTATTTCGCGACCGGATCATCGAGCTTGAACTTGCCTTCGTCCCACAACTGCATGATCGCCACCGCCGTGAACAGCTTGCTGACCGATGCGAGGTCGAAGATCTCGTCCTTCTGCATCGGCCGCTTGTCGTCTGCGGGCGTGTAGTCGGCGTCCTTGTAGAGCGACGCGTAGCCGTAAGCCTTCCACTCGGCGATCACGCCACGGCGTGCGACCAGCACGACCGCACCCGGCGCTGCGCGCTTGGCCAGGGCATCGTCGACCGTGCCGTCGATGGATTCCAGCCCCTGCGGCACCAGTCCGGCGTCGGCCGCCGAACCTTCGTGCAACACCGTCGCGCATGGGCAGCCGGGATGGTTCCAGGAATATGCAGCGGACGGACTGGCCGCCTTGGCAGCCAACGCGCCACCGGAGACCAGCATTGCCACGAGAACGACGGACGCCATGGTGCGAACCTGATTGCCTGCAATCATGCTTTTCATCTTCTCAAGGAATCTCCGATCAACGACCTTCATCGTCGCCCCGGCGCAGGCCGGGGCCCAATCCAACTTTGTATTGCAACCCGTAACCGCAATGCCGCCAATGCTGGATACCGGCCTACGCCGGTATGACGAGCATAAAACCAGCATCCCCGAGCCACAGGCCGTTTCACCTCAATAATGGATCGCCTGGGTTTGCTGTGCGACTACCTTCCAGATCCCGGGATCCTCGTAACCCAGCACCCAGGCCGAGAAACCGCGGAAGTGGTAGCGGTGGACCAGTTTCAGCTTCTCGGAAAACGAACGGGCGTTTTCGAGGAACAACCACTCGAAGACGCCGTTGGGCCCCGGCCAGTAGGCGTAATCGACGCCCATCGAGTCCATCCATTGCGGCGTGGCCTGATGGCGGTCGAGCAAGTCCCGGGCTTCGCGCCAGGTGATTTCATCGCGTGTCGAATGCGGGCCTTTCTTGTCATTCCAGGCGGCGTACCAGTGATCCGAATAGGTGGGGATGCCGAAGGAAACCTTGCCGGGATCGATGCCGAGCCTGACCAGGTAATCGGCCATCCGCTGCATCCACGGGATGCCGGCAACGGGACCGGGCGGCGTCAGGGCGGTGTTCTGGTCGTAGGACATGAACGACATGAAGTCGCCGATCGCGGCCAGCTTCCTGAAGTCGAACGCCCCCTTCCAGTTTTCATAGAGGAACTTGCTGAACCCGGAATCGTCCTGTGCCGGTACCGGTTGCTCCGCCTTGATCACCGCCATCGAAATCTTGAAACCGCGGGCGTGCAAGGCCTTGGCTGCCTCCCGATAAAAGTCGGTGTAGGCCTCGCCATCGGTGACATGGATGTTCTCGAGATCGAATTGCCAGCCGTAGTAGTGATAGTGCCCGGCGTCGTAAAGCATGATGTCGATCGCACGCGCCCGCGCCTTCGGGTCGTTCAAAAATGTGTGAATACCTTCCTGATCGAAACTCGCGACGATCGGCATGACCTTGACGTGGTTGGAAGCCGCAATCTGCAGCACCCGCGGATCGACGCCACCGTAAACCGTCCCGAATTTGTCGATGTGATACGCGGCCGGCACGATGATCGATATCTGCGACGCATGCGCCTTGAAACTCTGCAGCGCGTCCAGCGTGTCGGTCATGTAGAACAGGTTTTCCGACTTGACGGATTGGGCCAGCACACAGCCCGAGGCAAGCACCAGCCCGCAACCGAACAACAGGGCAAGCCGAAAACGTTTCGATGTCATTTTTTCCATCCTTCGTTCCGCGGTTTCACATCAATCGGCGTCGTGCCTCGGCAAGCCTTACACACGGAACCGACCACACCCAACCCTGTCGTCATTCCGGGATCGCACGCGCTGTTGGCGAGCTGTCCTCCTGAATGACGAAGGATTCTGGCTGCTGGACGTTGTTTCATCGGCCATCTGCAGGCCGGACCTCACGGCGCAGCTCGCACGCAGGCGGTGGTGCGATGTTCATGATCGGAGATCGTAGCGCGCGCCACAGCGGTACAGAGGCAAACTGAACACGTCGCGGCGCGCGTCTGTTGTGGAGGCTGCGCACGCCGGAATGCGCAGCAGACCGCGGGCTTCAAGGCGTTTCGTCCATTGCCGCACGCAACGAAACCATAACCCGCAGCTATGCCGTGTGTCTGTCTTTTCATTGGTGGTTTTCGCCAACCGGTGAGTATGCTCGGCACCGCCTGCGAGGGATTGCGCGACGGCATTTGCGACAGCCGTGCCCATCGTGTTGCTGCCCCGCCGCAGGCTTGGCGTTCGCATGTCGAGTGCACCGCGATGCAGCAAGAAAACATTGGAATTGCCGCGCCCACCGCACCCGCAAACTCGCCGTACCCGTGAACCACCCACTGGGGAGTACCTAGCATGAAGAGCCAGCCTCGGCGCAAACCGCACCGCAACAACCTCTTCCAGCGCAAGGCCTTGGCCATCGCCATCGGATCGGTCGCCCTGGGCATCACGGGTACCGCCTGGGCGCAGGCGACCAACGGCACCATCTACGGCACGGCGCCGGCGGCACCGGGCGAAACCATCCAGATCACAGGCGGCGCGGGCTACAACCGCACCATCACCGTCGGGCCATCCGGCAAGTATTCGATCACCCTGCCCGTCGGCACCTACACGGTTTCATTGCTGCAGGACGGCAAGGTCGTGCAGACCCGGACCGGCATCACGCCGGCCGCGGCCGGCGCGGTCGCGGTGGATTTCGCGGGGGCAACCGCCGAACAGAAAATCCAGACGCTCAACGCGGTCACCGTCACCGCCAATTCGATTCCCGCGATCGACGTGACCACCACCAACCAGGTCACCACGATCACGGCCAAGCAGCTCCAGCAATTGCCGCTGCAGCGCACGGCCGAGGACATCGCGATGCTGGCGCCGGGCGTCAACATGGGTTCGCCGGAACTGGTCGGCGGGCCGTTGGGCACGCCGATCAACGTGTTCGGCGGCGCCACGACGGCCGAGAACGCCTACTACCTCGACGGCATGAACACCACCGAGCTGCTCAACAACCAGGGCGGCATCAGCCTGCCCTACGGCGTCATCGAGCAGCAGCAGACCTTCATCAGCGGTTACGGCGCCGAGTATGGCCGCTCCATCGGCGGCGTGATCAACCAGATCGGCAAGAGCGGCTCCAACGAGTGGCACTTCGGTGTGCGTGCCTTGTGGCAGCCGGCGGACTGGCGGTCCGACCCCGTCAATTACTACTACGCCAACCCGCTGGTGACGGATCCCGGCCAGCAACCCGGCGATCTGCAGCGTTACCGCAAGGGCAACCGCTCCAGCGAAACGATCTACGACGCCTACGCCAGCGGCCCCATCATCAAGGACAAGCTGTTTTTCTTCCTGGGAGTCGAGCAGGACAACAGTCATTTCAGCACGACGGGTACCAACGTCGGAACGGCTTACAGAAACTTTAATACCGTGCACCAGCCGAAGGTGTACGCGAAGCTGAACTGGAACATCAACGACAGCAACATCCTGAGCGTCACGGGTTTGCAGAGCTCCCAAAAGCAATGGGGTTCGTACAACGCTTTTGATTACGATACCAAGCAGGTCGTTCCCGGCACCCCGGGCCTGAACCTGACCAGCAAGACCACGTTCCGCATGTGGGTGGCCAATTACACGTCGTACCTGACGGACAGCCTGACCCTGAATGCGACGTTCGGGAAAATGCACGGCCACTATTACACCGACCAGCCGGCGTTCCCGGGGTTCGACCCGGCGTTGCCGTACATCGCCAGCGCGTCCTACCAGGACCCGGCGTTCCTTCCACCCGGCAGCTCGGGCTTCAACAATCCGCAGGGCAGCTCGACGAAGGCCCTCCCCGACCATCGGGAAACGATAGAGAACTACCGCCTGAGCCTCGACTACAAGTGGCGCACCCACGACTTCCGGGTCGGCATCGACAACATCAACTCCTGGGATCTGGAAGACGGCTTCGAGAACACCGGACCGGGTTATCAATGGATCTACGGGCAGGTCGGTCCCAACCAGCCGATCTTCGCGGGCAATCCCGCTGTCCCGCCCTATGTCGGCCCCTCGCCCCAGTGCGATGCCGGCCATTGCTACTACGTGCAACGACACACTGACCTCAGCATCGCGTCCGTGCATGTTGCCCAACGTGCCCAGTACGTGATGGACAACTGGCAGATCACGCCGAATTTCCTGTTGAACCTGGGTCTGCGCAACGACCAATTCGTCAACTACGACGCGTCGGGCACCCCCTACATCCGCCTGACCAAGCCGCAGTGGGCGCCCCGCATCGGCTTCAGCTGGGACGTGCACGGCGATTCCACCATGAAGGTGTTCGGCAATGCCGGGCGCTATTACCTGGCGCTGCCGAACCAGGTGGCGCTCTCGATCGCCAACCCGGTGATCAATGCCGGGCAATACGGAACCTACACCGGCATCGACCCGGCGACCGGCGAGCCGATCGGCTTCACCCCACTGCCGCAGAATCCCGCGACGGGCGTATCGATCGACAGCGAATACGGCCAGGCCAAGGATCCGCGCATCTCCGCGGCCCAGAACATCAAGGCCGAGTTCTCCGACAATTTCGTGATGGGCATGCAGCAGCAGTTCGAAATGATGGGAAGCAAGTGGGTGTTCACCGCTGCCGGCACCTACCAGAAGATGGACCGCATCATCGACGACTACGACTCGGTCCAGAACGAGTGCGCGGCGGGTCGCGCGCAGGGTTACGCCTGGATGACGGAAGCCACCTGCACCGACTGGGCCCAGAGCCTGATCCTGATCAACCCCGGCGAAACCAGCCACATCCTGATGAAGGCGCCCGACGGAAGTCTCGTTCCGGTCACCATGACCATGGCCGACCAGGGTTTCACCAAGGGCGCGATCCGCAAATACTACGCATTGAACCTGTCGCTGGAACACGCCTGGGACGGCAAATGGTTTGCCAAGTTCGACTACGTGTTCTCGCGCACCTGGGGCAATACGGAAGGCCCGGTGAGTACCTACTCGCAACAAAGCGGATCCTACGAATCGATCACCACCGCCTGGGACTTCCCGGAAAGGATGGAGTGGTCCTACGGCGAGTTGCCCAACAGCCGCAGGCACCAGATCAAGATTTTCGGTGCCTACGCGATCAACCCGGATTGGACGGTCGGCGCCAACCTGTACATCGCGTCGGGCACCCCGCGCCTGTGCCGGGGCTACTACGGTCCCAACCAGATTCGCCTGCACGGTTCACGTACCTACTATTGGTGCGGCGGCGTACCAGTACCTCCGGGTTCGCTGGGAACCACGCCATGGACCAAGCGGGTGGATCTCAGCGTCGATTACAAGCCGGGGTGGGCCGACCACAAGCTCGACTTCAACCTCGCCGTGTTCAACATACTCAACAAGCAGACACCGGTGTTCTACAACGACGTGTTTGGTAGCACCTCGAACCCGAACGCGAACTATGGGCAGGTGCAGGACACGCTTGCCCCGCGCAGCATCCGGTTCTCGGTGTCCTACGATTTCTGAGCGCTCCCCGCTCTCTCTCCGCCGCCGGGCCCATGCCCGGCGTTTTTTTAACCGCGGTCGGGCTGCGCTGCGTTTAGTATTGGCGCCATCCTCACCATGAAGTGAACATGCATTCGATGTCGCAACCCGTGCAAGCCCGGCAGCCACTCTCGTCCATGGCCACACGCATGCTGGCGCGGGCGCGCAGCGAATGGCAGCAACGGCAATTCGACGCAGCCGAGAGGTCGCTCACCAACGTGCTGGCCCTGGCGCCCGATCACCCCGAGGCTGTCAGGCTCATGGGCATGGTGGCGCAACGCCGCGGCAATCACGCCAAGGCCGCGGACTGCTTCAGGAAGGTTCTTGCCGCCTTTCCGAATGACGACGAGCTGCACGTCGGGCTCGGCATCGCGCTGTTCGAACTGGCCGAGCCCGAACAGGCGCTCACGCATTTCCGGCTGGCCAGCACACTTGCGCCGGATTCCGCGTCGGCGTGGTTCAACCTGGGCGAGGCACTCGGGCGGCACGCGCTGTCGCAGGAGGCGATTGCAGCATTGCGTCGCGCGGTCGAACTCGACCCCTCGCACGTTGCGGCGCGATTGTCGCTGGCACGCGTACAGGCCAGCCTCGGCCATATCGACGCCGCGGTGAAGGGATACCGTGAAGTGGTGCGTCGCGATCCCGCCAACGCCGAAGGCTGGTTCGGTTTATCCAACCTCAACACCGTGCGCTTCGACGCTGCCGATGCAGCCCGCATGCAACACGCGCTGGCCCGCCCCGGCCTTGCCGGTCGCGACTACGAGTTGCTGGCCTTTGGTTACGCGAAAGCACTGGAAAACCAGGGCGAGTACCCGCAGGCCTACGACGTGTTCGCGCGCGCCAACGCCTCGCGCCGCCGACGGGTGAAGTGGGATGCCGCGGGCGAGCACCGGCGCGTGGCGGCGATCATGGACGTGTTCGCGAAAGAGCCGCCCCCACCGCTCGATCCGCAGCTCGGCCGCGAGGCCATCCTGATCGTCAGTATCCCGCGTTCCGGCTCGACCCTGGTCGAGCACATCCTCGCGTCGCATCCCGAGGTCGAGGGCGCGAACGAGATCAAGGACATGCAACAGGTCGTCGATGCGGAAACGCATCGACGCCAATCCGCGTTTCCGTTGTGGGTGCCGGACGCCGGCGCCGAGGACTGGCAACGACTTGGCCGCGAATACATCGCGCGCACCGCGCGCTGGCGCGAACGCAAGCCGCGTTTCACCGACAAGAGCCTGATCACCTGGTACCTGGTGGGTGCAGCGGTGGCGATGCTGCCGGCCGCGCGCATCGTGGTGGTCAGGCGCGATCCGGTCGAAACCTGCCTCGGCTGTTTCCGCCAGTGTTTCAGCGAGAACAGCGGCTTTGCCTGCGACATGGACGAGATGGCCGGTTACTGCATCGACTTCCTGCGCCTCACGCGATTCTGGCTGGACAAATACCCGGATCGCGTGATGGACCTCGAATACGAATCGCTGGTCGCCGATCCGGAAACCGAAGTACGCCGCCTACTGGATTTCTGCGGCCTACCCTTCGATCGGGCATGCATCGATTTCCACAAGACCGCGCGCACCGTGCAGAGCCTGCCGAGCGCCGCGCAGGTGCGGCAACCGATCCGTCGCGACACCGCACGCAGCGCGCGGTACGGCGACAAGCTGGACCGCTTGCGCCAGCGTTTGCAGGATGCGGGTGTGATCGCGAAATGAGGAGACCTTGATGTCCAATGCATGCCATGCGCGGATCGCGCGCGCGCCGAAATGGCTTTTCGCATGTCTTGCACTGGTGATGCTGGCCGCTTGCGCGCCGCTGCCACCGCGCAACCCCATCGCGACGTGGGTGCCGTCGCAGAACCGAGACATCCGCAAGCCGCAGTTGATCGTGCTGCATTTCACCGACCAGGATTCGGTGCAGCAGGCGCTGGATACGCTGCGCACCGCCAATCCCGACGGCCCGGTCAGCGCGCATTACCTGATCGGCCGCGACGGCCACATCTATCAACTGGTCAGCGACGTCGATCGCGCGTGGCACGCGGGCGGTGGGCGCTGGGGCACCATCACCGACGTCAATTCCGCGTCCATCGGCATCGAGCTCGACAACAACGGCGACGTGCCGTTTCCGCCGCAGCAGATCGACAGCCTGATCCGCTTGCTGACCGACATTTCCGCGCGTTGGCACATCCCGCGCGCGCAGATCATCGGCCATGAGGACATGGCGCCCTCGCGCAAGGTCGATCCCGGCCCGTTGTTTCCGTGGGCGACATTGGCGGCCGATGGTTTCGGCTTGTGGCCCGATCCGATCGCCACCCTGCCCGACCCGCCAGCCGGTTTCGATCCGTGGATGGCGCTGACCGCGATTGGTTATTCGCTGGACGATCCGCAAGGCGTGGTGCGTGCGTTCCACCATCATTTCCGCGGCATGGGCGGCGACACGCTGGACGCCGAGGACTCGCGCATCCTCTACAACCTGGTCGGCAAGATCGAGCGCGGGGATACCGAAAAGCCATGATCCGTTTGCGTGTGACGGCCGACCGGCAACGCTTCGGCGCAGTGCAAGGTGCCACGCGGGTCCCTCGCAACACCCAGCTTGACGCAGGGATACTGCAATGAACAGGGTCTCGAAATGGCGCATACCGGCAGGTTGCATCCTCGGGCTGCTGCTGGCGTCGGGTGTTGCCGCCGCGAGCCCGCCGATCGCCAGCGTGCGCATCGCCTTCGATCGCACCGGCGTCACGTCGGTCGAGACCCGTGGTTTTGCCGACACCGCCACGCACCGCGCCGTCACGGCCAACGATCCCGTGCGCGTGGCCTCGATTTCCAAGCTGGTCACGGCCATCGGCGTGATGCGCCTGGTCGAGGCGGGCAAGCTCGACCTCGACACCGATGTCTCGACCTACCTCGGATGGAAACTGCGCAATCCCGCATTTCCGGCGGTGCCCATCACGCTGCGCCTGCTGATGTCGCATCGGTCCAGCCTGACCGACCACGCGGGATATTGGCAGACGCCATTGGGGTCACCGCTGCGCGACCTGCTCGACAACCCGAAGGCGTGGGATGCGCAGCACCAGCCGGGTACCTGGTTCCATTACACCAACCTCAATTACCCGGTCGTGGCGCAGGTGATGGAGCGCGTCACCGGTGAGCGCTTCGACCTGCTGATGCAACGACTGGTCCTGAAGCCGCTGGGTATCGACGGGTGTTTCAGCCTTGCAACCTGTTCCGACGCGACCGCCGCGCGCGTCGTGGTCCAGTACGACGGGCAAGGCAAGCCATCCGCCGATGACAACCACGGCAAGAAGCCTGCGTGTCCGGTGCGACCCGCCGTGGACGGCAGCTGCGATCTCGCGCGCTACCGGCCGGGCGAGAACGGCGCACTGTTCGGTCCCCAGGGCGGGCTGCGGATTTCGGCGCTCGGCCTTGCGCGGATCGGAATGCTGCTGCTCGGGGATGGAACCTTCGCGCTGAACGGCGAGCAGTTGTTGACGCCGGCATCGTTGCGCATGATGGAGACGCCCGTCTGGCAATACGACGGCCACAACGGCATGACGTACGAGCAGGACGGCAATCCATCCGGTTCCGAGCGCGGCATGTTCTGCCATTGGGGCCTGGGCATGCAGATCCTTGCGACGAAGGTCGATGGCTGCCGCGACGACCCGTTCGGCGACGGCATCACGCGCGTCGGACATTCCGGCTCCGCGTACGGCCTGCAATCCGGACTATGGCTCGACCGCGCAAGCGGCACGGGCGTCGCCTGGTTCCTGACCGGGATGCCCGACAGCCGCGAGGGCGGCCGCTCGGCATTCAGTGCGGCGGAAGAACAACTCGCGCACTGAAGAAACCACCCACGGCGAATACGCCTCGTCGCGACAACCCCAGCGGCGCACCTCCCGACGCCACGCCCGTATTCGGCGCGCTTACTCGTGGTCGCCGGATGCCGGGTGTGCCCGTTGATCCAGTTGTTCGAGCACCCGCTCTCCGCGCAGGCGCAGCGCGTGTGCCAGCGCCATGATCGCCGCCGAGAAGATCACGATCACCACCAGCCCTGACACCATGTCGAGGTAGCCGAGGTTGCCGGCGTGCTTGTCGAGGCCGGGATAACGGCCGAACCAACTGATCAATGTGACGCCGCCCAGCCACGGCAGCATCCAGAAACCCGCGCGCATGTCGAGCTTCGGGGTGTGCCTGCCCCAACCGGTTTCGTGGATCGCCAGCAGCACGAAACCGAGCAGCACCGCGACCATCAATTTCCAGACGACGTCCCAGCCCGACCAGAACACGATCAGGTTGGACGACAGGAACGCGAGGTACGGAATGATCCAGCCGCCACCCAACCGGAACGGCCGTTTGTAGCCAGGCAGTTCGCGACGCAACGCCATCATCGTGAGCGGACCCGAGCCGAACGACATCACCATCGCCGAGGTGTGGAAGCCGACGAGTTTCTGCCAACCCGGGAACGGCAGGAAGAACAGCAAGCCCACGAAGAACGCCAGCATCACGCTGACCCACGGCACGCCCTTGTCGTTGACGCGCGACAAGGCTTTCGGTGCGTTGCCGTTGCGGCCCATCGCATAGGTCAGCCGTGCGGACAGGATGGTGTAGATCAGGCCGGTATCCGACGGCGACACGAACGCGTCGACATACAAGAGGATCGCAAGCCAGCTGAGCCCCAGCGCCGCCGCCAGCGCCGCCAGCGGCCCGAACGCCATCGAGTGCTCGCCGATGCCGGCGATGAAGCTGGTGCCGATGTTGGCCCAGCCGTTCGCCAGCGCCGATTCCGGCAATGCGCCGATGAAAGCCACTTGCAGGCCGACGTAGATCACGGTGCACAACGCCAGCGACCCGAGGATCGCGATCGGCACGTTGCGTTGCGGATTGCTGGTTTCGCCGGCCAGTTCCACGCCCTGCCTGAAACCGAGGTACGAAAACACCACGCCGGCGGTCGCCACCGCCGAGAACACGCCGTGCCAGCCCATCGGCATGAAGCCGCCGTATTGCGCATGGAAGAAGTGGCTCGGCTCGAACCGCACCACCAGGAACGCGACGATCGCGATGATGATGATCCCGACCTTCCACACCACCAGCGTGTTGTTGATGCGCGCGAACCAGCGCACGCCCAGCATGTTGATGAGGACGAACACCAGCAGCAGCGCGCAGGCAATGCCGAGGCCCGGCGTGGTCAGCACCGGCGAGCCATCCTTCAGCGTTTGCAGCCACGGAATGTAGTTGGCCGCGTACTGCAGCACCGCCAGCACTTCCAGCGGGGGGACTGCGACGGTCGCAATCCAGGTGATCCAGCCGGAAATGTAGCTCGCGAACGAGCCGAACGCGAAGTGCGGGAAACGCACCACGCCGCCCGACACCGGGAACATCGTGCCGAGCTCGGCGTAGGTGAGTCCGATCAACAGGATCATCACCGCGCCCACCAGCCACGACAGGATCGACGCCGGCCCGGCCTGCTGCGCCGCGTTCATCGCGCCGAACAGCCAGCCCGAACCGATGATCGAGCCGACCGCGGTGAACAACAGCCCGACCGTGCCGATGTGGCGTTTCAGGCGGTGGTCGTCACCGGCGGATTGGATCGTCGTTGACGACATGGAAGCATCTCCTCACCCGTTGTGAATGGCGCGTGCCACACGCATTCGTCGATTTCGTTATCCCGAAACGGCAAAGCCGTTCGCGGCATCGTGTTGGTGCGATGGCATGCGCGGCGCGCTGCCGCGGTGCCATCCGTACCTCGAAACATCCAATCCCTCGCTTCTTATGTGCGGCATCGCGCCCGCCATCAGGTCGGCGAGGTAACGCCCGGAGCCGCAGGCCATCGTCCAGCCCAAGGTGCCGTGGCCGGTGTTGAGGAAAAGGTTCTTGTACTTCGTACTCCCGATCACCGGCGTGCCGTCCGGTGTCGCGGGTCTCAGTCCCGTCCAGAATTCACCCTGCTTCGGATCACCGCCGCGCGGAAACAAGCCTGCGACGACCTTCTCGAGCGTCGCGCGACGCCGCGCCGGCAACGACAGGTCGTAGCCGCACACGCCCGCGGTGCCGCCGGCGCGGATGCGCCGGTCGAATCGGGTGACCGCGACCTTGTACGTTTCATCGAGCAGCGTGGATACGGGCGCCATCGCCGCATCGGTGATCGGCACCGTCAATGAATAACCCTTCAACGGATACACCGGCAGCCGGATTCCCAGCGGCGCGAGCAGGCGCGGCGTGTAACTGCCCAGTGCAAGCACGTATTGGTCCGCACGCTCGGCCTTGCCGTCGATGCGCACGCCGGCAATGCGATCGCCGGATGCCTCGATGGCTTCCACCGTCGCGTTGAAGCGGAATTCGACGCCCGCGTTTCGCGCACGTTCGGCCAGCAACCGGGTGAACAGTTCGCAATCGCCCGTCTGGTCGTTCGGCAGGCGCAGCGCGCCGATGAACTGGTCGACGACATCCGCCAACGCGGGCTCGACACCCAGGATCCCGGCGCGGTCGAGCAACTCGTACGACACGCCGTATTGATCCAGCACCGCGATGTCGCTGGCGGCGGCATCCAGTTGCGCTTGCGTCCGGAACAATTGCAGCGTGCCGAGCTTGCGGGCTTCGTAATCGATGCCGAACTCGTCGGCGAGCTCATTGAGGCATTCGGCGCTGTAGCGGGCCAGCCGCAGCATGCGCGCCTTGTTGACCGCGTAGCGCGCGGCCGTGCAGTTGCGCAGCATCTGCAGCAACCAGATGTATTGGTGCGGATCGAGGCCCGGCTTGATGACCAGCGGCGCATGCCGCGAGAACAGCCATTTCAATGCCTTCAGCGGCACGCCGGGCGCGGCCCACGGCGCCGCGTAACCGGGCGAGATCTGGCCGGCGTTGGCGAAACTGGTTTCCCGCGCCGGACCGGGTTCGCGATCCACCACCGTCACCTCGAAACCCGCGCGCGAGAGATACCACGCACTGCTGGTGCCGATGACGCCGCTGCCGAGGACGAGTGCACGCATGACCGATTCCTTGTCGATCACTCGGCGTGGTCGAACTCGGGCATCGCGTCGAACTGCTGGCCCTTGCGCCACTTGTCCGCACCGGGCCGCGTGTAGACGACCTTGCCGCCGATGATGGTGTAGAGCACCCGCGTACGCAGGATGTCGGTCGACGGCATGGTCAGGAGGTCACCGGAAAACACGTCGATATCGGCCAGCTTGCCGGGCGTGAGCGAACCCAATTCATGATCCTCGAACATCGCGTAGGCGTTGTTCCAGGTGTAGGACTTCAGTTCCTGCATCGGCGTCTTGGCCTCGGCCGGGAAGAACGTCTTCCTGCCGTGGTCGTAGGCACGGGTGACCCCGCAATAGAACACCGGGATGGGGTTGGTGTCCTCGACCGGCGTGTCGGTGCCGTCCAGCACGATCGCGCCGCTGTCGATCAGCTTCTTCCAGACATACGCGCCCTCCTCCGCACGCTGCTCGCCGAGGCGCGGCACCACCATGGGCGCATCCGAACAGGCGTGGATGGACTGCATCGACGCGATCACGCCCATCTGGGCGAAGCGCGCGATGTCGGCGGGATTCAAATGCTGCGCGTGCTCGACGCGGAAGCGCAGCGCGTGCGCCGCGGGATCCTCCTCGAAAACCTGCTGGTACATGTCCAGCACTTCGCGGTTGGCGCGGTCACCGATCGCGTGGATCGCGACCTGGAAACCGTCGCGTGCGGCGATGCGCGCGATCTGCGCAAGATCGGCCATCGGCGTGACGTTCTTGCCGGTGATGCCGGGCGCGTCGCTGTAGGGCTTGAGGAACCACGCGCTGCGCGTGCCCAGCGCGCCATCGGAAACATCCTCGCCCACGCCGCGCACGGTGAAATGGTTGTCGGCGTAGCCGATGGTCTTGTATTTGGCGAGGTTCTTGTCGAGGCTCGCGACATCCGTGACGCCAACGTAGACGTACAGCCGCAGCGGGAAGGTGCCGTCCGCGACGCCCTTCGCAACCTGCTGCTTCAGCCAGTCGATGGTTTCGAAGCTTTCACCCTGGTCCACGAAACTGGTGATGCCCTTGCTGACCTCGTTCTGCACCGCGAGTTGCAGCGCCTTTTCGCGCCGCGCCGCCTGTTCGGCCGGCGGCAATTCCTTGAGGTATTTCTGGTACGCGGCGTACACCGGATCGGCGGCGGTGTCCTTCAGCATGCCGATCGCGTGGCCTTGCGCGTCGCGCACGATGGTGCCGCCGACCGGGTCGGGCGTCTTGTCGTTGATGCCTGCGAGTTTCAGCGCCGACGCGTTGGCGTAGAGGCCGTGGTAACTGGCGGTGGTCAGCAGCACCGGATTGTTCGGCGACGCGGCGTCCAGGCTTGCCGGCAGCGGCAGGCCATCCAGGTTCGGCTGCGGCGCGCGATCCCATTTGCTCTCCAGCCAGCCGAAGCCCACGATCCATTCGCCGGGTTTGGCCTTGGCGGCTGCGGCTTTCACCATCGCGACCACGCCGTCCCAGTTCTTCGCCTTGCCGACGTTGATCTGCATCAGCGATTCGCCGGTGTCCAGCAGATGGCCGTGGCCCTCGATGAATCCCGGCGTCACGAACGCGCCGTGCAGGTCCATCACCCTGGTCTGCTTGCCAATGTAACGCGAAATCGACTCGTCGCTACCGACCGCCAGGATCCTGCCGTCGCGTATCGCGAGCGCCTGCGCTTGCGGCTGCAACGGATCGAGCGTGGCAATGGTCGCGTCGCGCAGCACCAGGTCGGCGGGTTGCAACGCCGGCGGAAAACCCGGAACCGGCGCGCTGGCCGCGAAGGCGGTGGCGACGACCGCCAGCGCGACCCCAACCAACAGCACCTGCAACGATTTCATCGATCCTCCATTCGGCGAGCGGGGTCGCCACCCGCGCCGGCAGCCCGTCACCAGCGATAGGCAATTTTGCCGTAAATGAAGGAGCCTTCAAACCCGAACGGCGAACTGCTCGAGTAAGGGAACACGCCATTGGTGTCGTCACCCACCGGCACGCGCTTCGGGTAGGTGTTGAACACGTTGTCCGATCCCAGCGTGAACGTCCAGCGATCCCTGTAGTAGTTCACCGCGAGGTCGAAGATCCATTTGGGCGGATAGGTGACGTCATCGAGATAGCTGGTCGAGCCGTAGCTGGTGAACCGTCCGTAGCGGGTCGCCGTGCCGGTGAGGCCCCAGTCACCTTGCCGGTAGGTGGAAGTCAGGATCACCTTGCTGCGCGGCATGGTGTCGGCGAGCAGGCCCAGGATGGCGGAACGGTTGAGGCGCTGGAAGATGGCGCCCAGGTCGTTCAGCACCTGCGGGTTCGGACGCACCCCGGAAACCTTGTTCTTGTGGTAGGTGGCGCCCAGCGTCGTCAGCAGCGAGCCACCGTTGTCGAAGGACGTGCGATACGTCGACACGATGTCGATGCCCTGGCTTTTCACGTTGCCGGCATTGGTGAAATAGGAAAGGCCGCTGTATTGCAGGTTGGTGATGCCGTTGGCCGCGAGGTAGTTGATGACCGAGGGCAGCGCCAGCGAGATCTGGCTGGACAGCGCGATGCGGTTGCGCAGCATGATCTGGTAGATGTCCACCGTGGTGTCAAAGGACTCATTGGGTCGCCACACGAAGCCGGTCGTCACGCTGCGCGAGGTCTCGGGTCGCAACGCTTCGGCGCCCAGCAACTGCGCGATCGGGTTGGTCACGGGCACCAGGCCGCGCAGGTAGATCCCCGGCGGCAACCCCAGTGAATTGCCCACCCCCTGCGCCGCCGACGTCGTTTCCGAGTAATGCTGCTGCCCGAGGGTCGGCGCGCGGAACCCGCTGGAGACGCTGCCGCGGATCGCGAATTCGGGCGTGAAGTCGTAACGTGCCGAAACCGCGTACGAAGTCGTGGAACCGAAATCCGAATAATTCTCGTGGCGCACCGCGAGCGACGTGCTCAGCTTCTCGGTGAGGTTGCCTTCCAGTTGCAGGTATTCGGAGAACGCGTGCCGGGAAACCGAAACGGCGTCCTGCGGACCCCAGCCGGCAAACCCTTGTGCACCGCCACGCACGCCCGACGTGCCCACGTACCACGAACCGAAATCGCCGGCTTCCACCTTGAAGGACTGGTGCAGCCACTGGGTGCCGAACGACAGGGTCCAGTTGTCGTTGAGCTCCCGGGAGATGTCGATGTCGAAGGTGTCCTGCTTTGAACCCAGGGTGCCGTCGTGGAAGCCCAGTGGACTGCTGCCGAAGTCATTGAGCAGCGCGTAGTTCACGGTGTTGAGGGTGCTGTAGTACACCGTGTTGTCGCCATGGTTGGCGCTGACGTCCCAATGCCAGACGCCGCCGAGGTTCCCGCGCAGCCCCGCGGTCAGCGCACGGTCGATCGAATCGCCGTGCTCCTTGGGCAGGAAGCCCTCGGGATACACCAGCCCGATCAGCGGATTGTTGGGGATGGGCGTGTTGGTGCCGTACCGGAAGAAGCCGCGCGGCTCGCCCACGCGCCGTCCGTAGTGGCCGAACGCGTAGAACTGCACGCTCGGCGAAAAATCGTACTCGGAGTTGAGCATCAGGTTCTGGTTGCGGAAGAATATCTGTCCGAACTGGAATTGCTGCCCCAGCCAGGGCACCCGCCGGTCAACGCCCGCGCGGTTGGTCGGATCCTGGTTGTGGATGTCCACGGCCACCCGAACCCAGCCCTTGTCGCCGCCCAACGGCATGCCGACGTCGCCGTCGCCCTGCCACATCTGGCCGTCGCCGGCGGAATACTTGCCGCTGACCAATTGCACATCGCCGCCGTGCGCGCCCTTCTTCAGGATGATGTTGATGACGCCCGCGATCGCGTCGGAGCCGTATTGCGCCGAAGCACCGTCGCGCAGCACTTCGATGTGGTCGATCGCGGCGAGCGGGATCGTGTTGAGGTCCACCGCCTGAGAACCCTGGCCGACCTGGCCGAGGCTCAGCAGCAGCGCGCCGGAGTGCCAACGCTTGCCATTGACGAGCACCAGGACTTCGTCCGGCGACAAGCCGCGCAGCTCGAACGGCCGCTGGAAAGCGAACGTGTCCGATGCCGGCGCGAGCGGGAAGTTCAGCGACGGCACCGCGCGCTGCAGCGCTTCGCCGAGGGTCGGGGCACCAGTTTGCGTCAGCACCGCGGCGGGGATCACGTCGACCGGCGTCAGCGAATCGCCCTCGGTACGGTTGCCCGCACGCGTGCCGGTCACGATCACCGTCGACAATGTTGCCGGCCCCTTGGCCTCCTTCGATTGCGTGGCCGGCTTCTGCTGGTCCTGGCTGCCGGTTTGCTGCGCATCCTGTGCGGCAGCCGTACCAGCCAACCCCAGCAACACCGCCGCGGCCAGCGCGGTCGGAATGAAATGCGCGAAACGCTTGTTCATTGGATATCTCCCCATGAGATGGTTTTCTGCGGAGTGGTCTCGATGCAAAGCGGCGCCGCGACGCCCGCGGTTGCTCGCCGCGGCGTAGGGACCGACAGGGAACTCGCGAAACGAAAAGACCCGGGTACTGCCACAACGCGCAACGCCGACCACGCTCCATGCGAGCGTCCGTTGACCAGCCCGGCGTTCCTGACCCCCGAAAGTGGCATGTCCGGATCGAACATCCGTACTCCTGCGGCGTGACTTCGAGCATAGTCACGGGCGCGGCCGGGCTGCCAATGAAAAGGCGGGCACCAGGCATAACTGGAAGTTGTGGTAGCTCCGCCCCGAGGCTGCCGACAAAGCGCCCTCAGGCGCCTGCCAGCATCCGCTGCGCGAGTTGCTTCACCAGGTCGAGGAAACGCTTCTGCACCGGATTCAACGGACTGTCGGGTCGGTACATCGCGTACAGCACGACATCGAGGTGCGGTTTCAACGGACGCATCTGCACGCTGTTCGCGCTGCCGCAGCGCGCAGTGAACGGATCGACCATGGCCAGGCCCTCGCCCTTCGCGACCAGCGAATGGGCCAACTGGTAGGTTTGCACCGACACCGTGATCTGCGGCGTGGGGGAAACCTGCGAAAGATGGGTTTGCAGCATGCTCCCCAACGCGTCGCGCACGGCGATGCCGATCATGGGCTGGCTGGCCAGCGCATTGATCGGCAGCGGTTGCGCCAGCTCCGCTTCCGGCCACCAACCGGGCGGCGCGATCACCATGACCTGCCCACGGCAGAGCACCTTCTGGCGCAAGGTCTGGTGCCCGGTGTCCTGCAGGGTGAGGCCGATGTCCGTTTCGCGCAGGGTCAGCGACTCGCACATCACCGCCGAGTGCTGGGTGGACAACTCGACGGTCACGTCCGTGAACGCCTTGCGCAACAGCACGCTCGCCGCGGGCAACAGCACCTGGGCCAGCGTCGGGGTGCAGGTCACCCGCAACGGACAGCTTCCCGGCTGGCCCATGTTGGTGGTGAGGCGCTGCAGCTCGTGCACGTCCTGGATGATTTTCTCGATGCGGTCGCGCAGCTGCAGCGCCTGCTGGGTCGGCTGCAGGCGCCCGCGGACGCGGCTGAACAAGGCGAAGCCGAGCTTGTCCTCGGCGTGTTGCAATGCCTTGCTGGCCGCAGGCTGCGAGATGTTGAGCAACTTCGCCGCCCCGGTCAGGCTGCCCGTGGTGAGTACGGCATGGAAGAGTTCGATGTAGCGCAAACGCATGCTGGGCTTGCCCCTCCGCAAGGCCGGGTCGGGGTGGCTACCCCTTTCGCTGGTTACGACTGCCTCGCATCATCGCATGTCCGCGCGACAAGTGTCTCGGACCGAAAGTCGGGGCTGGTCGCTACACTCTCCCGAACAGCCCTGGGATCAAGCATGCCCGCACGCCTCCTCACCATCGCCGTCCTCCTGCTGGCCTGCCTGCCGGCCTGCGCGCAGCAGCGCAGGAACCTGCGCGATTACGGCGTCGCGATCGGCGTGCTGCAACCCGGAAAGTGGAACGCGATTACCGATGTGCCGGGCGTGCTGGTCGGCCAGAAGACCCTGGTCGAGGGCGAAGACGTGCGCACCGGGGTCACGGCCATCCTTCCCTACGCGGGAAACATCTTCCGGGACAAGGTGCCTGCCGCGGTGTACGTCGGCAACGGCTTCGGCAAATTGACGGGCACCACGCAAATCGCCGAACTCGGCAACATCGAAACACCGATCGTGCTGACCAACACGCTCAGCGTGCCCACGGCCGCGGATGCGTTGATCGACTACACGTTTTCATTCCCCGCCAATGCCGATGTCATGTCGGTGAATCCGGTGGTGGGCGAAACCAACGACGGCTGGTTGAACGACATCCGCGGCCGCCACGTGACGAAACAAGATGTGCTGGATGCCATCCGATCGGCGCAAGGCGGCCCGGTGGCACAAGGCAATGTCGGCGCGGGCACCGGCACCGTGGCGTTCGGCTTCAAGGGCGGCATCGGCACCTCGTCGCGCAAGCTGCCGGCGTCGCTGGGCGGTTACACCGTGGGCGTGCTGGTGCAGACCAATTTCGGTGGCGTGCTGGACATCGACGGTGTGCCGGTCGGCAAACTGCTGCACAAGTACTACCTGAGCGACAAGTTGAACGACTCACCCGACGGTTCATGCATGATCGTGGTGGCGACCGATGCCCCGTTGGGTTCGCGCAACCTTGGGCGGCTCGCCAAGCGGGCCATGCTTGGCCTCGGCAAGACGGGCGGCATCGAATCCAACGGCAGCGGCGATTACGCGATCGCGTTTTCCACCGACCAGGCCTTGCGGGTGCCTCACGAATCGAAGAGCCCGCTGCAGCCCATGACCGTCGTGCGCAACGACGACATGTCGCCGCTGTTCATGGCCGCGATCGAAGCCACCGAGGAGGCCATCCTCAATTCGCTGTTCCACGCCGAAACCACGGCCGGCCGCGACCATCATCGGATCGACGCCCTGCC
Organism: Lysobacterales bacterium 66-474; assembly: GCA_001899805.1. Lineage (GTDB taxonomy): Bacteria > Pseudomonadota > Gammaproteobacteria > Xanthomonadales > Rhodanobacteraceae > 66-474. The sequence continues at coordinate 477,755 of MKWP01000015.1, forward strand.
GATCGACGAAGTCCTGGGGATCATGCGGCAGCGTGGCTACGGCGTGGCCAATCCCGCCAAGGCCGTTCCGGCCCACGCTATCCGCCACGACTGAGGCCCCGGTCGTCCGCCGCCTGGGGCGACCGCCATCGCCAAGCCAGCCCCGCCCGGGCTGGCTTTTGGCCGCCAGCTGGTGGCAGCGTCGTTCACAACTCCCGGTTATGCCTTGTACCCGTCTTTTCATTGGCGGCCGGCGCACGCCGACGGCTACCCTGCAGCTTGCATCCGGGTAGAACAATGGACATCCGAAGGAAGGATTGCATGTCTGACCATGGCAACGCGGCCGGCCACGGACAGTGGGGCCCGCCTTACCTCTTGTACCTCGGGACGGCGGCCGACGATTTGGCTATCAAAACGGCCAGGGGCCTGGCGTATTGGCGTCCCGACTGGTGCGTGGGCCAGCATCGACACCCGAGTTGCCAGTTCACGCTGGGCTTGCCCGAGCTGGGTTTTGCCGAGGCCAAGGCCGCCGGCGCGGACACCATGGTGGTGGGCAACGCCAATGCGGGCGGCGTGATGTCGCCCGAGACCGTCACCGACGTGGTCGCCGCGCTCGACGCCGGCCTCAACGTGGTCGCCGGCCTTCATCAGAAATTGCGTGACAACCCCGATATCGTGGCCGCGGCCAGGCGCAACGGCCGCACCCTGTTCGACGCCCGCGAACCGGTCGGGCAGATTCCCGTCGGCAACGGCCGCAAGCGCGCCGGCCGACGCCTGCTCACCGTGGGCACCGACTGTTCGGTCGGCAAGATGTACACCACGCTGGCGCTCGAGCGCAGCATGCGCAAGCGCGGCATCAAGGCGGATTTCCGGGCCACCGGCCAGACCGGCATCTTCGTCGCCGGCGGCGGCATCCCGATCGACTCGGTGATCGCCGATTTCATTTCCGGCGCCGCCGAATTGATTTCGCCGGCCCGCGAAGACGGCGGCTGGGACCTCATCGAAGGCCAGGGTTCGCTGTTCCATCCTTCCTATGCCGGGGTGTCGCTGGGCCTGCTGCATGGCTCCCAGCCCGATGCCCTGGTGTACTGCCACGAACCGAAGCGGTCTTGCATGCGCGGGCTGCCGGGTTTTCCACAACCCGACATCAAGACCTGCCTGGATGCCAACCTCGCCGCCGCGCGCCTGACCAATCCCGCGGTCAAGGCGGTCGGCGTGGCGCTGAACACATCGAAGCTCACCGAACGCGAAGCACTGGTGATGTGCCGGGAGATCAGCGGCCGGCTGGAGCTTCCCTGCCTGGACCCGGTCAGCATGGGCGTCGAAGCGATCGTCGACAACCTGCTCGCATGCTGCGCGAACTGAACATCCGGCACCTCAGCCTGCCGCTCAACGCCCCGTTCCGAATCTCCCGCGGCGTCAAGCATGCGGCGGAGGTGGTGACCGTCGAATTGCGCCAGGGCGACCGGATCGGCCGCGGCGAATCCGTACCCTACCCGCGCTACCGCGAATCCGTGGCCTCGGTGCTGGACGAAATGGAGTCGCTGCGCGAAGACCTGTGCGCAGGCATGGGACGCGACGAACTGCAGGCGCGCTTGACGCCGGGTGCCGCGCGCAATGCACTGGACGCGGCGTTGTGGGACCTGGAAGCGAAACTCACCGGCGTGCCGGTATGGGCAGGGCTGGCGCGGCCGCCGCGCGCACCCGTCACGACCGCGTTGACGGTCAGCCTCGACACGCCGCAGGCGATGGAGCAGGCGGCGGCGCGCATCGCGGGCGCCAGGCTCATCAAGATCAAGGTCGATGCCGACGACCCGGCCGCACGCATCGAAGCGGTGCGGCGCGCGGCGCCCGCGGCGAAGCTGATCGTGGACCCCAACGAAAGCTGGACGATGGACATCCTGCACGACCTGCAGCCCGTGCTCGAACGCGCGGCCGTGGACCTCGTCGAACAGCCGTTGCCGGCTGCGGCCGACGTGGACTTGCGGGGTTTTTCCAGCCGCATCCCGATCTGCGCCGACGAAGCCTGCCACACCGCCGCGGATTTGCCGCGGCTGCTCGAACGCTACCAGGCCATCAACATCAAGCTCGACAAGACCGGCGGCCTGACCGAAGCCTGGCGCCTGCTGCGCGCGGCACGCGACTCGGGATTCCGCATCATGGTCGGCTGCATGGTGGGTTCGTCGCTGGGCATCGCGCCGGCGTTGGAAGTCGCGCGCGAAGCGGAGTTCATCGACCTCGATGGCCCGCTGTGGCTGGCCAACGATCACGCAGGCGGCGTCAGGCTGCAGGACGGTCTGCTGGCACCGCCGGCGCCGGGATTCTGGGGTGAATGATGTCGCGCCGTGGATGCGCATTGTCGCGTCGCCCGCGCGCCGGTCATGCCACACGCCGCTCTTTTCGGTGGTACCGACGACCCACGACCATTTTCGATTCGACAACCATGAAGGTGAAAGCGATGTTCCAGCCTGACACGATGCGTTGGCTTGCCAAGGAATCCATCCACCCGGCGACGCGGCAACGCATCCGCTGGTCCCGCGCCGCACTGGCGGTGGCGGTTGCCGCGTGCTGCGCCACGGCTTTCGCGAAGGACAACCGCCCCGCCGCGCCCGCGTTCCCGCACGCGCCCGCCGCCACCCAGGCGATGCTGGCCAAGGCCAGGCCGGTCACGGCGAAACATGCGATGGTCGTCTCGGACCAGCACTACGCCACCGACGCCGGCGTGCAAATCCTCAAGGAAGGCGGCAACGCGATCGACGCGGCGGTCGCGGTCGGCTATGCGCTCGCGGTGACGCAACCGTGTTGCGGCAACATCGGCGGCGGCGGCTTCATGACCATCCATCTGAAGGATGGCCGGAACCTGTTCCTGAACTTCCGCGAAAAGGCGCCGCTGAAGGCGACCCCGAACATGTTCCTCGACGCCAAGGGCGACGTGGTCGAGGGCCGCAGCACCGACACCTACCTCGGCGTGGGCGTGCCGGGCACCGTGATGGGCCTGGATACCGCGCTGAAGACGTACGGCACGATGAGCGTCGCGCAAGTCATCGCGCCCGCGATCAAGCTGGCCCGCGAAGGTTTCGTGCTGGAGGAAGGCGACGCCAGGATCATCAACAACGACCTCGAAGCGCTCAACAAGTACCCGGAATCCGCGGCTGTCTTCGGCCACGGCGGCAAGCCGTGGAAGGCCGGCGACCTGCTGGTGCAGAAGGATCTTGCCAACACCCTGGAAAAGATCGCCAAGGGTGGTACCGACGCGTTCTACAAAGGGTCGATCGCCGAGGCCGTGGTCAAGGCCAGCGAGGCCCACGGCGGCATCCTCAGCATGAAGGATTTCGCTTCGTACAACGTGGAATGGAAGAAACCGCTGCAATGCGAATACCGCGGCTACACCATCCTGTCCGCGCCGCCGCCCAGTTCCGGCGGCACCACCATGTGCCTGGCCCTGAACATCCTGAAACCCTACCCGGTCGCCGAGTGGGGCTATGCCTCGGTTCCGTTCGTGCACACCTTCGCGGAAGCCGAACGGCGTGCGTTCGCGACCCGCAACACCTACCTCGGCGATCCGGATTTCGTGAAGATCCCGATGCAGAAGCTGATGTCGGCGTCCTATGCGGCATCGCTGCGCGCGACGATCCAGCCGGACAAGGCCACGCCGTCGTCGCAGATCGAAAGCTTCCTGCCCTCAAGCGAGGGCAACAACACCACGCATTACTCCGTGATGGACGCGCACGGCAACGCCGTCGCCGTCACCTACACCATCAACCTCCTGTTCGGCATCAAGCAGATCGCCGGCGACACCGGCTTCTACCTCAATGACGAAATGGACGATTTCACCGCCAAGCCGGGCGCGTCCAACGACGCCGGACTCGTGCAGGGCAAGGCCGATGGAGTCGAGCCCGGCAAGCGCCCGCTGAGTTCGATGACGCCGACCGTGGTGCTGAAGGACGGCAAGCCGTTCATCCTGACCGGGAGCCCCGGCAGCGCCACCATCATTTCGACCACGATGCAAAGCATCATCAACGTGGTCGACTTCGGCATGAACATGCAGCAGGCCGTGAACGCGCCGCACATCCACATGCAGTGGTACCCGGATGTCGTGTACGTGGGGCCGGGCCTGCTGACGCCCGAATCGAAGCAGCAACTGGAAGCGATGGGCTACACGCTCAAGGAACGCCACCTGGGCGTGCTCGAATCCATCCTGGTCAACCCGAAGACCGGCCTGCTGGAAGGCGCGAGCGACCCGCACCGCTCGGCCGGGTCGGCGGCGGGGTATTAGCTGGAAAGTGTCACGGAATACGAGGGTTTGTTTTTGCTCGTCATTCCGGACGCCGCGCAGTGGCGATCCGGAATCGGTCTGCGATGAAGCCGCAGCCGGCCCGGAATGACAAGATTTCGGGGACGTTGCCAGACTCGCCGGGACTCAACGCCAAGCAGGACGAAAGATGACCGCAACGACTGCCCACACCGCCCCTGCATCCGCTGACACGGCGTGCCGGGACGGTGTCGATCTCCCCGCTGTGGCGCGGCGCGTGGGCACGCCGTGCCACGTCTATTCCGCATCCGCCATCCACGCGCGCATCGACGCGCTGCAAACGGCGCTGCACGGGTTGGATGCGCTGGTCTGCTACGCGGCCAAGGCCAATTCCAACGTCGCGGTCCTGCAATTGATCGCGAACGCCGGCCTGGGCGCCGACATCGTTTCGGGTGGCGAACTGTGGCGCTGCCTGTACGCCGGCATTCCGGCCGACCGCATCGTGTTTTCCGGCGTCGGCAAGACCGCGGAGGAAATTGCGGACGCGCTGGATGCAGGCGTCGCGCGCTTCAACGTGGAGTCGGCGGACGAGTTGCAACTGCTGCAACACGTCGCGGCGGCACGCAACGTGGTTGCCAATGCATCGGCGCGCATCAACCCGGACGTCGACGCCCTCACCCACGCGAAGATTTCCACCGGCAAGTCGGAAAACAAGTTCGGCGTGAGCATCGATGAAGCTCGCCAATGGTTCGCGAGCAGCGCAGCGTTGACGCACGTGCGCCTGGACGGCCTGCACGTGCACATCGGTTCGCAGATGCTGAGCCTCGATCCGATCCGCGCGGCCCTGCAGCGCGTGGCCGCTTTCTGGCGCGAACTGACCGCTGCGGGACACACGATCCGCAGCATCGACGTCGGCGGCGGCCTCGGCGTGTGCTATCGCGCAGGCCACGATCATCCGGTGCCGGTCAATGACTACGCCGGCGCGATCCGCGAGGCACTGGCAGGTTTCGAGGGCCGCATCCTGCTGGAACCGGGACGCTGGCTGGTCGCCGAAGCGGGCGTGCTGCTGACGCGCGTGGTCCGCATCAAGCACGGCCGCGAGCGCAAGTTCCTGATCCTCGATGCCGCAATGAACGACCTGCTGCGGCCGAGCCTGTACGACGCCTGGCACGACATCGTGCCGCTGGTGGATGCAACACGTCCGTCGCAAACCTACGACGTCGTGGGGCCGGTCTGCGAAACCGGCGATACCTTCGCGCGCGGGCGCGAACTGCCCGAATGCAGGGCCGGCGACCTCGTAATGATCAAGGCCACGGGTGCCTATGGTGCGTCGATGGCATCGACCTACAACTCGCGGCCGCTCGCCGCCGAAGTATTGCTCGACCGCGGGCGATATGCGGTGGTGCGCGAGCGCCAGACCTTCGAAGAAATGGTTGCGGGCGAGCAATCCGCCGACCAATGGGAGACCGCATGAAATCCTGCGCGCGTATCGTGGTGGCGTCCCTGGCACTGGCATTCTGCGCGACCACTGCGCAGGCCGCCGCGCCTGCAACGAAACAAGGCACCGGCTTCGATCGCGTGGTCGATGCCGTGGTCGCGTATTACCACCTGCCGGGCCTTGCGGTCGGCGTGATCGACCACGGCAAGGTGGTGTACACGCGCGAGGTCGGCACGCTCGCATCCGGCAAACCCATCGACGCCGACACGCTGTTCCTGATCGCGTCCAACAGCAAGGCGATGACCTCCACCCTGCTGGCGCGCCTGGTGCAACAGGGCAAACTGCGCTGGGACGATCCGGTCACGAAATACCTGCCGACATTTCGGATGTACGACCCGTGGGTGACGCAGAACATGCAGGTCGGCGACCTGCTGGTGCACCACAGCGGCCTGCCCGAAGGCGCCGGCGACCTGATGCTGTGGCCGACGCCCAACGATTTCACGCCGCAGGACGTCATCCATGGCCTGCGATACCTGAAACCCGCCTACAGTTTCCGCGCGGGTTACGCCTACGACAACACGCTGTACATCGTCGCCGGCCAGGTCGCCGCCGCGGCCGGCGGCGCACCGTATCCGACGCTGATGCGCCGCGAGGTGTTCGATCCGCTCGGCATGACCCGCTGCCAGATCGGCACCTGGAATCGAGACGAAGTGGGCAACGTCGCCGACCCGCACGTCATCGAAGGAGGTCAGTACGTCGCGATTTCCGCGCACGGCGCCATCGTCCACGCCACCACCATGGAGGCGGCCGGCGGCGTGCGCTGCAGCCTGCACGACATGCTGACCTGGGCCGGGAACTGGCTGGTACCGACGCCACAACAGTTGCAATGGTTGTCGCCGCAGCAGCGGCATGCAGAGTGGACGCCCTACAACCCGATGCCGATCTCGAAACTCAAGCGCGAATGGGATGGCACGCTGTTCTGGGGCTATGGCTACGGCTGGCGCATCGGCGATGTCGACGGCGAGATGACGGTATCGCACACCGGCACGCTGGAAGGCATGTACTCCGCGATGACGTTGCTGCCGTTCAAGAAGAGTGGTTTCGTGATCCTCATCAATGCCGAGGCGGATAACGCGCGCAGCGTGCTCATCGAAATGTTGACCAAGCATTTCACCGCGCCGGACAAGGCGCGCAGCGTCCAGAGTTACGCCGACGAACTGAAGCGCGACGACGAGCAGCGCCGCATCTCGCGCGTGCCCGACACCTCATCGCGCAAACCCGCCACGCCAGCCGAGCTGAAAAATGAACTCGGCGTGTGGCGCGACCCGTGGTTCGGCGAAGTGCATCTCTGCGCCAAGGGCAACGAAGTGCAACTTGCTTCAGCGAAATCGCCGACGCTGACCGGCAAAGTGATGCGCGTCGGCGACAAGTACCTCGTGCACTGGGCCCATGGCGATGCCGAAGCGTGGCTGCGCTTCCCGCAACAGGCCGGCGGCACGCTGCACATGGCCAAGGTCGATCCGGATGCCGATTTCAGCTATGACTACGAAGACCTGGCCTTCACGCGGAAAGGTGCGTGTGAATAAAACCTGCCCCAAAGTCCCTCTCCCTTCGGGAGAGGGTGCCCAAAGGGCGGGTGAGGGTTCGGCAATATCACGGCGCTCCTTCATTCCCGAACCCTCACCCCTACGCCTCTCCCGAGGGGAGAGGGGTTCATTGCATTTCTGGAAAGGTTCCAAGCACACCGCCTGTGTTCTTGGTTTCGTCCTCGCGACGATCACCACCGTCGCAAACGCCGATGCACCGCCGACGATCTCGCCTGCGAAAACCATGGCCGAAGCAGGCATGGTCGACATCCGCACTTTGGTGCCGGACATGGCCGAGAACATCCACTACGCCGGCAGCGACAACTTCACCGGCGCGCCGGTGCCGGGTTACAAGGCCGCCAGGTGTTTCCTGCTGAAGCCGGCCGCCGAAGCGCTGGCGCGGGTCGAACATTCATTGCGCGAACAACACCTGCGCCTGAAGATCTGGGACTGCTATCGCCCTGCCCGCGCGGTCGCCGCGTTCGTGCGCTGGGCGCATGACCTTTCCGACACCCGCACCAAGGCCGCACACTACCCCAACGTCGACAAGGGCAAGTTGCTGGGTGAATACATCGCGCCGGTGTCGGGTCACAGCCGCGGCGCGACCGTCGACCTGACCATGCTGCAATGCGACGTCCACGACCGGCACTGCAAGCCGCTGGACATGGGCACGCACTTCGACCTATTCGACCCGCTGGCCCACACCGATTCGCCCGGCGCCACCGCGGCGCAACACGCGAACCGCGAACGGCTGCTGCACGCGATGGCCGCGCAGGGTTTCGAAAACTACGCAGCCGAATGGTGGCATTACACCCTCACCATGCACCCACAGCCGACCATGCTCTACGATGTACCCGTGCAATAAGAGAAACCATCCAGATTTACCCAAAGAAATATTTCGTCATTCCGGACGCCGCGCCACAGGAACATCTCGTCATTCGGACGCCGCGCAGCGGCGATCCGGAATCGGTTTCTTTTGTGATTGACGGCACTGGATAAACTCACACCGTCCCTGGCGCTCGTGCGGCGCGCCACTTGCGCGGGAATGACGTCCGTTCTGGAAGGGTTCGGCCCACTCGGAGATTCGACCATGACACGCAAACCATTTGTCTTCCTCGCACTCGCATGGCTGTCGTTCGCGGCCGCCGCCGCGCAAACGCCGGCCCCGCACCAGGCCCAAATCGACGCGCTGATGAGCCGCTACGCGGGCGACGTGCCCGGCGCTTCGCTGCTGGTGGTGAAGGACGGCAAGACGGTGATCGCGCGCGGCTACGGCTACGCCAACATGGAAGAACATACCAAGGCCGGACCGGAAACCAACTATCGCCTCGCCTCGGTGACCAAGCAATTCACCGCGGCCAGCATCCTGCTGCTGAAGCAGGACGGCAAGCTCAAACTGACTGACCCGGTGCGCAAGTACCTGCCGGAACTTCCGGCCAGCGACGACAAGATCACCATCGAAAACCTGCTGACCCACACCAGCGGCCTGGTCGACTACGAAGACCTGATTCCATCAACGCAGACTGCGCAGATCGACGACAACGACGTGCTGCGCATGATCGCGTCGCAGGATCGCCTGTATTTCCAGCCCGGCAGCGCGCATCGCTACAGCAACGGCGGCTATGTGCTGCTGGGCCTGATCGTGCAGCGCGTGTCGGGCATGGACCTGGCCGACTTCATGAAGCAGCGCATCTTCAAGCCGCTGGGCATGAACCACACGCTGATGTACGAACACCACCGCGGGCCGAAGCCCGCGAACCGCGCCTACGGCTACAGCCTGATCGACGGCAAGTGGACGCGCACCGACCAGAGCGTCACCAGCGCCACCCGCGGCGACGGCGGCATCTATTCGAACATCGAGGATTTCGCGAAGTGGGATGCGGCGCTTTACACCGACAAGCTGCTCGACGCCGACTCACGCAAGCTCGCGTTCACGCCCAAGGACCCCATCGCCGACCCCGATACCGACTACGGTTTCGGCTGGCGCCTCAGCGGCGACACGGAATGGCACTCGGGAGAAAGTCAGGGCTTCCGCAACGTGATCATCCGCTGGCCCAAGCAACACGTCACCGTGGTGATCCTGAGCAACCGCAACCACTTCAAGCCCTATCCGCTCGCGCTCACCATCGGGGAGTTGTTCCTGGCGCACTGAGCGGAGAATCGCGCCACGAGCAGCGGGTCGCGCCGCGCCCGGGGCGAGTCGGGTTTGCGTCGCCGATGCTGGAACCTTTGGGCGGCGCCATGCGACACTTCGCGCATGCCTGCCCACTCCACCACGATGGAACTGCTGGCGATCCTCGCGATCGCGCTCTATTTCACTGCGGCCGCGGCTTTGGCGCGCCCGCTGCTGGACCAGCGCGCCACGCCGCGTCGCGCGGCGCTGGTGATAGGCACCATTGCGGTGCTGATGCACTTCGGGGTGTTGTTCGGCATCCACCGCGGCGCCGTCGACCTGCATTTCTACGCGGCGCTGTCGCTGGTCTCGGCGGTGATCGCGGCGCTGACCCTGATCGTGAACCTCGCGCGCCCGGTGGCGGCGCTCGGCATCATCCTGTTTCCATTGGCCGCATTGTTCCTCGCCATCGACGAATTCCTCGCGCCACCCACCGCACCGTTTCCCATCGATTGGCAAATAGGCCTGCACGTGATCATCGCGCTGCTGGCGTACAGCCTGCTCGCGATCGCCGCGGTGCTCGCGTTGCTGCTGGCGACCCAGGAACGCGCCTTGCGCAGCCGCCAGTTGAGTGCGTGGGCCGGCGCGTTGCCGCCGTTGACCCAGACCGAGGCGCTGATGTTCAGGCTGATCGGCGCGGGCTTCGCGCTGCTGACGCTCACGTTGCTGTCCGGCGTGCTGTTCGTGCACAACCTGCGCGCGCAGCACCAGGCCCACACCGCGGTCCTGTCGCTGGTGGCGTGGATCATCTTCGGAGTGTTGCTGTTCGGCCGCCGGCGCTGGGGCTGGCGCGGCAACCGTGCGGTGCGCATGACGCTGACCGGCATGGCGATCCTGCTGCTGGCGTTCTTCGGATCGAAATTCGTGCTGGAGATGATCCTGCACCGGCCCGGCATGTGACCATGCGGCAGGCACGACGACCGTGCAGTCCTTGCGCGGTTGTGCAAATATCCGCGGCGTTTGCAGCTTGAGCCTTCTCGTTCGGGAGCTTCCATGACGTCATCGACCGGTTCCACGCAGGTGTGGGGCACGAGTGCGCCGCGGCTCGTCCGCACCGCGGTCTTCTGCCTGTTGGCGTGCGTCGCGTGGTTCGCGATCGGCGCGGCGCGTGCCGACAGCACGCTCGATCCATCGCTGTTGCCGAAGATCCAGTCGGCGACGTTCGAGGTGGTCGCGGCCAAGCCGAAGGACACGTTGACGTACGAAAAACCGTTGCCGATGGAGCTGTTGCCGTACCAGGACCGCACCGACAAGTATTACTCCATCGGCACCGCCTTCGCGATCGGCCCGAACACCTACGTCACCGCCGCGCACGTGTTGATGGTCGGCTACCAGACCCTGTGGGGTCTGCCGGAACTGCGTGACGCTTCGGGCAAGGTCTACGCGATCGACAGGATCGAGAAGTTCGCGCTGCGCCGCGACTTCGTGGTTTTCACGCTCAAGGATCCGCCGAATATCGCGCCGCTCGCCGTCGACACCAGGCCCGGCTTGAACCAGGTGGTGTATTCGGTCGGCAACGCGCTCGGCACCGGCGTGGTGATCAGGAACGGCCTGTACACCTCCAACACGCCCGAGGACCAGGATGGCCAATGGAAGTGGATCCGTTTTTCGGCCGCCGCTTCGCCCGGGAACAGCGGCGGTCCGCTGCTCGACCAGAACGGCAAGGTGATCGGCATCGTGCTGATGAAGTCGCCGAACGAGAACCTCAACTACGCGCTGCCGATGGGCGAAGTGCTGGATGCGCCCGGGGACCTCGCGCGTTTCGACCGGCGCATGGCCTACCAGTTCGACGTGTTCGACTCCACGCTTTCCGGGACCTTCAAGGGCGATTTCAAGTTGCCGCTGTCGGTCCCCGGGTTCTTCGCGGCCTACGCCAAGGCGTTCCATCCATATCTCGACTCGCAGCTCAAGGCCTTGCTGGACCAGCAATCGGCCGACCTGTTCCCGGACGGCACCGGCGCACACCAGTTGCTGTACAGCGGACCGTCGATGGACGATTTTCCGCAACTGGTCACCCGCAACAGCGACGGCGTGTGGGTGAACTCGGGAAGCTCGAGCATCAAGATCACGCTGCCCGCGAACGGTTACATCTCGGGCGGCACGCTCGGCGGCAACATCCTGTTCCACCTGCGCAAGCCCGACAACATTCCTGGCGCGGCTTTCCACCACGACCCCAAGGGCGTGATGGACATGCTGCTGAAAACCGGGTTCCTCAAGCGGCCGATCGGCCCCGAACGCATCCTGGTCACCTCGCTCGGCGAGCCGGGCGATACCGGCACGTCGACCGACCGCTGGGGCCGCACCTGGCAAACCTGGTCGTGGCCGGTGCCCTACGCGGACGGCTACGTCCACTTGTACGCGCTGCCGACGCCGGATGGTTACGCGATCCTGATGCGGATCGGACCGGCGACCACGCGCCACGACACCGTGATCAACATGCGCGCGCTCACCGATTTCATCAGCCTTCCCTACGACGGCACCCTCGCGCAGTGGAAGGAGTTCCTCGCCGACGGCAAGCTGCTGCCTGCCGCCTTCAGGAACATCAAGATCGCCTTCGAGTACGGCAAGGATTTCCGTTACGACTCGCAACGGCTGGCCTTTTCGTTCACGCCCGAACTGCAGCAGATCGACGCCGACAGCATGCTGACGCTGGGTTTCACGTTCTTCCCGGATGCCCACGGCAAGGTCGTGTGGGATGCGGGTCAGGTCTGGCTGGCCGCGGACAACCACGATCGCCACTGGATCAGCCTGTTGCGCAACGCGGCGCCGCCGGCCGACCTCGATGACAGCTACCAGAGCTTCTGGAAGAAGGTGTCGGGCCGACAGCACCCCTACGACGGCTTGGCCTACACCGATGGCGACACCAGCAAGATCAACGCAGTCGTGCCGCCATCGCGCGGCGACGACAAACCTTCCGTGCTCTACACCGCCTACGTCTACCAGCCCGGCACGCAGCCACAGGCGGAGATGAAGCAGAAACTCGATGCGCTGTTGAAGAGCGTGAAAGTGAAGGAGCAATAGCGGACACCAGCCGACGCGTGGGCAAGTCTCACGACCGCCGCGTCGCGTTGGTCGGAAGATGCAATCCCCCTATTGCATCTTTCTATCGCGATAGTAAGATATGCCAGCCGCCGAGTTGAGCTTCCAGCTTGCAGGGCGGGATAGAAATGCTGCTAAAGCGGACACTCCTCGGGCAACCGGGCGAGCCATGCTTTGCGGCTTTCCATCCGCTCCGCAAACGGCCGACCGGCACTCCAACACCCACCGAGGAGTGATCCCATGAGCAATCCACGCATATTCCCCGCCCGCTGGCCCGGCGACGGCGACCCCTTGCCGTTTGCCGACGACGCCGAATTTTTCGCCAGCCTCTCGCACGACCAGCGCAGATACCTGCTGCAACGATGGCGCGAGCGCCAGACCGATTTGCAGACGGCCATGCGAAACGTCGCTGTCGGGCTTGGTACCGTCAATGAACTCCACGATGGCGCGGTGCGCGCCGTGGATCACCTCGCGGGAGGCCCATGACATGCCTTGGGCCGACGGACCATCCGCTGAAGATTCGGTCGTGCTGAAGCTCTTGCCAAAAGCAGCGGGCCGCCCAGGGACATTGGAAAGGCCGCCCAGTTGCGGCGGCGCTGGATGCACCCGCCTCTGAGCGGTAAACCCACTGCACACGGTGAAACTGACTACGATTTCGTCGGAGGAAACTATGACTGTTACATGGCATCCGTACACGGGCAAGGCGGGGGCTCTTTCAAAGAACGGGCCATCAATTCACTTCAATTACATTCCTACGCGGCCATCCGTGCAGGCACCAGAGAGGGCCTTGCACTTGATCAACAGGCTGCAGAAGGGCTCGTTGCTCCGGGAAGCGCTGGAGTACAAGTACGGGCTGATAGATTCCGCGCCATTGCACGCCTCACGCGGGACAAACCTTCCCTTGCAGATGTCCGGGCTGCCAAAGCCTCCATTGCCGAAACCGAAAAAAGGTACGCCGGAGACCTGAGGGCACACTGCTTCGGGAGCGCATGAGGCTCAGCGCAGCAACGCCTTCGCCTTCGCCACCACGTTGTCGACGGTGAAGCCGTATTTCTCAAGCACCAGCTCGCCGGGGGCGGAAGCGCCGTAGCGGTTCACGCCGATGCCGGAACCGCGATCTCCGACCCAGCGCTCCCAGCCTTCGCGGCAACCAGCTTCCACGGCGAGGCGCGCGTGCACGTTCGGCGGCAACACCGAATCGCGGTACGCCTGATCCTGCGCCGCGAACAATTCCCAGCTCGGCATCGACACCGCGCGCGCCCTGATGCCTTCGGCTTGCAATTTCTCGACCGCCTTCGCGACGAGATCGGTTTCGGCGCCGGTGCCGATCAGGATCAATTCCGGTGATCCGCCGGGCGCATCCAGCAACACGTAGGCGCCCTTGCGCAAACCTTCCGCGCTGGCGAACTTGTTGCGGTCCAACGTCGGCACATTCTGGCGCGACAGGATGATCGCAGTGGGGTTCTTCGCGCTTTCGATCGCGACCTTCCATGCCACTGCTGTTTCGTTGGCGTCGCCCGGACGGATCACGTCGAGGTTCGGCACCGAACGCAGGCCGGCGAGCTGCTCGACCGGCTCGTGGGTCGGGCCGTCTTCGCCCACCGCGATCGAGTCGTGGGTGAACACGTTGATGACGCGCAGGCCCATGATCGCGGCGAGGCGCATCGGCGGGCGCATGTAGTCGGAAAACACCATGAAGGTGGCGGTGTACGGGATGAACCCGCCGTGCGCGGCCATGCCGTTGGCGATCGCGCCCATCGCGTGCTCGCGCACGCCGAAGTGCAGGTTCCGGCCGGCGTAGCTCCAGACTTCATCGGTATCGCCCTGCTCGTCAGGTTCCTTGCCGGGCGAGAACACGCCCAGCCCCTTGACCGCGGTATGGGTGGACGGATCGAGGTCGGCCGAACCGCCGCTGATGGCAGGCAGCTTCGGTGCGATCGCCGACAGCACCTTGCCGCCGGCGACACGGGTGGCCATGCCCTTGGCATCGGCAGGGAACACCGGCACGTCGGCATCCCATCCGGCCGGCAACTTGCCGTCGAGCGAACCTTGCAATTCCGCTGCAAGTTGCGGAAATTCCTTGGCATATTTGTTCCAGCGACGCTTCCAGCCGGATTCCGCACCCTTGCCCTTCTTTTCGGCTTCGCGGAAGTGCGCCAGCGCTGCGTCGGGCACAAGGAACGCCGGCTGCTCGGGCCAGCCCAGCTTCTGCTTGGTCCTGGCGACATTGTCGGCACCCAGCGGCGAACCATGCGCCTTGTAGCTGTCCTGCAGCGGCGAACCGTACCCGATGTGGGTGCGCACCAGGATCAGCGAGGGCTGGTCCTTCTTGCCCTTGGCGCGCTTGATGGCTTTTTCGATCGCGTCGAGGTCGTTGCCGTTCTCGATCGTCTGCACGTGCCAGCCATAGGCCTTGAAGCGCGCGGCGCGGTTCTCGGTGAAGGTGATGTCGGTGCCGGCCGCCAGCGTCACGTAGTTGTCGTCGTACAGGCAGATCAGCTTGCCGAGCTTCAGGTGCCCGGCCAGTGAAGCGGCTTCCGAGGCCACGCCTTCCATCAGGTCGCCGTCGCTGACGATTGCCCAGGTGTGGTGATCGACCACCTTGTGGCCGTCGCGGTTGTAGCGCGCGGCGAGCTGCGCCTCGGCCATCGCCATGCCGACCGCGTTGGCCATGCCCTGCCCCAGCGGGCCGGTGGTGGTCTCGACGCCGGGTGTGTGGCCGCGTTCGGGATGCCCCGGGGTCTTGCTGCCCCACTGCCGGAACTGCTTGATGTCGTCCAGCGAAAGGTCGTAGCCGGTCAGGTACAGCAAGCTGTATTGCAGTGCCGAGCCATGTCCCGCCGACAACACGAAGCGGTCGCGATCGGCCCAGTGGGGATTCGAGGGGTGGTGCTTCAGGAACTTCGTCCACAGCACGTAGGCCATCGGCGCCGCGCCCAACGGCAGGCCGGGATGGCCGCTGTTGGCCTTCTGCACCATGTCCACCGACAGGAAGCGGATGGTGTTGACGCAAGTCTGGTCGAGGTCGGCTGCCACGGCGGTATGCTCCCGAGCGGATTCTTGAAGGGGGAAACGCCAAGGATAACGGCACGCTTTCGGCATGTCCCGAGGCTTGCGGCAAGTGTCTGGGCACGCTACACTTTCCCGCTTTGTTTCGGCCGAATTTATCTCGAGGAGTCCGCCGTGAAGGTGCTTTCGTCCCTGAAGTCCGCCAAGCAGCGGCACCGCGACTGCAAGGTCGTGCGCCGGCGCGGCAAGGTGTTCGTGATTTGCAAGAGTAACCCGCGTTTCAAGGCCCGCCAAAGATAATGAAAAGGCCGCTTCAGCGGCCTTTTTCGTGACCGTATTCGCTGGCGCACAAGGGCGGTTTTTGCTACAAAGGCGCATCGGCGCAGCGCGCCTGGGGAAGCCACCGTCATGAAACGTATCGCCACCAGCCTGATCGTCGCGACGCTTGCACTGGCCGCCGCCCCGTTGCTGTTCCCCGCACCGGCCCACGCGGAAAGCCTGCGCATGAAGGTCAAGCAGGAACAACGCATGAACCTGCCCAAGCGCGGCATGACGATGGACCAGGTGAAACGCGAATACGGCGCGCCGCTGAAAGTGCTGGCGACCCGTGGCGGCAGTTCCAAACGCCAGCCACCGATCCACCGCTGGGAATACTCGAAGTACGTCGTGTATTTCGAGTACAGCCACGTGATCCATGCCGTGCTGCGCACCCCCGGCCCGCAAGCTTTGTAAGTGCGATCATCCCTGATCGCGGCGTCGGCCAACGATCCAGCGAGTACGTTTGCTACGCGATCTCGGCCGCCAGAACGGACATCAAAGCCGCCATCCGTGGCCAAGGGCTCCGTGCACTGACCTTTCACGACAACCGCTCCGAATGGGGCGGAAGTTTTGCCAACGCCCGGGCGAAAGCCGGGATCCATTTTTTGCACTCGCTGGATTCCGGCCTGCGCCGGAATGACGGAATCCGCAGGTTCATCTGTCATGACGCCTCCTGAATTGCGACTGCCTGCCGAATGGGAGCCGCAGTCCGCGGTGTTGCTGGCGTGGCCGCACGCCGGCACCGACTGGGCGGCGCGGCTAGACAGCGTCGAAGACACCTGTGCCGCGTTGACCGCCGCGATCTCGCGCTTCGAAGCCGCGATCGTTTGTGTGCCCGACGCCGAGATCGGCGCGCACGCAAACGAGTGCCTGCGCGATGCGGGCGCCGACTTGTCCCGCGTGCGCTTCGTCGAGATTCCCTACGACGACACCTGGCTGCGCGACTCGGGTCCGATCATTCTGAAGTCCGGGACCGGGCATCCAGCCACGGCCCGGACACGGCAAGTTCGGCACATGTCCGAACTTGCCTCCGACGAATCTGTCGATTCGCGATCGGCACATCCATGTGCCGATGCGCAAGAACAGTTCGTGTTGCTGGATTTCCGTTTCACCGGCTGGGGCGGCAAGTTCGAGGCGTCGCAGGACGACGCACTGGTCGCCGGCCTGATCGAACACGGCGTGTTCCGCCGCGGCGTGCAGCACCAGCGCATCGATTGGGCGCTGGAAGGCGGCGCGATCGAGTCCGATGGTCGCGGCACCATCCTTACCACCTGGCGCTGCCTGCAGCAGCGCCATCCCGACCAATCACGCGAACAGATCGAACTCACCCTGCGCAACGCGTTGTCCGCGCAACGTGTGCTGTGGCTGGATCGCGGCTACCTGCAGGGCGACGACACCGACGCACACATCGACACCCTCGCCCGCTTCGCGCCGGACGACGCGATCGTGTACCAGGCCTGCAGCGACCCCGACGACCTGCACTACGTGGAACTCACCGCAATGCGCCGCGAAATCGAGGCCCTGCGCACCATCGACGGCAAGCCCTATCGCCTGTTCGACCTGCCCTGGCCCAAACCGATTCTTGACGAAGGCCGCCGGCTCGCGGCGTCCTACGCCAATTACCTGATCGTCAATGGCGCGGTCCTGGTGCCGGCCTACGGCGACGTGGTCGATGACGCCGCCGCCAGCACCATTGCCCTCGCCCACCCCGGCCGCGACGTCATCCAGATCCCCTGCCGGCCGCTGATCTGGCAGAACGGTAGCCTGCATTGCATGACGATGCAACTTCCTGCGGACGTCATCGCGTAAGCCGGGCAATCCCCCCCCTTTTTTCGTCATTCCGGGGCCGTTGCCGGCTTGTCCGGCAATGGAACCCGGAATCGGTAACCGGGCGCAAGCCCGGGTTACCAACCGATTCCGGATTCGGGCCTGCGGCCCGCTCCGGAATGACGACACTGATGTGCACGGCTAAACTGCAGACGCCATGACGAACACCACCCTCAAGGTCGCACTGCTGCAGGAACGCGATCGCGGCAGCGTCAGCGCCAACCTCGACGCGATCGAGGCCGGCTTGCGCGAAGCCGGGCAAGCCGGTGCGCAGCTTGTGCTGCTGCAGGAACTGCACAACGGCCCGTATTTCTGCCAGCACGAATCGGTGGACGAATTCGATCGCGCCGAACCGGTTCCCGGCCCGTCCACCGAACGAATCGGCAAACTCGCCGCCGAGCTCAAGCTGGTCGTGGTGGCCTCGCTGTTCGAACGCCGCACGGCCGGGCTGTACCACAACACCGCGGTGGTGTTCGATCGCTCGGAGGCCATCGCGGGCAAATACCGCAAGATGCACATCCCCGACGACCCGGCCTACTACGAGAAGTTCTACTTCACGCCCGGCGACCTTGGCTTTCATCCCATCGACACGTCGGTCGGCAAGCTGGGCGTGCTGGTGTGCTGGGACCAGTGGTACCCCGAAGCCGCGCGCCTGATGGCGTTGGCCGGCGCGGAATTGCTGTTGTATCCCACAGCCATCGGTTGGGATCCCGCCGACTCCCAGGACGAAAAAGACCGCCAGCGCGAAGCCTGGATCACGGTGCAGCGCGGCCACGCCGTCGCCAATGGCTTGCCGCTGCTCGCCTGCAACCGGGTCGGCTTCGAACCCGCACCGGATGGCGAAGGCCGCGGCGCGCAGTTCTGGGGTTCCAGTTTCGTCGCGGGGCCGCAAGGCGAAATCCTTGCCCGCGCCAACGACGATTCACGCGAAC
Source organism: Lysobacterales bacterium 66-474 (assembly GCA_001899805.1). Classification (GTDB taxonomy): domain Bacteria; phylum Pseudomonadota; class Gammaproteobacteria; order Xanthomonadales; family Rhodanobacteraceae; genus 66-474. The sequence goes on from MKWP01000015.1 coordinate 496,308, forward strand.
TGCTGATCGCCGACATCGACATGGCGCGCAGCGAAGCCGTGCGCCGCATCTGGCCGTTCCTGCGCGATCGCCGCATCGATGCGTACGACGACCTCTTGAAAAGATTCCGCGATTGAACACTCCGCCCGATTCCCCCGCCCAACAACCGGCGGCACCCGATCCGTTGCACGACCAGCCGCTGTCGCGTGTCGAACGCGACGGCATCGAATATGTGCTGCTCGGCACCGCGCACGTGTCGCGCGCCAGCGTCGACGCAGTCAAGGCGCTGATCGAGCGCGAATCGTTCGATGCGATCGCGGTGGAACTATGCGAATCGCGCGCACGCGGCATTCGCGATCCCGACGCGTTCGCGAAGATGGACCTGTTCCAGGTGATCCGCACCGGCAAGGCCGGCATGGTGTTCGCATCGCTCGCGCTGTCGTCGTTCCAGCAGCGCATCGCCGAACAGTACGGCATCGAACCCGGCGCGGAAATGAAGGCGGCGATGGCCGCGGCCGACGCGCGCGGCCTGCCGCTATGGCTGGTGGATCGCGAGATCGGCATCACGCTCAACCATGCCTATCGCGGCGTGCCCTTCCGCGACCGCATGGGCATCCTGGGCAGCCTGATCGCCAGCGTGTTCTCGCATGAGAATATCGACGAGGCCGAAATCGAAAAGCTGAAACAGGGCGACATCCTGGAGAGCGCGTTCGGCGAGTTCGCGCGCAATTCCAAGCCGCTTTACGAAGCCCTGATCGGGGAACGCGACCGCTTCATGGCTGCGCGCCTGCGCGAGGAGTCGGCGCAAAACCCGGCCGCCAAACGCGTGCTGGTGGTCATCGGTGCGGGCCACCTGGCCGGTATCGGACGCGAGCTCGGCGCGCAGACCGAACCGTCGCGCACCATCATCGAACCGCTGGCGGCGAAACTGCCGGCGCCGAAATGGCCGAAGTACGTCGCGGTCGGGGTGATGCTGGCGATCTTCATCGCAATCGGCTTCCTGTTCTACCGCAACGCCACCATGGGTTGGCACGCCCTGCGCGACTGGGTGATCTACACCGCGGTACTGAGCGGGATCGGCGCGGCCATCGCGGGCGGCCACCCGCTGTCCGTGCTCACCGCGGCGGTGATGGGACCGCTGAAGCCGTTGCGACCGCCGGGACTGTCTTCCGGCGTGTTCGCGGGCATGGTGGAAGCCTGGTTGCGCAAACCGCGCGTCGCCGACTTCCAGTCGTTGCGCAAGGACCTGCTGCAGGTTTCCGGCTGGTGGCGCAACCGCGTCGCGCGCACGCTGCTGGTGTTCATGCTCACCAACCTCGGCACCATCGCCGGCGAATACCTCGCCGGCATCCGCATCTTCAGCCGGTTGCTGTGAGATCGAGCGTGCCGTATCTTCGTACCGTCGGGCCTGAAGCAGGCAATGCGGCCGCGCAACCAAGCGCGCGTGCGCGGACGCTCTGGTAGCATGCCGCGCTCTCGCGACAAGGACTCGCCGATGCCCGCGCACAAACCCGCCGCACACAATGCCGTATCGCCTTTCCTGCTGGTTTCGAGCGCCGGCCGCATGCTGGCGTTCCTCAAAGCCACCTTCGACGCGGTCGAGTTGTACAAGCGGGAACTGCCGGACGGCACGATCAAGCACGCCGAAGTGCGCATCGACGATTCCGTGATCATGCTGGGTGAGCGCCCCAATGGCCCTGATGGTGGGATACGTTGTTCGACACACGTGTACGTGCCGGATGCAGATGTGGCCTACCAGCGTGCCCTGGCGGCAGGCGCGACTTCGATCGTGGCGCCCAGGGACCAACCCTATGGCGACCGATCGTCAGGCGTGCGCGATCCTGAAGGCAACATCTGGTGGATCGGCACGCACTTGAAAGGCTGACAAACCACGCTCATTCGCCCGTGGAAGACGCAACGTCGGGCCAGTAGGCATTATCCGGCGTCTTGCGCGCGCCGAAGATTGCCTGGCCCACGCGCACGATGGTCGAGCCCTCCTCGATCGCGAGTTCGTAGTCGCCGGACATGCCCATCGAAAGCGCATTCATCGCGATGCCGTCGGGTGCGGACTGGCGCAGGCGATCGCGCAGTTCACGCAGGCGCACGAAGCACGGGCGTACTTTCGCGGCGTTGTCCGAAAACAGCGCCAGCGTCATCAGGCCGCGGACGCGCAGTGATGCGAACACGGGCAGTTGTTTCACGAACGCCTCGACTTCCTCCGGCGGCAGGCCGAACTTGCTGTCCTCGTTCGAGGTGTTGACCTGTACCAGCACGTCGAGCGGGCGGCCCAGCGATTGCAAGCGTCTGTCCAGCGCTTCGGCCACACGCAGGCTGTCCAGCGCCTGGAATTCGGATGCAAATTCGGCAACGAGTTTGGCCTTGTTGGTTTGCAGATGGCCGATGATGAACCAGCGCAAATCGGAAAGGTCCGCCATCGCCTGCCATTTGCGGTGCGCTTCCTGCACCTTGTTTTCGCCCAGTGTGCGGCAACCCGCGGCGTAGGCATTGCGGATGCGTTCTTCCGAAACCGTCTTGCTGACGGGGAGCAAGCGCACCGTTGCCGGATCGCGTCCGGCTTTCGCGCACGCGGCCGCGATGCGGGCATGCACCTCGGCAAGATGCCGGCGGAATTCCTCGACGGTGTTGGCGGTGGTGTAGTCGTTCATCCCGGCAGTATAGACAAGGACACTTCGACTTCCTCGCTCCTCAAAGCGCGGCCATCCTTGGCCGCTCCCCGCGTCGCGCCTTCGGCGCTACGCTTAGTGCGAACGGAGAATGCCGTGAGTGACGCCGGCGCGTATGCTGATCGCATGACTGCACGCAAGAAACCCGCGGAAACGCCGTGGCCGGAAACGCTCTGGACCATCGGCCATTCCACCCGCAGCCTCGATGAATTCATCGCGCTGCTGAAGAACAATGCCATCGAAGTGCTGGCCGACGTGCGCCACTTCCTCGGCTCGCGCAAGTACCCGCACTTCAATGTCGAGCCACTCCAGCACGCGTTGCATGGGACCGGTATCGACTACGCGCCGTTCACCGAGCTCGGTGGCCGCCGCAAGATGCAGCCCGATTCGCCCAATACCGCGTGGCGGCATCCGGCGTTCCGTGGTTACGCCGATTACATGCAGACGAAGGCATTCCACGACGGCATCGAACGGCTGAAGGTGCTGGCTTCGAAGCGACGCACCGCGATCATGTGTTCGGAAGCCGTGTGGTGGCGCTGCCACCGCGGGCTGATTTCCGACGTGTTCAAGCTCAACGGGACGCGTGTGCTGCACATCATGGGGCCGGGCGCGCCGTCCCAACATCCGTACACCTCGGCGGCGCACATCGTGGACGGCCACCTTGATTATTCGGGCGACCAGCACCAACTCCCCTTGTCATGATCCCGTTTTCTTTCCTCGACCTTTGCCCGATCACCGAAGGCGGCTCGGCTTCCGAGTCGCTCGCACACACCGTCGACGTCGCGCAACACGCGGAGCGTTGGGGTTTCAACCGTTTCTGGATGGCCGAGCACCACGGCATGCCGGGCATCGCCAGCGCCGCCACCGCGGTGCTGATCGGCCACGTCGCGGGCGCAACGTCGCGCATCCGCGTCGGCGCGGGCGGCATCATGCTGCCCAACCATTCGCCGCTGGTGATCGCCGAACAGTTCGGCACGCTGGAGGCGCTGTATCCCGGACGCATCGACCTGGGGCTCGGGCGCGCGCCGGGCAGCGACCAGGCCACTGCTCGCGCGTTACGCCGCAACCTCGACACCGATCCGGACGCATTCCCGCGCGACGTGCTGGAACTGATCGCATATTTCGAAGGGCGCACCCCGGTACGTGCGGTGCCCGGCGAAGGACAAGCGGTACCGATCTGGATCCTGGGTTCCAGCCTGTTCGGTGCGCAGCTTGCCGCGATGCTGGGGCTGCCCTATGCGTTCGCGTCGCACTTCGCGCCGGCGCAGATGATGGATGCGATCGCGGTGTATCGCGCGCAGTTCAAGCCGTCGCGGTTCCTGCAACGGCCGCACGTGATGCTGGGCTACAACGTGTTCGCCGCGGACACCGACGACGAGGCGCGTTATCTCGCGACCTCGTGGCAGCAGTCGTTCGTGAACCTGCGGCTGGGCCATCCGGGGCGTTTGCCTCCACCGGTGGAAGGCTATGCCGAGTCATTGCCGCCGCAGGGCCGGAAGCTGATCGAGCATGTCCTGTCGTGTTCCGCGATCGGCTCACCGCATGCCGTGGCGAACGCGATCAATGCGTTCATCGAACGCACCGGCGCCGACGAACTGATCCTCACCAGCAACATGCATGACCACGCGGCGCGGCTGCGCTCGATCGAAATCGTCGCCGGCCTGATCGAGGAGCCGGCTGGCGCGAGATCCGCCGGCTGATCTCCGCCCCGCATGACCCCGCAACCCCGGGAGGGTTGGGTCTGCCGGAGACGAACCACCCCATCGCATCCGTTGCCGCGCGGCACTTGCCGGGCCACGCCACCCGGCGTAGCGTGGAAACCGACCGGGGCGCCGCCCCTCGACGCCCTTGGCCACATTCCTCTCTGCAAGGAGGTGGCTTATGACGTCGATGGCCGTCACGCGTCCCTTCGAATGCGCGCCGCACGCGACCCGTTCGTTCGCGCTGGCGCTGACCCTCAGCCTGAACCTCGCCGTGGTGCTGTTCGCACTGCTGCCCAGCACGCCGTTGCCGGTTCGAGCCCCGCCCCCGCAAGCATTGCTCGCCGCGGTGCTGCAACCCACGCCGCCTCCGGTCGCGCCGCCGCCAGTGCCACCGACCTTGCGGGCGGCGAGACATGTCACTGTGCCCGAGGTGCGCGCGCCGGTGACGCATCCCGTGCCTGTCGCCCTGTCCGCGGTGCCGGGCATCATTCCGGTTGCGCCCGTGCAGCCGGAGATTGCGAGCTCCGGGACCGAATCGGACACGACTGCCGCCGCGGGCAACGCCGAAGCCACCATCGCCTACGAAACCGCGACCCCGCCCGCGTACCCGCTCCAGGCGCTGCGCGCCGGGGTGCAGGGCACCGTGTTGCTGAAGGTGCTGGTCGGCGCCGACGGCAAGCCGGTGCAAGTGGTGATCGAACACGGTAGCGGTTCGCGCCTGCTCGATGACGCGGCGCGCAAACACGTGTTGGCTTCGTGGCGATTCCACCCCGCCACGCGCGACGGCCACGCGATCCGGGCCTGGGCGCTGGTGCCCGTGCAGTTCGCATTGAACCGCGGGTGACGACGGGCCAAGACTATGCGGCACCCCCGGGCGGGTGCCGCGCACCCGTATCCTTCAATTCGAGGTCTGTGCCGGCTGGGCCGGGCGCGACGCGCGCACGACCAGCCACACCAGGGCCGCGACGCACAACGCGGGCAGCATCAGCGGCAGCAGTACCAGGAACAGGATCGGCAGCGCGACCAGCGCGGCGATGGCCAGCCCGAAGATGCCGAACACACCGCCGATCAGCATGCCGAACAATCCGAACGTCAACTTGAACAGCCCGCCGAGCAGCGCGCCGAACAACCAGATCGCGCCGACCACGAACACCACCAGTACTCCGAGTTCGAGCATCTTCGTTCTCCTCGCCGCCGCTGGCGGCCTGCTGCATACCGCGCATCCAGTATGCGCCCCGCTGCGTCCCTCGAAAACATGACTTCCGACGCATCGCGCCGTGATCATGACTTTCGGCGCATGCCACTATTATCAAGTGCGCTATAGTGTACTCGCACCTATGCGCGATGCAAGCATGCCTTGATGTCCGAAACGGACGCCCACCTGAAGAAGTTCGAGAAGGAGCTGGCCGCGGGCACGGTGTCGCTGGTGCTGCTGGCGGTGCTGTCTGCCGCGCGCGAACCGCTGTACGGCTACCAGATCGCCAAGCGGCTCGAACGCGATGCCGGCGGCGTGCTGGTCGGCAAGCAGAGCGCGTTGTACCCGGTATTGCGCAACCTCTCCGCGGCGGAACTGCTGGAAACCTTCGTCGAACCCTCCGAAGCCGGGCCGCCGCGACGCTATTACCGCATCACACCGTTGGGCCGGAAAGTCCTGCGCGAATGGACCGGCGCATGGAATTCCACCCGCCTTTTCGTCGATTCGATCCTGAAGGCCTGAAGCCATGACCACACCGCACACCATCAAGGAATACCTGGCGCAGCTGCGCGCGGCGCTGGCCGGCGCCGATCCCGCGATGATCCAGGATGCGCTGTACGACGCCGAGGAACACCTGCGCTCGGAACTCGCCGAAAACCCCGGCATGAGCGAGGCCGAACTGCTGGCAAAAATCTCGACCAGTTACGGCGCGCCGGAAGAAGTCGCGGATATCTACCGCACCACCGAACAGACCGTCGCGCGTGCCCTGCGCACGCCACGCCCACGTCCGCGCCGCTCGGCGCTCGGCCGGTTTTTCGGCGTCGCCGCGGACCCGCACACCTATGGCGCGTTGTTCTACATGCTGCTGGCACTCGCGACCGGCATCTTTTATTTCACCTGGGTGGTCACCGGACTGTCGTTGTCCGCCGGTTTCGCGATCACCCTGATCGGCATCCCGTTCTTCCTGCTGTTCATGGCCTCGGTGCGCGGCCTGTCGCTGCTGGAAAGCCGCATCGTCGAGGGCATGCTGGGCGTGCGCATGCCGCGTCGCCCGCCGTACATCGAACGCGACCGGCCGCTGCTGAAGCGGATCGGCGAAATGCTGTCCGATCCGCGCACCTGGTTCACGCTGATGTACATGCTGCTGATGCTGCCGCTCGGCATCTCCTACTTCACGATCGTGGTGGTGTTGTCGTGCGTATCGCTGGCGCTGTTGCTGGTGCCGGTGGCGATGGCCTTCAACTTCTTCGGTCTGGGCCACGCCTGGGTCGACCAGCACGTGACGCTGGATTGGGGCTTCGGCGCGCACGTGCCGAACTGGGCCGACGCGATCGGCATGTTCGTGATCGGGTTTCTCCTGCTGTTCGGGATGCTGCACCTGGTGCGCGGGATCGGACGCCTGCACGGCGCGATCGCCAAGCACCTGCTGGTGAAATCCGCGCGGATCTGAGCGGACGCCGCTGCGCCGCCTATGGCGGCGGCGCGGCGTCCGTCGACTTGCGCAGCTTGCCGAGCAGCGGTTCGAACAAATCCAGCGGCAACGGAAACGCGATGGTGTTGGTCTTGTTGCCGGCGATCCCTGCGACCTCCACCAGCGTCTGCAGGTAGCGCAACTGGATCGATTGCGGTTGCTGCATCAGCGTCTGTGCGGCCTGCATCAACTTTTCCGAGGCCTGCTGTTCGCCCTCGGCATTGATGATCTTGGCGCGGCGCTGGCGCTCGGCTTCGGCCTGGCGAGCGATCGCGCGGATCATGCCCTCGTCCAGGTCGACCTGCTTGATTTCGACGTTGGAGACCTTGATGCCCCACGCGTCGGTGTGCTGGTCGAGGATGAGCTGGATGTCATGGTTGAGCTTGTCGCGCTCGCTCAGCATTTCATCCAGTTCGTGCTGGCCGAGCACCGAGCGCAAGGTGGTCTGCGCCAACTGGCTGGTCGCCTCGCGTGCGTCCTCGACCTGGATCACCGCCTTTTCCGGATCGATCACGCGGAACAGGATCACCGCGTTGACCTTCACCGGCACGTTGTCGCGCGAGATCACGTCCTGCGGCGGCACGTCCATCACGATGGTGCGCAGGTCGATCCGCACCATCTGCTGCACGATCGGGATCAGCACGATGATGCCCGGTCCCTTCACGGCCTGGAAGCGCCCGAACAGGAAGATCACCCCGCGCTGGTATTCGCGCAGGATCTTCAGCGACGACAACAGGATGACCAGCACGATCACCACGATCACGACAACGGCGGGAAAGATCATTGCGCTTCCTCCTTCGATGGTGGCGCGACGGGTTGCACGTCCAGCACCAACCCGTGCATGCCGGTGACGCTTACGCGCTGGCCGCGCTTCAACGGGATGCCGGATCGCGCCTGCCAGCGCTCGCCGTGCACGTGCACCATGCCGAGTCCCTCGAAATCGGCGACGACCTCGGCGACGGCGCCGACCATTTCCTCGCGACCGCTGACCACCGGCCGCTTGCGCGAACGCATCGCCATCCAGACGATGCCGACGAGGACGCCTGCGGCGGCGATGGCCACGCCGACCACCACCGGCAAGGCGATGCCGTAGCCCGGCACGCCGGTGCGCATCAGGATCACCGAACCGATCACGAACGAAACCACGCCGCCGGTGCCGAGCACGCCGTAGGCGGGCACGAAGGCTTCCGACACGATCAGGATCACGCCCAGCAGGATCAAGCCCAGCCCCGCGAAGTTCACCGGCAGCAACTGGAAAGCGTACAACGCGAGCAGCAGGCAGATCGCGCCGACCACGCCCGGCAGCACGCCGCCCGGGTGCATCCCCTCCATCACCAGGCCCCCGAGGCCGATCAGCAGCAGGATGTAGGCGACCGATGGATTGGCGATGACGCCCAGGAATTGGCTGCGCACGCCGGGCGCGACGGTCTGGATCGTGGCGTCGCGGGTATGCAGCACGCGCGCGCCCGCCGATGTCTCGACGCTGCGCCCATCCACGTCCGCGAGGAGCGCCGGGACGTCCGGCGCGACCAGATCGACCACGTGCAATTTCAGCGCTTCCTCGGCCGACACACTCACCGCGTCGCGCACGGCCTTCTCCGCCCAGTCGGCATTGCGATCGCGGCGTTCCGCCAGCGCCCGGATGTAGGCGACGGCATCGTTGGTGACCTTGCGCATCTCGGTATCCCCGATCGGCGCGGGCACCCCCTTGCCGCTGGTGGAAGCGGGCAAGGGCAAGCTGCCGCCGCCGGTCAGCGAGACCGGCGTGGCTGCGCCGATGTTGGTCGCGGGCGCCATCGCCGCGACGTGGCATGCATACATGATGTAAGTGCCGGCGCTGGCGGCGCGCGCGCCGGACGGCGCGACGTAGCCGATCACGGGAACCGGCGACGCCAGGATCGCCTTGATGATGTCACGCATCGAACTGGACAGGCCGCCGGGCGTATCCAGTTCCAGCACGACCGCCGTGGCGTGGATCGAATCGGCGCGCTGGATGCCACGCACCACGTAATCGGCGCTGGCCGGGCTGATCGCGCCATCCACACGCAACACCACGACTTCCGGATGCGCCATCGGCGACTCCGGCGCGGCCGCGCCAACGGTCGCCACCGCCAGCAACAGAAGCCAGCCCCAAGCCATGGAGCGCCAAGTCTTCATGTCGCCATCAGAACATTATCCGTGCAGGTTGGCAAACCTGCAGTCTTGTCCCAATCGGCACCATGCGCCCTGACCCATGGCAACGCGCGCATCGGCGATCGGCGTAGAGTGAACGACTTGCATCATTGCATTGCGAGGAAACCGACATGGACCATCCGATGTATCCCGATTCCACCGCCGACATTGCGCGCAAGCGCCACGAACTCGCCCCGGCGCCATTGGAAGCCTTCCAGAACTTCAGCCGCGCGGTATTCGCCGACGGCGCGCTGCCCTCGGCCACCAAGCAATTGATCGCCGTCGCGGTGGCGCACACCACGCAGTGCCCGTATTGCATCAAGGGCCACACCAGGGCGGCATTGAAGGCCGGCGCCAGCGAGCAGCAAATCATGGAAGCGATCTGGGTGGCGGCCGAAATGCGCGCCGGCGGCGCCTACGCACATTCGGCGCTCGCGATCGACACGATGCAGCACGCACACACCGCGTGAACCGCACGCACCCGGCGGACGGCTTGCAAGTCCGCGGGGGTCACAGGCTATACTTTCGACTTTGCAACCGCGGCCCGGCCGCCCGCAGGGAACCCAAGAACATGATTCGATCGGTGCTGAGCGTCGTCTTGCTGGCAGGTTTCGCGTGCTTTGCAACCACCGCGTTCGCCAAGGGCGATCCCGCCAGGGGCAAGCTGGAGGTGTATTCCTGCCACGGCTGCCACGGCATCCGCGGTTACATGTCGGTGTACCCCGAATACCACGTGCCCAAGATCGCCGGCCAGAACGAGCAATACCTGATCGACGCGCTCAACGAATACAAGAGCGGCGACCGCGGTTTCCCGACCATGCACGCGCAGGCCAACAGCCTCACCGAGCAGCAGATCGAGGACATCGCGGCGTATCTTTCCAGCCTTGCGCCCAAGCAGAAGCAATAAGGGGAACCGGCCATGCAGTCCCGCACCATCCTCGTCTCCCTTGTTGCCGCCGCGCTCGCGCTCGGCTTCGGCACCGCTTCGGCCGCGGACGGCAACGCCGCGGCCGGCAAGCAGAAAGCTGCCCCTTGCGAAGCCTGCCACGGCACCGACGGCAACGGCATCGCGCCCAACTACCCCGCGCTCGCGGGCCAGTACCAGGATTACCTGGAACAGGCGCTCCACGAATACCAGGCGGGCGATCGCGGGCACTCCTCTCCTGCCATCAGCGGTCGCATCAACGCCATCATGAACGGCATGGCCGCGCCGCTGACCGACCAGGACATCAAGGATCTCGCCGCATACTTCTCCAGCCTGCCGAGCAAGTTGTCCGACCTGCACGGCAAGATCCAGGGTGGCAACTGACCGCGCAGCCATGACACGCGACGAACTCGCTGCGCTTGTCTGCGAACCCCGCAAGGGCAAGGAGCATGCGCTGGACGAAGCTCGCGTCCGCACGCTGCTGGCGGCGCTGCCCGAGTGGCAACTGGCCCTGGACGGCAAATCGATCGCGAAGGCGTTCCGCTTCAAGAACTTTTACGAGACGCTGGGTTTCGTCAACGCGATCGGCTGGATGGCGAACAAGCAGGACCACCATCCCGATCTCGAGGTCGGCTACAACCGTTGCGTGGTGCATTGGTCCACGCATGACGTCGGCGGCCTGTCGATGAACGACTTCGTCTGCGCGGCGCGCGTCGAGGCGATCGCGCACGGGTGACGCCGGGTATCACCACACGCACGCAGCAAACACCAAAACGCCGTCATTCCGGGGCTGCCCGAGCTCTTTGCGGGCAGAACCCGACTGCGTTTGCAGAGCTTGTCCCGGACTTGATCCGGGAATTGCAAACGCGAACGCCGCAGGCGGCGTGCAACGCGAGCGCCATGGATGGCGCGAGTCAATCGGTATCGCGGCCCGCGAAATCCTTGAACCGATTCCGGATTCGGCCTCCGGCCGCTCCGGAATGACCAGCATGCGACATCAACTTGCAGCACTGAAAAAAACGCGGCCCTGAGGCCGCGTTTCTCGTTGCAGGATATGTCGCGACGATCAGTTCGCGCCGATCTTCACCAGCGTGACGTCGAAGATCAGGGTTTCGTTGGGCGGGAAGCCGTTCTGCGGCTGGGCCCCGTAAGCCAGGTCGGACGGGATCACGAATTTGTAGTGGCTGCCCACCGGCATCATCATCACCGCTTCCTTGAACCCCGGGAAGACGTTGGCAAGGTCGAGCTTGGCCGGACCGCTGCCATGCTTGGCCGAGGAATCGAACTCCTGGCCGTTGATGAACGTGCCCGTGTAATTCAACTGCACGGTGTCGCTGGCCGTCGGCTTCGGACCGGTGCCCTGGGTGATCACCTGGTACTGCAGGCCATCGGCGGTCACGCGCACGCCGGATTGCGACTTGTTCTTGGCGAGGTAGGCATCGCCGGCCTGCTTGTTCTGTGCGGCGACCTGGTCGTAGTGCTGCTTGCCGAGCGCCTGGAACTGTGCACCGAACGCCTTGGCGACGCTTTCCGCTTCGGTCTCGCCCATGGTGGGTTTCTGGCCCTGCAGCGCACGCGTCACCGCCTGCCCCACCTTCTGCGGATCAACCAGGCCGCGTGCCCAATCCGGGTACCGTCCTGCCAATTCATAACCGACGATCTCGCTGGCCTTGGCCTTGTCGACCGTGGTGGCCGCGGTGCTCGTCTGCGCCTGCGAAATACCTGCGACGCCAAGAGTGGCGATCACGGCAACGGCGGCCAAGCTCGGCCGCATGATCTGCTTCATCGGTGTTTTCCTCTGGTGTTGGTGGCTAGCGCGCTGACGCGCAATGATGCGTTGAATCACTAAGCTGCCCATTCTGCGGGTTTCGCCGTGGAATGGCAATGCGTGGAGCTTACGACTCCATTTGCGCGCAAGGGTTCATTCATTCGCCGCACGGAGTCCATTCCGCGACGTATCCGGGCGGGCTTGAAGCAGACGCATCCGCCAACCATGGCGATGGTGCTGCCGCATGGACGCGCAATCCGCCGGCGATCGCGATGACGACCCCCGCCGGCTGGCCCTTTCGACCATGACTGATGGCAGGGGGTGTTGACAGGGTGATTTTTGGTGTTATAGTTCACTACAACACTGGTCAACGAGGTCACTAAGGAGGCCCGCCATGAACACCCGCAAACCCATCGCGATCGTCGCCGCCATGCTGATCACCGCCGCCGGCATGACCGGAATCGCCAACTACAGCAACGCCGCCGCTGCCGCTGCCCAGCAACCCGGCAATGCTTCGGTCCAGATCATCCCGACCCTGCCGACGATCAACGTTTCCCCGACCCCCGAGCAGTTGCGCGAATTGCGCGACCAGGGCGCCAAGGGTGGCGCGTCCGCGGCCAACGGCAACGACGCGCGGATGCCCTACTACTCGTTCGCGTCCGATGAAGCCGGCGCCTGACAGGTCCCCGGCACCTCGCAGGGTTCCTGCGAGGATTGCGAGATCACCGGCAAGGATCACGTCATGAGTGTGACCTGGAACGACAACGTCCCGATCTACCGCCAGCTGCGCGAACGCGTGGTGGCGATGATCCTGGACGGCGCACTCAACGAGGGCGACCCGTTGCCCTCGGTGCGTCAGGTCGCGGCGGACTACCAGATCAACCCGCTCACCGTTTCCAAGGCGTACCAGGAACTGGTGGACGAGCAACTGGTGGAAAAGCGCCGCGGCCTCGGCATGTTCGTCACCGACGGCGCCCGCGAGGCGCTGTACCGGAGCGAACGCGAACACTTCCTGCGCGAGGAATGGCCGCGCCTGCGCGCGCGCATCGAACGCATGGGACTGGATCTGCAAAAACTGCTGGCCACGCCAGCGCAAGCTTCCGACAAGAGGGAATCCTGATGAACGTCGCAGCTGAAGCCTTCGCGGAACGCCCCGCCATCTCGCCGGCGGCCGGATCGGAATCCGTCGTCCACGCACGCGCGCTGACCAAGCGTTACAAGAACACGGTTGCCCTCGACGGCGCCGATTTCGAAGTGGGTTCCGGCCGCATCGTCGGCCTGATCGGCCCCAACGGTGCCGGCAAGACCACGGCGTTGAAGGCGATCCTGGGCCTGACCGATTTCGAGGGCGACCTTTCGGTACTGGGCATGGACCCGCGCAGGCAACGCCCGCAGCTGATGCGCGACGTCTGCTTCATCGCCGACGTGGCCACCCTGCCCCGCTGGATCCGCGTCAACGAAGCCGTCGACTTCGTGGCCGGCGTGCATCCGCGCTTCGATCGCGCCAAGTGCGAACGCTTCCTTGCACGCACCAAGCTGCAGGCCAACCAGCGCGTGCGGGAAATGTCGAAAGGCATGATCGTGCAGCTGCACCTTGCCATCGTGATGGCGATCGACGCGCGCCTGCTGGTGCTGGACGAACCCACGCTCGGCCTCGACATCCTCTATCGCAAGCAGTTCTACCAGAGCCTGCTGGAAGACTACTTCGACGAGAACAAGACCATCCTCATCACCACCCACCAGGTCGAGGAGGTCGAGCACATCCTCACCGACCTCATGTTCATCCGAGATGGCAAGATCGCGCTGGCGACGACCATGGACGAGATGGGCGCACGCTTCGCCGAAGTGCTGGTCAACCCCGACCAGGCTGAAGCCGCACGCGCGCTGAACCCCATCGACGAGCGCGCGGCGGTGTTCGGCAAGAGCATCTTCCTGTACAACAGCGCCGATCCGGAACAACTGGCCCGGTTGGGCGAGGTCAAGCGCCCATCGGTTTCGGATCTGTTCGTCGCCATCATGAAAGGGACCTACGCATGAACGCGATCGTCAAATCGCCATTTGCCTGGCTGCTCAAGCGTGAGTACTGGGAGGAACGCCGCGGCCTGCTGTGGTCGCAGGTGACGGTGGCGGGAATCCTGATCGTCCTCAGCATCTTCGGCATCATCGCTGCCGAGGTCGCCCGGGTGCGCATGGGCGGAGACATCCACATCGTCTCGGGCGGCGACTTGAGCCAGGCATTGCAAAACGCCGCAAGCCACAACTCCGAGGGGCTGGCCCAGGCCGTCGGCGGCATGATGTGGACCTTCGGCCTGTTCGCCGGCGTGGTGCTGTCGTTCAAGCTGTTCTTCTATCTGCTGGGCGCGCTGTACGAAGACCGCAAGGACCGCAGCATCCTGTTCTGGAAGTCGCTGCCGATATCCGACACCGCCACGGTGCTCTCGAAAGTGGTCACGGCCATCCTGGTGATGCCGGTCATCGCGGTGGTGGTGGCGCTGGCTGGTTTCCTGGGCGAGATGATCGTCGCCAGCATCTGGTTCGCCGCGCATGGCTTGAATCCGTTCACCCTGCTGTGGGCGCATGCCACGCCCTGGGCAAGCTGGCTGCACATGCTGGCCACCATTCCGATCAACGCGGTATGGGCATTGCCGACCATCGGCTGGCTGCTGCTCTGGTCGGCGGCGGTGCGCGGCAAGCCGTTGCTGTGGGCGGTGATGATCCCGGTGGTCGCCGGCGTGCTGAACTCCTGGATCGCGCTGCTGGGCCTGCCGCACGTCAACATCCAATTCTTCTGGAGCAACCTCGTCGCGCGCCCGCTGCTGAGCGTGATTCCGGGCAGCTGGGTCACCGATTACGTCGCCCAACAGGGCGGCACGATCAACATCCAGCCAGGCAACATCTCCGGCATCGACGCCCACCTCGGCAGCTACGCCGCGATGTACCACATGTTCCTGACCCCCAACATGTGGATCGGCGCCGCCGTGGGCATCGCCCTGATCGCCGCCGCCATCTGGTTCCGCCGCTGGCGCGACGAGGTTTGAGCAACTCCAAGGAGGAGACCATCATGAAAACGATCCTGACCCTCGCAGGTTCCGTTTTGCTCGCGGCCACGCTCGCGGCCTGTTCGCCGGGCATCAACGAAGGCATTGGTCACCGCATCACCTTCGACTCGAGCGGCATGCTGGTCCACGCGATCGGCAGACCCGACGCGCACATCGGCAAGGATGGAAGCCTTGCAATCAATGACCGCCCGATCGACACGACACCAGAGCAGCGTGCACTGTTGAAGGACTATTACAGCGAGGCCCGCAACATGATGCAGTCCGGCAAGGCGGTCGGCCAGGCAGGTGTCGGACTCGCGGAACACGCGATCGGCAACGCCATCCGCCACGTCTTCTCCGGCAAATCCGACGCCTCGGACAAGGCACTCGATGCGCAATCCGATTCGATCGGCAAAGCGGCCGACGCGCTGTGCCTCGACCTCCAGCAACTGGTCGCCACGCAAAAGCAGATCGCAGCCCAATTGCCTGCGTTCGAGCCTTACAACGCCTTGGGCGATGCGCATTGCAGCACGACTACCACGCATACGGTCGCGGTATCCGATGGCCCCGGCGCCTCGACCTCGATCGGTGTGGCCGCAACGAAACCTGCCGCGCATTGAACCCGCCGATTGCCAGCGCTTCCGGGCGCAAGCCACCAACCACCCGCATCCCGCAAGGACCCACACCATGAAGATGCTTCGTCCACTGGCGCTCGCCACGCTGCTCGCCTGTCTGCCGATGCTGGGCGCCTGCAGTTCGGGGCAGTCCTCGTCCGACGGTCTCGCCGCATCCATCGACAGCACCGTTGCCACCGCGCTGGACAACGCCCAGACCAGACTGCGCACCGAACCCATCACCGTTTCGCACAACGACCCCACCCTGCCGAAAGCGCAGATCACGCCGCAAGGTGACTTCGTCGTCGGCGGCAAGACCGTTGCCATCACACCCGCGCAACGCAGCGCCTTGCTCGCCTACCGGGAGAAGCTGATCGCGGTGGCGGCGGCCGGCATCGCCGTCGGCAAACAGGGCGCCGCAATCGGCATGCAGGCGGCCGGCGCCGCGCTCGCCGCGGCAATGTCGGGCAAATCCGATGCGGAAGTCGAGGCGAGCGTGAAAGCCAAGACCTCGGGCATCCGTCAGGCTGCCGCGGAAATCTGCGACCGCCTGCCGGAGATGATGGTCGAACAGCAAAAGCTCGCCGCCGCCCTGCCCGCGTTCAAACCCTACGCGACGATGACCGGGAAGGACATCGACGATTGCCACAAGGATGCGCTCGACGACTCGGACGACTGATCGGGACAGCCCCGCAGACTCCGCATCGATCATGCACGAAGGCCGCCCGATGGGCGGCCTTCGGACTCATCAGCGATGACGCATCGGGTCACTTGCCGTGGATGCCGCCCTTGGTCAAGGCAACCGGATCCAGCAACTTCTTCAAATCGGCTTTCGACAAGCCCGTGGTTTCCAACGCCACGTCCAGGATCGGACACTTCTGCTTGTAGGCCTGCTTGGCGGTCGCCGCGCCCTTTTCGTAACCGATCACCGGGTTCAGCGCGGTGACCAGGATCGGGTTCAGCGCCAGCGCTTCGTCCACGCGTTGCTTGTTGACCTTGAATCCGGCGATGGCCTTGTCGGCGAGCAGCCGTGATGCGCTGGCGAGGATCACGATCGACTGCAACAGGTTGTAGGCGATCACCGGCAGCATCACGTTCAACTGGAAGTTGCCGGCCTGGCCTCCGATGGTGATGGTGGCATCGTTGCCGATCACCTGCGCGCACACCATGGTCATGGCTTCCGGGATCACCGGATTGACCTTGCCCGGCATGATCGACGAACCCGGTTGCAACGCGACGAGTTCGATTTCCCCGAGTCCTGCCAACGGGCCGGAGTTCATCCAGCGCAAATCGTTGGAAATCTTCATCAGCGAGCACGCCAGTGTCTTCAACTGGCCGGAGAGTTCGACGGCGGCATCCTGCGAGGCCATGCCTTCGAAGAAGTTGTCCATCGAAGCGAACCTCACGCCCGTCGCCTTCGACAGTTCGACGCAGAAGGCCTTGGCGAAACGCGGATCGGCGTTGATGCCGGTGCCGACCGCGGTGCCGCCCTGAGGCAAGCGCTGCAGACGCTTCAGCGCATCCTCGACGCGCGCAATGCCCGATCCGATCTGCGCCGACCAACCGGACAACTCCTGCCCGAAGGTCACCGGCATCGCATCCATCAAATGGGTGCGGCCGGTCTTGGCGACGTTTTTCAATTCCCGCGCGCGCCTGTCGATGGTTTTCTGCAGGTGCTTCAACGCGGGCAGCAACTGCTCGCGCGCGGCCAGCGCTGCACTGACGTGGATCGCGGTCGGGATCACGT
Source organism: Lysobacterales bacterium 66-474 (assembly GCA_001899805.1). Taxonomy (GTDB): domain Bacteria; phylum Pseudomonadota; class Gammaproteobacteria; order Xanthomonadales; family Rhodanobacteraceae; genus 66-474. Next base: position 513,604 of record MKWP01000015.1, read on the forward strand.
CATTGGAGCTTTGTCCGTAATTGACGTGGTCGTTGGGATGGATCTTCGCCTTCGAATCACGCGTCGCGACGTGCGCGATCACCTCGTTGGCATTCATGTTGCTGGAAGTACCCGAACCCGTCTGGAAAATGTCGATCGGGAATTGCTTGTCGAACTCACCATCGGCGACGCGCTGCGCGGCCTTGTGGATTGCCGCAGCCTGCGTGGATTTCAGGTGGCCGAGTTTCAGGTTGGCATCGGCAGCCGCGACCTTGATGAGCCCCAGCGCGCGGATGAAATCGCGCGGCAGCGCCAAGCCCGAAATCGGGAAGTTGTCCACGGCGCGCTGGGTCTGCGCGCCCCACAGCGCGTCGGCAGGCACTTTCAGTTCTCCCATGCTGTCATGTTCGGTGCGGAAGCTCGGCATTGCGGGAAATCCATGCGGGAAAGCCACGCATTATAACGAGCCCCCGCCGCTACAATGGCCGCATCGCGACGCCACGGATCCGCCGCCATGCAACTCGACTCCCTGACCGCCTTGTCGCCACTGGACGGCCGCTACGCGTCGAAGGTCGATGCGCTGCGCCCGATCTTCAGCGAATACGGCCTGATGCACCGCCGCGTGGCGGTGGAACTCGCTTGGCTGATCGCGCTTTCCGACGAACCCGGTATCGCGGAACTGCCGCCCTTCCCCGCTGCAGCCCGCGCGACGCTGCAAAAGATCGCTGACAACTTTTCGGTGGCCGACGCCGCGCGCATCAAGGAGATCGAGGCCACCACCAACCACGACGTCAAGGCGGTCGAATATTTCATCAAGGAACGCATCGGCGACGATGCCACGCTGAAGCAGGCCAGGGAATTCGTGCACTTCGCCTGCACGTCCGAGGACATCAACAATCTTTCGTACGCGCTGATGCTGCGCGACGCGCGCGATGCGGTACTGCTGCCGGCGCTCGACAATACGATCGCGAAATTGCGCGAACTCGCGCACGCCAACGCCGACCTGCCGATGCTCTCGCGCACCCATGGCCAGACTGCGTCACCCACCACGCTCGGCAAGGAAATGGCCAACGTGGCCGCGCGCCTGCAACGCCAGCGCGCACAACTCGCGGCCATCGACATTCCCGGCAAGGTCAACGGCGCGGTCGGCAACTTCAACGCGCACGTGATCGCCTATCCCGAAATCGACTGGCGCGCGTTCTCGCGGCGCTCCGTCGAATCGCTGGGCCTGCAATGGCAGGCCTACACCACCCAGATCGAACCGCACGATGGCATCGCCGAACTCTGCGATGCGCAACGCCGCATCGACACCATCCTGATCGACCTCGCGCGCGACGTATGGGGTTACATCTCGCTCGGCTACTTCAAGCAGCGACTGAAACAGGGCGAAGTCGGTTCCTCGACCATGCCGCACAAGGTCAATCCGATCGACTTCGAAAACGCCGAGGGCAACTTCGGCGTCGCCAACGCGCTGCTCGGGCATTTCAGCGAGAAGCTGCCGATCAGCCGCTGGCAGCGCGACCTCACCGACTCCACCACCCTGCGCGCGCTGGGCGAAGCCTTCGGCCACGCCCTGGTCGGTTTCGCATCGCTCGCAAAAGGCCTCGGCAAACTGGAAGTCAACGCCGATCGCATCGCCGCCGACCTCGGTGCGAGCTGGGAAGTGCTGGCCGAGGCGATCCAGACGGTGATGCGCCGCCACGGTTTGCCCGAACCTTACGAACAGTTGAAAGCGTTGACGCGCGGCAAGGGCATCACGCGCGAAACGTTGCAACAGTTCATCGACTCGCTGGCACTGCCGGATGGCGACAAGCAACGCCTGCTGGCGCTGACGCCGGCCACGTACATCGGCTTGGCCGCCGAACTCGCACGCGACATTTGACTTGGCAATGCGGTTGCTGGTCAACATCGATGTTCCCGAGGTCCCCGCAGCGGAACGGTTCTACACGGCGGCGTTCGGGCTGAGCGTGGGCCGGCGTTTCGGCAGCGACACGCTCGAACTGCTGGGTGCGGAGGTGCCGATCTACCTGCTGCAGAAGCCCGCAGGTTCCATCGCTGTGGCCGAGGCCGGACGCGACTACGCGCGCCACTGGAGCCCACTGCATTGCGACGTGGTGGTGGATAATCTCGAAGCCGCACTTGTGCGCGCCGTGGACGCTGGCGCAACGCAGGAAGGCATGATTCGCCCCACATCATGGGGTCGCATCGTGCAGCTTGCCGATCCGTTCGGCCATGGTTGGTGCTTGATCCAGTTCAGCACCGCCGGTTACGACGCCATCACGACATGACGCGACCCCGCGCCAAACACAGCCTGATACGAACTCGCCACGAAGTCATCGAAGTCGACGCTGGCGGCGGAAGCCCGTTGGGCATGCCACCCTCACGTTTTTTGCGCGACTACTGGCAAAAGCGTCCGTTGCTGATCCGCGGCGCGTTCCAGGATTTCACGCCGCCGCTGTCGCCCGACGACCTGGCCGGCCTCGCATGCATGGATGGCGCGCTGGCGCGGATCGTTCGCCATGACGCGAAGCGAAACCACTGGGCGGTCGCCAGCGGTCCGTTCGACGATGCGACATTCGCGAAACTGCCGGCGTCGCACTGGACCCTGCTGGTACAGGACGTCGACAAGTGGGATGCCGACACGGCCGCACTCCTCGACGCATTTGCCTTCATCCCGAGCTGGCGCATCGACGACGTGATGATCAGCTATGCCGCGGACAGGGGCGGCGTCGGCGCACACGTCGACCAGTACGACGTGTTCCTGTTGCAGGGAATGGGCAAGCGACGCTGGGCCATCGACGCCGGTTCGAATCCGCCGACGGATCCCCGTGAAGACGTCGAACTGAAACTGCTGAAACGATTTTCGCCGACCCATGAATGGGTGTTGCAACCCGGCGACATGCTGTACCTGCCGCCAGGCGTTCCGCACGACGGCACCGCGGTCGGCGAGTGCATGACGTTTTCCATCGGCATGCGCGCACCCGCCGCGGGAGAGTTGCTGTTCGATTTCGCGGCGCACGTCGCCGAGTCGCTGCCCGAAGCGCAGCGCTTCGCGGATCCCGACCTCGCGCCGGCCGCGAGCGCGGGCGAAATCGACGCCGCTGCGCTGCGCCGCGCGCGGCGCGCGCTTGGCCCGGTGGCCGCGACGCTCGACGAAGATGCTTTCGCCGACTGGTTCGGCCGCTTCATCACCCGTTATCGCGTCGCGCAACCCGCGGCACCGCGCAGGCGCCCGATCGATCGCGACGCGCTTGCCGGACGCCTGCCGCGCAGCCGCCTGGAACGCGACCCGTGGAGCCGCTTCGCGTGGCGCCGGCGCGGCCGCGATGCGCGCCTGTATGTCGCCGGCAGTGTGTTCGACGCGCCCATCGCATGGGCGCGGGAACTGGCATCGGGCGCGCGCATTTTCGAAGGCAGCCGCTTCGCGAAACTGCCAGGGCGTGCCCAGGGTGTTGGCTTGCTTGCAACCTTGATTGACGCGGGATACGTCACGTTGCGCCGACGCTGAACTCGCTTACAATCGGGCACCACGCACCCGGCCACCCGGAGGGGGTTGACCGAATGCCGATCGAAGGCGGCTTCCACGTCGAAGTCTGCAGCTGGGCGAACGACGCCGATCGCGAGTCGATGCGTGCGCTGCGCGAAACCGTGTTCGTACTCGAACAGGCCGTCCCGCCCGAAATGGAAGTGGACGACGAGGACCCGCGCAGCGTGCACGTGCTGGCGCGCGTGCTGGATGGCACGCCGGTCGGCACCGGCCGGCTCGCTCCCGGTGGCCAGATCGGGCGCATGGCGGTCCTGCGCGACTGGCGCGGACGCGGCGTCGGTGCCGGCTTGCTCACTACCCTGCTCGACCTTGCGCGCACGCGGCGGTTGCCGGAGGTTTCGCTGCACGCGCAACGCGAAGCCGTGCCTTTCTACCGGCGCCACGGGTTCGAACCGGTCAGCGAGGAGTTCGAGGAAGCGGGCATTCCCCACGTGCTGATGCGCCGTCCATTGGACGCGATGGCCGAACCCGACCGTCCACCGCCGCCGCCCGCGCCCGAGCCGGTCGCGTTGCACGCCGCCTCCCGCGAGGAACTGATCGCGGTGACCCGCCAACTGTTGTCCGGGGCACGCCACAGCATGTGCGTGCTGGTGCGCGAACTGCATCCCTTGCTGCTCAACGACACCGCCTGCATGGTCGAACTGCGGCGGCTGGCGATTTCCGGGCGCGGTGCATCGATCCGTGTGCTGGCGCAGGACCTGACGCGCGCCCTGCAGGAAGGCACGCGCGTGCTGGACCTGGCGCAACGCCTGTCCAGCGTGATCGAGCTGCGCCGGCCGGTCGAAGACAACGACCTCGCCTACCGTTCGGCCTTCATGTGCGTGGATACCGGCGGCTACCTGTTTCGTCCGCAGGAAAACGAAATGGCCGCGACCGGCTCCACCTATGCGCCGGGACGCCACGCGGAACTGATGAGCCTGTTCGAGGAAATCTGGGCGCGCTCGGAACCGTGGCCCGAGTTGCGGAACCTCGGCATTTGAGTCGCAGGCCACAGCTAAGCGGCGGCTGACCCGGGTCAGCCGCGAATCCCGCATTGCAGCATTAAACCGTTATAATTTCGGGTCCGCGCGGCACGTCGTGGTATTCGGGCGCGTCCGCTGCCAATTCCTTGCCTGGTGACCATCGTGAGTGACGGCGGCAGTTTGTTGCAGCAGTTGGCGGAAACGTCCCAGTTCGGCGGCGGCAATGCCGCCTACATCGACCAGTTGTACGAAGACTGGCTGCACGATCCGCAATCGGTCGCGCCCGCATGGCGCACCTATTTCGGGCGCATCCATCGCGACGGCGACCTCCCCCATTCCGACGCCATCGCGCGCATCGCCGCCGCGCAGAAACAGGCACGTCGCGCGGCCGCACCCGCGGGCGGGCATGTCGACGACGTGCACGCGCGCAAGCAGGCCGGCGTGTTGCGCCTTCTTACCGCCTACCGTTCACGCGGCCATCTCGCCGCCGACCTCGATCCCCTGGCCATCGCGCCGAAGCGCCCCGCCCCGGACCTCGACCTGCCTTTCCACGGCCTGGCCGATTCCGACCTTGCCACCGAATTCGACTGCGGGACCTTCGCGGGCGGCGGCCAGCGCATGAAACTGCGCGACCTGCGCGAACGCCTGCGCCGCACCTACGTCGCCAGCATCGGCGCCGAGTTCATGCACATCAGCGACCACACCCAGCGTCGCTGGATCTACGATCGGCTCGAAAAGGCCAGCGGCGACGCCGGCCTTGACGACGCTACCCGCAGGCGCGTGCTGGACAAGCTGACCGCGGCCGATGGCCTCGAACGCTACCTGCACACCAAGTACGTCGGCCAGAAGCGTTTTTCGCTGGAAGGCGGCGATTCGCTGATCCCGCTGCTGGACGACCTGATCCGCCGCAGCGCCGACCAGGGCGTGCACGAGTTGGTGATCGGCATGGCGCACCGCGGACGCCTCAACGTGCTGGTCAACATCCTCGGCAAACCGCCGCAGCAGTTGTTCGCGGAATTCGAGGGCAAGCACGACGGCCCCGACGACCCCGCGCATTCCGGCGACGTGAAATACCACATGGGTTTTTCCGCCGACATCGCGGCGCCCGCGGGCAACATCCACGTCGCGCTGGCGTTCAATCCCTCGCATCTCGAAATCGTCAACCCGGTGGTGTCGGGCTCGGTGCGTGCGCGCCAGATCCGCGCCCACGACGGCGTGCGTGAGCAAGTGTTGCCGGTGTTGATCCACGGCGACGCCGCGTTGTCCGGCCAGGGCGTCAACATGGAACTGTTCAACATGTCGCAGACGCGGGGGTTCGGCGTCGGCGGCACCGTGCACATCGTGGTCAACAACCAGATCGGTTTCACCACCGATGCCTACGACGGCCGCAGCACGTTGTATTGCACCGACGTCGCCAAGATGGTCAACGCGCCGGTGCTGCACGTGAACGGCGACGACCCCGAAGCCGTGCTGCAGTGCATGCGCCTCGCCTTCGATTTCCGCCAGCAGTTCCACAAGGACGTGGTGGTCGACCTGGTCTGCTACCGCCGCCACGGCCACAACGAGGCCGACGAGCCCTCGGCCACCCAGCCGATCATGTACGACGTGATCAAGCAGTTGCCGCCCACGCGGGAGCTCTATGCAGGGACGCTGGTGAAACGCGGCTTGATCGCCGCTGGCGATTCGCAGAAGCTGTTCGACGCCTATCGCAACCAGCTCGACGCCGGCACGCCGGTCGCCGAACTGGCGCCCCCGGGCTCGCAGAAGTACGCGGTGGACTGGTCGCGCTTCCTGCGCGGCAAGCTCGCGCAAGCCGTCGACACCGGCGTCGCGCGCAAGACGCTGGACGACCTCGCCGCGAAAATCCTGACCTGGCCGGAAGGCATGGTGTTGCAATCGCGGGTCGCCAAGATCTACGCCGATCGCCGCAAGATGGCCGAAGGCACGTTGCCGCTGGACTGGGGCTATGCAGAAAACATGGCCTACGCCACGCTGATCGCGGAGGGCAGCGCGCTGCGCCTGGTGGGGCAGGATTCCGCGCGCGGCACCTTCTTCCATCGCCACGCCGAACTGCACGACCAGAAAACCGGCAACGTCCATACCCCGCTCGCGCACGTGCGCGACAACACCTCGGTCGAAGTCATCGACTCGCTGCTGTCCGAAGAAGCGGTGATGGCGTTCGAATACGGTTTCGCCACCGCCGACCCGGACGCGCTGGTGTTGTGGGAAGCGCAGTTCGGCGACTTTGCCAACGGCGCACAGGTCGTGGTCGACCAGTTCATTTCCTCCGGCGAAGCCAAGTGGGACCGCCTGTGCGGGCTGGTCCTGCTGTTGCCGCACGGCTACGAAGGCCAGGGTCCGGAACATTCTTCCGCGCGCCTCGAGCGTTACCTGCAACTGTGCGCGCTCGACAACATGCAGGTGTGCGTGCCGACCACGCCCGCGCAGATGTTCCACATGCTGCGCCGGCAGATGTTGCGCGACTGCCGCAAGCCGCTGGTGGTGATGACGCCGAAATCGCTGCTGCGCCACAAGCTCGCGGTGTCCTCGCTCGACGACCTCGCAAGCGGGCATTTCCACCTCGTGATCCCCGACCAGCGCATCAACGCCGGCAAGGGCGGGGATTCCAGGAAGGTCAGGCGCGTGGTGCTGTGTTCGGGCAAGGTCTATTACGACCTGTTCGAGGCGGCGGAAAAACAGAAGATCGCCGATGTCGCGATCGTGCGCGTCGAGCAGTTGTATCCGTTCCCGCGGATCGAGGTGAACGCCGAACTCGAAAAATATCCCGCCGCGAAGGAAGTGGTCTGGTGCCAGGAAGAACCCCAGAACCAGGGTGCGTGGTTCCAGATCAGGCACCACCTGCAGGCCTGCGCGGACGGACACCACAGCCTGCATTACGCGGGCCGGGTGCGTTCGCCGGCGCCGGCCTGCGGCCACTACAACACCCACGTCGCCGAACAACACGCGCTGGTGCAACAAGCCCTGGTCGAGCCCGTGGGCGACGATCATTCGGTCGAGTGATCGTGCGTCCGCTTCCAACCCCACCCGCTACACACTCCTGATCCTCAAGGACAGCAAAATCATGTCGATCGAAGTCAAGGTTCCGGTTCTCCCCGAATCCGTCAGCGACGCCACCATCGCCGCGTGGCACAAGAAGCCGGGCGACGCGGTCAAGCGCGACGAAAACCTGGTCGACCTCGAAACCGACAAGGTGGTGCTGGAAGTGCCGGCGCCCGCCGATGGCGTGCTCAAGGAAATCCGCCACCCGACCGGCGACACCGTCAACAGCGAAGACGTGATCGCGATCCTCGAGGAAGGTGCGGTGGCGGAAGCCGCGCCAGCGAAGGCCGCGGTTGCGTCGAAGACGCCTGAAACGCCGGCGCCCGCGCCAACTCCGGCAGCGGGACCGGGGACCGGGGACCGGGGACCGGCAAAGGCCACGACCGATAACCTGTCGCCCTCGGCGCGCCGGATGGCAACCGAAGAAAAAATTGATACTTCCAAAGTCGCAGGTACGGGTCGGGGCGGTCAAGTGACCAAAGAAGATTTGGTCAATTACGCCAAGGCGCCGGCAGCACCCGATCCCCGGTCCCCGGTCCCCGGTCCCACTGCGGTCGGCCCCCGCCCGGAAGAACGCGTCCCCATGACGCGCATCCGTGCGCGCATCGCCGAGCGCCTGATGCAGTCGAAGAACTCCATCGCGATGCTGACTTCGTTCAACGAGGTCAACCTCGCGCAAGTGGTTGCGATGCGCAAGCAGTTGGGCGAAGCGTTCGAGAAGACCCACGGCATCAAGCTCGGATTCATGAGCTTCTTCGTGAAGGCCGCCTGCGAAGCGCTGAAACGCCACCCGGTGGTCAATGCCTCGGTCGACGGCAACGACATCATCTACCACGGCTACCAGGACATCTCGATCGCGGTCGCGACCGAGCGCGGGCTGGTGACGCCGGTATTGCGCGATGTGCAGGACATGAGCTTCGCCGAGGTCGAGAAGGCCATCGCCGACTTCGCCAGGAAGGCGCGCGAAGGCGGCCTGACCCTCGACGACCTGCAGGGCGGCACCTTCACCATCACGAACGGCGGCACCTTCGGTTCGCTGTTCTCGACACCGATCGTGAATCCGCCGCAGAGCGGCATCCTCGGCATGCACACCATCAAGGAACGAGCCGTGGTCGAGAACGGCCAGGTCGTGGCCGCGCCGATGATGTACATCGCGATCAGCTACGACCACCGCATCGTCGACGGCAAGGACGCGGTGCTGTTCCTGGTCGACATCAAGAACCAGTTGGAGAACCCGCACAAGATGCTGCTGGGGATTTGATGCTTCGAGCCCCTCTCCCACCGGGAGAGGGGTTGGGGTGAGGGTTCGGCAGTGCCGTAATGCCTCATGACTCCCGAACCCTCATCCGGCGCTGCGCGCCACCACGGAGCTCTCGGCCATGGACGGCAAAAGAATGAGAAGAATTTCCAAAGGAACCTGCAATGGCTGACAACAAATTCGACGTCATCATCATCGGCGCCGGCCCGGCCGGCTACATCTGCGCGATCCGCGCGGCGCAGTTGGGTTTGAAGACCGCGTGTGTCGATGCCTTCAAGGGCAAGGACGGCAAGCAGGCGCTGGGCGGCACCTGCCTCAACGTCGGCTGCATTCCGTCGAAGGCGTTGCTGGATTCCTCCAAGCAGTTCTGGGGCCTCAGCCACAACCTGCCCACCCACGGCATCAGCGTCGAGAACGCCAAGGTCGACATGGCCACGTTCATCGGCCGCAAGGACAAGATCGTCAAGCAGTTCACCGGCGGCGTCGCGATGCTGTTCAAGGGCAACAAGGCCAATCCGGTGACGTCCTACTTCGGCACCGGCAAACTGCTGAAGGGCAACGAAGTCGAAGTGAACGGCTTCGACGGCAGCAAGCAGACACTCAAGGCTGCCAACGTGATCATCGCCACCGGCTCGGTGCCGATCGAACTGCCCTTCGCGAAGTTCGATGGCAAGGCCATCATCGACAATGCCGGCGCGCTGGACCTGGACGCCGTGCCGAAGCGCCTCGGCGTGATCGGCGCGGGCGTGATCGGGCTGGAACTGGGCTCGGTGTGGAAGCGCATGGGCGCCGAAGTCACCATCCTCGAGGCGCTGCCGGATTTCCTCGGCGCCGCCGATGCCGACATCGCCAAGGCCGCTGCGCGCGAATTCAAGAAGCAGGGGCTCGACATCCATCTCGGCGCCAAGGTCTCGAAGGCCGAAGTCAAGAAGAATGTCGTCGAGGTCACCTATGCCGACAAGGACGGCGAGCACAAGCTCAGCGTCGACAAGCTGCTGGTGGCGGTCGGCCGTCGCGCGTACACCGAGGGCCTGTTGGGCGACGGCACCGGCGTGAAGGTCGATAACCGCGGCCGCATCGAAGTCGACGAACACTGCTGGACCGGCGTGGACGGCGTGTGGGCGATCGGCGACTGCGTGCGCGGCCCGATGCTCGCGCACAAGGGCGAGGAAGAAGGCGTGATGGTCGCCGAATTGATCGCCGGTCGCGCCGGCCATGTCGATTACGGCGTGATCCCGTGGGTGATCTACACCGAGCCCGAAATCGCCTGGGCCGGCAAGACCGAAAAGCAGTGCAAGGACGAAGGCGTTCCGTACAAGACGGGTTCGTTCCCGTTCGCGGCGAACGGCCGCGCGGTCGCGATGAACGAACCCGCGGGCCTCGTGAAGGTGATCGCGCACGCGGAGACCGACCGCATCCTCGGCGTGCACATGTGCGGACCGGCAGTGTCGGAATTGATCGCCGAAGCCGTGGTCGCGATGGAATTCAAGGGCGCGTCCGAAGACCTCGCCCGCATCGTGCACGCGCACCCGACCCTGTCCGAAGTCGTGCACGAAGCGGCGTTGTCCGTCGACAAGCGCGCGCTCAACAAAGCGAATTGAAGTCAGGATGACTTCATCCCGGACAGTCCATGGATGGTCGTTGATCCGGGATCCAGATCAAGAATGTCGTCGTCCCGGACAGCACATGGACGTGCGTTGATCCGGGACCCATTTCGTTTTGTCAGGATGTCGTCACCCCGTGCAGTACAGGGATGTACGCTGACACGGGGCCCATTTTCAATAATGGATGTCGTCATCCCGGACACGGCGGGGAGGGAAATCGCCTCGCGCGATACTGGCACAAGAACCGGATGGCCGCCCCGGAAGACAAGCCCGACAATGGCGATTCCACCCACTGATGGAACCTGCCATGTCGAAGGCCTACTACAGCGCCGTATTGAACAGCCCCGTTGATCACGTCTGGAACCTGATCCGCGATTTCAATGATTACCCGAAGTACATAGACGGCGTCAGCGAAAGCCGAATCGAAGACGACAAACGCGGTGATGAAACCGGCGCCGTGCGTCGCTTCTGCTACGGCGGCACCTGGATACGCCAACGTCTTACGACGCATTCCGACGACAGGCATTCCTTCAGCTACGCGGGCATGGACAAGTTTCCCTACCCCATGGAGGCTGAGCGTGTTCCTGCGGCCATCGACTATTCCGGCACGCTGAACCTCGCTCCTGTTACCGAGGGCAACCTGACATTCGTCGAATGGTTTGTGGAATTCGACTGCCCTTCCGAGGACGTCGCACCTTGGCACGACTTGCTCATGCAGCTGATCCCGCAATGGGTTGGCTCACTTGGTCGTGCCGCCGAAGCGCGATAACCTGACCATCCTCGCCGGACGGTCAAATCATGCCAGTCGCCTCGAACTTCAACGCCTTCCGCATCCACAGCGACGATGCCGGCTACCGCGCCGGCGTCGAGTCGATGCGTGCGGATGACCTTTCACCCGGCGAAGTGCTGATCAAGACCGCGTACTCGTCGATCAATTACAAGGACGCGCTGGCCGGCACCGGCAAGGGCAAGATCCTGCGCCGGTTTCCGTTGAACGGCGGCATCGACGTCGCGGGGCACGTGGTCGAATCGAGCGACCCCGGATTCAAGGAAGGCGATGCGGTGCTGTGCACCGGCTGCGGGCTGTCGGAAACCCGCGACGGTGGCTACGCCGAATACGCGCGCCTGAAATCCGAATGGACGATTCCACTGCCGCAGGGCTTGTCGTTGCGCGAAAGCATGATCCTCGGCACGGCCGGTTTCACCGCCGCACTGGCGCTGTACCGCATGCGCGACAACCGGCAGGCGCCGCAGCTCGGCCCGATCGCGGTCACCGGCGCCACCGGCGGGGTCGGCATGCTCGCGGTCGACATCTTCAGCCGCGCCGGTTTCGAGGTGCACGCGATCAGCGGCAAACCCGAACGCACGGATTTCCTGAAGACGCTGGGAGCCCGGGCAGTGCTGGATCGCCGCGAGCTGGATCTCGGCCACCACGCGTTGGAGTCCGCACGCTTCGGCGGCGTGGTGGACAACGCCGGCGGGGGCCTGCTCGCGCAATTGCTCGCGTGCACCGTCCCCTATGGCAACGTCGCCAGCATCGGCCTCGCCGCCGACAGCAGGCTCGACACCACCGTGATGCCCTTCATCATCCGCGGCGTCAGCCTGCTCGGCATCGCCTCGGCCGGGACCGCGCGCGACATCCGCGAAGCGATCTGGCAGCACCTCGCCTCGGACTGGAAACCCGCACACCTGGACACGATCTGCACGCGCGAAGCAACCCTGGATACCTTGCCAGAAATGTTCGACGCCATGCTCGCGGGCCAGTCATTCGGACGCACGCTGGTGCGCGTCGCCGCGGCAAGCTGATCGAACCAGCATCGGAAAGCATCTGCAACCAGTTGATTGCAAACGACACCGGCTCGTCTTTCGACACACAGACAAGCCACCGATCCAAGCGCGCGTCAACGTGGCACGAACGACCATGGTTCCCTACAATGCCCCCTTCCGTTGTGGGGAGCACCGCATGGCACGCATCCTGATCGTCGATGATTCCCCATCCCAGTTGGAGGGCTTGAAGCGGCTGGTCCAGAAACTGGGACACCAGACATTGACCGCCGTGGATGGCGCCGCCGGCGTGGAGGCGACCAAGCGCGACAAGCCGGACCTGGTGTTGATGGACGTGGTGATGCCGAACTTGAACGGCTTCCAGGCCACCCGTGCCATCTCGAAGGACCCGGCCACTTCGCACATCCCGGTGGTGCTGGTCACCACCAAGGACCAGGACACCGACAAGGTGTGGGGCATGCGCCAGGGCGCGAAGGCTTACATCACCAAGCCGGTCAACGAAACCGAGTTGACCAGGACGCTCAACGAGAACCTCAAGGCCCCTTGAACAACCGGTTGGGCGACTAGCCCGACTACGCGCGCGGATCGAATCCCGCGAACGCTTTCTCGAACGCCGCATAAGCAGCCTTGGCCTTGTCGCTGTCGGCAGGAGGAGCCTGGATCGACAGGTTGACGATCTGGTCGCCCGGCATTCGCCCTGGCATGCCGCGACCCTTCAGGCGCAGCTTGCGTCCGCTGCGCGACCCCGCAGGAATCTTCAGTTCGACGTGGCCGCCCAGTGTCGGCACCGGGACCTTGGCGCCCAGAGCGGCTTCCCATGGCGACACCGGCACCTCGACTTCCACGTCATGCCCATGCAACCTGAATTGCGGATCGTCGCGCACCTGCACTTCCAGCAACAGGTCGCCGGACGGCCCGCCGTTGTAGCCCGGCTCGCCCTGACCCGCCAAACGGATCACCTTGCCCGGCAGGATGCCGGCGGGAATGTTGACTTCCAGCGTGCGCTCGCCGGTCGCGTCGCGCAACCCGAGGCGCTGCTTGCCACCGGAATACGCGGTGCGCAGGTCGATCTCGACGCCTGCACGCACGTCATTGCCGCGTACAGGCCCACGCTGTGCACGCAGACCGGCTCCACCGCGACCGCCGAACAGTGATTCGAAGAAATCGCTGAAGCCGCCGGCATCGCCACCGCCGTCACCGAAATCCCTGAACTCGAAACCGCCCGGCGCCTGTTGCTGTTGCCAGCCCGGCGGCGGACGGAAATTGTCGCCCGCGCGATAACCACCGCCCGCCCGCAGGTTGTCGTAGGCCGCGCGCTTCTGTTTGTCGTGCAGGACTTCGTAGGCCTCGCTGATGGCCTTGAACTTGTCCTCGGCGCCGGCTTCCTTGTTCTTGTCCGGGTGGTACTTGCGCGCGAGCTTGCGATAGGCCGCCTTGATCTCGTCGTCGCCGGCGCCCTGCTTGACGCCGAGGGTCTTGTAATAGTCCTGGAATTCCATTCGGAAACCTCTGAATAAGCTGCTGCGCTCGTCAGGGCACGCGCCGGCGGTGCTCGGAATGCTCATGTACTGGCGTGTACACTCCGCTTCCTCCTCTGACTCGCCACATCCATGTGGCTCGCCCGTTCGGGCCGCCTTCGGCGTTCAAATCGGCAATCCTGCCGATTTAGTCGGCGTCACGCACCCTGACTTCGCTCGCGACGCTTCTTCAGAGGTTCCAGCTCAAAAGTCAACACGAGAACCCGCGACGGATCGCTCCGCCGCGGGTGACGATTATGGCGCAACGGCGCGCGGATACCGCGCGCCGTGCCGCGGTCACTCGACTTCGATGTCGATCTTGCGCGGCGTGGTTTCCGGACGCTTCGGAATCTCGATTTCCAGCACGCCGTGCTTGCCGGTGGCGCGTATGCCATCCGCATTGGCGCTGTCCGGCAACCCGAAACGGCGGTGGAACACGCCATGCGCGCGCTCGACGCGGGTGTACTTGCCGTCCTCGACCTTCTGTTCGGTCTTGCGCTCGCCGCGGATCGACAGGACACCCTTGTCCATGTTGATCTCGATGGACTTCGGGTCGACGCCCGGGATGTCGGCTTCGATCACGAAGCGCTTGTCTTCCTCGCGGATGTCCACGCGCGGCGCCCATTCGCTGGTCACCACGTCGGACTGGTCATTGCCGGCCTCGTCGAACAGACGGCCGAAAGCGCGGCTGATCTCGCGCGGGAAGTGGCCGGCGGCCGGCCAGTAGGCGGAACGTTGGATATACATGCTGCACTCCTCAAGATGATTGGCCGCGTTCGGCCATTGGTCCCGAGGTATGGGCCATCCGAATACTTTCAAGTCCGGCCAACGGCGGTGCGGAGTACCATGGACAGCCTCCATAACCGAGGAACCTCTGAATAACCGTCACGAGCGATGGCAGTGCCATCCATGGCCACAAACATTCCATGGTCGCCGGAGCGCAGCAAGCGGAGCGTACACGTCAGTACGTGAGCATTGCGAGCACCGCCGGCACGCAAGCTGCCGAGCGCAGTAGGTTAGTCAGAGGTTGCTCAAGGGAACGACCATGACCATCCAAGTCGGCGACCGCCTGCCCAACGCCACCTTTGCCGTGCTCCACGACGGCGTGCAGCAGCTCACCACCGACGACGTGTTCAAGGGCAAGAAAGTCGTGCTGTTCGCGGTACCGGGCGCGTTCACGCCGACCTGCTCGGAACGTCACCTGCCTGGCTACATCGAGCACTACGCGGATTTCAGGAAGCGTGGCATCGACGTCGCCTGCATGGCCGTCAACGATGCCTTCGTGATGAAGGCTTGGGCCGAACACCGCGGCGTGCCCGAAGGCATGTTGATGCTGGCCGACGGCAACGGCGATTTCTCCAAGGCCCTGGGTCTGGAATCCGATTCCAGCAAATACGGCATGGGCATGCGCTCGAAACGTTTCGCGCTGTACGCCGACGACGGCGTGGTGAAAGTGCTGCACGTCGAAGCGCCCGGCGAGTTTCGGGTGTCGAGTGCCGAGGCGATGCTGGCGGCAATCTCCTGACGCACGGGAAATCGCCATCGAGTCATGCGGGCGGTGGGTCAAGGCCGCCTGTTTGACAATCGCGCCCGGCGCCTGCCCAATGACGCGCGCGATGCGACCGCGAGGGTAGCCGCAGCGCCCAGATCGATACCGCGAGAAGGGGAGAGCATGAAACGCATCGGATGGTTGTGTGTGGTGACCGCATTGGGCGTTGCGATGGCGCTTGCCACGCGTGCGCAAACATCAACGAGCAAGACTGTTGAAAGCGCGGACGCAGATGTCGCGGCAGTAGTCAAACTCGAGATGGCGACGCTCGAATGGAGCCGCCACCATCAAACCGACAAAATGGCCGAGTACCACGCCGAAGACTGGATCGGCATCCCCAATGGACCGCCGATGACTCGTGCGGAGATGCTGGCCGATGTCGGGACCGAAACGTTGCGGTCGTACAAGATCTCGAACGTCATGACCCGGCGAATCGCAAAGGACGTGGTGCTGGTCACCTATCGGATGCAGCAGGACGGCAGCACCGGGGCTGGTGCCAAATGGGACCCGCTGGTCCAGGCGTCCTCGGTGTGGGCGAAACGCGATGGCAAGTGGCTGGCCGTGTTCTACCAGGAAACCGTGCTTTGAGGGCAACGCCCGGATTGGGCTGAGTGTAGCGAAGCCCAACCTGCCCAATTCAACGCAAATGTCTAGACCACACAGCAAGTAGCAAGTAGCCCGGATGGAGCGAAGCAGAATCCGGGACTGCCTCGAACCATCCCGGATTACGCCGCCACGCGGCTTCATCCGGGCTACCAGATTTGTCGTCACTCTCCGACTACATTGTCGGATTCACCCGCGCCATTGGCGATCGCGCCTTCTTCATCCTCGCTCTCGATCCTCACCACGCCCGCGAGTTTTTCGTCCTCGGGCAGGCGGATCAGGGTGACGCCCTGGGTGTTGCGGCCGACCTGCGAGATCCCGGCGACACGGGTGCGGACCAGGGTGCCCTTGTCGGAAATCAACATCAGCTCGTGGCGCGAGTCGGTGCAAACCGCCGCGACCAGCGCGCCGTTGCGTCCGGAGCACTGGATCGCGATCACGCCCTGTGACCCGCGTCCCTTGCGCGGGAAATCCGACAGCGGCGTGCGCTTGCCGTAGCCGCGTTCGGTGGCGGTCAACACATCGCACTCACCACTTTCCATGTCCTTGTCGGCGACGATCATCGATACCACCTGTGCACCGTCGGTCAGGCGCATGCCGCGCACGCCGTGCGCAGTGCGGCCCATCGGGCGTACGTCCCCGCCCGCGAATCGTGCGGCCTTGCCATTCGAGGCGAACAACAGCACGTCGCAGTTGCCGTCGGTGAGCTCGGCCTCGACCAGCCCGTCGCCTTCGTCCAGACCGATCGCGAGCTTGCCCTTCTGCAACTGGAATTCGAATTCCCTGAGCGGCGTCTTCTTGACGGTGCCGTTGCGGGTGGCGAAGAACACGAAGCGGTCATCGGTGTATTCGCGCACCGGCAGCACGGCCTGTACCTTTTCGCCATCTTCCAACGGCAGCAGGTTGACGATGGGACGGCCGCGCGCGCCGGGACCGGCTTCCGGGATGCGATACACGTCCAGCCAGTACACGCGTCCGTTGCTGGTGAAGGTGAGCAGCGTGTCGTGGGTGTTGACGATCCACAGCTTCTCGACGAAATCCTCGTCCTTCATGTTGGTCGCGGATCGACCCTTGCCGCCGCGTTTCTGTGCGCGGTACGTGTCCAGCGTCTGGCGCTTCACGTAACCCGTGTGCGACAGCGTGACGACCACGTCTTCCTCGGCGATCAGGTCCAGCGTTTCCAGGTCTTCCTGGGTATGCAGGATTTCGGTGCGGCGCGCATCGCCGTACAGTTCGCGCATCTCGACCAGCTCGCCGCGGATCACCGCCATCAGCTTGTCGGGATCCTCCAGGATCGCGATCAGTCCCCGAATGGTTTCCAGCAGCAACTTGTATTCGTCGGTGAGCTTGTCCTGCTCCAGGCCGGTCAGGCGGTGCAGGCGCATCTCCAGGATTTCCCTGGCCTGGATTTCCGAAAGCTGGTAACCATCGTCCTTCAGGCCCGCGCGCGGATCGAGGTCTTCCGGACGCGATGCGCTGGCGCCCGCGGCAGCGAGCAGGCTCCGCACCATGCCGGGTTCCCATTTGCGCGCCAGCATCCGCTCGCGCGCGACCTGCGGCGATTCGGAGGTCTTGATCAGTTCGATCATCGCGTCGATGTTGGCCAGCGCGACGGTGAGGCCTTCCAGCACGTGCGCGCGGGCGCGCGCCTTGCGCAGGTCGAAAATCGTGCGGCGGGTGACAACTTCGCGGCGATGGCGGATGAAGTGTTCGAGGATTTCCTTGAGGTTCAACAGGCGCGGCTGGCCATCGACCAGCGCCACCATGTTGATGCCGAAGGTGACCTGCAACTGGGTTTGCTGGAACAGGTTGTTCAGCACCACGTCGGCGGCGGCGTCGCGGCGCACCTCGATCACCACGCGCATGCCGTCCTTGTCGGACTCGTCGCGCAGGCCGCTGATGCCCTCGACCTTCTTTTCCTTGACCAGCTCGGCGATCTTCTCGATCAGCCGTGCCTTGTTGACCTGGTACGGCAATTCGGTGGCGATGATGGCTTCGTGGCCGTGTTCGCTGGTTTCGATTTCGGTCTTCGCACGCACCAGCACGCGGCCGCGGCCGCTCCGATAGGCCTGCACGATGCCGGCTGCGCCGTTGATGATGCCGGCGGTCGGGAAATCCGGGCCCGGCACATGCTGCATCAGTTCGTCGATGCTCAAATCATGGTTGTCGATCAACGCGATCGTCGCGTCGATCACCTCGCCCATGTTGTGCGGCGGCACGTTGGTGGCCATGCCCACCGCGATGCCGGCCGAACCGTTGACCAGGAGATTCGGCACGCGCGTCGGCAGGACCAGTGGTTCCCGTTCGCTCTCGTCGTAATTGGGCCCGAAATCGACGGTTTCCTTGTCGATGTCGGCCAGCAGGTCGTGGGTAAGGCGCGCCATGCGCACTTCGGTGTAGCGCATCGCGGCAGGACTGTCGCCATCCACCGAACCGAAGTTGCCCTGCCCGTCGACCAGCATGTAGCGCAACGAGAACGGCTGTGCCATGCGCACGATCGCGTCGTACACCGACGAGTCGCCGTGCGGGTGGTATTTGCCGATCACGTCGCCGACCACGCGCGCGGATTTCTTGTACGACTTGTTCCAGGCGTTGCCCAGTTCGTTCATCGCGAACAGCACGCGGCGATGCACGGGTTTCAGGCCGTCACGCACGTCCGGCAGCGCACGGCCCACGATCACGCTCATCGCGTAATCGAGGTAACTCTGGCGCATCTCGTCTTCGATGTTGACGCGAATTACTTCACTGGCAGGCTCCGCCATCCGTCTAAATCCCGTGTCTGGTGAACGCAAAAAACACCGGCATCCGCATGCGGTCCGGCCCCTCGAATCAACCTTGGAATTGTATCACAACGGGCGTCAAAACATGCCAAAAAAACCCAGCAAATTCACAGACTTACGACATGTTTTCAGGATGGTGGCGGGTTTCGTCGGAAGACCCCTTCTGGCCACCCGAAAATACCCATTGCCGGGCGCCAAGAAAATTCACGGCCGAGCCCGGCAACGACCCCGCGGCCACGCCGATCGAGGGCCATGCGTGCACGAACGACGAGAAATACACGACCAACGCATAGGTCAGATAGTTGAGCGCAAAACCCGCCGACATCGCGACCAGGTAACGCGACCATTCGCCGAACAAGGTGTAATCCCCGCGCTCGTGGAAGGTGAAGCGGCGGTTGAACAGCCAGGTTGCTGTCGCCGCGCACACGAACGAAAACAGGCGTCCGATGTAGGGGTCGACGTCGAACTTGCTCACCAGCAGCTGCACGATGCCGGCATCGACGATGAAGCCGATGAATCCACCGACACCGAACCACGCGAGCTGCTTGGGCAGGTGCCACATTCAGTGCGCGCCCGGTTTGCCGAACACGGCGCGCAGCGAAGTTGCGTCGGGTTGGGTGATCACGCCGCGTTCCGTCACCAATACGTCGATAAGTTCGTGCGGCGTCACGTCGAATACCGGGTTCCACGCCTGCGCGCCGTTCGCCACAACGCGTTGTCCGGCACAACCCAACAGCTCGGTCGGATCACGCAACTCGATGTCGATGCCTTCACCGCTCGATGTTGCCATGTCGACCGTGGTCGCCGGCGCCACCACCATGAACGTCACGCCATGGTGCCTGGCCGCGATCGCAAGTTGGTACGTGCCGATCTTGTTGGCGGTGTCGCCGTTAGCGGCGATGCGATCGGCACCCACGATCACCCACTGCACCTCGCCGGATTTCATCAAGTGCGATGCCGCCGAGTCGGCGATCAGCGTGGCGGGAATACGGTCGCGCTGCAGCTCCCACATGGTCAGACGTGCGCCCTGCAGCCATGGCCGGGTTTCGCCCGCGAACACGCGCGCGATGTTGCCGGACGTGTAGCCCGCGCGGATCACGCCGAGCGCAGTACCGAACCCGGAAGTGGCGAGCGAACCCGTGTTGCAATGCGTGAGCACGCCGCTTCCGGGCGAGATCAATGCTGCGCCCATCGCACCCATCGCGCGGTTGGCGGCCAGGTCTTCGTCCTGGATCGCCTGCGCTTCGCGCGCGAGCACCGTTGCATCGGCGCCTGCATCAGCGCAGGCACGCATGCGATCCAGCGCCGCCATCAGGTTCACCGCAGTCGGACGTGCCGCGCGCAGCGCGGCCAAGGCGTCATCGAGGTCATCGCCACGTTGCGCTGCCAGCACCACGCCCCACGCCGCCGCAATGCCGATTGCCGGTGCGCCGCGCACCACCAGATCGCGGATCGATTGCGCGACTTCGTTTGCGTTGCGGCAGTCGATCCACGCTTCCTCGAACGGCAACTTGCGCTGGTCGAGCAGGCGCAGGCGATCTCCGACCCATTGCACTGCACGGATGTTGTCGTGGGCGGCGAGTGGTGGCGTCGATTCAACGTGTTTCATGGTCGTGCCTGTCAATCGCGGAAGCCTAGCATGCTTGCCGTGCCTTACGCCGCAACCTCTTGTCGTTTAGCATCGCGCCTTCGACCTAGCTGGAGAACCCGCCATGCGCTTGGCCGCCCCGCTCCACGGGCTTGCTTCCCGCCCGGCCCGATGCCTTCTCATCGGACTGTGCTCCACCATGCCCCTGCATGCGGAAACCTCCGTCACGCACTGGGCGCCGTCGGCGATTTCGTCGCCGCTGTTCGAGTCCCACGGGGCCTTCGACTACGCCCGCGACGATTTCTACTTCGTGCGCAGCTCACGCGCCTTCCGCGGCTGGCGCATCATGGTCAGCCATTGCGGAGCGGACGGTTGGGAAACACCGGTCGATGCAAGCTTCGCGGGCGATGGAGTCGAGGCCGACCCATTCATCACGCCGGACGGCAAACATCTTTATTTCATTTCGACGCGTTCCACCGACGGTCGGCGACACGCCGACCTCGACATTTGGAGCATGGACCGGCAAGCGGACGGCAAGTGGGGCGAGCCCGAGCGCCTGCCTGCGCCGGTGAATTCCCGCAGCCAGGAATGGTTCCCGCGTCCGTCGGCCGACGGCTGGCTGTACTTCGGATCCGGCCGCGCGGGCGGCTTCGGCAAGACCGACATCTGGCGCGCACGGCAGGATGCATCGGGGAAATGGCGGGTCGAGAACGCCGGGCCAGCCATCAACACCGCCGGCGACGAATACGAAGCGCTGCCCTCGCCCGACGGCCGCCGCCTGCTCGTGGAGGCCGATGGCTATTACATGGCGACATTTGAAAACGGCCACTGGTCGCCGCGGAAAAAATTGGGCCCGGACGTGAACGTCAACGGCACGGAAATCGGCGCGGCGTTTTCGCCCAGCGGCAAATCATTGTTGTTCGCGCGCGACAGCAAGGGGCCGCTGTCCGGCGAGTTCTACCTGTGGCAACCGGATGGCCCGGAAGCGTGGCCACCCGTCTGTCGCGCCCGGCAAGACGACCCGGCGGCATGAGCCCGGCGCGGCAGCTCGCGCTCAATCTTCCTGCGGGATCAATATCCACAGGATGATGTAGACGAGGATCCCGGGAAATGCGGCCGAAAAGATCGACACCAGCACGTAGATGATGCGCGCCAGCGTGGGATCGAGCCCGAAATGATCGGCGAGGCCGCCGACCACGCCGCCGATCCAGCGGTCATGGCGTGAACGGCGCAGGGGGCGCGATGTGTTCATGCCGGGATTCTGTTGAGGGTCCTCGTGAGTGTAGCCCGGATGAAACGAAGTTGAATCCGGGGATGGCCTGCATCCCGGATTGCGCCGCTGCGCGGCTTGATCCGGGCTACTTCGTGCGCTTGGCCAGCCACTCGTGGATCGCCGGCGGAACTTCGCGTTGCGCGCGGCCAGACACGTAGATGCCGATGTGGCCGCCCTTGAACGCGAGCTGGGTGTAGTCCTTGGTGCCGACATGCTCACCCAGTGGACGCGAAGCGGACGGCGGCACCAGGTGATCCTGCTCGGCGAAGATGTTGAGCACGGGAATGGTGATGGTCTTCAGGCTCACCGGCTTGCCGCCGATCTCGAGCCCGCCCTTCACCAGCTTGTTGCCCTGGTAGAAATCCTTGATGAACTGGCGAAATGCCTCGCCGGCCTGGTCGGGCGAATCGAAGATCCACTTCTCCATGCGCAGGAAGTTCTCGAGCTCGACCTTGTCGTCGAGGATGTCGAGCATCGCGACGTACTTCTGCTGGTTCAACCGCACCGGCTTCAACGTGAGGTAGCACCAGTTCATCAGGTCCGCGGGCACGTTGCCCAGCGTATCGACGAACAGGTCCACGTCCATCCCGCGCGTCCAGTGCGACAGCATGTTGTCCCTGGTGTGGAAATCGACCGGCGTCACCATCGTGATCAGGTTCTGCAACTTCTCCTGGTGCAGCGCGGTGAAGCACAGCGAGAACGCGCCGCCCTGGCATATGCCGAGCAGGTTGATCTTCTTCACGCCCGCATGTTTCGCAACGGCATCCACGCAACGGCGGATGTAGCCGTTGATGTAGTCGTCCAGCGTCAGCCAGCGGTCGCCGCCGTCGGGGTAGCCCCAGTCGATGATGTAGACGTCCTCGCCCAGCGCGAGCAGGTTCTTGACCAACGAGCGGTCGTCCTGCAGGTCGACCATGTACGGGCGATTGACCAGCGCGTAGCAGATCAGCAGCGGCGCTTTCGCGGTCGGCCTGCCCTTGCCCTTGTAGCGATAGACCACCACCTTGTCTTCCGTGTAGATCGCTTCCTTGTCGGTTGCGCCGTAATCGACGTCTTCGACTTCACGCAGCGTCTTGAAGCTTGCCGCGAGCTTCTGCTGCGCGCGCATGGCTTCGTCCAGCGCACGTTTCGGGTCGATGCGGATCGGATCCATCACGGTTTCTCCTCGCCGGCCGGCTTGCGTGTTGCGCGGGTCGTTTTTGCCGCAGCCTTGCGCGCACGTGGCGCCTTCGGTCGCGCGCCCTTCAGTTTCTCGATCTCGGCGCGCAGCGCGGCAACCTCGTCGCGCAAGTCGGCGTCGTGCTCGCCGCGATCCTTGGCGTCGCGGTGCAAGTCATGCACGCGCTTGCCGATGCTGTCGATTTCGGTACGGGTCGGGATGCCAAGGTCGTTGGACACCTTTTCGACTTCCAACTGCGCGTGTTTGCGCACGCGCATCTGCGCGTTCACCAGCGCCCCGTAGACTTCGCGGAATTCGTCGGACAGCGCGATTTCGGCGTAGGCGTCCTCGGCTGCGTCCACCCACAGGTCGTACAGGCCGCGCACGGAATCGACCTGGCGGCCCGGTTCGCCGCGCTCGGCCAGCTTGTCCTCG
The DNA here is from genome assembly GCA_001899805.1 of Lysobacterales bacterium 66-474. Classification (GTDB taxonomy): domain Bacteria; phylum Pseudomonadota; class Gammaproteobacteria; order Xanthomonadales; family Rhodanobacteraceae; genus 66-474. Next base: position 536,703 of record MKWP01000015.1, read on the forward strand.
AACACCTCGAACGCGCGCCGGCTGGCGCGCGCGATCAGCGCGTTGTAACGATTGGTCTCATGCTGGTAATCCAGCCAGGCCTTGGCCATGCGCTGGTAGTGTTCCTGATGCTCGCGCGCGTAGCCGAACGCGGGGAGGTCGAGCAGCGCGCGCGTTTCGCGCATCGCCGGCTGCACGGTTTCCAACATCTGCTCGAAGCCTTTCGCACCGTGGCCGGCAAGCTCGCGCATCGCGCGGGCGAGCGGGTTGTCGAACAACGCCGCGTCGGCGCCGGGGAAATTGAACGACTCGCGAACGGCTGCGGTCCACGCCTGCGGGTCGGCCTTGCCGCCGGCGCCCTGCTCCGCGAGCTTCTGCAACAACGCGAAATAACTGCGCGCGCCCGCCAGCAAGCGTTCGACCGTTTCGCTCTGCACGTTCCGCGCACTGCCCGCGTCGAACATCCGCGACCACTGTTCGAGACCCTCGTGCCAGGGCGCCTTGCCGGGTTCGACAGCGCCGGCCTCCACGCCGAATGCCTTGCGCGTGGCATCGTTCCACGCATTCCAGTATTGGCTAGACAACTTCTGCCAGTCGTCTTGCGCACGCGTCACATCAGGCCCTTTGGCCATGGCCGGGGTCTCCAAGGGTGTTTGCGAGCATGGTAGTGCCGTCAATGTTGCGGCGCAACAAATACGTCCGCATGGTTGCGCGAAACGGCAACGCCGTCACGAGCGGCGTTGGCTGCGATACCAGAAGCGCAGTTTCCGCAGGGCGTGCCTCGTTCGCACGATCGCCATCCGCATGGGAACCCGCAAAAAGGGCAAATCAATGGCCAACAACAGCAGGCCGGGGATCACCATCCAGAAGCCGAAGACAGGAAGGACAATCCCCAACAACCCGGCGACTATGAGCAGCAGACCGATGGGAATCCGCACCCAGCGCGAAGAAGGCTTGCGCAACCAGGCCATGACGCGGGCTGCCCAGCCCGGAGCCACGCGCTGCCAGCGATCCAGATGACGATCCAGCCGCGACTTGTGCTTGTCGATGACGAACTCCGCGAGCAGCGCCTCAACGCAGGCCGGCGTTGATCTTTGCAAGGGTCGCGCTGCCGGGGCACAGCTCGCGCTCGCCCAGCGTATTGAAGGCGATCGGCGCGGTCTCGAGGTGCGCGTGCAGATCGGGGGCTTCGGGATCGACGTACAGCAGACCGGTCACGATCTCGCCGCGCGCCTGGCACGCATGCAGGTAGTTCATGGCTGCCACGCGATCGGCGGTGTCGTGCGAATCCGGCAGTTTGCGCAGGTGCAACACGCTGCCGTCGTGCTGGCGTACCTCGCGTACTTCGCCGGGCGGACAGTCGACGGTGATTTCGTCGCGGCCGGAGATGAAATCCATCCGGCACAACGCGTGGTTGTGCTCGCGAATGAAGTCGTAGCTCTTGGTGCTGCCTTCGTGGTTGTTGAACGCGACACAGGGACTGAGCACGTCCACGAACGACGCGCCCTTGTGCGACATCGCGGCTTTCAGGATCGGCACCAGCTGGCTCTTGTCGCCGGAGAAACTGCGCGCGACGAAACTCGCGCCGAGTTGCAGCGCCATCCCGACCATGTCCACCGGCGCATCGGTGTTGACTGCACCCTTCTTGGATTTGCTGCCTTGATCCGCGGTGGCCGAAAACTGGCCCTTGGTGAGTCCGTACACGCCGTTGTTTTCGACGATGTAGACCATGTCGACGCCGCGCCTGATCGCGTGCACGAACTGGCCGATGCCGATGGAAGCGGAGTCGCCGTCGCCGGAAATGCCGAGATACAGCAACTCCCGGTTGGCGAGGTTGGCGCCCGTGAGCACCGACGGCATGCGCCCGTGCACCGTGTTGAAGCCGTGCGAAGCCGAAAGGAAATACGTCGGCGTCTTGCTGCTGCAGCCGATCCCCGACAGCTTCGCGACCCGGTGCGGTTCGATATCCAGTTCCCAGCAGGCCTGGATGATCGCCGCCGAAATCGAATCGTGTCCGCAACCCGCGCAGAGGGTCGAAATCGCGCCTTCGTAATCGCGGCGCGTGAAGCCAACTCGGTTCCGTTGCAGCGAAGGGTGGTGGAGTTTGGGTTTGGGGAGGTAAGTCATGATTGATTTCCGAACATCGTGCAGACCTCAAATTCCCGTCATTCCGGGGCTGCCCGCGCCGTGTGCGGGCAGAACCCGGAATCGGTCTTATGCCCCTGCCGAACCGATTCCGGGTTCCATCGCCGATCGAGCCGGCGATGGCCCCGGAATGACGATCATGTAATTTTCGAATCCCGGTTCAAGCCACCTTGCCGCCACGCAATTGCGTCACTTCCGCCTTGCCCATCCGTTCGCCAATCGCCTTGGCGATGAAGCGCGCGGTGATCGGCGTGCCGTCGTAGTGCAGGATCGGGACCAGCCGCGCGGGATCGATCTCGAACTGTTCGATCAGCAGCGATCGCAATTGGCCATCGCGGTTCTGCTCGACCACGAACACGGAATCGTGGCCATCGACGAACTCGCGCACGGAATCGGCAAAGGGATAGCCGCGCACGCGCAGCGCGTCGACGTGCATGCCATCGGCATCGAGCTTGGCAATCGCCTCGGCCATCGACGGCGCGGTGGAACCAAAATGGATGACGCCGTGTCGTGCCGGCTGCGGCGTCTTGTGCAGGACCGGCTGCGGCAACAGCGCCTTCGCGGTTTCCAGCTTGCGCTGAAGGCGCTGCACGTTCTCGACGTAATCCTCGCCCTTTTCGGAATATTTGGCATCGGCATTCTTGCTGGTGCCGCGGGTAAAGAAACTGCCGCGGGTCGGATGCGTGCCAGGATACGTACGATACGGAATGCCATCGCCATCGACGTCGCGATAACGACCGAACGGCTTGCCTGCCTCCAGCTCCGCCGTGGTCAATACCTTGCCGCGATCATAGCTGCGCGCATCGTCCCATTCGAACGGTTTGCTCAGGCGATGGTTCATGCCGATATCGAGATCGCTCAGCACGAACACCGGCGTCTGCAGGCGGTCCGCAAGGTCCAGCGCCATGGCCGCGAACTCGAAGCACTCGTGCGGGTCTTCCGGAAACAGCAGCACGTGGTTGGTGTCGCCATGCGACGCGTGCGCACAGAACGCGACGTCCGATTGCTGGGTGCGGGTCGGCATCCCGGTGGAAGGCCCGCCGCGCTGCACGTCCACGATCGTCACCGGTATCTCGGCGAAATAGGCAAGCCCGATGATCTCGTTCATCAGGGAAATGCCGGGACCGGAGGTGGCCGTGAACGCACGTGCGCCGTTCCAACCTGCGCCGGTGACGATGCCGATCGAGGCGATTTCGTCTTCCGCCTGCACGATCGCGTAGTTGTGTTTGCCGGTGTCCTTGTCCACGCGCAGCTTCGCGCAATACTTCTGGAACGCCTCGGCCAACGACGACGATGGCGTGATCGGATACCAGGCGCACACGGTGGCACCGCCGTACACCATGCCGAGCGCGGCGGCGCTGTTGCCGTCCACGAAGATGCGATCACCGACATTGTCGCGGCGCTCGATCTTCAGGCCGATCGGTTGCAGGCGTTGCGATGCGTAATCGCGCCCAAGGTCCAACGCGTGCACGTTGGGTTCCAGCAGCGCCTGCTTGCCCTTGTACTGTTCGCCGATCAACTGGACGACCACGTCGCGCTCGATACCGAGCAGCGCGGACAGCGCGCCGAGGTACATGATGTTCTTGAACAGTTGCCGCTGGCGCGGATCGTCCCAGGTCCGGTTCGCGATGTCGGTCAGCGGCACGCCGATCACGGTCACGTCATCGCGGAACTTGAACTTCGGCAGCGGCTTCGAACTGTCGTAAAAAAGATACCCACCCGCAGCGAGTCCCTTGACGTCCTCGTCCCAGGTTTGCGGATTCATCGCCACCAAAAGGTCATAACCGCCACGCCGTCCCAGCCAGCCGGCCTCGCTGACACGCACCTCGTACCAGGTCGGCAGGCCCTGGATGTTGGACGGGAAAATATTGCGCGGTGAAACCGGCACGCCCATGCGCAGGATGCACTTGGCGAACAGTTCGTTCGCCGACGCCGAACCCGAGCCGTTGATGTTGGCGAACTTGACGACGAAATCGTTGGTGGCGGTGATGGAATTCATACCGCACTTTGCCGTTGCTCCCCTCGCCCGCTTGCGGGAGAGGGGTGGGGGTGAGGGGAAAACTTGCGCAGCGAGACGTATTCGCCATCTCCCCCCCATCCGCCTTCGGCACCTTCCCCCGCAAGCGGGGGAAGGGAGTCAGCGACAAAATCGCGCACGCAAATCACGCCGCCACCTTCTTCTTTGCAGGCACCGCAGAATAGTCTTCACCACGCCCCGCGTAGGACTCCGCGAACAGGAACTTGCGCATGTCCCACGCGCCGGTCGGGCAGCGCTCGGCGCACAGGCCGCAGTGCAGGCAGACGTCCTCGTCCTTGACCATCACGCGGCCGGTCTTGACCGGTTCCGACACGTACAGGTCCTGCTCCGCATTTTCCGCGGGTGCGGTCAGGCGCGCGCGCAGATCGGCTTCATCGCCGTTCGCGGTAAAGGTGATGCAATCCATCGGACAGACATCCACGCAGGCGTCGCATTCGATGCAGATGTCCTTGGTGAACACCGTCTGCACGTCGCAATTCAAACACCGCTGCGCTTCCTTCCACGCGGTCGCCACGTCGAACCCCAGCTCGACTTCCTGATGGATGTTGGTGAGCGTCTTCTCCTTCGGCGCCCACGGCACCACGAAACGTTCGTCCGGCGAGATGTCGTTGTCGTAACTCCACTCGTGGATGCCCATCTTCTGCGAGACGAGGTTGGTCAAGGGCGGCGGGCGCTTGCGTACGTCGTCTTTCTGCAGGAAGTTGTGGATCGATGCCGCGGCCTGATGACCGTGTTCGACGGCCCAGATGATGTTCTTGGGCCCGAACGCGGCATCACCGCCGAAGAACACTTTGGGATTCGTCGATTGCATCGTGAGCTTGTCGAGCTTCGGCATGCCCCATTCGTCGAATTCCAGGCCGAGGTCACGCTCGATCCAGGGGAAGGCGTTCTCCTGCCCGACCGCGATCAACACCTCGTCGCATTCGAAGAAGCGATCCGGCTCGCTGGTCGGCAGCAGCTTGCGCTTGCCGTTGGCGTCGTGTTCCTCGCGCATGGGCGTGAACCACATCCCCGCAAGCTTCCCGTTCTCGTGCACGAATGATTTCGGATTCAGCCAGTTGAGGATTTCGACGCCCTCGTGCTCGGCGTCTTCCTTCTCCCACGCGCTGGCCTTCATTTCGTCGTAGCCGGAACGCACGATCACCTTGACGTCATCGCCACCCAAGCGCCGCGCGCTGCGGCAGCAATCCATCGCGGTGTTGCCGCCACCCAAGACGATCACGCGCCGGCCGACTTGCTTGACGTGTCCGAAATACACCGAAGCCAGCCACTCGATGCCGACGTGGATCTTGTCGGTGTTCTCGTCGCGTCCCGGAATGCGCAAGTCGCGACCGCGCGGCGCGCCGCAGCCGACGAAGATCGCGTCGAAGTTTTCGTCCAGCAGCTTGCGCAGCGAATCGATGCGGCGGTTGCCGACCAGCTCCACGCCGAGATCGAGGATGTAGCCGACCTCCTCGTCGATCACGGCTTCCGGCAGGCGGAATCTCGGGACTTGCGTGCGCATGAATCCGCCGCCCCTGGCATCGGCTTCGAAAATCGTGACCTTGTAACCGAGCGGTGCGAGGTCGCGCGCAAGTGCAAGCGATGCCGGGCCCGCGCCGATGCATGCAATCCGGAATCGTTCTGCACCGGGAATGTGTTCCGGCAAGCGTTCGCGCATGCGCTTCTCGATGCCATCGCTGCGGTTGTCGGCGGCGACGCGCTTCAGACGGCAGATCGCTACCGGCTCCGGTTTCTCCCCGTTCGATTCCTCGACGCGACCGCGTCGACACGCGGGTTCGCAGGGGCGATCGCAAGTGCGCCCGAGGATGCCGGGGAACACGTTGGAATCCCAGTTCAGCAGGTAGGCGTCGTCGTAACGCCCCGCCGCGATCAGGCGGATGTAGCGCGGCACCTGGGTGTGCGCGGGACACGCCCATTGGCAGTCCACCACCTTGTGGAAATACTGCGGATTGCGGATGTCGGTCGGTTGCACGCCACGCTCCTGCCGTCCGCGGGGGCGTCGGACCTTCCGGCGTCGCCCGTCGGGGCGAGTCTACCCGTTTCGCAGGAAAGCGAAAGGGGCGCAAGACGGGGATTCAGTTGCGTGAATCGCGTCCCTCTGCGCATGATCGATGCGGCAATCACAAGTGTCGACGATTTTGAAACAGGCCTCGTGGCCACGAAGCTCTCGACAGCAAAAAAACGGGCCATAGGCCCGTTTTTTTTCAACGTCATTCCGGCGCAAGCCGGAACCCATTTTCCAAGATCACGAAAGCAGATGGATCCCGGCCTTCGCCGGGATGACGGCAAAAGCGTCACGCGTGCGCGGCTTCCCCTTCGGTCACCGCCTTCATCGACAAACGAATGCGGCCCTGCTTGTCGACTTCCAGTACCTTGACCTTGACCACGTCGCCTTCCTTGAGCTTGTCGGAAACCTTCTCGACGCGCTCGTTGGAAATCTGCGAGACGTGCACCAGGCCGTCCTTGCCGGGCAGGATGGTGACGAATGCGCCGAAGTCCATCAGCTTGACGACCTTGCCTTCGTAGATGCGGCCGGGTTCGACGTCGGCCACGATCTGCTCGATGCGGTGCTTGGCGGCATCGGCAGCTTCGCGGTTGACCGAGGCGATCACCACGGTGCCGTCGTCGTTGATGTCGATGGTGGTGCCGGTTTCCTCGGTGATCGAACGGATGGTCGCGCCACCCTTGCCGATCACTTCGCGGATCTTGTCCGGGTGGATTTTGATGGTCAAAAGGCGCGGCGCGTATTCGCTCATCTCGCCGCGCGGCGTGCTGATGGCCTTGGCCATTTCGCCGAGGATGTGCATGCGGCCCTTGTGCGCCTGCGCCAGCGCGGTGCGCATGATTTCCTCGGTGATGCCGTCGATCTTGATGTCCATCTGCAGCGCGGACACGCCCGTCGCGGTCCCGGCCACCTTGAAATCCATGTCGCCGAGGTGGTCCTCGTCGCCCATGATGTCGGACAGCACGACGTAGTCGTTGCCTTCCTTCACCAGGCCCATCGCGATGCCCGCGACCGGCGCCGACAGCGGCACGCCCGCGTCCATCATCGCCAGTGAGGACCCGCACACCGACGCCATCGACGATGAGCCGTTGGATTCGGTGATTTCCGACACCACGCGCAGCACGTAGGGGAACGCTTCCATCGACGGCTTGACGGCCTGCACGCCGCGCTTGGCGAGGCGACCATGGCCGATTTCGCGGCGCTTCGGGCCACCCATGCGGCCGCACTCACCCACCGAGTAGGGCGGGAAGTTGTAGTGGAACAGGAATGGGTCTTTCGATTCGCCTTCCGGCGCGTCGATGATCTGCGAATCGCGACCGGTGCCGAGGGTGACGGTGACCAGCGCCTGGGTTTCACCGCGGGTGAACAGTGCCGAGCCGTGGGTGCGCGGCAATACGCCGACGCGCACGTTGATCGGGCGGATGTCCTCGAGGCCGCGGCCGTCGATGCGCTGTTTGGTCTTCAGCACGCTGTCGCGCACGGTGCGGTATTCGAGATCTTCGAATTCGCCGGCGATGTCGGCGGCCGGCCAGGCCTTCTCTTCGGCCTGCGCCTTCAGCGCTTCCTTGACGTCGGATTTCAACGCGGCGACCGCGTCGCGGCGCTGCAGCTTGTCCTTGATCTGGAAGGCCGCGGCCAACTTGTCGCCGACTTCGCCGCGCACGGCCGCGACGAGCTGCGCGTCGCGCTCCGGCGCCTGCCAGTTCCACGACGGCTTGCCGACTTCGGTGGCGAGCTCGGCGATCGCGCGGATCGCGGCCTGCATTTCCTTGTGGCCGAAGGTCACCGCGCCCAGCATCACGTCTTCGGACAGCAGCTTGGCTTCGGACTCCACCATCAGCACGGCGTTGGCGGTGCCGGCGACCACGAGGTCCAACGCGGAATCGTTCAACTGCGTACGCGACGGATTCAGCACGTACTTGCCGCCGACGTAACCGACGCGCGCGGCGCCGATCGGGCCCTTGAACGGGATGCCGGCCAGCGTCAGCGCGGCCGACGCGCCCAGCAGCGCCGGGATGTCGCCGTCCACTTCCGGGTTCAGCGACACGACGGTCGCGACGATCTGCACCTCGTTCTTGAACGCTTCGGGAAACAGCGGGCGGATCGGGCGGTCGATCAGGCGCGAGGTGAGCGTTTCCTTTTCGGTCGGACGGCCTTCACGCTTGAAGAAGCCGCCGGGGATGCGGCCGGCGGAATAGAACTTTTCCTGGTAGTCGACGGTGAGCGGGAAGAAATCCTGCCCTTCGCGCGCCTTCTGCGCGGCGACCGCCGCGACCAGCACCACCGTGCCGGCCATGCTGACCATCACCGCGCCGGAAGCCTGGCGGGCGATTTCGCCGGTTTCGATGGTGACGGCGTGTTCGCCGTACTGGAACGTCTTGGTTACTTTTGCCACGGGAGTTGTCCTTGGTTTATGCGTTGGCGTTCAGGCAAACGCCGAAAGCCGGCTAGCGTTCGGATGCGACGGCTGCCGGCATGGGGTCGATGTGTGCGCGCCGCTCAGCGACGCAGGCCGAGACGGCCGATCAGCGCCTGGTAGCGCTCGGCGTCCTTGCCCTTGAGATAGCCGAGCAGGCGGCGGCGATGGTTGACCATCTTCAAAAGGCCGCGGCGGGAATGGTGGTCTTTCTTGTGCGATTCGAAATGGTCGGACAACTGCTGGATGCGCGCGGACAGCAGCGCGACCTGTACTTCCGGCGAACCGGTGTCGGTCGGCGCGCGACGGTAGTCTTCGATGATCTTGTTGGTTTGTTCGGTGGACAGCGGCATGACAGCCTTCTCGATGTGTGAGCTGAACCCGACACGTGGCTTGTGCAACGACACCGTGATGCCGTTGCACAAGCCGCCGCCGGGGTGGATGGAACCCGCATCAGGCGGGCTGGAAAGCCGAATAGTGTAGCCGCAACAGGCAGTTGCCGGCAAGGGAACCTCGTGCGGGGTGGGCACGCTCTCGGGCGACCAGGAAAGGACCCGCCATGCTGCTCCCGACACAACAAAAACGCCCCGGACGAGCCGGGGCGTTCAATCGAGCAACCAAAGCCTTGCGGGCTTTGGATTACTTGCCGCTGGAAGCCGGAGCCGCAGACTCGGCCTTCTTCGCGTGGTGGTGCTTCTTGGCGTGGTGCTTCTTGGCGTGATGCTCTTCCTTGGTGGCCTTGTGGTCGGCCTTCATCGGCGCTTCGGCCTGAGCCGGGGCAGCAGCCTGCTCGGTGGCCGGCGCGGACGCGGCCGGGGTGGTCTGGGCGGCAAAAGCCGGGATCGAGAAAGCGGCCGCGACGATGGCGGCCAGAATCAGCTTACGCATTGCAATGGTCTCCTGGAAATGCGCGGGCCACGATGGCCCGGCGCTGCGCATACTCCGCCAATTCGGCAAACTGGACGCTGAACGCCGCGCGGAAATTCTTGTGCCGCCATCTTGCATTTCGGAAACTGCAAGGATTGACCGAAGCGCCCCGGTTCGCCATCCTGACCGGCTGTGTTTTCCTGAACCCTGGACCCCGCCGCATGGCCGCCTCCACCCGTTACAACGCCGCCGACATCGAAGTGCTGTCGGGCCTCGACCCCGTGCGCCGCCGCCCCGGCATGTATACCGATACCACGCGCCCCAACCACTTGGTGCAGGAGGTCGTGGACAACTCGGTGGACGAGGCGCTGGCCGGCCACGCGAAGCAGATCGACGTCACCGTACACAAGGACGGTTCGATCACGGTCGTCGACGACGGCCGCGGGATGCCGGTGGACATCCATCCCGAAGAGGGCGTGCCGGGCGTGGAACTGATCCTGACCCGCCTGCACGCCGGCGCCAAGTTTTCCGACCGCAATTACACGTTTTCGGGCGGCCTGCACGGCGTCGGCGTGTCGGTGGTGAATGCGTTGTCGTCGTTCCTGGAAGTGCTGATCCGCCGCGAAGGCGCCGAATACCGGATGCGCTTCAAGGACGGTGAACCCGTGGGCAAGCTGGAAACGCTGGGCGAAGTGCCGAAGCGCCGCACCGGCACCACGCTGCGCTTCCTGCCCGATCCCGGGTATTTCGATTCTCCGAAAATCTCGTTGCCGAAACTGAAACACCTGCTGCGCGCGAAAGCCGTGCTGTGCGCGGGATTGACGGTAACGTTGCTGGACGAAGCCAGCGGCGAGCGCGAGGAATGGCGCTACGAGGACGGTCTCGCGGAATACCTGAAATCGGAGCTCGGTGGCGCACCCTGCCTGCCGCCCGAATTGTTCGTGCACCACGCGCAGCGCGAGGACGGCGGCCTCGACGCGGCGTTCGCGTGGGTGCCGGAAGGCGAGCTGGTGCAGGAAAGCTACGTCAACCTGATCCCCACCATCCAGGGTGGGACCCACGTCAATGGGCTGCGTTCGGGCCTCACCAACGCGGTGCGCGAGTTCTGCGATCTGCGCAACCTGCTGCCGCGCGGCGTGAAGCTGGCGCCCGAGGATGTGTGGGAACGCGTCGCCTTCGTGCTGTCGGTGAAGATGCGCGATCCGCAGTTCGCGGGCCAGACCAAGGAACGGCTGTCTTCGCGCGACGCCGCGTCGGTCACCGAAAACACCCTGCATGATGCATTCTCGCTGTGGCTCAACCAGAACGTCGCGGCCGGCGAAGCCATCGCGCAGCTCGCAATCGAGCACGCCACGGCCCGGATGAAGGCGGCGAAACAGGTCGTCCGCAAGAAGATCACGCAGGGTCCTGCCCTGCCCGGCAAGCTGGCCGATTGCGCGTCATCCGATCCCGACCGCACCGAGTTGTTTCTGGTCGAAGGCGATTCGGCCGGCGGCTCGGCCAAGCAGGCGCGCGACAAGGACTACCAGGCGATCCTGCCGCTGCGCGGGAAGATATTGAACACGTGGGAAGTGGAATCCGGTGCGGTGCTGGCCTCGGAGGAAGTGCACAACCTTGCGGTGGCAATCGGCTGCGATCCCGGCAAGGACGATTTGTCCGGGCTGCGCTACGGCAAGGTCATCATCCTCGCCGACGCGGATTCCGACGGACTGCACATCGCGACATTGTTGTCCGCGCTGTTCCTGCGCCACTTCCCCGCACTGGTGCGCGATGGCCACGCCTACGTCGCGATGCCGCCGCTGTTTCGCGTCGATGTCGGCAAGCAGGTGTTCTATTGCCTCGACGAGGGCGAGCGCGACGCGCTGCTGAAGCGCATCGAACGCGACAAGATCAAGGGCGCGGTGACGGTGACGCGTTTCAAGGGCCTGGGCGAGATGAACCCGTCGCAATTGCGCGAATCGACGATCCATCCGGATACCCGGCGTCTGGTGCAACTGACGGTCGACGACGGCGAAGCCACGTCGAAACTGATGGACATGCTGCTGGCGAAAAAACGGGCCTCCGACCGCAAGCAGTGGCTGGAAGAAAAAGGCGACCTCGCATCGCTGGAGGTCTGAGGGCATCAAACCCATACCCAACGATGGCCGCTATCATCGCGAGCATCGAGGGCTGGAAGGGGCCGGAATCATGCGCGCATGGCTCGCAACGGGTTTGATGTTTTTTGCCGCCGCCGGATCGGCAGCGCCATCCGTGCACCCGCCGATGACGGCAGCGGAATGCGCCGTCTGGCAGCGCGAACTCGGTTTCTCAGACTCGGTCGCCAACCACGATGCCAAGGCATTTGCCGCCTATCTGCACCCCGGCGCCGTGTTCATCGATGACGGTGGCGTCGCGCGTGGCGCGCCGGCGGTCATCGCGAAATGGGCGCCGCTGGTACGCGGCGACGGTGTGCGCCTGCGCTGGCATCCGGAACGCGTGGTGATCGGTGGCGACCCGGACACGGCGCTGTCGATGGGACCCTACTGGTTCGACGATCCGAAACAAACGGCGGAACCGCGTTTCCGCGTCGGCCGCTTCATCTCTACCTGGAAGCGCGACCGCCACGGCGTCTGGCACGTGTTGTTCGACGGTGGTGGCGGAAGCCAGCCGCAGCCCGCCACCACGGAACAGATGCTTGCGTTGCAGGCCAAGCTGCCGAAAACGTGCGCCCCGTGACGGCGTCTCGTCACTGCACGACCAGGCCGTCCTGCACCGCACCGTAGGCATCGAGGTAGCCGGCGATCTTGTTGCGGGCGTTCTGGTACACCGCGCGCTGTTCTGGCGTGGTCGCGGGATCGGCCAGCGCGCGGGGGAGGTCGATCAGCCGCAAATCGGGTTCCATCTGCATCCACACCGGGATCGCCTCGGCGCGGCTGACGCGGAACACGTGCGGATGGACTTCGGTAAAGGTGAACTTCGCCAGCACGCCCTCGCGGTTGTCGTCGATCGGCTGCGAATGCCGTGCGACGAGATTGCCCATGCAGTAGATCACCCACTTGTCGCCGACCTTCTGCATCGGCTGGATCACGTGCGCGTGGTCGCCGAGGATCAGGTCGACATCGGGTGATGCCAGCAGCTGCTTTGCCTGGATCAGTTGGGTGGGCGTCGCGAGATGGTCGTATTCGGTCCCCCAGTGCAACGACAGCACCACGATGTCGGCGCCATCTTTCTTGGCGCGTTTCGCCGCCGCAAGGATCTTCTTCACGTCGATCAGGTTCACCGACCACGGCTTGCCGGTCGGAACCGGGTGATCATTGAGCCCATACGTGTACGCGAGCGATGCGAGCTTGGCCCCGTTCGGCAGCGTGACAATCAGCGGTGTGCCGGATTCCTTTTCGGTGCGTGCGCTGCCGGTGTGTTTCAAGCCGGCCTCGTCCAGTTCGTCCAGCGTACGCACGATGCCCTCGAAGCCCTTGTCGAGCGTGTGGTTGGATGCCGTGGTGCAGGCGTCGTAGCCGTCGTCCTTCAGTGCGACCAGCACCTGCGGTGGTGCGGAGAATTCCGGATAGCCGGTGAACGGGCCCTGCGGCGGCGCCAGCGGCGTTTCCAGCTCGCATATCGCTACATCGGCATCGCGCACGTCCGGCGCGATCGACCCCAGTATTTGGCTGAAGTCGTAGCCTGTCTCGCCCTTCGCCGCGGCATCCTGTCGCGCCTGTTCGGTCAGTGGCGGGTGGATCAGCACGTCACCGGAACCCAGCACCGTGACGGTGCGCGGCACGAAGCCCGGCGGGTTCGGCGCCACCGCCGCGACGTTCGCGGCGCAGGCCGTGAACGCCAGCATGCACGCCGCCAGCAACGCGGTACGGATCCTGTTCAACGTCATCGCCCGACTCCCGATCGACCCTGCCCGCGAAAGGTTGGCCGTCCGCGGTGACCCGTGTCAACCCGTCCGCGATGCACGGTGTTACGCTGCCCCTTGCGGAAGCCATCAAGCGCGCGAACGGACCATGAGCCTTGCCCCTCCCTTCAACCTGCAACGCTGGATCGACGAACATCGGCACCTGCTGAAGCCGCCGGTGGGCAACAAGTGCATCGTCGATGGCGATTTCATCGTCATGATCGTGGGCGGGCCGAATGCACGCACCGACTACCACTGGGAGGAAGGCCCGGAGTTCTTCTACCAGCTCGAAGGCGACATGGTGCTGCACGTCCAGGACGATGGCGTGAAGCGCGACCTGCCGCTGCATGCGGGCGACATGTTCTTCCTGCCGCCGCGCACCCCGCATTCACCCGAGCGCTTGCCGGATTCGGTCGGCCTCGTGATCGAACGCCGCCGCCTGCCGCATGAAAAGGATGGGCTGCTGTGGTTCTGCGGAAAGTGCAACCACAAGCTCTACGAGGAATACTTCACGCTGCAAAGCATCGAGAAGGATTTCCCGCCGGTGTTCGAGCGTTACTACGGTTCGCTGGATGCGCGCACCTGCAAGCAGTGCGGGCATGTCGACCAGCCGCCGCAAAAATGAAAGCGGAAGGCGCGCGGACATTCTGGTGCCCGGGGCGGGTCTCGAACCCGCAAGGCCGCGAGGCCGGGGGATTTTAAGTCCCCTGCGTTTACCGGTTTCGCCACCCGGGCGGTTTTGCACGCCGCACGTGGTTATAGTAACCGTGACTTTGCGAGGGCACACCGCGCATGGCGGAGCGGCACGACCACCGGCTCGTCACCGACTGGCAGCAACTCGATCCCGCAACGGGCGAGGCCATCCTTGCGTTCTGGCTGCGCGAGCAGGCCAACGTCGAGGGCGATGAGGCCAGGCGGCGCCTGGGTGAAGTCGTGGCGCACGTCGTGGACGAGGACGGGAAACTCGCGGCCGTGGCGACCGTCGCCACCAAGGTGCTGCCGCGTCTGGGTCAGCCCATGTATTACTACCGTTGTTTCGTGGGCAATGCGTGGCGGTCGCGCAAGTTGGTGCGCCCATTGCTGCGGCATACCCAGAAGGTGCTGGAGGGTTACGCGCGCAGGAACGATTACCCGTGCATCGGCATCCTGCTGGAGCTGGAGAACGCAGGGTTTGCCGACACGCTTCGCTGGGCCTGTTGGCCGGGCGTCGATTTCTCCTACATCGGCGTGAGTCCGCGCGGACTGGAGTTGCGCGTGTGGTATTTCCGCGGCGCGCGACTGAAAACCCCGGCGCAAATGGCGCAGATGCGGAATGGTGCCGTCGCCGTTCCCGAATCTCCGAAGGCGCCTTTGTTGCAACGCTGACAGGCAACCCATCGAAGGCACCACGCCGATCGCGTGTCGCACGGCGCAAGAAGATCGCGCCGGGCTGGGTACCCGGCGCGATCCAAGTGACGCACATTGATGCACGACCCGCGTGATCTCGCGCTCAGTCGCTCGACAGTGCCGCCGCGGCCCTGCCCACGTCGAAACTGCCGAGGCCGGTCGCCCAATCCCAACCCGGCCCTGCGATGTAGCCGCGATTGTTGCCCGAGCGCACGTCGTGCAGGGCGCTGGCCGGCAACGCATACAAATGCGGTGCGGCAAACCCGAGACCCGGGTTGCCCTGCAGGATGCGCGCCCATGCACCGGCCGTCAGCGGCGCGGCAAGGCTGGTGCCGCCTATCTGGGCGTAGCTGCCCTGGATCAACACGAGCTCGCCCGAGGCAGGGTTGGCGTCGAACGCCACATCCGGACCACGCGCGCCCTTGAAGGGGCCGTAGGTCAGGTGGGTCTGCCACGGTTGCGCCATTTCGGCCGAGCTCGGACTGCCGCCTGCGCCCAGCCACACGTTCTCGCGCGCCCAGGTGGTGTCCGAGGCGCGCAACGTGGTGCCGCTGACCGCGACCACCCACGGCGAACTCGCCGGATAGCTGGCCGAATTCAGCGGATTGCCGAAGCCGCATTCGTCCGCGCCGGAGTCTCCCGTCGAGACCGTGAAGGTTTGTCCTTGCGCGACCGCGACCTGGAACATCGCGTCGTTGGATTGCATCGAACCGTCACCGCCCTGGTTCGCATCCTGGTAGCGCTCGCACTCGCCGAACGAGGCGTTGATGACCTGCGGCAGCGGTTCTCCAACGGACGGATTCACGATCTCGTTCAGGGAATCGGTGATCGTGGTGTTGTACCCGCCGTACGCGGCATAGAAGGTCAGGCTTTTCACGCCGCCGCTCATGGCGAGGATGCTCTGGCTGTCCATGGCCCATTCGACCTCTCCGAAATCGAAGTTGCCGTTGCAGGTGGGATCGCCGATGGTGGTGCCGCCCAGGCCTTCGCCGGTATTCCAGTCGATGCCGTTGGTATCGGTGCAGACCACGGCAACGTCGCCGGCATCCAAGCCCGTGATGCCCATGAAATCGTCGAGGTCGTTGACCGTGTTCTGCATGCTTCCCCAACCCCAGACCGCAGCCGCGACGTCGGTCGCCGGCGGCAATCCGGACGCACCGTAGATGTGGGCGAACTCGGTTGGGTAATGCCCACCCACGCCCACCACCGCATTGGGTTGCGCCATGATGCGCGCCTTGTGCACCGTCTGCAGCCCGAGCACGGCCTGCACGCTGCCCTGCAGCGTCGCCGGAATCCTGATCGGCGAATTGTTCGCGAAGGCGTTGCGGCCGTCGTGGGTGCGCACGTTGACGAGCGTGGTCTGGAACGCCGATTGCACGGTGGCGGCGCTGGCGTCACCCGACACCAGCATGTTGCCCGCGTGGATCTTCACGTTGTTGAAGCCGGCGTTCTTCAGGTACCCGGCCACCGCCTGCGCCTGGGCTGCCGTCGGCAGGTGGTCGGAGGCCAGCGTGGCGCGGCTCATCACGCGTTGCGCGGCACCCGGCTGCCTGGCGTTGGCAATGAAGATCTTGAGTTGCGCGTCGTTGCGGAGCTTCAAGGCGAGGGTCACGTGCACGGCCTGCGAAATCGGCACGGCGCCGCGAATGACATCGCCACGGCTCAACTGCGTCGATTTGGTGAGAACCGCGAACTGTCCGCCGGCGGGCACGGCCGCCGAAGCAAACCCGGCACAGCCGAGGGCCCCGGCAACCGCCGCCACGAGAAGCCGCGTGCGCATACCTTGTAGTTTTTTCGACATATATCGTCCTCTGGGTTTGATGGTGGACAATGCATCGAAACCGATGCGAACAGTTGCCGCGGCCGGGCCGCGAGGCCCGGTCCCCCGTGTGGTGCGGCGGCGCGACTACCAGCTGAAGCCGAAGCCGACGCCGCCGGATGTTTCTCCGCCACCGGAAGACACGCCCGCGGAAATGCTGGCCCTCTGGTTGGAGAACATGTGCTGGTAGCCGACCGAGGCTGCCTGCTTGCCGCCGAAGCTGCCGAGGCCCACGCCGACGCGGTTGTCACCCGCAAGGCCCGCGGTGTTGATCGCCATCTGGGTCGCCGCGGCCGACATCGCACCCAGCGTGTCGATGCGCTTGTCCTGTTCATGGAAGCGCATGTTCACCTGGTTCTGGAACTGGTTGAACGTATCGGTCGTCACGTAGCTGGCGAGTGCAGCATTGGTGTAGGCGTTGGCCGCGCTCAGGGTCTGTGAGTTCAGCGACTGCGAATAGGTGTTGGCCGAGCGCAGGGCATCCTGGGTTTGCTGGTCCGTATACGTATTCGCCTGCGTCAGCTGCGCCTGCTGCGCGTCGCCGCCGGTATTCGCCGCAGCGGCATGGCCGCCTGCAACCGGGCTGTCCGACGCGGATTGCGTCGGCGGTGCGCTTGCCACCGCCGTCGACGTGTCGGTGGAGGCGGTGCCAGCGGAAGTCCCCGACGAGTGGGTGAGCGATGCCATCTGCTTGTTCAGCGAGTCGATTTCGTTCGAGAGATTGGCGATCGCGTTGTTGTCGGAATAGTTGTTCTGCAGGTAGCCCAGCGTCACCGCATCGTGCGCCGCGGTGGGATCCGCCACGTTGACGATGCGTCGGTAGTTGCCCGCCGAACCCACCGACACCGTGTTCATGAACGTGGCCATCGAACCCGCACCGATCGCCACGCTGTTGGTGGCGGTGGCCTGCGCGCCCGCGCCGAAGGCGGAAGCATTGCTGCCCGTCGCCATCGCACCCGCACCGAACGCCGAGGCGTTCATGCCGCTGGCCATGGCACCGGCACCGGCCGCGGATGCGTTGTTGCCGCCCGCCGATGCCCCCGCGCCAAGCGCGGTGGCGTTGATGCCGCTTGCCACCGCGCCGCTGCCGACGGCGGTTCCGTTGAGCCCGCCGGCCGAGGTGCCTGCACCCACCGCGACGCTGGTATCGCCGGCGGCATCGGCATTCGGCCCCGCCGCGACCGCGCTGGTTCCGAGTGCGACGGCGTTGTCGCTGCCGTCGCCTGCGCCGTTCGCCGTGAAGTAGGCCGCCGTCGCGCTGGCCGCCGCGGTGGCCGCATTCATTTGTGCAAGATTCACCGCGTCGTGGTCCTGCGTGGCATCGGCGACGTTGGTGACCTGGCGTTCCGCACCCGGCGAACCCACCGACACGCTGTTGTCGCGGTCCACCGCGGAGCCTGCGCCCAAGGCCACGCTGTTGGCGAAGCCCGACGTGTTCGCGCCGCTGCCGACGGCCACCGCACCGGACGTATCGGCCACGGCATTGCTGCCGAGTGCGACGCTTTCGTCACCCGTCGCCTGCGCGTTGTAACCCTGCGCGGTGGAATACGCGCCCAGGGCATAGCTGTACCGACCGATCGCCGTGCTGTTGTCGCCGATCGCGTTGGCCGTGTCGCCGATCGCGGTCGAACCATACCCTTGCGCCACCGCGAACGAGCCCAGCGCCGTGCCGTAGTCGCCACTCGCCACGCTGGTGTTGCCCAGTGCAACCGACGAGTCGCCCGAGGCCAGCGCGTTGCCTCCAATCGCCGTGGCCGAATAACCCGACGCACCCGCGAACGTCCCGATCGCCGTGCTCGAATACCCCGACGAAGATGCCCGGAACCCCGTGGCGATCGACAGGTCGCCGGACGCGTACGCATCCGTGCCCAGCGCCGTCGAGATGTAACCCATCGCATGCGCGCCGTAACCCACCGCGGTGGCGGCCGCGTTGCCCGCGACCGCGTACTTGCCGATCGCCGTGGTGGCCGGTGCGGAGGCCGTCGCGTATTTGCCGATCGCCGTGCTGTCGTCGCCGGTCGCATAGGCGCCCTTGCCCAACGCGGTGCTGAAGGTCCCCGTGCCCTGCGCCAACGCGCCGACGGCGGTGGAGTACTTCCCGCTTGCATTCGCCTGCTGACCGACCGCCGTCGCCAGGGTGTTCGACGCCACCGCGTTGGTGCCGAATGCGTTCGACCAGGTGCCCGACGCTTGCGCGCCATAGCCCAACGCGTTCGCCGAGGTGTCGGTCGCCTGCGCGTTGATGCCGACCGCCGTGCTGTAACGGCCGCTGGCGGTGCTCTTCGTGCCCAGGGCCGTGCTGTCGAGATTGCTCGCCGTGGCGCCGACACCGAGTGCCGTCCCGTAAGCACCCGTCACGCTGGCGCCCGCTCCGATCGCGATGCCTTGCGTCGGCACCGTCGAGTAACCCGTGTAGTAGTTGCCCACCTGGGCGGTCTTCGCGACATACGAATTGTTGCCGATGGCAATGCCGTCGTCGCTGCCCGAGTACGCGCGGCTGCCGACGGCCACGCTGTTGTTGCCGATCGCGTTCGCGGTGTCGCCCATCGCCACCGAGGAATAGCCCGTCGCCACCGCAAACGGACCCACCGCCGTGCCGTAGGCGCCGGTGGCGAGACTGGTGTTGCCCAATGCCACCGACGAATCGCCCGACGCCACGGCATTGCTGCCGAGCGCGGTGCCGGCGTAACCCGAAGCCGCTGCCAGGTTCCCCATCGCGGTCGAGTAATCGCCGCTTGCGGAGGCGTAATTGCCGACCGCAAGGCTGGCGAATCCCGACGACGATGCCACGTTGCCGACCGCGGTGCTGTAGCCGCCGCTCGCCGAGGAGTAATTGCCGAGTGCCGAGCTGGATTCCCCGGTTGCCGTCGCACCACCGCCGAAGGCCGAAGCGAAATTGCCGCTGGCCGTCGCGTATTTGCCCACCGCGGTACTCACCTGTCCGCTCGCAAGCGCCAATCCGCCGATCGCCGTGGCGCGGCTGTTCGACGCATTCGCACCATCGCCCAACGCGATCGCGTACTTGCCGTCGGCGCTGGCGCCGCGGCCGATCGCCGTCGTGTACTTGCCGATCGCACTGGCGCCCTGCCCCATCGCGATGTTGCCGCCGTAGGCACTGCCCGCGTAGGCATTCGCGCCGATCGCGATGTTGTTGCCGTAGCTGCCGCCGGTCGCCGCGCCGTTGCCCATCGCGATGTCGTTGCTGCCGGAGGCGAGACTGTTGTTGCCGAATGCGGCGCTGTAATCGCCCAGCGCCTGGGCATTCGGACCGGCCGCCGTGGCGTGCGCACCGCTGGCTACTGCATCATCGGAACCGTCGGCCGGTCCATTCGCCTTGAAATAGTGGGACGTGTCGGCCGCCGCGCCGCCGTTGGTGGCCGCGTTCAACTGCGCCAGGTTCACCGCATCGGTGTCCTGCGTGCCCGCGGCCACGTTGGTGATCTGGCGGTCGATCGCCGGATGCACCACGCCCGCAAAATCCGTCCAGTCCGCATCCGCGCCGACCGAGACGGTATTCGCGCGATCGGCCAACGAACCGGCGCCGATCGCGACGCTGTTGCTCGCGTCCTTGGTGGTCCAGGCGTTGGAACCCAGTACCGTCGAATCGAGGGCTTGCGCGTAACTGTTGTAGCCCAGCACCGTCGCGCCATCCTCGGTGGCCCAGGCTTCGTTGCCGATCGCGGTGGTGTGGTCGCCCCGGGTGGCGCTGTAGTAATCCGCACCCGCCAGGGAGCCCGCGCCAACCGCGGTGCCGGCGTCGCCGCTCGCCTTGGCCGGTCCGCCCGTTGTCGCATAGCCGCCGATCGCGACGCTTGCGCTCCCGGTCGCCATGCTGCCGGTGCCGACCGCTGTACCGCTGGTATAGCCTGTTATGTAGCCGTTTGCGTCATAGATCAGGCTACCGGCGGTGGCCCAGTTGCCGATCGCGACGGAGGAGGCCTGTGCGCTGCTGTAGACGCCCATCGCCGTGGACGTGTAGCCGGCGAAACTGCCCGCACCGACTGCCGTGCTCATGAATCTGCTGAACGCACCCGAACCCACCGCCGTGGTGTTCCAATCGGCCGCGGTCGCAAAGCTGCCGATGGCAGTCGAAGAAAGACCGGTCGCACTGGCGTACTTGCCGAACGCCGAGCTCGTGGCGCCGTAGCTCGTTGCGTACTTGCCGACCGCCGTCGCGCCCAGGCCGCTGGCAACGGCACCGTTGCCGATGGCGATACCACCTTGGTACATCGCCGCGGAATTGGCGCCGATTGCGATGGCCTGCGCCCCGCCTGCGTAGGCGTTCTTGCCCATGGCAACGCTGTAGTCGCCCCACGCGTTGGCCGTATCGCCCACCGCCACCGACGAATAACCACCGGCCACCGCGAATGGACCCACCGCCGTCGCATACGTGCCAGCGACGCTGGTGTTGCCGATCGCGATGCCGCTGTCGCCCAACGCCGCTGCATTGCCGCCCATCGCGATGCTGTTGTAACCACCCGAGTACGCATTGGTACCCATCGCGATCGCGTTGGTGCCATAGGTGCCCGTGGTGGCCCGGAATCCCACCGCGATCGATTCATCGCCCTGCGCATACGCATTGGTGCCCAGCGCCGTGGATATGGCTCCCGTCGCCTTCGTGACCAGGCCCATCGCCACGCTGCCGTAGCCCGCGTACGCACCCGTGCCGACTGCCGTCGCGTAATCGCCCGCCGTCGCAAACGCGCCCACCGTCGTCGCCTGTGCGCCCGCCGTGGAGAACGCCCCCACCGCGGTACCGTAATCGCCCGCCGCGCTCGCGCCGGCGCCCAACGCGGTGGTGTACTTGCCGGTGGCACTCGAACCGTTGCCCAGCGCCGTCCCGTACTTGCCGCTGGCATTCGCGTTGCGGCCGATCGCCGTCGCGTACTTGCCAGTCGCGCTCGCGTTCTGGCCGATCGCGATATTGCCGCCGTAGTAACTGCCTGCGTAGGCACCCGCCCCCATCGCGATGTTGTTGCCGCCGTAACCGCCGGTCGCCGCGCCGTTGCCCATCGCAATGTCGTTGCTGCCCGACGCCAGACTGTTGCTGCCGATCGCCGCGCTGTGGTCGCCCAACGCCTGCGCGTTGTAACCGAAGGCACTCGACTGGTCGCCTTGCGCAACGCTGTAACGGCCCACTGCCGTACTGTTGTCGCCCGTCGCATTGGCTGTATCGCCAACCGCCGTCGAACCGTAGCCCGCTGCCACCGCGAATGGCCCCACGGCTGTGCCATAGGTGTTCGCCACCGTCTGGTTGCCGATCGCGATGCCGCCATCGCCCAGCGCTGCTGCGTTCGAGCCCATTGCAATGCTGGCGTAACCCGATGCGTACGCGAAATACCCCGTCGCAATGCTGTTGGTTGCAGGTGCCGCCGTGTACGCACGGAAGCCTTCCGCAATGGAATGATCGCCCAATGCCACCGCATCAGCGCCGATCGCCGTGGCGATGTAACCGCTGGCATAGGCGCCCACGCCCATCGCCGTGGTGCCGCCATTCACCGCGTGCGCGCCAGCGCCGAAGGCTGCCGAGAGGAACCCATCGGCGTGGCTGCCCGCGCCAATCGCGGTACCCTCATACCCGGTGGCGTAGGCCCACGAGCCGACCGCCGTCGCGTATTTGCCGCTGGCATACACGTGGCTGCCGACGGCAGTGCTGTAATTACCCTTGGCGATGGCCAAGTCGCCGAGCGCGGTGCTGAAGTATCCGCTCGACTCGGATCGCCAGCCGACCGCCGTGCTGTACTTGCCGGAAGCCTGGGTTCCCTGCCCGAGCGCGGTGCTGTATTTGCCGCTCGCGCTGGCATTGTTGCCGAAGGCCGACGCGCCTTCATTGGTCGCCATCGCATTGGAACCCACCGCCGTGGCGGGAGAGGTGCCGTAATAGCTGGTGCCGTTCGCCACGGCGTTCTGGCCCATCGCCAAATCGCCGCTGCCGTACGCATGTGCATTGCTGCCGATCGCGGTGCTGTTGTCGCCCAACGCCTGCGCGTTGTAACCGAAGGCACTCGACTGGTCGCCTTGCGCAACGCTGAAACGACCGGCCGCCGCACTGTTGTCGCCGGTCGCATTCGCGGTGTCGCCGATCGCGGTCGAACCGTATCCCGCCGCCACCGCGAACGGACCCACGGCCGTCGCATACGTGCCAGCGACGCTGGTGTTGCCGATCGCGATCCCGCTGTCGCCCAGCGCCGCCGCATTGCCGCCCATCGCGATGCTGTTGTAGCCACCTGCGTACGACTGGCTGCCGATTGCCACGGCCTGGTAAGCCGCCTCGCCCGTCGTCGCCCTGAAACCCACCGCGGTCGACAACGCGCCCTGCGCATACGCGTTGGTGCCCAGCGCCGTCGATATCGATCCAGTCGCCTTGGCCACCAATCCAAACGCCGCACTGCCGTACGCGGCGTACGCACCCGTGCCTACTGCCGTCGCGTAATCGCCCGCCGTCGCAAACGCGCCCACTGTCGTCGCCTGTGCGCCCGCCGTCGAGAACGCCCCCACCGCGGTACCGTAATCGCCCGCCGCGCTCGCGCCGGCGCCCAACGCGGTGGTGTACTTGCCGGTCGCATTCGAACCGTTGCCCAGCGCCGTCCCGTACTTGCCGCTGGCATTCGCGTTGCGGCCGATCGCCGTCGCGTACTTGCCGGTCGCGCTCGCGTTCTGGCCGATCGCGATGTTGCCGCCGTAGTAACTGCCCGCGTAGGCGCCCGCCCCCATCGCGATGTTGTTGCCGCCGTAGCCGCCGGTCGCCGCGCCATTGCCCATCGCAATGTCGTTGCTGCCCGACGCCACGCTGTTGCTGCCGATCGCCGCGCTTTGGTCGCCCAGCGCCTGCGCGTTGTACCCGTTCGCGGTGCTGTCATCACCGGACGCCGTCGCCAGCGGCCCCGAGGCCGTCGCGTGCGCACCACTGGCCACGGCATCGTCCGAACCGTCGGCCGGACCGTTGGCCTTGAAATAATGCGACGTCGCCGCGGCTTCGCCGTTGTTGGTGGCCGCGTTCAACTGCGCGAGGTTCACCGCGTCGGTGTCCTGCGTGCCCGCAGCCACGTTGGTGATCTGGCGCTCCGCCCCCGGCGCGCCGACCGACACGCTGTTCGCACGATCGGCGATCGACCCCGCGCCCAACGCCACGCTGTTGGCATAACCGTCGGTCGATGCGCCATGCCCCAGCGCGACGCTGTCCGTGGCATCGGCGATCGAATTGGTGCCGAGCGCCACCGTGTAGCCGCCGCTTGCCGTGGCGGCATAACCCAGCGCCGACGACTTGTAACCCGACGCCCAGGCTCCCCGACCCACGGCAGTGCTCGCCGTTCCCAGCGCATGGGCGTTGTTGCCGACCGCGGTGCTGAATGCGCCCGTCGCGACCGCGACGTAGCCCGCGGCGACGGCTTTCTCGCCCTTTGCATAAGAACCGTTGCCGACGGCGACACTGCGAAGCCCTTTCGCCGTGGCGTTGTTGCCGAACGCCGACGCGTAGGCGCCGGAGGCGACGGCTTTCACCCCGACCGCCGTTGCGTGATCGCCGCTGGCCTTGGCGCCCTTGCCGCACGCGAGCGACTGATTGCCCGTCGCGCTGGCGCCACTGCAATTGGTTTGTCCTTGCGCGGCCGCTGCCGTCAGCCAAGGCGCGGCACCCAGGACCAGCGTTGCGGCAAGCGCGAGTGCCGCGCGCCGAAGGCCCGCACCGGAGCCTTTTGCTTCTCCCGACGAACCGCTACCGCCCTTCACCGTTGCCAGTTCGGATGCCACCACGATCTGGCGAAGGGACTTGTTCCAAACCAGGCTGTAGATATTCTTGTTCATCGTCGGCCTCAGTGTTGTCTGGTTGTGATGTGCGGTTTTCGTGCGGCACGGCGTCCGGCCGATGCGTCACGAATGGCAGCGGGTTCGATGCGTTTTCAGGACAAAGGGACACCCTTCGCGCTGTTTCGAGGCAGCGCGTTCGTTCACCGTTATAGAAATCCGCGGGGACCCTCGTCCCGCCCCGCGCACGGACGATTACCCGTGCGCGCAAAAGTAAACCAACGTTACGAAGTCTTGCACGCAGCCATCACGTGCTCAATAGCGCGACGCGATGGATGACCATCATGATGGAAATCAATCACCCGGTTTCCGCGTGCACGTGTGCAACACGTGCACGCGAAGCCGATGCATCACGCGGGCCGGGCCGGGACCGGCATCCGCGGCGACGCGGCTTGCAGGGCCGCGTGCCAGCCGAGTTGGAACCGGCTGCGCGTGCCGGTGGTCCGCATCAACTCGCTCATGCGTCGATTGAGCGTGGCGGACGAGACGCCGAGTTCGGCGGCGATGGCCTTGTCGTTGAGCCCGGCCGCCAGCAACGGGACCAGGGCGTCGGCGAGCTCGCCCACGCGGACATCACCTTCGCGCGCATGCAGGGTTTCGACATGTCCGAACAGGATGGGAGTGGCGCGCTCCCACACGCACTCGAACAACCGGCACAACGCCTGCAGCAGCAAGCCGCCGTGGATCAGCAAGGTCGCGGCCTTGCCGGGCCCCTCGCCGTCCAGCGAAACGACCGCCGCGCGTCGGTCGAAGATCATCATCTTGAACGGCAGTACCGGCAGCATGCGCGCCTGCTCGCCTCGCGCGGCGTCTTCCCTGATCCGCGCGAGCATGCCGGGCATTTCGAGCATGCTGTTGTCGGTGATCGTCCTCACGATGGCGCCGGCCCGCAACTTACGCGGTGGACTGATCGCGGGCATCAGCATGGGGGCGCGCTGGAAACACATGGCCTCGTTGCGGAACGACTCGTACATCTGGGTCAGCACCACGCCGAGGTGCGACCGGCTGGTGATGACTTCCAGCACCGGCTCGTGTCCGTCCGCATGGCTGGAGCGCGCGGACTGCTCCTCCAGTTCGGGGATCGCGACGCGCACCCGTTCCAGCATCGCCTGGCGTTGCTTGATCAGTGCGGCGACGGCGAATTCCGGCGGCGCGGCGACGTAGACGCGCGGGACTTTCGGGGTGTGCGTGGCCAAGCCCTGGGCTTCGAGGTCGGCGAGCAGTTTCCTCGCCACCCGCAGGGTTATCCCCAGGTCGCCGGCGATCTCGGCGGCGGTCGCCTTGTGGCGTTCCAGCAAAACACGGTAAGCGCGCTCCTCGGTCGCGCCGATTCCAAGCAGTTCGAGTGGTCTGGTGATGGCATGACGGTCGACGGCAGCATCCACGGTACCCTCCCTTGTTTTTTTACTTGTTCATCGTGCCCCTGTATGTGGTGAACGTGCACACGGGATACCGGTCCGACGAGACATCCCGTGCGGTTCGGAAGTGATCGTGGACATGGTCCCTGATGACGGTTTTACACCATGCCGGGGCCGGCGTCCAATTCCGCAGCCCTGCAGCGTGGCGACGGACAGGTGCGCGAGGCCCGGAACGGGCATGGCGGCGGCTGCGACGCATTGTCGCGGCGGTTTTTTGCAGCTTCGTGACACGCCAGCCGGCCGAAGGCCATCGGTGAGGACGGCGGTGACGCTCCCTCCACGGCAGGCTGGATGCCCGGGGCGCGGCCGTCGATCAACCCAGCGTGAGCATCCGGCCCAGTCCTGCCACGCGGAAGGTGTTGCACAGGTCGAGGTTGGCGTTCACGACGCGGATGTCGGCATCGTCGCCGCCGGCATGCTCGCGCAACAGCAGCAGCATGCCCAGCGCCGAGCTGTCCATGCTGGTGACGCCATCGAGGTCGATCACGTAGCTGCGCGCGCGCGGCCTAGCAAGGCACGCCTCGTGGAAACTGCGATGCACCGAAAAGTCGAAGCGATCGCCGACGTGCAGGGTGATGCATTCATCGTTGACATCATTGTCACAGCTGAGGCTCATGGCCGTTGTGCTCCTAGAAAAGATCGATCTCGCCCGCACTCATCGACGTCTGCAACGCGGGCCCCCGCCCGCGCAGGCGCCCGCGTTCGCGTTGCAATTGCAGGCGCGCGCGCATGCGCTCGGCGTGTTCCCGCATTTCATCGGCGCCGGCACGCATGCGCAGCATGGACTCGATGTCGCCGCTGCACTGGCCGGCGACGTCCTGCAGCTCGGTCAAACGCGCATGGGTCTGGCGGATGAGCTGGCTCAATATGTCCTCGAACTGCAGTGAGCGCACGGTGGTGGCGACGTCCGAGCCGAGGCCTTGCGCAATCGACGCCACTTGCGCGGTGACTTCGGTGATGCGGCTGCCGCTGCTGGCGAGTTGCGCCATCATCGCGTCGATGTCGCCCTTGCTGGCCAGCGCCACGCTCATGTCCTGCGAAGCCATCGCGCCGACCAGCTCGCGCAGCTGCACCATGCTCCTGCGCGAACGCTCGACGTGGCTGCCGATCTGTTCGTTGAACTGGTTGGAGTGGCGCGCGAGGTTGCGGATCTCCCCGGCCACCACCGCGAAGCCGCGGCCCGACTCGCCGGCGCGCGCCGCCTCGATGGCCGCGTTCAACGCCAGCAGGTTGGTTTCCTCGGCGATGGTGTTGACGTTCTTCAGCAGCCCGAACACCGCATCCATTTCCTTCGCCATCCCGTCGATGCGGTAGACGATGCGCAGGCTGTCGCGCGAAAGGTGCACCACCAACGCGACGAAATGTTCGAGCAGGCCGCCGGTCTTGCTGATGAAATCCTCGACGCTTCCGCCCTGGCTGCCATTGTTGTCGATGATCTGCTGCAACAACTGCTGCTGCGCGCCGGTCTTCCTGGCCAGGCCATCGAAACCGCTGCCCAGCTCGCCGACCGCATCGCCGAGCACGTCCAGCGCCTGGTTCAGTTCGCGCGCCGCATGTCCCAACTCGTCCACCAACGCGCCGCGCAGGTCGTCGATCGCGCCATGCAGATCGGCATCGCCGCCTGTTTTCGGCGCCCCCTCCGCCATGGCCCGATGCTGGGCGCGCTGATTCAGTCCGGTCCACAGCGCGGCCAGCAACACCACCGCGAGCGGACCGACCCAGGCGTTGGACCACACCAGCACGGCGACCAGCGCCAGTCCACTGCCGAGCAATCCCACCCCGCGTTCGGGAGTTCCCGGAGCCCGCATGATCATCGTCCTCATGGCAGCATCGCCACGCCGGCGGCGGCACGCGGTTTCGCAAGCGGCCGCGCGGCCAGTTCCAGCAGCCGTCCAGCAATGGCCTCGAGCGGCAACGCCTGGTCGGCCGCACCCAGTTTCCAGGCCGAACCCGGCATGCCCCAGACCACCGAGGTGGTTTCGTCCTGCACCACGGTCGGCGCTCCGGCGTCGCGCATTTCCTTCAGGCCGCGCGCGCCGTCGTCGCCCATGCCGGTCAGGAGCGCGCCGATGCCGGCCGCGCCGATGCCGGCGACCACCGAACGGAACAACACGTCGACACTTGGCTTGTGGCGATTCACCAGCGGACCGTCGTGCAGGCGGCAAACCTGGCGGCTGCCGTCGCGCACCACCAGCAGGTGGCGATCGCCGGGCGCGATATAGGCGTGTCCGGCCTGGATCGACTGGCCGTCCCGCGCCTCGCACACCCGCATCGCCGAACACTTGTCCATGCGCTGCGCGAACGGCGCGCTGAATTGCGCAGGGATGTGCTGGGTGATCACGATGGGTGGTGCATCCGGCGGCATCATGGACAGCACCACGCGGATCGCCTCGGTGCCGCCGGTGGACGCGCCGATCGCGATGATGCGGCCGCCGCTGCTGGCGCTGCCGGTCACGCGCGGCAGCACCGCGTCGGCATCGAAGCGCGGCGAAGCCTTGGGTGGTTGCGCAGGTTCGGTGCGTGCCCGCGGCCTGGCGCGCGCCGCCACCTTGACCTTGGCGCGGATCTCCTCGGCGCTGTCGCCGAAGGTGCCGGTCAGGTCGCTGCCGGGCTTGGCAAGGAAATCCACCGCGCCCAGTTCCAGCGCGCGCAGGGTCACCTCGGCGCCGCGCGCGGTGAGCGAAGACACCATCACCACCGGCATCGGATGCAGGCGCATCAGGTTGTCGAGGAAGGTCAGCCCGTCCATGCGCGGCATCTCGACGTCCAGCGTCAACACGTCCGGGTTGAGCTGCTTGATTTTCTCGCGCGCGGCCAATGGATCCGGCGCGCTGCCGACGACCTCGATCTGCGGGTCTTCCGACAGCATGCCCGCAAGCATCTTCCGCACCAGCGCGGAGTCGTCGATGATGAGTACGCGGATCCTGGGCATGGTCGTGTTCAAAACAATTCCACTTCACCCTTTATCGGATCGTTCGCGAGTTGCTTGAGGTAGCGGCGCTCGCGATCGGCGAGGCCGACGTCGTCGAGGCCGTTCAGGCGCCGCACCTGCGCGCGCCCGGACAC
This sequence comes from Lysobacterales bacterium 66-474, assembly GCA_001899805.1. Classification (GTDB taxonomy): domain Bacteria; phylum Pseudomonadota; class Gammaproteobacteria; order Xanthomonadales; family Rhodanobacteraceae; genus 66-474. Next base: position 565,528 of record MKWP01000015.1, read on the forward strand.
CGGATAGAAGCGGACCTGGCGCGGTCGCTCGCCGCCGACGTCCTCGGCCGCCAGCAGCAGCGATTCCGCGTCGAGGTAGCGGCGCACGAAATCGACGTTGCGCGCGCCGATGTCGGTCATCCGCGCAAGGACGCGCCCGCCACCGAAAATCTTCACCTGCAGCCGGCCGCGTTCGCCACCGGCCTTCAGCACCGTGTTGACCAGTTGTTCCATGGCGTCGCTGCCGTAACGCGCCGAGCGTCCGGCTGCGGTGTCGCCCCAGCGCCCGCGGCGGGCGGAAGGCTCGGGCAACATGAAATGGTTCATGCCGCCGACCCTCGCTTCGGGGTCGTGGATGCAGGCCGACACGCACGAGCCCAGCACGGTGGTGATGACTTCATCCTGCGCCGTGGCGTAATACTCGCCGGGCAGGATCTTCACCGACACCCGGCCCGTGCCCGCTTCGTGCAAGCGAAGCAGGTGTTCGAACCCGCGCGCCACCGCGCGCGCACCGGTTCGCTGGATGCCGGGGACGGACGCCAGACGCATGGCTTCAGCGGGACCGTTTGTCGTAGATGGTCCGCCCGACCAGCGCGAAGCGATCGGACAAGCCGTTCACGGATTCGGAATGGCCGAGGAACAATTTGCCGTGCGGCTGCAGCGCCGCGTCGAAGCGTTCGAACAACCGCTGCTTGGTGGGCGTGTCGAAATAGATCACCACGTTGCGGCACAGGATCGCATCGAACTTGCCTTGCATCGGCCAGGCCTCGAGCAGGTTCAAGGGTCGCACGCGCACCAGCTCCTGCAGGCGCGGGTGCACGCGGAACTTGCCCGCCTGCGTACCGCCGCCACGCTGGAACCAGCGCCGCCTGCGCTCCTCGCCGACACCCTCGATGCGTTGCAGCGAATACACCCCGTCGCGCGCATCCGCCAACGCCGCCGGCGACAGGTCGGTGGCGAGGATCAGCGCATCGGCGGGACCACGGTGTTTTTCCAGCGCCTCGGCGAGAACCATCGCCAGCGAATAAGGTTCCTCGCCGGTCGAACAACCCGCCGACCAGATGCGGATGCGTCCACCGGGACGCTGGACCAGCCACTTCGGCAACTGCGCGGCCAGGTAGTCGAAATGGTGCGACTCGCGGAAGAACGCGGTGACGTTGGTGCTCACCGCACTCGCGAACTCGCCGAGTTCGCGGTCCGGATCCTGGCGCAGCAGCTCGCAATAGTCCCCGAAACCATCCAGGCCCAATGCGCGCAGCCGCCGCTGCAGGCGCCCCTGCAGCATCTGGCGCTTGTGTTCGCCCATGGTGATGCCGCAGTGGCGGGTGACGAAGGCGCTGAGGAAACGGAACTCCGCGTCATTCAGCACATGGCTTCCGGTGCCCGGCGCCGCGGCTGCAACAACGGCCATGGATCAGAACTCCTCCCAGACCGCGTCTTCGGACTTGCCGCCTGCCCCGGCATGCACCGGCGTGGCCCGCGCGGTTTTTTGCGCGGCCGCGGACTTGCGCGGTCCGGCGGCATCCCGCGGTTCCGCCGCCGCTTCCTCCGACGCACGCGCCGCGCGCGACAGCACCGCATCGACCTCGGACGTGGCCGTCTTGCCATCGCGGACCTTGAAGAACGCGATCTGGCGGGTCAGGTCGTCGGCCTGATCTTCCAGGGCGTGCGAAGCCGCCGCGGATTCCTCCACCAGCGCGGCGTTCTGCTGGGTCATCTCGTCCATCTGCATGACCGCGCGATTGACCTGGTCGATGCCGGCCGACTGTTCGTGGCTGGCCGCGGCGATCTCGCCGACGATGTCGGTGACCTTCTTCACGCTGTCCACGATTTCGACCAGGGTCTTGCCGGTCTTCTGGACCAGTTCGGTGCCGGCACGCACCTTGTCCACGCTTTCGCCGATCAGGGCCTTGATTTCCTTCGCCGCCGCCGCGCTGCGCTGCGCGAGGTTGCGCACTTCGGATGCCACCACCGCGAAGCCGCGGCCCTGCTCGCCGGCGCGCGCCGCTTCCACCGCCGCGTTCAGCGACAGCAGGTTGGTCTGGAACGCGATCTCGTCGATCAAACCGACGATATCGGCGATCTTGCGGCTGGATGCGTCGATCTCGCTCATCGCCTTCACCGCCTGCCCGGCGACCTCGCCGCCGCGCTCGGCCTGTTCGCGGGCGCCGCGCGCCAACTGGTTGGCATGACTGGCGTTCTCGGCGTTCTGCTTGACGGTGGAGGTCATCTCCTCCATCGACGAAGCGGTTTCCTCGAGGCTGGACGCCTGCTCCTGGGTGCGCTGGCTGAGGTCGTCGTTGCCGCGCGAGATCTGCTGCGCCGCCACGCTGACTTCGTCCGAGCCGCGCCGCACCTGGCCCGCGATGCCGCACAGGCGGGCATCCATGCTGCGCAGCGCGACCAGCAGGCGTCCCAACTCGCCCTTGCCGTTCGTGTGGATGTCGTGCCCGAGGTGGCCTTCGGCGATGGCGTCGGCGACGGCCACGCTGCGGTTCAACGCGACGATGATGGCGCGGACCACCAGGATCGCGACCAGCAACGCCAGCGCGATACCGGCCACCAGTGCAATCATGGTCAGCTTGTGGACCTTCTCGTAACGCGCCACGGCCTCGTCGCGCAGGTCGTCGCCTTCCTTGACCTGCAGGTCGATCAACTTCTTCATGCTGTCCTGCATGATCATCACCGCCGGCAACAAATCCGTGTAAAGCATCTGGCGCGCGCCGGGGTCGCCGCTCGCGAGCGCCTGCCTCGCGTCGCCCATCGACGACAACACGTCCCCGCGCGCGCTGGTGAATGCCTTCAATTGCCCGGCGACCGCCGGCGACGACGGCATGCCCTGCAGCTGCTTGACCAGTTCGTCGTTCTGCTTGCTCCACTTCGCGACTTCGCCAAGTTTCTGCTTGACGATCGATTTGTCGTCGTTCTGGAAGGCGGCTTCACTCAGGCTGATGAAGCTGAGCATCGAACCGCGCGCCACCTGGTCGGACACCGACAATGGCATCAGGCCGCCGTCGTAGAGACGGTTGAGGTTGTCGTTGCCGCGCGACATGTTGTCGAGGCCGATCCACGCGCCGACCAGCAACATCGCCACCAGCATGCCGACCACGCCGAGCAGCCGCAGCTTCACGGTCAGGTAGGGCATGCGCAATTTGGACAGGGCAGAAAGATTCATTTTCATCATGTTCCCCGGGAGTCATCAGGCCGCCGCCGCGACTTCCGCGGCATCCGGCAAAACCGCGTCCAGCGCCTCGGCGTCCTCAGGGCGCATCAACCGTTCGACGTCGAGCAGCATGATCATGCGTTCGCCGTCGCCCACCAGTCCCTTCAGGAACCGGGTGTCCACCACCGCGCCGAGTTCCGGCACCGGCTTGATCCTGTCTTCCGGCGCGTCGAACACGTCCGCCACCGCATCGGCGACGACGCCGTACAGGCGTTCGCCGACCGCGACGACCACGGTCACCGTGGCGCCGTCGTATCCCTCGCGGGTCAGGCCGAAGCGCAAACGCAGATCCATCACCGGCACGATCGCGCCGCGCAGGTTGAGCACGCCCAGCACGTAATCGGGCGTTTGCGGGATGCGCGTGACCCTGGACCATGCGCGGATCTCGCGCACCGCCAGGATGTCGATGCCGTATTCCTCGCCGGCCAGCGTGAAGGTGAGTTGCTGCTGCACCCTGGTGGTCTGTTGTTCGTCCCGCGACATCGGTTCGTCACCTCGTGGGCGCTTGCGCGCCGCCTCTCGCCACTGTGTCGACACCGGCATCCGATTCTTGAGCACGCGTCCCGCGGATCAGGCCGCGCGGCGGCGCCCGGCCACGCGCACCACGCCGTCGACGTCGACGATCAGCGCGACGCTGCCGTCGCTGGCGATGGTGGCGCCGGAAATGCCCTCGATGCGCCGGTAGTGCGATTCCAGAGACTTGATCACCGCCTGCTGCTGGCCGAGCAGCGCATCCACCAGCAACCCGACCCGGCGGCCGCCGGCTTCGACCACGATCACGATGCCCTGCTCCACGCGCGTCACCGCATCGGCGCAGCCGAATGCGTCGTGCAACCGCACCAGCGGCAGCCAGTCCTCGCGGAAGTGGAACAACTCGCCGCCACCCGCCACGTGCCGCACGTCCGGCGCCTTCAACTGCAGCGATTCCACGATCGATACCAGCGGCACGATGTAACGCTCGCCGCCGACTTCGGTGGTCAACCCTTCGATGATGGCCAGCGTGAGCGGCAGCACGATGGTGAAGGTGCTGCCCTTGCCTTCGCGGCTGCGCACGCTGACGCTTCCGCCGAGATCGCTGACGTTGCGGCGCACCACGTCCATGCCGACGCCGCGCCCGGACAGGTCGGTGGCTTCGGCATTGGTGGAGAAGCCGGCCTGGAAAATCAGCTCGGCAACTTCCTCGTCGCCCAATTCCTGCCCGGGCTGCGCCAGTCCGCGCTGCACGGCTTTTTCGACGATCCTCTCGCGCCTGAGCCCGGTGCCGTCGTCGGACACTTCGACGACGACATTGCCGCCTTCGTGGCGCGCGTCCAGGCGCAGCACGCCAACTTCAGGCTTGCCGGCGGCAATGCGGTCTCCGGGCGATTCGAGGCCGTGGTCGATCGCGTTGCGCACCAGGTGCACCATCGGATCGCCGATTTTCTCCAGCACGGTCTTGTCGACCTCGGTCGATTCGCCGTGCAACTCCAGCTTCACCCGTTTGCCGAGCTTGTGTTCGAGGTCGCGCACCACGCGCGGGAAACGGTTGAACACCGCCGCGATCGGCAGCATGCGGATGCGCATCACGCTTTCCTGCAATTCGCGCGTGGTGCGGTCGAGCTGCGCGAGGCCTTCGCGCAGTTGCATCAACCGCTCCATGCCGAAGTGTTCGCCGATGTCGCCCAGCATTGACTGGGTGATCACCAGCTCGCCGACCATGTTGATCAGCGCGTCGACCTTGGTGATCGACACGCGGATCGAACCGGCATCGGCGTGCGTCGCGGCATCATTTGCGGCAGGCGCGGCCGCAGGGGCGCCAGCCGCGGGCGCCCGCGCGCGACGGTCGTGCAGCAGTTCGATGTCGAGATCGCAGTCGCCTTCGACCCAGTCGAACACCGCTTCGACGTGGCTGCGCTGGATGTCGCCGCGCAATTCCAGTTCCCAGCCCAGCATCGCCGCGGCGGGATCGAGGTCGGCAAAGGCCGGACGCGGCTCCTGCAGCGCCTGCACCTGCCTGACGACCAGCTTGCCCAGCAACGCCAGCTCGCGGAACATCCGCAGCGGATCGTTGCCGGTGCGCAGCAGGTTCGGATGCGGACGGAACCGGATGCGCCAGCCATCGACCGGCAGTTGCGGTTGTGCAGCCGCGGCCGCGGCGCTGCCGGCCGGTTTGCCGAGCATGGCCGCGAACCGTTCGCGCAGCGCTTCGCTGGCGGCGTCGGCCACCGCGCCGCCGCCCTGCGAACGCGCCAGCATGCCGCGCATGCAGTCGACCGACTGCAGCAGCAACTCGACGGTTTCCCCGTCGGCCTTGCGGCGGCCGTCGCGGATATGGTCGAGCAGCGATTCCAGCACGTGCGTGAACGCCGCCACGTCGCCGAAGCCGAACGTCGCCGCGCCGCCCTTGATGGAATGTGCCGCACGGAAAATCGCATGCACCAGTTCCGGGTCGTCGGCGCCGCTTTCCAGCTTCAGCAGCGCGTCTTCCATCACGTCCAGGCCTTCCCGGCTTTCGTCGAAGAAGGTCTGGTGGAACTGGCTGAGGTCGACCGTGTTCATGGCGGCGTCAACACGCCACGCGCGCGACCGTGGCCAGCAGTTGTTCCGGGTCGAACGGCTTCACCAGCCAGCCGGTGGCACCGGCGGCCTTGCCCTGCATCTTCTTGTCGGTATCGGACTCGGTGGTGAGGATCAGGATCGGCACGCCCGCGAATGTCGGCAGCGCGCGCAACTCGCGGGTCAGGGTGATGCCGTCCATCGCCGGCATGTTGACGTCCGCCAGCACCAGGTCGAAGCGCCCGGCCCTGGCGGCATCCAGTGCAGCCTTGCCGTCCGCGGCCTCCTGCACTTCATGGCCGGCGCCGCGCAACGTGAAAGCCACCATGTTGCGCATCGAAACGGAATCGTCCACCGCCAGAATCTTTGCCATCTCGAAAGCCTCGTTTCGTGTCAGTCGTGCGCCGGGCCCGCATCCGGCAGTTCCAGCATTCGTTGCATGCCGAGCAGCGTGGCGGCATCGCGCAAGCCGCCGCCGACGTTCTCCCAGCGCCACGGATGTCCGCCTGCGTTGCGCGCCTGCGCGAACGCCAGCAGCAGTTGCAGCCCGGAGGTGTCCAGCCGTGCCACCGCCGCCGCATCCAGCACCACCGGCGCCGGATCGGACAAGGCCTTGCCCAACCGCGCGTACAGCCCGGCCGCGCCGCTGATCACCAGATCGGCTTCCAGCGCGACGCGGCACTCGCGCGGCTTCCTGCGCTTTTCCGTATTCGCCATGCGGCCTCCGCAAGCCTCGTACGCAAGGTGTAACGGCCACCGCCGGCACAACTTTAGGCAACACGATCCGGCAATCGCGCAAGCCGCCCGGGCGCTCTGCCAACCCCGTCACGTTGTCCCCGGGGTCAGGCTTGCCTCCACCCGGAATAAATGAGAGCCTGATTGCGAGCAGGGCGCGACGGGCATGCTTCCCCGCCACGCCGGAAACCGCCGCGCAAAGGAGAATCCACGCGTTGGGGCGTGCACATGAATGCGCTCAGTTCAACGTGCCTGGGTTGTCTGCTTGGCTGCCTGATCGCGGCGCCGGCCGTGGGCGCGCCCGTGAGGGCCTCGCCCACGCGCATCCGCGTTGCCGCCGACAACAACTACCCGCCTTACCTGTTCCTCGACGCTGACGGCAAGCCGCAGGGCTACGAGGTGGACATGTGGCGGTTGTTCGAAGCCCATACCGGCATCAAGGTCGAACTGGAGCCGACCAGCTGGGCCGATGCGCAGCAAGCATTGCTGTCCGGCAACGCTGATGTGATCGACATGATCGATCGCACGCCGTCCCGGGAAACGCTCTACGATTTTTCCAGGCCTTACGCTTCGTCCCCGGTCGGGATTTACGTGGACCGCAGCATCCGCGGCGTGCACGACGCGGCTTCGCTGCGCGGCTTCCCGGTGGGCGTGGAGCGCGGCGACGCCTGCGGCGAAAGATTGCGATCGCTGGGCATCACGGACCTGCACCTGTTCGGCAACAACCGGGACATCATGCAGGCCGCGACACAAGGCGACTTGCGCATCTTCTGCATGGACGGCAGCGCCGCGGATTTCTACCTGTACCGTTATTCCGAACCGGGCCATTTCTATCGCGCGTTGGTGCTCTACACCGGCCACCTGCACAGGGCCGTGCGCAAGGGCGACGCCGCCCTGTTGCAAATCGTCGAACACGGCATGGCCCAGGTCACGCCGGCCGAACGCGAGACCTTGCGCAAACGCTGGCTGGACCAGCCGACGATCCTGCGGCCTTACCTGCGCAAGGCCGAAATCGCGCTGGCGGCGGTGCTGGCGCTGGTCGCGCTGATGACGCTGTGGGTATGGTCGCTGCGGCGCACCGTGGCACGGCGCACCCGCGACCTGCGGGCCGGTGAGGCGAAGTTGCGAGCCCTGTTCGATTCCAGCCCTGACGAGATGACGGTCAAGGACAGCCAGGGCATTTACACCGATTGCAACGAGAGTGCCATCAAGCGTCTGCGACTCAGCCGTGACGAAATCCTGGGTCGCACGGTCCGTGACCTGTTCGGCACCGAAATCAGCGACTCGGTACAGGCGATCGATGAGGAAGTGTTGCGGCTCGGGCAGCCTCGTACATACCAGGATCCGTTTGTTGCGCGATACGGCGACAAGCTCCGCCATTATGAAACCGTCAAGGTGCCGCTGCGTGCGTCCGGAAACGGCCTGGACGGCATCCTCTCCATCACCCGCGACATCACCGAACGCGTGCAGGCCGACGCGCAACTGCGGATGTGGGCCCACGCATTCCGTCACGCCGCGTTCGGGGTGGCCATCTTCGACCCCTCCACGCGCCGCGTCACCCACGCCAATCCGACATTTGCCCGCGAACGCGGCTACACGCCCGAGGAAATGGCGGGCATGCCGGTGGACGCGTTGTACCCGGAGGATCTCGTTGCCGAACGCGAGGCAGCACGCACCGCCATCGACCGGCAGGAGCACTCCGTGGTCGAAACCGAACAGGTGACCCGCGATGGCCGGCGCTTCCCGGTGCTGCTCGACATCTCGGTGCTGCACGGCGAAGACGGCAACGCGCAATACGCGGTCGTCCATGCCCAGGACATCACCGAACGCAAGCGTGCCGAAAGCGAACTGCAGCTTGCCGCGGCAGCCTTCGAAACCCAGGAGGCGATGATGGTCACGGACGCCAACGCCGTGATCCAGAGGGTGAACGATGCCTGCGTGCGCCTGACCGGTTATGCCGCTGCGGAACTGGTCGGGCAGCCGACGACGATGCTCCGCTCGCGACAATACGAGGCGTTCTACCAGCAGGTACGCGAGCACATCCGCGAGATGGGCCTGTGGCACGGCGAAATGTGGCTGCAGGTCAAGCACGGCGAGCCGAAGCCCGTGCGCATGATGATTTCGCGCGTCAGGAACGCCGGCGGCGAGGTGAGCCATTACATCTGCTCGATGGTCGATTTGACTGCCGAGCGCATCGCGCGCGCCAACGTCGACCACATGACTTTCTTCGACCCGATCACCGACCTGCCCAACCGTTTCTTCCTGCAAGGCAGGCTGCAGCACCTGCTGGGAAACACCGCCGAACCGAACGGCGGAGCCCTGTTGCTGATCGATCTGGACCACTTCAAGCGGATCAACGACCTGCGCGGCTACGCCGCCGGCGACAAGCTGTTGTCGCTGGTGGCGCAGCGCCTGCTCAAATCGCTGGACGAGCGCGGCCTGCTCGGCAGGCTCGGCGGCGGCACGTTCGCGCTGCTGGAAGGCTGCCACGAAGACGATCGCGAGTCGCGCGCCTGGCATTGCGCGAGGCGGGTCCGCGAGATACTGCTGCAGCCGTTCGACCTGGGCGACGGCACGGTCATGACCATGACGGCCAGCATCGGCTGGACCGCGCTGGTGCCGGGACAAGGCACGCCGGACTCGCTGCTCAAGGAGGCCGAGTTGGCGATGTATGCGGCCAAGTCCGGCGGGCGCGACCAGGCGCGACGGTTCGAACCCTCGATGCAACACGACCTGCTGCGGCGCGAGCTGCTGATCCACGACCTGCGCAACGCCATCGCGGACGGCGGACTGGCATTGCACCTGCAGGCGCTGACCGAACGGACCGGACGCATCACCGGCGCCGAAATGCTGTTGCGCTGGACCCGCCCGGGCGGCGAGATGGTCTCACCGGCGGAATTCATCCCCGTCGCCGAAGAAAGCGGTTTGATCCTGCCACTGGGCAACTGGGTGCTCGATTGCGCCTGCAGCCAGCTGGCCGCGTGGTCCGCGCGGCCATCCACGCGTGGACTCTCGCTCGCCATCAACGTGAGCGCAAGGCAATTCACCGATCCCGGGTTCGTGAATCGAGTGCGCCGGGCGCTCGCCGCGAAAGGCGCCGATCCCGCAAAGCTGAAACTGGAAATCACCGAGACGGCGATCCTGGGCGACCTCGCCGAAACCAGCGGCAAGCTGGCCCAGTTGCGCGCGCAAGGCATCCGGGTTGCGCTGGACGACTTCGGCACCGGTTATTCCTCGCTCACCTACCTGTCGCGACTGCCGCTCGACCAGATCAAGATCGACCAGTCCTTCGTGGCCCGCCTGCCCAACGACGCCAACGACGCGATGGTCACGCAAACCATCGTGGCCATGGGACATGGACTGGGCATGGAAGTGGTGGCCGAAGGCGTGGAAACCGATGCGCAACTGGATTTCCTGATGGCCCATGGCTGTGATGCCTTCCAGGGTTATCTCATCGCGCGGCCGATGCCGCTCGCGGCATTCGAGGCCATGTTCGAAGAACGCATGACGCCGGTATGAGCGACCCGGCCGCGTGCCGGGGCTCACGCGAAACCACCGGCGAACGCACTCAAGTCCACGCCGATACGGCCGATATCAAGCGAGAACCATGCATGGAGCTTGCGCGTGATCGTGCAGCCGATCCAATTGGCGACCCTCGACTGGGCCGCCGCCGCTGCAGGCACCCTGGCCAGACCGTGGAAGGTCGGCTCGACCGTGTCCGTGCGTGTGTTGGAACAGACGCTTGGAGCTCGCCTCATTTTGCAAATCAACGGTTTGACCGTCGAGGCTGATCCGCTTTCGAATGGATTGGTGCCTCGCCAGTTCCAGGCCAAGGTCATCGCCAACGGTCCACAACCCGTCCTGGAACTGCTCGGACAATCCGCCGCCAGGAGTTCGCCAACCGCACCCGCCTTGCGCGCGCTGTTGCCCCAACAGGGCGGCTTGCAACCCTTGCTGGCCGACCTGCGCGCACTGGCACGCACGTCCGGGGCGCGTGCCTTGCCCGAACCGGTGCGCGTGGCGCTTGCGCGTCTCGAGGCGTCCATCGCCGATCGGCATGACATGCTCGATCCGGCCGTGTTGCGCGACACCCTGAAACGCGGCGGCACGCAACTCGAATACACCTTGCTGCAACACGCGAATACGTCCCGGCGATTGCCGGCCACGCAAATCGATTACGACATGAAAGCGGCCCTGCAAAGGCTGTCGCAGGCATTGCACAAGCTGCCGCAAAACCCCGGCACGGCGCAGGCCGATACGCCGGCCACGCCGGCACAGCCGGCGGCACCGCCGCCGATCCCGGCGCGGTTCGCGGAAGCACTCGCCATGGCCACGGCGCTTGCGCCAACACCCGATCCGGCACCGACGCCCGCGCCGACGGTGTCCACGACACCCGCGGCGGCCGACACGCCACCGCCCTTGTTGCAACTGCCGCTGCAACCGCAGGCACGCCTGCCGGCACCCGACACCCTGGATGCGTTCACGCTGGCCGGCGGCATGCTGAAGCACGTGCAGGCCGCGCTGTCACGCATCGAGATCATGCAACTGGAAGCCCATCCGTCGGCATCGCCGCAAGCCTGGATGATCGAGGTGCCGGTGCGCGACGACGACGGTTTCGACGTGCTGCAACTGCGCTTCGAGGAGGAAGCCGGCGGCGACCAGGCGGACGCGACACCGCAATGGACGCTGGGCTTCACCCTCGATCCGCCGGGTCTGGGCGCGATCCACGGCCAGATCCGGTTGCGCGGGGTGCAGGTAACCGTGGACCTGTGGGCGCAGCACGATGCGGCCGTGCTCGCGCTCGAAGAACAAACCTCGGTATTGTCGCAACTGCTGGAAGGCTCCGGCCTGCAACTGGCGCAACTGCGCGTTCGCCAGGGCACCCCGCTGCGGCACACCGGACTCGGCCACGCCTTGCTGGAGGCCAGCGCATGAACGCGCCGCGCAAGGTCATCCTGCGCTGTCGCGACGAATCCACGCCTGCGGAAGCGACGCTGCGGGCCGATCTCGACGCGGATCAGGTCGAGCGCCTGTTGCAGCAAGCCGAGCAAATGGGCCTGCCGCGCCACGCCGATCCCGCCACCGCCACGCTGCTGGCCGCGGTGCGCGTGCGCCAAGACGTCCCGAACGAACTGTACGCCGCGCTGGCCGCGGTGCTGTCGCGGATCTACGTCGCCAGCGAACGCTTGCGCTGAGGCGCGAATTCCGCAACCCGCCACGCCTGCCGCGTGCATGTGCCAGGTGCAACGGACAAACCGGGAGCACGTGATCCCTCCGCGGTCAATCCACACGCGAAGGGACGATGTCGTACCGGCAGCCCGTGCGGGGATCCATGCGAACTGGCGGCGCTGGAGCCGCGGCCATCATGTACGGCGGCCTTGCCGCCACGATGTTGCGGCGGCGTGGTTCAGAAGGCGTGCACGGAAACCACTTCGACCGCGTAGGTCCGCATCGACGGATCGAAGCGAAACATCCTTCCGGCGTCGAACTTGACGCTGCTGCCGGGTGCGATGTTGGTGGTGCCGGCCGGCCACAGCTTTCTTTTCTGCAGGACCGAACCGTCGGCACCCTTGGCCTCGATCTCGATCTGCGCAGCGGAGGCTTCCTTGCAGTTGTTCACCAGTTCGCCCGGCATCTTCATGACCGGATGCGCCGGATCGCCGACCTGGACCTCGAACGAGGCCACCTTGAAATCGGTGGCGGAGCAATCGGCGCGGGCGATGACGGGAGCCAACATCAGGGCGCTGGCGGCAACGGCAAGCAAGGTTTTCATGACGTATTCCGGGGTGGGAAGGAAAGGCACGCTCCTTCGACCGGAGCGTCATGTCCTTCTTCGGCAGCGCGCGCGGAACCTTTAGGCGACCCTTGATGCTTGCGGTCCGCTCGCGGCGAAAACCCGCACGTCGCACGCACGCCGCGAGAACACCGGGCGCAACATCGTCGTTCGCGAAAGGCTGCGGCGGGGTCGCCGCGCGTTGCGATCAGGCTGCGTTGCGTTGCGCGAAACTGTAGACGTGCTCGGCCCACTCGACCGCGCCGAGATAGGCCTCGGCAGCTTCGGCATCGGCACCGCCGGCGCGCGCGTCGAGCCTTTCCCAGGCGCGGATCCGTTGCAGCACGGCAGCCAGAGGCCCCGTGCCTGCGACCAACGCGTTGCGCACCAGATCGGCGACCGGCACGTCGGTCAGCACCTGCTGCATGGACACGCCCATGATCGCGTCCAGCAGCGAGAACAGGCCCACGGTGAAGGCCATCTCGCGCTGCTCCGTGGGCATGCGCCGGGCCAGGATTTCCGCCATACGCGCGCGCAACAAGGCCTGCTTCAACACCTCGGGCGGCGCATCGTCGAGATCGCCCAGCGCCATCGCGTAGACCCAGTTGCGCAGCCGCGCCACGCCGAAATAGATCGCGGCCTGCTGCAACGATTTCAGTTCGCGCGGCAGGCTGAAATAGGCCGAGTTCACGCAGTTGAGCAGTTTGTAGCTGAGCACCGCATCGTTGCGGATCAACTCCTCGATCTCGACCGGTCCGTTGTCGGGGTTCTGCACCGCGGACAGCAGGCGCAACACGTTCACGCGATTCGGCTTCAACGTGTCGACCACGCGTGGCGGCGCGGGCTGCAGCAGGTACGGCCCCTCGAACGCATCGAAGCCGATATCCATGCAGGCGCGATGGGCACGGCGATCCTGCACGCAGGTGGCCGCGATGGTCGCTCCCGCGCGCACGGCGCGCAGGCTCGCGACGGCAAACAGCAGCGTCGATTCGTCGTGCCGGCGCACGTCGATGCCGACGCAGCGCACCATCTGCACGAGTTCGCGCAACCGCTGCGTGGCCTCGCCGGGCGGCACTTCTTCGGGCCACACCGGGTTGTCGATCATCACCGGCACGCCGCGCCCGGCCCATCCGCGCAGCACCGCGAACACCTCGTCGCAAACCGCAAGCTCCGCGTCCACCCTCGGCCCGACACGTTCGTCGAAGCGCAATCCGTCCGCATTCCCGCGCAGCAATTCCGCGTCGGCCACGAGGAACGAAAGCTTGTTGCCGGTGAGGAACTTCAGGCACGGATCGCCGAGCAGTTGCACGGTGGCCTGCGTGCGGCTGCCGTCGCCACCCGCCTGGTGGCAGATTTCGTACGCGACCAGCTGCGCATCGCGGTCCAGGATGGGCATGCGGACGAACGGCAGGACTTCGACTTCGATTCCGGATTGGTTGTCCGTCTGGGCGCTGGGGTTGGCTGGAGACATGCTGTTCGATCCCGGGAAGTTCAGGCCTGCGACAACGGACGCGAGACACTGCGCGCCTGCGCATGGCCTTGCGGCCCGTACAGGACGGGCGGCCCCTCGCCGGCACCGCCGAGGACGCCGAGCGCGCGTCGCACGCTGGCAAGTTGTTGCGCCACGATGCTGCCGTTGGTTTCGTTGATGCGCCTGCAGTCGTCGAGCTGCCGGCACAGGTGCGGCCACAGCGCGGACGCCGTGCGCGCGGGCATCAGCTCTTCCAGTTGCCGGCGTTCGGCATCCAGCGCCTCGAGCCGCTGCAGCAAGCGCGCCTTGGACGAGGTCGCCGCATCGAGCGCGATCGAATCGAGCCGATCCAGCGCTTCGCGCTCGGCGCCCAACACCGCGCGCAATTCGATGGTCGCGGCCTGCAGGTCGGCCATCACGGCAGCCTGCGCCTGGGTCAGTTCCGTTTGTTCAACGGCTGCCATGTCAACGGATCTGTTTTTCCAGGGCGATCAGGCGTTCGGCCACGCGCTGCGCGTCGACCTTGTAGGTGCCGTCGGCGATCGCCTGCTTGATGCGTTCGACGCGCTGCGCGTCGACCGGGGCATCGGCGGATTTCGACGCGGCGCCGAGGGCCTTGGCCGATTCGGTCAGGCGCACCTGGTCACCAGTCTGCACGGGGGGCGCAGTGGCGCGCCCGGAAGCTGCTCCGGCATCTCCGGATGCGGCCGGTTTGGCGCCGGGCGAGGAAGCCTGCGGAACGCCGGGACTGCCCGGATTGATAGTCGTGTTCATGATGGTTTCCACAATGCTCTGGCCGGTTCAACCCAGATATCGACCTGGGTCACAAAAACTTTAGCACCCAATTTCAGCCCGCCGATCAAGCCCATGCAAGGCACTCACGGCAAGGTATCCACGATGCCGGGCGCGCTCACCCTGCCCTGCACCACGCACTGGCAACTCAGGCTCTTCACGCGGATCAGGTCGCCGCGGTCGCCGGCGTCCAGCGCCACGCCGCTGGCGCGGACCAGGATGTCATCCAGCTGCGCCACCAGGCTGACCTGCTGGCCGCGCTGCACCACTTCGCGCGGCGCCAGCATGCCCGGCGTGACCACCGTGCCGGCGGCCAGCGGGCGGCGCAAGCGGCGCCCGACCAGGTCCTGCGCATCCACCATGTAGCCGTAACCGAGCTGCGCCACGTCGCGCTCCTCGGGGTGCACGTCGCCGTTGCCGACCACGTCGCCGCGCGCCAGGCCGTGGCTGCTGACCAATACGTTGCGGAACATCTGCACGCGCACCTGCACGCGCACGTTCCAGCCCTGGCCGGTCGCGCACGACACCGGCACCGAAACGCGTGCGCTGGTCCGGCGCAAGTCCGGCGCCTGCGCCTGCAGGTCGCCGCCGCACGCCGGCAAGCGCAGGCGCGGATCCAGGTTTTCGGCCGTCGCGACCACTCGCGCGTCACCGGGCGCGGCCTGCCGCACGGCCTGCACCGCGGCCGCCTGCAGATCCTGCAGCGATTGCGCCGCGGCGGCATGTGCGCTGCCGACCACCACCAGCAGCATCGTCGCGAGGGCGAGTATCCGCTTCACGCGCAAGCCTCCACCACGATGCCCAGTTGGGTCTGGATCGCGTCGAGGTCGACCTGCATGGCGGGCACCAGTTCTCCGCAGCGCGCGGATTCGCCATCCGCAAGCGCGGCATCGAGCTGGCCGCGGCGCTGTTCGAAATTCGTCACGCTCTCCTGCATGGCCGCGAGCGCCGGCAGCGCCGGCAGCGCGCGTTGCAGGCGCGACACGCCATGGCGCAACGCCGCACCGTCCAGCCAGCGCCGGTCCACGCGGGACGGCACGCGCGCCACCAGTTCGAGGCAATGCCGCAACGCGCCGCACGACTCGCGCAGCGCCTGGATCACGGTGGAGGTATCCGTCGCGTCCATCCGGCCGACGCCCCGCAGCGCGGATTGCTGCGCTGCGACCGCGGCCTGCGCCACCGCGTCGACCTGGCGGACGCACTCGTCGCCGGCACGCTGCAGGGCGGCCACCGCCTCGCCGGCGTCGCGCGCCTGCCCGCACACGAAGTCGCCTGCGTGTTGCACGGCTTGCAATCGCGATTGCGCCTCTCCCAGCGCACTGCCGGTGGCTTCGAGGGCAGCCCGCACCCCATCGATCCCGGACGCCGCCTGGTCGAGGCGCTTCAGGCTGCCGCCGACGGTTTCTTCCAGGGTGCCGGAGAACTCGCCGACCGCCGCGGTCACGGTTTCGATCTCGGCCGTGGTCTGCGCGGTCTTTTCCGCGAGTTGCTTGACCTCGTCGGCGACCACCGCGAAACCGCGTCCCGATTCGCCGGCCCGCGCGGCCTCGATGGCGGCGTTTAAGGCCACCAGGTTGGTCTGGTGCGCGATGTCCTGCACCGCGGCGGTCAGGCGTGCGATTTCCTCGAAGAACCCGTTGAAGCGTTCGTGGGTGCGGGTCATGCCGGACAGCGTGCCGCGCAGCAGGCGCAACTGGTCATCCAGTTCGCCGATGCCGCGGCTGCCCTCGTCCAGCTTGCCGGCGCCCTGCTGCAGCGGCGTTTGTGCTTGTTGCAAGGAAGACGAAATTCCGTCGCCGGCCTGCGCCAGCGCGTCGGGAAGTTGGCGCACGCCGCCAGCGCGGGTTTGCAGGTCCTGCAGCCGCTGCGCCAATGCGCGCGTACCGCCGAGCACCAGGCCCTGTTGTTCCAGCGCGCGCAGCAAGGCCTCCTCGTGATCGCGCCGCGTGGATGCCGACAACAGTGGCGCCATGGCCCGCGCCGCGGCCGGATGGCGTTCGGCGAGCTCACGCACGCGCTGGCGGTCGCCCGCCGCCAATGCCCCGGCCAAGGCCGCAACCTGACTGCCCAACAAGAATCCCATGATCGAAGGTCACTCCAGGCAAGAATCGACGCCGGCCAGGCCGGTCGCGTGTCCGCCACTGCATCGGCAGATCGGCTTTCGGCTTGACTCAAAGCAAGCCGCGTGCCACGACGGCCTGCCTCAAGAACCCGTCGCGGCTGCCGATCACCGGGCAGGCACCTCCATCGCAACCCGCCGCATGCCCACCAGCGTTCTCCAGAAGGTCGAGCAGTTCACGCGCCTTGCCGGCCACAACCGCATGGCGGTGCTGACGTTCCGACTCGGCGGCCCGCAGGTGTTCGGCATCAACGTGTTCAAGGTGCGCGAAGTGATGCGGCGGCCGCCGCTGGAACGCATGCCCAGCATGCATCCGTTGCTGACCGGCAGTTTCGACTACCGCGGCAACACCATCCCGGTGATCGACCTTGCCGAAGCCATGGCCTATCCGTCGCTGCGCGACGAGGCATCCGCCACCGTCATCGTCACCGAATTCAGCCTCGGCGTGCAGGCGTTCCTGGTCGCGGACATCGACCGCATCATCCACTGCGACGGCGCCGACATGGTCGCACCGCCGGCCGAACTGGGTTTCGGCCCGCGCGTCAACGCCATCGCGCGCAGCGACGGCGCCCTGCTGGCTGTGGTGGACGTCGAACAAATCCTGGACGGCATCGCGCAACGACGCCCGGAAGTGTCGCCGCGCCTGCAGCGCAGCGCCAGCCAGCTCGGCCTGCCGCCGCGGCGCGTGCTGGTGGCGGACGATTCGTCGGTGGCGCGCACGCAGTTGAGCGGCACGCTGCAGCAATTGCACTGCGAAACGGTGCTGGCCAGGAACGGCGCCGAAGCGCTGGAGGTGCTGGAAGCGTCGGCCCGGAACGGCGAGCGCTTCGACCTCGTGATCTCCGACATCGAGATGCCGCGGATGGACGGCTACGCGCTGGTGCGCGCGATCCGCGCCAACGGCGCGTTGCGCGAAATGAAAGTCGTGCTGCACAGCTCGCTGAGCGGCATGTTCAACGAGGCCATGGTCGCGGGCGTCGGCGCCGACCGTTTCGTCGCGAAGTTCCAGCCCGACGTGCTGGCGACCGCGATCCTGGAGTTGCTGCCGGCGCCCGTTCCCATGCAAACCTAGGCGTCGGGATTCCGTCGCCTGCGGCGGCAAGCTTCCGCCGCGACGGCAGGAATCTGCCGCCCGCAACGGCGTTGCACGTGCTGGAACCCGCATGCCAGCTCGCTTTCGTGCGACTGGCACGCATATTGCTGCACGGGGGCTGGAAGCACTTTCCGTGGAGCCAGCATGAGCAGCCCAACCGATCCGTTGTTCGGCATCCACGCCCGCGCACTGGGCGTGTGGCAACAACGTTCCGAGGCTATCGCCGCCAACCTCGCCAACGCCGACACGCCCGACTACAAGGCGCGCGACGTGGATTTCCGCAAGGCGCTCGCCGAGGCCGGCGCCGGAACCGGCGATGGCGATCTGCAACTGGCCACGCCGACCGCCGGGCAAATCGGCGCGAACGGCAGCACCGCGACCGGTGACGCGCCACTGGAGTGGCGCGTGCCGCTGCAACCCAGCATGGACGGCAACACCGTCGACCCGCAGGTCGAGCAGGCCGCCTATGCCGCCAACAGCGTGCACTACCAGGCCAGCCTCACCTTCATCTCCGCGCAGATCCGCATGCTGCGCACCGCCATCACCGGAGGCGGCAGCTGATGAGCATGTTCAAGGTCTTCGATGTCGCGGGTTCCGGGATGGCGGCGCAGTCGCTGCGCCTCAACACCACGGCCAGCAACCTCGCCAACGCCAACAGCGTGGCCAGCAGTCCCGAGGAAGCCTATCGCGCGCGCGAACCGCTGTTCGCGGCGGTGCACGCCAACGCGATGGCCGGCGACGGCGGCACATCCGGCGACGCCGCGGTCGGCGTGCGCGTCACTGGCGTCACCCAAAGCCAGGCGCCGATCGAACGTCGTTACGAACCCGGCAACCCGGTGGCCGACGCCGACGGCTACGTGTACGGAAGCAATGTCAATCCCATCGACGAACTGGTGAACATGATCTCCGCGTCGCGTTCGTACCAGAACGACGTGGAAGTGATGCAGAGCGCCAAGCAGTTGATGCTGAAAACCCTGGATCTCGGGAAGTAATCAAGATGACCGACGTCAACAACGTGACCGGAAGCAGCGCGACTTCGCCCGTGGCACAAGCCGCGGGCCTCGCCGGCCAGCAGCTCACCCAGGACGATTTCCTGAAGCTGATGATCGAGCAGTTCCGCGCGCAGGATCCCACCAAACCCATGGACAACACCCAGTTCGTGGGCCAGATGGCGCAGTTCAGCCAGATCACCGCCACCCAGCAGATGCAGGCCTCGTTCGACCAGCTTGCAACCTCGCTGAGCGGCGACCAGGTGTTGCGCGCTTCCAACCTCATCGGCCGCCAGGTGCTGGTGCCGTCGGCGCAAGCCACGCTTGCCGGCCAAGGCGTCGACGGCGCGGTCAACGTGCCGGGCACCGCGCAGGACGTGCGCCTGACCATCACCAATTCGGCGGGCGACAGCGTGCGCACGCTCGACCTCGGCCATTCCAGCGGCGGCCTCGCCAGGTTCCATTGGGACGGCACCGGCAACGACGGCAATCCGTTGCCCGCGGGCACGTACCAGATGTCCGCCGCCAACGGCAGCAACCAGCTCGCCACCTACGTCAGCGGCCAGGTGGCGGGCGTCGGCAGCACCGGCAGCGACACCTACGTGCAGGTCGACGGTGTCGGCGGCGTGCTGCTCAGCCAGATCGCGCAAATCCTCTGAGCACATACGGATTCCAGGCAACCATGAAAACCTGCTTCATCGACTTGAGCATCACGCCTCCACAACCTCCGACCGCGCGCGCAGGAACGCATGCGAACGGGGAAGCCGGCCGGGAGGGCGAGCGCCAGGATGGCGCGGGTCATCCGTTGCCGTGCCACGGATTCCACCTCCTCGACTCGAGGCGGCAGTGCAGCCGACCCCTTTGCACGGATACCTCCTTGCCCAACCGACCCTGAACCCACGGAGCACCCAGACATGCCCTTCAACATCGCGCTCAGCGGACTCAACGCGGCTTCCTCGGACCTCGAGGTCACCGCCAACAACATCGCCAACACCAACACGGTCGGCTTCAAGGGTTCGCGCGCCGATTTCGCCGACGTGTTCGCCACCACCGGCAAGAACCTCAGCTCCACCGCGATCGGCAGCGGCGTGCGCCTGACCGGCGTCACCCAGGAGTTCGGGCGCGGCAACATCGAATACACCCAGAACAGCCTCGACCTCGCGATCAGCGGCAACGGCTTCTTCACCGTCAAGGGCGACGACGGCGTCGCCTACACCCGCGCCGGCAACTTCCAGCAGGACAAGGACGGCTTTGTCGTCACCGCGCAGGGTCGCCGACTGCAGGTGTTCCCGCCCAACAGCGCGGGCGGTTTCGACATCAGCACCATGAAGGACCTGCAACTGGTCACTTCGCAGAGCCAGGCCAAGGCCACCGACAACGTGCAGATCGCATTCAACCTGCCGGCCGATGCCACCCCGCCGCTGACGGCGCCGTTCAACGCGGCCGATCCGAACAGCTTCAACCAGGCCACGCCGTTCACGGTGTACGACTCGCAGGGCGGCGAACACAGCGCCACCGCGTATTACGTGAAGACCGCCACGCCCAACCAGTGGGATGTGCACCTGGTGGTGGAAGGCCAGGATGCCGGCACCGGCACGCTGACCTTCTCGAACAACGGATCGCTGGCGGCGCCCGCCACCGGCCAGCTGGTGTTCAACCCGGTCACCGTCAACGCCGGCACCAACCCGATCCAGCTCACCATGGACATGTCGAACGCGACCCAGTTCGGCAGCAAGTTCTCGGCCGGCGCGGTCAACCAGGACGGCTTCCCAGCCGGCACACTGTCCAGCATCGACGTGTCCGCCGACGGCGTGGTGTCGGCGCGCTTCTCGAATGGCCAGTCGCGCGCGCTGGGCCAGCTCGCCCTCGCCGACTTCGCCAATCCGCAAGGCCTGCGCCAGCTCGGCGACACCAGCTGGGCGGAAAGCTACGAATCGGGACAGGCCGTGCGCGGCAGTGCCGGCAACGGCAAGTTCGGCGCCATCCAGTCGGGCGCGCTCGAAGCCTCCAACACTTCCGACCTGACCGCGCAACTGGTGAACATGATCAAGGCGCAGCGCAACTACCAGGCCAACGCGCAGGTGATCTCCACTGACGACAAGATGGTGCAGACCGTCATCAACATCCGCAACTGATGAAGACGCACGCCTGAGGAATCGCCATGGACCGCTCGCTCTACGTTGCCATGACCGGCGCCACGCAGATCCTGCGTGCGCAGACCGAGACCAGCCACAACATCGCCAATGCCTCGACGGTCGGCTTCAAGGCGGAGATGGTCGCGTTCCGCGACCTGCCGGTGCTGGGCGAAGGCATGCCCACCCGCATCAACGCAGTCGCGCGCGGCAGCGGTTACGACCTGTCCTCGGGCACGCTTTCCACCACCGGCCGCGACCTCGACGTGGCCGTGCAAGGCCAGGGCTGGATCGCGGTGCAGTCTCCCGCCGGCGGCGAGGGCTACACCCGCGCCGGCGACCTGCAGCTCACCCCGGACGGCATGCTCACCGATGCGCGCGGCAACCCGGTGCTGGGCGACGGCGGTCCGATCACGCTGCCGCCGTCCTCGCACATCGACATCGGCGCCGACGGCACGGTGTCGGTGGTGCCGCTGGGCGAGAAGCCCGACACGCTGGTCAGCGTCGGCCGCATCCGCCTGGTCAATCCGCCGCCGCAACAGTTGCAGCAAGGCGACGACGCCTTGATGCACTTGCGCGATGGCGGCCAGGCACCGGCCGACGCCGACGTGAAACTCGCTTCCGGCGTACTCGAAGGCAGCAACGTCAACCCTTCCACCGAACTGGTGAAGATGATCGCGCTGTCGCGCCAGTTCGAGATGCAGGTGCGCGCGATCCACAGCGCCGATGAAAACGCGCAGGCCGCGAGCAAGTTGCTGCAGGCCAGCTGACATGACTATCGCGATCCCCGATTCCAACCTTGCAACAAGCCGCGCCGCGGCGCAGGAGTAACCCGATGTTCACTTCACTGTGGGTCGCCAAGACCGGACTCGATGCGCAGCAGACGCGCATGGACGTCATCTCCAACAACCTCGCGAACGTCAACACCACCGCGTTCAAGAGCTCGCGCGCGTCGTTCCAGGATCTGGTCTACCAGAACGTCAAGCAGCCCGGTGGCCAGACCACCGAGCAGACGCAGTCGCCCTCGGGCCTGATGCTGGGCACCGGCGTGCGCGTGGTCGGCACCGAAAAACTTTTCACGCAGGGCAACCTCAGCCAGACCGGCAATGCACTCGACGTCGCGATCGAAGGCCGTGGCTTCCTGCAGGTCGCGATGCCGGACGGTTCCACCGCCTACACCCGCGACGGCTCGCTGCACTTGAGCCGCGACGGCCAACTGGTCACGGCCAGCGGTTATCCGCTCGATCCGTCCATCAACCTGCCGCCGAACGCACAGAGCGTGACCATTGGCAAGGACGGCACGGTCAGCGTCACCGTGCCCGGCCAGTCCGCGCCGACCCAGGTCGGCACCCTGCAGATGGCCGACTTCGTCAATCCCGCCGGCCTGCAACCGACCGGCGAAAACCTGTACGTCGAGACCGCCTCCAGCGGCGCGGCGCAGATCGGCCAGCCCGGCCTGAACGGCATGGGCACGCTGGAACAGGGCTCGCTGGAAACCTCCAACGTCAACGTGGTGGAAGCGCTGGTCAACATGATCGAAACCCAGCGCGCCTATGAAATGAACTCCAAGGCCATCTCGGCCACCGACGGCATGCTGCAAGACCTCACCAGCAAGATGTGATGACGTGAACGCCCCTCCCTTCAGCATGCTCCCGGCCTCCGCGAAATCGGTCACGGCATCACCGCGACAGAGCCTGTATGTCCGCGAAGGACGCCAAGTACACGAAGAAAAGCAGAACCATTTTCTGCCCGGCTTCCATTTGCGTTCTTTGCGTCCTTGGCGTCCTTTGCGGTCAATGATCTTTTGCTCTGTCGCCGCGTTGGCAGGCTGCGCGACTTCCGCGCCGCGCATCGATCCGGCGTGGTCGCCGACCATGCCGATCTCGCAGGAAGCGCCACCGCCCGCCGACGGTTCGATCTACCACGATGCGCAGTCGATGGAATTGTTTTCCGATCCGCGCGCGCATCGCGTCGGCGACATCCTCACCATCGTGCTGGCCGAGAACACCCAGGCCAGCAAGAAGGCCAGCACCTCCACGTCCAAGAAGGACGACACCAGCCTCGGCGGCGCCACGCTGTGGGGCAAGACCTTCCCGTTGAACGGCGGCAAGATCGCGAGCCTGTCCGGCGAACGCGGCTTCGACGGTTCCGGCAGCAGCAGCCAGAGCAACCAGCTGACCGGGCAGATCACGGTGACGGTGGCGCAGCGCCTGTCCAACGGCAACCTGGTGTTGCGCGGCGAGAAGTGGCTGACCATCAACCAGGGCCGCGAACTGGTGCGCATCGCCGGCATCGCGCGCCCGCAGGACATCGGCCCCGACAACACCATCCTGTCCACGCGCATCGCCAACGCGCAGATCACCTACACCGGCAGCGGCACGCTGGCCGACGCGAACACGCAGGGCTGGCTGTCGCGCTTCTTCAATTCCAAGTGGATGCCATTCTGATGAGCACGCAGATTCACGCCCGCCACATCGAAACCTGCGAACAGGCCCGGCGCACCGCGATGGCGCGAGTGTGCGCGCGCATCGCCGTCGCGTTGCTGGTCGCAACCCTGATCGCGATGGCGATGCCCGCGCACGCCGAGCGCCTCGGCGACCTCGCGCAGGTGGGCGGTGTGCGCAGCAACCAGTTGATCGGCTACGGGCTGGTGGTCGGCCTGGAAGGCAGCGGCGACCAGACCAGCCAGGCGCCCTTCACCACGCAAAGCATCGAGAACATGCTGCAACAGTTCGGCGTGACCGTGCCCGCGAACGTGCGCCCGCAGTTGCGCAATGCCGCCGCGGTGGTGGTCACCGCCTCGTTGCCCGCGTTCGCGAAACCCGGCCAGGCCATCGACGTCACCGTGGCCTCGATCGGCAACGCCAAGAGCCTGCGCGGCGGCGAATTGCTGATGACGCCGCTGCGCGGCGCCGACGGCAACACCTACGCGATCGCGCAAGGCAGCGTGCTGGTCGGCGGCGTCAATGCCCAGGGCGCCAGCGGTTCCAGCGTGCAGGTGAACATTTCCTCCACCGGACGCATTCCCAACGGCGCCAGCGTGGAACGCACGGTGCCGAACGGTTTCGCCGACAGCGGCAGCCTCACCCTCAATCTCAACACACCGGATTTCACCACCGCGAACAGGGTCGCCAAGGCCATCAACGAACGCTTCGGCGACGGCACCGCGCAGGCCAACGACGCGGTCTCGGTGCAGGTGCGCGCGCCACTGGACCCGACCCAGCGGGTGTCGTGGATCGCCGACATCCAGAACCTCGACGTCACGCCGGGCGATGCGCCCGCACGCGTGATCGTGAATTCGCGCACCGGCACGGTGGTGATCGGTTCCGACGTCAAGGTCAGCGCCGCCGCGGTCGCGCACGGCTCGATCGAAGTCAGCATCGGCGAACAGCCGTTGGTCAGCCAGCCCGCGCCGTTCAGCAAGGGCCAGACCGTGGTGGTGCCGAACAGCAGCGTCAAGATTTCCGAACACGGCGGGCACATGTTCAAGTTCGGCCCCGGCGTCAGCCTCGACCAGATCGTGCACGCGGTGAACCAGGTCGGCGCGTCGCCCAACGACCTCATTTCCATCCTGCAGGCGTTGAAGCAATCCGGCGCGTTGCACGCCGAGCTCGTGGTGATTTGAAGATGCAAGCGCCGCCGCTGCCCGCGCAAGGCCCCACTGCCTGGACCGACATCCAGGGCATGGCGAGCTTGCGCCGCGCAGCGACCCGGGACAGCAAGGCCGCGCTGCCGGCGGTGGCGCGCCAGTTCGAATCGCTGTTCACGCAGATGCTGCTGAAGTCCATGCGCGAAGCCAGCTTCGGCGGCGGCATCCTGGACAGTTCCGAATCCGACCAGTGGCGCGACATGTTCGACAAGCAGATCGCGTTGTCGATGGCGAACGACGGCAAGGGCATGGGCATCGCCGCGATGCTGGTCCGCCAGCTCGGTGGCAAGCCCGACGCCGCCCCCGCGGCTGGCAGCGACCCCACGACGCTGACGGCGGAGTTGCGGGCCGCGCGCACGCTCGCCGGATTCGTGGCCGGCACGGCGGCAGGCTCGCCCGGTGACGCCTCCGCGAACGCACCTGCCGCCACGTCGACCGACGCGGCCGGCAACGACGACGGCGCATCGGACAATTTCATCGAGCGCGCCCTGCAGTTCGCGAAAACCGCGGGCAGCAGCGCGTTGCAGGCGGCGCAGAAGATGGCGTTCGCGGGTCCCGAGGATTTCGTGCAGAAGCTCGCGCCCTACGCACAGGCCGCGGCGCAGAAACTCGGCGTCAGCGTGCGCGCGGTGCTGGCGCAGGCTGCGCTGGAAACCGGCTGGGGCAAGCACATGCCGAAGCAGGCCGACGGCAGCAGCAGCCACAACCTGTTCGGGATCAAGACCGGTTCGAGCTGGAACGGCAAGAGCGCCAACGTACCCACGCTCGAATACGAAAACGGCGTCGCGGTGCACCGCAATGCCGCGTTCCGTGCCTACACGGGGCCGATGCAGGCGTTCGCCGACTACGCGCGGATGCTCAGCGACAACCCGCGCTACGCGCATGCGCTCGGACACGGCGACGACGTCGCCGGCTTCGCGCACGCGCTGCGCCGCGCCGGTTACGCCACCGACCCCACCTACGCGGCCAAGCTCACCCACATCGCCAACAGCGACACCATGCGCGATGCGCTGGCATCGCTCAAGAATTCCTTCTTCACGCCGAAAGCGGGGCTGTGATGCGCCAAATGATCGGAAACATTCGCCATGGCTGACCTGCTCGGTACCGGCATTTCCGGCCTGCTGGCGTCGCGCGTCGCGCTGGACACCACCAGCCACAACATCGCCAACGTCAACACCGCGGGCTACAGCCGGCAGACGGTGGACCTGGCCGCGCGCAACCCGCAACAAGCCGGCAACCTGTTCATCGGCCAGGGCGTGGACGTGGTCGGGGTGCAGCGCGCCTACAGCCAGTACCTGACCACGGCGCTTTGGGGCCAGGGTTCGTCGCTGCAGCGCGCCGACACCTTCAACCAGCTCACCAGCGACCTCAACAACCTGATGGGCGGCAACAACAACCTGCAGACCGCGCTGGACGGTTTCTACGCCGGCGTGCAGGACGTCGCCAACAGCCCGACTTCGTCGCCCACTCGGCAGGCGCTGCTCGCCAAGGCCACTTCGCTGGCCGGCACCTTCCACACGCTCGACCAGCAACTCGGCCAGCAATGGGGGCAGATCAACCAGCGCATCTCCGACAGCGTCGCCGGCATCAACAGCCTCGCCAGCGGCATCGCCGACCTCAACAAGCAGATCGAAAGCCAGGCGTCCGGCGGCAATGCGCCCAGCGACCTGCTGGATCGCCGCGACGAACTGCTGCGCCAGCTTTCGGAAAAGGTGCAGATCACCACCTCGACCCAAGGCAACAGCATCAACGTGTTCATCGGCAACGGCCAGACCCTGGTCAGCAGCGGCAGCGCGCAGGCGCTGAAGACCGCAGCCAATCCCTACGACGCCACCCGCGTCGAAGTGGTCGCGTCCACCGGCGCCAACCTGAGCGGCCAGTTGAGCGGCGGTTCGCTGGGCGGCTTGCTGGATTACCGCAGCAGCGTGCTGGAACCGACCCGCAACAAGCTGGGGCAGATCGCCGTCGCGTTCGCCAGCGCGGTCAACACGCAGCACCGCCAGGGCATGGACTTGAACGGCCAGCTCGGCGGCGACCTGTTCACGCTGCCCACGCCGCAAGGCTTGCCTTCCAGCAGCAACACCGGCAGCGCCGGCCTCGCGGTTTCGATCGCCGACGTCTCCAGCCTGACCGCGAACGACTACAACCTGCGCTACGACGGCAGCGCGTGGACACTGCGCACCTCGGGCGGCACGCCGGTCGCGATGACCGGCACCGGCACCGCCGCGGATCCCTTCGTGTTCGACGGCTTGCACGTGACCGTCTCGGGCAGCGCCGCGGCCGGCGACAGTTTCAGCATCCGACCCACCGCAAACGCGGCCGGCGGCATGCAACTCGCGATCAGCGACGCCAACCAGTTGGCGATGGCGGCGCCGGTAAAGGCCATTGCCGCCAGCGGCAACAAGGCCAACGGCACGGTTTCCGTCACCGACGTCGGCGACGCGAACCTGCTGGCGACCACGCAGATCCAGTTCACCAACGCCACCACCTACACGATCAACGGCGCCGGCAGTTATGCCTACACCCCCGGCACGCCGATCCAGATGAACGGTTGGAGCCTCGCGCTGGACGGGCCGCCCGCGGCCGCCGACAGCTTCACGGTGAAAGCCAACAGCGACGGCGCCGGCGACAACAGCAACGCGCTGGCGCTGGGCCGAACCGCCGACCTCGGCGTGCTCGGCGGCGGCACGGTTTCCGCCGGCGACGCCTACGCCAGCCTGGTCGCCGCCAACGGCACCATCGGCGCGCAGGCCGAAGTCAACTTCAACGCGCAAACCAGCCTGTACCAGCAGGCCCAGCAGTCGCAGCAATCGGTGGCCGGCGTCAACCTCGAGGAAGAAGCCGGCAACCTGATCCGCTACCAGCAGTCCTACCAGGCCGCGGCGCAGGTGATCTCCACCGCCAACACCATCTTCAACACCCTGATCACCGCGGTCCGAGGTTGAGCATGCGCATCTCCACGACCTGGGCGCAGCAGCGCGCCATCAACGACATCCTCAACCGCCAGTCGGATCTCTCGGACACGCAGGCGCATGTCGCCAGCGGCAAACGCATCATGAATGCCTCCGACGATCCGGTGGCGGCGGCACAGGTGCTGAAGCTGCAACACGTCGAGGCCGCCAACCAGCAGTATTCGCGCAACATCGACAGCGCCAGCAACCGGCTGGGGCTGGAAGAAACCTCGCTCGACCAGGTCACCGGCATCCTGCAACGCGTGCGCACGCTCGCACTGCAAGGCACCAACGCCAGCCAGACCCGGGACGACCGCACCGCCGCCGCCAGCGAATTGCGCCAGCTGTTCTCGCAACTGGTGCAGACGACCAACGCCACCGATGCACAGGGCGACGCGCTGTTCGCCGGCAACGCGGTGCGGGCGACGCCGTTCGTGCAGGGTGCCGGCTTCTCGGTCAGCTACGCCGGCGACGACGGCCAGCGCATGGTCGCGGCGGCGCCCGGCATGCAGGTCGCGACCGGCGACCCCGGCAGCAACCTGTTCATGGACATTCCCGCCGGCAACGGACGCTTCGCGGTCGCCGCGGGCGCATCCAACACCGGCTCGGTGGTGGTCGGCGCCAGCAGCGTCACCGACATGCAGGCCTACGTGCCCGGCAACTACACCATCACCTTCACCGCCGCCGACCAATGGCAGGCGAAGGATTCCAGCGGCACCATCGTCGCCAACGGCAACTACGACGGCAGTGGCGCGATCGCCTTCAACGGCATGCAGATTTCGCTCGACGGCAACGCTGCCGTCGGCGACACCCTGCAAGTGCAAGGCGGCGCGACGCAGGACATGTTCTCCAGCATCGGCAAGTTGATTGACACCTTCGAAAACACGCCGCCCGGTCCCGCCTCGGCCAACATCGTCAACCGCCAGATCGAAGGCATCGACCAGTCGCTGCAACGCGTGCTGGACGTGCAGGCCCGCGTCGGCGCACGCATGAACACGCTGGATACGCAGAAGTCCACCTCGGGCGACCTGTCGGTGCAGAACCAGAGCGCGATCTCGCAGCTCGGCGACCTCGACATGGCCAGCGCCATCAGCAAGCTCAACCTGCAATCGGTCGCGCTGCAAGCCGCCCAGCAAACCTACGTGAAGGTGCAGGGCATGTCGTTGTTCGATTACCTGAAGTAGGGCCTGCGCGCCTGGCGGGCGGACACACCCGTTGCGTGCCGGACAACGCACGATCAAGCCGGTGTTTCGCGACACCGATGTTCACATCGACGTGGACCGCGATCGCTGCCTTCCCTGCATCGAAACTGCCGCACGCGGCCGCCGCGATGGCGTAACCGCGGATGACACGAATCCCCAAGGCAGCAACAAGCGGCACGTGCAAGCGCGCAATGCGCAAGTTGTGACAAGACGCACACACACGAATCCCGTGTCGCTTCTCAAGTTCGCGCAAGGCATGCCGAAACAATCTCCGAGGCGGCATGCAACCGGTTGTCGGTGGCACCGCCGGAACGACCCAAGCCGGCTTTCCGGCACACCAAACCGTCAGGAGCAAATCTCATGTCCCAGGTCATCAACACCAACATCATGTCGTTGACTGCCCAGCGCAACCTCAACAATTCGCAGAGTGCGTTGGCCACCGCGATGCAGCGCCTGTCCTCGGGCCTGCGCATCAACAGCGCCAAGGACGACGCCGCCGGCCTCGCGATCTCGACCCGCTTCACCACCCAGATCAACGGCCTCAACACAGCGGTGCGCAATGCCAACGACGGCATCTCGCTGGCGCAGACCACGGAATCCGCGTTGCAGGAGCTGACCAACAACCTGCAGGCGATCCGCCAGCTGGCCGTGCAGTCGGCCAACGCCACGAACTCCGATTCCGACCGCGCCGCGCTGGACGCCGAAGTGCAGCAGCGTCTGTCGGAAATCACCCGCATCTCGCAGCAGACCACCTTCAACGGCCGCCACGTGCTGGATGGCAGCTTCGGCTCCGCCGCGTTCCAGGTCGGCGCCAACGTCGGCGAGACCATCACCATCAACCTGAGCCAGGGCACCACGGCCGCCCAGATCGGCGGCGTGGCTTCGGCCTCCGCCACCGGCGGCACCGCGTTCGCCGCGTCCGCAGGTTCCTCGGCGACCGCGTCCGTGGCCACCGTCAACGGCGTGGCCGGCTTCGACTACAGCACCACCGGCAAGACCTTCACGGTTGATGGCAACACGGTCAACTTGAACGCCGCCTATGGCAGCCAGGCCGCCATGGTCACCGCGGTGCAGGGCCAGTTGAATGCGGCCGCCGCAGGCAAATACACGGTCGCCAACAGCGGCGCCGACGGCTTCACCATCACCACCACGGCCACCGGCGCCGCCAGCGCGATCACCGTGGGTGGCGCGGATGCAGCCTTCGTGAACAGCAACGTCGCCGGCGCCGATGCGGTTGCCGCCGGCACGGTGACCCCGGAAACCCTTGCCTCGGGCGACTTCAGCCTCAACGGCAAGAACATCACCGGCACGTTCGCGAATGCGCAGGCGCTGGCCGACGGCATCAACGCCGTGGGCATCCCCGGTGTGTCCGCCTACCTCGACGGCTCCGGCGCGCTGAAGATCCAGTCGCAGGGCGCCCTGACGGTCGGTGGCGCGAAGGACGCCGCGCTGGGCTTCACCGCCGGTGCGACCGCGGCCTCGGGCAGCCTGCAAGGCGTCGACGTCAAGTCGGTCGCCGGCGCCAACGACGTGATCAACCGCGTCGACGCGGCCCTGACCACGGTGAGCGGCGTGCGCAGCGACCTGGGCGCGATCCAGAACCGCTTCGACTCGACCATCTCCAACCTGCAAGCGATCTCGGAGAACCTGTCGGCTTCCCGCAGCCGCATCCAGGACACCGACTTCGCCGCGGAAACGGCCAACATGAGCCGCGCGCAGATCCTGCAGCAGGCCGGTGTGTCGATGCTGGCCCAGGCCAACGCCGCCCCGCAGACCGTGTTGAAGCTCCTGCAGTAATTCGATCCACCTCCCGGCGGCAGTGAGAAACGCTGCCGCCCTTCCCAGGGCTGCCCCGGCAACGGGGCAGCCCTTTTTCCTGCGTCGGACAGTAACGCAAACCACGGACGGCACGCGATCCCCGCCCGAGTCACGAGCACGATTTCTCCTGCAACCGGCCCGGACAAGCGCTCAAGTTCACCGCGCGCATGCCGAAAACCTACCTGACGCGAAATCGCGCAAGCCGCCACGCCGGCGTGGTATGCAACTTGCTTCCATACCCCGCAACCGTCGGTTTTCCGGCACGTTTTCCACGTGGAGCCTGCTTCCATGACCACCATCACCAGCAACCCCACCAGCGGGCTCCTCAGTTCACCCGGCCTCGGCTCGGGCCTGAACGTCAACGACCTGGTGACGAAACTGGTGGCCGCGGAGAAACAGCCCGCGCAGGACCAGATCGACAACCAGCGCACCATCGTCACCGCGCAAACCTCGGCGGTCGGTTCGCTGAAATCCCTGCTGTCGGCACTGCAAAGCAGTCTCTCGTCGCTGGCCGACGGCAGCGCCTTCACCCAGTACACCGCAACCTCCAGCGACACCAGCGTGTTCGGCGCCACCGCCGGCGCCACGGCGATGCCGGGCAGCTACCAAGTCGAAGTGCTGGCCACGGCCGCCGCGCAAAAATTGACTTCTGCCGCGTACGCCGGCAACGCGAGCGTCGGCACCGGCACCCTCAGCCTGTCGGTCGGCGGCCAATCCGTCGACATCAACATCGATTCGAGCAACAACACCCTCGCCGGCATCCGCGACGCCATCAACGGCGCCAAGGGCAACCCCGGCATCAGCGCCACCATCCTGCACGCACAGGACGGCGACCACCTGGTGTTGACGTCCACCGCGACCGGCGTGGCCAACGCCTTCAGCATCGGCGCCAGCGGCGGCGACGGCGGCCTCGCTGCGCTGACCTGGGACGCCTCCACGTCCAGCGGCAACCTCGCCCTGCAAACCGCCGCCGCGGACGCCAAGGTCAGCATCGACGGCTTCACCAGCACTTCATCCACCAACGTCGTGGCCGGCGCCATCGATGGCGTGACGCTGAACATCGCCAGCGCCAAGCCCGGCCAGATCGAAACCCTGACCGTGGGCCGCGACACCACGTCGATGCAGAACCTGGTCAAGACCTTCGTCGACGCCTACAACAGCTTCGTCAACGGCGCCGCCAAGCTGGCCAGCTACGACCCGAGCACCAAGACCAGCGGTCCGCTGCTGGGCGACGCCACCCTGCTCGGCATCCGCTCGCAACTCGCGATGGTGTTGACCAGCGTGGCCGGCAGCAACAGCACTGGCCTGCGCACGCTGGCCGGCATCGGCATCAACCTGCAGGCCGACGGCACGCTGCAATTCGACGCCAACAAACTGGGCGATGCCCTGAACTCGCAACCGACGCAGGTCGCCAACCTGTTCAGTGGCGCGACCGGCTACGGCGGCAAGTTGAGTACGTTGCTGGGCGGCTACCTCGGCAGCGGCGGCCTGCTCGACACCCGCAGCAGCAACCTGAGTGCGCAGGGCAAATCGCTCGATGACCAGCAGGACCGGCTGGACACGCGCATGCAGGCCGTGCAGGACCGCTACCTGGCCCAGTTCACCGCGCTGGACACGATGATGGCGCAGATGAACCAGACCAGCAGCTTCCTGACCTCGCAGCTCGACTCGCTGGCCAGCATTTACCAATCGAACAAGAAATAAGCGCGTGCAGCGCCGATCCGGGGAAACGCCATGACTTACTCCAACTCCGCCGCCATCCACCAGTACAGCCGGGTGCGCACCCACGGCGGCGTCGAAACGGCCAGCCCGCACCAGTTGACGGCGATGCTGTTCGACGGCGCGCTCAGCCGCATCGCCAGTGCGCGCGGGCACATGGAACGCGGCGAAATCGCGGCCAAGGGCGAGTGCATTTCGCGCAGCATCGACATCATCGGCGGCCTGCGCAGCAGCCTCGACCTCGGCCGCGGCGGCGAACTGGCCGAACGCCTCGACAGCCTGTACGACTACATGGAGCGGCGCCTGTTGCACGCGAACCTGCACGACGACGCGTGCGCACTGGACGAAGTCTCCGACCTGCTGCGCCCGATCCGAGAAGCCTGGGCCGGGATTCCGGCGGAGCTGCGCAATCCGGCGTGCGAACCGGTCGCGGGCGTGCGCTGATGGGATCGCCACTCTCCGACGCCGTCGAACTGACCCGCGCCATGCTCGCGGCGGCCAGGGCCGGCGACTGGCCGCAATTCACCCGCCTGCACGAACGTCGCGCGCAACTCCTGAAACCGGGCCTGTACAACCACGCGGACGCGCCGCGGCTGTTGCCGCAACTGGACGCGGCACAGAAGGAATTGGGCGCGGTCATCGCAGCCGCACACGATGAAGTGCGCCGCAACCTGCTGGACTCGCAACGCGGCTACGCCGCCGCCAGCGCGTATCTGGATGCCGCGCAGGGGTGAAGGCGGGCGATCCTCATTACAATCCGGCACGCTCCACACCAGGACACCCCGATGGCCCTCGACGCCTGGCAATCCTTCAACGACCGCATCAGCTGGGACGGCACGGTGCACGTCGCCTGCGAGCCCATGGCGACCCCGCTGGAGCCGGCCGCATTCACGCGCCTGCAGGAACTCGACGCAGGGGTGCTGGCCACGCTGGTGATGCTCGGCGAGCGCGGCAGCAGCGAGCCCGCGGACGATGAAACGGCCGCCGCGATCACGCGCGTCGACGCCAAGCTCAACGTGCTGCTGGAAATGTTCAACCGGCACCTGCTCGGACACTTGCAGCTGCCGCCGCGGCGCACGGTTCGTTTCAACGCGCGCGGCGTGCTGATCGAGGACTGGGCGCCTGCCGGGCCGAATGCGGCCTTGATGGTGCGCATGCACTTCGACGGTTGCCTCGGCATGCCGCTGGAACTGCCCGGCCGTGTCGCCGCGGCGCCGGCGGGCTCGGGCGGATTCATCACCTTCGAGAAGCTGGACGAGGACATCCGCCAGAGCATCGAACACCTGGTGTTCCGCCAACACCGTCGTCAGCTTGCCGAAACCAAGCGCGAGGCGAAGACGCCGCGCCCCTGACTTCCGGCGCGGGCAGACGCGCATGTCCGGCTGGCGCTTTGCGTCATGGCTGGTCCATTCAGGTCACTGACCGTTTCCTGTACGGCAGGCACCGATCGCGCGAGTCGTGACTGCCGCCACGACGAAAGCGTGCCCCAGTTCGCGTGATATCCCGTGATTGCCTCACGTTGCCGGGTTTCCGCCTAAACTTTTGAAACCGCGACGGCTTTCCGACACGGGTGGCACGATCCTTGAGTAGTCGTTCCGTGCAGTCAACAACAACGGAATGATCCATCATGCATGTGTTCCCGGTCTTGATCGTCGACTCCAACGCGACGCGCGCCTCCAGCATCTCCTCCTTCGTTGATGAAATCGGCTACCAGCCGCTGACCCACGCTCCCTCGAACGACGATTCCGACCCGTTGAACTGCTGCGCCGTGTACGTCGGCCCCGACGAACCGGCATCGGTGGTGAAAAGCCACCTCGCCATGCTCGGCGAATCACACCGCGATGCGCCACTGCTGGTGTCGGAGGATTCCCCGCATCTCGCGGCGTTGCGCCAACTCGCTGCGAACGTGTACCCGGTCGCGCCGCCGCACCTCGAATCGCTCGGCGCGATGCTGCGCCTGCACGCCCCGCGCACCGTCGGCAGCCGCACCACCGACGACCGCCGCTTCGTCGGCCGGTCGGAACCGGTGCGCCTGCTGCACAGCCTGATCCGGCGCGTGTCGCCGTTCGATTCCAGCGTGCTGGTGCTGGGCGAATCGGGCACCGGCAAGGAACTGGTCGCGCGCTTCATCCACGAATGCTCGCCGCGCCGCGACAAGCCCTTCATCGCGATCAATTGCGGCGCGATCCCGCCCGACCTGCTGGAAAGCGAATTGTTCGGCCACGAAAAGGGCGCGTTCACCGGCGCCATCAGCACCCGCAAGGGTCGTTTCGAAATGGCCGAA
The DNA here is from genome assembly GCA_001899805.1 of Lysobacterales bacterium 66-474. GTDB lineage: Bacteria > Pseudomonadota > Gammaproteobacteria > Xanthomonadales > Rhodanobacteraceae > 66-474. Next base: position 599,992 of record MKWP01000015.1, read on the forward strand.
GGCGGCACCCTGCTGCTCGACGAAATCGGCGACATGAGCCTGCCGATGCAGGTGAAGCTGCTGCGCGTGCTGCAGGAACGCTGCTTCGAGCGCGTCGGCGGCAACAAGTCGATCCAGTGCGACGTGCGCATCATCGCCGCCACCCACAGGAACCTCGCGCAGGCCATCTTCGACGGCAAGTTCCGCGAGGACCTGTTCTACCGGCTCAACGTGTTCCCGGTGGAGTTGCCGCCATTGCGCGCACGCACCGAGGACCTGCTGGTGCTGATCGAGGAGTTCAACCAGCGCCTGGTGCGCCGCGGCCTCGCGCCGGCCCGCCTCACCGCCGACGCGCTCAACGCGTTGGCCGGCTACGACTGGCCCGGCAACGTGCGCGAGCTCGGCAACCTCATCGAGCGCCTCGCGATCCTGTACCCGGCAACGCCGGTGCGCGTTGCGGAACTGCCGCAGCAATACCGCAAGCAGCGCAAGTTCGACGAATCCGCCCCGCCCTCGTCGTTGCAGTGCATGCTCGACGGCAGCGGCGACGCCATCGATCTGGATGCCGGCGACGACCTCGACCAACTGCCCGAAGGCGGGCTCAACCTGCGCGACCATCTCGCCGACATCGAAGTCGGCCTGATCCGGCAGGCGCTGACCGCCTCCGATGGCGTGGTCGCGCACGCGGCCAAACTGCTCGGCATGCGCCGCACGACCCTGGTCGAAAAGCTGCGCAAGTACCAGCTGCAGGCCAACGTCACCGTGGAGTGAACGGTCGCGACAACCGCGCGGACTGCTACGCTCGCAAGCCTGATGAGCGACCCGGATCCACGCCCGAGCCCACCCGAGAAGCCCCTGCCCGGCGACTGCTGCGACGGCGGCTGCGACAACTGCGTGCTCGTGATGTACGCCGAAGCACTGGAAGCCTACGAGAAGGAACTGGCGGCGTGGCGGGAGCGGCATCCCGACGCCCCGACCCGAGCCGGCCCGGGATAGAGGCTCGGCACCGGCAGCATCCACTGCACGCCGGAATGACGGCGCCGGATTTCCGACGCGCCGCTCCAGATGTCGACGCAAGCTGTTGAACTGAAACATATTTCAAGAGTGGTCCGATAATTGCTTCGAAGCGGGCATGAACGCCGTCCCGCTTCTCCGCCCCGCCGATCCGCAGCGCTTGCAGGCGCTGGAGCTCGCCTTCGCGCAGTTCAACGAAACCTCGCGGCAACTGGAATCGTCCTGGTCCGCGTTGCAGGAACGCGTGGCCGAATTGACCCGCGAGCGCGATGCCGCGCAGCAGGCACGCCTCACCGAACTGGCCGAACGCGAACGCGTCGCGGATCGCCTGCAGGCCTTGCTGGGTGCGTTGCCGGGTGCCGCGTTGATGATCGACGCCGACGGCTGCGTGCGCGAGTGCAACGCCGGCGCCATCGAACTTCTGGGACAACCGTTGCATGGCCAAGCCTGGCGCGAGGTCGCTGCGCGCGCGTTGCCCGCGCGCAGCGACAGCGACGGCACGCCTTGCCTCGTCGACGGCCGTCGCCTCGGGGTGTCGCGCCGCGCCACCGCCGATGGCGGCTGCGTGCTGTTGCTGACCGACGAAAGCGAGGCGCACGCGCGCCGCAGCGGCATCGAGCGCCAGCGCCAACTCTCGGACGGCGACCAGCAACGCGCCCACCTGGCGCACCAGTTGCGCACGCCACTGGCCACCGCGGTGCTGTATCTGTCGCGGATCGCCGATGGCGGCGTCGACCCGCCGGGCGCGCAACGCATGGCAGGCAAGGCGCTGGCACGACTGGTCGACCTGCAGCAACTGATCGACCAGACCCTGGCGTGGGCGCGCGGCGATGCCGACACCACCGCGACCTTGCGCGTTTCCGACCTGCTGCGCGATGCCGCCGGCAGCACCGACGCAACCGAGCGCATCGACATCCACGATGCCGGTGACGGCGCCTGCGTGCGCGGGCAGCGCAACCTGCTGGCCAGCGCGCTGGTGAATCTCATCGACAATGCGCTGGCGTTTTCTGCACGCGTGCGGCTTGCAGCCACGCGCCACGACGACGGCGTGACATTGACCGTGCAGGACGATGGCCCCGGCATCGACGCGGCCACCGCCACGCGCATCTTCGAACCGTTTTTCAGCACCCGCGCCGGCGGCACCGGGCTCGGCCTTGCCATGGCCCGCAGCGTGGCGCGCGCGCACGGCGGCGAACTCTCGCTCGTGCCCAGCCGATGCGGCGCCCGTTTCGAGCTGCGCCTGCCACTGGCCGGCGACACACGCATCCTGCCCAGCGACCTGCGCGCGCAGCGCGGCGACAACCCGCGACATCACGGAGCCCGGACATGACCACCAACCCCGATCCCACGGTCCTGATCGTCGAGGACGATCGCGACCTCGCCGAAGCGCTGTGCGACATCCTGCATGGCGCCGGCATCGCCGCCTGCATCGCCGGCGACGGCGAAGCGGCCTGGCGCCGCATCGGCGATGGCGACATCGGGCTGGTGCTCAGCGACGTGCAGATGCCTGCGCTGGACGGCTACGGATTGTTGCAGCGCATCCGCCGCCGCGAACCCTCGCTGCCGGTGGTGATGATGACCGCGCATGCGACCATCGAACGCGCGGTGCGCGCGATGCGCGAAGGCGCCGACGAATACCTCGTGAAACCCTTCGACGCCGCGCGCCTGCTGGAAGTCACGCGCAAGTTCGTGCGTGCCGAGAACACCGGCGACGAGCCGGTGGCCGCCGATCCGGCCAGCCTGCACCTGCTGGAGGTGGCGCGACGCGTGGCCGCCAGCGACGCCACCGTGCTGGTGTGCGGCGAGAGCGGCACCGGCAAGGAAGTGATCGCGCGCTACCTGCACCGCCACTCGCCGCGTGCAGCGGGGCCATTCGTGGCGATCAACTGCGCGGCGATCCCGGAAAGCATGCTGGAAGCCACCCTGTTCGGCCACGAGAAGGGCGCCTTCACCGGCGCCGCCCACGCGCGCGCGGGGACCTTCGAACGCGCGCAGGGCGGCACGCTGTTGCTGGACGAGGTATCCGAAATGGCACTGCCGTTGCAGGCCAGGCTGTTGCGCGTGCTGCAGGAGCGCGAGGTCGAGCGCATCGGCGGCCAGCGCAGCGTCGCGCTGGATGTGCGCGTCGTCGCCGCCACCAACCGCAACCTCGCCGAGACCGTGCGCAACGGCGACTTCCGCGAAGACCTGTTCTATCGCCTCAACGTGTTCCCGCTGCAACTGCCGGCGTTGCGCGAACGCGGCGGCGACATCCTGCCGCTGGCCCGGCACCTCGTTGCCGCCCACGCCCGCCGCATGCGCCGACCGCCGCCACGGCTTTCCGATGCCGCACAGGCGCGCCTGCTGGCGCATGCCTGGCCCGGCAACGTGCGCGAACTCGACAACCTGGTGCAACGCGCGCTGATCCTGTGTGACGGCGATTGCATCGACGCCGGCGACCTGCCGCTCGAAATCCTGCGCGACGGAATTCCGGCGCCGGCCGTCACGGCTCCGGCGCAAGGGTTGTCCGGCGCACTGCGCGACAACGAGGACAACCTGATCCTCGACGCCCTGCGCGAGAACCGCGGCAGCCGCCGCAAAACCGCGGCCCAGCTCGGTGTCAGCGAGCGGACGCTGCGCTACAAGCTGGCGCGCCTGCGCGACGCGGGACGCCTCGCAACGGCGATCGCGTGAGCCCCGGACCGCTTGGCACACGCCTTGCTATTTCACCTCCAGCAACGCGTTTTTGACGGAGTCCACGCATGACCCAGATCGACATCAACGGCCTGCTCGCGCAGATGCGCACCCTGAGCGCGCAGCTCGAACCCAATGCGGCCGCGACGCCAGCCCTCGGCAGCGGCAAGCCCCAGGACAACTTCGGCAACCTGCTCAGGCAATCCATCGCCGGCGTCGCCGAGACGCAAAACACCGCGCAGCAGATGACCGCGTCTTTCGAACGCGGCGATCCCGGCACCGACCTGCCGCAGGTGATGCTGGCGGTGCAGAAGGCCGACCTCTCGTTCCGCGCGATGACCGAAGTGCGCAACAAGCTGGTGGACGCCTACCAGAACATCATGAACATGCAGATGTGACCGGCAGATGTGACCGGCAGATGTAACCGTCAGCCGTAACCGGCAGACGTAACCGGCAGACGTAACCGCCATCCCGATTCCCGTTATCCCGAAGATCCCGAGCCATGGCCGATTCCGGCATCACCCCACCCACCGCCCAGCCGCCCGCGCGGCGCTATCCGGACAACGCCGCGCGGCGCACGTCGCTCCTGCAACTGGTGCGCACGCCGGTCGCGCGGCAACTGTTGCTGCTGGTCGGCATCGCTCTCGCGGTGGCGCTGGGCGTCGCGATCGTGCTGTGGTCGCGCGGCCCCAACATGGGCCTGCTGTACGCCGATCTCGCGCAGAAGGATGCCGCCGACATCGTGCAGGTGCTGCAGACCAACCAGGTGCAGTACAAACTGGGCAGCAACGGCACCAGCATTTTCGTGCCGGCCGGCGACATCGATTCGCTGCGCCTGCGCCTCGCCGCGCAAGGCCTGCCGCAGGGCAGCGCCAGCAGCCGCAGCATGGACACGCCGGATTCGGCATTCGGCATGAGCGATGCCGCCGAGGCGGTGCGCAATCGCCAGATGCTGGAGCAGGATCTCGAACGCACGATCGGCAGCCTGCAATCGATCCAGAGCGCGCGCGTGCACCTCGCGCTGCCCAAGCCGTCCGCGTTCATTCGCGACAATGACCAGCCGAGCGCGTCGGTGCTGGTGACGCTTTACCAGGGCCGCAAGCTTTCGCCGTCGCAGGTCTCGGCGATCGTGCACCTGGTGGCCGCCAGCATCCCCAACCTCGACCCGTCGCGGGTGTCCGTGGTCGACCAGCAGGGCCAGTTGCTGACCGGCGACGTCGATCCCGAAACCGCGCTGGACAACCAGCACATGCAGATGGCCGCCCGCGTGGAGAACTCCTACGCGCAGCGCGTGGAACACATCCTCGCGCCGCTGGTCGGCGCCGACCACGTGCGCGCGCAGGTGCACGTGGACATGGATTTCAGCGACAGCCGCTCGGCCAGCGAAACCTATGGCAAGGACAAGCAGGCGCTGCGCAGCGAACAGGTCAGCAGCCAGACCTCGCGCGGCGACGCCGGCAGCGGCGCGGTTCCCGGCGCGCTCAGCAACCAGCCGCCGGTGACCGTGCAGCAGGCCACCGCCGCCAACCCCGGCACCGCGTCCAGCACCGCCACCGCCGCGACCGGCACGCCGACCGAAACCTCGAACTCGGCGACGCGCAACTACGAGGTCGACCGCACCATCCGCTACACCACCGACCCGGCCGGCGCCATCAAGCGCGTGTCGGTGGCGGTGATCGTGGACAACCGGCAGGTCACCGGCAAGGACGGCAAGCCGCAAAGCGTGCCGCTGAGCAAGGCCGAGCTCGCGCAGCTCACCCAGTTGGCCCAGGGCGCGGTCGGTTACGACGCCCAGCGCGGCGACGTGGTCAGCGTGGTCAACGAACCCTTCCACAGCGCGCCCGCCGGCGACGCGCCGCAGGGCGATCCGTTCTGGCAGCGTCCCGGCGTGATGGACCTGATCAAGCAGGGCCTGGGCGTGCTGGCCGCGCTGCTGCTCGCGTTCGGGCTGCTGCGGCCGATGCTGCGCGGGTTGTTGCGCGGCGACAGGCAGATCGAGGCGTCGCCGCATCCCCTGCCCGTGCCGCAGGGACACCCGCAGGCGCGCGTGGACGTCACCGTCGCCGGCCTCGATGACGAGCGCGGCGGCAACGCGCTGCCCGGACGCGGCGCGCCGATGAATTACGAACAGAAAGTCGGCGCGGCCAAGCGCATGGCTTCGGAAAACCCGCGCCAGGTGGCGCAGATCGTGAAGAACTGGGTGGCCGCCGATGGCGCTTGATCAGCACAACATGAATGGCGCCCAGTACGCGGCCGTGCTGCTGCTGTCGCTGGGCGAGGAAGACGCCGCGATGGTGTTGAAACACATGGACGCGCGCGACGTGCAGACGGTGGGCACCGCGATGGCCGCATTCAAGAACGTCAGCCGCGAACAGGCCGGCCACGTGCTCGACCGCTTCCACCGCGAGCTGGACGAACAGACGCCGCTCGGCGTCGGCACCGACGAATACATCCGCAAGGTGCTGATCAATGCGCTCGGCGAAAACAAGGCCGGCAGCCTGATCGACCGCATCCTGCTCGGCCGCAGCAGCAAGGGCCTGGAATCGCTGAAGTGGATGGAAAGCCGCGCCATCGCCGAAATGGTCAACCAGGAACACCCGCAGATCATCGCGCTGGTGCTGGCGCACCTCGAACCCGACCAGTCCGCCGAGGTCCTCGGCTACCTGCCCGAGCGCACCCGCAGCGACGTGGTGATGCGCATCGCCACCCTCGACGGCGTGCAGCCGCACGCGCTGCACGAGCTGGATGAAATCATGGAACGCCAGTTCTCCGGCAGCAGCAAGCTGAAATCGGCGACGGTGGGCGGGCTGAAGGCCGCCGCCAACATCCTCAACAACATGGAAGCCGCGCGCGAGAACGAGTTGATCGGCGCGATCCGCAGCGCCGATGCCGCGTTGGGTGACCGCATCGAGGAACTGATGTTCACCTTCGAAGACCTGGTCGGCGTCGACGACCGCAGCATGCAGACCCTTCTGCGCGAAGTACCGACGCCGCGCCTGGTGATCGCGCTGAAGGGTTGCGAGGCCGCCGTGCGCGAACGGTTCTTCGCCAACATGTCGCAGCGCGCCGCCGACATGCTCAAGGACGACCTCGAAGTGTCCGGTCCGGTGCGCTTGTCGGAGGTCGACGCCGCGCAGAAGGAAATCCTGGCCATCGCCCGCAAGCTCGGCGATGCCGGCACCATCTCGCTGGGCGGCAACGAGGAAATGGTATGAGCGAGGCGCCGCTGCGGGTGGTGTCGCGCGAACTGTTGCACGACGTGCAACGCTGGAACATGCCGACCGTCGAAGGGCCGGTATCGGCAGGCGTCGCGCAGCGCCCGACCGTGGCCGATCTCGAAGCCATCGGCGACGAGGCGCGGCGCGAAGGCTACGAACAGGGCCTGGCCGAAGGCCGCCGCGCCGCGCACGGCGAGTTGCAGCGCAAGCTGCAGCACCTCGCGGGGCTTTGCGAGGCGTTGGCGCGTCCGCTCGCGGACGTCGACGTCGCCGTCGAAAGGCAGCTCGCCGAACTTGCGATGCTGGTGGCGCGCGGCGTGCTGCAGGCCGAACTCAAGCTGCAACCGGAACACCTGCTGCGGGTGGTGCGCAAGGCCATCGCCGCCCTGCCCGCCGCCACCGCCCGCATCGACGTCCTGGTGCATCCGCAATCCGCCGCGCTGCTGCGCGAGGGCTTGACCGAAGCCGGTGAACAGGGCTGGCACATCGTCGAGGACGCGCAGCTCAAACCGGGCGATTGCCGCATCGTGGGCGCCGATTCGCGCATCGATGCCGGCATCGAGACGCGCCTCGCCGCGATGGTGAACGCCGCGCTCGACGAAGACATCGCGATGCGCGCCGCGCCGGGTCCGGAACCGGGCCAGGCGTCGTGAACGACGCCCCTCCGCAAGCCTCGACGGCGCGCGCCGCCGGCTGGCAGGCGCGCCTCGCCGCACGCGGCAGGCAGGTCGACAAGACCCGCCCGATCGTGGTCGAAGGCATGTTGCGCCGCGTGGTCGGGTTGACGCTGGAAGCCGTGGGTTGCGAAGCGCCGGTCGGTTCGCGCTGCCTCGTGGACAGTGCCGACGGCGGCAGCATCGAAACCGAAGTGGTGGGCTTTTCCGACGGCCGCTTGTATTTGATGCCGACCGGCGTCCTGCATGGCGTGCTGCCGAATGCGCGGGTGCGCCCGTGTCCGCACGATTCCGGCATCCCCGCCGGCGACGCCCTGCTCGGGCGCGTGATCGACGCCACCGGCGCACCGCTGGACGGCCGCGGCCCGCTCGGCGCCGACCAGCACACCTCGTTGAAGCGCCCGCCGATCAACCCGATGCAGCGTCGGCCGATCTCGCAACCGCTGGACGTCGGCGTGCGCGCGATCAACGCGCTGCTGACCGTGGGACGCGGCCAGCGCATGGGCTTGTTCGCGGGTTCCGGCGTCGGCAAGTCGACCTTGCTCGGCATGATGACGCGCTTCACCAACGCCGACGTGGTGGTGGTGGGGCTGATCGGCGAACGCGGCCGCGAAGTCAAGGAATTCGTCGACCAGATCCTGGGCGAGGAAGGTCGCCAGCGCGCGGTGATCGTGGCCGAACCCGCCGACGCGCCGCCGCTCTCTCGCCTGCGCGGCGCACAGGTCGCCACCGCCGTCGCCGAACATTTCCGGGATCGCGGCCTGCGCGTGCTGCTGCTGATGGATTCGCTGACCCGCTACGCACAGGCGCAGCGCGAAATCGCGCTCGCGATCGGCGAGCCGCCCGCGACCAAGGGCTATCCGCCGTCGGTATTCGCGCTGCTGCCGGCGCTGGTCGAACGCGCCGGCAACGACGCCGACGGGCGCGGTTCGATCACCGCGTTCTACACGGTGCTCACCGAAGGCGACGACCATCGCCACGATCCGATCGCCGATGCCGCGCGCGCGATCCTCGACGGCCACATCGTGTTGTCGCGCGACCTCGCCGAGGCCGGACACTACCCCGCGATCGACATCGAGGCCTCGATCAGCCGCGTGATGCCGGCGGTGACTGCGCCCGCGCAGATGAAACTCGCGCAGCGTTTCCGCCAGGTCTATTCCGCCTACAGCCGGCAGCGCGATCTCATCACCATCGGCGCCTACCAGAAGGGCAGCGACCCGCGCGTGGACGAGGCCATCGCGCTGTGGCCGGTGCTCAGTGCGTTCCTGCAGCAGGAAACGGGCGAGGCCGTCGACCTCGACACCGCCCTCCGCACGCTGACCGAGGTGCTGGGTGACGGTACCGGCGACGGGAGCGCCGCATGACCCCGCCGCGTTCGCAACGCCTGCAACGCGTCGCCGACATCGCCGGCAAGCGCACCGACGAGGCCGCCAACGCGCTGGCCGAACGGATGCACAGGCTGGACGCGGCCCAACGCCAGCTCGAGGAACTGCGGCAATTTCGCCGCGACTACACGTTGCAACCCGGTTCTTCGGCGGGCCCGGGGCTGTCCGTCGCCGAACTGCTGAACCGCCAGCAGTTCATCGCACGCATCGACCAGGCCATCATCCAGCAGCAACACGACATCGAGCAGCACACCCGCAACCTTGCCAAGGCGCGCACGAACTGGATCGAATCGCGCAGCCGCAGCGCAGCGCTGGATACCGTCACCCGGCGCTACCGCGACCAGGAGCGCGCCAGCGAGGAACGCAGCGAACAGGCCGCGCTCGACGAGCGCATGCAGCAGCGGAAGGATCCATGGCCGTCGCCCTAACCGCGCATCGCGGTGACCGGCGCAGGCGATCGCAAGCGTGTCCGCAAACGCTGGCATGCAACCTGCAGCTTGCATCCCGACCCTTCACCCCGACACCCGACCCGACCCCGCCATGAGCAGCCTCGCCATCCCCGCGCCAGCACCGGCCACGGCCCCCGTCAACGCCGGCGCCGGCGCTGCGCCCGCATCCGGCGACGGCAAGTTCGGCGACGCCCTTCGGCAAACGCGAGCCGGGCCTGAAACGCAAGCCCCAGGCCGCGTTGCGGGCGACAGCCTGGCGCCACGGCACCACGACTGGAAGTCCGGTGCCGGCGACAAAAACGCCGCGAAGGACGATCCGCAATCCGGCAAGCCCACCGAAGCGAAGACCGACGATCGTCCCGCCGACGCTTCCAATGTATTGCCGATCATGGCTGCGGTGGTGCCGCTTGCACCGGCCGCCATGCGGCAAGCGCCTGCCGCCGCCGGCAAGCCTTTGCCGGCTGCCGCCACGGCGGTGGTCGCGCCGCAAGGCGCTGCTCCAACATCGCACGCGCCGAACACGATCACCATTCCCGTCGGCACGCAAACCACCGCGCCTTCCACAGCCACGCCTGATCCAGGCTTGACCGCCATCGCGCCATCCGGATCGCGCGATGCCGAGCCGCAAGCCGACGCCGACCACGGCCGCGACGCGATCGCGCCGCGATCGGCAGCCGACGATTTCGGCGCCCAACTCGGCCAGCTGGTCGCCGCGCACGGCATCCCGTCCGCCAACGCGGCACCCGCGCCGATGCCGTTGCAAATCGCGATGCAGGCGACGCCCGACCAGCCACCGCAGTTCATGCAGGAAACCGCACAGAGCGTCGCGTGGCTGGCCGGACAAGGCATCCAGAAAGCCGAGATCCAGCTCAACCCACGCACGCTCGGACCCATCCACGTCGAGGTCAGCACCCACAACGACCGCGTGGATGTCAGTTTCGCCGTGGCGCACCCACAAACCGTGCACGCCCTGCAGCAGACCTTGCCGCACCTCAACGACATGCTGGCGCAGCAGGGGCTGAACCTCGGCCACGCCTCGGTCGGCCAGCAATCGTCCGGCCAACAACACGCCGCATTCGCGCAACACGTCGGCGACAGTGCAAGCGGCGATGCCCACGGCGCCGAAGCCGAGACACCACAGAACTGGCGACCGCTGCGCATTGCCACGCCGGGCCGCGTCGACGATTTCGCGTAGAACCGGGGCCGGATCAGGGTCCGCAAGGACAACGCAGAAACAAGCTGGAAAGCGCGACCACGCGATCACGCGGAATGCTCGCGGCCACGATGACTCCTGCGGCGAAAACTCCCTGCAGGAACCTGCGTGCAAACGCCCGGACCACAGCGGCGCCAAGCATCCGGCGCCTCCCCGATGGCGTTGCCACGAGCGCGTCAAGAATCCGCCACGACCATTCGAAGTCCGAAAAAACATCATGTGGAATAGCCGCTTGCGCGCGTTTCCAGCATGGCACGGCGTTTGCTTTGGAGCCTTCGCACCTTCCCCACCTGCGAGACCTCCATGTCGACCGAAGCACCCGCCACCGAAGCCGCCGCTCCGGCCAGGAAGAAGAAACCCTTGCTGCTGATCGTGGCCGCGGTCGTGGTCGTGGCGCTGGCGGGCGCCGGCGGTTTCATGTTCATGCACCACGGCGGCAAGGGCGCCAAATCCGAACCGGCCAGGGTGGCGCTGTACTTCGCGCTCGATCCTTCCATCGTGGTCAACTTCCAGGACGACCGCGCGATCCGCTTTCTGCAGGTCGGCATCAGCCTGATGGCGTACGACCCCAAGGCGATCGAAGCGGCGAAGGCCGCCGAGCCGCGCATCCGCAATGCGCTGCTGCTGCTGTTCAGCGGCCAGAAGTACGACACGCTGGTCAGCGAGCAGGGCAAGCTCGAATTGCAGAAGCAGGCGCTGCAGCAGGTGCAGGACGTGCTGCACCAGTCGCCGGGCCAGCCCGGCATCGACGCGCTGTACTTCACCAGCTTCGTGATCCAGTGACGGGGCGACGGACATGGGCGACATCCTGAGCCAGGAAGAAATCGACGCGCTGCTGGACGGCGTGGACAGCGGCAACGTCGAAACCGCGACCGACAAGACACCGCCGGGCACCGCATCGTCGTACGACTTCGCGCAGCAGGACCGCATCGTGCGTGGCCGCCTGCCGACGCTGGAGATGATCAACGACCGCTTCGCGCGCTACTTCCGCACCGGCCTGTTCAACGTGCTGCGCAAGACCTGCGAGGTCGCGGTGGAAGGCGTCAGCATGCTGAAGTTTTCCGAATACGTGCACTCGCTGGCGGTGCCGAGCAACCTCAACCTGACCCGCGTGCATCCATTGCGCGGCACGGCGCTGACGGTGTTCGAACCCAGCCTGGTGTTCACGGTGATCGACAACTTCTTCGGCGGCGACGGACGCTTCCACGCGCGCATCGAAGGCCGCGACTTCAGCCCCACCGAAAACCGCGTGATCCAGATCGTGCTGGCCGAGATGTTCCGCGCCATGACGGAAGCCTGGTCGCCGGTGCTGAAGCTGGATTTCGAATTCCTCAACTCCGAGATCAACCCGCAATTCGCCAACATCGTCAGCCCCACCGAGACGGTGGTGGTGTCGCGCTTCCGCATCGATCTCGACGGCGGCGGCGGCCAGATCCACCTGACCATGCCCTACGCGATGCTCGAGCCGATCCGCGAGCTGCTGGACGCCGGCGTGCAAAGCGATCGTGTCGAACGCGACGAACGCTGGATGCTGAGCCTGCACGAGGAAATCCTCGACGCCGAGGTCGAGGTCACCGCGTTGCTGGGCGAAGCAAGCCTGCCGATCCGCGATTTCATGGCGCTGCGACCCGGCGACGTGATCACCCTGCCCCACCCCGACCGCGTGCGCGTGTACGCCGAGGACGTGCCGCTGTTCCGCGGCCGCTTCGGCGTGCACGGCGGCAACAAGGCGGTCGGCTTCGAACAACTGCTGCGCCGCCCCGAATTGCTGGCCGGCGCCTCCGACAACCACCCGCACCCACCCACCAAGCAAGAGGCCAAACAACCATGAATGCCAGCGCGAATGGCGCTTCAGCCGCGGAAAAAATGCAACTCGACACGCTGCAGGCCGATGCCGGCGGCGGCTCGGAAGTGAACATGGACGTGATCCTGGACGTGCCGGTGACCATGGCCATGGAAGTCGGCCGCACCCGCATCAGCATCCGCAACCTGCTGCAGCTCAACCAGGGCTCGGTGGTGGAACTTGACCGCGCCGCTGGCGAACCGCTCGACGTGTTCGTCAACGGCACCCTGGTCGCGCACGGCGAAGTGGTGGTGATCAACGAGAAATTCGGCATCCGCCTGACCGACGTGATCAGCCCGGCCGAACGCGTGCGCAAACTGAAATGATCGCATCGTTGCAAGCAGCGGCCGCCAGCGCGGCCCCGTCCGCCGCGCCCGCGGTGGCGAATGCGGGTGGTGCCGGCGAGCTGCTGCGCGTGGTGCTGAGCCTGGCCGCGGTGGTGGTGATGATCCTCGCCGTGGGCTGGCTGACCCGACGCATGCAAGCGCGCGTGCGCCCCGGCGGCCAACGCGTGCGCTGCGTGGAAACGCTGGCGGTGGGCATGAAGGAACGCGTGTTGTTGCTGGAAGTCGGCGACCGCCAACTGGTTGTCGGCGCTTCGCCTTCGGGGCTGCGCACCCTGCTGGTGCTGGACGAGCCGCTGCCGGCGCCGAAGTCGCCCACGGACGCGCCGATCAGTCCACTCAATTTCCGCGACGCGCTGGCGCGCTGGAGAAAACCGCAATGAACCGCGCGGTTCTTCCTTTGTTGGCGCTGCTGGCGATGCTGGCGCTGCCCGCGTTCGCACACGCCGCTGCGCCGCTGGCGCAACCCGCGCTGCCCGCGCAGGGCCTGCCGGCGTTGACCGTGCACGCATCCGGCGACGGCGGCCAGACCTGGAGCCTGTCGATGCAGCTGCTGGCGCTGATGACCGCGCTGACGTTGCTGCCGGCGATCCTGCTGATGATGACCTCGTTCACCCGCATCATCGTGGTGCTGGGATTCCTGCGCCAGGCACTGGGCACGCAATCGTCGCCGCCGAACCAGGTGCTGGTCGGACTCGCGCTGTTCCTGACCCTGTTCGTGATGTCGCCGGTGTTGAACCGCGCCTACAGCGACGGCCTCAAGCCCTACATGGACGGCCAGCTCAACGGCGAACAGGCGCTGCCTAAAGTCACCGCACCGTTCAAGAAATTCATGCTCGACCAGACCCGCGACGCCGACCTCCAGCTCTTCAGCAAGCTGGCCGGCGAGAAGCCGTACGCGTCCCGCGACGACGTGCCGTTCCGCATCGCGGTGCCGGCATTCGTCACCAGCGAATTGAAGACCGCGTTCCAGATGGGCTTCCTGTTGTTCGTGCCGTTCCTGATCATCGACCTGGTGGTGGCCAGCGTGTTGATGTCGATGGGCATGATGATGGTCTCGCCGATGATCATCTCGCTGCCGTTCAAGATCATGCTGTTCGTGCTGGTGGATGGCTGGACGCTGCTGCTCGGGACATTGGCCGGGAGCTTCGTCACATGACGCCGGAATCGGTCATCCATTTCGGCCAGCAGGCCCTGTACGTGGCGATGTTGGTGGGGGCACCGCTGCTGCTCACCGCACTGGTGGTCGGCCTCGTGGTCGGCATGTTCCAGGCCGCGACGCAGATCAACGAAATGACCTTGTCGTTCATCCCCAAGCTGCTGGCGATGGCGCTGGTGCTGGTGGTCGCGGGGCCGTGGATGCTGCGCACGCTGGTCGATTTCACCCGCCATCTCATCATGAACCTGCCGGACATGGTGCGGTGAACTTCGAACTGTCCCAACTGCAAAGCCTGATCGCCGCGCTGCTGTGGCCGCTGGCCCGGATCAGCGGGTTGATGCTGACCGCCCCGGTGCTGGGCGCGCGCACGATCCCGGCGCGCGTGCGGGTCGGCCTCGCGCTGGTGCTGACGCTGGTGTTGATGCCATTGGCGCCATCGCCCGGCAAGGTCGATGCGCTCAGCCTCGCGGCGCTGGTCACGGTGATGCAGCAACTGGTGGTGGGCGCGGCGATGGGCTTTGCCCTGAAGCTGGCGTTCGAGGCCTTGTCGATGGGCGGCGAACTGGTGGCCTCGTCGATGGGCCTGTCGTTCGCGCAGACCATGGACCCGCAGCAAGGCCACGGCGCACCGGCGCTGGGCCAGTTCTACCTGTTGCTGGCGACGCTGATCTTCCTCGCGATGGACGGCCATCTCGAACTGATCTCGCTGCTGGCGACCGGCATGCAACACGGTTCGTGGCAGGCGGCAATGCCGGGCGGCAACACCCTGTGGGCCCTGCTCGGCTTCGCCTCGCACCTGTTCGCGGGCGCGGTGCTGGTGGCGCTGCCGGCGATGGCCGCGTTGCTGGTGGTCAACCTCGGCTTCGGCGCGATCAGCCGCGCCGCACCGGCGATGAACCTGTTCTCGATCGGTTTTCCGATCTCGATCTGCCTCGGCTTCATCGCCGTGTGGCTGGGCCTGCGCGCCCTGCCCGGCGCGTTCGACGCCTTGCAACGCGCCGCGTTCGTCCTCGTCCGCGCCATCTCGGGAGCCTGAATCGTGGCCGAGCACGACGACCAGGAACGCACCGAACGCGCCAGTGAAAAGCGCCTGCGCGATGCGCGCGAGAAGGGCGACGTCCCGCGCTCGCGCGACCTGTCGGCGGCGCTGATCGCGCTGGCCGGTGTCGGCACGTTGCTGGCGATGCGTCCGTGGCTGGGCGAACACCTGCGCAACCTGATGCGGATCGGCCTTGCCTACGGCCGCGAGCAGGCCATGGGCAGCGCGGCGATGGGCGCGGCGGCGACCGCCGCCGGCATCGAGGCGCTGAAATTGCTGGCTCCCTTGTTCGCGGTCGCGATGCTGGCGACGCTGGTTTCGCCGGCGCTGGTCGGCGGCTTCACCTTCAGCACCGAGGCACTGACGCCGAAACCCGAGCGCCTGAATCCGCTCGAAGGCCTCAAGAAGCTGGTGTCGCTGCGCGGCCTGGTCGAACTCGGCAAGTCGCTGCTGAAAGTCGCGCTGATCGGCACGGTGCTGTCGATGGTGTTGTGGCATTCGCGCGTCGAACTGCTCGACAGCGGACGCGGCAGCGTGCAGGACGGCATCGACACCGCGCTCGACGTGATCGGTCGTGCCTCGCTGCTGTTTGCCGGCGCGCTGGCCGTGGTCGGCTTCGTCGACATGCTGTGGCAGCGCTTCGATTACGCGCGCCGCATGCGCATGACCCGCCAGGAACTGCGCGACGAACACAAGGAAACCGAGGGCAGCCCGGAAACCAGGAGCCGCGTGCGCAGCGTGCAGCAGGCGATGGCGCAGCGGCGCATGATGGAAGCGGTGCCGAAGGCCGACCTGGTGGTGTTGAACCCGACCCACTTCGCGGTGGCGCTGAAGTACGACGACAACATGCGCGCGCCGCGCGTGGTCGCCAAGGGCCTCGACATCGTCGCCGCGCGCATCCGCGGCATCGCCGGACAGCACGACGTGCCGCTGGTGACCTCGCCCGCGCTGGCGCGTGCGCTGTACCACACCACCCGCCTCGGCCAGGAAATCCCGGCCGCGTTGTACGTCGCGGTCGCGCAGGTGCTTGCCTGGGTGTATCGCGTGCGCGCCGCCGCGGCGCAATCGGCGGACGCGCCGCCTCCGCCGAACCCGGACATCGATCCCGAGCTGCTCGGCCCGTACCGGATGCCACGGACGGAGACGTGACCCATGTATTCCACGCGCCGCGCAACGCTCCCAATGCCGTCATTCCCGCGCAGGCGGGAATCCAGTGCTTTTGATCAAGGCATGGCTGCAAAAGCAAAAACGGTCCGCAAAAACCGCGAAGAACGCGAAGAGAAAAATCTTCTCTTTGCGCACTTTGTGTCCTTTGCGGACAAAGGGGTTCTGCTCTGCATCGCATCTCTTCGGCGGCATCCGGAAGTAAAGGCACTGGATTCCCGCCTACGCGGGAATGACGAAAAATTGGTGACGCGGCAATGACCACGCAGACTCTCATGCAGCAGTTTGGCCGCATCGGCCGCCGCGGAATCGGCGCGCCGATCGTGATGCTGATCCTGCTGGCGATGGTGATGCTGCCGTTGCCGCCGTTCATGCTGGACATGCTGTTCAGCTTCAACATCGCGCTGTCGCTGATGATCGTGCTGGCGGTGGTGTACGTGATGCGGCCGCTGGAATTCGCATCGTTCCCCACCGTGATCCTCGGCGCGACATTGTTGCGGCTTGCGTTGAACATCGCCTCCACCCGCGTGGTGCTGCTGCACGGCCATGCCGGCCCCGGCGCCGCGGGCAAGGTGATCGAGGCCTTCGGCGAGTTCGTGATCGGCGGCAACTTCACCGTGGGCCTGGTGGTATTCACGATCCTCACCATCATCAACTTCGTGGTGGTGACCAAGGGCGCCACCCGCGTGTCGGAAGTCACCGCACGCTTCACCCTGGATTCGATGCCCGGCAAGCAGATGGCGATCGACGCCGACTTGAACGCCGGATTGCTGACGCAGGACCAGGCGCGGGAACGCCGCCGGGAAGTGCGCGAGGAATCGGACTTCTACGGCTCGATGGACGGCGCCTCGAAGTTCGTGCGCGGCGACGCCGTCGCCGGCATCCTGATCCTGGTCGTGAACATCGTCGGCGGTTTTACAGTCGGCGTGCTGCAGCATGGGCTTTCCGCCAGCGAAGCCGCGCATACCTACACCCTGCTGACCATCGGCGACGGCCTGGTCGCGCAGATCCCGGCGTTGCTGTTGTCGATCGCGACCGCGGTGATCGTGACCCGCGTGTCGGGTTCGCAGGACATGGGCAAGCAGGTCATCAAGCAGGTATTCGGCCAGCCGCGCACGCTCGCCGTCACCGCCGTGGTGCTGGGCGTGATGGGCGTGATCCCCGGCATGCCGAACGTTGCCTTCCTGTTGCTTGCCGGTTTGTGCGGGGGCGCTGCATTCCTGCTCGACCGTCGCCGCCGCGACGCGGAGAAAGCCGCCGCGCAAGCCACCGCGCTGGCCAGCACCGAACCCGCGCCCGCGGGCGAACGCGTGGAACTTTCGTGGGACGACGTCACCGCGGTCGACACCATCGGCCTCGAGGTTGGTTACCGCCTGATCCCGCTGGTCGACCGCAACCAGGGCGGCGAACTGCTGGGCCGCATCAAGTCGGTGCGCCGCAAGCTGTCCCAGGACCTCGGCTTCCTCGTCCCGCCGGTGCACATCCGCGACAACCTCGACCTCGGTCCCAACCACTACCGCATCAGCCTGCTGGGCGTGCCGGTCGGCGAAGCGGAAATCCACCACGAGCGCCTGCTCGCGATCAATCCCGGACGCGTGCACGGCCGCCTCGACGGCATCGCCGCGCGCGATCCGGCGTTCGGCCTGGAAGCGGTGTGGATCGAACCCGGCCTGCGCGAACACGCGCAGACCCTCGACTACACCGTGGTCGATGCGGCGACCGTGATCGCCACGCACCTGTCGCAGATCCTGCAGACGCACGCGCACGAATTGCTCGGCCACCAGGAAGTGCAGCAACTGCTCGACCGGCTTTCCGCGGAAGCGCCGAAGCTGGTCGAAGACCTGGTGCCCAAGCGCCTGCCGCTCGGCGTGGTGGTCAAGGTGTTGCAGAACCTGCTGGCCGAGCGCGTGCCGATCCGCAACATGCGCGGCATCGTCGAATCCTTGGCGGAGCACGCATCGCAGAGTCAGGATTCCGGCGCGCTCACGGCCGCGGTGCGGGTTGCGCTCGGTCGCCAGATCGCGCAGGAAATCAGCGGTTTGGGCAGCGAAATTCCGGTGATCACGCTCGCGCCCGAGTTGGAACAGATCTTGCTCCAGTCGCTGCAAGGCAGTGGTCCGGCCGGCACCGCGGTGGAACCGGGATTGGCCGAACGACTGCAGCAGAACGTCGCCGATGCGACGCAGCGCCAGGAGATGGCGGGCGAGCCGGCGGTCCTGCTGGTGGCACCGCAGTTGCGGCAATGGCTGGCGCGCTTCACGCGCCACGCCGCACCGGGACTGCACGTGCTGGCCTACAACGAAATACCGGACAACCGCCGCGTGCGATTGGTTTCGGCACTGGGACGATGACCCCGGGGATCGCGGATCCGGGATTCGGAAACAGCAGCAACCACAAGCGCCATTGGATTCGAGACATGCATACCTCAGCACACTCCGATACACGCGGCGCCCGGCGGGCGGGGAGCCGGCGCGCATGAAGATCAAGCGATTCGTGGCCACGGGCATGCGCCAGGCCATGCAGCAGGTGCGCGACGAACAAGGTCCCGACGCGGTGATCCTGTCCACGCGCAGGATCGAGGAAGGCCTCGAGATCATCGCCGCGATCGATTACGACGAAGCGCTGGTGCGCGAGGCCGCGGGACACGCGATGCCCGCAAGCACCGCGGCGCCGGCGGCCGCAACCGGACCCGCGGACGCAGAAACTTCGCGCGAAGACGCAGCGCGCCCCGCGCGCCACGACACGCCAAGCATGCAGGACATCCTCGCGCAACTCGCGCGTCCCGCGACCCACGCCGCGCAACCATCGCCGGCGATCGACGACATGCGCCAGGAATTGGGCAACCTGCGCGCGATGCTGGAAACGCAGCTCGCCAGCCTCGCGTGGAACGACCTCGACCGCCGCCATCCGATGCAGACCAGCGTGCTGCGCACGCTCACGCGCATGGACATCGACGCCGATATCGCGCAACGGGTGGCCGGCGAACTGCCGCCCAACCTCACCTCCGACCAGGCGCGTTACCTGCCGCTGGGCCTGATCTCGCAGCGCATGGCCGCCGGCAACCGCCAATTGGCCACGCTGGACGGCGTGCTGGCCGTGGTCGGTCCCACCGGCGTCGGCAAGACCACCACGGTGGCCAAGTTGGCCGCGCACGCGGTGCTGCACCACGGCTCCGACCAGGTCGCGCTGATCAGCACCGACCACTACCGCATCGGCGCGAGCGCGCAACTCGGCCACTACGCACGCCTGCTCGGCGTGCCGGTTTACGAGGTGCACGAGGCCGCGGAACTGCGCCCGTTGCTTGCGCGCCTGCGCGACCGCCGCGTGGTGCTGATCGACAGCGCCGGCATGGGCGCGCGCGATCCGCGCCTCGCCGGACAGCTCGACATCCTGCGCGCGGCGCAACCGCAGGCCTGCGCCACCCTGGTGCTGGCCGCCAACGCGCAAGCGCAGGCGCTGGACGATGCCGCGCGCGCGTTCCTGCCGCTGCAGCCGCGCGGTTGCATCCTCACCAAACTGGACGAAGCGCCGCGCCTCGGCGGCGCGCTGTCGGTGCTGATCCGGCACGGCTTGAAACTCGACTTCACCACCGACGGCCAGCGCGTGCCGGAAGACATCGCCGCCGCCGACGTGCGCAAGCTGGTGTGCCGCGCGGCGCAGGTCAACCCGGCCAGCCAGGCCGGCAACGACCTCGCGATGGCCGAGCGCTTCGGGCGCCTCGCCGGCGCGATCGCGTGAGCGCAGGGAACCGCAGGACATGAATCAGGCAGAGGGTCTGGACCGCATCATGCAACAACTCAAGAACAACATGCGCGCGCCGCTGGCGTCGGCCATGCGCCGACCGCCGCGGGTGATCGCCGTGACCGGCGGCAAGGGCGGCGTCGGCAAATCCTGCGTCGCCGTGAACCTCGGCCTGGCGCTGTCGATGGCCGGGCGCGACACCCTGCTGCTGGACGCCGACCTCGGGCTCGCCAACGTCGACGTGCTGCTGGGCCTGCAGCCCAAGTGCAACATCGCCAACCTGCTGGCCGGAGACTGCGGCATCGAGGACCTGGTGCTCGACGCCGCGCACGGATTGAAAGTAGTGCCGGCCACTTCCGGCAAGCGGAACATGGTGCAAATGTCGCAATCGGAATACGCCGCGGTGATCCGCGCCTTCGACGACTACCCGCAGCCGCCGGAATTCCTGATCGTGGATACCGCCGCCGGCATCTCCAGCAGCGTGTCGATGTTCGCCGCCGCGGCCGACGACGTGCTGGTGGTAGCCTGCGACGAACCCGCCTCGCTGACCGATGCCTACGCGCTGATCAAGGTGCTGGCGCGCGAATGCGGCGTGCGCAACTTCAAGGTGGTCGCCAACATGGTCTACAACGCCAGCCACGGCCGTCAGTTGTTCGAGAAACTCGAGCGGGTCGCCACGCGTTTCCTCGACGTCACCCTCGAATTCACCGGCGTGGTCCCGCACGACGAACAGCTGCGCCGCGCGGTGCGCCGCCAGATGGGGGTGGTCGACGCCTGGCCGGGCAGCCCGTCCGCGCTGGCGTTCAAGAAACTGGCGATGGCTGCCGATAACTGGGATGAATCGCCCGACGCGCACGGCCGGATCGGGTTCTTCGCGGAACACCGCATGGTCCGCGGGGAGCAGGTCGCATGAACGCGAGCGCCGAATACCTGCAGGTGCAGCGCCTGTCGGACGAAGAACTGGTGCGGGTGCACACGCCGCTGGTGCACCGCATCGCCTACCACCTGATGGCACGCCTGCCGCCGAGCGTGGACGTGCATGACCTGATCCAGTCGGGAATGATCGGCCTGCTGGAAGCGGCGAAAAATTTCACGCCGGGGCGCGCGGCGAGCTTCGAAACCTTCGCCGGCATCCGCATCCGCGGCGCGATGCTGGACGAACTTCGCAAGAGCGACTGGACGCCGCGCTCGGTGCACCGCAAGGTCCGCGAACTGACCGAAGCGACGCGCCAGGTGGAGTACGAAAGCGGCGGCGATGCCGATACCTCCGAAGTGATGCGAAGGATGGGCATCGACAGCAACGAATACAACCAGATCCTGGCGGACGCAGCGACTTCGCGGGTGCTGAGCCTGTCCGGTTCCGAAAACGAAGACGGCGCCGCCATGGACGTGGCCGACACCGCGAGCCTCGGCCCGGCCGAAGGCCTTGAAGACGGCGGGATGCGCGAGGCGCTGGCGGAGGCCATCGAGCAATTGCCGGAACGCGAAAAGCTGGTGATGTCGCTGTACTACGACGAGGAGTTGAACCTCAAGGAAATCGGCGCGGTGCTCGGCGTCAGCGAGTCCCGCGTCTGCCAGATCCACGGACAGGCGGTGGTCCGGCTGCGTGCGCGCATGCACGGCTGGTGCGACAACGAATGAACGACGTGTGGGAGTTGTGAGTGGACAAGAACATGAAAATCCTGGTGGTGGACGATTTTTCCACCATGCGCCGGATCGTCCGCAACCTGTTGGCCGAACTCGGCTTCGCCACCGCCAACATGCAGGAGGCCGACGACGGCAACAGCGCGCTGACGGCGCTGCGTTCCAGCCACGTCGATTTCGTGGTCACCGACTGGAACATGCCGGGCATGACCGGCATCGACCTGCTGCGCTCGATCCGCGCCGATCCGGCGCTGAAGGCGCTGCCGGTGCTGATGGTCACCGCCGAGAACAGCCGCGAGCAGATCATCGCCGCCGCGCAGGCCGGCGTGAACGGCTACATCGTCAAGCCGTTCACCGCCGTCACCCTCAAGGAAAAGATCGACCGCATCTTCGAGCGGCTGGTCGCCGCCGGCTGACCACGACATGGACACGACCGTCAACAACGCGGCATCCGCCGCCCTGCCGCCCGAACTGCGCGCGCTGCTCGAAACCCGCGACGCGGACGCCTTCGAGGCTTCGCTGGACGCGCTGTTCGCGCGCCGCCAGCAGGATCTGTTCCGTGCCTTGGGACATTTGACCCGCGACTTGCACGAGTCGGTCGTCAACCTCACCCGCGAAGCCGGACAACCGCCGGCCGGCGCACGGGAAACGCGCAGACGCTTGCAGGAGGCACTGGAAATGACCGCCGGCGCCGCACACGACAACCTTGCGATGGTCGAGCGCCTGCGCCCGCAAGCCGAGCATCTGGGCGGTGCGGCCCGTGCGGTCGCTGCCGCCGGGGCATCCAACCGGACCGCGGCACTGCGGCTCGCGCACGACAGCGAACGCTTCGCCGGCGCCTGCCTCGAGGATTTCACGCGGCTGGTCGAGAAACAGTCGTGGCAGGACCTGTCCGGCCAGCGCCTGCAACAGGTTTCGCAATTCATCGACAAGGTCGAAGGCGCACTGCTGAAACTGGTGCGCATCACCGGCAGCGTCGGCGGCGTGCCGGCCACGCTCGAGTCGCACACCCAACGCGCTTCGACCCAGGATGAAGTCGATCGCCTGCTCTCCGAATTCGGGTTCTAGGGTCCGATGAGCGCGGCGATCGACAATGAAGTGCTGGACGCCTTCCTGGTCGAGGCCGGGGAACTGCTGGACACGCTGGGCGACCAGTTGATCGCACTGGAGGCCGATCCGCACGACGCCGAAACGCTGAATTCCGTGTTTCGCGCCTTCCACACCGTCAAGGGCGGCGCGGGTTTCCTGGCGGTGCGTCCGATGGTGGAACTGTGCCACCACGCCGAAGACCTGCTCAACGAAGCGCGCAACCGGCGTTGCGAGCTGCACCCGTCGCACATCGACAGCCTGTTGAAGGTGCTGGATGCCCTGCTCGCGATGATGCAGGCGCTGCGCGACGAAAACGAGGTGCAACCGGCGCCGCCCGAACTGATGCGGCAGTTGCAGACGCGCTCGCCGGAGGCGGATTCCGCGCAGCCCGCAACGTCGGTCTCCGTCGTGGCACCGCCCGCCACCGCCAAGACCGATGCGGCCCCGGGCGACGAAATCGAAGCCGCGTTCGTGGCGATGCTGGAGGGTGCGAACGACGCGCCTGCAAGCAGCGACGCAATCAGCGACGACGAATTCGAACGCCTGCTGGATGAACTGCACGGCGGCGGCCAGGCGCCCGGCGCCGAGCCGGCCGGCGGCAAGGACGCCATCGACGACAGCGAATTCGAAACGCTGCTCGACAACATCTACGGCAAGGGCGGCGCGCCGGGCATGGACCACGGTGGAGGCATCGCATCCGCGCCTACGGCAAACACCGAAACCGCGTCGCCCGCATCCGCAGCGACGACCAGGCCCGCTTCGCCTGCAACGGAGACGCCGGCAGGCGCGCGCGCCGCGCGCGATGCCGCCGAACCGCACAAACACCGCGCCGACACCACCGTGCGCGTGGACACCGACCGCATCGATGCGCTGGTGAACGCCACCGGCGAACTGGTGCTGGTACGCAACCGCCTCGCCAACCTCACCGCGCGCGGCGCCAGCAGCGAGATGGAGCGCGCGGTCAACAACCTCGATCGCGTGGCCGGCGACCTGCAGGCCGCGGTGCTGCGCATGCGCATGGACCCCGTGGGACGCCTGTTCCAACGCTTCCCGCGCATCGTGCGCGACCTCGCCCGCCAGCTCGGCAAGCAGGTCGTGCTGGAACAGCGCGGCGAGGACACCCACCTCGACCGCACGCTGGTCGAATCGCTGGCCGACCCGCTAATCCACCTGTTGCGCAATTCGGTCGACCACGGCATCGAGGACCCGGACGTGCGCGAGCGCGCCGGCAAGCCGCGCCAGGGCACGGTGACGTTGAGCGCCGGACAGGAAGGCGAACGCGTCGTCATCGGCATCGGCGACGACGGCCGCGGCATGGATCCCGGGGTACTGCGCCGCAAGGCCATCGAAAAGCAACTGCTCACCGCCGAGCAGGCCGAACGCCTGACAACCCCGGAGTGCCTGGCGTTGATCTTCCGCCCCGGCTTCAGTACCCGCACCGAAATCTCCGACATCTCAGGCCGCGGCGTCGGCATGGACGTGGTCAAGACCAGCGTCGCGGCGCTGGGCGGCACCATCGACATCGAATCGACGCCCGGCGCAGGCACCATCATCCGCATCGGCATTCCGTTGACGCTCGCGATCATGCGCGTGTTGATGGTGCGCGTCGCGGATCGCCAACTGGCGCTGCCGCTCGCCAACGTCACCGAAGTGTTCGAGCTCGATCCCGCGCAACTGCAGTGGCTGGACGGTCGCGTGGTGGTGGCGCATCGCGGCCGGCCTCTGCCGCTCAGCGACCTGGCCGCGTGGGCCGGCGTCGAAGCGGACGCGGACAGGAACGCGCACGTGGTGGTGGTGCATGTCGGCCACCGGCAACTCGGTTTCGTGGCGACGGAAGTGTTCGGCCGCGAGGAAGTGATGGTCAAGCCGCTGGGCGCGCATTTGCAGGACCTGTCCGGCATCGCCGGCGCCACCATCACCGGCGACGGCCGCATTGCGCTGGTGCTGGACCTGCAGGCGCTGGCCGAGTCGCCGCTTCCGCCCCCCATGCGAGCGAGGGCCTGAGCCATGGACGCATTGAGCCTGGTCGGGATCGTCCTCGCCTTCCTGATGCTGATCCTCGGCACGGTCCTGCATGGCAGCAGCATCGAATCGCTGTGGAACATCTCGGCGTTCATCATCGTGTTCGGCGGCACCGCCGCCGCGGTGCTGCTGCACACGCCGATGCCGGTGGTCAGGCGCGCGCTGTCGATCGTGCGCTGGGTGTTCAGCCCGCCGCGCCTGCACGCGCGCGACCTGGTCAGCCGCATCGTCGGCTGGAGCGAAATCTCGCGCCGCCAGGGCCTGCTCGGCCTCGAACCCAGCATCGACAAGGAAACCGATCCGCTGATCAGGAAGGGCCTGCAACTGCTGGTGGACGGCACCGAGCCGGAAATCATCCGCAGCGTGCTGGAAGTGGAAATCAGCACCCGCGAGCACACCGACATGGACGCGGCCAGGATGTTCGAACACGCCGGCGTGTACTCGCCGACCATGGGCATCATCGGCGCCGTGATGGGCCTGATCGCGGTGATGCAGAACCTCGCCGATCCCGGCAAGCTCGGCCACGGCATCGCCGCGGCGTTCGTGGCCACGATCTACGGCATCGCCCTCGCCTACCTGTTGATGCTGCCGACCGCGGCCAAGCTGAAGAGCATCACGCGCAGCCGCGCGCAGCTCGGCGAGCTGCTGGTCGAAGGCCTGATTTCGATCGCGCAGGGCGACAACCCGCGCCACATCGAGAACAAGCTCAAGGGTTTCCTGTCATGAGGAAACCGCGCCACGAGGAACACGTCGACAGCGAGAAGTGGGCGATTCCCTACGCCGACCTCATGACCTTGCTGCTGGCGTTTTTCGTGGTGATGTATTCGCTCTCGCAGATCAACGAATCCAAATACCGCGTGCTGGCCGAATCCATCAACGAGGCCTTCAACGGCACCGGCAAGGTGATCGAACCGATCGCGCCCGCGCAACCCGCAAGGCAGGTGCCGCTGCCCGACCAGGCACGCGCCGCGAACGCTTCGCCGATTTCGCAAATCGCGGTGCCGGTGGCGCCCCGCAACCTGCCGGTGCCCGGCCACGAGGGCGCGGCGGCCGACGCAAGCCAGGGCAAGGATGCGCACGCCGTCGACGCTGGCAACCCCGGCAACGGCGCGGCGGTCAGCCCCGGCAACGGCGCACAGGCGGCCAACCTCAAGACCATTTCCACCGACGTGGCCAAGGCGCTCAAGCCCTGGGTGGACGCCAACCAGGTGGTCATCCGCGAAACCAGGCTGTGGCTGGAAATCGAGATCCGCACCGACGTGCTGTTCCCCAGCGGCGTCGCACAGTTGACCGACTCCGCCCAGAAGGTGCTGGACGACGTGGCCGGCGTGCTGGGGCGCTTCCCCAACCCGATCCGGGTCGAGGGCTATACCGACGACCGCCCCATCAACACCTGGCGGTTCCCTTCCAACTGGGAATTGTCGGCCGCGCGTGCCGGCAGCGTGGCGCGCCTGTTCGGGGACCACGGCGTCGATCCCAGCCAGATCGCGATCTTCGGCTGGGGCGAATACCACCCGGTCGCCAGCAACGACACGCCGGAAGGCCGCAACCGCAATCGCCGCATTGCCATCGTGGTGCTGGGCGGCCAGGCCACGCAACGACGCGACTACGGCGATGACCGCCAAACCGCCGACGTTGCATCCGCGCCGACGCACGCTGCGGACAAGCCGGGCAGCACGCCGACCGGATCGACCGCGCCGGGGGCATCCGCGCACACGCCGCGGTGACCGGCATGCGCGTCTGGACCATCGCCAACCAGAAAGGCGGCGTCGGCAAGACCACCACCGTCGCGGCACTGGGCGGACTGTTCGCCGCTGCCGGCGAGCGCACGCTGCTGGTCGACATGGATCCGCACGCATCCCTCACGCATTATTTCCGGATGGATGCGGAGCGCGCCGGCTTGTATCAGGTGTTCAACGAAGACCGCGGCACCCATGAACTCGCGCAAGCGACGGCGTTTCCCGGCCTGTCGCTGCTCGCGGCCAGTCCCGCGCTGGCCACGCTCGACCGCCAGTTCGGCGCGCGCAACGGCATGGGCCGCGTGCTGCAGAAGGCGCTGGCGGCGGCGGAAGCCGACTACGATCGCGTGTTGCTCGATTGTCCCCCGCTGCTCGGCATCCTGATGGTCAACGCGCTGGCCGCCAGCGAACGCGTGCTGATCCCGACCCAGACCGAGTTTCTCGCCCTGCGCGGCCTCGAACGCATGCTGCAGACACTCGCGATGCTGGCGCGCTCGTCCGGCCACGCACTCGACCACCACATCATTCCCACGCTCTACGACGCGCGCACGCACGCCTCGCGCAGCAGCATCGACCGGTTGCGCCAGACCTGGGGCGAACGCGTCACCCGCAATGAAATCCCGGTCGACACGCAGTTGCGCGAAGCCAGCCTCGCCGGCGTTCCCGCTGGGGAATGGCAGGCCTCGCGGCGCGGCGCGGCGGCCTACCAGTTGCTGTTCGACGAGTTGTGCGCGCACGAAGACGTCGTGGAGGCGCTGCCATGAACGATGTCGCCGGCCACGATGCGGTGTTGTGCGATTACCTCGACGCATTGCTGGAACCCTCGCCGCGATTGCCCGCCACGGCAACGGACGTTGCCACGCCGGCGTGGCGACTGTGCACGCTGGGACGGTTGCAACTGCTGCTGCCGGACCACGCGCTCGGCGCCGCCATCGCCTGCGCAAGCCTCGTGCAGGCGCCAAATGGTTGGCACCTTGCCCGCGTGCGCATCGACGAAACCGAATGGCATGTCGCCGAACTCGTGCGTTGCATCGCACCCGGCATGGCTGCCGTGCCGGTCGAAACCTTGATCCCCGTCACAGGCAGCGGCTGGATGCTGGGCGTTCCGGGACGGCCACAACCGCTTTCGATGCCTGCGGACACCATCCAGTGGCGACCGCATCGCACTTCGCGCGCGTGGCTGGCCGGGATGAGTCGCGACGGCCGCTTCATGGCACTGGATGTGCATACTCTGGTCGCACAGGCCGGCGAAACACTCGACGCCGGCATGGAGGGACCGACACCATGAATGCCAATGCAGTCGCCACCACCCGCACGTGGCTGGGCTTCGAACTGGCGGGCCAGAACTACGCCGTGCCGCTGGCCGACGTGAACGAAATCATCCGTCCGGAACCGCCGACGCCGGTGCCGGGCGCACCCGACGACGTGCTGGGCATCATCAACCTGCGCGGCAGCATCGTCACCGTGCTCGACGGTTGCCGCCGGCTCGGCCTTGCCGCCGCCAATGCCGCCCCCGATCCGAACCAGCGCCTGGTGATATTCCGTGGCGAATCCGGCCACGTCGGCATGCGCATCGACGCGCTGCAGGACGTGCTCGACCTGGACACCCGGGAAATGTTGCCGCCGCTGCCGGGGCGCGCCCTGCGCGTCGACGATCCGGTACTCGGTTCGCTGTACCACGACCACGCATTCATCGCGCTGCTGGACACCGGCAAGCTGTGCCGGCCGCGCGGCGCCGTTCTGGGAGCGGCTGCATGAACCTCGACGTCATCCTCCTCGCCAGCCTGCTCGGCCTCGTGCTGGTGCAATTCGCGGTGATCCTGGTCGCGTGGCGACGGCTGTCGTGCAGGCTCGACGCCGTCGACGAAGCCCAGCAACGCGCCGCGAGCACCGACGTGCCGACCTCGATGCTGGTCACCGGCATGGCCCGCGTCGAGGCGCGCCTGCAGCAACTCGAACGCGCGCGCCAGCAACCCGCGCCCGCGCCGCAAGCGCCGTCCGACGATCGCGCCTACCAACTCGCGCAACGCATGGCCCGCGACGGCGCGGACGCCGCGCGCATCGCCGAATCCTGCGGCATCACCCAGCACGAAGCCGAACTGCTGGCGCGCCTGCACGCACCGGCACGGTAAAGCATCCCGTCAATCGGGCGCGATTCTTCGCCGCGCCGACGAGAAGAATGTGGAGGCCAGGGTCGGAATCGAACCGGCGTACGCGGATTTGCAGTCCGCTGCATGACCACTCTGCCACCTGGCCGGTGACGGCCGCGCTCGTGTCGAGGCGGTCAGCGGAACCGCGTCGCGCGGCCCCGAAACAACAGACCCCGGCCATGCCGGGGTCTCGAAAACCTGGAGCGGGAAACGAGACTCGAACTCGCGACCCCGACCTTGGCAAGGTCGTGCTCTACCAACTGAGCTATTCCCGCGCGAGCCGGCAATGATACGGGCGCCGGCGATGCGGTTCAAGCCTGTTTATGAGCCCAATGCATCTTGTTCTTGCCGCCAAGGTAGCCGCGAATGGGCGGGTGTACGACGCGCCCGGGCGGCGGTGGGATCGGCCGATTCGCAGGTACGCTGCTGGAAGGCGGGCGTCGAAATACGATGTATCCTGACCTCGGGAAGACGTACCGAGGATTTCGTCGTGCGTCACCAAAGGGACCACCCGCCGATCAACCCCCGATTCCCGGACACCAGTTGGGGGCTCGTGCTTGCAACTCGGGTTGACGCGAACGCCGGCAATGCCTTGGCCATCCTTTGTCGCCGTTACTGGCCACCCGTCTATGCGAGCCTGCGCCGGCAGGGGCTTCCTCCAGCGGATGCCGAGGATTTGACGCAGGGGTTCTTTCTTCATCTGATCGAGCGCGGCATCGCGGCGCGGGCAGACCCGCAGCGCGGACGGTTCCGTTCGTTCCTGTTCGGCAGCTTGCGCCGGTTTCTCGCCGACGATCGCGAGCGGGTACACGCACTGAAGCGCGGCGGCGACTCCGTTTGGGTGCCGATCGACGTCGCCGAAACCGAAGCAAGCCTGAATTTCGACGCCCGGAGCGGAGTGCCATTCGAACTGCAATTCGATCGGCAGTGGGCACGCACGGTCGTGAAGAACGCATTGGATGCATTGGGTACGGAATACACCGGACAGGGACAGACCCTCGAATACGAGACTCTGAGGCCGTGCCTGGATCCCGGTGCCGAGGCGCCCTCCTATGCAGCGCTGGCAAGGCATCTGGATCGCAGTGAAGGCGCGGTAAAGGTCGCCGTGCACCGGTTGCGGAAACGCTTTCGGGAAGCGCTCCGCGGAGAAATCGGCTGCACCGTGGCAACCGCAGGGGAAATCGAGGACGAACTGGCCTATCTGCGCAACGTGCTTGCCGTAAGTCCGACGATTGAACCGACATGAACACCACGCGGGCCGGCTCCTTGCGCTGCCCCTCTTGCGGCAGCTTGCGCGATCCATCGCTGCCGGATGAACTGTGCGCGCGTTGCCTGCTCGACGCCGCGCTTTCGTCGGAGACAACGGAGGACGGCGGCAGCGACGACGAACATGAAACCGCTGCATTCGCCCGGCGCAGGATCGGACGCTACTCGCTGACGGGGGAAATCGCGCGCGGCGGCGCCGGCATCGTCTATCGCGCCTGGCAGGACGATCTGGGCCGCGAAGTCGCCTTGAAAATGTTGACGCAGGAGCGGCTGGAAACCAGGGAGGCACGCGATCGCTTCCGTCGCGAGGCGGAATTGATGGCCGGGCTGGACCATCCCGGCATCCTGCCCGTCTACGAGGTCGGCGAACACGAGGGCCTGCCGTACTACTGCATGAAGCTGGCCGAGGGCGGCAATCTCGCGCAGCGCATCCCGGGGCTGCGCGGGCGTTATCGCGATGTCGCGGACCTGTTGGCGTCGATCGCGCATGCGGTCGCTTACGGCCATGCCCGCGGCGTGCTGCATCGCGACCTGAAACCCTCGAACATCGTGATCGACGCATCTGGCCGATGCCTGCTGACCGACTTCGGGTTGGCGCGGCGCATGGCGGTGGAAAGCACGCTGACGGGCGTGGACGCATTGATCGGTACACCGCGCTATGTCGCGCCGGAAGTGCTGACCACCGCCGGCGCCCAGCTCACCGCGGCCGCCGACGTGTACGGGCTCGGCGCGATCCTCTACGAATTGCTGACCGGCCGGGCCCCGTTCGCGGAACTGACGCCGCTCCAGATCCTGCAACAGATCGCCACGCGCCGACCCATTGCGCCGCGCCGCATCGATGCAAGGATTCCAGGCGAGCTGGAAACAATCTGCCTGCGCTGCCTCGAGAAGCGGCCCGGCGATCGTTACCCGTCGGCCGCGGCGTTCGCCGATGCCCTGGAAGGATGGCAACGCGGAGCCTCTTCGCGCCAGAAGTCCAGTCTGCAAAGACTGACACGGCGCATCCTGCCTTCGCGGCGGCGTGTGTGGGCGTGGAGCACGCTGGCGCTTGCGACCGGGTGCGTGATCGCCGCGGCCATCCTGCTGGTGCACTACAGGGATTATCTGCTGACGCCGGATCCGCGCGTCGCCACGCGCACGCTCGCCGTGCTACCCGCCGATTTACCCAATCCATCGCCCACCGAACTCGCCGCGACTCGCGCGATTTCGGCGAAGTTGCAGGGGATGCGCGCACTCGGCGTGCTTCCGATCGAAGGCGTGTTGCGGCGAGCGCGGCAGAAGGATTTTCCGCAGGGCACACTGCTGCGTGGAATGTCACTGGGCGCATTTGTCCAGGTAAAAGTGCGCTCGGAAGGCCCGCAATCTCCGGTCAAGATTCGAGCAGTCGATGAGCTACGCAGTGAAATTCTCTGGCAGGGCGAAGCACAGGCTGGAAACCTCGACGATCTTGCCAAGCGTTTGCGTGTCGCGCTGGAGGCGAAGCGCCAACAGCAACCACCGGAAGCAAATGTCCCGCGCGCGGCGCTGGCTGCGGATTTGCGGGGCGTTGAGCTCGTCCAACGCTATGAGAACGCCTCCAACGACGCTGCGATCGAAGCGTTCCAACAGGCGATCGCGATCGATCCCAAGTTTGCGCTGGCACACGCGGACCTTTCCCTTGCGTACGGACAACGTGCCAAACGCTATGGCGGCGCCGCCTTCTGGAACGATGCCGCGATCACCGAAGCCGGGCGCTCATTGAGCCTCGATCCCCGCCTGGCATCGGCTTGGGACACCCTTGCCCTGGCTTATTACTACCGGGGCTGGTTCCAGCGCGCGCGTGCCACCTATCAACGCGCCCGCGCTTGGGGGGGGGCGCGAAGACTTCATGCTAGGGGTCCTCGACTATCAATTGGGTCGTTTCGACGATAGCTTCCAGTTGGCCCGGCACAACCTGGAGTTTTCCCGACGCGGGGCCGGCGAGCTGTATTGGGCCGCCGAGCCCTTGATCGCGGTGGGCGAGATCGATGCAGGCGAACACTGGATGCGCGCCGCGATCGCAGCCGAACCGCACGCCGGCAAGCGCCGGTTGATGGAAGCCGAGATCGCCCGCTACCGGGGCGATTTCAAGCGTTGCCGCGAGCTTGCCGGTTCGCTGGATCCAGACCTGGTTTCCGGCGGCAGCGGTTGGGCCAACGACTTCGCACGCACCTGCGCCGAGCAGCAGCACGATTGGGCTGGCGCATTGATCCTGCTGCAACACGAATTGCAGCATTACGCTGGCGGCACCGGCGACATTTCCCTCCATGACCCCTTGCTGGAGCAAGCGGTGCTGTTGCGGCAGCTCGGCCGCCGTGCCGAAGCCGCGCCGGCGATCGCCAGGGCCAGGCAGATCGAGCAGGCCGCGCTCGACAGCGGCGACGAATACTTCGGGCATTCCCTGCGCATGGCTGCGATCCTGCGCATGGAAGGCGACAGCGACGGCGCCTACCGCATGCTCGATGGAGCTGCTGCGCGTGGCCTGACCAGCAATCCCCGCACCGATGGCAGTTACGAGTTCCTGCCGTTCCAGGGAGATGCTCGCCTCGCGGCTTGGCAAAAGGCCTCGCGCGTCAAGGTGGCGGGGATGCGCCAGCGCATCCAGATGATGCTGAAGCAAGCGGGCTACCTGCCCACGGCCTTCGAGGCCGCAACCCGCGGTCTGTAACCAGGGGCTTCCGATTTCCGGAGTGATGGTGAAAGCCCACCAAGGGCTTTCACCATCCACTTCGGGAGGAAATCAGCCATGTTCCACATGCATCGTCTGGGAGCTGCATTGGCGGCGCTGCTCGTCGCGGCCCCCGCAGCGTTGAACGCTGCATCGCCAACGGCATCAAATCAGCAACATCAGGCGCGCTACCGGGGTACACAAGAAGGCATGCCACGGCCGCACGACGCCATCACGCGGAAAAGTCCGCTTCGTCGCGTCGCCACAGTTCCCGGGACCGCGTCCGTGCCACCGGGCTACCCGCGCTATCGGCTTGTCGATCTTGGCACGCTCGGCGGACCGGAGAGCAACACGATCTTCCCGGGGCGCACCCTCAACAACCGCGGCGCAGTCATCGTCAGTTCGGAAACTGCCGTGCCCGATCCGAATTGCTTTCTGGACTGCTACTGGGCCCACGCCATAGTGCGGCGTCCGAACGGCCGAATCGTCGAGCTGCCTTTCCCCGTAGGCATCGACCCGACCATCAACACCAGCCTCGCCGCCGACATCGGGGCCAACGGACAGACTGGAGGTTTCGTCACCAATGGCTTGATGGACCCGCTGACCGGTTTTCCGCAACTGCGACCCGTGGTCTGGGGAGTCTTCGGCGGCGTGTGGGATCTTGGAACCTTCGGCGGGAACTCCGGACAAGTGAACATGCTCGGTCTCTGGGGCAACGCGGTGGGCATGGCGCTCAACCAAGTACCTGAAGACCCGGATTTCGCGAGCTTCATGAATGGCTTCATTCCGGCGGCAACGCAGGCACGCGCGTTTCTCTGGGGGGGAGGAAGGCTTCGCGACTTGGGCACGCTGGGTGGCAACGATGCAGCAGCTTTCGCGATCAACGGGTCCGGCACCATCTACGGGATCTCGTACACCGACACGGTCGCCAACGATTCCACCGGACTTCCCACCACGCACCCGTTCCTGTGGAAGAACGGCTCGATGCAGGACTTGGGTACCTTGGGCGGCACGCTGGCTATCGTGGGAGATGGTCTTGTCGGAGGATCGTGGGGAGCCACGCTCAACGACCGCGGTCAGGCGATCGGGACTTCCACGCTGGCGGGCGACGAGACCTGGCATGCCTTCCTGTGGGACAAAGGCAAGATGATCGATCTCGGCACGCTCGGTGGCGACAACTCGGAAGCACTCGCCATCAACGAACGCGGCTGGGTCATGGGGCGCTCGGATTACTCGCCAGACAGTCCCAACCATCACGCGGTGTTGTGGCGCGATGGAACCAAGACGGACCTCGGTGTCGTCGCGCCTTGCCTGAACTCCACCGCGACGGCGGCGAATTCGCTCGGGGACGTGGTGGCCGATCTTGGCTATTGCACGGATGACCCGAGTGATCTCGATTTCAATAGCGCGTTCATGTGGCGCCCGGGCAGAGAGATCGTTGACCTCAACAGATTGGTCGTCCCGGCTTCCAACATGCACATCGAATCCGCGTTCGGCATCAACGACAAAGGCGAGATCGCGGCGAATGCCTTGCTTCCCACGGGTGAGCTTCACGCCATTTTGCTCGTGCCTGTGTCGCAGTAACGTTCCGGCCGGGATACACGCGGACGGATCTGCTGTTGGGGTGCAAGCCGTCCATCGACAAGCCGCGGCCGCGCCATGCGGCCGCGGCATCGGCTTGCTTCAAGGTCCGGGACCGGTTCCCTCGCCCGGCATCCGGCCACTTTTCAGGACCGGCCACGCGGCCTGCATGTAGGCCAACCCGGACCAGATGGTCAGGATCGCCGCGAACACCAGCAGCCCCTCGCCCACCTTCCACGCGCGCAATACGGTGGCGTCCTTGTCGCGTTCCCACAGCAGGATCAGGATCGCGACGATCTGCATCACCGTCTTGAACTTGCCGACCCATTGCACCTTGACGCGTGCGCGTTCGCCCACGAACGCCATCCATTCGCGCAATGCGGAAACCGTGATCTCGCGACCGACGATCACCGCGCTGGTGACCGCGAGCAACGGAGTGGGATGGCTCTGCACCAGCACGAACAGCGTCACCGCGATCATCAGCTTGTCCGCGACCGGGTCGAGGAACGCGCCGAACGCCGATTCCATGTGCCAGCGCCGCGCGATCCAGCCATCCAGCCAGTCGGTGATCGACGCCAGCGCGAACACCGCGACCGCCGCGATGTTGGCGAACCGCAGCGGGATCGCCTCGATCGCATCGTGCGAATAGAACACCACCACCATCACCGGCAGCAGCAGCACCCGGAGCAACGTCAGCCAGGTTGGCAGGTTGATGCGCAAGCCACGTTCTCCGAATCAATCGGACAAGTGTGGCACAACGTCCAAGGACACGTCAGCCGTGCAGGAATGCGTGGATCCTCTCGGCCAGTTCGCGGTTGATGCCGCGCACGCGGCAGAGTTCCTCGACGCCGGCCGCGACCACGCCGGCATGTCCTCCGAACGCCTTCAGCAAGGCTGCGCGACGGGACGCGCCGATGCCCGGCACGTCTTCCAGCAGGCCGCGCTCGCGCGCCTTTTCGCGGCGCTTGCGGTGGCCGGTGATCGCGAAGCGGTGGGCCTCGTCGCGCACCGCGTCGATCAGGTGCAGGGCCGGCGAATCCGGCCCCGGTTCCAGCACCTTGCCGCTGTCGCCCAGCACCAGGGTTTCCTCGCCCACGCGCCGTGACGGCCCCTTGGCCACCCCGATCACTTCGATGCCGGTGACGCCCAGCTCGCGCAATACATCCAGCGCCTGCGCGACCTGGCCTTTTCCGCCATCGATCAGCAATACGTCGGGCGCCTCGCCTTCGCCGCGCGCCAGCGGCTTGAAACGGCGTTCCAGCGCCTGCCGCATCGCCGCGTAATCGTCGCCGCCGGTGATGCCGCGGATGTTGAAGCGGCGGTAGCGCTGCTTCAGCGGACCCTCGGGTCCGAACACCACGCACGACGCCACGGTCTCCTCGCCCATGGTGTGGCTGATGTCGAAGCATTCGACGCGCATCGGCACCCCGTCGAGTTGCAGCAGTTCGCGCAGCGCCTCGAAACGGGCGTGCAGCGTCTGTCTGCTCGAAAGCCGCGCCAGCAAGGCCGCTTCGGCGTTGCGCGCGGCAAGCTCCACGAAGCGCGCGCGCTCGCCGCGCACCCGCCATTTCAACGTGATCTCGTGCCCGCGCTGCGCGGACAGCATCTCGGAAAGCGCCGCCGCGTCGGCGGGTTCGCGATCGCACACCACTTCGGCCGGCGCCGGCTGGTCGAGGTAGTACTGCGCGAGGAACTGGCCCAGCACGTCTTCCGGCGAATCGTCGAAGGACAGTTTCGGGAAATGATCGCGCGAGCCGAGGCTGATGCCGTTGCGGAAGAACAGCACCGACACGCAGCCGATGCCGGCTTCCACCCGGCATGCGAACACGTCCATGTCGGCGCTCGCGCCCTGCACGTAGCTGTGCGCCTGCAGGCCACGCAGCGTCGCGATCTGGTCGCGCAGGCGCGCGGCGCGCTCGTAATCCCGGAGCGCGCTCGCGGCTTCCATTTTCGCCGACAGGTCGTCCAGCACCGCGTCGTTGCGGCCTTCCAGGAACATCACCGCATGGCGCACGTCTTCCGCGTATTCCTCGGCCCCGATGAAAGCCACGCACGGCGCGGTGCAGCGTCCGATCTGGTACTGCAGGCACGGCCGCGTGCGGTTGCGGAAATAGCTGTTCTCGCAGTTGCGGATGCGGAACAACCGTTGCATCAGCGTGATGCTTTCGCGCACCGCATGCGCGCTGGGATACGGCCCGAAGTAACGGCCCTTCTCGCGCTTGGCGCCGCGGTGGAACACGATGCGCGGGAACGGATCATCCGACACGAAGATGTACGGATAGCTCTTGTCGTCGCGCAACATGATGTTGTAGCGCGGCTTCAGCGACTTGATCAGCTGCGCCTCCAGCAGCAGCGCCTCGCCTTCGGTGCGCGTCAGCGTCACCTCCATGCGCGCGATCTGCGACACCATCGAGGCGATGCGCGGTTCCAGCTGCGGCTTCAGGAAGTAATTGCCGACGCGCTTCCTGAGATTGCGTGCCTTGCCGACGTACAGCAACGCGTCGTCCGCGCCGAACATGCGGTACACGCCGGGCGAAGTGGTGAGGGTGCGAACGAAGGCCTTGCCGTCGAAGGCCGTTGCATCGGAAGACATGCTGGAATTGTATCCGCGCCGGGCCGCGCGGCCTGGTCGTTCGTCGAGCAGACCAACATGACATCGGGTCCGGCTTCCATGCGATCTGCAACGCCGCGCCGCGCTTATTCGTCCACCGGCACCCGCTCGCAAGTCCCGCGCTCGGGATCGATGCGCAGGATCGCGTGGTCGTTGCGGTCCGCGACCCACAGCGAACCGGCCGCGAACGACAAGCCCTGCGGTTCGTGCAGCGGGTAGTCGAACTGCAGGGTCGCGGTTTCGCCACTGTAGGGATCGAGCACGCACAGGCGGTCGTTGCAGGTGTCGGCCACGTACACGCGGTTCTCCTCGGCCGCAAGCCCGCACGGATAGGCAAGCCGCGCCTTGCGGCCGGCGCCGTCGTGGTTGCCCGGTTCCCACGCCGACGTGCCGATCAACGTGGTCAGCGCGAGGTCGGTGAAGCGCAGGCGCCGGATCGCGTTGCCGCCTGCGTCCGCCACCAGCAACTGGCCCGGCATCAGCGCCAGCGCCATCGGCTGCGACAACGACGAACGGCCGCCGATGCCGTCGCGCACTTCGCTGCGCCCGTCGCCGGCAATGGTTTCGACCTGCTGGTGGCGCATGTCGATGCGCAATATCTGGTGCTGGCCGCTGGCCGCGACGTACAGGACGTCTCCGTCCACGGCCAACGCATGCGGCGCGTTGACCGCGGCGCGCAGGCCGCCGCCCTGGTCCTCGACGTTGGCGTACGCCGGCCTTCCCGCACCGAGTACCGTTTCCACCTCGCCGGCTTCGAGCCGGATGCGGCGCACGGCATGGTTGCCGGCGTCGGCGACGTACAGCACGTCGTGATCGATCGCGAGTCCCTGCGGGAGCTGCAGGCCGCACGCAGCCAGTTGCCCGTCCCAGTTGCCCGGCGTCCCCGACCCGAACTGCCGCAACACCCTGCCGTCGTGGCTGCACTCGAGGATGCGGTGGTGGCCGGTGTCGCTGACGTACAGGCGATCCCCGGTCGCGAGCGCGTGCGCGGGAAACGCCAGCGGGCTGACGGGTTCGGCGCGCACGTCCGGCGACGACGCGGGCGCGCGTACCGGCGGCGCGCCATCGGCATGCTGCAACTCGTCACGCAACTGCATGACGGCGTCTTCGATTTCCTGGCTGCGGCCTTCGCCGACGAGGCGCGCGGCCAGCCTGCCGTGCGCATCGACCAGCAAGGTGGTGGGCCACGCGGAAATCGTGTACTGCTTCCACGCCAGCCATTCGGCGTCGTTGGCGACCGGCGCGCGCAGGCGGTTGCGGTGCGCGGCCTTCAGCACCGCGGCGTCGGATTGCTGGGACGCGTAGCGGGGCGTGTGCACGCACACCGGCACGAACGCGCCCGGCAATTTCTTTTCCAGCCTGCGCATTTCGCCGACCAGGTTCGAACTGCTGACGCTGCATCCATTCCAGAAGACCATCAGCACGACCTGCCCGCGCCAGTCGGCCAGGCGCGGCCGCTCGCGCCGGTTGACCCAGTGCAGCGCGTCGGGGAGCTCGGGCAGCAACGGCCGCGAGCCGCTGCGCACCGGATCGAACGGGATGTCGCCGGCAATCATCGCGGCGTCCCCGGGCGCAGGCGCCCGGCCAACGCATCCACGCCGTGACGGACCAGTTCCAGCACCTCGCGGAAATCATCGGCGCTGCCGGTGTACGGGTCGGGCACGTCGCCGTCCTCGCCCGAGCGCGGCGTCGCCAATCCGGCCGCGACCAGGAACCGTTCGGGCGGCGGCATGTCGTCCGGCACGCGCCGGCGCAATTCGGCGAGGGTGGCGCGGTCGACCGCCAGCACCCGGGCGAATCGCCGGAAATCGTCGTCGTCGAACTGGCGCGCGCGGTGCGGCGACAGGTCGTAACCCCGCGCACGCGCCGCGGCGACCGCGCGCGGATCGGCGCCCTGCCCCACGTGCCAGTTGCCGAGTCCGCGCGAGGCCACCGGCATGCCCAGGCCGAGCTTGCCGAACTCGGCGCGCGCGACGTATTCGGCGGTCGGCGAACGGCAGATGTTGCCGAGGCAGACGAACAGGATCCCGGGCGGCGGCTGGATCATGCCGGCAGCCCCCGACCCTGCAGGATGCGTTCCGCGCGCGCCAGGTCTTCTTCGGTATCGACGCCCGGCGGGAAGGGTTCCGGCGTGATGCGCACCGCGATGGCGTGGCCGTGTTCCAGCGCGCGCAATTGTTCCAGCGCCTCGCTGCGCTCCAGCGGCGTGGGCGAAAGCGAGGAAAAGGTTTTCAGGAACCCGGCCCGATAGGCGTAGATGCCGATGTGGCGCAGCACCGTGATGCCATCGGGACAGGCTTGAGAAGAGATGGCGTCGCGTCCGCGCGCCAGCGCATCGCGCGCCCACGGCACCGGCGCGCGCGAGAAATACAGCGCGTGGCCGCGCAGGTCGCAGACCACCTTGACGCAATTCGGATCGAACCACTGCGCGGCCGATTCAACCGGCGTCGCGAGCGTGGCCA
Organism: Lysobacterales bacterium 66-474; assembly: GCA_001899805.1. Lineage (GTDB taxonomy): Bacteria > Pseudomonadota > Gammaproteobacteria > Xanthomonadales > Rhodanobacteraceae > 66-474. The sequence goes on from MKWP01000015.1 coordinate 639,137, forward strand.
TCGGCGCGTCGTCTTCACGCAGGGCGTCGGCCACCGCGCGGATTCCGGCGGCCGGCGCGAACGGCTCGTCGCCCTGCAGGTTCACCACCGGCGCGTCGTCCGGCCAGCCGAGTCTCAAAGCGCATTCGGCGAGGCGGTCGCTGCCGCTTTGATGGTCCGTGCGGGTCATGCACACCTCGACATCGCTGTCACGCAACGCCGCCGCGATCCGTTCGTCGTCGGTGGCGACGACCACCCGCCCGGCGCCGGCTGCGCGTGCGCGCCGCGCCACGTGCAGGATCAGGGGTTCCCCGCCGAGCAGGCGCAGCGGCTTGCCCGGCAAACGGGTCGACCCGTGGCGCGCCGGGATCGCGACGATGAAATTCGCGGCCTCGTTCACGCAGCCACTTGCCCGGACGCTTGCCGCGGCTGCGCGCGCGGCCGGCGCACCTGCTCGCCGCCACAATTGGGACAGACGTGGTGCATGGCGTCCGCGCAGGCCGGACAGAACGTGCACTCGAACACGCAGATGTACGCCTCGCCGTCGCGCGCGAGTGCCGCATGGCAGCGCTCGCACTCGTCGCGCATCTCAAGTGCCATGTCCTCTCCTCGCCTCAGGCCGTTTCGCCGGACTCGTCGCGTTCAAGGGTAACGCAGAAGCAGGCCGGGCCCAGTGCCGCGGTCTCGCCCATCCGCCAACTGCTGACGCTCGCGCGCGAACCCCAGTCGGACGCGCGCGCCGGCAACACCACTTCGGCGGCGACGATGTTGCGCGCCAACTGGTTGGTCACCAGCAGCGACAGTGTTTCCACCTCGTGGCCATCCAGCAATTCCACGGCCCGGAGCGGCGCCAGCATCTCGCCCTGCGCGGTGACGGGACGCAGGCCGGCGGCGCGCGCCTCGCGGCGCAACAGCTCGATGCCCAGCAATTCGGCATCGCCGTCGTGGCGCAGCCAGCGGATCACGCCGACCATCCAGTCGCGTTCCTCGTCCTCGTCGGTCGGCGCCAGCCCGACCACTTCGCCCATGCGCATGCGCAAACCGTCCGCACCGGCAAGCCGCAGCCGGTAACCGCCTTCGCTCTGGTCCAGCACCTCGGCACGGAAATGTTGCGGCTGCGTGGTGTCGGCGCTGGCCAGCCATGCGGAGGCCAATTCGTGGGTGCCGACCATGATCGCGTCGCCGTGCACATGGCGGACGAAATTCGAGAAATCGAGGTTGCCTGCCAGCGCGTAATGCAGCGCGTGCATGCCGACCACGATATCCAGCGCGTGCCGTGCCCCGAGTCGCGCGTGGCCGCGCGGCGCGCTGCCCCAACCGGCGCGCAGCCGGGCCAGGAAGCGCACGCTGGTGGTCAGCGAGCGCGTGCCGGGTTGCGGCAGGTCGATCGCATCGACGCCCGGCGGCAACAGCGCACGGCGTTCGTCGAACACCCGCTCGACCGGTGCCACGTCCAGCGCCAGCACGCCGGAACCCGCAGCGACCCGGTCCTCCGCGATGTAGCCGGGACCCGCATCGCTGTCGGTGTCGACGCCGATCCCGTGGCTGCCCGCGCGTGAAATGCCGCACAGGCCCGCGACGCAGCGGATCACCTGCCGCGCTTCCTGCAATTCGCGCGCGGAAAACCGGTACGGGTTGCTCATCGCCAGCAGCAGCACCTGCGCGTAGGCGTTGCGCGCGGTCGCGGGTGCGCCTTCCGCAAGCGCGTCATCCACCGGTTGATCGGCCAGTGCCATCTCGCTCGCGAACGCATGCAGGGCATGCACGCGCCGCCATGTGCCGGCGGGCGGCGACTGGTATTGGCGATAAGCCCACACCAGCGCGTGGTCGGAATGGACGAGGCCGCGCACGGCTGCGCCGGCCGCGAGCTTGCCCTTGAACATCGGCACCTTGCCGGACGGCGCGCACAACTCGTGCAGGCCCAGCGCATAAGCGCAGGCCAGCTTGCCCTGCATGCGCTGCGCCGAGGTTGCCCGTTCGGTGGCAGCCGCCGACAACGGATGCGGTTCCGCGGCAAGCTGGCGCTCGATGCCATCGCAGAGACTGCCGACCGGCGCGCGCAGGTGTTCCAGCGCGGCCAGCCGTTCGGCGCCCGCCCAGGTGGTCGCCAGCATGCCGTCCAGGATCTGTTCGACCTCGCGGGCCGCCTGCGCGGGATTGGCCAACGGCAGGACGGCCACGGTTTCGCGGATGGCCTTCTCGCTGGCGCGTTGGGAACGTCCCGGCGGCAGGCGCGCGGGCAGGTCTTCGATCAAGCGTTGATAACTGTCCATCCCGACCTCGGCCCCCCCTTGGGCCACGCGTCAGCCTGCTGCACAAATTCCGCCCATTCTAGCCTTGAACCGGACGCCGGAGCCGTCGATCATGGACGCGTGAATCCTGCCATGCACGGCCCGCGCCAGTCCCCTGCCCAGGCGTTCCGCCCGCTCGCCGAGCAGACCTTGTCGCGCGCGGCAGGCGCGCCGCTGTCGCTGGGCAACCGCGTGGAATTGCTGATCGATGCCCGCGCGAACTTCGATGCCTGGCTCGAAGCCATCGCAAATGCACGACACAACATATTGTTCGGCAATTACATTTTTCGCGACGACGCCACCGGCCGCGAGTTCGTGTCGGCACTGGCCGAACGCGCCCGCGCCGGCGTGCGCGTGTCCGTATTGCACGACTGGCTGGGCTGCCTCGGCCAATCGCGCGCGCGTTTCTGGCAGCCGCTGCGGGAGGCCGGCGGCGAGGCGCGCACCTTCAATCCGTTCGATCCGCTGAGCCCGTTCGGCTGGATCAATCGCGACCACCGCAAGTTGCTCACGGTGGACGGCCGGATCGGTTTCGTGTCGGGCGTGTGTGTCAGCGCGGCATGGCTGGGCGATCCCGCGCGGGGTCGCGAGCCCTGGCGCGACACCGGCATCGCGCTGCAGGGTCCTGCGATCGCGGACCTCGAACACGCCTTTGCCGAAACCTGGGCCAGTCTCGGCAGACCGCTGGCACCTGCGACCTCGCCGCAAGACGGCGAAGCGCCCGCCGGCGACGTCGCCTTGCGCGTGATCGCCACCCAGCCTTCCAGTACCGGGACCTACCGCCTGGACCAGTTGATCGCCGGTCTGGCACGCCAGCGATTGTGGTTGACCGATGCGTACTTCGTCGGCGTCGCGCCGTACGTGAGCGCGTTGACCAACGCAGTGCGCGACGGCGTGGACGTGCGCTTGCTGGTGCCGGGCGCCTCGGATGTCCCGGTCGTGGCCGCGCTGTCGCGCACCGGCTATCGCGCGCTGCTGGAAGCCGGCATCCGCATCTACGAATGGAACGGGCCGATGCTGCATGCCAAGAGCGCGGTGGCCGACAACCTGTGGGCGCGGGTGGGTTCCAGCAACCTCAATGTCGCGAGCTGGCTGGGCAACTGCGAAATCGACGTGGCGATCGAAAACGCCGCCTTCGTGGAACAGCTCGCCGAGCAGTACGAACGCGACCTCGCGCACGCCACCGAGATCGTGCTGTCGCGCCGGCGCGCGCGCCCGGTCAGTCCCGTCCCGCACCACTCCCACGGCTCGGGCAGCCACGGCAGCGCAAGCCGCAGTGCGGTCGGCGCCATGCGCATGGCCACCACGTTGGGTGCGGCGCTCAGCAACCGGCGCGTGTTGAGCGACACCGAGACCCGGCCGCTGGTTGGGGGTGCGCTGCTGCTGTTCGCGATCGCCGCCATCGCCGCGCTATGGCCCAGGGTGCTGGCGTGGCCACTGGGTGCGCTGGCAGCATGGATCGGCATCAGCTTCGCGGCGCGCTGGGTGCGGATGCGCCGGCGCCGGCACCGGGCATCCAGGTCGTCCGCGCAGGGTGCTTCAGGTCCGGCCGCAGCGCAGCCGCCCGAACATGACCCCTGAAGCCGCCGCTCCCGATCCGCGCAAGATCCTGACACCGTCGGCGTTGAACCGGCTGGTGCGCGAGTTGCTGGAAGGCGCGCTGCCGATGGTGTGGATCGAGGGCGAAGTCAGCAACTTCATGCGTGCGGCCTCGGGACACTGGTATTTCTCGCTCAAGGACGCCGGCGCCGAAGTGCGCTGCGCGATGTTCGCGCGCGAGAACGCGCGACTGCGCTTCCGTCCCGGCAACGGCGCCAGGGTGTTGGCGCGTGCGCGGGTCACCCTGTACGAAGCGCGCGGCAGTTTCCAGTTGGTCGTCGAGCAGATGGAAGAGGCCGGCGAAGGCGCGTTGCGACGCGCGTTCGAGCAACTGAAAGCCAAACTGCAGGCGGAAGGGCTGTTCGAAGCCTCGCGCAAGCGCGCGTTGCCCGAATTCCCGCAACGCATCGGCGTCATCACCTCCGCTGCCGGCGCAGCGATCCGCGATGTGCTGTCGGTGGCACGGCGGCGCTTCGCGCTGACCGAAATCGAAGTGCTGCCGGTGCTGGTGCAGGGCGCGGAAGCGCCCGCGCAGATCGCGGCGATGCTGCGCAAGGCGGCGAACGCCGGCCGCTACGACGTGCTGCTGCTGACCCGCGGCGGCGGCTCGCTGGAAGACCTCGCCGCCTTCAACGACGAAGGCGTGGCGCGCGCGATCGTGTCCAGTCCGGTGCCGGTGGTGTCGGCGGTCGGCCACGAGGTCGACTTCTCGATCAGCGATTTCGTCGCCGACCTGCGCGCGCCGACACCTTCGGCCGCGGCGGAATTGATCCTGCCGGATGGCGATGCGCTGGCGCGGGGCCTGGCGCTTGCCGCGGCGCGCCTGCGCCAGGCCTGGGGGCGACGCACGCAGGACGCGATGCAGCGTCTCGACCATCTTGCGACGCGGCTGCAGAACCAGCGCCCGCAACAATGCCTCGCGATGCAACGCGATCGCATGCTGGCACTGCGCGAGCGCCTGTTGCGGGCCCACGCACTCTTGCACGAACGTGCGTCCACCCGCCTCGACCGCTCCGCCGCGCGCCTGATGGCACAACACCCGCACGCACGGCTGGAACAACTCGAACGACGCAACACCGACCTGCACCGCCGCCTCGTCGCAGCGTGGCAACACGGCGGCGAACGCCAGCGCCAGCGCCTGGCCGAACTCGCCCGCGCCCTGCACGCGGTCAGCCCGCTGGACGTGCTGAAGCGCGGCTACGCGATCCTGTTCGACGAGGCCGGCGCGGTGCTGCGCTCGACGCGCAACGTCGCACCCAATGCGCGCTTGCGCGCGCGCCTTGCCGATGGCGAATTGCCGCTGCGGGTGGATGACCGAAAACCGGTTTGAACGGGTCGGCCCCGGCCTTATGCGGATCAACACGGATTCAACACAAACGATTCGTGAAAATCCGTGTCGATCTGCGGCAGCTTCCATCAAGAACACGGGATGCCTCGCAATGCCCACGCCAGCCAAACTGCAACCCCGCTATCCCTACTACCTCGCCAACCAGCCGGTACACGCCAACACCGACCTCGCGGTGCTGGACAAGTATTCCGGCAAGATCGCGACCCGCGTGGCGCTGGCTGATGCAAAAGCCATCGAGGCCGCGATCGGCGCCGCCGCCAGGGCCGCGGCGCCCATGGCTGCGCTGAAGCCTTACCAGCGCCGCGCGGTACTGGAACATTGCGTCGAGAGCCTGCGCGCGCGCAAGGACGAGCTTGCATTTGCGCTGTGCGTGGAAGCCGGCAAGCCGATCAGGGATTCGCTGGGCGAAGCCGAACGCCTGATCGACACTTTCCGCATCGCTGCCGACGAATCCACCCGCATCGACGGCGAAATCGTGAACCTCGAAATCTCCGAGCGCACCCGCGGCCATCGCGGCTTCGTCAAGCGCGTGCCGCTGGGGCTGTGTTCGTTCATCACGCCGTTCAACTTTCCCTTGAACCTGGTCGCGCACAAGGTCGCCCCGGCGATCGCGGCGGGCTGCCCGTTCGTGCTGAAACCGTCCGAACGCACGCCGATCGGCGCCCTGATCATCGGCGAGGTGCTGGCGGAAACCGATCTTCCCAGAGGCGCGTTCTCGATCCTGCCCTGCAACATCGAGGACGCCGATCCGTTCGTCACCGACGAGCGCCTGAAGCTGCTGTCGTTCACCGGCGGCCAGGTCGGCTGGGACCTCAAGGCACGCGCGGGCAGGAAGAAAGTGGTGCTGGAACTCGGCGGCAACGCGGCGTGCATCGTCGACGCCGACCAGAAACCGCGGCTCGATTTCGTGATCGCGCGGTTGATCTCGGGCAGCTTCTACCAATCCGGCCAAAGCTGCATCGGCGTGCAACGCATCCTGGTCCACGCATCGTTGTACGACGAGGTGAAGAAGCGCTTCGTCGCGGCGACGAAGAAACTGAAAGCCGGCGATCCGAAGGACCCGGAAACCTTCCTCGGTCCCATGATCGACGAAGCCGCGGCGAAGCGCCTCGAAAGCTGGATCGCGGAAGCGAAGCAAGCCGGCGCGAAAATCCTGTGCGGCGGCAAGCGCAACGGCAACATGCTGGACGCGACGGTGCTGGAAGAAGTCCCTCACGCGGCAAAGCTCAACCGCATGGAGGCCTTCGGCCCAATCGCGCTGCTGGAACCATTCGAGGAGTTCGATGCCGCGCTCGCCACGGTCAACGACTCCGATTACGGGCTGCAGGCCGGGCTGTTCACCGACAACCTCACGCACGCCATGCGCGCGTGGGACACGCTGGCCGAAGGCGGCGTGGTGGTCGGCGACATCCCGAGCTTCCGCGTCGACAACATGCCCTACGGCGGCGTGAAGTTTTCGGGCTTCGGCCGCGAAGGCATCCGTTACGCGATCGAGGACATGACCGAGCGCAGGTTGCTGGTGATCCGCGACGCGTAGGCGTCGCGCGACGATCAGGCTGCCGACGCGGTTTCGCCCTCGCCGGTCACTTCCGACGCCTGCATGCCCTTCGGACCCTGCACGATCTCAAACTTGACGCGCTGGCCTTCCTTGAGGCTGCGGAAGCCCTGTGCCTTGATCGCCGAGAAATGCACGAACACGTCCGTGCCACCGCCATCGGGCGTGATGAAACCGAAGCCCTTGGCATCGTTGAACCACTTCACCGTACCCACTGCCATTTCCGGAACCCCTTTTTTCGCAACGTTCCAAACCAAGGCTCGCACCGAGCGCGGCAAGAGTATCGGCCCAGCCCGGACCCTTGCGCAAGCCCGTTTTGTGACGCGCGTCGCTCAATCGGCCAGCAGTGCCCGCACGAGCGCCGGCACTTGCCCGGCCGCGGCGGCGAGGTGCGCATGGATTTCATCCAGGCTGATCGGCGCATCGGGATCGGGGCCGCAACCGGCCGCCCAGTTGGCGACCACCGCGATGCAGGCGTAGTCGATGTCGAGTTCACGCGCCAGGACGGCCTCGGGCATCCCGGTCATGCCGACCAGGTCGCAGCCGTCGCGACGCAGGCGCCCGATTTCCGCGCGGGTTTCGAGGCGCGGACCCTGCGTCGCGCCATAGCAACCGCCATCGACCACGGCGACCCCGGCGCGATGCGCGGCATCCAACAGCCCGCGCCGCAGCCCGGCGCTGTACGGCTCGCCGAATTCGGCATGCAACACCGGTTCGCCATCGGCATCGCAGAAGCTGGAAGCGCGCACCGTGGTGTAGTCGATCAGCTGGTCGGGAATCGCCAGCACCCGCGGCCCCATGTCGTCGCGGATGCCGCCTACCGCGTTGACGCCGACCACCCGCCGCACGCCGAGTTCGTGCAGCGCGGCGAGATTGGCGCGGTAATTGATGCGGTGCGGCGCAATGGTGTGCCCCTCGCCGTGGCGGGCGAGGAACGCGACGCGTTTGCCCAGTACCTTCCCGGTCGCGATCGCCGACGACGGTGCGCCCCAGCGCGTGCGGATTTCATGGCGCAGCGGGTCCTCCAGACCGGGGAACGCATACACGCCGGTGCCGCCGATCACGGCGAGGTCGATCGAATCGCCCACGTGTCGTCACTCCTCCAATGCGTAGATGTCGGGCAGGTTGCGGCCCTGCCCGTAATAGTCGAGCCCACAACCGAACACGTAGCGATCGGGCACTTCCACGCCGACGAAATCGGCTGCGAGGCCCGCCACCCGGCGATCGTGGCACTTCACGCACAACACCGCAATCAGCACACGCCGCGCGCCTGCGGACACGCAGTAATCGCGCAGCGCAGCCAGCGTGTAGCCTTCGTCGAGGATGTCGTCGGCGAGGATCACCGTGCGCCCGCCCAGCGACGCGCGCGGCTTGCGCTGCCATTCGACCTCGCGGCCCGCGATCGCGTCGCCGTAGCGGCTCGCGTGCACGTAATCGAATTCCAGGTCGCAGCCGATCGCCAACGCCAGCGGCGTGGCGAAGAACATCCCGCCGTTCATCACGGTGAGGAACACCGCGCGCTCGCCCTGCAAGGTGGCGGTGATTTCCCGTCCGATTCGCGCGATCGCGGCATCCAGCGCGGCGCGTTCGTGGATGCGCCGGGCACCCGGCAACACCGCAGCCAGCGGATGCTGCACGGCGTTCACGCGTGGGTCCCGGCCGGCGCGGCGAGTTCGCCGAGTGCCGCGACGTAACGCCGGTACTGGGGGTCGCCTTGCAGGGATGCCCAACCCTCCGCCACCGATCCTGCCATGGTCGCGATTTTTTCGGCGGCGCAGGGCACGCGCCCGCGCACGGCGTCGAGCGCCGCGTCCACCATCGCCGGATGGCATACCAGTACCAGGTCGCAACCGGCGTCGAGGTGCGCGCTGACGCGCGCACCGATGCCGCCTGCGGACTCGGCCGCGACCATGCCGACGTCGTCGCTGAACACCACGCCGCGGAAACCGAGCTCGCCGCGCAGTATTTCCCCGATCCATGTTCTCGAGTAGCCGGCCGCGAGGGGATCGATCGCGGGATAGGTCACATGCGCCACCATCACGGCTTCCGCGCCGGCGGCAAGGCCGTCCACGAACGGCACCAGGTCGGCCGCGCGGATGGCCTCGAGCGGGCGCGGGTCGATCGCCGCTTCGAGGTGGGTGTCTTCCGGAATCGAGCCGTGCCCCGGATAGTGCTTCAAGGTCGCAGCCATGCCGGACAGGCGCATCCCGCGCACATACGCCGCGCCGAGTTCCGCCACGATCCCGGGATCGGGATCGAACGCGCGTTCGCCGATCACGCGGTTGCCGCGCGCGAGGTCGACCACCGGCGCGAACGAGAAATCGACGTCGCAGGCACGCAGCTCGCTGGCCATCACGATCGCATGCATTTCCGCCATCGCGATGCCGGCGCCGCGGTCGCGCCGGTACAACTCGCCGATCCGCGCCAGCGGCGGCAACCGCGTGAACCCTTCGCGGAAGCGTTGCACCGGTCCGCCTTCGTGGTCCACGCAGATCACGAATTCCCCGCCGCGCTCCGCGCGGATCGCCACCACCAGGCGCAGCAACTGTTCGCGATCGGCGTAATTGCGGGTGAACAGGATCACCCCGCTGACTTCCGGCGCGGCCAGCCGCGTGCGGTCGTTCGCGGTGAGTTCCTTGCCTTCGATTCCAATGATCAACATGCAGCACGAAGTCGGCATCGGCGGACTGGCCGGAATCGCCGATCATAAAGGACCCACGCAGCCTGCGCGGAATCAGCCCCGTTCAAGCAACGCAATGGATTCCACATGCGCCGTGTGCGGGAACATGTCCATCACGCCCGCGGCTTCGAGGCGGAATCCGTGTTCGCGCACCAGCGTGCCGGCGTCGCGCGCCAGCGAGGCCGGATGGCAGGACACGTACACCACGCGCCGCACCGACTTGCCGGGCAACTGCTTCAGCAATGCATCGGCGCCGCTGCGCGGCGGATCCAGCAGCATCGAATTCCAATCCGCGCGCGCCCAGGTACTGCCACGCACATCGCCCGTGAGGTCGCCGACATGGAACTCGGCGTTGCCGACACCATTGGCAACCGCGTTGGCACGCGCGCGTTCGACCAGCCCGGTATCGCCCTCCACGCCACAAACATGCGCGGCGCGGCGCGCGATCGGCAGGCTGAAATTGCCCAGCCCGCAGAACAGGTCGAGCACGCGGTCGCCTGGCCCCGGCTGGAGCAGCGCGAGCGCGTGTTCGATCATCTTCTGGTTGATGCGGGCGTTGACCTGCACGAAATCCAGCGGCGCGAACGCGAGCTTCAACCCGAAATCCGGCAACGCGTAATGCAGGTCGACGGCCTGGCCATCCAGCGGATGCACGCTGTCGGTGCCGCCCGGCTGCAGCAGGATCGCGAAGCCATGCGCGCGGCCGAAAGCTGCCAGCTTCCGCTTGTCGTCGTCCGGCAACGGTGCGAGGTGGCGGAACACCAGCACGCGCGCCGCATCGCCCGCCGAAAACTCGATCTGCGGGATCGATGCCGCGCCCTGCATGTCGTTCAACAACGCCCCCAGTGCATCCAGCTTGTCGCCCAGCGCGGGATCGAGCACGTCGCAATGGACGAGGTCCGCCACGAAACGCGGATCGCGTTCGCGGAAGCCGACCAGCGTCTTGCCCTTCTTCGGCACCAGCCTCACGGACAGGCGCGCGCGCCGGCGGTAGCCCCACGTCCCGGCGGTCAGCGGCGCCAGCCAGCGCGCGGGTTCGACGTGGCCGATGCGCGCGAAGTTCTGCGCTAGAACATTCTGTTTGGCCGCGATCTGCGCGACTGGAGCGAGGTGTTGCAGCACGCAGCCGCCGCAGGTGCCGAAATGCGGGCAGCGCGGCGTGACGCGATCCGGCGACGCCGCGAGGATTTCCCCGGCATGCGCCTCGTCGAAATTCCTGTGCCTGCGCAGCAGCTTCGCGCGCACCCGTTCGCCCGGCAAGGCATCGGACACGAACACGGTCTTGCCGTCCACGTGCGCAACTCCGCGCCCATCGTGGGAAAGATCGTCGATGGCTGCTTCGAACACCATGTCGCGCGGCGGCTTTTTCATCCGCGCATCTTGCCAGACGCGTCAAGGCCCACCGAATCAGAACGGAGGATCAGCCTCCGCGGCGTAGCCGAGGCTGACCGCGCCGGTGCCGACGTTGACCATGCCGGTGATGCTCATCACGCTGGCATGCAAGGCGACGCCGGCATCGGCGCAGGCGACCGCCAACGCACCATAGCCGGGCAGCGTTTCCATGTCACGCAGGCGGCCGCCATAGCTGATGCACACGGCGGGCACCAGCAGCCCCCGTTGCACCGCCGCCGCGGCGTGCCCGAACAGCATTTCCGCACCCTGTTCGAAACCGCGCGCCTTGGCCACGGGTCTCGTTTCGCCCTGGAAGCATTGCAGGATCGGCTTGATGTCCAGCGCCGTGCCGAGCGTTGCGCTCAGCAATCCGACGCTGCGATCGCCCTTCTTGCGTGCGCGCGCGCGCAGGTAGTGCAGGTCGCGCGGCAGCATGTAGGCGTGCGTCCGGTTCGAGAGTTCGCTGAGGCGTTCGCGGATCTGGCCCGGGTTGGAATCGGCGGCGATCATGCGCGTGGCTTCGATCGCGCTGATGCCCTGCCCCGCGAACAGGCTTTTCGTATCCAGCACGCGCATCAGGAACGGCGAGTTGTTGCCGGCGGCCTGGCGAACCGGACGATACGCCCCGAGGATCGCGAAGCTGGCTTGCGTCGCGTTGGCGAAGACCGGGCTGCGCGTGGAGGTGACGGTGAGGCAGAACACCGCGTCGTAATCGAGCACCAGCTTGCCCAGGAACAGGTCGCGGATCGCATCCACCGACAGCGGCTCGGTTTCCGCGGCGTGGCCACGCTTGCCGACTTCGCCCTGGTAGTAGCTTTCCGTCGCCGCCGGGTCGCGCACGTCGACGAAGGTGTGTCCGTCGATCCGCACCGTGATAGGCAGGATCACGATCTGGTTGTCATCGATGAACTTGCGCGGAAGATCGCAAGTCGAATCCGTCACCAGCCCGATGCGCATGCCGCCTCCCCATGCCGTCGGAGGATCATGCCCCGCACGGCATCACGGATTTGTGAACCGGCGCACCCCTGCACCGCTTCACCCGGCGTGGAGGGGGCGCGACGCCACTCCGGATCCCGGCTCAGCGCACGTCCATGTGCTGGCCGGGATGCCGACATCCTGTCGTCATTTTTTCTGCCAGTTGCCGGACGCGTCCTGATAGTACCAACCGGCATGTGCGCGATCGATCCACTGCTTGGCGAAGGCCTCGCGCATCCGCGACGCCCATTCGGGATGGCCGTTGGCGGCGGCGATCTGCTTGTACAGCTCCGCACGGTCGGCGTTCTCGGCCGCGACCGCCTGCTGCGTCTGCGCGCGCTGCGGCAACGCGACCTTCGCCATATCGCGGATCGCGACATCGCCGTTGTGGGTGTATCCGATCGCTCCGGAATCCAGCAGGCCCTGCAGCGTCGACTGGAACCGCGTGCGCATGCGCGCTTGGATCGCTTCGATTTGCGGGGTGTGTATGGTGAGGTCGGGTTGCGACTCGGCCGCACTCGCCGCCGGCACCAGCGCATCGAGGACCAGCATCGCCAACGGTTCGCCACGCATGCCGTGGCCCGGATCGCTGCTGGAAGCGGGTTGCGGAGCCGACGACGGCGGCGCGGCGGACGGCGTCGGGCTGTCGGAACCCATGATGTTGCTGATCACCTTGTCGGCCGCCTGCTGCGCGGCCGCGGCGGGAAAATACACGTTGATGGTGACGCAGCCGGCCAGCAAGGCCAGCGCGAAGGCCATCAGGAATACGGGTTTGCGCATGCTCTCTCTCCAGTGGGTGTGCGGCGGACCCCGCATTGCGCCCGAGTTTACACTTGCGGGCGTCAGTTGATCACCGGCCCATTGCCTTCGGTCGCCGATTTCAGGCGGCCGACCAATGTCGCCCAATCGACCGTGCGTTGATGGCCGATCACGGTGATGCGCGGCAAGCCGCTGCCTTCCACGATGGTGTAGCCATCGTCGCTCGGGTCGGGGTCGGGGTTGATGCCGCCCATCGTGCAGACCCCGTGGTCCAGCAGGCAACTGAGGCCGATGCGCGAATAGCCGAAGGTCTTGAACAGGCGCAGCGCCATGCCCTGCAGGCCGCCCGCGATGCCGCCACCGCCGACTTCGGTGAGGCTCTTGATCGCGTGCTGGCTGATCTTGCCGCCGTCGTTTGCGGCCAGATGGGCGCGGAACGCGGTGGGTTTCCAGTCGACAAGTTGAAGAGCCTGGATATCGCCATCCAGGCGGCCCGTGATCTGGCCGAAGTCGAACACGCCGGTGAGCTGGGCGAGATCCAGTTGCTGCAAATCGATGTCGGCGGCGAGTTCGGGCGCCACGCCGAACGGATGCCGCATGCTGAGATTGGTGACACTGACCGCACCGCCGAACACGTTCAAGGAGAGGCCGCCCCCGAACACCAGGTCGTCGCCGTGGTAGCTGAGGTCGGGCACCGCCCCGCCCAGCTTGCCTCCGAACGCAGGCCAACCGAACGCCTTGCACAACTCGGGCATGTCGACGTCGGTGACCGCGAACGACGCGGACAGGCGCTGCGATTTGCCGGCATCCGGTCGCCAGGCAAACCGGTCGAGCAGGAACGACCCGTCGAGCACGCCGGTCGTGACCGGCTGCTGCAGTACCAGCGTGCCACTGCGGTCTTCCAGCCCGAGCTTCGCCGGCCCGAACGCGATCCGGTACAGCGCCAGTGCGTCCCAACCCAGCGTGGTGGCCGGACGCGATGCCTTGGCACGCCAATCGACCTTGCCGTCCAGCCTCGCCACCGCGATGCCGGCGCCATGGCTGTCGATGGAAACGTTGCTGGCGGCGAGATCGAAGGCCCTGAAACCGCCGGCGCCCATGTCCAGCGATCCGCTCACGCTGCCGGAAATACCTATCTGCGCGAGTCCCGTGAGGTTCTGGACCAGGGTGGTGCCGTAACGCGTGTAGGCCGCCGGAAAGGCGGCCGCGAAACGCTTGAGGTCGAGCCTGTCGAGGTTGCCCCTGCGGTCGAAACCCATGCTGCCGGAAAGCCGCAGCGCATCGCGATCGTCGAAGTCGAGCGAGCCGATGGAAATGCCGGCGGCAGCAAGCGTCGCGCTCACGTGCAGGTTGACCGGATGCGCCGGCAACTGCGCATACAACGGCCCCACCAGCATCTGCCCGCCGGCCAGGGTGCCATCGAACATCAGGTTGGTCGAAGCCGGGCCGTTGTCGATGAGGAAGCTTCCGCTGCCCCCGACCTTTTGCGCCGCGAGATTACCCGCCTTGCTGTCGAGGTCGACCCCGGCCAGGTCGACGCGGCCGGATACGCGGGTTCCTTCGGAAGCGAGATCCAGCGCCAGCGTGCCGTCGACGCTGCCGCCATTGAGGCGGCCGCCCGGCCACGCGGCATCCAGCACGCCACGCAGCCACGCCAGCGGCAACGCGGCGACCGTCATCTGCACGTGGCTGGTCTGGTCCAGCGGCAACAGTGCGTGCAGGTTGCTCTTGCCCTGTTTCACGTCGACTTGCAGCGTGCCACCGTCGGGGTCGTACAGGATGTCGAGGTCGGCGTTCGCCAACGCCCCGCCCGGCGCGCGCTTCGTTTCCACATGGCCGGTGAACCGCCAGGTCTTGCCGCCGGCCTGTTGCGGTTCGCCGCGCAACGACAGGGCCACGTCGCGCCAGCCCATGGCCGGGATCGAAACCCTGGCGGCATCGAGCAGCAACTGCGGACGGCCGTCGGGTCCGAGCGAAACCTCCATGCGCACATCCGCAAGGCTGACACCCGGCAGCGCGAGCGACGCCGCCCGCACGCGCACGGCGGCCTGTGCGCACCCGCACGCAAGCAGCAAGCAGCCTGCCACCAGGATTCGGCCACAACTTGTCACGACCGCCCTTTTCAGGTATCAGTGATCCCGATTGTGCCAGCCCGCATCCGAATGGATGCCAACGGAGGCCATCGGAAGTTGCCCATGGACAAGGACGCCGCCCGTTTTCGGGTACTCCTGGCCGAAGACGACCCGGTCAGCCGCGAGTTCCTGCGCGAAGCCATCGCCGCCTGCGGCGCCGAGGTGGCCGATTGCGCCGACGGCCCGACCGCACTGGAGCTGGCGCGTACCCGGCGCTGGGACTTGCTGATGCTGGACCAGCACCTGCCGGCGTTGAACGGAGACGCGGTGCTGGTGACGCTGCGCGCCGACCCCGGCGCGGCATCGCGCACGACCCCGGCCATCGCCACCAGCGCGGCCAGCGATTCCGAAACGGCGCCGCTGTTGCGCGCGGGCTTCGCCGAGGTGCTGGCCAAGCCCATGGAGCTCGAAACCCTGCGCGGGCTGCTGCAACGGCACGGCTGCACGCCCTCCCATTCGCCGCTCGACGACGACGATGCGCTGCGCGCCTGCGGGTCGCCGGATGCGGTGGCGCGGCTGCGCCGGCTGTTCGCGGAACAGGAATTGCCCAAGGTCCAGGGTGAGCTCGAGCGTGCGACCCGCAATCCGCAAACCTTGCGCCCGATCCTGCACCGCTTGCGTGCATCCTGCGGATTCTGCGGCGCCCAGGCGCTGGCCCAGGCCAGCGCCGCGCTGCATCGTGCACTCGCGACCGGCGCCGACGGCGGCGAGGTGCAAGCCTTGTTGATCGTCTTCCGGAACGCCCTCGCGGAAACCCGCGCGGCGTTGCATGCGGAGCTTGAAGCCGACGAGTAGGCGTCAGCCGGAACGCAGCGGGCCGGCCAGCACCCGCCACGACTGCAGCCCGCGCTCGCCCACGTGCGTGCCGATCAGCATGCGCATCAGGCGGCGCAAGGCCGCAAGGTCCTCGGCGATGGGCAATGCCCCGGAATCCAGCGCCAGCAAGGCCGAGCCGCGCACACGCACCCCGCCGGGATGGCTGCCGGCGGCGACCGCGCCCTGCTCGGGCAGGTAGTCGTAAGTCGCGTCGGGATCGATCGCTGCGCCGGTATCGGCCGCCGTCCCGAGTTGCATCGCGTAGCCGAGCGCGGCCAGCAAGTCGCGCTCGAAACAGCGCAACCGCCACGCAAGCAAGGGTCCCTCGGCCAACTCCCCGAGCAAGGCCGCATAACGGTCGAACAGGCCCGGATGCGGATCGTTGCGCGCGACCAGGCGCACCAGCAATTCGTTCACGTACAGCGCCGACAACAGCGCGTCGCCACGCAGCGCGTGCACGGGGCCATCGGGTTCGGCCGTCGTCAGGGTCTGCAATTCGCCGCGACCGCTCCAGCCGAGGCGCAACGCCTGCATCGGTTCCAGCAGCGAACGCGGCAGGCGTGCACGCGCCCCGCGCACGCCGCGTGCGACCAGACCCACCCGCCCGAAATCGCGGGTGAAGGCTTCCAGCAGCAGGCTGGTCTCGCGCCAGGCGCGAACGTGCAGCACATACGCTGGTTGCGATTCGACGCGCATCGGGTCCGCTATTCGTACCCGAATTGCTTCAACGCCGCTTCATCGTCCGACCAGCCGGCGCGCACCCGCACCCACAATTTCAGGAACACGCGCCGGCCCAGCAACTCCTCGATCGCGCGTCGCGCGGCGCTGCCGATGGCCTTGGCACGACGCCCGCCGGCGCCGATCACGATGGCTTTCTGGCCTTCGCGCTCCACCCACACCACCGCGGCGATCTCGGTGAGGCCGTCGGCGCGGTCCTCGAAGCGTTCGATCTCGACCGTGGTGGCGTAAGGCAATTCCTCGCCCAGTTGGCGCATCAATTGTTCGCGTACCAGTTCGGCGGCGAGGAAACGCTCGCTGCGGTCGGTGTAGCTTTCCGCGTCGTAGCGCGCTTCACCCCCGGGCAGGCGCACGAGGATCGCACGCTCGAGTTCGGCGAGCCCGATGCGCCGCTGCGCGCTGACCATGAACACTTCGTCCCACGCACGATCGCGCACCAACGTTTCGACGAACGGCAGCAACTTTTCCTTGGCCGCGACCCGATCGACCTTGTTGACCGCCAGCAGGCGCGGGATATCGCGCTCGGCCAACGCGGCGTACACCGCGGCGTCTTCGTCATCCCAGCGTTCCGCGGCCACCACCTGCACCGCGACATCCGCATCGGCGATCGCCGCGTGCACCGCGCGATTCAGGCTGCGGTTGATCGCGCGTTTGGCCTCGCGATGCAACCCCGGCGTGTCGAGATAGACGATCTGCCCGCCCGCCGGGTTGGCGATGCCGAGGATGCGCTGGCGGGTGGTGTGCGCACGCGGCGTCACGATCGACAGGTGCGCATCGACCAGCGCGTTCAGCAGCGTGGACTTGCCGACGTTCGGGCGTCCGACGATCGCGACGTTGCCGCAACGGAAGGGTTCGTTCATGCGCGTTCGCTGTCGACGAGAAACCCCAGCATCGCCTCGGCCGCCTGCTGTTCGGCCGCGCGCCGGCTGCCGCCGCTGCCTTCGAAACGTGCCGCGCGCGGCTGTTCGATGGCACAGGCCACGTCGAACCTGCGCGCGTGTTCCTCGCCGTGCTCGGCCAGCAATTCATAGTGCGGAAGCGGCAGGCCGCGGCCCTGCAGCCATTCCTGCAGCAGGGTCTTCGGATCCTTCTGCGGCGGCCCGATCGACGCCAGCGGCTCTGTGAAGATGTCGCGCAACCAGGCGCGACACGCCTCGAAGCCACCGTCGCGATGGATCGCCGCGACCAACGCCTCGAACGCATCGGCGAGGATGGAATCACGCCTGAACCCGCCGCTCTTCAGTTCGCCGGAGCCAAGTTTCAGCGCATCGCCAAGCTGCAGTTCGCGGGCACGCTCGGCCAATGCCGGTTCGCTCACCAGTTGCGCGCGCAGGCGCGACAACTCGCCCTCGCTGGCGCGCGGACGCGCATCGAAAAGCATCTCGGCGACCACCAGGTTGACCAGTGCGTCGCCGAGGAATTCCAGCCGCTCGTTGTTGGGGCGTCCGGCGCTGCGGTGGGTCAGCGCGAGCTCGAGCAACGACTCGTCGTCGAAACGGTAGCCCGGCTTCACGTCACTCCTGCACCTGCACTTGCAGCGGCACCGACTTCTGGAAGTGCACCAGGAAATCGATGTTGTAGATCCAGGGGATCTTCTTGTCGTAACTCACCTGCAACACCGAACCGCCTTTCGCGGTGTTCACGATGTGGACGTTGCCGCCCTTGAGGGTGTCGTCGTCGACGTACTGGAAGCTGCCCTTGAAGCCGAGGTCGGAACGAATCTCCTCGGGCGTCTTGCTGGCGAGGTTGGGCTCGGTGGCGATCTGGTTCATGGCCTTCACCACGCCCATGTATTCCATGTAGGCCGGCACCAGCTTCATCGCGGTGTATCCGAAAAATGCCACCACCACCAGGATGATCACGAACCCGATCAGGGTGATGCCCGATTGACGTTTCCCCGATTGATACTTCATGGAGTCGCCCCCTCGAACTGCGTTTGGGATTTTGTCGCTCGTCGCCCGCGCCGCAACGCGCGCGCCGCCCACGGGACCCCGCGGGACGCCAAGAGCTTAATGCAACACGCTGCCGGTGCGACGCGGGCGCAGCGTCAGTTGTCCATTTCGTGACCGGCGCACGCCGGATGTCAACGCAACACGGTG
Source organism: Lysobacterales bacterium 66-474 (assembly GCA_001899805.1). Classification (GTDB taxonomy): domain Bacteria; phylum Pseudomonadota; class Gammaproteobacteria; order Xanthomonadales; family Rhodanobacteraceae; genus 66-474. The sequence goes on from MKWP01000015.1 coordinate 657,500, forward strand.
CCGATGCGGTGCCAGTCGGCAAGGCTGAACCAGATGAAGAATGCCTTGCCGGCGAGGTTGCCCTCAGGCACGAAGCCCCAGAAGCGGCTGTCCTCGCTGTCGTCGCGGTTGTCGCCCATCGCGAAGTAATGCCCCTGCGGCACCGTCCACTGGCAGCCGCCGCCGGGCAGCATGACGCCGCCGGAACCGATGCAGTTGTACTGTTCGATGTAGCCGAACTGCAGGATCTGGTGCCTGGCGCCGTCGAGGTCTTCCTCGTGCAAGGTGACCGGCGACATCATGGGGTTTTCCTGCATCTGGATGCTGACCTTGTCGGTGCCGCGATACGGGCCGATCAACGTCTGCGGCACCGGCTTGCCATCGACGAACAGCTGCTCGCCCTTGACCGCGATGGTGTCGCCCGGCAGGCCGACGATGCGCTTGATGTAATCCTCTTTCGGGTTCAGCGGGTAGCGAAACACCGCGATGTCGCCGCGTTGCGGTTCGCCGCTGTCCAGCGCTTCCAGGATCCGGGCGTTGGTCACCGGCAGCCGCAGGCCGTAGGCAAACTTGTTGACCAGCACGAAATCGCCGACCAGCAGGGTCGGCATCATCGAACCCGAGGGAATCCGGAACGGTTCGATCAGGAACGAACGGAACACCAGCACCGCCAGGATCACGGGGAAGAACGAGCGCGCGTAATCGACCAGCACCGGCTCGTGCGGCTTCTCGCCCTCGCCCGCCGCCCGTTCGCGTCGACGGCGCGCGAACAGCAGCTTGTCGCCCAGCCAGATCGCGAAGAACGCCGCGGTGATCAGCACCAGCGCCAGCGCGAAGTCGGAGGTCTTGTACCAGATGTACAGGCAGATGGCGACGATCGCCACCAGCACCACGGTTCCCAATGCGTCTTTCTTCACTGCGTGTTCCTTTTTCGTGCGGGCCTGCGCCGCGCCGCTACAGCATCATCGTCATGCCGGCGAAGGCCGGCATCCAGTGTCGTTCGTCATCCCGGCAGCGCCAACGTCTCATTGTTCCCTTCCCCCGTTTGCGGGGGAAGGTGCCGAAGGCGGATGGGGGGCTCGCGAAGACTTCCCCCCATCCGGCGCTGCGCGCCACCACGGAGCTCCTTGCCATGGATGGCGGCTTCCCGCTCGCTGGAGAGGGGGATATCACTTGTCGGTGCGCAACACCGCGAGGAATGCTTCCTGCGGAATCTCGACGCGGCCGACCTGCTTCATCCGCTTCTTGCCTTCCTTCTGTTTCTCCAGCAGCTTCTTCTTGCGCGACACGTCGCCGCCGTAGCACTTGGCCAGCACGTTCTTGCGCAACGCCTTCACCGTCGAGCGCGCGATCACCTGGCCGCCTATCGCGGCCTGGATCGCCACGTCGAACATCTGTCGCGGAATCAGCTCGCGCATCCGTTCGACCAGGTCGCGACCGCGGCGATCGGCCTGCGCACGATGCACGATCAGGCTGAGTGCGTCCACCCGGTCGCCGTTGATCAGCACGTCCACGCGCACGAACGGGCCGGCTTCGAAACGGTCGAAGTGGTAGTCCATCGAGGCGTAGCCACGGCTGACCGATTTCAGGCGATCGAAAAAGTCCAGCACCACTTCCGCCAGGGGCATTTCATAGCTGATCCGTACCTGCGATGCGAGGTACTGGATCGAACGCTGCACGCCGCGCTTTTCCTCGCACAACGTGATCACCGCACCGACGTGCTCGGGCGGCGTCAGGATGTCGGCCACGATGATCGGTTCGCGGATCTCCTGCACGATCGGCGACGCCGGGAGTTTGGCCGGGTTGTCCAGCAACATGACTTCGCCATCGGTTTTCAGGACTTCGTAGACCACCGTCGGCGCGGTGGTGACGAGGTTGAGGCCGTATTCGCGCTCCAGGCGTTCCTGCACGATCTCCATGTGCAGCATGCCGAGGAAGCCGCACCGGAAACCGAAGCCCATCGCTTCCGATGACTCGGGCTCGAAGAACAGCGCTGCGTCATTGAGGCGCAGCTTGTCCAGTGCTTCGCGCAGCGCCGGGAAGTCGTCGGCCGCGACCGGAAACAGCCCGGCGAACACGCGCGGCTGCATGTGCTGGAAGCCGGGCAGCGGTTTTGCCGCCGGACTGGACGCGAGCGTCAATGTGTCACCCACCGGCGCGCCATGCACGTCCTTGATCGACGCGCACACGAAACCGACTTCGCCGGCGCCGAGTTTGTCGGTCCTGGTGCGCTTGGGCGTGAACACGCCGACCTGGTCGACTTCGTGCGCGCGCCCGGTGGACATCACCAGCAGCTTGTCGCCGGGCTTGATCTCGCCCTGCATCACGCGCACCAGCGAGACCACGCCGAGGTAGTTGTCGAACCAGGAATCGATGATCAGCGCCTGCAGCCTGTCGGTGTCGCGCGGTTTCGGCGGCGGGATGCGCGCGACGATCGCCTCCAGCACGTCGCGCACGTTCTCGCCGGTCTTGGCGCTGATCGCGACGGCATCGTCGGCGTGGATGCCGATCACCGCCTCGATTTCCTCCTTCACCTTCGGGATGTCGGCGGTCGGCAGGTCGATCTTGTTGAGCACCGGCACGACTTCCAGGCCCATCTCGACCGCGGTGTAGCAGTTGGCGACCGACTGCGCTTCGACGCCCTGCGCCGCGTCCACCACCAGCAACGCGCCTTCGCAAGCCGCCAGCGAACGCGAAACCTCGTAGCTGAAATCGACGTGGCCGGGCGTGTCGATGAAGTTCAGCTCATAGACCTTGCCGTCGCGCGCGGTGTACGGCAACGACACCGAACGCGCCTTGATGGTGATGCCGCGCTCGCGCTCGATCGGATTGTCGTCCAGCACCTGCGCTTCCATTTCGCGCTCGCTGAGGCCGCCGCAAATCTGGATGATGCGGTCGGCCAGCGTGGACTTGCCGTGGTCGATGTGGGCGATGATGGAAAAGTTGCGGATCTGCTGCATGGGGGTGCGGCGCCGGAATCGGTCGATGCAAACCGCCGATTATCGCATGGCGCGCCCCATCCACCGGGCATCCGGAGAAAACCCGCCACGCTGGACATTCATGCCAACCAAGCTTCGCACGTCGCGCGGCCAGCGGGCTACTTCCTGTTTGGCAGAAAGTAGCCAAAGGCCATGGCGCCGAAGGCGGTGGCCGAACGAACATCGTGTTCGTTCGACGGCCCTTGCGGACCCCGGGCCCCCGGCCCGCGCCGTCTTCGCTTACATTTGCGCGAACTTGAAGGTGGCACCGCTGGGGTCGATGGCCGCCTTCACGGCCGCTTCATCGGCCTGTTCGCCCATGAACAACACCACCACGCCCTTGAACGAACCCGGCGATGCCTGCTTGAACGCGGCTTCCAGCACCTGCGCGGTGGTCGCGGAGTCCGGCCCGCCCACGGCGATCATGTTGCCCGGCAAAACCGTGGCGATGACCGTACCGTTCAAGCTGTCCTGGACGCGGGAGATCGCGCCCTGGTTGTCCGGGTACTTGCCCGAGGGCACGAAATACGCGTACGGCGCATTCGTGATGTCGCCCAGGTTGTCGGTGACGAGCTCCTGCATGTACGCTTGCCAGACCGAAGCCGAGATGTTCGCGCGCGCGCACGTGTCATCTTCCTCGGTCGCATCGGCTTCCGCCGCGGAGGTTCCCGAGGTGGCCGGTGCAGAAGCCTTGGGATGCTTGTCCTGGCAGTCCTTGATGGCGGCGTCCACGTCGGCGTCGGATGGCCGTGTGGCCTTGGCCTGGGTGGCGGTCCCGGCCTGGCCGCCCTGGTGGCAGGCGCTCAGCCCCAGCGTGCCGAGCAACGCGATGACGGCGATGAAAAGGAATTTGCGCATGACGATCACCTCGATGACTTGCGTGGAACGGCAGAACCAGCTCGCCCCCCCGGCTTGCGCCTACGCTGGCGCAAGGCCTTCTGGACAGCCGGATGAACAAAATTGGAAACGTCGCCGCCGAGGCTGGCGATCTCGCGCACCAGCGACGAGGAGATGAAGCTCCACTCCTCCGCAGGCGTGAGGAACAGCGTCTCGGCTTCCGGAATCAGGTGCCGGTTCATGCTGGCCAGCTGGAACTCGTATTCGAAATCCGAGACCGCGCGCAGGCCGCGCAGGATCACCCCGGCCCCGCACTCGGCCACGAAGCTGGCGAGCAGGGTGTCGAACCCGCGCACCTCGACGTTGCCGATGTCGGACAACGCGGCGCGCGCCAGCTCGACCCGCTTGTCGAGTTCGAAACGCGGCGTCTTGCCGCTCGAACGCGCCACCGCGACGATCACCTTGTCGAACAGCGGCGCCGCACGCGAAACCAGGTCGGCGTGCCCGTTGGTGATCGGGTCGAAGGTGCCCGGATACACCGCGATGCGGCGATTCGAGCGGGTTGGCTTGGCGTTCCCCATGCCCCATTGTGCCATCTTGCGGCGCCGTCGTGGCATCGACGTGCGCCACGCGGGAACACGGTCACGCTCGCAGGGCGTCAACGCGGAACAAGGTGCCGCGCACCGCGCCGGCATCGCGTTGCCGATGGATGCGCCAGTGCGCGGGTACGGTCCACGCACCGGCACCGCCCGCCTCGACGTACACCCACGCGGAGTCGGCGAGCCAGCCGTTCGCATCCAGCAACCTCGCGGCTTCGCTCCAAAGCCCCGATTCGAACGGCGGGTCCATGAACGCGATATCGAACTTTTCCGTTGCCGGTGCCGCCAGCACGCGCAACGCATCCGCGCAGCGCACTTCGCCGCCGTCCTGGTGCAGGCGCGCGAGATCCGCCGCGATCGCCTGCGCCTGGGTGCGATCGCGTTCCAGGAAAACCGCGGCGCGCGCGCCGCGTGACAAGGCCTCGATGCCCAGCGCGCCGCTGCCCGCGAACGCATCCAGTACGCGCGCGCCCTCGATCACCGGCGCCAGCCAGTCGAACAGCGTCTGGCGCAAGCGCTGCGGTGTTGGCCGCAACCCGGGCAGCGTCGGCACGGTCAGCTTCGACCCGCGCAGGCGACCACCGATGATGCGTACCTGCCCGGGTGGCGTCATGGCATGGCCGCGCAGGTCCATGCGGGAATCACGAACCTGTCCATTCGCGGTCGCCGTCGTGAAAAGTCAGGATGGAGTTCTTGGCCATGGACGGCGGCCTTGGGCTCTCGGCCACGGAGTTCTCGGCCACGGAGCTCTCGGCCATGGATGGCAGCTCCGGCAGCCCTGGCAGCCCTGGCAGCCCTGAAGCCCGTTCCGGTGCCGGCAATCGCCATACCTTCGATACCACGAGGATTCGCTGCGCGGCGATCAGGGATGATCGCATCGGTAAAGCAAGCGGGTGTTAGCATTTCGGCACTGATCCTTCCTGCCTGACTCCGATGCCGAGCCTCTGGAACAAACTCGCCAATCGCAAACCGCCGCCCCCGGTCGATCGCGGGCCCGCGCCGTTGGACGACGAAGCGCCCGTCGCACCGAGCATACCTGCGCGGCAGGAACCCGGCTCGCCCGGATGGCACGCATCCGCATTGCCGAACATCGCCAATGGCCCGGACGACCTGCTCGCCACCGCAGCCGCGGCGGTGCCGCGGCGAGGCTGGCGCGAACGCCTGTCGGACAGCGGTTTCGCGCGCGGCCTGTCGTCCCTGTTCGCGCGCAATCCGGTGCTCTCCGACGAACTGCTGGACGAACTGGAAATCACCCTGCTTTCGGCCGACGTCGGCGTCAATGCCACCGCCGAACTGATCGACGACCTGCGCCGGCGCATGCACAAGCGCGAATTCGCCGACGCGGCGGCCTTGCGCGAAGCCTTGCGCTCGCGCATGGTCGCGCTGCTGGAACCGGTCGCGCAACCGCTCGACCCGGGCGGACGCAAGCCGTTCGTGTTGCTGGTGGTCGGCGTCAACGGGGTCGGCAAGACCACCACCATCGGCAAGCTGGCGCGCCGCTTCCAGCAGGAGAAGCGCGACGTGCTGCTGGCCGCGGGCGACACCTTCCGCGCAGCCGCGGTCGCGCAGTTGCAGGAATGGGGCGGCCGGCTGGGCGTGCCGGTGTGTTCGCAGGGACAGGGCGCGGATTCGGCCAGCGTGATCTTCGACGCGCTGCAGATGGCGGACGCACACGGCAAGGACGTCATGATCGCCGACACCGCCGGACGTCTGCACACCCGATCCGGCTTGATGGACGAACTGGCCAAGGTCAGGCGCGTGCTCGGCAAGCTCGACGCCGAGGCGCCGCACGAAGTGCTGATGGTGATCGACGGCACCACCGGCCAGAACGCGATCAACCAGGTCCGCCAATTCATCGACGCGATCGGCGTCACCGGACTTGCCGTGACCAAGCTCGACGGCACCGCCAAGGGCGGCGTGGTGTTCGCGCTGGCACGCGAGTTCGCGCTGCCGATACGCTACGTGGGCCTGGGCGAACGCGCGGAGGACTTGCGCACGTTCGAGGCGCGCGCCTTCCTCGACGGGCTTCTCCCGGCATCCGCCTGAGGCAACCGTGCCCGCATCCGCGCCAACGTCGCGGCACCTGCTGCGCTGGATCGCACTGGCGATCGCCGCGGTGCTGGTCGCGCTGGCGGTGGCACTGGTGGTGTACGTCCATCACCTGCTGCAACCGCAACGCTTCACCACGCTGCTGGAAAACGACCTTGCCGCCGCCGGCATTCGGCTGGACCTGGACGCGCCCGCCGAACCCACCCTGTTTCCGCATCCCGGCGTGCAACTGCAGGGTTTCAGCTTGACCAACATCGGATCGGGCACACCGGTACTGCAGGCCTCCGGCGCCACCATCGTGGTGCCGTGGCGAGCCCTGCTGCACGGCGACGTCGCCATCGAACGCGTGGACGTGAACGCGCCGCGCCTGGACCTTGGCGAACTGGAAACCCTGCTCGCGCGACTGCCGCACCACGCCGGCCCGCCGCGCCTGCCCACCATCGCGACCGGCGTGCACATGAGCCAGGGCACGCTCACCCGCAATGGTTCGCCATTGCTGTTCGATTTGAGCCTCGTGACCGGTGCGCTGGCGCCCGGCCAGCGGTTTCGTCTCGACGCATCCGCGCGCACCGCCGCGGGGCGCAGGTTGACCGGCATGTTCGCCACCACGCCTTCCGCGGTCCGCGACGGCGTCATCGACCTGGACTCGCTGCAGGTCGGCATTGCCGAGCAACACGGCGCCGCGCTGCAGCTCGAAGGGCGGGGCAGCTGGCGCGGTGGCGAGGATCTCGCCCTGCAGCTTGCCGGCAGCTTGCTGCACCGCTCGTTCGCGCCGCCGCCGCCCGCATCGGGCGCAACCCGCGCCAAGGCCGGCGCGGGTGCGGTGTCTTCGGCTCCCCCGACGACCGACGACAACGTCATCGACAAGATCGAACTGCAGATCGCCCCGGCGCGCGCCGGCGTTCCGTTGACGGTCACGCTGAAGCTGGACGGCGACGATGCACATGCCGACCTGCGCATGCAGCCCACCCAGTTCGACGATTGGTGGACGCGCCTGCTGGCCGCCCAACCGGGCGAGCCTTCGGGCCACTTGCCGTTCACCGGAACCGCGCAGGCGAAACAACTCGACCTGGGCTGGCTCAAGGCCACCGACATCAGCATCGACGCCGGAACCGACCTCGCGCCTGCGCCGGGTACGTCGACTGGACCCGCGCCCGCCTCCGCGACCTCGGGTGGACACTGACTCCGTGGACGGCTTCGCGCGCCGCCTGCTCGCTTGGTACGACCTGCACGGCCGCCACGACCTGCCCTGGCAGGACACCCGCGGGCATCGACGCACGCCCTATCGTGTATGGGTTTCCGAGGTGATGTTGCAGCAAACCCAGGTCGTGACGGTGATCCCGTATTTCGAACGCTTCGTCGCCGCGTTGCCCGACCTGCCGTCGCTGGCCGCGGCCGACGAGGATCGCGTGCTCGCATTGTGGTCCGGCCTCGGCTACTACCGGCGTGCTCGCCACCTGCACGCGGCCGCACGCGTCTGCGCGGCGCAACATGGCGGCGACCTCCCGCGCGATTTCGACACGCTCGCCGCGCTGCCCGGCATAGGACGCTCCACCGCCGGCGCGATCCTTGCGCTGGCGCACGACCGGCGCCACGCCATCCTCGACGGCAACGTCAAGCGCGTGCTGAGCCGCTGGCACGGCATGCGCGGCTGGCCGGGTGAACGCGTGGTCGAGAACGCGTTGTGGAAACACGCCGAAGCTCACACGCCGGCGGCGCGCGTCGCCGACTACACGCAGGCGATCATGGATCTCGGCGCGACCGTGTGCACCCGCGGCAACCCTCGCTGCGACGCCTGCCCATTGGCAAGCGATTGCGTCGCGCTGCGCGGCGGACTCGTGGCGGAAATTCCCGCGCCCCGTCCCGCGCGCGCATCCCCGGAACGACAATCCGTGTTCGTGGTGCTGCGCGATCGACAAGACCGCATCTTGTTGCAACGCCGTCCACCGCAAGGCATCTGGCCGGGCCTCTGGAGCCTGCCGGAAGCGGCCGATGCGAGCGGCGCGCGTGAACTTGCGTCGCGCCTTGCCGAACTCGACGGCGCCGCCGCCGCGGCGCTGCCGGAAATCCACCACGCCTTCACTCATTTCAAGTTGCTGGCGACGCCGCTGGAATGGCGCGGCGTGCGCATGCATCCCGGCATCGCGGACGATCCGGCATTGCGCTGGTGCTCCCGAACCGAAATCGCGACACTGGGCGTTCCCGCGCCTGTCAGAAGGATGCTGGCCTCATGAAAACATGTTCTGCGATCATCCATGATCGCGGCTTCGTTCGATGATCGTTTGCATCCAACCCGCCGCCACTTCACGCACACCAGGACGGCCAAAGCCACCGTCCATGGTCAAGAGCTCCTTGTCCTGGCTTTTCACCACAGCCTGCCTCGACCCAGAATGACGCATACCGTCTATTGCATCAAATCAAAGCGCGAAACCGAAGGGTTGGAACGTCCGCCCTGGCCGGGCGAACTCGGCCAGCGCATCTATCGGCACATCGGCAAGCAGGCGTGGCAACAGTGGCTCGACCACCAGACCATGCTGATCAACGAGAACCGCCTGTCGCCGGTCGATCCCGCGGTACGCAGGATGCTGGCCGGAGAAATGCAGCGGTTCCTGTTCGGAGAGGATGCAGCCGGCTAGCTGCTGGAAGCCGGCGCAGGATTCCCCTTCGCCTTCCTCGCCTTCTCCGCATCCTGCTTCATCTTCAACTCGTCCACCGGCACGATCTTGAGGATCTTGCAGCGCTGGTGGTCGAAGGTGATGAAGTCGAAGTTGCGGTACAGCATGTTGTTCCTGGAGGTCAAACCGATGCCGTTCGCGAATGCGAGGTTGCTGCATGGCGTCTGCACGGTCAGCAGGTACAGCTTGTTCACGCCGAACCAGAGCGCCACGGTGTCGGGTGCGAGGTACTGGAATCCATTGATCTGGAAGTACCTGACGTGGTCCACCGGCGCTTCGGCATACTTCTGGTACCGCGCCAGGTCGGCGCGTTCCGAATCGGTCTGTTGCGCCCATGCCGGCAGCGCGGCAAAACCGGCCAGCAACAACATGAACGCCGCAATTTTCCGGACGGTCGGCATCTTGATCCACCGCATGCTCGGGAAGGCGTTTCTGACTATACTTGCCGCGCGGTCCGGCGGATGAGCAGGCGCTGACCGCCGGTCACGCGCGACCGCACCCAGCGACAGGAGCTGCCCGAAGGCCGTGTCCAGCAACCCGAAGGTTCCCGCCACGCCGGACGGATCCGGCAGGCCCGCATCGCGTCTGCCCGCGCCGCTGGAATGGCTTGCGCGGCCGCTGGCGCGCCTGTCCACCAGCCTGTTCAACCTGCGCGCCGGGCTGGCCAGCGACAGCCTGATCAGCGTGGTCCTGGTCGCAACCGGCATCTGGTACGGGCACATGCGACCCGCGCTGGGCGCGCTTACCGCGTTGTGCGGGCTGTTCGCCTTCACCTTCATCGAATACGCCGCGCACCGCTGGCTGTTCCACGGCAACACCGGCCCGTTCAGGGCCGGCCACGACCACCATCACGACGACCCGCTGGGTTACGACGCGCTGCCGTTCTTCATGCCGCCGCTGTTCATGGCCGTGCTGGGCGGGCTGTTCGCGCTGGCCATTCCGGTCGGCTACGCGCTGTTGCTGGCTGGCGCCATCGCCGCGGGCTATGCCGCCTACGGGCTCAGCCACGTCGTGATCCACGTGCACCGTTTCGACAGCCCGCTGATGCGCCGCTGGGCCGGCTTCCACAACATCCACCACTACCACCCGGACGCCAACTTCGGCGTGACCACCGGACTGTGGGACGTGATCCTGGGCACCCGCTACAAGCGCAAGCCGCGCCCGGCCATCCGGCACGCCTGAGAACGCGAGCGACCACTCCAGCGTCACCGGCGATGCCGGTACCGGGCACCGCAACGCGATTGCGGCGACACGTGATCTGTCAGGCGCCAGGCGCACCGTGAAAACATGGCACATTCCCTGTCAATCCGCCGGCTGACCTCGTCGGACATCGCGGAAATGCGATCCATGCTTGCCGTACTCGGCAAGGCATTCGGTGAAATTGAAACGTACGCGGAAAAGCAGCCGCAATCCGCGTACCTGGAAAAACTCCTGGACAACGAAACCTTCATCGCGCTTGCGGCCTGTGACGGGGAGCGCATTGTTGGTGGCCTGGCCGCGTACGTCCTGCAAAAATTCGAACAGGAACGGAGCGAGATCTACATTTATGATCTTGCCGTGGCGGAAGAACACAGGAGACTCGGGGTCGCAACCAGCCTCATCGAGGCATTAAAGAGGATCGCGGCTCAACTGGATGCCTACGTCATCTTTGTCCAGGCGGATCATGGTGATGATCCTGCCATTGCCTTGTACACCAAGCTCGGCTCCCGCGAGGATGTCATGCACTTCGACATAGGGGTGGTTCCTCATGGCTCGTAGGCACACCGCCGTGGACGACACCATGAATCCGGAGTTCTTCCCCTCGCCGGATCCCGCGCTCGCGTCGTTGCCGTTCTCCGAGGCCGTCCGGGTCGGGCACCTGCTCTTCGTCTCGGGCCAGGTCGGAAACGTCCCGGGCACGACCGCCCTCGTGCAGGGCGGTATCTCCGCGGAGTCCAGGCAGGCCCTGGAAAACATCAAGGGCATTCTCGCCCGTCATGGTTCGGGCCTCGACCGGGTGGTCAAGTTCACGGTGTTCCTTGCAGACATGCAGGAGTGGCCGGCATTCAATAGCGTCTACCGGGGCTTTTTCAGCGACCACTTCCCGAGCCGAAGCGCCCTCGGCGCCAACGGCCTGGCGTTGCGCGCGCGTGTGGAGCTCGAGTGCATAGCGTGCGTACCCTAGGCGCGCGCCTTTTCCCGAACCCCGACATGCCCGAAGGGCACCCCGCCATCCGACACGTCATCCCCGCAGGCACCCGGCCACCACCCGGTTGCGTGCCGCCGGATCGGGCGCTGCATCCGAAGAGGCCGCGAAGAGCATGAACGTCATCGACCCGGCGCGTCCGGCAACCCACGCACTGGACGCCATGATCGAGGCGCCGGACCATCACGCCGTCCTTCTGGAAAACGGCAAGGTCCGCGTGCTCGATACGCGGGTCGAACCTGGCCAGCGCACCCCCGTGCACGCGCACGAGTGGCCCGCCGCGTTGTACGTATTGAGCTGGAGCGACTTTGTCCGCTACGACATGCACGGCAACGTGCTCGTGGACTCGCGGACGTTTCCTGCAAGGCCGGCTGTCGGCTCGGCGCTTTGGGGCGGCCCGATCGGTCCGCACCACGTCGAGAATGTCGGCAGCGAAGTGCTCCACATCCTCGCCGTCGAGATCAAGGAATGACGCACGGGCAACGCCCATTCGGCATTGCCGCCGCGCCTGCCACCGCCTTCCGCGACACCCGACGCGGTCGGCGCGTCAAGCCGGCCCGAGGTACTCGCAGCCCTCGCCGTTCTGGCCGCGCCTGACCACCACGCGCTGCAGTTGCGGCAGGTCGCCGAGTTTCTTCCACACGAACGCGGCGATGTTTTCCATGGTCGGGATGCCGAGGCCTTCCACCTCGTTGAGCATGTGGTGGTCGAGCGCGTCGCGCGCGACGCCGATGCGGCGTTCCAGGTCGCCCATGTCCACCACCCAGCCGCGCGCGGTCAGCGGACCGCTCAGCCACACCTCCACCTGGTAGGAATGGCCGTGCACGCGCCGGTAACGCGGGTCGCCGCCGGGACCGGCGTCGAGCTGGTGGGCGGCGTCGAAACGGAATTCCTTCCAGACGTTGAAGATTTCTTTGCTCATGGAATGCCAAGGTACTTGTGGGTTTGCAGGCTGAGCCGCCAATGCGGGTGCGCCTTGCAGTAATCGACCGCGGCGCGGGTGTTGTCGAGCGCGTGCGGGCCGTCCATCGGCTGCAGGAAGAAATGCGTCGCGGCGAAATCCGCGAAACGTTCCGGCAACGCGGTGGGCTGCGGATAGACCAGCTTCAGCTCGCTCGCCCGCTTCAGCTTCACCGGCGCGGTGCCCTTGGGGCTGACGGTGATCCAGTCGAGCCCGTCCGGCGCCTCCAGCGTGCCGTTGGTTTCGACCGCGCACTCGAAACCGCGCGCGTGCATGGCGTCCAGCAGCGGCGTGTCGAGTTGCAGCAGCGGCTCGCCGCCGGTGAACACCACGAAGCGGTTTTCTTTCCGGTCCCGCGGCCACAGGCCCGCGATGACGTCCGCGAGCACCGCCGCATCGGGAAACTTGCCGCCGTTTGCACCGTCGGTGCCGACGAAGTCGGTATCGCAGAAATCACACGCCGCGGTGGCACGATCCTGCTCCCGCCCCGACCACAGGTTGCAGCCCGAGAACCGGCAGAACACGGCCGGACGCCCGGCGTGGAAGCCTTCGCCCTGCAGCGTGTAGAAGATTTCCTTGATGGCGTACATGCGAGCGGTCGAATCCCGAACCCGCTATTTTGCCAGTCTTGGCGGCGGTCTGCCGCGCCCGATGCCGTGCAGAGCCTGCCATGCAGATCCGTACCGCACGCACCGACGACGCCGAAACCATCGCGGCGGCGGAAGCCGAAACCCAGCGGACACCGGGCCTGCTGGTTGCCTGGCCGGGCGAGATCCCGGTCGAGGAGTACCGGAGCAAGATCGCGAAGCTGGCGACGGATGGCCGCTACATCGTGGCCGAAGAAAACGGCGCGTTGGTCGGCCACGCCTTCCTCGACCCGATGCCGATGCACGCCAACGCGCACGTGTTCCGGTTGACGATCGTGGCGCACCCGAGCCATCCCGGACACGGCACGGGCACGGCGTTGTTGCGCGACCTGCTCGATTGGGCGCAACACGATCCGCGGGTCGGCAAGGTCGAATTGAAAGTGCGTGCCGGCAACCTGCGCGCGCAGAAACTGTACCGTCGCATGGGCTTCGTCGAGGAAGCGCGCTTCCGCCAACGCGTGCGCCGGTTCGACGGCGCGTTCGAGGACGATCTCGGCATGGCATGGTTTCCGGTGCGCTAGCAAGCGCCGCGCCGTGGTGACAGACTAACGCCGGCTTCCGCAGCGAAGGAGAAACGACGTGGCGCAGCCAAGCGACGACGCAGCGCAGACCGCGGTGCTGCAGCAGATGGTCGCGCTGCAGGCGCGGGTCTGCTACATGAACGTGGACCGCACGCTGGCGACGTGGACGCGCACCGCGCTGGCGCTGATCGTGTTCGGCGGCGTCGTGGACCGCTACAGCGTGTTGCTGACACGCAACCATCCGCCACACATCGGCACCTGGCTGGCGCCGAATCCGGTATCCGGCCTCGGCGGCATCGTGCTGATCGCGATGGGCATCTTCATCGCCGCCAGCGCGGCCATCCGGCACCAGGCATACCGCGCCCGATGGATGCGCGAATATGGACGGGACGAAACCTTCGGTCCGTGGCTGGCGTTCGGCTTTGCAATGATGGTCGTGGTATTCGGAAGCGCGCTGCTGGCGATACTGCTGTGGCTGGTGAAATGACGACGTATCCCGGCATGCCCGTGGGATGACAAACTGTTGCCGCTGACAGGAAGTGGATCACGGGAGAGCACGCTTGACCGACGCCAAGGAAAATCCCCAGGTCGAACTGGCGCGCAAGCTGGAGCAACTGTCGCTGCAGCGTTCGTACATGAACACCGAGCGCACGCTGGCGGTGTGGACCCGCACTGCGTTGGGCCTGATGATCTTCGGCATCGCGGTGGATCGCTTCGGCCTGTTGATGCGGCATCCGCCGTGGCACGTCGGCAACCTTGCGGAACTGCTCCCCAACCCCCTGTCCACGCTGGGCGGCGCGATCCTGGTTGCGATGGGGGTGCTGGTGTTGCTCGCCACCGGTTTCAGGTTCCTGGCCTACGGTCTTCGCTGGTACCGCGTGAATCCGCGCCACGTCTGGTACCACACGCCGTGGCTGGCGTTCTCGTTCGCGATGTTGATGGCCGTGTTCGGCATCGCGCTGCTGGTGGTGTTGTGCGTGTTCAGGCAATAGACCAGCCGCGTCACACGAAGCGGCTTGGGTGGGAAGTCAGGGCATGGAAGCCCGTTCCGGTGTTCCCAGGCCGCGTGTCCTCGCATGTGTCGACGCATTCGGTGAAGCGGTGATCAGGGATGATCACAATCGCACCGGCCCGGCCTTGTGGCAGGCATCGCGCCTGATGCGCGCGTCCGCGACGCCGGCCTGGTCGTTCTTCGATTCGGCGATTTCCAGCACCGTCTGCCAGTTGCTGGCGCACAGGCCGCCGACCTTGGGACCCAGCGTGTACGAACGCTGCGCGTCGGCCTCCGCGGCCGGGTACTCGCGCAGCAGGATTTCCTCTTCGGCACGGAACTGCAGGATGTCCGGCGCATCCGGCGACAGCTTCAGCGCGGCTTCGATCTTGGCCAGCGCGTCCCGGTACTTGCCCGCGGCCTCGTCGGCGCGCGCGCCGTCCAGATAGCCGTCCACCGCCGGATCGCGCAGCGGCGCGATCTGCACCACGGATTTGTCGCCGGTGCGCGCGGCACGGATCGCCTCGACCATCGCGGTGGGAGAGACGCGCTCCGATGCGGGTGGCGGCAACGGCGGGTGCGAGCACGCCGCGAGGAACACCACGAATCCGCCTGCTGCAATCGCGGCGCACGTGTTCAACTTGATCATCTTGCTGCTGCTCCGGAAGTTTTGCTGACCTAGGGATGCGTCACCGACGCAGGCTGCGCGGCGCCATTGTCGTTGCCACCACTGAAGATGTTTTCCAGCCGCTGCAGGTAGCAGTGGTTCTGCACCGGCGGCGCGTAGCCGGCGATGAACGGGTATTGCTGCGCACCGTTGCACTCGGGCAGGCTGCCCTCGCCGGTCGCGGGGTCGATCCACGCGTACTGGATGTCGTCGCCGAACGTTGCCTCGAGCGGCGCGCTCGGCAACTTCTGGAACAGGTTGATCCACACCCGCAACGCGCCGGTCGCGCCCCACAGGTGGGTGGGCTGGTTGTCGTCGCGGCCCATCCACGCCACCGCGAGGCGATCGCCGGTGAAGCCGGAGAACCACGAATCGCGCTGGTGGTCGGAAGTGCCGGTCTTGCCTGCGACATTCAAATCGCCCAGCCGCGACTTGCCGATCGCCGCGGCAGTGCCGTACTCGGTGACGCGCTGCATCATCCAGCGCACCAGCCGTTCGGCCTGCAGGTATTCGCCCTTGCCGGGTTGGGTCGCATACTGCTTCAGCACCTTGCCCTTGTTGTCGAGCACGCCGCGCAAGGTCAGCAGCGGCAATGCGTGGCCGTCGGCGGCAAAGAATTCGTACAACTGCGCCAGCTGGAACGGCGACATGTCCACCGCGCCAAGCAGCAGTGACGGATTGGCCTGCACGTCCTTGAGCCCGAACGAGCGCAGGAACGCCGCGACCCGGTCCACGCCGAGCTGCATGCCGAGGTTCACGCTGGCGAGGTTGTAGGACTTGGCCAGCGCCTCGACCATCGGCACCTGCCCGTGCGAGACGTGGTCGTCGTTCTGCGGCGTCCACAGCTTGCCGTTCGGCAGTTTCAGCGAGATCGGCGAATCGTCCAGCAACGAAGCCACGCTCCAGTGCGCGGGGTCGGTCAACGCCATCAGGTAGTAGAACGGCTTGAGGCTGGAACCGACCGGCCGGCGCGCATCGTAGGCGCGGTTGAATCCGTGCAGGTCGGACTCGCGTCCGCCCACCATCGCCAGCACGTGGCCGGTCGACGGTTCGACCACCACCACCGCGCCTTCCAGCTTGTCGGCGCGCTTGCCCAGCCCGCGCATGGTTTCGTCCAGCGCGTCCTCGGCGTACACCTGCGCGGCCGGATCGAGCGTGGTGTAGACCGCGAGGCCGCCGTTGCTGAGTTGCTGGTCGCTGAAGTCGTGCTGGATCTGTTCGCGCACCACTTGCATGAAGGCGGGGAAGCGGTTGACCACCAGCTGCGGATTGGGCGTCACGTCCAGCGGCGCGGCACGCGCGGTCTTCCATTGCGCGTCGTTCAACAGCCCGGTGGTGTGGAAGGCATCCAGCGCGAGGTTGCGCCGGCCCAGCGCGCGATCGGGAAAGCGGCGCGGATCGTAGTAGCTCGGCCCCTGCACGATGCCGACCAGCAGCGCGACTTCCTGCGGGCGCAGTGTCTGCACCGGTCGACCGAAGTAGAACCAGCTCGCCGCGGCGAAGCCGTGCACGGCCTGGTTGCCCTGCTGGCCGAGGAACACCTCGTTGCAATACGCGGTGAGGATCTGGCCCTTGCTGTAGTGCGCATCCAGCAGGATCGACAGCAGCGCCTCGTTGAACTTGCGCACCAGTGTCTTGTTGCGGTCGAGGAACAGGTTGCGCACCAGCTGCTGGGTGATGGTGGATGCGCCCTGCACCTTCTTGCCCGCGCGCAGGTCGGCCAGCAACGCGCGCGCGATCGAGGAAAAATCGATGCCGTGGTTGTTCTTGAAGTCGCGGTCCTCGACCGCCTGCACGCCCTGCACCAGCAGCGGCGGCAGTTCCGGCAGTTTCACGACGATGCGTTCTTCCTGGTCCGCTCCGTACAGCGTCGCGATGCGCGCGGGATCGAGGTGGGTCTTGCGCAGCGGCTTGCCGGCGGTGAGGTCGAACAGCGACCGGATGGTTCCGGAACCCAGCGTCACGCGCACCCGCCGCGGCAACTCGCCGCCGAGCGGATCCATGTAACCGCGCGAAGCGATGGTGAACTTGTCGCCGTCCACGCTGTACGTGCCCGGCACCTGCGCCACGTGCGCAGCTTCGGTGTAGCCGGCCATCTGCAATTCCAGAGCCAGCGTCGCCTTGTTCATGGGCACGCCGGCTTCCAGCAGCTGCGGCGCGCCGTACACGCGGGTCGGCTGGGTGAATTCGATTTCGGCCACGCGCGTCTTGACGCGATGGTCGAGCGCCAGCGTGTACGGCACCACGAAGCCGATCGCGAAACCGATGCCGATCAGGATGGGCCAGCGCGCGAATGGCCAAGCCCGGGCGATTGCCCGGCGCACGCGTTCGAACCAGGACAAGGTGGTTATCTATCCGGCGTGGAGGGTGCAAATTGTAGTGGAACGCCGCACCGCCCCACGCTTCCGGCCACGCCCGTGCATTCAGCCGCGATTGGCTTTCCGTGCGGCGCGATCACCAACGGCGCGTCACCAGGAATTGCGCGCCGCAACCCTTGTCCACCCAGATGCCGGCGCGGTTCCAGCCCCAGGTGCGGCCCTCGACGCAGGCCGAATCGGAGTTCTGGCGTTGCAGCAAGACACGTCCGCGCGCGCCGACGTCCACCTGGCAGAAGTAATAGCGGTACTGCGGGCTGCCGCACGACACCACGAAATCGCGGTTCCAATCCGGTCCCGGCTGCCAACCGCCCGCAGCCGCGAACACGCCGCCGCAACCCTTGTCCACCCAGATGCCGGCGCGGTCGAAGCCCCAGCTGCGGCCTTCCACGCAGGCCGCGTGCGAGGTTTGCTGCACCAGCCGGACGCCGCGCCAGTATTCCGGAACGCCGCAGCGCAGCAGGCGATGCTGCGGGCTGCCGCAGGAAACGGTTTGCGGGCCGTAACCGGGGTAATCCGGAGGTGGTGGCTGGCCGGGATAGGGATACTGTGGCGGCGGCGGGGGGCGATCACGGTAACCGACCTGCGCGCACGCGGCCGCTGCAAACGTCAACGCCAATGTCGCGAAAATGATCGACAGCTTGCGCATGTCCAGCCCCTTGCCTCGTGCCTGTTGCGTGCGGCAAGTTTCGACTGGATTTCCTGAACGGCGTCTGGCGAAACGCGCCTCAACCTTCCGATGCCTTGGCCGGCTTGTCGGCGGCCGCCGGCTTGCCGGCATCGCCGCCCTTGCCGGGGTCGGCCGGCTTGTCGCCGGACGGCTCCTTCGGCCTGGCCCCATCGCCGGCAAGGTTGTGCTTCTTTTCCTTGTCGGATTTGAAATCGGTTTCGTACCAACCGCTGCCCGCAAGCCGGAACGCCGGCGCGGTCACCTGCCGGCGCACGTGGTGCTTGCCGCAGTGCGGGCAGGTATCCGGATCAGGGGCGGAAAGTTTTTGCAGGCGGTCGAATTCTTCACCGCAATCGTCGCAACGGAAGGCGTAGATGGGCATCGCTGGAAAGACCCGGAAACAATCGCGCAATGATAGCGCCGCGTGGCCGGCCGCGATGCGCCATCGTGCACGCATTCGGGTGCATCACCTATCATGCGTGGCCTTGCCACGCGTGCCTGCCGCAAAGGAAATCCATGCCATCCATCCGCACAGCCGGTTTCGTCCTCGCCATCGTCGCCACGTCGCCCGCAGCGCGCGCACGCGCAGCCGAACCGCTCTGCCCCGCCACGCCGCCACCGCAACCGGCCGCATGGGTCGCGCACATCGCGCAGGTGAACCACGGCCTGGGCGTCCCCGCCGACTACGCGGCGAAACACAACCTGCTGCCGCAGCCGGAAGCCAGGGACCTGGTGCCGGTGCCGCGCGACGTGTACGGACGCAAGGTGGAAATGGTGGCGCCCGCCGCCGATGCTCTGAAAGCCATGTTCGCGGCCGCCGCGCGCGACGGCGTGAAGCTTGAAACCGTATCCGGCTTCCGCAGCATGGATTACCAGACCGGATTGATCCGCCGGAAATTGAAGAAGGGCATGACGATCGGGAAGGCGCTCTCGATCAATGCGGTGCCGGGCTACAGCGAACACCAGACCGGTTGCGCGGTGGACCTCACCACGCCCGGCGTGCCGGCCGCCGACGGCAGTTTCAGCCAGAGCAAGGCGTTCGCCTGGTTGCAGAAGCATGGCGCCGAATACGGCTTCCACCTGTCTTTCCCGCCCGGCAACCAGTACGGCTACGAATACGAGCCGTGGCACTGGCGCTACATCGCGGACAGCGCGACGGACTGATTGCCTGCCATCAGGCTGCCGCCATCCCCTGACGCATCCGGCCGGAGAGCATCGGCAATGTGCGCCGCGAAACCCGTCCGGGTTGGCGCGACGTGGTCGGCCAATACGTGGCGATCCGGATAGTCGCCGTCGTTCTGGGGGCGAAAAGCAATCGGCGCGTCGTCAAACAGACGTTCGGCCCGGCTGCGCCAGGCGGCGGTTACTTCGTTCGACATGCGGTCGCCATCCATTCGAACCGTCCCGTACACCGCGAACGTGGGCAGCACCTGCATGCCGGGGAAGAACAGCGTTCCGTGCGTGATGGGAAACAGCAGCTGCTCCAGCGGCCCGTTGATTCCACGTGACGAATAGTCTTGCTCGGGTCCGCCGACAGCAACCGCCAGCAACGCGCGCTTTCCGGCAAAGCCGCCTTCGCCGTAGCGATACGCGTTGCCGGCACCCCGGTAGCCATAGGCCAACCCGAAGGCCCAGACCCGGTCCACCCATCCCTTCAGGATCGCGGGCATGCCGAACCACCACAGCGGGAACAGCAGGATCACCGCATCCGCCGCCAGGATTTTTCCTTGTTCTGCTTCGACGTCGGCGGTCTGGCAACCGTTGAGAAACGCATGCCCCGACTCCTCGATGAAGGACAACCGACCCTGATTGGCACGTTCGGGAAAATCCTGGTCGTCGAACACCGCTTTCCATCCCATGCCGTACAGGTCGGACTGCAACACCTCGTGGCCCTGGGTCTTCAGTGTTTCCATGGCGATGTCGACAAGCTGGCGCGTCACCGAAGTCCGCTCGGGATGGGCATGGACGACAAGAACCTTTTTTCTGCGGGTTGACTGCATGGCTTGGCTTGCACAAGGCATCGAGTATCGAGACAGGCCGCAGTTTGGGTTGCTCCAAGGTATCTGTAAAATCAAAACATGCTTCTCCTGCAATTCATCACATGAATACCAAAAGGCGCCTGGACCTCAACCTGCTGGCTACCCTGGAAACGCTGCTGGTGGAGCAGAACGTGACCCGTGCGGCCGAACGCCTGCACCTCAGCCAACCGGCAGTCAGCGCACAGTTGAGCCGCCTGCGCGAACTGTTCGACGACCCTTTGCTGATACCGGTGCAGCGCGGCATGCTGCCCACCGCCAAGGCACTCGAAATGCTCGATCCGCTGCGGCAAGCGCTGGATCAGGTGCGCGCAACCCTGGCCGAACACCGCCACTTCAACCCGGCAAGGGCCCGGCTCACCGTTGCCATCGCTTGCACCGACTACCTGCAGAAGACCGTGGTCCAGCCGTTGGCGTTCGCGCTGGGAAAACGCGCACCTGGCGTGCGGATAGCCTTGCGTCATCTCGACCCGTCCCGGCTGGATGCGCAGATGGTCAACGGCGAGGTGGACCTGGTACTGATGACACCCGAGCATGCTCCTGCCGGTTTGCGTAGCCGGCGCCTGTTCGATGAACGCTACGTGCTGATCGGCAGGCCGCTACATCCCGGCCTGCGACGAGGGTTATCCGTGGCACAGTTCGCCCGGCTGGACTACGTGGTCGTCTCGCTGCACGGCGGCTTCACGACTCCGGTGGACGACGGGCTGGCGGCGCTCGGCTACCAGCGCAACGTTGCGCTTTCCGCTGCATCGTTCCTGCTGGTGCCCGAAATCGTCGCACACTCCGACTTGGTCGCGTTGGTGCCCGAACGGCTCGTGCGTGATCGCGATGTGGCGCTCAAGGTGGTCGAATGCCCCTTCCCCGTGCCGGGTTTTTCGGTGGGCATGTTGTGGCACGAGCGCAACCACGGCCACAGCGGGCAACGCTGGGTGCGTGAAGTCATCATCGAGATGGCCGGCAAGCTGTAACCCCCGCCGAGGCGGACCGTTTTGTTTCAGGCCCAGGTCCGGCAATGAAGCCTTGACCCTCCGGACAGGCTCGCCTCGTTGGTGCCGGCAGGACGTTCGGATGGTTCGAACGCAGCGCTGCATTTCGGATCGGCAGCCTGCCCTATGGCGCCTCTGCGGATGCCATGGACAGGTCCCCTCGGCGAACACCCGACAATCCCGCGCGAATGTCGCTGCCCGTCGGCTGCTGGAACAACTTCAGTCCGAACTCGGGCAGGATCGCAATCAAATGATCGAAGATGTCGCCGGTGGCGTTCTCGTGGGCCACGAAACCCGTATCCACCGTGTAGCCATACACCTGCAAAGGGATGCCGTCGGGGCCGGGATCGAGCTGGCGCACGGCCCAGAACAGATCGTGGTTGACCGTCGGCGTCGCCGCCACGTAGGCCTGCATGTAGGCGCGAAAAGTACCGAGGTTGCTGAGGCGGCGCTGGTTGACGGCAAGCTTGCCCGCATCGCCGAGCCCGGCGTTCCACTCGGCCAGCTCCTTCTGCTTGCGCTCGAAGTAATCGTCGAGCAGGCGGAACCGGCGCAAATTTTCGATTTCGTCAGGTTCCAGGAATCGCACGGTGGTGAGATCGATGTTGACCGCGCGGCGGATGCGTCGCCCGGTCGCATACATGTAGCGATAGTTGCGATACGACTTCGACATCAGGTGCCAGGTCGGCACGGTGCTGACGGTCTTGTCCCAGTTGCTGACCTTGATCGTGTTCAACGCGATCTCGATCACGTCGCCGTCGACGTTGTCGTCGGGCAGCGAAATCCAGTCGCCGATGCGCAACATGTCGTTGGTGGCAATCTGCACGCTCGCCACCAACGACAGGATCGTGTCCTTGAAGATCAACAGCAGCACCGCCGAGATCGCGCCCAACCCGGCCAGCAGGGTCAGCGGCGAGCGGTCGAACAGCGCGGCGATGAACAGGATCAACGCAATCGCAAACGCCACGATCTTCAGCAGCTGCACGTAACCCTTGATGGAGTGCTCGCGCCCGCGCGGACTTTCCCGGTACAGGTCTTCCACTGCCGACAAGGCGGCATTCACCGCCAGCACCACGAACACCACGATCAAGGCCATGGTGACGCTGGCCACGACCGCCTCGACCCCGGCCGGCACGCCGGGCACGTTTGGCAAGCCGTAGCGGATCACCAGCATCGGCACCACCTGCGCCAGGCGCAGGAACACGCCATGCTTGATCATCGCGTCGTCCCAACGCCAGCGTGTGCGTTTGCTGACGGTGCGCATTACCCGCTTCAATACGCGCCGCACCAGCCATCCGCACAACCACGCCAGCAACAGCAGCGCCACGCAACCAAGCAGCGTGTGCATCCAGGGGTGGGCGAGCAGATTTTGCAACGTGTCCATCATGGGTCTCGGCATGTGAGTGCCGCCCTACCATAAAGGACTCGCGCAGACCTGCAACCCTTGGCGCGACACCATCGGCCACGTCGCTGGACGCGCGCACAATCGACGCGACGAACCCACTTGCCGAGCTTGTGAACCACATGGGCATCCCCAAGCCATAGCGTCGTATTGCGCCCGTGCTTCAGCAAACTGAAACTTCAGCCCGTCTGCCTCGTAGCCCGAAGCAAGATCGATAACCGGCGGCATAAACAAGATTTGAGGTTGTCAAGCACTTGGCCTCACCCACCGCCCGGCCATTGCCCGATCAGGCATGATCGGGCAACAGGCCCCACAAGCGCGCGGTATCTAGGTGCGCCTCGACCATGTCGGCAAGTCGCTCCAACGAGGCGTTGCGCAGGGCGCGCGTGTCGACGGTCGTGGCATCGCGCAAGCCGGCCCACGCCAGCAACGCACGCAGCGCATCAGGCTCATCGAACACGCCATGCAGGTAGGTGCCGACGATTTGGCCGTCTTCGGAAATCGCGCCGTCGGTGCGACCGTCGTCAAGACGTGCAAATGGTTGCGCCAGCGCGGGGCCGGTGCTGACGCCGCAGTGGATTTCGTAGCCGGTCACCGTCGCGTTGTCGAAGGCGAGATTTCCGCGCACGTTGCGTAATTGCTTTTCGGGTTCGAGCGACGTTTCGAGGTTGAGCCATCCAAGGCCTGCACTTGAACCGGGCGCGCCTTCGCTGCCGTGTGGGTCGTGGATGGTCTTTCCGAGCATTTGCAGGCCGCCGCAGATACCGACGAGTTTTCCGCCGTAGCGCAGATGCCGCGCGATCACGCGATCCCAACCGTACGCACGCAGCCACGCGAGATCGGCGCGCACGGATTTTGAACCGGGCAGCACGATCAGGTCGCTGGGCGGCGGCGCGTCGCCGGGCGCGATGAACTGGAAGTCCACTTGCGGGTGCGCGCGCAGTGCGTCGAAGTCGGTATGGTTGCTGATGTGCGGCAACGCGGGCGCAATGATCTTCAAACGCGCTTCCGGTTTCGCATCGACGCCGCGCGGCAGGGCGTCTTCCGCATCCAGGTGCAGGCCGGTCAGGTACGGCAGCACGCCCAGCACCGGCTTGCGGGTTTCGCGTTCCAGCCAGTCCAGTCCCGGCTGCAGCAACGACATATCGCCGCGGAAACGGTTGATCACGAAGCCCTTGACGCGCGCACGTTCGCTTGTGGACAACAACGCCAGCGTGCCGACCAGGTGCGCGAACACGCCACCGCGGTCGATGTCGGCAATCAGGACCACCGGGCAGTCCACCGCCTCGGCGTAGCCCATGTTGGCAATGTCGTTCGCACGCAAATTGATTTCGGCCGGGCTGCCCGCGCCTTCCACCAGCAGCACTTCGTACTGCGCGATCAAACGCGCATGCGAGGCCAACACCGCGTCCATCGCGATGCGTTTGTAATCGTGGTAGCCGAGTGCGTCCATGCTGCCGATCGAGCGGCCGTGCACGATCACCTGCGCGCCGGTGTCGCTGTGCGGTTTCAGCAGCACCGGGTTGAAATCGGTTTCGGGCTCCAGTCCGCACGCCTGCGCCTGCAGCGCCTGCGCACGGCCGATTTCGCCGCCGTCGATGGTCACGGCGGAATTGAGCGCCATGTTCTGCGGCTTGAACGGTGCGACGTTGACGCCTTGCCGATGCAACCAGCGACCAAGCGCCGCCACCAGCGTGCTCTTGCCTGCATCCGAGGTACAGCCCTGCACCATCAACACCCGCGCGCTCATGGCAAGAACAACCGCAATGCAGCTTCGGGGTTCGACGGAAAGTAGACGTGCATGAAACTCGCGGTAAGACGGCGTTCGCGGTACACCGCCTCGCGCGATGGCGCGCCGTTGGGGTTCGCAGCCGTTGCAATCGGTGTCGCTTCGACCACCGCACGCGCATGATGGAAGGTATGGCCGCGCAGCGCGCCTTCCGGCAATGCGACTTCCTGCAGGCCCAGCGCGACCAGTCGGGTTTGCATCGCCGCCCGTCCCCGCAACAGTCCGGCCATCGGCGCGGCGTGGCCTTGCGCATCGGCCAACTCGTCCAGCACGGACAACAGGCCGCCGCATTCGGCCAGCAGCGGCTTGTTCGCTGCAACGTGCGCTCGCAACGCGGCGTGCAGGTCGGTGCGCCGCGACAGCACGCCAAGATGCAATTCGGGATAACCACCCGGCAACCATGCCGCATCGCATTCCGGCAACGCGTCGCCCGCGAGCGGCGAGAAGAACGCAAGTTCCGCACCGGCCTCGCGCAACAGGTCGAGATTGGCCGGATACAGGAAACAGAACGCCGCATCGCGTGCGATGGCGATGCGTCTGCCGCGCAGCCATGGCGGAAGCGGAATCGGCGCGGGCGCCGGCGCGAACGTTACGGGTGGCGGCAAGATTGTCGTTGCATGTGCGCCCCACGCGTCGGCCAAAGCGTCAAGACGCACATCGAGATCGTCCAGCTCACCGGCCGCGACCAGACCCAGGTGACGCTCGGGCAAGGCCAGCGCCGCATCGTGCGGCAGTGCGCCCATCCACTGCAAATCCTGCGGCAAGCTTTCGCGCAACAGTTTCGCGTGATGGTCGCCGCCGATGCGGTTGGCCGCGACTGCATTCACACGCACTCCTTCACGGAACATTGCAAGCCCCGCCGCGACGGCGCCGAAAGTTTGCGCCATCGCCGAAGCGTCGATCACCGCCAGCACGTGCAACCCGAGACGCGCGGCCAGGTCCGCGCTGGACGGATCGCCGTCGAAAAGACCCATCGCGCCTTCGACCAGGATCAGGTCGGCCTCGCCCGCGGCTGCGTGCAAGCGCGCGCGCACCTCCGCTTCGCCGCCCATCCACAGGTCGAGCTGGTACGCCGGCGAACCTGCGGCGCAGCCGATGACCATCGGATCGAGAAAATCCGGCCCGGTCTTGAACACCGCGACGCGTCGCCCCTGCCGTGCGTGCCAGCGCGCCAGTGCCGCGGTTACGCTGGTCTTGCCCTCGCCCGAGGCGGGCGCGGAGACCAGCATGGCCGGGCACTGGCAGGCGGTCGCGTTCACTCGGAGGGACAATACCCAAGCGTGAGCATGAAGTTGCGTCCGGGCTGGTTGTAATACCAGGCCGTTTCGTAGTCCTTGTCGAACACGTTGTTGAGCGCAAGTTGCAGTTTCCAGTCGCGGTGGAACTGCCAGCCCGCGCGCAGGTTGGTCAACGCGTAGCCACCCAGTGGATGCCGGTTGGCGATGTCGTCCCAGGTGCGTGCAGCGACGTACCAGCTCGCGCCGAAGCTGAAGTGGCCGAAGCCGCGGTCGGCGTCGATGCGCGCGCTGCGTCGCGGACGGCGCGGCAACTGGTTGCCGTCGTAGAAACCGCCGGCGGCATCGTCGCGAGCGTCGAGGAGCGTCGCGGTCGCGCGCACGTCCCAGCCGGCCAGCTTGCCGCCGAGCACGCCTTCGAGTCCGGTGATGCGCGCGCGGTCGATGTTCGCGGGCCGGAAAGTGGCGGCATCGAAGGTGATCAGGTCGTGGATGTCGTTGCGGTAGACGCCGAGCGACCACTGTCCCCACCCGGGCGTGCCGCGCAACCCGAGTTCGACGTTGCGTGAACTTTCCGGCGCGAGGTTCGGGTTGCTGAAGCCGGGGTAGTACAGGTCGTTGAAGGTCGGTGCGCGGAACGCCGTGCCCCAGCTCGCGGTGATGCGCAGGTCCTTCGCGAAATCCCAACCCCACAACAGGCTGCCGGTGGTCTTGCCGCCGAACTGGCTGTTGTGGTCGCGGCGCAGGCTGGCCTGCACGGATTGCGCACCGAACCTGCGCTGCCACTGCGCGAACAGGCCGCGGTTGCTGCGCGTGTCGACATCGTAGACGGTGCTGCTGGAAACGGCCTCGCGCTGCCAGTCGACGCCGGCGCTCAGCAGGCCGCCGCCCGCGGCGACGTCGGCCTGCAACGAGGCCAGGGCGCGGCGGGTGTCGTAGCGGTCGACGTAGTCGCCTGCGAGGAAATCCTTGTCGAAGTCGGCGCTGCCGCCGAGCCGCAAGGACAGGTTCAACTTGTCGTTGGGACGGAAGTGCACCTGTCCACCCAGCACCTGCGTCGAATAATCGTCCGAATCGCTGAAGCTGCCGTCGTACTTGTTGAAGCCTTGCGTGCGCATCGCCAGTGCGTCCGCGCTCCACTGCGCGTTGAACTGGTACGCGCCGTGGATCGTCAACGCGTTGTCGTGGAAACCGTCGCGATCGGGTTGGTCGGCGAAACATCCGGCAAAGACCTCGGCCGCACCGATCCTGCAGGCGTTGATGCCCTTGGTCTGGTCGTGTGTGGCCTGCACGGCAATCCAACCCTTCTCGCCGGCCGCAGAAAAACCGGAAGACGCTTTCCAGTGCGACCAGCTGCCGATGCCGATACTGGCGTTCGGCGTGAAGGTGCCGGGTGCAT
Source organism: Lysobacterales bacterium 66-474 (assembly GCA_001899805.1). Lineage (GTDB taxonomy): Bacteria > Pseudomonadota > Gammaproteobacteria > Xanthomonadales > Rhodanobacteraceae > 66-474. Next base: position 684,481 of record MKWP01000015.1, read on the forward strand.
GGCGCAGGAAAATCTGGATCACGCCGCCGATTGCTTCGGAACCGTACAGGCTGGAGAACGGCCCGCGCACGATCTCGATGCGCTGGATCTGGTCGAGTGGGATGTCCTGGATCGGCGTGGTGCCGGAAGTGGCATTGCCGACCCGGATGCCATCGACCAGCACCAGCACCTGGTTCGCGTTGGTGCCGCGCAGGAACATGCCGCTGACCTTGCCGGGACCACCCTGGTTGCTGATTGCCATGCCGGGAGTGTCGTTCAACAAATCCTGCAGCGAGGATGGTTGCAGCAGTTCGATTTCGGTGCGCGTGATCACGGTAACCGGCGCGAGCGTCGCATCCTGCGTCTGCGCGGTGCGGCTGGCGGTGACCACGACCTGGCCGAGGGTGGTGGTCTGGCCTTGGGCCAGCGCAAGGGTGGATGCGCAACACAACATTGCGCACGACAGCCAGGCCAGCACGCGCTGGTCGGGCGAACGACGATGCGGTTTCACGAATACTCCTGTCCGCGCCTGCCCGCGCGGTGTCGATGGCGTCGGGGACAGGCGGAAGGAGTGTCGGTACCGCACGGACATGCGGCGCCAGACGCATGCCCGCCGCATGTCCGGGGATACCCGTGGCCGGTCTCCGGGCTTGCGAGCGAAGGTTCGTCACCTCCATCGATCCGCGCCTTCCCGGGCTCGCGCCCAGTGGCATCCGCGGATCGTTGCTCGCCTACCGTTGCGGGGGCAGCTCCGGAATGGCCGTCCATGCGCATGGATACGCGAAATGGACAGGCGTCACCGGATTCCCGTTTCAACCAGCGGCTCGCGCCGATGGTCACCTCAGGCGGCGTGCATCATCGGATATCCCACTCGTTCGCGCAAGCTCGTCGAACGGGCATCACTTCCACAGCGGGCTGGTCACTTCAACCAACACCCACGCCGTGAACGCGCTGATCGGCAGCGTAAGGAGCCACGACCACACCATGCGCTCGACCACCGTCCAGCGCACCGCGTTGAAGCGCTTGGACGCGCCGACGCCCATGATCGCGGACGACACCACATGGGTGGTCGAAACGGGCAAGCCGAAGAAAGACGCCACGATGATCACGAACGCGGAACTGGTTTCCGCGGCAAAGCCGTTGATCGGATGCAGCTTCACCATCTTGTGGCCGAGCGTCTTGATGATGCGCCAGCCGCCGCCCGCGGTGCCAGCCGCCATCACCAGCGCGCACAGCACCTTCACCCACACGGGAATCGGAAAATGACCGCCGACGTCCGATATCCGCAGGAAGTGCAGCCATGCGGGCAGGTGATCGAAATTGTGCGCGAGGGTGGCGTCGGCAAGCGCCAGCGCGATGATGCCCATGGTCTTCTGCGCGTCATTCATGCCGTGCGAAACGCCCATGGCCGCAGCCGAAACCAGCTGTGCCTTGCCGAAGAAAAAGTTCACGAACGGCGTGCGCCCGAACCGGCGCAGCCAGCCCCTGCGATTGCCGAACCAGGCGAACAGTGCAAGCAAGGCGCCCATCACCGCGATGCCCAACACGAAGCCAGCGACGGGCGATGCCACCATCGGCACCAGCACTTTCGGGATCAAGCCGCCGCCACGCCACCAGTGGTTCGGATCGGTGGCCCAGATGATCGCGTGGAAATTGCCGTCGGAAGCCGCGAAGGCGGCGCCGCACAGACCGCCGATCAGCGCGTGCGAGGACGACGATGGCAAACCGAACCACCACGTGATCAGATTCCAGATGATGGCGCCCAGCAGCGCGCAGATCAGCACTTCGCCGCCGACCTGCAGCACGCCGGCGTCGATCAGGCCGGTGGCGATCGTGATCGCGACGGCGGAGCCCAGCAACGCGCCGCCAAGGTTGGTCGCTGCGGCCAGCAACACCGCTTGCCCAGGCGTGAGCACCTTGGTCGCGACCACGGTCGCGATCGAGTTGGCGGTGTCGTGGAAGCCGTTGATGTAAGTGAACGCCAGCGCGATCACGATGACGGCGGTGAGGAGGCCAAGGCTCATGCAACGTCCCGTGTCACGAAGGCAAGACCACTTGCGAATCTTCCAACACCGGTTCTCGGCCCCCTTGAGTGAAGGGGGCGGCGGGTGTTCGCGCAGCGAACGCCCGTGGGGGTTGTGGAGGTATGCCAAGACCGCACGAAGCCGAAGCCTCTCACGAATTCTTCAACACAATTGAATAAATCACGTTGCCCACGTCGCGGCAACGGTCGATGGCTTTTTCCAGCAGCTCGAACAGGTCCTTCGCCAGCATCGCCCGGATCGGGTCGTCGCTGCCGAGATACTGGGTGCGGTAAGGCTCCAGCAACAACCGGTCGGCTTCCGATTCGATGGCCTGCAGGCGATCCTGCAGCTTGCGCATGCGGCCTATGTTCATGCCGTTGCGCAACTCGCCCACCATCTCGACCACCGCTTCGGTCGCACTCATCAGCAGGCTCGCGCGCGAAGTGAAATCGATGCCCTCGACGCGCCTGGCCACGATCACGTAGCGCTCGGCGAACTTCTCGATGGTCTTGGGGATGCGGTACAGCGCCGAGGACATCGCTTCGATGTCCTCGCGGTCCAGCGCGGTCACGAAGGTGTTGACCAGCGCTTCGCTGATCTGCGCCGCCAGCTCCTTCTCGCGGCGGCGCGCGGCGCGAAAACCGTCCAGCAGCATCGGTTCGCCGTGCGCCTCCAGCAGGCCCTGCAAGGCCTTGGCGCTGTCGCGGGCCGCGCCGGCGCTGGCTTCCAGCAGGGAATAGAACCGATCCCCCTTCCCGAACATGGTCTGCAACGAAAACATGGCAATCGATCCGTCCACCAAATCCGGCAAATGGTACACGAGCAGCGCACCCAGTCGAAGCAGACGGTCGCTTGCTAGACTCCGTTCATAAACCCGAACACGTGGCGACGATGCTGACCGAACTCGGCCTGGTCCTGCTGCTGGCGCTGGGCAATGCGTTTTTCGCGCTGGCCGAAATCGCGCTGATCGCCTCGCGCAAGAGCCGCCTGCGCTACCTCGCGCGCACGAGCGCCCGCGCACAGGTGGCGCTGCGCCTCGCCCAGCACCCGGACCGCTTCCTGTCCACGGTGCAGGTCGGCATCACCATGATCACCCTGGTCACCGGCGCCGCCACCGGCACCGCGATCAGCGACACCATCCGCGTGTGGCTGGTCGATCTCGGCTTGCCCACGACCGCGCATGCTTCGCTGGTGATCGGCCTGGTGCTGGGTTTCGTGCTGGTCACCATCATCAACATCACCGTCGGCGAACTGGTGCCCAAGCGCGCGGCGCTGGTGGCGCCGGAACGCATCGCACAGGTGGTGGCCTTCCCGATGCAGGCGCTGTCGTGGCTGATGACACCGTTCGTGTGGCTGCTCAACCTCATCACCGACGCCTTGCTGCGCTTGCTCAGGCTCAATCGCTTCAAACGCGAAAAAATCAGCGAAGAGGAAATCCGCCTGCTGGTCGCCGAAAGCGCCGAGCAGGGCGTACTGGATTCCGACGAGCGCAACATGGTCAACCGCGTGCTGCGCCTCGGCGACCGCACGGTGGACAGCGTGATGACGCCGCGCCCGCGCATCACGTGGCTGGACGCGGCAGCGCCGCTCGAAGAAAACCTCGCGGTGCTGCGCGCGACGCCCTATTCCCGCTACCCGGTCTATCGCGAAGGCGAGGACGAAGTGCTGGGCGTGCTCGAGGTCAAGCGTCTGTTGCAGGCGATCGCGCAGCAGCCGGCGCAGGCTCCGCAACCGGCGAAGCTCGACCTGTTCAGGAAACTCGCCAAACCGCTGTTCGTCCCCGCCACCACCCGCGCGCTGGACCTGCTCGACGAATTCCGCGACGCGCAAACCCCGTTCGCGCTGGTGGTGGATGAATACGGCGACATCGAAGGGCTGGTGACCCTCAACGACGTGCTGACCGCGGTGGTCGGGCATCCGGGCGGCGCCGGCGGCAGCCCCGCCGCCAACGGTGATCCCGCCGCGCTGCGCCGCGACGACGGAAGCTGGCTGGTTTCCGGATCGCTCGCCACCGACGACTTGCGCGAACTGCTGCAGCTCGACGAGCTGCCGAACGAAAAGGACGGCGATTACTACACCCTCGCCGGCATGTTGATCGAGTTGCTCGGCCACATCCCCGTCACCGGCGAAAAAATCTCCTGGCACGGTTTCGACTTCGAAATCGTCGACCGCGACGGCGCGCGCATCGACAAGGTGCTGGTCACGCCGATCGCCAGCGAACCGCCACCCGATGAAGCCGGGATGGACGACGGCTAGCAGGCGAGCCGGTCGTGCACGGCATCGAGCCCGGCATGCCCAAATGGCGTTCCGGGTGGGCAACCGCGTTTACAACCCGGTGTCCGATGGGGTGATCGAATTACGGTACTCAACGGGGGATTCCCCGGTCCAGCGCCGGAACGCGCGTCGGAAGTTTGCGGCATCGTCGAATCCGATTGCCGCCGCGATCGCTTCCACGGGCAACGCCGTATCGCGCAGGTACTTCATGGCAACCTGGCTGCGTACGTCATCGCAGATTTCCCGATAGCTGGTGCCCTCGGCACGCAGTTTGCGCCGCACCTCGCGCTCGGACATTCCCAGCGCCGCGGCCATGCCTCCGATGCCCGGGATGCGCCCGTAGTCCGTCACCATCGACTTGCCGATCCGCCCAGCCAGTCCGGATTGCTCCTGCAACTGCGCGGCAAGCTTGGCGCAGACTTCGCGCACGGAGGTGTGCGCGATCAGGTTGCCGAACTGCGGGCGCATGTCCAACCACGAGGCATCGAGCCCGAAGATGTTGGCCTGCTGCGCGAACAGAACCTCGACACCGAGCGAGGCGGCGACTTCCTGCATCGAGGCGCATCGCGGAAAGGTCACGCCCAGGCGGAACGGTGTGAAGTCCGCGCCGGTCAGGTCGCACCAGCCGCGCTGAAGGATGCCGAAATGCAATTCGACCAGGAAGCGGTACAGGCGCGCGTCGATCTCCAAATGCGAGAACGGATCGATGCCGATCGCTACTTCGCTTCCACGTCGCTGCGCCCACACGCGCACCAACGGTCCCGTCAGACCCTGCTGCTCGATGGAAACCTGCAGCATCGTGCGCATGTCCGGCGCGCTCATCAGCGCGAAACCATACATGCCGAAGTAGGTCAGGCGCGTGCGCAAACCGCTGCGGAACGCGAACGATGGCTTCACGTCCATGCCGGTGACGGCCTTGCATGCGGCCAACAGTTGATGGCGGGAAATGCGGGTTTCCGGCGACAGTGCCTGCGCGAGGCTGAGCCCGGCGGCGACCAGCACGGGCGCGGAGTCGATACCGTCTTCGGCCAGGGCGTCGTGCAGCAGCGCGACAGGCGTGGCCGGATACATGCGCAGATTCCATTGAACCGGCGATGCGGTGGCATTGTTCCGGGGTATCTGCAGTTCGTTCATGCGAGCCACCGCACTTTCGTCACCAAATGATAGCCGCGCGTGCAGGCGACATCGATCACGGCGTGCACGAGGGTCAATGCCCGGCGGGGGCGGTCATTTTCGGCCAGATCGGCGCTCGCGCGGTGCATCTTTTGATCTTGTCGGCGTCTGCGGCGACGCCTATACCTGACAAACCGTCGGCACCCTCTGCGCGACGGAATCCATGCGCTCACGGAGGGATAAATCCCATGACCATTCGCACCATCGTTGCCGTGTTCCCGAATGCCAATTCCGCCTACGACGCCGCCGGCGCGATCCGCAAGCTGAAAGACTCCAAGGAAGTCGATTTCTCGCTCAAGGCAGGTGCGATGTTCCGCAAGGACGACAATGGCAACATCATCCGCATGGAAGAGAAGGACCGGCCGTTGTGGGGTACGCTGGCCGGGGGTGTGGCCGGCGCATTGATCGGCTTCATTGCGGGTCCCGCGGGCGCCGCGGCAGGTGCTGCAGTGGGCGCAACCGGTGGCCTCGTCGTTGACGCCATTGGACTTTCCTTCGATACGGATTTCGCCGGCACCGTCGCGACACGGGTCAAGCCTGGCGAGACCGCCGTGGTCGTGGAAGCAGACGAAGGCAGTACCCGTCCCGTGGACGATGCCGTGCGCGTCAACGGCGGTCGCGTGTACCGCTCCAACGGCTGAAGCATCACGCCTGCAACAGACGGATCCGCACGCGTGGCGGGTTCGTCCGCTGCGGACGAGGATGATGCTGCAACCGCGCGGGACGTGGGTATCAGGGCCTGGCCGGCAGAGTTTCGATGTACGGCCATTCCTGCCTGTCCGGCAACGCTTCCAGGGTGTCGCTTTACGGGTTCCGCAGGGCTATGCTATGCACTCGCATCAGGTTCATTGATTCCGATCCGGTCGTGTCGTGCGGTTGTCCCCGTGGGCATTTGCAAGGAGAGCGACGATGAACAGCAGATCCATCGGTTTGATCGCTGGTGCAGCGTTGGGCTTGACGACGTCGGTCATGGCGCAGACGGTTTCGATATCTCCCGCGACGATGCCCCGCATCGGCGCGGTCGATGCGCGTTACCAGTCCTACAACGTCGAGATGTTGGAGGTGACGGGCGGCCGCTTCTGGAAGCCGTACAAGGACATCGCCAAGTTGCCCGCGAAAGCTGCCGGCGAGGCGGGACCCACGGGCGGCGACACACCGGCAGGCATGAGCGCCGATCTCTATCAGTACCGCCCGCCCATCGATCTGGCGAACAAGCGGCTGCGCATGTTGGCCAAGGCACTCGGTCCGGCCTATGTGCGGATCAGCGGTACCTGGGCCAACACGACGTACTTTGCCGACACCGACACGCCGCCAAAGGAACCGCCCAAGGGCTATGGCGGCGTGCTTACGCGCCAGCAATGGCTGGGCGCGATCGCGTTCTCGAATGCGGTCGATGCGCCGATCGTCACCTCGATGCCGATTGGCGAAGGCACCCGCGGGCCGGACGGTGTCTGGAAGCCGGACGAGGCGCGCCGCTGGCTCGACTTCACCAAGGCGCATGGTGGAAAAATCGCCGCGGTCGAATATTTCAACGAACCGACGCTGGCGTCGATGGGCGGCGCGCCCAAGGGCTATGACGCCGCGGATTACGGGCGCGACTTCCGCATCTTCGATGCCTTCATGCGCAAGGATTTCCCCGGCATCAAGATCCTGGCACCCGGATCGGTGGGCGAATCGACCGCCGACTGGGGTATCGCCCATGGCGGATATGGCGACATCAAGGTGCTTTCTGCGGATGAGCTTGCCGCCTACACCGGCGACGCGGATGCGTTCTCCTACCATCACTACGGCGCCGCCTCCGAGCGTTGCGCCGCCATGGGACACCAGACCAGCGCCGAGCAGGCGCTTTCGGAAGACTGGTTGGGTCGAACCGACCAGACGCTGGCTTTTTACCGCGGCGTGCGCGACAAATACATGCCCGGCAAGCATTTCTGGAACACCGAGACCGCGGATGCGGCCTGCGGCGGCAACCCCTGGGGCGGCACGTTCCTCGATACCTTCCGTTATCTCGACCAGCTTGGCCGGCTGGCCCGCCAGGAAGTGGACGTCGTATTCCACAACACCCTGGTTGCCAGCGATTACGGCCTGCTCAACGAAGATACGTTTGCGCCCAAGCCCAACTACTGGGGTGCATTGTTGTGGCGCCGGCTGATGGGCACCACGGTGCTCGACAGCGGCGTGTCCATCAGCGAGGGCCGCCACATCTATGCGCAATGCCTGCGCGACGTGCCCGGCGGCGTGGCGATCCTCGCGATCAACAACAGCCGCTCGCGGTCGACCCTGCTGGAGCTGCCGGTCGCCGCGGAGCGGTACACCTTGTCGGCGCCGTCGCTGGAAGCCACGAGTGTCCGACTCAACGGGCGGCAGCTGAAACTCGGCCGCGACGACGCGCTTCCCGCCTTGCGCGGCAAGCGCATTGCCGCCGGCAAGGTGGAACTCGCGCCGGCAAGCATCACCTTCTTCGCGCTGGCGAAAGCCGGCAACACGAACTGTCGCTAGCAAGCACGCGGGGCTGCACGAGGGGCAACACTCCATATCATCCGCTACCAGGAGAACGTGATGAACGCCAACGTCGAAAACCAATCACCGCTGCTCCGGAACGCACTGGAGTTCGCCAAGGCGAACTGGTGGATGTTCCTGTTGGGCGGGATCCTCTACATCCTGTTCGGCATCCTGGCGCTGGCTCGGCCGGCCAGTGCGCTGCTCGCGCTGGCGGTGGTGTTCGCCTGCTTCCTGCTGGTGGACGGCATCTTCAGCGCCGTCCGCGCACTGGGTGCGAAGGGCGCAGAAGGCCGGTGGTGGGTGTTCTTCGCCGGCCTGGTCAGCATCCTGATCGGGCTGTACGCGTTGTTCGGCCCGGTGAATACGGTGCTGCTGTTTGTCTACGTGGTCGCATTCCAGGCCATCCTGTTCGGTGTGTCGATCTTCATGTTCGGCGTCAGCATCCGCAAGGCCGTCAGCGGCGAATGGATGTTGTACCTGACCGGCGTGCTCTCGGTCCTCTTCGGCCTGCTGCTGCTGTGGGCGCCGGGCATCGGCGGGTTGAGCGTGTCGCTGATGGTCGGTGCCTGGGCGCTCGTGATCGGCATCCTGCGCGTGGTGTTTGCCTTTCGGGTGCGGAGTCTCGTGCGCAACACCTAGGGCGGATGCCGTCACGTAAAAGAAGATGGCGCGATGATGTAGCCCGCAGGTGACTCGACCGATGCGGCCTCAGCCGCGGTACCGCAGCGCCTCGATGACGAGCTTCATGGCCGGCGCGACCTGACGGCGGCTCGTGTAGTACAGGTGGAACCCGGGAAGCCGGGGCCACCAGTCCTCCAACACGGACACCAGCCGTCCCGCTGCGATGTCGGCCTCGACGATGTCGAGCGGCAGATAGGCAAGCCCCTGCCCGTCCAGTGCCGCCTGCCGCATCAGGAAGGTGTTGTTGAAGGTCACCTGCCCCTGTACGCGCACCGCGACCGACTTGCCCTTGCGCTCGAAATCCCAGGCATACAAGCCGCCGTGCGTGGGCAAGCGCAGGTTGATGCAACGATGGCCGGTCAAGTCGTTGGGCACCGCTGGAAGGGTCTTGCCGTCGAAGTATCGGGGCGAACCCACCACGGCCATGCGCAGGTCGGGGCCGATGCGCACCGCGATCATGTCCTTGTCCACCACGTCGCCCACGCGCACGCCGGCATCGAAGTGCTGGGCCACGATGTCGGCAAGGCCATAGTCCACGCTCAACTCGACCTGGACGTCCGGGTATTGGCGCAGCAGTTCCCGCAGTTTGCGCCACAGCACCGTGACGATGGCATGGTCGGTGGCGGTGATCCGCACGCTGCCTGCTGGCTTGTCGGCCAGCGTGCGCAGGGATGTCAATTCCGTGTCCAGTTGGTTGAACATCGGCGTCAGTGTGCCGAGCAATCTTGCGCCTGCCTCGGAGGTGGCGACGCTGCGCGTCGTGCGCGTCAGCAGCCGCACGCCGAGCCGCGCTTCCAGCGCCGTCATCGCGTGGCTCAAGGCCGAACGCGACATGCCCAGTTGCGCGGCCGCGCGAGTGAAGCTGCGCGTCTGCGCCACGGCCACGAAAGCGCGCAAGTCGTTGAGGTTCGCTGCCGGCATTGGTGCATCCCGTGCACAAGCTTGTTCGTATTTTTCCATCTTATCAACCAATCGCCCTGTACCTAAACTTGCGGACATGGTTGGTCAAGGCACCCATTCCATGGGATGCCGGCCATCGCGATTCATTGACATTCGGAGGCCGATGATGAAATTCCTCACAGCCGTTGCCCTGTTGCTCGTCCTCGTCATGCTTGAAGCATCCGCCCAGTCCCGTGCCGAGCCCGCGGCAGCAACGACGACGGCAGCCGCGCAACAGATCACGCGCGCTGGAACGCAGGCCTCCATCGTCGCATCACCCGCGCATTTCACGGGTCAGCCGCCCCGCATCGATCCACTCTGGCCAGCCAACCACGACATCAACGCCACGGGCGATCTGGTGACCTTCGAACCCGGCGCGCACTCCGATTGGCATACCCACCCGGCGGGCCAATACCTGGTGGTCGAATCCGGTGTGGGGTTGACACAGCAATGGGGCAAGCCCGTGCAGGTCATCCGCCCCGGCGACGTCGTCTGGTGTCCGCCCGGCGTCAAGCACTGGCATGGCGCGACCCCGACCACGGCGGTGACCATCCTGACCATCACCGGCACCGTTGACGGCAAGAACGTCATCTGGATGGAGAAAGTCACCGATGCGCAAAACCATGACCATTGAACGCCGCGTGGCCGCCCGGTGGCTCGGCATCGGTGTCGCGGCCGTGCTGGCTTGCGGCAGTGCCGAGGCGCAACCCCAACACGCGAAGGAGTCCGGAAACATGACCGCACAACACACAACGCCTGTCACCGACACCCTTGGCGCGCAGCAGCAGGCCATCCTGCCCATCGCCGCCTTTGCGGCCGCGGGCGACATGGGCAAGCTGGACACCGCGCTGAACCAGGGACTCGATGCAAGCCTGACCATCAGCGATGCACGCGAAGTGCTGGTGCAGCTCTACGCCTACGCCGGCTTTCCGCGCAGCCTCAATGCGCTCACCGAGCTGATGAAGGTGGTGGACGCTCGCAAGCAACGCGGCATCCACGACACGCCGGGGCGCGAGCCCAGCCACGCCATTCCCACCGGCGATGCACTGCTCGCCGCAGGCAAAGCCAACCAGACCAAACTGGTTGGCCAACCCGTGGCCGGCCCGATCTTCGAGTTCGCGCCGGCCATCGGCGAGTATCTGCAAAGCCACTTGTTCGGCGCGATCTTCGAACGCGACAACCTCGACTGGCAAAACCGCGAGCTCGCGACCGTCGGCATGTTGTCCGCGATGCCGGGTGTCGAAGCACAACTGCAGTCGCACATGCACATGAGCATGAACACGGGGCTCACGGCCAGGCAGATGCAGCAGGCCGTTGAGGTGTTGCAAGCGCGAGTTGGCGCCGACAGCGGACGACGCGCCCACGAAGCGCTGCAGCGCGCGTTGGCACCCGCGCAGCATTGAACGCCACTTCGAAACACCACCACGGAGGTTTCATGAAAATCACCCCACCCGGTTCCACGCCTTCGAGCAAAGGGGCGCCCGAATATTTCACCGGCGACGTGCGCATCGACTGCCCGTTCTGCAGCAGCGGCAACCTCTCTGCCGCGACCGTGACCTTCGAGCCGGGCGCGCGCACTGCCTGGCACACCCATCCGCTGGGACAAACGCTGTTGGTGACGTCGGGCCTGGGCTGGGTCGGCTACGAAGGCGGTCGCGTGCAGGAAATCCGCCCCGGCGACATCGTCTGGATCGAACCCGGCGAGAAACACTGGCACGGCGCGTCAAGGGATTGCGCGATGAGCCACATCGCCATCGTCGAGATGAAGGACGGCAAGTCGACGGACTGGATGGAACACGTGACGGACGAGCAATACCGCGCGACGTGAAGCGAAGGCGCGTGCGCTTTCTGTTATCAAAGATGATACAGCTCGGCAAGCAACAGGAGAGTGTGATGACCATTAAAGATATCGGCCCCCAGCCCCAATCCTTCGATCTCGAACAAGCGACGCGCGAGAACAAGAACTACCGGACCGTAGCGTGGAGCGGCCGGTATCTCCAGGTCACCCTGATGTCGATCCCGGTGGGTGGCGACATCGGGCTGGAAGTGCATCCGGAAACCGATCAATTCCTTCGACTCGATGCGGGCCGTGGTCGGGCCCAGATCGGTCCCTCCAGGGACCAGCTCACATTCGACAGGGAGGTGTCCGATGGTTGGTGCGTGCTGATCCCGGCAGGAACCTGGCACAACGTCACCAACATCGGAGATGAGCCCATGCAGGTCTACGCCGTTTACGCTCCGGCGCACCACAAGCCCGGCAAGATCCACAAGACAGCATCCGAGGCCGCTGCCGACAGCGATGATGAGCCGGCGGAATGGTCGGTCCAGCCCGACGACGTGGAACCCGACAAGCGCGGGTGACGATGCCACGTCTGTTTTCCATCAGTGGCGGATACGGCGGTACTGACGCACTGCGGACGCGAAGGCCTGCATCCTCGCGCAGCGAGCATTGGCCTGGCTCTTGGCTGCGCCGCTCCATGGCGCGGCAACCCGGAATCGGTGTCGTGGTGCGCACAGGCCTCCAAACCGATTGACTCGTGCCATCCATGGCGCTCACCCTCCGGGCTACCTTCGGTGTTCGCGTTGGCAATCCTGCCAACGCAGTCGGATTCGGGTCTTCGGCCCGCTACGGAATGACCATGCAGTCTGTTGAGACTTGACACCAATCGAGTCGGGAGAAAAATCCATGCAAAAAGTGACATTGAACAACGGCGTCGAAATGCCGATCCTTGGCTTCGGCGTCTATCAGGTTCCCGACGCCGCGGAGTGCGAACGAAGCGTTGCGCAGGCGCTGGACGTGGGCTACCGGCTGCTGGATACGGCGGCGGCCTACCAAAACGAGGAAGCCGTCGGCAGGGCCATCAGGAAGAGCGGCATTGCGCGCGGCGAGTTGTTCGTGACCACCAAGCTGTGGATCCAGGACGCCGGCTACGAAAGCGCCAAACGCGCTTTCCAGCGCTCGCTGGACCGGCTGCAACTTGATTACCTCGACCTGTACCTGATCCACCAGCCGTTCGGTGACGTGTACGGCGCGTGGCGCGCGATGGAAGAGTTGTATCGGGAAGGTCGCATCAAGGCCATCGGCATCAGCAACTTCCAGCCCGACCGCGTGATGGATCTCATCGTCCACAACGAGGTCGTGCCGGCGATCAACCAGATCGAAACCCACCCCTTCCACCAGCAGGTTGAAACCCAGAAGTTCCTGCAGGACAACCATGTCCAGATCGAATCGTGGGGTCCGTTCGCCGAAGGGCGCAACCACATCTTCCACAACGATGTGCTGTTGTCACTCGCCAAAAAACACGGCAAAAGCGTGGCGCAGGTGATCCTGCGCTGGCTGGTGCAACGCGGCGTGGTGGCCATCCCGAAGTCGGTGCACGCCGAACGCATCGCCGAGAACTTCGATGTCTTCGATTTCGAGCTGGGCGCCGATGACATGCGCGCCATTGCGGCGCTGGACAGCAAGCAAAGCGCCTTCTTCGACCACCGCGATCCCGCGATGGTGAAGCTGTTGGGCAACGTGAAGTACGACATCTGATCCGACGCCAAGGCGGCAACGGATCGAAGCAACCCCATCTGGAGAACAATCATGAGCGACAACATCAAGGACAAAGTGGTCGTCATCACCGGCGCGTCGAGCGGCATCGGCGAAGCCACGGCCAAGCTGCTCGCGAGCCAGGGCGCCAGGGTCGTACTCGGCGCGCGGCGCGAGGACAACCTGAAGCGCATTGCCGACGAGATCAAGCAGCGCGGCGGCCAGGCCGTTTACCAGGAACTGGACGTCACCCAACAGCCCGACAACGACGCCATCGTCAAGCTGGCCAAGGACAAATTCGGCCGCGTGGACGTGATGTTCCTCAACGCAGGGCTGATGCCGAACTCGCCTTTGTCCGCGCTCAGGACGGGCGAGTGGCACCGGATGGTGGACGTGAACATCAAGGGTGTGCTGAACGGCGTCGCGGCCGCGCTGCCGACGTTCATCGCGCAGAAGTCCGGGCACGTCATTGCGACCTCGTCGGTGGCGGGGCTCAAGGCCTATCCGGGCGGCGCCGTCTATGGCGGCACCAAGTGGTTCGTGCGTGACTTCATGGAAGTGCTGCGCATGGAGTCCGCGATGGAAGGCACCCACATCCGCACTGCGACGATTTATCCCGCCGCCATCAACACCGAACTGCTGACGAAGATCACCGACAAGCCCTCGCTCGACCAGATGCAGGGCCTGTACGACAAGTTCGGCATTTCGCCGGGCCGGATCGCGAGCGTGGTCGCCTTCGCGATCGGCCAGCCCGAGGACACCACGATCAGCGAGTTCACCGTAGGTCCTGCGAACCAACCATGGTGAGCGGCGCATGGGAGACAACACCGTGAACCGACCTTCCATCGTCTGCCACATGCTGACCGCGCTGGATGGGAAGATCACCGCCCACCAGCACACGCTTCCTGCCCCATGATCGGGTTTCGGAGATGTCCGTGCGACGGAGCACCCGCCCTGGGTGATTCGATGCCGGCCCGGCCAGCGCAGGTAAAATCCATCGACCGGGTGACGCACGAGGATTCTGCGTGTTGCGTTTTCGTCAGCGGGTGGCGGAGTCGTTTTCGTTCGATGCCCGCGCCCTCGTCACGACCATCGCATGGCTGCGCCCCTGCGCGGCGATCGGCCAGGCCACCGCGATCGCCGTCGTGGTCGGCCGGCTTCATGTTGCCCTGCCGCTGATCCCGCTCGCCGTCGGGATCGCCGTGTTGATTCTGGCCACGCCGGTCGCGTTCCTGCGATTGCGCAACGCCCGGCCCGTGGGCGAGGCCGAAGCGTTCGTGCACGTCGCCTTCGACATCCTGATGCTGGGCTGGGCGCTGTATTTCACCGGCGGCGCCAGCAATCCGTTCATCACCTTGTTGCTGGTGCCGGTGGCGCTGACGGCCGCGGCACTGTCCGGCAAGGCCACCGCCGTCGTGACCGCGCTTGCGGCCGCGGTATACGCCATCCTGATTTTCGCCTACGCCCCGCTGCCGGACATGCCGATGCACGGCAACGAATTCCGCCTGCACCTGACCGGCATGGCCATCAATTTCATGATCGCGGTGTTGTTGCTGGCGGTGTTCGTCGGACGCATGAGCGCGTCCCTGAACACCCAGCGCGAGGCCATCCGGCGGCTGCACGAACGCGCCCTGCGCGACGAAAGCATCCTTGCGATCGCGACCCAGGCCGCGGGCGCCGCCCACCAGCTCAACACGCCGCTGTCCACGCTGCGCACCTTGTTGCCGGAACTCGAACGCGGCCGCGAAGCGGATGCGGCGCTGCGTGCGGACGTGAAGGTCATGACCGGGGAAGTCGAGCGCTGCCGCGGCATCCTGCGCGACATGGTCGAATACGGCCGCCAGCAACTCGCCGGCACCGCGCAGGCGACGGCGCTGGGCGACTACGTGCGCGAGAGCGTCGATCGTTTTCGTCTGCTGCGGCCCGAGGCCGAGGTGACCACGCAGGTGGCACCGGAATCACGTCGGCAGCGGATCGCGGTGCAACCGGGCCTTGCGCATGCACTGCTCAACCTGATGCAGAATGCCCTCGATGCGTCGCTGCACAATGGTTCGCACACGGTGATCCTGCACGCGGCCATCGACGGCAGCCGGGTGGAATTCGTCATCGGCGATCATGGCGACGGCCTTTCCGCGCATCGCACGGTCAGTCTGCCGACCGTCAGCGACAAGCCGGACGGACTCGGGATCGGGCTGGCGCTGGCGCGCTCGACCATCGAGCGCATGCACGGCGAGCTGCACGCGCGGAGCGACGCCGGCGGCACCTTCGTGCACGTGACGCTGCCGCGGGCGGAGCGTGCGTGATGGCGTCGGGCACACGGCAACCGGGCAGCCTCTTGCTGGTAGAGGACGACGCCGTGTTCGCCGGAGCGATGGCGCGCGCGTTGCGGGCACGCGGGTTCGACGTGGGCGTGGCCGGCAGTGCCCGGGAAGCATTGCACGATGCGCACGCACGGCGCCCCCGTTATGCCGTGGTCGATCTGAAACTCGGCGACGACAGCGGCCTCGCCCTGATACCGGCCTTGCTCGCCGAGGTTCCGGACGCGCGTGTGCTGCTCCTGACCGGCTACGCCTCGATCGCGACGGCCGTCGAAGCGATCAAGCGCGGCGCGCACGACTACCTGGCCAAGCCCGTGGACGCCGACGCCGTGGTGCGCGCACTGCTGGACAATGGCGACGCCGATGCAACCGAAACGGCCGGCATGCCGGAATCGTCATTGCCGTTGCGTCGGCTGGAATGGGAACACATCCAGCGCACCCTGCAGGAGTGCGACGGCAACATTTCGGAAACCGCGCGACGGCTCGGCATGCACCGCCGGACCCTGCAACGCAAACTCGGCAAGCATCCGGTGCGCGAACGCAGCGATCGCGCCTGACGGCGGCCTGCGGGTGCGACCATTTGCCGCATTGTCGATGCGGGAAGCCTGACTATCCTTGAGTGATTCTTGTTTCCAGGGAACCTGCCTTGTCTCGGCTGACGTATTGCAGCGCCTGTCTGGTGGCTGCGCTGTATGCACCCGGCTCGTTGGCCGCCGCACCTGCCGTGACTGCTGCCACGCAAACGGGCGCCGCCGCCCGAACATTCGCGGACACGCAGCGAGACGCAAGTCATGCAACGCAAACCAGGCAGGCCATCCAGCCCGGCACGGGGGATGACCCACCGTCGGCACAACTGCGGGCCGCCAGCGCAGCACAAACCAAACCCGTCACGCTCACACCGATCGAGGTGCGCGGAGCGCAGACGACATCCATCATCGCCCAGCAACGGCTGACACCCGGTGCGGTCAGCGTCGTCGACGCCGACACGTTCCGGCAACGATCGGTCACCAACATGGCCGACGCGTTGCGTTACGTGCCGGGCGTACTGATGGAGAGCAATACCGGCGGCAGCGACGGCATTCTTTCGATCCGCGGCTCCAACCTGACCGCGCTCAATTACGACAAGGGCGGCGTGACCTTGCTGCAGGATGGCTTGCCGGTGTCGAGCGCCGACGGCGCCAACCACAACCGCCTGCTGGACCCCGCGACCGCGCGCGATGTGATCGTGGCCCAGGGAACCAATGCGTTGGCCTACGGCGCCAGCGACCTCGGCGGCGCGATCGATTTCATCTCGCGCACCGCGCGCAACAGTGATCCGCGCCAACTGACCCTGCGCGGTGGTTCATACGGCCTCGTCGATGGCGCGCTCGGCACCGGCGGGGTGTCGGGCGACTTCGATGGCATGTTGACACTCGAAGCCAGGCACTTCGGTGGCTATCGGCAGCACAGCCGCGAGGATATCGTCAGCGCATTTGGCAACTTCGGCTGGCAGCCTTCCGACAGCTTCAACCTGCGCACCTATGCCACCTGGATCGACAGCCGCCAGCAGCTGGCGGGCGCCCTCACCCGCGCCGAGTTCGATGCCAATCCCCGCCAGGGCGACCCATCCTACGTGTTGGGCAACCACCAGGTGAACGTGAAGACCGGCCGACTGGCCACCAAGGGCACATGGATCATCGATGCCGACCACTGGCTGGAATTCGGTGTGTCGTACGAAGTGCAGTCGCTATACCACCCGATCGTGGACGTGTACGACTTCTCGATCGATCCACCGCCGGATTACTTCAGCCTGCTGATCGACACCGTCCAGCGCACCGCGGGCGGCATGCTGCGCTACCACTGGACGATCGGCGACCACAACGTGGTGGCGGGCGTGAACCTGGCCTACACCATCGACCGCGGCGGCAACTACCAGAACGAACACGGACAACGCGGTACGCGCACCGACGACGTCTACCAGCGCGCCGGCAACGCGACCCTGTTCGCGCTGGACCGCTGGGGGTTTGCGCCGGGCTGGACGCTGGTCTACGGCGCGCAAGGCGTCACCACCAACCGCAACGTGCGTGATGTCAGCCTGGCTTATGGCAGCCTGCGCGACCAGCGCGGCAATTATTCCTCGATCAATCCGCGCGTGGGCCTGATCCGCGCGCTCGGATCCGACAGCGAAGTGTTCGCCAACGCGAGCCGCGTTTACGAACCGCCCAACAACTTCGAGCTCGACAACGACATCCACAAGGACGACACCATCCAGCACGCGACCCAAGGCACCTCGTTCGAAGTTGGCACGCGCGGCGCGACGGCGTCGGCGGTCGATGCCACACGCTGGCACTGGAGCCTGGATTTGTATTACGCGAGGATCAGGAACGAAATCCTCTCGGTCGAGGACCCGACCGAGCCCGGCAACATGCTCAGCACCAACTATCCGCGCACGATCCACGCCGGCGTCGAGGCATTGGTGGGTGCAAGTTTCCCGATCGCCGGTGATGCCAACCGCATCGAACCGCTGGTCAGCTTTGCCTGGAACGATTTCCGCTTCGACGACGACCCGACGTTCGGCAACAACCGCCTGCCGGTTGCGCCGCGCTTCGTGTTGCATGGCGAGGTGATGTTCCGGAACACGGCGAGCGGCTTCTACGCGGGTCCGACGTTCGAGGTGGCGGGAGCGCGCCATGCCGACATGACCAACAGCTATCGCGTCGGCGGCTACGGACTGGTCGGCTTGCGTACCGGCGTGCAACGCAACCAATGGGATCTCTACGTGGAAGCGCGCAACCTCACCGGCCGGCACTACGTCAACACCGTGACCGCGTTGACCCAGGCCGGCGCCGATGCGCGGGTGTTGAATTCGGGCGGGCCGCGCTCGCTATTCGCGGGCTTCACCTTGCACTATTGATCCAGCGCATGACGCCATGAAGAAAACGCAGTCGCCTTTGGCTACCCCTGGTTGCAACGTACGTGTACCGCGAAGGAGTGTGCGATGTTGATGTGTTCGCGACGGGTGCCTGGTTTCGCCTTCCTGTTGGCGTGCTCGATGCCGCTGGCCGCCGCCGCACACCAGGCCGGACAGATGGACATGGCCGCGATGGATCAGGGGCCTTCCCTCGGCGCCAGCGCCGCGTTCGGACCGGATGGTCGACTGTGGCTGGCGACCGCACGGGACGGCCACGTGCAACTGCGGCATTCGGATGACCTTGGCAAGCATTTCAGCGCAGCGGTCGACGTGAACCGTACTGCCGAAAAGATCGACGCGCACGGTGAAAACCGCCCCGAGGTTTCCGTGCTACCCGATGGCACCGTTTCCGTGGCATGGACGCATCCGCTCGCCAAGCCCTGGACCAGCGAGGTGCGCTTCGCCCGCTCGATCGATGGCGGGGAGAGTTTCTCCAAACCGATCACGCTCAGCGGCAACAACCCGAACGGGAGTCGCGGCTTTGCGACGCTGGCGGTCGCCGGCAACGGCGAGCCGGTGATCGCATGGATCGACAACGGCGATGTCAACACGCCGAAGATTCCCGGCAAGCCCCACGCGGCATCACTCTTTTACAGCTGGTCGAACGATGGCGGCAAAACCTTCGGCGCGCCACGCCGGATGCCGGGCCACAGTTGCGAATGCTGCCGCATTGCCCTCGTGCGCGAGCCCGATGGCCGCGTCGCGGCATTGTTTCGCGGCGTATATGGCGACAACATCCGCGACCACAGCCTTGCCGTGCTCGACACCGATGGCAAACCCGACGACCCCGCGCGGGTAACCTTCAGTGGCTGGCAGGTCGCAGCCTGCCCGGAGCAAGGCCCGGGCCTTGCGATCGGATCGAACGGCGTGATGCACGGTGTCTGGTACGAAGCGAAGAACGGCCCCGCGATCTGGTACGGCCAGCTCGATCCCGGCCACCCGCCGAAGCATGTACTGAAGATCGGTGGCCCGGGCGCCAGCCACGCCGATGTCGCGGCGCACGGCGACAGCGTCTGGATCGTGTGGAACCAAGTCAACGCCAAGGGCTACCAGTTGCTGGAACGCACATCGCGCGACGACGGCATCACCTTCAGCGCGCCGCGCGTCATCGCTGAATCGAAGGTCGCGGTGTATTCCCCGCAACTGTTGCTGCGCGATGGCCGCGCCTACACGGCATGGAATACCGCCGACGGGTTTCGCCTGATCGCGCTCCACGGCGCCGCCGGGAAAGCGCCATGATCCGCCGTGCGGTGCTGGTGCTCCTGGTGTGCTGCGCCTTGCCCGCATTCGCCCGGGCTGCGCCGCTCGCGTTGCTCACGGCTGCGGACGTGCCCGCGTTGCTGAAGCCGCCCGCACGCGGCGAACGCATCATCGCGTTGTGGTCGCTCGACTGCGCCTATTGCGAACCCAACCTCGCCGCGTTGGCCAGGTTGCAACGCGCGCACCCGAAGCAGACCGAACTGGTGCTGGTCGCGACGGATGGCCCCGGCCAGCACGCCGCCGTCGCGGCGCGGATCAAGGAGATGGGCATGGCCGCATACCCCGCGCGCCTCTACGCCGAGCCCGCCCCGCAGCACATCAATTATCTGATCGATCCGGATTGGGGCGGCGAAACACCGCGCACCCTGGTCATCCGCGCCAATGGCACACGCACCGCCATCAGTGGCGAATTGACGGCCGAGCAGTTGAAAAGGATCGGACCGTGATTTTCGTCGAGCAAAGGCAGCATCTGCTTGGGACCGCAGGTTAGCTTTTGTGCTCGCGGCTACCGCAACAGGCGCAATCCGGCCCGAAGCGGCCAGTGATCCCGCGAGTTGGATTGCCCGGAACCGGCTGTTCAAGTGCGGTTTCTGGCGGCGCTCGCCGCGCATTGGTGCCTTCGGCGGTGAGCCGGACTCAACTTAGGTCCAACGTGTATGAAATTTCGAGCAACGTCAACCCGCAGTCTTCCTAATAGTGGTGCCCAGATTGGGAGGAGGTTACTGGCTCAAGTCAGGCGTCTCCTAATGCGAACGGTTGACTAGAAATTCGTACAACTCATCGGCGCTCAGCGGCTCAAGGTGAGCGAGCTTGTTCCGTAACCTTCGATACTTCGCTGCGGTACGAACAATGTCAGGTGGCAGGGTGTACATTTGCGCCAAGTACAGCAATCCACCGATCTCAACTTCGGCCAAATCACCGACAGGTTCACCATTGATGTGCGGCGAGGCTGGCATGCGGTTCGTGCCCCTCATGTGCTTCACCAAGTCGCGTCTGCACAATTCCAGACTAGGAAACAACTCGGAAGCTTGGGCCGCCCATAACCTCATGGCAACCTGGCCTTCCGGGTCTCCCTCCGCGAGCAGCGATGCCGTGTGGCGCAGGAAAGTGCCGTCGAAAGTGCCCGAGCCACCCGCCTCCCAGGTGAATGAATGCACGGCAGACGTCTGTGCCGTGAGTACAGCGCGAAGGTCACTGACGCTGAATATCGAGCGCCAATCGATCGCAATCAATCGATCTGCGAGATCAAAGTCCCACAACGCGAGCGCCGTTACGGTTCGCGAGATCACCTTTGTAAGACACGGCGGGTGACGCGTTCCCGATTTCAATGCGTTCATGGCATAGCCGAGCACGTCGGCTTCACCCACGACACCATCCCATACCATGCAGGTCAATGCAGGGGCAGATCGGGGTAATTGCTTTATCGGGATGCCACGGACAATCACTACGATCTGTGCACGATCAGCCAGTTCGCGCGAGCGGCATGCACTCGCGTATTCCTCTAGGAAGCGATGCCAAACTGCCCACTGGTCGCCTGGAACGCCGTACACCAGTACAAGGCACCGGTCTGTAACTGCTTCAATCAGTGCTGCGATACTTCGGCTTGCGCGCTCGTGAGCTCCGAGACCGAGTTCAACGCAAACGTCTTCGAGCGGGTTACGAGCTTCCGGCTTAAATGGCCCAATGATTGACCATTGCGCTGCCTGCAGGCAATTCTCCACGGCACGAAGCACATCATCCGCAACTGTCTCCGGCACGCCTACTACGATGTTCTCTCCATCGCGGACAGCGCCCTTCAGGCTGTGCAGAAACGCAGCCGGTCCTGGTAGCCCCCATACGTCCATTACGACTCAGCGCACAATATCTTTGCGACGACTCGATCCACAGTCCAGCATCCAGGCTCGCTGGAGCGCTGCGTCAAACCCAAGAGCTCTCCCCACCGAAGACTGTCTGCCGCCACTTCTGCACGCACCTCTGCGAGTTCACCGAGCATGCCGGCATGGACGGGCTCTCCAAATTTTGCGAGGACGTCAATCGTTTGCATCGGACCGGGAACGTTCAGCCCAAACTGTTCACGCCGAGTTGCGATCATTTCCGGCTCTGTAAACCAAGTCTTGCTTGCGACGTCAATCCGCTCCTTCAGCGCACGCACCTCGGTGCACTGCCCGGCGAGCTCCTGAATCAGGCTCGGCCAAAGTCCCGTCAGGTCAATGACGCGAGACCTTTCATCGGGGTCGAGAGAGAGTTGACGCTCGTCCAGCCAATGACGCAGGAACTCTTGCTTCCATTTGCCAAAGGACATCCAAGGAAGGGCCGGCTCCGCCTCATTGCCGCTTCCGCTCTCCTGAATCAACCGCCACAGCGTAATTGGGTCCGCAAAGAAGACCACCGATGCAAATTTGCGATTCGACACCAGCCTGTGCAGTTGTTCCTGAGCTTCACGCAACCAGCCCAATGACCACGGCGCCGTGTCCGGTACTGCAAAAAGCGTCACTTCGTCTTGCGACCTGCTTGCAAGTGCCGTCTGCAGCGAGCTTCCGAACTGCCGACGGTCAATGGCGGTTGCAAGAACGACCGGGGGGACCACATTGTTTTGGTAACTCTCCAAGTCGGCGATTGCGTCCCCGAAGCCAGCGGCTAAGGTACCCGCAGCTATGGATACGGTATTTCCTCGCTGCAACAAGGTACTGAGCTGCTGGTACGTGAAGGCACTTCGGCGTGTTGCGCTTTTACGCGCAGGCGGTCGAAATGTCGCAGCCTGAAACTCAACGGACTGCTCACGATCGCGCATCAGCACCGTTTCAATTTCATCTTGCGTCCCCAACAACAGCAACACGTTCGAATTCCTCAGCGCATAGCTGCCCGCTGAAACTCTACGAAGTACCCCGAGGCCCACCATCTCATCTAGGAGCACCGGGAAATCAGACTCACTAGTACCACTAAAGCCATCCGGCCACCAAGCCATGGCACAAGTCTCACGGATCTGTTGCCATGACATCCCATCGGCGTCCGGCGAGCGTGAACGCAGCAACTCAAAAGCGATCGCGTACGCCAACACTTCGTAGCGTGGGTCAAGCTGCAACGTAAGTCGGAACTTGGCACGGATCTCGTCACGCAGTGCCTCACTTGAGTACACCTGTTCGACATCGCTGTCCGTGATCGGGTAGCAAGGGCCCGCGGGACCGTCCCGCTGCGCGACGCGCTCCAGCATGTGCACGAGCAGATGTTTGCAATAAAGCTGGATCAAGCTGGGGTAGTAGTTCGTTTGGGCCAATATGCGCAGGACGAGGCGCCTCGACTCGAACTGGAACCCGGCCGCCGACATAGGACGGCGAATGAGAGCTGCCGCCTCGTGGGCTTCACTACCTTCACGTAGCGGGCCTATTTCGATCGGCTCGCCAAAATGGGCGAGAGGATGGTTGGCCAGCTCGGTCATGCGCAGCACATTGTGCAAGCCAGCAAATACGACCTTGAATCTCCGTTGGGTGTCATCCATCAACTGCTTAAGGCGTCGGGTCTCCTTGAAGTCAGCGCGGCCGTCCTGTTCAAAAAATCGGTCCGCCTCGTCGAGCAACAACAGAATCCGCCGATCCGAGCTTGCCTTGAGAAAGTCCCTCGCCCCGTTCAAGAACGAGTCGTCCTCATGTTTTTTCGTGCGCGTGCTAGCAGCACCCTTCGCGCCGATGATGCCGAGACTCGTGGCTTTCTCATTCAGGGCCGCCCAAATCTCGCCGGGCGCAACGCTCACACCAATTCCCTCAGCGCGGAGATCGATCCAAACGGCATACCGACCGTCCTTGGGCGCATGAAACGATTGCTCAGCGCGTTTGAGCAGAGCGGTCTTGCCAAGCTGCCGCCCCCCAAATATGAAACATCCTCCGCTCAACCCCTTCAGGGCATCCAACTCCCGCGCTCTGCCATAAAACATTTCCGGCGGCACCAGGCCGGCAGTGGGATCGTAAGGAGAGGCATACGAAAACGGCAGAGCGATCTGGACGAACGTTGCCAAGTGTGACCCTGAAGCGGCAAGCAGATACACCAGCAGCGATTGATCCAATACGACCAAGGACCGGCGTCGCAATTTCGCTTGCCGACTTAGATCGCGCCGATCACGCTCGCTCATGATTCCAAAGTAAAGCACGACAGCTGGCTTGGCAGTCGCGGCATCTCCAACCCACTGCATCAGGTCGTCGATAGTTGGCCGCCCCCAGGCAAAGAGCATCCGATACCGTCCCCGCGCTGATGACCCGAACTGTGGAATTGGACATACCACACGATCAGCAATCGTCACCGCATCAAGCGACCATATCTCCCTTCCTTGCACCCGATCGTCCTGGTGCAACGCTGTGACGGTGAATCCAATCCAATGCAGGAACGACTCAAGGCGAGGCTGCTTGGGAGTGCGTTCTTGTACCAGCATATCGCACCAGATGGCATACACCTCTGCGGCGCGCTCTCGTTTGACCGTATCCGCCTCCGAGAAGTCCGCTCCCGGGATGGCGTCACCCCGTCTGATTGCCGCGAGAACATCATCCCTGCGCTTTCCGGATGTGCTCAACCAGCCAGCGATACTTCGCATCGAATCGGGGAAAAACGACGCAAATTTTGCCAGACCGCTATCTAATGGCTCAATTGGCGCAGCGATTCCCTGACGAACCCAGTGAAGGTATTCGTTGGCAGTGGCAATGTCTCCGTCTGTCAGCGCCTTCTCAACACCCAAAAGGTCATCGCGTGTGGTGTCCGTCGGCGTAATTGCGCTCAACTCCGCACGCACGCCGTCAACCTGCGCGTCACGTGCTTCATCGACTCCGGCCTCAAGGACGCCAATCGCCGAAAGTACAACGTCGTAGTTCCGTATCTCGCCCAGCTGAGACTCCCAGCGCGAGAGTTCCGATTCGACACGACGTCGATCGCCCTCCACCACGTAACCATACGCGGATCCGATCTCCACAGACCGGCGGCACGAGGCGATCTTCTCACGGACAATCTGCGCCCAACGATCACATTCTTGGCGCTGGACAAACGCATCCTCGGCCACGTAGCCGGCATCCACCAACTTCTGGGCCCCGAGAACATCTCCACGGGCCAAGCGGTGTTCCAGAGCTGCCTTTGGAGATGCAAGCTCGCCATTGCTGAGCACCAGTGACTGCAGTGCTTCCGTTGCTGTTGCCGTGGTCGACCACTCGCCGGTTACGCATAAGTCTGGCAGCAGCAGCAATGGTCGCCCAAGAATTTCAGCCGCCGATGGCTCTGACTCTGCTAAACGCACATCGTCGTCGAACAGCTTCGTGAGCTCACTCAGCGATCGTTTGGTTTGGCGCTGCGCCGCATCAACGAGCCCCCAAATATCGTCGTGTGCAGGCCGTGAAAGTTCACGATTGACGTCCGGCAGGTACCTATGGAGAACCTCACTCACGTTTTCTAGGAGCTCCCGCGCACGGTCGCCGCGATCGCTCTGCAGGTCCACCAGGGCAAGCCACTCGCGTGAACATTGCAATGCCTCACTTACATTGCGCTGAATTCGCTCCATCGCACCTGCATGAATTTCATCACCGTGACGTCGCTTGATGACGTTACGATCGGTATTCCATACCAAGCGTGCAACTTCATTCGCGTCCGACAGTACGCGGACCATTTCACGGATCTTTTGCGCGTCGACTACCCTGTTGTGCACAACAGGCGCCAGCATGGAGTCGATAAGTTCTCCTGGAAGCAACCAGCGCCTCCATACATTGGTCGCAGCTTGAAACTTGATCGTGTAATTCTTCGCCTGAGCCAGCCAGTCGCGCGCGTCATCTTGCAGTTTCTTCATGTCGGCGCGAAGCGCGGCTTCTCCCCTTGCGCGCCGCAAAACCGTCGGGCTAACTCGGAAGCCTATCAGTCTTGTGCTCAGGTCGCGCAGACTCTGCACAAGCTCATACAACCGCGAGTAATTCCCGTCCTGATGCAGGTATTGGGCGATCGAACCCGCTCCTGTAGATGGTGCGAGGATCATTGGCCTCAGCGTGGCTGCCACCAGCAGCAGGTTGATCGCAGCGTGCCAAGACGGTGGCGCTTCTGCAGCGAACATTTCCGGAGACATGGCCTCATACCGAACTCTGAGATCCGCCTGCACCGGGCCGTCTGGGAGCGAGATGTGGTCTGCCAAAGCGACGGACGCCAGAAGATCCCGAGGTGGCGTCCTTACCTCCGGGTGGAGATCAGCGATCCAATTGGCGACCTGAAACGCCAACTCGGGGTGCCCTGCGGCGAGGGCCTGCCATATCGGTCGACATAGATCTCCCGCAGCAGCGCTATAAACGTCCGAGGTGCGCAGGTCGGTCGACGGTGAAGCGCCAAGCGATTCACTCTCTATCGATCCATGTGCCACTCCGACATCAACTGTATCAATCCGCGACTCCACCTCCACTGTCCCGGAAACGATCGGCTCGATCGAATCGATCGGATCGACTGATGGTTTACTGATCGGGTCGCCATCGTCTGCACCTACATCCGACTTGTGGCCCTCGGCGGCTTTGGGCTGTGGAGGCGCAGGTATCGCGTCTTCAGCGCCTTGCACCGAATCAACATCGATGCTTGACGTGGTCGCGGGCACCTGGCCCACCAGAACATCGGGTGTCCCTACACCATCATTTCGCGCAAGCAATGCAGCGTAGTCGCAGGAATAGTCATAAGGCTCGGCGAACGGGGATGCCGCATCGACCAGTTGCTCGCGGAACGAGTTTTGTGCCCTGTCCGCGTCAAGCCTACGCTGTTGTTCATCCGCCAGGCGTCGTCGTGCGACGGCTTTATCGCTAAACGTCACCGCCTGCGCGAAGTCGGCAGTCGCGGCTTCGACAGAGGTATTTGCCTGGCGACAGTTTGCGTTGGCCTCGTCCAGCGCCTGCACCGCTTTTTCCGTACGGACAATTGCGTGCGCTGCATCATCAGCCAACTCGGCAACTGCTTGTTGCGTGCTTCGCTCCCGTCTAACCAAATACCACCGGGAACCGATTTGGTCGAGCAGGCCTGGATCCATCCACTCGTAGGAGTTCCTCGTTGACAGATCGTGCAGATAGTCCTTGAGTGAGGAAACGGCCGCCTCAAACTTTTCGGCGGCCGAATTTTCCCGCGATGGTAGCTCTTCCCGAATGGCTTCGAACTCACGCGCCAGCATTGCCAAGTCTTCTACGGTGTCACGCGTCGGAGCAATCCTCAGCTCGTCTGCGATGACATCAAGCCTATCGAGCAGATTTGCAAATGCTGAACTGTTGCCTGTCCCTCCGTCCAGCGTGTGCGGCGCCACGTCTACGCCACCCAAAAGCGCGGCTTTCACATCGTGTGTATCCGGCGAATACGCGACCAATGAACTAAACTCCGAGCCCAGTTCTGGACAAATTGCGCGCGCCTGGTCGACGAACCAATCCGTCATGCCAATCGAAGACAGCGCAAACGCCGCATGCCCTACGTTCGTACGCTGCGTTGGGTTCAGGTTCTCCCAATCACGAAGATCACCTTCAATCCTAGCCCACAGCATGAACACGCCAAAGGGTGCATCTTCTTTCGGGCGAGGCAGGATCGGCAACAGACCTCTCTGAATAGCCGGCCATTCGGAACACATGGCCGTTAACGCACGTTCGTCGAATTTCCTATCGAGGAACTCCGGCTCATAGGTCCGTAATAGCTGATAATCTACTGCGCGCGCATAAGTGACGCGCGCGACGCGACGCCTCACAGAAGCCGTTTCTGCAGCTGCGACCTGCCAAAACGTGGCGGCCCTCGCAAACGGGTTCAGATAGCATGCGAACGCGTTGCGCTCCGCTTTTGGAATCGCGGGGTCAAGGTGACCTCCGATCTGCTCGAGCTTCTCGACGTCGCCCGCCATCGCGCGGCGAAGCTTGCGATCCAGCCCGGCTACCTTCTGCATCAGCAAGATGACGGGCGGCGTACCGCCAAGCTCCCCGCACAAGGAATGCGGCAGGCCAATCAGTGGCTGTCGCGCTCGACGACCCTCATGACCCGATATTTGCGCGTCCGCAACCTCATCCATCCCATCTCCCCTGTCTCACTAGCCTGTCGTCGCGTGTCGAGCGCAACCTGAAGGTGCTTGCTGCTCCGGCGCATCGCTCTTGGAGGCATATCGTAACCTCATTTGCTGATGCAAGATCGCTGCCATAAGCTACAGCAACAGCCCGGTTGTGCCGACGAGGCTTGATCGAGGTTCCAGTCAACAAGATTAAGATTGTGGTCCTGACACCGCATGCCCTGAAGAAGCAGATCGGTAGCCAAGATTTACATAGCAATCCAAGTTACCCATGAATTCGGTGAGAAGCGATTCTCTGCCACCAGTGATTGCACGCGTGTGATTGGCCTCCCCGATCACTTCCCTCAAGCCCATGTTGCGACATGTAGGTCCTCGCCGAGTGTCGACTGGGCGATCTCCAGCAGGTGTCGGTGATGCGTGAAGAAGACCACTTGGGTGTGTCGCGCGAGCTCGGCCAGTACCTTCAGCCCCGCCGTGGCACGCTCGTTGTCGAAATTCACCAGGAGATCGTCGGCGATCACCGGCATGGGCGGTGAGTGTTCGATGTATTCGTAGATGGCAGCAAGGCGCAGCGCGAGATAGAGCTGGTCTGCCGTGCCGTCACTCATCCCGGTAACGTCCACTACGGACTCATCGGCCCGTACTCCCACCAGTTTCGCGCGGTCCAGATCGTCGAACTCCGTCCGCACCCCAACGAATGATCCGTTCGTCAGGTTCGCGAAGAGGGTCGTTGCCCGCTGGAGCAGGGGGGCCTGCTTCTCGTGCTGGTAGCGGTCGATGGCCCACTGCAGCATCACGACTGCGGCGCGCGCGCGGACGTACCTCTCCGCGGCACTTCGCATGTCGGTCAAGGCTTCCTCGCGCCTTGCCGCCGCTTGGGCCGCGGCATCCCCCTCTCCGATGGCATTCAGCGCCTGCTCGGCTTCAATACGGGCCTTGATGGCTGGCGCCAATTGTTCTTCGATCACTCGGAGCGCCGTTTCAATCTCGGCTTCCTTAGCCGTCGCAGCATCGAGATCCACTCCGGTGCATTCCGCGCACAGCTCGTCCAGAGTGTGCCCATCCCCATCATTGACGATCGTCTGTGCTAGCTCGATCTTCTTGCCACGCAGCGTGATCGCGTGGGCTGCGCGTTGCATCGCTGCCTTGAGATGTTCGAGATCCGCGCTGCCGGAAATCTGCCGCAGACCGCTCACTACCTCGTTCGCCCTGTATTGCTCGTCTTGGGCCTTCTTTAGGTCGTGGGTGAGGCTGGTGATGTGCTTGTCAGCTGACTCCTGTGCCGTCTTGGCGTCACGCACCTTTTCCAAGCGCTGCTCCAGCTTGACGACCGCCTCGCTTGGATCGCGGCCTGCCAGGTCGTTGGCCACCGTCGCCACAAACGCGGCTACGGTTTCGTCGAAGCCCGCAATATCGCGCTCCATCTTGGCAATGCGTTCGGTGCGCAGATTCGTGATGGTCGCCGCCAGGCCGCGAAGTGTTGCGATGCCCTCGAACATGGCAAGGGCTGCCTCGGTTTTCGTTGCGGGCGGGAGCTGCAGCTCGGTCAAGGTAGTGCTCCAGCTGACCTGCCATTCTTGGTGCGCCTGTTCCGCCTTGCTCAGTACTTCACGCTTGCGTTCCATGTCCGCCGTGGCCTTCCGGATTTGAGTTTCCGTGTCACGCTTCAGGTCCGCTCGGCGCGCGTGCTCTTGCTGAACGCTCGAAGCAAATTCCACCAGCGCGCCCAGCGTCTTGCCGTCGAGCTTGGCATGACCTGATGCAACTCGGCCCAGTTCATCGACCAAGCTGGCGCGGGCCGCGGCCACGTCACCATGTGCTTCCTCCAAGGCGCGTTCCGCGGCCTGACGCCGCTGGAGCGCATCGATCGCATCCTCCCTAGCATCCATCCACCGCCACATCACGTCCGGGTCGTGTGGCTCGAACCCGCACGGTGCCCACAGAGCGTTCCAGTCCTTCTGTTGATCAGCCATCGCCTGCTCGGCTGCGTCCTTGGCGTCCTTCAGCGCACGAAGTTCGATTTCGCTGGCCGCCAGCTGGCCGCTCAAGACGGCAAGTTCGCCGGCCGCCTGCGCCTTTTCGAAGCGTTGATCGGCCAAAGCATCAGCCTCGCAGGCCTTCTGTTCGAAGGCCTGCGGCAGATCCTGGGCACCACCCTGAAATGCCGCGACGTCTGCCTCCGAAACATCGATCGTGTCGATGTATCGAGCGCGAACGAGCTTCCATCCGGCGTCACGCACCGCACGCGCATACCCCAACACTTCCGGCGTGACGACACGCTCATCGTCGACGCGCCGCTGAAGCTTGGCCTGCAGTACGCCGACCTCGCGCTCCTTTGCTGCAACCGAGCGCGCACAATCGCGCGCCTGCTGTTGTGCCGCATGGATCTGGTCCCTCTTCGCGCTGATGGTGTCAATTGGCGGGACGCGCAGTGTCTCCAGTTGCTCGGCAGTGTTGATCGCCGGATCCAATGTTGCGAGCAACCGGTCGATAGCGGCTTGCGCCTCACGGCGCTCCCGCTCGGCGGCGACTACTCGCGCGGCCGGATCGTCCGCAGCCCGCATGGCGGTGAGTTGGGCGGCGAGGGCGGCCACATCGCTCGCCGGCGGCAAGGCATCGAGCGTCGCCTGAAGATCCGTACACCCGTCAACTGCTTCATCGAGCGCTGCCCGTGCCGCGGTGACCGCGGTTTCGAGCGCCCCACGGCGCGTCGCGAGTTGCGTCGCGGCGGCCACCCGGCTGTTGCCCGGGATGCGATTGATAATGTCGTCCGGACCCAAGCCCAGCCACCCAAGCTGCTCGGCTTCCCCAATCAACTGCTTCTGCGCGTTAGTCAACTCCGCGCGACGCTGGGGTAGATCCATCTTCTCCTTCTGCACCTCAATACGCTGCTGTTTTAGGATCGCCACATCCTCTGCGCGCGCCAAAAGCTCCTCGTCTAACACTTGGCTATCCCGGTCCTTCTTCGCCTGGTCGATTTGGTTCGTCAGCGTGTCGATACTGGCTTGGGCACTGCGGTGAGCCTGAAGCGCATTGTTCAGCCGTGCCGACGCCTCTTCCGGAAACTCGCTTTCCGCCCCGATCTCGGCGAGCTCGCGGTCCACCGCCGCCAGGCTTTGAACGTTTCGGTATACCCGCCGGATGCGCACCAGCTTGCTTTGTTTCTGCCGAGCCTGCTTCCGCTCCTTCTCCAGTCGATCGCACTCATCCTTGGCCTTGCCGAGTGCGCGCGTCGACTCCTGCAGCTTGGTTGCCGTCATGGTGCACTCACGTTCTTGCTTCGCGGCGGCATCCATGGCGGCCTTGGCCTCGTACCACGCGCGCTTGCCTGATTGGCGTGGTGCCCAGAGCGCGTCCGCTTCAGCTTCGAGCGCGCGCATGCGCTGGCGCAGGTCCGCGAGTCCCGTTCCTGCCGAGAAGATTGCCTGGCCTGCCTCTCCCTTCGCATCGAGCATTTCTTGTCCGCCCTCCCGCAACCGCTGATGTGTCAGGGCGAACATACGAATGAGGAATCCCTTGGTCACTCCGTTGAGGAACGGCGCGAGCGCGACCTCCCCGCCTGATAGTGGCTCGTCTGCGGGGTTCAAGAGGGTGTCGCGGTTCCCTTTCCGCCGGCGGAATTCCAGGCGCTGGCCAGCATGGGAAACAACCCCGCCAAGCCGAAGGGCGTGGTTGGCGTGCAGGAAGTTGTACTGAGTCTTGTGCTCGATGCCGAACAGCAGATCCTCCAGCGCGGCGCGCATTGTCGACTTGCCTGCCTCGTTCTGCCCGAACACGATCTGCATGTCGCAGCCGGCCGGCGCAAGAACCAGTGATCGCCCCGTGAAGGCGCCGTACCGGAGCAGGTCAAGGCGGTCGAGCCTCACGACGCGCGCGCCTTCGCCTTCAGCTTGCCGGCGAGATAGGGATACGCGCCGCGCAGCACCGCCGCATGATCCTTCGTGATCAGCGCCTTAAGCAGGGGATCATCCGTTGAGGACCGTACCTCGCTCGGCAGCTTGCTGCAGAAATCTGCCAGCTCGCGGTCGATACGCTGGGTCAGCTCCCCGTCCTGCCAGCCATCTGCAAGCCACGCTTGCAAGTCGGTGAGCGAACCGCTGTCGTCGGCGCCATCGGACTGCGTTTCGGGCTGGCTAGCCACGACGACGTGCTCGACCCACGCGCGCTCCGCGCCGAGGCCCAGCGCTGCGCTTTGTGCCTCCGCCAGCAACTGGTCTTGATCGGCCATCAACCCATCATGCAGCGGTGTTGCCCCCGAAAGTTCAATGCGGCAGGCAAGCAGACGTCCATCGGCTTCGCTCTCCACGGCGCGCTCGATGGCCTCGCGCATTCGGCCAACCACCTCGGTGTCGCGTTCACAGTCCGCGACGTCAACCGACACGCGCGACCATCGCACGACATCGCAGTGGAACGTCGAGAACTCAGTGATCTCGCCATCTTTCACGATTACCAGATGCGCGCCCTTAGGCCCGGTCTCCTTGATGCTGCGCCCCTGAAGGTTGCCGGGGAAAACCACGTGCGGCCGTTCGTTGAGGACTTGGCCATGATGGATGTGCCCGAGCGCCCAGTACTGATAGCCCTTGGCCCGAAGTTCCTCTAGCGTGCAG
Organism: Lysobacterales bacterium 66-474; assembly: GCA_001899805.1. Taxonomy (GTDB): domain Bacteria; phylum Pseudomonadota; class Gammaproteobacteria; order Xanthomonadales; family Rhodanobacteraceae; genus 66-474. The sequence goes on from MKWP01000015.1 coordinate 716,746, forward strand.
GGCGCATAGTTGGCATGTCCAGGCAGCCCGGTCAGCGCAGTGTGCAGGACACCGATGTTGAAGGCGCCCGCAACCGGGTTCGGGTACCCGGCAGCGAGATCCGCGGTGATATCACGTGTGGCGAAACTTTGCCCGTGCAACGCAACACCCAGCTCCTCGATGCTGAAGGTGGCTGGCTTGCGGGACGAAAACACGCTGACGGTTGGAGGCAGATTCAGCCGATTCGTTATCTGACTCTCGGCGTCATGGTTGCCGTACGCGATGAAACAGCGAATGCCGGCGTCGGCAAGGCGGCCCATTTGCGCCGAGAAATACAGCCCGGTGCGGACATCGCGCCAACCACCGTCGTACAGATCGCCAGCGATTACGACGAAGGCAACGCTCTCCGCGATCGCCTTGTCGATCAGGGCACTAAAGGCCTCCCGCGTTGCCGACCTGATGCGCGCCACAGTCTCGCCTGCATGCTGGGAAAGGCCCACCATGGGACTGTCGATGTGTACGTCGGCAGTGTGGATGAAGCGGAACATCGCCATGCGGCCCCCAAGTCCGGTCCGGTCGAGACTTGGCGAGCTTACATGACTTCGGCGCAGGCAATCGCCACCGGCATCCTCCTAAGCGGACCGTCACCATCGGCCGCAAAGGGTCGGTATGCGACCTTGATTGAGAGCAGACAACTCGCGCACTCGTTTGGCCCCAGCCAGAAAACATCGGCCGTGCTTTGCCCCTATCCCCCTGCGCCACGCTCTTTCGCCAGGCGCGCCATCCGCTCGGCGTCGGCCAGCACGCCGTGCAGGATGCGCAGTTCGCGCGCGTCGGGGAGCGCGCGGTGGAACAGGCGGCGCAGGCGCTGTTCGATGGTGACGGCCGAACGGCCCTTGTGGAAATCGATTTCGTGCAGGGTCGCGAACAGGTGCTCGAAGAAGCGCTCCATCTGCTCGGCGGTGGCGGGTGGCGCATCGTGGTCCGGCGGCGCTTCGGACACCGCACCAAGCATCGCCATGCGCAATTCCCACGCCATCACCTGCACCGCCTGCGCGAGGTTGAGCGAGGAAAAGTCCTCGGCGCTCGGGATGCGCACCATCGCCTGGCACACCGACAGTTCGTCGTTGTCGAGGCCGGAACGCTCGTTGCCGAACAACAGCGCGACTTCGCGGCCCGCATCCAGCAGCGGCACGATTTCGGCCATGGCCATGCGCGGGTCGAGTTCGGGCAGGTTGACGCCGCGCCGGCGTGCGGACAATCCGTAGACACGCGTGCAATCGGCGACGGCTTCGGTCACCGACGGCGCCTGCACCAGATGGGCGAGCACATCGTCGGCACCGGCCGCCATCGCCTCGACCTGCGGGTCGGGATAACGCTGCGGCGACACCAGCACCAGGCGCCAGAAACCCATGGTGCGGATGGCGCGCGCGGCGGCGCCGATGTTGCCGGGGTGCGAGGTGCGCGCCAGCACGAAGCGGACGGTTTGCGGTGCGGGCGGAATGGCGGCGTTGGACTGGTTCATTTGGTCAGTTTGAGTGCGAATACCCGTTCGCGCTGAGCGTAGCGTCCGAAGGACGCGAAGTCGAAGCGTCCAGCCGATGTCCTTCGACTTCGACGCTTCGCGTCTACGCTCAGGACGAACGGAATTTCAAACTGAGGCATCCCTTCATCCGGCAGCATTAACGCCACGCGTCGACGCACTGCTAAAATGCCGGCGCGCCGCCCCGTGCGGCGCGTTCTTTTTCAACCTTCCGGACTCCCCAGCCATGGCACGACCCGCCGTCACCGTCGCCATCCGCGCCGCGCGCGCCGCCGGCAGCGTGATCCTGCGCTACATGAACCGCCTCGACAGCGTGGCCGTGATCGAAAAGCACCACCTCGACTTCGTGTCCGAGGTCGATCGCCAGGCCGAACGCGAGATCGTGCGTGAATTGAAGCGCGCCTATCCCGACCACGCGATCCTGGGCGAGGAGACCGGCGCCTCCGGCAAGGCCGGTGCGCGTTTCACCTGGGCGGTCGATCCGCTGGACGGCACCCACAATTACCTGCGCGGGATTCCGCACTTCGGCGTGTCGATCGCGCAGCTCGACCGCGGCGAACCGGTGCACGCGGTGATCCTCGATCCCGTGCGCAACGAGATCTACACCGCGAGCAAGGGCGACGGCGCATTCCTCAACGACCGCCGCATCCGCGTAGGCAAGCGCGAATCCCTGGACGGCGCGATGCTCGCCACCGGCTACCCGTATCGCGAACGCCGGCACCTCGACGCGCAACTCGGCATGACCCGCGAATTGTTGAAGCGCGCCGAGGACATCCGCCGCACCGGCTCGGCCGCATTGGACCTCGCGTGGACCGCGTCCGGACGCGTGGACGGCTATTTCGAGACCGGCCTGAAGGTGTGGGACATGGCCGCCGGATGCCTGCTGGTGCGCGAAGCGGGCGGACGTTATTGCAGCATGGCGGGCGCCGACGGCCTGCCGGAATCCGGCAACCTCGTGGCCGCCAACCACGTGCTGGCCGGGCAGATCGTCGAGGCCATCGCGCCGATGCTCACGTCCGAACTGAAGCGCTGAGGCACGGAACCCGGATTGCGTTTCACTTCATCCGGGCTACATCGCTGAAGCGCTGAGGCACGTGCCCCGGATTGCGTTTCACTCCATCCGGGCTACATCGCTGAAACGCTGAGGCACGTGCCCCGGATTGCGTTTCACTCCATCCGGGCTACACCGCTGAAGCGCTGAGGCACGGAACCCGGATTGCGTTTCACTCCATCCGGGCTACGACGTCGGTGGCGAATGTAGCCCGGATGGAACGCAGTGGAATCCGGGGGAACCTCGCCGATCAACTGCCGGCCTTGATCGTCGCCAGCGCGGGCGTCGCGTGCGCGGCCAGCGCGTCGCGATAGCGCTGGTACAGCAGCGCCACGCGCTTCACGTAGACCTGCGTTTCGGCATACGGCGGCACGCCGTGGTATTTGGTTACGGCACCGGCGCCCGCGTTGTAGGCGGCCGCGGCAAGCTGCACGTCGCCGTGGAAATCGCGCAGCAGCGCCGCGAGGTAACGCGCGCCGCCGGAGATGTTCTGAGCCGGGTCGAACGCGTCGTCGACGCCCAGCTCGAACGCGGTGCCCGGCATCAACTGCATCAATCCCTGCGCGCCCTTGTACGACAGCGCACGCGGATTGAACCCCGATTCGGCATGGATGATCGCGCGCAGCAACGCGACGTTCACGCCGCTCAGCTTCGATGCCGCGCGGATGTCGTCGCCGTAGGCCGCGAGCTGCAGCGGCACGCGGTTCCAGTCGATCTTCGAATGCACGTCGCAGGCGTAGCATTCGATGATGTAGGTGAACAGCATCTTCGCATCGCCCTGCTTCGCCAGCGACGCGACGTTGGTGTACAGCACCGTGCCGTTCTTCTGCACCACGCGGTACACCGCGCCGGTACGCGGCGGCTTGGGCTTGTCCGCGTCCGCATCCAGGTGCAAGGGAATCGTGGCGGTCGCCGCCGGCATAGGCGCGGGGACACTGGCGGCGGGTGCCGGTACGGATGCGGGCGGCGGCGCGACACCCAGCATCCGCGGCAACACCTTCCCGCCCAGCGCATCGAGGATTGCGACGGGAAACGGCTGCCACACCTGCGGCACGGCCAGCTTCTGCACCTGGATCGAATCCGCCTCGCCCAACGGCACCACCTTGAGCACCGCGGGATTGGCCTCGACCTCGCGTGGCGGTTTGCCCGACAGGACCGTGCCGCTGGGCTGGTCCTGCTTGCGCGGCGGACGACGTTCGGCCACCTCGACCCGGTGCGCGGCGGGTGCGCCCCAGGCGCCGATCTTCGCGCAATGCTTGTAGCCGGCGGTGTGGCTGACGTAGGCCGTCTCGCCGGCCGGCCCGGTGCAGCGATACAACACGCTGGCCGACGCCGGGCCTGCCCAGGCCGCCAGCACCAGCAGCGCGCACGCCACCACGCCCCGCACAACGCAGACCGATTCGAAAGCGGAACCGGCTCGCCGGCCGCGCGTCCCCGGGCGGAACATGCCGTTCATGGGGCCGGAGTGTGCGCGCGCCGCCCATGAATGCCAAGCGCCGGGTTCACATTCCGCGCCGCCGATCGTGCGTCCGCCATGCTGCGGCCTGCCCCGTGACGGACCGCAGTGGCATTAGAATGCCGGATTCGCTCAACCCATCGCACCACCATTGTCATGGCCGATACCCCCGCCCCCGACAAAGCCGCTGGAGAACCTGCTGCTGGAAGGCCTGCTCCTGGAAAACCTGCCCTTGGAAGGCCTGCTCCTGGAAAGCTATTCATCCAGACCCACGGCTGCCAGATGAACGAGTACGACTCCCGCAAGATGGAGGAAGTGCTCGCGGCCGAGCGCGGCATGCAGCGCACCGACGACGTATCGCAAGCCGACGTGATCCTGGTGAATACCTGCTCGATCCGCGAGAAGGCGCAGGAGAAGGTGTTCTCGCAGCTGGGCCGCTGGAAGGAATTCAAGCAGGCCAACCCGGACGTGCTGATCGGCGTCGGCGGTTGCGTGGCCTCGCAGGAAGGCGCGGCGATCGTCGAGCGCGCGCCGTACGTCGACCTGGTGTTCGGGCCGCAGACCCTGCACCGCCTGCCCGACCTCATCGACGCGCGCCGGGCCACCGGCAAGCCGCAGGTCGACATCTCATTTCCCGAAATCGAGAAGTTCGACCGGCTGCCCGAGCCGCGCGCGGAGGGCCCGAGCGCGTTCGTGTCGATCATGGAAGGCTGTTCCAAATACTGCTCGTTCTGCGTGGTGCCCTACACCCGCGGCGAGGAAATCTCGCGTCCGTTCGACGACGTGCTGGCGGAAGTCGCCTCGCTCGCCGAACAGGGCGTGAAAGAGGTCAACCTGCTGGGCCAGAACGTCAATGCCTATCGCGGTCCGATGTTCGACGGAAATACCGCCGATCTTGCACTGCTGATCCGCGCGATCGCCGAGATCGACGGGATCGGGCGAATCCGTTTCACGACTTCGCACCCGCTGGAGTTTTCGGATTCGCTGGTCGCGGCCTACCGTGACGTGCCCAAGCTCGCGAATTTCCTGCACCTCCCCGTGCAATCGGGTTCCGACCGCGTGCTGGCGATGATGAAGCGCGGCTACACCGCGCTGGAATTCAAGTCGAAGATCCGCAAGCTGCGCGCGGTGCGCCCGGACATCTGCATTTCAAGCGATTTCATCGTGGGCTTCCCGGGCGAGACCGATGCCGATTTCGCGCAGACGCTGCAACTGATCGAGGACGTCGGTTTCGACCAGTCATTCTCCTTCATCTATTCCAAGCGCCCCGGCACGCCGGCGGCCAACCTGTTCGACCCGACGCCCGATGCGGTGAAGCACGCACGCCTCACGACGTTGCAGAACGCGATCAACTTCCACGCGGCGAAAATCAGCGAGGCGATGGTGGGAACGACGCAACGCATCCTCGTCACCGGGCCATCGAAGAAAAACCCCAACGAACTCACCGGCAAGACCGAGAACATGCGCCAGGTGAATTTCGCGAGTGACGCGCGCCTCGTCGGCGAGTTCGTGGACGTCGTGATCACCGCGGCGCTGTCGAATTCGCTGCGTGCACGCGTGGCAACGGAAAATCGCCGGATGGCTTGACGCTCATTTCGTCATTCCGGCGAAGGCCGGAATCCACTTTTTGCAGCAAGGTCAACATGGATTCCGGGTTCCGTTCGCGATGAAGCCACGAACGGCCCCGGAATGACGACTGGAGCTTTCATCCAGCACTCTGCCCGAGTTCGCGATGAAACCGCGAACGGCCCCGGAATGACGACACGTGGCGTTCCACCCGCAGGGGAAGCACGTCAATCGAGCCGCTTGCGGAAGCGCAGGATCGCCGCCGCCATCATCAACACGATGAAGATCGACAGCGCGAGCGCCTCCGGCCACATTTCGCGGAGGCCCGCGCCACGCAACATCACGCCGCGGATCAGCCGCACGAAGTGCGTCAGCGGCAGCACCTCGGCCAGCCACTGCGCGACCTTCGGCATCCCGGCGAACGGGAACATGAACCCGGAGAGCAGGATCGACGGCAGGAACACGAACAGCGTCATCTGCATCGCCTGGAACTGCGATCGCGCGCGGGTCGAGATCATGAGGCCCAGCGCGAGGTTGGCGACGATCAACAGTCCGGCCACCACGAACACGTCCAGCAACCCGCCCCGCACCGGCACCTGGAACAGCCACAGCCCGACCGCCAGGATCACGCTTACCTGCACCAGCCCGATCGCGATGTACGGCAGCACCTTGCCGATCATCAATTCCGTGCTGGTGAGCGGGGTCGCGATCAGCAATTCCATGTTGCCGCGTTCGCGTTCGCGCACGATCGCGATGCCGGTGAACAGCACCATGGTCATGGTCAGGATCACCCCGATCAGGCCCGGCACGATGCTGACGGCCGAGCGCCGCTCGGGATTGTAGAAGCCGACCACGCTGATCGCCCCGGTCGGCGGCGTGCTGCGCAGGGGCGCACGCATGTCGGGTGTCGCGCTGTCCACCGGCACCCGTGCGAGTTGCGCCGCCGCGGCCTGCACCGCGGTATCACTGCCATCCACCAGCACCTGCGCCACCGGCCGGCCGTCGTGGCGGCGCCGTTCGAAATCCGGCGGAATCACGATGCCGACGCTGATCTCGCCGCGCCGGATCATCGCCATCAACTGTTGCGGGGTGTCGGCGGTCGCCACCGGCGCCACCACCTCGGTGGCCAGCATGTCCATGACCAGCGCGCGCGAAGCGGATGTATTCGCCTCGTCGGCGATGCCGGCCGCGATGCCGCGCACGTCGGTGTTGATCGCGTAGCCGAACAGCACAAGTTGCAGCAGCGGGATCCCGATGATCATGCCGAGGCTCATGCGGTCGCGGCGGAGCTGGCGCAGCTCCTTGACCACGATCGCCCACATCCGTCGCCAGTTCATGCCGCGCGCGTCCGTTCGTCGGCGCCGCCGCGGGTCGCCACCACGAACACGTCTTCCAGGTTCGGCGGCACCGCGGATACCTGCGCGCGATGCCCGGCTTGCCCGAGTGCATGGTCGATGCGCTGCTCGGTCCGCCCGGCGTCCGCGGCCTCCTGCATCAGTACCCGCAAGGTGTTGCCCACCTGCACCACGCTGAGTACCCCGGACAGGGACTGCAGCGTGCCGCGAACGCGGCGCGGCTCATCGGTCTCGATCACCAGCGTGCGCCCCGCGAGCGCGCCGGTGAGCTCCGCCGGCGTGCCGTCCGCCACCAGCCGGCCACGATCCAGGACCGCGAGGCGGTGGCAGCGTTCGGCCTCGTCCATCAGGTGCGTGGACACCAGGATCGTGGCGCCGGCGTCGGCCAGCTCGAACAGGTTTTCCCAGAATTCGCGGCGCGATTCCGGATCGACCGCGCTGGTCGGTTCATCGAGGAACAGCAGTTCGGGTTCGTGGATCACCGCGCAGGCCAGCGCGAGGCGCTGCTTCCAGCCGCCGCTCATGGTGCCCGCGAGCTGGTTGCGGCGATCCCCGAAACCGTAGCGCGCGATCAATTCGTCCACCCGCGCCCCGGTTTGCCCGCGCGGAATGCCCTGGATCGCGGCGATGAACTCCAGGTTCTCGAGCACGCTCAGGTCGTCGAACAGCGAGAACTTCTGGGTCATGTAGCCGATCCGGCTGCGCAGGGCTTCGGCTTGTTGCGGAATCCTCAGGCCCAGCACTTCGACCTCGCCGGCGCTGGGCGTCAGCAAGCCGCAAAGCATCCGGATCGTGGTGGTCTTGCCCGAACCGTTCGGGCCGAGGAACCCATACACCTGCCCCGAAGGCACATCCAGATCGACGTGGTCGACCGCGACGAGTTTGCCGAACACCTTGCGCAGGCCGCGCGCGCGGATCGCTCCGCGCGTGCTTGCCACTTCCGCGGCAGCGGCATTCACCTGGCACCTCCGTCCAGCTCGACATGCAGCGGCAATCCCGCGGGCAGGTTCGCCGCATCCTCGCCCAGGGCGACTTCCGCGATATAACTCAGGCGCGCCGCGTCGTCGCCGATCAGTGCGTAATAAGGCGTGAACACCGGCTCGCTGCGAACGAGGCGGACGCGGCCCTGCAGCGATTGCCTGCGGCCATCCACGAACACGCGCACGGCATCGCCCACGTGCACGTTCGCCCGCTGCGGCTCGGGTACGTAGATGCGCGCATACGGCGCATCGCCCACCAGCAGGATCGCGAGCGGCGCACCCACCGGCGCCTGGTCGCCCAGCTTGTACGGAATGTTGTCGACGACGCCGGCGCGCGGTGCGACCACGTCGAGTTTGCCGAGCAACACCCGTTCCGCTGTCGCCTGCGCCTGCGCTGCGGCAAGGGTAGCCTGCGCCTGCGCGATCTGTTCCGGGCGCGTGCCGTGCAGGAGTTCGTCGAGCGCGGCGCGCGCCGCCTCGGTGCGGCCGTCCGCGCTGCCGGCGGCGGCGCGCGCGCGATCCAGGTCGGAGGCCGACACGTAGCCCTTTGCCGCCATCGGGCGCAGGCGGTCGTATTGCGCGCGTGCCTGCCGCGCGTCGGCCTGTGCGGCCGAGAGATTCGCGCGTGCGCTGGCAATGTCTTCCTTGCGCGGCCCTGCCACGAGTTCGCGCAACAATTCGTTTTGCCGCTGCGCCTGCGCTTCGGCCGCCGCCAGCGCAGCGCGCGTATGGGCCGGGTCGAGCCGGACCAGCATCTGTCCCGCCTTCACCCGCTCGCCATCGCGCGCGTCGATCGCGACGATCCGCTCCGCGGCCGGCGCAGGCAGGGTAATGCGATCGTATTCCAGCGTGCCCAGCGCCTGCGGCGGTGACCCCGAGCACGCGCACAACGCCATGCCGATCGCCGGCAACAGGAACACGAAACCGAACAATCGACGCAACCTCGTCATGGGGATTTTCTCCTGCCTTTGCGTGGACCAGGCCGATGGGCGCCCATGCCGTGATCGAGCAGCGCGAGCGTGTGCTTGCGCAACGCCGCCGCGTCGAGGTCTTTCGCGGCGAACATCCGCCGCCAGATCGGAGCACCGGCTGCCGGGAACAACGTGAGGCCGACCAGCGACACCACCATCAGGCGCGGATCCAGCCCGGGGCCGAGCCGGCCGTGTGCCTGCGCGGCCGCAAAACCCTGCGCCAGCATTTGCGGTACCCGTGGAATCGCATGCTCGAACAGCGCATCGCGCAGTGCACCACCCTCGCAAAGCACTTCGCGGACCCACAGCGAAGGCAGCCACGGATGCGCCGCGACCACGTCCCCCATGCCGTTCACGAACGCGGCCGCCAGATCGGCAGGGCCGCTTCCTGCGCGTTCGACCAGCGCACGCACCGGCGCGAGCGCCGGCAGCAATCTTTCCTCGATGACTGCCAGCGTCAACTGCCGCTTGTCGCCGAAGTAGTAATGCAGCATCGCCGGGGTGACGCCCGCCGCGGCCGCGATCGCGCGCAGCGACGCGGCCTGTATTCCGACCCGCGTGAACTCCAGGATCGCCGCATCGACCAGTTTCGCGCGCACGTCGGCGTCGCCGCCCCGCGGCCGACCGACGCCGCGCCTGCGGACTCCCGATTTCTTCTTGCTCGTCCCGGCCATGCGCATAAATTAATTCATCTATTAATTATTTGCAAGACCGGCCGGAATCATCCGTTCGATCGCATCCGCGGAGCTGGCCCGGGCTTGCGGCCCGCGCTACGCTTTGCGGCGCACCCGTGACACCCGCCATGACCGAAGCCCTCACCCAACGCGATTTCACCCTCGAACCCGACGATGCCCTGCGGCTGGCCAACCTGTGCGGACCGTTCGACGAACACCTGCGCCAGATCGAACTGCGGCTCGGGGTCGAGATCAACAACCGCGGCAACGTGTTCCGCGTGATCGGGGAAGAGCCCGCGGTGCAGTCCGGCGAACGCGTGCTGCGTTCGCTGTACGCAGCCACCGAACACGAAACCCTGAACGGCCGCACGCTCAACCTGCGCCTGTCCGAAGCCGGCGTCGATGCGCTGGCGGAAAAGCAGGCCGAGGGCACGCAGGAAGTCGCGATCAAGGTGAAGCGCGGCACCATCCGCGGGCGCGGCCCGAACCAGGTGCGCTACCTGCACGCGATCGCACGTCACGACATCAATTTCGGGATCGGCCCGGCCGGCACCGGCAAGACCTACCTCGCGGTCGCCAGCGCGGTCGAGGCGCTGGAAACCGGCCGCGTGCAGCGGCTGATCCTGGTGCGTCCCGCGGTCGAAGCCGGCGAAAAACTCGGGTTCCTGCCGGGCGACCTCGCGCAGAAAGTCGATCCGTACTTGCGTCCGCTCTACGACGCGCTCTACGAAATGCTCGGCTTCGACAAGGTCGCGCGCCTGATCGAGCGCAGCGTGATCGAGATCGCGCCGCTGGCCTACATGCGTGGGCGCACGCTCAACGATTCGTTCGTGATCCTGGACGAAGCCCAGAACAGCACCGTCGAACAGATGAAGATGTTCCTGACCCGCATCGGCTTCGGCACCACCACCGTGGTCACCGGCGACGTGACCCAGGTCGACCTGCCGCGCAACACCCGTTCGGGCCTGCGCAACGTGATCGAGGTGCTGCGCGACGTCGAGGGCATCAGCTTCACCTTCTTCACCGCGCGCGACGTGGTGCGGCATCCGCTGGTCGCCAAGATCGTGCGCGCCTACGAAGCCGCCGAGGAACGCAATGGCGATGCCGCACCTTGAACTTGGCGTCTCGTACGCCGCGCCACGGCGCGGCGTGCCGTCGGCCGCGAGTTTCCGGCGCTGGGTGGAAGCGGCGCTTGCGGGCGCGCGGTACCACAACCCCGCGGAGCTGGCGATCCGCATTGTGGGCACGCGCGAGGGCCGCACGCTGAACTGGCAGTATCGCGGCAAGCACTACGCGACCAACGTGCTGTCGTTCCCGGTCGAGCTGCCGCGCGGCGTCACTTCGCCGCTGCTCGGAGACCTCGTGATCTGCGCGCCGGTGGTCGCACGCGAGGCGCGCGAACAGGGCAAGGCGCCGCGCGACCACTACGCGCACCTGACCGTGCACGGCGTGCTGCACCTGCTCGGCCACGACCACCAGGACGCCGCGGACGCCGCGCACATGGAAGGGCTGGAAACCCGCATCCTCGCGACGCTCGGCATCGGCAACCCCTATTGACGGGTTGCGGCGGGCGGCCGTAGCGCCTGTCCCGCAGGCTGTCGCGAATCAAGCGCTTGCGCGGTATGCGCCCGCATCATGCCCGCCCTGGCCGGCCCATCGGCGACCCCGGCCCCGCGGTTCCGCTACACTTGTTCGACCCGCCCCTTCGGGGACGTGCTTCCGCTTATGCCAAACGACCCCCCAAGTACCACCGGCCCCGCCCACCGTTCGCTGTGGGACCGTCTGGGCCACATGCTCGCCGGTGAACCCCGCAACCCCGAGGAACTGCTCGAGGAGTTGCGCGAAGCGCAATCCAACGGCCTCCTGACCGGCGAAACCTACGCGATGATCGAAGGCGCGATCCGCGTCACCGAGATGGTGGTCGGCGACGTCATGGTGCCGCGCGCGCAGATGGTCACGCTCGACATCGACGACGACCTGCAGACGATCCTCGATACCGTCGTCGAATCCGGCCACTCGCGCTTCCCGGTGCACGGCGAGGACAAGGACGAAGTACTCGGCATCCTGCTCGCCAAGGATCTGCTGAGACGCAACCAGAACGGTTCGCCGAACCCCGGATCGCGTCCGGGGCAGGCTCTGCGCGCGCTGCTGCGCCACGCGGTGATGATCCCGGAATCGATGCGGTTGAACGTGCTGCTGGCCGAGTTCCGCCGCTCGCGCAACCACATGGCGGTGGTGGTGGACGAATACGGCGGCGTCGCCGGCCTCGTCACCATCGAGGACGTGCTGGAGGAAATCGTCGGCGAGATCGACGACGAACACGACGACGCGGTACCGCCCAGGATGATCGTCGCGCAAGCCGACGGCAGCTGGCTGGTCGACGCGTTGACCCCGATCGAGGACTTCAACGAGAAGTTCCACACCGTATTCTCCGACGAGGAATACGACACCGTGGGCGGCCTCGTCACCGCCGAATTCGGCCACCTGCCCGACCCCGGCGAAACCGCAAGCCTGGGCGAGTATTCCTTCGACGTGACCCGCGCCGACGATAGGCGCGTGTTGCAGTTCCGCGTGCGCAGGGTCGCCTCCGCATAGCGGGACTCGGGACTCCGGAAAGCGTAACAACCTCGTCATTCCGGGGCCGCTCACGCGCAGCGGGAGCGGAACCCGACTGCGTTTGCAGGACTGCAAACGCGAACGCCGGAGGCGGCCCGCAGGGCGAGCGCCAAGGATGGCGCGAGTCAATCGGTACCGTGCGCCATGACGGCGAAACCGATTCCGGATCGCGCTACGCGCGTCCGGAATGACGATCAAAGGCGCAAGCGCAAGGCGATACCGGCTCGTTCCGAAGCCGAGATTCAGGACGCAAGACGCACGGTGCGGCAGCCGCCCGTTTATCATGCGCCGATTCTCTTGGGCCGTTGGATCGATGCTCGCCATCCTGTGTCGTATTGTCCCGCATCGCGCATGCCCACTCGCCGCCCTGCTGGTCTGCGCACTGCTTCCGTGCCTCGCCCACGCCGGCGTCGCCGACGCGCCGGGTGGGGACCTGCGCGTCGACCTCTACACCTACGGGCCCGGCGAGATCTACTGGGAACGTTTCGGCCACGACGCGCTGGTGATCACCGACACCGCAAGCGGCGAGGCCTATGCCTTCAACTACGGCATGTTCGATTTCGACCAGAAGGATTTCTACCTCAACTTCGCACGCGGCATCATGATCTACCGCGCCGCCGCGTGGCCCGCCGCGGACGACATCCAGCAGTTCTCGGGCGAGGGCCGCTCGATCACCGACCAACACTTGGACCTGACGCCGGCGCAACGCGCGGCGCTGCGCGATTTCCTGGTCTGGAACGTGCAGCCTGAACACGCGCGCTACCGCTACCGCTACTTCGCCGACAACTGCACCACGCGCGTGCGCGACGCGCTGGACAAGGTGCTCGGTGGTGCGCTCGAACGACAGCTGGCCGGCCCGGTGCACGGCGAAACCTATCGCAGCGAAACCGACCGCCTGATGTCGGGCCAGCCCTGGCTGATGGTCCTGCTCGACCTCGGCCTTGGCCCCTACGCCGACCAGCCGCTGACCCGCTGGACCGGCGCTTTCATTCCCGAGCGGCTGATGAATGAATTGCGCAGCGTGCGCGCCACCGACGGCGCACCACTCGTGCAATCGGAAACCGTGCTGTCACCGCAGCGGCTGCCCTCGCCGCCCGCACAAGCGCCCGATCTGCGCTTGCCGCTGCTGATCGCGGGACTGGTGCTGGGCCTCGCGTTCGTCGCCGCGGCGTGGTTGCGGGACCGCTACGACATCGACCGCTGGTGGTTCGCGATCGTCGGCACGGCCTACGCATTCGTCGTCGGGATTGCCGGCGTGCTGATGCTGGTGCTGTGGTTCGCCACCGACCACCGCGCGGCATGGGCCAATGAAAACCTGTGGCTGTTCAATCCGCTGGCGTGGTCGTTGATTCCGGCGTTGTGGCGGCTGCGCAAGCCGGGTGCATGCGCGGCCCGGTTCGCACTCATGGTTGCCGGACTGTCGGCCCTGCTGGCCGTGTTCGCGCTGGCCTCCAAGCTCACGCCGTGGTTCCCGCAACACAACCTGCCGTGGATCCTGTTCGCGCTGCCGGCGTGGCTGGGGCTGTTGTGCGGCTCGTGGCTGATGCGTCCGCGCAAACCCCGCCCGATTTCCGCATAATCGGGCGCATGGACACGCCCGCCACGAAATCCATGGTCGCGAACTGCGCCGCGTACGGACCGGACGGGCGCAAGGTCCGCGACATCACGCTGGACGAGATCAGCGACTTCCTCGCGCGTCCCGATGGCTTCGTGTGGGTGGGCCTGGTGGAACCGGACGAGCCCTTGCTGGAAAAATTGCAGGGCGAGTTCACCCTGCACGAACTCGCGGTGGAAGACGCGCACAGCGCGCACCAGCGGCCCAAGATCGAGTCCTACGGCGACTCCCTGTTCATCGTCGCGCAGACCGCGCAGATGACCGACGGCAACATCGCCTTCGGCGAAACCCACCTGTTCGTCGGCAAGCGTTATCTGCTGTCGGTGCGCCACGGCGCCTCGCAGAGCTATGCGCCCGCGCGCCGCACCTGCGAGCAGGCGCCGACGCACCTTGCGCTCGGCACCAGCTACGCGCTGTATTCGATCCTCGATTTCATCGTCGACAACTACCTGCCGATCGTGCAGGACTTCAAGCAGGAACTGCAGGAACTCGAACACGACGTTTTCGGCGATGCGTCCAATCGCGACATCACCCGTCGCCTGTACGACATGCAGCGCGAACTGCTGACGCTGAAGCTCGCGGCGACACCGTTGCAGGACATCCTGGGCCAACTGGTGCGGTTGCATCCCGAAGTGATCCGCGACGAAGTGCGGCCGTACTTCCGCGACGTGCAGGACCACGTGACCCGCGTCAGCGACGCGATCAATTCGATGCGGGAAATGCTGGGCGCGGCGATGAACGTGAACCTGTCGCTGATCACGGTGCGCCAGAACGACGTGGTCAAGCGCCTCGCCGGCTGGGCCGCGCTGCTGGCCGCGCCGACCCTGCTGGCGAGCTGGTACGGCATGAACTTCCACCACATGCCGGAACTCGACAAACCCTGGGCGTATCCGGCGATCATCGGCGTCACCGCCACCGTGTGCGTGACGCTGTACGTGGTGCTGAGGCGCGCGAAGTGGTTGTAGGCCGTACCGAAGCCGCAATCCTGTGCATCGCATCGCCCGCAAAAACGGGGCCACGCTCGCGCGCGGCCCCGTCGGCCCACCCAACCTGACCGCCAAACCATCAGCCTTTCGGCGCCGGCCCCTTGACCCCGGTGACGAAATCATCCGGCCGCAGGTCATGCTTGAACACCGCCTGGATATCGGCCGCGGTCATCGCCATGTACTTCTTGGCCGCCACCGCATCGCTGTCGAGCGGCTTGCCTTGCAGCGACAGACTCAGGAAGTTGCCCGCGATCGAATCGAAGCTGGACTGGCTCAGCGCGAGTGAACGCAGCATCTTGCCCTTGGCCGCGTGCAACTCGGCATCCGAAACCGGCGTCGTCTGCATCTGCCTGACATCGCGCACCACCAGCGCACGCGCCTGACTCACCTTGTCGGGGTCGCAACCGTAATCGACGTTGAAGGTGCCGCGATGCTTCTGCAGGTCGACGCTGCTGTAGACGCCGTACACCAAACCGGCCTTCACGCGCAGGTCCTGCATCAGATGCGCATCGAAGCCGCCGCCCAGGATCTGGCTGCCCAGGTTCATCGCATAGCGATCCGGGCTGTTCTCGTCCATCGGGATGGTCTCGGACAGGGTCACCGAATCCTGCACCGCCGAGGAATCCGGGGTGTGGAACTCGCCGGCCTTGTTGCCGGGCACCGCCGGATAGTGCGTGTCCGGCCTGGCGCCGGTCGCCTTCCAGCTCCCGAACGCGGCCTCGGCCACCTTGCGGGCTGCATCGGGCGTGACGTCGCCGACGATCACGATGGTGGTCATGTCGGGGCGGAAGGTCTGTTTGTAGTAGCCCTGGACATCGGCCAACGTCAAACCGTCGATGGATTTTGGCGTGGCGTAACGCAACACCGGATCGTGCGCCGGATACAACGCGCTGTCCATGTGGTGGCGGTTGAGAAAAGCCGGCGACTGGATCTGGCCCGCCGCCGCGCCCGCCTCACTGCGCTGCATCACCGCGAACGCCTGTGCCGGCATATTGGGATGCAATTCGTTGTCGGCCAGCAGTTGCATGCCCTTGGCGAAGTTCGCCGACGGCACCTTCAACGAGAAACTCGATCCCGCGCTTTCATGCGCGCTCAGCGCATCCAGCGCGGCCTGGAACTGCAGGCGGTTCATGCCGGTGGTGCCGAAGTTGAACAGCGAATTCAACACGTCGGCAACGCCGTCCTGACCCTTGGCTGCCTGCATGTCCTGGTTGGTCTGGATTTCGCCGAACACTTCCACGGTCTTGCTCACCGATTCCGGTTGCACGATCACGCGCAGGCCGTTGGCCAGCGTGAACGCGGAAGGATTGGTTTTCAGGTCCGGCAGCGTGAGCTTGGCAAAATCCGCGCGGGCCCAATCGGGCAACGTCACCGCGCCGCCGGGCTTGCCGCCGAAACTTTCGGCGCCACCGAAGCCCTTGGCCGCGGAGGGCTTGCCGGAGGATGTCGGCGTCAGGATCGCGGTGATCGCGTGATCGGGATTGAAAACGTGTTTGGCCAGCGCGTTCACTTGCTCCGGCGTCACCGCCGCGATCGCGGCGCGGATGTCGTCGGGGGATTCGCCAGCGCGGAATGCCAAAGCTTCCGACCATGCGTTGGCCAGCCCCGACACCGAGTTCTTCTTGTATTCGAGGTCGGCGATGGCCTTGTTCTTGGCTGCGGTCACGAGGTCCGCGGACACTCCCTTCGCGGCGGCCTCGGCGATGATGGCCTGCATGTCGCCGAGCACCTTCTGCGCATCGCCGCCGCGCGGGAAGGCCGCCTCGGCGAAACCAACGCCCGCGTGCGGCATGAACCCGGCGCCGAAACCGCCGAACAGCGCCTTGCCGGTGAGGCCCAACTCGAACAGCTTGCCGCGCTTCGATCCCAAGGCGTCGGACAATACCAACGCGGTGGCGTAATCCTTGTCGCGCAGGCCCGGCATCCGCCAGGCGATCGCGGTGATCCCGACCGGATAGTCGGACGGCAGCTTGACGGTCCTGGCCTGCGTCGGCTTGAAGTCGAACGCCGGGCGGTCCGGCAGCGCCTTCTTCGGAATGTCGCCGAACAGCTCCTTCACCTGTTCCAGCGTGGAGGCCGCATCGACATCCCCCGCGATCACCAGGATCGCGTTGTTGGGCGCGTACCAGGTGTCGTGGAATTTCTTCAGGTCGGCCGCCGTGGTCTTGTCGAACGACGGCCTGGTGCCGAGCGCGTCGTGCGCGTACGGTGTGCCCGCGAACATGTGCGCGAACAACTGTTCCTCGAACTTGTAGCCGGGGTTGGAGTTGTCGGCCGAGACTTCCTGTTCGATCGCGCCGCGCTCCTTGCTCCAGTCGACCGCGGCCATGGAGACGCCACGCATGCGCGACGCCGCCACGTGCAAGGCCACGTTCAGGTCCTGCGCCGGCACCGTGAAGTAGTACTGGGTGACGCCGTGGGTGGTATCGGCGTTGAAGTTGCCGCCCATGTCGGAAGCGATCGCCAGCAGCTGGTCCTTGCTGAGGCCGGGGCCACCGCGGAACATCATGTGCTCCACCGCATGCGCGGTTCCGGGGAATCCGCTCGGCACCTCGTCGGAACCCACGAGGTAGTTCATTTCGGTGGTCACCACCGGCGCCAGCGTGTCGCGCACGATCACCACGCGCAGGCCGTTGTCCAGCGTCGCGCGCGTCACGTTCGCGTCGTTCGACTGTGCCAGCGCGCAGCCTGCGCCCGCCGTCCCCAGCAACAGTGCCATCGTGGCTGCCAGCATCTTCACTTGCCGTTTCATGCAATCCTCCTTGGTATGGGTACCTCGAAATCGTCACGGGCAACCCCGGCCCGCGGCGGATGGCGTCGTGAGCCCGTGGCGCCCTCACGCAACGCACGGATTCATGAACGCAAACCTGTCGAGGTTTAACAGGCGTAGCTTTCGTGAATCTTTCAGTCACCCGTCGCGGTTGCAGATCCCGCGCGCCCTCGCCTTGCATGGCCAACCGCCGGGTGCCGCACAGCGAACCCGGTGCCCGGAATGGATGGTTGGGTCGCGCTAAGATGCACGCAATCCATCGGGTCGACGCACCATGCTGCTCGCCATCCGCCTCGCGATCCTCGCCATCGTCCTGCTGTTCCTGCTGAGCGCGCTGGCCGTGCATTTCCGCAGCAAGGTCAGGCTGAAGCTGCGCAAGCAGCTGGCCAGCCACGCCACCGTGTTCGCGCCGTACAACCTCTTGATGTACGCGTTCTCGGCGGTGCCCGCGGTGGCATTCCCCGACCGCAAGCGATTCCGGGACGTGGATGCGTTGCGCGACAACTGGCAGGCGATCCGCGACGAAGCGGCCGGCCTGTCCGACCAGGGCCATATCCGCGACGCGCTGAAAGATACCGACGCCAGCTTCAGCTCGTTCATCAAGGTCGGCTGGAAGCGTTTCTACGTGAAGTGGTACGGCGAGCCGTTGCCCTCGGCGCAAAAACTCTGTCCGAAGACCGTGGAACTGGTGAACCGCATTCCCGGCGTCAAGGCCGCGATGTTCGCGTTGCTGCCGCCGGGCACCACCCTCAACCCCCACCGCGACCCCTTCGCGGGTTCGCTGCGCTACCACATGGGCCTGATGACACCCAATTCGGATGCCTGCCACATCATGGTCGACGGCCAGGACTACTCGTGGCGCGACGGCGAGGACGTGGTCTTCGACGAAACCTGCGTGCACTGGGCCGAGAACAACACCGATACCCCGCGCGTGATCCTGATGTGCGACATCGAGCGGCCGCTGCGCTCGCGCGCGATGGCGTGGATCAACCACCACGTCAGCAACTTCATGGGCGCGATCACCGCCTCGCCCAACCAGGCTGAGGAACCCACCGGCGCGATCAACCGGTTGTTCTCCGCGTTGCGCCAGCGTCGCGAGAAAAGCCGCGCCTTCAAGCAGCGCCACCGCAAGTTGTTCAAGGCCATGAAGTTCGCGGGCGCGGTGGCGGTGCTGTGGGTGCTGCTGCTGGCGCCATGGCCGCTTTTGCGCTGATCTGCTTTGGTGATTGCCCCCCCCCCCGGAGAGATGTGATACGGTCCCATCGCCTGCCATCAGAATGACTGACGAAGGCACTGAGACGACTACCAATCGGCACACCGGGGAGGTGTACAGTGAAAACAGTCTGCCTCGCAGCTATAGCACTAGCCTGTCTCGCTCCAGTCTCAATTGCCAATGCCAAAGCGCCCTTGGTTTTGGGCGAGGCCCATTCGACGGATGCGCTGGGACCCAATACGCAACAACACGTCACGGTCAACTCGGATGGATCGATCCATGCCGTTCTGCAAGACGGAGCCTTGGTGACCACCATCGACATGCAGGTGTCGGGGAACAATGTCACCCTGACCAAGCGTGACGAATTGGGCGTCACAACTTCGATGATGGATCTTGCAGCCGGCGCCAGGTTCGTGGACCAGAACCCCGCCGTGGCGGCGATCGCGGAGCAGGGAATGAGCACCCTGCGAGCCATGCGCGCCGCACGTTACCCCGTGCGCTACGGCGCCTCCCCTATGGGCTCTGGCGGCCCGTGCGGGGCAGAGGCTCAAAACATGATCAACGCTGGCTACGCAGCGATCATTGCATGTTCGTCCGGCGTCTCGATCGGCTGTTTGATGGCACAGAATGACTACAACAAGGCCGTAGCCGCGTACAACGCGTGCATGGATTCGAAATTCCCGAACTGAGCACGTAGAGACTTCAGGCGCCGTGGCGTTCCACGGCGCCTTTTCTTTTCAGTACGCGATCCACCAGCGCCTCGGCAAACGATTCCGTCGTACCGTTGCCGCCGAGATCCGGGGTCACGCGATCGTGGGCCGCCAGCGTGGCGTGGATCGCGTTGCGGACGCGCGTGCCCTTCCCCATCATGCCGAGGTGATCCAGCATTTCGGCCGCGGCCAGCAGCAACGCGCATGGATCGGCGACGTTCTTGCCGGCGATGTCGGGCGCCGAGCCGTGCACGGCTTCGAAGATCGCCGCGTCGTTGCCGATGTTGGCGCCGGGCGCGAGGCCCAGCCCGCCGACCAGGCCCGCGCAAAGATCCGACAGGATGTCGCCGAACAGGTTGGTGGTGACGATCACGTCGAACTGCCACGGGTTCATCACCAGCTGCATGCAGGTGTTGTCGACGATCATTTCGTTGAACGCGATCTGCGGATAGTCCTTCGCGATCTCGCGCGCGACGTCGAGGAACAGGCCCGAGGCGGTCTTGATGATGTTGGCCTTGTGCACGGCCGTGACCTTCTTGCGGCCCTTGCGCACCGCCAGCTCGAAGGCGTACCGGACGATCCGCGTGGCCCCCGTGCGGGTGTTGCGCACGATGGATTGCGCGGTTTCGCCGTCGTCCGACAGCGTCTGGCCTTCGGAAAGGTAGGCGCCCTCGGTGTTCTCGCGCACCGTGATGATGTCGATGTCCTCGTAGCGCGCCTTGGTGCCCGGGAAACTGATCGCCGGGCGCACGTTGGCGTACAGGTCGAAGTGCTTGCGCAGCGCGACGTTCAATGACGCAAAACCCTTGCCGATCGGCGTGGTCAACGGCCCCTTGAGCGCGACGCCGTGCCGGGCGATGGCATCCAGCGTGGCTTGCGGCAACAACTCGCCGTGCTTTTCCAGTGCCGCCATGCCGGCGTCCACGAACTCGTAGTCGAGCCCGCAGTCGAGGGCGTCCAGCACTTTCAGGGTGGCAGCCATGATTTCCGGGCCGATGCCGTCGCCACGGATCACCGCAATGGTCTTGGTCACGCACAAACTCCTTGGTTTTTTGCGATCATCTGAGAGCGTCGAACCTCACCTGGCTTCGTCGCCATTGGCGCGGGCCGGCAGCGTGTTCCTCGTCATTCCGGAGCGGGCCGCAGAGCCTGCCCCGGACTCGATCCGGGACCCGAATCCGGAATCGGTTTGGTGAAGCCGCTGCCGTACAACCGATTCCGGGTTCCGACGCGATGAAGCTGCGTCGGCCCCGGAATGACCAAATTTCGCCCCGGCACAACCGCTCCCGCGGAAATCAGGTCAGACGCCTGGGGCGCAACGGTGCGGATAAACAAAAGCGGAATTATCGGGGGTTACGGCGTGGCTTGCAAAAGCTCAGCCAGCTTTCCCGTGCGTTCCGCCGCGGCCAGTTGGTCGAACCCGCCGACGTGGTTGCCATTGATGAAGATCTGCGGCACGGTGCGCACGCCGGGCGCACGCTGCAGCATCTCCGCACGGGCAACGGGGTCGGTATCGATGCGCAACTCGCGCCAGGCGAGTCCCTTCGACTTCAGCAGGTTCTTGGCGGCGATGCAGTAGGGGCAGACCGCTGTGGAATAGATTTCGATATCGGGCATGACGCGGGGAAACGCCGGGTTGCCGTCATTTTACCGTCTGTAAACGGGCGTGGACCGAGAATGGTTGCCGGTTTCCGGCATGCCGTGATTGCCTGTAACCTTCGAACCAATCGGTTTTCGCCCGGTCAAAACCAAGCGGATTACTGCCGACCGATCATGCCGCTCCCGTTTCGCGCCCGTGCCCTGTCCACCCTCGCTGCGACGCTGGCGCTGGCGCTGCCGGCCTCCGCGCAGCAGTCCGACGTGCGCCTGCCCAGCCTCGGCAGTTCGGCCGACACCGTGATGTCGCCGCAGGAAGCCGCGCAGTACGGCGCCGAGTTCCTGCGCGAGCTGCGCGCGGCGCACCTGGTGCTGGACGATCCGCAGGTGGACCAATACATGCACGCGCTGGGTTACCGGCTGGCCTCGGTCAGCGCCGACCCGACCCAGCAATACACCTTCACGCTCCTGAACGTGCCGGAGATCAACGCCTTCGCGACTTTCGGCGGCTACGTGTTCATCTTCTCGAACATGTTCACCATGACCCAGAACCAGGACGAACTGGCCGCGGTGATGGCGCACGAGCTGGCGCACATCAGCCAGCACCACCTGCAGCGCGCGCTGGAGGACCAGAAGAAATCCACGCCGCTGTACGTGCTCGGCGCGTTCGCGGCGGCGCTGGCGGCTTCGCGGGCGGATTCCGGCAACCGCTATGCCCAGAACCAGCCCTATGGTTACGGCTACGGCAACGCGCCCTACCAGCAGGGTGTCGACCCCGCCATCGGCGCGTTCTACTCGGTGATGGCGATGATGCAGCAGCACATGATCGACTTCACCCGCAAGGACGAATCGGAAGCCGACCACGTCGGCATCGACACGCTGGCCAAGGCCGGCTTCGACCCCGAGGCGATGGCGACGGTATTCGCGCACATGCAACAGATCTTCCGGCCCGGCGGCGACGGCGGCATGGCCGCCGGCAACGTTCCCGACTTCCTGCAGGACCACCCGGTCACCAGCGTGCGCATCGCCGATGCGCGCGCCCGCGCACGGGTGCTCGAACAGCAGTCCCGATCGCAGCGCAGCGGAAGCGCCGGCGATCCGCCGGTACCGGGACTGCTGCCGCTGCCGTTCGTCAAACGCGGCATCTCGCTCGCCGACGGCCGCGCGCGCGGCCCGAGCGAACAGCAATACGAATTGATGCGCGAACGGATCCGCGTGCTGTCGTCCAGCGATCCGCGCTCGGTGCTGGATTACTACACGCGCAACATGGCCGACAATTCGAAATTCGCCGCCGCGGTCGCCAATCGCTACGGCCGCGCGTTGGCGCTGTTGCAGCTCGGGCAGGCGGACAAAGCCGTGCCGATCATGTCCAAACTGGCCGACGCCGACCCCGGCAACCTCACCCTTGCACTCGGCCTCGCCGACGCGGAGCGCAACGCCGGCCAGCGCAAACAGGCACTGGAACGCTACGCCTCGCTCAACGCGATGTGGCCGAACGACCCGGCGATCGTGCTGGATTACAGCCGCGCGCTGCTCGATGACGGCAGCAAGGCCAGCGCCAAGGTCGCGCAGGGCCTGCTGAAACCGCTGCTCAACGACGATTCGGAGCCTTCCCTGTATGCCGCCTACGGCCACGCCTGCCACGTCGCCGGCGACGAGATCCATGCCGGCATCGCCTACGCCGACGCGACCTTCCTGCAAGGGCACGCCGCCGACGCGCTGGACCAGTTGCACCGCCTGTTGAAGCGCAAGGACCTCGACTATTACAGCCGCGCGCAAATCGATTCGCGGATCGACCAGATCACGCCGATCGTGCTGGAAATCCGCCGCCGGCACCTGGACCAGGACCAGAACGGCAACAGCAATTCCGCGCGGAACGCTGCCTCCGGGAACCGGCAAACCGGCCTGCACTTCGGCGCCTGCGCGGGCGCGGCCTGCACGCAACCTTGACCACGCATGGTGTGCCGCGCGCGGCGGTGCTCGCGTATCATGCCGCTTTCGCGCCGCCCGCCATCCGCGCCATGACCGCCATCCGACATCCGCTTCGCCCTTTGCTCGCCGTCCCGCTCGCGGTCGTGCTGTTCGCGTTCGCCTCCGCCAGCGCGAATGCGGAAGCACCGCCTGTTTCGGCCTCCTCAGCGGCAGCGCCCGCCGCGCCCGCGCATCCGCAGGTGGAATTCAAGACCTCGCAGGGCGACTTCGTGGTCGAGCTGTTCCCCGACAAGGCGCCCAAGACCGTCGCCAACTTCCTGCAATACGTGAAGGACGGCTTCTACGACGGGACCGTGTTCCACCGCGTGATTCCCGGTTACCTGATCCAGGGCGGGTTGTACACCCGCGAATTGCGGCCCAAGCGCACGCTGCCGCCGATCCCGAACGAAGCCGACAACGGGCTCTCCAACCTGCGCGGCACCGTGGCCGCGGCGCGCGGACCCGATCCCGACTCGGCGACCGCGCAGTTCTTCGTCAACGTGGTGGACAACCCGCGCCTCGATTACGTCGGCAACCAGAGCGGCATGACCTGGGGTTACGCGGTGTTCGGCAAGGTCGTCAAGGGCATGGACGTGGTCGACAAGATCGACAACCTGCCGACCGGACCGCAGGGCCCGTTCATCGGCGACGTGCCGCGGCCGCTGGTGGTGATCGAAAGCACCAGGTTGATCGGCGAAGCCGCGAGCCCGGTCGAGGAACCGGTGTCGCCGGTGACCGGCCAGGCGCCGGCATCGGCACCTGCTTCCAAGAAGAAACCCGGTGCGCAGCACTGACGCGGTGGGCACGCTCTTCGTTTCGGATTTGCACCTAGACGACGCGCGCCCGCACATCGTCGCAAGTTTCGAGCGGTTTTGCGCGGGCGAGGCGCGCGAAGCCGACGCGCTGTACGTGTTGGGCGACCTGTTCGAGGCCTACCTCGGCGACGATGATGACGCGGCATTGAATGCGCGCGTGGCGGCGGCACTGCGCGGCGTGGCCGATGCCGGCGTGCCGGTGCATTTCATCGTGGGCAACCGCGATTTCCTGCTGGGCGAGGATTACGCCCGCCGCTGCGCGATGGACCTTCTCGATGACGGCACGGTCATCGATCTGCACGGCACGCCGACGCTGATCCTGCACGGCGACGTGCTGTGCACCGACGATGCAGCGTATCTTGCCTTCCGCGAGCAGGTGCGCGACCCGGCGTGGCAGCGGGCTTTCCTTGCGCGCCCGCTGGCCGAACGCCGCGCGTTCGCGGCGCAAGCCCGCGACGCCAGCCGCGCGCACACGTCCAGCGCCGACATGGCGATCATGGACGTCAATCGACACGCCGTCGAAAGCGCGCTGCGTGACGCCGGCGTCACGCGCATGATCCACGGCCACACCCACCGTCCCGCGATCCACGACTTCACGCTGGACGGCCAAACCGCACGGCGCATCGTGCTGGGCGACTGGTACGAACAGGGCTCGGTGTTGCGGGTGGATCGGGATACCGCGGTACTGTCCGGACTGTCAACAAACTGACGGAGGCACCATGCAACTGATCGGCATGCTCGATTCGCCCTACGTGCGGCGCGCCGCGATTTCCCTGCGGATGCTTGGCATTCCATTCGACCACCGTCCGTTGTCGGTATTCCGCGACTTCGATACGTTCCGGGCGCTCAATCCGCTGGTCAAGGCGCCGACATTGGTCTGCGATGACGGCTGCATCCTGGTCGACTCGTCGTTGATCATCGACTACGCGGAAACGCTGGCCGGACGCAGCCTGATGCCGTCCGGACCCGGTGCGCGCCGCGATGCACTGCGGCTGGTCGGTGTCGCCCTGGTGGCAAGTGAAAAAGCGGTGCAGCATTTCTACGAACACAAGCGCGCGCCGGACAAGCAGGACGCAGGCTGGCTGCAGCGCGTGCACGGGCAATTGCATGACGCCTGCGCGCTGCTCGACGAAGCGCTGCGCACGGCACCCGCGGACCGCTGGCTGTGCGGCGCGGCGCCGACGCAGGCCGACATCAGCGTCGGGGTGGCATGGACCTTCACGCAGATCGTGGCCGCGGACGTCGTGTCTGCCCGGGATTACCCGGCCTTCGCTGCCTTCGCCACGCGCACGGAGCGGCTGTCGGAATTCGCGGCCTTGAAACCGGTCTGACCGTCACCCGCAGGCGTCGATCGCTTCGCGCAGGCGTTCCACGCCGATCACCTCCATGTCGCCGATGCGCGCGGATTTCTTCGGCGCATTCGCCTTCGGCACGATCGCGCGCTTGAATCCGTGGTGCGCGGCTTCCTTCAGGCGTTCCTCGCCGTTCGGCACCGGACGCACTTCGCCGGACAAGCCGACTTCCCCGAACGCCACGGTTTTTTCCGGCAGCGCACGGTCGCGGAAACTCGACAGCACCGCCAGCAGCACCGGCAAATCCGCCGCGGTTTCCTGCACGCGGATCCCGCCGACCACGTTCACGAACACATCCTGGTCGAACACCGCGGCGCCACCGTGGCGATGCAGCACCGCCAGCAGCATCGCCAGGCGATTCTGCTCCAGTCCCAGCGCGACCCGGCGCGGATTGCCGAGGTTCGACTGATCCACCAGCGCCTGCACTTCCACCAGCAGCGGGCGCGTACCTTCGCGGGTCACCATCACCGCACTGCCCGGCGTCGCGCCCTGTTGCGAGGACAGGAAAATCGCGGACGGGTTCGGCACCTCGCGCAGGCCCTTGTCGCCCATCGCGAACACGCCGAGTTCGTTGACCGCGCCGAAACGATTCTTGAACGCGCGCAGCACCCGAAAGCGCGAACCGACTTCACCCTCGAAATACAGCACCGCATCGACCATGTGTTCGAGTACGCGCGGACCGGCGATGCCGCCTTCCTTGGTCACGTGACCCACCAGGAACACCGACGTGCCGGTCTGCTTGGCGAAGCGCACCAGCCGCGCTGCCGATTCGCGTACCTGCGACACCGAGCCCGGCGCGGCCGGCAGGGTTTCGGTCCAGATGGTCTGGATCGAATCGATCACCAACACGCGTGGTTTTTCCACGGCAGCATGTTCGAGGATCCGTTCGACGCAGGTTTCCGCGAGCGCACGCAGCGGCGCGAGTTCCAGTCCCAGCCGATGCCCGCGCGCGGCGATTTGCGCCAGCGATTCCTCGCCGCTCACGTACAGGCCGGGCAGGCGTTCGCCGAGTGCAGCCAGTGTCTGCAACAACAGCGTGGATTTGCCGATGCCGGGGTCGCCGCCCACCAGCACCACCGAACCTTCCACCAGTCCGCCGCCCAGCACGCGATCCAATTCGCCGATGCGGATCAGGTGCCGCTGTTCGACCTCGCCCGCGACACCCGCCAGCGGCTGCACCTTCGAAGCCTCGATGCCCGCATAACCCACGCGCCGCACCGCGCCAGCGCCCTCCTTCGCCGGTTGCACCACGAACGCGCTCAGCGTGTTCCACGCACCGCACGCTTCGCACTGGCCCTGCCACTTCGGGTACTCGGCGCCGCAGTCGGAACACACATATGCGGTCTTGGCCTTGGCCATCACCACTCCTCCCGCAACCACGCCGGGATATCGCGCTCGGCGTGCAGCACGCGCCATACATCAAGGTGGTCGCCAGCATCCCGGTAGAACACCAGATACGGGAAGCCCCTGACCGACCAGAAACGCAGGCCGGGGCGATCCAGCACCTGCGCGTATCGTGCGGAGCCAGCCTCCGGATGGGTTGCCGCGTGCGCTGCCGCGGTTTCAACCGCCGCAACGAAACGTTCGGCCACGGGCAGCCCCGCCGTTTCGAGGTAATGCAGCGCCGCCTGCTCGATGTCGGTGCGCGCAAGTTTGCGGCGGACGATGGCGCGCTGCATCAGGCGCGCTTGCGGCTCTTGGCGCGCGTTCGCAACTGCGTTCGCAGCCCGTCAAACCAGGCGGCATCGAACTTGCCCTCGATGGGCGATGTCGCTCCCTTGTCGAGCAGCGCGCGAAACTTTGCCAATTCGCGATCCTTGCGGATCAGTTCGCGCACATACTCGGACGAACCGGCGTAGGCACCTTCGCGCACCTGCTGGTCCACGAATCGCTTCATCTCGTCAGGGAGGGAAATGTTCATCGTGCTCATGCAGTCATTCTGGCACGCTTGGCAATAATTGGCAAACCGCTTACCCACCATCCTCCGCGAACAGCACGCGCCGGGTGACGCCGCAGGTAAGTTCATAGGAAATGGTGTTGGCGTGCTGCGCGATCACTTCTACCGGCAGTTGCGGCCCCCACAGCACGACTTCGTCGCCGACCCTCGCGTTCGGTGCTTGGCGTAAATCCAGCGTCAACAAGTCCATCGACACCCGGCCGATCACGGCGACGGGCGCATCGCCGACCCGCACCGGCGTTCCGGATGGCGCGCTGCGCGGATAGCCGTCGCCGTAGCCGATCGCGGCGACGCCGATGCGCATGTCTTCCGGGCATTCCCACGTCGCGCCGTAGCCGACGCGCTCGCCCCGCGCGATGTGGTTGACCGCGACGAGGCGCGTCGTCAGCGTCATCGCAGGCGCGAACCCGAAGTCGGCGCCGGTCTTGCCTGTCGCGACCGACAAGCCATACAGCAATCCGCCTATTCGAACCCAGTTTTCGCGTGCCTGCGGCCAGCCGAGCAGGCCGGCGGAATTCGACAACGCGCGTTCGCCGGGGATGTCTTGCGTCGCATTCCGGAAGCATTCCGTCTGGCGCGCGGTGAAGTCGTTGTCGAATTCGTCGGAGGACGCGAAGTGCGTCATCAGCACGATGGCCTTGTCCACGGCCGGCAACGCGGCGAGGCGTGCACGCATGGCGTGCGCGCGCCCGGGCGGAAAGCCCAGACGATGCATCCCGGTATCGAGGTTCAGCCACACCTTCAGCGGATCGCCGCCCTGCTCGGCTTCCAGCATCGCGAGCTGCGATTCGTGGTGGACGACGGCTTCCAGTTGCAGCCGGCGCATCTCGGCAAGGTCGCTGGCCGCGTCGGGACCCGACAACACCACGATGCGCTGGCGATGCCCCGCCGCGCGCAGGCGCAGGCCATCCGCGATCGACGCGACACCGAATGCGTCTGCGCCGGCCAGTGCGCGCGCGCAACGTTCCAGTCCGTGGCCGTAGGCGTCGGCCTTCACCACCGCCATGACTTTCGCGCCTTCGGCAAGCATGCGGACCCGCGCCAGGTTGGCGCGCAAGGCGTCGAGGTGGATCGTTGCCGTGGCGGAGCGGCTCACACGCTCAATCCAGGCTGCCGACGTAGGATTCCGGCGCGTAGTTCTCGAACTTGGTGTACTGGCCGAGGAAGGTCAGCTTGACGGTGTCGATGGGGCCGTTGCGCTGCTTGCCGATGATGATTTCGGCGATGCCCTTGTGGTTGGATTCCTTGTTGTAGACCTCGTCGCGATAGATGAACAGGATCAGGTCGGCGTCCTGCTCGATCGCGCCCGATTCGCGCAGGTCGCTCATCACCGGACGCTTGTCGTTGCGCTGTTCCAGCGCGCGGTTCAACTGCGACAGCGCGATCACCGGAACGTCCAGTTCCTTGGCCATGGCCTTGAGGTTGCGCGAGATTTCGGAAATTTCCGTCGCGCGGTTTTCCTTGTTGCCCGGCACCTGCATCAATTGCAGGTAGTCGATCACGACGAGCCCGAGCCCGTGCTCGCGCATCATCCGGCGCGCGCGCGAGCGCAGCTCGCCGGGCGAAAGCGCGGGGGTGTCGTCGATGAAGATCTTCGATTCGGACAACAGCGATGCGGCCTGGCTGACCCGCGGCCATTCCTCTTCGGCGAGTTCGCCCGAACGCAAATCCTTCTGGTTGATCCGCCCCATCGACGAAATCAGGCGAAACGCCAGTTGCGACGCCGACATTTCCATCGAAAACACCAGCACCGGCTGCCTGGCGCGCATCGCCACGGCCTCGGCGATGTTCAGCGCGAACGCGGTCTTGCCCATCGACGGGCGTCCGGCCACGATCACCAGGTCCTGGCGCTGCATGCCCGACGTCAGATCGTCGAGATCCTTGAAGCCGGTGGTGAGCCCGTTCAACTGGCCGCGGTTGGCGTAACGCTGTGCCAGCAGTTCCACGGCCTCCTTCACCGACTGGCGTACCGGGATCACCTGCTTGCGCCCGCGCGCGCCGGCCTCGGCGATCTTGAACACGCGTTGCTCGGCGGCTTCGAGGATCTCCGGGGTGTTGCGGCCTTCCGGATTGAAGCCGTCGCCGGCAATTTGTGTACCGGCTTCGATCAGTTTGCGCAACACCGCCTTGTCGCGGACGATGTCGGCGTAGGCCGCGATGTTGGCCGCGCTGGGCGTGTTGTTGGCGAGTTCCGCGAGGTAGGCGACGCCGCCGATGTTGGCGGTTTCGCCGTGGCGCTCGAACCACTCGCCCAGGGTTACCGCGTCACAGGGCTTGCCGCCCATCGCGAGCTCGCCGATCGCGCGGAAGATCAGGCGGTGTTCGCGGCGGTAGAAGTCTTCCTCGACGATCCGGTCGGCGACCTGGTCCCAGGCCTCGCCGACCAGCATCAGGCCGCCCAGCACCGACTGCTCGGCTTCGATGGAATGCGGCGGCACCCGCAACACGTCGACGCGCGGCGATGGTTGGCGTTCGGGGAGGACGGCGCTCATGCGCGCGCGACGGTCAGCGGCTTCGACATGCCGACGATCATACGAGTGTGTGTCTCGCCGCGCGATACAACACTTTCAGGGAACAGGCTGTGGAAAACCTGTGGAATCCCGGTGCACGACCAGCGCCTTACAACCCGAACCTCGACGGTGCATAGACCGCTGCATCCAGCACCGGCTTCTGGTCCGCGATCAACGACGCCACCAATTCCGCGGTGGCCGCGCTCATGCTGACCCCCAGCATGCCGTGGCCGGTCGCGAGCATGACGTTGTTCCAGCGCCGCACCGGCCCGATCAATGGAATCTCGTCCACGCTCATCGGCCGCCAGCCCCACCATTCCTCGCGGACTTCGGCGCCCACCGGCGCACGCAGGTAGGCTGCCGCACCGCGCTTGAGCGCATCGATCCGGGTGCGGTTGAGCGTCTGGTCGTAGCCCGAGAATTCCATGGTGCTGCCGAGCCGATACCCCGAATCCCACGCGGTCACGCACACGCTGGGTTCGCGCAACACCAGCGCGCGGCGCGGGCACGGATCGGGCCGCGACATGGTGATGGAATAGCCCTTGCCGGGCTGGATCGGCACCTTCAGGTCGAGCTTCGCCGCGACCTGCGGCGTCCACGCACCCAGCGCCACGACCACGCGCTCGCCCGCGAATTCCCCGCGCGAGGTTTGCACCGCGTCCACCCGCCCGCGCGGGCCGCGGAAGCCGGTGACGTCCGTGCCGGTTTCGATCACGCCACCGCGTTCGCGCACCCGGCGCGCGAGTCCGTCGGCCAGTTGGTCGGGACGCAATTGCGCGTCGTCGGCGTGCAGGACGCCGCCCGCCATGCCAGGCAGCAACGCCGGTTCCATCTGCTCGACCTCGTCACCCCGCAACGCAAGCGCGGCGATGCCCAGTCGGTGCAGCCATTCGATTTCGGAACGGTCGTGCTCCAGCATCCGCGCGTCGCGATGGACGAAAAGACTGCCGGACGGCGCGTACTCGCATTCGATGCCTTCCTCCACCAGCAGTCGCGGCAGCAGCGTCCACGAACGCTGCAGGATCGCGGCGCGCGCGATCGCGGCGCGTTCGGCGAAAGCGAGGTTGCAGTGGTTCGCGAAACCCAGCAGCCAGCGCCAGCGCTGCCAATCCGGTTTCGGACTGACGTACAGGGGGGCGTCGCGCCGCAACATCCAGTGCAAGGCCTTCCACGGCATGCCCGGAACGGTCAGCGGGATGGCGTGGCTGGGCGTGAGCGTGCCGCAGTTGCCGTGCGAAGCGCCGCTGCCGGGGTCGCCGCGTTCCAGCACCCGCACCGATGCGCCCTGTCGCAACAAGGCCAATGCGCAGGACAAACCGATCACGCCTCCACCGAGGACCAGGACATCGCTGCGCATGGCATTCATCGCGGCAATTGTAACGCGGTGTGACGGACGCCCCGTGTCGTCGCCATCGTGACGCGCTGCCGGCACGCGTCACATCCCGACCGGCGACGGCTCCGCAGGAGCCCGTGGCCCGGCCCTGGCCCGGGCGGGACGCCGCATTCCGGCGTTTCCACTGCGGTTGGCATCATTGTTGCAGGTACTCCCCGCAACAGAGGGAATCCACATGAACGCCAACGTCGATACCGGTTTCTGCAGCGTACCCGAAATCCTGCTGATGCTCCGCGCCCCCGGTGCGGGCTGGCTGGCCACCCTGCTTTCCGCCCTGGACGAAGCCGGACGCGATCCGGACTTCAACGCCTACCACCGCGCCATCCTTGCCCGTTGCCTCGACGAGCAGGCGGTCCCGGCGGCAGTCGCCGAATCCGCGCGCCTGCGCACGGTCCAGTTCGAAGAGGCGCTGGCGATGCAGTCGAACCACAACGATCGCCTGGGCGATCGTGCCGCGGTCTGCTAGTCCTTCGCAGCAGGCGCCGGCGCTGGACGCCGCGGTTGCCATCGGTTAACGTCACGGCTGCCGGCCATGCCAGCCCGTCGATCCGATGCCTGACCACGCCTTCCCGAACACCCCCACGCCGCCCTTTCGGGAGTCCTTGCGTTGAGCGCGTGGTGGTGCCGCGGCCGCCTGCTCGCGGGCCTCGCTGCCCTCCTCTTGCTGGCCGCCTGCGCCAGCGTCCCGCCGGCACGAACGACCGCTCCGGCCGCGTCCACCACCGTCGCCAACAACGTGCTGTTCCGCGCCATCAGCCTGGTCGGCACGCCGTACCGCTGGGGCGGCAACACGCCGCAGGCGGGCTTCGACTGCAGCGGCCTGGTTGGCTACGTCTTCCGCACCGAGGCGGACATGGAACTCCCGCGCACCTCGCGCGCGATCGCCGCGCTGGACGCGCCGAAAATTTCGAAGACCGACCTGGAACCCGGCGACCTGCTGTTTTTCGGTCGCCGTCACCGCGTCAACCACGTCGCGATCTACGTCGGCCACGGCCGCTTCGTGAATGCGCCGGACAAGGGCGGCACGGTGCGCCTCGATGAACTCGACGGCTCCTACTGGCGCGACCATTACCTGTTCGCCAAACGCGTGCTGATACCACGCGTACGCGCCGCGCTGGCGGCCGACTGACCCGCGCGGGATGCGCCCCATGCCGTTCGCCGCTGCGCGGCGCGAACGGCCGATTTCCACGGAATCCACGATGCAGAACTTCAGCTTGCTGGTCGGACGCTTCGGACTGTCGCTGATCTTCATCCTGTCCGGGGTCGGCAAACTCATGGCCTACCAAGCCACCGCCAAACTGCTGGTGGCGCACGGACTGCCGTCGGGCCTGCTGCCGCTGGTGATCTTCGCCGAACTCGGCGGCGGCCTCGCGGTGCTGTGCGGCCTGTGGACCCGCTGGGCGGCGGCCGGCTTGTTCGTGTTCAGCCTGCTGACGGCGGTGACCTTCCACAACAACCTCGCCGACCACGACCAGTGGATCAACTTCATGAAGAACCTGGCCATCGCCGGCGGCTTCCTGGTGCTGGCCGCGCACGGCGCGGGCGGCCTGTCGCTGGACGCGTGGCGCCGGCGGCGCAGGCAGAAGCAGAAGATCTTCTTCTGAGGATTGAAACTGCGGTCCCGTCTCAGCCGTGACTGTGGCCGTCGCCCGGATGCGCGTGCCCGTGCTGGAGTTCTTCCGGCGCCGCGGCGCGAACGTCGACGATCTCGATGTCGAAGTGCAAGGTCTTGCCGGCCAGCGGGTGGTTGTGGTCGACGTCGATGGAGCTCATGCCGACCTTGTGGATGGTGACCATGCGCTGGCCGCCGTCCCTGGTCTGCAACACCGTGGTCATGCCGGGCTTCAATTTCTGCGCGTCCTGGAAATACTTTTTCGGCACGCGCTGCAGCAGGCCTTCCTGGCGTTCGCCGTAGGCGTCCTCCGGCGCGACGTCGATCTCGAACTTGTCGCCCGCTTCGCGACCGGCCAGCGCCTTTTCGACCCCCGGCACCAGTTGGCTGTGTCCCAGCAAGGCCAGCATCGGCTCGCCGCGTTTGCGTGAGTCGTCGTAGGGTTCGGCCGCGGCACCGGCCGCGTCGCGCACGCTGTAATGGAAGCTCACCACGGAATCTTTCTCGGCACGCATGGAAACGCTCAAGCGGAAGTCGGCGAACCGTGCATGGTAGCGGCGTCCGCTTCGCCGGTCACGCCGAAGCGCACCCCGCGCGCTTCCGGACCGAACCAGGTCAGCAGCGCCAGCAGCACCGCCACCACCGCCATCCACACCGACTGCACGATGGCGTAGTCGCCGCCGCGCGCATGGGCGATCGAGGTCATCGCGTACGCGGTCCAGGCCACCAACAGGTTGCCGAGCTGGTAGGCGAATCCCGGCAGCGTGCCGCGCACGTCGTCGGGCGAGAGTTCATTCAAATAGCTCGGCACCACGCCCCAGGCGCCCTGCACCGCGACCTGGATCCAGAACGCACCGATCGCGAGCAGCAACACCGAGCCGCCGTAGCTCCACAGCGGGATCGCGGGCAGCGCCAGCACGCAGGCGATCGCCATCGCGCGGCGCCGGCCGATGCGTTCGGACCACTGGCCGAAAGCGAGGCCGCCCACCAGTGCGCCCAGATTCAGGATGATGGTGAGCAGGCTGGTCATCTGGGTGTCGAAATGCAACTGCAATTTCAGGAAGGTCGGATACACGTCCTGCGACCCGTGGCTGAAGGCGTTGAACACTGCCATCGTCACGATCATGTAGGCGAAAAGCCCCCAGCGGCCGCGCATGGTTTCGCGCACGCCGCGCCGCACGCCGGCGTTTTCGCGCGCTTCGAACACCGGCGATTCCGGCACGCTGCGGCGCAGGTACAGCACCAGCAGCGCCGGCACGATGCCCAGCGCGAACATCCCGCGCCAGCCGATGCTGTCGAACAGCAAGCCGTACGCCAGCGCGCACAGCAAATAGCCGCACGGATACCCCGATTGCAGGAGGCCGGATACGATGCCGCGCGAGCGCGCGGGGATCGATTCCATCGCCAGCGACGCGCCGGTGCCCCACTCGCCGCCCATCGCGATGCCGAACAGCGAGCGCAGCACCAGCAGCACGGCCAGCGATGGCGCGAACGCACAGGCCAGACCCAGCACCGAATACAGCGTGACATCGATCATCAGGATGCGGCGGCGTCCATAACGGTCGGCCAGGCGCCCGAAGATCAGCGCCCCCAGCGGACGGAACGCGAGCGTCAGCAGCAACGCGAACGCGACGTCCTTTACCGGCACGTGGAAACTGTCCGCCACCGCCGGCATCACCATCACCAACAAAAAATAATCGAACGCATCCAGGGTCCAGCCCAGGAAGGTGGCGGCCACGGTGTGGCGCTGGGTACGGTCGAGGGCACGCAGTTCGGCGAGTGCGGACATGAACGGTTCCCATGCTGGCAACGGCTGCGAAGCGGCGAGCATAGCGCCGCGCGCAGCGGGTCTGCACGGACGCGAATTACAATACGACGATGAACGTGGAAACGGCACCCGATACACGCGCGCTGGACGCACGGGTCGCACGCATCGACGACGCCCTGCCGCAGACGCAATGCGCGCGTTGCGGCTACCCCGCCTGCCGGCCCTACGCCGAAGCGGTGGCGCGCGGCGACGCCGCAATCAATCGTTGCCCGCCGGGCGGCGAGCAAGGCGTGCAAACGCTGGCGCGACTTACCGGGCAACCGCCACTGCCGCTCGATCCCGAGTGCGGCCCGGAAACACCGCCGCGCGTGGCCGTCATCGACGAAGCCGTCTGCATCGGCTGTACCAAATGCATCCAGGCCTGCCCGGTCGATGCCATCGTGGGCGCCAACAAGTTGATGCACACCGTCATCGCGGATCTCTGCACGGGTTGCGAACTGTGCGTCGCGCCCTGTCCGGTCGATTGCATCGACATGGTCGCGGCGCCGAACGCGTCCGTGCTCCTGCCACGGCCCGAACTGCCATGCCCGCCCTGAGCGCACGCGGCCGGCGCTGGCTGCTCGGCGGCGCCTGGCTCCTCGGCATCGCGGTTTTCTGCGTGCTCTGGCCCGCATGGGAATTTCCGCGGTTCACCATTCCGCCGCAGTTGCACCTGGAAGCCTTCGTGCAGCTCGCGCTGTTCCACGGTGCCTGGCTGCTGATCCCGTTGCTCGCGCAATCCACGCTCAAGGCGTTCGTGCGGTTTCGCCAGCGCCGCAAGCTGCGGGCAACGGGCGCCGCTGCTCTGGCCGTCGTGTGCGCGCTGTTGATCTACGCGCGTTTCGTCGAACCGAACGAGCTCGTCGTGCGGCGCACGCTGATTCCCGCGCCGATCAATCTCGACATCGCACTGGTGTCCGACATCCACGTCGGGCGCTTCACGCGCCCCGCCAAGCTCGCGCAAATGGTGCGCAAACTCGATGCGCTGCACGTCGACCTGGTGCTGTTCGCGGGCGATTTCACCTACGGTCCCCCCAATGACCTCGCCGCCGCGCTGGCGCCGCTGCGGCAATTGGACAAGCCGATGTACGCGGTGCTGGGCAACCACGACGAACAGTTGCCCGGCCCGCCGGTCGCGCAACGGATCGAGCGCGCGCTGGCCGGCTCGCCGGTGCATTTCATCCAGCACCGTGTCGTCGATTTCCCGGATTTCCGGCTCGCCGGCCTGTACGACTGGTGGACGGGCCGCGACGACGCCGCGTTCCTCAGGACATTGCCGCGCGACAAGCCGCTGCTGATCCTGATGCACCAGCCGCACAGCCTGCGCGCATTGGGCGGCGTGGATTTCACGCTGGCGATGGCGGGCCATACCCACGGTGGACAAGTCCACATCCCGTGGCTCACCGACGAAGTCTTTCGCCTGACACGCGACGAGCGCTACGTGGACGGTTACTACGACACGCCCACGGGCAAGCTGTTCGTGACGCCGGGCGTCGGCATCACCGGTTTGCCGCTGCGCTTCGATTGCCCGCCCACCATCGACGTGCTGGAATTGCGCCGCGATGTCCATTGATACGCCCGCCCAGCAACCTTGCGTCCATTGCGGCGACTGCGTGCGCGTGTGCCCTGACGCACTGGATCCGGAAACGCTGTTCTTCGCACTGGTCAAGGATGACTTCGCCGCGGCACGCGCCGCGCGGCTCGATGCCTGCAGCGAATGCAACCGCTGCGTCGAGGTTTGTCCCTCGCACATTCCGCTGCTCGACTGGTTCCGCTGGGGCAAGTCGGAGTCCGCCGAACGCGCTCGCGCAGACGAGGCGCGCGAGCGTTTCGAAGCCCGCAACGCGCGGCTCGCGCGCGAACGTGCGGAGCGTGCAGCGCGGCGACGCGAAGTTGCATCGCCCACCGCGCTTCCCGTGCAGACGATCAGCCACGCCGAGGTGCTGGCCGCCATCGCACGCGGCCGTGCGAAACGTGGGCAACGTCCATGAAGCGCGAACACGTCGCGGAACTTTTCCGCCGCCTGCGCGAGTTGGATCCCCACCCCACCACCGAACTCACGTACGCCACACCGTTCGAGTTGCTGGTCGCGGTGATCCTGTCGGCGCAGGCCACCGATGTCGGTGTCAACAAGGCCACCAAGCGGCTGTTCCCGGTCGCCAACACGCCGGCGAAAATCCTCGCACTCGGCGAGGAAGGCTTGAAACGCCATATCTCGACGATCGGCCTGTTCAACGCCAAGGCCAGGAACATCATCGCGACCTGTGCGTTGTTGATCGAACGCCACGGCGGCGAGGTGCCCTGCACGCGTGAAGAACTGGAAGCGCTGCCGGGCGTCGGCCGCAAGACCGCCAACGTGGTGTTGAACACGGTGTTCGGCGAGCCGACCATAGCGGTCGACACCCACATCTTCCGCGTCTGCAACCGCACCGGCCTCGCGCGCGGCAAGACCGTGCGCGCGGTCGAGGACAAACTGCTGAAAGTGGTGCCCGACGAATACAAACCCGGCGCGCATCATTGGCTGATCCTGCACGGCCGTTACGTGTGCACCGCGCGCAAACCGAAATGCCCGGAATGCCCGATCCGCGATTTGTGCGCGTACAAACACAAAACGAAGTGACGAGCAGGCGGCGCTGTTATCCTGTACCGATGCACAAGCAGATCGAAGGCTACGCGGCGCGGATGGCCACGCGTTTCCGTGGGTTCCTGCCGGTGGTGGTGGATGTCGAGACCGGCGGTTTCGACGCCGAACATGACGCGTTGCTGGAAATCGCCGCGGTGGTGGTGGGCATGGACGGCGATGGCTGGCTCGTGCCAGAGCCGGTGGTTTCCACCCACGTCGAAGCATTCCCAGGCTCGAACATCGACCCCAAGGCGCTGGAAGTCAACGGCATCGATCCCGACCAGCCTTTGCGCGGCGCCCTGCCCGAGCGCGCGGCGCTCGACCTGATCTTCAAACCGGTGCGCGCGGCGATCAAGGCCGGCGGCTGCCAGCGCGCGATCCTGGTCGGCCACAACGCCCACTTCGACCTCGGGTTCCTCAATGCCGCGGTGCGCCGCACCGGCCACAAGCGCAACCCGTTCCATCCGTTCTCGTGCTTCGACACCGCGACCCTGGGCGGCCTCGCGTTCGGGCAGACCGTGTTGTCGCGCGCGGTGCAGGCGGCCGGCTTCGAATGGAATGCCGAGGAGGCGCACTCGGCCGTGTACGATGCCGAACGCACCGCCGCGATGTTCTGCACGATCGTCAACCGCTGGCACGCCTTCGAAGCGCTGGAACGCGACACCGTCGACGTCGGCTGAGCGGCGCACCCGATCAGGCGTGCACGTGTCCGAACACGTACGTGATCGCCTGCAGCACGATCAGCGCGTACACGCCCGCAATCACATCATCCAGCATCACGCCGAATCCGCCGTGCACGCGACGGTCGGCCACGCGTATCGGCCACGGCTTCCAGATGTCGAACAGGCGGAACAGCGCGAAGCCGACGAGCATGTAGCCGGCCATCCATGGCAAAGGGCTCCGTGGCGCGGCAAAGAGCGTGATCCACATGCCGATCACTTCGTCCCACACCAGCGCACCGTGGTCGTGCATGCCGAGGCGCTTGCAGGCGACATCGCACGCCCAGGCACCGAGAAAAAAACCGGCGACCAGCACCACCGCATACCAACCGAACGGCAGATCGCGCAGCAGCAACCACCACGGAAGCAACGCGACCAGCGAACCCGCGGTGCCTGGCGCTTTCGGCGACAGCCCGGCACCCAAGGCGGTGGCGATCCAGCCGGCTGGATGCGACAACAGCGCGCGGCGCTGGCTGCTGGTGAGCGGCGCACTCATGGCGTGAAGTGCTCCCAGCCCGCGTGCGGCGTTGCGATTGCGTTCCCGTTCGCATCGAGTGCCCGCACACTCGTACCCGCCACGATGCATCCGATGCGCGTCACGCGACAACCCGCGTTCGTCAAGCGCGCCTCGATTTCCGCCTGTCGCTGCGCCGGCGCGGTGAAACACAATTCGTAGTCGTCGCCGCCCGACAACGCGAACTCACGGCACGCCGCTTCATCGAACGCCGCACGCAATTCCGCGGAAAACGGCAACGCTTCCATGTCGATCTCGGCGCCGACGCCGCTGGCCGCGCACACGTGGCCCAGATCGGCCAGCAAGCCGTCCGACACGTCGATGCACGCGTTCGCCAAGGCGCGCAATGCCAGTCCCGCCGCGACACGCGGCTCGGGTCGATTCAATCTCGCCCGCAACGCAACTTCCGGCGGGTTCCGCTCCCCGGTCCCCGGTCCCCGGCTCCGCAACAAGCGCAACGCGCCCACCGCATCACCCAAGGTGCCGGTGACGAATATCGCATCGCCCGCGCACGCGCCGGCCCGCGGCAACGACTCGCCAATCGGCAGCGTGCCAAGCGCCGTGACCGTGACCGACAACGGGCCTTGCGTGGTGTCGCCGCCGACCAATGCAACGCCATGTGCGCGTGCGAGTTCCGCGAACCCGTCCGCGAAGCGTTCGACAAAACGCGCATCGGCCGTGGGCAGGGTCAAGGCCAGCAAGGCCCATGCGGGTTCGGCGCCCATCGCGGCAAGATCGGACAAGTTCACCGCCAGCGATTTCCACCCGAGATCCCCGGGAGCCGTGCCGGGCAGGAAATGCACGCCCTCGACCATGGTGTCGGTGCAGGCCACCAGCCGCTGCCCGGCGGGCACGTCGAGCAACGCCGCGTCGTCGCCCACGCCGAGCACGACATCCGGGCGCACACCCTGCGTGCGCACGCGGATGGTTTCGATCAGGTCGAATTCCATGGCTTAGCCGCGCGCCGGAATCGGTGCGTGCGTGAACACCAGGGTGGGCTCGTCGTGATAACGGGTCTCGCACCATTTCAGGAAGCCCGCCTTTTCGGCGACGCGGATGGACGCGTGATTGTCCGGCGCGATGATGCAGACTGCACGCTGAGCGGGCAGGTGCGCACGACGCCATGCCTCGATCGCGGCCACGGCCTCGCTGGCATAGCCCTTGCCGTGCGCAACGCCCGCGAGCGCCCAGCCGAATTCCAGCATCCCGCGCAACGACGGCTGCAGGTCGCGCTCGAATTCCGCCAAACCGGCGTCGCCGATGTAACGGCCGGTCGCCTGTTCCTCGACCGCCCAGTAACCGTAGCCGAGCATGCTCCACAATCCGGCGTAGGTCAGCATGCGCCGCCAGGCCACCTCGACGCTGGATGGCTGTCCACCGATGTAGCGGACGACGTCCGGATCCGACCAGATCGCATGGCACGTCGCCAAATCCGACGGCCGGTGCGCGCGCAGGCGCAGGCGTGCGGTGGTGAGCTCCGGCGCGCTGGCAAACACGGTCCGGACATCCATGCTGCTCAGGTCCCCGTTTCGGTGGTGCGCCACGCGTGCGCCAGTTTGTCGAGCACGCCGTTGACGTAGGTGTGGCCCTGCTCCGAACCGAAGCGCTTGGCGACTTCGACCGCCTCGTTCAGCACCACCTTGTACGGCACGTCGAGGCGCTGCTTCAATTCATACGCGGCCATCCGCAGCACCGCGCGTTCGATCGGATCGACCCGCTCGATGTCGCGGTCGAGGAACGGCGCCAGTCCGCCATCGAGTTCCGAACGATGCGTCTCCACGCCGCGCAACAGGTCCTCGAAGTATTCGAGGTCGGCGATCTGCATGTCCTGCTCGTGGCGAAAATCGTCGATCACCTTGCGCATCGGATTGCCGCCGAGCTCCCACGCGTACAAGGCTTGCGCCGCGCGACGGCGCGCGCGCGAACGCGC
This sequence comes from Lysobacterales bacterium 66-474, assembly GCA_001899805.1. Taxonomy (GTDB): domain Bacteria; phylum Pseudomonadota; class Gammaproteobacteria; order Xanthomonadales; family Rhodanobacteraceae; genus 66-474. The sequence continues at coordinate 757,030 of MKWP01000015.1, forward strand.
CGCAGGATCGATACCGTCGCTGCGCGTAGGCTTGTTTCCGGTCATGCCTGCAATTCCTGCATCTGCACCGCCACCGCGATCGCGCTCAACGCCACGTCGGCGCCCTTGTTGCCGCGCGCACCGCCGGCGCGCGCCCAGGCATCGGCTTCATCCTCGACCGCCAGCACGCCGTTCAGCACCGGCACGCCGGTGTCCAGCGCCACCCGCATCAGCCCGCGCGCGCATTCGTCGGCCACGTGTTCGTAGTGGCGGGTTTCGCCGCGCACCACGCAGCCCAGCGCAATGATCGCCGCGTACTTGCCCGATGCCGCGAGATGTTGCGCGAACACCGGCAACTCCCACGCACCGGGCACGCGCACGACATCCAGCAGCGACGCGGGCGCGCCGTGCGCCGCGAACGCACTGCGCGCGCCGTCCACCAGCGCATCCACGATCGCGCCATTCCAGCGACTCGCGAGCACGACGTAGCGCGCGCCGGGCGGCGAACCGAGATTGGGCGCGTGGGGAGTGAGTTGATCAGACATGGGGGCACGTGGAGCAGGAATGGGACTCGGGACTCGGGACTCGGGACTCGGGACTCGGGACTCGGGACTCGGGAAAAGCGTAGCAGCCACGTCGCCGATTCCCTACTCCCGTTTCTCGATTCCCTGTTCTTCGACGTATTCGATCACCTCGAGATCGAATCCCGACAGCCCGACCAGCTTGCGTGGCGTGCCCAGCACGCGCAGGCGGCGCACCCCGAGGTCGACGAGGATCTGGGCACCGAGCCCGAGTTGGCGCCATTCGCGCTGCTCGCGCTTGACCCGCGACGGTGGCGCCGCGACTGCGGCAGGCTGGCGCGACAAGCGCGCCAGCAATGCCTCAGCATCCTCGTCGCCCGCCAGTACCACCACCACGCCACGGCCTTCGGCTGCAATGCGCCGCAGCGCCGCGGTCATGGTGAGGCCAAGGTCTTCACGTTTCAGGTGCAGCACGTCGGACAAGGTGTTGCACACGTGCACACGTGCCAGCACCGGCGCGCCGTCGTCGATCGCGCCGCGCGCCAGCGCGAAATGCAGGACGCCGTGCAGGCGGTCGCGCCACGCGGTCAGGCGAAACGGGCCGAACTCGGTATCGACTTCCGATTCGTGCACGCGCTCGATGGTTTTCTCGGTGGCGAGACGATACCGGATCAGGTCGGCGATCGTGCCGATCTTCAAACCGTGCTTCGCGGCGAACGTTTCAAGGTCGGGCCGCCGCGCCATCGAGCCATCCTCTCGCAGGATCTCGACCAGCACGCCCGCCGGTTCGCAACCCGCGAGTTGCGCCAGGTCTGCCGCCGCTTCGGTATGCCCCGCGCGCGTCAACACGCCGCCCGGTTGCGCGAGCAGCGGAAACACGTGGCCGGGTTGGACCAGGTCGGAGGGTTTTGCATCCGGCGCGACCGCGACCTGGATGGTGCGCGCGCGATCGTGCGCGGAAATGCCGGTGGTGACGCCGCTCGCGGCTTCGATCGAGACGGTGAAGTTGGTGTGGTACGCGGAACCGTTGTCGCGCACCATCGGCTGCAGGCCGAGCCGGCGTCCGCGCGCCGGGTCGAGCGCGAGGCAGATCAACCCGCGGCCCTCGCGCGCCATGAAATTGATGTCCTCGGGCCGCACCTTGCCGGCGGCCATGATCAGGTCGCCTTCGTTCTCGCGGTCCTCGTCGTCGAGCATCACCACCATGCGGCCGGCGGCGATTTCTTCGAGGAGTTCGGGGATGGTCGCGAAGCTCATTCGCCCCCTCCCACTCGCGTTTCGCCCCCACCCCGCCCCTCCCCCGCGCGCGGCGGAGGGTTGGGGTGGGGGGACGTTTGCGAAAGCCGTTCGACGTAGCGCGCCAGCATATCGATTTCCAGGTTCACCCGATCGCCCTCGCGGCGGTCATGGAACGTGGTGTGTGCCACCGTATGGGGAACAAGGTTGACCTCGAATTCATTGCCGTCAATGGCGTTGACGGTCAGGCTGACGCCATCCACGCAGATCGAACCTTTCGCGGCGATGTAGCGCGCCAGCGCCTGCGGCGCCTCGATGCGCCAGCGTTGCGAACGCGCATCGGGTTCGATCGCGACGATCCTGCCGAGGCCATCCACATGGCCCGACACCAGGTGCCCGCCCAACCGGTCGGACAGGCGCAACGCGGGCTCCAGATTCACCGCATCGCCTTCGAGCAACCCGCCGAGCGTGGTCAGCGCCAGACTCTCGTTCGAAACGTCGAATGCCAGCGTGTCGCCTTCGCGCTCAACCACCGTCAGGCAGCAGCCCGACACCGCGATGCTGTCGCCCAATGCAATGTCGCCCACATCGAAATCGGGTGCGACCAGCGTGAAACGCAGGTCGCCCCCGCGCGGCTCGCTGCGCGTGACCCGGCCAGTGGACTGGATGATCCCCGTGAACATCAGCCCGCCTCGATGATGGAGACGGCGGCATTCCCGTGTGCGATGTGCATGAACGTTCTCCGCGAGACGAAGGGCGAGAACGCTCCAAGGCATGAGGCCGGCGCACCGCGAAAGCGGGCGCCGAGCCGTCTTCGTTTTATCCGGACTTTCCGGCAGCGCTGACCTGCTGCCGACCGTCGGCTCCGGCATTCGACCGGATCTGCTGACCTTTCGCGGCTGCGAAAGCGCTCGCGGGCTCGTGTCCGAAGACACCTACCGCCGGTGGGGAATTGCGCCCCGCCCTGAAGACGTTGCCGGCATGGCCGGCGCGCGCATTCTAGCACCTTCGCCTTGCCCGCCAGCCGCATTCACCCGCCGGTCAGGCTTTCCGCAAGGAAATCGATCAGGCGCCGCAAGGCCGGGTCGCGATCCGCACCCGGCAGCCACAACAGGTTCACGTCGAAAACCGGCAGTTGCCAGTCCGGAAACAGATCGACCAAACGTTTTTCGGCGACAAGCGAGTCAGCCATGTAGTCGCCCTGCAGGCCAACGCCCACCCCGGCCAACACCGCGTCGCGGATGGCCTGCGCGTCGTTGCAGACCAGCACCGGGTCGATCCGCACTGCGCGCCGCTGGCGCTGCCGGCTGAACGACCACAACGTGCCGCGGCGATAACCGCTGAAGGTGATGCAACGATGCGCCTTGAGATCGCCGGGATCGCGCAACGCCGGTGCCGACGCGAGGTAATCCGGCGAGGCGCACGGGAAAACGCGCACCCGGTTCACCCTGTGTGCCACCAGTTGCACGTCGGCCAGCCGGCCCAACCGGACGGCCAGGTCCACCTTGCCGGCCACCATGTCGACCCAGGCATCGTCGTACACCGCATCGATGCGCAACCCCGGATGCCCGCGCATGAACCGGGCCAGCAAAGGCGCCACGCGATAGCGCCCGTAGCTGGCCGGCAGGTGCACGCACAGACGGCCGGACAATTCGCCGTTGGGCGGCCGCAGGCCTGCGGCCAGCTCCGTCATCAGCGTTTCCATGCGTTGCCATTGCGCCAGCAATTGTTCGCCGCGCGCGGTCAGCGCCATCCGCCGCGTGGTGCGCAGGAACAGCCGCGCACCGACGGCGTCCTCCAGCGTCGCGATGCGCCGGCTCAACACCGACGCGGTGCAACCCACTTCCAGCGCCGCGCGCGAGAAGTTCAGCCTTCGCGCCGCTGCCGCGAAAGCGCGCAGTTCGCGCAGGCGGGTGGGCGTGAGGTCGAAAGATTGATTCATTGGATGAACAAAAGAAAGACCATTCGTGTGGATTATCACACGGCGGCGCTTGCCGGATCATGTCCGCATTCCCGACACGGAGTTCCGCCATGCGCGCCATCCAGCTTTCCGCCTTCGACCTCGATCACCTGCAACAGGTCGATCTGCCCGCCCCGCGCCCGGACCCGAACGAGGTGCTGGTGCGGATGCAGGCTGCCTCGCTCAATTTTCGCGACTCCATGGTCGTCAACGGTGAGCTCTATCGCAACGTCGCGCTGCCGATGGTGCCGGTGTCCGATGGCGCCGGCACGGTGCTGGAAGTCGGCGAGGCGGTCACCCGCTTCAAACCCGGCGACCGCGTCACCACGTTCTACAAGTCGCGCTGGATTGCCGGCGCGATGCGCCCGGAATGGGAAGGCGCCGAGATCGGCGGCCCCGAACCCGGCGTGATGCGCGAACTGGCCTGCTTCGACCAGTACTCGCTGGCGCGTGCGCCAGCGCACCTCTCCAGCGTGCAGGCCGCGACGTTGCCGATCGCCGCGCTGACTGCCTGGCAGGTGCTGGAAGAAGCCCACATCACCACCGGCCAGACCGTACTCCTGCTCGGCACCGGTGGCGTCTCGCTGTTCGCACTGCAATTCGCCAAATTGCGCGGCGCGCGGGCAATCCTGCTGTCGTCGAGCGACGACAAGCTGGCGCGCGCCAAATTGCTCGGCGCCGATGTCGGCATCAACTACAAGACGCATCCCGAATGGGGCGCGCTGGTGCGCGAAACCAGCGGCGGCGCGGGTGTGGATGCGGTGATCGAAACCATCGGCGCGGCCACGTTGGCGCAATCGCTGGAGGCGGTGCGCATGCACGGCTTCATTGGCGTGCTCGGCTGGATCGGCGGCAACGAGGCAGCGTTGCCGCTGACCCCGGTGGTACTGAAGCGTGTGCGCGTGCAGGGAATTTCCGTCGCGCCGCTGGAAGCACACGAACGCATGGTCGCGGCCATCGAAGCCACGGGGCTGGAACCGGTGATCGACCGCGTGTACGGCTTCGGGCAATTGCGCGAAGCCTTCGAACACATGGCCGCCGGCCGCCACTTCGGCAAGCTCGCGATCGACTTCAACCGCTGAGGCGCCTTCCCATGCAAATCCTGCCAACCCTGCACGGTATCGGCCGCGCCTTTCTCGCCATGGCCACGCTGACTTTCGCAACGCTCGCGCACGGCGCGGGCGCGTCGCCCGATATCCGTCTGTACGCACTCGACTGCGGCCATCTGCATTTCCAGGACATGCGCATGTTCGACGACAGCGGCGCACTGGATGGCAAACACGGCGACATGTCGGCGCCGTGTTTCCTGATCGTGCATCCCAAGGGCATCCTGCTGTGGGACACCGGCCTCGGTGACGCCATCGCCGCCGACCCCGATGGCGTCGAGCTGGCGCCGGGCATTCGCGCCACGGTGCCGGTGACGCTGGTTTCACAACTCGCAAAACTCGGCTTGAAGCCTTCCGACATCGACTACCTGGCGTTCTCGCACTGGCACGAAGACCACACCGGCAACGCCAACCTGTTCGGCAAGGCCATATGGATCCTGCAGCGCAAGGAACTGGCTGCGGCGACCGGGCACACGCCGCCACCCTTCGAGCCACTGCCGCCGGTCAGCGCCTGGCGCAACGCGCGCAAGCGCATCATCGACGGCGACGCGGATGTGTTCGGTGATGGCACCGTGCGCCTGTTGCTGATGCCCGGTCACACCCCGGGCCATCAGGTCCTGGAGATCCATCTGGCACATGCCGGTAACGTGCTGCTCAGCGGCGACCTGTACCACTCGCGCGAGAACCGCCAGCTGCGCCGCGTGCCGCGCGTGAATACCAATCGCGCCGCCACGCTCGCCTCGATGGACCGCTTCGAAGCCATCGCCAAACGCGACCGCGCACGCGTGGTGATCCAGCACGATCCCCGCGATATCGCCCTGCTGCCGAAGTTTCCGGACTATCTGCATTGACCCTCGGCCGGCAGCGGGTCAACTTCCCATTTTTTGTCCGGTCATGCGACGGTAATCGCGCAACACCTCGTCCATCACCCGGCTGGTGCGCGCCGCACTCTCGCCGGTGGACGGGCAGGCGCCGGGCTGGCCTGTGAGTTCGGCGACGATGGTTTCGATCAGGGGCTGCTGGATGTGGGCCGGATTCTCGACACGGAACTCGCGCACGCCATCGGCATTCTCCAACCGTATCGGGCCGTCCCCGAAAGTGGCGAACGACAGCCGCCCGGCGTCGCCGATCACCTCGATGTTGTCTTGCCGCTGCGCGGCATCGAAGGTCCACAAGCCGGTGCCGAGCATGCCGTTGTCGAACGCGAACGACATCGCCACCGTGTCTTCGGCCGGATAGGCGCCGCGCTGGTTGCTGGCGTGGCCGCAGACTTCGGTGATCGGTCCGAACAGCCAGTCGAGGAGGTCCAGCGTGTGGCAGCCGAGGTCCATGAACAGGCCACCACCGGAAATCTCCGGGCGTACGTGCCAATGCGTCCCTTGCGGATCGTCGTAGCGCGGGTGATGCGGTTTGGCGTACACCACATGCAGCGCGCGCGGCGCGCCGATGGCGCGATCTCGGAACAACAATTCGCGCACCCGAGCGAAACGGGGAAGCGCGCGCCGATAGTAGGCAACGAAGACCGGTACGCCGGCGTCGCGACCGGCCCGCACGATGGCTTCGCACTCGGTGAAATCCATCGCCATGGGTTTTTCCACGTACACCGGCTTGCCCGCGGCAATCGCCATCAAGGCATACAGCTCGTGCGTCGAAGGCGGCGTGGCCACGTACACCGCGTCGATTTCCGGGTCGGCGACCAGAGCGGCCGCGTCGCCGTACCAGCGCGGCACGCCGTGGCGTTGCGCGTAGTCACGCGCCTTGTCGGCATCCCGGCGCATGACCGCAGCGAGCCGCGAATGCGGCGCCTTCTGGAAGCCGGGGCCGCTTTTCACCTCGGTGACGTTGCCGCAACCAATGATGCCCCAACCTATGTCGCGGGCCGGCGCGTTCATCGCATCACGGCCTGAGCAGCAGGCGCTGGTCTTGCCCGATCGCGCGCCGATCGACCACGCGCCAGTCACGACGATCGGCCATCGACGCCAACGGCGGCAGGCCCAGCAACGGACGCGCGCTGTCGCCCAACAGCACCGGCGCGACATACAGCAGCAGCTCGTCGACGAGGTCCGCATCGAGCAGCGCGCCGCACAAGGTGGGGCCGGCTTCCACCTGCAATTCGTTGACTCCGCGCGCGGCGAGCAGCTTCAATACTGCGTCGAGATCGAAGCGGCCTTTTGCATCACATTCGGCCGCCGCCAGTTCAACCCGTGCGTAATGATCATCCACGGGCTTCGCATCGGGCGAATGCAATGCCAGTGTTGGTGCGCTGCTGTCGAGCAGATGCGCACCGGGTGGCAAGGCGTCGAGGCGTGCGTCGAGCACCACACGTAGCGGCTTGAAGCTTTTCCCCTCTCCCTCCCGGTACGGCCGCGGTCCATGGCCAACAGCTCCGTGGTGGCCCGAAGGGCCGGGTGAGGGTTCGGTTGTTGTGTTGTCGCCCGTCGAACCCTCACCCCAGCACTGCGCGCTCGGCGCTACGCGCCGCCTCTCCCGGTGGGAGAGGGGTTCAAGACGGGGCAACCGCACCGTCAGCCGCGGATCATCCACTCGCGCGGTACCGGCGCCCGTGAGGATCGCCGAGCTGCGCGCGCGCCAACGCTGCACGTCGGCGCGCGCGGCTTCGCCGGTGATCCACTTCGATTCGCCGTTGGCCAGTGCGGTGCGGCCATCCAGACTCATCGCCAGCTTCACCCGCACCCACGGCCGGCCGCGTTCGAAGCGTGAGAAAAAACCTCGATTCAATTCGCGCGCAGCGTCGCGCATCAGGCCTTGCTCCACCGCCATACCGGCGTCGCGCAAGCGCCCCAGACCTGCACCGACCACTTTCGGATTGGGATCTTCCGAAGCGGTCACCACGCGCACGATGCCGGCTTCGATCAGCGCATCGGCGCACGGTGGCGTGCGGCCATGGTGCGAACAAGGTTCGAGCGTGACGTAGGCGGTCGCGCCACGCGCGCGTTCGCCCGCGGCGCGCAACGCGAATACTTCCGCGTGCGGTTCACCGGCGCGCTGGTGCCAGCCTTCACCGATGATTTCGCCATCGCGCTCGATTACGCAACCCACGCGCGGGTTGGGCTGGGTCGTGGACAGGCCGCGTTCGGCCAGCCGCAGCGCGCGCGCCATCATTACGTGATCGGCTGCGGAGAAACCGGGACTCGGGACTCGGGACTCGGGACTCGAAAGACCAGTCATCGCTTGATGCTCAATCTGGAATCAATTCCGTTCGCGTTGAGCGTAGTTCGCACAGCGAGCGGAGTCGAAACGTCCTTCGACTTCGGCCCTTCGGGCCTACGCTCAGGACGAACGGATTTGTAGCAAGATTGCTCAGCGCTTCTTGTTCTTGTCGATCGGCACCACCGCGCCGCCAATCAGCGGCAACTGGCTTTCGCTGGCGGGCAGCTCGTGTTCCAGCCGGTCCAGTTCCTCACGGAAGTCGGCGACATCCTCGAACGAGCGGTACACCGAGGCATAGCGCACGTAGCCGACGTGGTCGAGCTTGCGCAGTTCGGCCATCACCAGCTCGCCGATCCGGCGCGACGGCAATTCGCGTTCGGTGCTGACACGCAACTGCCGCACCACCGCGCGCACCGCGGCTTCGATCTTTTCTTCGGTGACCGGCCGCTTGTGCAGCGCGCGGTCGAATCCGGTGCGCAGCTTGCGCGCGTCGAAGGCCTCGCGCCGGCCATCGCCCTTGATGATCGCAGGCAATTTCAGCTCCACCGTTTCCAGCGTCGAAAACCGCTCGCCACACGACGGGCATTCACGCCGCCGGCGGATGGTCGAGCCTTCCTCCGAAACGCGCGAATCGATCACGCGGGTGTCGATGTTCTGGCAGAAGGGGCAATGCATGCGTCAGGTGTAAACGGGGAATTTTGCGCATTGCGCATTCACCAGCGCGCGCACGTTGTCGATGACCTTGTCGTCATTCGGCGCATCCAGCACGTCGGCGACCCAGCCCGCGAGCTCGATGCAATCGGCTTCCTTGTAGCCGCGGGTGGTCACCGCGGGTGTGCCGATGCGCAGGCCGGACGTCACGAACGGCTTCTGTGGATCGTTCGGCACCGCGTTCTTGTTGACCGTGATGTGGGCCTTGCCGAGCGCGGCTTCCGCGTCCTTGCCGGTGATCGGCTTGCCGATCAGGTCCACCAGCATCAAGTGGTCTTCGGTGCCGCCCGAAACGATCTTGTAGCCGCGCTCGATCAATTTCTTTGCCATCGCCTTGGCGTTCTTGACGACCTGTTTTTGATATTCCTTGAACGAAGGCTCCAGCGCCTCCTTGAACGCCACGGCTTTCGCGGCGATCACGTGCATCAGCGGGCCGCCCTGCAAACCGGGGAACACGATGGACTGCAGTTTCTTCGTGATGTCCTCGGCGTGTTCGCCCATCGCGGAGTTCTTGGCGACGACCAGGCCACCACGCGGACCGCGCAGGGTCTTGTGCGTGGTCGAGGTCACGACATGCGCGTGCGGTAGCGGCGACGGATACACGCCTGCGGCAACCAGGCCCGCGACGTGCGCCATGTCCACGAACAGGTACGCGCCGACCTTGTCGGCGATCGCGCGGAAGCGCGCCCAATCCATCACCTGCGAATACGCGCTGAAGCCCGCCACGACCATCTTCGGCTTGTGTTCGAGCGCGAGCTTTTCTACCGCGTCGTAATCGACCAGGCCCTCGTCGTCCACGCCGTACTGCACGGCGTTGAAGATCTTGCCGGACAGGTTCGGCTTGGCACCGTGGGTCAGATGCCCGCCGTGCGCGAGACTCATGCCGAGGATGGTGTCGCCCGGCTGCAGCAGCGCGAAATACACCGCTTGGTTCGCCTGCGAACCCGAATGCGGCTGCACATTGGCATAATCGCAATCGAACAACTGCTTCAGGCGTTCGATCGCCAGCGCTTCGGCGACGTCGACGTACCGGCAGCCGCCGTAATAGCGCTTGCCCGGATAGCCTTCCGCGTATTTGTTGGTGAGCACCGAACCCTGCGCTTCCATCACGCGCGGGCTCGCGTAATTCTCACTGGCAATCAGCTCGACGTGGTCTTCCTGGCGCTGCTTCTCTTCCATGATCGCGCTGGCAAGGGCATCGTCGTAACCGGCAATCCGCATTTCGTGGCTGTACATCGCGATCCTCTGGCAGGCGTGTGGCGAAGCGGAATCTTAGCTCTTCCCGCGCGCGGATGCCGGTCCCCGTACCCTTACAATTGACGTCTTTGCAATTTCCGGAGCCCGTGGATGAGAGTTTATTTGCCTTGGATCGCCGTTCTGTCTGGTTTGGCCTTGACGTTGCTGCTCGCGCCCCTGACCGCCTTGGCGCAAACAGCATCCGGCGTCGGCTTCGACCCGATCACGATCCACGATCCGGTCAATGGCGGCACGATGCCGGGCTACGTGTTCTATCCGACGCGCGAGGCCAGTCGCGTGACGTGGCGCGGACCGTACGAACTGCACGCCACGCCCGATGCGCCTGCCGTCCCCGGCGCCAAACCGCTGGTGGTGATTTCGCATGGCCACGGCGGTTCCGACCTCGGCCACCACGACCTCGCGGTGTATCTCGCCAGCCACGGTTTCGTCGTGGCCACGCTGGAACATCCCGGGGACAACTTCCACGACATGAGCGGCACCGGTACCTCCGCCGTGCTGGATGGCCGGCCGATCCAGGTGAAGGCCACGATAAGCATGTTGCTCGGAGACCAGCATTGGAAAGCGCTGATCGATCCGGCCCGCATCGGCGTGGCCGGATTTTCCGCGGGCGGCTACACCGCCCTGATGGTCGTCGGCGCCGTGCCACGCTTCGATCGCTTCATTCCCTATTGCCAGCGCCATCCCGAAGACACCGGCACGTGCGGCACGCCCGACCAGATCGCCGCGATGCTGCGCGAATCCGGGCAGCCAACGATGGAGGCGTACATGGGCGCGGTGCAAAAAGACCTCGCCCGCTGGGGCGCGACCGCCGATCCGCGCGTGCAGGCCGCCTTCGTGATGGCGCCGCTGGGCCTGGTCTTCGACAAGGCAGGCCTGGCATCGATCGATCGGCCGGTCTTCCTGTATTACGGCGAGCACGACGAGGTTCTTCCGCCGAAGTACAACGTCCTGCATATCGCGCCATTGATCAAGACGCTGGCCGGCATCACGATGATCCCGAAAGCCGGCCACTACGTGTTCCTGTCGCCGTGCTCCCCGCAATTGACCAGGGATGCGCCGGACATTTGCATCGATCCGCCGGGCGTGGATCGCGTTGCGGCCCATCGGCAGATCGACACCGACGCGCTGGCGTTCTTCCGCAAGACCTTGGGCACATCCACGCATTGAATTCACCGTGCAGCCAAAAGAGGGATCATCGATGATGTTTCGCACGCTGGGTCGCAACGGCCCCAAGGTTTCCGCCATCGGCCTCGGCTGCATGGGCATGTCCGACATGTACGGTGCGAACGACCGCACCGAAAGCATCGCCACGATTCACGCCGCGCTGGATGCCGGCATCACGCTGCTCGACACCGGCGACTTCTACGGCATGGGGCACAACGAATTGCTGCTGGGCGAGGCGCTGGCAGCGATGCCGCGCGACAGTTACCAGCTCAGCGTCAAATTCGGCGCACAACGCGGGCCGGACGGCGCCTGGCTCGGATACGACGAGCGTCCTGCGGCGGTCAAGACCGCGCTCGCCTATTCGCTGAAGCGTCTGCGTACCGATTACATCGACATTTACCGGCCCGCACGCCTGGATCCGAATGTGCCCATCGAAGACACCGTCGGCGCGATCGCCGATCTGGTCAAGGCCGGTTACGTACGCGCACTCGGCCTGTCCGAAATGGGTGTGCAAACCATCCGCCGCGCACACGCGGTGTTGCCGGTCGCGGACCTGCAGATCGAATATTCGTTGGTCACGCGCGGCATCGAGGCCGCAATCCTGCCGGCCTGCCGTGAACTCGGCATCGGCATCACCGCCTATGGCGTGCTGTCGCGCGGCTTGATCAGCGGGCATTGGTCGAAGCAACGCAACACCGATGGTCGTGATTTCCGCACCCATTCGCCGCGCTTCCAGGGTGCGAACCTCGATCACAACCTGGCGCTGGTGGAGCAACTGCGCGCGATCGCCGAATCCCGCGGCGCCAGTACCGCGCAACTCGCCATCGCGTGGGTCTTGGCGCGCGGCGACGACATCGTGCCGCTGGTCGGTGCGCGCACGCGCAAGCGGCTGCAGGAAGCGCTGGGTTCGCTGGACATCACCCTGGGTGCGGAAGAACTCGAGGCCATCGAACGCGCCGTGCCGCCTGGCGCCGCAGCCGGCGAACGTTACAGCGCGCAGGGCATGGCCTCGCTGGACAGCGAGCGCTGAGCAACCGGCGGCGTCAAGAGTGCGACAAGGAAATCGGCGGCCGCATATCGCGCCGGTACAGCGCCGACACCATCACGTAGCTGATGATCATCAGCAGCAGCCACGAGCCGATCTTTTCCGGTGGCACGACGTGCCACGCGCGGTGCTGCGCGGGATACATCCACGCACGCGTGAAGGTGCCGAGGTTCTCGGCGAACCAGATGAACAACGCAACCAGCATGAAGCCGAGCAGCAACGGCATGCGGCGATACTTGCGACGCACCCGGTAATGCACCCAGCAGGGTCCGAACAGCCACGCCACCGCGACGAACAGCAGCCAGCGGAAATCGATGCCGTAATGGTCGGTGAAGAAATTCAGGTAAATCGCCGCCGCCAGCAACGTGGTGTGGTTCCAGCGCGGATGCCGGGTAAAACGAAACTCGAACAGCCGCCACGCCCGCGCGATGTAACTGCCCACCGATGCGTACATGAAGCCGGTGAACAGCGGCACCGCGCCGATGTGCAGGATCGACGCGCCCGGATATACCCATGACCCGGTCGCGGTCTTGAACAGTTCCATCAGCGTGCCGGTGACGTGGAACAGCACGATCACCAGCGCCTCGCGGCGGGTTTCGAGACCGCTCGCCAGCAGCACGATCTGGATCGCCACCGCCATCAAGGTCACGAAGTCGTAGCGGCCCAGCGGCGCATCGGCGGGCCAGAACATCCAGGTCGCGATCAGCAGCGCCAGCATCAACCCACCGAACAGGCACGCCCAGGCCTGCTTCACCCCGAACCAGAACAGTTCGTGCAGGAACACCGTGAGCCTTCCGCCGCGCGAAGCACGCGCCGCGAGGCGCCGGTCGAGACCATGCCAACCCAGCCGGGCTGCGCGCAAGGCGGCGATCATGACGTGCTCCCGCTTGATTGAATCAGGCCCATGGGCGTTCCCGGATTCCCGGGGCGATGGTACCGATTGCCGGCGCCTCGTGCTTGGCGCAAACAGCCCCGACCCGTCATAATGCGCGGTTCTACCTGATCGCAGGCCATGGATGGCTGGTCGACGAAGTGAAAACCGCGCCGTTGCGTGACGCCACGGCGCGCAGCAGAACGGCGGAGCAAGCGCCGCATGTTCGAGCGCACGGATGCGCGAGTTCGGCGCGGCCGCCGTTCTGCGAGCACCGCGGGGAGTTTCGGCAACACGATGTTGCCGAAACCGTCACGCCCGGCGCAATGGCTTTGGTTACTTTCCCCGAAAGGAAAGTAACCCGCTCGCCGGGAGGCGAGCGGAATCAAGACATGGATGTCGATTTTCGAACAGGCAAAATCAAAATGGATTCCGGGTTCTGTTCGCGATGAATCCGCGAACAGCCCCGGAATGACGACGGAAAAGTTCGGGTTTCCGCCAGAACCACGCGCAAACAAAAGAGAGAGTCGCCCGTGCAATACATCTACACCATGATCGGCGTGTCCAAGATCGTCCCGCCCAAGCGCGAGATCATCAAGGACATTTCGCTTTCGTTTTTCCCCGGCGCCAAGATCGGCCTGCTGGGCCTGAACGGCGCGGGCAAGTCCACGGTGCTGCGCATCATGGCCGGCGTCGATCCCGACTTCCAGGGTGAAGCGCGGCCCGCCGCCGGCATCAATATCGGCTACCTCGCGCAGGAGCCGCAGCTCGACCCGGACAAGACGGTGCGTGAGGCGGTCGAGGAAGGCATGTCGCATATCCTCGACGCGCAAAAACGCCTCGATGAAATCTACGCGGCCTATGCCGAGGAAGGCGCGGACTTCGACGCGCTCGCCGCCGAGCAGCAGAAACTCGAAAACATCCTCGCCGCGGGCGACGCGCACACCATGGAGATGCAACTGGAAGTTGCGGCCGACGCGCTGCGCCTGCCGCCATGGGACGCGAAGATCGGCACGCTCTCGGGTGGCGAAAAGCGCCGCGTCGCGCTGTGCCGGCTGCTGCTCAGCAAGCCCGACATGCTGTTGCTGGACGAGCCCACCAACCACCTCGATGCGGAATCGGTCGATTGGCTGGAGCAGTTCCTGCACGACTACCCCGGCACCGTGGTCGCGGTGACCCACGACCGCTACTTCCTCGACAACGCGGCCGAGTGGATCCTCGAACTCGATCGCGGCCGCGGCATTCCGTGGAAGGGCAACTATTCCTCTTGGCTGGAACAGAAGGACGAGCGCCTGAAGCAGGAAGCATCCACCGAAAAGGCGCGCCAGAAAGCGATCCAGAAGGAACTGGAATGGGTGCGTTCGGCCGCCAAGGGTCGCCAGTCCAAGGGCAAGGCGCGCCTGAACCGCTTCGAGGAACTGAGCTCGGTCGATTACCAGCGTCGCAACGAAACCAATGAAATCTTCATTCCGCCGGGTGAACGCCTCGGCAACGAGGTGATCGAGTTCAAGCACGTCTCGAAATCGTTCGGCGACCGCTGCCTGATCGACGACCTGTCGTTCAAGATCCCGCCCGGCGCGATCGTCGGCGTGATCGGGCCCAATGGCGCCGGCAAGTCGACCTTCATGAAGATGGTGATGGGCAAGGAGCAGCCGGATTCCGGCGAAATCGTGCTGGGCAAGACCGTGCAGCTCGCCTACGTCGACCAGTCGCGCGGCATGCTCAACGACAAGCACAACGTCTGGCAGGAGGTTTCGGGTGGACTGGACATCCTGAAGATCGGCAACTTCGAAATCCAGTCGCGCGCCTACATCGGCCGCTTCAATTTCAAGGGTTCCGACCAGCAGAAGATCGTCGGACAGTTGTCCGGCGGTGAACGTGGACGCCTGCACCTCGCCAAGACGCTGCTTGAAGGCGGCAACGTGCTGCTACTGGACGAACCGTCCAACGACCTCGACGTGGAAACCCTGCGCGCGCTGGAAGAGGCGCTGCTGGAATTTCCCGGCTGCGCGATCGTGATCTCGCACGACCGCTGGTTCCTCGACCGCATCGCCACCCACATCATCGCCTTCGAGGGCGATTCGCACGTCGAATTCTTCGCCGGCAACTACAACGAGTACGAAGCCGACAAGAAGCGCCGCCTCGGCGAGGAAGCGGCCAAGCCGCACAGGGTGAAATACAAGAAGCTGGCTTGAAGACTCGGGACCCGGGACTCGGTGAGAGCATAAAATCCTGTCGTCATTCCGGAGCGGGCCGCAGGCCCGAATCCGGAATCGGTTTGACTTCGGTAGCGTTGCGACACCGATTCCGGGTTCCGTCCGCGATGGAGCTGCGGCCGGCCCCGGAATGACGAAGTGCTAGATTGTCGAGGGCCGCATTTCACCCGGCGTCGCGCCAACCCGATGTCCACCTCCATCTCGTCGAATGGCCATCTCGACCTCTCCCGCCGCCGTCTGCTGCAGGCCGCCGGCGTGTCAATCGCGGCTCTGGCGCTGGGCGTTCCACGCAAGCTCCCTGCCGCCGTGGCGACCACCGGTTCCAGCGCCGCGACCATACGTTCGAGGCTGATCCTGCTCGGCACCGCCGGCGGTCCGACGCCGAAAGTCGATCGCTCGGCGCCCGCGAACGCGATCGTGGTCGGCGGCGACATCTACGTGATCGACTGCGGCAACGGCGTGGCGCGCCAGATGGTGAAGGCGAGCCTCGACCTCGGCCGCATCCGCGACGTGTTCATCACCCACCAGCATTCCGACCACAACGCCGACTACGGCAACCTGTTGCTGCTGGCGTGGGCCACCGACCTGCATACGCCCGTCAACACCTACGGCCCGCCACCGCTGGAGCGGATGACCGAACTGTTCCTGGAAATGGATGCCTACGACATCGGCATCCGCGAAAAGGACGAGGGCCGTCCGCCGCTGGCGCCCCTGATCCGCCCGCACGAAATCACCCGCGGCGGTCCGGTGATGCACGACGCCAACGTGAAGGTCAGCGCGGCGCTGGTGCAGCATCCGCCGGTGGCGCCCGCGTTTGCCTATCGCTTCGATTGCCCCGATCGCTCGATCGTGTTTTCCGGCGACACAGGACCTTCCGGAAACCTGATCGCACTCGCGCACGGCGCCGACATTCTTGTACACGAAGTGATCGACCTGAAGGCGATCGACAAAGTGGTGAAGGACGAAGCGATGGCGACGCGCCTGCGCGCGCACCTCGAAGCCGCGCACACCCCGATGTCGGAAGTCGGCCGGATCGCGACCAAGGCCGGCGTGAAGACCCTGGTGCTGAACCACTTCGTGCCCGGCACGCCGCCGATTCCGGATCAGGCCTGGTACGACGCGGTGAAGCCGCATTTCAAGGGCCGCGTGATCGTCGGCCATGACTTGATGGAGCTGTAGCGCTCGCGAGTCACGCTGCGGACGAAATGGATGGCGGCGAAACCCGCGCCCGGTCGTGTCGCGCCCAGTCGATCTGCGACACCGGCCCGACCCCGTACACCCACGAGACGGCCGCCAGCAACTGCAGCACTCCGGCGACCACGAACGGCAGCACGAAGCTGCCCGTCCGATCCACCAGGATTCCGGTCAGGAATGGCGCGATCAGTCCCGGGATGTTGCCGACGGAAGTCTGGATGCCGACCCAGCGTCCCGCTGCATCCGCGCCGGCCAGCGTCTGCGCCACGGCAAAGATGTTTGGCGCAACCAGCCCAAATGACGCGCAGGCAAGCAACAGCAGGAGCACCGAAGTATTTGCATCGGCCAGCGCGCAACCGACCACGAAAACGGCCGCAAGCACGTAGCCTCCGCCCAGGCACGCCTTGCGCACCCGTGTCGCGGAGCCGCCCGCGGCGATCCTGCGATCCGTGAGCCGGCCGGTGACGAGGGACGTCAACGCCATCAGCAGGTACGCGCTGCCGCCGATCGTCGCCATCTGCGCCAGCGACCAGCCGCGTTCGTGCACCAGGTAGTACGGAATCCAGGACAACACGAAGCTGTACGCGTAGTTCCCGCAGAAATGCCCGATGCTCGCACCCCACAGCGAACGTTCGTGCAGGATATCGAGCATGCGCGGAACGGCGACGGAAACCTTGGTGCGCTGCTCCACCAGACGCGGCTGCACCATACCAAGCCAAGGCAGCAGCCAGATCAGGCTGATCAAGCCGAACGCGATGAAGAAAGCGCGCCAACCGGACGCCACGATCAGCATTCCGCCGAAGAAAACCCCGAACGCCGGACCGCAGGCCATGCCCGCCAGGATCACGGCATTGGCGGTGCCACGGCTGCGCTCCGGAAAACAACGCGCGATGATCGCCGACGCCGCAGGCATGAACACGGATTCGCCGATGCCGAGCGCCAATCGCAGCCACACCAGGGTCATGAATCCGTGCGCAAGACCGGTCACCGTCATCACCAGCGACCACGTGGCGAAACCAATCACCAGTACGCGCGAGGCACCGAATCGATCCACCAGCGAGCCGACGACGATCTGCACCGGCAGGTAGGTGATGTAGTAGGCGGTGAGCAGGAACCCCAGTTGGGTCGTCGAAAATTGCAGCTCATCCTTGATCAGGGGTGCGGCGGTGGCCAGGTTGCCACGATCGACGGCGCCGATGAAAATCGCGATGGCGAGCAGGCCCAGCGTTGCACGGAGCCAACGCGGCATGGGCCTCGACGCAACCGGTCCGGTTCGACGCATGGCACAGCCCCCAGCCGTCGTGGCGCAATCTAGCACCGCGTGGCTTTCCTCGCATGTGCCCGCCGCGCCGCTCAGCATGCCCCCGGCGGCAGCAGCTCCATCGCCATCACGATCGCATCCTCGCGGCCACGTCGCGCCGGGTAGTAGCCGGGCCTGCGGCCGATCTCGTTGAAGCCGGCGCGCTCGTACATCGCGTGCGCGAGCTCGTTGGTCGGACGCACTTCCAGGAACACGCGCTCGGCGCGGTGCCAACGCGCGAGATCGAGCATGCGTTTCAAGATGTACGCGCCGTGCCCGCGCCCCTGGTGCAGCGGCGCCACGCACACGTTGAGGAGATGCGCCTCGCCCGCTCCCAGCGAAAGGATCCCGTAGCCGATGATCGCGCCGGCCTGTTCCAGCACCCAGCAATGATGGCCGTTGTCGAGGCAACTGCGGAAGATGCCGCGCGACCACGGGAACTCGTACGCCGCGGCTTCGATGTTGGCGACCACCGAAGTGTCCTCGTGCGTCATCGGACGCAGGCTCGCTTCCAGCGGCGCCACCGCGACCATGTCAGGACCCGTTGCCGCCGCGGCCGAGCGCCTGCATCTGTTCCCACAGCAGGCGTTTGCGCTCGCGGTCGCGGTGCAGCACCACAAGCGGGTCGACGCGCAACACGCGGATCGCGGGCACGCCTTCAGGCAACGGCGCGGCGCCGAACACCATCACCGCGGCGCCCGGATCGCCCGCGACGTCGCACACCCGCACGCGCTGCAGGCCGGCCTTGCCGACCGCTTCGGTCAGCGCCGTGTACATGTTCCTGATGACCGGATCGCCCAGTTCCGCCTGGTCGGTCTGCAACGCAAGCCGCACGATGCGCGTGGCAGGCGCAGCGGCACTCGTCGTCGCGGGCGCATCGGCGATCGGCGGCGCGACGGAGGTCGTCACGGCCACCGCATCCACTCCGCGCCGACGCAGGTGCAACGGCTGCGCACCGAGCGCGCGCAAGCGGCGCGTGCGCAAAACCGGCGTCGCCGCGTTCATGGCTCCGATTCCGGAGGCTGTGCGGCTTGCGCCGCATGTCGGCGCGCCATGCGCAAGCGCCGACGCGATGCCCGGCTGCGCAGTCCCCACAACGTGATCACCACGCCCGACAGGGCGTACACGGTCGCCAGGGTCAGCAGCACCAGCGCGGTATTGAGCGTCAGTGCGACGATGATGATCACCGCGAGGATGATCCACACGAACGGCACCCGGTCGCTGACCGGCAGCGTCTTGAAGCTGTAGTAGCGCACGCGGCTCACCATCAGCAACCCCGCGACCACGGCGAGGATGGGCGTGAAGAAGCACAGCCATTCCCCTTGGATGCCGAAGTTTTCCATCGACCACACGAACGACATGCACAGGCCCGCGGCGGCGGGACTGGCGAGGCCCTGGAAATAACGCTTGTCGGCGACGCCGACCTGGGTGTTGAAGCGCGCCAGCCGCAACGCCGCGCACGCGGCGTACAGGAACGCGGCGCACCAACCCACCTTGCTCCACACCGGGCCGTAGTCGCGCAGGTACTGCAGCGACCACGTGTACATCACAAGCGCCGGCGCAAGCCCGAAGCTGGTGAGGTCCGACAGCGAGTCGTACTGCACGCCGAATTCGCTCTGGGTGCCGGTGAGCCGCGCCACGCGGCCATCCATGCCGTCCAGCAGCGCGGCAATGAAAACCGCGATCGCGGCGTGCGTGAAGAAGCCGAGGTACGCCGCCACGATCGCGTAGAAACCCGCGAACATCGCACCGGTCGTGAACAGGTTCGGCAACAGGTAGATGCCGCGTCGCGGCGGTTTGCGGGGAAGTGTTTCGACCATGTGGATTGCAGCTCCGGGCACGGCCCAGTGTAACCCAAGCCCCGCACGGCCCGGCCGCGAAACGCGTGACGGCCTTCCGGTTACGCCCCAACGGGTGTGGCATACTCGCGCCACCGCACCACGCGCCCCGGGGGCATCCCATGCAACTGCGCACTCTTTTAGCCGCGTCGGCCGTGGGCCTGTCGCTCGCCTGCGTTGCCGGGTTCGCCAGCGCCCAGCAAATCTACAAATGGAAGGACGCCAACGGCGTCATCCACTTCTCGCAGACGCCGCCGACCAACAACACGCATTACACGAAAATGCAGCTGGCCGGCGAACCGGACGTGTCGTCCAACCCGCCTTCGCCGGCGTCCGAGGGCACGACCGGCGAGGGCGAATCCCGCCCTGCTCCGCAGGCCGCGAACTCGAACGCAACCCAGCCGGACACGCCTTCCAACCGCTCCGCACTCTGCAAGCAGCTGGATTCCAACATCGCGCTGCTGCAGGGCAAGCAGCCGGTGGTGACCGGCGGCAGCGGCGGCAACCAGCAGGTGATGAGCGACAACGCACGCGAAGCGCAGCTCGCCACCGCGCGCGCGCAACAGGTGCAGTACTGTTCGGGCGGCGCAGGCTGATTCGCGCACCCTTGCGACTCGGCGGCCGCAAGTTCTCCTGTCTGTCCCGCACGCGGCGCCGAGGCGTATTCTCGCCCACTGCGTGAGTCCTGCTGTGTAGTGTGCGCTCCGCACATGTGCTTTTAAGGCGGTTTCGTCGGCTGAGCCGACGATCCCCTTTCTCTTGCATCGCCAAGAGAAAGGGGCGAAAGAGAAGGCGAACCCCGCGAACACGCCCTTGGCGCGTCCCTGCGCCGCGGGTTCGCTCGCAGCCGCCGGGGTTCGCCAAAGGGCCATCCATGGCCCTGCGACGAACTGACCGGCATCCTGCCGGTCATCCTTTGGACTGCTCCGTCGTCCGCTCGCCGTGTTCGAGGGGCCCCATTTGGCGCGCATCCTGCGCGCGGAATGGACGAAGCAAGTTGCAGGTTCCTGCTCCAAACAAGGCCATGGATGGCCGAACTACGAAGCGACCAACGCGCCGTTGCATGCCGCCGAGTAGCGCAGTCGAGCGCGCGAGCAAGGCGCGCATGTTCGAGGGCATGGATGCCCGAGTTCGCGCCGGCGCGCGCTCGACGAGCAACACAGGGAAGTTTCGGCATCACGACGTTGCCGAAACCGGCATGCCAGGCGCAATGGTCTTTGGTGACTTTCTGCCAAAACAGAAAGTCACCCGCTCGCCGCCGAGGCGAGCGGAACCCAACAGCGGCGTCGCGGACTCGCGGGAGAAGCAAGAAGGTGGATCCGGACTCGCACCAGAACGATGAGATTGCGAAGCTGCACCACCGCTACAATCGCGGACTTTCCATCAAATCCCAAGCCAACTGTCATGCGCCTGTCCAGGTTTCATCTTGCCACCACCCGCGAGGCACCCGCCGACGCCGAGCTCGCCAGCCACAAACTGATGTTGCGCGCAGGCATGATTCGCAAGCTGGCCTCCGGCATCTACACGTGGTCGCCGCTGGGCCTGCGCGTGCTGCGCAAGGTCGAGGCCGTGGTGCGCGAGGAAATGGACCGCGCCGGCGCCATCGAGCTTCTGATGCCGACGATCCAGCCCGCGGAGCTGTGGCAGGAAACCGGACGCTGGCAGAAATTCGGCGGCCAGCTTCTGAAAATCAGGGACCGCAAGGAAGCCGAATACTGCTATGGCCCGACCGCGGAGGAAGTGGTCACCGATTTCGCGCGCAACGAATTGCGCAGCTACAAGCAATTGCCCCTGAACCTGTACCAGATCCAGACCAAGTTCCGCGATGAAATCCGTCCGCGCTTCGGGGTGATGCGGGCGCGCGAATTCATCATGAAGGATGCGTATTCGTTCGACTTGACGCCAGCGGGACTGGAACAGTCATACCAGGCCATGCACGACGCCTATTCGCGCATCTTCACGCGCCTGGGCTTGAAGTTCCGCGCGGTGCAGGCGGACACCGGCGCGATCGGCGGCAATGCCTCGCAGGAATTCCACGTGCTGGCCGAATCCGGCGAAGACGCGCTGGCGTTTTCCGACGGGTCCGATTACGCGGCCAACGTGGAGCGCGCCGAAGCGCTGGCGCCAGCCGCCCCGCGCCCTGCACCCGCCCAGCCGCTCACGCGCGTGGACACGCCCACGCAGAAAACCATCGAGGAAGTCAGCGCGTTCCTGGGCGTTTCACCCGCACAATGCATCAAGACCCTGATCGTGCGCGGCAACGATGGATTGGTTGCGCTGTGCCTGCGCGGGGACCATGAATTGAACGAGGTGAAGGCCGCGAAGCTGCCCGAATTGCCGGGCGAATCGCTGCTGGCCGACGAAGCCGAGATCATGAAACGCGTCGGTTGCATGCCGGGCTTTCTCGGTCCCGTGGGCCTGTCCGATGACATCCCCGTGATCGTGGACCGCAGCGCGGCGGTGATCGCGGATTTCGTCTGCGGCGGCAACATCGAAGGCACCCATTACACCGGCGCCAACTGGGAACGCGACGCACGCGTCACCCGCATCGCCGACCTGCGCAAGGTGGTCGCAGGCGACCTTTCGCCGGACGGCAAGGGCACGCTCGGCATCGCGCGCGGCATCGAGGTAGGACACGTGTTCCAACTCGGCACCAAATACTCCGAGGCGCTGGGCGCGACGGTACTCGACGATGCCGGACAAAATCGCGTGCTGGAAATGGGTTGTTACGGCATCGGCATCACGCGAATCGTGGCGGCGGCGATCGAGCAGAACCACGACGATGCCGGCATCATCTGGCCGGAACCGATGGCGCCATGGCGCGCGGTGGTTTGCCTGATCAATCCGAAAAACAGTCCAGCCGTCAACGAGGTAGCCGAAGCGTTGCATGCGGAGTTGAATGCACGCGGCATCGAAACCTGCCTCGATGACCGCGGCCTGCGTCCCGGCGCGATGTTCGCCGATCTCGAATTGATCGGCATTCCGCATCGCATCGTGGTCAGCGAGCGCGGCATCGCTTCCGGCACCTTCGAATATCGTGGCCGGCGCGACAGCGAAAGCCGCAACCTCGATCGCGATACCTTGCTGGCGTTATTCGCGCCGGGCCAATGACCGGGGCATTTTGCATTCAATCCCGACATGCGCAAGAATAATCGCTGTCGACGGGGGTTTAATCGACGCGATTGCCCTTTCGATACACGGCACCTTCAACATCCAAAAACAGCGGAGTCCACATGGCCATCGATGTCAGCTCACTCAACGAAAAACAACTGAAGGATCTCATCCGGAAAGCGCGGGGGCGCATGAAGAACATGGACAAGGAGAAAATCGCCAAGGTCAAGGGCAAGGTCAATGCGGTACTCAAGGCCGAAGGCGTCACCTTCGCGCAGATCTATGGCAAAAAGCGCGGCGGCAAGGGCAAGGTCGCGCCGAAATACCGCAATCCGGGCGGCAGCGAAACCTGGTCCGGCCGCGGCAAGCGCCCGCGCTGGTACGTGGCGGCGCTGAAGGCCGGCAAGAAGGAAAAGGATCTGCTGATCAAATAATGATCGGCGATCGGGCTTCCTGCCCGACGCCGATACGGCGAGTCCGGTACACGCCCGGACTCGCCTTCGCCGGAATCGCTGCGCGATCCCGCGTGCGATCCATCCATGGATCGCGATTGCCCAGCCCGATTATTCGCGCGTTGTCGAACACGTCTTTCGGTTCGACCGCGTCTTCACAAACTCCGTCGCGGCGCCACCAGCAGGTCGCCGAACAGCAATCCCGCGACCAGTGAGATCAGCAAAGTCACCAGCAGCACCGCGATATGGGTGCCGCTGGCGATCTGGTTGTTGAGCAGGTCGGAGACGCTGCGAAAACCCACGCTGCCCGGCACCAGCAACAGCACGCCGGGCTCCCGCACCAGCGCGCCGGGACGATGCCTCCATCGCGCGTAAAGATTGCTGCCCGCACCCAGCACCAGCCCGCCGATGAAAACGCCGAACGGCGCACCCATCGCGTTGCCGCACCAATACGTCACCAGATATCCGGCGATCACCGCCGTCAATACCAGCGGATAATCGCGGCGCGCGGTCTGGAACAGCATCGCGAACGCCACCGCGGCCACCGCCAGCGCCGGCCACTGCCACCACGCCGGCAACGGCGGCAGCGGGTGCGCGGCGGGAATGATGTGCGCCACCGCGCAAAGTTGCGCCGCGGCGATCGTGCCGAAGGTCAGTTTCAGGATGGTCGCGGCCGCGCCCGCGAAACGCGCGACGCCGGACGCCAGGTGCTGGCTGGTCAATTCGCGTACCGCGTTGGTCAGCGACATGCCCGGCACCAGCACGATCAGCGCCGACAACACCACCAGCTTCAATGCCAACGGCACCAGCCACGCACTGACGATTGTCGCGATGAACGTCGCCACCAGCGCGGCGATCGCGTCGCCCGCGATCGCGAGCCGCGGGCGCCCGGAGCCCGCCACCGCGATCGCGCCGATCAACAGCCCGATCACCCCCGCGACGATCGCGTCCGGCCCCGAGGTGTGGAACAGCACCGCGACGGCCGCCGCGGACAACCCGTAACTCGCGACCGTCGCCCACAGCGCGGCGCGCGGCAGGGGGCGACCGAGCGCCTGCAATTGCGCCATGCCGCGGCGCGGCGACAGGCTGCCGTCGGCCACCCGGTCGGCGATTTCGTCGGCGCGGCACAGGCGCGCCAGGTTCACGTCACCCGGCGCGATCCTCACCACCTGGGTGATGTCGGCAAGGCCGTCGCCCCCCGGTGCGCTGAAAGACAGCACGATCGAAGTCGGTGTGGACAGCACGTCGCAGGCAAGGCCGAGTTGCTGGGCGACGTTGCCGATCGCCTGTTCGAGGCGCGGTGCCGCGGCGCCGTACTGGTGCAGCCGCTTCGCCAACTCGATCACGAAGCCGATGCGGGCGCGACGCTGCTCGCGGTGCACCGGATCGCACTGCCCGTCCCGGCCGGCCGAAGTTTCCGTCATGCGCGTGCGGCCGCCTGTCGGATCACGCCGCCACCGCGCGAACCTTCAGCAACGAACCATCGACCCCGACGACCTCGACTTCGGTGCCCACCGGCAAGTCGGGCCCGGCCACCAGCCACTGGCCGTCGCCGACCCGTGCCTTGCCGCGGCCGTTGACGATGGCTTCGACCAGCACGTAACGCTGCCCGATCATCTGTTCGCCACGGCGGCTGAGCGTGCGCGCGGCGGGGTCGTCATGGCGCGCAAGGCGCGGACGGAGGAACTTCCAGTACGCAAGGCACGAGATGAACGCGAGGATCACGAACAACACCGCCTGCGCCAGCGCGCCGAGCCCCGGGACCACCCAGGTGACGACACCCATCACCGCCGCGGCGATGCCGATCCACAACATGAAGAAACCCGGCGCCAGCACTTCGCCCGCGATCAGGATCAGCGCCAGCACCCACCACCAGTAATGCAACGGTACGGCCCACATTTCGAAACCCTCCGCAGCTTCAATGTTCAGCCATGTAACCCTCTCGCTCCGGGAGAGGGTGCCCCGAAGGGGCGGGTGAGGGTTCGAGTCTCGCCCAAGTACGTGTAAATACGCCGAAAGGCGCATGTCGAACCGGACCCTCATCCGGCGCTCCGCGCCACCTTCTCCCAAAGGGAGAAGGGAAAAGCATCGCACCATGGCCGCCAATCAACGCGCCGGCGCGGCCGAATTCTTCGCCAGCACTTCCTTGCCGATTTCCGCGATGCCGGCCATCGACGAAAGGATGCCCGAAGCCTCGAACGGCAGCATCAGCATCTTCTGGTTCGGTGAATCGGCCATCGCCTTCAGGGCTTCGACGTATTTGGTCGCGACGAAATAATTGATCGCGTTGAGGTTGCCCTGCGAGATCGCGGTCGACACCAATTCCGTGGCCTTGGCTTCCGCCGCGGCCAGGCGCTCGCGCGCCTCGGCTTCGCGGTACGCGGCTTCCTTCTTGCCCTCGGCTTGCAGGATGGTCGATTGCTTTTCGCCATCGGCCTTGAGGATCGCGCTCTGCTTCAGGCCCTCGGCTTCCAGGATCTGCGCACGCTTCTCGCGCTCGGCCTTCATCTGGCGCGCCATCGCGTCGACCAGGTCCTTGGGCGGGCTGATGTCCTTGATCTCGATGCGGTTGACCTTGACGCCCCACGGATGGGTCGCCTCGTCGACGACCTTCAGCAGCCGCGCGTTGATTTCGTCGCGCTTGCTGAGCGATTCGTCGAGGTCCATCGAACCCAGCACGGTGCGGATGTTGGTCATCACCAGCGCCAGCGACGCCTGTTCCAGGTTGGCGACCTCGTACGCGGCCTTGGCCGCGTCCAGCACCTGGTAGAACACCACGCCATCGACGCGCACCACCGCGTTGTCCTTGGTGATCACGTCCTGCGAGGGCACTGCCAGCACCTGTTCCATCATGTTCATCTTGCGTCCGATGGCGTAGATGAACGGCATCAGGAAATGCAGGCCCGGCGGCAACGTGCGGGTGTATTTGCCGAAACGCTCGACCGTCCACTCCCAACCCTGCGGCACGATCCGCACCCACTTCGACAGCACGATCACCGCCACCACGACGATGACGATCGCAACCACGACGGATGGCCCCATGACGCGCTCCCTCTGTATTCGGTCGGGGCAGTATAGCGATTTGCGCAGCCGCCCCCGCTCCGGGAGAGCGCGTCAGAGCCGCGTCGTCGGCAGCGACACCGTCACCCGGAGCCCGCCGCCTTCGCGGTTGGCCAACACGATGCGCCCGCCGTGGGCCTCCACGATTTCGCGCGCCAGCGCGAGGCCGAGGCCGGTGCCGGAGCGCTTGGTGGAATAGAACGGCAGCAGCGCTTGCGCCAGCACAGTTTCGCTCATGCCGGGGCCGCGATCGGACACCTCGATGCGCCAATTGCGCGGATCGTGGGTGATCGTCAGCGCCACCGCGTCGCCCTCGCTGCCGGATTCATGGGCATTCTTCACCAGGTTGATCAACACCTGTTCGATCTGCGCGGCATCGAAGCGCGCAGGTTCGGCCGGGACCTCGCCGCGCAACTGGAACTTGCAATGCAGTTTCAGCGAATCGAGGAACGCGGCCCAATCGACCTGCGCAGGATTGGGCTGCGGCAGCTTGGCGAAACTCGCGTAGCCGGCCGTGAACGAATGCAGGTGGCGGACACGGTCGCCGATCCCCTCGAACACCTTGGGCAAGCGCGCCAGGTCGTTGCGCCGCGCCAGTTCCGCGCCGGAATGCGCCAGCGAGGAAATCGGCGCCAAAGAATTGTTCAACTCGTGGCTGATCACGCGGATCACGCGCTTCCACACCGCGACCTCCTGCCGCGACAGTTCGCGCGTCATCCGCTGCACCAGGTACAACTGGTGCGGACGCCCGTGCAGGCGGAAATCGCGCCGCGACAGGTGGAAGTATTCCTCGTCGTTGCCCATTTCCACGCCGAACAGGCTGTCCTCGCTGGCGGTCAGCGCCTGCCGCATCGCCTCGGGGCAGGCCTCCAGCACTTCCTCGAAACGCAACCCCGCCGGGTTCTTGCCGTCGTTGAAGAGGTGCCGCGCCGCGAGGTTGGCGTACACGATGTGGTCGCCGGCATCGGTGAGGACCAGTGCGGTCGGCGAATGCTGCACCACGGTGTCCAGCAGCAATTCGCGTTGCACCAGGTTCTGGCGCTGTTCGCGCAGGGCGTGGCCGAGCTCGTTGTGCGCCTCGATCAGCGCGCCGAGTTCGTCGCGGCGGCGGGTGCGCAACGAAATGCTGAAATCGCCGTCGCGGTAACTCGCGACGCTGCCCGACAACGCACGCAGCAGGCGCCGCACGGGCTGCATCGCGGCGTGCGCCGCCCAGGCCAACGGGGCAAGGCACGCCGCGACCGCGATCACGCCGCCCAGCCACGCGCTGCGCGTCCACTCGGCGATGACTGCGGCGATCGCCGCGCCGACCGCCGCGGAACCGACCAGCAACAGCGCGAGTTTGCCTTCGAGGGAGGATATGCGCATGGCGGACCAATGTAATCGGAAATCGGACTACTCGAACTCGGAAGTGGCTCCAGGTGGCATCATCGCCTCGGAATCACGGGCCGCGCCAACGACGCGAAGATCCAAAACCGGCGATCGGGCGAGCAATCGTCCATGGTGCAGGGCGCCGGTGCGGCCATCCCTGGCCGCCCGTTCGACCCAGCGCGCGATGCCCCCGGCATCGCGCAAGCGCTGGCTCTCACCCTTCCGTCGGAATGCCGAAACGCTGCATGCGCCTGTACAGCGCCTGCCGCGACAGACCCAGCGAACGCGCGGCGCGGCTGATCACGCCGCCGGCCTTGCGCAGGGCCTCCTCGATGACGTCCCGCGGCGGATCGTCCAGACTGCGCGCGGCCGCCGAGATGGCCGTCGCCGACAGGCCCAGGTGCTTCGACGTGATTTCGTCGCGGCCGCACAACAGCTTGGCGCGGTCGATGGTGTTCTTGAGCTCGCGCACGTTGCCCGGCCACGGGTAATCCAGCAGCGCGTCGCGCGCCTCGTCCGACAGCACCGCGTCGTCGTCGAGGAAGCGCTCGGCCAGCGGAAGGATGTCGTCCGGCCGATCCGACAACGGGGGCAGCGCGATCTCGATGGTATTGAGGCGATAGAACAAGTCCTCGCGAAACTTGCCGTCGTGGATCATCCGCGGCAAATCCGCATTGGTCGCGCTGATCACGCGCACCTTGACCTTGCGGGTGCGGGTCGAGCCGAGCCGCTCGAACTCGCCCGATTCCAGCACGCGCAGCAGCTTCATCTGGCCCGCGGCGGGCAGGTTGCCGATCTCGTCGAGGAACAGGGTGCCGCCGTCGGCCGCCTCGAAGCGCCCCTCGCGCGCACGGGTGGCGCCGGTGAAGGCGCCGGCTTCGGCGCCGAACAACTCGGCCTCGATCAACTCGCTGGGCAGCGCGCCGCAATTCACCGTCACCAGCGGCTTGTCGCGGATCGCCGAATTCGCGTGCACGATCTCTGCAACGCGTTCCTTGCCCGCGCCGTTCGGGCCGGTGATGACCACCGGCACCTCGGCGCGCGCGACCTGGCAGGCCAGTTCCAGCACCCGCAGCATTTCGTCGGACGCGAACACGATGCCGCGCAGGTCGTAATCGCGCTCCAGCGCCGCGCGCCGGCGCCGACGCGAAACCCGCGCGGTCTCCGCGACGCGCGCGTTCTCGGAAAGCTCCAGCAGGTTCTCGACCGTCGCCAGCAGCTTGGCGTCGTCCCAGGGCTTGGACATGTAATCCGCGGCACCGGCCTTGACCAGTTGCACCGCGGTTTCCAGATGCGACCAGCCGGTCAGCAGGATCACCGGCAGATCGGGATGCCGCGCGCGGATCGCATGGAACAGCGCCACGCCCTCCTCGCCCGAGGTCGTGTCGGCGCTGAAGTTCATGTCCGCGATCACCACATCCACGCGTTCGCGCGCCAGCAGCGCCAGCCCCTCGTCGGGCATCGTGGCCGTCAGCGGACGAATGTCGTGCAGCGACAGCAGCAGCGACAAGGCGTCGCGCACCGCGCTCTGGTCATCGATGATCAATACGGTGCGCATGGTCGGAAAAAGGTCGGCGAATCATCGGGCGAGGCTATCACGGCCGGAAACCGGATTCGCATCACACGCGGCGCGGCGCCACCATCGGCGAACACGCACGGCTGCAGCAGCATCGAGGCATGCGGCGGTTGAACCTCGACGGCACTCATCGCGGCGCGGCGGACTGCGCTTCGATGACTGCCTGCCTTGCCAATCGGCTCATCACCGCAAACCCCGCCGGGTCGGGATGGACCCCGTCCACCGACAGCTTCGCCTTGAAACCATGATGACCGTCATCCAGCGGCGTGAAGTAATCGACGTAGATCAGTCCCTGCCCGTGTGCATAGGTCTTGAGCCAGTGGTTGAATGCCAAGATGGCTTGCACGGGTTCGATGGAGGGCCGCCAGGGATAACGGGCCACCGGGGTGAGCGACCCGAGGATGACTCGGACATGGTGCGCCTGCGCCAGCTCCACCATGGTCTTGATGTTGTTCTCCATCGCTTCGAGTGACGTCGGGCCGGTATTGCCGGCGATGTCGTTGGTGCCGGCCAGGATGTGCACCACGGCCGGCTTCAGATCGAGTACGTCCGCCCTGAAGCGCAGCACCATCTGGGGCGTGGTCTGACCGCTGATGCCGCGATCGATCACGTCATGCGTGAAGAGGGTGGGGTCGCCCTCGCCCCACGATTCGGTGATGGAATCGCCGATGAAGACCACGCGATGGCTGGTTGCGGGCGGCAGCGCAGCGTTTGCCTTGCGATAGCGGCACAGGTCGCCGAAATCGTCCAGCGTGCGGCGAACCCACCAGGCCTTGGACGCGGCGGCCACTTCCGCACTCGGCTCGGGCGGCGGCAGATGATTTGCCTTGGCGGCGGCGACTCGTGCGTCGAAGGCCTTCACTGCCGGTGGCTGTGGCTCGAGCACGTCACACGGACGCGGGACTACGCCGATGGTTGCGGCAGCCACGGGCGCAGCCGAGGGTGAAGGTGCAGGCGTGGCGGCCGGCTGCGCGATCGAGGCGCCGCCCGCCAGCGCCACCGCGAGGACAAGCGAAATCATTTTCTTTGCCTCCGATCGTGTGCAACGTCAGGGTGGTGCGATCGCCTCGACTTTCGCCGCGCGAATGAAAGCGTTGGTCGCCAAGCCGACACATCGTGCGTGAACCTGTGCACCCCGCAACGACTGTAGCCGATTTCCGGATCGAACAAAGATCCTCCGGTTGGCGATCCATCCGCCGGCGTTGGCGCAACCGATCGTCTCCCGGAAATCCTCGAATCTCACACGCTGCGCGTCGCGACCACCGGCGGCACGCGCGACGCGCGCAGCGCAGGAGCCAGCACCGCGAGCTGGCCCAACAACCACAGCATCCCTGCACCGACCGGCAGGTACCACAGCGGCAACCGCGGCAATTCGTAATGCTGCATCAGCAGCAGGTTCAGGCCGATCGACAGCAGCACGCCCAGCACCACGCCAAACGTCACGATCAGGAAGTTCTCGGTCTGGAAATAACGCAGGATGTCGCCACGCGTGGCCCCGATCGCGCGGCGGATGCCGATGCTGCGGGTACGCTGGCCCACCCAGAAATTCGCCAGGCCCGTGATGCCGAGCGCGGTGACGAACAGCAACCCCAGCGCCGAGGCGATCAGCAAGCCGATCATGGTGGTGTCGCGCTGGAAGTACTCCGCGCGGATTTGGGTATAGGTTTGCGTGTACTTCGGATTGATGATGCGACTCGGGTTGACCTTGAGCAGCGCTGCTTTGGCAGCCTTGAGGATTCGTTCGCGATTCTGGGGCGCACTGCGCATCACGTAATCGCTGCCGGGGCTGTTTGGCTTCTGCGGCCAAATAATGCTGTCGTAATTCGTGCCAGTGCCGTGCAGGTTGGGACGGAGCAAGGTCTTGACCACGCCAATCACGCGGATCGGGCTCTTCGCGCCGTTGTACATCTCCTTGCCCAGCGGGTCCTGACCCGGATAAAACCGATGCGCGAGCGCCTGGCTGATAATCGCAACCGGCGGAGTCTTCTGCCCAAGCACGTATTCGTCGGGAAGAAAATTTCGGCCCACGACAAGGTTCAGACCCAACGTCGGGATCAGGCCTGGCGAGCCGTTGTATATGCTGGAATCGATGCAGCCCGTTCCGTGCATGGACATGACTTGCATGGCCCGATCCAGCGCCTGCTTGTCGGGACAAGTGCCAGAGGACCACTCGTTCCTGTTCAACGGCAGTGCGTAACTCACCGCGACAACCGATTCGACTCCGGGAATGGCTCGCAGTGCCGCGAGGTCGGCTTCGTGCTGCGCCCACGGATTCGTCTCGGCGTCCGGACCAATGCCAGTGCTGTGAATCACGGACAAGACGTTTTCATCGAGGCCACTCGGCAACGAAACCTGCTGCACGCGGTTGGCGATCATGAACGCGACGTTGCAGACGATGGCGCAGGTGAACGCAACCTGCAACGTCAGCAGGGTCGCGGTGAGCTTGTGGCGGCGCAGCGTTGAAATGATCGGTCGGATTTCCACGATTCGTCTCCTTACTGTGCCTTGAGTTGCAACGCAGGCGGCACCCGGCACGCGCGCCACGCAGGCAGCATGCCCGCCAGCACGCTCGCGACGATTGCCAACATCACTGTGCCAACCAGCATCGACGGATCCATCGAAGCGAGATGCGCATAGTCGTCGGGGCGTTGGCGGATGCTCCACAACCCGATCTGCGAAATGCCGAGCCCGAGCAAGCCGCCGGCCACGCCCACCAGCGCGGATTCGATGCCGAATTGCACGAAAATGTCGCGCGTGCGCGCACCCATCGCGCGCCGCACGCTGATTTCGCCGCTGCGACGCAGGAATTTCGCGAGCAGCAGCGCCACGATGTTGAGCATGGCGACGCCCAGGAAACCCAGCGCCAGCCACATCTGCAGCTTCACGTCATCGGGTACCAGATTCTCGTACTGCAGCCAACCCATCAGGCTGTACAGCTTCGCGTTCGTGGGCGGCCGTTGATAGCGGCCCAGGGACTTCTGCTCGGCGGAATAGTCAACGAGGAATTGCCGGTACGTCGCCACCTGCGTTGGCGTATCCAGCTGCACCCAGAATTGAATCCATGTCGTGCTCGGGTCTCGCAGGTTGTCCCCGTTGGAATCGCTCCAACCGGAAATGTTGCCGGAAACCCGAAGGTCACCGTCCAATTGCTTGCTATTCAGTACGTCCGACAGTGGCAGGAAGAACTGATCGACATCACTGTAAAACTGGGCCGAAGCGTCGGCGTAAAACAGCGGCTTCGGCGCCCAATCCTTGGTCACTCCGACCACGCGATAGTCGAGTTCGCCAAGACGGACAGTTTTGCCCACCGCATTCGCGGCACCAAACAGCTTGCGCGCCAGCGTCTGCGTCAGAACCACTACGCGTGCGCTGGCCTGATCGTCCGTGGCTGTCCAGCCGCTCCCCTCGACAAACGGCACGCCGAACATGTCGAAGAATGCGTGCGTGGTGTAATGCCCATCCACATAGAACGGTTGCACATCGGTGCGCTGCGGCCACAACAGGACGCGGCCACCCGCCATGGCCGCCTGCCGCACCGCGCGGTGCGCGTGCAGTAAGGCCATCGCATCCGGCCAAGTCAGGTTCTGGTTCGGGTTGGTACCCAGCGGATCGGTCTTGTAATTGGTCGGCAACGGATCAAGATGCGGGTAATACAAATGCGCGCTACGCCCCGGCAGCGGATCCTGCGTCATCACGTGCAGCACCGTGAGCATGGTCATGCTGGCGCCGATGCCGAGCCCGATCGCCAGCACCATCAGCGCGGTGAGTACCGGCGTGCGCTTCAGGCTGCGCAATGCGAGTTCGATGTAGTAGCTGAACATTGATCACCCCTCCTTCGCCAACCTCGTCATTCCGGGGCTGCCCGCGGGCTGCGCGGGCAGAACCCGGGATCGGTCTTTTGCCACGGAGACCGATTCCGGATTCCATCGCCGATGGAGCCGGCGCGACCCCGGAATGACAACTGCCACAAGTCGCGTTGCTGCGTTCCTCGTCACCCGCCCCTCGTCGCCACCACCGGCGGCACGTTGGACGCGCGCAACGCGGGGCCCAGCACCGCAAGTTGCCCCAGCAACCACAGTGCGATCGCACTGGCCGGCAGGTAGTACCAGGGCATGCGCAGCATCTGGTAGTGCTGCATGAGATACAGGTTGATGCCGAACGCGAGCAGCATCCCGATCGCCACTCCCGCCGTGCTCAACAGGAAATTCTCGGTCTGGAAGTACTGCAGGATGTGCGCACGCGTCGCGCCGACCGCGCGCCGGATGCCGATCTGCCTGCGCCGCTGGCCGACCCAGAAACTGGTCAAGCCGACGATGCCGAATGCGGTCACCGCCAGCATCACCACGCACACCAGCACCAGCATCCAGACCATGCTGCGGCTGTCGGCGAAATACTTGTCGCGGATTTCGGTGAAGGTCTTGCCCTTGACCACCGCGTTGGGCAACAGCGCCTCGGTCTTGCGCACGCCGTCGCGCAACACGCGGTCGCGATCGGCAGGTGCGCTGCGTACCACGTAGTTGCTGATGTTGGGGCCGGGACTGATCGGGAAGAACAGGCTGTGGTAGAAACCGGACAGTCCCTGTCCGTTCTCGCTGGGGCGCAGCACATTCCCGACGATGCCGACCACCGTGTAGTGGAGATCGTCGCCAATCCAGATTTGTTTGCCCAGCGCCGGCTGGCCCGGCCACAGGCGCCCGGCCAGACTGGGGGTGACCAGCACCACGTGGCCGCTGGGCAGGTAGGACCCCCCGAGTTTGCTGTCGGCGTATTCGGTGGCGGTGAAAAAGCGGCCCTTCAGCAATTGCAGGCCGAGCGCCTTGTCGCCGCTTTCGGTGAACATGTACATCATCACGTTCGGCGCATTTTTCTCGAACAGTTTCCCCGGGCCGGTCGCGACATCGCTGTTCCAGCCGTTGTTCGTGAGCGGCAGGCTGTTGAACGCGGCGGCGGCGGTCACGCCGGGGATGCCGCGCAGGGCGGCAAGGTCACGCGGCACGTCCGCGGCCATCGCCTCGGGATCGAGCCCCCTGACATCGAGGACAGACACCCCCGACTCGTCGATCGCATTCGACAAATGGATCTCGCCGAGTCGCTGGCCGATCATGAACACGGCATTGCAGAGCACCGCGCAAGCCAGCGCGATCTCGAGCACGATCAGTGCAGTCGGAATCTTGTGCTTGCGCAGGGCCGCGAGAATGGGCTGGATTTCCATGGGCGTGCTCCTCAGACGGCTTTCAGCTGCGGCGCCGGCGCCACCACGCAGGCGCGCCATGCAGGCAGCAGTCCCGCGACCAGGCTTGCGATCAGCGCGACCACGAAGGTGAGAGCGAACATCGCAAGGTCGAGGTGCGCGAGGCTGGCGTACTGTGCCGGCTGGTGGCGTACCGCCCACAATCCGAGTTCGGCGAACACCAGCCCCAGCACGCCGCCGGCCACTCCGACCATCGCCGATTCGATCATGAACTGCGCGAAGATCGCGCTGCGCGTCGCGCCCAGCGCACGGCGCACACCGATCTCGCGCGAACGGCGCAGGCACTTGGCCAGCAACAGGCCCACGGTGTTGACCACGCAGATCAACAGGAATCCGAACGCCAGGTTGGCCTGCAGGCGCGCGTCGCTGGGCACCACCTGTTGCTGGGCCAGGTAGTCCGCGAGGTCCGGCAGCGCAACTTCGGGATGGTGGAAGCGCCCCAGCGAAATCTGCTGCGCGACGTAATTGGACAGGAAGGTCTTGTAGGCGCCCGCATCCGCGGCACTCTCCAGTTCCACCCACAATGACACCCATGCGCACGGCGCGGTTTCCAGACTGGTGATGTCGGCGACCTGCCAGCAGTTGACGTTCTGCGGGTTCATCTTGTCGGCGCTGCCCGACTGCAACGGCAGGAACACCGCGTCGCCGTCGCCGTAACCGCGCCCGCCCAGGCTCACCGCGTAGAAGCGCGGTTGCGGCGCCCATTTCCCGGCGACGCCGACGATGCGGTAATCGTGGTCGTTGACGCGAACCGTCTGGCCGACGCTGTTCTTGCCGCCGAACAGTTTGTCATTGAGCTCGGCCGCGATCACCGCCACCCGCGCGCGGTCTTCGCCGTCCTGCTCGCTCCAGCCGCCGCCGTACTCGAAGGGCACGTCGAACATCGCGAAGAACGCCGCGGTCGTCATGACCCCGTTGCTGAAGAACGGGTGCTCGCCGGCTTGCTGCGGTCGAACCTTGACCGGGGTCAGCGCCATCGCCGCCTGCCGTTCGGCCCTGTGCGCGCGCAGCAGGTTCATGGCGTCGGTGTAGCTCATGATGTTACCCCAGCCGCGCCAGAGATCCGCAGGCTTGGTGGTACTGTCCGCGGGCAGCGGATCGATTTCCGGTGCGAACACCCGCGCACTCTTGTGCGGCAACGGATCGCCGGACAACAGCTTCAACACCGTCAACGTGGTGATCGACGCGCCGATGCCGAGGCCAAGTGCCAGCACCATCAGCGCGGTGAGCACGCGGTTGCGCCTGAAGCTGCGTACTGCGAGGTCGAGGTAATAGCCGAACATTCAATCGTCTCCTGATTCAACTCCCCTCTCCCGTCGGGAGAGGGGTTGGGGGTGAGGGTCCGGGTCTTGCGCAGGCGTCACGCAAGTTGCGTACCCTCATCCGCCCCTGCGGGGCACCTTCTCCCGGAGGGAGAAGGAAACAGCAGCTTCAAACGCTCCTTGTCGCCACCACCGGCGGCACCGCCGCGGCCCGCAGCGCCGGCGCCAGCACCGCCAGTTGTCCCAGCAGCCACAGCACCAACGCGCCGATCGGCAGGTACCAATACGGCAAACGAGGGACTTCGAAGAGCTTCATCAGCGACAGGTTGATTCCGACCGCCAGCACGATTCCCAGCACGATCCCGAACGTGACGATCAGGAAATTCTCGATCTGGAAATAGCGCAGGATGTCCGCGCGCGTCGCACCCAGCGCGCGGCGGATGCCGATCTGCTTGCGCCGCTGCGCGACCCAGAAACTGGCGAGCCCCACGATGCCGAGTGCGGTCACCAGCAACAGCGCCGCGATCACGCCCAGCAGGATGCCGGCCATCGCGCGGTCGGTCTTGAAGAAGGCATGGCGAAGTTCGCCGACGGTCCTGCTGGTGTCGTGATCGAGCACCACGTCCGGTGCGATCGTGCGAACCGCGGCCTTGGCTTCCGTCATCACGCGATCGATGTTTTGCGGATCGGCGCGCACCACGTAATTCCCGGACAGCATCCCGCCCGGCGCCGCCGGCACGAACACCGACCAGTCGGCACCGCGCACGCCAGTCTCGGTGTACTGCGAAACCATCAAATGCTCGACCACGCCGATCACGCGGAAAGTGATGTTCATCCCCCAGAACTCCTTGCCCAGCGGGTTCTCACCCGGCCACAGGTGTTCGGCGAGCGTGCGCGTGATCAACACGCGGGGATTGGGAGGCATGTAGCCCTGCAAAGGCTGGTAATCGTCCGCGCCCGGCATGTGCCCGGCCACCAGCCTCAGGCCCAGCGCCTGCGGCGTGCCCGGACCGCCTTCGTAGAATTCGATGACACCGCCGGAACGCTTGCCAGCCTGATCGAGCGAGATCCCGGCGACGCCCCACTGCGGGCCGAACGGCACGCTGCTGACCACGTTCGCATCCTGCACGCCGGGGATCGCGCGCAAGCCCGTCAACATGCGGGCATTCAGGTCGTTCGCCTGCGCGGGATCGAAACCGGTCACGGCAATGTTGCCGAGCGCGCTTTCGTCCACGCCGCTGACCATGCGCATCGCAGCGATGCGGCCCGCGATCATCGACGTGGCATTGCACAGCACCGCGCAAGCCAGGGCGATCTCCAGCGCGATCAGGATTGTCGCGAGCCTGTGTTTCCTGAGTGCCGCGAGGATGGGTTGGATTTGCATGGTGTATTCCGGCCTTTGCGTTGTCTCCTTCCCCCGCTTGCGGGGGAAGGTGCCCGAAGGGCGGATGGGGGCGAGTTTCGTTTGCCCCCACCCTGCCCCTCCCCCGCCAGCGGGGGAGGGGAAATGGATTACAGGGTCTTCAACTGCAGCGCAGGCGCGACGCGGCTGGCGCGCAAGGCGGGCAACGCGCCCGCGAGCAAACTCACGGCAACCGCCAACGCGAACGTCGCCACGAACATCGCCACGTCCAGGTGCACCAGGTCGGAATACGGCATCTTCTGGCTTCGCACCAGCCACAGGCCGACCAGCGTGAGCAGCCAGCCAGCCACGCCGCCGATGAATCCGATCAATCCGGCTTCGGTCAGGCATTGCGCGAGTACCGTACGTCGCGATGCGCCCAGCGCGCGGCGCACGCCGATTTCACCGGCGCGGCGCAGGAACTTCGCCAGCAACAAGCCCACGGTGTTGAACAGGCAGATCGCCAGGAACGCAAACGCCAGCCAGGTCTGCAGCTTCACGTCGCTCGGCAACACGTGGTTGTAGTCGAGCCAGCCCATCAGGTCCAGCATGCGCGTGTCGGTCTTGGTGAACCGCCCCAGCGCCTTCTGCTGCTGGGCGTAGCTGGCGATGAAATCACGATAGCTGGCGACTTTCGCGGCGCCCTCCAGTTCCACCCACAGGCTGACCCACACGCACGGCGAGTTCTGAAGATGCCCCGGCGTGGATGGCATGCCCCAGCAGGTGAATTGCTGGAACGCGCCATCGTTGACTTCAAGGCCGGTCTGGAACGGCACGAACACGTCTTCCGGCTTGCCGTAAAAACCCGCGGTGTCGCCGTTGGCGTAGTTGCCCGCGACCACCGTGTAGAACTGCGGCGACGGCCGCCACGGCTTCAGCACGCCAACGATGCGGACGTTGCTGTCCTTCAGGCGCAAGGTCTTGCCCACGCTGTTCTTGCCGCCGAACAGCCGGTCGTTGAGGTTGCCCGAGATGATCGCGACGCGTGCGCGATTCTCATCGTCGGCCGGCGTCCAGCCGCTGCCGTATTCGAACGGCACGTTGAACATCGGAAAGAAGTCCGACGTGGTGGACAACATCGTCAGCATCAACGGCGGCAGGTTCGCCTCGGGCGCGCGCACCTTGACGCTGCTGTCCACGATCAATGCCTGGCGGTCGGCGCGATGCGCGCTCCACAAATCCACCGCCGAACGGTAATCCAGCATGTCGAGCGGATTCTTGTTGTGCCAGTCAGCGGGCGTGGCATCGACCTGCGGGTAATAGATGTTCGCGCTCCTGCCCGGGAGCGGATCGCCGGAAAGGATGTGCATCACCGTCAGCGTGGTCATCGACGCGCCGATGCCCACGGCGATCGCCAGCACCATCAGGAACGTGAGCACCGGATTGCGCTTGAGGCTGCGGATGGCGAGGTCGAGGTAGTACGCAAACATTGTTGCTCCTTGCTTGGAATCCCTCTCCCATCGGGAGAGGGTGGCGCGAAGCGCCGGGTGAGGGTCCGATCACACGCATGCATCACGCGGGTTCGCACCCTCATCCGCCCCTGCGGGGCACCTTCTCCCGGAGGGAGAAGGGAACAGCACTCACACCGATCGCGTTGCCTCCACCGGCGATACCTTCGACGCACGCCGCGCCGGCGCGAACACCGCGCCCTGCCCCAGCACCAGCAGCACGACCACCCCGACGAGCACGTAAGTGATCGACATCCGGTCCATCTGGAACTGCTTCATCAACCACAGGTTCAACCCGACCGCGAGGATCGCGCCCAGCACCACGCCGACGCCCGCGATCATCAGGTTCTCGGTCTGGAAGTAACGCAGGATGTCGACTTGCGTTGCGCCCAGCGCGCGGCGGATGCCGATCTGCTTGCGCCTCTGGCCCACCCAGAAGCTGGTGAGGCCGACGATGCCCGCGCCGGTGACACACAGCAGGATCAGGCAGATCACGCCCATCAGGACCGCCATGCCGCGGTCGGCGCGATAGGCGTACCTGCGGATCTCGGCGAACGAATGCACAGATTTGTCTTCGAATTTGGCGCCGGTTTCGATCACTCGCATCGGATTGGACGCATACAGCGCCTTGGGCGCCTCGCGCATCGCGGCGTCGAGGCGGCCGGGCTTGGCGCGCACCGCGTAGCGGGAGAAGCCGGCATCCAGCCGCGTGGGAATCAGCACCGAATTCCAGAACCAGCTGTTGGCCCAGCTGTTCACGCTCGGCACCTGCATCCGTTCGACGATGCCGACGATGGTGGTGGGATTGCGATCGATGTAAACCGTCTTGCCCAACGCGTCGCCTTTCGGGAACAGTTTGTCGCCCAGGGCCTTGGTGACGATGATCACGGGCGGCTTGTTGTGGCCACGGAACCCCATGTGGCCGATTTCCGCGGAAGTGAAATTGCGGCCCGCGACCAGCTTGAGCCCCAGCGTGGGAACCATCTGCTCGGTGCCGAAGTAGAGCGCCGCCTGCGCGGTCGAACGTTGCTGGTCGGGCTTGAGGCTGATGCCCGTGCTCCAGGTGCTGTTGACCAGCGGCAACGTGTTGACGGCGATCGCGGATTCGACGTCCGGCAGATTGCGCAAGGTCGCGACGTCGGCCTGTTGCATCGAATCGAGCTTGTCGATGCTGCCCTCGTCGTCGCCGGTCGGCGCGCCGACCCAGCTTTGCGTGACCAGGAACAGGTTGTTTTCGTCGATGCCGCTGGGGCGATTGATGCGGTCGACGCGCTGGCCGATGATGAACACCGCGTTGCACACGATCGCCAGCGTCAACGCGATCTGCAGGGTGATCAGCGTGACGCCGGCCTTGTGCTTCTTCAGCGCCGCAAGGATGGGGTGGAGTGTCATCGCGCGATCCTCAATTCGATTTCAACTGCCACGCCGGCTGCACCGCCGCCGCGCGCATGGTGGGATAGAGGCCGGCCAGCATCGTCGCCACGATCGCCACCGCAAGCGTGGTCGCGAACAGCGATACGTCCAGTCGCGCCAGGTCGGCGATGTCGCGCGGCAGTACCCAGCCGACGCCGACGATGCCCAGCCACGTGAGCAGCAAGCCCAGTGCGCCGCCAGCCAACCCGACCATGCCGGCCTCGATGAGGAACTGCGTGTAGATCTCGCGGCGCGACGCGCCCAATGCGCGGCGCACGCCGATCTCGCTGCTGCGACGCAGGAATTTCGCCAGCAACAGCCCCGCGGTGTTGACCAGGCACACCAGCAGCAGGCCCAACGCCACGTACAAGGAAATCCGGGTGTCGGGCGGCACCACGTGCTCGTGGTCCAGCCAGGCCATCAAACCGCGCAGCCGCACGTTCGGCGCCCAGCCCGGATAGCGCTGGCGCGCGAAACCTTCGAGGTAATCCTTGAAGCGTTGTGCGTCCGCGGCGCTGTCGAGCTGCACCATGTATTCGATCCAGATGCAACTGGAACGCTGCAGGCCGACGAACCCGGTTTCCTTGGGCGCCTCGGAGCAATTGGTGTTGCCGTCGTTGGACATGTCCGCGGCGATCGTGGTGTTGAACGGCAGCAACACGCCTTCGTCCTGGCTGAGGAACCCGCCGGTGTTGACGACGTCGTAGAAGCGCGGCTGGGGATTCCATTCGCCCATCACACCGACCACGCGGTAATCGTGGCCGTCGATGTTGATGGTCTTGCCGACGCTGTCGCCGCCGCCGAAGACCCTGCGGTTGACCTTGCTGCTGATCACCGCGACCTGCGCGCGACTCTCGTCGTCCGCGGCGCTCCAGCCGCTGCCGTACTTGAACGGCACGTCGACCATCGGAAAGAATTCGCTGAAAACGGCATGCCCCATGGTGTTGAACGGGTGCTCGCCGACTTTCGCCGGAACCACCGACGGCGAGAGCATGTACATCGCCGATTGCAGCTTCCCGCGATGGTCGCGCATGAGGCCGACCGCATCACCGTAGGTCAACGCATCCGGCGGGCCCTTCTCCGGATCGGGATTGTTCTTCTGCACCGTCGGCCCCCACGCATCGATCTGCGGCACGTAGAGCTTCGACGACTTCCACGGGATCGGATCGCCGGAGACCGCACGGAACACCGACCAGGTGGTCATCGACGCAGCCACGCCGAAGCCGATGGTCAGGATCATCAACCCGGTGAGCGCCTTGTTGCGCTTCAGGCTGCGCAGTGCGAGGTCGAGGTAATACGCAAACATGTCATTCGCCTTTGTCGATGCAGCCGTTTTCGCTGTGGACGAGGGTGTCTTGTGCCGCCCATCGAAGGGCGGTTGATGCTCGCGTGTCGCGTCGTCGCCACCGGCTCCAGGCCGGACCCGGGCGGCGCCCGCTCCGGATCACCCGCCCACCGCCACCGTGCACGGCGTCGCGAACGAGTAGTACGGCATCTCGATGCAGGCGGCCTGGCCGCCCGCATCCGCCTGCGGCGGTACGACGGCCGCGCTTTGCTCGCCGCGCAGCGCGCGCAGCTGGTCCGCGCTGGGATGCACGTGGATGACGGGCAGCGTGATGATCGCCGGGGCTGCGCCGGGAGCCGGCGCGGCACTCGCAACCACGGCGGCGCTCCACGCATGGAACCATGCGAGCACGGCACAGTTGATCAGGATGGCGGCGGTGATGGCGATGAGCTTGCGGATCATGGTTGCGGTCCTCGGTTTGCTGCAGTAGCCCCTGTGGTTGTCAACACATCCCCAATGAGCCTTGCGTCTCCACCCTCGTTCGTGACGGCTGTCATTCCCTTCCCTCCATGGCAGGATCCGGGGACGCCGCGCGTGCCGCGCGACATCCCGGTTTTGCTAAACCGCCCCGCCTTCGGCGATGGCTTCGGCACGCTTCGTTTTCGCGTGGAAACGCGGTTCCTCGGCGATGTCCACGGCCTGGCCATCGATCACGTGCACGGCGCGCTGTGCGCGCGTGGCGAGTTCGGGATCGTGGGTCACCATCACGATGGTCGCGCCGCCGCGATGGATTTCCTCCAGCAGTTCCATCACGCCGCGCGCCATCTGCGTATCCAGGTTGCCGGTCGGTTCGTCCGCCAGCAGCAGGCGCGGCGAACCGGCCAGCGCGCGCGCGATCGCGACGCGCTGTTGCTGGCCGCCCGAGAGTTCCGCCGGGTAGTGCTTCATGCGCGAGGCCAGGCCGACGCGCTCCAGCGCCTCCTGGATGCGCTGGTTGCGTTCCGCGGACTTCATGCCGCGGTAGCGCAACGGCACTTCCACGTTGTCGTGCACGTTGAGGTCGGGGATCAGGTTGAAGCTCTGGAACACGAAACCGATCTTCTCGTTGCGGATCTTCGAGCGCGCGTTGTCGCCGAGGTTGCTGACGTCGGTGCCGTCCAGCACGTACTCGCCGCCGGTGAAGCTTTCCAGCAGGCCGGCGATGGTGAGGAAGGTGGTCTTGCCCGAACCGGACGGCCCCATCACCGCGACGAACTCGCCTTCCTTCACGTCGATGTTGAAGTCGCGCAGGGCGTAGGTCTCCACCACTTCGGTGCGGTAGACCTTGGACAGGTGGGTCATTTTCAGCATGGTTTTTTCCTCGGTGGTGGTGTTTTGCTCCCCTCTCCCGTCGGGAGAGGGGCGGGGGTGAGGGTTCGGGTCGCTTGCGTCCAACGTTCCGCAGGTTCCGGACCCTCATCCGGCCCTTCGGGCCACCTTCTCCCGGCGGGAGAAGGAAAATCAAATCAGTTGCTGATGGCGACTTTCGCCGCGCCGTTGAAACTGTCGGTGCCTGAGATCACGACCTTTTCGCCTTCCTTCAGGCCCTGCAGGATTTCGACCTTGTCGATGGAGCTGGGGCCGAGCGTCACCGGCGTCTTGTAGGCGATGCCGTCGCGCACGACATAGGCGTAGCGGCCGCCGGATTCGTCGACGAACGAACCGCGCGCGACGGTCAGCACGTTGTCGCGCTTGTCCAGCATGATGCGCACCGACAGCCGCTGGTTCTGGCGCAGGTCCTTGGGCTTGTCGCCCTCGAAGCGCACCCGCGCGACCACTTCGCCGTTCACGACTTCCGGAGAGATCGCGCTGACCGCGCCTTTCCAGTCGTTGCCGTTGCCGCTGATCGCGGCCGGCATGCCGGCGGCGAGGTCGCGTGCAAAGCTTTCGGGCACGTTCACCTGCACTTCCAGCGCGGACAGGTCCACCACCGTCAACAGCTTGGCGTCCTTCGGCACCGTCGCGGTCTGCGCGATGAACAGCTGGCCGACCTGGCCGCTGACCGGCGAGCGCACGTTCAACTCGTCGACCTGGCGCTGCACGTCCGCGACCAGCAGCTTCTGGCGATCGTAGGCGAGTTTCTTGGCCTTGATCTCCAGCGTCAGGCTGGAGTCGTCCATGCCGAGGTTGTCCTGGGCGTGCTGCATCTGGATCTGCGCCTTTTCCAGCGCGTCCTGGTGGCGGTCGACGTCGAGCTTCGACACCGCGCCCTTCTGGTAGGCCTCCTGGTATCGCGCGAGGTCGCGCTTGGCGCTTTGCGCATCGATCTTGGCGTTCTCGAACGCTTCCTGCAGCTTGGAACGCTGCTGGTTGGCGTCGATCTTCGCCTGCTCGTACGCGACCTGCATCGCATCCTCGTTGTTCTGTTCCTGCGCGAGCTTGTTGGTGAGCTCGGGGCTCGCGATCACCGCCAGCACCTGGTCCTTCGCGACCTTGTCGCCGGCGTGCACCTTCAGCACCACCGCGCCGCCCGCCCGCGCATACAGCGTGGGACTGACCGCCGCGACCACCCGCCCGTCGG
Organism: Lysobacterales bacterium 66-474; assembly: GCA_001899805.1. Classification (GTDB taxonomy): domain Bacteria; phylum Pseudomonadota; class Gammaproteobacteria; order Xanthomonadales; family Rhodanobacteraceae; genus 66-474. The sequence goes on from MKWP01000015.1 coordinate 800,790, forward strand.
CGGCGATGTCGCGCACGAAGTCGCCGCGTTCCACCGTCGCGATCTGCAGGCGCGAGGCGCTGACCGACGAGCCGGCACCCATCAACCGGATCGCGCCCGGCAGCAGCCAGACCAGCAACAGCAACACCGCCACGCCGATGCCGGCTAAGACACCGAGTTTCTTCTTGCTGACGCGCTTCTCGATGATGCGGTCCTGCGCCGATGTATCGCGGATGCTCATGCTCGGGTCCTTGCCGCACCATTGCGGCCACGCCCAAACAGGAGCAAGTGCGATGCCAACCGAAGCGAAACATTTATTCGATTTATTTCAATGCGTTGGCTGCGTCAGCGTGATGCTGAAAGTGTCCGCGGACAGTCTGCGGACACTCCGCACACGACCGACGCCATCCGTCCATCCAATCGCTGCGACCCTTTCGCGTTCCGGTGCATCTAAGGTCTGTTGACGCCGTGCCATGCGGCCATCCCCGGATCGGAGTCCGGGCAGGTTGGGTCCCTTGCCCACGGGGCAAGCAAGAGCGAGGAAGATGCATGTCGATACATCGACGAGCCATGACGCAGCCGTGCGGATGCAGGGGCCCGGCCCGCTGGCACGACATCGACAGACCCTGATCGTGGACACCCCGTCGACCTTCCGGCAACACGTCGAGCCCGACCTGATCGAGCGCTTCAAGCGTGGCGATCTCGCGGCGTTCGAATCGGTCTACCGGCGCTTCGAACGCGCAGCCTGGACGCTGGCGTTGCGCCTGACGGGCCGCCGCGACGTGGCGCAGGAAGCCTTGCAGGATTCCATGCTGAAAGCCTTCGAACGCGCGCGCCAGTTCCGCGGCGAAGCGCCATTCGGCGCATGGCTGCGCAAGCTGGTGGTGAACGAGGCGCTGATGCAGTTGCGCCACGACCGCCTGCACATCATCGAGGTGTTCGACGAAGACCTCCGCGGCGACGACGACGCACCGCCGCCGTGGCTGCTGGCCGACGCCGCCGCGCTGGATCGCGCCCTGAATCGCCTGCCCGATGCAGCGCGCGTGGTGCTGTGGCTGTACCACGTCGAAGGCTTCACCCACATCGAGATCGCCGAGCAGTTCGGACGCTCGACCAGCTTTTCCAAATCGCAACTCGCGCGCGCGACCAGGCGCCTGCGCGAACTGCTCATTCCCCAAGTGGAGGACACGCCATGCACGACCGGCTCGACCACCACGGCATGAACGAAGACGCCTCGCTCGCCGCGGCCCTGCGCGCACTGCCCGACGAGAGGCCGCCACCGGACGCGTGGCCGCAGCTCGCGGCGCGCACCCGCCGCCGCCGCACCGCGCGGCGCATCCTCTGGACCGGCCTGCCGGCGGCACTGGCGGCGTGCGCCGCACTGTTCATCGCCTGGCCGCACCTGGCCTTGGACCGCCACATGCCTGCGCCGGTGCGGATCGCGCAATCCCCGGCGCCCGCGCCCGCCACGCCATCCCGCCCATCCGTCCCCGCCACGGGAACATCGAACCTGGTGGCGCTGCAGGTGAGTTCCACGCAATGGCAGGCGTGGGTGCAGAACCTCGACCGCAACGGCGCGCCGCTGGACGGCCGCGCGCTGGCCAGCGCGGTCACGCTGCAGGACCGCATCGGCCTGATCGACCTGCAATTGAGCGCCGCACGCAATCCGGCGACCGTCGCGGACCTTTGGCAACAACGCATCACCCTGCTGCAGCAGCTCGGGCTGCTGCACCTGCAGCCCTATCTGGTCGCCGAACAGGCACGGCCCGGCCGCACCATCCCCATGTGAACGAGAGAACCGCCATGAAACGAACGCTCGCCTTCTGCATCCTGTCGTCGCTATCCGGCGCGGTGCTCGCCGTGCCGCCTGCTTCCACCCCGGCGCCCGCAGCGGAAACCGATGCCGCCCTCCAGCAACAGATGGCCGCACTGCAGGCGCGCATGAACGCCCTCGCCAGCCGCATGGCCGCGCTGTCCGCGAAGGCCGGCGACGAAGCCAATGCCAGCGCGTTGCGTTACCTTTCCGACAGCCGGCGCGGCCTGTTCGGCATGGCCGTGAGCCCGGACGGCGACGCGCTGCGCGTGAACGCCGTGACCCCCGGCGGCCCCGCCGAACGCGCCGGCCTCGCGGCCGGCGATGCCATCACGGCGATCGACGGCAAGCCGTTGGCGCGGAACGCCGCTTCCGTGCTGGCCGAACTTCCGCCCGGCAAGCCGGTGCGGCTGGACGTGGCCCGCGACGGCAAGACCCGGCAGGTCGAGGTCACGCCCGAACGTTTCCAGGCGAACGACTGGCAAGACATTGCGCGCGCGGCCGAACGCGCGGCGAATGAAGCCACCGCCGAAGTGCGTTCGCCCGAGTTCCAGCGGCAGATCCAGCAAAGCATCGACGACGCGATGAAGAGCGCGTCCGACGCGCTGGCAAGCGCCGGTGTCGCGCGCGAAAACGCCAGGGCGGCACGCGAGGCCGCCATCGAGGCGGGCAGGCAGGGCCACGCATGGACCATCAACATGTCGCCGTGGTGGGGCCTGAACCTGGCACCGCTGAATCCCGACCTCGGCCGCTACTTCGGCACCGACAAGGGCGCATTGGTGCTGTCGCGCAACGACGGACAATTTCCCGAACTGCATCCCGGCGACGTGCTGGTCGAGATCGACGGCAAGTCCGTGGCGCAACCCGAGGACGTGCAACGTGCCCTGCGCGCCGCCGCCGTCGACCAGCGCGTTCCGGTCATCCTGCGCCGGCACGGCAAGACGCTCACGCTGGCGATGAAAGTGCCGGCGAAGTGGAACCTGGTTCCGCCGCCACCGCCCGCCCCGCCACCGCCTCCGCCGGAACCGCCGAAGCCTCCGAAGCTCGCCGCACCCCTTCCACCACCACCGCCCGCGCCACCGCCGTCCGCACCCATCGTGCCGGTGCGGTAACGACAGCGACAAGCGGTTTCAGCGCACGCCGCTCGACCACGTCGCGGCGTAGCAGCGCCAATGGCTGCCTTCGCGGCGCCATGCGGTGGTCATCGCGTAGATCGCGGATTGATCCGGCAGCAGGTCGCCCGGTTTGCCGCCGGTCAGCACCAGGTTGAATTTCGCGATGATGCGGTCGCCCTTGCGTTCGAATGAAACCGGTCCGGTCAACACACCGGTCTTGTCCTGGCGCAGCGCGCGCAACGCCAGCAAGCGACGCAGGCCGTCGCGATCGAGATCGCCGTCGTTGCCGATGAAATCGTCGCCGACGACGTCCAGCACATCGGCCGCGTCATTGGCGCGTGCCGCGGCGGCCGCCGAATCGATCGCCTGCCGGATCTGCTGCTCGGCCGGCGCGCGATGGCACGATGCCAGCATCCACGCCGCCAGCAGCAGGCAGGCGACGCCCATCACCCGATGCAGCTTCGTGCGTGGCGCCCGCACGGATTTCCCGACGACGAACATGCGTGGTTCCCATGGCGGAGCGATTGCCGCAATGCAGCTTGCCGCCTTCGCGCCTATCGTGCTCCAATGCCGTGAATACGCGCAACCGGCGATCCGAACAGGAGGGAACAATGGCCGACCCACGTCCCTGGCTCTCGCATTATCCGCCCGGCGTGCCGGTGGAAATCGACGCCGGCCAGTTCGCATCCATCGTCGCGATGTTCGAACAGGCCTGCACGCACCACCCGCAGCGGCCGGCGTATTCCAGCTTCGGCAAGGTCTTGAGTTGGGCGGAGCTGGACCGGCAGAGCGCGGCGTTCGCGGCATTCCTCGCCACCGAGTGGAAGCTCGGCAAGGGCGATCGCCTCGCGATCATGCTGCCCAACCTGCTGCAGTATCCGATCGCGCTGTTCGGCGCGCTGCGCGCCGGCCTGACGGTGGTCAACGTCAACCCGCTCTACACCGCGCGCGAGTTGCAGCACCAGCTCGAAGACTCCGGCGCAACAACCATCCTGGTGCTGGAGAACTTCGCGGCGACGCTCGCGGAGGCAATCGGCAAGACCCACGTCGAGCACGTGATCGTCACCTCGATCGGCGACCAGCTGGGTTTCCCGAAAGGGCCTCTGATCAGTTTCGCGGTGAAGCACGTCAGGAAGATGGTGCCGGCGTGGTCGTTGCCGGGGCACCTGCGTTTCGGCGACGTGCTGCGGCGTGGCGCCGGCATGCAGGCGCCGAAAGTACCCCTCGGCCACGACGACATCGCGTTCCTGCAATACACCGGCGGCACCACCGGCGTCGCCAAGGGCGCGATGCTCACGCACGGCAACATGGTCGCGAACACGCTGCAACTGGTGGCGTGGGTGGGCGACCTGTTCACCCAGGGCGAAGAACAGATCGTCACCGCGCTGCCGCTCTATCACATCTTTTCGCTGACGGTGAATGCCATCCTGATGGCTTACTTCGGCGGCGAGAACGTGCTGATCACCAATCCGCGCGACATCCCGGCCTTCATCAAGACGCTGAAGAAATCCCGCTGGAGTGCGATCACCGGGGTCAACACGTTGTACAACGCGCTGCTCAACCACCCCGGTTTCGCGTCAGTCGATTGCTCGCGGGTGAAGTTCGCGCTGGCCGGCGGCATGGCGGCGCAACGCGCGGTCGCCGAACGCTGGAAGAAGGCCACCGGCATCCCGCTGATCGAAGGCTACGGGTTGACCGAAACCTCGCCCGTGGTCACGGCCAACCGCCTGGACATCAAGGACTACACCGGTTCGATCGGCATGCCGCTGCCGTCCACCGACGTGACGTTGCGTGACGACGACGGTCACGTTGTCGCGGCAGGCCAACCCGGTGAACTGTGCGTGCGCGGCCCGCAGGTGATGAAGGGCTACTGGAACCGTGTGGAGGAAACCGCCAAGGTCATGGACGCGGAGGGCTGGCTGCGCACCGGCGACATCGCGCGCATGGACGAGAGCGGACTCTTCTACATCGTCGATCGCAAGAAGGACATGATCCTGGTGTCGGGCTTCAACGTGTATCCCAACGAGATCGAGGACGTGGTCGCCCACCATCCCGGCGTGCTGGAAGTCGCCGCGATCGGGGTGCCCGACGAGCACTCTGGCGAAGTGGTCAAGTTGTTCGTGGTGAAGAAGGATCCCGCGCTCACCGAAGCCGCACTGAGGCAGTATTGCCACGACGAACTCACCGGCTACAAACGGCCGAGGTACATCGAGTTCCGCACCGAACTGCCCAAGAGCAACGTCGGCAAGATCCTGCGGCGCGAACTGCGCGACGAGGAAGCCAGGAAAACGGCGCACTGAAGGCCCCCGGCGGACAGGAGGGAAGCCCGGACAGCCTGGCCAAGGCCGACATGCACGAGGCGGCCGGCCGTACCCGGCCCGGCGCTGAACTCCCGCCCAATGCCTGATGAACGGTGGATCACCGCCGATCTTCCGCGCGTCAACAATGCCCCTGGCATCGCGTTCCAAGGGTTGGGCCATTTCGGCCGACCAGGAGAACACACCGTGAAACGCATCGCGACAACGTTGCTTGTTGCAGGCCTCATGGCCACGCCCATGCTGGCGTTGCCGCCGCCCGCCGCCGCGGCGGTCAGCGTGGGCATATCCATCGGCATCGCGCCGCCGCCGATGCCCGTGTACGCGCAGCCGATCGCGCCGGGTCCGGGTTACCTCTGGACGCCGGGCTACTGGGCCTGGGACCCCGGCTATGGCGACTACTACTGGGTGCCGGGCACCTGGGTGATGCCGCCCCAGATCGGCCTGCTGTGGACACCGGGCTGGTGGGGCTGGTCGGCGGGCTACTACCGCTGGAATCCCGGTTATTGGGGGCCCCGCGTCGGCTTTTACGGCGGCATCAACTACGGCTACGGCTACTTCGGCACGGGATACGTGGGCGGCTACTGGCGCGGTCGTGATTTCTACTACAACCGCGCGGTCAACAACGTCAACGTCACCAACATCCGCAACGTGTACGTCAACAAGACCGTGATCAACAACGTCCACGTCAACCGCGTCAGCTACAACGGCGGCCGCGGCGGCCTGACCGCGCAGCCCAGCGCCTCGCAACGCAGGTTCGCAAACGAGCGGCGCTGGTCGCCGACTTCGATGCAGGCGCAGCAGCGCGACCGGGCGATGCGCGATCCCGCCCAGCGCGCCAAGGCCAACCAGGGCCGGCCGGCCGTGTTCGCCACCCAGCGCGCGGGACGCTTCGACAACCCGCACGCCGTGCGCACGCAGGGAGCGCCGCGTAATCGGATGGTCGCGGCCCCCGAGCGCGCACGTGCCACGACGGCCGCGCCGAATCGCCAACGCGGCATGGCCGAAGCACCCCGCGACCGCAGGCAACCGATGCGCGCCGAGCAACCGCGTCCGCAACGCACGGCGCCGGCGCGCGATCAGGCCCGACCCGACGCGAACGCCATGCCGCGCCAGCGCGAACCCAATACGCGCACGCCCCGCAACGAAGGGCCGCGCGGCAGGCCGGCGCAGATGCGCGAAGCACCGCGCCAGGAACGCGGCGGCAACGACCGCCACGAGAAGAAGCCGAACGGCGGCCACTGACCGGGATCACGTACACGCGAGGTGGCTCGGGCCATGGATGGCCCGTCGCCGATCCGCCGATTGATCCGCGAAGCCGAGTCCGGACATGCATCGGACTCGGCGCGTGAAAAAGCACGGGATTGTGCTTTTCCAATATCAGGCGGCAGCCGCCTCGTTCGTTCCCGGCCCCGCGGTTTCAGGTCGCCGGATCGGAATCCTCGTCCCAGGCTTCCAGCGTATCGGCGTAGCCGCCCAGGAGCGTCCACAACGCCTGCTGGGTTTCCTCGGGGATGCGTGCGAACGTGAGCGCGATGTTGTCGCGCGACACCCGCACCACCTCGGCCATCACGTGCACGTTGATGTCCTCGGCGAACAGCATGTCGAGCACCCAGACATCGCCCGTCTGGCCGTGCCACCCGGCCGGGCGCGCCAGCCTGACGCCCGTCGCCGAAATGTCGGCGAGATCGGTCTGCCAGACATCCCCGCGCCGGCTCATCAGCACCGCCGTCTGCCGCACCATCCGCGCGTGCCGCACGTGGCTGTCGACAGCAGGGTCCGCTTTATGGTCGATTGCCACGTCGAACATTCCCCTGGCACCTCGTATCCCGAACGCATTCGCGCAAGCGGCAGGACGGGATTCTCCCGCATCTGCCTGTCGTTTTCAGGCAAGCAAAATGCGGGCCAACCTGCCGGCGCCGACCTCTGGACTTGCGGCGCTTTCGGCCTTACCCTAGGCAACCAGTAACCGGCGCGGTATCGGGCCGGGGTCGGCCACGTCGAGCCGCCAGGCGATCTTCCAACGATCGCGACTTTCTCGCTTGCGGACACGGACTCGGGGATCGCCACCGCGACGGGCGGGAGGCTGCAAGCGGCGGCCGAAGTGATCATGGACGTGCGGATCGGCTCGACGAAATGCCGGGTCGGACGCAGGTTGGTACCGATACCGAATCCACCGTACCTTGCCCGCGAGTGCGGGTGGCGTGTCCGGCGAGGCCCTTCGCTGCACCCCAATGGGTACTTTGCAAACTTTCGTAAACCCGGACGATGGCCACCGTCGGCGTCATCGATCCGCCCAATACGAGTGCCGGATGAGCACCGAACCCCTGTCAACCGAACCTGCAGTCCCCGCGCAAGAACCGCCCCGCGACAACGGCGACGCTCCTCGTCAGGCGGAAATGCCCCTGGCGGTGGTGCGCGGCCAGCCGGTGCTGCAGATTCCGCAGGACCTCTACATCCCGCCCGACGCGCTGGAAGTGATCCTCGAGGCGTTCGAGGGCCCGCTCGACCTGTTGCTGTACCTGATCCGCCGCCAGAACCTCGACATCCTGGACATCCCGGTCGCGGAAATCACCCGCCAGTACATGGATTACATCGAGGTGATGCGCGAGATGCGGCTGGAACTCGCGGCCGAGTACCTGGTGATGGCCGCGATCCTCGCCGAGATCAAGTCGCGCCTGCTGTTGCCGCGCCCGCCCGCCGAGGAAGGCATCGAGGAAGACCCGCGTGCGGAACTGGTGCGGCGGTTGCAGGAGTACGAACGTTTCAAGAAGGCCGCCGAGGACATTGACGCGATGCCGCGCATGGAGCGCGATTTCGACACCACCCGCGCCTTCGTACCGGACCACAAGGTGGTGAAACTGCCGCCGCCGGTGGAGTTGCGCGAAATGCTGCTGGCGCTGCGCGACGTGCTGCACCGCGCGGAGTTGTACGGCCACCATGAAGTGGAGCGCGAACCGCTGTCGGTGCGCCAGCGCATGGGCGAAGTGCTGCGCAAGCTCGGCGACGGCGCGTTCCACCGCTTCGAGTCCATGTTCGATGCGACCGAAGGCCGCATGGGCGTGGTGGTGACCTTCCTGTCGCTGCTCGAACTCGCCAAGGACCGCCTGATCGAGATCATGCAGGATGCGCCGCTCGCGGCGATCTACCTGAAGGCATGCGCCACCTCCGAAACCCCGGACTGAACAGTCAATCGTCCGCGAAGAACGCAAAGAGCGCGAAGGGAAGCGAAAAACAGGGCAAATGCTTGATTGCTTTCTTTGCGTCTTTCGCGTCCTTGGCGGACTGATGCTTTGCACAAGGTGAGACTTACGTGGAACAGGAAAAACTCAACAACATCGTGGAAGCCGCCCTGCTCGCGGCCCAGCAACCGCTGACGCTGCCGATGCTCTCGGCGCTGTTTTCCGAAACCGACGGCATCAGCCACGATGACCTCGCGCGCGCGCTCGAAGCGCTGGCGCAGGCCTGCGAGGGCCGTGGCATCGAACTCAGGGAAGTCGCCTCCGGCTTCCGCTACCAGGTGCGCGAGGACGTGCACCCGTGGGTGGCGCGGCTGTGGGCCGAACGCTCGACCAGGTACTCGCGCGCCTTGCTGGAAACACTGGCGCTGATCGCGTACCGCCAACCCATCACCCGCGGCGAGATCGAACAGGTGCGTGGCGTCACCGTCGCCTCCAGCATCATGCACACGCTCGAGGAGCGCGAGTGGATACGCGTGGTCGGCTACCGCGACGTGCCCGGCAAGCCGGCGCTGTTCGGCACTACCCGGCAGTTCCTCGATTACTTCAACCTGAAGTCGCTCGACCAGTTGCCGACATTGGCCGAGATCCGCGAGATCGCCGATCCCGATCCGCAGCTCGCGCTGGCGCCCGACGCGGCCGAGCCTTCCGAACTCGATTCCGTCGTCGAGCCCGACGAACCTGCCGCCGGCGAATCCACGTCGGCTGTCGCTCCACGCACCGCCGAGGACGCCGCATGAGTTCCACCCCACGTTCCACGCTGTCCCTGAAACGCGCAGCCACGCCAACCGGCGACGACGCGCTGGAAGAACGCCTGCACAAGGTGCTCGCCAATGCCGGACTGGGTTCGCGGCGCTTGCTGGAACAACGCATCGCCGGCGGCGAAATCCTGGTCAACGGCCAGGCCGCGCAAACCGGGTCCAGCGTGCGCGCCGGCGATCGCGTGGAAGTCGACCGCAAGCAGTTCGTGGTCGCGACCGACCTCCAGGAACGCGCGCAAGTCTTGATGTACCACAAACCCGAGGGCGAACTGACCACCCGCGACGACCCGGAAGGCCGTCCCACGGTGTTCGAGAAGCTGCCCCAGCTCAACGGTTCGCGCTGGATTTCGGTGGGTCGCCTCGACGTCAACACCACCGGCCTGTTGCTGCTCACCACCGATGGCGAACTCGCCAACGCGCTGATGCACCCGAGCCACGAACTCGAACGCGAATACTTGTGCCGGGTACACGGCGAGGTTCCCGACGAGGCGCTGGAAAAACTGAAGGCCGGCGTCGAACTGGAAGACGGCCCTGCGCGTTTCGATGAAATCCACGTGGTCAGCCGCGGCGGCAGCCACTGCTGGTTCCGCGTGGTCCTGCACGAAGGCCGCAACCGCGAAGTGCGCCGCCTGTGGGACGCGATGGGATTTCTCGTCAGCCGCCTGAAACGCATCCGCTACGGCAACGTCGAGTTGCCGCGCGGCCTGCGCCCGGGCCAGAGCGAGGCGCTCGCCGAGGATGCGGTCAAGTCGTTGCGCGAACTTTCGGGCGCGGGACCCGCGCAGCCCACGCTGACCCTGAAACCCGTCCTGCACCAGCGGCACACGCCGCGCGGCGTCACCGAGATCCGCCCGGCCAACGAGGCGCCGCACGCGTGGACCGGCGTGCGCCACGACGAGGCGCGCGAATTGACCGCGTTCGACCGCGTGCGGCCCGACGACTTCAACAGCCGCGGCAAGCGCCGCCGTGGACCGCCACGCGGCGAAGTCAACGGCAACGTGTTGAAGCCCGACCGCCCGCAACGCAAGCAGCGCAAGAACCGGCGCGGCGTGGCGCCCGGCCAGGAATTGCCTTCCGTGCGCACCTGGTTCGCGGGCGACAAACGCCCCGGCGGCGGACAGAACCGCGGACAGGGGCGCGGTCCGGGCGGCGGCCAGAACCGTGGCCAGAATCGCGGTCCCGGCGGCGGTGGCCGCGGGGGTCCGCGACGAGGCGGCGGCGGCAACCGTGGCGGTTCCGCGCGCAGTTGAGTGAACCCGCGAATCCACGCTTGCGAGATTCACGCATGCCGGCCAAGCACACCATTGTCATCTGGCACAACCCGCGTTGCTCCAAATCGCGCGGCACCCTGGCACTGTTGCAGGAACGCGGCATCGAACCCGCCACTGTCGATTACCAGAAGAATCCGCCATCGGCTGCGGAAATCGAACGGGCCCTGCAATCGTTAGGCATGCAGCCACGCGAACTGATGCGCAAGGGCGAAACGGCTTACGCCGAACTCGGACTCGACGACGCCAGGCTGACACGCCAACAGCTCATCCAAGCGATGGCCGCGCATCCGGTGTTGATCGAACGCCCGATCGTGTTCGCCAACGGCAAGGCCGCCATCGGCAGGCCGCCGGAAAACGTGCTCGCGATCCTGTGATCCGATCCGGGGAGGCGGCGCGCGTCAACGCGAACTGGAGAAACCCCGCAACACCTTGAACGTTCCCGCAGCGTCGACTTCGCCGATCGCCAGCAAATGGCCGTCGGCGGATTCGGCGCGATAGCGGCCCGGTGCGTCGGCAACACGCAGCGCGCGCCCGTGCGACACCGCGTCCGCATCGGCCGCGCCCAGCCGCAATGCGGGCCAGTCGACCAGCCCTGCCGCGATCGGCAACAGGCAGCGGTTCATCGACTCCGCGCCCTGCCCGTGCAACGCCGCGAGTTCGTCGAGCGTGAACATGCGCGGATCGCGGAACGGTTCCACCCACAACCTGCGCAGGGCGGTCAGGTGTGCGCCGCAACCGAGCGCCTCGCCAAGATCGCGGACCAGGCTGCGCACGTAGGTGCCGGAGCCGCATTCGACATGCAGGCGCAGCACGTCGCCATCGCGACCCGTCAAATCGAAACGGAATACCTCGACTTCGCGCGGCGGAACTTCGACCGCTTCGCCACGACGCGCGCGTTTGTACAGCGGCACCCCGCCCTGCTTCAGTGCCGAATACACGGGCGGCACCTGGGTGATGTGCCCGGTGAACCGCGCCAATGCGCCCCGGATCGCCGCATCATCCAGCGCCGGCACCGGCCGCTCCGTCAAAACGGCGCCGTCGCTGTCGCAGGTGTCGGTGGCGGCGCCGAGCCGACATTCGGCGGCGTACGCCTTGCGCGCACCCAGAAGGTAACCCGCGATCTTCGTCGCTTCGCCGAAACAAACCGGCAACAAACCCGTCGCCAGCGGATCGAGGCTGCCAGTGTGCCCGGCCTTGGCCGCGCCGAACAGGCGTCTGGCCTGCTGCAACGCGCGGTTGGACGAGATGCCTTGCGGCTTGTCGAGCAGCAGGATGCCGGTGACGTCGCGCGATCCGGTCGGCATCATGTTTCACCTTGCGTCGCGGTCACGCGTTCCCGTCGGTCACGCCCGAGTCGCGCAGCAACCGCTCGATCCGCTCGCCCTTGTCGACGGAGTCGTCGTACTTGAAGCGCAGTTCCGGCACGCGTCGCATCCGCATGGAATGCGCGAGTTCGCGGCGAAACTCCTTCGCCAGTTCCTTCAGCGCCCTCACGACTTCCTGCGAACGCTCGGGTTGCAGCGCGGTGACCCATACCGTCGCGACATCCAGCTCGCGGCTGACCTCGACGTCGACGACGCTGGCCTGCGGCAACGCGTGGTCGCGCACCGCGGCGTGCACCAGCGCGCCGACTTCACGGCGAAGTTCGGCGTTGACGCGGTCGGTGCGATGGAAGGAACGGGTTGGCATGAGCCAAGCATAGCAATGAGGTGAGAATTACCATTTCGTCATTCCGGGGCCACCGCGGCTTCATCGCAGTGGAACCCGGAATCGGTCACATTATCCACCGGCGATCCGGGTCGGAAATTTCGAACAAAAGACACCGATTCCGGATCGCCGCTGCGCGGCGTCCGGAATGACAACGAGGATAGTGGCCTCCACTCGAATCCCGAGCCCCCGCTTTACAACGTGCGCGCGACTTCGACGCGCTCGAAGCACTCGATGCGGTCGCCCGGCTTGACGTCGTTGTACTGCTTGACGCCGATGCCGCACTCGCTGCCGCTCTTCACCTCGTCCACGTTGTCCTTGTAGTGGCGCAGCGATTCCAGCTCGCCCTCGAAGATCACCACGTCGTCGCGCAGCACGCGGATCGGCTTGTTGCGCTTGACCGTGCCCTCGACCACCTGGCAACCCGCGATCGCGCCGAACTTGGAGGAACGGAACACGTCCTTCACTTCCGCAACGCCGAGGATTTCCTCGCGCACTTCCATGCCCATCAGGCCGGACGCCGCCTGCTTCACCTGGTCGATCACGTCGTAGATGATCGAGAAGTAGCGCAGATCCACGCCGTTCTGCTCGATGATCCTGCGCGCCGAGGCATCGGCACGCACGTTGAAGCCGATCAGCAACGCCTTGGACGCCGCCGCCAGCGTGGCGTCGGACTCGGTGATGCCGCCGACGCCGGAGGCGATCACGTTGACCTTCACGAGATCGTTGCTGATCGCGGTCAGCGATTCGCGCAGCGCTTCGGCCGAACCCTGCACATCGGCCTTGATGAGGATGTTGAGGCTCTGCTGGCCCTCGCCCTTGCCCATCATCGCCATCACGTCTTCCAGCGTGTTGGTGCGGGTGACCAGACGCTTCTCGCGACGCCGGGTTTCGCGCTCGGACACCACGTTGCGCGCCAGTTTTTCGTCCGCCACCACCACGAATTCGTCGCCGGCCTCGGGCACGCCGGAAAGGCCCAGCATCTGCACCGGGATCGACGGGCCCGCACTCTCGACCTGCTTGCCGGCCTCGTCGAACAGCGCGCGCACGCGGCCGTATTCGACGCCGCATACCACGTAGTCGCCGCGCTTCAGCAGACCCTGTTGCACCAGCACCGTCGCGACCGGGCCACGGCCCTTGTCGAGGCTGGATTCGATCACCACGCCCGAGGCGCGGCCATCCGGCACCGCTTTCAGCTCCATCACCTCGGCCTGCACGTTGATGGCTTCCAGCAGCGCATCCACGCCCATGCCGGTCCGCGCCGACACCGGCACGAACTGGGTGTCGCCACCCCAGTCCTCGGGAATCACTTCGTGCTGCGCGAGGCCCTGGCGCACGTTGTCCGGGTTGGCTTCCGGCTTGTCCATCTTGTTGACCGCGACGATCAGCGGCACCCTGGCCGCACGCGCATGCTGGATGGCCTCGACCGTCTGCGGCATCACGCCGTCATCGGCCGCGACCACCAGCACCACGATGTCGGTGGACTGCGCGCCACGCGCACGCATGGACGTGAACGCCGCGTGGCCGGGGGTGTCGAGGAAGGTGATCACGCCCTTCGGCGTCTCGACGTGGTAGGCGCCGATGTGCTGGGTGATGCCGCCCGCTTCGCCCGACGCAACCTTGGTGCGGCGAATGGTGTCGAGCAAGGATGTCTTGCCGTGGTCGACGTGGCCCATGATGGTGACCACCGGCGGACGCTGCGTCTTCTCGCCTTCGGCAGCCTCGGTGACGACGTGCGCGGCGAGTTCGGTTTCGGCCGTCTTTTCCGCGGCGTCGACTGCCCTGTGCCCGAGCTCTTCCACCACCAGCGCGGCGGTGTCGTGGTCGATGCTCTGGTTGATGGTCACCATGCTGCCCATCTTGAACAGCGCCTTGACCACTTCCGAACCCTTGACCGCCATCTTCTGCGCGAGGTCGGACACCACGATGGTTTCGCCGATCGGAATCTCGCGCATCTGCGGCGCGACCGGCTTGGAGAATCCGTGCTGGCCCGTGATTTCCGAAAGGTCGACCCGGGTCCTGGCGCGCTTGCGGGTGGAACGGCGTGCCCGTTCGGCGTCGGTGAGGTGCAATTCACCGCCGGTGTAGCGCGCCGGACCTTCGTCTTCGTCGTCGCGCATCCGATGCGATCCGCGCGAGCGCTTCGCCTTGTGCCCGCCGGCATCGTCCTTGGCGCGCACTGCGGGCTTGGGCGCCTCATGGCGGCGCGCGGGTGTCGGCGATTCTTCGGAAGGGGCCTCCCCGGCTGCGTGCGCGGCGACTTCGGCCACAGCCTTGGCGCGCTCTTCCTCGGCACGCTTGCGCTCGGCCGCCTCGGCGGCGACGCGGTCCTGTTCTTCCTTGCGGCGGCGGTCCTGCTCGGCCAGTTCGGCCAATTCGCGTTCGTGCTGTTCCTGCGATTCCTTGAGCTTGCGCAGTGCCTCTTCACGCTCGCTGTCCACGACGCCGTCGTTCGCGATCGCACCGCGTTTGACGTAGGTACGCCGTGCACGCACTTCGACGTTGACGGTCTTGGCGCTGGCGCCGCGACCGCCCGCCACAGTGATTTCGCTGACCTTGCGCCGCTTCAGCGTGATCTGCCTGGGTGCCGCCGCGGCCGACTCGGATGCCGACTTGCCATGGTTGCTGCGCAGGAAATCGAGCAGCTTGCTCTTCTGGCGACTGCTGATGACCTGGTCCGGGCCTTCGAAGGTCATGCCGGCCTCGGCAAGCTGCGCAAGCAGCTTGTCTTCCGGTGTACCCACCATGCCGGCCAATTGTCTGATCGTGATGTCTGACATCGTGTCGTACCTCTTATGGGCAGCTTGCAAAACTGCTGCGCTACTCGCCACATCCGTGTGGCTCGCTTATCAGGCCGCCCATTATCGCGGCCCGGCAAACACTCCGGATTTGCCGTGGCGTGTTCAACTGGATTCCTGCTCCATCTTCGCCAACATCGGCGCGCGCGCCGCCATGATCAGCGCCCCCGCGCGTTCCTCGTCCATGCCTTCCATGTCGATCAGGTCGTCCACGGCCTGGTCGGCAAGGTCGTCCAAAGTCACGATGCCGCGTTCGGCCAGCGCGTACGCGGTTTCCTCGTCCATGCCGTCCAGCGCCAGCAGCTCTTCGGACGGCGCGTGCTCGTCGAGGTCTTCCTCGACCGCCAGCGCCTCGGTCAGCAGCGCGTCCTTGGCGCGCGAACGCAATTCCTCGACGATGTCCTCGTCGAAACCTTCCACCGCCAGCAATTCGCCGGTCGGCACGTAGGCGATTTCCTCGACCGTGGAGAAGCCTTCCTGCACCAGGATGTTGGCGATTTCCTGGTCGACTTCGAGTTTGTCCATGAACAGTTGCCGCGCGGATTCCTGCTCGGCTTCGCTCTTGGCGGCGACCTGGTCCTGGGTCATCACCTTGAGGTCCCAACCGGTCAGCTTGCTGGCGAGGCGCACGTTCTGGCCGCCGCGGCCGATCGCCTGCGAGAGCTTGTCCTCGGCGACCGCGATGTCCATCGAGTGCTTGTCCTCGTCGACGATGATGGACTGCACCTCGGCCGGCGCCATCGCGTTGATGACGAACTGCGCCGGCGCGTCGTTCCACAACACGATGTCGATGCGCTCGCCGTTCAACTCGTTGGACACTGCCTGCACGCGCGAACCGCGCATGCCGATGCAGGCGCCGATCGGATCGGTGCGTTTGTCATGTGCCTCCACGGCGATCTTGGCGCGGTCACCGGCGTCGCGCGCGCAGGCGCGGATCTCGACGATGCCCTGGCCGACCTCCGGCACTTCCAGCTTGAACAGCTCCATCATGAATTCGGGCGCGGTGCGCGACACGAACAGCTGCGGGCCGCGCGGTTCGGAACGCACCTCGAACAGGTAGCCGCGCACGCGGTCGCCCACCCGCACGGCTTCGCGCGGAATCGCCTTGTCGCGCGGGATGAACGCTTCGGCGTTGCCGCCGAGATCGAGGTAGATGTTGCCGCGCTCGACGCGCTTGGCGACGCCGTTGACCAGTTCGCCCACGCGATCCTTCCAGGCGTCGACCACCTGCGCACGCTCGGCCTCGCGGATGCGCTGCACGATCACCTGCTTGGCGGCCTGCGCGGTGATGCGGCCGAATTCGGGATTCTCGATCTGCTGTTCGATGAACTCGCCGACCTGCGCGCCGGGGCGCTCGTCTTCCGCATCCATCAGCCGCAACTGCCAGTCGGGCGATTCCATCTCGCCGTCGTCGGCGATCACTGACCAGCGCCGGAAGGTTTCGTAGTCGCCGCTTTCCTGGTCGATGCTGACCCGGATGTCGGGTTCTTCCTCGGGATAGCGCTTCTTGGCCGCGGTCGCCAACGCCGCCTCGAGGGCGCCGAAAATCACGTCGCGCGGCACCGCCTTCTCGGCGGCCACGGTATCCACGATCAACAACAAGTCACGATTCATCTCTCTGGCTCCATCGAAGCCGCGTCCTGCCGCGGCCCCTTGTCATTCCCGGTTTGTCGTTCGAACCACGTTCAATGCTTGCCTTTGGCGCCGGCTTGCTTCGCATTCGGCGCCTTGCCTGGCTTCGGTTGCGGGTTGTAACCCAGCGCATTCCAGTCCGGCACCAGACGCGCGCTCTCGATTTCGTCTTCGGCGATCTCGATGCGCGCACCATCCACGTCCATGCCGATTCGTTTGCCGGCGACCGCGGCGATCCGCCCGCGCAACCGGCGACGCCCCTCGCGCGGCAGCTTCAAGGTCACCTTCGCCTCGTCGCCGATGAACCGCGCGAACTGCGCCACGTTGAACAGCGGTCGCTCGATCCCCGGCGAGGAAACCTCCAGCACGTAATGCCCGGGAATCGGATCGTCCACGTCCAGCAACGCCGAAATCTCGCGACTGGCTGCTTCGCAATCGTCCACGCTCACCGCATTGGCGGCGTCGCCGTCGTGCTGCAGCGAATCGATGTACACGCGCAGCAGGCCACCGCCGTGACCGGCGTTCCATTCCATGCCCAGGCATTCCAGGCCCAGTTCCGCAAGGGCCGGCGCCACGCGCGCGATGATTGCTTCGGTTTCCATCGCCATCCACGAATTACGGAAACAAAAAATGGGCACAAGGCCCATTCCTTACGTCGCCGGTTTTTGATCCTGAACCCGGCGTCCCGCATCCTTGCGGAGTGCCACTTGCGCGGATCGTCCGTGACCACGACACCGGAAAGCTCCATCCTTCCAGCCCAATCTGGTAGCGGGGGCAGGATTTGAACCTGCGACCTTCGGGTTATGAGCCCGACGAGCTGCCAGACTGCTCCACCCCGCATCAGGTGAGCCGCACATTGTACGGAATATGACGCGGACGGTCAACGAGGCGCCACAAACGCTTGCCAGTCGCGACTCGTGCAGTTTTGGGTTTGGGCGCCAGGCATTCTGAACATGAGCTTCTTCGATCGAACTCTGTGGTTCGCTTGCGCCCGCTGGTCACATTCGAGACCAAATTGAGACCACCCTGAGACCGCGCACATGAATCTTGTATCTCGGTGCATCGTGGAATGACCGTCGGGCTATTTGCCGTCCCGAATGTACTCAGCGACGTCCCCGATCGAGCAATCAAAAAAGCCGCACAACTTTTCGAGCGTATCGATACCTACGTTGTACTTCTTGTTGTTGGCCAGCTTGGATAGGGTCACACGGTGGATCCCGGTCTCTTCGGCGATCTCTTTCAGAGACACGACGCGACGCTCGCGAAATTCCTTCTCGGCGATTTGCTCTTTGAGTTTGAACTTGATGGCCATGTAGCCTATACGCTTCTTTCGTAGTTGACACGCTTCAAATGATGTAGTATATTTGCTCTCGATGTAGCACATGCGCTACATACAGACATACTGCGCTACGAAGGAGTCTACATGCCTAACACCTATTTGACCACCAGCGAACTGTCACGCCGCATCAAATACGACGAACGAACAATCCGCGAACGCCTGAAGGATGCAGTACTCATTGAAGGTCGCCACTACTTCAAGCCGTTCGGTGGCCGCAAGATCCTCTACATCTGGGAGACCATCGAAACAGACATGGTCGCGCCAGCCATCGCGGTCGAAAGCATCCCGTTGACCAGCGGAGGCGTCTGCCATGTCTAGTATCAACGTTCGTGATGGGAAGCTGTTCTTCGACTTTCGGTATGCCGGGACGCGCTGCCGCGAATACACCAAGCTGGCGGATACGCCCGTAAACCGCAAACGCATGCAGCGGGTGCTCGAGAAGCTGGATGCCGAGATCGCACTCGGGCAGTTCGAATACTCCAGGTATTTCCCCGGCAGCCACAACGCCACCAAGTTCGCGGCGACGAGCACAACTCCCAGAGCCGGAAAGGCGCAACCTGCCACACCGCTGTACAGAGACTTCGCCGAAACCTGGTACACCGAAAACGAACCGCTGTGGCGGCGCTCACATCGCGCAACCATCCGTTCCACTTTGGATCGGCATCTGGTTCCGGAGTTCGGCACTCGGCCTGTCGCCGAGATCACCAAGGCGGACTGCCTCGCGTTCCGGGCGCGGCTGGCCAAGCTGCCCGGCCGTGGCGGCCACGAGACGCTATCTGCCAAAACGATCAACCGAGTCATCCAGATGCATGGCCAGATTCTGGGTGAGGCCGCGGAGCGCTTCGACTTCGTCAATCCCGTCGATCGCATCAAGCGCCTGAAGCAACCCAAGGTCGACATCCACCCCTTCTCGCTGGGAGAGGTCCAGACGATGATCCAGGCGGTGCGCGCCGACTATCGGAACTACCTGATCACCCGCCTGTTCACCGGCATGCGCAGCGGCGAGATCAACGGTCTGCAATGGCGCTACGTCGACTTCGAGCGCCGGCAGATCCTGGTCCGCGAAACCCTGGTTCGCGGCGAGAAGGAATACACCAAGACCGACGGCTCCCAGCGCGAGGTATCAATGTCGCAACCGGTTTACGAAGCGCTGCAAGCCCAGCATGCGATTACAGGGGACCTAGCCGGCTTCGTGTTCTGCAACCGCAAGGGTGAACCCGTCGATCTCGACAACTTCACCAACCGGGTTTGGTACCCCTTGCTCCGCTATCTCGATCTGGAAAAACGCCGCCCCTACCAGACCCGCCACACCGCGGCAACGCTGTGGCTGGCATCGGGCGAAAACCCCGAATGGGTGGCGCGTCAACTTGGCCACGCAAACACCGAGATGCTGTTTAAGACGTACTCGCGCTATGTGCCCAATCTGACCCGCTCGGACGGTGCGGCGATGGAACGCCTGTTGGCCGCCAACATCCAGACCGCGTCGGTACCCCGCACGCCCCTGCTCGGCCCTGCCATGGACGAACACATACCGGCCGCCAACGTGGCCTCCGGAGACGCCGCATGACGCGCACCAACACATTCGAGCAATCCATTGGCGCGACAATCGAGGGCCAATACACACTGACGAGGAGCGTCGAGCGCGTGACCCAGATGGGCGACCGCTTCAAGGTGCTCAACTTGGCGGATTGCACCGGCGGTGTGCGGGTGTACGCCTGGGAGCACTCGGGTCTTCTCGAGCGGGTTCCAGCGACGACACCGACTCCGATCCAGGCGCGCTTGTACGTCCGGCGGTTCCATGGCGAGACGATCGCCAACCTGCAAGCAGTCCGCGAACTGGACGCACATGAGGTCGACAACGGTGCGGCGCTGCTGGCGTGGGAGGCCTGTTCAGTCAACGCGCGCCCGGCGCTGGGAAAACTTGCTGATTTCGTTGATCAACTTGAACCCAAGCTCCTGCGCCAATTTCTCAACCGCGTACTCACCGACCCCCGCATTGCATCCAGCATCACTACCTGCAAGGGGAGCTTCAAACACCATCACCACGAACCGGGCGGGCTGCTGGCGCACAGTGTCGAGGTCATGGAGATTGCGGGTGACATGGCGGGCGCACGGCTCAACCCACTGGAGAAGGCGATGACCCAGGTAGCTGCCCTGCTCCACGATCTCGGCAAGGTTCGCGCCGTGGGCTCAGGCAACATCCGACCGACCCATTACTTGTTGGTGAGCCACGAGTCGCAAACCATCCGGATGCTGGACCCGCATCTCGAGTGGTTGAGGGATCGATCGCCGCAGATTGCGGCGGGGCTGGACTACACCCTGGAATTTCTGGCGAAGCATCCTGCCGAGCGCGGCCGAGCGCTGTTCCTGGCCGGCGATCTCGTATGCGCGGCAGACCGCATGAGCGCGGCTCTGGATAACCACAAAGGCCTCGACAGCCTGCTTGCCAAGACGCTGCCGAAACAGCAACCGAAGGCTCCGCCTTCCTCAACGCGCGCCCGCAGGAACACGCCGAAGACCAACGCAACCAACCATCAATTCGACATCGTCGCGCGGCACGAGACACACGCCGCGCATCGTACTCGCCACCAACCGAATAACAACATCCAAGAAGGACCCTTTCCATGGATCTGAGCATTTGGTCGTTCACTCCCCTGGTCGCCGCCCCAGCCGCCGCCATCCTGCTGATCGCTGTGCTCCGGCAGCTGCTTCAACTTCCTGCCAGCGCAAGTGCGGTGGACCGCGAAGCGGAATCCACCCCAGCGGAAATCGGACACTCGGCTCCGAGTAGCATCTCGGAGCAGGATGCCATCGACGCGCGCTGGAACCCGCTCGTCACCCAAGTTCTACCCTTCTTCGTGGGCGCCGCGATCATCTTTCTGGCCGCTTGGCCCTTCGCCTACGTCGGCTGGATGCTGATGCATACCCTTGGCGATCCGGAAATCGCCAAGCTGTCGCCACCGTGGTTCGGCAATCCAGGATATATCCTCGGACTCGGCCTCGTCGGGGCCATGGGCTCGTTTGCCATCGCGATCGTCGCAAGCGTCGTATTCCTGGCGGTATACCTGCTCGGCCGATGCGCAATTTGGCCACGGGCGTGTGGTGCTATTAGCAACGAACAAGACCAAGAAGTCGTTCGCCACGACGATCCGAGCTGACAGCCAAAGCGTGATTGCACAGCGCCGCGGCTCACCTATAGGAAAATCCACCCAGAGGCCGACGCCAACGTCTGTCGACAATAGTCGCCGATGGCAAATTGAATCACACCAAATAATCTCCGGAGGATTGAACGGTTCAGAACCGCAGTGCAGTGCCCGAGGACGCGAAAGATGGAAAGCAACATCGACAACCATTGGCAAGGCGTTGGAGGTTGCCAACGGCAGCGCAGTTCCCACAAGATGAACACTTCGGCGGGTTACGAGCACGTGTCACAACTTTGCGTGATCGCACTGTGTGAGAACGCGGATGGGGAAGGATTGATCTCGGACCTTTCATGATCTTGCGAGAAGGGGTGACACGTGGACGAAGTGAGTCCATCCGACCTTAAGACCATCCTGCATTCGAAGCGGGCGAACATCTATTACCTGCAACACTGCCGCGTGCTGGTCAACGGTGGTCGCGTGGAATATGTCACCGACGCCGGCAAGGAATCGCTGTACTGGAACATTCCGATCGCCAACACCACGACGGTGTTGCTGGGCACCGGCACTTCCGTTACCCAGGCGGCGATGCGCGAACTGGCGAAAGCCGGTGTACTGGTCGGCTTCTGCGGTGGCGGCGGCACACCGTTGTTTTCGGCCAATGAGGTCGACATCGAAGTCGCGTGGTTCTCGCCGCAATCCGAATATCGCCCAACCGAATACCTGCGGGCATGGGCGCGGTTCTGGTTCGACGATGCACTTCGGCTTACCGCCGCCAAGGCTTTCCAGCGAACGCGTGCGGAGCGCATTGCCGGCGTATGGCAGCACCCCGCCCTGCGCGAAGCGGGCTTCACGGTCGATCCCGCACGGCTCGACGCGCTTCTGCAACGCACGCGCCAGCAGATCAACCTCGCGCCCGACAACGCGAGCCTCTTGACCGAGGAGGCCCGCCTCACCAAGGCCTTGTTCAAGCTGGCGGTAGATGCCGTGGGCTATGGTGATTTCACCCGCGCCAAACGTGGCAGCGGCAGCGATCCGGCCAACCGTTTCCTCGACCATGGTAACTACCTCGCCTACGGCCTCGGCGCCACCGCCACGTGGGTTCTGGGCCTGCCGCATGGATTGGCAGTGCTGCACGGAAAGACCCGGCGGGGAGGGCTCGTATTCGACGTGGCAGACCTAGTGAAGGACGCACACATTCTGCCGCAGGCTTTTATTTCGGCCATGCGCGGCGACGACGAGCAGGGCTTTCGCCGTGGCTGCATCGAGGCGCTGACCCGCGGCGAGGCGCTGGATTTCATGATCGATACGCTCAAGACTGTGGCGCTGGACACCGCCGCGCAAGCCAGCGAGCAGCCGGCATGAACGTGCTGCTGGTCAGCCAGTGCGACAAGCGCGCGCTCACCGAAACCCGGCGCATCCTCGACCAGTTCGCCGAGCGCCGTGGCGAACGCACCTGGCAAACGCCGATCACGCAGGCCGGCTTGGATACGTTGCGGAAGCTGTTACGCAAGACCGCGCGCAGGAATACCGCCGTCGCCTGCCATTGGATTCGCGGAATGGATCACAGCGAACTGATGTGGATCGTCGGCGATGCGCGGCGTTTCAATCCCGAAGGCGCCGTGCCGACCAACGCGACGGCTCGCGATGTTTTGCGCAAGGGCGACGAAAACGATTGGCACCACGCGTCGGACATTCGCCTGCTCGCGCAGCTCGCCGGGCTGCTGCATGACCTTGGCAAGGCCAGCGTGGCTTTTCAGGAACGCCTCGAGGGCAAACGCACGGAACGCAACCGCTACCGTCACGAGTGGGTGTCGCTGCGGCTGTTCCTCGCCTTCGTCGGCAGCGACGATGACGCTGGCTGGCTGGGCCGCCTCGCCGCAAGCGACATCGGCCTGGAGTCCGAATGGATCGCGCGCGGACGCTACCTGCGCGATGGCGTGGACGAAGGCATCAACCGCCATCCGTTTCGTGATCTCACCAGCCGCGCCCCGCTGGCGGCTGCGGTCGGCTGGCTGATCGTCACCCATCACCGCTTGCCGATCATTCCCGTGCCGAACGCGGACGGCAGCGGTCAAGCCTGGCTGGGCAAACGGGCGGGGTGCTTTGACCGGGACTGGCTGGAAGCGCCATTGGCGCAGGTCGCCCACGACTGGAACGAAATCGATCCGCACACCACGCCAGCCGAAGCGGCACCGTATTGGAACCTGGCCTGCGCGCTGCCCGCCATCGCGCCCGCGTGGCGCGCGCCGGCCAGACGCGTAGCCAGCTCCCTGCTGAAACTCCACGCGCAGCGCGCAAGCGATTGGCTCGGCGATCCGTACGTGATGCACCTTGCGCGGCTGTGCCTGATGCTGGCCGATCACCATTACTCCGGATTGGGTATGGACGGCGACCAACCGGCAGCCGAGCGTCGGCGCTTCGTGCAAGCCGACCAAACCGTGCACGCCAACACCCGCAAAGACAAGCTCGGTACGTCGGTATTCAACCAGTCACTGCTGGAACACCTGCTCGGCGTGGGCCACACCGCCAGCCTGATCGCGCACGCGCTGCCCAATTTCGAGCGCCACCTGCCGCGCCTCGCCAATCATCGCAGCCTGCGCCGGCGCAGCGCGGACCGGAACTTTGCGTGGCAGGACAAGGCCTTTGATGCGGCGGCAGGCATGCGCGAGGTCGCTCGCGAGCACGGCGCCTTCATCGTCAACATGGCCTCCACCGGCTGCGGAAAGACGCTGGCTAACGCACGCATGCTGTACGCGCTGGCCGAGCCGCAGATTGGATTGCGCGTGAGCTACGCGCTCGGCCTGCGCACGCTCACGTTGCAGACCGGCAGGAGCTATCGCCGGGACCTGGGCTTGAACGACGACGAGCTGGCGGTGCTGGTCGGCGGTTCGGCTAGCCGCGCGCTGTTCGAGTACCACGAGGCCCAGGCCGAAGCCGGTGGCTCCGCCTCGACGCAGAAACTGATCGAGGAAGACAGCCACGTCCTCTATGAGGGCTACATTGGCGATCACCCGCTGTTGTCGCGCGCGTTGGCCAACCCGGACATTCGCAAACTGATTGCCGCACCCATGCTGGTGTGCACGGTCGATCACCTTGCGCCGGCCACGGAGTCCTTGCGCGCCGGCCGCCAGATCGCGCCGATGCTGCGGCTGATGAGCAGCGATCTGGTGCTGGACGAACTCGATGATTACGACCTCGACGACCTGCCCGCGCTGACCCGACTTGTGCACTGGGCCGGCCTGCTGGGTGTGCGGGTGGTGCTGTCCTCGGCCACCTTGCCGCCCGCGCTGGTGCAAGGCATGTTCATGGCCTATCGGGCCGGGCGTCGCCACTATCGACGCAATCGCGGACAGCTCCGCGTCGCCGACGATGCGCCGATCGAAGTGCCGTGCCTGTGGACCGACGAGTTCGGCGTGCAATCGGAATCCTGCGCCAGCGATGCTGCTTTCGCCGCCGCGCATGCCCGCTTCGTCGAGCGCCGCGTCGGCAAGCTGCAAGTCAGCGAACCGTTGCGGATTGCCGAACTGCTGCCGTTGGGCATCACGGCGACACGACCCGAAGCGGTTCACGCCGCGTTCGCCGCTGAAATCCGCACGGCGTGCCTGCGCCTGCACGCGGTCCACGCCGAGCCCGACCCCGTCACCGGCAAGCGGGTGAGCTTCGGCCTGGTACGCATGGCCAACATCGATCCGATCTTCCACGTCGCGCGGGCACTCATCGAGGGCGCGATGCCGGCAGGCGTGCACCTGCACCTGTGCGTGTATCACGCGCGCTTCCCGCTGGTGCAGCGCTCCGCGATCGAGGGAATGCTGGATGCCACGTTCAACCGCCGCGACCCCGCCGCGGTGTGGCAGTTGCCTCCGATCCGCGGCGCGCTCGATGCCGCGGATTCCGCACCCGATCACCTGTTCGTGGTGCTGGCTTCGCCCGTGTGCGAAGTCGGCCGCGACTGGGACGCTGATTGGGCCATTGCCGAACCTTCCTCCATGCGCTCGCTGATCCAGCTTGCCGGCCGTGTACAGCGTCATCGCATGAAAGCGCCGCGGGCGCCCAACGTGCTGGTGTTTGATACCAACATCAAAGGCATCGAGCAAGGCAACGCGAACGCGGCGGTGTTCACCCGACCGGGTTTTGAGAAGACCACGTCGGACGACCGCTTCCTGCTGACCAGCCATCGCCTCGCTGTATTGCTGGACGAGGGAGAGTACCAACACCTCAATGCAATCCCGCGCATTCGGCCGCGCGACCAGCTTGAACCGCGCACTCGCTGGGTGGATCTGGAGCACGCGCGCCTGCAGGCCGGAATGCTGCCGATCCCCGCTGCACCACCGACCACCTCCAGCCGCCGCAGCGCGCGCCCCAAGCCAGTGCCGGAAGCCAACACCGCCGCAGCCTGCTGGCTGCATCCGCAGGCTGCACTCACCGGCGTGCTGCCGCAGCAGCAGCCATTCCGGGCGGACAGCATGAAAACCACCACGCTCGCCTGGCTGCCATCCGACGAAGACGAAGACGCGCTAGTGCCGCAGCGCGTGGAAGACCTGCGCGAGGGCAGGCGCGGCGAGCAGTTCTACGTGCCAGTGCACCGCGATTTGCTGCACGACGTCCCACTCAACGCAGCGCCGGGAGTCAGCCGCTGGGGTGCGTTCGATCTGCTCTCGCTGGTGAGCGAGCAGGCCGAGGCGCAGGATCTGTCGCTCAACCGGGCCGCGGAAAAGTTCACCACGGTCGAAGTGCCATCCGTCGAGGACACTCCCCAAGGCTGGTTCTGGGATCCGTGGCTCGGTGTTACCAGATGCCGCTGACGCTGGTCAACGCCAAGGGTCGATCAGCGCAACGCCACAGTTCTCGAAGTCATGCGCGTTGCGGGTAGCCCAAGCCGCACCGCGCGAACGCGCGATGCTGGCGATCATCGCGTCGGATGCTCAACCGGGCGACCCTGCGCGCGTCGCGCCGCGGCGATCGTCGCATGCGCTTCGGCGGCGACACTTTCATAGGGGACCACGTGTCCCGCAAGCTTCTGCTCGAACAGCAGAGTCACCTTCTGCAGCAAATCAATCCTGCGCCACCCGCTGGGCATGCAGCACAAGCCAAACATCAATTCGCCACGCGTGACCGTCGTCGTGTGCAGGTCATCGCCCGGCACGGCGCCTACCCACGCCATGACGTTGGCGTCAGGTGCTGGCTTGAAAAGTTCCGAGATGACGTTCGTATCCAGCACTACCATCAACGGAGATCCGGCGGGTCGCACTGCTGGCCCCGCACTGGAAGCTCCAGTTCGATGCCTCCATACGGCGCCACCAACTCGCGGGCGCTGTCCAAGAGCGATTGCCCGGTGAGCGGGGCAGCGTCCAAGGCGCTGCGCAGGATGCACCGCGCTTCCCTTCCATCGAACGCCCGTGGCGCGCTGCCTGCACACGCAGGCGCGCCTTCAGGTCGTCGTCGAGATCGCGGATGGGCATGCTGGCCACGGCTCGGCCTTTAATGCGATTGCATCGTAATCGCCCATTGAGGGCAAAACCACTGCCTGTTCGGCAGAGAAACGTCCAGCGGAAAGTTTTCTAAGCTGCTTTTTCAGCAGGGAAACCATCGTAGCTGGTGATGTAGGACCCAAACCAACATTTTTCTCCTCTTGTATTGCAGTACAGCGTAAAGTGGTAGCAAACAACAATTGCTTCTGGTAGATTCTGATATCGGGAGCCGCTGGAACGGCTCCCGATACCCGCCCACCCGGCCGACTTTCCGGACCTACGCACGAAAGGGCAGACGTGCAAGAGGATACAAGAAGTGCTCCATCGACACTTCCTCAGATTAGCGCGCCGGATGAAGGGACCGATCTCACCCGTTGAGACCGGACGCTGGCATAAATCTCTGCACTACTCATGGGGGTGATATGGAGCCATCCGCAACCACCGTACGTTCGGCACAGTTCCGCGCCGCTATCGCCGGCTTCATCGAAGCGCGGCGCGAGGCCAAGCTGAAGGACAAGAACGACGACGCCAATGCGGCATCGAAGTACGACTACGCCACATGGCTGGCCGATGCCGCGCGTCGCGTCAGCCAGATCCAGGCGGTCACGCACGTATTGAAAGCCACGCATCCCGACGCGCGCGGCAGCAGCTTGCACATGGCGCCAACTTCGCTGCCCCGGCGTGCGGAAATCGGCAGCCATCTGCTGGGCGACGGCTACACGGAAGACGTGGTGGGCAATGCCGCCGCGCTGGACGTGTTCAAGCTGCTGAAGCTCGAAGTCGAAGGCAAGCGCCTGATCGACTGGGTGCAAGCCGGGGACGCGGATCTGCAAGCGGCACTGTCCGACAACCCACAGCAGGCGCAGGAATGGATGCGCGCCTTTGCTTCAATGGTGCGCCACGAACCGCGCCCCGCCACGCACCCGATGGGCAAGCAGCTTTACTGGCTGGTCGGTGAGAATCCTCACGACGACGCACACTACCAGCTCTTGCAGCCGCTGTTCGCCAGTTCGCTCGCACACGCCGTACATACTGAAATCCAGGACGCGCGCTTTGGCGAAGCGAACAAGGAACTTCGTCAGGCGCGGCGCGAATCCAGGTCCGCAGACGGCAGCTACCGCGAATATCGCGACATCGCCATCCGCAAGCTGGGCGGCACCAAGCCGCAGAACATCTCGCAATTGAACAGCGAGCGCGGCGGAGTGAACTACCTGCTCGCCTCGCTACCGCCCGCGGCCTGGAAGCCCCGCGATAGCGTGGCCCTGCTGAAGCTCGACTCGATCTTCAACAAGAGCCACGGCCCCTTCTTCTGGTTTGGCGAAGTCCGCCAGCTCGTGCGCGAGCTCTCCGATTTCCTCGACACCGACCCAGAAGCGAACAAGGACACGCGTGATCGCGTGGACGCGCTCGCGAGGAAGGTCGGTGATCAGCTCGCGCTGTTCGGTGCGGCGGTACGGGGCCACCTCAAACCCGGTTGGACGCGTGAAGAAGATTGCCAACTGCCGGAATGCGAGCAGCTCTGGCTTGATCCCGAGCGCTGCGAAGAGGATACCGACTTCAAGAGCACGTACATCTTCGACGACTGGGCGGACCAAGTTGCCACTCGCTTCGCCCGCTGGCTCAACCAGCAACTGCGCGGGCGCAGCGACAAGCTGATCGCACTGGGCGAAGCCGAAATGCGCTACTTCGCCCGCAAGGCGATTCTGGAGGTCGCTTGGCCGATACCGCTGCAACGCCGCGCGACGGAAGCCACCCCATGAATACCTGTCCCAGCTTCACCCATCTGGTGGTGTTGCCGCACCTGAAGGTACACAACGCCAATGCGATTTCCAGCCCGCTGACACACGGCTTTCCGTCCATCACCGCGTTTCTCGGCCTCACGTGGGCGCTGGAACGCAAGACTCGCACCACCGGGCTCGATCTGGAATTCGCCGCTGCCGGCGTCGTCTGCCACGACCGTGATGAGCAGACGACGGAAGGCAGCTTCGTCAAGCGCTTCCGGCTTACGCGCAATCCGATCGGCAAGGATGGCAAGTCCACCGCCATCGTGGAGGAAGGCCGCATCCACCTCGACCTCACCCTACTGCTGGCGGTGAATGCTGACGGTTGGGATGACGAAGCACGGCAGCGCGACCTGCGAACCATCGTGCAATGCCTGCACGCCATGCGCATCGCAGGCGGCATCGTGCTGCCCGACACACACGCGCGCCGGCAGCCGTGGATCGCGGATTTTACCGGCACGGCCGACGATCAGGTGAACGAATTCAACAGGCTCTATCGGCGACTGCTGCCCGGCTCCGCGCTGGTCGCGCGCGACGACCTGATCGACCAGCGCCTGCGGCATCTGCAGTCCACCCATCCGGACGCCAACCGCCTCGATGCCTGGCTCTCGCTCTCGCGCGTGAACTGGCATTACGACGACGATGCGGCGCACGGAAAGGGGGCATGGCAAAGCGATCGCCAGAGAGGCTCCGGCTGGATCGTGCCCATCCCGGTCGGCTACGGCGCGCTCGGCCCAGTGCACCCCGCCGGCCGCGTGCCCAATGCCCGCGACGCAACCACGCCGTTCCGCTTCGTGGAAAGCCTGTACTCGATGGGTGAATGGATCGGCCCGCATCGCCTGCACAAGCCGCAGGACCTGCTCTGGTACGCCGACAGTCGGCCCGATGAAGGCTTGTACCGCTGTCGCAATGACTATCGCTCCACCTTTGAACCCAACCTCTGACCAGACTCAGGAGACCATCATGCCTACCGACCTCAAGACCGCTTCCGTCCTCGCCTTCGAACGCAAGCTCGACCCCTCCGACGCGCTGCTGTCTGGCGGCGACTGGGCCGCGCGCAACGCACCGCAAAACTGGGCGCCTATCACGCTGCGCCCGAAATCCGTGCGCGGCACCATCTCGAACCGCCTCAAGACCAAGGACCAGGACCCCGCCAAGCTCGACGCCGCCATTGAGAATCCCAACCTCCAGACGGTGGACGTGGCCACCCTGCCCGCCAATGCCGACACGCTGAAAGTGCAGTTCACCCTGCGCGTGCTGCCCGGCACCGGCCAGCCATCAGCCTGCAACGACGCGGTGTACCGGCAGAAACTCACATCCACGGTCTCGAGCTACGCACAAGAACATGGCTTTGCCGAACTTGCCCGACGCTATGCCACCAACCTCGCCAACGGCCGCTTCCTGTGGCGCAATCGCATCGGCGCCGAACAAGTGGAAGTGACCGTGGCCCACATCACCGACGGCCATCCGTCGGTAAGCTGGACCTTTCAGGCGCTGGATCACTCCCTGCTCGACTTCAAGCCTGCACCCGCCAGCGCACAGGCCCTGTTGGAATTGGCAGCCGTGATCGTCGATGGTTTGGCCGGAAAGACCCATGCGTTGCTGCACGTCACTGCCTTCGTGCGGATGGGTGCCGGTCAGGAAGTGTTCCCCTCGCAGGAACTCATCCTCGACAAGGGCAGCAGCAAGAAAAGTAAGACGCTGTACGACGTCGACGGAATCGCGGCCCTCCACTCGCAGAAAATTGGCAACGCCATCCGCACCATCGACACCTGGTATCCCGAGGTCGCCAGTAACGGGCCGATCGCAGTGGAACCTTACGGTTCTGTCACCACGCAAGGCCGCGCGTATCGCCAGCCGAAGGAAAAGACCGACTTCTACAGCCTGCTCGACGGCTGGGTGCTCAAGGACAAGCCATTGACGCCCGATGAGCGGCACTTCGTCATCGCCACCCTGATCCGCGGCGGTGTGTTCGGCGACGCGGAAAAGTGACCATGACCACGCATTACTTGGACATCGCCTTGCGTGATGACCCGCAAATCGCGGCCCCGCACCTGCTGGGTGCGCTGTACGACCGCCTGCACCTTGCGTTGGTGCAACAGCGTCGCGACGACGTCGGTATCAGCTTCCCCGGTCACGCATTGAAGCCGCGTACGCTGGGTACGACCCTGCGCCTGCACGGCAGTGAAGCTGG
Organism: Lysobacterales bacterium 66-474; assembly: GCA_001899805.1. GTDB lineage: Bacteria > Pseudomonadota > Gammaproteobacteria > Xanthomonadales > Rhodanobacteraceae > 66-474. The sequence goes on from MKWP01000015.1 coordinate 831,345, forward strand.
CTTGCAGGCATTACAGGCTGCCGATTGGCTTCGGGGCATGCGCGACCATGTTCGCGTCAGCAACATTGCCGCAGCGCCGGCCGACGCGGAACACCGTACTGTACAGCGCCGGCAGTTCAAGACCAGTGCCGAACGATTGCGCCGCCGACGCATGCGGCGCAAGGGCGAAACCGCCGAGCAGGCCGCGGCGGCCATTCCATCCCGCATGGAACATCGCCCCGATCTGCCCTACGTCCACCTGCACAGCCAGAGCACACACCAACCCTTCTGCCTGTTCATTGACCTTGGCGCTCCGCAGCCACGCGCCATCAACGGCGTATTCAACACCTACGGCCTGAGTGGCACCGCCACTGTGCCTTGGTTCTGACCCATTTTTCGGGCGCGCATCCTCGCTCCTTGAAAATCAGACACTTGCCGGCTGGCCAATCCATTGGGTTGGCCGGCCGCTTTTCGTCGCTATCCTTGCGATGGCACCGCTTTCGCACCTCGGTGTTCTAGTTCGCTGCCGCGCAGGCAGCTCAGAAAGCTGGACGGTCCCGGCCGGTCAGTACGACGTGGTTCGCTGCCGCGCAGGCAGCTCAGAAACGCACGACGCAGACCGCGACGACGGAAATTTCGTTCGCTGCCGCGCAGGCAGCTCAGAAATTGATGCGATTGCGCAGGGCTACGCCAACGCGGTTCGCTGCCGCGCAGGCAGCTCAGAAATCGGACTCGTGCGCAGTGCCACGGCACTGACGGTTCGCTGCCGCGCAGGCAGCTCAGAAATGATCTGCGGACGCCGTGCCCGGTACACACACGTTCGCTGCCGCGCAGGCAGCTCAGAAAGGTCACGTCTGTATTCGGGCGCACGGGCGCGGGTTCGCTGCCGCGCAGGCAGCTCAGAAATGATGGCACTGATCGGCTATCCACTGCAGAAAGTTCGCTGCCGCGCAGGCAGCTCAGAAACGTATGGACTGCACGGAACGCCGGAATCCGTAGTTCGCTGCCGCGCAGGCAGCTCAGAAAGTGAAGGTGCCGACGTTCGTGGTGTTGCCGTAGTTCGCTGCCGCGCAGGCAGCTCAGAAACGCGATGCGCAGCCCAACGCGGTTGTACCCACGTTCGCTGCCGCGCAGGCAGCTCAGAAAATGCTCACACGCGACGGCGTGCGTGCCGAGCCGTTCGCTGCCGCGCAGGCAGCTCAGAAATGGGATGATCCCGTAGTGCGTGCCTTCAATCATGTTCGCTGCCGCGCAGGCAGCTCAGAAAACGGGGCAGCGCGAGATTGACGAGGCGCAAGCGTTCGCTGCCGCGCAGGCAGCTCAGAAAGCGTGAAGTTCGGGAAGTACCGCGGCGAGGTCGTTCGCTGCCGCGCAGGCAGCTCAGAAAAAGTGCAAGGCTCCGTGCGTTGTTCGCTCATGGTTCGCTGCCGCGCAGGCAGCTCAGAAATGAAAGCGGAGCAGGTGATGGCGCTTGCGCTGGGTTCGCTGCCGCGCAGGCAGCTCAGAAATGGTCGAGCGTGCTGTAGCCGCGGGTCTGGATATTCGCTGCCGCGCAGGCAGCTCAGAAAACACAGGTCGAGCTTGATCTGGCGCTCAAGGAGTTCGCTGCCGCGCAGGCAGCTCAGAAAACCACGGACCACGGTCCGCGCGAAGGCAGGTCGTTCGCTGCCGCGCAGGCAGCTCAGAAAATGCGCGGATGCTGGGCGCGCAGGCGACCGGTGTTCGCTGCCGCGCAGGCAGCTCAGAAAGACCACGCCGCCGCCTGCGCCGCCGACCACACGTTCGCTGCCGCGCAGGCAGCTCAGAAATGACCGACCTCGCCGACAAGACCCATCGTGGTGTTCGCTGCCGCGCAGGCAGCTCAGAAAATGTCCGGCAGCGCGAAGTGCAGCCGCCAGTAGTTCGCTGCCGCGCAGGCAGCTCAGAAATCTAAGCACATTAAAGCGCGCCGCCTGCGCGAGTTCGCTGCCGCGCAGGCAGCTCAGAAATCGCTCGCGCGAATTGAGGCCGAGATCGCCGAGTTCGCTGCCGCGCAGGCAGCTCAGAAAGTGTGGCGCGATGGCGAGCCGTTGGCCGTGACGTTCGCTGCCGCGCAGGCAGCTCAGAAATTCGTGTGGGCTTTTGCACTGTGAAGATGCACGTTCGCTGCCGCGCAGGCAGCTCAGAAAAGTTCGTTGTTGCGCTTGCGGCTGACGCCCATGTTCGCTGCCGCGCAGGCAGCTCAGAAAGTACCCGCAGAAGATCAGCTACAAGTGGAGGAGTTCGCTGCCGCGCAGGCAGCTCAGAAATTGTCTCGGAATGGCAGGCCGATCCACTTGCCGTTCGCTGCCGCGCAGGCAGCTCAGAAATCGTGCAATGACTGGAACAAAGTGCCGGTGTGGTTCGCTGCCGCGCAGGCAGCTCAGAAAGGCATGCAAGGCGCACTGGCCGTTCCGAACGAGTTCGCTGCCGCGCAGGCAGCTCAGAAAACTCGGCGTCGCGCTGCATCGGTTGTGCTGACGTTCGCTGCCGCGCAGGCAGCTCAGAAAACGACGCTTGCCCGTGGCCGCTGCCGAGTGGCGTTCGCTGCCGCGCAGGCAGCTCAGAAAGCCTATCGAACGCTCCGCAGCAAGCACCACCCGTTCGCTGCCGCGCAGGCAGCTCAGAAATCGAGGATGTGGTGAATCGCCTGCAGGTTGGCGTTCGCTGCCGCGCAGGCAGCTCAGAAACAGCCACTCGACCACGACCTCCTGATCGGGATGTTCGCTGCCGCGCAGGCAGCTCAGAAATTCGGGATCGATCACGAGCTGCTGGACGTGCGGTTCGCTGCCGCGCAGGCAGCTCAGAAAGCCAGATCGGACAGGCGCATGCCGGACGGACGGTTCGCTGCCGCGCAGGCAGCTCAGAAATGGGTGAACAGGGTCGGAGTGGTGGTGATTTCGTTCGCTGCCGCGCAGGCAGCTCAGAAATGCGGGCAGTACACGTGCGCCTCGTCCAGCACGTTCGCTGCCGCGCAGGCAGCTCAGAAAACGACGCACGCGGTTCGGTACTACCGCTCCATGTTCGCTGCCGCGCAGGCAGCTCAGAAATCACCATGGGAAGTCAACCTAACGGGCCTGACGTTCGCTGCCGCGCAGGCAGCTCAGAAAGTATCGCGAAGTGCGGGGCGTCGACGAGCAAGGTTCGCTGCCGCGCAGGCAGCTCAGAAATTTCGACACGACGCCGAAACTGATCAATGCCCGTTCGCTGCCGCGCAGGCAGCTCAGAAATTCGGGTTCGGTCCGGTTAACTTGGTTGTTAGGTTCGCTGCCGCGCAGGCAGCTCAGAAATTGCGAGTGTTCATGGCGTCACCCTCAAGTTTGTTCGCTGCCGCGCAGGCAGCTCAGAAAGCCGCCGCATCACGTGCCAGCCGAACGCTTCCAGTTCGCTGCCGCGCAGGCAGCTCAGAAAGGCACGAAGGCTGGGTGGTGGAAGGATTTCGCGTTCGCTGCCGCGCAGGCAGCTCAGAAAGAGCGTGCATAGCGGCGCTGGTGATTCGGGTAGTTCGCTGCCGCGCAGGCAGCTCAGAAAAATATCGCGGCGGTGCAGAACGCCGGCGGCGTGTTCGCTGCCGCGCAGGCAGCTCAGAAAACAGTCACGCGCGACTCGTTCTCGTAGATGACGTTCGCTGCCGCGCAGGCAGCTCAGAAATTCAGGGATCACGAGTTCGCGGTCCTGCTTCTGTTCGCTGCCGCGCAGGCAGCTCAGAAATGTTGCCCGTGACCTGGGCCGGCGTGCGTTCCGTTCGCTGCCGCGCAGGCAGCTCAGAAAGCCCCCGTGCGGATCGAATACGAGCTGGTGCCGTTCGCTGCCGCGCAGGCAGCTCAGAAAGACACGGAAATCAGTGTGACGCGTGGCAACGCGTTCGCTGCCGCGCAGGCAGCTCAGAAAATCGGACTTCGAAGGAAACGGCGGCGGTCTTGGTTCGCTGCCGCGCAGGCAGCTCAGAAATACGACAGTTCGACGGTCAGGGCCTACGACAGGTTCGCTGCCGCGCAGGCAGCTCAGAAATTGAAGTCGGTGACTTCGTGCTTCCAGGTCTTGTTCGCTGCCGCGCAGGCAGCTCAGAAATTGGGCGAGGCCGGAGGCGGCGCCTGCAACAAGTTCGCTGCCGCGCAGGCAGCTCAGAAAAGCGTCGTGATGGCCCAGCGCCAGGTCCGCCCGTTCGCTGCCGCGCAGGCAGCTCAGAAAATCAAGTTCACCGCCGTTGAAGATATCTACAAGTTCGCTGCCGCGCAGGCAGCTCAGAAAGAGCGGCAAACGCTCGATTGGTGGCGCGACTAGTTCGCTGCCGCGCAGGCAGCTCAGAAATCGATGAGGTACGCATCTTCCCCCAACATCTCGTTCGCTGCCGCGCAGGCAGCTCAGAAAAGGTCATCCGGCGTCTCGGCCAGGAAGTATCCGTTCGCTGCCGCGCAGGCAGCTCAGAAAGCATGGGCGCAGTACAACAGGATCGTCGCCGAGTTCGCTGCCGCGCAGGCAGCTCAGAAAATGTGAGCCGTTCAATGCACACGGCTGAAATCGCTACGCTCGCGACGCCCACGATGTGGAACGTTCGCTGCCGTGCCGGTAGCTCGGAAAATTCGCCACTTGCTGTCACATCGTCAGACCACGGGGGCCGTCGGCGCAACATCACGCGCCGCCGAACAACTCTTCGACATACAGCGCGCCCGCAAGATGTTGAGTGGAATGAAGTCTGGTCCACCCCTCGAGCGCGGTGACCAGTGTGGTGCGAGGAACTTCGGTGCCCTTCGCCGCGCTTCCGTGTTTCCCCGCCTTGGTTGACATGAAGGACGTCATCCGCTGCTTTGCCGGAAGCGGTTTCGCACCCTTCGGGTACCACCCATTCCACAGCGTCCTGGGTGTTGCGTTGAGGCTCCCGTGGTGCCCGACCTTGTAGACCGTCACGCCCTTCAGGAGCTTCTTGTACTTCGCCTGCCCCAGCGCATATTCCCAGTTCTCGATTTGCGCATCGCCGGGGAAGAGGAACCGGTGCCCTCCAAACTCAAACAATAAAATCACGCTGGTGTTGTTCATCGCTGAATCCAGCGAACGTATCAGTTGCAGCAACTCATCGCCGCGTGCGCTTCGTAGCGACTTGATGATCCATCGGGCCCATGGTGGAGACTGTCCGCCGGTCGCCTGTGCGAACCCCGCAAAGAGCTCCCCTGCAGACGCGCCAGTCTTCGGCAAACCGACCCCCAGTGTTTTGGCCTGCAGGCTCCAGAACTCATCTGGATCGCCGGAACGTTGCTTGCGGATGGACGCATGTTGCTTGACGGTGGGCGGGCCCAGCACGCTGACCTTCACGCCGGGCAGGAAGCTTGAGAGCTTCGTGCGCTTGCCTGCGTACACGTAATCGTTCGACCCCATGCGCATCAGGTTGCGGACAGCCCCCGGGTTGGCGATGTTGTCTTCGCCGATGAATGCCAATTGCCGGGCAGCCTCGGTATGCTGAAAGCCGCGCTGCAGGCGCGGTAGCGCCTCTTCGACGGCTTGTTTGGCGATGGCTTGCATCGACGCCAACGTTTCCTTCCGGGCGGCCAGTCCCTTCAGCGACGATGGCGCCTCGGCATCCACTGGTAGATCCGGCTGTTCGGTCCAGGGTTGGATGACCCATCGGGGCTTCAGCGCTGCAATGATCGCCCCGGGTCCCTTCCCGTTCGATCCCGGATCAAAACCCGAGATGTGGTCGCGGTGCCGATGGGTGGCCACCACGGCAAAGGGATCGGTGCCCACCGTCCGTTGTATGTCTTGTGCGATCTTCGGCAGAAGTGACCCGGGATCGCCGCTCGGTGCGGCCGTACTCCCGAAATCGACCAGCACGTGGCGCGGCTTGGCTTTTCCGTGATAGGTGAACGTCAGCAGAAAGCAATCGCCGAAGCCAACCTGATACATCCGTACCCGAACGCTCTTGGGACCCATAGCCTAGCCTCCCGGTGCCCAGCGGTCGCGCGCACGTGCGAGATGCAGCCGGGCAAAAAAGCCGCGGCTGAACTCCGCATCGCTGCGATATTCGAAGAACCCTTCCCTGGCGAGATAATCCAACCGCGCCTGCTGGCGCCGTGTGTTGGCGACGTTGTTGCCGATGCTGAACTTCAGTCGCCCGAACTCGTCGAACACCAGCACGCCACCCCCATACAGCCGGACCTCCCTGCTGGTCGGTATCGCCTCAGGGCGCTTGAGGCCAAGTGCACCGAGTTCGTGCCCACGCACCGTCAGAATCTGCAGGTAATCAACGACCGTTTCCCGGACGATCAGGCCATCCGGCGCCACCCTTGCAATGGGGCGCACCGCCTGCACCACCGTGTAAGCATCGCGTGCCAGCCGTAGCGCCGTGAAGTTCTCCCACAGGAACCGGAACGCTTCGTCGGTATTGGCGCGCAGGGCTTCGAAGCGCAAGTTGCGGTAAGAGACCTGTTCACCAAAGGGCTCCCAACACCCATCACTTTCAGGTCGACTGATCGGCTGGATACCCCAAGCCCCGAACGTCTTGCGGACCACGTCGCGATAGCGGTACTTGGTGTCGTCGGGCACCGTTTCCTTGTCCGCAGTGAGCAAAGCGCTCAGGTAGTCGACGTACTGGAGGTCCGTCGACGGCGCGTAGTCCAGCGCGCGGATGCACATCGTCAGGAGGTGCTGCGCGGCGGTCACGCCTTCCTCGACCACGCGTTGGCCGTCATATTGCCCACGCAAGACGGGACCGAGGCCCTGGATACGCGCGACCCAGACTGCGAGGAATGCATTCATCACCGCCGCGACCAGGATCTCGCCTCGCCGGTGAGGCTCTTCGAACTCGGGATCGTGCAGCCATCGCGGCGAGGGCTTCATGGTCACGGACCGGCGCAAAGCCGAGGCCGAGCCGTTGGGAATCGATGCACCCACCTGCTCCGCCAAGCCAAGCAGGGCGGACTGCTTGAGCGCATCGAGGGTGAGCTGGGCAGGAGAAACCAGCGTCCGCTTGGCCCGGACCAGCCCCTGCTCCGTCAGCACGGACCCGACGATGGCCGCATCGGAGAGCACGGACAGGAGCGCGACCACGTCGGCGAACCCTTCGTGGAACCCGCCCTGGTCCGGCGACGACGGGTCGATGTATCGAGGTCTCAACCCATCCAGCAACGCATGCGTCATCTCGTGCGCCACGACGTCGTGCGACAGACAGGTGAACACCGGCTGCCCGCCGCGGCCAGGGAAGTAGCCGAAACTCAGGCAGCGATTCTCCCGCTGGTAGTACGCATTGGCACCCGCAAAGGCGTGCGGGGCGATGTGCAGCTGGTGGCCACCGAAGCCGTAGTTGGCACGTCGGCCAAGCGCGGATTCGAAATGACCCAGCGTGCGCATGGCGATGGTGTAGACGTTCTGTTGGTGGAAGTGCGGGTTGCCCAACAACGTTGGAGTGCTCTGTTGCTTGAAGGGGTCGAGCCAGGCATCACCCTGCTGGTAGCCACCCTTCATTGGCAGGTACAGTCGATCGCGCGAAGCGTCGTAGTCCACGACCTTGATGCGCGCGCCACAAGGGCCGTCCATCAGGGGTTCGGCCATGACCTGCGCCGTGGTTGTCAGAATCTTGCGGCGACGTCGGACCGATGGGTCCTGAGCGAGAATGGTCAGTGAGCGCAACGGCGCCGATTCCCCGCGGACAGGCGCGAGGTTGATCTTGGACACGGGTGCGGATCGGCGGGGCGCGCGGCGAGGCATCGGCGTATTTGAAAGTGATTGGTGATCGGGTAGCAGTCGCTCGGGAGGTTGTGGAGGACTACCCCACACCCCTCGCGTAAGGAAACCCCTTGGGCGCGGGCAATGAACTGTCGAAGTGCCCCCGGATCGCAGCATCGCACACCGCGTAGCCCCAGTTGATCAGCCGCTCCTGCGTGGCATCATCCTTGGCCTCGAGATCCGTGGCGATCCGTGCCAAATCCATCGTCTTGTCCGGTGCGCACGAAAGCGCATTCGGGCAGTGATGCACGGCGATGTCCTGTTCGATGTCCCAGAATGCACCGCTGCGAAAGCCCGCCGCCAAGTTACCGACCAGGAGACGCTTGCGAAGGCTCAGCACCTGGTTGTCCATCACGTCGATGCAGCGCTTGCCGAGCCGCACCCAATCCGAATGGACGTTTCCTTCGACGTTGAAGGGTGCACCAGCGTTGCTTACCAGGAGTGTCTGGTAGCGCTTGAAGGTCGTCTCGAGGCCAAGGTTGTCGTATACACCGCCATCGGCCAGGATCGGTCCGGTGGTGAAGGGAGCGTGCTGCAGGTTGTCGGATCCGGATCCACCCGAGTTGGGCGTGTAATCCGAATCCGCGAAATTGAACGGTGCGGGCGCAAGCACGGGAGGGAACGCCGAAGAGGCTGCCGCGGCTTGCGCCAGCGACACCGTGGGCCGCTTGATCTCGCCTACACGCCAATCGCGCATGTACGGTTTCATGAACCGCCACAGTGCGCCGGACTGCAGGTTCGAAGCGTTGATCACGAAGCGCGGCGAGTCCGGGAGGTCTTGCAGCGTGGCATCGCCAAACAGGTGTTTCTTGTATGCCGCAATGATGTGGTCGTTCACCGAGCCGGGCGAGACGATGTTCCAGATCATCTTCAACACACCTTTCGGGTCCGCGCCAGCGAGGGTGATCCCGGCGAAAGCACGAATAGGCGTGACGACGTGCTCGATGTAACGCTCGACCACGTTGGGTTGGTCGACGGCCAACGCTGGCCACTTCAACCCAAGCACTCCGGCTGTCAGCGAACCCCCGGAGACACTGGAAATCCGTTGCAGGGAACCGGCGGAATGCAACGAACCGTCGGCCTTGCGACAGGTGTGGTTGGCCGCACCCAACAGTCCGAGTTCAGCCACCCGCCAGACGGCACCGAGGTGGAACAGCATCGCCCGATATCCACCGCCTGAAAGGCACAGCGCGATGCCCTGTTCAGGAGCGGCCCGCTCGCCGGGAAGCGCATCGACGGGAGACAGTGACGTATCGACTACGGAACTCATGACAGCGCTCCGCATCACTTCGGTGGGTAGAGGCTACCCTGTCCTTTGCGGTGCTTCAAACACCCGCGCGAACAAACATCCCCCGGCAAAGCCGGGGTCATCGGCGAGCCGTCATCCGTAACGTGCCTGACTCCCCCGGTGCCGTGAGTAGTGTGCTGCCACAGCAGCGTACGGCGCTATCGGCGCAAGTCTCAATTCTTTGTAGGAAATCCCCTACGGGCTTGATGCAGTAACGGCGGGAGCCGTCCCAAAGGTGACCTTGAAGCAACCTGATCGAACGGCCGCTTTGTGGATAATCGCTCGAATTCAGCGGCGTGAACCGCGGGCGAGCGCCCGCTGGGGAAAGTTGCTACACCTCGGATTCGTGACAGACTACTTCGATGTTGTGCCCGTCCGGACCGATGACGAAGGCTGCATAGTATTTTCCGTTGTAGTTTGGGCGCAGGCCAGGCGCACCGTTGTCTTTGCCACCTGCCTCCAAGGCCGCGCGATGGAAAGCTTCGACCTTCTGGCGATTCTTGGCCACGAATGCCAAGTGAAGATGGGTGGGCTTCTCCTCGATTCGACGTATACACAATGAAGTCTTGCCATCGGCGCTGAGCTCGACACCGGGCGGCCCCTCCGAGATTACGACCATGCCGATCGGTTCGAGTGCTTTGAGGAAAAACGCCTTGCTCGCAGCATAGTCGCTGGTTCCGAACTCAATGTGGTCAAACATGAGACCTCCTGGAACGCGCAGTGTTGATGCCGATGTAAAGCTGACCCACCGTGCCGATTGGATATTGACCCGGGGGGGGGTTATGACGCTTCCGCAGCGGATTGAACGTCTGGATTGGAGTGTGGTTTCTCTGGTGGCGGGTTGCCTCCTTCGGGTGGTTACCTTGTCGTCTGGCCTTGCCGCCTTTTCGGCTCTGGCCTGTTCGCGTGTCTAGATGCGTTTGCCTGCTGCGTCCGGGCTGGGCAGGAAGCGGTGCGGCTGGTCGCCGGTTTCCACAATGTGGCAGTGGTGGGTAAATCGGACGTTCAACGGCCATCAGTTGAATTGCGTCTATAGATGCTGAGAGGTTATGTCCGTGTCGAGAAAATACCGACGTTTGATATGCTCCACAGTGCCTTTGCGCCGATAGAAGCGCGCCGCACCCTCATTCCAGATCGGCGTCTGCCACTGGATTTCCGCAAGACGATATTTGCGGGCATGCGCGACGACCGCGGCCATCAGCGCCGCGCCCACGCCCGCGTTGCGCCGCCCCTCGCGCACGAATAGGCAATCCATGTGCAGGTACTCGCGTGCGTCCCAAGTGGAGAACTCTGCCGTGGCAGTTGCGTAACCCGTCAAGCCATCGCCTGATGCTGCCACCCATGCGTGCAGGCGGACAGGTCGTGAAAAAATCGCATCACGCAACCGATCTACAGCACCGCACGGATCGAACTCGGCTCTCTCGTACCGCGCATGCTCGCGACACAATTCCACCAACCCGTCGACGTCGTCGAGCGCAGCCGGGCGCACCCTCCAGGTCGTACCACCACGGACAGTACCGGCGCTCACGATGGCTCGCCGACCGCGAGAATCGATGCACGAGTACGTGCCTCATCCAACAGTTCCAAGAGTAGATCAACGTCGGCTTGCGTAGTTTCGTAGCTGGTGATACAGGCGCGGATCACCAACCGCCCGCGCAAATCGACCGTCGACAACCAGGCCACCCCGGTAGCGACTACGTGGTCAACAATCCTACGCACCACGGTGTCCTGCCGATCTGGTGTGGTGGTGTCGGGGGCAAAACAGACCAACGGCAGCGGCGACTCGTTGAGCACCTGCCAACCACGGGCTAACAACGCCGAGTGCAGGTATCGTCCCAGCCCAAGCTGCCGGCGGATCATCTCCGCGTAGCCATCAATCCCGAGGTTGGCCAAGGCTATGAACAGCTTGAGCCCGATGAATCGCCGCGACCATTGAAGTGAATGGATGTACGGGTCGCGTTGCTTGCGTGAAGCTGAGGGCATGTAGTCCGTACTGACCGCAAACGCGGTTTCGAGCGGGCGCCAGTCGCGGGAGAGGAACATTCCTGCCCCCATAGGCACGCATAACCACTTGTGAGGGTCAATGGTCACGCTGTCGGCCTTCTCAATCCCACACAGCAGTGCTTGGCCTTCATCGGCCAGCATGGCGCCGCCGGCCCACGCCGCGTCCACATGCAGGTGTGCACCGAGGTTGCGCGCGACGGCGGCAATGCCAGACAGATCATCGATTGCGCCGTGAGCCGTCGTGCCTGCGGTCGCAACCACGAGCATTGGATCGTATCCGGCATCCGTGGCCACGAAGCTGGCCAGCGTTTGGCCACCGAGGCGCATGCCGTCGCGGGTCGACACCAGACGCACCGCGTCGCTGCCAAGCCCGGCGCTGCGTGCGATCTTGATCCAGGCAAGGTGAGCTTGGGCCGACACGTAGATCGCCGGTCGTGTGGTGATGCTACGCAGTCCGTGTTCCGGCCATTCCGGGTAACGCCGTGCCAGCGCAGCCAGCAAGGCCGTGTGATTGGCTTCGCTGCCACCGCTGGTGAAGGCACCGCTCACTTCGTCCGCCGCCCAGCCGATGCGCGTGCCGAATGTGCGCAACAGCTTGCGTTCGATCTCAACCGCGGCCGGAGCGTGGCTGCGCACCGCCAGCTGCGGGTTGACCGTCGCCGCGATCAGATCGCCCGCGATGGCCGCCGGCAACGACGGCGGGTTGAACAGACCGAAGTAACGCGGATGATCACTACGAACCGCATGCGTACCAAGCAGCTCGAACACTTCGGCAGCAAGCGTTCGCAGCGGAGTGGCATGACTGAAATCATAAACCTGCAAGCGCGCGTTCACCTCGGCGTCCGATGCACCACCGCCGACCTGTGCCTCTCTGCGTGCAGCGATGAATTGCGCGGCCGAATCAGCGATCGCACCCAACGCGGTACGCGAATTCTCAAGCAGCGGATCGATCGAAGCCATTACCATGCTCCAGTTCGAAACCTTCATCGAGCCAACCGGTGATTCCGCCGGCCATCAGCTTTACGGGGCGCCCAAGTCGCGCCAGCTTGACCGCAGCTCGTGCTGCGCCGTTGCAATGCGGCCCCCCGCAATACACCACGAACAGCGTCGTGTGCGGCCAGCGCCGAAGCTGCGATCCGATGATCTTGCCGTGTGGGATGTTGATGGCGCCGGGTATATGTCCTTGCGCGAAACGTTCAGGACTGCGGGCATCGATCAGCACGAAGCCGGGCTCTTCCTGCTGCAGGGCTTCGTGTGTGTCCCAACAGTCCGTTTCGAACCTGAAGACTGCCTCAAAGTGTTGCAGGGCGTGCTGAGGCGATGCCGCAGGAAGGTCAGTGACGGGGTTGTTCACGGCTACTCCTGGCGAATGGAAACCGTGGGCATTGTCGAATCAATCGATTCGTTGGAGAATTGGCATAAACGCCAATCTTCGATCAAAAAATGCCAAATCACATTTTAGCGAAGTGTCCGCGCAGCCCATTGGTGGCCGTCTTGGTCTACGACGGCTTGTGCGGGTTCGAGTTCTCCTGCGCCACAGAGGTGTTCGCACTGCCGCGTCCCGAGCTAGATCTCGATTGGTACCGTTTCGAAACTTGTGCTGCGAAACACCGCCCACTGCGCGGACGATTTGGCCTGCGTATCGTTCCCGATGCCGGCCTTGATCGGCTCCTCGCCGCTGATACCGTGATCGTGCCTGGCTGGACCAGTGTCGAGACGCCTGTCCCGCGCAAGGTGGTACAAGCGTTGTGCGAAGCGCACTCGCGCGGCGCTCGGCTGGTGTCGATCTGTTCTGGTGCCTTTGTGCTCGCCGCCACGGGTCTGCTGGACGGCCAGCGCGCGACTACGCACTGGCGCTATGCCGACGCGTTGCGGCGTATGTATCCGCGTATAGAGGTTGATCCCGACGTGCTGTATATCGAGGCGGGGCGCGTGTTCACGTCCGCCGGCAGCGCGGCGGGGCTGGACCTGTGTCTGCACCTCGTCCGCCTTGACTTTGGGTCTGCGGTCGCCAACCAGGTTGCACGACGGTTGGTTATTGCACCACATCGCGACGGCGGCCAAGCGCAATTTGTGGAGCGCCCGGTGCCCAAGCGAAGCGCGGACCCATTTTCGAAAGTGCTCCAGACGATGCACCGCGCTCTTGGGAGCGATCAGCCCCTCAGTCAATTGGCAGCGATGGCAGCCATGAGCCAGCGAACTTTCATGCGTCGTTTCAAGGACGCCACCGGGACTACTCCCGCGGCTTGGCTCGTGGCCGCACGTCTGGCGCGTGCACGCGAGTTGCTGGAGAGCACGTCGTTGTCGATCGATCACATCGCCAGCGAATGTGGATTTGGGAGCGAGACGACCTTACGGCACCACTTTCGTCGGCGGCTTCACACCACTCCATCCCTCTACCGCGCCGGCTTTGCACAAATGAAGTGATCACGTTCGCTGTTCAGAAGCTTCGCTGGTCGGCCTCGCAACCGAGGCTTACAGCGCACAAATGACCCATCAGTCAGAAACGCGGTGTCTTGCCTCCATGGCACGAGGCCATGAGTCGAGTGAGTTCGACCACTTTTCTTGCCCCCACGACCATCACCTAAACCTGACGGCGGGATCCGCAGGGTGGGTCGTCAGGCCTCACGCGTTTTCTCGATCAGCACTGTGTTGAACTGAATTTCTGCCGGAATGTCCGTGTAGCGCTGCATATCGGCCTGTAGCTCATCCGCGTGCGGCACGAACGCAGCCACAAATGACTCAGAGCTGTCGAACGCGTAAAAGCAACCAGCTATATATTTTGGCGGAGAGTTTGGCCCCCCGCCCCCGATTCCGCGCTCGACGGTGACGCCACGAAACCCTGGATGGGAGCTGAGAAGCTCGATGGACCGCGGCATGTGCTTGGACGTGTAATAGTCGAAGTCGAAGCGTCCGTTCGCGACGTTGGGATAGAGGATGCTGACCTTGATCATGCGTGCTCCGTGAGATTTTTGGTGTAGGGGTGTTGAACAGGAAATGCGGGTGAAGGTTGACCATCAGGGTCTCCAGTCCAGCCTGCAGCCAGTTTGAGCGCAACACTGCGGCATGCGTCTGCTTCCATTTGTACTTGGCGTTCACCAATAATCCGAAGATCAGAAACTGGCCAAACATGTAGACTGGTGAGTAGCACAGCGCCACACTGATCCAGTCTTCTGAGCCGCGGACATTCCAGCATGCGTTTGCCCGCAGGAATGACCGTAGTGCCGAACCGTGATTCCATCTGATGGCCTTGGTCCGGTTGTAGCGCTGGCTTGATGAAGCGACGTGAGTCGAGCCTTTGCTGCCGGCCGCAGCCGTCCGCTTTCGGGAGGCTGGTTGACAGGGCGATGTGCCAGCCCGCCTAGGCCATCGGTCAATCCGTAGGCGCGTGAGAAGGGTCCCGCAAGCGATCCGCGAACGACTTGCGTCGGCAAGCCTGTTCCATACGCCACAACGCATCAAAAAGCTCGGGGCCGGCTTCGTCCATCAGCGCTTGCGAGCTTTCGCCCATCCGGAGCAGCGCGTTGCGGAGGCAGCGGATTTCCGTAACGCCCTTGGTAGTAAGTGCGACAACGGTGCGCCTTCGATCTCGCTTGTCGATGCGGGTCTTGACGAACCCCTGCCTTTGAAGCTGTCTGATCCAGTTGATGACCAACGGGTGAGATTGACGCAGCAACGTGGAAATCTCCGTGACGCCCATTGGCCCGTGGTCATCCAGCGCCAACAACGTGGATGTGGTGCGCGGCGGCGCGGTGACGCCGACTTCGGGATACCAGTCGTCGGCGCCGCGCACGAGTTCGTCAGAAAGCCGTCTGAGCAAGTGCGCAAGATAGGCCGGCCCTTGCCTGCGAATGAAATCCTCACCAATCCCCGCTTCTTCGTTTGCCTGCATGTTTAGCCCCTTCGACCTGTGCGAAACCCGTTCAGGCTTGACCGTTGCTTACTGTTATGTAAGCATTTACGTAACTTACTACATATCGGAAGCATCAATGTACTCATTCTTGTCGTCGCGTGCCACTGTCATCATGCATCGTGCACCGTCTGTGCTTGCAGCTCTGCTGCTGGCCGCGTCGTTGAGGCCTGTCGCGGCATCGCCGGCAAGTCGCACTGGCAATTGCCCTGTCGGCATCTATCAGCTGAAAGATGGCAGCAAGCTCGACGTCGGCGCGGGCAGTGGCGGCCATCTGCTGTGGCGAAAGGAGGACGGGAGGACCGGCTTGCTGACCCGCGATGGAAAGAATACGTGGACCAGCACCTTGGGTTGGACGGGGCGTCCGGACGGCAGACACGTGTCATTCGATTGCGCTGAGGAGACAGTCAACTTCGCAGGGTTGTCAGGCAAGCGCATCCCGTTGCAGGTGACGAACGTTACCTTTCAGGGTGCTGGTGTGCACCTCGCTGGTCGCCTTGTCATGCCACCCGGAGACCAGCGCATACCGATCGTAGTGCTGGTGCATGGCTCGGAACACGAATCCGCGCTGAAGTTCTATCCCCTCCAACGGCAATTCCCCGCCGAAGGCATCGGCGTGTTCGTTTACGACAAGCGCGGTACAGGCAAGTCAGGTGGAACGTATACACAGAACTACCTGCTGCTGGCCGAAGATGCGATCGCAGCAGCCAACGAGGCCAAACACGTTGCTGGCGCGCGTGCCGGCCGCATCGGTTACCAAGGCGGCAGCCAGGGTGGTTGGGTGGTCCCGCTGGCCGCGAAGATCGAGCCCGTGGACTTCGCGATCGTAGGATTCGGCATGGCGGTATCACCCCTCGATGAGGTGCGTGAGGCGACTGCCTTTGATTTGACCAGTCGCGGTTACGGGCCCGACGTGGTCGCCAAGGCGATGCACATAGCCGACGCCGTATCAACCGTGATTGTCAGCAACTTCCGGAGTGGGTATGACCAACTCGCCGCCGTGAAGGCACAGTACGACCAAGAACCGTGGTTCAAATATGTGCGTGGCGACATCGTGTACTACCTGCTCGAAACGCCCGAATCCAAGCTGCGTGAACAAGGCCCCACGCTGTTGGCCGGCGTTCCGGCGAATTACGAACCCATGCCAGTGCTGCGCAATCTTGACACGCCGCAGTTGTGGATATTGGCCGCCGACGACCACGACACGCCCATCGCGGAAACGGAGCGGCGCTTGCGCACGCTTCAGGCCAAGGGCAAGCCGATCACGCTTGCGGTTTTTCCGCACACCGAACACGGCATCTACGAGTACGAAACCAAGGAAGATGGCCAACGCGTGGACACACGCAATCCGGAAGGGTACTTCGCGATGATGCGCAACTTCATTCTGAATGGGCGGCTAGGCACGCAACGCTACGGCGATAGCACGATCTATCGTCCGACAACGTCAACTACCGGAGCGAGCGCCATTGACGTCTCAACCGGTGCGCCATAGTCGGGCGCGCGCCGCGCGCATGTGCTTCGCACAAGGCATACACCACTTTCGACGCGACCGGAGTGCGATGCTGGTCCCGCCAAGCATCACTACGTGTCGACTGCGACAAGCCGATCAAGGCCCGGATCCGAACGACGCGCAGACCTGGACCTTCCACTCAATAGGCCGCGGTTTTGGCAATTTTTGATCTGACGTTGACACCCTTGCCACTTTTCCCAACGAACCGACAGGTTCGACAATGCCTACGCTATCGGTTCAAGACAGGTTGCCGGGACACGCATGAAGCCCTGCAGCAGGACGACCTGCGGATCGCAGCATCCACTTGCTGGAGACAACACGATGAAACTACACCTTGGCCAGCGGTTCATCACCGTATACGCGGGCGTGTTGACGCTTGTATTTGCAGGTACCGTGCTAATGGGAGCGACGTCCACCACAAGCAGTGCATCCTTCGACCAGATCACCGTTCACCGCATTAACCTGGTTGAGCCTGACGGCACGCTGCGAATGGTGATTTCCGACCATGCGAAGTTCCCAGGCCTGTTCCTGCACGGCAAGGAATACCCGCACCCGCGTCCTCAGGCCGGCATGCTGTTCTACAACGATGAAGGCACGGAGCAAGGTGGCTTGGTGTTTGCCGGCGCCAAAAACAAGGGCGGCTACTCCAGTGGACTCAGCCTTACCTTCGATCGCTACAACCAGGATCAACAGCTGCAGTTGATAGGTCTTGATGAAAACAACAAGACGTACGCGGGCCTGGAGGTGAATGACGTGCCGCACACGCCCATCCTGCAGTCGATGGCCGAGCTGGAAAAAGTCGAAGCCACGCCAAAGGGGTCGCAGCGGACCCAGGCAGAAGCGCAGTGGCAGAAACAATACGGCATTACGCGGCGCTACTTCGCCGGCAAGTCGGGTTCTGGCAATTCCGTGGTCATGTTGCGCGATGCCAACGGCAAGCCGCGGCTGGCTCTGACGGTCACACCGGCAGGCAAGGCATCTATCGATTTTCTGGATGCTAACGGCAAGGTTCAGCGTACGTTGACGGCAACGGATGCCGCGAAGCCCTAGCCGAAGGGACCAAAGTTTCAACGATCCAGATTAGCCCTGATACTCAGTCGTGAAAATCACCCAGGTTGTTCCATGAACAATGACCTTCAGATTGACCGTGGTGTATTCCCGGTAAGGCATCTCACAGTCGACGTCAAAGGCGTCAGGATCTTCTATCGCGAAGCTGGACCGCCGAACGCACCCGTGATCCTGCTCCTTCACGGGTTTCCGTCTTCGTCGCGGATGTTCGGCACGTTGATCCCATTGCTCGCGCCACATTATCGGCTGATTGCGCCAGACTTTCCAGGCTTCGGTCAAAGTGATGCACCATCGCCCAACAACTTCCGTTACACATTTGATTCCCTCGCGGACTATGTCACTGAACTCTTGCAGCAATTGAACGTTTCGCGCTGCGCCCTCTATCTCCAAGACTACGGTGGTCCGATCGGCTTCAGGCTGGCAATGGCACATCCTGAGCGGGTAACGGCACTCATCATCCAGAACGCCGTCGCACATGCGGAAGGGCTGTCCGATGCTTGGGCTGGCCGGAAGGCCTTCTGGGCGGATCGTTACGCTCACGAAGAGAAGGTGCGCCAGACAATGCTGTCTCCAGAGGGAGCCCGCCAACGTCACCTCGCCGGCGTTCTTCGGCCCGAACTCATCGACCCTGACACATGGTCAGACGAGTTCGCTTTCCTGACTAAGCCTGGAACGGCTGAGATCCAGCTGGAGTTGGTGTACGACTACCGGTCTAACGTAGCGGCTTACGAGAGTTGGCAAGCTTACCTCAGAGAACACCAACCGCCGACGCTCGTCGTGTGGGGCAAGAACGATCCGCTATTCACCATTGCAGGAGCAATGGCATATGGCCGCGATGTGCCTAATGCCGAGATTCACCTGCTGAATGCCGGCCACTTTGCCCTTGATGAAGAGGTGATCGCGATAGCTGCCTTGATCCAGCGGTTTCTGTCGACGCAGAACCGTGCGTAGTTTGCAAGACTGGATGCTGGCTGCGCGGACAAGCAGAGTCTTCGCTTCGAGCCACTGCACCAAAAAACAGCGTGTACGGCGATGCTGCTTACATCGGCGCCGACAAGCGGGTGCTGCAGAAGCGTGGGCGCGCCTAATTTATTGCTGAGAAGCGCTGCAAGGTCAAAACGCCGGTTGGTAGTTGCATTGGGGTGACAACGACTGTCATGCGCTTCGCGGTGCCAACTTAGCTACCAGTAGAGGATAGGGTACCGTATGAAAGCGTATGCATACGTCAACCGAATTTCGCTCGACGATTTGCGTTCCATTGAGATACCCGATCCGAAACCGGGACCATATGACGTCGTGCTGCGGATGCAAGCGGCTGCTCTCAACTATCGTGATCTCGCAATCGCGCGCGGCCAGTACCATATCAACGTCGATCCACCACTGGTGCCGCTCTCCGATGGTGCCGGAGAGGTCGTTGCGGTCGGCGACCAGGTTACACGTCTGCGGGTTGGCGAACTTGCTTGCCCCACTTACCTACCCGACTGGATTGACGGGCCTTGCAACCCAGCGGCCATCCGCCGCAGGCTCGGCGGTCCGAACAACGGAGTGCTCTTGGAGCTCTTCTGCGCCCACGAAGAAGCGGTAGTTCGGGCACCAACTCATCTGGAGCCAGCAGAAGCAGCAACTTTGCCGGTTACTGCGGTCACGGCTTGGCACTCCCTTTACCGACTTGGGAATCTTCGTCCTAGTCAAACAGTTGTGGTACTAGGCAGTGGCGGTGTATCAACTACCGCAGTGCAGATCGCCAAAGCCGGCGGTGCAAGAGTCATATCCGTTACCCGCAGCGCGAGCAAGGCAAACCAACTCCGCGAAATCGGTGCGCACTATGTGGTCACCTGCGGCGATTCGGACGAGTGGCCGCGCCAGGTCGAAGAAATTACAGGCGGCGATGGCGCCGATGTCGTCGTGGACGTCGTAGGCGCCGGATCGCTCTCCCGCTCAATTCGTGCCTTACGGATGCCAGGATGCGTACATTTGGTGGGATACGCCGCAGGCACGTCCGCTTCATTCGACATCTTCGACGCCATTCGTCACGGTGTAACGATCCACGTAGCAACTGCTGGAAATCGTTCTGATTTCGAAGCGTTGGTACGCGTTTTCGAGCAACATCGGATCAAACCAGCGGTACATAAGGCGTTCCCTGTCAGCGAGATCCACAGAGCTTTCGAGGAACTAGCGACCGGCGGTCAATTTGGCAAAGTGGTGCTGACCTTCTGAAAGGTTCTGAGCTTTGGGGTCGAAGGATCACCGCATGGTGGCTAACCGTTCGCTGCAGCCGACCGTCGCCCGCTACGCGGACCGTATGTGGCTGAGATCAAACGTTGTTAAGCAAAGCAGACACTCATACTCAACTCACCATCGGCAGGTTCGGGTCGACTGTTGCCCGTCGTCGGACCTACCGCGTGAGCATCGCTGATCAACATCGGTACGATGGTCAGCCATTATCGGAACAGGTGGTCAACCAGACAGGAATACTCTGTGAAACGGTTACAGGCGTTCGCTGTCGCGCAGTCAGCTCAGAAAAGCAGGGAATTAACTGCGCCGTATTCCGAAACTGTTGAGTTTCATCCAAAACTGATCCACTCTCGTGGGTGATTTCCGTCGAATTTTGAGCCACCTCCTACCGCCTTCCGCCCGGCATCCGAGCGGGAGCACGAGGAGTGATCGACGTGGCTTTGTTGAGCGTGATTCGACGTTGGCACCTGCGCGATGACATTTCGGTCCGGGAGATTGCTCGGCGCACGAAATTGTCGCGCAACACCATCAAGAAGTACTTGGCGAGTGGGGAGGTCTAGCCTTGCTATCCCAAGCGCAAGAGTCCTAGCAAGCTTGACCCGTGCGCGGGCGAGCTGACTGATTGGCAGCGCGAGAACGCATCGTTGCCGCGCAAGCACGGCGCACGACGCAGCAGATGTACATGATGTTGCGGGCGAAGGGCTATCCGGGTTCCTCCGGCCGAGTAGCGGCGTTTGCGCGAGAGTGGCGGCATATCGAGCAGGAGCGCTTGCGCACCGCGAGGCGCGGAACCTTCGTGCCGTTGGTGTTCACTGCCGGCGATCTGAAGTGTCCGCAAAATCAGGGTAGAACCCGGAAGTTGCCGCTCACGCTCGCGGAGCGACGCCAAGCGAACCGGCAAGCCGAGCCGCGTAGAGCGCGGCGCCGATGTGCGGCTCATGCACGGGTTTCAAGAAATCGAACGGATGCCGGGTCGCCTGCAGCGCCTCCCGAAAAGGCTTTGACAAGAGATGTCCTGTATTGAAGGCGCCTCCCGAACCGGAAACGAGCGCCACCTCTTCGGGCTCGAACCGCAAGGCAACACGGACCGCCAGCGCAATCCGCGCCAGTTCTTCACCCGCCTGCGCGAAAATCCCGATGGCTTCGGCGTCGCCGGCTTGTGCAGCGCTTGCGACCAGCTGCGAAAGCTGCGCCAACTCGCCACGAGATGAGGCGTGTTCGCCATAGACATAGGTGCAGATATCGAAATCGGTCTGCAGCCCCAAGGCCTCGTTGAACAACGCGTGCAGCGGTCCCTTCGGCAGACGGCCATCGCTCATGCGCGAGTACTTGTTCAGGCCCT
Organism: Lysobacterales bacterium 66-474; assembly: GCA_001899805.1. Taxonomy (GTDB): domain Bacteria; phylum Pseudomonadota; class Gammaproteobacteria; order Xanthomonadales; family Rhodanobacteraceae; genus 66-474. The sequence continues at coordinate 852,415 of MKWP01000015.1, forward strand.
GGATCGCAATCCAGTATGCCGAGCCTTCGTCGGAAAATGCCTCGCCCCAGCCACCGGCCCGGGCAGCAAGCCCCTGACGCTGGCCATAGCCGATCGAGCCGGTTCCGGCCACGATGTTGATGCCGTCTGCACAGGCCAGGGAACCGGCCCACCCACACACCATGTCGTTGTCACAGGTGTAACGATCGTGGCCGAGAATCGGCTCCGGAAGCGCACGCAGGCGGGGCACCATGCTGCTGTCCTCGCCGAACGCCGGCAAGCCGAAGAAGGCATGACTGACGTCCGCCGCCACGATCGAAGCCGTGCGCAGGATTTCATCGATCCCCCGGGCGAGCACCTCGCGCACGCCGTCCAACCCGACTTGCGGGTGGTAGGTCGTCCCCAACTGTGCTTCCGCCAACAAACAGCCGCGATGATCGATGAGCGCGAAGCGGGTCTTGGTCCCGCCACCGTCGACACCGAGGAAATATCCGGGGCCGGTCATGCCGCTGCGTGGATGCGCACGCCCTGCACGACCCGATTTACCATCCCCTGCGGGTTCGGATTGTCCGGCATGATCCCGCGCGCAAGCGAGGCTTGCAAGGCAAAGACCTGCGCAGCCGCGACATAGGGCCAAACCAGGTCCACGTCGTCGGCTTGCGCCATGCCGGGAACCACGATCGTGTCATCGGTCGCGCCGGAACGCGGTTGCGCAGTCACTTCGATGACGCGCGCGGCCACGCCGTCGTGACGAAGCTCGTCGACCAGATCGTGGTCGTAGCTCCGCGTGAGCGGATTGTTGGACACGAACACGACCACGAGCGTGTTGCTGGTGACGAAGGTCTTTGGACCATGGCGAAAGCCGAGTGGCGAATCGAAGCAGGTTGCAACGGTTCCGTTGCACAGTTCACCCAGTTTCAACGCCGCCTCGCGGGCCAGTCCCTGCAGCAGGCCGCTGCCAAGATAAGCCACGCGATCGTGGCGCTGGTCGGCAAGCGCCTGCAGGGCTGGCCACGCGTCGTCGATGACAGCCGCGGTTGCACTCGTCATAGGCTGGATGCGCGCATCCAGCGCGTGCGCCGGCGACAGCGCCGCGAGCGTGGCATAGAGCATGCAACTGAAACTCGAGGTCATCGCGAAACCGGCGTCGTGGGTCTCCTCCGGCAATTGTAAGGTCAGCGAATCCTTGACCTGGATGCGGCCCAGCGCGCCGTCGGCGTTGCATGTCACGACCAGATGGCGGCTTTTCGGAACGCATGCTTCGACAAGCTCGACCGCTGCAAGGCTCTCGGGGCTATTGCCGGAGCGGCCGAACGAGACCATCAGCAGCGGGTGCCGTGGATCCAGATACAGGTCCGGTGCACTGACAAGGTCGGTCGTGGGAACGGCATCCACGCGTGCGGCCAGTTGCCTGTCGAGCACCGGCGCCAGGCACTGGCCAATGTATGCGGAACTGCCCGCGCCCGCCAGGATCACGCGTGCAGCCGCGGTGTCGGTCACAGGCGCAACGAACCGCTGCAGGCGATCATGCATGCCCGCCACGAGGGCGCGGGTACGCTCGAGCATTCGTGGCTGCTGTTCGATTTCGCGAGCGGTACGCAGTGCGCCGCGCGCGGCGAGCTGTGTCTCGGATATCCCCAAGTATTCAATTCGATGTGCGGGCATGGCAGGCATAGTGGTAGTCATCCAGAACAGTCATCACGTGCGCCAGGACCCACGCCTTCGGGTCGCGCACGGCACCGGAGCGCAGTGAAGACAGCGCGCCGGGCAGGTACTGGCTGAGCAGCGGCATGGGTGGCGGCTGTTCGGCAAGGTTGGAAAACAGACGCTCGCGCGCGGACTCGATCACAGGATCGGGCCAGTAATAACGGATGCGATCGCTCAGGCTGTATTGCATGTCGATCTCCAACGCGCGGCCCTCCGCGTGGTAATAGCGTCGCCACTGCGCAGGCTGCTCGTGCATGCACCCCAGCACGGTGGCGCGCAGCCGTGCGCGGCGTTCCACGGGAATCCATTCGTTTTCGATTGCGTCCAATGCCCACAGCGCCTCGCGCAGGGCGAACGTCAGTCCGGGCCCGACCTTGAGGATCGCGAAATGATCGCGTACCAGCGCACGCAGTGCGGTGCGGGCCTGGTAGTCGGTGGAATGGGCCTCGAACACCAGGCCCGGTATGTTCTCAATCGCCTCGCTCAACTTGCGCGCTTTTTCCGGCTGGTAATCGACCACGTCATGGTGGTCGAACTCCACGCCCGGCTGCACTACCGAGGCAATCACGCGTTGCCAGGCCGATGCGAGGCCTGCCGCCATGAACGCCTTCCGGTGTGCCGCGATGGTAGCCAGCGCCGCTTCCGGCGTGGTGACGGCAAGTCCTTCGATCGCCTCGGCGGCGCCACCGGGTGTCGGCACCTCGGTGCCGATCACGTACACCGGAGGCGCGCAACCGAGGCGGCTGCAAGCCGCTTCGGCGGCCCGGCACAACCGCACCGCACGGCGCACGATTTCGGCTTCCGGCAACGACACCGGATCATCGGCACAGGCCATCGAGCAATCCAGGTGGATCTTGTGGAAGCCTGCCGCGACATAGGCTTCCACCATGGATTCGGCCTTGTCCATCGCCGCACCGGCATCGAGGTGCGTCCATGGATTGGGGCCGAGGTGATCACCGCCCAGCACGATCCGGGAAACTGGCAGGCCAACGCGTTCGGCGATCGCATGCACGAACTCGACGAACCCGGCAGGGCGCATGCCGGTATAGCCGCCATCCTGGTTGACCTGGTTGCAGGTGGCCTCGAACAGGACCATCGGCGTGTCATGCAGCAGTGCGTGTTGCAGGGTCGCTTCCACGACCAGGGGATGCGCGGAGCACACCGAGGTGATGCCGCGGATGTCTCCCTGCCGATGCTTTCCCAGCAACGTTTGAATGTCATGCATCGTCGCCACTCTCCATTCAAACCGCGGGCAGTGTTGCAGGCGCATCGCGTTCCGGCTGCAACACCAGCAACAGCGATGCCGTCAGCGCCAGCACGAGACCCAGCAGCTTCAACGGTTCCGGCACGACGCCCGCAATCAGCATCGCCAAGGCCGCGGTGACGAGCGGCGCGCCAGCATTGGTCAGCGGTGCAACCACGATGGCCTTGCCATAGCGGAAGGCCAGCACCAGCGTCAGCGCTCCGACTGCGTTCAGGACCTGGATCGCCGCAGCCATCCAGGGGCCATCCCATCCCCAATTGACGGTCTGGCCGAAGTCGGTCATTGCCACGGCCACCGGCACCAGCAAGAGCGCCCCGACCGTCATGTAGAAAAAGATGCTGTCGGCGCCAACATGCTGGTTCGCCAGTTTCATCAGATAAGCCTGCACGCCCCACGCCAGCATGATCAACATTGACTGCAGGAACCAGCCGACGCCTGCTCCGTTGCCGCCCCCCGCCGACAGGTTCAACAACGGCAGGGCCACCAGCGCGAGCACGATTCCCAGCGTACCCGCGCGTCCAGTGCGTTCACGCAGCAATGCGAAGGACAAGACGATGGTCACCACGGGTGACAGCGAGATGATGGGAAAGATGAAATAGGCCGGTCCGATGGTCAGGGTGTGGAACAGCAGCATCTGCCCGCCGGCTCCAAGCAGCCCAATCATCAGGCCGTAGGTCATCGCTCGCCGCGTTCGATCGAGCTTCCAGCCACCCAGCCACAGAATGATCACTGCTGGTGGAATCATCGTCAGCGCCCAGACGCAGTAGACCAATGTCTCCGGGAACCCGTGTTCCGCCGACAGCTCCGAAAGCGCTCCCCAGACGCCCCACAGCACCACGGTCGTGAGCGAACAACCCACCCACATGCGACGAGCGGAGGGCCCGGCGGCGCTGGTCATGCCGATTTCCCGATGGACGTTGCCTTGAGCAGCAGGAAATGTTCGAAGCGCGCGTGCAAGGTGTTGGCTTGCGCATCGACCTTGCCAAGCTCGACGTCATCGAACAGGTCGTGGACGCGATAACGGCCTGCGGCCAAGCCCCGCAACTCCAGAGGCCCGTCCCAGCGGTCGGCGTAGAACGCGTAGTAGAGCGCATCGTCCTTGGCAATGGCATGCGCCTCGGGGCGGTCGAAGCCGATGTCGTACAGCGAGCCCAGGTACTCGCCGTGCGGCAACATGTGCTGTCGATACAGCTCGCTCCACTTGCGCCAGAGCGCTTCCTTTTCCGGCGTCAGCACCAAGCCACCGGGCGGCAGCGGTTCGGAGGGGTGATCAGTGTCCTTCGGCCAAGTGAACTTGGTCGAGATCACCGCGCCGATGCCGACGCTGGACGCAAAGTCCTTGCCGCCGTCGCTCAGTTCGACATGGTCCCCGGCATAGCTGCTGCGATCGCCCATCAACGCCTTCATGGACTTGCCCTTGCTGCGCACCTGCCAGGACGAGGTTGGATCCGATGCCGGATACTGGTCGGTCGCGGGCAGGTTGTGGAAGGCGAACGCCGTGCCGCAAGGGCACAGCTCGACCACCGCGTCGGGGTTGGCCTGGTGTGCCGCGTGGTGGATCGCCTTCCAGAAGTCGGCCAGCTTCTCGCAGGATTCTTCCGGGCGCGGGTGATGGTGTGCAGGGTTGTAGCAAGGGGCGACGGCATTGAGATGCTGTCCGTCGAACTTGATTCCATCAAAACCCCAGTCGCCAATGATCTTCCTCACCAGTGCGACGTAATAGTCGACCGTGGGCTGATACGCGGGGCATTGGGTGAACGCGTTCCACCAACTGATCTTCTGCACCGATCCATCCCGATCGAGCAGCAACATTTCGGGGTGATCGTGCAGGATGTCACTGCCCGGGTCGGCCGCGAGCGGCGCCAGCCACAGGCGCGGCCGCAAGCCCGCGCCCTTGATGGCGCGCACGAGCGCCCGCATGTCATCCTCGCCGCGCGGAAACTTGCGCGGGTCGAGTCGCCAGTCGCCCTCGTTGGTTTGCCAACCATCATCGATGACGGCCCAGCCGAAGCCGAGATCGCGCACCTTGGGCAGGGTCGCCAGCACCTGTTCGCGGGTGAAATCGCGCCCATAGCCCCAAGCGCACCAGACGGGCGCGAACGCGGCCTCCGGCGCCACGGGCGCGATCAGCCCCTGTTCCACCATGAAATCGCGATAACGCTTGAGCGGCGCGAAATGATCACCCTGGTGCACGCACAGGAACGTGTGCTCGGTCGTCAGCGTTTCACCGGGCGCCAGCGTGGCGGCATGCGTGGATTCGACCGCAATGGTCGCACCGCCCGACGTTTTGCGAACCGGCAGGTCAAGCAGTCGCGCCACCGGTTCGAGGTGCCCCACGGCGAGGCCGACATCGCGACGCCACACATTGGCAACCGGCGTTCCCCCGCCGTAATCCGGTGCGTCCATTCCAAGCGTATTACGCTGGTCGAATCCTTTTTCGACTGGCCGCACCCAGTCGCGCCGGTCTGCGTGGGTGGTGCCCGAGAAGCTCCAGAAGCCCCCCGGTGCGTCGAACATCTCATGCGCGACGTTGCGCCAGCCATTGACCGTCAACGGCTGCGCGCCGTGGTTGCGGTAGCGCACCTGCAGCACCGCCATGCCGGGGTGCCGCGCGAAAAAGGTGGTTTCGACAACCTTCTCGACCGCGGTGTCCGAGCGTCCCGTAACCACGTGGCGGCTGCCTTTGCCGTGCTGCGGGTCCCTGATGGATTCGACTCGATGCCCGGTGAAGCGGAAGGCCGTCAGGTCGCCATCTTTCCCCAACAACACTTCACTGGCATCGTGACCCGTGATGGCGCGATTGCTCGCGAACAATCGCGTGTGCAACTGGTCGTCGAAACCGATCGCCAGATTGCCGTCGGCAACCAGCACCCGGTCGCCATCGGGGATGTGCGGCGCACCCGCGCCCCGCAATCGAGCACCACCCCGGCCCGAGGACGGCTTGTGGGCCCAGGAAGGCAGCGCCGTCCATGCTGCGATGCCCGCGGCGAGTTTGAGAAGATTGCGGCGTCCCAGATGGGGCATCAAGGCGCTCCGAAGCTCAGAGGCCATCATTCTGCGACAAACGCTCGATTTGTGCAATCGATATGTTTCGTTTAGTGTATCTATAGTTTCGTTGTGATCGGAGATTGGCATGTTGACGCTTGTCCGCGCTCTGCCCTTGCTTGCGTTGTGCGCCCTGCCCGCATTGGCCTCACCTGCGGTTGCGGACACCCCCTATGACTTGGCCGACTTCGCGCACGTGCGCAAGTTCGACGCCCATGTACACGCGAATTCCGATTCGACGGCGTTTCTCGAGCAGGCCCGCGCCGACGGATTCGAACTGTTGTCGATCAACGTGGACTACCCCGATTTCCCGCCCATCGACCGGCAGCGGGACATCGCACTCGCACTCGCCGCACGCGATCCAGCACGCTTCCACTGGGCAACGACTTTTTCGATGCAGGGATTTGGAAAGTCAGGCTGGCTCAAGCGTGTCGAGACCCGTTTGCAGACCGACGTGGCGCGTGGCGCAGTTGCCGTAAAGATCTGGAAGAACGTCGGCATGATCGAGAAGGATGCCGACGGCAGGTTCATCATGCTGGACGACCCGAGGCTCGCGCCGGTGGCGGAAACCGTGCAGCACCTGGGCGTACCGCTGATCGATCACCAGGGCGAACCGTACAATTGCTGGCTGCCCCTGTCGGAAATGACCACGGAGAACGATCGCGAATACTTTCGCAACCATCCGAAATACTACGCCTGGCTGCACCCGGAGCTGCCACGCTACGAAACGCTGATGGCCGTACGCGACCGCTTTGTCGAAGCCCACCCGCACTTGCGATTCATCGGCGCCCACATGGCAAGCCTGGAATGGAGCGTCGACCGCCTTGCCGAATTCCTCGACCGGCATCCCGGTACCACCGTGGATCTCGCGGCGCGCATGAGCCAGGTGCAGTACCAGTCATTGCGGGATTACAAGCATGTCCGCGACTTCTTCATCCGGTATCAGGATAGACTGCTTTACGGAACCGACCTGACGCACGAACCCGGCGCCGACAACAAGGCATTCCGTCGCGAGGCCCACGCCGTCTGGACGTCCGATTGGCGCTATCTTGCGACAGGCGTGACGCAGCGGATCGACAACCTGGATGCGGATGTGCCCGGGCTGCGCCTGCCGCGCGCCGTCATCGACAAGCTCTACTACCGCAATGCCGTGCAGGTATTCGGGTTGCACGAGCCCAGCCATTAGACCCTTGACGCCATGCCACGTGGCATGGCGTCAGCAAGCCCTAGGCCAACAGCAGGCTGAAACCCACGTCCTTGCTGGCTTGGCGGATCTCTTCCGGGGCATTCGTGTCGGTGATCAGCGTGTCCAGCTCAGATATGGGCAGGATTCGATGCAGGCAGACACGTCCGAACTTGGAACTATCGGTAATGGCGATGACCCTGCCCGCCGCCTCGACCATTTTGCGGTTCAGTGTTGCTTCCGGCTCGTAGTGCGTCGTGATGCCACGCTCGAGGTCGAATCCGTCCACGCCGAGAAACAACATGTCCACTTGCAGTCCCGCGAGCGCCTCGACGGTCAAACCGCCGTAGAACGCCATGTTCCTGCGGCGCAATTCACCGCCAAGCATGACGATGTTGATGGCCTGCTTGGAGGACAACGCCGACAGCACGCCAAAATCATTGGTGACGACCGTGATGTCGATGTTGGGCAACGCCTCGGCAAGCTGGATGCCGGTGGTGCCCGAGTCGATGACGACGGTGTTGCCCGTCTCCACCAGTTCCGCAGCGCGCTTGCCGATGCGCCGCTTGTCATCCAGGTGGACGACGCGCTTGGCCTCGTAAGTGGGCTCGGCCTGCGCGCCTCCGATCGCGTTGCTGTCGATTGCGCCACCATAGGCGCGGGTCATGACACCACGCGCGGCGAGGTAGCGCAGATCCTTGCGCACCGTCTGCAGGCTCACGCCAAAGCGCCGTGCGAGCGACGCAACCTGGACACTTCCCTGCTCCTGGACCAGTTCGCTGATCTGCAGGCGGCGTTGACTGGTATCGCGTGTGGCTGCCATGACCCCTCCATCGATTCGAAGTATGCAATAGTTCGTTGTATTTCGCTATTGATGCATAACGAAACATAGTGTAGGCTGCGTTCTGTTTCGTAGTTGGTCTGGTCACCATGCATATCGGGGAAGAACCATGAAAACTGCGCGTCTGCGACAAAAGTCACTCGTTTGCGGCATCGCCTTGGCTCTTTGGGTTCCCGGTGCCGCACTGGCACAGGGACAACAAGCCGAAAACCCTGCACAGTCTCCTGCAACCGCATCGACAACCGGTGGTGTGCAAGACGACGGTTCGAAGAAGAACCACGACGACACCACCACCCTGACGACGATTCAAGTCACCGGAGTACGTGCCAGCCTCGCGCGTTCGGTGGGTCTGAAGCGCAATGCATCCACCGTACAGGACTCGATCACCGCACTGGAATTGGGCAAGTTTCCGGACGACAACGTTGCCGACTCACTGAGCCACATCACTGGTGTGGCCATCTCTCGCACCGCCGGGGGAGAGGGCCAGAAAGTCAGCGTACGCGGCCTTGGGCCCGAATACACGCTAACCACTTTCAACAATCGAATCCTCGCAACGGATGGCAGCGGCCGCGACTTCGCCTTCGACGTGCTTCCATCCGACGTCATCATCGGCGCCGACGTGATCAAGGGCGCGGAAGCGTCATTGACCGAAGGTGCCATCGGCGGTCTGGTGAACTTGCGTTCGGGAAGTGCGTTTGACCAGCCGGGACAGCGTGGCGCGGTGCGCCTGGAGGGCGATCACAACCAAATGTCCGAACTCAACGGACACAAGTTGTCCGCGGCATACAGCAACACCTTTGCCAACAACACTTTCGGCGTCATGGCCGGCCTTGTCTACGCGAAACGCCACGACCGCACCGATGTCGCCGGCAACGACGGCGGCTGGACCCGCAACCCCGATCCGAACGACCCGAGTTGGTATGGCAACGCGTGGGGAGGAAATATCGACCTCAACGGAAACGGCATACTGGATCCCAACGAGTACGGCTTGATCGGCCCCGGACAGTTCCGCGTCGGCTCGATCCTCGAGGACAAGAAACGCCTCGCCCTGTCAGGCAGCATCGAATGGCGACCGACTGATTCGTTGCACGTGAAGGTGGACGGGCTCAAGACGCGCCTGAATTCACCGCAGATCGGATACCAGCAGTCGTTTTATCCGCTGTTCTCCCCCGGCCGCTGGTCCGACATGACGGTGAAAAACGGCATCGTCACCGGGCTTACCCTGGACAACCCGGACCCGGAATTGCGGCTCAATCCGGAACTGCTGAACACCACCGATTATCGCGTGGTGGATACCGCCCTCTTCGGCGCCAACGTGGCTTGGCAAGTCACGCCAGACTTCAACCTCATCGGCGACGTATACCGATCGACTTCACGCCGGCACTCGGGTGGTCAGGACAGTTACGTGGTCCTGCGCATGAACCAGCCCAACGTCACCCGCATCGAGCTGACCGGTGACAGGGTGCCTGACGTCACCACCACGTTCGCCGATGGCCGCGACCTGAGCTCAGGGCTGGCCAATGGCGAATTCGGCCCGTCCGACTTCAATACGCATTACTTCCAGCTCGGCGGCGACAACATCGACGACCGCATCAACGGCGCATCGCTCGGCGGCAACCTGTTCGTCGACAAATTCCACGTGGACGACCTGAAGTTCGGCATCAACTTCACCGACCGGCGCAAGGCGCGCGACCTGGTCGACAACACCGTCAACGGTGGTGCCGATTACTATTCAGGCCAATACGCGATCAACGTGGGGGACCTCGGCGGCAACGTCTTGTCGCACAGGTTCACCTTGCCCAACTTCATGAGCGGTGTGCACTCGAACTTCCCGCGCAGCTTCATGGCCTTCGACATACCGGGGTACCTGGCCGCGTTGCGCGCCTACAACGGCAAGCCTCGCCCGGGCGGCGGATCCTACGAATTCAGCGCTGCCGCACCCGCCTGGAATCCGCTGCAGAGCTATCGCGTTTCCGAGCGAACCTTCAGCACCTATTTCCAGGCAGACATGTCGGGAGAGCATTGGGACGGCAACATCGGCGTGCGCTTGGTCAAGACCGATACCACCTCCCAGGCATGGGATGCCAAGATCCTGAGCATCACCGAGAACGGGGCGTTCAATTACACGGCGAAATATGCCGATCCGACTCCAATCACGCAGAAGGGCGACTATACCTTCGTGTTGCCGTCTGCAAACTTCGTCTGGCATTTCACCGACAAGTTGCAACTGCGTCTCGGCGCAGCGAAGACGATGGCGCGCCCCTCGGTTGAACAACTGGCGCCGACCAGCACGACCCAAAGCGTCTCATGGGGCGAGTTCACCCAGGTATTCGGCGGCAACGTCAATCTCAAGCCCTACAGCGCACGCCAAGGCGACGCATCACTGGAGTGGTACTTCGACGACAAGTCCATCTTCAACCTTGCCGTGTTCCAGAAGCGCATCGAAAACCAGATCACCACCAGCTTCGAAACGGGCCAGGACATCGGGGTGGGCCCGATCCTGGATCCGAACGGCAACCCGGTCACGAGTGGACCCACCCTGTTCAACGTGGTTCGCCCGATCAACGGTGACTACGCGAAGGTGCATGGCGTCGAAGTCGGCCTGCAGCACTTCTGGAAGAGTGGCTTTGGATTCCGGATGCAATACACGCGCAACTGGTCCGAGAGCTGGGTCGACGGACAAAAGCGGCCGCTCGAAGGCATCGCGCCATCGGTGTACTCGGTGAGCCTGATGTACGAGAAGGGGCCGTGGTCGATCGGCGCCACTGCAGACCATACCAACGGTTTCGTGACCGCGATCGGGGTACTGGGCAACGGATACAACGAGCTCGCCGATCCGCTGACTTGGCTGACCGCACATGTTTCGTACGAGATCAACGACCAGTTCAGTATTTCGCTCGAAGGACAGAACCTGCTCGATGAGGCCCAGACATACAGCATCAACGGGAACCCGCTGCTCTCGGAAGGCTACTTCCGTTACGGACGCTCGGTGACGCTTGGCGTCAGGTTCAAGTTCTAGCGAACAGGGTGGGACCGGCACCAAGATCGGCAATGGATGTCCGTCGGGCTCAGCCCAGCCCAAGGGTACCGCGCGCCACTCGGCATCGAGGCCAATGACGCACCGGAGATGGCGGAACAGACTGAAGGCTGAAATCAATGGTCACAGGGACGCGACTTCGGTCGCGATCCAGCCAACTGTTGCCGGTCGTCGGACCTACCGCGTGGGCATCGCTGATCAACATCGGTACGACGGCTTGGGGGCTACCCTTCTCATTGCGCCAGCCTCGCGGCGTTTGCCGGATGCCACAAGTCCCGCAGATGTCGGAAAATGATGGTCGGCACGTGATTCCACACGCCGGAGAAGTAGTCATGACCGCGCAATGTACGCATCTGGATGAAGTTCATGATGTGCAGCCCCGCACACCTGCGGGCTGCGAGGAATGCCTCAAGACGAACGGCCAATGGGTCCACCTTCGACTGTGCCTTACCTGCGGACATGTTGGATGCTGCGATTCGTCACCGGGCAAGCACGCGACCAAGCATTTCCATCAATCCCGCCATCCCATCATCAAAAGCTTCGAGCCTGGTGAGGATTGGGGATGGTGCTACGTGGACGAGGTCATGCTCGAGCCGGCACCAGGATCGCGCTGACGATGGCGTTGCGAACCCCATGTGACAAGCGCCGCCCCTCGCCGAGGGGTGCGACACTGACGCGACGCTGCATAGGGGGCTGCAGATCATGGGCGAAACGCGTCTCGCGCTTGCGCCGATGGCAACCCATTGGTAGCAGGTTTCGCTTTACCTCACTCCACGCGGGCTCACCACTTCCGCGATACCGTGTGGCACACGCAGCTTTGCGGTCGATTTCGATTTCCTGGGGCATGTCTTGTCGATACGCGTCAGCCCAACGGCCTCACGCTTGAACCCTGCACTGAACCTTCCTCGTTGCGCCATGACATTCCTCTCTGCTCAGGATGAGCTTACTTGGAAGTGTCCGCGGAATCGGGGTAGAACCCGCCGCTCGATCTGTCCGATCCGAAGTACCCTGGTGTGACGCCTTTCACGTGTTGCCGTGTGAATTGCAACAAATCGCAAAGCCACGGCACCAGCCTGCGTTCGACCGCGTACGCTGCCGCCTAACCCGCACACGTTCGATCTTCGATTGCACTGCACGATGGACGCAATGGTCCCCGATGACGTTGTGCTGGAGACAGTCGCGGTCCTGGAAACGTTGCCGTTGTCCGTGGCGCTTTTGCGTGACGACGGATCGCTGTATTACGCCAACGCACCTGCTCGTGGCTTGGCTACCGTCATACACGATGACCCAGACCTTGGATTGGCCAAGTTGGTCGCGAATCCACCGTGGCTGAGTTCGAACCCGGATCCGCCAAGTGAAGGCTGCGAGGACTACGTAAATTGCGAGGGCATGGACGGGCTGCCGCTCTGTGTCGTGCGCCAGTGGCGCACTTGCGGCACGACGAGTTTGCTCAGTGTGACCATTCGTCCGGCGCGCACCAGTGATCCGGACCGGTTCGATCTCCATCCGGCGTCGGCCAAGGGGGCGGATGCGTTGTCCTCCGAGCAACACAGGATGCTGCAAGCCGACAAATTGGCGACGGTCGGACAGCTCGCGGCGGGTATGGCGCACGAAATCAACAACCCGATCTGTTACGTGCAGTCCAACATGGGCACCTTCCGCGACTACCTCAACAAGCTGTTCGGGTTGTTGGAGTTGAGCGATGACCTGCTGCGCGACACACGCATGAGCGCCGAGGAACGCGCACGAGCCATGGAGGCGCGCAAGCAAGCCGTCGATTTTTCCATGATTGTCGAGGACCTGCCGGCCCTGCTCGAAGAATCCCGCGAAGGCGTGGACAGGATCCGCAAGATCGTGCAGAACTTGCGCGACTTCTCGCGTAGTGACGCAACCGAGGCCTTTCAGCTGTACGACGTGCATCGCGCCCTTACCACGGCGCTCGACCTTGTGCGAAGTCTGTCCAGCAAACACCTCAGCTTCGTCACTTACCTCGAATCGTTGCCGCTGGTCGAGTGCAATCCCACTGAATTGAGCCAAGTGTTCATGAACATCCTTGTCAACGCGACACAGGCGGTGGGTACGGACGGGCGCATCGAAATTGCTACCCGCATGCTTGACGCGAATCGAGTACAAGTGGACATCAGCGACAACGGGTGCGGGATGGACGAGCACGTTCTCAGCCACGTTTTCGAACCCTTCTTCACGACCAAGGGCGTCGGCAGCGGTACCGGCCTTGGACTGTCCATCACCTTCGGCATCGTCAAAAAGCACGGTGGGGACATTGCGGTGCGCTCGTCGGTGGCCAAGGGTTCGCTGTTCCAGATCACTCTCCCCGTGAAGCAGCCGCTTGCCACGCTCGATTCTCCTGCTTGAGACCACCGTCATGTACAACATCCTCGTCCTGGACGACCAATCCGCGATCATCAATGCCATGCGGCGTGTCATCGACCGAATGCCCCCGGAGTTGCTGGATTCCCGGTGCCGCGTGCATGGCTTCGACAACCCGGAGAACGCATTGGGGAGCCTGCGCGACGTGGCCTACGATGCTGTCATTTCCGACCTGCGCATGCCCGGTGGCGACGGGCTGGACTTCTTGCGCCAAGCTAGGAAGCTCCAGCCCGATGCTGTCCGCATCTTGATTAGCGGTTACGGCGATCTTCCATCGGCCATGGCTGCGATCAACGATATCGGTGTCTTTCGATTCGTGGCGAAACCCTGGGACGATGCCGACTTGCAACTGACCCTGGCGCTGGCGCTGCAGACCTGCGCGATTCAACGTGAAAATCAGCGCCTGGCGGACGAAGTTCGCGTCCAGCGCGGCCAACTGTCAGAACAGGATGCGAGGCTGCGTGAACTCGAGGCGGAGTGTCCGGGTATCACGCGCGTCGAGCGCGACGAAACCGGTGCAATCGTGTTGAACGAGCATGATGTGTAGACGGGAAAGTCGGCCTAAGCCTCGCTCACTGCGGCCTGTGCCATCCGCATCGCTTCACGGAGCGTCTCGCGCAGGTCATCATCGTTCCAAGGCTTGGTGAGGAAGCGATAGACGGCTCCGCCGTTGATGGCTTCGGTGACCGCACCCAGGTCCGCATAACCGCTTAGGATCAGGCGGATCGTGTGCGGGTGCGTAGCCTTGACCCGACTCAGGAACTCGGTCCCTTTGCCTTCCGGCATGCGGTGGTCGGACATCACCACGTGTACGTTCTCGGTGCCGAGGATCTCGAACGCGTCGTGGAAGGTCGAGGCGGTGAAGATTCGGTAGCCGTCACGACGCAGCAGGCGCGCCAGGGCGCGCAGAACATTCTGCTCGTCATCCACGAGCAGGACAGCACCGTTGTGGCTCTTGCCGTTCGTCTCGCGGGGGTACAGCACGGGCTCGCGCAGTATCGCCAGCATGGCGTCCGCCGACACCGGCTTGCTCAAGAGATACCCCTGTACGAACTCGCAGCCATTGCGTTCGAGGAAGGCCAGTTGCACGGCTTTTTCCACGCCTTCCCCGACCACCGAAAACCCGAACTCGTGCGCCAACCCGATGATCGCGCGACAGATGCGCGCGGCATTGACGTCATCGGGTACCGCGGCGACGAACGAACGATCGATCTTCATGCGGTTGACCGGCAGCCGCTGCAGGTGGCCGAGGGAGGACTGGCCAATCCCGAAGTCGTCCATGGACAGTTTGACGCCCATTTTGCGCAGTTCGCGCATGGTCCATGTGGCTTCTTCGACGTTCGTCATGATGGCGGTTTCCGTGAGCTCCAAGTCCAGGAAGCTCGCCTGCAAACGTGATGCATCGAGCGCACGACGTACGTCCTCCAGCAGCTGCCGCCCGCGCATTTGGGCGCGCGACACGTTGACGGACAGGGTGAAGTCGCCCACCCCTAGGTCCAGCCAGCGGCGTGCCTGGGCGCAGGCCTCCTGCAACACCCACCGCCCGATTTCTTCGATCATCCCCAGGCTCTCGGCAAAAGGGATGAATTGATCGGGCATCAGGAAGCCGAGCTTCGGGCTACGCCAGCGCACCAGGGCCTCCATGCCAACGACTTCGCGTTTGGCAGTGCTGAGGACCGGTTGGTAGACCAACTCCATCTCACCACGTTGCACGGCGCCATCGAGTTCGTCTGCAAGCTTGAGTTGTCTGCCTAAGTCACCATCGAGGGTCGAGGTGTAGGCGTGGACGTCGTTGCCCCCGATGCGCTTCACGGCATAGGCTGCCGCTGCGGCCTGCTGCAACAGCTCGTGTACGCCGGATGCGGTATCGGGAAAGCACGACACCCCCACGCTCGCGGTCACCCGGCGCGTCATTGAGCCCAGTACGAACGGAGGTTCCAGCGCGGCGGCGATGCTTTGCCCCACATCCAGTTGATCGATGGAGGCGTCCTGGCTCACGAATACCGCCACAAACCCGCCGCTCGCCGTCCGGGAAACCCGGCAGGGATCGTCCACACACTGGGTCAACCGCTCGGCAATCATGCGCGTCAGATTCGCCGCGACGGTAAAGTCACAGACCTCATCGATCATGTCGAAACGATCGATGCGGAGGTAGCAAACGATGACGCGCGAACACGCATGCACGGCGCGCACGAGCTCGGTCGCCAAATTTTCTTCCAGGATGTGGCTAAGGATCAGCCCTGAAAGTGAGTCATGGGAAGCCAGATGCCCGGCGGCGCTTTGCAGGGGTACTTGCTCGGAAATGTCACGCAGGGTGCACAGGGAATGCGTGGCGCGACCCCCGTCGGTATCGGGCACTGGACGCACCACGAGCCGGCACAAGAATGGCTCGCGTCGGCCCGCCCTGCAGGTCAGGACAGCATCAGAAGACGTATGCAAGTCGATGTCGACGGCACCGTCCGCCCATCCCAGGAGCTCACGGCAGGAACGGCCGACCAGCTCCTCTCGATCCAAGCCTAGCAATGTCTCGAGTGCGGTATTCACCCGCACAATCGGGTACTCCGGGCTCGTCAACGCCACGATCATGTTGGGATGGACGCTGACTTCGAAACTGCGCAGCACCAACCCTGCCGCATTTGTCCGCTTCACAACGTCTCCCCCGTACCCGACATGGACGACCTGCCTCCTCCTTGGACGGAACGCAGATGTGGATTTCATCGCGGCCCACTTCGAGTCGCGCGACGCTAAATAGCACGACTGCAAATACTGTTCTGTGCGCGGATGCAGAACTCTTGCATCCCATAGTGCCCATCCGCGACTTTCGGTGAACGGCACTGGCACGCGTGCCTCCTTGCCACCCCAGACGGCTTGCCCGAGACCCGCGCTTCATTGACGGTCAAAGCAAGCGCAGCGAAACAAACGTCGTGGCGCACGCGGCGTGTGCGGCCGGGCTCCGGCAACGGGCGAAAGTGATGGGCGGCCAAGGGCTCGGCTCGACATGTGCCTGTGCGGTAGCCGGCTACGCCGCAGCGGCGCACGATGGCGAGATCGGTCCCGTTCGCACGGAAAATGGGGAGACCCGGGAGTGGTGCGTAGCCTGCAATCGTAAAGAAAAGTGACTTTGTGATTGGTCACAAAGTTGGCCGCAAATCATGTCGTCATGATGCGCGTTGAACCGCCACCCCTATCGGCTTTGGGTAACCACGGGCTTGGGTGCGCACCCAACTTTGAACCCCACGTGCGCGAGATGCCTAGCGTTGGACGCTCAGGTTTTTTCAGTACAAACACAGGATCGAGAGGATCAGATGATTAATGTGGCCACCGCGCGGCAGCGAAGGTTCACTGCTGAACGGGATGAAGTAGCGTATGAACTCGCCGGCGGATTGCTGCCCCTCAGGGATTGGCGTAGCGAAGCACGACGTGCGTTGGCACCGGATGGCCTAACCCTGGACGGTGACGGTCGCATCATCCGCACCAACGGTGCGCCGACAGGATTCATGCTTGAACCGCTCATCTACGGCCGACAGGTTTACATCCGGGATGAGCACGGAACGCGATATTGGCTTGGTTCCCCGAATCGCGCGCGCGCCGTGCTTCGCTGGCTTCTGTCGTGACCCGTTCTGCGCCAATCGCTCTGCTGACGGCGCTTGCCTTGATCGCGATTGATGGGACCAACGCCGCGTCGAAGAAGGACGACGCGATGACGGCTCCGCCGGGCGAGGTCAGGTTCAAGGGCTCTGTCTTGGTGCCCGTGGGAGCTCACGCCGCCGCTGACGTGCGTAGCGTCGCTCCACTGCCCCCCGGCCGGATCATTCGACGCGGTAGCGCTGATACAGAGAAACACGATCCATTGCGGACCGTGGTCGCGCTGCCGCCACCTCGCAACGCCGGTGTGCGAGTCGTGCTGATTACCTATGACTGATCCTGCCGAAGTATCGAGAAGAGGTTGCGTGCTCCAGGTCGTCGGTTTCGCGGAAATTTCGTTTTCATCAGCGAGTTTTCAGCAGACTCGGTCGCCCGCGGAAATTCAAGATCACGAGCTGCCGCGCAGATCAGACGCCGGTAGGACGGCGGCAACGGACGCGCGATGCAGCGCCCCCCCCCGGACCGGGAACCTACATCTGCCGGAACCGGTGCGCGAACGGTCGACTGACCGGCAGCCTTTCAGGACGTTCGCCCACGCGCAGATGCAGATGACCATCGAGCCCGTGCTGCACGCTGGCAATCGCGTTGACATTGACCAACGTCGAACGATGGATTTGCCAGAACTGGTCGGGATCGAGTTCTTTCAGCAAGTCGCGTATCGTCTTGCGGATCAGGAACTCGCCATTGCCCGTCACCATCTGCGTGTACTTGTAGTCGGCCCTGAAATACAGGACTTCCTCCACCGCGGTCAGGTACAACTCACGGCCCCGTGATGCGGTGATCCAGCGCAGGTAGTCACGGCCATGGTCGAGCTTCTGCAGCAGGATGCGCAAGGTTGCATCGAGGTTGGCCGGGGGTTCGTGCAGGCGCTGCTTGAGCCGCGTCACCGCAGTCGCGAGACGCTCCCCGGAAAAAGGCTTCAGCAGATAATCGACCGCGCCCTCCTCGAAGGCCGCCACGGCGAATTCGTCATAGGCGGTGATGAACACCACGTGTCCGCGGCCGCTGGCGCGGCGGGCCACTTCAAGGCCACTGGCGCCCGGCATCCGGATATCCAGGAACAGGATGTCCGGGCTGCACTGTTCCATCGCGCGGATCGCGGCATCACCGTCTGCGGCTTCGGCACAGATGCTCAGCTCCGGCCACGCCGAAGCCAGTGCCTCGCGCAACTCGCTGCGCAACAACGGCTCATCCTCCGCGATCAGCGCGGTGGGAGCGTTCATTGCGGAATCTCGATAAGGGTTTCGACATCGCAGCGCGCACCCTGCACCTTTCGCTGACGCACGAACCTCGCACGTTCGCCATACAGGGTCGTGAGACGAACGCGTAGGGCTTTGATCCGATCGTCATCGCGATCCGAGGCATCCGTGGTGACGGCGCAGATCCTGACCCGCAGGCACGCTTGCGCAAGATCGGCTTCGACGCGCAACGCGGCCTCGGGTGCAGTCCGCCCAGCCAGGCCCTCGACCTCGTTTCGTATCACGCACGGCAGGACCATGGCCGGAAAGGCGGCCGCAGCGGCGGTGGGCGGCAAGTCGGCTTGCAGCGTGATCGTTTCGCCTCGGGCGTTGCGCAAGACATCCAGGTAGGCACGCACGAAGGCCATTTCCCCGCCCAGCGTCGGCACGGTGGCCTGGCCTCGCGGCATGGCCGCACGGAGATAGACGATCAAGGCATCCAGCGCGTGCAATGCCCGTGTGGCATCGGTACCTTGCAGTTCCTCGATGCGCGCCAGCGTATCGATCAGCAGCTCGGGTTCGACATGCCCCTGCATGGCCTGCAGGCGCGCCTCGGCGAGGTGCCGACGCGCGCTCACCCGCTCCTGCTGCACCGCATGCAACCGGGACTGCAGCAGGCGCAATCGACGCAACCACGCGTAGGTGAACAGCGCCACCCCGCCGGTGACGAAGCCGTCGACGACCTCGGTGAGCGTGTGCATGCGGTGCAGGTCTGCCGGTTTGGCGTAAGCATCCATCATTGAACGAAGCGGAATCAGGTACTGGAAACACCATGTGACCAACAGGTTGACGAGCAACCCGCCGAGCAGTGCGCCCGCCACGTACGGCGTCCACCACGGCCAGCGCTTGGGGACCACACGATCGGCGACCGCGACCACCAGCAGCATGCCCATGGCGATCATGGCGTTGTCGCAGACTATCCAGGCGCGTGCCTGCCAGGGTGCCTGCAGGTTCATGCGCAGCCAGGCAAGGACATCCCAGGCATCGACCAGCAACGCGATCAGGCTGACGACCAAAATTTGCTTCAGAGTGATCTGTCGCCAGCTGTCGAGCAGGAAGCGCAACCAACGTGCAGGCGTGCCCGCCGTGGCGCCCGAGGCAACACGCGTGCGCACGGCCACGTTCATGCCGGCTCCTGCGTGCAGAAAGGCAGGCTCAGCGTCGCGACCACGCCGCGCGGCGTGTTCATCGCGAGGCGCAATTGTGCCTGGTCGCCGTACATCAGCCCGAGCCGGGTCCGCACGTTGGCGAGTCCGGTGCCGCCGCCGGAGCTTTGGCGGAAACCGGCCCCGTCGTCGCTGACGCGCAGCTGCAGGCGGGCATCGACCACGTGCGCGGCAACGCGCACGGTTCCACCGCCGGGCAGCGGTCCCAGACCGTGCTTGATCGCGTTTTCGACCAGGGTCATCAGCAGCAACGGTGGCAGCATGCCGGCCGCCGCGTCGGCATCGGCCTCGATGCGCCAGTCGAGGCGCGCACCCATGCGCACGGCCTGGATGCGCAAGTACGCGTCGACCAGGTCCAGCGCCTTGGAGACGCTGACCAGTTCTGCGCTCAAGTTCGACCACGACGTGCGCAGGTAGCGCTGCAAATGACGCAGCATCTCGCGGCCGGCTGCTGGATCGGACTGCAGCAGTCGCCGTACGTTCGCCAGCGTGTTGAACAGGAAATGTGGTTCGATCTGTGCCTGCAGCGCCTGCAGGGTGGCTTCCGTCTCCTGCTGGGAGAGGCGTTCCTTGATGACCTCTGCGGCGTGTGCGGCATCGACGAGCCGGCGGGTACGCGCATGCAACACGTAGATCGCCGCGAGGCCGAAACACAGGAGCAAACGTTCCATCCAGTAGCCGGTGATTTCCTCGAGGTCGCCTTTCGGGAAACTGCCCGCCGAGGGCGCCAGCCCAGCGAGCGCCACGCGCAGACCGACCCCCAGCAACGTGGCAAGGATCACGGCGCCTGCCAACACTGCGTTGCGCGGCCACGGAGCCATTCCGGTGGTGCGCCGCTCGGCCAACACGACGATCGGCAATACGGGCAATGCGACCAGAAGATTGACGAACCATGCTGCCCCGAGAAAGGCCGGCAACGCCACGGCCACCTTGCCCTCGGCGTAGAAGCTGGCAACCGGACGCACTGCGAGGCACAGGGCGAACAGACAGGTTATGCCGCCCCAGCGCACGATTTCGCCCAGATTGCCGCGCGTGCGAATAGCCTCGACGGGATTCATCGCGGATGGCAACTCGGTATCATGAATCGTTGCTGCGCGGCGGCCGGCAGGCCACGTTTTACCGATTGGCATCTTCGCGGTCATCGCTTGCCGCCTCATCGGCAATCCGGACATCGCATCGAGCCCGCATCTTGCGAAGCATTCCGGCATCCCTTGTAGACCCATTGCCGATCGCAGGCAAGCTCACGCTGAATACGGTTCGCGAACCCCTTGCTGCGTGCAGGATTTCTGTCGAGACGTCACACGAGAGCCATTGCTGTTTTGTGGTTGCAAAAGGCGCCCCATCCGCCTTCGGCACCTTCCCGCGCTCTAGGCGCAGGGGAAGCAGATACCTTGCTTCCCCAGCTTGCGGGGGAACTGCCCGAAGGGCCGAATGGGGTGTCTTCTCGTTGGGACTTGAATCGGAAAGCCCTAGTTGGCGGCGATCGGCGCGCCCGCCGCATGGGGTACGTCGACGTGCGCTTGCAGCAGCGTCTGGTAGCGCCTCTGGAGCGCATCGATCCCGCCGGTCAGGTACTCGGGATAGGACGAGCGATTGCCGAACAGCATGCCGATCTCATGCTCGGAGAAGTTCGCTCGAATCCAGCGGTGGAAGTTCTCGCAGCGCGACGCCTCGACGGGTGGCGCGCAGCCCGAAATATCCGATGCGACGATCCGTAGAGTCGGCAGCGACTGTTGATTGCCGGCGGCCGCAGTTGCGGAACATGCGGCGATGGCGATGGCGATGATGGTTGCGTGCAGTTTCATGGTGGGTTCCTCGAGCTTGAACGTTCCTTCATGGGCGGCGTGCACAAGTGCACGACTGGCGGTGCGAGCGCGCGACGGGGCGAGGGTTCCCGGGACGGCGCGATCGTGCCGTTGTGCAACCTAGCGGGAGTTGCGTGTGGCGGTAAGCCGTCGTGCGATGAAGCCCGCAAAGGATGGAATGAAACGCCGGAAATGCGGCGTCAGCGTTCGAGGGCGGCGAGCCATCCCGAGAGGGTGAGCCAATGGGGACATTCAACCCGGGGAATGCGTGCTCTTGGCCGGATCTGCGCCCATGGCTATGTTGCCCCCGAGACATCTTTTTTACTGACGGTCACGACCATCAGAACCCGTGGCCAACGCGAAGAGTCCCTTTCGATTCGTTCCGGCGACGTTCGCCCATCACCCGCGCCGGCTACTTTGGGCGTTGGGCGGCGCAAGAACACCCTGCAAGGGGGCGCAATCATCGCCGGACTCCTCTGTGAACTCGCGATGCGTCACTGGCGCGCACTCTTGGATGGCACGCTCTCGGATGGCACGTTCGAGAACAGCGGACCGAGCCCTTCGGCCATCGTCGGATGCGTGAGAATGGCGTCGCGCAGCCCTCGATAGGGCAAGCCGGCCAGCATGGCCGTCTGGACCACAGCCACGACTTCGCCGGCATCCGTACCGATCATCGTGAAACCGAGGATGCGGTCGTCCGTGCCGACGAGTGCCTTCAGGAAGCCTTGCGATTCGCCGGTCGTCCGCGTCCTCAGCACGGCGCGCGTCGGCAGTTTCGCGACGCGGACCGCGATACCTTGCTGTTGCGCTTCGCGCTCGCCCAAGCCCACGCGGGCAAGCGGAGGATCCGTGAACATGCAGTAGGGCACGAGCCGGTCACGCGTCGTGCGTTGCCCTCCTGCGAGGTTGTCACGGATGACCCGGAAGTCATCGAAGGAGACGTGCGTGAATTGCGGGCTGCCGGCGCATTCGCCGATCGCCCACACGTCGGGCGCGCTCGTCTCCAGCCGCTCGTTGACACGGATGTAGCCCCTGGCGTCCAACGCGATCCCGGCCAGTTCGAGACCGATCCCGGTCGTGTTGGGCCGCCGTCCGGCCGAGACCAGAATGTCGCTGCCTTCGATCGTCCGATCGCCCGAGGCCGTCCGCACGAGGATGCTGACGTGCGCGCCCGATCGACCCCGGACACGCAGCGTCTCGGCCGACAGGAGCACCTCGATGCCATCCCCTTCGAAGATCCGGTGCACTTCTGCCGCGACATCCGGATCCTCCCGCCCGGCGAGTTGAGGCCCGTGTTCGATGATCGTGACGCGGCTGCCGAAGCGGCGATACGCCTGCGCCAGTTCGAGGCCGACATAGCCACCACCGAGCACGATCAGGTGTGAAGGGGCGTAATCGAGTTCCAACGCCTCGATGTTCGTCAACGGACCGGCGGCATCGAGGCCGGCAATGTCCGGTATCGCCGCGTGCGTTCCGACGTTGAGGAAGACCTGGCCGCCCTTCAGCACGCGTGTCCCGCCATCATTCAGGCGAACCTCGAGCGTCTTCGGCGCCACGAATTGCCCGGTGCCCATGATCAACTCGGCGCCGCTCGCCTTGTAATTTTCCAGGTGCATGGCGATCAGGCCTTCAACCATGTCGCGTTTGCGCTGGCGGACCTTGACCATGTCGATCGTTACGGGTCCCGTTTGCGTGCCGAACTGGGCACCATGCCGTGCCAGCTCCGCGACCTTGGCACTCCAGATCTCGTTCTTGCTGGGAAGGCAATTGATATTGGGACAAGAGCCGCCGATCCAGCGACGCTCCACCACGGCCGTCCGTTTGCCTGCCCGCGCCATGTGCCAAGCCAGGTACTTGCCGCCTTCGCCACTGCCAAGGACAAGGACATCGAACTGTTCTGGTTGAGTCATGTCGGCCTCATGGCCATGGGGTGTCCACCGGGCAGGGCGATCCGCTTGGATTCTACGCCTGCCGCTGGATTCTGCCGGCCTCCGCCATGGCCCATGATCCGGGCAGCATCGCCCGGACGGCATCAAGACCACGGTGACGGCGATCTCGCCGACGAAGTGGCCTGCATCATCCTGCAACCCGCAAAGCGGGCATCCCCGAGACTTCGCCCAATATCGACTTCGGGCACGGTCAGCGCCCATGCGACGGCAATTCTCGCGGGTGATGTTCGCAGTGGGCGACATGCGCCCCGAAGCGGTCCTGCGCAGGTGCGGCGATTGTCCGCTTCTGTTGGCTCGAACAAAGGCTCCCCGCCTGAGTGGCTACAAAAAACAACCGCAGGTCAGGTGCTCTGCAAAAACCACCGCCCCTCGCGAAGTTGTCAACGCAACTTCACCGTAGCTGGCGACCGGCATATAGTCGATAACCTCCAACTACAACAGGTGAAATGCCATGACCGTAGCAATCACTGGGATCACCGGCCACCTCGGCCGACTCGTCCTCGCCAAACTCAAGTCTGCAGGGCTTTCACCGGACGTCATTGGATTGGCACACTCGCCTGCCAAGGCAGCTGATCTCGGATTGCCGATCCGCGAGACCGACTACGAGCAACCCGCCACCCTTGCCCGCGCGCTGAAAGGCATCGATACGTTGTTGCTGATTTCGGCAAGCGAGCTCGGCAAGCGCGCGCGCCAGCACCGCAACATCATCAATGCTGCTTCGCAAGCCAATGTGAAGCGCATCATCTATACCAGCCTGCTGCACGCCGACACGTCCACGCTGAATCTTGCGGGCGAGCACCTTGCGACCGAGCGGATGCTGAAGGATTCCGGTATCCGGCACACCATCCTGCGCAATGGCTGGTATACCGAAAACTACACCGGCTCGATTGCGGGCGCGCTTGCTGGCGGCGCCTTCATCGGCAGCGCCGGTGCGGGCAGGATTTCGTCCGCCGCACGCGCCGACTACGCGGAGGCCGCCGTGAAAGTGCTGACCGGACACGACCACGATGGCCGAACCTACGAGCTTGCTGGCGATTCGGCTTGGACGCTTGCGGATTTCGCTGCCGAAATTTCACGCCAGACGGGCAAGTCGATCGCGTACCAAAACCTGCCCGAAGCGGAGTACGCCGCCGCATTGCAAGGTTTTGGCGTACCGACCGACTTCGCCCGGGCCATTGCAAGCTGGGACGTTTCCGCCTCGCAAGGGGTCCTCTTCGACGACAGTCACGAGCTGTCAAAGTTGATCGGACGAGCCACGACTCCGATGTCCATAACGGTGGCCGAAGCGCTGGCTTGAGCCGAGACTGACCGCCTGAGTGGCTATAAAAAAATGATCTTAGGTCAGTGCCATCATCAAGTTCGGGTTGGATCGGATGATCGATCTGTCCGGTGGACGCTGCCAAGACCCACATCACAGATGTCAGGGAAGCGGATTGGGGAGCAGCCATCAATCTGCAACGCGCCTTCTGTTTCTGAAGTTGATTTCCACGATGGCTCGACTCAACTGTCGCTTCCGATGTCACCTAAGCCCAGATGTATTCTTCGGCAATCGCACCGTCTCGCCATTTGGCGACAGTTACCATGCGTCCTCCGCCCTCAAATTCACCGACGACGCAGGTCCACTCACCCGATCCGAAAGCGATCGGGTGAGAGGTTATTCGTGGAGGCGTGCCTCCCGCCGATTTCACGTACGCCTTCATGGCATCGATGTGCTGCTGAATCCCGTGTGTCGGAGGCTGCCCCTTCCAGTCGACCAAAACATCTTTGGTGTGGTGATGGGCGAACACTCCGTGCCAGTCCGCATCGTTCCATCCGATGAAGTCGAGATCATCCATGGCTTTCAGGTTGTGCTTGACTACGTCGCCTTGCATGAGCTTCTCCCGTTTTCGCTGGGAACGCAGCTTGCAATATGTACGCCCGGTGAGATACCGAGTCAAGGTCCTCCATTCGCAAGGGTTGTACGCCGTCGGCTCGGTGACCGGTGGGAGTACTCGCCACCGAACCGATATCTGGCAGTACATCCATTTCGATGGTCAAAGCCAGTCTCGAAGGCGTCACGAGCGGGCGGTCACGCTGGCTTCGGCCCCTCCAGCTGAAGGAGTAGGATCGGCCCAGGTTCCGGCACGTCCGCTCATCGTGCGCCTTTTGGGTTCTGAGCCATGAGATTCCCAACCTTTTTCATCTCGCACGGCGGTGGCCCCTGGCCATGGATGAAGGATGAGTGGCGTGGTGTTTACGATCAGCTTGCAGCGGCGTTGCGCCGCTTGCCGCAGGACGCTGGTCTCCAACAGCCGCAGGCGGTGCTGATGGTCTCGGCACATTGGGAGGAGCCTGAGTTCACTGTTCAGTCGCATCCCGAGCCGGGCATGATTTACGACTATGGCGGCTTCCCCGACTACACCTATCGCATTCGCTACCCTGCGCCCGGTTCGCCGGCGCTGGCACAGCGCGTGCAGGCGCTGCTGCAAGACGCCGGCATCGCGTCTCGCGAGGACGCCCGGCGCGGCTTCGACCATGGGATGTACGCACCGATGGTGGTTATCTATCCCGAGGCTGACATGCCGACGGTACAACTGTCACTCAAGCGCGGGCTCGATCCACAGGATCATCTGGCGATGGGTCGCGCGCTTGCTCCGTTGCGCGACGAGGGCGTGCTGATCATCGGTAGCGGGCTCAGCTACCACAATCTGCACGCCTTCGGCCCGCAGGCCAAGGGCCCCTCAGCCGCCTTTGACGCCTGGCTGGACGAATCTTTGGCCGCACCCGGCGCGGCGCGTTCGGCGGCCCTCGCCGCCTGGCAGCAGGCGCCCTCTGCACGCCAAGCGCATCCGCGCGAGGAGCATCTGTTGCCGCTGATGGTGGCCGTCGGCGCAGCGGAGCACGACCGAGCTCAGCGGGTCTACCACCAGGCTGATTTCTTTGGTGGCATCTCGGTGTCGAATTGGCGCTTTGGGGCGCCGGTGGGCTGAAGGAAGCGCGTTGGGTGTCAATACTGGGCCCGGAATGTCTGATGGACGTCGCTTGCAATTTCGCCAATCCCAACCAGTGCTTCGCGTGGGCCCGCGCAGCCTTTCCCGGGCCGGGGCCGCTCACTCTGCTGAAGATGAGCGAAGATCACACCCAACTCATCTACGGCGCCGGTGACGTGCCGCAGGGGACGGCCCACGTGCACTTGGGCTATCGAAGCCTGGCCGACGCCTGCATTTCGCACTGGCCGCCCGTGCCAGTGGAACTTGAGCGGGCCATTGATCTGACCGAGGAACGGCTGATGCTCGCCACTCCGCCGCTACGCGACGCGACTGTGGTCACCAACGGTGACATCATCCGGCGATTGCTAGCCGGTTCGGTGTCGGAGCCGCCGCAGATGGTGTCAATGACAACCGAGGAGGTGGAGCAGGAATTCCAGCGCTTGGCATCCGTGTCTCTGGGTCGCCCGATGGGTCATGCCGGAGCGGTCGCGAACCGATACGACGCCGCGGCGCTGCTCCTGCTGCGTGAGCTGATGCACCACTGGGGAGTCGCTGGCATTGTCTTGCCTGCGGTTCATCTATGAAGGACACCTGTTGGCCGCAACCTGCCTTCACGTCGATGAAACGCCGAGTCGTCTAAAAGGTTCTGCTGGCCTTGCGCGCCAGCCACTGGTCGCGCCTACACACGTTCAGTCGTGGCGGTGCCAACAATCGCTCAACGGAGATGCCCGTGAACCAATCCGGCCGTCCTGTCGCGTCGCTCGTGGATCTGATGTCCGGGCTGTCCGGAACGGAACCGCGCGTGCTCGAACTGAAAACCTCGGTGGCCTGTCCCCATTCGATCATCTTGCCGCCCGGGTTCTCGCTGATCGGGGCGGACAAGGATCGCTGCATCCTGAGTTTCGGGAACGGCGATGGCATCGGTCTGACCGCAAACAACCGCGTCGAAAACCTCACCGTGATCGCCCCGCCCGCCGCCCGCGCGATCTACACCCAGACCGGGATTGCCGACCTCGGCACGCTCACGCTCGACAACCTCGCGGTGACTGGACAGGTTTCCATCATCACGCACGCCGGGACGGACACGTTGAACCTCGTGGTGGACGGGTTGCACATCGCGGCCTGCGATGCACGCCGTTACAGCGAGCAGCCGCAAAAGTACGGCGTCAACGTGTACCAGGGTGCGCTCACGGTCTACAACTTCAACGGCAGCACGAACTCGCGGATCAAGGCGTCACTCGCCCATGTCAGCGTCGGTGCGAAGAACGCGCCGGTGCTGGGCTCGGGCATCTTCGTCAGCGGCTTCGGCGATGAGAGCGGGCTGGTCGAACTCGACGTGCTCACGACCGGAGCGGTCCACTCCACCGGGATGTTGCCCTACGGCACGGCGGACATGATCACCGGCGGCGTCTTCATCGTGTACGGCGTGCACGCTAAACGCGTCGAGCACTTCGGCGAGGTCGTCACCTACGGCGTCAACGACATGGTGCTGGACACCTGGGGCGCGGTGGAGACCTGGATCGCGCACGCGCCGGTGGTGTCGTACGGACCGAGCGGGATCGGCTTCGTCAACTTCGGCACCGTGGGAGACTTTCTCGCTGAAGCCGAGATCGTGACTCATGGCCTCGGTGCGCGCGGCTTCAACCAGTACGACGGCACCGTGAAGAACATCCGCTTCAAGTCGATCGAGACCTTCGGTGACGGCTCGATCGGCATCCAGGTGAGCAAACCGGTCGGCACGATCACCGTCGATGGCAACGTCACGACGCACGGTTCGATCGGCAACACGCTGGTCAAGGGCGTGAACATACAGCTTCCGGCCGAAGCCTTCGGCGTCAAGCCGGGAGGCATCGTCGAGAAACTGGTCGTCGGCGGCAACCTCGTCACCCATGGCACCAAGGTCACGACCTACGCCATCGAAGGCGGCAGGGTGAACGCCATCGACATCAAGGGTGAGGTCATCGCCGACGGCGAAAGTTCCAACGCTGTGCTGGTCGCCGACAAGGGTTCGACGCCGCTCACCAAAATGCGTGCGCGCGCCAAGGCAGGCAAGGCACTGGTGGAAGCGGGCGGCGAGATCGCCGATCGAACGGGGTTTTCGGCTGCGTGATCCATCCGTCTACAAGGTTTGGAGACGACAGTGAATATTCGACCCATCAAGCGGCTTTCAAAATCCCGCCCGACGCTGGAAGGCGCGGGCGTGCACCTCCACCGCGCCATCGGTTTCAACGGCGCCGACCGCGACGTCGATCCGTTCCTGCTGCTGGATGATTTCCGCAGCGACGTGCCGGAGGATTACATCAAGGGTTTTCCGTGGCACCCGCATCGCGGCATGGAAACCATCACCTACGTGCTGGCCGGTACCGTGGAGCACGGCGACAGCCTCGGTCACCACGGCGTGATCGGCACGGGCGACGTGCAGTGGATGACGGCCGGCAACGGCATCATCCACCAGGAGATGCCGAAGGGAAACCCGGCCGGCCAGATGTACGGATTCCAGCTGTGGGCGAACTTGCCGCGCGCGCTGAAGATGACCGAGCCGCGCTACCAGGAAATCAAGGCGCGCGACATTCCGGTGGTGAGCGACGACGACGGCACGCACGTGCGCGTGGTGTGCGGACGCTTCCGCGACACGGCCGGACCGGTCGAAGGCGTGGCGGCTGATCCGATCTATTGGGACGTCTCGGTGGCGCCCGGCGGCCACAAGACCTTCCTCGTGCCGGCGGACCACCAGGCGTTCGCCTACGTGTTCGCGGGCAGCGGAACCTTTTGCAACGCCGAGGCGCCCCTGTCGGTGCCGACCGAAAGCACGCGCTGGCTGGATACCGCGCCACCGGCGCAAGCGGGCAACCGGGCTTTGGTGCTGTTCGGCGAAGGTGATGCCATCGAAGTCCACGCCGAAGGCGAAGGCATTCGTTTCCTCCTCGTCGCAGGCAGGCCGTTGCGCGAGCCGGTTGCGTGGTACGGGCCAATCGTCATGAACACCCAGGCGGAGTTGCGCGAGGCTTTCGATGAACTCGAACGCGGCACGTTCCTGAAATCGGGAGCCGCACCAGACTGAGGCTGCGCGCGGGAATCTACATTTGTTGGCCGACCTCAACGTACCCTCGACGGCCATCCACCGCCTGAGCTTGAGGTCCGGCTGCTGCTTCTACAGTCAAGACGAGGAGCTGTTATTCGTCTACCGACGCTGAAATGGGAAGAAGTGCGTCCGACGCGGTGACAGCAGGCTGGGCGGGTGTCTGCAGGATGCTCGCCGAACGCTCTGCGAGTTTGAGTTGCAATGACAGCTGTTGGGGGAATCGGAGGTTCGGCGATTCCGCGTCAATGTCCGGATGGGGTCGCAATGCGACCTCTCGGTTAGCGTTCGACCCGCCAACCGTCGTTGCCGACCCATGGGTCTGGAAGCGCCTGTCGAGAATGGATGAAAAGTGATGGCCGGACAATGTCACAAACAGGATTTGCTGGGCAAGCCGTTGGCGTTGGGACTATTCTGGATCGCGCCATGGTTGCTGATTATCGCAAGCAGTCACGGCAGCGGTATCGTCCACACGGTCGGGTGGACTTTTGGCTTTGCGGTGATGGGCGTAGCCTGTTTGGCAAACGCCCGCAGATGCGGGCGTCGACACTGTTTTTATACTGCGCCGCTGTTCCTGCTTGCTGCGCTCGCTTCGCTACTTTATGGAATCGACGCAGTGCCCTTTGGCCCAAACGGCTGGAACTGGATTGGCGGCGTTGCAGTGGTAGGCGCCATCTTGGCGTGCTGCGGTCTGGAACCGTTTCTTGGCAGATATTGTTGATTTCCGTTTAAAGCTGAGCCGGGATTTTCATCGGAAGTTGAGCCACCCGGATGGGGTGCAGCTTACCTCATGGGGTGGATGATTTTGCTTTGGCCTCCTGCTTCGTGTCGGTGGAATGGGCCTTGAAGCGGTAGCGGTCGTTGCCGGTTTCCAGGGTGTGGCAGTGGTGGGTGAGCCGGTCGAGCAAGGCCGTGGTCATCTTGGGATCGCCGAACACGGAAGCCCACCCGGCGACGCGGAGGTTGATGGTGATGACGAGGCTCGCGTGTTCGTAGAGCTTGCCGATCAGGTGGAACAGCAAGGCGCCGCCGGCCTGTGAGAACGGCAGGTAGCCAAGCTCGCCGAGGATCACCAGGTCAAGGGTCGCCAGACGCGCGGCCAAGGCGCCTTGCTTGCCAGCGGCCTTTTCCTGTTCGAGCGCGTTGACCAGTTCCAAGGTGGAGTAGAACCGGACGCGCCGGTGCAGATGGGGGATGGTCTGTACGCCGAGCGCGGTGGCGAGGTGGGTCTAGCCGGTCCCGGATCCGCCGACGAGCACGACGTTGTGGGCTTGCTGCATGAACTCGCCGCAGTGCAGCTGGCGGACCAGCGCTGCGTTCACCGGGCTCTGGGCGAAGTCGAAGCTGGAGAGGTCGCGGTACGCTGGTAAGCGTGCGGCTTTCATCTGGTAGGCGGTCGAACGCACGGCGCATTCTGCGACTTCGGCCTTGAGCAAGGCTGCGATGAACGGCAGCGCCTCGTGGTACAGCGGCGAGCCTTGTCGGGCCAGCTCATCAAGGGCCTCGGAGTTTTTTGAGGAAGCGTTCCTGCTCCAGAGTCTCTATGGCTCCTGGGCGAACGCTTCTGACCAACGAGATCGCATCCTCGGCAGTCTGCACAGCCCCTGAGCCGATCAGCAGCATGCAAGCCACGGTGCCAGCTCGTCCGAGCCCACCCTTGCAGTGCACGACGACGCGCCGCCCTGTGACAAGGCCCTGTGCGAGCGATGGGCCGAGCGTTGCCCACGCGTCAAGAAAACGATCGTCCGGTGCGCATCCATCGGTAATCGGCAAGCCGTACCAATGCAAGCCCGCCGCTCGCGCCTGATCGGGCAAGGACGGGATCCTCAGTTCCGTGAACTCGTGGGGTTCGATAAGACTGATCAGGTCGGACGCGCCCCACTTCACGATGGCTCTGATGTCTGCATCCAAAGTACGCGCCCAAGGAAGACCCGATATCGGGTTACCTTGATGTTTGCCTGGTGCGAAAGTGATGCCGACGGCACCGCCTGCTTTGCCGACTGGAACCGTAGCGATGCGGAGCGGGTGTGATTCACTCGTCCGTGCGGCGTGTAGGGATGATCCACTCATTTCGGCATGTCGGATTGTTGGGTGACGGTGTCGCTTCTGAAGGTGCCTTGCGCGGAGCGCAAGGTCTCACTCTACTGGCGGGTGAGCGCTGGGCATACGAGACACCGCGAACCAGCGAAAGCAAAACCGCTGCCCATGCGGGCCCGACGAAGCGACCGTACCTCTACTCATGTCCAGCTTCCCACATGGCTGTCCCGCCGAATGAGACGCCGCGATGAGACGCGATGGTTGCCGGGCCTCCGCTGAGTCACCTGTTTCAGCCGATGCGCCACGGTACCGAAACCATGGGCGACCGGTCGCAAAGCACGGACCCCGTGGTGCAAGCCTTGTTCAAAAGTTTCGATGCGCCGATACGAGACTATCTTGACCGTATCGGCGCTGGAGCCGACCCACTGCGACGCCGCAACGCCGGCAGCCATCGATTCAGCGGTAGTTGGGCAGTGAAGCTGCACGCACCCGGCTTCCACCAGAACCACGTGCACCCCAACGGCTGGATTTCATCGGCCTGCTACATTGATTTGCCCGACGTCATCGGCGACGCGCAGAACCGGGACGGCATGCTCACGTTCGCGGAGCCCGGCATCCTGACGACGCCGCACTTGCCGCCGGAACACAAGGTTCATCCTGCGGTTGGCACGCTCGTGCTGTTCCCGTCGTACTTCTGGCGAGGCACGGTACCGTTTTCGGGCAAGCAATCGCGGCTCACGGTTGCGTTTGACGTTGTACCCAACCTGCGTCACGCCGGAATGATGTGAATGCAGCGGGCCAGCACGCATGCCTGGCAACCGTTGAGCTGATGGCCCAGACTGCAAAGCCGAGCAAGACACATTCCGACATCGCCTGTATTGCACGAGTCCGCGTGACTACGCTGGCTGCCGAACTCACCGCCGTTGCTCCCAAGTCTCATTGGTCCCGTAGACTGAGCTGGGCACGCGCAGTCCTTCACGCGTGCCCAAACTCTTGCAGGTCAGTGCGCGTCGCCAGGATCCGTGCCGAATGATTGCTGCAGCTCGTCCAAGGCCGGTGCAGCGACTGGCGACCGCTTCCACTTGAGGTCGAAGCAGGTGTCGATCCACTCGCGCAGCGTCAGCGCGATGTTCTCGACCATGGCGTACGGCGTCTGATAGGGCGCGTACACGCGGCGGGCCTGCATGTCGAAAAAGCTTTCGAGCGGCTTGCCGGTGTGGCCCTCGCCCCAGGCGCGCGTCTCGTCGGGCGAGGATTCGACCACCCGCAGGTACTTGCCCAAGAGTTCGTAGAGGCAGCGGTCGCACAGGTCGCCTTCGACCTTGTTGCCGTCGCCGAACAGGCTGGCGTATCCGGCGCGGAAGCGGATCTGGGTGCGGTTGTTGTAGCCATCCCAGGGCCGGTCTTCGCGAAGCTTGGTACCACAGCGGTCGCAGGTGACGACCTTGACGTCGCGCGGATTGGATTCGATCGTGTACATGATATGTCTCCTCAAAGGGGTTCGTCGGTGGAATGCGGTGTGGTTTCGTCTGGCAGCAACGGTTGCCGCGGCAATGCCGGGTCGAAGGCTTGCTTCACCCACTCCCGCATTGTCGCGATGAGGCCGTGCGCCATCGCATTGGCGAGCTGGTGTTCGGCGTACAGCCGCCGCGGCGCATCCATGCGGAAAAAATCCGCCGAATCCGGCGTGCCTTGGTCGTCCACCACCCGCACGTGGTGGGCCAGCAATTCGAACAGGCAGGCATCGCAGAAGTCGCCTTCGATCAGGCGGCCTTCGCCGAAACGGCTGCCGGCGCCGCCGCGAAAGCGCAACAGCGTGAGGTTGTGGTAGCCGCTGCGCGGCGCTTCGGCTTCATCCATCCGCAAGCCGCAGCGGTCGCAGGCGGCGCAGCCGTACTCACGCGTCACGCTGTGCGTGTGCGTCCTGGTTTCAGTCTGGAACATGGTTTTTCTCCTCTCTCGGAACGAGTCAATCCGTCATCCGTGGAATACGGACAGCGATCAGAGGAGCGCCGGAACCAGTGGTTGGCTACTACGGCGGGTCTTTCGGGACCGGCGGGAAGTATAGCTGCAACTTGATCAGGGGGATGTGCGCACGCGCACGGAATACACGATAGCCCCGCCAGAGTTGTAGGTAGGCTGGACAGCCACAGAACGACACTTGTACTAACCGCGGGTTTACTCCTGATACCATCGTTTAGTAATACGATGATAAGCACACCGACGTCGGCAGAAAGGATGAGCCATGGTTGATGCCCGCCCGTCGCAGTCGCTTCGGCTCACGATCGACAGCAATAGCTTTACTCCCTACTACCAGCAGATCACTGATCAAGTTCGTGCGCTGGTCAAGTCTGGCAAGTTGTCCGAAGGGGATGTGTTCCTGTCGGAAGGCGAGGTAGCGAGCCACCTTGGCATCAGCAAGATGCCTGTCCGGCAGGCATTCTCCACGCTTCGCTCGGAAGGCCTGTTGGTCATCAAACGGGGCAAAAAGCCAGTCATCGGCACAGAAAAGGTTTCGTGGGATTTCCGGCAGCTTCGCGGCTTCAGTGAAGAGATGAGACGCCGCGGCCTGAAGCCCTCCAGCAAGGTTTTGAAGCTCGAGAGAGTCGGCGCCGAGAGCGAAGTCGCGGAAGCGCTGCGCTTGAAGAAGGCGGATCCTGTCTACCGCCTGCAGCGGCTCTACTACGTTTCCGGGGAACCCGTCGCCGTAGTGACCAGCCACTTGCCAGCTGCGCTGTTCCCGAACCTCGAACAGCAGCAGCTGGATGGCAAATCACTCTATGAGGTGTTCGAGAAGATCTACAAGAAGCGCTTGAAGTGGGCTGAAGAGGAAATCAGTGCCGTCGTCGCGACCAAGGAAGATGCGGCGACCATGAAGACCACGCGCGGCGCGGCGCTTCTCTCGATAAGAGAGACGACCTACGACACCCGTCAGATTCCCATTGAATTCAGCATATCGCGCTTGCGCGCGGATCGTTACACGGCAACCCTGAGATCTGTCCGATAACGCGCTTGGCGCGACTTGGAACAAGCGGAGCCGGCTACGCCCTGCGCCGATTCAATGTTCCGGCGGATGCACATCGTTCCCGGACCAGGCGCCAGCGGGCGCGAATCTCGTAGCCAAGATTGCCTCGCAACTTCAAGCCGCGAGGCGATATCTTGGCGATTCGCGACTGACGTCAGAAGTGTGCGCGGACCCCCAGCACGTACCGGCGTTCGAACTGGGTGGTATGACCCACCTGGTCCGGCCACACCAGGTAATAGCGCTCGTGCTCGTTCGTGAGGTTGGAAACCTGTGCGAAGATCTGCACGTGCGGCGCCACCTGCCAGCTCGCCGACGCATCGACGTAGAAGGTAGGCGCCTGATACATCTCCAATCCGTTTACGCCCCCGAAGTTTTGCGAGACGGCGCGCTTGGACCGATAGTTGCCGGCAATTCGTGCCTGGAACCGGTTGTTCTGGAACCACAGGATCAGGTTGGCTTGCTGCTTTGAATTGTCCTGGAATGGGATCTTGTTGCCAGCCAGGTCACTCTGCCCGCTGTTGCTGGGCGAGTAGGTATAGTTGACCTCGACTCCCGTATGCGACAGCAAGCCAGGCAGAAACGTCAGCGCTTGGCGATAGTCGACCTCCACGCCGTGCAACGCATTGCCAGTTCCCTGTATCGGTTCGAAAATGGCCACGCAATGGCCTCGCACGACTCCGTCCTGGTCCGGCAGATCGCAATTTTTTACGCTTCCGCTGTTGATGAAACTCGCAACGTCAATATAAAAAGCCGCCACGCTTAGCATGCTGGACTTGTTGATGTAATACTCCAGCGATGCTCCATAGTTGGTCGACCGCCAAGGATCAAGACTGGGGTTGCCATCCGAACTGCCACCCAACACACGAAAGATCGTCGACCCGGGAATCGACGTGTCGATGCCGTAGTTGAGGGTCAATCCGCCGCCCCACTGATTCAGGTCGAGCGGCATCATGTTCTTGGAATAAGCCAACCGAAGTTTCAGGCTGGGCGTCAGGTCGAGCGCGAGATTGGCCGAAGGCAGGAAGTCCTGATAGTTCCGTACCGTCTGCACCGTCCCGATATCATCAGACAGCAGGCCGTAGGGTTCAGGATCGCCGGTGAGATGCTGCGTCACGTGCAGATCTGTCTTGATCACACGGACGCCAACGTTCCCCTCGTAAGGAACGCTCCCAAAGTCACCATCAAAATTCGCCTGCGCATAGGCAGTCGTTTCCTTGAGCAGTACATCCCAAGTCGTACCGGGATTGATCTGACGTTGCTGCCCTGGATACAAGGCATTGTTGAAGCCCACCACATTGTCCATCACCTTGGGATCGAGTCCCCAGATCGTCACGCCCTGCACGCCCGCCAGATCGGTATATTGTTTGAAATTGTTGCCAAGCACACCCGGCAACTGGCTGGGGTTCAGGCCCGATAGCACGCCAGCGCGGAAGTAACCATCCGCGTTCCCGGCCGTGCATGCGCCGTCGATTCCGGCTCCATCGAGCACGACGTCGGCAGCGTAGTAGTGCACCAGACAGCCGCCGGGATCGCTTGCACCCATTCCGCCGTAGACAGGCGCGTTGAGCTGAAAGCCGATATTGGATGCGCTTCGGATACTGTTGCGCAATCCAAAGTCGATCTTGAACCCGTTGGAAAAATCGTAGTGCCCATCTGCACGGACCACACTCATGCCAGTGCGGCGGTCATAATCGTTTTCGCTCGCGATGGTCTTGAGCACCCAAGCATCGCGATTCGCTAAAACGTTCTGAAGGTCGCTGGGCATCGTGATGCCCAAGCGGGTGCCGCGCATGTCGATGACAACCGGGACCGTATTCTGCAGGACGCCATTGGGATTGAAGACGCGATTGCCGCCCAGTTCCTCCGGGTAGATGTACGTGCCCGGAGGTGCCGCGTCCTCCGGATCGTTCGGCCACTCGACGCCGGTGGAGTCGGTGAACTGGATGTAGTTGGACATGAAAAGCTGGTGTGCGGTCGACCGCACGCCACGAAGGCTTGCGGTGAACGGGCCGCCATTGTCGTAATCCAGCTGAATGTTGAAGTTGTGTGCGACGGAATTGGTCACGCCGATCGAGCTGTAGGTCTCGATATCCCCGGGCCACTTCTTGTAGACCTGAGTCGTCGACAATGTCGTACCGTCCCAGCCATCTTCGCCATCGTTGAACTGCCCGGTGACGGGGGCACCGGTGTTCCTCGATACCACCGGTACGAAGGTCGCGCCTTGCCAGTTGGTCGAGTTGAACTCGTAGCCCGTGTTGCGGTTGTATTGGTCCTGGCGCGTGAAGAAGAGGTCGCTGGTCAGCGTGAATCCGGAACCGAAGTCGAATTGCCCGGAAGCATTGAAGCTGTGACGCTTGCGTTGCATCTGGGTGTCGAACACCGTGAAGTTTTCGCTCCCGACGAAGGCGTCGTGCGAGTTCCCATTGCCATTGACGTCTACGCTGCCGTCGGGGAACTGATGGATATCGGAGGGGATCGGCATTCCGTTGAATGCGCCCAGGAAACCGCTGTAGTAGCCCGCACTGGCCGCATTTTCGCCGTCGAGTACCACTCCGTACTGATCCATCCCGGTACTGGAGTTTTCACGCGTCACGTCCGAATAGTCTGCGGACAGCAGGATTCCCCAACGGCCACCCGCGTTGTAGCTGATCAGCCCGTTCGCCTCCGGCTGCCACTTGTCGGTCTCATCCCCGTGCGCGGTGTTGACCGCACCGCCGAAGGTCCAACCACTCGGCAGATCCCACGGCCGGTAGGTATGCAGGTTGATGGTGCCGCTGATGCCTGCGTTGGTGAGCGTCGCGCGGGATGACTTGATGACGTCGGCCCCGCTGAACAGTTCTGACGGAATCGTGGAGAAGTCGGGTTGCTGCGAGACGATCTGATCGGGCGTAATGAAAGCCTCGCCGTTGAGGAGCGTTCCGACTTCCGGCAAGCCCCGAACGTCCACCGAACTTCCGACACCGCCATCGCGATTGATCTGTACACCAGTAATCCGCTGCAAGGAATCCGTGATCGTGGCATCGGGCAACTGTCCGATATCGACGGCCGAAATGCTGTCCTGGATGTCGACCGCCGTGCGTTTGAGTTCCACGGCGCGCATCTCGGACGCACGAACACCCACAACCTGGATGGTACCGAGCGTGGCCGTCTTTTCACCTTTCTTTTTTTCCGGCGGTTGCGCCGTACCGCCCTCGGCGGCCTGTTGCGCTTGGGCCGTATCTTGGCTGGTTGGAGACGATCCAGACGGTGCTTCCTGAGGAGTTGCCGCCACCGAGGTCGCCATGACTGCCATCAGCGAGAAAGCTATTGCGCATGACAGCGGATGCTTGCGGAGAGTGCTTCCCATGAATGTCTGCCTCTGTCCGGAATGCGCAGCCCCGACTGCGCCTGCGTGAGGGGATCCCGTGCCTTGCAGCGACTCTGGCCGTTCCACGAAACCGGCGCAGGCGTCTCGGACAGACTCCGAGGCACCGACGTCATCCGTGTTGCGATTGACGGCGCACGTGACGTTCAAGGTCACGCGCCTTCATCGCTGTTTCGCGAAATCGACTTCCATTCCTAGAATCTCTACTGTATCCTAACCACATAACATGATATGTGCAAGGGTATGTGATACTCGGAGTCGTCACGCAGGATCGGCAGACAAGACAAATCGCCATGGCAGCGGCGAACGCCTTCAGGCGCGCCCTTCACGTGAGAGGCGCACGGTTCACAATGCGCAAACCACATCCCGGGGAGGAATCGTCAACATGCATGCACGGGTAACCTCAAGCGGCTCGCGCGCCCTTTACCTCGTTGGCCTCTTGATTGGCTGCGTTCTCTGGGGATTGGCGCCAACAGCACAAGCCCGTCCGGACGATGCCGGGGCCCACTCAGCGTTGCCGACAGTGACGCTTGAGGGCAACTACTTCTCGAAAGGCGGCCACCGTTTCGTCGTGATCGGGGCCAATTGGGTCTCCGCACAGCAAGGCCTGCTGTGGCCGGTGCACTGGGACCCGCGT
Organism: Lysobacterales bacterium 66-474; assembly: GCA_001899805.1. Classification (GTDB taxonomy): domain Bacteria; phylum Pseudomonadota; class Gammaproteobacteria; order Xanthomonadales; family Rhodanobacteraceae; genus 66-474. The sequence continues at coordinate 890,773 of MKWP01000015.1, forward strand.
GCGATCGAGGCCGACTTCGCGACGATGGCCCGCATGGGCTTCAACACGGTCCGGCTGGATCTCATGTGGGCCTGGTTCGAGCCCCGCCCTGGGTATTACAACCCCGAGGCGTTCGAGCAATTCGATTACCTCATCAAGCTCTCGCACAAATACCGGATCTATCTCAACCCGATTCTGTTTACAGGCGGAGAGGTCGGGGAGGCTTGGTGGGATGTGCCTTGGAGGATGGGGCGGGACCCGCAGTCCGATCCGCTCATGCTGTACTTGGAGACCAATCTCGCCGAAGAGTTCGGACGCCGGTATGCGCACGAAACGGCGATCCTTGCTTGGGATCTGGCTGACGAGCCCCCGTTCTGGATCTCGCGACAAGCGACGACCGACGCCATGGCTGCGAACTGGACGCGACTGATCGCGGGCGCCATCCGCAAGCATGACAAGACGCACCCTATCGTTGTCGGTACCGACACGGCTGACATCAACCACGGTCCGTTCCGCCCGGACGTGATCGCCGACGACGTCGATTTCTTCAGCATCCATCCGTACACCATTTACACGTCCAGCCTGTTCCCGGACCCGATGGTTTCGGTGCGCGGAACCTATGGCGCAGCCTTCGCGACCACCTTGGATCTCGGCGCCGGCAAACCTGTCTTGCTGCAGGAATTGGGCGCCTCGTCGGCCCAGTACTCGCCGGAAAAAATCACGCAGTTCGAGCGCACCAGCTATTACTCCGCGCTCGCCGCGGGTAACAACGGCTTCCTGCCGTGGGTCTTCAGCGACGCCGCGCCCGAGCAGTATCGCAAGGTGCCGTACCTGCGATCACCCCATGAAACGCAATTTGGACTGGTCACCTGGGATCACAAGATCAAGCCTCGCGGAAGCGCCTTCGAGCGGTTCGGGAAAATCGTTTCACGCATGGATCTTGCGGGTGTCTCGGTACCGCAAGGCGATCTGGCCATCCTGATGCCGACAGAATGGTCCATCGTGCGCGGTAATCATTCTGGCTTTGGGTTGACCGGCCCTTCCAGCATCCCGTACGTGTCGGTGTCCGAAGGCGGTGCGGTGAACGGAGACGCTACGGCCCCTTATGAAGGCAACCAGTGGCTGATGAGCTCGGTCTTGTCCGCTTACATCTTGGCTCATCAGGCCGGATGGAACCCCGCGCTCCCACGCGAACAAGACGACTGGACTCGATATCCGATGCTCATCTTGCCGTCGCCGGTCACCGCGACGGACCCCATCGATGTCCATGTCCGCACGGATTTCTGGCTCAAAGCGGAGGACTACGTGCGTAAGGGCGGAGTCATCTACGCATCCATCGGCGCCGATGCAGCGATTCCGGGCATGACGACCCTGTTCGGCACGCGCATGACGGACTCCCAGCCGGTGGACGAACTGACCCTCAAGTTCGTCAAGCCATTCGGCAGTTTCCAGCCTGGAGACACCCTGCAATATCCGGTCCCCGGCAAGGACATGAAGTACTGGGGCACCGGGCTTGATGTGACCTCGGGCGAGGTGATCGCGGTCGATCAGCAAGGCCGCCCCGCGCTGGTCGCCCACACGCTCGGCGCCGGCAAGACACTTCTGTCGGCGTATCCCTTGGAAGCGTATCTCGGGAACACAGTCAATGCATTTGAAAGTTCGAGTGCCGGCTACGCCCGATTGTTCTCGGCGATTCGAGACTGGTCGGGCGTTCAGCCGTTGGTGCGGACCGATCAACCCGACGTCGAGGCAGCCGCGCTGAACGCCACCAACCGCGGTTATATCGTCCTCGTCAACCACGGCGGAGCTGCCCGACAAGCCCGCATCATCACCAAGCTTCCGATCCATTCCTTGAAGAAGCTCGACGTCGGTGCAAGCACCGCGGTTCCCTGCACGCTGGATGCTTGCAACATTGACGTACCGCCGTACGACGGCGTCATCCTCGAATGGAGCCGTTGATCGTGGCCAACCGACGGGCCATCGGTGCGATCGACATCGGCGGCACGAAGATTGCCGCGGGAATCGTGGACTTCAACGGCCAGCTCATGGCTTACCGTGAAACCCCGACGGCAGCGAACGAAGGATTCGCTGCCGCAATGGACCGCATCCATGCCATGTTGAACGACGCCAGCCACAACGCCGACGCCGAACTGCTTGGCATCGGCATTGGCTGCACGGGCCCGGTCGATCCGCGCAGCGGCACGATCGGGGAAGTGGAGTTCCTGCCTGGTTGGAAGGATCGCAACCCCGTGCAGTACCTTGCGGAAAAGTTCGAGCTGCGGGTGGCAATGGAAAATGATGCCGACGCTGCGGCCCTCGCCGAGGCCGAGTGGGGCGCAGGCCGAAACAAGCGCAGCCTCATCTGCGTGATGGTGGGCACCGGGATCGGCGCCGGCATCATTTTGGACGGAGTTTTGTACCGCGGCGCTGCGGGCTCGCACCCTGAGCTTGGCCACCACGTTATCGACTGTTCCGGTCCGAAGTGTTTTTGCGGGGCCAATGGTTGTTGGGAAGTCCTGGCGCGCGGTCCTGCGATGGAAGAACGCATGCGAACCCGGATGCCGCCAGGCGGGTCAGCGCAAAGTCCCTTGACCGCGAAGATGATTTGCGAACTCGCAAGGGCCGGCGATGCCGCTGCCAGGCGTGAGGTCGAGCGAGAGGGTCGCTACCTCGGAATTGGCGTGGCCAACCTCGTCACGCTCTTCGCGCCGGAGGTGATCGTGCTCGGCGGCAACGTGATGCTCGCGGCCGACCTGTTCATGCCGATCATCCAGGCGACCGTGCGCCGCAATTGCGGCCTCGTTGATCCGAAAGCCACCACCATAACCTCGACTTCGCTGGGCAGCGGTGGACCGTTGATCGGTGCCGCAGCTGTGTGGCGTCGCCGTTTCGAAGGAGCGAGAGTCTCATGAGGCAACCCACGATTCCAGTCGTCGAAGGCGCCTATTTCAGCGATCTCATGGCACAACCCGATGCGCTGAAGGCGACCTTCAACCACTTGACGCAGTCCGGCGCATGGCGCGCGGCAAAAGACTTTGTGGTCGATCGTGCGTGGCGGCGCGTTGTGCTGACAGGCATGGGCTCCTCGTACCATGCCTTGCACGCTTTGAACCTGTCGTTGATCGCCGCTGGTTTCACCCCGATCATGATCGAGACCGCGGAATTGGTGCATTACGCGCTCCCTCTTTGCGATGCGGGCACGCTCGTGATCCTCGTTTCGCAGTCGGGCCGTAGCGCGGAAACACTGCGGCTGCTCGATGCCAATCGAGACGCCGCAGTCCTTGGCATCACCAACACGCCTGGAAGCCCCTTGGCCAGACGCGCTGATCTGAGTCTGCTGACACAGGCCGGAGCCGAGTCCTCCGTATCATGCAAAACGTACGTCACGACCATGCTGGTGCTGGCGTGGTTGAGTGCCATCGTTTCCAACCGCGGTGAGAGCGAGACGCTCGCCAGGCTGCGCCCGATCGCTCTGCATGTCGCGAAATATCTGGCGAAGTGGCGCCACCACGTGGACGAGCTCGGAGGCCTTCTGGATGGATCGAGGCACCTCTTCCTCGCGGGCCGCGGCCGTTCGCTTGCGACGGTGGGCACTGGCGCGCTCATCATCAAGGAATCCTCGCACGTCCACGCCGAAGGGATGAGCAGTGCTGCGTTTCGGCACGGGCCGCTCGAGATGCTCCAGGACGACATGACCACCATCGTGTTCGATGGCGACGAGCCGACCCGCATGCTCAATCAACGGCTGGCCAGCCAACTGAGCGGTAGTGGGTTCAGGTGCAGCCAGGTCGGCGTCGATGCCGGGCTGGAGTCCCTGCGAATCCATGACTGCGACACGGACCTGCTGCCGATCCTCGAAATACTTCCCGTGGAAATGATGACGCTTGCACTGGCGGGGCTCGCCGGCCGCGAGGCCGGAAAGTTCGAGCACGCAAGCAAAGTGACCGAAACCGAATAACGAACGAGTGGCTTGGGGGCGTCGTGGCACGAAACACGCTGGCAGTTGGGATGGTCTTGCTGATCTTTTTCGTCATATCGTTTCTGACGAACATCCTCGGCCCCATCGTCCCGGACATCATCCGCGACTTTCACGTCTCGCTGGCGATGGCGGCGTTGCTGCCCTTCTGTTTCTTCATCGCCTATGGGGTCATGTCCATTCCCGCCGGCTTCCTGGTCGAACGCTGGGGCGAGAAGCGACTGATCATCGTCGCGTTTGCCGCGGCTGCCATCGGTGCGCTCAGCTTCGCCATCTTCCACACCTATGCGGTTGCGACGATTTCCCTGTTTGTCATGGGAGCAGGCATGGCGGCGCTGCAGGTCGCGATCAATCCATTGCTTCGGGTTGCCGGAGGTGAGGAACATTTCGCGTTCAATTCGGCGTTCGCTCAACTGGTTTTCGGCGCTGCGTCGTTCATCAGCCCCTTCGTCTATGCGTACCTCGTCGAAGGTTTGAGCTCGCCTTCGCAGCGCAGCGGCATCGTGCAATGGTTGGCGCCCATCACCCCGCCCACACTTCCGTGGGTCTCGATCTACTGGATTTTTGCCGCGGCGGCGATCGTCATGGCTGGAGTCATTGCCATCGCCAGACTTCCAAGTGTCAAGCGGACGGAGGAAGAATCGGCGGGCGCGATCGAGATGTACATCGCGCTTCTGCGCAAGCCGGTGGTCTGGCTTTACCTGCTGTCCATCATCGCGTACGTGGGTTCGGAACAAGGAACCGCCGACTGGATGTCGCAGTTCCTGTACCAGTACCACGGCGTGGACCCGCATACCGGAGGCGCTTCGGCGGTTGCCTATTTCTGGGCGTTGTTGACCGCCGGCTGTTTCATCGGCATGTGGCTGTTGAAGTTATTCGACAGCCGGCGCGTGCTGATCGCGTTTTCCGTTGGGGCATTGTGCATGCTCACCTTGGCGCTGTTCGGCCCGCGCGGGGTGTCGCGCATCGCGTTTCCGTGCATCGGATTGTTCGCCTCGATCATGTGGCCTACGTTGATCTCGCTCGGACTCAATTCGGTTCGGACCCATCACGGTCCGCTTGCGGGCATCTTGTGCACCGGAATCATGGGCGGCGCGCTTGTGCCGCTGCTCATCGGAAGCCTGGGTGATGTCTTTGGCCTCAGGACGGGGATGCTGCTCCTCTACGTGACATTCGGAATCGTCCTGAGCGTCGGATTCTGGGCGCGGCCGTTGATCGGCAATGCCATTCGTGGAGACCGGGGAAGGGCTGTCGCGGAACGCGCGTAGAACTCCCACCATTCAGAACTGCCAACAGCGAGGTCGCCATCATGATGCGCTTCAAAACGATGTGGATTGCAGGTGCCGCCATCGCCCTTGGTTTTAGCATTGCCACCGCAGGATCAGCAGCACCCGCTCGCACGGCATCGATTCCCTACCTGAGCCTTTCGGCGCCACAAAAGATCCTCGATGATCCACAGCACTGGGAAGGCGATCAACAGCCGCATACGCTTTCAGTGGTCGAACTGAACCGCGATGGTTACAGGTACTGGGCGTGGTATGGGTTGAACCAAGGGCGCGGGATGGGGTTGGCGCGTAGCAACGATCTGGTGCACTGGGCCAAGTATTCGGACAATCCCATCTGGCTCAATGCGCGGTGGCCATCCGTTCTGGCGGGTTCGGATTCCCGAGGACACGCTGTCCTGTACTTCGCCATTACCCGCAACTACGACACGCCAAGCAGCCATATTGTGCTGGCCAAATCTACGGACGGCATCCATCTTGAGCAGGTGGGTGTGCTTGTGAAGACCGTAACCGGCCAACGCAACCAGAATCCCAACCTGTTCCACGACCCGCGCTCGGGGAAGTTTTTCCTGACTTTTTATCGTGGCAACGACCACGATGATTTCAATCTCGTCAGCAAGAGCGCCAGTACGATCGAAGGTTTGGCAGGCGCGCCGGAAAGGCTCTTGATGCACACCTCGACGACCGTCGCGGCGCCGACCTTGCTATACGTTCCCAATGCCGGGCCAGAGGGTCGCGGCCTGTACTATCTCGCGACCGAAATCTATCCCGGGCGCTACTCGAAAGATGGATCGGGGTGGCAAGTGAAGGTCTTTTACTCGGATCGACCGGATGGAAAATTTCTTCCCGTCGCAGACAATCCCGTCCAGTCAGGCGATCGCGCGTGCATGTTCCAGTTCATCTTCGACGGGAAGTTCTACGGCTACCAGTCGCATCTCGATGCCAGGACAGACAAGTGGGAAATGGAAGTCGTGACCGCACCTTTGCCACGCGGACGTTGATCGCCGGATTTGTCCGGAACGATATGGCTACACTTTCCATCATTGTCCGCAAGAACTGAGTTCTGCAGATGACCCTGGACGCGCAGATCGATCCACCGCCAAGCAAATTCCATTTCATTTCCGGATTGCCGCGCTCGGGAAGCACCCTCTTGTCAGCAATCCTGAAGCAGAACCCGCGCTTTCATGCGGGCATGACCAGCCCGCTGGCGGACATGCTGAGCGTCATGGTTGCCGAGATGAGCAGCAAGAACGATTTCTCGGTGGTGATTTCGGACAAGCAACGCGCGGCAGTCCTCGACGCGGTCGTACGCGCGTTCTACAGAGGTCTTCGCGGCGTTGAGATTGCGTTTGATACGAGCCGTGTGTGGTGTGGCCAGATGCCCTTGCTCGCGAACCTGTTTCCCGAATCGAAGCTGATCGTTTGCGTGCGCGAGATACCGTGGGTACTGGACAGCATTGAGCGACTCGTGCGCGAGCAACCACTCAACGTCAACAAGATCTTTCGCTTCAACCCACATCTGAACGTCTTCTCGCGCGCTGAGGCACTGACAGATCCGAAAGGGATGGTTGGCTTTTCGTTCCAGACCACCAAGGATGCGTTCTACAGCGATCTCGCTCCTGGCCGTATCCTGTTGCTGACCTACGAAAGCCTGACCGCGAATCCCAAGGCGTCCATCGAGGCGATCTACAAATTCATCGATGAACCTTGGTTCGAACACGACTTTGAACATGTCCAGTACAACGCAGACGAATTCGATTCAAGGCTCGGCCTTCCGGGATTGCACACCGTCCACAAGAAGGTCGCCAAACCAGACCGTGCGTCGATATTGCCTCCCGAGCTTTTCAACCGGTATGTCAACGAGTCATTCTGGCTGAATCCGCGGAACAACACACGCAAAGTCCCCGTCATTTGATCAGGAATCGTGTGCCACTTCGCGCATCAACGTCTTGACCTACCTTGGCCATGCGATGACCCGCGAAGTGGTCACTGTGCTCTTGCGCATGTCCGTTCTCACTCAGTGAACGGACTTTACCTACTATCAGCTGGTACGACTGGCGGGGGCAGGTCACAGCGGCGGAGACGTGACGACAACCAGCAAATCCACGGCCTCCACCGGTTCTCTGAACTGACAGTAGCGTCCGTCGGTAGCGGAGATGCGATCGCGCGCCTTACGGAATACGCCTGCCTCTACCCAAGGAATTTCGAATGCTCATACGCGGCAACGTACGACAGCACCCAACGCGTCGCTCGGGTATCGCGGTTGATGATCCGGCCCGTCTGGTCGCGACACTTGATGCGCATGCGAGGGATCGGTTTCGTCGTCAGACGAAGGCGCTCGTTGGGAACGATGGCGCCACTGATTCGGATGTCAATTTGCTTTGGATCGGCGAGGCTTCTGGCCCGATCCACCTCGCTCGCGTCGTTGAGACGGATCCGGCCGCGCTCGTTTTCACTGGCATGTACCCACTTCTCAAGAAACCACGAAAAATCCTCACGGCGAGTCTCCCGCAGCCTCTCTAGCCACATGCAAAGCACAGCTGCAGCATCCGTAGCCGAACCGGCCGCCAAAGGCCGCGGCAGCCATACCCCGGCGCGCACCTCCTGCAAGAAATGCCGTCGCATGTCCGAGTGCCGTTTCCCCTTCTTGCCGGTTCTCACTGACGCCAGCCATCGGAGACCTTCCGCATATGCATCAATCTCATCCTGCGCCAAGCGGCTCTGCCCGTCTCGCAAAGATTGGTCCACTTGCTCCAACCTGGCGAGGCTAATGACGTCTGACGCAGCATTTTCTGTATCCGCCTCCGATCGCGGAGTTTCGTCGTAATCGATGCCCTTTCCGTGAAACCGTTGTTCAATCCGATCCCGCATCGCACGATTGATGGCCCGGCGCTGCGATTCAGCATTTCCCTCGTCCTTCAGTGAAGCACGAGCTTGCATGGCCCAACGCTGCACGGTGGACTTGCCAGAGATACGGTTCTCAAAACTGCGTGAAATATCCAAGGTGTCCGTCTTGCGAAGGGCGCCGTAAAGGGCGATGCCCAAGACGTGCACATAGTGCCGAATCGTCGTCGTCGGATGCGAGTGGCCGACCATTGCTGAGACCGCACGCATTCCCTGCCCCGCATCACCCTCTGCGCCCAACAACGCATGCATGCGACGCTTCGAGCCGATCATCAAGTCCTTGATCCACGGTAGATCCTCCTCAAGTCGATCCAGTCCAGCAGGTTTTCTAAGCAGTGTCAGAACGAGGCGGCTTGCCAAGGTGTGCCGCAGGTGGTGCGAACCCATGCTGATATCGCCTGTGACCTCCTTCACCAGCTGGTTCACCTTGTCAAAGAAGTTGTCGGGGTTTGCGGGTGTACCGGCAGCCGGATCGATCAAGAATGTGTAGCGCCGGCGCTGCGCTTCACGCATCCATGCCTGCGTATATCCCTCGGCGAAATCCAACGGCAGAACGCGATCCGACCATCCTGTCTTGAGCCTTCGGCCCTCGTACACCTGCACCCGGCAGAGGTCCTGCTGAAGATCCAGCGTCCTCAGATAGGCGCTTTCTGATCGTCGGGTGCCATAGGTCGCCATCAACTCAAAGTTGCGTTGGGCACTTGCGCGTAGTTCTGCATTGCCGATGTTTGAACGGCTCGAAATAAGCGCCGCGTGGATCTTGCCAAGCTCGTCGGCCCGCAAGATCTTTGCTGAAACGGCACGCTCGGGATGCGGCCCAAGTTGCACAACCTCGAACCCGGCATGGTCCGCCGTCTTGTCGCCAAGAAATCGATCGAACTGGAACCATGCACCGTGCTGCAGTCGCTCCGGAAACTCGTGCCGGCTAGCCTCTTGTAGTTCCAGCAAGACGTCACCGTCGATCGTCCCTGCACCACCATCCCACGTTGCATACCCCAGAACCGCAAACGCAACGACTTCCACTCGCCCGGCAATGTAACGCCTTTCGTGGGCGGAAAGCCGCGGGTAATCGCCTTCAGATCCAGCCCGCTCCACCATCCAAATCGCAAATTGACGCAACAGCGCCTCGACGGGCGGCGTTGTCGCCTTGGGCATCAGAACCTCCCGCCAGTACGACTTGTAGTTGCTCCGATGAGTGCGCAGCATTTGCGCGATAGGAACCTTGACGTCCAACAGCTTGAGCGGAACGTCTTCGGCACTGGGCTCGACCTGCTTGCTGTTTGGCAATTCCATTGCAGCACACGCCCGGGACTTGCGCGTTGGCTCCAACTTGGCAAGGCGGCGTAACTCGTCGTCTCCAAGATCCCACGTGTGGAGTTCGCCGCGCGCATACGCGGCGAGTATCGGTGCGCTGTCGAGCATGATCTTCTGCGCCGCCGCTGCGGTCATTGCCGAAAGCGTGATGCGATGGCTCCCCGCGCCCAGGAACCGCAAGTACGCTTGGACGGCCCTTCCCACTCGCGCGCGTCTTTGTGCAGGTGTGACGCGATGAAACAACGGCTCCAGGAGCTCTTGCCGAACCCATTCGCGATCGGCTGCCAGACAGGACGACGTAAACGCATCCAGAAACACCGTACGCCGGACCACTTCACGCGCACCGTCAGTCTTTACTTGCACAACCATGTACCGATTGGGACCTTGTGCCAAGACGGGAGCATCCTCGCGCACCGATCGCAGCCAGCACTCGATGAGTCTCCATCGTGAGAGCCCCAGACGCCAAATGGCCACCATCGCGAGACGGCCGAGTTCAATCTCCCATGCACCCTTGTCCTTCACCCTGACCGCAGCAGTGTCCGCTTGCTGTGCGTTGAGCGGCAATGGCACATCAGCAGGGTCTCTCTGGACTTGCTCCTCACCCTTCGGCCGCAAGCCGCCTTCTACCGCCTCTTTGCATGCCGGCGCCTGATCGGCCGTCCGGCTCAGCCGCAACGAGTCTCCACAAGATGTAGCCGAAGGATCGACAGCGACCGGCGTGCGCGTCGGCAGACATGTCAAATCCGCCAAGAACGGCGGGAGCACGCGTTGCTGCATGTAGGCCAGCGTTTGCAACGCATCCGCCGACAACACCACCCTGTTCGTGAATAACGGTCGGGGCTTGGCCGCGAATATTGGTATCTGCTTCTTGTCGCGGACCAACGCGCACGCAGCCTCGGCAACCTCACGTTGCCATTCAACGGACTCGCGCTGCTGGCTCGAGACAGTGCGACGGACCAAATCCAATGCATCCACAGGGAGAAGCTTTTGCTTGTCATCCAACAGTGCGCCTGCGCGCGCCGCATCGACCTCGCGCAGCAGGTCCACGATGTCCAGCTTCCTGCTTGACGGTGGGGGCGTGCCCAAACTGGACCGTGCTAACTCCGCCTCAGCCTTGGCCTTTGCCCTGGTCTTTGTCTCCGATGTTGCAGGCCATAACGGTGAAAGGCGGTCTCGCTTCCAAAAGTGCACCGGCTTGATGACCTTGAACCCAAGACGTTTCTCCATCTTGGCCTGCAGCTCCAGCCAGCTCGCGCGAAAGTCGGCGGCATCGAAAGTGCTGGTTGCGTCCCACGCGTGCCGACCCCGTACCCAATGACCCATCTCCGCGTCGCGGTAACGCCCTGGCAGCTGTGAAGAAACCGAACGCAACACTTTTCGTCCCCAGTTTGCGGGCAACGAGGTAAGGTGTTCGTGTTGTTCTTGATATTTGGGCCGGTAAGGCACCACTCCCTTGACGAGGTCGATGTACTGCAGACGGAGCTCGTTTCCCCGCTCGGTACGAACAATGGGATCGAGCTTCGGCGCAGTGATGCTCAGCGCGCTTGCAAACGTCACATACGCATCAATCTGATCGCGCAAGGGGCCGCTGAGAGGAACCAACCGATCGGTCGATCCGTCGATCCGGTGCTTGTCCATCACCAACGCCCAACCGTCGTCGATCAACACGTTTGGCACCGGGACCAGGGTCTTGCGTCCTGCGACCCCGAGACCCAGCCAATACGACAGGTACAACGTCATCAGGTTGAACAGCCGCGGCCAGTCATTCTTTTGCTGGGCTGTCCAAGCGCGACGTTTGATGCTCCTGAAATATTTGGCCAGCTTTGAAACATCGAACGCATGCTGCGCCCCAACGTAGCGATTCCGCCCTGCCCCTTGCACGCCACTTGGCAGCACCCCCACCAACGATTCTGCCGCTGCGCGCCATTGCGACTCCAGCCGTCGTGCGTGGTAGGACGCGTAGTGGATGATGTTGCGAGCGTTGACAGCGCCATCGTCGGTAATTACCTGCTGCGCTCCCAGGTCGCCCCGCGTGCGCTCGGCTAGCGCACGGGTAAAGGCATGGCGCACACCTCGCCCCGTGACTCGGAATTCCCGTGCACGTCCACTTTTTCCACCGAGCTCCTTCAGGGCCCGGCGCGCTCGCGGTACAACACGCTGACGCGCCATCCTGTTTCCCGGCCCGATCGCATCGACAAGCGCCCACCAGCCCCTCGGCAGCGGGAGGGACAGTGCATTGGCTTTCGAGTGACACAACGGTGGGGTTTCATGCGGTGGATGGCGCAGGTCTGGCTCGCCCGGATACAAATACAAGCGATGCGTCCGAAGTCCAATCATCACCGGTTGCTTTTTGCTCACTTCCGGCGTTTCGCGCGCGATCTCGAAATTCCCAACCTGCTCTAGCGATCGGCCCGTCAGCAAAGTCAGCCCGATCGCGAGCCGCGCACATCGATCCAGCTGCGTCTCGCTGATTGAGGTTGGAGCACCAACCAGATCAACCACAGCGACAATTGCCGACCGGGACAACGTCCAATTGCTCCAGCGCAGCATCGCGTTGCCGTACTCGACACCGTTTTGTTGTCCCTCTGATGCGTAGTAGCCACGGATCAGTTCCTTGCCGTCGGCAAGGAATATCGAAAGCTGGGGCTCCTGCTGGGGCAGGTCCTCGGGATCGTCTTCGAATGTGGATTCGCCGCTCCCAGATCGACCGCCACGCGCCTTCGGTTGGCGCGGATAGAATTCCACCACCGTGCCGGCGTGTACTTCATCCGCGTCCACCCGCTGCAAAAGCTCGGTCAGCCGCTCACCGTGGATGATCTCCGGACGGTACCTATCCCGGCCGTAGAATTCGCGCCGCCAGCGTTTGGTGCGAACGCTCCGGCGAGTCCGGTCGACCCACAGCAGAGATAGAAGCCTCCCAATCTCGGTGGGCATCACGCTACGAATTTTCTTGACCGCGGCAACCGCCTCCTGCTCACGATTTGCGGACGGCATCCATGCCGCCGCCTGTTGCAGAAGTCGCTCACGATCCCGCCTGGCCATGCGGCGATACCCGAGGTCAAAAAGAACCGCCAGTTGCTCACTGTCTTCGGGCGAAAAGCGCATCGTGAGCGACGCAAGCTCACGCAACTTCTGCCTCGCACTGTCACCGGGAGCAGCCAACCTGCGCAGTCCGAGCCAAGCTTCGTAGAGTCGATTCCCCGGAGGGCGCTTGCTCAGGCGGCTTGTTTTCGACATCAAGTACGTTTCGTACGCTCCCCGGCTCATGGTTCGGGCATGGAATCGCTGCGCTTGCCAAATCAGCCAGGCTGAGACTTGCTCGAAATCCGCCGAACTCGCAGCCCGTACGCGTTGACACAGCAGCAATTCCGCGATCACGCTGTCGCCACCCAAGCCAAAGAGCGGTGTCCAAGGGTTTTTGATGTCTGCAATTTTCCGCCCCATCAGATGATCATCCGGGACGCTCAGTCCCGCGATCGCATCCAGCACGGCGAGGCATCGGGCGTAGTTTTGGACCTCTGGGAGCAAATTGAGCGCGGGGTACTTTTGACGCCAGTCTTGGAACTGGCCACACATCACGATGATTCCTTTGAGGCTGCGCGGAGCCCGGATTGCATACAGCGCGTCGATCAGCTCGCTGAGATCAATGCCCCTGCCCAAGTGCCCGGCGAGTTTCAGGAGGCCTTCATGCATCACGCCAGCCCTTGAGTCGAAAGAAATGCGCTCGGCTGTATCCAGTCAGGAATTGCGCTTCCCAGTCGTCTATGCTGATCTCGGCAATGAATCGACGGTGCAGAACGTACAGCGGCGCCAGAACCTCGAGGGTGTCCGCGCAGACGTCGAAAAATGAACGCTTCCTGGGGATTGTCGCGCGAAGCCAGCGGACCCTCACCGCTGCGTCAGGCCTACGCTGCCGGGCAATGACCGCAGGTACATGGCCCGCGACGACCCAGTTCTCTCCGTTCTTGGCGTTAGGTATCACGACTGGCGTTGTCCACCCGAGCAGGCGGTCCACGACCACATCCGGAAGATCGTCCAGGAATTTCTGGGTACGCCGAAGCGGACGCACATTCTTGGCAGCGCTCCCTGTCCAAACAAGGGTGCTCGCCGGAACAGACAGCCACCCACGCTCGAGCTTCTGCTTATTTGATCGCGCACTGGTCGACCCGGAGACCACGCCGGAGTCGCTGACCACGCGCTCCACAATCTGGTATGTGAGCGCTGCCAGTCGCAAGGCATCCTTCAACTTCGGCGACCACAGTTTCGGGTCCGGATTCTGTATCAGCTTCCGAAGGCAGGCCACGACGGTGGGGCGGCCGCTCGCAAGGATCGGCGGCGCAATTTCAAAGAGAAGTCCCTGATCAAGGCGGGCAGCCGCCACGGGGAGCCCTACGGTCGAAGTCGATGAGACTAATGATACCTCATCCAAGCGACCCAGATCGGCGAGAATTGGGCGCGCCGGCTCCTATGGGTTGCGCATGAAATCCATAGAGGGCGCCATTTTGTACCGACTTATGCCTATACAAATCGATCTGCAATAACTACCCAGTTTGGGTTATGAGCGAGCTGCCAGACTGCTCCACCCCGCATCAGGTGAGCCGCCTATTGTACGTGTCGGCACCTCACTACGCAACAAACGCCCTGAAAGCTTGCTGCGCAAGGACCTCCGCGGCTCCGTGTGATGGTCACGGGCATCGCACGCGACGTCGGGAATGTGTCGCCGCGTGCGCACCTGGCACTCGAATCCGTTGCTGCCCACCGCGTTGAAGATGAATCAGTGCAATTCGGGCGATGCCGACGCGGGACACTCCGTACTGGTCGATCCTTCATCGGCCCTGCCGTAAAAGTCGCGGCGAATCGTTCCCCCGGGACTTGTCCACAGCAAGTTCTCAGCCGCGCAGGTTTCGCCGTAGTCGAACAACTGCTGCATGTGCTTCCGGCTGAAATCGAGAAAACTTCCGGCGGGATAGTCGACCGGCATGTCGGTGAGATGAAAAACCATGTGGTAGCGGCGGGACAGCGCCATGACCAGCCCCAGCGCATCGCGCGTCTTGTAGGTAAGCTGGGCGGAAAAACTTTCCTCGAGTATCTTCACGGTATTGATCGGTGTTTGCCTGGGTCGCATGCCAAGCTGGCCGTTGACGATCACGTAGACGCTTGCGCCTTCCGCCTCCGCTTCGTTTCCCTGCACCGTCTGCGCGATCAACGGCGCGATGAACAGGGGCGTCGTGACGCTGCCATCGACGTGCATTTCGTCGTAGGCATGTTTGCCCTCCTGCACCGGGATCAGCACCGGCGGGAACACGCCCGGCACGCTGGCCGACGCGACCAGCACCTTGCGGAACAGGTCGTGCGCCGCCGTACCGCCCTGCGCCGCGATGGCGCCCATGTTCCACAACATCGTTTCCTGATCGTCGAGATCGGTGGTGGCGACGACCAGCATGCGTCCTGTCGCCGCCTCCCGGCCCACGGCATCGATCATCGCGTCGGTGATGTTGCGGTCGACCAGTTCGACCAGCGAATCATTGCCGCCTGCGCTGCGTGGAAACAGGAACCTGCCGATCGTTGACCACCTTCCCGTCGAGTGCTGCAGGCGTTCGATATCGCCGCCCTCGAAGACCTTTTCCATCTGCGGGTCCCATGCCGGACCAAGGAACGCGAACGGCGCCAGCAGTGCGCCGGCGCTGACGCCGGTGACAAGATCAAACTGCGGACGTGCCCGGGCACGTGCCAATCCCGCCAATGCGCCCGCGCCGAACGCTGCACCGGCGCCGCCGCCGGACAGGACCAGCACGTTGATCTTGCGACTTCCCGCGGCCCGATGCAGGCCCTCCAGCCATTGCGGCAACTCTTGTACGAAGCGCTGCCTGTCGACGGTGAGCAAGCGAATGTCCGCAGGGAACCCGGCGGGCACCGCGGCATTGATCAGGGTGGGTGGCGGTGGGCGCCGCGGTGTCAGCACACAACCGCCCAGCGCGGCGATGCACGGCAGAAGCACCCACCAGCGTTTCATGCGTCCGTCCCCCAGGCCCGATCGCCGAATCGGTCGATGCCCATGTGGCCCACGTTCCAAACCATGGTCACCAGCCAGAACAGCAGCGTGGCGTAACCCGCAGCGAGTCCCAGGCTCCGGAACGCGGGGGACTGGAGAATGTCCCCTGTCTCAAGGCAGCCGAGCGCGAACACCGCGGTCGAGAACGTGGGCGGCCACGGCGCCGGCGCGCGGAACCGGCAACGCCGCAGCAGGAACGCCGCGCTGCACACGAGGACCGGCACGCACAGGATCGCTGCAAAGATGCAGGTGACGACCATTGCCTGGACCAGGAACGCGTGCAGCGCCCACCCCGATCCGGGAGCTTTCAGCACGCGGCCCAGCGCTGCGGCGGCAAGCCCCGCGCAACCCATGGCGATCCACCACGGCGCCTGCGGCACGCCAACCAGCCCGAAGCGCCACACCCGGACCAGGGCGGCCAATGCGACGACCCAGTATCCGGCCCAGCCGAGCAATGCGCCCGCAAGCGCCAACGCCGCCAGCATCGTCGCGCCGGCCTCCGGCGCAAATCCCGCAAGCGCATCGGTGGCTATCGCAGCTCCCAGCAAGGCCGCGGGCACCAGGAACCAGGCGCCGCCAACCATGCGCAACGTGCAGTCGCACACCACCAGCGACCACAAGAAACGGCCGAGGCAAACGATCGTCAGCACCCAGGTCAGGACAAGACACGCGACCGCGAGCGGCCAGGGCCACCGTGCGATGCCGCTTGCGGCCAACGCGACCAGGCCGCCGGCAATCACCGCCAGGCCCAGCGGCACCGTATGGATTCCGCAGTGTTCGTGCGCCGGGCCGAGCTTCCACCACGCCCGGCACTCCATCCGGAACGTGGCGCGGCGACGCCAGATGCCGGCAACCGGTAGCCACAGCGTCTGCAGGATGGCCAGCACCAGCAGCGGCACGACGAGGATGTGCAATCCGCATCGGCCCGCCACCGCCGACGCGCCCGCGGTGGCCATGACTGCGCCAAAAGGCAGGCCCTGATGGAGCGCCGTGCCGCTTCGACCGGATGCATCCGCAATGGCCTTGGGCCGCACTCGATTCAGTCCCATGCGGGAAGCCATCATGGTATCGGACGGGATGCGAAGTGCGGCACTTCCGCGGCTGCGAAACGGACGCCCAGGCAAGCCTTTGCCATCACGCGATCGTCACTTTCCCGGGCGTAGCGTGAAAGTGTTTCGCATTCGAACACACGGACGTGCGGACGCGGCTTCGCGTTGGCTCTCCCTCGGTGCAATTCCATGTCGCCGCAACAGCAACAGCACACCGGCCTGAGCCGGGAGTTCATCGAGCAGCAGCGCCAGCGCCTGCTGACGCTGCGCCACCTGTTGCTTGGCGGTGAGGAAAGCAACGCCGCGCAAGAACGGGCATTCCAGTTGCAGCACGGCGACGAAGCCGCGGAAGAAGAGGACACGGCACAGGACATGGCGCAACGGGAAGTCGACCAGGCCCTGCACGACGTGGACGACCATCGCATCGCGAACATCGAGCGTGCGCTGCAGAAGATCGGGGAAGGCAGCTATGGCCTGTCCGACCTCAGCGGCAAGCCGATCCCGCAAGACCGCCTCTTGACCACGCCCGAGGCGATCCTCACCGTGCAGGAAGAGCGGGAACGTGAAACGCACCGCTGACCGGCGCTGCGTGTCATCGCCGACGAAAACCCGAAACCCCACGCCACCGCCGAAGGGTTCTTCGGAATGCCCGAACGTGGGGTGGTGGATCGACGGCACCATCACAGCATCGCCGAGACCCGCGGCGAACCGTTCGACTGCATCGAACGGTTCCACGACCCGCGCCTGCAACGTCGACTGGATGCGCAAGACGAAGCCGTTGGATTCTTGACCCGACCGTCCGCGAAAACGGGTTGGAACCCACTCCAGATCATCGTGCTACTCAAAGATCGCGCCACGCAAAGATGGCGAGACGTCGCTACCCGGGGTTTCCTCGCCCGCGTGCGCGGTGTCACTGCCGAAGCACGACCTTGACGCCCAGCCAGAAGTTGCGCCCGGGCGCGGCCTCGATGCTGCCGCCGCTGGACTGGTTGACGATCACCGAACCGATGTAGCGGCGGTCGAACAGGTTGTCGAGACGCGCGAATGGTGCGATCCGGTACCGCCGCGTGTTCACGACATAACCCGCGCTCACGCCCGCGATCACGTAACCCGGTGCGACCAGGGTGCCGGCGTCGTCGGCCGTGACCGCGCCGGCGGCGTCGATGCCAACTCCCGCATGCCAGCCGGCATCGCCGCCCCGGCGCAGTTCCGCATGCAGCAGGCGCCGCGGCAGGCCGGGGATGCGCGTACCGGCGGGGACTCCGCAGCCGCCGGGCGCGGCGCAATCCTTGAACGCATCCAGAAAGCGCGCGTCGAGCCAGGTGTACGCCGCATCGAGTTGCCACTTGTCCGCCAGCGGGAGATGCAACCCGGCCTCGACGCCGCGTCGCCGCGAGCGACCCGCGTTCTGGTAAATCGTGCGGCCGCCCGAACTTGAAAGCACCGTGATTTCATCCCGCGTGTTGGTCTGGAACAACGCGATATCCAGCCTGCCGCCATCCGCGAAGCTCCATTTCGATCCGACCTCGCCGTTTTTCGAACGATCCGGACGCAGCGCGAAGTTCAACCCGCTGGCGCCGTTCGCGCGATAGCCGAGCTCGCTGAACGTGGGCGTCTCGAATCCGTTGCCGTACGACGCATACAGGTGCCACGCATGGCTGGCGCGAAACAGCAAGCCCGCCACGGGATTGGTGGCGCCATAGGCGGCGCGTCCGCTGTCGTCGGGATTGCTGCCGGTGATGTGGAAATCGGCCGACTTGAACCGCACCACGCTGTGTCGCGCACCCAACGTCAACGACCAGCGATCCGAAAAATGCCAGGTGCCTTGCGCGTATTCGTCGATGTTGTACACATTGTCCTGTTCGTCGCGGCGCAATGCGCCGACCACGCCCAGCCTGATTCCGGAGGGCATGCTGCCGACGAAGTTCTCGTAGCCGTTGCGGTGTTGGGCTGCGTCGTCCCAGGCGACGCCTGCCGCGAAATCGAAGGGCCGGCCCGCCAGGTCTCCCCGCCAGGTCCAACGCAAATCGGTGCCCTTGTACACCGTCGCGAGATCCACCACCCCGCCGGAATTCAGCGGATTCTCCTGCGCGGCGACCGGAACGGACAGGAACTGCAGGACACCGCGCTGGCCGTAGTACACGAGCGCGCGCAGGCTCTGGTGCGCGCCGAACGGCTGCGTGTACACGGCACCGCCCTGCCATTGATGCACGCTCTTGCGCGTGTCGTACTGCAACGCCGAGGGCGCGGCCTGGCGCGGATCGGCCTGGTATTGCGCCCATGTCAGCCCCTGCGGATCCAATGCCTGCGGCAATGACACGCTGTTCAACACGACGGCCAACTTTCCGTCCCTGCCGACCTTGAAATCGAGCTTGGCGTTGCCGTTGATGCGCTCGGCCCGGCTGTGGCGACGATAGCCATCGGTGTGGAACCCGGACAGGTCGAGGTTGTAACCGAAGCCACCACGCGTGCCGCGCGCGCCGACATCCGCCAGCCACTGTCCGTAACTCCCGCCACCGGGGTTGGCGAGAATTTCCGGCGGTTGGCTGCCATCCGCGGTAAAGATCTGGATCACGCCGCCCGAGGAATTGCCGTACAGCGCGGAAAACGGCCCGCGCAATATTTCGATCCGGTCCGCGCCACCGAAATCGAAATGGGAAACCTGGCCCTGTCCGTCGGGCATGGTGGCCGGGATGCCGTCCGTGTACAGGCGCACGCCGCGCACCCCGAAGGTCGCGCGCGATCCGAACCCGCGGATCGAAATCTGTTCGTCCTGCGCGTAGTTCTGGCGGTCGCGCGCCAACACGCCCGGCACCGTGCGCAGGTACTCGGAGGCGTTGACGCCGGGTGTGTCGTTCCCGGGATGACCGACCTGCACCACCGAGATCGAGGCCGGCACGTCGAACGCCGGCTCGGGAATGCGCGTGGCCGTCACCACGATCACCGGCAACGCCCGCGGTTTCGACGAGGCGGGCGTCGCGTCCGATTGCGCCGACGCACTGAACGGCAACCACAGCCACATCGCGGGTACCAGGATGGCAGCGGCGATGGCGCGCGTGGACACCACGTCGTTCTTCGCGATCAGGCGCCGCGAATCGCCGATGTGCCGATTGTCGCGACCGGGGTCAAGGTGGCGGGTGTGAGCGAGGCGTGGTCTTCTGCGTGCACGACGAGACCTTTTGCAGTGCGGTCGGCCCTAGTTTCCCGACTTGTCGGGAGAGCCGGGCGCCACGCCCGCTGTGGCCGGCGTCGCCGGTTCCGCTGGCGCGGACGGTGCGTTGGGCGTCACCCGCCAGACCGTGTTCGAGAGGTCGTCGGCGACGATCAGCGCGCCGCGTGGATCGACGGTCACGCCGACCGGACGACCGCGGGTCAAGCCGTCTTCGCCACGGAAGCCGGTCACGAAGTCGACCGGATTGCCGGCGGGATGGCCGTCGTGGAACGGCACGAACACCACCTTGTAGCCGACGGGATCGGCGCGGTTCCAACTGCCGTGCTCGCCGACGAACACGCCGTCCGCGAACTTCGCGCCCATCGCGGGTGACGAGAATGCGACGCCGAGTGCGGCGACGTGCGAGCCGAGGCTGTAGTCCGGCACGATCGCCGAGGCGACCTTTTCCGGATCCTGCGGCTGGGCGCGCGGATCCACGTGCTGGCCCCAGTAGCTCCACGGCCAGCCGTAGAATCCGCCATCGCGTATGGAAGTGAGGTAATCGGGCACCAGGTTGGGGCCGATTTCATCGCGTTCGTTCACCACCGCCCACAGCGCGCCCGTGCCCGGCTGGATCGCGAGCGCGGTGGGATTGCGGACGCCGGTGGCGTACGCACGATGCATCCCGGTCTGCGCATCGACCTGCCAGATCCGTGCGCGATCGACCTCGGCCGTCATGCCGCGCTCGGTGATGTTGCTGTTCGAGCCGATGCCGACGTAGAGATAGCGCCCGTCTGCACTGGCGGCGAGCGCCTTGGTCCAGTGGTGGTTGATCGCCGACGGCAGCTCGGTGACCTTGACCGGTGGCCCGTCCGCATGGGTCTGGCCAACCGTGTAGTGGAACTTCACCAGCGCATCCTGATCGGCGACGTAGAGCATGTCGCCGACCAGCGCGAGTCCGTAGGGCGCGTTGAGGCCCTCGGCAAACACGGTCTTCGTTTCATACGTGCCGTCGCCATTGGCATCGCGCAGCAGGGTCAGGCGATTGCCCCCCTTGACCCGGCTCGTGCCCTTGGCCTTGATGTAGCCGGCGATCACATCCTTCGGCTTCAGGTCCGGCGCGCTGCCGCCACGGCCTTCGGCCACCAGGATGTCGCCGTTGGGCAGCACCAGCGTCTGGCGCGGGATGCGAAGGTCGGTGGCGATGGCCTTGATCGAGTAGCCCTGCGGCACCGTCGGCAGTCGATCGCCCCACGCGGCCGGCTTGGCGATGACCATGTCCGGCAACAGGCCGCGATGCTGGGCGGGAAGTGTCGGATTCGCGCCGTATTGTTCCGCAGGCGCGTTGCCGCCACCGCTGCAACCGGCAAGCAGCGCCGCGAGTGTGGCGGTTGCCAACACATGGAGGCGCTTCATGACGCACCTCCCGTGCGCATTCCGGCGAAGGCGATCCACAAGGCCGCGCAGGCCAGCACCACCACGATCACCGACAACACCAGGCCGGCCGGCATCGTGGCCCATGCGTCCTTCGCATGCACCAGCGCGTCGATGAACCCCAGTACCCAGGTCGCAAGCAGCAACAGCCCGTAGACCGCGGGCCACGCGCGCCTGCGGCTGCGGAACAGCGCGACGATGCCGCACAGGAATGCGAACGCGCCGATGACGAGCCCGCCGGCGAGCAGCCACGACGAGAAATTGTTCCACTGGATCTCGTAGGTCCGGAAATAGGCGATGTCGCTCAGCAGCGCGCCGAGGAACAGCGCAAGCGCCCCGGCCAGCAGGACCGCATTGAGCGGAGGGATCACGCTTCCGGCGCGTTCGACGGTGATGGACATGACAACGCCCTCCTCTGGACGAATCGTGCGACCACGTCAACGCAGGGTACAGCAACCGGGTGGGCTGCGACGGCTACGCCATTTGCAGCTCAGGCGATGTCCCAGTCGAGCGTCCCGTGGACGATCGTATGGGTGCGGCCACCGACCCAGACATCACCGCCGTCCATGCGTACGATGAGTTCGGCGTCGTGGCCAACCTCGCGTCCCTGGCTGACCACGTAACCGCGTGTCCACGGACCCGCGGGCTCGGCTTTCGCCAGATAGGCCGCGATCAAGCCATTGGCTGCACCGGACGCCGGATCTTCCGTGATCCCGACGCCCGCGGGAAAAGCACGCACGACCAGCGCCGGGGCGGAAGACGTCCTGCGCGCGAAGGCACACAGACCCATGCTTTCGGTGGCGCGGGCCAGCGCGCCGATGGCGCCATGGTCGGGGTTCCACGCGCGCAGCATGGCTTCATCCGCAACTTCCGCCAGCCACCACTTGCGTCCACCCGCGACCAGCGCGGGAGGCAAGGTACCGATGCGGATGTCACGCAGCGAAGCCGCCAGCAACGGATGCGCATCGAGCCCGGTGCGGACGATTTGCTCCGGCGGCGGGCGCAGCAACAGGCACCGCGAGGCGCCTTCACCCTCGACGCGGATGGGCAACACGCCCGCGTCGCACTCCTGCCACAGCAGGCCATCACGGGGCTGCGCCAGGCCGCAATCGAGGAGTGCGTGGGCGCTCCCGATGCTGGGATGGCTGGCGAACGGAATTTCCTGGTGTGGCGTGAAAATGCGCACGCGATAACTGGCTTCCTGCCGGGTCGGCGCGAGCAGGAACGTGGTCTCCACGAGGTTGTTCCAGCGCGCGAAGCGCTGCATCGCGGCACCACTCCAGTGCGCGGCGTCGAGCACCACCCCGAGGTGATTGCCGCCCCCGGCGCTGGCGGCAAATACATCCAGATGCAGGTAACGTGCGCGTGCCACGATGATCCCGGTTCGCGAAATTCCATAATGGTAGCGGTATCGTTGTGCGCGGCCGTGGTTTCGGCCAGCGGATCGGGGTCCGGCATTCGTCGCCACGCACGCATGCTCCCGTGCACCGCGCCGACGCGACAAGCAAACGTCCACACCCTCAGTGGCAATAGTCCCGGATCGCGCGCGCGACCGGCGCGCTTGGCCCCCAGTCGAACGCCGTGGCGGTGCCGCTGTCGGACACGTTGTAGTACACCACGCCGTTCGGATACATCACGACGGAAATGCCGCCGAAGCCTGACATGAACGGTACCCAGGCCGGCGATGCGCATCCCGCGATGGACGCGACATTGCGCGCCCAGAATCCGAGCTGGTAACGGAACTCGGGATAGGACGTCACCACCGAGCCACGTTGCCCATCGATCCGCTGCATGGCCAGGTCGAGCAGTCCGGGATCCAGAATCTGCCTGCCGCCGATCCTCCCGTGATCCTGCCCGATGAACAGCGCCAAGCGGGCCATGTCGTCGCGGTTGAACTGCAGGCCATAACCGAAGAACGGCTGCGCCGCCGCATCAGCGGTACGGCGCGTCACCCGCGCCGTCGCGCTGAGGTCGAGCGGCTTGTAGATGTCGGCATCGACCACGTCGCGGAAGATGTCCGCATGCGCTTCACCGGGAAGGCGGCGCAGGTAACGATTCAACGCATCGCCAAGCAGAAAGGTGTCGGATGTGTGGTAGACCCACGTCGTGCCGGGCCTGGCGCGCAGCGGATACGCGCTGCAACTGAAAGCCGCCTTTTGCGGCTCCGTCGTGGCGTAGAAGAACCGCTGGACCTTTGGCGCATCCTCGTCGGCCATGTAGGCCGTGGAGTCGCAGTGCCCTGTCGTCATGTCCAGCAGATCACGGAAGGTGACTCCATCCCAGCTTTCCGCGTTGCATCCGGACGCAGGCGCGAACTCGTTGACTTTCAACTCCGTGGTTCCGGGGTGGCGCTGTTCCATCGCCATCAGGGCCAGCGCAGCTTCGGCGGATTTCGCGGTCGAGTAGGACGGAAACGGCAACACGCCACAATAGGAGTAATCACCATGCCGCGTGGGACACGACGACACGTAGTTGACGCCATCGACCACGAGCCCGTACAGGGTGCGCGCATGGGATTCTCCGATAGCCAGCTTTGCCGGGTCGGTTCCCGGATAATCCACCGCCAATTGCGCGATCGGGCGCTCGGGAAGCCGACGCGCTTGGTTCTGCCGGTACGCCGCGATCACGGCATCCCTGTTCGCAACCGGATGCGGCGAATAGTGCGCATCGAGCATTCCCCACATGTCCAGCTTGAAATACTTGCAGGTTTCGCTGCCGATCTGCACCGCGGCGTGCGAAATCGCCCCGCCTCGCTTGAACAGGAACGTCATCACGCCATAGTGCGTGCAGTTCATGTGCTTCTGGACCAGCGCGAACGGAAGCGCTGCCCGTGAATAGCCACGGTCGCCCGGTTCGCTCCAGACCCTGCCCGGCTCCAGCACGACATCCCAGTACGGATGGCTCGTGACGATGTAGCCGCGGCGAACCGGCAACAGGACATCGCCGTCCTGCACGAAGTCGTAATCGAAGTCGTCAGGAAACGTCCGCGCCGCGGCGACCTGCGTCCGTGACAGGAACCCGGGTTCGAGGTGGATGGTGCGCGTGCCCACCTTGCCCGAAACATGCAGGGTGCCCTCGAACGTTTCGCCCGGCGCGCTTGCATTGGCGGGCAGCGCGTAGGCCGAAAAGTCGACGTCGGCGCGACCACGGCCATCCATCAGGGTCGCATGGGTCAGTTGCGTGCGCGTGGATAACGCATCCTGCGCAAGGGCCTGGAATGGGATCGCCGACATGGCGCAAGCGCAAATCGCGGCCGCGCCAACGGTGGAGACCCGTTTCATTGGATGCCGCCGATGCAGGTGTATTTCAGCACCGTGTAGTCGAGCAGGCCGTACTTCGATCCTTCCGAACCGACGCCGGAGTGCTTGATGCCGCCGAACGGCGCGACCGCGGTGGAGATGATGCCGGTGTTGATCCCGACGATACCGTACTGCAACGCCTCGCCGACGCGCCAGCTGCGCGCGAGGTCGCGGGTGTAGAAGTACGCGGCGAGCCCGCTGTCGGTGTCGTTGGCCATGGCGATCGCATCGCTTTCGTCGTCGAACCGGAACAGCGCGGCGACCGGTCCGAACGTCTCCTCGTGCGCAAGCCGCATTGCGGGCGTCGCGCCGGCGATGACGGTCGGTTCGAAGAAGGTCGTGCCGAGCAGATGGGTACGGCCGCCGCACAGCAGGCGTCCACCGAGCTCCAGTGCGTCCTGCACGTGCGCCTCGACCTTGTCGATCGCATGCCGATTGATCAGCGGGCCCTGCGTCGTCGCCTCGTCGATGCCATTGCCCACCTTCAAGCCTTCGACCGCGCGCACCAGCGCGGCGGCAAACGCATCATGGATGCCGCTTTGCACCAGGAACCGGTTGGCACACACGCAGGTCTGGCCGCTGTTGCGGAACTTGCTGGCGATCGCACCCGCGACGGCAGCCTCGACATCGGCATCGTCGAACACGATGAACGGTGCGTTGCCACCGAGTTCCAGCGACACCCGCTTCATGGTCTCGGCGCAGCGCGCCATCAACAGCTTTCCAACGGCCGTCGAACCCGTGAAGCTGAGCTTGCGCACGATTGGGTTCGACGTGATCTCCTGTCCGATCGCCTCGTCGTCGCGGCCGGTCACGATGTTGATCACGCCCGGCGGGATCCCGACACGCTCCGCCAGCTCGGCGAAGGCCAGCGCGGAGAATGGTGTTTCGATCGCAGGCTTGCAGACCACCGTGCACCCCGCGGCCAGCGCGGCCGCGAGTTTGCGTCCCAGCATCGCGGATGGGAAATTCCACGGGGTGATGGCTGCCACCACACCAACAGGCTGGCGCGTCACCAGGATGCGCTTGTCGGGCTGGTGGCCCGGGATCACGTCGCCATAAAGGCGCTTGCCCTCTTCCGCGAACCATTCGATGAACGAGGCCGAATACGCGATTTCGCCGCGGGCTTCCGCGATCGGCTTGCCGCCTTCGGAAGTCAGCATGACCGCGAGATCCTCCTGGTTCGCCATCATGGCGTCGTGCAGGCGACGCAGCAGCTGCGCACGATCACCTGCCGTTCGCCGCGACCATTCCTGCAGCGCCTGCGCGGCGGCCTCGATGGCGCGTCGTGTTTCCGCAGCGCCC
Organism: Lysobacterales bacterium 66-474; assembly: GCA_001899805.1. Classification (GTDB taxonomy): domain Bacteria; phylum Pseudomonadota; class Gammaproteobacteria; order Xanthomonadales; family Rhodanobacteraceae; genus 66-474. The sequence continues at coordinate 916,516 of MKWP01000015.1, forward strand.
ATGTCCGGCACGCTGCCGAGCACATCGCCGGTAGCCGGGTTGTGGACCGCCACCTGCCCGCCACCATCGGCATCACACCACGCCGCGCCGATCCGGCATTGCTCGCGCAACAGCCGACGGTCGCTGAGCTGCATGCTCCCGTCCGCATTCACCACCGAATCCGCGCCCATCTGCTAAGCCACCTCTTTTGCCAACGTTGCTTCCAGCTTGTCCACGCGGATCGAGACGAGGGTCATCGCGATTCCCGACACCACGAGAAACGCCAGCGCCACGCTGATCATCGGAACGAAATCATGCGGCCGCGCAAGCCAACCGGCAACGAGTGGACCGGATGCAAGCCCCAGCCCGGAAACGAAACCCGCCAACGTGGCGAGCCGTCCGCTGCGGTCCAGCATCGACACGATCCCGAACAGGTAAGGCACCACGAACGACCAGGTGATCGCGGTGGTGGCATTGGCGGCGAAGAAGATCGATTTGTGGTGGGCCATGTAAAGCCCCGCCATCCCGAGCAGGGTCACGAACATCGCGATGGCGAGCGGTCGGGCGCGTCCCATGCGCGTGCCGAACGCGATCACGCACACCGCGCCCAGCGCGCCGATCCAGGTCGTCCAGCCGACGGTCTGGCTGATGAACGGCAGCGTCAAGGCGCTGTTCTCGCCAAGCGGGATGATGAATGCAAACAGCCCCATCTGCGCGGCCTGGAACAGGAACAATGCCAGCAGCGTGGCGACCGTCAGCGCGAACACGAGCTTGTCCGGCGCGGCGGCCTTCATGACGGTCTTTGCGTGCCCGTCATCGCGCATGCGCAGGAAAATCGCCGCGATGATCGCGGCGAGATCCATCGCGGCCATGCACACGAACAGCACCCACGTTCCGTGTTCCTCGACCAGGCCGGGCAACCACATGCTGCCCAGGCCACCGAACACGAACTGGAATACCAGCAGCGCACCGAATGCGCGGTCCGGGAACCGGGTGCGCGCAAGCAACGCCAGCGCGACGCCGACCGACATGCCGCCTATCACTCCGTCGAGGGCACGCAGCGGCAACAGCACCCGATAGGAATGCGCCAACAGCGAAGCAAGCTCCAACGCCAGCAGCACGCACAACAGCCCCACCAACACCGGTCGCCACGGGAAGCGCCGCACCATGAACACCGCGATCAGCCCACCCACGCTGGCGCCGTAGATGTTCGCCGACATCACGCCGCCGGCCTGGGCGCTGGTGAACCCGAGCGTGCCGGTCAGCCCATCCACGATGGCGGCGGCGAGGTTCACGTAGAAGAATCCGGCCGTGCCGAGCAGCGCCAGCAGCGCGTACAACCAGGGACTGTCCCGGTCGTCGTTCCCGGCCCGACGCGCCGTTTCCTGCCCCATGTGTTCGGCCATCCCGTTCACGCCCGGGCTCCTTCGTCAACGGCAACGCCATGCGTGCGGAACAAATCCACGAGCGGCGCAAGGGCCTTGGCGTGGTGTCGCCAGAGTCCCACCGAAGTCGCATAGATCGGCTGGCGCACCTGTGCCGCGCTTGCGGTCAGCGACGGAAGCGGGTTCGCGTCGAAGTGCAGGCAGGCGTCTTCCCAGGGCATCCCGATGTGGCCCAGCATCGCGGTGATCGTCGCGGCCGGATCCGCGACCAACCGTTCGTAGTCGACCACCAGCATCCGCCCGGCCGGGAGCATGTCCTGCCAGTGGCGCATCAGCGCATCGAAGGCCAGCCAATATCGACCGAGATCCCCGAGGTCGTACGAATAGGGATACGCCATCCGGAACAGGGTCTTGTACATCGCGTAACACACGTCCATGGGATCGCGTCTCGCGTAGATGATTCGCGCGTTGGGCAACGCCCGGGCGATCAGGCCGAGATAGAGGAAGTTGGCCGGTGTCTTGTCCACGATCCGGTCGTCGGAATGCATCGCGAGTCGACGACTGTAGGCATCCCCGAGCTGCCGCGGATCCATCTTCATCGAGCGCCCCAGCAGCTCGGCCTTGTCCCGGCAATGCCCCGCCAGGTGCATCAAAGACAGTGCGAAGTCCGCGCTCTCGCCGTGGCTGCCGACCCGGCTATGCGAACTGAGGATGCGATCCACCAGCGTCGTGCCGCTGCGCGGCAGGCCGACGACGAACACGGGACGCTGGTCGTCGCATCCGGATACCGATTCCCGCACGACCTGCTCCGTGAAAGCCGCACCGATCTCGCGCATGATCGATTCGTCGTCCTCCACGCGATAGGACAGCATCGCGCGCCGTGACGACGCGCCACGCGTCAGCGCCTGGAACGAACGCTCGAATTCGCCGAGGTCTTCCAGTTCCTTGGCCAGGGCGTAATGGAGCGGCACCGCATCCCTGGGCTGTAAACCCGGCCGGGACAGTTCACGTTCGATCGCCGCAACGTGATTGCGATCGGGTGTCTGCCGCCTGAGCGTGGCGCGGTTGTACCAGGCATCGCCATCGCGTGGCTGCGCGGCAATCACGCTGTCCAGCGCCGCCTCGGCTTCGTCCATCCGGCCCAGCGCGATCAACGCGGTCGACAGGTTGTAGCGATAAGCCGCCAGGCCGGGTTCGATCGCCACGGCACGCGCATAGAAATCCGCCGCGCGTCCCGCGTCGCCGAGGCGCATGTAGAGCTGCGCGATTTCATGTGCGGACCGCGCGGATGTTCCCACCCGCCCCGCGACAGCATCGAGCTCGCGGCGCGCAGCGACAGGGTCGCCGCACGCCAACCATTGCTCCACGCCGTCCGTCGATGGATGCGAATCCGCGCTCGCCGCCACTTTCGCAGTCATGTCCTAGAACCGGTACGTGAAGGTTACCCCGACGGTTCGCGGCAATGTCGTGAGCAGTTTGGATCCGTTTCCGTAGAACCCCTCCGAGGGCGCCGTGCCCATGTACTCCGTGGTGTACACGCCGGTGGCGCCTTCGGTATTGGCCAGGTTCTTGAGCCACAGGGTCGCGGTCCACGCTTCCCGCCTGTAGCTGGCCGAGGCGTTCCAGAGGGTGAAGCCAGGGAGCGTGTACTTGTACAGCGGACTCAAGCTGATCGAGTTTTGCGACGACGACTGGTACGAGCCATCCAGGTGCAGCCTGAACAACCCGCCCGCGGCCTCGAACGAATAATCGCCGAACGCGTTCAGATGGTTCCGCGACACGCCGGGCAGGGCCGCGCCGCTGGTATTGATCAGGCCGCCGGTAGGCGTGTAGGCGTCTTCGGCGAGGGTGGCATCGGTATACGTATAGCCGACTCCGTAGCCGAAGTGGTCTCCCAGCCTGCCCTGCAATTCCAGTTCCACGCCCCTGGATTTCGCGCGGCCCATGTTCTGCACCGCGAAAAATCCCCAGTTGGCGGTGGCGGTATTCAACTGCGGATCCTTCCAGTTCGTGTAGAAGATGTCCGCGGTATAGGTCATGCCGCCGACGATGCCCTTGAACCCCGCCTCGTAGTTGTCGACCGTGTCCGGCCGATAGAACAGCCAGGCCGGACTCTCCGCGAAAAAGCCGCTGGTCGGGGTGCCGTTGGCACCGCCGCGTCGATAACCCTGCGATGCCGTCGCATAGAACTGGTTGGTGTCGTTGAGCCACCACGACAGGTTGGCGTAGTACAGGGTCTTGTTGTTTTTCTGCTCGTTCCCGGCATGCCCCGGCGGGAACAATCCCACCCACAGCGGAAGCGCGGAGTCCACGCTGGCGGTGAGCTTGTCGCGGAAGCTGCGCACGCCCAGCGTCAGGTCCAGCCGGCTGGTCGCGTGCCACGTGCCTTGGCCGTACAGCGCGGTTTCCGTGTAGTGGCCATTGGCCACGTAACGATAGTCGTCGCTGCTGGCGTCGACCACGTCCGCCAGGGCGGGGTACGCCGCATCCCACCAGTCCTTGAAGCCGCGCAACTCGCTGAGCTGCGTCGTATAGGTGTGCTGGTTACGGAAATAGGCCCCCACGATGTAGTCGAACGCGCCGCCCGTCTTCGACACCAGCCGGAATTCCTGAGTGAAGGCCTTGTCGCCGTAGGTCCGGAACGCCGTCGACATGGGACGCGGATAGTTGTAGTACAGGCTCGAATACCAGCCCAGCTTCGCGTAGAAACCCGTGTTGTCGCTGGTGATGTCGCCTTCGTGGTTGTAGTAGGACGTGCTGGAGGTCAACGTCGCGAATCCGACATCGAGATTCGCCTCGAGGCTGGTCAGGTTGACGTGGCGGTCGGAGGGCTCCAGCTGGGCCGCGCCCAGCTGGTTGCGCTGGTAGGGAACGCCGTATCCGTCGGTCCCCAGCGACGTCCCGCGGCGCGCGCCGAAACGGTCGGCCTGGGCCATGTAGCTAAGTTGCACGTCGAACGCATCGTTGGGCTTCCACAGCAGCGAAGCCCGCCCGTAATCCTGCTTGACCGTGTCGGCGTCCTTCTTGGAATAGTACGCGGCATCACGAGAAAGGATGCCGTTCGGGGCCACCGGGATTCCGTTGGCATCGAGTTGGTACAGATTGACGTAATCGGTGACGCCCGGAAAATCGTTGCGCATCCCGTCCACGCGCAGCGCGAACGTGTTGCCCAGCGGCGCGTTCAACACCAGCGACTCCGAGTTGCCGATGCCCGACGAGCCGTCCACGCTGGACAGGCTCGCGCTCACGCTGCCGTTGAACTGGTTCAACTGCGGTTTGTTGAGGATGTAGCGCACGGTGCCGCCGAGCGAACCCGACCCGTACAGCGTTCCCTGCGGGCCACGCAGCACCTCCACCCGGTTGATGTCGAACAGCAGGAAGTTCGCGAACAATGGCACCGTGTCGACGTAGGTCGCCACCGGCGCCACCGAGGTCACCGCGTAGTCGCCCAGCGCGGAACTGTCGACGTTGATGCCGCGGATGCGGATGTTGTTGACCACGCCCGAATTGCGTGGCCCGCTGTCCACGACGTTGACGCCGGGAATGCTGCGGAACAGTTCGGCGTTGTCGAGGATGTGGTCCCGCTCGATCGTGTCGCCGGTCACCACGCTGACGTTGTACGGCACCGCGACGACCTGCTGGACGCGGCCACTGGAAGTGACCGTGATGGTGCCCAGCGTCTGCGGCGTTTTTTTCTTCTGCTCGCCATTGCCCTGGGCGCCGCTGCCGGCGTCCTGCTGCGGCGCCGATCCCGGATCGGCCGGTGCCGCCTGCCCCGTCGCCGCGAACGCCGGCGCCGACATCAGCAGGCCCAGCATGATCGCGGCCGGCAATGTTCGGGTCCGGCATGTCTTGTTGCGTGTTGCATTGGTGTGCTGCGTGTTCACGGACAACCTCCCTCTCTCGTCAGGTTGTTGCGTTCAGGCCTTGCCCGGGTCGTCGCCGCCGTCCGTTGCGATCGCGAGCCGCCCAAGGCGCGCCAGCGTTTCGGACGGCGCGACGCCCGCGCCGTAAGCGGGAAACACGATCTTGCTGTCGCGGAAGCTCTTGAGCGGCTGCGTCAGGCACTGCCAGCCGCGTTCGCGGACGTTGCGCAAATACGCAAAGTCGACTTCGAAGGCGATGATTTCGCGGCCGCTGCCGGCCTGGTGTATGACTTCGCCGCCCGGGCCGCAGACGATCGATCGGCCCAGCCCGAGCGAGCCGGCGACATTGACGTCGACGAAGTAGCACTGGTTGCTCGCGGCCGACGCGCGCGCGATCGCGAGCTCCACGTCGCGGTCGATGGTGTAGGTCATGGTCGGATGCAGGATCACTTCCGCACCCATCCAGCACAGCGAGCGGGTGGTTTCCGCAAACCACATGTCGTAGCAGATCGAGATGCCGAAACGGCCCACGCCGGGTACGTCGAACACGATCGATTCGTGGCCCGGCTCCACACCCTTCTCGTAGGGATAGAACGGAAACTGCTTGCGATAGCGCGCCACCACGTTGCCGGCGGGATCGATGACGGGCGCGGTGTTGAACACCAGGCTGCCCTTGCGTTCGTAGATCGACCCCGGCACCAGCCACAGCCCGTGCTTGCGCGCGACCTCGCAGAAGCGTTGTTCCGCGGGACCGGGCATTGCCTGCGCGCGGGCGGGGTCGGCGCCGAACGCCGCGAGCTCGCCCACCACCACCATGCGCACCCAGGGCATGCGCTTCTTCAACATGGCGACTTCCGCGGCGATGCGCGCCACGTTGTCGCCCCTGTCGAGGTCCAGTTGCAGCGCGGCGATGCCGAATCCGCGGGCCGCTGGCTCCGGCTTGCTGGTGCGTGCGCGACTGGCCAATGCCGACTCCGGTTGCGGTGGGTTGCGTCGTGACCGAAAGTAGGTTGAAACGCACCGCCGTCTTAGAGCCAGATGCGGCACGCCGATGGTGCCAGTACAGCGGTTACGCAAGCCGCCTCTGCGCATTGCGCAGGATCACCGCCTTGTCGACCAGATGGCCCGTGGCGTCGTACCAGTAAAGCCGTTCGCCTTCCACCGCGATGGCGTAGCCTTCCGCTTCGCCGTAGGCCCAGTGGTCCCACTGCCGGTACCAGCGGTTGCCCTCGATCCACCAGCGTCCCGTGTCGGGGTCGTCGTTGGCGTAACCCGCCATGCCGATCAGTTCACCGGACCGGCATACCTCGATCGTGCAGGGTTCGCCGTACACCGTGTTGTACAGGAACGTCCTGCCCGCCAGCGCCCGCCGCAACGCGCTCCCCGACAAGGTGCGGCGCGGACCGGTTTCGACGTCGCTGCGCGATGCGCGCAGCAAACCCGCCAGCGCGCGCACGCCCTCGCGGATACGCGCTTCGGGAATGCTCGTCACCCCCATGCTGAACGCCTGCCGTGCTTCGTCGAGCCGCGCCGGCTGGATCAGCACGCCGGCAGCGGCCGCCTGGGTTGCCAACGCCTGCGCATCCCGCCCGTCGCGGCAACGCACCCAGTAGGCGCTGACGCCCGGGATCGTTCCGATCTGGACGTCCGGGTGCAGATAATGATTCAACGCGTCGCGCAGCGCGGTCTTGCGCGTGGTCAGCGCGCGCCGCGCCCGGTGCAGCGCGGAAGCGTAGTAACCGAGCGCCAGGAAGTACGCCCAGGCGCGCTGCTGCGGCAGGTTGGGCAGGGCACCGGATACGCGCCGCAACATGCGCAATCGCGCGATCACCGACGCATCGGACACGACGTAGGCAAGCGGCATGCCACACGCGGCAACGGGTGAAAGGCAGGCCACGTGGATGACGTTTCCGGGACCTGCGGTAGCGTACAGCGCCGGTCGCGCGGCGCCGGGTTCCAGCGTATCCGCCGGCATCGCCAGCTCGATCACGACGCCGTTGCCGCGTGCGATGGCGTCGACGCGCGAGGGGCCGGTCAAGCTTCCGGAGGCGACGCCCGCGCGCGCACTGGTCACCACCAGCACGCCATCCGGCGGCGCGGTCGTTGCATCCGGGTGGAAGCGTTCGACCCGCGCACCGCGTCCACGCAGTGTCGCCAGCAGTTCCGGATCGACCGGCTCCTCCACCCATACCGGCATACCCGGTCGCAGCAGCAACGTCACCAGGAACTGGAGGGCCTGGCGCATGGAGTGCGTCACCAGCACTTCTTCCGGGTGGGCATTGATGCCGCGTTCCGGAAGTACCTTGGTGCAGAGCTCGTCGATCAGGATCGGATCGTCCAGTTCACCATTGCCGTCCGACCATTGCGCGGCGTCGCGCGGGCACGAAGCCAGGCGGACGGCCTTGCGCCATTCCTGCACGGGCACCAGCGAAGCCTCGACGCGCCCATCCCAGAACGGATAGGGATACTGCCGCCAGTTTTGCGGGCAACGGATGCCCCCGTCGACGGGCACGTCCACCATCCGGTCCGCGATCGGAGATGCATTCGCATCGGGCAGGCGCCGTCCAACGATGCTGCCATCGACCGATTTGTGCGACACGAAGATGCCGCTGCGATCGCGCGTCTCCAGGTGGCCATCGGCCACGAGATCGCCGTACGCCAGCACCACCGTGTTCCGCGACACGCCCAGGTCCGTCGCCAGTGCGCGCGAGGACGGCATCTTGCGGCCCGGCCGCAACGCGCCTGCGTAAATGGCCTCGACGATCTTCCGGCGCAACTGGTCCTGCAGCCCCAGCGCACTCGTCTTGTCCAGCACGATGGTGAAATCGGCCATGGCACTCCACGTGATGCCTGCGCATCGCATCCGGCCGACGATCCACCGATGCAAGGCTCAGGTCTGTCGCAACGCCCGTTCCAGCAACGCCATGCCCTCGTCCAGTTGGGCGTCGGGGATCGTCAGCGGATACAGCAGCCGGATGGCTTCGCCCTGTCCACCGCAACTCAGGATGATCAACCCGAGCGCGTGCGCGCGCTGCACCACGGCCTTCGTCGCCACGGGATCGACGGCATCCGAACCGCGCGCCGCCAGCAGGTCGAAGGCGATCATCGAGCCGAGTCCGCGCACGTGACCAATCGGACGCAGCGCCGGATTCGATGCGAACGCGTGCAGGCGCTGCACGATGCGCTCGCCCAGGGCCACCGCTCGCGCAGAAAGGTGCTCCTCCTCGATCACGCGCAACGTGGCGAGCGCCGCCGCGCAGGACACGGGCGAACCCGCATAGGTTCCGCCGAGGCCTCCGGGCGCCGCCTTGTCCATCAATTCCGCACGGCCGACGACACCCGAGAGCGGGAACCCGCCGGCTAGCGATTTCGCGACCGTGATCAGGTCCGGCTTCACGCCGGAATGCTCGATCGCGAACATCCTGCCGGTGCGTCCGAAACCCGACTGGATCTCGTCCGCGACCATCACGATGCCGCGCGCGCTGCACAGCTCGCGCAGTTCGCGCAGGAATCCGCCCGGCGCGGGCGTGAAGCCGCCTTCGCCCTGGACCGGTTCGATGATGATCGCGGCGACCCGGTCGGCGGGAACGTCGTTGTGGAACAGTTCTTCGAGCGCGGCGAGGCTCTGTTCGCCGGTGACGCCGCGGTACTCCGCCGGGAACGGTGCGTGGAATACCTCGGCCGGCATCGGCCCGAAGCCGTTCTTGTACGGCGTCGCCTTGCCGGTCAACGCCAGCGTCATCAGGGTGCGGCCGTGGAAGGCGCCCGAAAACGCGATGACCGCGGACCGGCCGGTCGCGGCGCGCGCGATCTTGACCGCGTTCTCGACCGCCTCCGCGCCGGTGGAGAAGAACACCGACTTGGCATTGCCTTCGATCGGCGCGATCGCGTTGAGTTTTTCGGCCAGCGCGACGTAGGACTCGTAGCCCGTCACCTGGAACGCGGTGTGCGTGAACAGGTCGAGCTGTCCACGCGCGGCCTCGACGACCGCGGGATGGCGATGCCCGACATTCAACACGGCGATGCCCGCCGCGAAATCGATGTAGCGGCGCCCGTCCACGTCCCACAGCTCGGCATTCTCCGCACGCGCGGCGAATATCGGCATGGCCGTTGCCAGGCCACGCGGCAAGGCGGCGCTCCGCCGGGCCCAAAGCGATTCGTTGCTGGTCATTTCAAGGCTCCTACGCCAACCGCAAGCGTGCCAAGCGAGGCCGCTTGCGCGTAGGTCCAGTATTCAGATGCCTATGGTGCCAGAAGCCCTGCCCGCCCGCTGCAACCAACGGCGATGGCCGCTACCCCCCGAACGCGGCCCGGCACCAGGCCAGCAGCGGGCCGGAAAAGAAAATCATCGCGACCAGACCCAGCGCATTGATCGACAGCAACCCACGCAACGCGAGATCCGGCTTGGCCTGCAAAGGCTCGACGCCTTCGGCAGGTTGCTCGAAATACATCACCCAGATCACGCGCAGGTAGTAGAACAGCCCGATGATCGAGCAGATGATCGCGACGATCGCGAGCCACAGCATGCCGCCATCGATCGCGGCCTTCAGCACCAGCACCTTGGCGATGAAGCCCCACAGCGGCGGGATGCCGGCCAGCGAGAACATCGCGATCGCCATCATGCCCGCGAACCACGGCGAGCGACGATTGAGCCCCTTCAGGTCGTCGATCATCTCGCACTCGAAGCCCTTGCGCGCCAGCGCCAGGATCACGCCGAAGGCCACGGTTTCCATCAGCGCGAAGCAGACCGCGTAGAACAACGCCGCCGAATAGCCTTCCGGGGTCGGATTGGCCAGCCCGAGGAACACGAAGCCCATGTGCGAGATCGTGGAATATGCCAGCATGCGCTTCAGGTTCTTCTGCGCGATCGCGACCACGTTGCCGACCACCAGCGACAGCGCCGCCATGATCGCCAGCATGATGCGCCAGTCGTCCGCGAACGGACCCATGCCCACTTCCAGCAGCCGGTACGCCAGCCCCACCGCGGCGAGCTTCGGCACCGCGCTGATGTACATCGCGATCGGCGTGGGCGCACCTTCGTAGACGTCGGGCAGCCACATGTGGAAAGGCACCGCGCCGAATTCGAAGCCGATGCCGACCACCAGGAACACCAGTCCGAACTGCAGCAGGTGCGGGTGCGTGGTGGTGCCGGCAGCGGCGAAGATGCCGTGCAGGTCGAGGGTGCCGGTGGCGCCGTAGATCAGCGACATCCCGAACAGGATCAGGCCGGACGCGAGCGAACCCAGCACGAAGAACTTGATCGCGGCCTCCGACGACAGCTTCGATTCGCGGTTCAACGCGACCAGCGCGTAGGCCGGCAGCGCGAACAGCTCCAGCCCGAGGTACACGGTGATCAGGTTGCCCGCGGATACCAGCAGCATCACGCCCAACACCGAAAACATCGACAACGAATAGAACTCGCCCATGAACAATTGGCGGTCGCGCAGCCATGGCCGCGCCATCACGTACATCAGGATGGTCGCGATCAGCACCGTGACCTTGAGTATCTCGGCCATGCGATCGCGCACGAACATGCCGCCGAACGCGGTCGCCGTCGTGTCCGGCTGGCCGTGGACCACCAGGAAGATGCCCACCAGCATCACGATGATCGCGACCCAGTGCGTGGCATCGCGCTGGTCGTCGTTGATGAAGACGTCGAACAACAACACGAAGCAGGCCGCCGCGGTCAGGTACAGCTCGGGGACCATCACCAGCAGGTCGTTGAGGGTAATCATGAGGTTTTCAAACCTTGCTGGCCATCAAATGGGTCACGAGTTGCGCGACCGAGGAATCCATCAGGTGCATCAACGGCCACGGGTACACGCCCATCGCCAGCACGGCCACCGCGAACGCGCCCAGCACCAGGCCTTCGCGGGTGTTGATCTCGGGCATCGCCGCGGCTTCCTTGCTGGGCGCGGTGCCCCACACGATGCGCTTGATCAGCCACAACGTATAACCGGCGCCGATGATCAGCGAATACGCCGCGAACAGCGCGATCCACGGATTGGCGGTGAAGCTGGACAGGATCACCATGAACTCGCCGACGAAGCCCGAGGTGAACGGCAGGCCGCAATTCGCCATCGCGAACAGCACCCAGAACGCCGCGAACCACGGCATCACCTTGGCGAGTCCGCCGTAGGCCGCGATTTCGCGCGTGTGCAAGCGGTCGTACATCACGCCGATGCAGGTGAACAGCGCGCCCGACACGAACCCGTGCGAGATCATCTGCACCACCGCACCCTGCACGCCCAGCGCCGCGGTCTGCACGTCGTGCTGCTGGCGCGCCAGCATGTACACGATGAACAGGCCCAGCGTCACGAAGCCCATGTGCGCGACCGACGAATACGCGACCAGCTTCTTCATGTCCGGCTGCACCAGCGCGACGTAGCCGATGTAGATGATCGCGATCAGGCTGAGCACGATCACCAGCCACGCGAATGACTCGGAGGCATCCGGCACGATCGGCAGCGAGAAGCGGATGAAGCCGTAGGTACCGACCTTCAGCATGATCGCGGCCAGGATCACCGAACCGCCGGTCGGCGCCTCGACGTGCGCATCCGGCAGCCAGGTGTGCACCGGCACCATCGGGGTCTTGATCGCGAACGCGATCAGGAACGAGAAGAACAGCCACGACTGTTCCTTCATCGTCAACGGCAATGCCCACAGCGCCTGCAGGTCGAAGGTGCCGGCGCGGTGGTAGAGGTACAACAGGCCGATCAGGAAGAAGATCGAACCGAAGAACGTGTAGATGAAGAACTTCAGCGTCGCGTACACGCGGCGCGGGCCGCCCCAGATGCCGATCAGGAAGAACATCGGGATCAGGATGGCCTCGAAGAACAGGTAGAACAGCAACGCGTCCATCACGCAGAACACGCCGATCAGCAATCCTTCCAGCACCAGCATCGCCGCCATGTACTGGTGGACCTTGTCCTTGATCACCTGCCACGCGCCGCCGATCACCAGGATCGAGGTGAACGTGGTCAGCACGATCAACGCGACCGCGATGCCGTCCACGCCGAGGTGGTAGCTGGAATTGATGCCGGGAATCCAGCGATGCAACTCCTGCAACTGGAAGCCGCCCGGGCCGGCGTGGTATTCCGACAGCATCACCAGGCTCAGCGCGAAGGTGACGACGGTGAGCGCCAGCGTCAGCCAGCGCGCCACGCGCGGGCGGGCGTTGCCGGCCAGCAACACGAGGATCGCGCCAAGGCACGGCAGCCAGATCAGGATGCTGAGGATGGGCCAGTCAGACATGCGTGTTCCTTGGCACTGAAGCAAAAGCATGGGTCCGCGAAAAACGCGAAGAACGCAAAGAAATTTCTCTTGTTCCCTTTCGCGTGCTTTGCGCCCTTTGCGGACTGCCGTTGTTGCTGTTGTTCATGCCTGCCATCAGCGCAACCCCCAGTACCACAACCCGCCCAGCAGCAGGATCAGGCCCACGATCATCACGAACGCGTAGTGGTAGAGGAAACCAGTCTGCAGGCGGCGCAACACGCGCGAGCTGCGTTCGACCAACGACGCGGAACCGTTGACCATCGCGCCGTCGATCAGGCCCGCGTCGCCGCCCTTCCAGAACGCACGGCCCAGTTTCACGCCGCCGCGCGCGAACAGGTTGTAGTACACCTCGTCCACCCAGTACTTGCGGGTGAGCATCTTGAACACCGGCAGGAAGGTGCGCGCCGCGCGATCGGCGAGCCCGGGGTTGAACAGGTACACCCAGGTCGCGACGGCAAAGCCTGCCACCGCGATCCAGAACGGCGCGCTGGTGAAGCTGTGCAGGAACATCGCCGCCGGGCCGTGGAATTCCTCCGCCATCTTCGCCAGCACGTCGTGGCCCGGCAGCACCTTGATCGACTCGCCGAACCATCCGCCGTACAGCAACGGCTCGATGGTGAACCAGCCGATGATGACCGACGGGATCGCCAGCAGCACCAGCGGCACCGTGATCACCCACGGCGATTCCCTGGGCGCATGCGCCAGCACTCCGGGCTGGTGGTGCGCGTGGTCGTCATGCCCGTGCTCGACCTTGAAGCGTTCCTTGCCGTGGAAGGTCATGTACAGCAGGCGGAAGCTGTACAACGCGGTCACGAACACGCCCAGCAGCACGCACCAGTAAGCGTAGGTCGCGCCGAAGATCTGCGACTCGCCGACCGCCTCGATGATCTGGTCCTTCGAGTAGAACCCCGAGAAGCCCGGCGTCGCCACCAGCGCCAGCGAGCCGATCCACATCGTGATCCATGTGATCGGCATGCGCTTGCGCAGGCCGCCCATGTAGCGCATGTCCTGCTCGTGGTGCATCGCCACGATCACCGAGCCCGCGCCGAGGAACAGCAGCGCCTTGAAGAACGCATGGGTCATCAGGTGGAAGATGCCGGCGGCGTAGGCCGACACGCCCAGCGCCACCACCATGTAGCCGAGCTGCGACAGCGTGGAATACGCAATCACCCGCTTGATGTCGTTCTGCACGATGCCGATGAGGCCCATGAAGAACGCGGTGGTCGCGCCCACGATCAGCACCACCGACAGCGCGGTCGTGGACATCTCGTACAACGGCGACATCCGCGCCACCATGAAGATGCCGGCGGTGACCATGGTCGCCGCGTGGATCAGCGCCGAGATCGGGGTCGGGCCTTCCATCGAATCGGGCAGCCACACGTGCAACGGCACCTGCGCCGACTTGCCGCAGGCACCCACGAACAGCAGCAGGCAGATCAGCGTGGCCAGCGACCACGGATGGCCGCCGACGATTTCAATCGTGCGGCCGGCGAGGTCCGGAGCCTGCGCGAACACGGCCGAGTAATCCAGCGTGTGGAACGCGTACAACACTGCAGCGATGCCGAGGATGAAACCGAAATCGCCCACGCGATTGACGATGAACGCCTTCAGCGCGGCGAAACTGGCGCTCGGTCGCTCGAACCAGAATCCGATCAGCAGGTACGACACCAGCCCCACCAGTTCCCAGCCGATGAAGAGCTGCAGGAAGTTGTTGGCCAGCACCAGCATCAGCATCGAGAAGGTGAACAGCGCGATGTAGGCGAAGAAACGCTGGAACCCCGGATCGTCGCGCATGTAGCCGATGGTGTAGACGTGCACCATCAGCGACACGAAGGTCACGGTCACCAGCATCAGCGCGGTCAGGCGATCGACCAGGAAGCCGATGCCGATGCTGAGCTTGCCAACCTCGAGCCAGGTGTAGACGTCGTGGTTGAACACCGGCGCCCCGCCCCACACGAGTTGCCAGAACACCACGCACGACAGCGCAAAGGAAATCGCCACCGACAGGATCGCGATCGCGGCGGCGCCGGCGCGCCCGACCTGCTTGCGGCCGAGCCCCGCGATCAGCGCGCCGACCAGCGGCGCCGCGGCCAGCACGATCAGGAGGTTCTGGCTGATCACGGCTGCACCTCGCGAATGCGAATGACGTTTGCCTGCCCGGCCGCACCGGAAGGGGTGCGGCATCGTTTGCGGCGATGTGGCATCGAACGGCCCCTCTAGTAGCGCAGCGTATTGATTTCGTCGACGTTGATCGTGCGACGGGTGCGGAACATCAGCACGACGATGGCCAGACCGATCGCCGATTCGGCCGCCGCCACCGTCAGGATGAAGAACACGAAGACCTGTCCCCCGGGATTGCCGAGGAAGCGCGAGAACGCGACGAAATTGGTGTTGACCGCGAGCAGCATCAGCTCGATGCACATCAGCAGCACGATCACGTTCTTGCGGTTGATGAAGATGCCCGCGATCGCGATGCAGAACAGCACCGTCGCGAACACGATGTACCAGGACAGCGGGATGGCCATCATGCCTGCGAATCCTCCCCGACCGTGGTGGGCCCGGGCGCCGTCGTCGACGCCGCCATCTTGACCATGCGTACGCGTCCCGCCGCGCGCACCGCGGATTGCGCGGCCGGGTTCTGGCGCCTGGAGAAGGTGCGCACGCGCAGCGCCAGCACCACCGCGGCGACCAGGCCGACCGTCAGGATCAGCGCCGCGATCTCGAACGGCAGCAGGAAGTGCGTGAACAGGGCCGTGCCCAGCCACTCGATGTTCGACATGCCCGCCGGATTCGGGCCGGCCGGCACCTGCAGTGTCTTGATGCCGATGATGCCGAGCATTTCGAGCAGCATGATCACCGCCGCGCCGATGCCGATCGGCAGGTACTTGATGAAGCCTTCGCGCATCGGTTCGAGGTCGATGTCCAGCATCATCACCACGAACAGGAACAGCACCATCACCGCGCCGACGTACACCACCACCAGCGCCAGCGCGAGGAACTCGGCTTCGGCCAGCATCCACAGGCAGGCGGCGGAAAAGAACGTCAGCACCAGCGCCAGCACCGCGTGCACGGTGTTCTTCACCGACACCACCGCCAGCGCGGCGCCCACCGCGACGACGGCGAAGGCGATGAAGCAGACCATCTGGAGGATTGCGTGATTCATGGGCACTGATTCCTGACGCTACCGGTATGCCGCGTCCTGCGCGCGATTGGCCGCGATGGATTTCTCGAAACGGTCGCCCATCGCCAGCAACTGCGGCTTGGTGATCACGTTCTCGCCGCGGCGTTCCATGTGGTACTCGAGGATGTCGGTCAGCACGATCGAATCGACCGGGCAGCTTTCCTCGCAGAACCCGCAGTAGATGCACTTGAACAGGTCGATGTCGTAGCGCGTGGTGCGGCGCTGGCCGTCCGACGCGCGCGGCGCCGAGTCGATCGTGATCGCGAGCGCCGGGCACACCGCCTCGCACAATTTGCACGCGATGCAGCGCTCCTCGCCGTTCGGGTAGCGGCGCAGCGCGTGCAGCCCGCGAAAACGCACCGAACGCGGGATGGTTTCCATCGGGAACCGCAGCGTGTACTTCGGCTTGAACAGGTACTTCAGCGTCACCCACAGGCCGGCCGCGAGTTCCAGCAGCAACAGGCTCTTGAGATATTCGGTCACTCTCTTCATCTCAATGCCCTATCGTCACCACGTTGAAGTATTTGAAGAGGCCGGCCACGAAGATCCATGCGATCGAAATCGGGATGAACACCTTCCAGCCCAGCCGCATGATCTGGTCGTAGCGATAGCGCGGGAAGGTTGCGCGCAGCCAGATCAATGACGTCGCGAAGATGAAGAACTTCAGGAACAGCCACCACCAACCCGGCTGGGAGAACCAGCCGAGGTGCCAACCCTGGAACGGGCTGAGCCAGCCGCCCAGGAACAGGATCGGCGCGAGGAACGACAGCAGGATCATGTTGGCGTATTCGGCCAGGAAGAACAGCGCGAACGCCGAACCCGAATACTCCACGTGGAAACCCGCGACGATTTCCGATTCGCCTTCGGCGACGTCGAACGGCAGGCGGTTGGTTTCGGCCACGCCCGAGATGTAATACACGAAGAACATCGGCAGCAGCGGCAGCCAGAACCAGTCGAACAGGCCCTTGCCGCCCGCCTGCGCTTCGACGATCGCGGTGAAGTTCAGGCTGCCGGCAAGGATCAGCACGCACACCAGCGCCATGCCCATGCAGATTTCGTAGGAGATCATCTGCGCGGCCGAACGCATCGCGCCCAGCAAGGCGTAGCGCGAGTTGGACGCCCACCCGGCCAGGATGATCCCGTACACGCCCAGCGATGTCATCGCCAGCAGGAACAACACCCCCGCGTTGGCGTTGGAGAGCACCGCGCCGTTGTCGAACGGGATGATCGCCCACACCGCCAGCGCCGGGATCACCGCCAGCAGCGGCGCGGTGAAATACAGGAAACGGTTGGCGTTGGTCGGGATGATGATCTCCTTGATCAGGAGCTTGGTCACATCCGCGAACGCCTGCAGCAGGCCGAACGGACCGATCTTGTTCGGCCCCATGCGCACGTGCATCCAGCCGATCACCTTGCGTTCCCACCACACGTACATCGCCACCGCGATGATCAGCGGCACCGCGATCACCAGGATCTTCGCGAGCGTCCACAGCAGGATCATCGGATCGGAGGACATGCTCATGCGGTCACCGCCTTGATGGAGAGGGCCGCGCCGTGCGGTGGCAGCGCCGCAGTCGCGGCGAAACCGGCTTCGATCCACGCGCAGCCTTTCGGCACCGCGGCATCGATGACCACCGGCAGCGTCACGCCATCCACGTCAGCCTTGACGCCACCGAGCAAGCCCAGCGCGCGCGCATCGTCCGCGCATATGCGCAAGGCCGGCGCGCGGTTCAACGGGTGCGCCTGCAGCGCCTTGGCCCGGCGCACCACCGCGTCGGTGCGATAGATGCCTACCGTGGCGACGCGTGCCAATACACCTTCCGGTGCAGTCGTACGCGCCGGTAGCCGTTGCCCCGGTCCCCGGTCCCCGGTCCCTTGTCCCGACAAGTCACCGGCGATGCGCGCATGCACATCCTTGAGGTCGACGAAATCGAAGCCGGCGACGCCCAACGCCGCGCCCAGTGCGCGCAGCACCTTCCAGCCCGGTCGCGCCTCGCCCGGCAACGCCGAACCCGCGGCGAGCGCTTGCACGATGCCATCGACATTCACCCAGGTACCGTCGATTTCGGGAGGCAGGCCCAGCGGCAAGACCGCATCGGCCGTGCGCTTGACCCCATCGCAGGCAAACGCGCCGGCGTAGACATAAAACTCCGCGTTCTCGCGGGCCTTGTCGTAAGCAGCCGGCACGGACGCGTCCTGCGAACCCGTCTGCCAGGTGATCAGCGCCTTCGGTGCATGGTCGAATATCGCTTTCGCACCGCTCGAAGACTGCGCTCCCACGCGCGCCAGGCCCACGGCATTCGCGCCCGACGGCAATTCGTTGTATGCGCTGTTGGTGGCTTCGGCAATGGCACGCGCCAGCACGCGCAGCCACGATGCCTGCGGATGTTGCGTGACCGCATCTCCGACAACGACGACCGAGGAAGGTGCGTCACGCAGGGCCGCCACCCATTGGCGCGCGTCTTCCTTGTCGTCCGCGGCAGCGATGGCCTCGGCCAGCGCGCGGTCGTCGCCCTGCACGCCCGCGGCCTTCGCGGTGCACAGCATTGCATCGACGAAATCCTGCGGCGCGAATACCTTCTCGCCTGCAAGCTCGAAGTTGTACTCGAAGCGCACCGGATTGATCGCGAAGATCTTCGCGCCGTGCACTTCGGAAATGTCGTAGTGCGCCGGATTCGATGCCGGATGCTTCGAGGCATCGTGACGGCTGGCATGGCGCAACCGATGGTTCAGCAGCGGCATCTCGTGGCGCACGTTGCTGCCGATGATCAACGCCGCCGACACCCTGGCGACGTCTTCGACGGACATTTCGAAGGTGGCGCCGGACGGACCGCCGTCGCTGAAATCCTGCACGCGCAGGCGATGGTCGATGCGATCGCTGCCGAGGCCGCGCACGAGTTGCGCCAGCAACGCGCCTTCCTCGCACGAGGTCATCGGCGCGACCAGCGCACCGATATCGCTGCCGGCCTTCTTCAAGCCGTCGGCGACGAACGCGATGGCCTCGTCCCAGCCCACTTCGACCAGCTCGCCGCCCTTGCGGATGAGCGGTTTTTCGGCGCGATCGTCCGCGTACAGGCCCTGGTGGCTGTAACGGTCGCGATCCGAAAGCCAGCATTCGTTGATGGCTTCGTTGTCGCGCGGCACCGCGCGCAACGCCTGGCCGCGCTTGGTGTGCAGCCACAGGTTGGAGCCGAGCGCGTCGTGATAGCCGATCGACGGCTTGGCGATCAGTTCCCACGCGCGCGCCTTGAACTGGAACACCTTGTCGGTGAGCGCGCCGACCGGGCACACGTCGATCACGTTGCCCGACAGTTCGGATTCGATGGTACGACCGATGTAGGTGCCGATCACGTGGCTGTCGCCGCGGCTCATGTCACCCATTTCGTAGGTGCCCGCGATCTCGCCCACGAAACGCACGCAGCGCGTGCAGTGGATGCAACGGGTCATCTCGGTGGCGACCAGCGGCCCGATGTTCTCGTCGGTGACGGTGCGCTTGCGCTCGGTGAAACGCGTCACCGAACGGCCGTAGCCCATCGAGATGTCCTGCAGCTCGCACTCGCCGCCCTGGTCGCAGATCGGGCAATCCAGCGGGTGGTTGATCAGCAGGAACTCCATGGTGTTGCGCTGCCACTTCATCGCGTTGGGCGAGCGCGTGAACACCTTCATGCCCGGCGCGATCGGCGTCGCGCAAGCAGGCTGCGGCTTCGGCACCAGCTTGCCGCCCATCTCCACTTCCACCATGCACTGGCGGCAGTTGGCCGCGATCGGCAGCTTTTCGTGGTAGCAGAAGCGCGGCACCGGGATCTTCGCGGCGTCGGTGGCCTGGATGATCATCGAGCCCTTGGGCGCGCTGACCGGGTGGCCGTCGACCTCGAACTCCACCATCTCGACCGGTGGCGCGGTGTCTTTCGGTTGCGCGCTCATGCGAAAGCTCCACGGGGCTCGGGACTCGGGACTCGGGACTCGAAACAGCAGGAAATCCGGAGACGACCAGCTTGAGTCGCGGTCACCGCCAGCCGCGGGGTATGAAAGAGCAGAACGCAACAGGTCGCGGGTTTTACCCGAGTCCCGAGTCCCGAGTCCCGAGTCCCGATAGTCATGCCGCCACCTTTTCAGCGTCGTCGAGCATCGAATGCCCATGCTCGACGTAGTACTCGAACTCGTCCCAGTAATTCGCGAGGAACGCCTGCACCGGCCACGCCGCGGCTTCGCCGAACGCGCAGATGGTATGGCCCTCGATCTGGCCCGCGATGGCCTTCAGGCGATGCAGGTCTTCCGGCGTGCCGCCGCCCGCGACGATGCGGGAAAGTACGCGGTGCATCCAGCCGGTGCCTTCGCGGCACGGCGTGCACTGACCGCAGGATTCCATGTGGTAGAACTGCGAGATGCGCTCGCAGGCGCGCACCATGCAGGTGGTTTCGTCCATCACGATCACGGCGCCCGACCCCAGGCCCGAGCCCGCGTTGCGGATCGAGTCGTAGTCCATGGTGCAGGCCATCATCGCGTCGGCCTTCAGCACCTTCATCGACGAGCCGCCCGGGATCACCGCTTTCAACTTGTGGCCGTTGCGCACGCCGCCCGCCATTTCGAGCAGGTCGGCGAACGGCGTGCCGAGGCGGATTTCGTAGTTGCCCGGCTTGTTGACGTGGCCCGACACCGAAAAGATCTTCGGACCGCCGTTGTTGGGCTTGCCGAGGTTGAGGAACCAGTCGGCGCCGCGGCGCAATATCGCCGGTACCGACGCATAGGTTTCGGTATTGTTGATGGTGCTGGGGCGCCCGTACAGGCCAAAGCCGGCTGGGAACGGCGGCTTGTAACGCGGCCAGCCCTTCTTGCCTTCCAGCGATTCCATCAACGCGGTTTCCTCGCCGCAGATGTAGGCGCCGGCGCCGAGTGCGTTGTGGATCGTGACGTCGATGCCGGTGCCGCGGATGTTCTTGCCGAGCAGGCCGGCGGCTTCCGCCTCGTGCAACGCCTGTTCGATGTGCTCGAACGGCTCGTGGTGGAACTCGCCGCGGAGGTAGTTGTAGGCGACCGTCGAGCCCGTCGCGTAGCAGGCGATCGCCATGCCTTCCAGCACCGCGTGCGGGTTGAATCTCAAAATATCGCGATCCTTGCAGGTGCCGGGTTCGGATTCGTCCGAATTGCACAGGATGTATTTCTGGCCGGGCGCGTTGCGCGGCATGAACGACCACTTCATGCCGGTCGGGAAGCCCGCGCCGCCGCGTCCGCGCAGCGAACTCTTCTTCAGCTCGTCCACGATCGCCGCCGGGTCGGTCTTCTCGGCCAGGATTTTTTCCCACGCCTGCCAGCCGCCGGTCTGGCGGTAGCTGTCGATCGACCACGGCGTATCGAAATGCAGCGTGGTGTAGACGACCTGGTGTTCTTGTGGTGCGGGTCCGTATGCCATGGTTCTTCGCTTTTGTAGGACGGGTCAGCGCCAACGTCGCGTAACCCGCCATCTGCAATTTTTGGCGGGTTACGCCGCTGCGCGGCCAACCCGCCCTACGTCACTTCAATGCATCCAGAATTGCATCGACCTTCTCCGGCGTCAGCTTCTCGTGGTAGTGGCCATCGACCACCATCATCGGCGCGCCGCAGCACGCCGCGAGGCATTCCTCTTCCTTCTTGAGGTAGACGCGCCCGTCGGCGGTACTTTCGCCCAGCTTCACGCCCAGCTTCTTCTCGCAATGCTGCACGATGCCGTCGGCGCCGTTGAGCCAGCACGAGATGTTGGTGCAGACCGCAACGTTGTGGCGTCCGACCAGTCTGGTTTCGAACATCGAGTAGAACGTCGCGACTTCGTAGGCATACAGCGGCGGCTGGCCGAGGTACTTCGCGGTCGCCGCCATCAAGGCATCGGTGAGGTGGCCGCCGTTCTGTTCCTGCGCCGCCATCAGGCCCTGGATCAGCGCCGAGCGCTTGCGGTCCGGCGGGAACTTCGCGGTCCAATGGTCGATGTGCGCGCGCGTCTCGGCGGTCAGCACCTGCATCGGGTCGACATCCTTGACCTTGTCGAAATTGCCGGTGGCTTTCATGCCGCATCCCTCGTGTTCAGATCCGGCATCCATGCCTTTTTCCGCTCGCCTCCCGGGCGAGCGTGCGACTTTCTCTTGCGTGGCCAAGAGAAAGTCACCAAAGAGAAGGCCACCCCGCGGACGCGCCCTTCGCGCATCCATGCGCTGCGGGGTTGCTCGCAGACGCCGGGGTTCGCCGACGGCCCATCCATGGACCCACGGCGAACTGCCCCGCATCCATGCGGGCCATCCTTCGGACCTTTCCGTCGCGCGCTCGCCGCGTCCGAGGGGCCCCATTGGCGCACATCGTGTGCGCTACAGTGCCGAGGCGAACCATTTGGTCGTGCTTCGAGCGAGGCCATGGATGGCCGGACGGCGAAGCGAAAACCGCGCCGTTGCATGACGCCGAGCATCGCAGCGCCAAGCGAGGGCAAGGCGCGCATGTCCGAGCACAGGGATGTGCGAGTTCGCGCCGGCCCGCTTGGCGCGAGAAGCGCAGGGAAGTTTCGGCAACACGACGTTGCCGAAACCGGCATGCCCGGCGCAATGGTTTTGGCCACTTTTGCCGAAACAAAAGTGGCACGCTCGCCGCCGAGGCGAGCGGAAAAAGGCCGAAGCGTCGCGGAAGCAAAGGCACTGGATCCCGGCTTGTGCCGGGATGATGAGCAAAAAACGAACGAGGCTTTCGCGGTCATCGATCGACCTCCCCGAACACCAGGTCGTAGGTGCCGATCATCGCCACCACGTCCGGCAGCATGTGCCCGGCGGTGGTTTCGTTGATCGACGACAGGTGCGCGAAGCCCGGCGCGCGCAGGTGCACGCGGAACGGCTTGTTGGCGCCATCGGAAATCATGTAGCAGCCGAACTCGCCCTTGGGCGCCTCGACCGCGGCGTAGGTCTCGCCGGCCGGCACGCTGAAACCTTCGGTGAACAGCTTGAACCAATGGATCAACGCCTCCATCGATTCCTTCATGTCCTCGCGCTTGGGCGGCGCGACCTTGTAGTTCTCGATCATCACCGGGCCGGGATTCTTCTTCAGCCAGTCCACGCACTGCAGGATGATCCGCCCCGACTGGCGCATCTCGTTGACGCGCACGAGATAGCGGTCGTAGCAATCGCCATGCGTGCCGACCGGGATGTCGAAATCGACTTCCGCGTATTTCGCGTAAGGCTGCTTCTTGCGCAGATCCCACTCGATGCCCGAACCGCGCAGCATCGGCCCGGTCATGCCCAGTGCGTAGGCCTGCTCGGGGCTGACGATGCCGATGTCGACGGTGCGCTGCTTCCAGATGCGGTTGTCGGTGAGCAGTTCCTCGTACTCGTCGACCTTGTGCTGGAAGTCCCTGGCGAAAGCCTCGAGGTAATCGAGCATCGAACCCTCGCGCCAGGCGTTCATGCGCTTGAGGTCCTTGCCCTTGTGCCAGCGCGATTCCTTGTACTGGATCATCTTCGCGGGCAGGTCGCGGTACACGCCGCCCGGGCGGTAGTACGTGGCATGCATGCGCGTGCCCGACACCGCCTCGTAGACGTCCATCAACTCCTCGCGCTCGCGGAACGCGTACAGGAACACCGCCATCGCACCGAGATCCAGCGCGTTGGAGCCGATCCACATCAGATGGTTGAGGATGCGGGTGACTTCATCGAACAGCGTGCGGATCCACAACGCGCGCTCGGGCGGCGTAACGCCCACCAGTTGCTCGATCGCGCGCACGTAGGCGTGCTCGTTGCACATCATCGACACGTAGTCGAGGCGATCCATGTAACCGATCGAGTGGTTGAACGGCTTGGACTCGGCCAGCTTCTCGGTGCCGCGGTGCAGCAGCCCGACGTGCGGATCGATGCGGATGATGGTTTCGCCTTCCATCTCCATCACCAGGCGCAACACGCCGTGCGCAGCCGGATGCTGCGGACCGAAGTTCATCGTGTAGCTGCGGATTTCGCCGGCCTGGTCGATTGAATCAGCCACGTCAGTTGTCCTTCCAGTCGTCGGTGGCTTCTTCGCGCGAAGTCGGCCAGCGCGAGTCCTCGCGCACCACGCGCGCCACGGTCACGCGCGGCGTCACGGAAGTGACGGGCTCGTACACCACGCGCTTGGCCTCGGGGTCGTAGCGCACTTCGACGTTGCCGATCAGCGGGAAGTCCTTGCGGAACGGATGCCCGACGAAACCGTAGTCGGTGAGGATGCGGCGCAGGTCGGGATGGCCTTCGTACACGATGCCGTACAGGTCGAACGCCTCGCGCTCGTACCAGTTGGCCGAGGGCCACACGCCGGTCAGCGTCGGCAGCACCGGCAGCGCATCCTCGGGCGCGAAGCAGCGCACCCGCAGGCGAATGTTGTGGATGTAGGAAATCAGGTGCACCACCGAAGCGAAGCGACGCAGGAACTGCGGATGCCGTGGACGGTTGTCCCAGCCGAAGCGGCCTTGCACGTTGTCGCCCTGTACCCCGCGGCCGAAACCCTGCGAAGTCGCGGTTTCCGAGGTCGCCCACTCGCCCTCGCCGAAGCCCAGGAAATCCACGCCGCACAGGTCGGTGAGCTGTTCGAAACGGAACTCCGCCTCGTCACGCAACGCGGTGCAGACCTCGACCAGGTGCGCTGGCGCGACTTCGATGGTCGCTTGCGCGTGCGACACGTCGGCGTTCGCGATCCGCCCGTCGAAACGTGCGCGCAATCGTTCGGCGAGTTGTTCGGGGGTCGTCTGACTCATGGGGTCAGGTCATCGTGCAATGGTGTTGGTGCGCCGGATCTTCTTCTGCAACTGCAGAATCCCGTAGATCAGCGCCTCGGCGGTAGGCGGACAGCCCGGCACATACACGTCCACCGGCACGATCCGATCGCAGCCGCGCACCACCGAATACGAATAGTGGTAGTAGCCGCCGCCGTTGGCGCAACTGCCCATCGAAATCACCCACTTCGGGTCCGGCATCTGGTCGTAGACCTTGCGCAGCGCCGGCGCCATCTTGTTGACCAGCGTGCCGGCCACGATCATCACGTCCGACTGGCGCGGCGAAGGACGGAAGATCACGCCGTAGCGGTCGAGGTCGAGGCGCGACGCGCCCGCGTGCATCATCTCCACCGCGCAACAGGCCAGCCCGAAGGTCACCGGCCACATCGAACCGGTGCGCGCCCAGTTGAACAGCGCATCCACCGTGGTGGTGGCGAAGCCGCGCTGCACGATCGGGTTGTCGGCTTCCGGGCGCAGGATGTCGTCGACCTTCCCGATCGGCACCGGATTGTGCATCGACTTGTCGATGGCTGAAATAAGACCCATCAAAACACCTCAGCAAATTCGGGCGCGACGCCTGCGGCGGCATCCCGACCGTCGCGAGCGAACAACGCCATCCATGGCGAAAGAGCTCCGTGATTGCGGGACGCCGGAGCGCAGCAAGCGGAGCGTACACGCCAGTACGTGAGCATGACTCGCCGCATCCGCGGCTCGCCCTTCGGGCCATTCGCTGCGCGAATGTTCGCTCCGGCATCCTGCCTTCGCAGTGCGAGCACCGCCGGCGCGCAAGCTGGCGAGCGCAGCAGGTCGGGATGTCGCCGCTAATCCCATTCCAGTGCCCCTTTCTTCCAGATATAGATGTAGCCGACCACCAGCAGCAGCAGGAACATGAACATCTCGACCAGCGCCACGATGCCGATCTTCGAGAACACCGTCGCCCAAGGAAACAGGAACGCGATTTCCAGGTCGAACAGGATGAACAGGATCGCGATCAGGTAATAGCGCACGTCGAATTTCATGCGGGCGCCTTCGAACGCCTCGAAACCGCACTCGTACGGCGAATACTTCTCGGCGCTCGGGCGGCGCGGCCCGGCGATCCAGCCGATCACGATCAACGCGACGCCGATGCCGCCGGCGACGATCAGGAACAGGAGGATGGGCCAGTAGCCAGCAAGCATGGGAATCGTCCGGCGTAATCCAAGAGATTTTCGCACGCGCTGGCGTGAGCCGCAATCACGCATCCGTGATTGCGAATGGATTGCATCGGATGCTGCACGTTGCCCACGGCACTGCGCGCAACAAAAAACCCCGCCGAAGCGGGGTCGAATGTGTTGCATCAAAATTGTTGGTGCCCAAGGGGGGACTCGAACCCCCACGCCTTGCGGCGCTACCACCTCAAGGTAGTGCGTCTACCAATTCCGCCACCTGGGCGTAGTACCCGTCCACGGGATCCGCCGGGCACATCCATGCGCCCGATTTTTCACAAAAGCAGAAACGTCCCTGGGAAACACTCGGCACATCCTTGGTGCCGAACTATTCACGAAAGCATCAATGCGAACCGGCTGGCGCGCTGCCGGCCGGTGCGGGTGCGGGCGCCGCAGGCACATCCGATTTGGCGGAGCCCGATGCCGCAGGCGCCACCGGCACTTCCGATTGCCGCGCGGGCACGCTGGCCGCCGGCGCACTCGCCGCGGGCGCGCCGGCAGGAACTGCCGCGGTCGCAGCGGATGCCGGCGCCGAGCTGCCGACGCCGGCCATCACGCCCAGGGTCTGCTTGGGCGTCGGCGCCACGCCGTGTTTGCTCAAATAGATGCCCATGCCGAGGCTGAGGATGAAAAACAGCGCCGCCAGCACCCCGGTGGTGCGGGTCAGGAAGCTGGCCGAGCCACGCGCGCCGAACACGGTGCCGGACGCACCGCCGCCGAAGCTGGCGCCGGCGTTGGCGCCGTCGCCGCGCTGCATCAGGATCAGCACGATCATCGCCGCGGCGATGAGCACATAGAAAACGCTGAAAATCGTGAACAGCATTGGGATGTTCCCGCGCGCCGGACGGACTTCAGCCGGCCGCCGCACATATCGAAAGGAAATCGGTGGCCTGCAAGGCCGCGCCACCGATCAGGCCGCCATCGATATCCGGCTGCGCGAACAACTCGGCGGCGTTGCCGGGTTTGACGCTGCCGCCGTAAACGATGCGGGTCGAACCGGCAATTCTAGCATCTTCGCGGGCGAGCTGGCTACGCAACAACGCATGGACTTCCTGGGCTTGCGCCGGGCTGGCGGTGCGCCCGGTGCCGATGGCCCAGACCGGCTCGTAGGCCACCACGACGCGCCCGAACACCGCGATGCCGCAATGCGCGATCACCGGCGCAAGCTGCCCGGCCACGACCTCGGAGGTACGGCCCGCATCGTGCTCTTCCAACGTCTCGCCGACGCACAGCACGGGCACCAGGTCGTGCGACAAGGCGCGCGCGACCTTGACCGCGACCTGCCGGCTGCTTTCGTGATGGTATTGCCTGCGTTCCGAATGCCCGGCCAGCACGCAGGTGCAGCCGACGTCGCGCAACATCGCCGCCGATACTTCGCCGGTGAAGGCGCCGGATTCGTGTTCGCTGACGTCCTGTCCGCCCACCGCGATGCGCGAACCCGCGCATTCGGTGCAGGCCTCGCGCAGGTAGGGAAACGGGGGAAACACCGCGACGTCGAGGTTGTCGATGCCTGCCTCCACGACCGCGCCGAGCAAAGCCGAGGTCATCGCCCGCGAGCCGTGCATTTTCCAGTTTCCACCGACCCACTTGCGGCGCATGGCGTGCTCCGTTGGCTTGGACTGGGCAGGATAGCCAACACGGTTGCATCCGCGCAAACTGCCGCTTCTTCCGGCAGCGGTGCGGTTTGGGTTTTCCGTTCGCGTTGAGCGTAGCGAGTGCAGCGAGCGAAGTCGAAACGCACGCAGCCCTTCGACTCCGGCCCTTTCGGGCCTACGCTCAGGGTGAACGGGAGTTTCGAAGTACCTTTCTGCCTTTTCGCCCTGGAAAAACGCCAATGACAAACCTGCACCGCCGCCGTGCGCTGGTTACCGGCGCCTCCGCCGGGATCGGCGCGGAATTCGCGCGCCAGCTCGCCGCGCGCGGATGCGACCTGGTGCTGACGGCACGTCGCGAGGACCGCCTGCAGGCATTGGCATCCGGGTTGCGCACCAGGCACGACGTCGACGTGCAGGTGATTGCCGACGACCTCGGCGACCCCGGCGCGCCCGCTCGGATCGTCACCGCGGCGACTTCGAATGGACGCGCCGTCGACACCCTGGTCAACAACGCGGGTTACGGCGCGCCCGGCCGCTACGACAAGGTGGACTGGCCGACCCACGCGCGCTTCATGCAGGTGCTGGTGACGGCGCCGCTCGAACTTTGCCACCTGCTGCTGCCGCCGATGCGCGCCCGCGGTCACGGGCGCATCGTCAACGTCGCCTCGCTGGCGGGCCTGGTGCCGGCGACTCCGGGCAACACGCTGTATGGACCCGCCAAGGCTTTCCTGATGCGTGTCTCGCAGGCGCTGGCGATGGAGAACCGTACGCACGGCATCCACGTGTGCGCGCTGTGTCCGGGCTTCACGCGTTCCGAATTCCACGACGTCAGCCAGGCGCGCGGGCTGGTTTCCAAACTGCCGGGCTGGATGTGGTCGGATGCCGTCGAGGTAGTGCGGCAAGGCCTCGACGCGGTCGAACGCGGCCGCGTGGTGTACGTGCCCGGCCGCGCCAATCGCGCGATCAAGGCATTGCTGGACGTGTTGCCCGATCGCGTGGCGCTGGGGTTGGTGGCACGCCGGGCGAAGCATTTCCGCATCCAGGATTGAAACGTGCGTCGCAGCTCCTGATTCGCGCTGACGCCCAGCAGAACGACTCGTCATTCCGGGGCTGCCCGCGTGGGTCGCGGGCAGAACCCGGAATCGGTTTGCGGGTTCTACGCGTCGCGAAACCGATTCCGGGTTCCGTCGTCGGTAACGCCGACGCCGGCCCCGGAATGACCATCGTCTGGTTACAGCGCAGCGCGCCTAGGAGACCAGCAGCTTCACGACCCGCGTGGCCGAATCGGCCGCGGATTCGCGGTCCGAGTGCAGGTGGATCTCGGGGGACTCCGGCGGTTCGTAGGGCGAGCCTATGCCGGTGAAGTTGGCGATCTTGCCGGCGCGGGCCTTGGCATACAGGCCCTTGACGTCGCGTCCCTCGCACACTTCGAGCGGCGCGTCCACGAACACTTCCATGAATTCGCCGTCGCCGATCAGGTCGCGCGCCAGCCTGCGCTCGGCGCGGAACGGCGAAATGAAGGAGACCAGCACCACCAGTCCCGCGTCCATCATCAATTTCGCCACTTCGGCCACGCGCCGGATGTTCTCGACGCGGTCGGCGTCGGTGAAGCCGAGGTCGCGGTTCAGGCCATGGCGCACGTTGTCGCCATCCAGCAGGATGGTGTGGAAGCCATCCGCGACGAGGCGGCGCTCGACCAGGTTGGCGATGGTCGATTTGCCGGCGCCCGACAGGCCCGTGAACCACAGGCAGCGCGGGATCTGGCCCTTGATCCTGGCGCGCGCGACGCGGTCGACGTCGAGCTGCTGCCAATGCACGTTGCTGTCGCGGCGCAGGCCGAAATCCAGCGTGCCGCAACCGACCGTCGCGTTCGTCTCGCGGTCGAGCAGGACGAAGCCGCCGAGGCGGCGGTCCTCGCTGTACGGGCGGTACGCGATGTCGGCATCCAGCGACAAATTGCAGTAGCCGATCTCGTTGGCGACCAGCCGCGTCGCCGCGAGGTGCGCCTGCGTATCCGGGTCGATGCGATGCTTGATCTCGGTGACCTGCGCGCCGATCGTCTGGGTGGCCAGCTTCATCAGGTAACGCCGGCCCGGCAGCAACGCGGCATCGTCCAGCCACAACAGGTGGCAGGCGAACTGGGCCGCGATGTCCGGCGGCAACACCGGATCGGCGATCACGTCGCCGCGCGCCACGTCGATCTGGTCGGCCAGCGTCAGGGTGATCGCCTGCCCGGCTTCGGCGACATCCAGGTCGGCGTCGCCGCCGACCACGCGCACGACCCGCGAGAGGCGTCCGGCCGGCAGCACCACCACTTCGTTGCCGGGCGCGACGCGCCCGCCCGCAATGGTGCCCGCGTAACCGCGGAAACTGTGGTCGGGACGATTAACCCATTGCACCGGCAGCGCGAACGCCGCATCGGCATGGCGTTCCACCTGCACGGTTTCGAGATATTCCAGCAACGGTTTGCCGCCGTACCACGGCGTGTTCGGCGAACGCGCGACGAGATTGTCCGCGTTGATCGCCGATACCGGGATCGCATCGGCGTGTTCGATGCCGAGGTCGTGCGCAAGGTCGACGCACTCCTGCTCGATCGCGTGGTAGCGCGCGTGGTTGTAGTCGATCAGGTCCAGCTTGTTGACCGCGAACAGCACGCGGCGCACGCCGAACATCGCCAGGATCGCGGCATGCCGGCGGGTCTGCGTCTGCACGCCCGCGCGGGCGTCGACCAGCACCACGCCGAGTTCCGCGCTGGATGCGCCACTCGCCATGTTGCGGGTGTACTGCGCGTGGCCGGGGCAATCGGCGACGATGAAGGCGCGCTTGTCGGTGCCGAAATAGCGCCACGCGACGTCGATGGTGATGCCCTGCTCGCGCTCGGCTTCGAGGCCGTCCAGCAGCAGCGCGTAATCCGGCGCGCCGCCGCAGGTGCCGTGCTTCCTGCTGTCGCGCAGCATCTGCGCGAGGCGGTCATCGGGAACCATCCCGGCCTCGGCCAGCAGGCGCCCGAGCAGCGTGCTCTTGCCGTCGTCGACGCTGCCGCACATCGCGAAGCGCAGGGTGTCGCGGGATTCCAGTGCGGCGAGGCGCGCGGCCAGTGCCGGCACGGGCGCAACCACGCCCGCGCGATTGTCAGAAGTAGCCTTCACGCTTCTTGCGCTCCATGGAATCGGAAGGATCGAGGTCGATGATGCGGCCGGCGCGCTCCGATTGGCGCGTATCCAGCATCTCGGCGATGATCGCGTCGAGGTCGGCGGCTTCGGATTCCACCGCCGCGGTCAGCGGCCAGCAACCGAGCGTGCGGAACCGCACCCGCTTCGGGATCAACTTCTCGCCGGGCTCCAGCGGCACGCGCTCGTCGTCGCGCACCAGCAGCGCGCCGTTGCGCACGAAGGTCGGACGTTCCTTCGCGAAGTACAGCGGCACCACCTCGATGCCCTCGCGGCGGATGTACAGCCACACGTCGAGTTCGGTCCAGTCGGAAAGTGGGAACACGCGCAGGGTTTCATCGTGCGCGAGCCGCGTATTGAACAACCCCCACGGTTCCGGCCGCTGCTTGCGCGGTTCCCAGCGCTGGCCGGCGCCGCGCAGCGAGAACACCCGTTCCTTGGCGCGCGCGGGATCCTCGTCGCGGCGCGCGCCGCCGATCGCCGCGTCGAACTGGTACTGCGCCAGGGCCTGGCGCAGCGCCTGGGTCTTCATGATCTCGGTGTGCCGGGACGCATGGTTCACCGGATCGGTGCCCTGGCGCACGCCTTCCCGGTTGATGTACTCGATCAGGTCGACGCCGGTTTCCGCGGCGACGCGATCGCGGAACTCGATCATCTCGCGGAACTTCCACGTCGTGTTGACGTGCAGCATCGGCAGCGGCGGCCTGGCGGGATAAAACGCCTTCAGCAGCAGGTGCAACAGCACCGATGAATCCTTGCCGATCGAATACAGCAGCACCGGCTTGCGGCACTCCGCGACCGTCTCGCGCATGATGCGGATGGACTCGGCCTCGAGCCGGTCGAGATGGGTATGCAAACGGGTGACGCCCATGGGGATTCCTGTCATCGGCGGCGTGACGCCGGCTACTGGCGCCGTACGCCGCCCCGCCCAAGCAACGCAGTGCGCAAGAATAC
This sequence comes from Lysobacterales bacterium 66-474, assembly GCA_001899805.1. GTDB lineage: Bacteria > Pseudomonadota > Gammaproteobacteria > Xanthomonadales > Rhodanobacteraceae > 66-474. Next base: position 947,869 of record MKWP01000015.1, read on the forward strand.
TGCATCCGCCCATGCGGCGAGTAACCGCGCGGCGACGGCGCGCGTCGCGTGCATCAACACGGATAGCCTACAGTGCCTGCATGAACTGGAGCGTGCAAAGGGAGCGAAGACGCGGTCAGTCTCCCTGCCAAAGCTCGCGAAGGAACGGAATGGTGACCCGCCGCTGCGCCGCCAGCGCGGCGCGGTCGATCTGCTGCAGCATCGCGACCAGCGACGCGGGATCGCGCGGCCGGCGGGCGAACCACCAGTCCAGCACGTCGTCATCCAGCCGCAATCCCATCCGGCCCGCCAGCAGCCGCAACATCGCACGCCGGCCGGCATCGTCCAGCGGCCGCAACACGTATTGCGTGCACATCGCGAGACGCGAAACCAGGTCCGGCAGTCCGATCCCGAGATCCAGCGGCGACGCATCTGCCGCGAACAGCACGCGCGCGTTTGCGACCTTGGCTCGGTTGTAGAGGTCGAACAACGCGCGTTCGGCTTCGCGGTCGCCGGTAATCGCCTGCACGTCGTCGATCGCGAGCAACCCTTCGGCTTCGATGGCGGCGATCGTTTCGGCGCGCGGCGCAGGAAGCTCCACCAGCGACACGTAGCGCGCAGGGCGATTCGCTTCGATCGCGGCGCGGCATGCGCCGATCAGCAGATGGCTCTTGCCGGTACCGGAACCGCCTTGCAGGTACAGCCATGCGTCACCGCCCTCCACGGCGTCGCTGACGCCCTGCAGCGCGGGCACGTTGGCGCCGGGCCAGAATGCATCGAGGCGCTGGTGCGGCGGCCAGCGCAGGTCGAGCGGAAACTGCCGGTTCATGGTTCGGGCGGCGTTTCCGGAGGTTCCGGCGGCGCGGCGTCGACGGCCTCGACCGGCGTGCCGGAAGCCGACAGGATCCTGGTCTGTTCACGCCCCGCGTACAACGGGCTTGCTTCGTAACGCTCGCGCAGGAAACGCAACAACACCACCGCGATCGACGCCAGGGGCAGCGCCAGCAGCACGCCGATGAATCCGAACATGTCGCCGAACGCCAGCACCGCGAAGATCACCGCGACCGGATGCAGGCCGATGCGGTCGCCGACCAGCTTGGGCACCAGAAAGTAATTTTCCACCACGTTGGCGACCAGGAACACCGCCACCACCAGCACCAGGTGGAGCACATCGTGGAACTGCACCAACGCCGCGATGATGCTGGCGACGATGCCGATGATGAAGCCGAGGTAGGGCACGAAACTGACCAGCCCCGCGACCATGCCGATCAACGGGCCGACGTCGAGGCCGATCAATTTCAGGGTCACCGCATAGAAGACGGCCAACGCCACCATCACCAGCAACTGGCCGCGCACGAACGCGCCGAGCACGCTGTCGGTTTCGCGCGCGAGCCGGCGTATCGTCGGTTGCGCTCCGCGCGGCAGCAACGCGTCGATGGTTGCGACCAGCTTGTCCCAGTCGCGCAGCAGGTAGAACGTCACCACCGGCACCAGCACCACCGCGACGCCGACGCTGATGATCGCCAGCCCGGAACGCGTCGCATAACCCAGCACGGTCGCGACGATGCCGCCAACCGTGCCGATGTGCTCGCGTATGCGTGCGATCACGGTCGAGGCGTCGAACTCGCTGGGCGGAATGTGCAGTTTCTGTTCCAGCCACGGGATCGCATCGTGGGTGAACCATGCCGCATACGCGGGCAGCGCGGCCACGAAACGCACGATCTGGCGCTGGATCAGCGGCACCAGCAACATCAGCGCCAGCGCCACGATCAGCAGCATCAACAGGAACACGATGCTGGCCGCCAGGCCGCGCCCGATCCGCAGGCGCTCCAGCCGGTCGACCAGCGGATCGCCAAGGTAGGCGAACACCGCGGCCAGCATGAACGGCATCAGGATCGGCGAGAGCAGCCAGATCAACCAGCCGATCGCCGCGATGATGACCAACCACTGCCAGCGTTGTGCATTGCTCATGCCGAAGGATTCCTGCGCTTCAGGGGATCGGCCCAACCTGGGGCGATGATACTTCGGCTTGCCTGCCCGCTTGGGTTGGGGGCGCGGAACCGCTTGCGCGGCAAGCGTTGCGGGGGTGGGGGAAGCATGACGATGTTGGTGGCGCGAGCATCCATCGAGCGAGTCAGAGTTTCCCCAATTCACGCCGCGCCATCCGGCCCCAGCGCACGACGTAGTCGATCCCGCTGGCTGCCGTCATGACCGCGACGACCCAGACCGGAATCGCCATCGGCGTGCGCCAGCCGAATGCCTGCGTGGCCAGCACCAGCAACACGAAGCCGATCTGCGCGACCGTCGTGGCTTTCGAAATCCAGCTCGGATGCGCCTCGAAACTGTGCAGCACGCGATGCCATGCCAACGCGCCCAGCACGATCACCGCATCGCGCGCCACCACCAGCGCGACCAGCCAGCGCGGCGCCTCGTGCAGCCAGCCCAGCGCCAGCATGCAGCCTACCAGCATCAACTTGTCGGCGGCCGGGTCGAGGATCGACCCCAACTTGCTCTGCCAACGGAAACGTCGTGCGAGGAAGCCATCCACGCCGTCGGACACCCCCGCCACGGCCGCGATCACCAGGGCGACTTCGTAGCGCTCGTGCAGGATCGCCAGGATCAACGGCGCCACCAGCACGATCCGCAGCAGTGAAATCAGGTTGGGCAGGTGTCGCAACATTTCCTTCCGCGTCGTTCCTGCACGAGTCGCTGGCCTGCCGTCCGCACGCTCAAGCCTCCGGGCCTTTGCGTGCATGCCGTGCCCGCATCAGGGTGTCCAGTGCAGCGAAGCGTCGGCGCCGGGATGCGGCTGGGTGGCCGGCACCAGGTGTCCCCCGGGCCCGGCAAGGCTGGCGAGCACGGTCGCCAGTGGCTGGCTGAAACCCACCTGCAGCAGCACGCCGTCGCCTTGCGCACCCACCGGGATCACGTCGTGCAATGCACTGTCGCCGCGCAGGGCCGAAAGCAGGCTGGCGAACGCATGGCTGTCGCCGATGCCATCCACCCACAACGTGCCACTGCCGCTTTGCGCGGTCGCCGCGGCCGTGGAGCCCGTCGCGGGCGCAGCGCCCGCGAGCGCAGCGCCGCCCTGGTTCGCGGCGACCAGGCGACCCACCGCGCCGGGATCGAAATCCACCTGCAATTCCAGTCCATTGCCGGACGCCGCGCGGCGGTACCGGAAGTCGCGTACATAACCCGAAGCCTGGCCCAGCATGTCCGGCGTCGCCGCAAACCCCGGCGATACCTGTTGCAGGACCTGGGTGAAGGCCGCGGAAATCGCGTCGTTGCGCTGGGCATCGCTGGTGCCTGCCACCGGCACGGTGGCCGAATAGGGGTTGGCCGGAGTCGCCGTCGCCGCGCCGCCGGCGCTTGCGGGCGGCGGCGCGGTCTGCGCCGCAGCGCTTGCCACCAGGCCGGACGCCAACGCCAGGGACAACAGGATTCGCAGCATGGCCATGCACTCCGCTCGAACGACCGCAAGTCTGCCCAATCACGGCCCCAGCGTCTATCATTGCCGATCCCGCCGTTGTCGAACGTTTGCCCGGACGCCGCCGTGACTTCCCGTGACGAAGCCCTCTCCTACCGCGCCGCGGGCGTGGACATCGACGCCGGCAACGCGGTGGTCGAGCGCATCAAGCCGCTGGTCGGCAAGACCTTCCGCCCCGAGGTGATGGGCGGCCTGGGCGGTTTCGGCGCGCTGTTCGACCTCTCGAACAAATATCGCGAACCGGTGCTGGTTTCGGGCACCGACGGCGTCGGCACCAAGCTGAAGCTCGCGCAGCAGTTGAACCGCCACGACACCATCGGCATCGACCTCGTGGGCATGTGCGTCAACGATGTGCTGGTGCAGGGTGCCGAGCCACTGTTCTTCCTCGATTATTTCGCGACCGGAAAGCTCGATGTCGACACCACCGTCGCGGTGGTCGGCGGCATTGCGAAAGGTTGCGAACTGGCCGGTTGCGCCTTGATCGGCGGCGAAACCGCCGAGATGCCGGACATGTACCCGCCGGGCGAATACGACCTCGCGGGCTTCAACGTCGGCGCGGTGGAGAAATCGGAGATCATCGACGGCAGCGCGATCCGCGCGGGCGACGTGATCCTCGGCGTCGCCTCCAGCGGCCCGCACTCCAACGGCTATTCGTTGATCCGCAGGATCGTCGAGCGCGCGGGCGTCACGCCCAACAACGGCGGGTTCGACCTCGACCTTGGCGGCGTGACCTTGGCCGACGCGCTGATGGCGCCGACCACGATCTACGTGAAACCGATCCTCGCGCTGCTGCGCGAACGGCCCGGGACGATCCACGGCATGGCGCACATCACCGGCGGCGGCCTGCAGGAAAACATCATCCGCGTGGTGCCGGATGGGCTCGGTCTCGCGATCGATGCTTCGACGTGGCAACTGCCGCGCGTGTTCGAATGGCTGCAGCGCGAAGGCAAGGTGCCGCGCGAGGAAATGTGGCGCACGTTCAACTGCGGGATCGGCTTCACCGTGATCCTTGCGCGCAAGGATGCCGAAGCCGTATCCGCCGCGCTGGCGGAACACGGTCTCACCTCGCAGGTGATCGGCGAAGTCGTCGCGGCCAACGGCGACAAGCGCGTACAGATCGCATGAGCTTCACTCCCGAGTCCCGAGTCCCGAGTCCCGAGTCCCGGTTGCTGCCCATCGCCGTCCTCGCTTCCGGACGCGGCAGCAACCTCGCGGCCCTGATCGATGCACGTGAAGCCGGCGGGTTGCCTGTCGACATCGTGCTGGTCGCCAGCGACAAGGCCGACGCGCCGGCGTTGCGCCATGCCGAGGCGCACGGCATCCCCACCCTCGCGCTCGATCCGAAAACCTTTGCATCGCGCCGCGAGTTCGACGAAGCCCTGTTCGCGAACGTCGCCGCCAGCGGCGCGCAACTGGTGGTGCTGGCGGGATACATGCGCATCATCGACGCCACGGTGACCACGCGATGGACGGGGCGGATCATCAACATCCATCCCTCGCTGCTGCCGAAATACCGCGGCCTGCATACCCATCGCCGCGCCCTGAAAGCCGGCGACCCCGAACACGGCGCCAGCGTGCATTTCGTCAGTGCCGAACTGGATGGCGGCCCGGTCATCGCGCAGGCGCGCATCGACGTCCATCCCGGCGACACCGAGGACTCGTTGGCCGCGCGATTGCTGTCCAGGGAACACCGGTTGTTGATCGCGTGTGTCGGTGCCATTGCGTGCGGTGAAGTCCGTGAACGCGACGGCAAGGTCTTGTTTCACGGTGATCCGATCCCCGCGCCGCTGCGACTCGACCCAGGCGGTCATCTGACCCTCGCGTGAGGTCGGCGTTCAGCCTTGGCGCGGCAGGCTGCGCGCTAACCGCCTCAACGCATTCAAGGCCATGCAACTCCGTCATCTCTCCGGTGCCATCCCCGTCGTCGCGTTGGCCGTGTTCTGCACGGGCGCCATCGCCGCGACACCTCCGCTGCCCGCGTTCACCGCGCATTACCGGGTGCTGCAAAACGGCTCGCCGATCGGCGAGGCGACGCTCACGCTTGCACCGGGCGCGAACGGTACGTGGACGTTCACGACCGAAAGCAAGGGCACCGCGGGACTGGCATCCCTGCTTGCCGCCGGCACGCGCGAAGTGTCGACCTTCAGGTGGGTGGGCGACGCGCCGCAAGGCATCAGTTACGACTACACGATGCAATCCGCGCTCAAGCAGAAACGACGCAGCGTGCGCTTCGACTGGTCCAGCCATACCGTCGAAGTGAACGACAATGGCGCATTCCGGTTTGCAACCCGGCCAGGCGCGGTCGAACGCCATACGGTCCCGATCGCGCTCGCAGCCGGGCTGGCCGCGGGGAAGACCACGTTCACGCTGCCGGTCGCGGTGCGCGACCGCATCGAAACCCAGCATTTCTCCGCACAAGGCAACCAGAACGTGGGCGTGCCCGCGGGCAGCTTCGATGCCACCCGCGTCAGCCGCACCGACGGCGGCGACGGTTTCGAAGCATGGTTCGCACCGGCGAAACTGCCGGCGCCGGTCAAGATCGACCAGCGCGGCAAGAATGATTTTTCGCTGGAACTGGAAAGCTGGTCGAAATCCTGACCGGCCGGCAGGCGCCGCTCAGGATCCGAGGATGCCGTCGGCGGCCTTCTCGGCAATCATGACGGTGGGTGCGTTGGTGTTGCCGCCGATCAGGCTCGGCATGACGGAGGCGTCGACGACGTACAGCCCGTCGATGCCGTGCATCTTCAACTTGCTGTCCACGACGGCCATGGCGTCGTTGCCCATCCTGCAGGTGCCGACCGGGTGGTAAATGGTTTCGGCCTTGGCGCGCAGATACCCGCGCAACCCCGCGTCGTCGCGTACGTCGCCGCCGGGGAAGATTTCGTCCCCGCGCCAGGGGGCAAGGGCATCCTGCTGCAGGATCCCGCGCACGATCTTGAGGCCCCCGAGCAGGCTTTCGACATCGTCCGGATCACCCAGCAGGTCCGGGTCGATCACGGCGTGCGAGGCAGGGTTGGCATCCTTCAGGGAAACACTGCCCCGCGCCCTGGGGCGCAAGACGCAAACGTGCGCCGAGTAACCCCACCCCGTCGCGAATTTCCAGTTCAACCCGTGTTGGTCCAGCAAGGCGGCGCTCAGGTGCAACTGCAGGTCGGGGATCGCCGCGTCCGTCCCCGACTTGATGAAGCCACCGGCTTCCGCCACGTTCGAGGTGAATGCGCCTTCCCGCTTGACCAGGTACCGGTACAACCCCGTGATCGCCTGCGGCAGGTAGCCCGGACCAAGGCTGAGCGTGTCGTGGCGCTGCGAACGCTGCACGACGAGGATGTCCGGATGATCCTGCAGGTTGCGGCCGACTCCGGGCAGGTCGTGTACCTGCCTGATGCCATGGGGTTCGAGCTGGCTGCGCGCCCCGATCCCGGAAAGCAGCAGCAATTGCGGGGAGTTGATGGTCCCGCCGGAAAGGATGACCGTGCCGGCCTCGATGGTCCTTGCGCCAGCGTCACCGACGCACGCCACGCCGACGGCGCGCTTGCCATCGATCACCACGCGCGTGGCAAGCGTGTTCGTGAGCACCGTCAGGTTGGGCCGGGAGGTCACCGGATGGAGATAGCCCCGCGCCACGCTGCAGCGTTCACCACCGGTCTGGGTGACCTGATACAGGCCCACGCCTTCCTGGACGGCGCCGTTGAAATCATGATTGGGTGGATAGCCTGCCTGCACGCACGCCGCCACGAACGCTTCGGAAACCGGGTGCGAGAAAGCCACGTCGGCGACGTCCAGCGGCCCCCCGGTGCCGTGGTACGCGTCGGCGCCGCGGGTGTTGTTTTCGCTGCGCCTGAAGATCGGCAACACGTCACTCCAACCCCAGCCGGGATTGCCGAGCTCGACCCAGTGGTCGTAGTCCCAGGCGTGTCCGCGCGTGTAGATCATCGCGTTCACCGCACTGGAGCCGCCCAGCGTCTTGCCACGCGGGATGTAGAGCTCGCGACCACCCAGGTGCCGTTGCGCGCAGGTGCGGTAACGCCAGTTGCGCTTGCGGGAACGCATCAGCGCGATGATGCCGGCCGGCACGCGCACCAGAGGGCTGTCGTCCGTGGGACCCGCCTCCAGCAGGCAGACCCGATGCGCGGGGTTGGCGGACAGGCGGCTGGCCAGGACGCAGCCGGCCGAGCCGCCACCGACGATCACGAAATCGAAAACAGCGTTCGGAGCGGCCTTTCCCGGCATGTTGCCTTCACTGCGTCGTCTGGCGGGTGGCGCGCCTGGCGCAAAAACCCGCGGCGGTGATTCCGCTTCAGGTCGGCAGGCGCCGGATGTGTGCGCCCAGTCCCCCGAGTTTTTCCTCGATGTTCTCGTAGCCGCGATCGATGTGGTAGATGCGATCGACCACGGTGTCGCCTTCGGCCACCAGGCCGGCCAGCACCAGCGACGCGGACGCGCGCAGGTCGGTCGCCATCAGTTGCGCGCCGGACATGTGCGGCACGCCGCGCACGATCGCGGTGTTGCCCTCGACCTTGATGTCGGCGCCGAGGCGGTGCAATTCCTGCACGTGCATGAAACGATTTTCGAACACGGTTTCGGTGATCACGCCGGTGCCTTCGGCGACGCAGTTGAGCGCGGTGAACTGTGCCTGCATGTCGGTCGGGAACGCGGGGTACGGCGCGGTGGTGACGTCGACCGCGCGCGGACGGTGGCCGCGCATGTCCAGTTCGATCGCGTCGTCCTCGCAATGGATGTGCGCGCCGGCGTCTTCCAGCTTCGACAGCACCGATTCAAGGAGATCGGGGCGCGTGCGCTTGGCCCGGACCTTGCCACCCGTGATCGCACCGGCCACGAGGAACGTGCCGGTTTCGATGCGGTCGGGCAGTACTTCGTAACGGGTGCCGTGCAGGCGCTCGACGCCGTCGATCACCAGCGTCGTGGTGCCGATGCCGCCGATCTTCGCGCCCATCGCATTGAGGCAATGCGCAAGATCGCAGACCTCGGGTTCCTCGGCGGCGTTTTCGATCACCGTGGTGCCTGTCGCGAGCGCCGCGGCCATCATGATGTTCTCGGTGCCGGTGACGGTGACCATGTCCATCGCCACGCGCGCGCCTTTCAGGCGTTTGGCGCGGGCCTTGATGTAGCCGTTCTCCACGACGATGTCGGCGCCCAGCGCGCGCAGGCCCTTGATGTGCTGGTCGACCGGGCGCGAGCCGATCGCGCAGCCACCCGGCAACGACACCTCCGCCTGCCCGTATTTCGCGATCAATGGCCCCAGCACCACGATCGCCGCACGCATGGTCTTGACCAGTTCGTAGGGCGCGAAGAAACGGTTCGTCGGGCGCGGATCGATGCGGATGCGCATGTGGTCATCCACCGCCAGCTCGGCGCCCATCTGGCCCAGCAGTTCCATGGTGGTGGTGACATCGTGCAGGTGCGGCACGTTGCCGAGGGTGACCGGCTCGTCCGCCAGCAGGCAGGAGGCAAGGATCGGCAGCACCGCGTTCTTGGCGCCGGAGATCCACACGTCGCCGTTGAGCGGCTTGCCGCCCGAAATCACGATGCTTGCCATCAACCTCCCTCGGCCTCTGCGGGCGTGAGGGTCCGCAACGACAATGCGTGGACTTCGCCGCCCATGCGTTTCCCCAGCGCGGCGTACACCATGCGGTGGCGCGCCAGGGTGGCTTGGCCAGCGAAGGTTTCCGCCACCACGACGGCCTGGAAATGCACGTCGTCGGGGCTCGCCACTTCGATGCGGGCGCCGGGAAACGCCGTTTCCAGCAGGGATTTCAACTCGTTGGGTCGCATGAACCGTTCTCGAACGGATGACTGGCGCGTGACCATCGTCACGGCCGGGAATGCATGGAAGAAGCGCGTGCCGCCTGTACAATGACGATCCGCGATCTTACTGGAAATCGCGTGATGGCAGAACGCCAAACGAGGAGTTGACCCGCATGAACGCGCGCACCGCTCCAGCTCCCGCCATGGATTTTTCCGACCACGACCGCGCCGCGCTGGTTGCCAGCGCGCACAAGGTCATCCGCATCGAAGCCGGGGCCATCACCGACCTCGAGGCCCGCATCGACGGCGATTTCAGCAAGTCCTGCCGGCTGATCCTGGCCTGCTCGGGACGCGTGGTGGTGTCCGGCATGGGCAAGTCGGGGCATATCGCACGCAAGATCGCCGCCACCCTCGCCTCCACCGGCACCCCCGCGTTCTACGTGCACCCGGGCGAAGCCAGCCACGGCGACATCGGCATGATCACGCAGCACGACGTGGTGCTGCTGCTTTCCAACTCCGGCGAAACCGAGGAAATCCTCACCATCGTGCCGTTCCTGAAACGGCAGGGCAACGCGCTGATCGCGATGACCGGCAATCCGAAATCCACGCTTGCGCGCGATGCGGACGCCCACCTCGACGCCAGCGTGTCCACCGAAGCCTGCCCGCTGGGCCTCGCGCCCACCGCCAGCACCACCGCCGCGCTGGTGCTGGGCGACGCGCTCGCGATTGCGCTGCTGGAAGCGCGCGGGTTCACCGCCGACGATTTCGCACGCTCGCACCCGGCCGGCGCACTCGGCCGCCGCCTGCTCAAGATTTCCGACGTGATGCACACCGGCGAGGCGATTCCGGCGGTGCGCACCGACGCCACCCTGACCGAAGCCCTGATGGAAATGTCGCGCAAGGGCCTCGGCATGACCGCGATCGTGGACGACGCCGGCAAGCTGGCCGGCGTGTTCACCGACGGCGACCTGCGCCGCATGCTGGACGACCACGGCGTCGACATGCGCGCCACGCCGGTCAGCGGCGCCATGAGCCGGCATCCCAAGGTGATCGGCCCCGACAAGCTGGCCGCCGAAGCCGCGCAGCTGATGGAAACCCACAAGATCCACGCGCTGCTGGTGGTGGACGAGACGCAACACGTGGTCGGCGCGTTGAACATCCACGATCTCTTGCGCGCACGCGTGGTTTGACGGCCGGGGCTCGGGGCTCGGGGCTCGGGGCTCGGGGCTCGGGAAGCATAAATCCCATCGTCATTCCGGGGCGATCGCTGGCTTCATCGGCGATTGAACCCGGAATCGGTCTCTTCCATGGCGAACGGGATCGGGACGACCCATGGCAGGGTCCGGAATGGCAATGGTTGATATGCTCTGCGCTTGACTGTCACGCTCTGCCGACGCACACCCCATTGATGCCCTCCACATCCGATATCCCGCAAGACATCCTCGCCCGCGCCGCGAAGATCAAGCTGGTCGCGTTCGACGTCGACGGCACGCTCACCGACGGGCGCTTGTGGTTCACCGAGGACGGTCGCGAGATCAAGGCGTTCCACGTCCACGACGGACTCGGCATCAAGCGATTGCGGGAACACGGCATCGAGGTCGCGATCATCAGCGCGCGCATCAGCCACGCCGTGGAGCTGCGCGCGGAACAACTCGGCATCGACCACGTCTACCAGGGCAAGTCGGACAAGCTCGGCTGCCTCGAGGACGTGTTGCACGGCACCGGACTTGCCGCCGAACAGGCCTGTTACGTCGGCGACGACGGACCCGATCTCGCGCCGATGGCGATCTGCGGACTCGCGATCGCGGTCGCCGACGCGCGTCCGGAAGTCGCGGGCGCGGCGCACTGGCAAACCCGCGCGCGCGGCGGTGAAGGCGCCGCCCGCGAGGTGTGCGAGCTGATCCTGGCGGCACAGGCGACATGAGGGAGCGCCGCACCGTCGCCTGGCTGGTCGCGCTGGCGGTCGCCGCCGCGATCACGCAACTCCTGGTGTGGTGGTTGCGGCCGCCGCCCAAGCCGGTCGCGATCGTCGGGCCGCCGCGCTCGAGCTATCAACTCGACGATTTCACCCTGCACGCGTTCGGCAAGGACGGCAAGCTCGCCTTCAGCATGACCTCGCCGCACCTCGCGCGCCGCGAAGGCAACGACTCGTTGTACGTGAACGCGCCGAAATACCTGTTCGTTGCCAGCGACGGCTCCGACTGGAACGGCACCTCGCAATACGCCTGGATCAGTTCCGACAACAACCTGGTCAAGCTGATCGGCAAGGTCGACATGCGCCGTCCGCCCACGCCCACGATTTCCGAGGCCGAGATCCACACCGCCGACGCCACCGTGTGGACCCAGGACAAGCGCATGGCCAGCGCCGCGCCCAGCGTGATACAGGAACCCGGCTCTATACTGCGCGGCACCGGCATGCAGGCCGACTTCAACACCCGCACCCTGGAGTTGCTCTCCGATGTCCACGCCACGCTCGCGCCGCATGTGCACACGAATTGACCTGCCGGCTCGCCTGCTCGTGCTGCTCGTCGCGGCGTTGGCGGCGTGCGGCGTGGCGCAGGCCAGGCAGTCGGACAAGAACCAACCCATCAACCTCAATGCCACGCACCTGATCGGCAGCCAGCAGAGCGGCAAGTTGGTTGTAACCGGCAACGTGGCTTTGGATCAAGGCACTTTCCACGCCGACGGCGCCCAGGCCACCGGCTACACCGATCCCAACGACACCAGCCAATGGCAGCGCGTGGTGCTGACCGGCAATCCCACCCACTTCCGGCAAACCCAGGACAGCGGCACACTGGTGCGCGGCCAGGCGCAAACGCTCGACTACAAGGTTTCCGAAAACACCGTGATCCTCACCGGCAATGCGACCGTGGAGCAGGAAGGCCGCGGCACGTTCCACGGCGAGAAACTCGTCTACAACACCGACACCGGCGAAATCGAGGGCAGCGCTGCCGCAGGCGGCCGCGTGCACATCACCTTGCAACCGCGCAGCAAACCGGCCGCGACCAGCGCCCGGCCGGCGCCCGCGGGAACGCCGGCTTCGGCAAGTTCCGCGCAACCCGCGGCGGCTGCGACCGCTGCCCCGACTTCCGCTTCCACGTCTGCCGGAACGCACTAGGCCCCGACATGCTGGTTGCGCAAGGGCTGCAGAAAAGTTTCCGCACGCGCCAGGTGGTGCAGGATTTCGGCTTCGAGATCCGCCAAGGCGAAGTCGTCGGCTTGCTCGGCCCCAACGGCGCGGGCAAGACGACATGCTTCTACATGGTGGTCGGCCTGATCGAACCCGACGGCGGCCGCATCACGCTGGACGGCGAGGACATCACCGGCCTGCCGATGCACCAGCGCGCACGCAAGGGCATCGGCTACCTGCCACAGGAGGCCTCGGTGTTCCGGCGGCTTTCGGTTGCCGACAACGTGCTGGCGGTGCTGGAGCTGCGCACCGACCTCGACGCGCAGCGGCGTCGCGGCGAACTGGAATCCTTGCTGGACGAACTGAAGATCAGCCACATCGCCGGCCAGAAAGGCATCAGCCTGTCGGGCGGCGAACGTCGCCGTGTCGAAATCGCGCGTGCGCTGGCGGCCAATCCACGCTTCATGCTGCTGGACGAACCCTTCGCCGGGGTCGATCCCATTTCGGTGGGCGAGATCCAGCGCATCGTGCGGCACCTGCGCGACCGCGGCATCGGCGTGCTGGTCACCGACCACAACGTGCGCGAGGCGCTCGGCATCTGCGAGCACGCGTACATATTGAACGAAGGCAAGGTGCTCGCGCGCGGCACGCCGGCCGAAATCCTCGCCAACAGGCAGGTGCGCGAGGTGTACCTCGGCCACGAATTCAGATTGTGATCAGTCCTGGGCACTGCTTCGTTGCATAGCATCGCAACGAGGGTGTCCCGGGGCCTTGTCACTCCGGACTGGCATGGGACCACCATCCATGCTGAAGGGTTCCGTGCCCCGACTTTCCACGACAACCGCTCCGCAACAAGGCATGGAAACGGCCGACCAAGCCGGTGCGGCTGGCCGTTCGTGACGCAAATCCCGCTTCCTGTCCATGCTGCAAGCAAAATACGTGCCCAAAGGCTACCCACGGTCGCTGCCGCGTTATAGGATGCAGACGATCGTCCACGAATGTCGCCATGAAACCGGGCATCCAGCTACGCCAATCGCAGACACTGTCCCTGACGCCGCAGCTGCAGCAGGCGATCCGGTTGCTGCAATTGTCGCAACTCGAACTGGTCGTGGAATTGCGCGAACTTGCCGAAGCCAACCCGCTGATCGATCTCGATGGCATGGATGGCACGGAAGACGGCGAAGCCGAGTCCTCGAGCGAGGTGTCCGCGGAATCTCCCGCCGACGAGGCGCCCGCCGAGGCCGGCGAGGACTCCGAACACTGGGACGAACACTCGCCGCAGGTGCAGGAGTGGTCGAAATCCAGCCACGGGTCCGACGACGACGACAGCGTCGAACCCCAGGACGCCGCGCCGGAAGGCCTGGGCGACCACCTGCAGTGGCAGGCCAACCTCAGCGGTTTCAGCACGCGCGAGCACATCATCGCGATGGCGATCATCGATGCGCTCGACGACGACGGTTATTTGCGCGACGGCCTGGAACCGGTGCTGGCGGCCCTGCACGCGCTGGAACCCGCCGCCGGCAAGGACGAAGTCGAAGCCGTGCGTTTGCGCGTGCAGCACTTCGACCCGACCGGCGTCGCCAGCCTCGACCTCGGCGATTGCCTCGCGGTGCAACTGGAACAACTGGATCCCGCGACCGAAGGCCGCGAACTGGCGCGGCGCATCGTCGCCAGCGAACTCGACCTGCTGGCCAAACGCGATTTCGGCAGGCTCGCGAAGAAACTCAACGTACCCGAGGACGACATCGCCACCGCGGCAGCGCTGGTCCGCACGCTCGACCCGCGTCCAGGGTCGGCGTTCGACCCGGCGCCGGCGGAATACATCGCGCCGGACGCCTACGCGGTCAAGATGGGCGGACGCTGGCGTGTGTCGCTGTCACCCGATTGCCAGCCGCGGCTGGCGATCAACCAGCACTACTGCAGCCTGATCGCGCGCGCGCAGCGCGGCGACGCCGCGTGGCTGCGCGGGCAACTGCAGGAGGCGCGCTGGCTGATGAAGAGCCTGGAAGCGCGCGCCGACACCCTGTTCAAGGTAGCCTCGGCGATCGTGCGCACGCAGAGCGCGTTCCTCGATTTCGGCCCGGAAGCGATGAAGCCGCTGGTGATGCGCGAACTCGCAGAGGAACTCGGCATGCACGAGTCCACGATCTCGCGCGTGACCACCCGCAAGTATTTGCATACGCCGCGCGGCACCTTCGAGTTCAAGCATTTCTTCTCGTCCAGCGTCGCCACCGAAGATGGCGGCAGCGCCTCGGCCACCGCGATCCAGGCCATGATCCGCAAGCTGGTGGAAAGCGAGGATGCGCGCAAACCGTTGTCGGACCAGACCCTCACCGCGGAATTGAACCAGCGCGGCATCCGCGTGGCGCGACGCACCGTCGCCAAATACCGCGAACAGATGCGCATTCCCAGCTCCGGCGAGCGCCAGCGCGCACAGTGATGTTTCCTGACGACGGAACAAAAAGTTCACGGCGTTTCAGGCACGCTTGATGCAGCGTCTTGTTGACGCAAAGTCGTTCATGCAACTTTCCCGACCACCCACGATCACAAGGAGTAAGGACGAAAAAACTTCACAACCGGCGTCGCAATGACGCCATGTCCGGGAATGCTCCCGGGCTTCCACCACCTGATGCTGAGGAGTCAATCATGCAAATCCAGGTCAGCGGTCACCAGATCGAAATCACCCCGGCCCTGCGCGATTACGTCGATGCGCGCCGCGAACGCCTCGCGCGCCGTTTCGATCACCTGACTTCGCTCAACGTGGTGCTGGAAGTGGAGAAGAATCGTCTGGCCAATCGCGCGGAAGCGACGCTGGCCGCAGCCGGCAAGGTCCTGCACGCGGATGCGGTGGACAACGACATGTACGCCGCGATCGACGCGTTGTTCGACAAGCTCGATGCCCAGGTCCGCAAGCACAAGGACAAGCGGCGCACGCACGGGCGAGATGACATCAGGGACCTCGCCTAGTTCTGGCACAATGCTCCCCGCCCGTCGTCACGATGGGCGGGGAGTGATGTGAACAAACTCAGCGCACGCGAACTGTTCGAGGACATCAAGGAACGCATGGCCCTGCGCTGGGTCGCGGGACGCGACGGCGGCGAGCGCGCGCTGCAGTCCGGCGGTGCCGGACAGCGGCGCCCATCCGAGATCGGCTACCTCAACATCATCTATCCCAACAAGCTGCAGATCGTCGGCAGCGAGGAATTGAACTACCTCGATGGCCTCGATTCGCGGCAACGCTGGGAAACGGTGCAGAAGATCTTCGGGCAGCGCCCCGTCGCGCTGATCGTCACCAAGGACCAGGCCGTCCCCGCCGACCTGCGCGACGCCGCCGAGGAAACCGGCACGCCGCTCTGGGTCAGCGCGCGCCGCGGCCACGACATCCTGACCTTCCTGCAATACAAATTGGCGCGGGCACTGGCGCAGCAGATCACCCTGCACGGCGTATTCATGGAGGTGCATTCGATCGGCGTGCTGATCACCGGCTCACCCGGCAGCGGCAAGAGCGAACTCGCGCTGGAGCTCATCACCCGCGGCCACCGACTGGTCGCCGACGACGCGCCGGAGTTCACCCTGGTCGCCCCCGAAGTGATCGACGGCGGCTGCCCGGAGATCCTGCGCGACCTGCTGGAAGTGCGCGGCCTCGGCGTGCTCAACGTGCGCGAGATGTTCGGCCACACCGCGGTCAAGCAGTCCAAGTACCTGCGGCTGATCGTGCACCTGCGTCCCGCCGGCAACGAACCCGAGGACGCGATGGTGCGCCTGACCGGCGACATCGGCGTGCGCGAGGTGCTGGACGTCAAGGTTCCGCAGATCACGATTCCGGTCGCGCCGGGCCGCAACCTCGCGGTGCTGGTCGAAGCCGCCGTGCGCAGCCACATGCTGAAATCGCAAGGCATCGACCAGGCCCGCACCTTCATGGACCGCCAGGCCGCGCGCCTGCAACGCCAACCGGGGTGACACGATGACTGCAACGGATTCCACTGCAACCCAGTCCAGCGTTCCCATGGTGGTCCTCAGCGGCCTGTCCGGCGCCGGCAAGACCGTGGCCCTGCGCTCGTTCGAGGACCTCGGCTTCTATTGCGTCGACAACCTCCCGACCAGCCTGTTGCCTTCGTTGTACCGCGCGCTGACCGACGGCGGCCGGGGCACCCTGTCCGGGATCGCGGTGGGCGTGGACGTGCGCAACCAGGGCGACCTCGAACGCATGCCGGAAGCCTTGTCGAAACTCGCCGAAGCCGGCGCCGACGCCGAGCTGGTGTTCCTCGATTCCAGCGACGCGGTGCTACTGAAACGCTACGCCTACTCGCGCCGCCGCCACCCCTTGTCCGAGAATGGCCGCTCGCTGATCGACGCCCTGGCCGAGGAACGCCGCCGCCTGCGCCCGCTGCGCGCCATCGCCAACCGTTCCATCGATACCAGCGACACCAATGTCCACCAGCTGCGCCGGCTCATCGCGACCCAATACGGCGCGGCCACCGAAGGGCTGACCCTGATGTTCGAGTCGTTCGCCTACGGACGTGGCCTGCCGGCCGACTGCGACTTCGTGTTTGACGCGCGTTGCCTGCCGAACCCGCATTGGGATGCGCGTTTGCGGCCGTTTTCGGGGCAGGACGCGCCCGTCCGCGAGTTTCTGGACGGCCAGGAGCTGGTGGTACAATACCTGGCTGACGTCCGACGTTTCCTGGACGCGTGGCTGCCACGTTTCGAGAATGAAGGCAAGGGCTACCTGACCGTCGCCATCGGCTGCACCGGCGGCCGGCATCGTTCCGTCTATCTTGCGGAACGCCTTGCCGAGCATTACCGTGCCGACCGCGAACAGGTGCTCACTTTCCACCGTGAACTGGAATGACCCCGCGACAACGGTTGGACCGTTGGACCGAATCTTGCACCCCTCCTGCTGACACTTTCCCGATCCGCCATGACCATGGCCACCGCACTTCGCCAAGACGCCCCTGCCCCGGCGGCGGGCATTCTCCTGCTGACCCACGAGGAGATCGGCCACGCGCTGATCAGCGCGGCCAAGCACGTGTTGCCGCGCCTGCCCTGCCAGCTCGACACGCTAGAGGTCGGCAACAACGACGACCCGGGCACCGTGCTGTCCGCGGCCGCCCGCGCCGCGCGCGCGCTCGACCGCGGCGGCGGCGTGCTGGTGCTGTCCGACCTGTACGGCTCCACGCCCTGCAACATCGCCAACAAGCTGGCCGGGCTCGGCGTGCACGCGCGCTGCGTATCGGGCCTGAACCTGCCGATGCTGTTGCGCGTGCTCAACTATCCGGACAAGCCGCTCGACGAGCTGGCCGAAGTTGCCGCCAGCGGCGGACGTGGCGGCATCTGCATCGACAAGGTGTGACGAGAGCGGGGACTCGGGACTCGGGACTCGGGAAAAGCGCAACCACCTTGTCGTCATTCCGGGGCCGGCGCGCAGCGCCGGAACCCGGAATCCATGTTGATTTTCGTGCAACACGAAACCTCTTGGCGTACCCATTTGCCGCTGCCTGCTGGTAACGTAACGGGATGTTCACACAGCCATCCCGGAACGTCCCGATGGTCGAAAAGGAAATCGTGGTCAGCAACAAGCTCGGCCTGCACGCACGCGCCTCGGCGAAACTGGTGCAGCTGGTGCAACAGTTCAAGGCCACGGTCTGGCTGGTCAGTGGCGGGCGCGAGGTCAACGCCAAGAGCATCATGGGCGTGATGATGCTGGCGGCCGGCATCGGTACGCCACTGACGCTGCGCGCGGAAGGCCCCGACGAGGCACAGGCGCTGGACGCCGTCGCGGCCCTGTTCGACCGCAAGTTCGACGAGGGCGCATGAGACGCGCCTTCACCGGCAACGCCGCCGCGCCGGGCATGGCGCTGGGACGCGTCCGCCTCGAGCGGCCGGCGCGTTTCAGCATCGACAACACGCCGCTCCCGGACGAACAGGTCGAAGCCGAAATTGCCCGGCTGGAACGCGCCTTCGCGGTCGCGCGCGAGGACATGGCCGACCTCAAGCGCAAGCTGCACGGCGCGCTGGCGCGCGAGGTCGGCGAATTCATCGACGCGCACGCGCAGTTGCTGGACGATCCCGACCTGATCGAAGGCCTGCGCGCGATGATCCGCAAGGGCCATTACCGCGCCGCCGCTGCATTGAAGGCGCAGCGCGATCGCCTGGTCGCGGTGTTCGACAACATGGACGATCCCTACCTGCGCAGCCGCGGCGAGGACGTCGACCACGTGATCGCGCGCGTGCAGAGCGCGCTGGCGCGGCAGGCCAGCAGCGAGGAAAAGAAGATCGCGACGCGCGTGGGCGAAATCCTGGTCACCGAAAGCGTGGCACCCGGCGAACTCGCGCACCTCGCCAGCCACGGCATCCTCGCGGTGGTGGCGGGCTCGGGCAGCCCGTATTCGCACAGCGCGATCCTCGCCCGCAGCCTGCACCTGCCCATGCTGGTCAACGTCAGCGGGGTGCTGGAAGACCTGCGCGACGGCGATCTCGCGCTGGTCGATGGCGTGCGCGGCGAAATCGTGGTGCACCCTGCCGCGCAGGACCTCGCGCAGTACCGCAACTGGCAACGCGATGCGATGCGCGAAGGCCAGCGGCTCGCGCAACTTGCCGGCGCCGAGACGCGCACGCGCGACGGCCGCGCACTGCGCCTGTTCGCCAACGCCGAACGCCCCGAGGACATCGAGCGCGCGCGCAACCTCGGCGCCGCCGGCATCGGCCTGTACCGCACCGAATTCCTGTTCCTCGCGCACGATGGATTGCCCGGCGAGGACGAACAGTTCGCCGCCTACCGCGACGCCGTGCTCGGCGCGGGCGGCTTGCCGGTCACCATCCGCACCCTCGACCTCGGCGCCGACAAGGCTGACGCCGCGGGGCTGGTGATGGATTCCGAGCCGAATCCCGCGTTGGGCGTGCGCGGCATCCGGCTGTCGCTGCAACAGATCGACGTGTTCGTGACGCAACTGCGCGCGATCCTGCGCGCGGGCTGTTACGGGCCCGTGCGCATCCTGGTGCCCATGATCACCGACGCGGCGGAACTCCTTGAAGTACGCCGCTTGATCAACGAGTGCGCGCGCGACCTGCGCACCGCCGGCCACGAAATCCCGGACCAGTTCGAACTCGGCGCGATGGTCGAGGTGCCCGCCGCCGCGATCAACGTGCGCGCGCTGCTGGATGCCGCGGATTTCCTCGCGATCGGCAGCAACGACCTCACCCAGTACGTGCTGGCGGCCGACCGCAACAACGACCAGCTCGGACAACTGTATCGTCCCGCGCACCCGGCGGTGCTGCGCGTGATGGCGTGGGTGATCGGCAACGCGCGCCGCGCCGGCAAGCCGGTCTGCCTGTGCGGCGAGATCGCGGGCGACCCGGCGTTCGCGCCGGTGCTGGTCGCGCTCGGCCTCGAAGACTTCAGCATGGCGGCCGACCGCATCCTCACCCAACGCGATGCGTTGTCGCGCTGCGACCGCAAGGGGTTGCGCGCGCTGGCGCCGCGCCTGCTGCGCGCCCGCGACAACGACGAGATCGCGGCACTGCTGCAATCCGCGCAGGCATCCGCCTGAGCGCGCGCCGCACTGACGGCGCGTTCAGGCATCGCGTTTATCATCGGCACACACCGACCACGGAGACACGCCATGTCACGCCGACCGCTTTGCGCCGCCCTCGTCGTGTTGCTTGCCTCACCCGTCGCGTTCGCCGCCAGCGGCAACGCCAGCCTGACGATCTACCACGCCGACAACGACGCGCTGTTTTCCGGCGGCTCGCAGGGCACGCTGGATGCCGGCCACGCGCTGGTGCACGAAACGCGCGCGCTCGACATCACTGCAGGCAACCATGAACTTCGCGTCGGCGGATTGCCCGCGACGATCGATCCGGAAGCCATCGCCGTGGGTTTCGGGCCAGGTTCCGCGGTGAGCGTGCTCGGCCAGCGCGTCATGCTGGCCAATGCCAGCGCGAACGGCGCGCTGGATGGAGCGATCGGATCCGAGGTGAGCGTGTCGACGGACTCGCGCGGAGATACCGCGCTCGGACCGCAATTCAGCGGCGAACTGTTGGGTGCATCCGACGCCGGCTTGCTCATCCGCGGGTCCGATGGCAAGGTCCACTTCGTCCACCGGTACGCATCCGTCACCCTGCCCGCCGATTCGGTGTCCGGCGGCAGCAGTGTATTGTTGGATGTGGACGCGAAATCATCCGGCCGTAGCAACGCGCTCCTGACCTACACCACCTCGGGGCTTGGCTGGCGCGCGGCCTACAACGCGACGCTTGCCGGGGGCAGCGCCTGCCGCATGCAATTCAAGCCGGAAGCCAGCATCGCCAACCGCAGCGGGCGCGACTACGACGGCGCCACGATCAAGCTGGTCGCGGGCCAGCCCAACCTCGGCAACAGCGGTCCGCGCATGTACAGCATGGCAGCGCCTGTGCCCATGGCTGCCGAAGCGCGCAAGCTGCCGCAACAATCGTCGCTCGGCGATTACCGCAGCTTCACGCTGGGGGGTGCGGTAACCCTGCCCAACGGCACGGTGACGCTGACGCCGCTGTATCCGGCGCAATCCCTTCCCTGCCAGCGCGAGTACGTGATCGAGGACGGCGGCACCTTTTTTCCGCCGAAGCCGAATACCAACGACTACGGCGCGCAGGATTACCAGGACCGCGCGATCGCCAGCACGCTTTCGTTCACCGCGCCCGACGCGCTGCCCGCAGGCACCCTGCGCGCGTGGACCGGTGACCGCGACGGCGCGCCGACGCTGCTCGGTGAAGGCGCCGTCGCCGACACGCCGAAAGGCAAGCGGGTCGCGGTGGAACTCGGGCAAAGCTTCGACCTGCGCGCCAGCCGCGAGCGCACCGCTTTCCACGTCGATGCCAAGGCGCACACGATGAGCGAGGCGTACCGGATCACGCTCACGAATGGCGGCGACGCGGCGCGCACGGTGACGGTGCGCGAACATCCGAACCGCTGGCGCGAATGGACCGTCGCCTCGTCCAGCATCAAGCCGTCGAAGCAGACGCCGCAGTTGCTGGAGTACGAAGTGCCGGTGCCGGCCAATGGCAGCGCCACGCTCACCTACACCGTCCAATACACTTGGTCCGAAAGGGACATGTGAGAACCTGGATATCGGGCCTCTGACCCTGGAAAAGCATGAAGACCTTTGTCATTCCGGGGCCGACCGCAGGGCGGAACCCGGGATCGGTTCTTGCGCTTGGTGAAGCTCCGACGAATTCCATTTGCGCGGGATGACTCACGGAGAAAGTACCCATGCTGGAACGCATCCAACACGAACACGGCATCCTCGAACTGCGCCTCGCGCGGCCGCCCGTCAACGCGCTGAACCCGGAGCTGGTGGCCGCGCTGAAGCAAGCCATCGAACGCGCGCCCGGCGAAGGCGCCGAAGCGCTGGTGCTTTCCGGCTCGCCGGGATTGTTCTCGGCCGGACTCGACATCCCGGCGCTGCTGCAACTCGATCGTGCCGCCATGCGCGCGTTCTGGAACGACTTCTTCGGAGTGTGCGGCGCGCTCGCGCGCTCACCGATTCCCGTCGCCGCGGCGGTCACCGGCCACAGCCCGGCCGGGGGTGCCGTGCTCGCGATCTTCTGTGACTGGCGGGTGATGGCGCGCGGCGAATACCGGATCGGCCTCAACGAAGTGCAGGTCGGGCTGACCGTACCCGACTGCATCCAGGCGGCCCTGCGTCGGCTGGTCGGAACGTATCGAGCGGAACGGCTGCTGGTTTCGGGTGCGATGCTGGACGCCGAAGCCGCGCTCGCTGCCGGCATGGTCGATGAACTGACCGACGTCGACCATGTCGTGACACGCGCGCTCGCGTGGTTGGCGCCCCTGCTGCAACTGCCGCGTCACGCGATGCTCGCGACCCGCACAATGGCGCGCGCCGACCTCGCCGCATTGTTCGCCGATCCCGATCGGCTGCCGGTCGAGGAATTCCTCGACGGCTGGTTCGCACCGGAGGCACAGACCACACTGCACGCACTGGCGGAACGCCTGCGCAGCAAGAAATCCGGCTAGGCGCTTGCACAAGTCGTCACCCGCTGTGCCGGTACGACGCCCTGCAGCGCGAGCTGCGCTCCCGCATGGGTGACAGCCAACTGGAATACATCCTTGGCGAGATCGACTGCCGCTGTGGCGGTGGTATCGGAAACTGGCGTAGCATGCATGGCGGGCTCCTCTCGTGATCACGCGATCTGAACGCGTTCAGTCTGGCTCATTGAAGCTGTGTGGCGACGCGGAAGGAATCCATTGGATCGATCAACCTGAGGTTCACCCGCCACGACGGTTGCGCCGGTTACCTCCGCGTTGGATGCCAGCAGCGAACAAGGCATCTCAACCCGCGCCATGCGCTTCCTGCACGACAAGCGTTGGCCATCATGAACAACTCCACCCTGCACGAGGCGATAATCTCGTTCTTCCTAAGGAACCAACGGCCGCCGACGATCAGGGAAGTCGCTTCACACTTCCATTGCAACGAAGCCGATGCGCGCAAGGGACTGAGGGCGTTGGCGGAATACCACGGCGTGGTACTCCACCCTAACTCGGACGAGATTTGGGTGGCGCATCCATTCTCCGCGGCCCCGACCACCTGCGTGGTTCGATCGGAATCCTGTGCGTGGTGGGGCAACTGCGCGTGGTGCTCGCTGGGTTTGGCCCACCTGGCCGGGGACACCGCCACCATCGAGACGCGAATCGGCGCGCTCGACGACTACGCAACCATCAGGATCGAGCACGGCAAGCTCATCGACACCGACTTCGTGGTCCACTTCCCGATCCCCATGAAGAACGCGTGGGACAATGTGATCTACACGTGCTCCATCATGTTGATGTTCCGCAACGAGTCCCAGGTGGACGACTGGTGCGCTGCAAGGGGCATTCCGAAGGGCGATGTCCGCCCCATCGAACAGATCTGGAAGTTCGCCATCGAGTGGTACGGTCGCCACGCAGACCCTGATTGGAACAAATGGTCGGCACGGGAGGCCGCCGAGATATTCAAGCGACACGGCCTGACCGGGCCCATCTGGTCACTCGCAGAAGATGCGGAACGCTTTTGACCCGCATCGTTGGCGGGTCGCCATCTGACAATTCATCCAAGCCGGCGCCACTCCGCGGCGCGGCTTGATCCGGACGTTGAGTCTACATCGAGGGTTCGCAATGAATTCGCCAAGCGCCATCGCATTGACTGCCTTCATCGCATGGGCGCTGCTGCTCCTCGTGCTCATGGAAATCATCCGGTCGCAACTCGTCGTGCGCGGGAAGGTGCCGGCAAACGGCTTCACTCCTGACAATGCGGGTTTGTCGCCTTTCATGCAACGGCTGGCCAGGGCGCATGCCAACTGCATCGAAAACCTTCCGATTTTCGGTGGCCTGCTGCTTGTCGCCCTGGCCACAGGCCGCACGTCCATCACGGATTCACTTGCCTGCCTTCTGCTCGGCGCCCGCGTGTTCCAGTCTCTCGTGCACCTTGTTTCCGTGTCATCGGTTGCGGTCACGATCCGTTTCACCGCTTTTGCCGTACAAATGGCGATCGGTTTGTACTGGGCTTTCAAGCTGCTCGTGCCGGCGTGAGACCCGGCATCACGTTCGAAGTCGCAGGTGGCCGGTTTTCAACGAAGCGATCACCGGGGCTTTGAACTCCGGACGTTTCCCCGACCGGTGATTCCACGGGCCGGCCATCAGCACACCGCATCAACGCCCCGCGCTGGGCCCGCGCGCCTTGGCGATGAACGGCGGCTTGGCCAGCCATACCACCGCGATCAGCAGGAAGAAGCCGACGCCCAATCCGTCGAGCAGGTGGTTGAAGGAAATCTGGGTCGCCTGCTGGGTGATCACGCCGTTGACGCTGGCCGCGTAGCGCAGGAGTTCCCCGCCCATCGCGGTGACGCCGTGGCGGACCTGTTCGTTGAAGGGATTGATGTGCTCGGCGAGGTTGGCGTGGTTGACCACGCTGCCGCGCGTCCACAGGTAGGTCACGATGGACACGGCGAAGCTCGCGCCCACGGTGCGCAGGAAGGTCGCGGAGCCGGACCCTTCCGCGATTTCCTGGCCCTCCAGGTCCGACAACAGGATGGTCAGGATGGGCATGAAGAACAGCGCGATGCCGAGGCCCAGGATCAGTTCGGTGATCGCCACGCTGGCGAAATCGACGTCGGTATTGAAGCTGCCGAAGCGGAAGCACACGAACCCCATCACCGCGAACGAGAATGCGGTCAGCCAGCGCAGGTCGAAGCGGGTGGCGTACTTGCCGACGAAGAACGTCAGCAGCACCGGGATCACGCCGATCGGCGCGGCGGCGAGGCCCGACCACAGCGCGGTGTAGCCGAGCGTGTTCTGCAGCCACAGCGGCAGCAGCAGCGCGATCGAGAAGAACAACGCGAACGCCAGCACCAGCGCCAGCGTGCCCGCGGCGAAGTTGCGGTGCCGGAACAGCCGCAGGTCAACCAGCGGCTGTTCGTCGGTGAGTTCCCAGATCACCCACACCACGAGCGACACCGCCGCCACGATCGCGAGGCCGATGATGGTGCTGGAGTGGAACCAGTCGAGCTGGTTGCCCTTGTCCAGCATGATCTGCAGCGAGCCCACGCCCACGATCAACGTGACCAGCCCGACCCAGTCGATGCGCGCCTTGCGCAGTTGCTCGATGCGCTTGCCCATTTGCGCGAGCACGACAACGCCGGCGAAAATGCCGATGGGGATATTGATGAAGAAGATCCACCGCCACGAATAGGAATCGGTGATCCAGCCGCCCGCGACCGGGCCGACGATCGGCGCGACCACGGTGATCATGGCGATGATCGCCAGCGCCATCGCGCGTTTCTCGCGCGGGTAGATCGACACCATCAGACTTTGCGTGATCGGGTACATCGGCCCACACACCGCGCCCTGCATGGCGCGGAACACCACCAGCATCGACAGGCTGGTGGCCAAACCACAGGCCAGCGAGAACAGCGAGAACAGCAGCACCGCCCACACGAACACCTTGACCTCGCCGAAGCGGCGCGACAGGAATCCGGTCATCGGCAGGGTGATCGCCTGGCACACCGTGAACGAGGTGATCACCCAAGTCGATTGGTCCTGGCTGGCCGCGAGGTTGCCGGCGATGGTCGGCAGCGACACGTTGGCGATGGTCATGTCCAGCACCTGCATGAAGGTGCCGAGCGACAACCCGATCGTCGCCAGCGCCAGGCTGGCGGGACGGAATTCACCCATTGCTTGTGCTGCGTTGGAAGCCATGAAGATTTTCGTCGAAGCGGCTGTTGTGGGAAATCAGTCCAGGGATGGACGTTCTGGTGTTCGTTGCACGCGGAACATGATGGGCGCGACGACACGAATCGAAGCAGCGTTCACGGATGAACGCACAACTAATGCCCGCCCGCGGCGGCGGGGCCGGCTTTCTTGATGAAGGGCGGCTTGGCCAGCCACACCACCGCGACCAACCCGAGGAAGATGAAACCGAGCGCGTCGAACAGATGGTTGAAGGAAATCTGCATCGCCTGCTGGCTGATCACGCCGTTGATCTCGGCCGCGTATTGCTGCAGGTGCCCGCCGGCAGCGACGATGCCGTCGCGGACATCCTCGTTGTAGGCGCTGATGTGTTCGGTGAGGTTGGCGTGGTTGAGCACGCCGCCGCGCGTCCAGATGTAGGTGGTGATCGACGCCGAGAAGCTGCCGCCCACGGAACGCAGGAAGGTGGCAAGGCCCGAGCCTTCGGAGACTTCCGGCCCTTCGAGGTCCGACAGCAGGATGGTCAGGATCGGCATGAAGAACAGCGCGACGCCCAGGCCCTGCACCAGTTGCGCCATGGCAACGTGGTAGAAATCCACCTCGACGTTGAAGCGACCGCGCATGAAGCACGTCAGCCCCATCACGATGAACGCCGACGCCGCCAGCCAGCGCAGGTCGAACCTGGTGGCGTACTTGCCGACGAAGAACGTCAGCAGCACCGGGATCACCCCGATGGGCGCGGTCGCAAGCCCGGCCCAGATCGATGTGTAGTTGATCGTGTTCTGCAGCCACAACGGCACCAACAGGCCGATCGAGAAGAACGCGGCGTAGGCCAGTACCAATGCCAGGGTGCCGGCCGCGAAGTTGCGGTGCCGGAACAGGCGCAGGTCCACGATCGGTTCGTCATCGGTCAATTCCCAGATCAGGAATACCGCGAGCGACACCGCCGAGACGATCGCCAGGGCCATGATCAAGGGCGAATGGAACCAGTCGAGTTCATTGCCCTTGTCCAGCAGCACCTGCAACGAGCCGACGCCGAGGATCAGCGTGATCAGTCCGACCCAGTCGACGCGCGCCTTGCGCAACTGTTCGACACGATGGCCAAGCTGCCCCGCGACGACCGAGCTTGCGAACAAGCCGATCGGCACGTTGATGAAGAAGATCCATTCCCACGAATAGGTTTCGGTGATCCAGCCGCCCAGCACCGGCCCGGCGATCGGCGCCACCACCGTGACCATGGCCAGGATCGCCAACGCCATGCCGCGTTTCTCGCGCGGATAGATCGACACCAGCAGGCTTTGCGTGATCGGATACATCGGCCCCGCGACCGCGCCCTGCAGCACCCGGAACAGCACCAGCTCGTCCATGCTGGTGGCCAGCCCGCACAGCAGCGAGCACAGCGAGAACAACGCGGTCGCCCACACGAACAGCTTCACTTCGCCGAACCGCCGCGACAGGAATCCGGTCAGCGGCAACGCGATCGCGTTCGACACCGCGAACGAGGTGATCACCCAGGTCGATTGGGTGAGGCTGGCGCCGAGGTTGCCGGCGATGGTCGGCAACGACACGTTGGCGATGGTGATGTCCAGCACCTGCATGAAGGTCGCCAGCGACAGGCCGAGCGTCGCCAACGGCAGGCTGGACGGCCGGAATTCGCCGAACTGGCCGGCCGTCGCGGTAGCTGCAGTGGATGCCATGGATGTCTGCGGTATTGGCCAGTGTGGCCTTCGTGAAAATCAGTCCACGGAGCTGTTGGCCATGGATGGCTGCTCTTGAGGACGTTCTGGTGTTGGCCGGCCGGACAAGGGTTTCAGCACCGATGCATCGGGCGAAGCCGCGATCGGGGACGATCGCACGTCAATGTCTCGCCATGCGCGCGCCACCCGACTGCGGGCCGCTGTTGGCGTGGATGATCTGCGCGATCAAGGTGTCGGCCTCGGCGCGGTCGTGCGCGTAGACGTCGGTGCTGAACACCGGCTTCTGCGGCGGCTGTTGCGACAGCATCTGGCCCTTCCGGTCGTGCAGGTTCACCGACACGTCCATCGACAAGCCGATCCGCAACGGATACTTGTCCAGGTCCTTCGGGTCCAGCGCAATCCGCACCGGCAGGCGCTGCACGATCTTGATCCAGTTGCCCGATGCGTTCTGCGCGGGCAGCAACGAGAACGCGCTGCCGGTGCCGACGCCCAACCCCGCGACATGGCCGTGGTAGGTCACCGCGCCGCCGTACACGTCCGACGTCAACGTCACAGGCTGGCCGATCCGCATGTCCTGCAACTGGGTTTCCTTGAAGTTGGCATCCACCCACACCTGGTGCAGCGGCACCACCGCCATCAGCGGCGTGCCGGGTTGCACGCGCTGCCCGACCTGCACGGTGCGCTTGGCGACGTAGCCCGACACCGGCGCCACCAGCGTGGTGCGCTGGTCGTTCAACCATGCCGCGCGCACTTTCGCCGCGGCGGCCTTCACGTCGGGGTGGGTGGCGATCTCGGTATCCGAAACCAGTGCGTCGGTGGTGGCGAGCTGCGCCTCGGCGGCGGCCAGCGCGCTTTGCGCGGTGGTCAGCGCGTCGCGCGCGTGCGCCAGCTCTTCGGCGGAAATCGCGCCGGAGGCGGCGAGACCCTTGCGGCGCTGGTAATCGGCCTGGGCCTGCTCCGCGACTGCTTCGCGCGCGGCGACGTCGGCCTTCGAGGTATGCACCGTGCTGTACAGGCCGCGCACCTTGCGCACCGTCTGCGCCAGCGCCGCCTCGGCCTGCGCCAGCGCGACATCGGCATCGGACGGATCCAGCTTCACCAACGGCTGGCCTTCACGCACGTAGTCGTTGTCGTCGGCGCCGATGCTGATCACCGTGCCCGGCACCTGCGGCGTGATCTGCACCACGTTGCCGTCGACGTAGGCATCGTCGGTGCCTTCGTACCAGCGTCCCACCAGGAAGTGGTACAGCGCCCACGCGATCGCGACGACCACGATCACGCCGACCAGGCTGCGCAACATCAGGCGCCGCTTGCGCAACCTCCGCCGCTTCAACTGCTCGGCGGTGTCTTCTTCGGGAACGGGGTTGGGGTTGATGGGGGAAGTCATCGATGTGCCTTGGGTCCGTATGGGGTGTCATGCGCGGCGTTGGCCAGCGCGGGGGTATCGCCACCGGGCTGGAAGCCGCCGCCCAGCGCTTCGTTCAACATGGCCCATGCGTTGCTGCGTCGGGTTTGCAGGGCCGCGAGCTGTTGCTCGGCGGCGATCAACTCCTGGCGCACGCTGAGGGCTTCGAGGAAGTTGCCGACACCGGCGCGGTAACGCTGCATCGCAAGCGTGTAGGCGTCCGCGGCGCTACTGCGCGCGGACTGGGCGTCGCGCACCTGCGCATCCAGCGAGCGCAAATCGTCGACCTGGGCCGCGACCCGGTTGACCGCGTGCACCAGCGTCTGGTTGTACTGCGCCACCGCGATGTCGCGCGCCGCGTCCTTGCCGGCGAGGTTGGCGCGCAGCGCGCCGCCTTCGAAAATCGGAAGGCTCAGCGCGGGCGAGAGCGTGTAGAAGCGATTGCGCAGCGAAAACAGGTCGAGCGACGAGGGCGCGATCAGCCCGGCCAGCGAACTGATGCCGATGTTGGGCAGGAACTTCGCCTTCGCCGACTTGATGTCCTCGCCCGCGGCCTCGACCCGCCAGCGCGCAGCCACCACGTCGGGGCGCCGGCCCAGCAGATCGGCCGGCAAGTCACTCGGCAACGCCAGCGCGGGAATCGCGGGCAATGCCGGGCGCTCGATCGTCAACGCGCGATCCGGCCCCTTGCCGAGCAGCGCCGCCAGCACCAGGCCACCGGCCTGCACCGCGTTGTCCGCCGCCTCGAGGTGCGCGCGATCGCTGGCGGTTTCGCCTTCGATCCGCGCCAGCGAGAACTTGCTGTCGATGCCGTTGGCGACGCGTTTGTTCGTGAGCTTCAGGAAATCCTGCGCGCGTTGCAGTTCCGCCTGCGCGAGCTCGCGCTGTGCGTAGGCGCCGGCGAGGTCGAAATACGCCTGCACCACGTCGGCGGAAAGTTTCATCCGCGCGGCCTGCGCGTCGATTTCCGTGGCGTGCGCGTTGCCGACCGCGGCTTGCCATGCGGCGCGCTTGCCGCCCCACAGGTCGAGGTCCCATTTGAAGCTCAGGTAGCCGTACTTGATGACGCCGAAGTGGCCCGAAGCCAGCGGCGGCAGCAACGGCGGCACCCGCGCGCCGGCGACGCTGGCACCGGCGTTCAGGGTGGGCTTGCGCGCCGCGTCGGCGGCACCCGCGGCGGCCAGCGCCGCGCGCACCCGCGCGTCCGCCAGCTCCATGTCGGGGTTGCCGGCCAGCGCCTCGTCGACCAGCTGGTCGAGCTGCGGATCGCCGATCGCCTTCCACCAGTCGGATTGCGGCCACGCCGCCGCGTCCAGCTTCACGCCGGCAAGGCTGCGCTCGGTGTGCAAACTTGCCGGATCACTGGCGACCGCGGTCGGGTGCAGTCCCCCCGTGCTGGCGCAACCGGCCAGCAATGCGGCGGCAAGAACCGTGGCGACGGCAGCGCCGCGGCGTGGTGCGATGGTGTGTGGCATGGCGTCGTGGTTTTAGGGAATCGGGCGCCAGTTTCAGGCGCCGCGGATGAATGAATGGAAATGTGCCGGAACGAGTGAAACCAGGCACTCCGGAATCGATACGAGGTTGCTTTCCTGATGACGCGCGGAAGATCGGGATTTCGACGGCCGGCCGTCCGCCGTGTTCACCCGCGAGCGGCGTGCATGCCTTCCAGTACACGGCTCAACACGTCGTGCAGTTGCTGGCGTTCGCGGGTCGTGGTGCAATCGAAGGTACGGCCGGCCACGGCATCGCAGCAACCGATCGCGCGCTTGCGCAACGCCTTACCTTGCGCGGTCAGCTCCAGGCGCAGGGCGCGGCGATCGTCGGGATCAGGCACGCGCTTCAGGTAGCCGCGCTGCTCGAGCTTGTCCAACACGCGGGTCAGTGCGCCGGGATTGTAGTGCAACGCACGCGCCAGCTCGACCGGCGTCATCGGCTCCTCGTGCCCCAACAGCTTGAGCGCGAGGAACTGGGTGAAGTTGAGATCGACGCCTTGCCGCCCCATCTCCTGCTCGACCTCGAAGACGAACTCGGCGCGCAGACGTCCGACCAGCCGGCATAGCTGGAACGAACGGTCGGAAGATTCAGCGCCGCGATTCATGCCGAGGATTATACTGTCAAGGCACTTGTTGTCAAGGCAATTATATCGAAGGCAAGCAGGACGACTCCCTTCCGACGCGACCGGCGTCGTTCGGCCCCTGCCCTCTACAAGTGGAGCAAACCATGCAAAGCATCAAACTCGGGTTGGTCGCGGCAGCGTGTCTCGCGACATGCGCGCCCGCACTGGCCGCGGGATTCGACATCACGGCCGGACCCAGCGTGACGTCATCCGAACGCACGACCGGCGCGGTGTTCGCCAGCGTGTTCGGCGACCGCCCCTTCGACGACCACATCCATTTCGAGCCTATCGGCACGCTCGGCTGGGTGAATTCGCGCCACACCCGCGCGGACGACCTGGACCACGAGGTGTTCCTTGCCGCCGGTGGCGTGCGCGTCGTGTCCGCCAACCACCACTGGTTCGTAAGCGAACAACTGGCCGCGACCAGCACCCGCACCGACGCACTCTCCAGCCGCTTCGAATTCATGACCAGCGGCGGCTGGGAGGACGGACACCTTGTCGTGATGCTGCGACACATCTCCAATGCGCACCTGCTGGGCGGCGGCGAGAACCTCGGCGAGACGATGCTGTTGGCGGGTCTGCGCTGGTGAGAATGCCGGCGGGTGGCCTGATGCGTGGTCGCAACTTGCCTGTTGTCATTCCGGGGCTGCCCGCTAAGAGCGCGGGCAGCCCCGGAATGACCACTTTCCATTCTCATTCTCGCCGGAGCGCTTGGAGGGCTGCATCATGGATTGCCTGTCGCGATGGGCCGCGCAGGATCGCCGACCCATCCGCTCCACGACGGCGCGAACAGGCGCGAACCGTGCAGGCCCGCGGCCTCCATCGCCAGCAGGTTGTGGCAAGCGGTCACGCCGGAACCGCACATGTGGATCACGTCCGCGGGATCGCGGCCATCCAGCAAGCGGGCGAATTCGTCGAGCAACGCAGCGGGTGGCTTGAAGCGTCCGTCCGCCTGCAGGTTTTCGGAAAACGGCCGGTTGCGTGCGCCCGGCACATGCCCGCCGACGCGATCGATCGGCTCCTGCTCGCCGCGAAAACGCGGGGCTGCACGCGCGTCCAGCACCAGCGTGGACGCTTCTCCGCGCAGCCGTTCGAGTTCGGGGTAATACACCACCGCGTGCGTGTCGATGGCCAACCTGACGGGCCGCGCCGCGGCCTTCTCCGCGGCACGGGATTCCACCGGCAAGCCGGCGTCCCGCCGCGCCTGCCAGCCGCCATCGAGCACCTGTGCATCGATGCCCGCGGTGCGCAGCATCCACCACGCGCGCGCCGCGGCCAGTGCGCCACCGGCGTCGTCATAGGCCACCACCCGCATCCCGCGCCGCCAACCCCAACGCGACAAGCTGCGCGCGAACGCCGGCACGTCCGGCAGGGGATGGCGACCCAGGCCCTGCTTCGACAAGTCCGACAGGTCATGATCCAGGTTCGCGTACACCGCGCCGGGAACGTGTGCGTCCAGGTAATCGCGCTCGCCCTTGCCGGGATCGGCGAGCGTGAAACGACAGTCGAGAATCAGCAGCGACTTGGGCGACAACGCCGCGAGGTCTTTCGCTTCGATCAACACATTCCGTCCGTTCATGCGATGCGTCCCATCCTTCGCAACAGGTTCACCAGCATGGACGCGGTCGCGCCCCAGATGCGCGGTTCGACGCCGACGTACTCATCCACCTTGCGGATTCCCCACGGCGAATGGTAGTCCACCTGGCGGACGTTGCCGGGGTCGAGCAGGAACGCGAGCGGCACTTCGAAAAGCCTGGCGACCTCGTCCGGTTGCGGTACCAGCACGGCGTCGGGCGCCAACCGCGCAACCACCGGCGTCACGCAGAATCCACTCACGGTTTCGAGACGATCGAGATAACCCAGTGGTTCGACCGCCGCCGGGTCCAGCGCGATTTCCTCGCGACCTTCGCGCAACGCCGTCGCGACCGCGCCGGCGTCGGCCGGATCGGACCGGCCACCTGGGAAACTCACCTGCCCCGCATGCCGCACGAGGTCGTCGCGTCGCAACGTGAACACCACGCGCGGTTCCGGCGTGGCGCGGATCGCCATCAACACGGCGGCTTCGTCGCGCGGTCCGTCACCGATCATCTCGACCAGGTAATCATGGTTCCAGCCCCGCATGCCGGGCGGCGCATCCAAAGGATGCAACGCACGCACCACCGCGTCCAGGCCGTCGATCATGGCCGCGCCGGCGGACGCAGCGGCTGCACCTCGCGCATCCAGCGCCGGCGCTCGTCATCACCCATCGCGCTCCAGCGGGCGATCTCGGACAGCGTGCGCCGACAACCCTCGCAAAGTCCGTGCGCGTCCATGCGGCAGATGCCGGTGCACGGGCTGAGCGGCGCGGTGTGTGGCGGGTGCGATGACCGGGGTTGCATGCGCCAAGCCTAGCGCAGGTGCGGTGAATGCAACCGTGAACCCTGCCCGCACTCTCGCCCTGTCCAGCCAGCGGGCTTCCCGCGCCCTTGAGTCGAGAAGGTGGCAAGACGCGCAACGCGCATCTTGTCGGGGTTGTGGAGGGATGACGCGGAATGTCCGACCGAAGCGTGCAGCAGCGAACCCGACTTACGGTTTCACGCCAAGCAGGTGTATGTCGAACACCAACGCTTCGTTCGGTCCGATCCGGGGCGGTTCGCCGCGGATGCCGTAGGCCTGGTCGGGCGGGATGAACACTTTCCAGTGGTCGCCGACATGCATGCGGGTGATGATCTCGCGCCAGCCGGGGATCATCTGGTTGACCGGGAACACCACCGGCTTGCCGCGGTCCTCGGTGTTGTCGAAGATCGTGCCGTCCAGGAACTCGCCGCGGTATTGCAGGGTGACATCGCTGTCCATGGTCGGACTCTTGTCGGCAGAACCGCCATCGAGCACCTTGTACTGCACGCCGGACGGCAGGGTGACCACGCCCTGTTTCTTCTTGTTGTCGGCAAAGAATTCGCGCGCCTTTTGCAGGTTTGCGGCAGCGAGTTTTTCGTACGCGGCACGCGCTTCGGCGATCATCTGCTGCTGCATCGCCTGGATCACCTGCTGCATCACCTGCGGCGAATACTCGGGCTTCTTGCGCGAATAGCCGTCCTGCACGCCGCGCAGCACGGTCGAGATGTCGACATCCGGCCTGCGCCGGCCGAGGTCGAGTCCGGCCTCGTAACCGAGTGCGTAGGAAAGTTCGGCACGGTTGTTCGCGACGGGCGTGGCCGACGCCTTGGGAGATTGCGCGACGGCGCGCTCGAGCGGCCACAGCACGCCCGCCGCCAGCACCATCACGATGACGATCCTGTTCATGCCCGACCTTGATCCGTTGTCGCCTGATCCATTGCCGTCCGATCCATTACCGTCGCGGGCACGCCTGCACCCGCCCTGCACCATCCGAAACCGGAGTCCCATGCTTTGAGCATGGCGACCCCGAAAGGTTCCTCATGTTAAGGGTGTTGCCGGTACTTCAGCTCGCCCGCTGCAACCCGCAAATCCAGCCGGTTTTCGGACGGCGCCAGCGGACAGGTCGCGTAGGGAGTGAACGCGCACGGCGGGTTGTAGGCCCGGTTGAAGTCCAGCACGATCCTGCCGTCGCCCGGCATGTCGGCATACAGGAAACGCGCGGCGCCGTAGGTTTCCTTGCCCGAGGTGCGGTCGGCGAAAATCAGGAACAGCCGGGTATCGCCCGGTACTTCCACCACGGGATACAGCTCGAAGCGTTGTCCGTCGCGTTCGAACACGGCCTTGCCGGGGGCCGGATAGTTTTCGATGGTGCCGATCACGGTGCCGGTGGCGAGCTGGAACGGCGGATCCAGCGGCTGCCAATCCGCGACGATCCGCCATGCCGGATCCACCGGGAAACGCTCGATGCCCGCGAACTGCGTGCGGGTGGGAGCTTCGGTATCGCGCACGCGCAACCCTTTCCTGCCACCGCGGTCGATGGCGATGAAACTGACGCTGCCGAACCCAACGATCGTCGGATCGGCGAGGCTGTCGTCCACCAACCTCGCCTGCATCGCTGGCAGGCCGTCGATGGTTGCGCCGCTTGCCGGATCCAGTGCGATCGTGAGCGTTCCGTCTTCGGCCCATTCGACCGTGCCCAGCCGCGTCGGCACCTTCGCCAGCACGAGGTCGTTGTCCGCGGCGCTGCCGATCCTGTTCACGCCGGGCTGCAGCCATTCGAGGCCGACCAGGCTCAACCAGCCGTCCGGCGCGGTCAGACGCGCGATGCGCGCGGCGTGCCAGCGTTCGACTTCCTGCGTGTAGCTGTCAGTCGTCATGTCACCTCCCGCGCAGAAACAACTTGTCGAGTTCGGCCACGGACAACTGCGTCCAGGTCGGCCGCCCATGGTTGCATTGGCCGGAGCGTTCGGTCGCTTCCATTTCGCGCAACAGCGCGTTCATTTCCGGGATCGTCAGGCGCCGATGCGCGCGTACCGAACCGTGGCACGCCATCGTCGAAAGCAATTCGTTTTGCAGTTCTTCGAGTTTGCGCGAATTGCCGTGCTCGGCGAGTTCGGCCAGCACGTCGCGCGCGAGCTGCGCGGCATCCGCGCCATCCAGCAGGGCGGGAATCCGGCGCGCGGTGACCTGGCGCGGACCGCTGCGATCCAGTTCCATGCCGTAGGCCGCCAGGATCTCCGCGTACTCCTCTGCAGCCGCCGCTTCGCGTTCGCTGACCGCGATCGCCTCGGGCACCAGCAGATGTTGCGAACGCACCTGGTTGGCGTCGCGCGCCGCCTTCAGTTTTTCGTAGGTCACGCGTTCGTGCGCGGCGTGCATGTCGACCAGCACGAGTCCTTGCGCGTTCTCGGCCAGGATGTAGATGCCCGCGAGCTGCGCCAGCGCGTAACCGAGTGGCGGCGCTTCGCCTGCTTCCGGTTCCGGCATCCGCAGCGGTTCGGCCATCGTGCTGGCGTCGCGTCGCCCCAGCAACGCGGCGTACGGATCGGCCGGGGCTTCACGCACGCCCAAACCGAATTGCCGGAACGGCACGGCCGGATAGCCGGCCCCGGCGCTGCCGGCGCCGGCCGGCGCCGGCGTGGCAGCGCTTTCGCCCGCGCGCGTGTGCGCCACCGCGTCATGCAGCGCGTGATACAGGAAATCGTGCACCAGCCGCGCATCGCGGAAACGCACTTCGCGCTTGGCCGGATGCACGTTGACGTCCACGCCCGCGGGGTCGAGTTCCAGGAACAGCACGAAGGCCGGATGCCGACCGTGGTAAAGCACGTCCTCGTAGGCCTGGCGCACCGCGTGCGCGACACTCTTGTCGCGCACCAGGCGGCCGTTGACATGGAAGTACTGCTGGTCGGCCTGCGCGCGCGACGCGGTCGGCAAGCCGATCCAGCCGCGCAATGCCAGTCCCGCCGCCGCGTGGTCGATGCGCAGGCAGGCTTGCGCAAACGCGTCGCCCAGCAATTCGCCCGCGCGCTGCAGTTGCGCGGCCTCGTCCGCTGCCGGCTTCAGCATGCGGATCGGCCTGCCGTTGTGCACCAGGCGAAACTCGACCTCGGGCCGCGCCAGCGCCAGCGATCGCACCAGCTCGTCGATGTGGCCGAACTCGGTACGATCGCTGCGCAGGAACTTGCGCCGCGCCGGCACGGCGTGGAACAGGTCGCGCACTTCGATGCTGGTGCCGACCGGGTGCGCGGCGGGCCGCGTCGTGCCGTTTTCGATGCGCGCACCTTGCGCGTCCGCCGCGCGGCGCGAGGCGATCGACATCCGCGACACCGAAGCGATCGACGCCAGTGCCTCGCCGCGGAAGCCCATGCTGGCGACGCGGGTCAGGTCGTCGAAACTCGCGATCTTGCTGGTCGCGTGCGGCGCCAGCGCCAGCGGCAACTCGTCTGCCGCGATCCCCGCGCCGTCGTCGCGCACGCGGATCAGGCGCATGCCGCCCTGCTCGACTTCGATGTCGATGCGACGCGCGCCGGCATCGAGGCTGTTCTCCGCGAGCTCCTTCACCACCGAAGCCGGGCGCTCGATCACCTCGCCGGCGGCGATCTGGTTGACGAGTTCCGGAGACAGCGGGCGGATGGGTGGCATCAGCAACAACCGAGAAGAGGCTGCGAGCAACGCGAACCGGGATGCCGCGCGACCGTCGCGAGCGACAACGCCATCCATGGCGAGAGATCTCCGTGATTGCGTGACGCCGGAGCGCAGCAAGCGGAGCGTACACGACAGTACGTGAGCATTGCGAGCACCGCCGGCGCGCAAGCTGCCAAGCGCAGCAGGTCAGGCGGCATTCCCGGGAACAATCCGGTAGCACGGCACATACTTGCTCCCCGGCAGCTTCATGCGCCGCTGCGCGACGAAGCTTTGCAGCAGCGCATCGAGCGCGCGCATGAACTCGGGGTCGCCGTGGATTTCGTAAGGACCATGCCGGTCGATCTGGTTCATGCCCTCTTCCTTGACGTTGCCGGCGACGATGCCTGAGAAAGCTCGGCGCATGTCGGCGGCGAGCTCGTGCGGAGCGCGGCCACGGTGCAGGTCCAGCGCGGCCATCGCCGCGTGGGTCGGCTGGAACGGCTGCTGGAACGGCAGGTCGACGGTGATTTCCCAGTTGAAGAAGAATGCATCGTGCTGCTCGACGCGGTGCTCGCGCACGTCCTCGATGCCGGCGTTCATCGCGTGCGCGACCGCGACCGGATCGTCGATGATGATCTTGTAGCGCCGCGCGGCGGCTTCGCCCAGCACCAAACGCAGGAACCTGTCGATCTGCTCGAAATACGGCGCCGATTCGGCCGGTCCGGTGAACACCAGCGGGAACGGGATGCTGGCGTTGGCGGGGCTCAACAGGATGCCGAGCAGGTACAGGATTTCTTCCGCCGTGCCGACGCCGCCCGGGAACACGATGAAACCGTGGCCGACGCGCACGAAGGCTTCCAGCCGCTTCTCGATGTCGGGCAGGATCACCAGGCTGTTGACGATCGGGTTCGGCGATTCGGCCGCGATGATGCTGGGTTCGGTGAGGCCGATGTAGCGGTTGTCGTAGTGCCGCTGCTTGGCGTGCGCGATGGTCGCGCCTTTCATCGGTCCCTTCATCGCGCCGGGACCACAACCAGTGCAGATGTCCATGCCGCGCAAGCCGAGCTGGTAGCCGACGGTCTTGGTGTAGTCGTATTCCTCGCGCGAGATCGCGTGCCCGCCCCAGCACACCACGAGGTTGGGATCGAAGCGCGCGCGCAGCACCCGCGCGTTGCGCAGGATGTCGAACACCGCGTGGGTGATGCCGCTGGATTCGGACAGGTCGAACTCGCCCGAATTCAGCCTGGTCGACACGTACACGATGTCGCGCACCACCGCGAACAGAAGTTCATTGGTGCCGCGGATGATCTTGCCGTCGACGAACGCCTGCGCCGGCGCGTTCTTCAGATCCAGCTTGACGCCGCGATCCTGTTGCAGCACCTGGATGTCGAAATCCGGGTACTGGTCGAGCATCGCGCGCGCGCTGTCCTGCATCGCGCCCGAAGTCAGCACCGCCAGCGAACAGGAGCGCAGCAGCGCATGCAATCCCGACGAAGTGGCGTCGCGCAGGCGCGCGATCTCGTTGCGCGACAGCAGGTCCAGGGTGCCGGCCGGCACGATCTGCGCGTTGACGGTGGCAGGACGCGCAGGCGTTGCTTGACTGACATCGTTCATCGCATCAACCAGCCTTCAAATACGCTTCGACGCCGCCCAGGATCATCTGCGCGGCCAGTGCGATCAGCAACATCCCCATCACGCGTTCCACGGCCGCGAGCACGCTCTCGCCCAGGAACTTGAACAGCCAGGTGGAGGCCAGCAGGATCACCGCGGTGGCCAGCCACGCGATCAGCAGCGCCACGCCCCATTCCAGTTCGCGGCCCGGCTGCGCGCTGGTCAGCAGCAGCAGCGTCGCCATCGCCGACGGGCCTGCCACGCCGGGAATCGCCAGCGGCACGATGAACGGCTCGCCCTGGCCCGTGGGTCCGAAGATGCCGCCATCCCGCGGCGGGAACACCATCTTGATCGCGATCAGGAACAGCACCACGCCGCCACCGATGGCAATGGCTTCCTGGCGCAGCTGCATGACCGACAGCAGGCCGCGTCCGCCGATCAGGAACGCGACCAGCACGCCCAGCGCGATCAACAGTTCGCGGACCATCACCCAACGGCGACGCTTGGGTGGCACGTCCTTGAGGATCGACAGGAAGAACGGCACGTTGCCGGGCGCATCCAGCACCAGGAACAACGTGATGCACGCCGACACGATGGTCATCTGCTGGTGCATGACTCAATCCTTGCCGACTTCGGCACCGCGAAGATCGAGCAACTTCCCGCGCGCCGCGCGGCCATCCGGCGACAACAGATACAACACTGCATCGGCGGCCTTTTCGGGCGTGGCCACCTTGTCCGGATCCTCGCCGGCCCACACGGTGCGGCGCAACGCGGTGCGCATCGGTGCCGGCAGCAGCGTGTGGACGCGCAAGGGGGTTTCGTCGGTTTCCTCGTGCAGGATCGACGCCAGTCCTTCCAAACCCGCCTTGGCGACACCGTAGGCGCCCCAGTGCGCGCTGCCCATGCGACGCGGATCGTCCAGCACGAATACCACCGCGCTGTCGTCGCGCGCCAGCAGCAACGGCATGCACGCCTGGGTCAGCAGGAACGGGGCGGACAGGTCCACATGCAGCGTGGTGATCCATTCCTCGGGCGACAGCATGGCGAGCGGTGTCAGGCCTTCGCACTTCACCGCCGCGTGCACGATGCCGTCGAGCCGGCCCAACTGGCGTTCGATCGATTCGGCGAAGGCCTGGTATTCGAGCGGCGAGGCGCCCTGCAGGTCCATCGGCTGCAATACCGGTTGCGACACCTCCGGCAGTGCCGCGATTTCGTCGTAGACCGGTTCCAGCGCGCGCGCCTTGCGGTCGGCCAGCAACACGGTCGCACCGGCTTTCGCGCACGCCAGCGCGGAGGCACGACCCAAGCCCCCCGCTGCGCCGGTGATCAGGATGACCCTTCCCGCCAGCGACGCCGCGGCAGGCGTCCAGCCCGCCGGCAGACGCGCGACGGGCAAGCTCATTGGGCGGTCGCTTGCTTGGCGGCTTCCGCGACCATGCGCTGCAGCTCGCCGGATTCGTACAGTTCCAGCGTGATGTCGCAACCGCCGATCAGTTCGCCGTTGATGTAGAGCTGCGGGAAGGTCGGCCAGTTGGAATAGCGCGGCAGGTTGGCGCGGATTTCGGGATCCTCCAGCACGTTCACCGAGAAATACTCGGCGCCGGTGGCGTTGAGCGCCTGCGAGGTGCGCATGGAAAACCCGCACATCGGGAAATCCGGCGTGCCCTTCATGTACAGCACGATGGGGTGTTCGGACAGGGTGTTCTTGATGCGTTCGATGACGTCCATGGAGAGATCGGTCTAGAATGGAGGATGGTGTCGTGCGGACACTGCGCATTGTATCAGCGCACCACGCGCGCATGCCTTCCTCCAGCCTCTTCCCACTCCAAGGAGAATCCCATGGCGATCGAACTTCCCCCGCTCCCCTACGAACGCGGCGCGCTGGCCCCGCACATCTCCGAGGAAACCCTGGACTTCCACTACGGCAAGCACCACAAGGCCTATGTCGACAACCTCAACAAGCAGATCGAGGGCACCGACTTCGCCGACATGAACCTCGAGGACATCGTGAAGAAGGCCACCGGCGGCATGTTCAACAACGCCGCGCAGGCCTGGAACCACACGTTCTACTGGAACTCGCTTTCGCCCAAGGGCGGCGGCGACCCGTCCGGCAAGCTGGCCGATGCCATCGGCAAGGCCTTCGGCGGCGTCGACAAGTTCAAGGCCGAGTTCGCCAAGATCGCGACCGGCACCTTCGGTTCCGGCTGGGCCTGGCTGGTGCAGCGCGCCGACGGTTCGCTGGGCCTGGTCTCGACGTCGAACGCCGGCACGCCGATCACCGGCAGCGATCGTCCGCTCTTGACCTGCGACGTGTGGGAACACGCCTATTACATCGACTACCGCAACGCGCGCGCCAAATACGTCGACGCGTACTGGAACCTGGTGAACTGGGATTTCGCGGCCAGCCAGATGGTGTAAGTCCGCTGCAAAGCCGCGCCGCACGCGGCGCGGTTTTCTTTCATGACACCTGGTGAGTGTTCGTGGAAGCCGACGCCACCGCATCCGCGAGCCGCGCCGCCAACGCCTGCACCTCGTCCGCATCCTCGCCCTCGATGGTGACGCGCACCAGCGGCTCGGTGCCGGACGGCCGC
The DNA here is from genome assembly GCA_001899805.1 of Lysobacterales bacterium 66-474. Taxonomy (GTDB): domain Bacteria; phylum Pseudomonadota; class Gammaproteobacteria; order Xanthomonadales; family Rhodanobacteraceae; genus 66-474. Next base: position 988,867 of record MKWP01000015.1, read on the forward strand.
AGCACCACGCGGCCACGGCCACGCAGGGCGTGCTGCACTTCGGCCAGGGTCTGCTGCACCGCTGGCGCGGCGATGGCGCCTTTTGCACCCGCCACCTTCACGTTGCGGGTGATCTGCGGCAGCTTGGCGAACCCCTCGCGCGCTTCCACCAGGTCCTTGCCCGCGCGTGCCAGCGCATCCAGCACCGCCAGTGCGGAGACGATGCCGTCACCGGTGCTGGCACGATCGAGGCACAGGATGTGCCCGGAAGTCTCGCCACCCAGCAGGCCGCCGTGTTCCTTCAGCTGCTGCAGCACGTAGCGGTCGCCCACGTTGGCGCGCAGGAAGCGCACGCCGGCTCCGGTCAACGCGCGCTCCAGACCGAAATTGCTCATCAGAGTGCCGACCACAGGCCCGCGCAGGCGGCCATCCTCCAGCCAGTCCTGCGCCAGCACGTACAACAGGTCGTCGCCGTCGGCGAGTTCCCCGTTGCGATCGATCATCTGCACGCGGTCGCCATCGCCGTCGAAGGCGATGCCGAGGTCGGCGCCCTGTTCGATCACTGCACCGCGCAGCGTCGCCGGATGGGTCGAGCCGACGTCGCGGTTGATGTTGAACCCGTCCGGCTCGCAACCGATGCGCGTGACCCGTGCACCCAGCGCCATGAACACCTTGGGCGCGACCGAGTAGGTGGCACCGTTCGCGCAGTCCAGCACGATGTGCTGGCCGGAGAGATCGGGCGGCGCATCCAGCGTACCGAGGCAGAATCGCACGTAACGTTCGATCGCATCGTCGACGCGGCGCGCCTTGCCGAGGCGCTCGGGCGCGACCGTCACGAAGGGTGCGTCGATTTCGCGCTCGATCGCGGCTTCCACGTCGTCATCGAGTTTTTCGCCATCGGCGGAAAAGAACTTGATGCCGTTGTCCTGGTAGGGGTTGTGCGAGGCGCTGATCACGATGCCCGCGCTGGCGTTCAAGCTGCGCGTCAGCTGCGCCACCGCCGGCGTCGGCAACGGGCCGAGCAGGCCGACGTCGGCGCCCGCCGCCACCAGCCCCGCTTCCAGCGCGGACTCGAACATGTAACCCGACACCCGCGTGTCCTTGCCGATCAGCACCAGCGGCCGCCGGCCGTTGCCCAGTACCACACCCGCGGCGCGCCCCAGCTTGAGCATGAATTCGGCGGTGATCGGCCATTCACCGACCTTGCCGCGCACGCCGTCGGTGCCGAAGTATTTGCGGGACTCGGGACTCGGGACTCGGGACTCGGGCATGAGGGCGACATTCAACTTCAGGGTGAAGATCGGGACAACATCATAACTTGTCGTCATTCCGGGGCTGGCGCGGACGAAGTCCGTGACAGAACCCGGAATCCATTTTGGCCCTGCCGGCTGAGCCAGAACAACCATGGATTCCGGATCGCGCCCATTACGGGCTTGTTCAGTCCTCGCCGAAACGCTGCGACCCGAACGGTTGCGCCGGCTTTTTCGCGACCGTATCGCCTTCGTACACGGCGTGCCATACCGCCAGCGCATCGCGGGTCGCGGCCACGTCGTGGACGCGCACGATCATCGCGCCGCGCTGCACCGCGATCATGGCGGCTGCAGCGGAACCCGCGGCACGATCGGCTCCGCCGTCGCGTCCCGTCAAGGTGCCGATCATCGCCTTGCGCGACACGCCCGCGAACACGCCGGCAGCGAGATCGCGGAAACGATCCAGCGCGCGCAGCAACGCAAGGTTGTGTTCCAGCGTCTTGCCGAAGCCGAAGCCTGGGTCGACCAGCACCCTGCGCTTGTCGATGCCGGCCATCTCGCAGGCGAAGACGCGCTCGGCGAGGAAACGGTGCACCTCGCCGACCACGTCGTCGTAATGCGGATCGTCCTGCATCGTGCGCGGTTCGCCCTGCATGTGCATCAAGCACACCGGCACCTTGAGTTCGGCCGCTGCGTCCAGCGCACCTTCGCGCCGTAACGCGTACACGTCGTTGATGAAACCCGCACCGGCCGCCACTGCCGTGCGCATCACTTCGGGTTTCGAGGTGTCGATCGAAATCGGCACCTCGACCCGTTTGGCCAGTGCTTCGATCACCGGCACCACGCGCGCAGTCTCATCTTCCGCGGCAATGGGCTTCGCACCCGGGCGCGTGGACTCGGCGCCGACATCCAGCATGTCGGCGCCCTGCTCCACCATCGCGACACCTTGAGCGATGGAAGCCTCGGCGTCGCCACGCAAACCATCGCCCGAAAACGAATCGTCGGTGAGGTTCAGGATGCCGCAAATGCGTGGACGATCCAGCCGTAACGCGCGGCCGTTGCAATCGAGCATGGGAACGGTATCGAACATCTTTCCAGTGTAGTGCGGCAGGGGTGTGCGATGACATGGCGCAGCATGGCAACGCTCCGAAGATCAGAGGCGGCAATGTCCACCGTTCATTGGCAAACGAATGCCTCGGAGCCGTTTTCGGGGGAGGGTTTGCACAGGTCCGGCCAGCCGTAGCGCTTCCAGTACGCGACCATGCCGATGCGCCGTGCGAAACCCTGGAACACAGGGTCCTGGCGCGCCTTGCGCGACCAGGGCTCCGGCTGCCACAGCCAGTTGAGGTAGGCGTCGGACAAACCGCTATGACCGTGCTCGAACAGATCGAATGAGCGCGCGGATTCGCCCAGTTGCAGCAGCATCGTCGGCGTCCAGTCGTCGTCCAGATGCGCATCGAGGATTTTCAATGCGATCGCGCGCTGCGCGGCATCGCCATAGGTGCCGCGATAGATGGCCTGCAAATCCGCGCGAGAAATCTTGGTGCCCATCCAGCTGGTCGAGTTGGCGAACTCCCGGGCGGACCCCGCCATGTCGCCGCGCGCGGCGTCATAGAACTCCAGCATCAGCGCACCGAACGGCGAATCCGCCACGCCAGCGCGATGGATGTACGCCAGCGCGCCGGCCTGATCTCCCTGCCGCCAACGCGTCATGCTCTTGTAGAACAGCAGCAGGATATTCGCCGGATCGTTGGTCAGCGCCGAATCAATCCGTGCTTCCGCGTCGCGCGTGCGGCCCATGGCCGCTAGTTCGTTCGCGGCCCAGTAATTCACCGCGGAATTGTCCGGCGCAAGTTCCACCGCGCGTTGCATCGGCTCCACCATCGCCACGTAGTGCCGCTGCGAGAACTGGTTGTAGCTCATCGCCGCATAGGCTTCCGCATCGTTCGGATCGAGTACGAGCGCGCGATGCGCGGCATCATCGGAAATTTTCCAGCTGGCCTTCCAGTCGCCGGACACGTACTGCGGCAGCACCGCATAGGCCACCGCGAGCTTCGACCAGGCGCGCGTGAACCTCGGGTCCAACGTGGTCGCTTTCTGCAACAATGCGATCGCACGCGGCAGGCTGTCGCCCACGCGTTGGTTGACCAGCGTCTGCGCCGTCACGAAATCCGCGTAGGCTTCCGCACTGGTAGTCGCCACCGGCACCAGCCGGGCCTGCTCGCTGCCGGTCAGCACCACTTTCAGATGGTCGGTGATGGCGCGCGCGATGCGCTCCTGCAGGTCAAAAATGTCGCTCAAGCTTCCGTCATAACTTTGCGACCACACCTCGTAGCCATCGCCGACGCGTACCAGTTGCACGCTGATGCGCACGGCATTGCCCTGCGTTCGCACCGCGCCCTGCAGGACATTGGCGACATCCAGCGCCTTGCCGATGGTGCGCAGGTCGGCGTTGTGGTTGCCGTAATAGAACGAGGAAGCGCGACCGGCCACCTTCAACCCCTGCACCTTCGCCAGCGCATTCAACAATTCTTCGGCCAGGCCGGATGCGAAATAGGCATGGTCGTGGCCAGGACTCAAGTCATCGAACGGCAGCACCGCAATGGATTTGGCGGGGATGGTGGATGCCGCCTCGCCCTGCAACCCCGCGCCCTTTTTCCAGACGAACGTGTTGGTGAGCAGCAGTACCACCGCGAGCGCCAGCACCGCGATGATCGCGCGGTCGAGCTTGCGTCCGGTGGCGCGGGTGATCGACGCGTCCGCCGCGATTTCGCTTTCGCGTTTCAAACCTTGCGGCGTGAATTCGTAGAACCACGCGAACGCGATCCAGAAAGGGAAAGCAATGATCGCCGCAATCACGAACCAGCGTGTGATCCACTCCGGCGCGCCGAGCGGCGGACCGAGTTGCGCGATGCCCTGTGCCAGCGCCCAGGCTGCGCCGATGAACAGCACCGCCGCGCGCAACACGTTGCGGCGCTTGAGCTCGGCGAACAGGGAAGGCTTCCCGGTCATAGCGTCGCTGCATCCTTCGACGCATACGGCAGCCCCATCTTCTTCAGCGCCGCCTTGAAGCGCGGGTCGTTGCGGATCGGATCGAACGCCGGCTGCCAGACGTTGTCCTGCCCGAACATCAATTCGTGCCCCACGCTTTGGAGCGCTTCCAGCGCATCGTCCCGATCGCCCAGCAACATCAGCCATTTGATCCGGGCGGTGCGAGTCAGCCGCTGATGCGTATCGGCAGTGGCTGTTACGACCGCTTCGCGCGCGGCGGCGCGCTTCGCGGGGTCCGCAATTCCATCCACCAACCGCGAATAGACGTCCGGGTTTTCCCCGGCAATCCGCGCACCCGTCTCCAGCTGCGCTTTGGCTTCCGTGTAATCGCGGCGGCAAATGGCAACATCCGCGGCGACGAAATGACCCAGCGCATAATCGGGCCGCAGTTCGGTCACGCGGCGCGCCTGCACGGTCGCATCGTCGAACCGGTGCAGGGCGGTAAGTACGTTGGCCCGCGTGACGCCGATGATGCCCGACAACGGATCCAGTTTCTGGGCGCGCTCGATTTCCGCCGATGCATCCTGCAATCGTCCCGCCGCGAGCAGGTACTGGCCATATTGATCGGCGGCCTCGGCGTCCCCCGGCGCGATCTTCAGCGCCTTCCGGAATGCGGCGTCGGCGTCCTGCCATTTCCATTGCACGCGATAATGCATGCCCAGCGCGACGTAAGCGGAGGCCACGTCCGGATCAATCGCCAGCGCGCGTCTGGCCGCGGCCTCGCCGGCCGGTGCGGCAGTGTCCTGCTGTTCGAGGAAGTAATGCGGAAGCAGCAATTGCGCTTCGGCCAGCGCCGCCCACGCTTGCGCGTAGTCCGGGTCAATCGCCACCGCTTGCTGGAAATCCGCCACGGCTTCGCGCAAGACCGGACCGCGTGTCGCGATCAGCGGAAGCCCACGCAAATAGAAATCGTGCGCCCGTGGATCGACGGCTTTTTGCATGAGCGACGATTGACCTTTCGCGCTCGCCAGTTGGACCTGCAACTTGCCCGCTATCGCTTTCGAGATTTCATCCTCGACCGCAAAGATGCTGGTGAGCTTGCGGTCGTACTTTTCCGACCACAGGTGATATCCGCTGCGCGTGTCGATCAACTGCGCGGTGATGCGCACCTCGTCACCGGCTTTCTGCACGCTGCCTTCCAGTACCGTCGCTACATCCAGCACCTCGCCGATCTTGCGCAGATCCTCGGCCTTGCCCTTGAACGCGAACGCCGACGTACGCGCGGCGACTTTCAGGTTCGGCACCTGTGCCAGCGCATCCAGGATTTCCTCGGTGATGCCGTCGCTGAAGTAGTCGTTCTTCGGATCGCTGCTCATGTTGACGAACGGCAGCACCGCGACGGATTTCGCCGGAATCGGAACGGCTGGCGTTGCCGATACAACACGTAGCCTGGACGCGGCGGCGACAGCCGCGGAATCCGGGGCAGCAATTCCCGGATTTTGCTGCGCTGCATCCGGGCTACTCGTGGAGCTCACGCGCGCAAACCGCCACAGCACTCCACCACCGATGGCAAGCACCAGCGCGATCAACAACAACTCCGCACCCGATACGCGTTGCCGCCCTTTCTCGCCGTGAAACCACGCGATGACCAGCGTCACGACGAATCCGACGCCAAGCGCCAAGGTGATGCCGCGCCGCAGGCTTTCCGGCCAGCCGAATTGCGATGCCACGACATCGACGACCTGGATCAGCGCGAACGCTGCAGCGATGTAGGCCAGCGCCCACTGCACCAGCTTGCGCTGCCTCAGGCGAGCGATGAGCTCGGTCACGGCGAAGCTCCGCTTGCAGCGGCAATCGGCGGCGCGCCCGCATATTTCTTCAGCAGCGCCCGGAAACGCGGATCGTTCCGCAGCGGATCCCACACGGGATCGAGTTCGAGGCGCCTGATGCTCACCGTCTCCCCGGCGGGAATCGCGAGCAAACGTTGCAACAGGTCGATCGCCTGCTCGGGTTGTCCGGCGCGCGCCTGGATTTCGGCCAACCCCTCCAATTGGAATGCGCCGAAATAGGCATCCCTGTCGAGCGGCAGCACTTCACTGGCGTGGCGTGCCGCGGCGATCGCGTCGGCATTGTGTCCAAGGCACAACTCGACCCAGCTCAGCCGCTGCAACGGCCCCAGTGCATCGGGATTGCTGGCCAGATCGGCATCTACCAGCGGTTTGAGTCTCTCGCATTCCGGCCGCACGGCATCTTGCCGGCCTGCGACCAACCCGATGACCACGCGCGCCACGCGACTGATCAGGCGTTCGTCTTCCGTCGTCTTGGGCACCGTATCCCAATCGCGCAAGGCAGCGTCGAATTTCCGGTCGAAGAAATCCGGGTAAGCGCGTGGACCGATGAGGTTGTAGGAATCACCCGCGATGGTGTATGTCAGGCGCCAATTGTTTGTCCCGGCGGAGGCCGCGCGGGCCTTCGCCGCATCGCCGGATCCGAACAACAGGGCGCGGACCAGGAAATCGCGCGCATCCTCGTAATCCGGATCCATCGCAAGTGCACGGTTCAGTTGCGCAAGCGCCTTCGGATAGCGACGCAAGACTTCATACGTAATGCCGAATTCTCCCCAGTTCTCCCGGTTTCCCGGAGCCAGGGCAAGCACGCGCTGGAACTGCAGCAGCGCCTGGTCGAACTGGCCTCGGCGCCGCAAGATGTAGGCCAGCCCCTGCGAAGCGCGTTCGTTGTTCGGGGCCAACTGCAAGGTGCGACGGAACTCGACCGTTGCGTCGTCGTAACGACGGAAGCCCCAGTAGTCGTAGTACGCCTTCGCCAGATGCGCATCGGGCAGTTCGGGCGCTAGCGCCAGCGCGCGATCAATGGTTGCCTTGACGTCATCCAGTTGTCTGGGAGGAAGACGTTTGGCAAACCAGTGACCGGCCATCTGGTTGTAAGCCAGCCGGGCATAAGCCAGGGCGAAGCCCGGGTCCAGCGCAGTCGCCTGGCGGTAGGCGGCATCGGCAGCCAGAAAGTCGTCTTCCCGATAGGAATCGATGGCCTTGTACGCCAGCGATTCGGCTTTCAGGAACGCGTCGTACGCAGCCGCATTCTGGGTCGGCACCGCGGCGACGTTCTGCTGTTCGGTGCGGGTCAGTTTTGCCTTCAAGGCATCGGCGACTTTCTGCGCGACTTCGCCTTCCACGCCGAAAATGTTGTCCAGCGTGCGCTGGTAACTTTCGGCCCACAGGTGGTTGTCGCTGCTTGCATCGATCAACTGCACGTTGATCAGCACCTGGTTGCCGGCTTTCTGCACGCTGCCTTCCAGGATCGTGGCCACGCCCAATTGCTGCGCGATGACTTTCAGATTGTCCGGGTGGCTCTGGTATTTCGCGGTCGAAGTGCGCGAGATCACCTTGAGATCGCCGATGTCGGCGAGCTTGGTGAGGATCAGATCCTGCATGCCGTCGGCGAAGTAGGCATTGCCTTTGTCCTCGGAAAGATTCTCGAACGGCAGCACCGCGATCGATTTGGCGGGAATCGGAACGGCCTGTGCGGTCGCGATCTGCTCCGGATTCCGCCGCGCTGCCTCCGAGCTGCTCGTTGCCGAAGTGGCCCGCTCATAGCGCCACAACAGCCCGCCGCCGATCGCCAACAACAATGCAAGTATCACGATCTCCGTGCTACTGACGCGCTGCGCGCCGCGCTCGCCGTGATACCACGCCAGCACGACGGCGACGAAGAAACCGACTGCCAGCGCGAGAATCAGGATGCGTTCGAGCTGATCCGGCCAACCGAATCGTTGCGCAACAACATCCAGCACCTGGATCAATGCGAACGCGAATGCCACGTAGGCGAGCGCCCACTGCACCAGTTTGCGCTGCCTGAGCCGCCGCAGGAATTCCGCCATCGCCGACCCCTTTTCAGCGCGAGTGTAGCGTTACGGCGGCACAAAAAGAAAAGCCGCCCGTGGGCGGCTTTTCCGATGCAAGGCGATGGACTCAGTGCTGCCCGGCCGGATGGCTGGACGGTGCCGGCGCGACCGGCGCGGTGGCCGGCTTGCCGCCGCCCGTCCCGGTGCTGCTGTCGCGCGGATGCCAGTCGCGTGGCGGGCCGGGTTCGCGGCCTTCCATGATCGCGGCGATCTGCTCGCGGTCGATGGTTTCGTATTGCAGCAACGCCGCGGCCATCGCGTGCAGCTTCTCGATGTCGGCGTTGAGGATCTGGCGCGCCCGGTTGTAGGCGGTATCGATGACTTCGCGCACCGCGATATCGATCTTGCGCGCGGTTTCGTCCGACACGTTCTTGTGCTGGGTCACCGAACGGCCCAGGAATACCTCGTCCTCGTCCTCGGCGTACGTCATCGGGCCCAGCGCGGACGACAAGCCGTACTTGGTGACCATGTCGCGCGCCAGTTGCGTCGCGCGCTGGATGTCGTTGGAGGCGCCGGTGGTGACCTTCTCGCTGCCGAAGATGATTTCTTCGGCAACACGTCCGCCGAACAGGCTGGCGAGCCTGCTTTCCAGCGACATCTTGCTGTGGCTGTAGCGATCCTGCTCCGGCAGGAACATGGTGACGCCCAACGCGCGCCCGCGCGGGATGATGGTGACCTTGTGCACCGGATCGTGGTCGGGCACCGACAGGCCCACGATGGCGTGGCCGGATTCGTGGTACGCGGTAAGCTTCTTTTCTTCCTCGCTCATGATCATGGAGCGCCGTTCGGAGCCCATCATGATCTTGTCCTTGGCGCGCTCGAAGAAATCCATGCGCACGTCGCGCGCATTCTCGCGCGCCGCGAACAGCGCGGCCTCGTTCACGAGGTTGGCGAGGTCGGCGCCGGAGAACCCTGGCGTGCCGCGCGCGATGGTCAGCGGATCGACGTCCGCGCCGACCGGCACCTTGCGCATGTGCACCTTCAGGATCTGCTCGCGCCCCTTGAGGTCGGGCAACGGCACCACCACCTGGCGGTCGAAGCGGCCCGGGCGCAACAACGCGGGATCGAGCACGTCGGGACGGTTGGTGGCCGCGATCACGATCACGCCCTCGCTGCCCTCGAAACCATCCATCTCGACCAGCAACTGGTTCAGCGTCTGCTCGCGCTCGTCGTGGCCACCGCCGAGGCCGGCGCCGCGATGGCGGCCGACCGCGTCGATTTCGTCGATGAAGATGATGCACGGCGCGTGCTTCTTGGCCTGTTCGAACATGTCGCGCACGCGCGCGGCGCCGACGCCGACGAACATTTCGACGAAGTCGGAACCCGAGATCGAGAAGAACGGCACCTTGGCCTCGCCCGCGATGGCTTTCGCCAGCAGCGTCTTGCCGGTGCCAGGCGAACCCACCATCAGCACGCCGCGCGGAATCTTGCCGCCGAGCTTGGTGAACTTGGACGGGTCGCGCAGGAAGTCGACCAGTTCGGAAACCTCTTCCTTGGCTTCCTCGCAGCCGGCCACGTCGTTGAACGTGACCTTGATCTGGTCCTCGCCCTGCAGCTTGGCGCGCGATCGCCCGAAGCTCATCGCGCCGCGCCCGCCGGCGCCCGCCTGCATCTGGCGGAAGAAATAGAAAAGCAGGCCGAACACCACGATGAACGGCAGCCACTCGATGACCAGCCGCATCAGCGAGAAGCCGTTGTCACCCGGCTGCTGGGTGGTCTTGACCCGGTGCGACTCCAGCAACGGCAACAAGGCGTTGTCGCCGACCGCGGGCAGCACGGTGCGCAGATTGCTGCCGTCCTTGAGCTTGCCCGTGATCACGGGCGGCATGTTCGCGCTGATGGTGATCGACGACACGTTGTCGTTCTTCACCTGCTGCACGAATTCCGAATAGGACATCTGCTGCTCGCTGCCGGCGAGGCGCGGGCTGACGCTCTGGTAGACCAGCACCACGATCACCGCAACCACGAGCCACAACAGGATTTGGCGGGTCAAGTCATTCATCGAAGGCTTCATGAAGGTTTGCCTGTTTGCACGTCCTGCGCACGAACCCGCACGTCCCGCGCGGGTTTTCCACGAACATCGGCTTGCGGATCGAAGCCAGCGTAACTCATGCTTCCCTCTTCAGTCCCGTCGCCAAGGCATAAACCTCGCGGGAACGGGCGCGCGAAGCCTTGGGCTTGCGCAGTGTCACCCGCTCGAAGCCCGCGCGCAAGCCACGCAGGTACTCGTCGAAACCTCGGCCCTGAAACAGCTTCACCAGAAAAGACCCTCCGGGTTTCAAACACTTGTATGCGAAATCCGCGGCCAGCTCCGCCAACTCCATCGCGCGGGCCTGGTCCACCGACGCTATACCGCTGATATTGGGCGCCATGTCCGACAGCACAAGGTCCACCGGGGCGCCTGCCAGCCTTGCCATCAGGGCGTCGAACAGCTTTTCCTCGCGGAAATCGCCCTGGATGAACTCCACCCCGCCGATGCCCTGCATGGGCAGGATGTCCAGCGCAAACACGTGTCCGGCGTCGCCCAATCGCTGGCGCACCAGTTGCGACCAGCCGCCCGGCGCCGCGCCCAGGTCCACCACCGTCATGCCGGGCCCTTCGACACGGCCGCCTTGCGGCCTGCTCAGGACAGGCTTCAGCAAGCGGTCGCGATCCAGCAGTTCGTCCAGCTTGAAGGCTGCGCGCGAGCGCAAGCCTTCGGCCTGTGCGCGGCGGACGAATTCGTCGTCGAAATGCTCCTTCAACCAGCGCGCGCTGCTTTTGGACCTTGGCATGGCGCTCTCTAGCCACGGATGACATCAACCGGCCACCTCGATCCGGGACGGTTCGTGCGCATGATACCCTGAACGATCATCCAACCCGCGCGAATGCTGAACGCATGTCCCTGACGTCTTCACAAACCCGTTACCTGCGTGGCCTTGCCCACCCGCTGAAGCCCGTGCTCCTGTTGGGCGGCAAGGGCGTGACCTCGGGTGTGCTGAAGGAATTGGAGCAGGCGCTGGACGACCACGAACTGATCAAGGTCAGGCTGACCGGCGACGACCGCGCCGCGCGTGCCGCCGAGCTCGCGAAACTGGTCGAATCCAGCCAGGCCGAAACCGTGCAGACCATCGGCCACATTGCCGTCCTGTATCGGCGCAACGAGGACCAGCCGGGGATCGCGCTGCCGCGATAAGGACTATTTTCTTCGTCATTCCGGGGCAGCCCTAAGGGCTGAACCCGGAATCCATTTTGATCCCGATCTTCAAGCAAAGGCAAAATGGATTCCGGCCTTCGCCGGAATGACGAATCAGAGGTACACCTGTTGGAACTGAACCTCGAACGCCCGCGTGACTACCTGTTCGTGCGCAAGGCCGACGCGCACACGGTGGTCATCGTCGACCAGCCTTTCATCGCCAGCATCATCCTGACCCGCGACAAGGTCATCGATGATTGGGGCGTTGCGGACGTGGCTGTGATGACACCCGAACACGTCGAACCGATCGTCGCGCTCAACCCCGACGTGGTACTGCTCGGCACCGGCGAACGCCAACGGTTTCCCTCGCAGGCGGTGCTGGCTGCGTTCCTGCAACGTGGAGTCGGCGTGGAAGTGATGGACAACGCCGCCGCCGCCCGCACCTGGGACATCCTCGCCAGCGAAGGCCGCAACGTCGTCGCCGCGTTTATTCTTGTGTAGGTTGGGCTGAGCGCAGCGAAGCCCAACAACGGCGTCGTGCGATGACGTTCGGTCAATACGCATTGTTGGGCTTCCCTGGTGAAGCCGGGTCAACCCAACCCACGCAGGATTCCCGTTCAACGCTGCGGCAGGAACGCCATCGGGTCGACAGGCTTGCCGTCCTTGCGGATTTCGAAGTGCAGTTCCACGCGCGGCGCGCCGCTGGCGCCCATCAGCGCGATTTCCTGCCCGGCGCCGACGCGCTGGCCTTCCTTCACCAGCCGCCTGCTGTTGTGGCCGTATGCGGACAGGTACGTGTCGTTGTGCTTGATGATGATCAGCTCGCCGTAGCCGATCAGCCCGTTGCCGCTGTACACCACCGTGCCGGACGCCGCCGCGCGTACCGGGTCGCCCACGTTTCCGGCGATGTCGACGCCCGCGCCGTCACCGCCGCTGCCCGCCTGGAATCCGCCGACCACCTTGCCGCTGGCCGGCCACTGCCAGGCAATCCCTGCGACGTTGCGGGTCGCGCCCGGTGGCGGCGTGGGCGTTGCCACGACTGCGGGCGGCGGGGGCGCGGTTTGCATCGGAGGCGACGCAACGCTGGCCGCGGAAACTGCCGGGGCACTCGCCGGCACCGCGGGAGCCGTGGCAACCGTAGCCGCGGAGGAAGACCCTGCGGGCGCGACGCCGCTGGCGGTCATGGCCTGCGTGGTGACGGGCCCGAATACGGGTTCCGGGGGTTGTGCCGGCGCAGGTTGCGCGGGGGCCGGGGGCTGCGTGGTGGTCGTGACCACCGTCGTGCCCGCCGCGACCGATCCGGTCGACGACGCAGGCGCCGCGGACGCCGCCTTCAGTTTCAGCACCTGCCCCGGATGGATCGTGTAGGGCGACGGAATACCGTTGATCGCTGCGAGTTCGCGCACATCCAGGCCATGGGCGAACGCAATGCTGTACAGCGTGTCGCCGGGCGCGACGGTGTACCCGGACGCGCTGACGGTGCCGTTGGCGTGGCCGCCGAGACCGAAGGTCTGGGTTCCGCTGCTGCCCGCCGCCGGTGGCGCGGACGCCGCCGGCGCTGGCGTCGGTGCAGGTTCGCCCATCCCGAACGAATGGTTGACCACCGGCGCCGGCGTCGACGCGCACCCCGCCAGCAACGACAGTGCGGCGGCGGTCGCCAGCAGTTTCTTGCACGAAATCGGATTGCGCATGATGCGCGCAAGGATACCCGAGTCACACCTGCCGCGACATTCGCGGATCAACGCATCCAGAAATACAACACCAGCGCGGCCACGATCGCGACGATCACCCAGCCCGCGGTTTCGATGTGCTTGTGCAGCGCGGTCTCGGCGCGCTCGCCGCCGAGACGGATCGCACCCGCGACCAGCAACACGCGCTTGCCGCGGCCGATCGCGATGCCGGCGAGGAACGGCAGCATCGGCATGCCGACGATGCCGCAGGCCCAACTCGCGACCTTCATCGGGATCGGCACGAAACCCGCCGCGACCAGCAACCAGAACGCCTTCCACGGATGCGCCTGTGCATCGGCACCCAGGGTGTGGACCAGCGATTCGAGATGCGGCAGCCAGCCCAACTGTGCGAGCAACGGTTTCAGTGCATCGAACGCGTAATGCCCGAGCGCGTAGCCGACCAGCGAACCCAGCAACGAAAAGAACAAACTCAGCGAAGCGAACCACCACCACTTGCGCGGGCGCGCCAGCGTCATCGGCGCCAGCATGATTTCAGGCGCGATCGGAAAAATGAAAGCCTCGACGAAACTCAACAGCGCGAGTCCCACGTCGGCGCGCGGTTTGCCGGCCCACTCGAGGGCTTTTTCATACATCGGTCGGAACAGTTGCATCAGGTTGTCATCCCAGGCCACCCAACAGCGGCACGAAACTCACGGCTTCCAGGTCTTCGCGGTGCCAGGCATCCCCCTCGCGCCGGAACCGCGTCAGGCGTTGCGAGCCCGTGGGGCCGAGCGGCGCGACCAGCACCCCGCCATCCGCGAGTTGTTCGCACAACGCGCGCGGCACCGATTCGCCTGCCGCGGTCAGGATGATCGCGTCGAACGGCGCCTCGTCGGGCCAGCCCACGTTGCCGTCGTCGTGGCGCGAACGGATGTTCTCGATCTTCATGGTGCGGAACAGGCGACGCGCCTTGCGCAGCAGTTCCTCGATGCGCTCGACGGTGTACACGGTCTCGACCAGTTCGGACAGCACCGCCGCCTGGTAGCCGGATCCCGTGCCGAGTTCCAGCACCCGCTTCGGCACGCCGCGCTCGATCAGCAATTCGGTCATGCGCGCCACCACCCACGGCTGCGAGATGGTCTGGTCGAGCCCGATCGGCAACGCGGTGTTCTCGTAGGCGCGTGACGCCAGCGCCTCGTCGATGAAAAGGTGCCGCGGCATGGTGCGGATCACGTCCAGCACGCGCGGGTCCTTGATGCCTTCCGCGCGCAACGTCGCGACCAGGCGGTCGCGCGCACGCTGCGAAGTCATGCCGTGCCCTCGCGCGGACGCCGCGGCCGCCCCGAACAGGCTGTTCATGCGGCCTGTTCTCCCTGCATCTGCGCGGTCAGTCCGCCGATCCAGTTCGACACCTTTTCGAGAGCCTGGAAACGGGTGAGGTCGACGTGGATCGGCGTCACCGACACGAAGCCGCGCCGCACCGCGTCGAAATCGGTGCCGGGGCCGGCGTCGTCGGCATCGCCCGCCGCGCCGATCCACCATACCGTGCGCCCGCGCGGGTCGCGTTGCGCGATGCACGGCGACGCGCGGTGGCGGCTGCCGAGGCGCGTCACTTCGAAGCCTTCGATTCCGTTCCAGGCACGGTCCGGTACGTTGACGTTGAGGATGGTGTCGGCGGGCAATGGATCCACCAGCAGGCGCCGCATCAGCAACGACACGGCGCGTGCGGCAGAATCGAAATGATGGCCGTTGCCGTCATGCTGCTCGCACCGGCCCGCGAGCGACACGGCGATGGCCGGGAGCCCGAGGAACCGTCCCTCCATCGCGGCCGATACGGTGCCCGAGTAGATCACATCGTCGCCGAGGTTGGCGGAATTGTTGATGCCCGAGACCACGATGTCCGGTTCGTCGTCCAGCAATCCGGACAGCGCGAGGTGCACGCAATCGGTGGGCGTGCCGGCGACGCGATAACGGCCATCGTCGAGATGCACGACTCGCACCGGCTGGTCGAGGGTCAGCGAATTGCTGGCGCCGGACCGATCGCGGTCGGGCGCAACCACGACCACTTCGCCCAGTTCCGCGAGGTGCTCGGCGAGCACGCGGATGCCGGGCGCTTCCACGCCGTCGTCATTGCTCAGCAACACCCGCATCGCCCGTTCGAACCCCGACATGCAAGAAAGGTCTTGCGCAGCCTGCGCAAGCGACCAGTTTAGCCGATCAACCCGGCGCGACGCCGCACCTCAGTTGCTGGAAGCCGGTGCCGGCACGGGAATCGGCGCAACAGTCGAGGCCGGAGGCGGCGCGCTGCTCGCGGCACCTGCCGGCGTGTTGACCACCTGATAGAACACTTCGCCAGGCTTGACCAGGCCAAGCTGCGATCGCGCGCGCGCCTCGACCGCGTCCTGGCCGTGTTTCAGGTCCTCGACATCGGCGTGCAATGCATCGTTGCGCTGCTTGAGCTTGGCGTTCTCGGCCTGCTGTTCCGACACGCGCGCACGGATCGCGCGCAGGTCGCGCATGCCTCCGTCGCCGACCCACAGCTTGACCTGCAGGCCGATCAAGAGGGCGATCAATATCAACGCGAGCCAACGAAGCAAGGACTGGAACCTCAGCCGGGAAGCGCCGCCAGATTCGGATAAGCCTCGCGGCCAGCATACTTCGCCCCGGACCCGAGTTGTTCCTCGATCCGCAGCAGCTGGTTGTATTTGGCGATGCGGTCGGAGCGGCACAGCGAGCCGGTCTTGATCTGGGTCGCCGTGGTCGCGACCGCGAGGTCGGCGATGGTGGTGTCCTCGGTTTCGCCCGAGCGGTGGGAGATCACCGCGGCGTACTTCGCCTCGTCGGCCATCGCCACGGCTTCCAGCGTTTCCGAAAGCGTGCCGATCTGGTTCACCTTGATCAGGATCGCGTTGGCAATGCGGTTCGCGATGCCTTCGCGGAAGATCGAGGGGTTGGTGACGAACAAGTCATCACCGACCAGTTGGATCTTCTTGCCGAGCTTTTCGGTGATCAGCTTCCAGCCCGCCTGGTCGCCTTCGGCCAAGCCATCCTCGATGCTGATGATCGGATATTTCGCGCACCAGTCGGCATACAGTTCCACCATGCCGGCGGCGTCGAGCTTGCGGTTCTCGCCCTTCAGGTCGTACACGCCATTGTCGAAGAACTCCGACGACGCGGGGTCGAGCGCGATCCAGACCTGCTTGCCCGGCTGGTAACCTGCGGCGTTGACGGCTTCGAGGATCACTTCGATCGCTTCCTCGTGCGAACGCAGCGCCGGCGCGAACCCGCCCTCGTCGCCGACCGCGGTGTTCATGCCGCGTTTTTTCAATTGCGTTTTCAACGCGTGGAAGCATTCGACGCCCGCGCGCAGTGCATCGGAGAACTTGCCGAAGCCCGCCGGCATCACCATGAATTCCTGCATGTCGAGCGGGTTGTCGGCATGCACGCCGCCGTTGATCACGTTCATCATGGGAACCGGCAACGCACCCGGTACGCCGGTGGTACCGTTGATCTCGCCCAGGTACTTCCACAATGGCAGCTTGCGCGAAGCCGCAACCGCATGCGCCGCCGCCAGCGACACGCCGAGCATCGCGTTGGCGCCGAGCATGGACTTGTTCGGCGTGCCGTCCAACTGCACCAGTTTCGCGTCGAGCCCGCCCTGGTCGGCGGCGTCGAACCCCTTCAGCGCGCTGGCGATCGCGCCGTTGACGTTGCCAACCGCCTTCAGCACCCCCTTGCCGAGATAACGCGACTTGTCGCCGTCGCGAAGCTCCACCGCTTCGCGCGTGCCGGTGGACGCGCCGCTCGGCACGATCGCGCGGCCGAACGCGCCATCCGCCAGAGTGATTTCGGCTTCGAGGGTGGGATTGCCGCGGCTGTCCAGCACTTCGCGGGCGTGAATCGTCTTGATCGTCGTGGTCATTGTCGGCCGTCCGGATAGATTGTTGTGTTTCGTCATTCCGGGGCTGCCGCAGGCAGAACCCGGAATCGGTGTCGTGATGCGGTGAGGCCTCAAACCGATTCCGGGTTCCGTGCTTCGCACGGCCCCGGAATGACGAGCTTATTTGTCTGCAGTCTCGAGAAACCCGGCGCGCTTGGTCGCCGCGTCGAGTTCCTTCAGCGTCGCAAGCAATGCTTCCATCTTCCCGAGCGGCCACGCGTTCGGACCGTCGGACAGCGCCTTGTCCGGATCGGGATGGGTTTCCATGAACACGCCGCTGACGCCGACCGCGACCGCGGCGCGCGCCAGCACCGGCACGAATTCGCGTTGGCCACCGGATTTCGTGCCCTGCCCGCCCGGCAACTGCACCGAGTGCGTGGCGTCAAACACCACGGGGCAGCCGGTATCGCGCATCACCGCCAGCGAACGCATGTCGGAGACGAGGTTGTTGTAGCCGAAGCTGGCGCCGCGCTCGCACACCATGATCTGGTCGTTGCCGACCGCGCGCGCCTTCTCGACCACGTTCTGCATGTCCCACGGCGACAGGAACTGGCCCTTCTTGATGTTGACCGGCTTGCCCGCGCGCGCGACCCGCTGGATGAAATCGGTCTGACGGCACAGGAACGCCGGCGTCTGCAGCACGTCCACGACTGCCGCCACTTCATCGAACGGCGTGTATTCGTGCACGTCGGTGAGCACCGGTACGCCGACTTGTTTTTTCACCTCGCCGAGGATGCGCAGGCCCTCTTCCATCCCGAGCCCGCGGAAACTCTTGCCCGAGGTACGGTTGGCCTTGTCGAAACTGGACTTGAAGATGAAGGGAATCCCGAGTCGGCCGGTGATTTCCTTCAATTGCCCTGCGGTGTCGAGCTGCAGTTGCTCGGACTCCACCACACACGGACCGGCGATCAGGAAAAACGGCTTGTCGAGACCGACCTCGAATCCGCAGAGGTTCATGCCGACTGCCCCCCAACCCCCCTTCGGGCACCTTCCCCCGCACGCGGGGGAAGGAAAAAATGATGGTCCTTCATCCCGCTGCTTCCTTCGCCAGCTTCGGCGCATCGCGCACCGCCTTGTACTCGCGCGCGGCACGCACGAAGCCGTTGAACAGCGGGTGGCCATCACGCGGTGTCGAGGTGAACTCGGGATGGAACTGGCAGGCCAGGAACCACGGGTGTCTCTGCGCCGGCAATTCCACGATCTCGACCAAGTCGTCGACGGAAACGCCTGCAACCACGAGACCGGCTTTTTCCAGGCGCTCGCGATAGCGGTTGTTGAATTCGTAACGGTGGCGATGGCGCTCGCGGATGGTGTCGGCGCCGTACAGCTCGAGCGCCAGCGTGCCGGCCTTCAGATGGCACTCCTGTGCGCCGAGACGCATGGTGCCGCCGAGATCGGACGCTTCGTCGCGACGCTGGACTTCGCCCGCGCCCTGGGTCCACTCGGTGATCAGCGCGATCACGGGATCCGCGCAATCGCGATCGTTCTCGGTGGAACCCGCTCCCGCGATGCCCGCCACGTCGCGCGCGAACTCCACCACCGCCGCGTGCATGCCGTAGCAGATGCCGAAATACGGAACGCCGCGCTCGCGCGCGTATTTCACGGTCTGGATCTTGCCCTCGAAGCCGCGCTTGCCGAAACCGCCGGGCACCAGGATCGCATCGGCGTCGTGCAGCACCGCGTCGGCGCCGCGCGTTTCGATGATCTCGGAATCGATCCACTCGAGGTTGACGCGCGTCGCATTGTGGATGCCGCCGTGGCGCAGCGCCTCGCCCAGCGACTTGTAGGCATCCTTGTGCTCGACGTACTTGCCGACGATGTAGATGCGCACTTCGTCCCGGGGATGCTCGAGCGCGTCCACCGTACGCTGCCACTGCGACAGGTCGGCGGGCTTGGCGTCAAGGTGCAGGCGCTCGACCACGATGTCGTCCAACCCTTCCTTGTGCAGCCACAGCGGCAGCTTGTAGATCGTGTCGGCATCGGCCGCGCTGATCACCGCGTTTTCCGGCACGTTGGTGAACAGCGCGATCTTGCGGCGCTCGGATTCAGGCAGCGGCTCCTCCGAGCGGCACAACAGGATGTCCGGCTGGATGCCCAGCGCACGCAATTCCTTCACGGAATGTTGTGTCGGCTTGGTCTTGATTTCCCCGGCGGCCTTGATGAACGGCACCAGGGTCAGGTGCATGAACAACACCTTGTCGGCGCCGCGTTCGATGCGAAGCTGGCGCGCGGCTTCGAGGAATGGTTGCGACTCGATGTCGCCGACGGTGCCGCCGATCTCGACCAGCGCCACGTCGAAACCGCGCGTGGCCTCGTCGATCACGTGCTTGATCTGGTTGGTGATGTGCGGAATCACCTGCACCGTGGCGCCGAGATAATCGCCGCGGCGTTCCTTGCGGATCACGGCCTCGTAGATCTTGCCGGTGGTGATGGAGTTCTTGCCCGACAGCCGGGTACGCACGAAACGCTCGTAGTGGCCAAGGTCGAGGTCGGTCTCGGCGCCGTCGTCGGTGACGTACACCTCGCCGTGCTGGAACGGACTCATCGTGCCTGGATCGACGTTGATGTACGGATCCAGTTTCATCAAGGTGACGCTGAGGCCGCGGGCCTCGAGGATGGACGCCAGCGACGCCGATGCGATGCCCTTGCCAAGCGAGGACACCACGCCGCCGGTGACGAAAATCAGGGAGGTCATGGTCGAGCCATCTGTGGAAAGCGTCATTCTAGCGGAACCCCGACGCCGCACCAACGCATGCGCACCGTTTGCAGGTGCGCCCGCGACGCGAGATTATGGGGAACCAACCCGACAGGCGGCCGCCAAAGCGCGCTTTTGCTCGTCATTCCCGCGCAGGCGGGAATCCAGCGTCCCGGCTTCAGTCGCAGGAGTCACTGGACCCCCGCCTGTGCGGGTGACTGGGATGTCTTGAGGTCACTGCCAGGTTCGCCAACCACCGCCGGATCGAACGCCATGACCTTTGCCACCGTTCCCGAACGCATCGCCGCCCTGCGCGCCGTGATGCAGCAACGCGGGATTGCCGCCTGCATCGTGCCCACCGCCGATCCGCACCTGTCCGAATACCTGCCGGCGCACTGGACCGCGCGCGAATGGCTGTCGGGCTTCACGGGTTCGGCCGGCACGCTGATCGTGACGAAGGACTTCGCGGGCGTGTGGACCGATTCGCGCTATTTTTCGCAGGCCGAACGCCAGCTTGCCGGCAGCGGCGTCGAACTGGTGAAGTTGAACGTGCCGCACACGCCCGAACATGTCGCGTGGCTGTGCGCGCACACGGGCAGGGGCGACAAGGTCGCGTGTGCCGCCGACATGTTGTCGCTGGCTTCGGAACGCAGCCTGCGCGAACCATTGGCACGCCGCGACGCGGAACTGGTCGAAGACGACCTGCCCGCCGCGGTCTGGACGGATCGTCCGCCGTTGCCGCACGCGCCGGTGTACGAACATCCACTCGAATACGCCACCCGGAGCCGTTTCGACAAGCTCGGCGATGTGCGCAAGGCCATGCTCGAGGCCGGCGCGACCCACCACTTCGTCTCGGCGCTGGACGAAATCGCATGGGTGCTGAACCTGCGCGGCTCCGACGTCGAATACAACCCGGTGTTCCTGTCGCACCTGTTGCTCGACGCCAACGGCGCGACGTTGTTCGTCGAGGCGGCCAAGTTCGACGACGCGCTGCAAACCGCACTGGCGGCCGACGGCATCCGGCTCGCGCCCTACGCATCTGCCGTCGACGCGTTGTCGAAACTGCCGCCAGGCGCCAAGTTGCTGCTGGCGCCCGCGCAGGTCGCCGCCGCGCTGGCGCACGCGATCCCGCCGCACACGGCAATGATCGAGGCTCCGGGCCCGATCACCGCCGCCAAGGCACGCAAGGGTGCGAAGGCCATGCAGCACGTGCGCGAGGCGATGCGCCGCGATGGCGTGGCGCTGGTGCGTGGTGCGCGCTGGCTCGAACAATCACTGCGCGACGGCAAGCGCCTCACCGAACTCGACGTCGACACGAAACTGCGAGAGCTGCGTTCGCAGCAGCCGGGTTTCGTCAGCGAAAGTTTTTCCACCATCGCCGGCTACGAGGCCAATGCCGCGCTGCCGCACTACTCCGCGACGCCCGAATCGCATTCCGAACTGAAACCGCGCGGCATGCTGCTGATCGATTCCGGCGCGCAATACCTCGGCGGCACCACCGACATCACCCGCATGTGGGCACTGGGCGAAACCACGCCAGAGCAACGCCGCGACGTGACCCTGGTATTGAAAGGCGTGATCGCGCTGTCGCGCGCGAAATTCCCGCGTTGCACGTCGGGCCAGCAACTCGACGCGCTGGCGCGTGCGCCGATCTGGGCTGCCGGCGTCGATTACGGGCATGGCACTGGTCACGGCGTCGGCTACTGCCTCAACGTGCACGAAGGTCCGCAATCGATCCGGCCACCGCGTTCAGGCCAGCATCTGGAAGCGATGGACGTCGGCATGATCACCTCGATCGAACCCGGCATCTACAAGCCCGGCCGGCACGGCGTACGCATCGAGAACCTCGCGGCCACGGTCTCCGCGGGCGGCGGCGAATTCGGCGAGTTCCTTGCCTTCGAAACGCTGACGTTGTGTCCGATCGACACCCGCCTGCTGGACGTGTCGCTGTTCGATGCCACCGAAATCGCGTGGCTGGACGGCTACCACGCGACGGTGCATGAAAGGCTCGCGCCACTGTTGGACGATCCCGCCGATCGCGCCTGGCTGGACGCGCGCTGCGCGCCGCTGGCGAACGCGAAAGCGGCCTGAATGCGGCGCCCGTGAAGTTCAACACCAACGCGGTGTTCTGCTAGCGTACGCGCATCATTTTCCCGAGGAACCCGCGTGCCGCGCCGAATGAAGCCGCTGACACCGCGTGCATTGGCATTCGCGATCGCGCTGGCGGCTGCGCCCGGGATGGCCGCGGCGCAATCGGGTGCGAACGTCTGCCCGCTCGGTGCGTTCACTTGCCCGGTGGTGAAGAACGACTTCGCGCTGTGCAAGAAGAACGACCTGCTGGATTTCTACGTGCCCGGCCTGCCGACCGAAGGCGATCGTGCCGCCAGCCCCTCCGAGGTCAATGGCGACACCTTCAGCAGCCCGGACAGCAACCTGTTCCATCTCTCCGGCCACACGTCCCTGCAGCGCCTCGACCAGTTGCTGCGCGCGGACGATCTCGCCTACAACGTCGACACCACCGCCTACGACGCCGAGGGCCACATCCGCTACCAGGAACGCGGCATGTTGTTCTCCGCCGACAGCATGAAAGGCACCACCGACCCCGAATACGGCGTCGCCGACAACGTGCAGTACCAACTGCTCAGCTCGCGCGGCAACGGCACCGCGGCGCAAGCCATCGTGCTGGACCAGGACCACAGCAAGTTCCATGGGGTCACCTATTCGACCTGCGACATCGACCGCCGGGTGTGGGAGATCCGCGCGAAGTCGATGACGATGGACGAGGACAAGGGCCGCGGCTATGCCCGCGACGTGACCATGCGCCTCAAGGGCGTGCCGTTCCTGTGGCTGCCCTGGATGAGCTTTCCGATCGACAACCAGCGCCAGAGCGGATTCCTGTATCCGTCGTTCGGCAAGCGCGGCCGCGCGGGATTCATGGTCTCGATCCCGTACTACTGGAACATCGCCCCCAACTACGACGCCACCTTCACGCCGACGTGGTACGCCGACCGGGGCGGCATGCTGGACAGCCAGTTCCGCTGGCTCACCACCACCAGCAGGGGCGTGTTGAACCTCGACTACATGCCGCACGACAAGCAGGCGGGCCGCAACCGCGGCTACCTGACGCTCTCCAACCAGACCACCTTGCCGTGGGACCTGCGCTGGAACACCTCCATCGCGCACGCCACCGACAAGGAATGGTTCCAGGATTTCGGCCAGAACCTGACCACCTCGACCGTGACCCTGCTGGGCTCGTCTTCCTACGTCACCAAATCGACCGACTGGTGGAACGCCGGCATCGGCGCCGACTGGTACCAGATCGTGACGCCGGGGCTCTCGGATCGGGCCGCGCCCTACCGGCGCCTGCCGCGCCTGTACTTCAATGCCGAGCGTCCGATCGGGAGGCCGGGTGGACCGGAGTGGGGCATCAACGCCCAAGCGGTGCGTTTCGTGCAACCGGAAAAGATCGGCGGCGAGCGTTTCGATTTCTATCCCTACCTCGCGTGGCCGCTGCAGGGTGCCGCATGGTTCCTGCGCCCCGAGGTGGGCGTGCGCTACACCGGGTACAACCTGCCGCAGCCGGTCGCGCCGGGCGGTCCGACCCATCCCTCGCGCACCACGCCGATCTTCGACGTGGACGCCGGACTGATCTTCGAGCGCGACGTGCACCTGTTCGGCAGCGACTACACCCAGACCCTGGAACCGCGCGTGTATTACCTGCGCGTGCCCTACCGCAACCAGAACGACATTCCGCTGTTCGACACCCAACCGCTGACCTTCGATTTCTGGCAGTTGTTCACCACCAACAGCTTCAGCGGCGCCGACCGCCAGATGAACGCCAACGACCTGTCACTGGCGTTGACCACGCGTTTCCTCGACCAGGACGGCGTCGAGAAACTGTCGGCCAGCATCGGCCAGATCCGCTACTTCGATCCGCAGAAGGTCACGCTCTACCCCGGCGGCAAGGCAGTGGACTACTCCGGTTCCAATTACGTCGCCAACCTGACCATCGCGCTCAGCGACAACTGGCGCCTGACCGGTTCGCAACAGTGGAACCCCAACACCGACGAAACCGACGTCTCGACGGTGGGGCTGCAGCGGCGGCTGTGGGGCGACGGCATCGTCAACTTCGATTACCGCTACCGCCGCAACCTGCTGGAACAGGCCAGCATGTCGGCCGAAATCCCGGTCGGCGCGGCCTGGAAGCTGGTCGGCGGTTATACCTATTCATTGCGCGACAAGCGCGCCATCGACGCCTTCGCAGGGATCGAATGGGACAGTTGCTGCACGGCGATCCGCGTGCTGAGCCGCCGCTACGTTTACGACTACCGGGGCGACTCCAACAACGCCATCATGTTCGAGATCCAGTTCAAGGGCGTCGGTTCGTACGGCCAGAAGGCGGGCTCGTTCCTGCAAAATGCTATCCTTGGCTATCAATAACTTGTGCGATCGTCCATGATCGCCGCGCCCGGATGGGCCCGATATAAACGTAGTCTCCAAGTCACGAACACCAGAACGGCCATAAGAGCCGCCATCCATGGCCAAGAGCTCCCTGGCCTGACTTTTCACCACAGCTGCTTCGACCAACTCCGTCCTGGACATCGCCCAACTTTCGGCATCCGGCACTGTCCAAACCCCCGGTTTCCCGAGTCCGCGGCGAACCGCCATCGAATCCAACATCCGTGATTTCCATGAATCGATCCCGCCTCGCCCGCCTGGCCCTGATGCTCGCAAGCTGCGCGTTCACGCTGCCCGCGTTCGCGCAATTGCTGAACCCGAACACGCCGCCGCCCGACAACGCCCCTTCGTCGCTGCCCTCGCTCGTTTCGAACCAGCCGCAGCCGCTGGACCGGATCGTCGCGGTGGTGAACGACGGCGTGATCCTGCAAAGCCAGCTCGACCAGACCATGGGCACCATCGCGCATCAGATCACGTCTTCCGGCGGCAAGCTGCCGCCGCAGAACGTGCTGGAAAAACAGGTGCTGCAGCGCCTGATCCTCAACCAGCTGCTGATCCAGAAGGCGCGTGACAACGGCGTGCGCGTTTCCGACGACCAGGTCGACGCCGCGGTCGCCAACATCGCCGAGCAGAACAAGATGAGCGTGCCGCAGATGCAGGCGGCGATGCAGCAGCAAGGCGTCGACTACGCGTCGTTCCGGCAGCAGTTGCGCGACCAGTTGCTGGTGCGCGAGGTGCAGCAGCAGGTGATGCAGTCGAACGCGCAGGTGTCCGATGCGGAAATCGACAACCTCGTCGCCAGCCCCGCCTTCAAGCAGGGCGAGGTGCACCTGGCGCGCATCCTGGTCGGCTTGCCCGAGGGCGCCAACGCCCAGCAGATCGAGGCCGCGCAGGCCAAGGCCGACAAGATCGAAAGCGAGCTCAAGGCCGGCAAGGATTTTGCCGCGCTCGCAGTCAGCGATTCCAACGCGCCCGAGGCGCTCGACGGCGGCGACCTCGGCTGGCGGCGCGTGGACGAACTGCCGCCGGCGGTGCAGCAGATCGTCAACTCCCTGCAGGAAGGCGGCTACACCGAACCGCTGCGCGACGCATCGGGTTTCACCATCCTGAAGCTCGAAGGCAAGCGCACGCCGGACACCAAGCAGATCGTCACCGAATACCACGCCCTGCACCTGATGATCAAACCGACAGCAGTGCTGAGCGAACAAGGCGCCCAGGACAAGATCACCAAGCTGTACCAGGAGATCGTGGACGGCCACGCCGACTTCGCGGAGCTGGCCAAGCAGAATTCCGACGACCCGACCACCGCGAATGCCGGAGGCGACATGGGCTGGTTCATGCTGGGAGACTGGGGCAGCGAAGTCGGCAAGCTGGTCGCCGGCATGCAGCCGGGCCAGGTCACCCAGCCGTTCCGCAGCCCGGATGGGTCGTGGCACATCGTCAAGCTGCTCGGCACCCGCCAGGCCGACAAGACCCGCGACATCGAGCGCGAGCAGGCGCGCCAGGCCATCGCCGCGCGCAAGGGCCAGCAGTCCTACGAACAATTCCTGCGCGACCTCGAATCCTCGGCCTACATCAGCATCCGTGTGCCGGAACTGGCCGATGATGCGAACCTTGCCGGCGGCGGCATGCAATGAATCCCGGGCCGGCCACGGCCGGCTCGCACCGGCCGCGCCCGTTTCCGCGACTCGCCGTCACCTGCGGTGAACCCGCCGGCATCGGGCCGGAACTGGTCGCGCGGCTTGCCGCGACGCCGCTCGCGGCCGACCTCGTCGCAATTGGCGACGCGTCGCTGCTTGCAGGCGCCGCGCACCGCTGCGGCACTGCGCTGAAGATCGAACCCTGGGACGGCGTGCCGCGCACGTTGCGGGCAGCCGGAACGTTGCGCGTGCTGGAGGTGCCGCTGCGCACGGAAGTCGTGCCGGGCAGGCCCGATCCGCGCAACGCCTTCCATGTCTTGAACATGCTCGCGCGCGCCGCCGATGGATGCCTCGACGGCGAATTCGACGGCGTGGTCACGGCGCCGGTGCAGAAATCGGTGATCAACGACGCGGGCGAATCCTTCACCGGCCACACGGAACTGTTTGCACGACGCGCCGGTTGCGACGTGGTGATGATGCTGGCCTCGCCGCAATTGCGGGTGGCGCTGGCGACCACGCACCTGCCCTTGGCAGACGTACCCGCCGCGATCACGCGCGGATCGCTCGCACGGTCGTTGCGGATCGTGCACGCGGAGCTGATCGCGAAATTCGGCATTGCCGAACCGCGCATCGCCGTGCTGGGCCTGAATCCGCACGCAGGCGAAGGCGGACATCTCGGCCGGGAAGAAATCGACACCATCATTCCGGCGCTGGATGCCCTGCGCGGCGAAGGCATGCAACTGCCCGGCCCGTTGCCGGCCGACACCGCGTTCGTGCCGGCGATGCGCGAACGCTATGACGCCGTGCTCGCGATGTACCACGACCAGGCGTTGCCGGTGCTGAAGTCGGAAGCCTTCGACAGTACCGTCAACGTCACGCTGGGCCTGCCGTTCGTGCGCACTTCGGTCGACCACGGCACCGCGCTCGATCTCGCCGGCACGGGCCGCGCCGATCCGTCCAGCATGATCGCGGCGGCGGAGATGGCGTTGCGCCTCGCGAACCCGGACCGGCATCGCTGAATTGCAATGTCCGCGCGCCCCAAGAAACACTTCGGCCAGCACTTCCTGCACGAACGCGGCGTGATCGACCGCATCGTCGCCGCGATCGCGCCCGGGGTCGATGACCGCATCATCGAGATCGGACCCGGCGAAGGCGCACTGACACTGCCGTTGTTGCGCGCGGCCGGCCGCCTGACCGCCATCGAGCTCGACCGTGAGCTGATCGAACCGCTGCGCGCGCGCGCCATCGGCATCGGCGAACTCGACGTGATCCATGCCGACGTGTTGGAGGTCGACCTGACCGCGCTGGCGGACCGCGGCAAGTTGCGCCTCGCCGGCAACCTGCCCTACTACGTGTCCAGCCCGATCCTGTTCCACTGCCTCGCCCACGCCGGCGCCATCGCCGACATGCACTTCATGCTGCAGAAGGAAGTCGTGGATCGCATGGCCGCCGCGCCCGGCAACAAGGTGTACGGGCGCCTGTCGGTGATGCTGCAACTTGCGTGCAGGGTGGAACCACTGTTGCGCGTCGCGCCCGGCGCGTTCCGCCCGCCCCCGAAAGTGGAATCCGCGGTGGTGCGGCTGACCCCCCTGCCGCTTGCGCAACGCCCTGATCCTGCACTCGCGCGCGCCATCGACGCCGTGGTGCGCGCCGCATTCGGCCAGCGTCGCAAGACGCTCGCCAACGCCTTGCGCGGGGTGCTCGATGCCGAAGCGATCCGCGCCACCGGCATCGACCCGCGTGCCCGCGCCGAAAACGTCGCGCCGCAAGGCTACGTCGCGCTCGCGCAGCGCGCGCATGCCGTGGGCTTGCAGCCCGCCCCGAAACTCGCACACAATGACTACCAATGAGTCCCCGGCAAACCAGTACCGACAAAACGAGCGAACCTCGCGAACCCGAGCCTTATTCGGTCGAGATCGAGGTCGAGGCGCGTTACGTCGCCGAACAATCCAAGCCGGAGGCGGACCGCTACGTGTTCGCCTACGTGATCACCATGCGCAATCTCGGCGTGATGCCGGCGCGCCTGCAGACCCGCCACTGGGTCATCACCGACGCCAACGGCAAGGTCGAGGAAGTCCGCGGCGAAGGCGTGGTGGGCGAACAACCGCGCCTGCAACCCGGCGAGCAGTACAGCTATGCCTCAGGCGCGGTGCTGGATACGCAGGTCGGCACCATGCGTGGCGCCTACCTCTTCCACGCCGACGACGGCACCGATTTCGAGGTTCCGATTCCCGAATTCGTGCTGTCGGTTCCGCGCACGTTGCACTGAGTACAGGCGAAGCCCGCGCATGGCCATCTACGCGATCGGCGATGTGCAGGGCTGCTACCCGGAACTGCAACGACTGCTGGAAAGACTGCGCTTCGACCCCGCGTCCGACCGCCTGTGGTTCTGCGGCGACCTGGTCAACCGCGGCAACCAATCGCTGGAAGTGTTGCGCCTGATCCATGGGCTGCGCGAGCGCTGCATCGTCACGCTCGGCAACCACGACCTCAGCCTGCTCGCGGTCGCCGAGCGCGACCCCGAAGCGCGCACGCGCACCAACCCCGACCTGCGCCGGGTGCTCGAAGCCGACGATTCCGCCGTCCTGATCGAATGGCTGCGCAACCAGGATCTCGCGTACCACGACGAGACGCTGGGCTTCACGCTGGTCCACGCGGGGCTTGCGCCGTCCTGGACCCTGAAGCAGGCCTTGCACATCGCCCGCGAAGTCGAGCGCGCGCTGCGCGGCCCCGGCCACAAGGCGCTGCTGCAACGGATGTTCGGCAATCGTCCCGCGCGCTGGTCGGCGAAACTGCACGGTCACGACCGCCTGCGCGCCGCCATCAACATCTTCACCCGCATGCGCTACTGCGATGTGCACGGCCGCATCGACTTCGACGCCAAGGGCCCGCCCGGATCGCAACGCGCCGGCTTGTATCCGTGGTTCGAGGTGCCGGGCATGAAGACGCGCGACACCCGCATCGTGTGCGGGCACTGGTCCGCGCTCGGCCGCTTCGCGGGCCTCGGCATTTATGCCATCGACACCGGCTGCGTGTGGGGCGGCCAGCTCACCGCGCTGCGGCTGGATGGCGAGGAACCGCAGTTCATCGCCGTGGATGCGGAGCCGCATCGCACGCGGAGCTGAAACCTTCGGATGAGCCGATCCGCCGCAACATCATGGCAGTGCGGTTTGCGGCAATCAGCGCGCTGCGCGTCGCTGCATCCATCGCGTAAGGCGGATACTGAGCGGCTGGCTCCGCGTATTCTGGAATGACCGGATCAACCATCCGGCTGCGCCCTTGACCAGTACAAAGGTCTGCAGGGATTTTTTGCGCCTGTTCGCGGTGTGCACCAGTGCAATCGTATCCGACAGCAGGTAGATTTCCGTCGTGTCGGGTTCGATACGGCTTCCCTTCAGAACCCCGCGGAAGAGCGCACGATGCAACTGAGCGTTTTCCTTGCGCCCGTGAAGATGCATGCCGTTATACGTGATGTAGTCGGAATCTTCCGCGAAACAAGCCGCATAGGCTTCGCCGTCACCTTGCGCCCAGGCATCACGCAAACGTTGCATCAGCACACGAATCGCGGCTTCGTCGACAGATTGAACGCTGCCGCTTCCAATTGATTCCATGTCATCGACCTTTCTGCCGGTCAGGCAGTGTTCTCGATCCAAGCCGTTTATCAGCGCAGCCCCGTCTCGTTGCGCGCGATCACCATGCGCTGGATCTCCGAGGTGCCCTCGTAGATCTCGGTGATCTTGGCGTCGCGGAAGTAGCGCTCCAGCGGCATCTCCTTGGAATAACCCATGCCGCCGTGGATCTGCACCGCCTGGTGGGTGATCCACATCGCCGCTTCGGAGGCGGTGAGTTTCGCCACCGCCGCTTCCGTGGAGAAACGCGCGCCCGTGGTCGCGGCCTGCTGTTTCATCCATGCCGCGCGCAAGGTGAGCAAGTACGCCGCGTCGAGCTTGCACTTCATGTCGGCGATCTTGGCCTGGGTCATCTGGAACGAGCCGATCGACTGGCCGAAGGCCTTGCGGTCGCGCGAGTACACCAGCGTCGCCTCGTAGGCGGCACGCGCGAGGCCCACGGCCTGCGATGCAATGCCGATGCGGCCGGCATCCAGCACGCCCATCGCGATCTTGAAGCCGTGGCCTTCCTCGCCGATCACCTCGTCGGGTTGCGCAACGTAGTCGTCGAACTCGATCTCGCAGGTTGCCGAAGCGCGGATGCCGAGCTTGGGTTCGGTCTTGCCGCGGCCGAAGCCCTTGCGCGAAGTGTCGACCATGAACGCGGTGATCCCACGTGAATGCTTTTCCGGATCGGTCATCGCGAACAGCAGGATGTACTTCGCGACCGGGCCCGAGGTGATCCAGCTCTTCTTGCCGTTGATGAGGAAACTGCCGTCGGCCTGCTTGGCCGCGCGGCAACGCATGGCCGTCGCGTCGGAACCGGATTGCGGTTCGGTGAGCGCGAACGCGCCGATGGCTTCCCCCGATGCGATGGGGGTCACGTACTTGTGCTTTTGTTCCTCGCTGCCGAATTTCAGCAGGCCATTGCAATAGAGGGTGTTGTTGACGCTCATGATGGTCGAGTGCGCGCAGTCGGCCGCGGCGATTTCCATCATCGCCAGCACGTAGCTGATCGAATCCATGCCGGCGCCGCCGTACTCGACCGGCACCTCGATGCCCATCAGGCCGAGCTTGCCCATCTCGAGGATGTTGTCGAGCGGAAACTCGCCGGATTTGTCGAAATCCGCCGCGACCGGCGCGATGCGCCTCGAAGCGAATTCGCGCGCGATCGACTGGATCTGCAATTGCTCTTCGGAAAAATGGAAATCCATCGCCCACCTCGCCTTGTCGTGTCCGTGCCCACCCACCATTCGCGGGTCGCGGCAATCCAACCTCGCATGATAACCGCGCGTGCCGCGGGACGAGCGTTTGAACCTCCGGGCGCTTTAACTTATCTCTCTATCCTGATATAAAGATATGGGTCTGCCAGCACCCTGCCGAATGGCTGCGCTGGCGGCCCCTTGCCCGCAGGGCAAGGAAGAACGAGGAGGATGTATGTCGATACATCGACGAGTGATGACGCAGCCATGCGGGCAAGGGGCCCCGGCCCGAAGGGTTGCTCCGCGGCGACCGCCATCCTTCGGTGCGCGCCTTGACCATGGAACCACCATGGCGCTGCGGCGCGCGCCTCGTCTGACAACCGCTGCGGAAGCAACGCGGCTCATCCGGCAGGGTGTTGACAGACCCTGATGTTGGACCTGGTTTCCGCCACCACGTTGCTGCGCGTGCTGTCCGACCCTACCCGGGTGCGGCTGCTCGCATTGCTGCGGCGCGAGGAATTGACGGTCGCCGAACTGTCGTCGGTGTTGCGGCTGGCGCAACCGCGCGTTTCCACGCACCTCGCCAAGCTGAAGGAATCCGGCCTGGTGCGCGATCGCCGTGCCGGCGTGTCGGCGTATTACCGATTCAACGAGAGCGGCTTCGACGGCGCGGCCGATTTGCTGCGCGCGCTGGAAGACGGCGTCGACGACGCGATGCTGGATGCGGATGTGCAACGCCTGCCGTCGGTGCTGGCCGCGCGCGCGCGTGACCGCGGTTGGGCCGACAGCGTGGCCGGCGACATGGAGCGTCATTACTCGCCGGGCCGCACCTGGGAAACCCTCGCCCGCACGCTGCTGCAATTGCTGGAAACCGGCGACGTGCTGGATATCGCGTCGGGCGACGGCGTGCTGGCCGAACTGCTGGCGCCCCACGCACACTCGATCGTGTGCGTGGATTCCAGCCCCAACGTGGTCACCGCCGCGCGCAAGCGCCTCAAGGCGTTCCACAACGTCGAAGTGATCGAAGGCGATATGCACGAACTCGAACTCGCGAATCGCAGGTTCGATCTCGTGTTGATGATGCATGCGCTCACCTACAGCGGGCACCCGCAACAGGCGATCGCGGAGGCCGCGCGTGTCTTGAAACCGGGGGGACGCCTGCTGGCGGCAACGCTCGCGAAACACGCACACCGCGCGGCGGTGGCGCCGTTCGACCACAAGAACCTCGGTTTCAGGCGCGAAGACCTGACCGGTTTTGCACGCAAGGCCGGTCTTGAAGTCCTGCACTGCGAACGCATTTCGCGCGAGGCACGTTCGCCGCATTTCGAAATACTGAGTCTGCTGGCCCGGAAACCATGAACCAGAACCTGCCTTTCCTGCATCCCGGCCGCGTCGAAAAGCTCGATGACGCGCTGGCCAGG
Source organism: Lysobacterales bacterium 66-474 (assembly GCA_001899805.1). Taxonomy (GTDB): domain Bacteria; phylum Pseudomonadota; class Gammaproteobacteria; order Xanthomonadales; family Rhodanobacteraceae; genus 66-474. Next base: position 1,020,818 of record MKWP01000015.1, read on the forward strand.
CGCATCCTCGTGCTGGACGGCGCGATGGGCACCATGTTGCAGCAGCACGAATTGGACGAAACCGGCTATCGCGGCGAACGTTTCGCGTGCGGCTGCGACATGCAGCACGCCCACGACCACGCGGGCGAACACGCCGACGCCCGAGGCTGCGAGCGCGACCTCAAGGGCGACAATGACCTGTTGTCGTTGACGCACCCCGAAATCATCCGCGACATCCACGCCGCGTATCTCGATGCCGGCGCGGATTTCGTCGAAACCAACACCTTCAATTCGACTTCCATCAGCCAGGCCGATTACGCGCTGCAGCACCTGGTGCACGAGTTGAACCGCGAGGGCGCCAGGCTGGCGCGCGCCGCCTGCGACACGGCAGAAGCGAAGACGCCGGATCGTCCGCGCTTCGCGATCGGCGTGCTGGGGCCGACCAGCCGCACCGCGTCGCTCTCCCCCGACGTCAACAATCCCGGTTTTCGCAACGTCGATTTCGACGAACTCGAAAACGCCTACGCCGATGCCACGCGTGGCCTGGTCGAAGGCGGCGCCGACATCGTGATGGTGGAAACCATTTTCGACACGTTGAACGCGAAAGCCGCGCTGTCCGGCATCGCGCGCGTGTTCGACGAACTCGGTGGCCGACTGCCCATCATGATTTCCGGCACCATCACCGACCGCTCCGGCCGCACGCTTTCGGGACAAACGGCCGAAGCGTTCTGGTATTCGGTCGCGCACGCGCGGCCACTGTCGATCGGGCTCAACTGCGCGTTGGGCGCCAAGGACCTGCGCCAGCACATCGAGGCACTGGCGCGTGTCGCGGATTGCGCCGTCAGTGCACATCCGAATGCAGGCCTGCCGAATGCACTGGGCGGCTACGACGAGACGCCGGAAGAAATGGCCAGGACGCTGGGCGAATTCGCGCGCGACGGCCTGCTCAACATCGTCGGCGGTTGCTGCGGCACCACGCCCGCGCACATCGCGGCGATCGCCGAAGCGGTGCGCGATGTACTGCCGCGCGGATTGCCCTCGACGCGCTTCAAGGCTGCATAGTTTTTTCCGTCATTCCGGCGAAAGCCGGAATCCATTTGCTTTCGCATTGCACACGAAGATCAAGATGGATCCCGGCCTGCGCCGGGATGACGAGCAAACACGGAACACCCAAACCACATGAACGAGCAACCCCGCTACACCCGCCTGTCCGGCCTCGAACCGCTGGTGATCACGCCCGAGACGTTGTTCGTCAACATCGGCGAGCGCACCAACGTCACCGGCTCGGCCAGGTTCAAGAAGCTGATCAAGGAAGACCGCTACGACGAGGCGGTGGAAGTCGCGCGCCAGCAGGTCGAGAACGGCGCGCAGATCCTCGACGTCAACATGGACGAAGGCCTGCTCGACTCCGAAGCGGCGATGGTGAAGTTCCTGCGCCTGATCGCGGCCGAACCCGACATCGCGCGCATCCCGGTGATGGTGGATTCGTCCAAGTGGAGCGTGATCGAGGCCGGCCTGAAGTGCCTGCAGGGCAAGGGCGTGGTGAATTCGATCTCGCTGAAGGAAGGCGAGGAAAAGTTCCTCGACGAGGCGCGCAAGATCCTGCGCTACGGCGCCGCCACCGTGGTGATGGCCTTCGACGAACAGGGCCAGGCCGACACGGTCGCGCGCCGCCTCGAAATCTGCGAGCGTTCCTACAAGCTGCTGACCGAGAAGGTCGGCTTTCCGCCCGAAGACATCATCTTCGATTCCAACATCTTCCCGATCGCCACCGGCATCGAGGAACACGCCGACAACGCGGTGAACTTCATCGAGGCGGCGAAGGAACTGAAGAAGCGTTTTCCGCATTCGCACCTGTCCGGCGGCGTCTCCAACGTGTCGTTCTCGTTCCGCGGCAACAACGCGGTGCGCGAGGCGATCCACTGCGTGTTCCTGTACCACGCGATCAAGGCCGGGATGGACATGGGCATCGTCAACGCGGGCGCGCTCGCGATTTACGATGACCTCGATCCGGAGCTCCGCGAACGCGTCGAGGACGTGGTGCTGAACCGCCGCCCGGACGCCACCGAACGCTTGATGGAAATCGCCGAACGGCACAAGGGTGGATCGCAGGACAAGGACGACGGCAACAAGCTGGCGTGGCGCGAACTGCCGGTCGCGAAACGGCTGGAACACGCGCTGGTGCACGGCATCGACCAGTTCGTGGTCGAGGACACCGAGGAAGTCCGCAAGCAATCCACACGCACACTGGACGTGATCGAAGGCCCGCTGATGGACGGCATGAATGTGGTCGGCGACCTGTTCGGCGCCGGCAAGATGTTCCTGCCGCAGGTGGTGAAATCCGCGCGCGTGATGAAGAAGGCGGTGGCCTACCTGTTGCCGTACATGGAAGAGGAAAAGAAGCGGAGCGGCGAAACCAGCAAGTCGAACGGCAAGATCGTGATGGCCACGGTCAAGGGCGACGTGCACGACATCGGCAAGAACATCGTGGGCGTGGTGCTGGCCTGCAACAACTTCGACGTGGTCGACCTCGGCGTGATGGTGCCGGCACAGAAGATCCTCGACACCGCGATCGCCGAACACGCCGACATGATCGGTGTGTCGGGCCTGATCACGCCGTCACTGGAGGAGATGGCGCACGTCGCCAAGGAAATGAAGCGGCAGGACTTCAGGATTCCCCTGCTGATCGGCGGCGCCACCACCTCGCGCGCGCACACCGCGCTCAAGATCGAACCCAACTACGAGACCGCCTGCGTGTGGGTGAAGGACGCCTCGCGCGCGGTGGGCGTGGCGCAGACCCTGGTCAGCAAGGAACTGGTGGACGGTTTCCTCGCGAAAGTGCGCGCGGAGTACGCGGAAGTGCGCGAACGCCACAGGAACCGAGGACCCGCGAAGCGGCTGGTATCACTGAAGGACGCGCGCGCGAACGGCGCGAAGTTCGACTGGGAAAACTACACGCCGCCGACGCCGGCCCAAACCGGCATCACGGTGTTCGACGACATTCCGATCACCGAATTGCTGAAGGTCACCGATTGGACGCCGTTCTTCCAGGCCTGGGAACTGCACGGACACTATCCCGCGATCCTCGGCGACCCGGTGGTGGGCGCGCAGGCCACGGAACTCTTCGACGACGCGCAGAAGATCCTGAAGAAGGTCGTCGATGAAAAATGGCTGCGCGCGAAGGCGGTGATCGGTTTCTGGCCTGCGTCGCGTGTCGGTGATGACATCGAACTGCGCAATGGCGCCGAGACGGTGATGTTGCACCACCTGCGCCAGCAGGCCGACAAGCCGGTCGAACGCCCCAACCTGTGCCTTGCGGATTTCGTCGCGCCGCAGGAAACCGGCGTGCAGGACTGGATCGGCGGCTTCGCCGTCACGGCCGGACTTGGCATCGAAGAACACCTCGACCGCTTCCACAAGGACAACGACGACTACTCCGCGATCATCCTGAAGGCCCTCGCGGACCGCATGGCCGAAGCACTGGCCGAATGGATGCACCGCGAAGTGCGCACGAAACATTGGGGCTATGCGCCCGACGAGGCGCTGTCCAACGAGGACCTGATCGCCGAGAAATGGCGCGGCGTGCGTCCGGCGCCAGGCTACCCCGCCTGCCCCGACCACACCGAGAAAGCCACGCTGTTCCGGTTGCTCGACGCAACGAACAACGCCGACATCGAGTTGACCGAAGGCTTCTCGATGTATCCCGCGGCGGCGGTGTCGGGCTGGTACTTCAGCCACCCCGACAGCCAGTACTTCGTGGTCGGCAAGCTCACCAAGGACCAGGTCGAGGATTACGCCAGGCGCAAGGGCTGGACGCTCGCCGAGGCCGAGCGCTGGCTGTCGGCCAACCTCGATTACGACCCGGATTGAAGCAGGGCGTCACGGCCTGCGGTGCAGGCCGTGGACGTTGCCGCTACAGCGAAGCGCCACCCATGTTGTGCATCGCGAACAGCGCCGCGAAACCGCCCATGATCGCGAACATGAAGACCAGCACCAGCGCGACCAGCGCCAGGATCAGCGTGGCGCGGCAGTAGTTCTGCTTGCTCGGGTGCGTGCCGCTGGAAAAACCCCACACGAACAACATCACCAGACCGACGATCGGGATCGCCAGCACGATCAGCGTGATGATCCAGTCGCCCAATGAAACCGGCGACGACTCGCGTGCAGAAAGTTGCGCGTTCATGAAAGCCCCTCCGCGTCGTGGAAAACCCGGCCATGCATCCACCCCGGGCGCGTGCGCCCGCTGCGATCGTAGCCGACCGCCGCGCGGTCCGCAGCAAGCCCTTTCCCGGCTCGGCAGCCGTCAGGCGGCAGCGCCGTCCGTGGTGTTGTTCTTTTGATGCTTCACGTGCATCACGAGGTTGTAAACCGACACGAATGCCGGGAACAGGTTGGACAGGATTCCCACCGAGTCGTTCTTGCCCACCGTGAAATATGCCAGCAGCAGCACGCTGCCGCACACCGACAGTACCCAGAACGTCAGCGGCATCACCACCCGTTTGTGCTTGCGGGTCGCGTACACCTGCACGAACCAGCGGCTGGTGAACAGCACCATGCCGAGAAAGCCGACCGCCTTCCACGGCGTGATCTGGAAATCAGACAGGGCTTGCAGGATGTCGTGCATGGCGAGGGTCCGGCGCGGTTTGCAGCGGCGGATTGTAGCAACCGCCCACTTGCGCCGATTGACCACGGCCGGCGCCGCCCATAGACTTGCCGGTTCGCGTGGGCGGTTAGCTCAGCGGTAGAGCACTGCCTTCACACGGCAGGTGTCACAGGTTCGATCCCTGTACCGCCCACCAGCATCCTCGCCGGCTCAGCAACTTGCGACAAGACCGATTTCCCAGGAATCGGCCTTTTTTCTTTGCCTTGCCGGGCGTGCGCGGGCCCGGGCCCTCGGCGCATCGCCAACAGTCAACTGCCGTCCTTTTTCCTGAAGTCGACCACGTTCTCCGTCGCCCCTGGACCCGGCAACGCAGCGTCGGGCGGCTGCGCGGCAGGAAACTGCACGGTCGCGGTGGTGCCCTTGCCGAGTGCGCTTTCCAGCGTGACCCGCCAGCCGTAGCGATCGGCGATGCGGCGCACGATCGCGAGGCCGATGCCATGGCCCTTGTCGCCGGTGCGACTGCCGCGGTAGAACGCCTGGAACGCGCGCTCGAGGTCTTCCTTGCTCATGCCGCTGCCGGTATCGCGCACGCACACCTTGTCGGCTTCGACTTCCACCGTGACGCCACCCTGCTCGGTGTACAGGCAGGCATTGCGGATCAGGTTGCCGACCAGCACCGCGAACACCCGCGGCGGCGCGTGCAACGCGAACCGCGCGTGTTCCGCCAGCAGCATTTCGACCGGCTTGCCAACCAGCAATTCGCGATAACGCGCGACTTCGGCGCCGACCACGTCGTTGGCGAGGAAATCCTCTTCCCGCAGGCCGGTGTCCGATTCGCGCGCCAGCACCAGGAAGGTCTCGATCAAGGCCTCCATCTCGCGCACCGAGCGCCGGATCCGTGCCAGCGAGCGCTGCGCGAACGGACTCATGTCCTCGTCGCCCAGCACGTCCACCGCGACCTTCATCACGGTCAGCGGCGTGCGCAGCTCGTGGCTGGCGTCGCGGGTGAAGTTGCGCTCGCGTTCGACGAAGGCTTCCAGCCGGTTGGCGAAGTTGTACAGCGCGCTGACCAGCACCTCGACGTCGCTGTCGGTGGCGGCGGGCAACCTGCCGGGCGCCAGCGATCCGGGGTCGGGCTGGTCGGGATTCCAGCGCCGCACCACCTTGGCCAGCGCGATCACCGGCGACAGCGCCTTGCGCGAGGCGCGGTAAGTCAGCCAGGTCGCGAAATAGATGATCAGCACCACCAGCACGACCGGGATCAACCCGAACAGCATCACCACGCTGTTCGGGCGATCGTTGTTGAACAACAGGTACAACCTGCCGCGTGGACCATCCGACACCAGCACCGTGCCCACCGTGTCGTCGGGTTGGCGCACCTGGTGGAAGCCGGGCGCGAGCCCGCGCAGGTTCGCGGGAATCGCGGCGTCGCCCTGTCCGGGCGCCTGTCGGTAACCCCGGATCAACCAGGTGTCCGGCAACGGCGCGCGCGGATCGCGCGCCAGTTGCTGGTGGTAGTAGCGCGCTTCGCGCTCCAGCTCCTGGCGCGCGATGGCCTTGAGGCTGGAACTGGCGGCGGCGTAGACGCCGAGCGCGGTGACGACGCTGATCGCCGCCACCAGCAGCGAGAACATCACCCAGAAGCGGTGCCCGATGCTGGCATACTTGGCCATGTGCCGAGCTTAACCGCAGCCGCGCGGCGTGGCGAGGCATGCGCGCGAAACTGCTGCGTGCCGGTCACGGCCGTGCGTGGCTGGCTTGCGTCTCCGCCTCGGCCTCGGCGTCCAGGTCGGCGATGCGGTAACCCGCGCTGTGGATGGTGTGCAGCAGCGGACGCGCGTAAGGCTTGTCCACCACCCGGCGCAGGTTGTACAGGTGCGAACGCAGCGTGTCGGAATCGGGCAGGGTGTCGCCCCAGATTTCGCGCTCGATGTCGTGGCGCGACACCACCCGCGGCGATTCGCGCATCAGGATGGTGAGCAGCTTCAACCCGATCGGCGACACCTGCAGTTCCTCGCCGTCACGTACGATCCGCAACGTCGCGGTATCCAGGGTCAGGTCACCGACCTGGTAGACCTCGCTGGAAACCTGCCGCCGCTCGCGCCGGATCAGCGCGCGGATGCGGGCTTCCAGTTCGCGCGGCTCGAACGGCTTGACGAGGTAATCGTCGGCGCCGGCGTCCAGCCCGATCAATTTGTCCTCGAGCGTGTCGCGCGCGGTCAGCATCAGCACCGGCGTGGTCTTCTTGGCTTCGCCGCGCAGCTTGCGGCAGACGTCCAACCCGTCCATCCCGGGCAGCATCAGGTCCAGCACGACCACGTCGTAATGGTCGGAGACGGCCAGGTGCAAGCCGCTGATGCCGTCACCCGCGAAATCGACCGAATAGCCACGCCGTTCCAGGAACTCGCCGATCATCTCGGCGATGCCGCTGTTGTCCTCGACCAGCAGGATCAGTCCTGTCTGTTTTTCATGTTCAGGTTCGCTCATGACCGGCAATGTGCCCGCTGTCAGGTGATCACGGCGTGAACGCATCAGCCCGAACGTTGCACGCGCCAGCCGCGCACGGCTTGCATTTGCACGACGACATCCCGAGTCGGGCTGGCGCCGCTTCGATGGCGCCCGTGCTGCCACGTGTCAACCGGACATCGCGCGACGCGTTGACCGTTCGGGCGGGGCAACGACCGCCTGCCTTCATGAGCGGTTCCGCGGCGGACGCGTACCTCCCCTCCTGCCCGTCGCGGTCGTGAGGCGCCCTGCCGCAAGCGGCAACGCTTGCGGCAGCTTTTTCCCGGTCCGTCCGCGCACTCAGTCGTCGCTGGGAACGCTGACCTTGCCCTTGACGCCGTGATGGTGGACGTCGCCGCTGCCGAGGCTGCCGACGCTGAAGTCGCCGCCTACTCCGTTCGCGCCGAAATCACCCGAACCGACGCTCTGCGCACTCACGTTGCCGCCGGCCTGCTCGATGCTCACGTCGCCGGACGCAACCGCGCCGACCGTCACGTCGCCCTTGACGTTGCGCGCGCCGAGATCGCCCGAACCCACGCTTTGCACCTGGACGCTGCCGCCGACGCCCGCGAGCTTGGCGTCGCCCGAAGCCACCGAACCGATCGACACGTTGCCGGTGACGTTGCGCAATCCGAGGTCACCCGAACCGACCGACCCCGCGTGGGCATCGCCGCGCACGCCGTCCACGCTCACATCGCCCGAGCCGAGGCTGGACAGGTTCAGGCTGCCGACGTCATTCGCCACGACATCGCCCGAACCCACCCTGAGGCCCAGCTCGCCGGCTACGCCGTCGACCTTGAGATCGCCCGAACCCAGCGTGGCATCCAGCGCGGCGAGCTTGCTGGCCGTGGCGTCGCCCGAACCCTCCTTCAGCCTGACCGCCAACGCCTGCGGCACGCGCACGTCCAGTTTCAGGTAGGCGTAGGAACCGCCTTCGACGATGTTGAAGATGGAGAAGAAATTCACGTTGTGGTCGCCGTCGCGCGCGATCACGCTGGCGGTGTCGCCGGTGCGCGCGGTTTCGACCTTGATGTCCTGCAACCATTTTTCGTCCGACGCACAGGCGGTGCCGCGGACCTCGATCTTGGCCAATCCGGGCTGGCCCTGGATGACGAGGTTGTCCGGGCCGATTTCCACCGCCAGCAATTTCAGGCCGGCCGCGTCGATTTCGGCGTTGCGCGGCGCGCTGTACCGGCACGGCTCGGCGGCCAGCGCGCACGCGGATGCCGCGAGCAGCGACACGCATGTCAACAACAGGATGGATCGGCGCATGATCGGTTCTCCGGCGCTGCCGCGATCGCGGCGGGACCAGACGAGATTAATCGGGAATGCGTCGCCGGCTCATGTGCCCAAAGTCGGCGTGACTTGCGGCCTATCGACTCGGAAACCTTCTGAATGACCCGCCATCGGCACTTCGACAAGCCCAGTGCGAACGGACAACGTGCCGATCCCGTTCGTGGTGAGCCTGTCGAACCATGAACGGAACCCGCAACACCAAGCCCCTCAACGTTCTTCGGCCTTTGCCCTGTCCCACAACGCATCCTGCTCGGCCAGCGACTTGCCCGTCAGGCCCTCGCCGGCCTCGGCGGCGAGCTGTTCCATGCGCCGGAAACGACGCTCGAACTTGGCGTTCGCGTGGCGCAGTGCCTGGGAGAAATCCACCCCGGCGTGGCGCGCGAGGTTGACCAGCACGAACGCGACGTCGCCGATTTCGTCCAGCAAGCGCTCATGCGCCGCGCCTGCCGCGAACTCGGCGCGCACCTCGCCGATTTCCTCCTCGAGCTTGTCCAGCACCGGTTCGGGGCCGGGCCAGTCGAAGCCGACCGTCGCGGCCTGGTCGCACAACTTCAGCGCGCGCTTCCATTCGGGCAGGCCGCGCGAGATGCCGGCCAACACGCTCGCGTCCTCGTCCCCATCGCCGGCCGCGGCACGTTCCGCGCGCTTGATCTCGTCCCACCCCCGTGCCTGTTCCGCGGCGTTCGCGTAATGCGCATCGCCGAACACGTGCGGATGCCGGCGCACCAGCTTGTCGCTGATCGCCGCGACCACGCCGGCGAAATCGAACAGGCCTTGTTCTTCGGCCATGCGCGCGTGGAACACCACCTGCAGCAGCAGGTCGCCGAGTTCGTCCTTCAGCGCGGCGTAATCCTTGCGATCGATCGCATCGGCGGTTTCGTAGGCTTCCTCGATGGTGTACGGCGCGATGGTGTCGAACGTCTGCGCGATGTCCCACGGACAGCCGCGCTCCGGATCGCGCAAGCGCGCCATGATCGCGAGCAGTGATGCCATGTTCGCGGAAATGGACCCGGATCCTTCCTCGTCGTTCATATCAGATAATCACCTTCGAGGTTTCGCATCTGGCAATTCGCGAAATCGCAGACCGAAAACGTTGCGCAACCAATGTCCTTGTCGGTAGCGGATGTAGTCGGCGCGCTTGAAGCTGGCCACGATAGCAGTGTTGTCACCTTCGAGACGCCATGCGAACGGCTGATTACACCTGGCACCACCGCACGACGTAGGCCGAGACGCCAAACTGCGGACAATCACCGAGCACACGCGAGACCGACCTTGTGGCCCGTTCAATCGACAGTTTCACAGCACTTTGGGCACCGCTTGCGACTAATCATCCATCAATGTTTCGACATCGCCCAAGCCCAAGCCAATTCGAACAAGGTTGACTGGCACCCGCAACTCATCCACGTGCCCTTGATCAGTAATGCTGGCCCACATTGCAAACGGCCGCGTCACCATCGGACCGGACTAGCCAAAGTTTGCGTTGTACCGCACGCTGCCAAGATGCGCGAGAAAATCGTCAGCCGCACGATCTCCCACACCGACATCGCATCGCGGAAATGCATCCACCGATCTTACCGACCATGAACATAGTGATCTCATCAAATGCCCCGCCGCCAAACGCACGGGTTAGGTTGAACACCCGGGTCAATTTTGGATCGGTACAACCCTCAAAATGGGCCAATTTTCAATCGATGGCAACATTGCGGCCCTACCAGGTACGTTTGCAGAATGGCGTCATGCCTGCAACTGTTCGTTGCTCCGCACCCGTTCCAGCAACCTGACCACACCTTCGGCAATGGCCTGCGGATGGTCCTCCTGGAGGTAATGCGCGCCATCTCCCAGTTCCACGAATTCGCAGTTGGTCAACGCGGCAGCAAAGGTCCGCCCGAAGGCTGGCGAAACCAGCGCACCTGGGTTGCCCGCGAAGAGCACCTTGGGGTACATGGACTTTCCGAGGGCCGTGTGAGCGCGAGTCAGCGTTTCGTGCACGACCCACGGAGTTCCCTCAATCGGAAGCTCGTTGGGGAAGCGGAATATCGGAACCCGCGAACGTTCATCCGGGAACGGCTTGCGATAGACGGCCATCTCCTCGTCGCTGAGCTTCCTGCTGATGGATCCGGGCAGTATCCTTTCGACAAACGCGTTCTCACGCAAGATCAACTGTTCGCCGACACCCGGTGTCCTGAACTTCCGGAAAATTTCCCGCGCCTGCGGCGTTTGGTGGAACTCGTCCCACGATTTCATCGGACGAATGAACTCCATAAACGCCAATCCGCGCACGAAACCGGGCCGCCTCTCGGCTAGTTCGAACGCGAGCGCAGTACCCCAGTCCTGCGCGACGACACACGCTTCGTCGATCCCGAGTTCAACGAGGAACCGATCCAGCCAAGCCACATGATCCGCGAACGTATACGGAAGGTCTGGTTTGCCCGACTGGCCGAATCCGATCAGGTCAGGCGCGACGCAAAACGCCACGTCGGACACAATGGGCATGATGTTGCGCCAAATGTACGACGACGTCGGATTACCGTGCAGGAACAGCACGGGGTATTTGCCTCGTTCGCCTATCGATCGATAGGCCATGGTCGAGTGGTAGATCTTGATCACGGGAAGCTGGATGTCAGGCATATGCAATCTCGCTGTGTAAAATGATTGTGAGAGAAGCTTGTGGAATCGGTCCAATGCGTTGTCGACGATTTTCATGTGACGAGATAGCCGACCTAGTTGCCCCCCGGTTTCCGCGGGGGCATCCCCACCCGCGTCGCGAACATCTCCTGGTCGAGGCGCCAACTCTTGCCGCCGTCGGCAGAATTGACCGCTCGCCAGTAAAACGAATCGGGCTTGATGCGGCCGAATATCCAACGGGTGGCTTCGCCGTTTTCTGATCGTTCCAGGACGATCTCGTCGCCGACAGCCTTGGCGATGAACGGAAGGACGTATCCATTGACTGGGCCATGCCAAGTCGAGCGCCACGCTCCGAGCCTCGGATCGTAGAATCGCAAGGTCACGCCGAATTCGCCGGCGGGCTTTGGGCCCGTTATGCGTTGTGACCTCGGCGGAACCATCCAGACGTCCTCGATCGCTCGTCCTTCGAGCGCCCAACCAAAATGCCACTCACCCGGCGTTCGCCATCGCACGCTTCCATCATGGTTGTAATAGATGACATCCAGCGACCAGCTGCCGACGAACTGGCCAAACAGCATGAGGTCGCTCTCGTGCGATTGGGCTGGCCCCGAAGCATGCAGGGCATCCAACATCGCATGGCTGGCGTCTTTAACCGGTTTCATGTGACTACCTCGAACAGATTGAGTGGTTGGCAGGGTGACGTCGCAAGCCTTGGTATCGATGCACAGCCAGGGCCACCTGACCGGGCGTGCGGTTGCCATCTCTTCCGCCATCCATGAATCGACCGTACCCAGCCTGCATGCGCCCATCACCCTGCCTAGGCGAGTGACAACAACGGCACCATCAACGCTCAAGTTGCTCCGACTGGCTGACGCTTTGCCCACATGACCTGTTGCAAACGCCAGGTCTTCCCTCCGTCCGAAGAAACCTCGGACCGCCATTTGAAGGTGTCTGCTCGCATGTCGTAGAACACCCAATGCGAGAGCTTGCCATCCTCGTCGATGCGCTCAAGGACGATCTCGTCGTCGATGCGGCGCCCGATGAACGACCAGACGATCCCGTTCACCACCCCGTGCCATACCGAACGCCATGCATGGATGTGTGGATCGTAGAAACGAAGTGTTGCGCCATATTCGCCGGGTGGCGGATCGATGGTTTTCCGATCGGCGCGGGGCGGCACCACCCACACATCTGCGATTGCGCGGCCTTCAAGCACGCGCGCGAAATGCCATTCGCCGGGAATCCGCTTCTTGATGCTCCCGTCCGGATTGTAGAAAACGACATCCAGATTCCAACTGCCGAGCAAAGGGGCAAAGATGTCGTTGTCCCCTGCCACCTTTGGGGCCGGCTCACGCGCAAGCAGAGCATCGGCGAAAATGGCTTCGTTCCGCGGAATGTGCACCATTGCGTCCTCGGTCGCCGCGAATCCACGGACACGGCCGCTCAAGACAAATGCCCGTTCTATAACATTGGCAAGTTGCCGAGCGAGGCGTCCATTGGGATCAAGGCTCGGATCGAAGATCGTGAGCTCCATCCCTACTGCCTTGGGGCTGGCCAGCAGTTCCGCGAGAATGACTTGCAACTGATCAAGGCTCATTCCGCGCGGATTGGGTGAATCCACGGCGGGCATGACGGTTGCATCCAGCACATCCGCATCCAGATGAATCCAGAACCCATCCGTTCCGGCCGACTCGAGCCTATGTCGGGCTTTGCGCGCAATCTCGTGGACGCCATGGCGCCTTATCGCATCAATGTCGAAGACCGATGCACCCGAGTGATCAAATTGCTCGATCGCGAAAAACTCGCCGTCCTTCGCGGTCCGGGAGAGGCCAATCTGGACGACATCATCGATACGGAAATATGGCTTTCGGCCAGCAATGTCGACCAATTGTTCCGGACCGAATCCCGTGGCGAGGCCAAGGTCTCGGCCCGCAGCCGTGAGGCGACCGTGATACCCGAATGACTCGCGAGGAGGCGAGAAGTCGTCGTGTGCATCGATGAACACCAGGCCGTAACGTCCTTTTTCGCGAAGAGCAAGTCCGGTTCCGAGCAACACACTGCAATCGCCACCGAGCACAACAACGAATCGTTTGGAGCTGAGGATTGGAGACAAACGGGTAGCCAGCCCCCGGCTGTACTTCGCGATTGCAAGGCCATTTCTGAAGCCCGTTGTCGGCTCGTCAACGAACGAATAGGCAGGCGGAAGCACCCTTCCCATGTCCTGAACGCGTAGCCGTTCCGGTAATCCAGTCGCCCGGATCGCCTCGGGCAGCCGATTGACGCCTGGTTCCACGCCCGGCTGAGGTGGGCGCAGACCAAGATTTGAGGGTGCGTCCAGCAACCTAATGTCACCGGATACCTTCGCTCTGACGCTTGAAGGTGTTGCGGAGGTCGCATGCACCGCTCCCACCGCCAGTAGCAACCAAACTGGAATGCTCGTCCGCCAAGCGATCATAGGCTAACTTGTAAAATACGTTTATTAAGTTAGACAGTAATGTATCTTGCCTAACCTGTCAATACATGTTAAAAGGTTATGCATGGTCATCGAGAAGCACACTTTCCGAAGCCGAGACATCGTTGCCGGCAACCTCGCGCTTGACTTCGTCAACACCGTGACTGGTCGCAACGCAACGCCTCGAGACTGGCTGGACGGATACAGCGCACTGCTCGAGTGGGCAAGGCTCTGTGGCTGTTGTTCCCGGGGCGATCTTGCAACGCTAGACCGCATGGCGACTGCAGGACCGGCGCGTGCAAAGGAAGCGTTGGTCAATGCCAAGCGACTGCGGGAAGCGTTGTGCTCCGCGGCCTATGCGTTCGTGCACGGTGAAAGCGCAGATCCCATGAGCCGTGCAACGATTGAACGCTTTCACCGGTCAGCAGCGCAGGCGGCACACTTAGAGTGGCACGCTCACCTATGTCGCATCGTTTGGACCGCGGAGCATTCGGGCCTGGACTTGATTTCGCATGTCATCACCGTGCAGGCCGTGCGCCTGTTCGGTGACGTCGACGTCGACAGATTGCGGGTTTGCGCGGGTGACAATTGCGGGTGGGTATTCCTCGACACCTCACGCGGTGGTCGCCGACGCTGGTGCGATATGGCGACGTGTGGCAATGTCGCGAAAGCCCGCCGTCACTACAGTCGGATACACTCAGACTGACAACCCGCTGTAACCAGACGCCAGAACCAGGACCATGCTTCACGCGTGCTCGCAAGCAGATCGCGTGACGTTTCGGTCGCGTGTATGAATTTACACTCTGGGAACGCTGTCGCGTGTGTCCAAGTAAATCGGTATCGGCTACCCAAGCGCGCAAGATGGTCCATCACGCAGGGCGCAATCGCGCCAGCCAATCCACCGATGTATCGCCGATCGCGAGAAATTCGGGGTTGAGCAGCGAATCCCCGGTGTTGTAGCGCAACGGTTCGCCGTGCAGGTTCACGACCGCACCGCCGGCCTGCTCGACCACGCACTGCGCGGCCGCGGTGTCCCATTCGGAGGTCGGGCCGAGCCGCAGGTACAGGTCGGCGTCGCCGCGCGCGACCATGCAGAACTTGATCGACGAGCCCACCGACACCAGCCGGTGGTCGCCGAGCCGTGCGAGCACTTCTCCCTGGCGATCGCTGCCGTGCGAACGGCTGCCGGCCACCACCGGAACCGCTGCAGCCGCACGCGTCGCGATCGGACGCGGCAATGCGCCCGGCGCCGATTCCAGGAACGCGCCCTCGCCCGCCACGCCGTAGTACAGATCGCCGGTCACCGGCAACAGCACCACGCCCAGCAAGGGCGCATGGTTTTCGATCAGCGCGATGTTGACGGTGAACTCGCCGTTGCGCTTCACGAATTCGCGGGTGCCATCCAAAGGATCGACCAGCCAGTAGCGGGGCCACGCACGGCGCGTTTCCCACGCGATGCTTTTCGACTCCTCGGACAACACCGGGATGTCCGGCGCCAGCGCGCGCAGGCCCTCCACGATCACGCGGTGCGAGGCCATGTCGGCGGCGGTCAGCGGCGAATCGTCGGACTTGTGTTCGACCGCGAAGCTGCCGGCGTAGATTTCCAGGATCGCCGCGCCCGCGCAACGCGCGAGCTGGCGACATTCGGTCGCAAAACGTTCGAGCGTGCTCATGTGGGACGAAACCTTCCTTCAAGAAATTCACGCGCGATGAAAAGCGCGGCGATCGAGCGTCCTTCGGACACGTCGTCGCGCGCCAGCAGCAAATGCAATTCGGAAAGCTTCCACGGCACCACTTCCGGGGGTTCCGGTTCGTCGCCGGGACGGCGCTGGGGATACAGGTCCTGCGCCAGCACCACGCCCGCCTTGTGGCTCATGTACGCCGGCGACAACGACAGGCTGGCCAGCGGCGTCAGTGTGCGCGCGCCATAACCCACTTCTTCCTGCAGTTCGCGGTTGGCCGCCTGCAACGGAGTTTCGTCGCGATCGATGCGGCCCTTCGGCAAGCCGAGCTCGTAGCGATCCAGGCCCGCGCCGTACTCGCGCACCAGCAGCACGGTGGCATCGTCGAGCATCGGCACGATGAACACCGCACCCATGCCCGACGCGGTGAGGCGTTCGAAGGTGCGGCGCGCACCGTTGGAAAACGCGAGGTCGACTTCCTCGACGCGCAGGAAGCGGCTGTCGCGCGCGGCGCGCCTCGCGAGTATCTCGGGCGGTGTGGGCATCCCGTGATTGTAACGAGTTGCCGCCGCCGGCAGGCGCGAACCGGCCGGATCAGTGGCCGGAGGACGCACTGGCCGGCGCCGCCGCGCTCGTCGCCGGTTTCGGCAACGGTGTGGTCTTTCTGCCGGTGAGCGATGCCGCCGGCGGCATCGACAGGCGGATGTCGTCGTCGTTCTTCGGCGGTGGTTGCGGGTCGTCGCCCTTGCAGCCGGCGAGCAGCATCAGCGGCGAGACCGCGCAGTGCAGCTTGATGCCGCCCGGCAAATGCACGGTCTTCTGGACCGTGGTCTTCTCGATCGCCTTGTCGACCGCGCGCCCGACCGTTTTCGCGCCCAGGCTTTCCTTGTCGGGCGCCCAGTCCTGGTTGAAGCGGGTGGGCGTGTACGGAACCGGAGACTTGCCGCTGTAGATCTGCGAGCCCTGCAGCGTCGGGGCGCTGTAGGCCGGCGCCGGTTGCGGCGCGGAACCGGTGCTCGGCAACCGGATCTGCCCATTCGATTCGTAGAGCTGCAGTCGCGGCGCCTCGACGCCTTCGAGCGTCGCGCTGATCGCGCCCTTCGCCGGTGCCTCGCGGTGCACGAGTCGCGGCGGCGTGGCTGCGGGCTGTCCGGGCAGCGGCGGGGGCGGCAGCAACGGCGGCGGCGCCGGCGGCTCCGACGCCGACTCGATCAGGGTGATCGAGATGACGCCGCCCTGGTTTTCGCGATACGAAGTCGGGCGCAGGATCAGCCAGGCGAGCCAGGCCAGCAGGGCGTGCGCCACCACCACCAGCGCGACCAGCAGCCACAGGTTGCGGCGATTGCGCGGCGGCGGCACGCGCTGGGTGATCCGCACGTAGGGCAGGCCGGAAAGTTCGGCGGCGGCGTCATGCACGACTCCGCGGTCGCGGGGTCGTGGCTGCTCCTCGATTTCCTGTCCATCGTTGCGTGGCATGCGGCCGGCCGATGCGCGCGCGGTGCGCGTGTGGAAGTGTAGGGGATGCGCGATGGCCGTCCTCGCCGGGATGGCGCGTGTTGAGACCATCCTGCATGCTGCAGGTTCCACTGGAGCCGCTTGACCGTGGCCCCGGATCGGCGCATGGTCATGCGACCGCCGCCATCCCGAAGCGAGGTCGTCATGGGCGCCTACACCACCGGAGACATCCGCAACGTGGCTTTGGCGGGCCACGCAGGCGCCGGCAAGACCAGCTTGTTCGAAGCGCTGCTGCAGGCCGGCGGCGCGATCCAGTCGGCCGGAACCATCGAGCGCGGCAGCACCGTGTCCGACCATGACGACCAGGAGAAACAGCGCCAGCACTCGATCCACTCCACCCTCGCATCGATCGATTCCGCGGGTTGCCACATCAACCTGATCGACACCGCGGGCTATGCGGATTTCCGTGGCGAAGCGCTGGCGGCGCTGGCCGCGGTCGAGACCTGCGCGGTGGTGGTCAACGCCGCCAACGGCATCGAACACGGCACGCGCCGCCTGATGCACTACGCGAAGGAACGCCGGCTCGCACGCATGCTGGTGGTCAACCGCATCGACATGGAAGGCGTCGATATCGCCGCGCTGGTCGACGAGCTGCGCGGCGAGTTCGGTCCCGAATGCCTGCCGGTGAACCTGCCCGCGGAGCGCGCCGCGAAAGTGGTGGATTGCTTTTACGTGCACGACGGGATGAGCGACCTCGGCCCCGTCGCGGATGCGCACCAGCGGATCATCGACCAAGTGGTCGAAATCAACGAACGCGTGATGGGCCACTACCTCGAGGAAGGCGAGGACAAGCTTTCACCGGAAGACCTGCACGACGCGTTCGAGCAATGCCTGCGCGAGGGCCACCTGGTGCCGATCTGTTTCACCTCCGCACGCAGCGGCGCGGGCGTCGCGGAGTGGCTCACCATCGCGCACAAGTTGTTGCCGCACCCGGGCGAGGCCAACCCGCCGCCATTCGTGAAAGGCAGCGGCGCCGATGCGCAGCCCGTCGAGGCCAGGCCCGACCCTGCCGCGCACGTGATCGCGGACGTGTTCAAGATCATCAACGATCCCTTCGTCGGCAAGCTCGCGGTGTTCCGCGTGTGGCAAGGCACCGTGAAGAAGGATTCGCAGCTGTTCATCGACGACGGCAAGAAGCCGTTCAAGGTCGGGCACCTGTTCCGCCTGCAGGGCAAGGATCACGTCGAGATCGAGCGCGCGATCCCCGGCGACATCGCGGGTGTCGCCAAGGTGGACGAAATCCATTTCGACGCGGTGCTGCACGACTCGCACGACGAGGACCCGATCCGGCTGCAGCCGCTCGCCTACCCGTTGTCGATGTTCGGCCTTGCGGTGGAGCCGAAACACAAGGGCCAGGACCAGAAGCTCGCGACCGCGCTGGCCAAGCTGGCCGAGGAAGACCCCTGCCTCGGCGTCGAGCACAACAAGGAATTGAACGAAACCGTGGTGCGCGGCCTTTCCGACCTGCACCTGAAGCTGATACTGGAACGCATGCGCGACCGCTACGGCGTCGAGGTGATCACGCACCCGCCGCGCATCGCCTATCGCGAGACCATCGGCGCCAGGGCCGAAGGCCACCATCGCCACAAGAAGCAGACCGGCGGCGCCGGCCAGTTCGGCGAGGTATTCCTGCGGGTCGAACCCCTGCCGCGCGGCGCGGGCTTCGAATTCAGCGACGAGAGCAAGGGCGGCGTGATCCCCAACCAGTTCATCCCCGCGATCGAGAAAGGCGTGCGCCAGGTGCTCGAGCACGGCGCGATCGCGGGCTATCCGATGCAGGACGTGCGCGTGATCGTCTATGACGGCAAGTACCATCCCGTCGATTCCAAGGAAGTGGCGTTCGTGTCGGCCGGCAAGAAGGCGTTCCTCGATGCGGTGGCGAAGGCCAGGCCGATCGTGCTGGAACCCATCGTCAACCTCGACGTCAACGTGCCCGAGCAATACATGGGCGACGTCACCGGCGGACTTGCCTCCAAGCGCGCGCGCATCAACGGCACCGACGCGTTGCGCGGCGGCGTGCTGGTGGTCAAGGCGCAGGCGCCGCTGGCGGAAGTCGTCGATTACCAGACCGAACTGCGTTCGCTCACCGGCGGCGAAGGCCGCTTCGCGATGGAGCTGTCGCACTACGACCCGGTGCCGGCACAGGTCCAGAAGCAGCTGGCCGAGGCCTACAGGCCGAAGGCGGAAGAGGACTGATGGCGCGCCCGCCCGGCGTGCACCCGGCAGACACCGCGCCGCCGGAACCGCGCACGGTGCGCATGGCGCGGCGCGCGCTGCTCGCGTTCGTGCTGACCTTCGTCGCATCGCGCAGCGTGGTCTTCCTGATCATGTCGCAGCGCATCCCGAACCTGTATTTCTTCCTGTCCGGCACGCACGTCCATCACCTGAATTACGGGATCTTCCTGCTGGCGGGCGTCGGCGCGTACCTGCTGTTCGCGGCGCCGCAGGGACGTTCCGCGCGGATCGCCGCCTACGTCTACGGCGTGGCAATGGGCCTCACGTTCGACGAATTCGGCATGTGGCTGCACCTTGGCGGCAGTTATTGGCAACGCGCCAGCATCGATGCCGTGATCGTGGTGGCCGCGCTGCTGGGGCTGCTGGCCTTCGGCGTCCCCTGGCACGACTACGCGAAGCGCCGGCGCAAATCAGCCATCGCGCTGCTGGCGGCGTTGTTCGTGTTCGCCGCGGTGCTGTGGGACACCGGCAACCGGATCGGGCACCTGTACGGCCCGCACCTGGAGCAGTTGGAGCGCCAATCGTCGCATTGACGGCGCAGCCGTTTGCGCTCCGCGGTGGGGTGACGGGAGACGCCTTCGCTCAGCGCGTGGCTCCGCGGAAACGATCCGTCGCAGCGACCAGTTCGTGCACGTTGCCGGGCTCGAACGCCGAATGCCCGGCGTCCGGCACGATGCGCAAGTCGGCCTGCGGCCACGCGCGGTGCAGGTCCCACGCGCTGCGCGTCGGACACACCACGTCATAGCGGCCCTGCACGATCACGGCGGGAATCCCGTGCAGCCGATGCGCGTTGCGCAGCAACTCGTCGTCGTGTTCGAAGAAGCCGCGATTGACGAAGTAGTGGTTCTCGATGCCGGCAAACGCCAGCGCGAACTCGTCGCCGGCGCTGGCCGCGATGTAGGACTCGTTCTGCATCAGGAAACTGGTCGAGGCTTCCCACACCGACCACGCGCGCGCGGCGGCGAGACGCACCGCGGGGTCGCTCGACACCAGCCGCTTGTGGTACGCGCCGATCAAGTCGCCGCGTTCGGCTTCCGGGATCGCGGCGAGATATTTTTCCCACGCATCGGGATACAACATGTCGCAGCCGCGCTGGTAGAACCATTGCAGCTCGCGCTGGCGCAGCATGAAGATGCCGCGCAACACCAGTTCGACGACACGTTCGGGATGGGTCTCCGCGTACGCCAGCGCCAGCGTCGAGCCCCACGAACCGCCGAACACCTGCCAGCGCTCGATGCGCAGGTGCTGGCGCAGGCGTTCGATGTCGGCGACCAGGTCCCAGGTGGTGTTCTCGCGGAGTTCCGCGTGCGGCGTGGAACGCCCGCAACCGCGCTGGTCGAACAGCACGATCCTGTACACCGCGGGGTCGAAGAAACGCCGGCACTTGGGGTTGCAACCCGCGCCGGGGCCGCCGTGCAGGAACACCACGGGTTTGCCGTGCGGATTGCCGCACTGTTCGTAGTACAGGGTGTGCAGCCCGGAAACCGGCAGCATGCCGCCGTCGAACGGCTCGATTTCGGGATACAGGCCGCGACGCTCACTGTGCATATCCATTCGTGGTATTTCGTCTGGAAGGTAAATCCGGCTAGCCTAACATCCTCCGTCCCTGCAAAGTTGCGCGTTCCCGACATGAAAACCTCGTTCCCGAAAAAGGACATCAAGGTCGTCTTGCTTGAAGGCATCCACCAAAGTGCCATCGAGGTTTTCCGCAACGCCGGATACACGCGGATCGAACACCACGACAAGGCGCTGCCACGCGACGAGCTGTTCAAGGCCATCGCCGACGCGCACATCGTGGGCCTGCGTTCGCGCACCCAACTGGACGCCGAGGCGATTGCGCAGGCGCGCCGCCTGCTGGCGGTCGGCTGCTTCTGCATCGGCACCAACCAGGTCGATCTCGACCAGGCGCACGAACGCGCCGTGCCGGTGTTCAACGCCCCCTATTCCAACACCCGCAGTGTCGCGGAACTGGTGATCGCCGAGGCGATCCTGTTGATGCGGCGCGTGCCCGAACGCAATGCCGAATGCCACCGCGGTGGCTGGTCCAAGTCCGCCGATGGCAGCTTCGAGGTGCGCGGCAAGACGCTCGGCATCGTCGGCTACGGCCACATCGGCACCCAGGTCGGCGTGTTGGCCGAAGGGCTGGGCATGCACGTGATCTACCACGACATCGAAGCCAAACTGGCGCTTGGCAACGCCTCGTCGGCACGTGACCTCGACGACCTGCTGGCGCGCTCGGACATCGTGACCTTGCATGTCCCGGCGACGCCGCAAACCGCCGGCATGTTCGGGACGGCACAGATCGCGCGCATCCGCCGCGGCGCGATGCTGATCAACGCCTCGCGCGGCAACGTGGTCGACATCGACGCGCTGGCCGCGGCCCTCAGGAGCGGGCAGCTCGCGGGCGCGGCCGTCGACGTGTTTCCGAAGGAGCCCAAGAGCCGCGACGAGGAATTCGCTTCGCCGCTGCGCGAATTCGACAACGTGATCCTGACCCCGCACGTCGGCGGCAGCACCCAGGAAGCGCAACTCAACATCGGCACCGAAGTCGCGGCCAAACTGGTGCGCTACAGCGACAACGGCTCGACCCTCTCGGCGGTGAACTTCCCCGAAGTATCCCTGCCCGAACACCCCGGCAGCAGCCGCCTGCTGCACATCCACCACAACGTGCCGGGCGTGCTGTCGCGCATCAACGACGTGTTTTCGCAAAGCGGCGTCAACATCAACGGCCAGCACCTGCAAACCGACGGCAAGATCGGTTACGTGGTGATCGACGTGTCGGCCTCCGAAGCGCAGTCGGAGGCGCTGCGCGAACAGCTGGCGGCGATTCCGGGCACGCTGCGCACGCGGTTGCTCTATTGAGTCGCAACGCACAACGCCTTGGCAGGTTGGCTGACCCTGGCTTCTTCAGGGAAACCCAACGGTTCGGCATCGCCGCCGCGGCCTTGCCCGACGGGATGACTCGCGCCTTCCCGGCGCTCGCCCCCGGATCAAGTCCGGGGCAGGCTCTGCGGGCCATCGCTCGCTGACGCTCGCGATGTTCGCTCCGCCATCCCTGGCTCCGCAGTCAAACGGCGCCTTGCAGGCGCCAGTTCTCATCCTCACCTCATCCAATAACAAAAACGGGCCCGATGGGCCCATTTTTGTCATTGGTCGGGGCGGCGGGATTCGAACCCACGACCCCCTGCCCCCCAGGCAGATGCGCTACCAGGCTGCGCTACGCCCCGACCGAACGCCCATGATAGCGGATCGTGCGGTAAACCGCGGCACGGAATCTTCCGCGGCGGCTATTGTGAAAAGTCAGGCCATGGAAGGCCGTTCTGCTGCTCGCGAACCCTGGGGCCTGAGTCTCGAACGGAATCCAGCGACGCAGCGATCATGGATGATCGCATCAGGGACCCTTGCGCAGCGGCTCACGCAGTATCTGCAGCAATTGTTCCAGTTCCAGCCGCATCTGGTGCACGATCTGGTGCGAAATGGAGGCCTCCATCTTGCCCTGCTGGCCTTCCAGCCGCGCGCGCGCGCCGGTGATGGTGAAGCCCTGGTCGTACAGCAGCGCGCGGATCTGGCGGATCATCAGCACGTCGTGACGCTGGTAATAGCGCCGGTTGCCACGCCGCTTGACCGGGTTCAACGCAGGAAATTCCTGCTCCCAGTAGCGCAGCACGTGCGGCTTGACGGCGCACAGTTCGCTGACCTCGCCAATCGTGAAATACCGTTTGGCGGGGATGGCGGGTAGTTCGTTATTGCTGCCCTGATCCAGCATGGTTCTCGACCCTCAGTTTCAGCTTCTGCCCCGGGCGAAACGTCACGACACGGCGCGCGGAGATCGGAATCTCCTCGCCGGTCTTGGGGTTGCGTCCGGGCCGCTGATTCTTGTTGCGCAGGTCGAAGTTGCCGAACCCCGACAACTTGACCGGCTCCCCCCGCTCGAGCGCCTCGCGCAACACCTCGAAGAAGGCGTCCACGCACTCCCTGGCTTCACGCTTGTTGAGGCCCACGTCGAGAAACAGGCGCTCGGCCATCTCTGCCTTGGTCAGCGTCATCTCATTTCCTCAATCGGGCCCCGAATTCACGTTCCAGCACCGCCACCACGTCGGCCACGCAGCGGTCGGCCTCCTGATCCGTAAGCGTGCGCGAACTGTCTTGCAAAATCAAGCCGATGGCAAGACTCTTTCGACCCTGGCTCAACCCCGGACCGTGAAAACAGTCAAACAATACGGGTTCGTTCAACATTGTTCGCATACCTGAACGAACCGCGCCAGCCACCCGCGCCCACTCCACCCCCTCGTCGACCTCGATCGCGATGTCGCGGCGGACCGAGGGGAAGCGCGGCAGGGCTTGCGCGATCGGGATGGCCCGGCGGCGCAAGGCCTCCTGCACCACCTCGAAGACGAACGTTTCAGGCAAGTCCAACGCCGCCTGCAGCGAAGGGTGCAGGGCGCCGACCGCGCCCACCGCCACGCCGTCGCGCAGGATGCGCGCGCCGCGGCCGGGGTGCACCCACGCCGGCAGCTCGCGCGACTCGAACGACCACGCTTGCGATGCTCCCGACAAGGCCAGCAAGGCTTCGAGGTCGCCCTTGATGTCGAAGAAATCCAGCGCGCGTTTCGGCTCGCCCCATTGCTCGGCGCGCGCGCTGCCGCAGGCCGCGGCCGCCAGCATCGCGGTTTCGATCGGAGCCGTATCCTGCGCGCGGCGGCCGTGCGTGAACACGACTCCGTTTTCGAACAGGCGCACCCGCGCCTGCTGGCGATTGCGGTTGCGCTTGAGGGACTCGACCAGTCCCGGCAGCAGCGAGGTGCGCATCACGGCCAGTTCGGCCGACAACGGATTGGCCAGCGCGACCGCGCCGGCATCGAGTTGCCAGGCCTGCAACAGGCGGGGGTCAACGAAGGCGTAGCAAATGGCCTCGTGGTAGTCGCGCGCGGCGAGGGAGCCACCCAGTGCCGACGACGGAAGACGTGTTTCATCGTCGTGCGGTGCAGGCGGCGCACCCGCAGGCAGGCGCACGGGGATTTCATCGTAGCCATGGATACGCGCGACTTCCTCGATCAGGTCTTCCTCGGCGAAGATGTCGAAGCGCCGCGAAGGCGGCGTGACCCGCCAGCCATCGGCGGCTGTCTCGACCCGCATGCCGAGCGCCGTGAGGATGCGTTCGATTTCCGCATCCGTGATCGAAATGCCCAGCACGCGCGCGATGCGCGCACGCCGCAACGTGACGGGAATGCGCTGCGGCAAATGTTCCGGCAATGCGGCCTCGATGACTTCGCCGGCCCGGCCGCCCGCGATCCCGATCAACAGCGCCGTGGCGCGTTCCATCGCGGCGCGCGGCAATTCCGGGTCGACGCCGCGCTCGAAACGGTGTGCCGCGTCGGTGGCAAGCCCCAACTTGCGCGCTCGACCCATGATCGCGGCGGGACTGAAATGCGCCGCTTCGAGGAACACGTCCTGCGTGGCATCGGTGACGCGCGAATCGAACCCGCCCATCACGCCGGCCATGGCCAATGGTTTGCTTTCATCGGCGATCAGCAGGAATCCGGCGTCGAGTTTTGCCTCGCTCTCGTCCAACAGCTTCAACGCTTCGCCGTCACGCGCGCGCCGCACCACGATCGCGCCATCGAGTTTTGCCTCGTCGAAGGCGTGCATGGGCTGGCCAGTTTCCAGCATCACGTAGTTGGCGACATCCACCACCGCGTTGATCGGCTTGACGCCGGCCGCGCGCAGGCGTTGCGCCATCCAGGCGGGCGTCGTTGCAGTCATGTCGATGCCGCGCAACGCGCGCCCGAGGTACCGCGGGCAATCGGCACCGGCTGCAAGGCGGATGTCGCGCGGCGCAGCGATCGCGGGTTTCACCGAAGGAACATCAAAAGATTTCGCGCGTCCACCGAATTCCGCCGCGACTTCGTCGGCCAACCCAATCATGCCGAGGCAGTCGCCACGGTTGGGCGTGAGTTCGACCTCGATGGCGGCATCCGGCAACCGGAGATACCCTGCCAATGGCTTGCCGATCGGCGCATCGGCAGGCAGTTCCATCAACCCCGATGCATCGGTGTCGATACCGAGTTCCCTGGCCGAACACAACATGCCCTGGGATTCGACACCGCGCAGCTTCGCGACCTTGATCGTGGTGCCGTTCGGCAGCGTGGCGCCGATCATCGCCAGCGGCGCAACCAGTCCAACGCGTGCATTCGGCGCACCACACACGATCTGCACTTCAGCGTTGCCGGTATCGACCCGACACACCCGCAGCTTGTCCGCGTCGGGATGCGGTTCGCAGGCAGCGATGCGCGCCACGATCACGCCGTCCAGGGCGTCGCCGATGGCTTCGGACCCGGCGACTTCCAACCCGCTCATGGTCAGGCGTTTCGTCAGTTCATCGCGGGTCGCGGCGATTTCGACGAGTGAACGCAGCCAGTTTTCGGAGAATTTCATCGGCTATTTTCAAATAAAAAGCAAAGCAATGGTCCGCGAAGTACGCAAAAAAACGCAAAGAAAAATTGTCGTTTGATTCTTTTGCGTTCTTCGCGTTCTTTGCGGATAAATTTTTTCAGGAATTACGCAAACTGTCGCAGGAAACGCACATCGTTCTCGAAAAACGCGCGCAGGTCGCTGACGCCGTAACGCAGCATCGCCAGGCGCTCGACGCCCATGCCGAACGCGAAGCCGGTGTAGCGCTCGGGATCGATGCCGCAATTTTTCAGCACGTTCGGGTGCACCATGCCGCAGCCCAGCACTTCCAGCCAGCGTTCGCTGCCGTCTTCCCGGTCCCAGCGGACCACCACGTCGGCTCCAGGTTCGACGAACGGGAAATAGGTCGGCTTGAACTGCATCTCGAAGGCGCGTCCGAAGAACACGCGCAGGAATTCGGCCAGCGTGCCTTTCAGGTCGGCCATGGTCGACGATTCGTCCACCAGCAAGCCTTCGACCTGATGGAACATCGGCGAATGGGTCTGGTCGGAATCGCTGCGATACACCTTGCCCGGCGCGATGATGCGGATCGGCGGTTGCATGCCTTTCATCGCGCGAATCTGCACCGGCGAAGTGTGGGTGCGCAGCAAGCGGCCGTCGCCGCCGATTCCGGAGGAAATGTAGAAGGTGTCGTGCATCGCGCGCGCGGGATGGTGCGCGGGGAAGTTCAGCGCCTCGAAATTGTGCCAGTCGTCCTCGATCTCGGGGCCTTCCGCAACCGAATAGCCGAGCTGCGCGAAGATCGCCTCGATGCGTTCCAGGGTTCGGGTCAGCGGATGGATCGTGCCGCGCGTGCCATCGCGGCCGGGCTGGGTGACATCGATACCCTCCGACGCGAGGCGCTGTTCCAGTGCGGCGTATTCCAGGGTTTGCTTGCGCGCGGCAATCGCGCCGGCGATCTTCTCCTTGGCGGCATTGACCTCCGCGCCGCGTGCCTTGCGCTCGTCCGGCGACAACTTGCCGAGTGCCTTCAGTTCCGCGGTGATCGCGCCGCTTTTGCCGAGCAGCGCGACACGCTGGGCTTCCAGAGCGTCCAGCGTCGCGGCGGCAGCGATCGCGGCCAGCGCTTCGTCGGTGCGTTGCATCAAGGTATCCATCGCAGCCCCGTACAAAAGAAAAGCGGGAAGAAGGCAAGGCCTTCTCCCCGCTTGCTTGCATCATAACCGTCGGCGCGAACGCCGAATGGTTCACTCAAGCAGCCAGATTGGCCTTGGCCTTCTCGGCGATCGCGCCGAACGCCGCGATGTCGTGCACGGCGAGGTCCGCCAACACCTTGCGGTCGACGGCAATGCCGGCCTTGTCGAGGCCCGCGATCAGGCGGCTGTAGGACAGCCCGAACTGGCGCGCGGCCGCGTTGATGCGCACGATCCACAACGCGCGGAACTGGCGCTTCTTCTGCTTGCGGCCGATGTAGGCGTACTGCTGGGCCTTGGTGACGGCCTGCTTGGCAACGCGATAGACCTTGCGGCGGGCGTTGTAATAGCCCTTGGCGGCCTTCAGGGTTTTCTTGTGACGCGCACGCGCAGTGACGCCACGCTTGACTCGTGCCATGGTCGTCTCTCCTTACGCGTAGGGCAGCATGCGCGCGACACGCTTGGTGTCGGACTCATGCACGTGGTTGGGGGCGCGCAGACCGCGTTTGCGCTTGGTGGCCTTCTTGGTCAGGATGTGCGACTTGAAGGCGTGACCGGCCTTGAACTTGCCGGAAGCGGTCTTGCGGAACCGCTTGGCGGCGGCCCGGTTGGTCTTGATCTTTGGCATGTTGCCACTCCGTTTTCGATTTTCGTGACTGGCGCGGGCGGCGATCGCTCGATCGCGCTTTCCATCCATGCCCTTGCCGGCTTGTATGCGGCAATCCGCTTCCGCGGCTGCCGCCTTGTCCGTCCGCCGATCCGCGGCGGGCGGGTTGCGCTCCAGAACTGCGAGACGCAAGTACTTCCCCACCCCAGCGCTACGCGCTCGGCCTGCGGCCGCCTCTCCCGCAAGCGGGCGAGGGGGAGTTGGTGCCGTGCGGTATCGCTCCGCATCGACGAATGAATTTCTTAAAGCTTCCTGCTTCGACCTACTACTTCTTTTTGGGGCTGATCATCATGGTCATCTGGCGCCCTTCCATGCGCGGGAACTGGTCCACCACCGCCTGCTCGGCGATGTCGTTCTGGATGCGCCGGGCCAGCTCGATGCCCAGTTCCTGGTGCGACATCTCGCGGCCGCGGAAACGGATGTTGACCTTGACCTTGTCGCCTTCTTCCAGGAACCGCAGCATGTTGCGCAGCTTGATGTTGTAGTCGCCGACATCCGTGGTCGGGCGGAACTTCAATTCCTTGATTTCGATCTGTTTCGACTTCTTGCGCGCAGCGTGCGCCTTCTTCTGCTGCTCGAACTTGAACTTGCCGAAATCCATGATCCGGCACACGGGCGGTTCCGCGGTCGGCTGGATCTCGACCAGATCCAGACCGGCATCCTCTGCCATGGCCAACGCCTCGTCGCGCTCGAGGATCCCGACCTGTTCGCCATCGGCGCCGATCACCCGCACACGCGGGACACGGATCTCGTGGTTGCGCCGATTGCCTTTGTTTTCGGTGACGATACCGTCTTCTCCTGCTCAAGTTCGCCAGCCATGCCTGGCGCGCATTCCGTCAGCGCGGGCCGGACTCGGCCTGCAAGCGTTCGACGAAGGCGGGCAGCGCCATGCTGCCCAAATCTTCCCCGGAACGTGTGCGCACAGAAACGGTGCCCTTCTCCTTCTCGCGGTCGCCGACCACAAGCAGCCAAGGCACCTTCTGCAACGTATGCTCGCGGATTTTATAGCCTATTTTCTCATTGCGCAAATCGGCCTCGGCCCGGAATCCGGCCCCCCGAAGCTCGCGGGCGACCGCTCCGGCGTAATCGGCCTGCCCGTCGGTGATGTTCAGCACCACGGCCTGCACCGGCGCCAGCCAGGTCGGGAAGTTGCCGGCGTGGTGCTCGATCAGGATGCCGATGAAGCGTTCCATCGAACCGACGATGGCCCGGTGCAGCATCACCGGCACGTGGCGCTGCGAATCCTCGCCCACGTACTCGGCGCCCAGCCGTCCCGGCATCGAGAAGTCGACCTGCATGGTGCCGAGCTGCCAGTCGCGGCCGATCGCATCGCGCAAGTGGTATTCGATCTTGGGGCCGTAGAAGGCACCCTCGCCCGGCAATTCCTTCCATTCGGCCCCGGCCCGACGCAGGGCCGAGCGCAAGGCGTCCTCGGACTTGTCCCAGATCGCATCGTCACCCAGCCGTTTTTCAGGGCGCAGTGCCAGCATCAACTCGACGTCCTTGAAACCGAAGTCCTGGTAGACCTTCAGGGCTTGCCGATGGAAGTCCACCACCTCCTGCTCGATCTGGTCCTCCGTGCAGAAGATGTGGCCGTCGTCCTGGGTGAAGTTGCGCACGCGCAGCAGCCCGTGCAGCGCGCCGGACGGTTCGTTGCGGGTGCACGAGCCGAACTCGCCGTAGCGGATCGGCAGGTCGCGGTAGCTGTGCAGGCCGTCGTTGTAGATCTGCACATGGCCCGGGCAGTTCATGGGCTTCACCGCGTAGGTGCGCTTCTCCGACTCGGTGAAGAACATGTGGTCCTTGTAGTTGTCCCAGTGGCCGGATTTCTTCCACAGCGACACGTCCAGGATCGACGGGCATTTCACTTCCTGGTAGCCCGAGTCGCGATACACGCCGCGCATGTACTGCTCGACCTGCTGCCACAAGGTCCAGCCGTGCGCGTGCCAGAACGCCATGCCCGGCGCTTCTTCCTGCATGTGGAAAAGGTCGAGCTGCTTGCCGAGCTTGCGGTGGTCGCGCTTCTCGGCTTCCTCGATGCGCGTGAGGTAGGCCTTCAGATCCTTGTCGTTGAGCCACGCGGTGCCGTAGATCCGCGACAGCATCGCGTTGTCGGAATCGCCGCGCCAGTACGCCCCGGCGGTCTTCATCAGCTTGAACGCCTTCAGCCGCCCGGTGTCCGGCACGTGCGGACCGCGGCACAGGTCGGTGAACTCGCCCTGCGTATACAGCGACAGTTCCTCGTTGGCCGGAATCGATTCGATGATCTCGGCCTTGTAATCCTCGCCGATGCCGCGGAAGAACACCACCGCGTCGTCGCGCGACTTCACGCTGCGCAATAGCGGCAGGGATTCCCTGGCGATCTTGTGCATCTCCGCTTCGATCGCGGGCAGGTCTTCCGGCTTGAACGGCTCGCCCTTGGGCGCGAAGTCGTAGAAAAAGCCGTCCTCGATCACCGGCCCGATCGTCACCTGGGTGCCGGGATACAGCCGCTGCACCGCCTGCGCCAGTAAATGCGCGGTGGAGTGGCGGATGACCTCCAGCGCTTCGGGCGACTTTTCGGTGACGATCTCGACGCGCGCGTCGTGGTCGACGGTGCGCGAGAGGTCCACCAGCTTGCCGTCGACCTTGCCGGCCAGCGCGGCCTTGGCAAGCCCTGCGCCGATGGATGCCGCGACGTCGCGCAGCGTGGGCGGCGCGTCGAAGGATTTGGTGCTGCTGTCGGGGAGCGTGATCGTGATCATGGTGGTCGCTTCAAGCAATAAAAAAGGGCGCCACGCGCCCTCGTCTTGCCTGCAAGGCGCGTTCGATCAATTGGGGACGATGGTAGTTTCCATGTCGCACACTGAACCGGCGTTTCCGCAGGCCACCCTTTCCATTCCGAGACAGCCGCCAAGTTAGTGCAGGCCCGGCGCCGCGTCAACGCAGGTCACGCAGGATTTGAGCCGCATCCGCGTTCCCGCTACACTGCGCGGCCCGCATGCCCCGCATGCGGAGTACGATGCCCTCACCCCAGCGCTACGCGCTCGGCCGGAGGCCACCTCTCCCGCAAGCGGGCGAGCGGGGAGTGATCGTCGCGCGACGCGCGACAGCATCGTTGATTGAAGCGGGGGCAGTTAGCTCAGCGGTAGAGCACTACCTTGACATGGTAGGGGTCACAGGTTCGATCCCTGTACTGCCCACCAATTCGTTCGGCCACTTCGCCACCCTCACGGCGGCGCCGCGTGCCTGTCCACCCACTGGCCCGGCCCGTATCTTTCGCTCGATGCGAAAACGGACGACCCCGCGCCGGATGCGTTCGTGGATTACATCGAACGCCATTTCCCGCCGCCGGCCGGGCACAAGGTCTACTTCGACCACGGCACGCGCACGCTGGATGCGTATTACGCGCCGATCCAGCAACGCGTCGATCGCGTGCTGCAGTCAAAAGGCTGGACCGGCGACCACTTCGAAAGCCGGGTGTTCCAGGGCGCCGACCACAGCGAGAAATCCTGGGCCGCGCGGCTGGCGATCCCGATGACCTTCCTGCTGGCGCCCGCGCCGCATTGACGCGACGACGCCACGCCCATGGCCGTGCTGCGCGTCAGGGCTTCTTCCTGAAGCCGACACGCTCCAGGAATTCGTAGCGCGGCGCGTTGCGATCCACGAAGGCGTGCGTGTCGACCCCGATCTCCTGGCGCAGCAGTCCGCCATCCTTCGGCGCCGCGGCCGGCCAATGCGGCAGCCCGGGCCCGTTGGGATCGCCGGTCTTGATGAAGTTCGCGAAGTAACCTTGCATCGTGGCCGACACCTTGTGGTCTGCATCCGTCCACGCGAAAACGCGATTGGTCGCGAGATTGCCGAGCGCGTATTCGATCTCGCCGCTGTGCACCGCGACCGGATCGGGGCCCGTGCTGCCGTCGCGCGTGGCCGGGCGCGCCTTGGTGAACCAGTAGTAATAGACCGGCGCGCCGCCGGTTTTGCGTTGCCATTGCATCCAGCGCCAGGTCGAGAAGGCGATAAACGCGTCGCCGGACAGCGCGGTGCCAGATGCCTTCACCTCGGCTTCGTCGCCGCCCGGATACAACTTCAGCGCCTCGTCCGCGTGCTTGCCGAATTGTCGCTCCACGACGGCGCGATAGTTCGCCGGCGTGGGCGGCTTGTCGTCGAGGAACCCGGTGTAGAAGCCTTCGCCGGAGTTCGAGCCCACCAGCAGCGGAATGCGCGCCTGCGCACCTGCCTCGTAGATCGCTTCCGGCGTGCGCGGCAGGAACCAGCCGTCGATGTCGACCTTGAACCTGGCCGCATCCCTGTCGCGGGTAGCTTCGAGCAGCGTGCTCGCCGGCATCGCGCGCAACGCGGCCAGCGAATGCGCGCCGACATGATCCTGGAAGACCTTGCCCCAGTGCTCGGCCGTCGCAAGCGACCACGGCGCGAGGTTGCCCAGCACCGCGCCGCTCTCGCCGATCGCGCGCTGCATCAGGCCCTTCGAGAGCGGCGAGGCCATCAGCGCCGACACCGACATGGAGCCGGCCGATTCCCCGCCGATGGTGACTCCGTCCGGGTCGCCGCCGAACGCGGCGATGTTGCGATGGACCCAGCGCAGCGCGGCGACCTGGTCGAGCAGCCCGTAATTGCCGGCGGCGTGGTGCGGCGACTCGTCGGCCAATTCCGGCAACGCGAGGAAACCGAACACGCCGAGGCGGTAGTTCACGGTGACGGTAACGATGCCGCGCTGCGCGAGGCTGGCGCCGTCGTAGCGAAATTCCGATCCGTCGCCGCCGACGAAACCGCCGCCGTAGAAATACACCAGCACCGGCAGCTTCTTTCCTTCACTGCCGGCCGGCGTCCACACGTTGAGGTACAGGCAATCCTCGCTCACGCCGTCGGAGCGAAACACCATGTCGCTGAACCATCGAAGCTGCATGCAGCGCGGGCTGAAGTGATCGGCGGCGCGCGTGCCCGTCCAGCCGGCGACGGGTTGCGGCGGTTTCCAGCGCAGCGGTCCGATCGGCGGCGCGGCATACGGAATGCCGCGGAATTCGTCGAGCCCGGTCGCGGCATCACGCAGCCCGGCCAGGGTTCCGCTGTCGATGCGCACCGCAGGCGTTGCAGCGGGCAACGGCTCCGCCGCCACCGCCGGCAGGGCGAACAGCGCCGCCATCAATCCGGGCAGCAGACAACGCGCAGCATTCGCGAGCATGGCGGTTTTCCTTCTGGTCGATGACGCAAACGAATCTTCCGCGATGATAGCGAGCAATCCCCCCACCAGCGCCACGATCGCCGCTGTCAGGATCGGGCGCGGCCGGCGCGGCACCGAGCGCCTCCGCCGGATGGCGGCGCACGCGCTGACGCTGCATCACGCCACCTGCTGCGTCACCGGCTGCGGCTCCGCCAGCCGCACGCGCAGCGTGCACAGCCCGGCGACGAACAGGCTCACGCCGCCCACCACCAGCGCCCACACGGGTTGTCCGTGGAAGAACCGCTTCAGCAGTTCGCCGAGCACGCTGGCGGCGATCAGCTGCGGGATCACGATGAAGAAATTGAAGATGCCCATGTACACGCCCATCTTCGCGGCCGGCAGGTTGTCGGACAGCATCGCGTACGGCAGCGACAGGATCGACGCCCACGCGAAACCCACGCCCACCATCGGCAGCAGCAGCCAGCGCGGATCGTGGATGAACAGGAAGCCGAGCAGTCCGATGCCGCCCAACCACAGGTTCACCAGATGGCTGGCGCGCAGGCCCCAGCGGCGCACCATCCACGGAATCAGGAAGGCCGCCAGCGCGGCGCAACCGTTGTACACCGCGAACAGCACGCCCACCCAGTTCGCGGCCTCGTTGAACAGGGCCGAGCGCGCGTCGGTGGTGCCGTATTGCACCTGCGCCACCGACGCGGTGGCGTAGATCCACATCGAGAACAACGCGAACCACGAGAACAACTGCACCCACGCGAGCTGGCGCATCGCGTCGGGCATGGTGTGCAGGTCGCCCAGCACGTGGCCCAGCAAGCCGCGGCGTTCCGACAACACGGGACGCAATTTCATCGCCAGCTCGTAGCCGATCAGCAGCAGGCCGTAGACCGCGAGGCCGGCGGCGAGCAGGTACACCTCGTCCCGCAAGTCGAACCACTCGATCAGCAGCGCGACGACGATGCCGGCCGCAAGCCATGCTGCGCCGTTGCGCCAGATGCCGCGCAGGTCCGGCAACGCACCGGCCTCCCCCGCGTCATCGAACGCCTGCAACTGTTCCGGCGGATACTCGCGCGTGCTGACCACGGTCCACGTCACCGCGCCGAGCAGCACCACGCCGCCGGCGTAGAACGCGTACTTCACCGTGTCGGGAATGCCGCCGTCCGGCGCCACGTTGCTGACGCCCAGGTGCGCCAGGACCCACGGCAACATCGAAGCCACCACCGCGCCTGCGCCGATGAAGAAACTCTGCAGCAGGTAACCGCGCGGCCGCTGGTGCTCCGGCAACTGGTCGGCGACGAAGGCGCGGAACGGTTCCATCGCGACGTTGAAGGTGGCGTCCATCAACCACAGCAGGATCGCCGCCATCCACAGCGTGCCGGCATTCGGCATCCAGAACAGCGCGATGGTCGCGAGCAGCGCACCGGCGAGGAAATACGGGCGACGCCGGCCCAGCCGCGTCCAGGTGCGGTCGGAATAGTGGCCGATGATCGGTTGCACGATCAGGCCGGTCAGCGGCGCGGCCACCCACAGCACGGGGATCTGTTCCACCGAGGCGCCGAGCGTCTGGAAGATGCGGCTGACGTCGGCGGTCTGCAACGCGAAGCCGAACTGGATGCCGAGGAATCCGAAACACATGTTCCAGATTTGCCAGAAAGACAGCTCGGGTTTGCGATTCATGGAGGGGTGTCTGCCGACAGCGGCGCGATGTGGAGGGCGCCGATTCTGGCATCGTTCAAGGGCCCTTCGCTGCCGCCCGCGCCACCGGTGTAGTGCGCGAAGTTCGCGAGGCCGCTCATGTTGAAGCCCTGTTGCAGCGCGAACGTGCAGTGTGCACCGGAAGCGCTGACATCGAAATCGGCGAAAGTGGAAGACTGTTCGCGGACGCTGTGCGGCATCACGATCGGAAATGTTTGCGGCGGTGCATTGCCGCAACGCACGACCAGGCGCTTCACCGCTGCGGTGATCCCGGTATTGATGGGACCATGGCTGTTGGCGTAGTCCAGCCATACCCGGAAGCGACCACCGACTGGTGTGCTCCAGGCGCGCGGCCAACCGCCCGCCACGCTTGCAACCTCGCCCACACAGGTTTGCCGGCTCGGCAGCGATTCGATGCCGTCCTTGCCGAGCTGCGTCACGCGCAGGCAACTGCGCGCGGATGACGGGGGCAAGGTCCAGGTATCGCCCATGTCGCCGAACCGTTTGCCATCGACGTACAGCACGCTGCGATCACCCTCCGCGTGTACGTGCCAGGTCTTCGTGTCTTGCTTGATGCGCGGTGCATCTGGCGTCGCCGGTGCATACAGCGTGGCATCGGTGCGCCACGGCAGCACCGGCACTTCGATGGCTTTCAATGCGACGACGATGTTCTGTCCATCGTGATCGACCTTGTCCGCAACCAGCAGATTGCCGTCGAGATGTTGCGGACGCTTCAGGGTGACCTTCCGATCCGGCCCTTGCAGCGTGATCGCATCGCGCTTGCCGAACAGCATCGGCACCAGCGATGTCGGCAGTTTCGGTTCGATGCGTCCATCGGCTTCGAGCCCGAACACGCCCTCGCCCACCATCGCGAGATAGCCCGCCACCGACCACAACTGGCGCTTCGAATCCACCACCGGGCCGCTAAGCTTGCCGTCATCGACGTGCGTCGCCTGCGTCGCCAGTTCGTAGTTCTCCATGTTGGAGCCGGCCAGCGCAGCGCCCCGCATCAGCGATTCGATCTCGAACGCGATCCGCTTCGGATCGTCCACCTTGCGCGCGGCGCGCAACGCGTAGGCGCTGACGAAAGGCCAGATCGCGCGGTTGTGGTAGATCGGTTGATCGGCGCGCTCGGGCCAGATCACCGGGCTGCCGGCCGGCCATGCGGGATAGTGCTCAAGCGATGAACGCGCCCGCGCTTCATCCGCCACGCCGCTGGTGACCGCCAGCGACAAGCCCAGCAGGTCGTAGGCTTCCACTGGCAGGCCGTCGCCACCGATGTAGCTCATGTACATGCCGCGGTCGGCGCGCCAGAAATGCGCGTTGATCGCCGTCTTCAATGCGTCCGCCTGCGCCGCGTATTGCTTCGCACGAGCGTCGCCGCGCTGCGAAGCCATCTGTGCGGCCAGCCGCAGCGCTTCGTAGTGCAGCACGTTGGTGGACAGCGCGAACGACTGCCCGATGAACACCACGTTGTCTTTCGTCCACTCGGGATACGTCTGCTCGCGCCAGTCGAGGAACGAGGTCTCGCCGCGATAGAGGCCCATGCGCGCATCGAACGCATATTCGCGGTCCTGCGCCAGGGTGCCG
Source organism: Lysobacterales bacterium 66-474 (assembly GCA_001899805.1). Lineage (GTDB taxonomy): Bacteria > Pseudomonadota > Gammaproteobacteria > Xanthomonadales > Rhodanobacteraceae > 66-474. The sequence continues at coordinate 1,056,439 of MKWP01000015.1, forward strand.
TTCAGCGCCTGCCAGACCTTGTCGACAAACGACTTGTCCCCGAGCAGGTGGCGCGCGCCGAGGAACCACACCACCCTGTCGGTGCTGATCGGCCAACTGCCGCCCGAGCCGGTGTCCTGCATCGGAAAGAGTTGTCTTGAACCCGGGCCCTGCGGAACATCCTTCCCCCGCACGCCGGACAGCTTGAACAGCAAGCCGTTGCGCGAACGCGCGGCGTCGTAACGCCACAGGCCCAGGTCGATCGAGTACGACAGGTCGCGCGTCCACACATACGGCCACTTCTCGCCGGTCTCGAAGCAGTGGCAGGGAATCGCGCGATCGTGGTCGTAGGCGCCGTCGTGGATTTCGCTGATGGAATCCTGCGCCAGGTCGTCCTGCGCCATCGCGAACAGGCCGTCGAACAACGTGCTGGCGGTTCGCACGCTGCGAGGTTGTGCCGCGATCGTGCGCTCGCCGAACGGGCCTTGCAGGACGAAACCGCCGTTGGACACGTTTCGCATCATGGCGGACTGGCCGTTCCAGTCGATGCGATCGTGCCACGACGACGCGGGCGCCGCGGCCAAGCCGGCGCCGGCGATCGCCGTCAGCGCGAACAGGCCGAAGCGTGCCGCGCGGCGCATCAATGCAACTCCACCACGACCAGGCCTTGCGGGGGCACGTCGAGTTGCAGACGGCCATCGCGGATCTCGAGCGGCTGCGGCGGCGCCATCTTGCCGGCCGCGCGCAATTGCTCGATCTGCTCGCGGCTCGGGAATGGCGGGCGCCCCATCTGGTCGAACAGTGCGACCGCGTTGCCGTGTTGTGCATCCAGCCGCCACAGCGTGGCCCTGGCGTCTTTCGCCAGCCGCGACACGTTCACCTCGAAATGCTTGACGTCACCCTTGGGCGCGCCCGGGGTGTAACTGGCGGTGTCGCCTACCGGCGGCGCGTAATTCCACAGCGCCAGCACCAGCGTGCCGTCGGCGCGCTTCGTCGCGAGCGCGCTGTCGGACTTCAGCGGCAGGCGCACGTCACCCAGCTTGTGCAGCATCGCGAAAGCGTTGAACGCCGGCTTGTCGATGCGGTCCTCCGCAATCAGCCCGAAGCCGCCATAGAACGGCGTGCGCACGACGCCCTGTTCCTCGAATACGTCGGAGAACGTCCAGTAGCTCATCATCGCGATCTTGCCCGCGCATTCGCGGATGGTGTTGGCCATCCACGGCCCCATGAACACGCTGTCGGTGACGTTGGGCAGGTTGGCGTAGGACGCGTTGTATTCGCTGAAGACCAGCGGCAGCTTCGGATACCTTGACGCCAGGATTTCCTTGTGCACCTTGTCGACCGCCTTGCACACCATGTCGGCGCGCGAGACCGGCCGGGCGTCATGGAACACGTTCTGCGAGGTGTCGTCGCCGTACACGTGGCTGCTGACGAAATCCACCGGCACGTTCGCCTTGTGGACGTGGTCCAGGAACGCCGGCACCCACGCCGCCTGCGCGGTGGCGGGGCCACCCACGCGAATCCTCGGGTTCACCGATTTCAGCGCGCGCACAGTGTGGTCGTACAACTCGAAGTAGGTGGACTGCTTGGGTTCCCCGCCCCAGAAATCGATGTTGGGCTCGTTCCACACCTCGAAATACCAGCTCGCGACTTCATCGATGCCGTAGCGCTCGACCAGGTGCCGGGCGAATGCCTCGATCATCGCATCCCATTCCGCGTAGCTCTTGGGCGGCATCACGTTGGGCTTGTACCAGAACGTATGGTGCTTCGAGGTATCCGAGCTCAACGCCTCCGGCATGAAACCGAGTTCAACGAACGGTTTGACCCCATGCGCAAGCAGGCCGTCGTAGATCTGGTCGACGTAGGAAAAGTTGTAGCTGATCTTGCCGTCCTTGCCCCGATTCACCAGGCCCACGTCGTCGTCGAAGATCCCGTGGAAGCGCACGTATTCGAAACCCGTGGCAGCCTGCACCGTGTCGAGGTCCTTGCGATAGTCGTCGCGCAGCGACAGCACCGCGCGGCCCGATCCGAACATCTGCTCCCAGAAATGCGGGAAGGGCGTACCTTGCGCGGCGGCATCCACGCGCAGGCGCACGGTTTGCGCAGGCGGCGCGGCCGTGGCAACGCCGGCGACCACCACCATTGCAAGCGACAGGAGCAGCGCGAACCCGCTTGAAAGCTTCCGGATCTTCATGCCAGACCTCCAGTGACGACGCGGCTGTAAACGTTTACATCCGCCGAGTCTGCCGTGGTTCCCGACCCACGTCCAGCACGAATTCCGAAACCCGGAGTCATCGGCGCCGGATGGTCAAGGCTTGGCCGCCCCGCGCAGCATCACCTCGCGCGCCGCACCCGCGTCCAGCCGGAGCACGGTGAAATCGCCGTAGCGATCGCGGCCCGTGGACCAGCCTTGCCCGGTCGCCGACTCCAGCGCGGACTCGCTGGCGTAGTGGGCCAAATCCCCGTCCCCGGCCGTGGCCACGGTGGCGGTGATCCCATGCACCTTCACCAGCCAGTGCTTCAACGCAGGCCGATAGCTGCCGGAGGGCGCAGCAGTGCGGAAGATCGCATTGTCTCCATCGCGCTGCACGGAAAGGCGCTGCAGGAAATACGCGCCCTTCTCGTAGGCGTAGGTCTCGCCATCGTCGTCGTAATAGTCGAACTGCGTGGCCTGGTCCGAAGGGAACACCTGCACCGTCATGGTCGCGACCGGATGCTGGCCGACGTAATCCATCACCGGCTGCATCGGGATGATTGCGCCGTCGCGGATGAACAGCGGGATGTCGCGCCAGGTCTTCGCATCGACGGGATAGTCGATGGTTTGTCCGCCCGCGTAGGTCTTGCCCCTGAACCAGTCGATCCACGTGCCGGCCGGCAAATAGATGCGTTTCGACGTATGGCCCTGCTCGACCACCGGCGACACCAGCAGCCATTGGCCGAACAGCCACGCCTCCACGTCGTCGCGCACCCTCGGATCGTCGGGCCAGTCGAAGGTCAGCGGTCGCACCAGGCCCACGCCGTGCGCGTAATCCGAATGCTGGTAGGCATAGATGTACGGGATCAGCGCGTAACGCAGGCGGATCGCGGCGGTCGCGGCGGCTTCGGCGATCGGCCCATAAATCCAGGGCTGGCGCTTTTCATTGAAGGTGCCGTGCACGCGGAAGATCGGCGTGAACGCGCCGAACTGGATCCAGCGTGCGTAGTTCTCGTCCGACGGATGGCCGTTGAAGCCGCCGCCATCCATGCCCCACTGCGTTGCGCCGACATTGACCGCGCTCAACATGAGGGTGCGTTGCGCGGCCATGCTGGCGAAGCCGGTATCGATGTCGCCCGACCACATGCCGTAGGCATAGCGCTGCGATCCCAGCCAGAAGGTGCGGTTGATCGACCACACGCGCTGACTGGTTTGCGCGCGCTGCGCGTCGTACAACGCGCGCTGCATGTTGAGGAACTGCGTGTTCGAGGTGAGCGTCCCGTCCTTGCCGTACACGTCGGCCTCGTCGTTCCACCAGCCGACGATGCCCTTGTCGAACCCGTACTTCATCGCGAGACCGGCGAACCAGCGGCGGGCGGCGGGTTTGTCGAAATCGACGTCCTTGGCCTGCTTGTGCGAGAAGTACTCCGGATACGCCTGCTCGCCCGGTATCCACAAATCGTGCGCGGTGGCGTAGTCGCCCTCGGCCGTGCCCAGCAGCAGGCGCGGCTTCATGATGCCGGTGAGCTTCACGCCTTCGGCATCGAGCATCTTCGCGAGCTTGCCGCTTGCGCCATCCGGAAACTTCTCCGGGTTCCAGCGGAACTCGCCGTAGTCGCCCTGCCCCCACGCCTTCCAGTCGAAGTCGAGGGTGAAGTTGTCGAGCGGGATGTGTTTCGCCCGATAGGTCTTGACGATGGCGAGCAGTTCCTTCTGGTCGATGCCCCACTGGCTGTTGGCGAAACCCATCGCCCACTTCGGGAACAGCGGCGCGGGACCGCTGAGCTTCGCCAATTCGCCGAACAACTCCGTTGGCGTCCCGACCAGGATGTAGTAATCGGCATCGGGACGCTTGAAGTTGTCGACCGCGATGCGGCCCTTGGCCAGATCGAACTCCGCGCCATCGCAATCGACCAGCACGCCGTACCCGGCCGTGCTCCACACGAACGGCGCGCCGGCATGGCCCTGCTTGCCGGCCTGCGCGATCTGCTTGCCGCTGCGCAGAAGTCCGGCGGTGACCGGCTGGTTGGCCTCGAAGCCGCCGATGCCGTACAGCGCATCGCCGGCCGCGTGGTCGAGCACGATGCGGCCCGAAGCCAGGGCCATGACTTCGGATTGGCGCAACAGCACCACGCCTTGACGGTTGGTGACAAGCAACGTGCCGGCCTTGGGATCCATCGTCGCGGACATTCGGTCCGAGCTGAGGGTGAACGCGTTTCCGTGGTGCGTCACCACCGGCTTGAACGTGGAACCCGACAAACCGTGGGGATCGATCACCAGACTCGGCAGCGTTGCGCCGCTGGCCGGCACGACGTGTACGTGCAACACGCCCGGCGCCAACATTTGCAGCTTGATAGTCGCCCCAGCCAAACCCTCCGTGACGACTCCGGATGGCTGCACCGACTTCGCAATGGCGCTTGTTGCCAGGCACAGCGCGAGCAGCGCAAACAGCACGCACGCCGACGTCCGCAGAGGGCGCTTCATCAGCATCGGTTACCCCAAATCCGGTAGGTCATTGCAGGATCGCGCTGCCGTACGGCGGCAAGTCGACGCGGCCGCCGGCCACCGTGGTGTCGGAACGGCTGTGCCGCAGCAGCTCGTGGAAGCGATCCGCGGGCAGCGGCAGGATCTGCGCGGTCCCGGACAGGTTGTGCACCACCAGCACGGTGTCGGCACCATCGGTGCGCTGCCATGCCACGAGTTGGTCGTCCGCCTGCGGATACACCGCGAAACCACCCGCGCGCAACGCAGGGATGTCGATGCGCCACTGGATCAACATGCGGTACCAATTCAGCAGCGAATGCGGATCGGAGTCCTGCGCGGCAACCGAAATGGGCCCGCCGTTGGCCGGCGACGTCGCGTGCCATGTGGCTTCGCCATGCGCATCCAGCGTGCGATCCCAGCGCATCGGCGTGCGCAGGTCGGGGTCGGGTTTGGTTCCCCGCATGCCGAGTTCCTCGCCGTAATAGATGTACGGCTCGCCGGGCAAGGTCATCAGCAGCGCGGCGGCGACACGCATGTGCTCGGGGTTTCCGCCAAGCTGGCTCATCACGCGCTCCTGGTCGTGGTTGGACAGGAACGGCGCGTCCTTTTGCATCGCATCACCGGCAACGTGGTCGTAGGTCGCGTACGTCTGCGCCAGCGTGCGCGCGAGATCGAGGTTGCGCTCGGACTTCACGACTTCGATCAGCTGCTTCGCGATCGGGAAGTTGAAGGCTGCATCGAGCGGCTTCAGGTATGGCGCGATGTCGGCCGCCTCGTCGCGCGTCACCTCGCCCACGAGGTAGGTGTGTGGATTCACCTTGTCGAGTCCCTTCCGGTATTCGTCCCACCACGCGATGTTCTTCGCGATGGATTCCGGATTGCCGACATCCGAAGGGAGGTTGACGTAGATGTGCCGCGCCGCATCCAGCCGGAATCCGTCCGCGCCCTGCTTCAGCCAGAACTGGCCGATCCCGATCATCTTCTTGCGCACGGCCGCATTGTCGTAGTTGAGATCGGGCATCGCCGGATCGAAGATGCTCTCGTAAAACTGGCCGTCCTTCGCGCGATGCCACGCCTGTCCGCCGAATGCGTTGGGCGTGTCGACGTCGGTGGTCTTGTCCGCCCAGATGTACCAGTCACGGTATGGGCTCTTCGGATCGAGCGCCGACACGAACCACGGGTTCTCGTTGCTCGAATGGTTGGCCACCATGTCGATGACCACGCGGATACCGCGCGCATGTGCCCCCTTCACCAGACGGCGGAAATCCTCCAAGGTGCCGTATTGCGGATTCACCGCTTCGTAATTGGTGACGTCGTAACCGTGGTAACTCGGCGACGGACTGATCGGCATCAGCCAGATTCCGCTCACGCCCAGTTTCTGCAGATAGTCGAGCTTGGCGGTGACGCCATTCAAGTCCCCGATGCCATCGCCGTTGGTGTCGTACCAGCTGCGCACGAAGATTTCGTACCAGACACCGGATGCGGCTTTGGCGGCGTCACCTGGGCGTGCCGGTGTCGCGGCAAATCCGGTGGCCATCCACGCCAGCGCGACCAGCAGCGCGGCGATGCAGGAAGCATGTTTTCTCACGTTGCACTCCGCGCGACTTTGGAGGTTGGGCCGGACGCGACCGGCGTGCAGGTTCTCGCCACGAACGCGTCGTGCGCCGGCAGCCGTTCCACCGTGCGGTTGACAAGCGTCCGGATGTCCGACAGGAACGCCTGCAATTTCGACGCTTCCAGCTCGTCGGCCAGCGGATGGTATTGCCGGGGTTCGATGCGCTGGCCCAGCATCACCTGCAGCCAGCCCGTTTCGGTGAACAGCTCGTCGGCTTCGCGGAAGATCAAGCCGGTACGGCGGAACAGGACGATGCGACGGGCAAGTTCTTCGGGTACGTCCATCGCTCCGCACTGCTGCCAGAACGGCGTGTCGTCGCGCTCGGTGGCCTTGTAATGCAGGATCAGGAAATCGCGTACGCGCTCGTACTCGAAGCGCGTCTGGCGGTTGTATTGATCGACCAGCAGCGGATCGCAATGCCTGTCCGGGAACATCCCGAGGAAACGCGCGATGCCGGATTGCACCAGGTGGATGCTGGTGGATTCCAGCGGTTCCATGAAGCCGGCCGCCAACCCCAGCGCGAGGCAGTTGCGGTTCCACGCGAGCTTGCGCATACCGGTGACGAAACGCAGCGGACGCGGGTCCTCCAGCGGCTCGCTCGCAAGATTGGCAAGCAACTGCGCGGCGGCTTCGTCGTCGCTGATGAAACGGCTGCAATACACGTGGCCGTTGCCGGTGCGGTGCTGCAGCGCGATCCGCCATTGCCAGCCGGAGCTGCGTGCGAAAGCCTGCGTGTAGGGAAGCATCGGCGTCGATCGCGCGCTGGCGACCGCGAGCGCGCGATCGCACGGCAGCCAGTGCTGCCAGTTTTCATAACCGGTCTTCAGCGCGCCTTCGATCAGCAGGCCGCGGAAGCCCGAGCAGTCGATGAAGAAATCGCCTTCGACGAGCTCGCCGCCTTCCAGCCGCAACGATTCGATGAAGCCATCCTCGCCGCGCAGCTCCACCTCGACGACCTTGCCCTCGATGCGCTTGACCGCGCCTTCGGGGATGCGTTCGCGCAGGTACTGCGCGTAGCGCGCGGCGTCGAACTGGTAGGCGTAGCGGATGCCGCCGAGCGGACTGTTCCCCACCTTGTCCAGCCGCGCGAACTTGTTCAATGCGGCAGCGGCCGCGTTCAGGGAATACGCCCACAGCGAATGCGGGTCGCCTTGCGCCCGGCTGCGCAGCCAGTAGTGGTGGAACGGCAGCAAGCCCAGCGGCAAGCCGACGTCGCCGAACGCGTGGAGGTACGAGTCGCCGATGCGCCCCCAGTCGTTGAGCTGCACGCCCAGCTTGTACGTGCCGTGGGTGAAACGCATCAGCTCGTCCTCGTCGATGCCGAGGAACGCGTTGATGTGCAGGATCTGCGGAATCGTCGCCTCGCCCACGCCGACGGTGCCGATCTCGGCGGACTCGACCAGGCGTATTTCGCACGCGGCACCCAATCCGCGCGCCAGCAGGGCGGCCGCCATCCAGCCGGCGGTGCCGCCGCCCACGATCACCACGCGCCGGATCGCGGATTCGCTCATGCCGGGAGCATACCCCGTGGACGTCCGCATTCAACCGCCAGCCGTCGGGTCTGCGGGAAAAGCGGCGGCGGCACGGCTGCGCTGTCGCAAGTCAACGCAGTCACGCCGCCGCCATCCGTCACTTGAACTTGTACGAAACGCCGAGCTGGTAGCGGCGCCCGTATTCCTCCCAGGTCAGCACCTGCCGCGGATCGCCGTTCTGGTAGGTGATGAAACTCTTGTTGGTGAGGTTGGAGCCCTGCAGCAGGAAGGTCAGTCCCTGCAGGCGCCCTTCCGGAATCGTGTAGCTGACCTGCGCGTCGTAGATGCTGCCGCCCTTGATCGTCTGCAGGATGCGGGTGGCGCTGATGCCCTGCACCTCGCCGAGGAAGCTGGTGCGGTAGCTGTCGCTGACGCGCGCCTCGAAGCCGCCTTGCTGGAAGTAGATGGTGCCGTTGGCCACCCACTTGGACAGCCCCGGCACGGTGATCGCCTGCGGGTTGCCGGCATACACCACCGAACTCTTGGTGTAGTCGCCGGTGAGGATCACGCCGAAGCCCTCCAGCACCGGTACCGACGTGAAGGCCTTGAACGGCAGGTTGATCGTGCCCTGCAGGCCCTTCACGTTGCCCTTGCCGTCGTTGGTCGGGCCGGACACGATGCCGTAGGTGGTGCCCAGTTGCTGCTTCTGCGCGGACGACAGGAACGCATCCACGAACGGGGCGAAGTCATGCAGGAACGCGGCGCTCGGGTTGATGAAGTCGGACAACTTCAGGTAGTACCCGGACAGCGCCATGTAGCCCTGGTTCTGCGCGAAGTAGTGCTCGAGGCTGATGTTGAAGTTGTTGGCCATCGTCGGCAGCAGTTCCGGATTGCCGCCATTGGCGCTGAAGTACGACGTGTTGGGATCGGTCGACGTCAGATGCGTGACGTTGCCACTGATCGCGAGGCTCGCGCTCATCTGGTCCATGCGCGGGCGCGCCAGTACCCGTGCCAGGCCCACGCGCAGGTCGGTGCTGTCGGTGAAGCCGAACACCAGGTTCGCGCTGGGCAGCCAGCGGGTGTATTTGGTGCCGCCCGACACCGGGACCAGCGTCACCACCGAGGAACCGGTCGTGCTGGTGCCCGCGGCCACGCGCTGGCCCTGCGAGGATTCGTTGGTGTGCGCCACCTGCACGCCGATGTTGCCGCGCACCGGCACGTTGCCCAGCGAGGTGTCGAGGTTGAACTGCACGAACGGCGTCGTGTCGAGCTCGCGCACCTTCCAGTTCGGCGGCACGCCGATCGAGGAAAGCGCCGTCGGGAACAGGTCGTAGGTACCGTTCGCGAGCAGGTCGAGCGGGTTGTAGATCACCTGCGGGCCGATGCCCATCCACGCCAGCGGGTCGCCGGTGCCGGCGGACGGAATCGGCGCGGTCTGGGCGCCGTTCGGCAGCACGATGAAGTCCTGGTCGATGTTGTAGTTCTTGTTGCGGGTGGCGCGGTCGACACCGAACTTCACGTTCGAGAACGGACCGGAAGCGAAATCGTGCTGGACGCTGAGGCGCAGGCGCGCGAGGTAGTCGTTGGTGTGCGGCATGTTGATGAAGCCCGCCTGCACCACCGGCGGGTTGTTGCCGCTGCCCCAGCCCTGCGGGTCGGTCAGCACCAGGCCCTGGGTGTAATCCTGCGTGGTGTTGACGTACAGCAATCCGTTGCCGAGTTCGCTGAAGTGGATCGTGTCGAGCGGGCCGGTCTTGTTGTAACCGGTGCCGGTGTAGCTTTCCAGCAGGACGTCCTGGCGGTCGGCGCGCGAGTAGCTGGCGTCCATCTCCGCGGACCAGTCCTCGTTGAAGCGGATCTTGTTGTTCCAGCCGATATTCCAGACCTTGGCGCGGGTCTTGTTGTAGTCGTTGCGGACCACCGCGGCCACGTTGCCGTAGGTGCCGCTTTGCACGAAGCCGTTCTGCACGTTGCCGCCGGGCTGCAACTGGGCGTTGCTCCAGAACAGCGGCAGCTCCATGCCCTTGGCCTGCTGGGTTTCGCGGAAATTGTCCCAGGTGAGGTCGAGGGTGCTGGTGAAATGGTCGTTGGGCTTGTACTGCAGGGTCGCCAGCACGCCGGTGCGCTTCAACTGGTCGGAGATGCCGTAATTCTTGGAACCGCCGACCACCAGGTCGCCGTTGGCGTCGTTGGGATAGCCCCACGGCGCCTGGTGCTCGATCTGCGCGGGATTGGATTCGAGGTCCACGCCGAGCGTCACGCCGAAGGTGTGGTCGGCGAACTGGTTGACATACACGCCGTTCACCGAATAGCCGTGGTCGCTGACGCCCGGGCCCGGCGACAGGGTGGACAGGCTGTCCCACACGTAGCGCGCGTTGACCGCGGCGATTTCATGGTTCTGGTCCAGCGGACGAATCGTGCGCATGTCCACGGTGCCGGACAGGCCCTGCCCGATCAGGCCGGCGCTGGGCGACATGTACACCACCACGTTGTTGAACCAGCTGGCCGGGTACTGGTCGTACTGCACGTCGCGGTTGTTCGAGGTGCTGACCTGTTCGCGCCCGTTCACCAGCGCAGTCGAGAAGTCGGGGCCGAGGCCATGGATCGTGAGCACCTGCGGGCGGCCGCTCAGCGTCTGCACCGCCAGGCCCGGCAAGCGCCCGAGTGCGTCGGCGATGCTGGTGCCGGGCAGCTTGCCGATCTGTTCGGCCGAAACCGCCTCGACGATTTCGTCGGAATTGCGCTTGATCGCGGTTGCGTTCTGCAGGCTTCCTGCGTAACCCGTGACGTTGATCGCCTGCAGCTGGGTGGGCTGCTTCTTTTCCTCGCGTTTGGCGTTTTTCTGCTTGTCCTGATCGGTGTTCTGATCCGTGGCGGTCTGCTGCGCCTGCGGCTGCGCCTGGTCCTGTGCTCCGGTGGCCGGCGCGCTGGCGGCGAAAGCGATGTTGGCGCAGGTGGCGAGGCCGATACCCGCGGAAATCAGCGCCAACGTCATCACATTGCGTTTCAGTTGCATGGTGTCGCTCCCCAGCTGGTAACTGTCGTTGTGCGTACGCGCACATGCGGACTTGCAGCCGCGCGTACGGCCGCGCGCCGGGCGGCGCGAAGTCGTGTCCGGATGGTAGGCGCGGGTTCTCGAAGCGGACGCCGGGTGTATACGTATTCATGTCCGCGCGGTCACGCGGATATTGCAATGCAACATGCGATGGCGCGCGACGGGTCCCGGGTGCGGCGCGCGCACGCCGGAAACACGCCGCACCAACGTCCGCGCGGATCGGGCACGCGCCGCATGCGCACGGCTTGCATCTTCGCGCGGCATCGGCATGACGCATGTGCAACATCCATGAATACGTATGCACGTCCAGGGGTGACCACCGGACCCTGCCGCTAAGCTGGACGCCGTTTTCGCCGCGCGCGGAAGTTGCGCGGTACACACAACGCACAAGGGATCCACAAATGTCCGATGCTCGCTGGTGGCGCGGAGCCGTCATCTACCAGATCTATCCGCGCAGCTTCCTCGACACCGACGGCGACGGCGTGGGCGACCTGCCCGGCATCATCGAACGGCTCGACTACGTGGCCGCACTCGGCGTGGACGCGATCTGGATCGCGCCGTTCTTCAAGTCGCCGATGGCCGACTTCGGCTACGACATCGCCGACTACCGCGCGGTCGATCCGCTGTTCGGCACCCTGGACGATTTCGACCGGCTGCTGGCAAAGGCGCACGCGCTGGGTTTGAAGGTGATGATCGACCAGGTGCTCAGCCACACTTCGGCCAAACACGCGTGGTTCCTCGCAAGCCGCGAGAGCCGTGACAATCCGAAATCCGACTGGTACGTGTGGGCCGATCCGCGCGAGGACGGCACCGCTCCCAACAACTGGTTGTCGATTTTCGGCGGCTCCGCGTGGCAGTGGGAGCCGCGCCGCGGCCAGTACTACCTGCACAACTTCCTGGCCGAACAGCCGGACCTCAATTTCCACAACCCCGAGGTGCGCGCGGCGGTGCTGGACGAGTTGCGCTTCTGGCTGGAGCGCGGCGTGGACGGCTTCCGGCTGGACTCGATCAACTTCTGCTTCCACGACGCGCAACTGCGCGACAACCCGCCCAAGCCCGAGGCCGAGCGTAGCGGGCGCGGCTTCAGTGCCGACAATCCCTACGCGTTCCAGTACCACTACTACAACAACACCCGGCCCGAGAACCTGGCCTTCCTCGGCGAGCTGCGCGCGCTGATGGACCGCTACCCCGACAGCGTCACGCTGGGCGAGATCGCCTCCGAGGATTCGCTGGCGACGATGGCCGAGTACACCAGCGGCCACCGCCTGCACATGGGCTACAGCTTCGAACTGCTCACCGACGACTTCAGCGCCGCCTACATCCGCGACACGGTGCGTGCGCTGGAAGCGAAGATGACCGAAGGCTGGCCGTGCTGGGCGATTTCCAACCACGACGTCGAACGCGTGCTGTCGCGCTGGGGCGGCGGCCAGCCGTCTGCGCCGCTGGCCAATCTGCTGACCGCGATGGTGTGCTCGCTGCGCGGTTCGGTATGCGTATACCAGGGCGAGGAACTGGGCCTGACCGAAGCCGAGGTGCCGTTCGAGTCACTGCGGGATCCGTTCGGCATCGCGTTCTGGCCGCAGTTCAAGGGCCGCGACGGCTGCCGCACGCCGATGCCGTGGAACACGGACGCGCATGGCGGTTTCACCCGCGGCACACCGTGGCTGCCGTTGCCGAAGGAACATCTTGCGCTGGCGGTGACGCGCCAGGAGGCCGATGCGGCGTCGACCCTCAACGGCTTTCGCACCTTCATGCATTGGCGACGCGCGCACCCGGCGCTGCGTCTCGGCGCGATCCGGTTCCTGGACACACCCGAACCGGTACTCGCGTTCACCCGCCATGCCGGCCAGGAAACCCTGCTGGTGGCCTTCAACCTTTCCGATGCACCGGCCAGGGTCGCGTTGCCGCTGCACGGCGCCGCGCACGCGTTGCACGGGCACGGCCTGCAGGAGGGCACGCTCGCGGACGGGCACTTGCACCTGCCGGGTCATGGCGCGATGTTCGTGTCGCTGGACGCAGTCGACCCGCTCGCGGCCACCCCGGATGCCGTTCCCGCCCACGCCGGAGCCGTGCCGTGAACGCACCCGCTGCCTGCGGGGAAGCGTCCCGTCGCGCCAACCTGCGGGTGGGCGCGATCGCCAGCCTGCCGCCGGTGTTCGTGTGGCGTTGCGTGCGCGAGACCCGCGGCGTGGAGCCGGAGGACATGCCGGATTGAGGACCGCCATACGGCAGGGGCGCGCAAATTTGGCTAGGATCGTCACCTCGCGACCGCATTGCAGCGACCACCGAGGCACGATCCGCTTGCACAGCAAGAAACGCATCACCTCGTTCGACATCGCCGAGCTTGCCGGGGTCTCCCAGGCGACGGTGTCGCGCGCGCTGCGCGGCGACCCGTCGGTGAGCGAGGAAACCCGCCAGCGTGTCGAGTCGGCGGCGGCGACCCTCAATTACACGGTGGACAAGAACGCGTCCAGCCTCAGGAGCAAGCTCGCCGGCACGATCGCGCTGCTGTTCTTCGAGGATCCCACGCCCGACGATTCGCACATCAACCCGTTCTTCCTGTCGATGCTGGGCTCGATCACGCACGCCTGCGCGCGGCACGGCTACGACCTGCTGATTTCGTTCCAGGAACTCGCGCGCGACTGGCACGCCGATTTCGCCGAGAGCAAGAAGGCGGACGGCATCATCCTGCTGGGTTACGGCGATTACCTCACCCACACCAGCCGGCTGGAAAAGCTGCGCGAGCGCGGCACCAGGATCGTCAGCTGGGGCGCGGTGATGCCCGACCAGCCCTGCATCACCATCGGCTGCGACAACTTCAACGGCGGACGCTCGGTCACCGGGCACCTGCTCGACCAAGGTTGTCGCCACATCGCCTTTCTCGGCGATGCTTCGCGGCATTTCCCCGAGTTCCAGGAACGCTACCACGGCCATCTGCAGGCGCTGCGCACGCGCGGCATCGTCCCGGACGACGCCTTGCAGGTGGACGCGGAAAGCTCGCAGGATTCGGGGCGCCAGGCGACCGAGACCTTGCTGGCGCGCGGCGTGCCCTTCGACGCCATCTTCGCCGCCAGCGACCTGATCGCGATCGGTGCGATCGGCGCCTTGATGACGCACGGCATCAGCGTGCCGTTCGAGGTCGCCGTGGCCGGCTACGACGACATTCCCATGGCAAGCTTCGTCAATCCGCCGCTGACGACCGTGCAGCAGGACACCCGGCGCGCCGGCGAAATGCTGGTCGACAGCCTGTTGCGGTTGATCCACAACGAGCCGGTGGAGAGCAGGATGCTGCCGATGAAATTGATGGTGCGGCGCTCCAGCCTGTGGCAGGACGTGGCCCATGCCGAACAACCTGGAGAGGACTGACGGAACATGCAGAACCTGGCACTGATCGGCGACATCGGCGGCACCAACGCGCGCTTCGCGCTCACCGACGTGTCGTCGCCGGTGCCGTCGATACTGCATGAACTGACGGAGACCGACACCGAGTTCCATAGCCTGCGCGACGCCGCGCAGCATTACCTCGGCACGACCGCGGCCAGGCCGGCGCACGCCGTGCTGGCCGTCGCCTCGCCCGTCGAAGGCGACGACATCACGCTGACCAACCGCGACTGGTCGTTCAACCGCGGCGCGTTGCAACAGGCGCTCGGTCTCGACCACCTGCAACTCATCAACGATTTCGCCGCCATCGCGTGGGCGGCGCCGCACCTCGCGGCGGGCGACCGCGTGACCCTGCACGGATCCTCCGCGACGCCGCCGAAGGGCCCGATCACGCTGATCGGCGCGGGCACCGGCCTCGGCGTGGCGCTGCTGACGGGATCGACCGCGCGGGGCTGGCACGTCGTGCCCACCGAAGGCGGACACGCCAGTTTCGCGCCGACCGACGACGAGGAACGCTGGATTGCAGCGTGGCTACGCACGCGCCACGGGCGGGTTTCCAACGAACGCCTGCTGAGCGGCCACGGCCTGTCCAATATCGACGCCGCGTTGCGCGGCGTCGCGCCGGTTGCGGCGCCGGCTCCGCAAACCGGTTCGCGCCGTTCCAAGGACGTCGTGGACGCCGCGTTGTCGGGCAAGGACCCCGGCGCCGAACACGCCCTGCGGCGTTTCTGCCGGATCTACGGCGCGGTCGCGGGCGATGCCGCGCTGCTGCACGGTGCCAGCACGGTGCTGATCGCCGGCGGCGTGGTGTTGCACTTCCTGGACTACTTCCTCGCCAGCGAATTCATGGACGCGTTCACCGCCAAGGGTCGCCATGCCGGTTACATGCAACGGATGGCCGTACAGGTGATCACGAACCCCAACCCCGGTTTGCTCGGAGCGGCGGTGGCGGTGCGTTCGGCCCCCGCAAAAGCCTGATGCCCGGTCATCAAGTCGTGCGTGCCGCCACCGGCCTGACCGGCCCGGTGCCCATCGTCGTGGCCGTCAACGGCGCGCCTTCCGCCCGCAGCGCATCGCGCTGTGAATCCAGCGGGACCCGCAGCGTGCAATCCTCGGAAAGTGCGAGTTTCCGGAACGCCGGCAGTGCCCAGGTTCGATCCAGCAAGGCCGCGACGCGCGGCCAGCGTGCCGCATCGATTTCGTAGCGAACGAACTGGGCGGTGCGGAAATAACTGGCGATGCTGATGTCGGCGATCGACGGCTCGCCGAAAATGAAAGCGTCCTCCGGCACCTGGGTTTCCAGATAATCCAGCGACGCCGGAATCTCCACCTCGCGCGCGCGCTGCATGACGGTCTCGTCGGCCGGTTGTCCGGTGGTGCGCTTCTTGATGGACTTCTCGTAGAACAGGCGCCAGATCAGGCCGTCGGCCAGCCGCGTGTCGGCGTACTCCTCCAGCCAGCGCGCCCGCGCGCGTTGGGCGATGTCGCGCGGATACAACGAAGGCTCGGGAAACTTGTCTTCCAGATATTGGCAAATCACCGAGGAGTCGTTCAGCACCAGCCCGCCGTCGATCAGCACCGGCACGCGCTTGAGCGGGCTCAGGCGCACGAATGCCTCGTTGCCGACGAACGGCGCGATCGGATCGATTTCGTACTCGATCCCTTTCGTTTCGAGAAACACCAGCACCTTGCGTACATAAGGCGAGATGTAGCTGCCGATGACCTTGATGTCCGACATCGCATTGCTCCGATTGGAGGATCGTAACCCGGATGCGGGTGCGTAGCCCGGATGAAGTGAAACGCAATCCGGGAACCAACTCCCCGGATTACGGTGCTACGCGCCTCCATCCGGGCTACACGGCTGTCGAAGCGAAGCCGACCCTACGACATCAACGCCTGTTCGCGCACGCGATGGATTTCGTCGCGCAGGCGCGCGGCGTCCTCGAACTCGAGATTCTGCGCATGCTTGTACATCTGCGCCTCGAGTTTCTTGATCAACGCGCCGGCGGCGTGCGCGTCGAGCGCGGAGTAGTCCGCCGCCTGTTCCGCGACTTTGCGTGAAGACTCCGCGGCGGACTGGCCTTTGCCGCGGCCACGACCACGACCACGCGACGACGGTTCCTCGCGCGCGCCTTCCATCACGTCGGTGATGTTGCGCACGATCGTGGTCGGCGTGATGCCGTGCTCGAGGTTGTATTCGACCTGCCTGGCGCGACGGCGGTCGGTCTCGTCGATCGCGGCCTGCATCGACCTGGTGATGGTGTCGGCGTACAGGATGGCCTTGCCGCGCACGTTTCGGGCGGCGCGGCCGATGGTCTGGATCAGCGATCCGGTCGCGCGCAGGAAACCTTCCTTGTCGGCATCGAGGATCGCGACCAATGAAACCTCGGGCATGTCCAGTCCTTCGCGCAGCAGGTTGATGCCGACCAACACGTCGAACTTGCCGAGCCTGAGGTCGCGGATGATTTCCACGCGTTCGACCGTTTCGATGTCCGAATGGAGATACCGCACGCGCACGTCCTGTTCGGCGAGGAAGTCGGTGAGGTTCTCGGCCATGCGCTTGGTGAGCGTGGTGATCAGCACGCGATCGCCCATCTTCACGCGCTCGCGGATTTCGCCCAGCACGTCGTCCACCTGCGAGCGCACCGGCCGCACTTCGACCTCCGGATCGACCAGGCCGGTCGGACGCACCACCAGTTCGACCACGCTGCCGCCGGACTGGCGCAACTCATACGGGCCGGGCGTTGCCGACACGAAAATCGTGCGCGGCTCGCGCTGTTCCCATTCCTCGAACTTCAGCGGGCGATTGTCGAGCGCGCTCGGCAGGCGGAAACCGAATTCGACCAGGGTTTCCTTGCGCGAACGGTCGCCCTTGTACATCGCGCCCAACTGCGGAATGGTGACGTGCGATTCGTCCACCACCAGCAGCGCGTCGGACGGCAGGTAGTCGAACAGGGTCGGCGGCGGTTCGCCCGGCGCGCGGCGCGTGAGGTGCCGCGAATAGTTCTCGATGCCCTGGCAATAACCGACCTCGCGCATCATCTCCATGTCGTACATCGTGCGCTGCTCCAGCCGCTGCGCTTCCAGCAGCTTGCCGACGCCGCGCAGTACCTCGAGCCTTTCTTTCAACTCTTCCTTGATCGTGTCGATCGCGTTGAGCACGCTTTCGCGGGTCGAGGCGTAGTGCGTGGCCGGATACACCACGCAGCGCGGCAGCTTGCGCAGCGTGTCGCCGGTCAGCGGATCGAACATCGAGATCCTTTCGACCTCGCCGTCGAACATCTCGATGCGGATGGCCTCGGTTTCGTTCTCGGCCGGGAAGATGTCGAGGCTTTCGCCGCGCACCCGGTAGGTGCCGCGGCGCAATTCCATCTCGTTGCGGGTGTATTGCAGCTCGGTCAACTGGCGCAGCAACTGGCGCTGGTCCACGCGATCGCCCACCGACAGGATCAGGCGCAGCGACAAATAATCTTCCGGGTCACCCAATCCGTAGATCGCCGACACCGTGCCGACGATCAGCGCATCGCGGCGCGACAGCAGCGCCTTGGTCGCGGCGAGCCGCATCTGCTCGATGTGGTCGTTGATGCTGGCGTCTTTTTCGATGTACGTGTCGGACGAGGGCACATAGGCTTCGGGCTGGTAGTAGTCGTAGTAGCTGACGAAATATTCGACCGCGTTGTGCGGGAAGAACTGCCTGAACTCGCCGTACAACTGCGCGGCCAGGGTCTTGTTGGGCGCCAGCACCAGGGTCGGGCGCTGCACCGCCTGCACCACGTTGGCGATGGTGAAGGTCTTGCCCGAACCGGTGACGCCGAGCAGGGTTTGCGCGGCAAGGCCCGCGTCGAAACCCTCGATCAGTTTCGCGATCGCCTGCGGCTGGTCGCCGGACGGCTTGTACGGCGCGACCAGTTCGAAGCGCTGGTCGTCATGCTGCGTGGCGTGCGTTGCATCCATCCCGGCATTATAGGTTTCCCATGCTGACAGCTCCTGTCAGCAATGTCCCGGTTGCTTTCCGCACAGAGTCCCACGGACGGGGTCGGGAAAGACCGTTCAACCGCCACCCCTCCTCTCCCCCCCCCCGAAAGAGCAGGGCGTTCGCAGATGCGCACGTTCAGGTGCTGGAGTAAGCTCCGCGCGTCCACCGCGAGGGTTGGGGAAATGACGCTCCCGAACGCTGTCGAGACGCAGCAGGGTTTTGACGAGGACGCCTGGGACGACCTCCTCAACTACATCGAGGAGCACCGGGTCATTCCGATCATCGGCCCCGACCTGCTGCGCGTGCAGACCGACAGTGGCCTGCGCCCGCTGTACGTCTGGCTCGCGGAAAAGCTGGCGGCGCGTTTGTCGGTCGACACGGCCGAACTGCCACAACCGCTCACGCTCAACGACGTGATGTGCGCCTGGCTCGGCCAGCGCGGGCGCCGCGAGGAAGCCTACACGCGGCTGCGCTCGATCATGCGCGAAGTGCAATTCGAGCCGCCCATGCCGTTGCGGCAACTGGCGCAGATCACCGACTTCGACCTGTTCGTCACCACCACCTTCGATCCACTGCTGGAAAACGCGATCAACCTGGAACGCTACGGCGGCCAGCCCTCGGCCGAGGTGATCGCCTACTCGCCCAACCGCGTCGCCGACCTGCCGGCCGAACGTGCGGACCTGCGCCGCAGCGTGGTCTATCACCTGCTGGGAAGGTTGTCGGCGTCGCCGACCTACGTGCTGTCCGACGAGGACATGCTGGAGTTCATCTGCGCGCTGCAATCCGAACACCTGACGCCGGAAAAACTCTTCCACGAACTCGAACACAATCATCTGTTGCTGATCGGCAGCGATTTTTCGAACTGGCTGGCGCGGTTGTTTCTGCGCATGGCCAAGCGCAAGCGGCTGTCCGATCCGCGTGACGTCACCGAGGTGTTCGCCGACGACCACACCGCCAAGGACGAACGCCTGGTCGCGTTCCTGCAACAGGTCAGCGTGCGCACGCGCGTGTACGGCGGCGCGGAATCCTTCGTCGCCGAACTGCACCAGCGCTGGACCGCCCGCCAGAAACCCGCGCAAACAGCTTCCGCTCCCGGCGCGCCGCAACGCTTCCTGCCGCCCGCGCGCGAAATGCCGGAAAACGCGATCTTCATCAGCTACGCGCGCGAAGACCTGCCCGCGGTGCAGCGTTTGAAGGCAGGCATGGACGCGGCCGGACTCACAACCTGGTTCGACCTCGACCGGTTGGAAAGCGGCGACGACTACGACCGCAAGATCCACGCCAACATCGGGCGTTGCAGTTTCTTCGTGCCGGTGATTTCGGCGACGACGCAGCGCCGTCACGAAGCCTACTTCCGCCGCGAGTGGAGCTACGCCGTCGATCGCATGCGCAACATGGCCGGCGGCGCGGTGTTCATCCTGCCGGTCTGCATCGACGACACCCCGGAAGCCGCGGCGCTGGTGCCGGAGCAATTCAAGGCCGTGCACATGACGCGCCTGCCGGGCGGCGAAGCCACGCCCGAATTCCTGCGCCGGCTGCAGGAACTGTGCAGCGGGAGAAACGCATGAACGACCATGCCCCCGCCAGCGATCACGTCGTCACGCTCGATCCGGAAAACCCCTGGCTCGGGCTGGATTCCTATACCGAGGCGACCCGCGCGTACTTCCACGGCCGCGACGAGGAAACCGCCGAACTGGCGCGCCACGTGCAGCGCAAGACCCTTGCGGTCCTGTTCGGCCAATCCGGCCTCGGCAAGACTTCATTGCTGCGCGCGGGCCTGGTGCCGCGCCTGCGCAAGGAAGGTTACTGCCCCGTCTATGTCCGCATCGACTACGCGGCCGGATCGCCCGCGCCTTCCGAGCAGATCAAACAGGCGATCTTCCGCGCGACCGAAGCGGCCGGACACTGGACGCGGCCCGGTACCGCGATCGAGGGCGAATCGCTGTGGGAGTTCCTGCACCACCGCGGGGATCTTCTTCGCGACGCCGACGGCCACGCGTTGATTCCGCTGCTGATCTTCGACCAGTTCGAGGAAATCTTCACGCTGGGCCAGGCCGACGACGCCGGCAAGCTGCACGCCAAACACTTCCTCGACGATCTCTCCGACCTGATCGAGAACCGCGCACCCGCGGCGCTGGAAGCGCGACTCGAACACGACGACAGCGCGATCGAGGATTTCGATTTCGCGCGCGCCGATTACCGCGTGCTGATCGCGCTGCGCGAGGATTACCTCGCACACCTGGAAGGCATCAAGGATACGATGCCTTCGATCACCCAGAACCGCATGCGCCTCGCGCGCATGGACGGCACGCAGGCGCTGAGTGCGGTGCTGAAACCCGGCGGCAAGCTGGTCACCCGGGAAGTCGCCGAGGCCATCGTGCGCTTCGTCGCCGGCGGTTCGGAACTCGCGAACGCCGAGATCGAGCCATCGCTGCTCAGCCTGGTCTGCCGCGAACTCAACACCATCCGCCAGAACCAGCACCGCAAGGAAATCTCGACCGACCTGCTGGCCGGCTCGCGCGACACCATCCTCTCCGAATTCTACGAACGCACGCTGGCCGACCAGCCCGCGGGCGTCAGGCGCGTGATCGAAGACGATCTCCTCACCGAATCCGGTTACCGCGAAAGCCTTGCCGAAGAACGCGTCAGGAAAGCCCTGGACGCGGCGGGCGCGGCGCCGGATACGCTGGCGACGCTGGTCAACCGGCGCCTGTTGCGGATCGAGGAACGCCTCGACATGCGCCGCGTGGAACTGACCCACGACGTGCTGTGCAAGGTGGTGCTGGCCAGCCGCAACCTGCGCCGCGAGCGCGAGGCGCGCGAGGTCGCCGAACGCCAACTTGCCGAGCAGCGCGAGCGCGAAGCCGCCATCCATCGGACATTGCGGCGCACCCGCATGGTCGCCGGCGTATGCATCGTGCTGCTGCTGGTCGCGATCGCCGGCGCGCTGTTCGGCTGGTACAGCATGCACCGGGCACGCGCGGCCGAAGCGCAGGCCCAAGCTTCGCGCGCCAACGCGGAAAAACTGGTGAGCTTCCTGATCGAGGATTTCTACAACGAGCTGGCGCCGACTGGGCGGCTGGAAACCCTGGGTACGCTCGCGCAAAAAACCGTGTCCTACTACGACAGCCTGCCTCCGGAACTGGTGACACGGCAGACCCAGATCAATCGCGCGATGGCGCTGGTGCGGCTGGGTTCGGCCCAGGATGCCAGCGGCTCCCCCACTGCGGCCAGAAACTTCGGCGAAGCCGAAGCGATATTCAAGAAGCTGCACGCGGCTGGAGACCACAGCGAACCCGTGATCTATGGCCTCGCCTCCATCCTGTACAGCGCCAATTACGGACCTGCCGTGGGCGGCGGGAGTTCTGCCGCGATGGACCAGGCCGCGTCCCTGCTGCGACCGCTCGTCGACAGCCCGAACCCCTCGCGCCGGGTACGCCAGCTTTACGCCGACACCCTGAACATCGTTTGCTTGAACCAACGGCCGCAGCAAGGCCTGGCAACCTGCGACGAAGCGCTCAAGACGCTTGCGGGTCTCGGCGCACTCAACCTGTCGGACCTGAATGCCGCGGCGTCCTGGGCCGATACCGCCGACACCAAGTCGGGGGAGCTGCAGGCACTCGGCCGCGTCGAAGAGGCACAAGCGCTGGAGCAGCAGGTGTTCGCAATGACCGAGAAGGTTCTTGCCCACCGTCCCGGCGACTTGCATTCGCTGGAGGACCGCTTCTTTGCCGTGAAGCGGCTCGGCGATCTTGCTGCCAGCCGGCATGATTCCGCGGCAGCGGCGAAGTATGCGGACGAGACCGTGCAGGCCGCCGAGGATTGGATGCGTTTCAATCCTTCCAGCCTCGATGCCTGGACCCGGCGGGCGCAGGCGCTGGCCCAGGTTGCGGGGTTCCAATATGAACGCGGCCAGGTATCCGATGCCATCGCCACCGCGCGCAAGGCGCTGGCGTTGGCGCAAGATCCACGTAGCCCCAAAGGCCTCGCCGCCACGACCTGGTACATTCGGTTCAATCTGGCGGGGGCTCTCGCGATGAGCGGCGAGGCGGCCGCGGAACAGTCGGCGCAGACCGCCGTGCGAGATCTGCAAGCGCTGGTCGCGGATCGGCCACCCGATTCTCCACAGCGTCGGCTCGCGGCGACAAACCTGCCGCTCGCAGTCGCGGATATCAAACTGGCCGAGGGTGCGCTGCAACCCGCGTTGGTCGAAGCCACCGCGGCGCGTGCCAGGATCGAACCGATCGAGGTGCCGGCGACGGACGCCGGTGCCACCCGCTGGAAGAACCAGAATCTGGCAGACAGCTTCAGCATTGGTGCACAGGCAGCGGTACAACTCGGGCACTACGCACAGGCGGAAACCCTGGCGCGCCAGTGGCTGGCGCTCGCCCCGGATTCGGTAGGCACGCAAGCCAGCCCGAAACCGCTCGAATCACGCGCCCGATTCGTCCTTGCCCAGGCCATCGCGATGCAGGGCCGGCGCGACGAGGCCATCAAGACGCTGCAACCCGCGCTGGCCTATTACGCCGGGGAACAGAAAGCCGGTGCGCAAGGTACCACCTTCCGCCACGACTATGCCTACGCGCTGTATGTCGATTCCCTGGCCGTGCCCGCCGGCACCGCCGGTGCAAAGCAACGCAAGGACGACCTCGATGCAGCCACCAAGCTGATCGCCGGCGCCTCGGTCGAAACACAGCGACTGTCCCCGTTCCGTTACCTCTCCGGCCTGATCGCCACGGCCCGCGCAAAACCGAATGGCTGACCCGTTTCCTGACGACACCGAATCACTTCGAGCCATTCAACACGAACCACATCGTCATTCCGGGGCCGTTTCAGGCTTCATCGGAAACGGAACCTGGAATCGGTTCTGGCGAGAGGCGAAACCGATTCCGGGTTCACCCCTGCAGGTTGCCCCGGAATGACGAAATGGACAGGTTGAGCCCGTAGTACCAGGGTCTTTCCCCCCGGCAATCGGATCGAGACTTACACGCCGCGTAGGCCTGCGCTGACGCGACATGGCACGGTACGCCGCTGCCGCGCCTGCACGCAATTCAACAGACTGTTCCCATCGCACGGAGGGAATGGCCATGACTCGATCACCACGCGCCACGCACGGTTTCACCTTGACGGAATTGCTGATCGTGCTGGCCATCGCCGGCGTCCTCGCGATGATCGGCGCGCCGGCCATGGGCAACCTGATGTCGCGGGTCCACCAGGACAGTGCCGAAGCGTCGATCGCCGACTCGCTGCGGCGTGCGCGCACCACCGCCGTGATGCACAACAACCGTGTCGTGGTGTGCCCGAGCCGCGACGGCCACCGTTGCGACAAGGGTGAGGACTGGCAATACGGCTGGCTGGTCGCCGACGACGGCAACCACGACGGCCAGCCCGACATCGGCGCGCAAGCGTTGGCCGTGATCGGCGCGATGCCCGCCGGCACCCGCATCATCACCAGCACCGGGCGCGGCCAGATCACCTTCCAGGCCAGTGGCAGCGCGGGTGGCAGCAACGTGAGCTTCACGATCTGCCATGTGCACGCCCATGATGGCAAATCGGTGGTCGTGGCCAACTCCGGACGCGTGCGCGTCGGCAAGGCCGACGCAGCACACCTGCAAACGTGCCTTGCCGGGATGCAGCAACCGTGATGCACAGCCGCGCCCTTTGATGCGGATCGGAACGCGAACGTCCGAACCTCAGGGCTGGCCGCAGTACCGGTAATACGCGATGCCGAAATCCTGGAACGCGGGTTCGTCGCGGTTGCCGACATGATCGATGACCACGCCCGCCGAAGCCGTTGCATGCGCGCCACCCAGCGCACCGGTGTCGTGCAGGGTTTCGTACTGGGCACGATCGAGATCCACTGCTCCTGCCAGTGCGTGGTCAAAGCGGATCGCGCGCGCGGCTTCCTGCCAACCGGGGACGACGCGAGCAGGAATCGCTTCGGCGGCATCGCCGCTGCCATAGCCGAGCACCAGCAAATTGCGGCCATCCAGCGCCACGTCCCGCGCGGCTGCCTCCTGCAAACCCGCCGCCAGCCATGCCGGCAACGCGGCGGTGTAAAGGTTGCCAAGCTCCATGGCATCCATCGAACCCAGTTGCAGCTTGTCATCCACGGCGTGCCGGTACGCGCTGCCCGCACGAAACGCCTTCAACACTGCCATCGACTTCGGATAAGCCGCGGGCGGCAAGGCATCCGCTTCGCAAACCGCAGCGCCGGAAAGTAATTCCCGCGCGGCGCCATCGGGCGCCACTTTCGCGGCATCGCAATAACCTTCCCACTCCCGCGCCGCCGCGGAATCGTCGGCGGCGTCGTGTGCGAGTGCGGCGAGGTACGCCAGCGCCCAGGCGTTGCGCGGCATGTGGTGGTACGGGCGGTGCATGAACACCGCGGCCACATCGCGAAGACGCGCCTGACGTGAACCACCGCGGCGCGCGAACATCGCATCCAGCGCGCGCAGCGTTGCTTCGGTATAGCAATCGGTCGAATATTTGCCGTTGAATACCGGCAGGTCGTTCAGGCGTCCGTGCCGCCCCGGCGTCTGTCCGGCGAAGCGCAGGAACGGTTTGCGAAAATCCAGCCCGCGATAATCCGACGCGCTGCCGCCCATTGCGAGGTCGAGTTCCAGCAGGCGCGGCGCGGATTCCAGCAGCATCGCGACCGCACCCGCGCCCTGCGTGGGCTCGCCGCTGCTGCCGCGCGCGTATTCGGCGATGTCGGCGCTCACCACGATCGCCTGCCGGCCTTGCCCATCGCAGGCGAGGTAACGCAACCCGCCCTTCAACGCATACACGCCGCCGAGGCAGGCGTGCTTGAACTCGGGGACCTCGCAGTCGCGCGCCAGCATCGGCTTGCCTTCGGCCTGCAACGCACGATCCACCAGGCCACGCACGATCACCGCACCCGCGGCATTGTCGGTGCTGGATTCGGTGCCCAGCGCAAGATAACCGACGCGGCGCGGATCGACGTCGTACTGGTCGAGCAAACGCAGAACCGCGTTCGCCGCAAGCGTGTACACGTTCTGGTCAGGACCCGCCATCCGGAACGCGTGGCCTACCACCGCGCGCGTCTTCGCCGCATCGTTGCCGGTCCAGTCCGACCATTGCTCCAGATCGACCCTATACGGCGGGAAATACGCCGCCATGCCGCTGATGCCTGCTACCGACTGCGAAGTTGCGGTCACCGACTGCGCCCCATGAAGCGAACGAAGTGCGGGAGTATGCGGGAAAACCGCGTCGACGTGACGTCAACGACACCGGCAAGAAACAAAAAAGGCCGACGCGATGCGTCGGCCTTGCGTGTCTGGCGCCCGAACTTGGACTCGAACCAAGGACCCCCAGATTAACAGTCTAGTGCTCTAACCAGCTGAGCTATTCGGGCGAATTTTCAGTTCATTGCTTCGCATCCATCCATGGAGTGCTCTCCGTTCGGCATCCCTGCCTCACCCTCGCGTGC
>MKWP01000015.1:1082235-1087631 GCA_001899805.1 Lysobacterales bacterium 66-474
CCGTTCGGCATCCCTGCCTCACCCTCGCGTGCGTCGCGACAGTCCACCGGACTGTCGCCAACGCCGCGCGCTCGACCAGCTGAGCTATTCGGGCAGCGAGCCGCCAATTATCCTGTTGATCGCGGGAGCTGTCAAAGCGCCACGGGACTACGAACTCGGGATCAACAACACCTGCCCCACCTGGATCCCGCCGCCGGTCTGGATCTTGCTGGAGTTGGCGGAACGCAGGGCGCCCATGCTGACGCCGTACTGTTGCGCGATCCCCGAAAGGGTTTCGCCACGCGAGACCTTGTGCACGTCCTGGATGGCGGCGTCCGCGGTCGCGGATTTCTTGGCGGATGCAACCAGGGTCGCCGCAACCGGCTTGGCCGATCCGGTACCCGTCGCCGTGTCGCCATTCGCGGCGACCTCGGTGGCAGCGCCGGTCGCCAGGTTCAATCGCTGGTTGCGCCGCTCGGCAAACCAGGTGCCGGGCGGCGGCGTGGTCTCGAAATATTGCCGCACGCCGGTCAGGATCGCCTGCGCCAGTTGTTCCCGATCCTTGCTGCTGCCGAGCCTGCGCTCGTCCGCGCGGTTGCTGATGAACGCCGTTTCAACCAGCACCGACGGCACGTCCGGCGAACGCAACACCACGAAATTGGCGCCCTGCACGGTGTTGCGATAGAGCGGGCCGATCTTGCCCAGCGCGGCCAGCACGTCGCTGCCGACTTCGTGCGCGGCGTGCATGCTGGCGCCCTGCGAAAGGTCCAGCAGCACCGACGCCAGCATGTGACCCTTGTCGTCCAGCGACACCCCGCCGATCAGGTCGGACGCGTTCTCGCTCTTGGCCAGCCAGCGCCCGGCCTCGCTCTGCTTGCCGTGGGTGGACAGCACCCACACCGAGGCACCGCGCGCGTCGCAATAGTCCGGGCAGGAATTGGCGTGGATCGACACGAACAGGTCGGCCTTGTGTTCGCGCGCGATCTGGAAGCGCTTTTCCAGCGGCACGAAGTAATCGCCCTTGCGGGTCAGCACCGCCTGCATGCCGGGTTGGGCGTCGATCAGCCTGGCCAGGTTTTTCGCGACATCCAGCGTGACGCTTTTTTCCAGCGTGCCACCCTGACCGCGTGCGCCCGGGTCGTCGCCGCCGTGTCCGGCATCGACCGCGATCACCACCGGACGCGGTTTGCCGTGCGCGAGGTCGTCATCGATGGTACGCACGATCCGCGACGGCTTGTCGCTGGGAGTACCCAGGTCGACCACCAATCGGTATCCGTACTGCCCGGCCGGTGTCAACAGGAAGCTCTTGGGATGCGCAGCACCATCCAGGTCCAGCACGATGCGCGCCTTGCCCTGAAAGTGGCCGATGCGCATGTCCTTGACCACGCCCTTGCCGGGCTTGGCGCCCACGCCCTTGCCGAACGCACCATTGTCGAGGTCGAGCACCACCCGATCGGGCTTGGCCAACTGGAAAAGCCGATAGTCCACCGGCCCCGACAACTCGAAGATGACCCGGGTGGAATCCGGTCCGCCCCAGATGCGCACCGCGGTGACGGTACTGGAATCGTTGGCCGGGGGCGCCGCCCACGCGCCGGCTGCGCAGGCAAGCACGCCACCGATGCACAGCAAAACCGACAGCAGTGGACGGAATATCCCCCTCATGGCGACGGATTCAACCGCAAGCCACGCCGGATTGCAAGCATTTTCTCCTTTGTTATCCGCTAGCTGCGTGAGTTTTATCGAGGCGGAATCAGGAGATTGCGGCAAGTAAATGTTAGCCGCGGCCACCCCGGACCGCGCCACCGATGCCCGCGAGCCAGTCCCGGGCGCGCCCCGAGAGGGGAACCAGGCAACCGCGCCGTCCCGTATCCTCATGTTCCAACACGATTTCCAGATCAGGCGCCGGCAGCGCGTCGCCACCGCGTTCGGGCCACTCGACCAACACGATCGTGCCCGGCGCATCCAATTCGTCC
The DNA here is from genome assembly GCA_001899805.1 of Lysobacterales bacterium 66-474. Classification (GTDB taxonomy): domain Bacteria; phylum Pseudomonadota; class Gammaproteobacteria; order Xanthomonadales; family Rhodanobacteraceae; genus 66-474. Next base: position 1,084,188 of record MKWP01000015.1, read on the forward strand.
AGCCCCAGCCACTCCAGTTCGCCGGCGTCGGCGATCCGGTACAGGTCGAGGTGGAAGGCATCGCGCCCGTTCACCGTGTAGCGCTCCAGCAGGCTGTAGGTCGGGCTCTTGACCCGCTCGCCCACGCCCAGCGCGCGCAGCAGGGCCCGCGCGAAGGTGGTCTTGCCGGCGCCGAGTTCGCCGCGCAGGTAAACCACGCCGCCATCGATCAGTGACGGCGCCAGACCTTGCGCCAAGGCAACGGTGGCGGCTTCGTCCGGCAGGGACAACGCGAAGGCTTCATGCACGGCCATTCACCAACGCGCGCAGATAGGAAAACAAATCGGAAGCCAGCAGGCCACGCTCGCCGGCCCGCGCGGCAAGGTCGCCCGCGCGCGCATGCAGGCCGACGCCCAGACACGCGGCATTCCAGGCATCCAGTCCTTGCGCCAGCAGCCCCGCGATCACGCCCGTCAGCACATCGCCCATGCCGCCGCTGGCCATGCCGGGATTGCCCCACGGGCACACCGCGACGCGTCCCTCGGGATCGGCCACCAACGATCCCGCACCTTTGAGCACCACCACCGCACGGTACTTTTGCGCGAGCGTGCGCGCGGCAGCAAAACGGTCGGCCTGCACCGCGGCAGTGGTGGTTCCCAGCAAACGCGCGGCTTCACCCGGATGCGGCGTCAGCACGCACGTTTCCGGGAGCGCGTGCGGCGCGGCAGCCAGCAGATTCAGGCCATCCGCATCCAGCACGGTGGGCTTGCCGGCATCCAGCGCAGCTTGCCACAGCCCCTTGCCCCAATCGTCCTGGCCAAGCCCCGGCCCGACCGCGAGCACGCTCGCGCGCGCCAGCAGCGGTTCCAGATTGCGCGGCACGTGCACGCCGTGCGGCATCAACTCCGGACGCGCGGCAAGGATCGGCCCGACATTGGCCTCGCGCGTCGCGATGCTGACCAGTCCCGCGCCGACTCGCATCGCCGCTTCACCACACATCCGCGCTGCACCGCCGGTGCCGAGATCGCCGCCGATCGCGAGCACATGGCCGTAACGGCCCTTGTGGCTGTCGCGCGGGCGCACGGGCAATGTTTGTGGCACGAGCAATGTCGCATCGGGTTCGACGCCCGCGTACACACGATCCGCGATATCCAGCGTCGCGAGGCTGCGTTCGCCGCATTGGTCCGGACCATGTGCCGTGAACAACCCGCGCTTCCAGCCCACGAAACACACCGTCGCCGTTGCGCGCACGCACGGATCGAACGCGGTGCCGCTGTCGGAATCGAGCCCGCTCGGGACATCCAGTGCCAACACCGGCCGCGCTTGCGCATTCAACGCCGCGATCAACGTCGCGGCGTCGCCGGCCGGCGCGCGGTTCAAGCCCGAACCGAACAGTGCATCGACGCACACGTCGGCGTCGGCAAGCGCCGCTGCGGATGCGAGCGCGCCACCTTCGCCCAGGAAGCGTTTGCGCGCAAGTCCGGCATCGCCGGGGGCGTGGTCACCGAGGGCGACCACGCTGGCCTGCAAACCCGCCTCGCGCGCCAGTGCTGCCAACAGGAAGCCGTCGCCACCGTTGTTGCCGGGTCCGCAAGCGACGCACAACGTACGCGCCTGCGGCCAGCGCTGGCGCAACACGTCGAGCGCCGCGCGCGCCGCGCGTTCCATCAATTCGATGCCGGCAATGCCCGCCTCGATCGCGGCCCGGTCGAGCGCGCGCACCTGCGCGGTGGTGCAAAGGGCTGTCTGCGGATCGGGCATCGGCATCGCGTGATCCTACAATGTGCGCATGGATTCCGGCAGCGCAACCATCGACATCGATTTCACGGCACTCGCGCGACACATCAAGGCGTGGGGGATCGAGCTCGGCTTCGCCAAGGTCGGAATTGCCGGCGTCGATCTCGATGAAGACGAGGCGCGTTTGCTGGAATGGTTGCGCCAGGGGCGGCATGGCACGATGGACTACATGCAACGGCACGGCACCAGGCGCAGCCGTCCGGACGAACTGCAGCCCGGCACCGTGCGGGTGATTTCCGCGCGCATGGATTATTCGCCGACCGGCGCCGATGCGGATGCCGCGTGGCAAACCTTGCGCGATGGCGAGCACGCCTACATCGCACGCTATGCGCTGGGCCGCGACTACCACAAGCTGATCCGCGGGCGACTGCAGAAACTTGCCGATCGCATCGCCACCGAGACCGGACCGTTCGGCTATCGCGCCTTCGCCGACTCGGCGCCGGTACTGGAAAAAGCGCTGGCGCGCAACGCCGGCCTGGGCTGGATCGGCAAGCACACCTTGCTGCTGGATCGCGACGCCGGTTCGTGGTTTTTCCTCGGCGAGCTGTACACCGACCTGCCGTTGCCGGTCGATGCACCCTCCACCGCGCATTGCGGCACCTGCACCCGCTGCATCGAAGTCTGCCCCACGCAGGCAATTCTCGGCCCGTACCAACTCGACGCGCGCCGCTGCATCGCCTACCTCACCATCGAATCGAAGGACGCGATTCCCGAGGACCTGCGCCCGCTGATCGGCAACCGCGTGTTCGGTTGCGACGACTGCCAACTGGTGTGTCCCTGGAACAAGTTCGCGCAACCCACCCACGAAGAGGATTTCGCGCCGCGCCACGGGCTCGATTCCATCAAGCTGGTCGAACTGTTCGCCTGGACCGAAGCCGAGTTCCTGAAAAAGACCGAAGGCATGCCGATCCGGCGCGCGGGCTTCGCGGGCTTCATGCGCAACCTTGCGGTGGCGCTGGGCAACGCACCACATTCCACCGAAGTGGTCGACGCGCTGCAGGCGCGCGTCGATGATCCCTCACCGCTGGTGCGCGAACATGTGGCGTGGGCCATCGCGCAACAATCCGCAAAGGGCGCCAAGACATGACCCGGGAACCCGAACTCGTTACCCCACGGCATCTGCAGGACGTGCTGGACGAGCTGCGTCAACGCGAACCGATCTTCCACCATCCGGGTTCGGGGACTTCGCGCACCGATTGCGCGCGCATGATCGTGGACGACTTCTGGGAAATCGGCGCGTCGGGCCAACGCTATTCGCGCGATTACGTGCTCGACGTGCTGGACGCGCGGCGTACCGCTCCGGTCGACGAATCGGATTGGGAATCCCGCGATTTCCACGTCCGCGAATTGGCGCCCGACGTGTACCTGTTGACCTACACCCTGCGCCAGGGCGAGCGGCTCACCCGCCGCAGCACCATCTGGCAGCGCGCGGGCGACGGGTGGAAGATCGTGTTCCATCAAGGAACCGTCGTCGCAACCGAGTGAAAGATGCAGGACGGGCTTCACACGGATTTATCCGTTTGAAGTCCAACTCTTTCGCCATACGTCGTTGGGCTTCCCCGATGAAGCCGGGTCAGCCCAACCTTGTATTGTGATTTTGCCGAGTTGCTCTCGGCAAAAGGGTGTGTGGATGCCGTGCCCAACCTTGGCTCAACGCCGTGACGTAGA
>MKWP01000016.1 GCA_001899805.1 Lysobacterales bacterium 66-474
ACCCTTGCCGACGCGGTGGCCTTGCATGCCGAGCAGCGCCTGCCCAGCGTGCTCGACCTGATCGAAGGCCTGCGCAACATCGGCTGGCGCGAGCGCGCGCGTCCGCTGCTGATCTACGGTGCGGTGGCGGCAGTGGTGCTCGCGCTGGCCGGCTACGGTGTGAGCCGTTACCTTGGCGCACGTCATATCTCCGAGCTGGTCGACCGTTTCGCATTGGCCAACCCGCAGCATTTCGCCAACGAGGATCAGGCCTACGAGGCGCTGGCAGCGCTCGGCGACGAAGAAAGCCAGGTGGTCGTCAAGTACAACAACAACATCACCTACTACCTGCTGGGCAGGCTGGACACCTACTGGAACCCCGCGCACAAGCGCTTCGATTACGCGGGCGTGCAACACGTGTTCCAGGTTCGCGACAAGCTCAAGTTGTTTTCGCCGCAACTGGACGTCCGCCGCAGCACCATCGACCAGCAGCGCAACGGCCTGCTGAACACGCTGGACACCCAACTGAGCGAGCGCACCGCCGCGGGCGCGCTGTTCGAGAACCAGCCCGACAACGTGGTCGAGACGCTTGCCGCGATCCGTGCCATCGATCCGCACAGCGCGTTGCTCGACAATGCCGAGCTGAAGCTGAAATACGACATCGCCATCGGCCAATCGCTGGATGCCGGGCGCACCGATGAGGCCAGGCAGCGGCTGGCGCTGGCCACGCGCCTGTTTCCAAAGTCAAAGCGCTTGCAACAACGCGCGGCACAGCTGGCAATGCAGGAACAGGCCACCGCCACTACCGGCGCCGAGATCGCGAAACACAGCGCGCCGGAGGCACGCAAAGCCCTCGATCAGCTGTTGTCCGAACCCTCGCTTGCCCCCGAATGGCAAGCCGGCGTGGACGGCAACCTGCGCGTGCTGCAGGCAGACCACACCCCCGCGACCCAACAGTTGTTGCAAAAGCTCGCCGGCGTGATCGCGGGGGAAGCCGCCAAGGTGACGGCCCCGGCACAAGTGCAGCGCGCCACGAGCGTGGTCGCGATGGGGCTCCAGTACGTGCCGGATTCCAGGCCGCTGCTTGCCCAGCACGATCGGCTGGCGGCGCTGCAGGCGCAACAGCAGGCACAGCTCGCCGCGGAAAGCGCCGCGGCGGAGGTGGATTCACGGATCAACTCGTTGAAACGCGCCGCCGCCGCGCACGACATCGGCAAGGCCGGGGAATCGCTGGCGCGCATCCGCAGTTTGCAACCCGACAATCCATTCCTGGCCAAGGAAGGTCCGCAGTTGCTCGCCGACGCCTATCTCGGGGAAGCCAACGACCTCGCCGGCGCGGGCAAATACCGGCTCGCGGCCGATACGTTGGCCAAAGGCGCGCAGGCCATGGGGCAACGCGCCGATTTGCGCGACGCGCGGACGCGCATGACTTTTGTCGCAGACCTCATGCGGGCGCGCGGCAGACCGCTCGGCGCCGATGAGATCCAGCGCCTGCGCGACCAGCTGGCGGCCCTGGACAAGACCGATGCGCAAGGGCTGGATGCCTTGCAGAAGACCTTGAAGATGCGTGGCGCGCTGCCGGAGGGATCGTTCGCGCAAATGCTCGATACCCTGAGGCCCGGCATCGCCTCGGCCCAACCCGTGGCCAAATCGCCCGCGCCGAGTGCCGCGCCGAGTGCCGCGCCGACCGCGCCCGCGATTGCAGCTCCGACCGCACCGCCGAAAACCGCGCCGGTCGCGCCCCCGGTCGCTGCACCACCAGCCACCGCAACGCCATCCTCGCAAGCCGATCCGTGTGCCAAACCGGGCCTGGCCGGGCGAGGCAGGATTTGCGCGGACCGCATCGGCGCCGCCTTCGGTCCCGGGTTGGTGGTGATCCCGGCGGACGGCGGCAAACCCTTCGCGATGTCGCGCAGCGAAATCACGGTGCACGATTTCAACCAGTTCTGCAGCGCCAGCCACCAGTGCGCAGCCAAGGACGGCAGCGGCAACCTGCCGGTGAGCGACATCAGCCTGGCGCAAGCCAGGGCCTACACGGCCTGGTTGACGCAAGTCACCGGATACACCTACCGTCTGCCCACCGAGGCAGAATGGCTGCACGCGGCCAAGGCGGGCCAGAACTGGACGCAGGCGCCGGACAGCAATTGCATTCCACCCTCGGCGGGCGCCGATGGCGGCGTCGGCGGTCCGATTGCCGCGCGCGGGCGGCAACCCAATCCGTGGGGGTTGGTGAACATGACCGGCAACGTGTGGGAATGGGTGGTCAACGGGGGGCAAGTCATGGTGCAGGGCGGCAGCTACAACAGCTATTGGTCCGATTGCACCGTCGCCAGTCATCGCAGCGACAATGGCAGTCCCCAGAAGGACGTCGGCTTCCGGGTGCTGAGGGAAATCAAGTGAACGAGCGCCTGCGCGAGATCAACCGCAGTCTGCACACGCTGGACGAAGCGCATCGCCTCGGTCGCATCAGCCGCGAGGACTACCGTGCGCGGCGCCGGCACCTGCTCGGCATGTTGTGCGATGGCGGCGGCATCACGGCGCGCAATACCGTCGCCGCCGAAACGGTTCCGCGCAGTTCGATCCCGGCCGCGCCTGCTGCGCGACCGGCGCGCGATGAAGCGGTTTCGGCAATGTTCCCATGGTGGTCCAGGCTGTTTTCATGGTTGGGCCGCCGACACTGATCGTGCAGGTTTGGCGCTGCCATGCGCCTTGATATCGCGGCATGGATGACCGGCGTGAAGGCCGGACTTTCACGCGGATGGATCCGTCCTGGGCGGGCCCGTGCAGGTAACGGGTCACCGACGCCCGACGAAAGGGCAATGTGGCCTTTTTGAATCCGCCGCGGAGTGCGATGGTCGGCGCCATCGCGGCATCGGGGAATGTCCGGTTTTCCCCTGCAACCATTGGGGTCTGCAATAATGCGAGGTCGGTCACGAATCAGGGGGTGTTCGATGCGAGTGGTCGCTCTGGTCGCCGCATTGGGGTTGGCTTGGTGCAGCATTTGCGCGCAAGCCGCCGAACCGCCGACTTCCGCCACGCCAACCGTGGCGACGCCCAACATCCTCGTCAGCGGCGTGCCCGCGGGCTCCCCCGCCGTGCAGGGCATCATCCAGCAAGCCTACCGGCAAGTCGTCGCCGCCAACGGCCAGTCCACCGCGCTGGGTGCGGCGCAGTGGCAGCAGGTCGTCGATGCGGTCAACGCGGCGCTCGCCAAGGCGGGCTACCCCGACGCGCATGCCTGGTTGTCCAACCAGGTCGCCGTGTTCACGGTGCAACCCTCGGGCAGCGTGGCGGCGCTGGTGCCGTCCGCTCCGGCAGCGCAGGAAGGCGTGCTGCCTCCGGTCAGCCAGCGTGAAACCGAGGCGGGTGCCGGCCAACGCATCGCGGTGAGCGGTTTCGTGGTGCAAGGTGTCGGCGCACACGCAAAAGAGGGCATCACGCCGGCCAGCATGCAGCAACTCGCGGATGCGGAATACGCGAAACTCGGTGGAACCGGGGCGTCGCCTGCGCAACTCGATTTCGAGCAACTGCAATCCGTCGCCGACGCCATCACCGACCGTTACCGCAAAGCGGGGTTCATCGTCGCGACCGCCTACCTGCCGGCGCAAACCGTCGGCGCGGACAAGCTTGTCCACATCGACGTACTGGAAGGGCGCATCGGCAAGATCGAAGTGCAGGGCGCCAAGCACTATTACCCGTGGGTGATCGCCGCACCGGCGGAAAAATTGCGCGGCAAGGCCTTGCAGAAGCGCGACGTCGACACCGCCCTGCTCTACGACCGCGACCTGCCGGGCGTGTCGGTAACCTCGACCTTCCAACCCGGCGAGCAGACCGGCCAGACCGACCTCATCATGGTCGCGCGGGAAAAACGTCCCGTTTCGGTCACGCTCGGCGTCAACAATTACGGTACCGACGTCACCGGCCGCTATCGCGCCGAAGCCAATGTGGACTGGAATGCCCCGCTGGGCATCGGCGACAAGCTCAGCGTCGGCATCAACTACGCGTTCGATCCGCACCAGAACACCTACGGCTCGCTCGTCTACTCCGTGCCCACCGTGAAGGTACCCGGTCTCGGCGTGGTGGCCGGTGCCGAGCGCAGCGAACTGCAGCTCAACACCGGGCCATTCGCGGCGCTGGACGTGCGCGGACCCACTTCGCGCTGGTTCGGCGGCGTGCAATGGAAGTTCATCAATCACACCGACCTTTCGATGACCAGCTCGTTGCAGTACATCCACGAGCAATCGTCGCTGAACAGTCTCGACTTCAAACTTTCCGACCAACGCTTCGACGTCGCGCAACTCGACTTCTCGATGAGCCACACCGACCGCCGCTTCCATGGCCTCGACATGCTCTCGCTGGCGGTGCGTCACGCACTCGACGACAAGTCGGCGCCGCAGGATCTGGTCAGCCCCAACCACACTCCCGATTTCACGGTCGCCAAGCTCGGTTACACCCGCATCCAGTTCCTCGGCAACACCCAGCAACTGTTCTTCAAGTTCGCCGGGCAATACACCAACGATTCGCTGGTGCCGATGGAGCAATTCGTGATCGGCGGTCCGGACAGCGTGCGCGCCTACCCGATCGCCGAGGCGCTGACCGACCGCGGCTTCTACACCTCGCTGGAATACCACGTCGACGCACCGGGATTCGCCGACAAGCCCTCGCCGTTCCATGGCGAACCGTGGCGCGAGTTGCTGTCGCTGGAAGCCTTCCTGGACTATGCACGCGGATCTTCGGTGAGCGGCTACGCCCCGAACGGCGACAACACGGTGACCTACAGCGGTGCCGGCCTGGGCCTGATTTTCCGCCTGCCGCGCTGGCACAGCTTGCTGTTCCGCCTGGACGGCGCGGTACCGCTGGACGGCCGCAAGACCCCGGGCAAGGACGATCTGCAGATCTACGGACGATTCAACCTGACGTTCTGAGGGGAGCACCAGCATGCACGCCAACCACCGAAATTCGCAGCACGCTGCACGGCCTGCACACCACGGCCGCGACGACCGGATGTCATGGCTGCGCTACAAGCACCTGGCCTTCGGCGTGGGGTTGGCACTTGGCTCGTTGCTGGTCTGCGGTACCGCCGCGGCGGCATCCGGCGTGTCCGCCGGCGAATCTCCGACCGGCGGCAAGGTGGTGGGCGGCGCCGGTTCGATCGTGCAGAACGGCGCCGAAACCATCATCAAGCAGCAGTCCAGACTGTTGGCGCTGGACTGGCAAACCTTCAACGTTGGCAAGGACGCCACGGTGTTGTTCAAGCAGCCGGGCGTCAGCGCGATCGCGCTCAACCGCATCCTCGACCAGAACCCCAGCCAGATCTTCGGCAAGATCAACTCCAACGGCCAGATCTTCCTCATCAACACCCACGGCATCATCTTCGGCGCCGGCGCGCAGTTGAACGTGGGCGGCCTGGTGGCGAGCACGCTCGACCTGACCCCGGACGATTTCCTCAAGCAGCATTTCAACCTCGATGCGCACGGCGGCCACGCCGGTGTCGTCAACCACGGCACCATCGCCGCCGCCAGCGGCGGTTCGGTCAGCCTGATCGGCGGCAACGTCCAGAACAGCGGTCTGATCGTGGCCGATTACGGACGCATCAACCTCGATGGCGCCGACAAGGCCGTGCTGGATTTCGACGGCAACGGCCTCATCAACGTGCAGATCACCGGCGCGTTGCAGCAGCGCTTCGACACCGAACAATCCGCCGTCGCCAACAAGGGCACATTGAAATCCGCCAGCGGCACCGTGGTGCTGCAGGCTTCCGCGGCCAGGGATCTGTTCACCGACCTGGTCAACAACGCCGGCGTGATCGACGCCCATGGCATCAGCACCGACGGCGGCGTGGTGCGGCTGGTGGGCAGCGGTGGCAATGCGGTCAGCAGCGGACGCATCGACGCCAGCGGCGTGCATGGCGGCAGCGTGCAGGTTCTGTCCGACCACAACGTGGGCATCACCGGCGGCCGCGTCGATGCTTCCGGCCGCGATGGCGGCGGCAGCATCCGCGTGGGCGGCGGCTGGCAAGGCGGCGAAGGCCTGCAAACGGCGGCAGCGACTTACATCGCGCCGGATGCCACGCTTACGGCCGATGCCATGCAGCGCGGCAAGGGCGGCTCGGTGGTGGTGTGGGGAGACCGGGTCAACAACTTCTACGGCAGCATCAGCGCGCGCGGCGGTGCACTGGGCGGCGACGGCGGCCGGGTGGAAACATCCTCGCACGATGGCCTCAACGCGCAAGGCCGCGTGGACGCATCGGCTGCGCATGGCAAAGCCGGCATGTGGCTGCTCGATCCGCGCAACGTCGACATCATCACCGGTGGCGGCGGCAGTCTTGCGGGCACGGCGCCGAATCTCTACTACAGCGCAGCAACCAACAATTCCACGATTGACCCCACGGTCATCAATGGCGCCTTGACCGGCGGCACCAATGTGTCGGTCTTCACGGGCACGGGTGGCGGACAGAACGGCGACATCACGGTTACCAGCGCGATCACGGCTGCCGGCGCGGGGGCGCTGTACCTCAAAGCGGCGGGCAGCATCCTCCTCAACGCCGACATCAGTGGCAAGGATGCTTCCAATCCATTGAACGTGTACTTGTGGGCCAACTATGGCGGAGCCGCCACGGACCTGGCCTACAGCGGCCTGAAGGCCTGTGCGTCCTGCGTGGTCACCCTGGGCGATACGGCCAATGCCGCCATCACGACGTTCGGCGGTGCCGTGGACATCCGTACCGGCGACGCCAGCCATGCCGGTGGCGCCGTCAACATCGGCAACGGGACGTTCACCGGCACCATCGACACCTCGGGCACGGTAGCGGGCGCGTTGAATGTGGACGCCAACGGAATCACGCAGATGACCACGGCCGGCAGCAGCATCACGGCCGGAGCAGCCACGCTCAAGGGCGGCAGCGGCGCGATCTCGCTGACCAACAGCGGCAATGACTTCAGCGGTACGGTGAACCTCGCCGGTGGCACGACGCAGATCACCGGCAACAACAATTTGACGCTTGGAACCCTCGCTACCGGCGCCCTGACTGCCATCAGCAACAGCGGCGCGCTGAGCTTGTCCGGAAATGGTTCGATCAACGGCGTGCTCACGGCACAGGCGGTGACCTCGATCACGGTTGACGGCAGCTTGACCGGACTGACCGGGGTGGCGTTTTCGGGTGCAGGCCCTACGGGTACCGGGAGCCTCACCGGAACAGGCGCGGTGACCGGCTTGGGCAGCACCGCGTTCACCTTGACCGGCAGCAAGGCGGGCACGGCGGGCGGCATCGGTTTCAGCGGCTTCAGTGCGGCCGACACCACCACCGTCACCGGCGCCTCGGGTTTCGACTACGCGACCAGGGTCAGTGAAGGCATGGCCTTTGCCGCCGCCACCAGCGTGACGGGTACCGGCGCGATCACCAACCTGGGCAGCACCACATTCAACCTGACCGGGAATCAGGCAGGCACGGCGGGCAGCACCGGCTTCAGCGGCTTCAATGCGGCCGACACCACCACCGTCACCGGCGCCTCGGGTTTCGACTACGCGACCAGGGTCAGTGAAGGCATGGCCTTTGCCGCCGCCACCAGCGTGACGGGTAGCGGCGCAATCACCAACCTGGGCAGCACCGCGTTCAACCTGACCGGGAATCAGGCAGGCACGGCGGGCAGCATCGGCTTCAGCGGCTTCAATGCCGCCGACACCACCACCGTCACCGGCGCCTCCGGTTTCGATTACGCGACCAAGGTCAGCGAAGGCATGGCCTTTGCCGCCGCCACCAGCGTGACGGGTACCGGCGCGATCACCAACCTGGGCAGCACCACATTCAACCTGACCGGGAATCAGGCAGGCACGGCGGGCAGCACCGGCTTCAGCGGCTTCAATGCGGCCGACACCACCACCGTCACCGGCGCCTCGGGTTTCGACATCGGCAGCAAGATCGGCGAAGGGATGACCTTTGCCAACGCCACCAGTGTGGCGGGTACCGGCACCACCGCAACGATCACCGGTTCCGGGCAGACCTACACCCTGGACAGCAGCACGGCGGACAAAGGCAGCGGTAATGGCGTGACCTGGACATCGTTCGGGAGCATCGACGATGCCACGGGCACGGTCCACTTCGGCACCAACGGCAGCCTCACGGGCAACGTGACGGCGGCAACGCTGGATTACGGCAGCTACGCCAGCGCGGTCAGTTTCGATCTGTCCGCCGGCAACGGTGCGAGCACCGGCATCGGCGGCAACTGGACAGGCGTCACGGCGGTCATTGGCAGTGGCAACGTCGACACCATCAAGGGCAACAACCAGACCTACGCGCTCACCGGAGCCGGTGTCGGCAACAACGGCGCTGTGAATTGGACCTCGTTCGAGAATGTTGCCGACAGCGGCAGCGGCACGATCAACACTACGGGCGGACAGAGCTACAACCTCACGGGCGCCAACGCCGGCACGGTCGCCACGTTGCTGCCGGGCGGCTTCACCGGCATCGGCAACCTCAACGATGCGGCTAGCACGATCCACTTCGGCACCAACGGCAGCCTCACGGGCAACGTGACGGCGGCAACGCTAGATTACGGCAGCTACGCCAGCGCGGTCAGTTTCGATCTGTCCGCCGGCAACGGTGCGACCACCGGCATCGGCGGCAGCTGGACAGGTGTCACGGCAGTCATCGGCAGCGGCAACACCGACACCATCAAGGGCAACAACCAGAGCTACGCGCTCACCGGTGCCGGCACCGGCAACAACGGCGCGGTGAATTGGACTTCGTTCGAGAATGTTGCCGACAGCGGCGCCGGCACGATCAACACCACGGGCGGACAGAGCTACAGCCTGACCGGCGCCAATGCCGGTACGGTCGCCACGTTGCTGCCGGGCGGCTTCACCGGCATCGGCAACCTCAACGATGCCGCGGGCACGATCCACTTCGGCAGCAACGGCAGCCTCACGGGCAACGTGACCGCGGCGACGCTGGATTACGGCAGCTACGCCAGCGCGGTCAGCTTCGATCTGTCCGCCGGCAACGGTGCGACCACCGGCATCGGCGGGACCTGGACGGGTGTCACGGCGGTCATCGGCAGCGGCAACGTCGACACCATCAAGGGCAACAACCAGACCTACGCGCTCACCGGTGCCGGCACCGGCAACAACGGCGCCGTGAATTGGACCTCGTTCGAGAATGTTGCCGACAGCGGCGCCGGTACGATCGTCGCATCCAATCAAAACTGGGCCCTGACGGGAAACGACCAGGGCACGGTAACCACGCTCTCCGGATCCTTCACCGGCATCGGCAGCCTTGTCGATACCGGCACCGGGCATTTCACGATGCATTCGGGGGCGGATGGCAGCCTGTCCGGCAGCCTCGATGCAGGCACCGGCGGCACGCTCGACTACACCGGCTACACCACGCCAGTGAACGTCAACCTGGCCGGCACCGGTTCGACGGGAATCGCGGGCAACCTCGCCGGCATCTCCACGATCCTTGCGGACAGCAATCTCGGCGTCAGCGGCACCGCGGCCGGTTCGCTCACGGTCACCAACACGGGAGCAGGCCGCACAACCAGGCTTGGCACGCTTGCAGTCGGCAATGGATTGACGGTCAATGCCGGCGGCGCGGTGCTGCAAGGCAGCGGCCCGCTGACGGTCGGCGGAACCACTTCGATCCTTGCGGGTGGCAATGCCATCACGCTCGGCAATGTGAACAACGACTTCACCGGCAGCGTGACGGTTGCGGGAGCGGGCATCACGTTGGCGGATAAGAACGACCTGAACATTGCCGGCCTGACCAACTCCGGCAACGGCGACGTGAGCCTGGTCGCCGGCGGCGCGTTGTTCGGCGTCGGCGCGATCAACGCGGGCACCGGCAACATCACCCTGGCGGCCAACGGCGGTGCCTTGAACACGGCCGCGCTGACCGGCGGCAACATCACGTTGACGGGCGCAGGCGGCATCGTATTGGGCAGCAATGTCACGGCGGGTGGTGCGCTCAGCCTGACTTCCGGCAGCACCATCAGCCAGAACGTGGGCACCGTCATTACCGCCGCCAGCCTGACCGGCAGTTCGGTCGGGACAACCATCCTTGAAGGCAACAACGCGATCGGTTCACTGGGTGATTTCACGGCTGCCGGCTTCAGCCTGACCAGCGGGCAAGCCTTGACCGTAGCCGCTGGCGCCACGGTCGATGGCGGCGCCGGCACCACGTTGACGACCACCGGCGCGGGCAGCGACCTCACGATCAACGGTACGGTGCAAGGCACCACCACCGAGCTGACTTCGTCCGGCGCGATCGCCGAGGGCAACGCCGGCATCATCAAGGCCACCACCCTGACCGGCTCGTCGGCGGGCGATACCACGCTTGCCGGCGCCAACCAGATAGGCACCCTGGCACAGTTCAGCGCCGTGAACTTCTCGCTGGTCAACGCGGCGGCGTTGACGGTGCAGGGCCCGCTGGTCACCACCGGCAACATCAGCCTGACCACCACCGGCCCCGGCAATGTATTGAGCGTGGGACAGACCCTGACCGGCGGGATGATCAGCCTCGCTTCGGCGGGCGATTTGAGCGTGGTCCGGGCCATCCAGGGCACCACGATCAACCTGACCGCCAATGGCAATCTCGCGATCGACGCGGCGGTCAACAGCGGCAGCGGCGTCACCACGCTGGTCCAGAATGGCGCGGCCGGCACAATCAGCCAAAGCAGCACCGGTACCATCACCGCCGGCACCCTCACCGGCGCCGCGCAGGGCAGCGTCGCGCTGACCGGCGCCAACGCCATCGCCAATCTCGGCGACTTCACGGCTGCCGGTTTCAGCCTGACCAATGCCAGCGCTTTGACGGTGACCGCGGGCAGCACGGTCGACGGTGGCGACAGCACGGCGTTGAAAACAGGCGGCGACCTGACCCTCGATGGCAATGTGAAAGGCACGCTGACCAGCCTGGTTTCATCCGGCGCGATCAACGAGGGCAGTCAAGGCACCGTCACCGCGGGCATCCTCACCGGCAGTGCTGCACACGGCGTGCAATTGACCGGCAGCAACGCCGTCAACAACCTGGGCAACTTCAAGGCCAACGGATTGGCGCTGACCAATGGCCAGGCGTTGACGGTGATGGCCGGCACCACGGTCGATGGCGGCGCCAATACCGCGCTGACCGTCACCGGCAGCAACGGCAACCTGACCATCGATGGCACCTTGAAGGGCACCACGACCACGCTCAAGGCTTCCGGCGCCATCGACGAAGGCGCGCAAGGGGCGTTGATCGCCGGCACGCTGACCGGAAATTCGATCGGCAGCACCACGCTGGACGGCACCAACGATGTCGACAACCTCGGCAACTTCACCGCGGCCGGTTTCAGCCTGACCACGGATTCCGGGCTGACGGTGGTCGCGGGCAGTACCGTCGACGGCGGCGCCACCACCACGCTCGAAACCACGGGTGCAGGCAACGACCTGACGATCGACGGCACGGTCAAGGGCGGTCTGGCCACGCTGGTATCGTCGGGCGCGATTGCAGAAGGCGCGAACGGCCTGGTGCAGGCGAACAGCCTGACCGGCAGCTCGGTCGGCGACACCAGGCTCACGCAAACCGGGATTGACGCGCTGAATGCGTTCAAGGCGAAAAACTTTTACCTGACCAACACCAAGGCCTTGGTGGTGGGCGGTCCGCTGACGACCACCGGCAACGCAGGCGACATCAGCCTTGCCACCACCGGCAACGGCAACGCGCTGACGGTGAATCAGGCGGTGCAGGGCGCGGCCATCACGCTCGCTTCCGCGGGCGACCTCACCGTCGCCAATGCCGTGACCGGCACCAAGGTAGGCCTCGCTGCGAATGGCAATCTGGTGATCGATGCGGCCGTGAACAGCGGCGCGGGCACCACCACCTTGACGCAAACCGGCAACGGCACGATCACCGGCGGCGCCAACGGCAGCATCACCGCCGCCACCCTCGCCGGCAGCGCCACCGGCACCACCACGCTGGGATCGGCAGGCCAGTTCATGGGCAACCACGTCGGCGTCCTTGGCGGATTCTCGTCGAAGGCCGGCTTCAGTCTTACCAATGATGGAACACTGACGCTGGCATCGGTGAACGGCAGCGCCTACACCGTGGACGCCGGCAAGTCGGATCTCTACCTCGCCGTGCGCAATGGCGACCTGCTGCAAAACGGCACCACGTGGCTGTACGATGGCGCCGGTACCTGGTCGGCCAGCGGACACATCGGCCTGGCCAACGCACCGATCTACGTCACCGGCACCAGTCCACAGGTCATTGCCGCGATCGGGCTGCCGCCGGCGTACTTCTACGCCGTGGACTACAACGGCAACCTGTTGCCGTTGACGGGGGCAACCAGCGTGAACGTGCCGACTTCCATCCTTTCCAGTCGCTCCCAGGGCGTCAATGGCCATTCCGACCAGTACATCGACGTCGGCGTGATCACCGCTACGTATCGCGCCTATGGGGTGGTGCCGCCCGGCCTGCTGCTGCCGGCCGACCAGCGGCAGTGCTCGCCGGACCAGCCTTCCCCGGAATGCCCGGACAACAATTGACATGCAGATATCCAGGTCGAATCCGTCAAGCATCCGCTGGCCACGCGAAGTCGCAAGGGCGATTCGCATCTGCGCGCTGGGAGGCGTGCTGACGCTTGCGGCCTTGGCTGCCTCCGCCCAGCAGGTGGCGCCGCGTCTCACCGGCGCGATGGTCATCGCCGACCTTGCCAAGGTGCAGCAAGCCGTGAAGGCGCGCGGCGACGGCACGCAAGACGCCGACTTGCAGGCGGTCGATGGGCAGCTGCAACGCATGGGCGCGAACTTGCGCAAAATGCTGGGCGATGATTCGAACAAGCCGGTCGCGACCATCGACAAGGACGTTCGCGATGCCGCGATCCGCGCGGAGGCAGCGGCCAAG
Organism: Lysobacterales bacterium 66-474; assembly: GCA_001899805.1. Taxonomy (GTDB): domain Bacteria; phylum Pseudomonadota; class Gammaproteobacteria; order Xanthomonadales; family Rhodanobacteraceae; genus 66-474. Next base: position 12,857 of record MKWP01000016.1, read on the forward strand.
CGCGTGCAGGCATGGCTGGATGCCTCGGCAACGGCCTGCACCAGGGACGAAACCGGGGCGATGCTCGCCGCGCTCACCGCCACGCTGGAGCAATTGTCTGCCGATACCTCGTCACAGAAGGCACCGCTGCCGGTCATTGATGGCGTCGAAACGCTGGACCAGCGTCCGCTGTTCGTTCTGGGCAAGCAGGACGCGGTGCCGAAGTTCGTGTTGACCGGCGCCAACCTGGTGGACGCGCAATGCGCCAACCCCGAAGTGACGGTTGTCGGCGCCGACGGCAAACTGGTCGGCACGCAACCACAACTCGTCGCCGCGCAGCCGGGTCGCGTCGAACTGCAATGGCCCGGGGCCGCCAACCTGGCGCCGGGTGCCTACACCTTGCGGCTGGCGGCGGAACGCAAGGGGTTCCTGTTCGGATGCACGTCGCAGCCACCTGCTGTCGCCGTGCTGCAGGTGGCGCCGCAGCAGCATTTCAAGGTTTCCTATGCGCTGATCGCAACTTGCGAGGGCCAATCCGCCCCGGTGTCGCTGGCTTCGGCAACGGTATCGATCACCGGCCGCGACCAGACCGTCACCCGCAGCGTCGATGTTTCCGCGTGCGGCACGCCTGCCTCCTACACCCTCACCGCCGCGGCAGGCGAGGCGCCCGGGCAGGAAACGAAGATGGGGCCGGTGACGCAGGGTCCGGATGCCGGCATCACTTCCGGACTGGGCAATGGCCTGACCATCAGCTGGGACCCGTCACTGCATCAACTGCTGGTGCGCTCTGGCACGCGCACCTGCAAGGGCGTGTACTGAGCTGTCGAGACAGGTCACTCGTCGGCGGACGATCCTGAAATGACCTGCAGTTCGCTCACCCCGCCCGGCGCCAGGTCTTTCATCAAGTCCGCAAAGGACATTCCCACCAGCCGCTGCGCGCGGCGCAGCAGGATCGGAACCGGGCTGGAAGGCTCGGCGCGCGCGTAGTAGTCGCAAATGTCGTCGATGCGGCGCAGCACGTCCTGCGGGCCATTGATCCGGCCGTTGCCCGCGACCGCATTCGCGCCGGCGGCTTCGCCAGCCTCGGTGCCAGCTTCCGCGGCGGCCTGAGGATTGCGGCGGACCAGCTGGGCGCCGAGAAACTTTTTCAACTCCTGGGCATCGGCCAGCAGCGGTTTCAATTCGGGCCCGGCGGTACCGACGTGCTCGCCGAACAGCTGGTCGATGGCGCGCACGTGTTCCAGCGTGCGGTCCACGGCCGCGAGGGTGCCGGTGAGCTCGTCTTCCGGACAATCCATGCAGCAAGCCTCGATTTCCGTCAGCGACGGTGGCGCGGGTGTCTCGCCCTCGCCTCCGGCCGGCGCTGCGGGTTTGAATTCGCCATTGGCGATGCGCAGGTCGCGCAACGAGAAGCGCCCGAGGCGCGACGATTGCACGAACGGCGTGGTCTGGAAATAACCGAGCGCCCCATCGAGGCTGCCGATCGGCGCCACCGCATTCACCCGCGCGGTGGGATCGTTGTCGTCCTCGGCATCCAGCTGCGGATGCACCCCGTCCCACCAGGTTTCCAGCAGGCCACGCACCAACTCCATACCGGCTGCCCAACCCGGCATACCCGAGGTGCGGAGCCATGCGGTCGACAGGTGCACCGCCACGCGCAGATCCTTGGAGCGACGCAGCAAAGCCAGCGCCATGTCGGCGACGCTGTCCCAATCGGGCTCTTCCGCTGCCTTGACGTCGTCGCCCATTACCCGCTCGGCCTTGGGCGCGGCGGCGCGTTCCAGGGCGAGGAAGTCGGCGTCGTACTCCAGATCCAGTCCGGTCGGCGACGCTTCGTCGACGGGCGCGAGCAACGCGTCGAGCGCGAAATCGGTCATGGCGGATCCCCTCTATCTGACTGACCCGCATGGTAACGCGAGAGCCGGCCCGCGGGTATGGCCGGATTCGACCGAATGCCGATGCCGTTCCCGCCATCTCCAACGTTGCGACGGCGCTGATCGCGTCTGCTGCCCGCGCATGGCATCCTAGGGCACTTTCAACTCAAGTGCTGACGAGAAGGCCCCCTTCAGCCCTTCGGGCAGCTTCCCCCCGCATGCGGGGAAACCAGGCATTTCTTCCCCCGCGCGTAGCGCGGGGGAAGGTGCCGAAGGCGGATGGGGGTGCTTTTCGTAACCATCAATACGGAAATTGCTCCAGCGCGTCATGCCCGGCCTGATCCCCGAACGCTTCATCGACGAACTGCTGGCCCGCGTCGACATCGTCGACGTGGTGCAGCAGCGCGTGCCGCTGAAACGCGCGGGCCGCGAGTGGACCGCGTGCTGCCCGTTCCACGACGAACGCACGCCATCGTTCTACGTCAGCCCCGCGAAGCAGTTCTACCACTGCTTCGGCTGCGGAGCGCACGGCAGCGCGGTGCGTTTCCTGATGGAGTACGACCGGCTGGAGTTCCCCGACGCGGTCGAGGAACTCGCGCAATCGGTCGGCCTGGCCGTGCCGCACGAAGGCGGGTCTTCGCGGCCACGCGAAGACCACACCGATCTTTACGCGTTGCTGGATGGCGCGGCAGGTTTCTATCAGGCGCAATTGCCCGACAACGACGCCGCACGCGCGTACTGCAGGAAGCGCGGCCTCGACAAGGACATCATCGAACGCTTCCGCATCGGCTGGGCGCCGGGCGGCTGGGACGCGGTGAAGCGCGCGCTCGGTACCAGCGATGCGCGGGTGAAAATGCTGGAACAGGCCGGCATGCTTTCGACCGGCGACAAGGGCAAGCAGTACGACCGCTTCCGCGAGCGATTGATGTTCCCGATCCTCGACCGGCGCGGACGGGTGATCGCCTTTGGCGGAAGGATCATTTCTTCCAGCGCGCGCCCTGCGCGCGAAGATCAAGAGCCGGGCATCCCTGCCGCGGGTTCTCACCGCGGCGATGGCCCGAAGTACCTCAACTCACCCGAGACGCCGCTGTTCCACAAGGGCCGCGAGCTGTTCGCATTGTGGCAGGTACGGCAAGCCAACACCAAGCTGGAACGCCTGATCGTGGTCGAGGGCTACATGGACGTGGTGTCGCTGCACCAGGCCGGCGTGACGCAGGCCGTCGCGACGTTGGGCACCGCGACCACCAATGAACATGCGGAATTGTTGTTCCGCGCCGCACCCGACGTGTTCTTCTGCTTCGACGGCGATCGCGCCGGCCGCAGCGCCGCGTGGCGCGCACTGGAATCGGTGCTGCCGCGGATGCGCGACGGACGCCAGGCATTCTTTTTGTTTTTGCCGGAAAACGAAGATCCCGACACGCTGGTGCGTAAGGAAGGCCGGGAAGGTTTCGAGGCACGCCTGAAAAATGCAACGCCGCTGTCGGAATATTTCTACGCCTATCTCTCGCACGATGTGAACGTAGCCACGCTGGACGGCCGCGCACGCTTGGCCGAACACGCGAAGCCACTGCTCGCGAAGTTGCCCGATGGCGCGTTTCGCGACCTGATGTTTGCTGAGCTGGAGAAACGCACGGGCGTGCAGCCAACACACGCCGCGCCACCGGCTTCAAGCCGACCGGCGACGTCCGCCAACAACACACCGCGCCGCACCTTGGTCCGCAGCGCCATCGCGATGCTGCTCACCGAGCCGTCGCTGGCGCAGGACGTCACGCTGCCCCACGCCTTCGCCGGGCTGGACAAGCCGGGCATTCCGTTGCTGACCGAGTTGCTGGATTTCCTGCAGGAGCGGCCCGGCATCAACACCGCGCTGCTACTGGAACACTTTGCGGGCCGCGAAGAGTCGGCCGCGCTGCAAAAACTCGCGCTCACGGAATTTCCCGGTGAACCCGAAGCCCTGCGTGCGGAATTCACCGACGCGATCCGCAAGCTTGCCGAACAAACCACGCAACAGCAGCTGGATGGCCTGATCCGCAAGCAGTCGGAGGGCGCGCTGGACGAGGCGGAGAAAAACGAATTGCGTAGACTGCTGGCGCGCAAGGCCAACGCGGGGCCACCCCAGCCTGTTTGAAACCAACACCGCTAGGAAGGGAACCCATCGAACGTGGGCAGCGTTTCCAGGTGCTGGTCCCAGGCCGCCCTGCTCGCCACGAAAAGGTGCGCGTCCGGCCGCTTCGACAAGGCCGTGTCGAGGCATCCGGCAGGCACGATCAACCCGAACGGCGACACAAGCGGCAGCGCCGAACCGCAGGTCGCGCAGAAACTCCGCTGGTGCCGGGTGCCGGGCAATGCGAAGGTGACCACCTTGTCTTCACCGGACAACCATTTCAACGATGCCGACGACGTGAACAGGTTGGCGGCATGGGCCGAGCCTGTGTCCTTGCGACAGTGGTCGCAGTGGCACAGATAAAAGCGATCGAACGTGCCCTCGACGGTGAATTTCACGGCCCCGCACAGGCAGGAACCGGAATGGTGTTCGCTCATTGCGTTCCCCGGACTGTCTCGTTCAAGCGCTGCCCAGCAACGCCTGGATGTCTTTCCCGATCTTCTCCGGCGTATCCGCCGAGGCATAACGCCGCACCACGTTGCCGTCGCGATCGACCAGGAATTTGGTGAAATTCCACTTGATGGCTTCCGATCCCAGCAGACCCGGTGCGGCGTGCTTGAGGAACTTGTACAGCGGGTGCGTATCGGCACCGTTGACGTCGATCTTCGCGAACAGCGGAAACGTCACGTCGTATTTGGTCGAACAGAAATTGCGGATTTCATCCGCTTCGCCCGGCTCCTGATGCCCGAACTGGTTGCAGGGAAAGCCGAGGATCTCGAAACCCTGGCCCTTGTGCGCGCGATACAACGCTTCCAACCCTTCGTATTGCGGTGTGAACCCGCACTTCGAGGCGACGTTGACGATCAGCAGCGGCTTGCCGCGATACGCGTCCAGTTTCTGCGGCGTGCCGTCGAGCAAATCGGCTTCGAAATCGTAGATGGTTGTCATGGCAGGAATCTCCGGACCCGTAAAAGGTAGGTTGGGATGAGCGCCCTTTGCGAACCCCAACAGGGCGAACGACGATGTTGGGTTTCGCCCGCAAAAGGCGCGGGCTCTACCCAACCTACACGCGCGGGTGATGCTACAACCAACGCCCGAACCTGCGCATGTAGATCGTCTTCACGACCTGCGTCAGCGCGCAATACGCGACCACCGTCGCGGCCAGCCAGCCGAAGTATTCCAGCGGCAGTTCGACCATGCCGAGGTGCCGGCCGAGCGCCGTGTAGGGAATCGCGATGCCGATCGCGATGATCGCGCCGGTAAGCGCGAGCACCGGCGCCGAGGCCGCGCTCTGCAGGAATGGAATCCTGCGCGTCCGGATCATGTGCACCACCAGCGTTTGCGTGATCAGGCTTTCCACGAACCAGCCGGACTGGAAGAACGCCTGGTGCGCGGGTGCGACGGAATTGGCGCCGAACCAGAACCACAGCAGCAGGAACGTGGTGATGTCGAACACCGAACTCGTCGGTCCGATCCAGGCCATGAAGCGGCCGATGTCGCCCGCATCCCACTTGCGCGGGTAGCGGATGTATTCCTCGTCCATGCGGTCGAACGGAATCGACAGTTGCGAAATGTCGTAGAGCAGGTTCAGCACCAGGATCTGCAGCGGCAGCATCGGCAGGAACGGCAGGAAGATGCTGGCGATCAGCATGCTGAACACGTTGCCGAAGTTGGAACTGGCCGTCATCTTGATGTACTTGATGATGTTGCCGAAGGTGACGCGGCCCTCCAGCACCCCCTCTTCCAGCACCATCAGGTTTTTTTCGAGCAGGATGATGTCGGCCGATTCCTTGGCGATGTCGGTCGCGGTGTCCACCGAGATGCCGACGTCGGCCGCGCGCAACGCGGGCGCGTCGTTGATGCCGTCGCCGAGGAAGCCGACAGTGTGGCCCTGGCGCTGCAGCGACGCCACCACCCGCGCCTTCTGCAGCGGCGACATCTTGGCGAATACCGTGGTGCGGGCGACCGCCGTGTCGAAAGCCGCGCCGTCGAGATCCTCGAGGTCGCGCCCGAGCGCCGAATGTTCGACATCCAACCCGACCTCGCGGCAAATCTTGCGGGTGACCGCCTCGTTGTCGCCGGTGATCACCTTCACGGCGACGCCGTGCTGGTGCAGCGCCGCGATCGCGGTGTGTGCGGTGTCCTTGGGCGGATCGAGGAAGGCCAGGCAGCCGATCGCGGTCAAGCCCTGCTCGTCGGCGACGCCATACGCGCGGCCCGGCGTGCGTTGATGCTTGATCGCGACGACCAGCACGCGCAACCCGTCTTCGTTCAAACCGTGGGTCATCTCGCGGATGGTGTCGCGGCGATGGTCGGTCATCGGCATGTCCCGACCGCCCTCGCGCGCAAACGTGCAGATCGACAGCATCTCCTCGACCGCGCCCTTGCAGATCAGGATTTCGTCGGCATCCGCCGCTGTGTCCGTCGGCGCCAGCACCACCGACATGCGGCGGCGCTGGAAGTCGAACGGAATTTCGTCCGCGACTTTCCATTTCGCGACGGAATGTTCGAGGTCGCGGTGCGAGAGCACCGCCTTGTCCATCAGGTTCTTGAGGCCGGTCTGGAAGTGGCTGTTGAGATAACCGTATTCCAGCGCGTCGTCGGATTCCTCGCCGTCGAGATCGAGGTGCTGTTCCAGCACGATCCGGTCGAGGGTGAGCGTGCCGGTCTTGTCGGTGCACAACACGTCCATCGCGCCGAAGTTCTGGATCGCGTTGAGCTGCTTCACCACCACCTTGCGCCTGGACATCGCCAGCGCACCCTTGGCGAGGTTGGCGGTGACGATCAACGGCAGCATTTCGGGCGTGAGGCCGACGGCGACCGAAATCGCGAACAGGAAAGCCTCCAGCCAGTTGCCCTTGCCGAAGCCCTGGATCAGGAACACGATCGGCGCCATCACCGCCATGAAGCGGATCAGCAGCCACGACACGCTTTTGACGCCGCGGTCGAAACCGGTTTCCGCACGCTGGCCGGTGAGCGCGCGCGCCAGCGAACCAAGGTACGTGCGCGGGCCGGTCGCAACGACCACCGAGGTCGCGCTGCCGCTGACCACGTTGGTGCCCATGTAGCACACGGTCGGCAGGTCCAGCGGCTCGATCCGTGCATCGGTTTTCACGGCGTGCTCGGGCGCGGTCTTCTCGACCGGGATGGATTCGCCGGTGAGGATCGCCTGCGAGATGAACAGGTCCTTCGCGCCGAGCAGGCGCAGGTCGGCGGGCACCATGTCGCCGGCGGATAGGTGCACGATGTCGCCCGCGACCAGTTCGATCACCGGCACCTCGATGCGTTCGCTGTGGCCGTCCGAGGCGCGCCGCGTCACCGTCGCGGTGTTGCGCACCATCGCCTTCAACTTTTCCGCTGCACGCGAGGAACGGAATTCCTGGGTGAAGCTCAGCACCACGCTGATGCCCACCATCACGGCGATGATGATGGGCCCGGTCCAGTCATCCGGCGAGGTCGCCAACTGCACGCCCGCCAGCAACAGCAGCACGATGATGAACGGATTCTTGAAGGTGCGCGCGAGCTGCAGCGCCCAGTGCGGCGGCTTCTCGTGCACGGCCTCGTTGGCGCCATCGCGGTCGAGGCGGTCTTCGATCTGTGTTTCGTCGAGGCCGGCGTGGCCGGTATCCAACGCCGCGAACAACGCTTGCTCGTCCTGCCAGGCGAAGGCTGCCGCGACCGGGTGCGCGTGCACCCTGCCCGGCTTGCCGGCCGCTGTTGCATCGGAGGGTTTGGGAGCAGGACCGGACATCACTCGTTTCCATGGCGGGGAACACGCACCCGCGAAACGAGCGGCGGATCCGCGGGGTTACATTATTTGTGCGATCGTCCTTGATCGCCGCTTCGTTCGGCGGTACCGCGAACAAACAAATGCGAGCGTGTGGAGACCAGAACGGCCCTCCATGGCCTGACTTTCCACAACGGCCGCTTCGAACAAACCGTTGCGCAGCAGCGCGCGCATGAAAGATCGCGTGCGTATTCGTGGCGGAGGCCGCAGGCCCGGTTGGCGGATCGCGAGCATCATGCGGCCTGCGACTGCCCGCGCGGCGCGGGCACGGTCACGTTCCACTCGCGACGGCGGCCGTCGCGGCGGTTCGAATGCGCATGACGGGCTGCCAGGCGCGCACGCAGGAAGTTGCGAAGGAGGTTCATGGCCCATCTCCTCTTCAAAGCAGTGCCGCAGCACCGCGCGAGGAACGGGCCGGACGCGCCTAGTCGAGGCGGGTACCAGCCGGCCGGGCGCGATTGCCGCGGGCGATCGGTTCGATTGTGGCCGCCGCCACCCGATGCAAGCGGATGCCGGCGGTGCGACTAGGGTGTACGTCCATGGTCATGGTTGATGGAGGACAGTGCCGATGCGCGCAGCGCGCCCATCGGCGCGCGCATTGTCGTGCCGCACCGACGCCACGTCAACCCTTCGCCCGCACCCGAATTCATGGGCGACCGCTGCCCCGCAAAAAGAACATGGACGAGTGCGCGATCGTCCGTGCCATGTTTGGCCAGGCACCGGTCGGCGCCGCGGCAGGCGCGCTATCATTCCGGGGTGATTACCGTGGTCTTTGCTCCGATGTCCAAGCTCCGCTTCCCCTTGCGTTGGCTGTTGCCCGTCTGTGCCGCCCTGCTGCTCGCCGCCTGCCAGTCGCATGTCGATTGGCAGCTCGACAACGTGCAGGGCCATCTGCCCGACCTGAAATTCCAGCTTACCGACGATCTCGGTCAACCCGTCACGGCGGCGACGTACCGCGGCAAGGTGGCAGTGTTGTATTTCGGCTACACGCATTGCCCGGACGTGTGCCCGCTGACGCTGGTGCACCTGCACACGGTGCTGCAGAAACTGGGCAAGCAGGCCGACGACGTGCGGATATTGTTCGTCACGGTGGACCCGACCCGCGACACGGTGCCGGTGCTGCACCAGTACGTCACCGCGTTCGATCCGCGCGTGGTGGGCCTGACCGGCAGCCAGGACGCGATCGCGCAACTGGCCAAGCGCTACCGCGCGTTCTACAAGCCGGAGCCGGCCCAAGCTTCGTCGTCGGACGATTACGAAGTCACCCACAGCTCGGCCATCTACATCTTCGACCGCAAGGGCCGCGCACAGGTGCTGGCGACACCGGGCTCGACCAATGAAGCGATCCTGCACGACCTGAAGATCCTGCTGGAGCAATCGCCATGACGTTCCGCAGCGTGTTGGCCGCCGCGTTGTTCGCGCTGTCGTTCGCGGCGACTGCTGCTGCGCCTGCGCCCGAGGGCGTGCGTGTCGAACATGCATGGATTCGCTGGCTGCCGGCCCAGCTGCCCTCGGCGGGTTACGCGGTGATCGTGAACGACAGCGATGCGGGCGTGCGCCTGACCGGCGCGCACAGCGCGGATTACGGCATGGTGATGTTGCACCGCTCGATGCTGGCGAACAGCGACAGCCGGATGGAAATGGTCAACGAGCTCGACATTCCCGCGCACGGCAGCGTGAAGCTGGCGCCGGGCGGCTACCACCTGATGCTGACGCAGCCGGTGCGCGCGCTCAAGCCCGGCGACAAGGTGGCAATGACGCTGGAATTCGCCGGCGGCGCCGAGCTTCAGACCGTCTTTTCGGTGCTCCCGGCGAACGCATCCGGCCCGGCGGATTGACGCATCGCCGCGGCATTGCGTGCGCGGATCAATTCGCGTTGGCGGCGATTGCGCGGCAGACGGCCCTTGGCGTCGAGCCGCAGCCAGTGGCCGAACGCGATGATCGCGGCCAGCACGCTCATTCCCGCGCCCGGTATCCACAGGATCAGGCCGCCCAGGTATTGGTCGGTGGCGGGCGTGATGCCGTTGAATGCGCGTCCGCACAGGCTGTAGATCGGGTACAGGTCGACGGTGGTGAACGTGATGTACGCGCCGGCCACGATCAGCGGCACCATCACCAGCATTTCGACCAGGACCCGCATCCCGGGCGACAGGCGCGCGGGCGGCTTGGGGCGATGGTCGAGGATCAGCCACCAATACAGCAGTCCGGCCACGACCATGCTCCAGTTCATGACGCGGTACAGGCGCCAGTCCAGCATGGCGTAGAACAGTACCGACGGCCACAGCCAGAACAGCATCACGCCGACGAACAACAACGATGCGATCCACGGGTTGAGGAAAAAACCGGCAATCCGGCGCACCGGCGTGCTGCGCGCAAGCGGCCGCAACCAACGCACCCGCCACGACAGCGGCAACCCGCGGCGCAATACCACGCCTGGATACGCCAGCACGACGAGGAAGGGACCGAGGTGCTGCAGCCCGAACTGCTGCAGACGGTTCACGAAGAACTCGTGCTCGGCGTAATAGTCGAGGTGTGTGTGCAGGCTGAGGTAAATGGTGAACAAGCCCAGCCAGAACAACAGTTGCCGGGACCGCGGCGCACCTGCCGGTGAACGTCGCGCGCCGCGCCAGTACAACCACGCGGCGCCGGCAAAAGCCACGACCGCCGTCACCGAGGGTTCCCAGGGAACCCACCAGCGCAAGAAATCCAGGAACACGTTCAAACCATCACCTGAAGCACGCGGGGAGCGTTGCACGAAACCGTTGTACGGCAACCTGTCATGAAACCACAATCGCGCCTCAATCGCCAGCCGGAACCTTGCTCCGCAAGCTGTCGAGGAACACCGGCACGTCGGCGGCGGCCAGCGGGCGCGCATACAGGTAACCCTGCACCAGGTCGCAGCCGAACTCCCGCAGCAGCCGTTCCTGCTCGGCGCTTTCCACGCCCTCGGCCACCACCTGCAGGCCGAGGCCGCGGCCCAGCGCGATGATGGATTTCACGATCGCGCGGTCGCCGACCTCGGTCATGAGGTTGCGCACGAAGGTACGGTCGATCTTGATCTGGTCGACCGTGAGGTTCTTCAGCGATTCGAGGTTGGAATAACCCGTCCCGAAATCGTCGACCGCCACCCGCATGCCGCCGGTGGTGAGATTCTCCAGCTCCGGCAAACCGCCCTTCACGTCCTGCACGAAGTGGCGTTCGGTGATCTCCAGCACCAGATCGTCGGTGGCCACGCCGTGTTCGCGCATCGCCGCGACCAGGTGTTGCTGGAACTTGCCGATCACCCTCAATTGCTGCCCGGACACATTGATCGCGACATAGAACGGCGGCAAGCCGGCGCGTTTCCATGCCGCCGCCTGCCGACACGCCTCGCGCACCACCCACGCGCCGATCGGTTCGATCAGGCGCGATTCCTCGGCCAGGTTGATGAAGGTGGCCGGTCCCACCACGCCCATGCCGGGGCGATTCCAGTACAGCAGTGCCTCGACGCCCGCGACGCGACGCCCGCGCACATCGATGATGGGCTGGTAGCGCAATATGAATTGCGAGCGCACGATCGCGACCCTGAGCGCGGCCTGCATGTCGTGCCGCCAGCTCACCGCCTCGCCCATCCAGGGCCGGAACCGCTGCACGTTGTTGCCGCCTTCCTCCTTGGCCCGGAACAGCGCGGTATCGGCCTGCCGGACCAGGTTCTCCGCGTCCAGCGCGTCCTCGGGAAACATGCTGAAGCCCGCGCTGCCCGCTATGTCCAGCATGCGGCCTTCGATCTCGACCGGCTTGCACAGCTGTTCCACCAGGCTCCCGACCAGCGTCTCGGCCTGCGTGGCGCTGGTGTTCGGCATCAGCAACAGGAACTCGTCGCCGCCGAACCGGCACAGGATGTCGTCCTCGCGCATGCCCTTGCCGAGCCGCTGCGCCGCCGCGCAGATCACGTCGTCGCCCACGCTGTGCCCGGCGGTATCGTTGATTTCCTTGAAGTTGTCGAGGTCGAAGAACGCCACCGCCAGTTCCTGCCCGGTGTGGCGCGCCGTCGCCAGCGCCTGTTCGAACTGGCCGCGCAGGTGGGTGCGGTTGGGCAGTCCCGTCAGCGAATCGAAATAAGCCAGGTGGCGGATGCGCGCCTGCGCGTAACGCAGCTCGGCGGTGTCGATGCAGACATGGATGCGGAACATGACGTCGCCGATGGCATCGCGCACCGCCACCACCGAGCTGTTCAGCGACTTGGCTTCGCCGTTGTGGCGCCGCCACGCCAGATCGCCGCTCCACGACCCGGTGTCGCGCAGCGCGGCATCGTGTTCCTGCAAATTCCCGTTCCCGTCCAGGATGTCCCGCAACCGGCGGCCGACCAGCTCGTCGCGGCTGTAGCCGAGCATGCCGAGGAAGGCGCTGTTCACCGACACGATGCGGTCGTGCGCGTCGCTGATCACGATGCCGTCGCTGCCCGCCTCGAACACGCTGGCCGCCAGTTGCAACTGGCGTTCGTCGCCGAGCCGTTCGGTGATGTCGGTGTAGGAACCTGCCGTGCGCAGGGGCGAACCGTCCGCGGCGTACTTGGTGACGCTGCGCGCCAGGATCGTCAGCACCCGGCCATCGCGCGTGCGCATGCGCATCAACCTGCGCAGCTCGTCGGTGCGGCCCGCCTCCATGTGGGCGAACAGCGCCGCGCGCGCACTCTCGTAGTCTTCCGGCGACATGATGCGCTCGAGGTCGGCCGGCCCCGACAACTCCGACTCGTCGTAGCCCAGCATCTGGTGCACGCGCGGCGAGAAATACATCCGCCCGTTGACGACGTCGAAATCCCAGATGCCGTCGTTGGCGCCTTCGGCGGCCAGCATGTAGCGTTCGCGGCTGACATCGAGTTCGCGGGCAACCCGTTTTTGCCGGCGCAACGACCACGTCGCCAGCACGATGCTGGTGAACGCCGCCACGATCGCCACGCCAAGCAGGATCAGCTCCACGCCTTGCCACGCCTTCCACAGAGCCCAGACCACGCCGGGCTCGCGCACCCGTCGGCACGCCCCCCACCCTGCGTGCGCCGTCCAGCTTACCCGATCCGTTCGAGGACATAACCCCCGATGCGAACCACCGGCGCGGCCAGCCAATGGTCCACCAGCAGGAAGGCAAACAGCGCGATCAGGTATACGATGGAATAGCCGAAGGCGCTCATCGCGAAGCGCTCGTCGGGGGGACGCATCAGGCGCACCGCGTAGTACAGGTAGGCGATGCCCAGCACCGCCGCGCCCCCCAGGTACAGCAACCCGCTCATCCCGGTGAGGTAGGGCAGCAGGCTCGCCAGCACCAGGATGATCGTGTAGGCCAGTACATGCCAGCGGGTGAATTCGACCCCGTACACCACCGGCAGCATCGGGATGCAGGCGCGCCGGTAGTCCTCGCGGCGGAAGATCGCCAGCGACCAGAAGTGCGGCGGCGTCCAGGCGAACACGATCAGCACCAGCAACAGGCCGTAGGCCCAGTCGCGCAGGCTGCCCATCCCGGTCACCGCGGCCCAGCCGAGCAGCGGCGGGATCGCGCCGGCGAGGCCGCCGATCACGATGTTCTGCGGGGTCGCGCGCTTCAGGAACGCGGTGTAGATCACCGCGTAGCCGATCAGGCCGATGAAGGTGAGCAGCGCGGTCAGCCAGTTCACCAGCAGCGCAAGGACCAGCATCGAGGCCACGCCCAGCACCAGCGCGAAGCCCAGCACCTGGCGCGTGGTGAGCGTGCCGGTGACCAGCGGGCGGTGCGCGGTGCGTGCCATCACCCGGTCGATGCGCTGGTCGATCAACTGGTTCAATGCCGCGGCCGAGGACGACGCCATCCAGATGCCCAGCGTGCCGAACACCAATGCACGCCATGGCGGCAAGCCCGGCGCGGCGAGGAACATCCCGATCAATGCGGTGAACACCAGCAACGCGACGATGCGCGGCTTGGTGGCGGCAAGGTATTGGCCGGCGAGTGAAGTCATCACACCATTTTAGTGCGGGCGGTCCGCCACTTCATCCGAAGCGGCTCTTGTGGAAAGTCAGGACATGGATGTCCGTTCTGGTGTCGGTTGAGGCCGCACCGCCTCTCGCGTCGATTGGTCGGGCGACGCCGCGATCACGGACGATCGCAGCAACAAACTCACCAGCGCAAACAGCAACAGCGCCGCACCTCCGGTATGCGCGACCGCGATCCACAGCGGGGCGCCCAGCGTCACGTTGCCGATCCCCAGCAACACCTGGCCGACCAGCAGGACGGCCAGCGCCATGCCGTATCCGCGCAAGCCGGCACGCCACGCCCCGTGCGCCAGCCACGCAAGGTACACGAACACCGCGAGCGCGCCGAAACGATGCGCCATCTGGATCGCGGTGCGCGAAGCGGCATCCAGGATGCCGCCCTGGAAATCCACGCCGATGCCGCGCCACAGGATGAAGCCCTGGTGGAAATCCATGGCCGGCCACCACTGCCCGAGGCAGGTCGGGAACGCCGAACCACCGATTCCGCAGGCCAGCGCCGCGTAGTTGGACGAGGTCCAACCGCCGAGGAATATCTGGCAACACAGCAACGCCAAGCCGACGGCCACGGCCACGAACCAACCCCTCCGCCTTGCGTGCGGAAGAACAGGGGGCATCGAAAGCCGCCACGCGATCCACGCCAGCAACGCGAAGGTGGCCATCCCGCCCAGGAGATGCCCCGAGACCACGATGGGTTTCAGCAACCAGGTCACCGTCCACATCCCCAGCAGGGCCTGGAAGCAGACCACCGCCAGCGCCAGCACCGCGATCCTGCGCCAGCCGCCGTCGCGCCAGAAGATCGCGATCGCAAGCAGCAACGCTTCGCCGATCGCGGCCACCACGCTGGAAGTCACGTAATCCCTGGCCATGTACAGCGGTATTCCGATGCCAATCAACACCACCGCCACGGCCACGAGGCCAAAGCGCTGCTTGTGGAAATACGTCGCCGCGCAGGCCATGGCCAGCACCAGCATGCCGAGCGTGCCGGCCAGGAAACGATGGCTTTGTTCGCGCCAGGCCTTGTGGGTCTCGACCGGGCGGTTCGGGAACGCCTGGTCGGCCTTCGCCACCGCGGCCGGCTTGACCGGCCAGGTGATGCGTCCGTAGCAGGTCGGCCAGTCGGGACACGACAGTCCGGCATTGGACAGGCGCACGAACGCACCGAACACGATCACGCAGAACGCGAACACGCAGGCGACCCACGCCAGCGCGCGCAACGGCAAGGGCATCGCCTGCATCAGCGCACCGCCTTCTTCAAGTCCCGGCGCAACCCTTCCGCGTCGAAGTTCACGGCGTAGCGGGTGATCGCTTCGCCCTGCGGCGACACCAGCACCGCGCTCACCGAATCACGCGCATGCGCGCGCAAGTCGTCGAACGCATGCGAAGGCGTGCCGGCGAGCGTCCACACCGCAGCGAAGCCCTGCGCCGCCGGACCCGACGGCGATTCGCCGAGGTACAGCAGGCGCAGCTTGTCGGCCTGCTTGCCTAGCGTGATCTGCGCGCGATGCGCCAGATCGAGCTGGCGCAGGCAATGTTCGGCGCAATCGGGACCCGGCAGCGCGACCAGCGTCCACACGCCATCGTGGTTGCTCCACGCAAACGCCCGGCCGTCCGCGCGCTCGACCGGCACCGACGCGAGATCGCGTTCTGGCCTGACCGGTTGCCCGTAGCTGCGGCCGTGCGGCGTCCAGCCGGACATCGTCAGCACCATCGCGACGATTACAGGCGCCGCGAAGATCGCCGCGATCAGCGTCGCCTGCAGGCGGCGTCGGTTGCGCAAGTCCATCGTTTTCTATTCCTTGGTTTCACTGGATGCGTCATCGCGATTCACGCGATGCAGCACGAAGAACATCACGATCGCCGCGATCGCGAACGTGAACCACTGCAGCGCATAGGCTCGATGCCGCGCCGGCAGCATCACGTTGGCCGTCCAGCTTCGAATGTAGGCGCTGTGCGGATCGGGGTCGGTCAACAATACATGTGGATAGACCGCGGCGCCGAGATCGGCCGCGATCTGGTGCAGGTCGATGAAGGTCACCAGCTTGGGCCAGGTTTTTTCGCGCGGCAGCGGGTTGCCACCCAGTTTCAGGCCCGGCAGCGGCGGCGGCGCATAGATGCCTTCGAGCGTGACCGCATGGCCGGGGATCGGCGGGATGTCCGGCAAGGTGGTGGTGTCGGGTCCCATCCTTGCGAGGAAACCGAGGTTCACCAGCAGCACGCGCGCCGAATCGTCCGGCTTGAAAGGCACGAAGACCATCACGCCCAACCGGCCCGCGCGCATCTGGTCGTCCAGCAGGTACACGCGATTGCCTTCCAGATTGCCGGTCACCTTGACGTGCGGGTAGGCATCGGGCTCGCGATCCGCGCGCGCATCGGCCAGGCTCACCAGCGGCGCGCCGGCGGCATTGTGGAAGCGCGCCAGCACCGTTTCCTTGTACGCCGCGCGTTCCAGCTGCCAGGCACCGAGCGCGCAGAACACCGCGACGCCGAAGATCGTCAGCAACACGGCGAACACGCTGGGGCGACGCAGCCGGATCATCCCGCGCGCACCGGCGACCAGGCCTGTTGCAACGTTATACTCGGCGTTTCCAACCGCGTGACACCCATGTCGTTCGCCACCCTATACAAGGTCGTACTGGTCATCGTGTTTCTGGTGGTGATCTTCGAACTGGGCCAGGCGCTGTACTACATGATGACCGATCGCACCGGCAGCAACCGCACGGTGTGGGCGCTGACGCGGCGTGTCGCGTTCTCGGTCCTGCTGTTCGTCCTGATCGTGATCGGCATCGCCACCGGCGTCCTGCATCCGCACGGCATTTACGTGCGCTGAGAACAAGAGCCGGAAACCGGAATTATCGCAAACTCCGGTCAATCCTTGGAAGGCTGGACGGCGGGCGCCTTGCCGGCCGGCTGTCCGTCCGGCGCAACCAGGCCAAGCCTGGCGGCACGTGCGTCGATCCCCTTGTCGAGTGAACGCGCCGTTGCCAACTCGGCGTTGCCGGCATCGGCCTGCCCGCTGTGCAATTCCGCCAGTCCCAGGCCGTAATGCGACCACGCCGTGTGCGGCGATTGCGCGAGGGCTTGCCGATACGCCTTGATCGATTCCGCGTAGTTGCCCATCCGCAGGTACACCATGCCCAGGCTGTCCAGATAGGCCGCGCGGTCACCGTCGCGTTTGATGGCCTTGCGGCAATCGTGCAGCGCGTCGTCCAGCGCCCGGTTGGCCAAGGCGCGCGCCCAGCAACGCGCGTTGAGCGCATTGCCGAGCGAAGAATCGTCCCCGTGTGCACGAATCCACGCGTCCAGCAAAGGCACGGCGTTGGCGGGTTCGTCGATGGCGACATCGAGCGACGCGACGGAAAGGGACTGCATCGAACCGGTGGGCGCGAGTTTCTGCGCCGCCACGATATCCGCCGCGGCGCCGGCATCGTCGTGTTTCCGGTGCAGGAGCGAGGCGCGCAGCAGCAATGCGTCGAGGTTTTCCGGATCGAGGGCCAGCGCCTTGTCCAGGTCGTCCAGTGCCGCGTCGGGCTGTTTCTGGTCGAGCAGGATGCGGGCACGTATCAAATGGTCGTCCGCACTACCCGGGTCCAGCCGGATGGCCGCATCCAGATCGGAAAGCGCGTTCGCGAGTTCGCCACGCGCCCGACGCGCCTGGCCGCGCAACGCATAATCGGCAGCCGTCTTCGGTTCGCCGCCCGCATCCTTCGCCGCGGCGGCGGCCGTCTCGTGCGCACCGATCGAGGCGGTATCCAGCGAAAACACGCGGCCGCCGTTGTACGTGAAATAGAGCTTGCGCTGGCTGTTGGCGATATACATGTGATGGGCCAGCATGAAATCGACGCCCAGCACCATGTCGGTCGAACCGTCGCCGAAATTGCCGTCCATGACCAGCATCTCGCTGTGCTGGATCGTTTCGGTGCCGACCGAGAACGTGTCGATGGGCACGATCCACGACTGGTACGTCCTGGCACCGACGCCGCGGACAGGGCCACCCGCCTTCACGCCCGGTCCGTGCAGATCGATGCCCACGTGTTCGGCGGCCCGCCGGTCGAGCAGGGTGGCGGCGGCGCCGCTGTCCAGCAGGGCGCGGACCGATTTGCCGTTGATCGTCACATCGACGAAGCTGCGCCGGTCGTTCAAATCGACCGAGGGATGCAAGTCGGCAACTTCGTAGGTGCCGCCTTGCTTGACCCAATAAGCCAGCGCCGACTTGCCGCAGTCTTCCGGCTTGAACAGCGTCACCTTGCCCTGCGCGAGGTCGATTTCAAGATCCGCGAAATCGAGCAGATTGGCGCCCAACGATCCTTGCCCCGCGTCCGACCCGCCGACCACGAAATCGATGTTGTGCAAATCCGTGTCGAGGAAGCCGAGGTCCTTGATCCTGGCCACTTCCGCCGCGGCGGATCCGCCGATCCCGTTCATGCGAAACCCGAATGGCGCGGAGGTGGGCTTCAGTCCCAGTGCATCGGCATTGGCGCGCGACATGAAGTTGAACCATGCGCCGGTGTCGATCGCGAAGCGCGTGGCCGCGCCATTGACCTTGACGAGCGTGGTGGGCCGCTCGCCGACCATCTCGACGGAAAGCGTGCCGTATTTGCCCAGCGTGCACGCTCCAGCCGACGCGGACCCCGCGCAGGCAAGCAGTACGCAGGCGGCCAGCCAAATCAATCCTTCGCGACGCATCGCGTCCACGGGCACCGTGCCTCGCCAACGAAGACCATGCCAAGTAGCCCGGATGCAGCGAAGCAGAATCCGGGGAATCGGCGTGGCTCACCCGGACTGCGCCGCTGCGCGGCTCCATCCGGGCTACTGCTTCCTTACAGGATATACACGAAGAGAAAGAGGCACAGCCAGATCACGTCCACGAAGTGCCAGTACCACGACACCGCCTCGAACGCGAAATGGTTCTGCGGGGTGAAATGCCCGCGCACGCTGCGCAGCCACATCACGATCAGCATGATGGTGCCGAGGGTGACGTGCAGTCCATGGAAGCCGGTGAGGATGTAGAACGTCGCACCGTAGATGCCGCTGTGCAGCGTCATGTTGAGGTGCACGTAGGATTCCCAGTACTCGTACGCCTGGCAGCACAGGAAGGTGATGCCGAGCAGGATGGTGAGGCCGAGGAAGCCGATCAGCTTCTTGCGGTTGCCGGCGCGCAAGGCGTGGTGCGCGATCGTCACCGTGACGCTGGAAGACAGCAGCAGCAGGGTATTGAGCAGCGGGATGCCCCACGGCGAGCCCGACGTGAACGAGCCGCCCACGGCTTCCGGTCCGTTGGTCGGCCAGGTCGCCGAGAAGCCCTGCCAGATGAAGCCGTTGGTGATGACACCCTTGTCGCCGACGCCGCCCAGCCACGGCACCACGAAGGTGCGGATGTAGAACAGGCCGCCGAAGAACGCCGCGAAGAAGAACACTTCGGAAAAGATGAACCAGGTCATCCCCATCCGGAACGAGGTGTCGACCTGCGAGTTGAAGGTGCCCTTCATCGACTCGTGGATCACGTTGCCGAACCAGCCGAACATCATGCCGATGATGGAGAGCGCGCCGATCGTCAGGATGATCTTGCCGGGGGTGTCGTACCCGTTCAGCCAAACCGCCGCCCCGACCATGAACAGGAACATGCCGAGCGTCGCAATGATCGGCCAGCGGCTGTTGTGCGGAACGTAATAGACGTTGGCGTTGGGTTGGCTCATGGAAAGTTCCGGTCGGTAACGGGCGTAAGGAATGCGTCGTGCGATCAGTGCGGGATGCCCACCAGGTGTCCCTGCACCAGGCTGGCGATGAAGAATGCCGCGGCGATCGCGGCGATGATCCAGGCGGTACGGCGCGCGCCCGCCTTGCGGCGGGCAAGCTCGTCCGGCACCGTTTTTTCGTTCAATTCAATCTTTTCGTCTGTTCGAAGCATGCTTTCGTGAAAGGTTGTTCGCGTATTCCATCAAAGTCGGCTGTTGTGGAGAGTCAGGACGGAGCTCTCGGCCAGGGATGGCGGCCTTGAAGCCCGTTCCGGAGTTTCAAACTCGCGGACGCTGCCCGTTGCAGCTCGACCGAACGCAGCAGCGATCAGGGACGATTGCACGATCAATGACTGACGTCGCCATGCGCAAGCTGGCTGTCGTCGATCACCGGCGGCACCGTGAAGCTGTGGTGCGGCGCCGGCGATGGCAGCGTCCATTCCAGCCCGTGGGCGTGTTCCCACACCCGCGACGTGGCCTTGTCCTTGGAGAAGAACACGGTGTGGATCACCACCCCGACGAAGATCAACTGGGTTGCGCCGAACCAGAAGCCGCCGATCGAGGACACCATGTTCCAGTCGGCGAACGCGACGTTGTAGTCGGGGATGCGGCGCGGCATGCCGGCGAAGCCGAGGAACTGCTGCGGGAAGAACAGCACGTTCACCGAGATCACGCTGGACCAGAAGTGCAGCTTGCCCCAGAAGCTGGAATACATGTGGCCCGACCACTTGGGCAGCCAGTAGTACACCGCGCCGATGATCGAGAACAGCGCACCGCCCACCAGCACGTAGTGGAAATGCGCGACGATGAAGTAGGTGCCGTAGTACTGGAAGTCGGCCGGCACCAGCGCCATCATCACGCCCGAGAAGCCGCCGATCGAGAACAGCACGATGAAGCCGATCGCCCACAGCATCGGCACCTCGAAGCTCATCGAGCCCTTCCACATCGTGGTGACCCAGTTGAAGATCTTCACCCCGGTCGGCACCGCGATCAGCATGGTCGCGTACATGAAGAACACCTCGCCGCCCAGCGGGATGCCGACGGTGAACATGTGGTGCGACCACACGATGAACGACAGGAACGCAATGCAGGCGATCGCGTACACCATCGCCTTGTAGCCGAACAGCGGCTTGCGCGCGAAGGTCGGCACGATTTCCGAGATGATCCCGAACGCCGGCAGGATCATGATGTACACCTCGGGGTGCCCGAAGAACCAGAACACGTGCTGGTACATCACCGGGTCGCCGCCGGCCGCGGCGTTGAAGAAGTTGGTGCCGAAGAAGCGGTCGAACAGCATCATCGTCACCGCGCCGGCCAGCACCGGCATCACCGCGATCACCAGGAACGAGGTGATCAGCCACGACCAGCAGAACATCGGCATCTTCAGCAGGTCGAGGCCCGGCGCACGCAGGTTCAGGATCGTCGCGATGATGTTGATCGAACCCAGGATCGACGAGATGCCCATCAGGTGGATCGCGAAGATCATGAACGCGACCGACTCGCCGCCCTGCAGCACCAGCGGCGGATACATGGTCCAGCCCGCGGCCGGCGCGCCGCCGGGCATGAAGAACGTCGAGAGCAGCAGGATGAAGGCGAACGGCAGGATCCAGAACGACAGGTTGTTGAGCCGCGGCAACGCCATGTCCGGCGCGCCGATCTGCATCGGGATCATCCAGTTCGCAAGGCCCACGAACGACGGCATGATCACGCCGAAGATCATGATCAATCCGTGCATGCCGGAGATTTCGTTGAAGAAATACGGCTGCATCAGTTGCATGCCGGGTTCGAACAACTCGGCGCGGATCAGCATTGCCAGGCTGCCGCCCACGAACAACATCAGGAACGAGAACGACAGGTACAGCGTGCCGATGTCCTTGTGGTTGGTCGACATGAACCAGCGCTCGAACCAGCCCTGGTGGTGGTCCTCGTGGTGGATGGCTTGCGCTGTGCTGGACATGGTGCGAATCCTCGAAGAATGCCTTGTGCTGCCTGTACGCGTGTTGCCGCATCAACCCTTGGCGGGTTCGGGCTTCGGCGGCGCCGCCTGGGCGGTGCGCGCGGCCTTGTCGAGCGTCGCGGCGTTTTGCTGTTCCGCGAGCCAGGCGTTGAACTGGTCCTGCGGCAGCACCTTGACCACGACCGGCATGGCGCTGTGGTCCTGTCCGCACAGCACGTAGCACTGGCCGCGGTAGATGCCGGGCTTGTCCACCTTGGCCCACGAATCGTTCATGATGCCGGGAATGGCATCGCGCTTGGCCGCGAAGTCCGGCACCCACCAGCCGTGGATCACGTCGTCGGCGGTGATCAGGAAGCGCACCTTGACGCCGGCCGGAATCACCAGCGGGTGCGTCACGTCGAGCAGGTAATCGTGCTCGCCGGTCTGCTCGTCCACCACGCTCCACGGGCTGATCCCCGAATCCAGCTGGCGGGCCTTGTTGCTGTCCCACGCCAGGCGCGACCAGATGGTCGGCACCTTGGTGACGGGCTTGCCGTCGTAGCTGATGTAGTCGTAACGCCACAGCCACTGATAGCCGGTGACCTTGACGGTCATCTGCGAGTCGGTGGCGTTGTACATGTCGCGGGTGAGGATGGTCGCGGGCGTCGCGAGACCGGCCAGGATCAGCACCGGCAGCAGCGTCCAGGCGAATTCGAGCTTGGAGTTGTGGGTCCAGGTCGCGGCCACCGCACCCCTGGATTTGCGGAAGCGGAAGATCGCGATGAACATCGCGCCGAACACCACGACTCCGAGCACCACGCACACCCACAGCGCGGCCATGTGCAGATCCCAGATGTCATGCGAGATCTTGGTCGCGCCCTTGTCGAGGTTCATCTGCCACGGAACCGGATTGGCGGCGGCGGTCATCGACGCCAGCAGAGCGCCCGTGGCGGCAACCGCCCCCGCGATCCGCCGTTTGCTATTGCTGGAACTCATCGTCATCGCACCCTTGGGAAGATTTGAATAATCTGACACGCCCGGCTCCGCATTCATGAAGCTCATGTCTCCACAACCCCCATCAAACCGTTGCTTCGCATCGGTTTGATCGCCCCCTTGACTCAAGGGGGCAGGATGCATGGTTGAAAGTCTTCGCAACCTTTCAACTCTCGCGCCAGCCACTGCGGCCGGACAGCAAGGCCTTCAACCATCGCGACAACTGCATCCTTTCGTCGTCGCCCAAACACACGCCCACTTCCTGCTCGTGTCCGTGCGCGGCCAGCACCACGTGATGGTGGCCATCGCCGCAGTCCAGCACGCGAACCCGCGTCCACGCCACCGGAAACGTGCGCACGGCACGCCCCTTCGCGGGAAGCTGCTCGATCCGGACCTGGTCCGTATCCAGCGTGATCCGTTCCCTGCGGCCCCCGTTGCGCCACACCAGCCAGAACGCGGTCGCGACCACCGGGATCTCGACCAGCGTGAACATCGGCGCGAACACGTCGCCCCCCCACGCCGCCAAGCCTGCCACCAACAGGGCCGCGACGCACACTTCCCACGTCAACCGGCGAACCTGCCTGCGATTGAGCGCGCGATTCGGCGCCAACAGCAGCGTCACCTGACCGGTTTCGGCTGCCACCGGAAGACGTGTGATCATGGGCATGCACGGTACCGCAATCCGGGAATCATACGGCCACGCGGCCACCGCAGCAAGAATAGGCGTGCCCAGGTCCATGACTCGTGTCACGCATCATTGGCTGCACGGGCGCCGCGACGTAGAATGGGCGGTCGCGTTGCCAGACTCCGTCGATGACCGAAATCCTCACCCCCGAGTTGCCCGCGCCGCCGGGACCGACGCGCGCGCGGATCACCGCTGCATGGAGCGGCAACGAATCCGGAGTGGTCGCGGCGCGGCTTGCCGAAGCCACGCTTCCCGCGAAGGAAAGCGAGGCCGTCGAGGCGCAAGCCGCGGCGCTGGTGTCGCGGGTGCGCGCGCGCGCGAGTGAACAAAGCGCGGTCGAATCCTTCATGCGCCAGTACGACCTTTCCAGCGAGGAAGGCGTGCTGCTGATGTGCGTCGCGGAAGCATTGCTGCGCATCCCCGATCGCCTCACCACCGACAAGCTGATCCGCGACAAGCTGGGCGAAGCCGACTGGAAGAAGCACCTCGGCAGCAGCGATTCGCTGTTCGTGAACGCGTCCACGTGGGGCCTGATGCTGACCGGACACCTGGTGAATCTTGCCGATGCCACCCGCGCCGATGCGCCGGGCGCATTCAAGCGCCTGATCGGACGCGCCGGCGAACCCGTGATCCGCCTCGCGGTGCGCCAGGCCATGCGCATCATGGGCCATCAGTTCGTGATGGGGCGCACCATCGAGGAAGCGCTGGACCGCTCGGCCAAAGGTGACAACGCGAACTACCGCTATTCGTACGACATGCTCGGCGAGGCCGCCTTCACCGCGCCCGACGCCGCGCGTTACAAGAAGGCCTACCGCGACGCGATCCTCGCGCTCGGGGCGCGCGGGCCGTTCCCGAACCTGCTCGACGCACCGTCGATCTCGGTGAAGTTGTCGGCGCTGCATCCGCGTTATGAGGTCGCCAAGCGCGCGCGCGCGCACGCGGAGCTGACGCCGGTGGTGCTGGAACTCGCGCAACTCGCCAAGGCACAGGGCATCGCGCTGACCATCGACGCCGAGGAAGCCGATCGGCTGGAACTGTCGCTCGAGGTGATGGAAGCGGTGTTCACGCATCCATCGCTTGAGGGTTGGAACGGGTTCGGGCTCGCGGTGCAGGCCTACCAGAAGCGTGCCCCGTTCGTGATCGACTGGCTGATCGAAACCGCGAAAGCGGCCAGGCGCCGCTGGTGCGTGCGGCTGGTCAAGGGCGCGTACTGGGATTCCGAAATCAAGCGCGCGCAGGAACTGGGTTTGTCCGGCTACCCGGTGTTCACCCGCAAACCCAACACCGACGTGTCCTACCTCGCCAACGCGCGGCGCATGCTCGATGCGGGTGCGGACGTGATCTACCCGCAATTCGCGACGCACAACGCACACACGATCGCGGCGATCCACCACATCGCGGGTGGACGTCCCTTCGAATTCCAGCGCCTGCACGGCATGGGCGCCGACCTGTACGCGGAAGTCGTGGGGCCGGATCACTGGAACGTGCCGTGCCGCGTGTACGCGCCGTGCGGCAGCCACGAAGACCTGCTGCCGTACCTGGTACGACGGCTGCTCGAGAACGGCGCCAACACCAGCTTCGTCAACCGCATCAGCGACGAGAAGCTGCCGATCCACGAACTGGTCGCCGATCCCTGCACCGAAGTGCGCGCGTTCGGCGCCGCGCACGGCGGCCGTTACCAGCATCCACGCATTCCCCTGCCGATCGACCTCTACGGCGCATTCCGGAAGAATTCCATGGGCGTCAACCTTGCCAACGACGACGAACTGAAATCCCTGGCCGAGGCGGTGAACGCCAGGCGCGGCCCGTGGCATGCGGAACCGCTGGTGCCGGGCGCGCAATCCGCCCAGCCCCAACGCGACGTCACCAGCCCTGCCGATCACCGTGTCGTGGTCGGCCACTCGCGCGACGCCGATGCGGCGACGTTGCTGCACGCGCTCGACAACGCGGTCGCCGCGCAAGCCGCGTGGGACGACACGCCGGCCGACGCACGCGCGAAGATCCTCGAACGCGCGGCCGACCTGATCGAACAGAACCGCGGCGAACTGATCGCGCTGTGCGTGCGCGAAGCCGGCAAAACCATTCCCGCCGCGATCGGCGAAATCCGCGAAGCCGCCGACATGTGCCGCTACTACGCGGCGATGGCGCGCAAGCTGTTCGGAAAACCCGAGGACCTGCCCGGCCCGACCGGCGAGTCCAACCAGTTGTTCCTGCGCGGGCGCGGCGTGTTCGTGTGCATTTCGCCGTGGAATTTCCCGCTGGCGATCTTCACCGGACAAGTCGCCGCCGGCCTCGCCTCCGGCAACGCGGTGATCTGCAAGCCCGCCGAACCCACTACATTGATCGGTTACATGGCGGTGAAACTGCTGCACCAGGCCGGCGTGCCCGAAAAGGTTTTGCAGTACGCGCCGTGCCGCGGTTCGGTAATCGGCAAGACGCTGCTGACGCGCGATGAAATCGCGGGCGTGTGCTTCACCGGTTCCACCGAAACCGCGTGGACCATCAACCGCACGCTGGCCGCACGCAATGCGCCGATCGCCGCGCTGATCGCCGAAACCGGCGGCCAGAACGCGTTGATCGCGGACTCCTCCGCGCTGCCGGAGCAACTGGTCAAGGACGTGATGACCAGCGCGTTCGATTCCGCCGGCCAGCGCTGCTCGGCCGCACGGGTGCTGTTCGTGCAGGAAGACATCGCCGACCATGTGATCACCATGCTCAAGGGCGCGATGGACGAGTTGAAGGTCGGCGACCCGGCGCTGCTTTCGACCGACGTCGGTCCGGTGATCGACCAGCCTTCGTGCGCGTCGCTGGAAGAGCACGCGGAAGTGATGCGCGGCTCGGCCAGGTTGATCAACATGGCGAAACTCCCCGAAGGCGCCGAGCACGGCACCTTCTTCGCGCCGCGCGCCTACGAAATTCCGTCGATCAAGTTGCTGACCCGCGAAGTGTTCGGCCCCGCGCTGCACGTGGTGCGCTGGAAAGCCAGCGAACTCGACCAAGTGATCGATGCGATCAACGCGACCGGTTTCGGCCTCACGCTCGGCGTGCACAGCCGCATCGACGAAACCGTCGAACACATCCGGCGCCGTGCCAAGGTCGGAAATCTCTACGTCAACCGCAACCAGATCGGCGCGGTGGTCGGCGTGCAACCGTTCGGTGGTGAAAATCTTTCGGGCACCGGACCCAAGGCCGGCGGCCCGCACTATCTCCTGCGTTTCGCGACAGAGCGCACCTTCACCGTCAACACCACCGCGGCGGGCGGCAATGCGTCGTTGCTGACGCTGGAAGATTGACGATTGCGGCAACCAACGAGACGTTAACGCCGTTCATTCACGACGCGTTCGGATTTCCCGCTCAAACCGACCTGCGCCTGAATCGGCGCGCCGCGCAGGGTTGCGCGTGTGTTGCGTACCTCGTTACGGTCGAATGTACGGCGCGTGTCAACGCCGTGCATTTCGCCGATGAGGACCACGCAATGATTGGACGAATCAAACGTACAGGTGTCGCGGCCGCCGTGTCGCTGGCCATCGCCATGTTGGCGCCCGCCGCGCTCGCGCAAACCCAACCCGCCCCGCAGCAGGCTCCGCCCCAGGGCAACGCCGCTGCACCGCAAGCCGCCAATACCGGACCGGCTCCGAACGACACGGAACTGAAGAACTTCGCGGATGCCGCGCTGGACGTGCAGGGCATCAAGCAATCGATGCAACCCCAGATCGCCTCCGCGCCGACCGCGGACGCCCGCACCAAACTGCAAGCTCAGGCCGAAAAGAAGATGGAGGCTGCAGTCGAAAGCCACCGGCTGTCGCCCAAGCGCTACATGCAGATCGCGACCCTTGCGCAAACGGACAGCAATGTCCGGGTCAAGGTCCAGAACCTGATGTCGCCGCCACCGCCGCCATCAAAACCGTAAGACACCTGGATTTCACGATACCGATGTCGCCATGGACAGAAACCCCGCCATGAAGGCGGGGTTTCCGTTTTGCCGCAGGTGCCGGGCGATGCGCTCAGAACTTGTACTGCATCGAAATCCCGAACAGGTCGCCGGAGTTGTCGAAACTGCCGACCAGATGGTCGCCGGTGGCGCTGATGTCGTTGACGTTGCCGTTGTTGACGAACAGGTGCGTGTAGCCGATGTCGAAACGCAGGTTCTGCACCGGCGTATAACCCGCGCCCACCGAGATCCATTTGCGCCCGCCATCGGGAATCCGCGGATCACGCGAGAAGTCGCGGGTCGGGGTCTGGTCGTAGGCCACTCCCCCGCGCAAGGTCCAGGTGTCGCTCAACCTGTAGTCCATGCCGACCGAACCGAACCAGGTGTTCTTCCAGCCGTAGTACTGGTTGATGTCGGGCTGGTAGGGATTGGCGAAGTCGATCGCGAGGTGGCTGAAGGAACTCCAGCCCGTCCAGCCGAGTTCCGCGCCCCACGACACCGGACCCAGGGTCTTGTGCCAGTAACTCAACGAGGCGGTCGCCGGGGTGGCGAACTGGCCGCTGCCCGAGGTGTTCTGGAACAGCGGAGGCACCCCCGGTTGCGAGAGCACGAATTGCACGCTGGCCGGCACCGTGAAATAGGCCTGGCCGGTGAAGTTGTGGTTGATCTTGGCGTGGTAGGCGAGCGCCACGGTGTCCTGCGTGGTCGGCTTCCACTCCGCACCGATCGCCCAACCCCATTTCCAATTGTCGCCGCGGATGCGGACCGCACCATCGGCCGACTGCGGCAGGAAGGTGGGCGCCAGGCTGAAGGGCGGCGCCGCCAGCACAGCACCGAAGTTGACGGCGTTGCCGAGGTCGATGGTGGTCTTCTGCGCGATCACCGAAAAGCCCAGCGAGAACTGCGGATTGATCGCCCAGGCCACCGAACCCGTGAAGTCGATCGACTTCACGCTGGTCTTCAACGCCTGGTAGCGTCCCACCCAGCCGGCGTTGTATTCGGTGGCGAGCCCGAACGGCGCGTTGACGCCGAAACCGAGCCGCCAATTGGGCGCGATCGGCGCGATGAAGCTGATCGCCGGCACCGGGTGCACGCCGCCGCCGTTGCCGCCGTTGCCACCGGAAAGCGGTTGCCCGATTGCATCGGTGCCGCCGCCGTGGAATTGCGTGCTGACGTTGATCGCGGTGGCGTCGATCTGCACCGCGTAGGTGTCGAAATCGACCATGGCCGCGGGGTTGTTCATCACCACCGAGGCATCATTGCCGGCGGCTTCGCGCCCGGCGTAGGCACGGCCCATCGCCTGCACGGTGTTTTCACTGATCTGGAACCCGGATGCGGACGCCGTCGGGCTGACCAGCGCGCCGGCCACGGCGACACTCAGGGCCGCAAGTGCGAGGCCGGCCAGCCTCGCCGCGGAAATCGGTTGGTTGCTCATCGATGCATCTCCAGTCGTGGGTGCGTCTTGGGGTGGTAGGCCATCCGGCCTTGCATGCATATTCCGTCGTTCATACGTTTGTATGAATTTCGTTACGGCGACTATGGCATTCTGGCAGGGCTTGCGCAAGTACACAGATCAAGTCCCCGCCGGTCCGATGTTGCGGCCCGTACATGCGGGTTCCCTATACTGGGGCGTCCGCCACACGCCCTTGCTCATGCCCACAGCCAAACCCCGCCGCCGGCCGCCGCTTGCCAAGTCGCTGCTCCTGTTCCTGCCTTCGCTGGTCGCGGTTTCGATCGCGATCTGGATTCCATCGTCCTACGAACGCTACGCCCTGCTGCCCCTGCTGATCGGCGCGTCGTTGTCGATGGCGGCGGCTTGTCACGCGATCGGTTTCGGTTGCGAACCAAGCTTCACGCGCACCGTGTTGCGACGCGGTCCCGCGCACCTGATCGCACTGGCGATCTACACCGCCGTCGTGTTCGTGCTGACCGCGTGGCCGCTGCTGGCGTTGTCGCGCGCGCCGTCGCTGGCGGCCTCGCTGGGACTCGCCGCAGCGCTGGTGATCGTGCTGATGGTGTTGTGGCGCTTGTGGCCTGCATTCGGGCTGGTTTTCGAGTGGGACGATGCATTTCCCGCCAGCGCCGAACACTCGTGGATCATCGCCGCGTTGGCGCGCAGCCTGCGCTTCGCGCGGCACCTGACCGGCAGCCACGACCTGTTCCTGACGCACTTCCTGCCGGCGTCGCTGGCACAACTGGTGATCGCGTTCGGCGCGCTGACGCTGGCCGGCATCGGCGCCGACCTGCCCGATGAAATCCGCACCGCCATGTTGTTCCTGTACGCGGTACTGGTGTTGCCCGTGTGTTCGCTGGTGGTCGCCAACCGCACCTTGCGGGTGTTGTTCGGCGGACGCAGCCGGCGCGCGACGCCAGCGGGCGCGCCCTCGTCGCCGCCTCCGGCCGACGCCGAACCGCCGGGCGACGGCGATGCCAGTGCCCGTCATTTCGACGACGTGCCGCCGGCCACCGAATCCTCCCCGCCTGCCGAACCCGCGCTGCCGCAATCCTTGCTCGACGAAGGTGTGCTGGCCGCGGTGCGCGCGGGCGACCCCGGTGCAACTGGCGAGTGGCTCGCGCGCGGCGCGAGTCCCGATGCCGCGCCGCCCGCCGGTGCGCGCGACCAGCGTTCCGCGCTGACCCTGGCGGCCGAACTGCCGGACACCCGCCTGTTGCGCGCCTTGATCGGCAAGGGCGCGCGGGTGAACCACGCGCACGCGGGGCTTACGCCGTTGCTGGCCGCGACCCGCTGCTGCACGCAGGGGCGTCCGGAAACGGTCACCACGCTGATCGCCAATGGCGCGGATCCCGCACTGGCCGACGCCGACGGCAACACCCCGCTGCACCACGCGGCGTTGTGCGCGGAACCGGCGATAGCGGCGATCCTGATCGACGCGCAGGCTCCGCTGGAAGCGCGCAACCGCAACCAGGCCACGCCGCTTGCGGTCGCCGCCGGCACGGCGAACTGGCCGTTGCTGCGCTTCCTCGTCGATCACGGCGCACGCCCGGATGCCGCGCTGCCCGCCGCGGCCGGCATCGCCGACGACGATCCCGAGGGCGTGCGCATCCTGCTGAAGCACAAGGCCAACATCAATGCGGTCGATGCGCTGGGCCGCAGCGCGCTGCTGCAAGCGGCGCGCGAGGACCACGCCGATGTCGCGCGCCTGCTGCTGGAGGCCGGCGCCGACGCGACCCTCGCCGACCGCTACGGCACCACGCCCTTGATGGAGGCCGCGCGCGCAGGCGCCACCGAAGTCGTGAACCTGCTCGCCGCGCAGCGCCCCGACGTGCACGCCGTCGACCAGCACGGCCGCAGCGCGTTGATCCTGGCCTGCCAGTCGCCGCGCGTGAACGCCGAATGCCTGCGCGCGCTGCTGGCGCTGGGCGCCGATCCGCAACGCAAGGGCGGCGACGGTCGCAGCGCGATCGAACACGCCATCGGCGCCGGACGCTGGGACCTGGTCGCGCTGCTCGATCCTGCCGCGCCGCTGCCCGCCAGCCACGCGCACGGCAGCCAGCCCGAAGCGGGCGCGGATACGCCCGCGCACCTGCTCGATGCCCTGCGCTTCGGGCACTGGACCGTGGTCGCACGTTTCGCCGAACGCGCGCGATCATGGCCCGTGACCGAACTCGCGGCGTTGTATCTCGACCTCGCCGACCACGCCGAGGCGGCGCCGCGGGCATGGCTGCTCGAACATGGCCTGGCCGCCGAAGCGTGCCTCGACGACGGCAGCCGCCTGTTCGACGCCCTGCTCGAGCACTTGCCCGAATCCTCGTCGGCATTGCGGCAGTTGCTGGACGCCGGCGCGACTCCGGCGGGCGCGGGACGTTTCGCCGGCGCGCTGGCGCGGCTGGACGATTCGCCCGCCGGCGCATCGTTCGCACTGGCCCTGCTGGAGCGCGGCGCCGACCCCTTCGGCACCGATCGCGAAGGTCGCGCGCCCCTGCATCACGCCAGCCGCCCCGCGCTGCTGCCGGTATTGCAGGCCTTGCTCGCGCGTGGCGCGGACCCGAACGTGCGCGACCGCGCCGGCGCCACGCCGCTGCATGTGGCACTGGACGGCAAGCCGGACGCCGCCCTGCCGTCGATCAAGGCGCTGATCGCGCACGGTGCCGATCCGGAAAGCCCCGCGGCCAGCGGCGAAACGCCGCTCGGCCTCGCGCTGGCGCGCGGCGCGACGCAGCTCGAATACTGGCTGCGCTGGAACGGCTGGAGCCTGCCGAAGCGTCCCTTGCGCGACACCGACCTGCCCGCCGCCGCCGCCGACCCCGATGCGGTCGCGCGCCTGCTCGAGCTCGGCCTGCCTGTCGACAGCCGCGACGAGCGCGGCGCCACCGCGCTGCTGCGCGCGAGCGGCGCCGGCGCGTTGCAGAGCGTGCAGCGCCTGCTGGCCGCGCACGCCGATCCGGAAATCGTGGTGGACACCGGCGCCTCGCCGTTGTCCGCCGCGGTCAGCGCGCGCCATCCCGACATCGTGCGCGCACTGGTGGCAGCCGGCGTGCCGGTCGATCGCCGCCACGCCGACGGCGTCACCGCGTTGATGATCGCCGCCGCGCTCGGCCACGCCGACATGCTGGCCGTCCTGCGCGAACTCGGCGCGCACCCGGAACTCGTCGACGCGGGCGGGCACACCGCGCTGCACGCGGCCGCGCGCTTCTGTTTCGACAGCCGCGACAGCCTGCGCTGCCACCGCTTGCTGGCGGCGCTGCTCGCGGACAACCCGTCGGTGAACGCGGCCGACCAGCATGGCGTCACGCCGTTGCTGATGCTGCTGGGCGTGCACGTCAAGCCCGGCGCGGACTGCGACGGCACCCATCTCGGCGCGCTGTTGCCGGCGCTGCTCGACGCGAATGCGGAGATCGGGCACGCCGACGAACACGGCGTCACCGCGCTGCACGCCTGCGCGATGCACGCGCTGTTCGAACCCGCCCGCGTGCTGCTGGCGCGCGGCGCCGACCGCGCCGCCCTCGACTGCATGCAACGCACGCCGGCCGAGGTCGCGCGGGTGCTGGGTTACGTCGATCTCGCGCTCGAACTGTCGCCGCGCCGCAGCGCGCCGCTCAATGCACAGGTGGTGACGCCGCTGATGACGCATCCGGAGTAGTGAACCACTGAATAACCTGCTGCGCTCGGCAGCTTGCGTGCCGGCGGTGCTCGCAATGCTCACGTACTGACGTGTACGTTCCGCTTGCTGCGCTCCGGCGACTCACAATCTGCCTTCGCTCGCGACGGTTATTCAGCGGTTCCTTGACGTCGTTTCCCGAAAAAGCGCGCATTCACCACGTCTCTCGCTACTTGGGGGACGACACACTCGACGTTTCTTCCGGCCGCGCCGCGCTGTCGGCTTCCAGCAGTCCCTGCAATTCCGTGTACGCCTCGCGCGTGGTCTGGCGCAGGGCCACGTCGTCGTCGTAGACGAGGTGCTGGTCGCGCAGCAATTTCTCGTCGTGCTCGCGGAACAATTCCACCACGGCGTTCGCCTGTTCCGCGCCCATGCCCAGCGCGGCCAGGGTCAGGCGCGCCATCTTCAGGCTGGAATAGAACGTCTCGCGCACCACGTCGTCGGGATCGGAAGTCAGGTCCATCAACCGGAACGCGTGCTGGCGGTTGCGCGCGCGCGCGATGATCTTGAGGTGCGGGAACATCCGCCGCACCAGCCGCGCGGTGCGCACGTTGGCCGCCGGGTCGTCCGTCGCCAGCACGAACACGTCGGCCTTGCCGGCGCCGGCCGCGCGCAGGATTTCCGCGCGCGAAGGATCGCCGAAGAAGATGTCGGTGCCGGCGAAGCGCCGCGACTGGTCCACCTGCTCGATCGAGTTCTCCAGCGCCACGAACGGGATGCCACGCGCGCGCAACAGGCGTCCCACGATCTGGCCGACCCGCCCGAAGCCCGCGATGATCACGCGCGGCGAACCCGCCTCGATGCGGTCGAACTCGCGCTCGGGCTTGCGCGATTCCGGCAGCCGCGCCGCGGCCAGCACCAGCAGCGGCACCGCGGCCATCCCCAGCGTGACCACCAGCACCAGCAACTGGTGTTGCGTGCGCGTCAACAGATCGTGTTCGGTCGCCAGCTTGAACACCACGAACGCGAATTCGCCGCCGCCGGCCAGCAGCGCCGCGAGCTTGATGGCATCCGTGCCTTGCATGCGCGGACTCAGGCGCCCGACCGCGGCCAGCACCGGCGCCTTGCAGGCCAGCAGCAACACCACCAGGCCGACCACGATCCACGGATGCAGCGCCAGCAACTTCAGGTTCACACCCATCCCGACCGTGATGAAGAACAGGCCGAGCAGCAGGCCCTCGAACGGTGCGATGTTGGACTCGAGTTCGTGGCGATACTCCGAATCGGCCAGCAGGACGCCGGCCAGGAACGTGCCCAGCGCCATCGAGATGCCGGCCACCTGCATCAGCCACGCGGTGCCGATCACCACCAGCAGCGCGGTCGCGGTCGACACCTCGATCAACTGCGTCCTGGCGACCGCGCGGAACAGCGGCCGCAGCGCGTAGCGTCCGCCCACCACCACCACCGCGATCACGCCCGCGACGCGCAACGACGACAGCCACAACGACTGCGTGGCATGTGGCGCGCCATGCTCGGCCAGCAGCGGGATCGCCGCGATCAGCGGGATCGCCACCAGGTCCTGGAACAGCAGGATCGCGAACGCCTGCCGCCCGTACGCGCTCTGCAGTTCGCGCCGCTCGGCCAGGATCTGCAGGCCGAACGCGGTCGAAGAAAACGCCAGGCCCAATCCCACCACCGCGGCGGGCACCGGCTCCAGGTGAAAGCCGAACGCCGCGATCAACCCGATCACCAGCGCGGAACCGAACACCTGGGCCGCGCCCGCGCCGAACACCTGCCGCCGCATCACCCACAGGCGCTGCGGCGAGAGCTCCAGGCCGATCACGAACAACAGCAGCGCGACGCCGAATTCGGAAATGCCGGCAATCGCGTCGGGGTTGTGCACCCACTGCAGGCCGTACGGCCCGATCACCACGCCCGCCGCGAGATAGCCCAGCACCGAACCGAGCTTCAGCTTGCGCGCCAGCGGCACCGCGATCACCACCGCGACCAGGAACACCAGCACCGACGGCAGCCAGGAATGCCCTTGCACGAAACCACCCTTGATACGACAGGCGCCGATTATGGCAGGCCGTTCGCGACAGGCGCAGGCACGCGCGCACCCATCGGTGCCGCAACGGCCGCGCCGGCAAACAACGGAAGCCTCGGGCGGCGGCTAATCGGCCTTGCGCCCGCGCATCGCCAGCGCGTACAACGCCGGCATCACCACCAACACCAGCGGCACCGCGACCAGCATGCCGGCGATGATCGCGATCGCGAGCGGCTGCTGCATCTCGGCGCCGCGTCCGAACGCCAACGCCAGCGGCAACAGGGTCAGGATCGCCGCGATGGTGGACATCAGGATCGCGCGCATGCGGTTGTGGCCGGCCGCAAGCAGGGCTTCGCGCAAACCCGGTTCCTGTCCGTCGCGGGCCGCCTGGTCCTGGATCTCGGCCAGCTCGGAGAAATAGAAGATCGAAAGCTCGGTGACGATGCCCACGATCATGGTCATGCCCATCATCGAGGAAATGTCGAGCTGGGTCCCGGTGACCCACAGCCCGACGAACACGCCGCAGATCGCCAGCAGCGGCTGCACCAGCACCACGATCGCCGCGCGGAAACTTTCGTACAGGAACAGCAGCAGGGTGAACACCAGCGCGATCGCGGTGAGGAGCACGATGGTGAGTCCGCGGAACGCGATCTGCTGCTGGCGGTACAGGCCGCCCAGTTCGTAATACATGCCGGGCGGCAGTTCGCCGCGCGTCGCGAGCATCTGCTTGACGTCGCGCATGGTCGAGCCGAGGTCGCGCCCGCTGATGCGCGCGGTGACCGCCAGCATGCGCTTCAGGTTTTCGTGGTCGATTTCCGGCTGGCCGCGTTGCGGCTGCAAGGTCGCGACGCGCGACAGCGGATACACATGGCCCTGGCCGTCGCTGATCGGCAGCGCCTCGAGTTGTTCGATCTCGGCACGGTCGTCCGGCGGCACCCACACCCGCACGCCGACCATCTTCGGGCCTTCGGGCAATTCGGCGGCGACCGTTCCGGCCATGGCCGCGGCCACCTGATCCGCGACGTTCCGCGGATCGAGTCCCAGCAGCGCCGCCCTGGCCGGATCGACTTCGACCTCGAGTGCGTCGCCGGCCGGGTTGATGCCGTTCAAGACGCCGACCACGCCCGGAATCTTCGCGAGTTGCGCGGACACCTTCAGGGCGGTGTCGTCGAGTTGCGCCACGTCGTCCGAATACAACTTCACCTCGATCGGCTGCGGCACCTCGGTGAGGTCGCCGATCACGTCTTCCATCAACTGCGCGAGGTCGATGTCGAGGCCCGGCACTTTCGCCTCGACCTGTTCGCGGACGTTCGTCATGATCTCCTCGATGGGCGGCCGCGATCCCGATTTCAGGCGCACGAAAAAGTCGCCGGTGTTGGCTTCGGTGAGCCCGCCGCCGAGTTGCAGGCCGGTGCGCCGCGACCAGGTATCGACATACGGATTGGCTGCGAGGATCGCGCCGATCTTCTGCAACAGCCGGTTGGTTTCGTCGAGCGAAGTGCCGGGCGGCGCGATGTAGTCGATCACGAAGCCGCCTTCGTCCATCTTCGGCATGAAGCCGGTGCCGACCGACTTGTACGCGAACGCGCCGGCCAGCACCAGCGGGATCAGCCCGATCAACAGCAGCGCGGGCCATTCCAGCACGCGCAGCAGCACGCTCTCGTAGAAAGCCGTGAAGCGCTGCCACAGGCGCGTGGGCGCGTGTTCCTGCGCGTGGCGTTCGTCGATCAGGCGCTCGGCCAGCAGCGGCACTGCGATGAAGGTGAGCAGGTACGAGATCACCAATGCGCTCGCCATCGTCAGCGACAGCGCCTTGAAGAACGCGCCGGTCACGCCGGTCAGGAACGCCAGCGGCAGGAAGATCACGATGGTCGCGAGCGACGATCCGGTCTGCGGACGCGCGAATTCGCGCGCAGCGTGGACGATGCGCGCACGCACGTCGCCGCTGGTGTCGCGCAGCCGCCGCATGATGTGCTCCAGCATCACCACGACGTCGTCGATCAGCAGCCCGACCGCCGCGGCCATGCCGCCCAGCGTCATCATGTTGAAGCTCATGTGCAGCAGCTGCAGCAACAGCACGGTGATCGCGAGCGTGGCCGGCACCACCAGCAGCGCGATCAGGATCACCCGCGTGTTGCGCAGGAACACGAACAGCACGAGGGCGGCGAGACCGATGCCGATCAGGATCGCGTCGCGCACGCTGCCGGCGGCGCCACGGACCAGTTGGGTCTGGTCGTACCAGGCGGCGATCTTCACGCCCCCGGGCATCTGCGGCGCGTATTCGGCGAGGCGCGCCTTCACCGCGTCGACCATCTGGATGCTGTTGGCCGCGGGCTGCTGGAACACCTGCACCAGCACCGCCGGCTTGCCGTCGGCCGTCACCCGCACCCACTGCGGCACGGTGCTTCGCGCGACCGTCGCGACGTCGCCGACGCGCACCACGCCGCGCGGGCCCGCGCGCACCACCACGTCGCCGAGCGCCTGCACGCTGGCCGGCTGGTTGTTGGCCAGCAACAGGAACAACTTGTAATGATCGGCAAGGCGTCCCAGCGCTTCGATGTCGGCGGCGCTGGAGACCGCGCGCGTCACCTCGGCGAGGGTCAGGCCCTGCGCGCGCAGCCTGGCGGGATCGACGTCGACATGGAACTCGCTGACCTCGCCGCCCTGCACGTCGACACGCGCGACGCCGGCCACGCCCGAGATCAGCGGGCGCAACTGGTATTGCGCGAGGTCGTACAGCTGCGTCGGCGACAGGGTGTCCGAGCGCAGGCTGTAGGCCAGCACGGGATCGACGCCGGACGGGTCCATCCGCTCCGAATGGATGCGGGTGCCGGCCGGCAGGTCGGGCAACACCTGGCTGACCGCGGCGTTGACGTCGAGGAAAGCGCGGCCCATGTCCGCGCCCCAGTCGAAGGTGACGTCGACCTCCGCGCTGCCGCGGCTGGTGGTGGAGCGCACGTCGCGCACGCCGCGCACGCGCCGGATCGCTTCTTCGATCGGCGTCGTGACCGCGACCACCATCTGGCCGGCGGGACGATCGCCGGCGTCGATGCTCACGCGCACGCGCGGGAATGACACGTCGGGGAACAGCGCAACCGGCAGGTTGAAGACCGACGCCAGCCCGCCCAGCGCGAGGATCAGGATCAGGAACAACAGTGAACGGCGGTGTGCCTGGAACCACGCCACCACGTTCATTTGGATAAACCTGTCGCGCGCAGCGCGACGATCACTCCCCCTCTCCCGTTTACGGGAGAGCGCAAGGGGTGAGGGGCGGTGGGCGTAGTGATTGCGATCATGGATGATCGCTCGCCGTCTTCACCGGATCGCCGTCCGAAACTTCGTAGCTGCCCAGCGTGATCACCGGTGCGTGCGGGTCGAGCGCGCCTTCGACGCCGATCGGGCTGCCGTCCGATGCCAGCACCTTCACATCCACGCGCTTGGCCCTGCCGCGTTCGACCTGGTAAACGAAATCGCCCTGGGCATCGTTCTGCAGGGCATTGCGCGGAACGGACCAGGCGGTGAAGTCCGAGGTATCGATGGTGGCGGACAACGCGGTCCCCGCGGCGAGTTGGACGGGCTTGTCCGGCGTCGCGACGAGGTCGACCAGATGGGTTTGCGGATTCACCGCGTCGCCGACCATCGCGACGGTGCCGCGCAAGGGCGGGACGTCGCGCGGGGCGTACACCGGCCTGATCGCGACCG
The DNA here is from genome assembly GCA_001899805.1 of Lysobacterales bacterium 66-474. Lineage (GTDB taxonomy): Bacteria > Pseudomonadota > Gammaproteobacteria > Xanthomonadales > Rhodanobacteraceae > 66-474. Next base: position 50,686 of record MKWP01000016.1, read on the forward strand.
GCATCCCAACACGGATGGCGGATGCCGCTTGCGGGTCGACGCCGAGCTGGGCAGCCAGCGCGGACGCGGGCGTGAACTGGACCAGCGTGGTGCCCGCCGCGACGCGTTGGCCGCGCTGCACCTCCAGCGCGGTCACCACGCCGTCGGCAGGAGCAGTCAACGCGACAACGGCTTGCGCGCCACCGAGCCTGGCTTGCGCATCCAGCGCGGCGCGTGCGTCGGAGAGCGTCTTGCGCGCCGCGTCCAGTTGCGCGTTGGTGGCGAGTTTCGCGGCGTGCATCCCCTCGGTACGCGCAAAGTCGGCCTGCGCGACGCGCAACGCGCTTTGCGCCTGCAGGTAGGCGCTGCGGGTCGCGGGGTCGGTGGCAAGTTTCAGCAGCGTGGTGCCGCGCTGCACGCGCCGGCCCGCGATGATTTCGGTCGCGACGACCTCGCCTGCTTGCGGAAGGCTGAGCGACAACGCATGGCGGCTGTCGGCGGCGAGTTGCCCGAATGCGGCGACGTGCGCATGGAAGGTCTGCCGCACCGGCATCGCGGTGCCGACTTCGACGGCGGGTTGCGCTTCGTCGTTTGGCTTGCCTGTTGAGCAAGCGCCCAAGAGTAGAAGCAGTCCGCAAAGAAACGCGAGGGGACGCAAAGAAGAGCAAAAGACGGGAAGGCACTTTCCTTTCATCGACTTTCCTTCGCGTTTTTCGCGTCCTTCGCGAACGAATGCTTTTGATCATTCCCGGCAAGTGCCGCATCCGGCCAGTTGCCCACCAATGCATCCAGCGCGATCGCCGCTTCGTGGGTGTTCGCGTCCAGTGCCAGCAGGGCCGTGTCGGCGGCGAGTGAATTGGCGCGGATCGCGAGGTAGGTCGGCCAGTCGAGCCGGCCGGCGCTGTAGTTGGTTTCGGCGGCAGCACGCGCCGCGGCCAGTTGCGCGGCGTGCGCCGTCAACGCCGCGCGCTGCCCGCGATCGCTCGCGAGATCGGCGGCGAGGCGCTGGATGTCGTTGCGGTCGGTCAGCAGGCGCGCCGAGTATTCATCGTGGAGCTGCTGCCGGGTTGCGCGCTCGATCGCGATGTTGCCGCGGTTGCCGTCGAACAGCGGCAATGACAGACCGATCGAGAAACCCGCGCTGGAGATGTTGCTGTTGTCGCGCGCCTTCACGAAGCCAACCGTGATCGCCGGGAACTGCGCCAGGATCGCGGCGCGCAGCTTTTGCTGTTGCGACGCGTAGCCGGCCTGCAGCGCCAGCAGGTCAGGGCGGCGCTTGGGCATGTCCTGCAGCGCAAGCAAGACTTCCGCCGGGTCCGGATCGACCGTGAACGGCGCGCCGGCCAGGTGCAGCGGCACCGACGCGTCGAGGCCCAGCAAATCGTGCAGATCCTGTTCGGCCTGGTGCAGCTGCCGTTGCGCGTCGCCGAGCTGGTTGCCGACGTCGGATGCCGCGTTCAAGCCCGCGCTGGCGGAATCGTAGGTCAGATCGCCCGAATGCAGGGCGCGCGCGATCGCGGCCTGCATCGGCGCCAACGCCAGGTGCTCGTCCTGCAGGCGTGCGACGAGCTTGCGCAAATAGAGCACGCGATCGAACAACGTGCGTGCCTGCGCGATCGTTTGCCATTCGCTCCACAACAGGTTGAGGTCGACCTCGCGCGCACCCGCGCGCGCCGACTTCACGCGCGCGGAACGCGTGACCAGGTTGCCGAGATCGAACGCGAGGTTCGCCGTGAAGGCCGAAGTGGTGCCGGCCGGGTAACTCCCGACCGGCCGGTCGTGTTCGTAGCTCACGGACGGATCGGGCAACAGGCCCGCGGCGTACGCCTGCGCGTTCGCGACGCCGGTCTTGTCGCGCTCGACCCTGAGCTGCGGGCTGTTGGCGACGGCCAGCATCGCGACTTCGGTGGCATCGAGGCCGTTGGACGGATCGAACCGGTACGCACGCAGCTCGGGCGTCGGCAGCGACGTCGCCGGCACCGTGATGTCCGCGACGCGCGACGGGCCGCGACCGTTGTCGAGCGGCAGCGCGTGGTAGGTCGCGCAACCGCCGAGGGCGGTGGCGATCGTGGACACGACCACGCATGCGAAAACCTTGGTGCGCATGGTTCGGAAGTGTGGCGGCGCACGCTTAAGCACCGCTTAGCGGTCCCGGTGCGGACGCCGCCGATGTGCCTTGTGTCAAGCATGCTTGACAAGACGAAAGCCGCTCGATACAGTCGCGTTGTCAAGTTTGCTTGACATGGTGAACGTATGCACGCGCGGGGAACCACGACGATGGGACGAATGGACGAATGGGCGGTCTGGCAGCGCTGGGGTGCCTGGCTGCTCGGCTGCGTGTTTTATGTCGGCGCAGTCTGGATGTTGCTGGCGACCGAAAACGTGGCGATGCGGATCATCGCGCTGGTCGGCATGTGCGCGGGGTTGTGGGTGCTCACGTACTCGTCGAAGGCGGTCCTCAACGAGCGGGTGCGCAATATCGACCGTTGGCAACTGAAGATCATCCTGCCGGCGTTCCTGGTGTACATGCTGGTGGTGTTGTACGTGATGCCGCTCGCCGACCATCTCACCATGCCATGGCTGAAGGCCATCGTGGTGCTGTCGCCGATGCTGCCGGTGCTGTTCATCGCGTGGGCGGTGGCCCGCTACGTCAATCGATGCGACGAGATGGAGCGCCGCCAACACCTCGAGGCCGCGGGCATCGCCGTGATCGTCGTGAGCATGGTCTGCATGGCGCTGGGCCTGCTGGCGGCCGTGAAGCTCATCGCCGTGGATGGCGCGCTGGTGCTGTTGATGGTGCTGCCGGCACTGTGTTTGGTGTACGGGTTGGCCTGCACCTGGTCGAAGTGGCGGAACCGTGCTCGATGAAGGCACGTCCTTGAAAAACCGCGTGCGCGAATTGCGCGAAGCCCACGGCTGGTCGCAGGGCGCGCTGGCCGAACAACTGGACGTGTCGCGGCAAACCATCAACGCGATCGAAACCGGCAGGTACGACCCCAGCCTGCCGCTGGCGTTCAAGCTGGCGCGCCTGTTCAAGCAACGCATCGAATCGATGTTCGAACCGGATGAGGGACGCCAATGAAAATGAACGCGCTGAAGATGAATCCGCGCATGCTGATGCGCATCGTGGTGATCGCGATCGCGGTCGGCATCGTCGGCTGGCAGTGGCGGGCGAAGCAGCGCGCTCCGCACGGGAACGACGCGGAGCGCACCACGGCGACGAGTACGGCCACCGCAACGCCCGCAGCGGCTTCCACGGCGCCGGCCAAGCCGGTGAAGCCCGCGCCGCCGGCGACGATCAGGCTGGGCACGCTGACCCTGACGGCGTGCGAGCTGAAGGCGCCGCACGGCGGTGCCGGCGTGCCCGCGTTCTGCACGAAGTTCCCGGTGCCGGAAAACCGCGGCGACCCGAAATCGCGCCGCATCGACCTGAAGGTCGCGATCGTGAAAAGCGATTCGACGGTGCCCGAGAAGGACATGGTGGTGTACCTGGCCGGCGGCCCCGGCCAATCCGCGACCGAAACCTTCCCGCAGCTCGCGACCGCGTTCGCGCCGCTGCAGAAGCACCACGACATCCTGGTGCTCGACCAGCGCGGCACCGGCGGCTCGCACGCGTTGTCGTGTCCCGAGGTCGAGAAGGCCCAGAAGGGACAGCAAGACCTGCCGTTCGACGCCGCGCGCGTGAAGGCCGACATCGCGAAGTGCCTCGCCGAAGTCGAGAAGACCGCCGATCCGCGCTACTACACCACCACCATTGCGGTCGCCGACCTCGAAGCCGTACGCCAGGCGCTGGGCGCGCCGAAGTTCGATCTCATCGGGATTTCCTACGGCACCCGCATGGCGCAGCAGTACGCCACCGCGCATCCGGACGCGGTGCGCAGCATCGTGCTGGACAGCGTCGCGCCGAACACCTTGATCCTCGGCGAGACCTTCGCGTCCGACCTCGAACGCGCGTTGAAGCTGCAGGCTGAAGCCTGCCTCGCCACGCCGGCTTGCAAGCAGGCGTTCGGCGACTGGCGCAAAACCCTGCTGGACCTGCACGCGCAACTGGCCGCGAAGCCGGTCGAGAACGCGGGCTTCCGCGATCCGCGCACCAACGAACCGGCCACGCGCAACGTCACCGGCGACACCCTGGCGGGACTGGTGCACCTGTTCGCGTACAACGCCGAGGCCTCGGCGCTGCTGCCGCTGGACGTGGCGCAGGCGGCAAAGGGGGATTTCGCGCCGCTGCTCGCGCAGACCCAGATCGGCGAGGGCGACCTCTCGGGCAACATGAACGGCGGCATGCAGCTTTCGGTGATGTGCAGCGAAGACGCACCGTTCCTGACCGCGCGCCCCGGGGATGCCGACACCCTGCTCGGCACGCGCCCGATCGAGCGTATCCAGGCGGCGTGTTCGGTATGGCCGCGCGGCGCGGTGCCGAAGGATTTCCACGCGCCGTTCAAGTCCTCGATCCCGACCCTGATCCTCTCGGGCGAACGCGACCCGGTCACGCCGCCGCGTTTCGCCGGGGAAGTGCTGAAGGGGCTCGCGAATGGCCGCGTGCTCGAATTGAAAGGCATGGGCCACGGCGAACTGACGATCGGCTGCATGCCGAAGCTGGTGAACGAATTCATCGACAAGTTGGATCCGAAGCAGCTCGACGCCGCGTGCCTGAAACGCATCGGGCCGATCCCCGCGTTCGTGAATTTCAATGGAGCCGCGCCATGAGCCATGGCTCCTTGAACCCCTCTCCCTTCGGGAGAGGGGCAGGGGTGAGGGTACGCAACTCGGGGAATCGGGTCAGATGGCGGTGGGTCCGGTTTCCGCTTGAACACGCACCCTCACCCGGCCTTCGGCCACCCTCTCCCGAAGGGAGAGGGGAAAAGCTGCTGGTGCCGTCATCAGCGGCGGCAAGTGCCCGACTGGAGAAAGCCCATGATTGAAGTAAAAGACCTGCACAAGGCTTTCGGCAAGGTGAAGGCCGTCGACGGCGTCAGCTTCGCCGCCCGCGACGGCGAAATCACCGGCCTGCTCGGTCCCAACGGCGCCGGCAAGACCACCACCCTGCGGATGCTCTACACCCTGATGAAACCCGACTCCGGGCAGGTGCTGGTGGATGGCATCGACGCGGCGGTCGATCCGATCGCGGTGCGCCGACGCCTCGGCGTACTGCCGGATGCGCGCGGCCTGTACAAGCGCCTGAGCGCGCGCGAGAACATCGATTATTTCGCGCGCCTGCACGGCATCGAAACCCGCCTGATGCACCAGCGCCGCGAAAAACTGGTCGATGCGCTGGAAATGCGCGACATCCTCGACCGTCGCACCGAGGGTTTCTCGCAAGGCCAGCGCGTCAAGACCGCGATCGCGCGCGCGCTGGTGCACGATCCGAAAAACGTGATCCTCGACGAGCCCACCAACGGCCTCGACGTGATGGCCACGCGCGGCCTGCGCACGTTCATGCGCAACCTCAAGGCCGAAGGGCGCTGCGTGCTGTTCTCCAGCCACATCATGCAGGAGGTCGCGATGCTGTGCGACCGCATCGTGGTGATCGCCAACGGCCGCGTGGTCGCCGACGAAACCCCGGATGCGCTGCGTGCGCAAACCGGCGAGGCCAACCTCGAGGACGCCTTCGTGAAATTGATCGGCAGTGAAGAAGGACTCGCCGCATGAAATCGATGGTTACCGTCTTCCTCAAGGAAGTCCGCGAGAACCTGCGCGACAAGCGCACCGTGTTCAGCGCCCTGGTCTACGGGCCGCTGATGGGACCGATCATCTTCGTCGCCCTGATGAACACGGTGATCAGCCGCGAGATGACCAAGGCCGAGGGACCGCTCGAGGTTCCGGTGATCGGCGCGCAATACGCGCCCAACCTGATCGACGGCCTGAAGCAGCAGGGCCTGGTGCCGCAACCGCCGATCGCCGATCCCGACAAGGCCGTGCGCGAGCGCGACGCCGACGTGGTGCTGCGCATCCCCGCCGATTACGCCCGTGCCTGGACCAAGGGCGAACCGGCCCAGGTCGAGCTGATCTACGACTCGTCGCAGATGGGCACCGGCACCTCGCGTTCGCGGCTGGAAAACATGCTGAAGCACTACGGCAGCCAGCAAGGCGCGCTGCGCCTGCTCGCGCGCGGACTTTCGCCCGGCATCGCCGCGCCGGTGGTGGTCAGCGAACGCGACCAGTCCACGCCGCAATCGCGCGCGGGACAACTGTTCAGCATCCTGCCGTACTTCTTCGTGCTGGCGATCTACGTCGGCAGCATGTACCTCGCCATCGACCTGACCGCGGGCGAGCGCGAACGGCAGTCGCTGGAACCGTTGTTCGCCAACCCGGTGGCACGCTGGCGGATCCTGCTCGGCAAGCTCGGCGCGATCGGCGTGTATGCGCTGGCCAGCCTGGTGCTGACCGCCGTCGCGTTCTCCGTGGCGGGACATTTCCTGCCCGCGGAGAAGCTGGGCATGTCGTTCGACCTCGGCGCGGGATTCATCGGCCGGGTGATCCTGCTGGAGTTGCCGCTGATCGCCCTGTTCGCCGTGCTGGAAACCCTGGTCGCGGCGTTCGCCAAGAGCTACCGCGAAGCGCAGACCTACCTCAGCCTGCTGCTGATCGTGCCGGCGCTGCCGTCGATCATCATGGCGTTCATGCCGATCAAGCCCGCGACCTGGATGTACGCGGTGCCCTTGCTCGGCCAGCAGGTCGGCGTGAGCGACATGCTGCGCGGCGTGCCGGTGTCCGTGGGCAACATCGGCCTCGCACTGGTTTGCGGATTCGCGGCGGCCTTCGTCCTCGGCCTCGTCACCGCCGTGGTCTACCGCAGCGAGAAGCTCGCGATTTCGGCGTGACCCGCGACGCCGGTTCCGGGCACGCCGGCGACGTGCCCGGAACCGTCGTAAGATCGGCCCATCATCCGATGGAGTCCGTCCGATGATCATGCGTATCTGGCGCGGCATCACCCCGAAAGACCAGGCCGACGCCTATCTCGAACACCTGCAGCACACCGCGCTGCCGGCGCTGAGGGGCTACAAGGGCCAGCGCGGCGCGTGGGTGCTGCGCAGGATCCAGGGCGAGCAGTGCGAATTCCAGCTGCTTACGCTGTGGGATTCCATGAAGGCCCTGCACGCCTACGCCGGCAAGCAGCCCGAGCGCGCGGTGTACTACGACGAGGACGACAAGTACCTGCTCGACATGGAGCCGCTGGTGCGGTTGTACGAGGTGGCCGATACTGTTGTGCCTCCGGTGTGAACCGGCACCGGGGACGCGCACGCGGGGGAGTCATGCCGAAGGTCGATCCGTCGCATCCCGAAGTCGAATCGTTCTTCCACCCGGACACCGGCACCTGGACGCATGTCGTCCACGACGGCGAGGCCGCCGCGATCATCGACCCGGTGCTGGATTACGACTCGGCGTCCGCGCACACATCCACCGCCAGCGCCGACGCGCTGTTGGCGTTCCTGCGCGACCGCGCATTGCGCGTGGCGTGGATCCTCGAAACCCACGCGCACGCCGATCACCTGAGCGCGGCGGGTTATCTGCACGACGCGCTGGATGCGCCGATCGCGATCGGGGAAGGCATCGTCGAGGTGCAGGCGCACTTCAGGCAGGTGTTCGGACTGGGCGACGATTTCATGGCCGATGGCAGCCAGTTCGACCGCCTGCTCGTCGACGGCGACGTGCTGCACGCGGGATCACTCGCCCTGCGCGCGCTGGCGACGCCCGGCCATACCCGCGACAGCCTCACCTATGTCGCGGGCGACGCCGCGTTCATCGGCGACACCCTGTTCGCGCCCGATCTCGGCACCGCGCGCTGCGACTTCCCGGGCGGCGACGCGGGCGAGTTGTACGCGTCGATCCGGCGCATCCTGGCGTTGCCCGAATCGACCCGCCTGTTCCTGTGCCACGACTACCCGCCCCCCACGCGCACCGCGTGGCGCGAAACCACGATCGCGTGCGAGTCACGCGAGAACGTGCACGTCGGCGGCGGGGTGGCGGAGGACGCTTTCGTCGCGAAACGCCGTGCGCGCGACGCCACGTTGCCGGTGCCGCGCCTGCTGCTGCCCGCGCTGCAGGTCAACATCCGCGGCGGACGGTTGCCGCCCGCCGATGCCGACGGACATCGTTACCTGCGCCTGCCGTTGAACCGTATCGGGCGAGCTTAGGGACCTTCATTCAGAACGAATCGTCATCAGTATCGCCGGATGTTTTCGTATCGGCGTCCGGCAGCGCGCGCATAATGGTTGGCTCACCATGACGAGGTTCCTTGCATGGGCACCACCGACAAACGCGTGCAGTTCGATTTCGAAGTCGATTTCTCCAACGGCGGCGGCATCCAGGGCCAGGGTTTCCGCCTCGACATCGACGGCGACGACATCGACGACGGCGCACTCTCCGATTACATCGTGCGCGACCTGCGGTTGCTGATGGTGGGCGCGGTGCGCATCCTCAACAAGCAGGTCATCGCCGAGCGCCACAAGCGCACGGCCGCAGCGGCCGCAACCGATGGCGACGCAGGCACGCGCCACATCGACCTCAGCCACGCCATCGAGGACGGCATGATCACCTACAAGGGCCTGCCGGCACCGATCGTGTGCGACCACATGTCCCGCGAACAATCGCGCGCGCACTACACAACAGGCACCGAGTTCCATATCGGCAAGATCACGCTGGTCGCCAACACCGGCACCTACATCGACGCGCCGTACCACCGCTATGCCGACGGCAAGGACGTGTCCGGATTCGACCTCGACGAAGTCGCCGGCCTCGTCGCCGTGGTGGCACGGGTTGCAGGCATGGCGGGCCGCGCGATCGACCGCCGCGTGTTCCTGCCGCTCGACGCGCGCGGCAAGGCGGTACTGGTGCACACCGGCTGGGACCGGCACTGGCGCACCGACCGGTATTTCGAGGGCCACCCTTTCCTGACTGCGGATGCCGCGGAGTATTTGCGCGACGCCGGCGCGCGCCTGGTCGGGATCGATTCACTGAACATCGACGACACCGCCGACGGCCGCCGCCCCGTGCACAGCACGTTGCTGCGCGCCGGCATTCCGATCGTCGAACATCTGTGCGGGCTGGAACAACTGCCCACCGACGGCTTCCGTTTCTCCGCGGTGCCGGTGAAGGTCAAGGGCATGGGCACGTTCCCGGTGCGCGCCTACGCCACACTCGCCTCGACGGGAGCGTGAAGGCGCCGCGACGGACGGACGGAGCACGCCTGCTAAAGTCGACGGACGCAATGCGCAGGGAGTCGTCGATGCACGCTTCTCGCCCGTGGCTGTTCGCGCTGTGTTTCGCCGTGCTGGGCGTGACCGGCAGCCAAGCGGCCCGCGCCGCCGACAGCTTGCGCGTGATGACCTTCAACGTGCGCCTGCCGTTGGCGTCCGACGGCCCCGAGCGCTGGGAGGCGCGCCGCGACCTGTTCGTGAAGACGATCCGCGACGAGCGCCCGGATGTGTTCGGCACCCAGGAGCTGTACAAGGAACAGGGCGACTACGTCGTCGCCAAACTTCCCGAATACAAGTGGTTCGGGATGGGTCGCAAGGGCGGCGACGGCGACGAACACATGGGCGTGTTCTATCGCCGCGATGCATTGCGCGTGCTCGATTCCGGCAACTTCTGGCTGTCCGACACGCCGGACGTTCCGGGCAGCAATACCTGGGGAACGCCCTTTCCGCGCATGGTCACGTGGGCGCGCTTCCAGCGAACTGACGACGGCCGCACCTTCGTCCTGTTCGACACCCACCTGCCCTATCGCGCACAGGATGACGCCGCGCGCGAAAAAGGCGCGGCGGTGATCCTTGAGCGGATCGCGAAGCTTCCGCCGGACGAACCGTTCGTACTCACCGGCGATTTCAACACCAAGCCCGCGAGCCGCGTGCACGCGATGCTGACCGCGCATCTGCACGACGCGTGGCTGGTCGCGCCGCATCGCCGCGGGCCCGACAAGACCTTCCACGCTTTCACCGGCGAGCCGACCGAGCGCATCGACTGGATCCTGGTGCGCGGCTTTCGCGTGAAGGACGCCCGCACCGTGACTACGCACCAGGGCAAGCTTTATCCGTCGGACCATTTTCCGGTGACGGCCGATCTGCTCTGGCCGGTCCGGCGGCAGCCGTGAATCAATCGCGTGGCCCGATGAATCCACGGGCGGCGGAATCCGGGGCGGTCGTACGCGCTGAACCTGGATTCCGCTTCGCCCATCCGGGCTCCCCGCTACCGCGGCATGCAATGGCACGCGCGGGATCGCCGAGGATCAATGCAATCGCATGAACAGCATCAAGGTGTAGATGCTGAACAAGATCGCCGCCAAGGGCGCGAGAGCCTTGTGCATGCGTTCGCGCGCGGTGATCGCGCATGCACTCAAGATTGCGATGAAGACCAGTTGCGAAACGAAGTTCGACAATGGCTCCGGTGGGTGCCCGGACAAAAACCAGTCCTTGAGGATGCTGACGCTCACCGCGATCGCGCCCATCGCAAAAAACCAGCGATGGTTGGCGTAGTAGTACGAACGCAGGTCGATCGGTTCGTCGCCGTGCACATCGGGCAACACCAGCGCCGCAGCCAGATAAGTGGCAATCGTCTGCGCCAGCATCAGTGAAAAACCGGGGAAGGTCCAGCGGGGGTAATCGCGCCACCCGAACATCGCCCACCATTCCTGCACGCAGATCACCAGCAGCAGGATTGCCCACAACAGTGAAGGCCAGTACAGCCGCAATCGCGAGCGAGCCTGCATCAGGTCGCGGAAGCCCTGCAGGATCTGGGTGATCGCAAGGCCGAGGATGATCGAGATCAGGACCGAGAGGTAGCTGAAGGCGTCCATATGCGCGTTGCGTTCAAGTTCGACGCGCAGGATACGCGATCAGGGATGCGGCTGTGTTCTTGCAGGTTGGGGTTCCCAAAAAGCGCTCGCCCCACCTAGGTGAGCCGGACTCGCAAGCCCAGCCTACCCATCAGTGGGTAGCCCGGATGCAGCGAAGCGGAATCCGGGAAACAAGCTAGTCCGGCCACTCACCGAAATCGCCTTGCGGTGCGGTCTTTTCCCCGCCCCAATCGTTCTGGAGAACGCCCTGTCGAACATATCTGTGAAATGAGGAGTACGGCCAATCCCGCACGCGTGCAACGTGGCCATGTTTCACCGGATTCCAGTGCACATAGTCAAGATGCGCATGCAGGTCGACCTCGTCGCGAATGGTGTGTTCCCAGTAGCGTCGTTGCCAGACATTCGTTTCTCCCTTGGCATTGACGGCGACGGCATGGCCGTTTCGGCGCAGGCTGCGAACGAATCTGGTCTTGATCACGCGCCATCGTCCGGAATAGTCGTCATCACCTTCCGGCAATCTCCAGATCGCGTGCAGATGGTCCGGCATGACGACGGTCGCAACGATCACGAATGGGCGCAGCGCACGGACAAGTGCATGGGCGTCGCGCAACTCGGTGATTGCATCGACGAGCAATCGCGACGATCGATCTCGAAGCGCGACCGTGAAGAAGAACGTGCCGCCGGGAACACGGTTTCGACGGTAAGCAACCATCGCCGCAGTTTGCCGCGCGGCGTGCCCGTGGCCAGCGGCAGATGCCGCAATTCCTTGTCAGGCGATGCCCCGAACGTGGTAGCCAGGATGGAGCCGTGCAGTCGCGAAATCCGGGAACGTTCGATGAGTTCAACCCCGGATTCCGCTTCGCTGCATCCGGGCTACTTGCCCGAATATTGTCGCGTACCGGCAGACGTCATCGTCCGCCGCCGATTCCAGTGCGTTTCGCGACTCGCCGTACAGCTTTCTTGGCAGCCTTTTTAACTGAGCCAGCTTTTTTCGTAATCCGCTTGGCGGCGCGCTTCTTTACGACGGAACCTTTGCGCGCAATTTTCTTGATTGCCTTCTTGGCGGCTTTACGAATCTTCTTGCTTGCTTTTTTTACTACACGCTTGCTGCGCGATTTCATGTCTCATACCCTCCCGTGAACACAAAGTCGCGAAAATAAAGCTTGTATGCAGTCCTATCTCTAACCGCACTTGCTGTAGCCGCAGTTGAGACAGGTCTGGCAGCCGTCGAGCAGCACCAGCGCCTGGGTATTGCACTTGCCGCACATCATCGCGCCGGGCGGAAAGGCACCGGCGTCGGCGGGGGCTTCGAGGACGTCGTCGGGGTCGCCGGAACCTGGCTTGGGGGTGAGTGACGATTGCGACGACGCATCGTCATCGACCATCGCGCCGCCCATTTCGCCGGCGGTGCTTATTTCAGAGTTTTTTTTTGCGCCCTTGCGCTCGTAGGCGGCGCGCTTCTCGGCGATCAGTTGCTTCTGCGCATCGGAGAGTTCGGCGCCCTTGAGCAGGCCGATCATGGTCAGGTGCGCCTCGATGATGTTGCCGAGCTCGGCCACGATCGAGGGCATGTACACGCCGCCGGCCTTGAAGTAGCCGCCGCGCGGGTCGAACACGGCCTTCAGTTCCTCGACCAGGAAGGTGACGTCGCCGCCCTTGCGGAACACCGCGGACATGATGCGGGTGAGCGCCACGATCCACTGGAAGTGGTCCATGTTCTTCGAGTTGATGAAGATCTCGAAGGGGCGGCGCATCTCGAATTCGGTGCCGGCGTTCAGCACGATGTCGTTGATGGTGACGTACAGCGCGTGCTCGAACAGCGGCGATTTGATCTTGTAGGTGGCGCCGATCAGGATTTCCGGACGCTCGAGCTTCTCGTGCATCTGGATGATTTCGGCGGCCACCGGTTCGGCTGCCTGCCCGGCGGACGCGGGGGTCGCGGTTGTAGCGGCGGCAGGCGTCTCGTTGCCGAGCACCTGGTAGCCCTTGATCTTCTTGTTGATGCGGATGGTCATGTGGTGATGTTCCTGCGCCCGGTCCGGCAGGGCGTGATCCAAAAGCGACGCCGGCCCGGCTGGGGCCGGCGTCCCGGGTACCGCGGTATTACTTTTTCTTTCGGGCAGCCTTGCGGGCGCCTTTCTTCGCGGCCTTCTTCCTGGCGCCGCCCTTCTTCACGGCCTTGCGCGCGCCTTTCTTGACCGCCTTGCGGCTGGTCTTCCTGGCAGCCTTGCGTGCACCTTTCTTCGCGGCCTTCTTCCTGGCGCCGCCCTTCTTCGCGGCCTTGCGCGCAGTCTTCTTGGCCGCCTTCTTCACGGCCTTTTTGGCAGCCTTCCTGGCAGGCTTGGCCTTCTTCGCCGCCTTCTTGGCAGCCGGTTTCCTGGCGGCCTTCTTCTTCGCGGGTTTCTTGGCGGCCGGTTTGGCAGCGGCCGGGGCCGGTGCAGCGGGCGCTGCCGCGGGCTCTTCGGTGATGCTCCACGGGAACGTGGTTTCGTTGCTCATCGGATGCTCCTCCGGATGGATCGTTGACAGTGGACCACTGGTTGCAACATCACGACGGCGACGCGCGTCGCCGTGGACGCATTCTCACACAACGCGAAGCACGTGCGCGCTTTTTTTTGTATCGTCCATGACCGCTGATTTTGAAGCGTCCGAGAGTGCTCACGTTCCCGGTTGGGGCCCCTGAAGAACCGTCGCGAGCGAACAACGCCATCCATGGCGAAAGGGCTCCGTGATTGCGTGACGCCGGAGCACAGCAAGCGGAGCGTACACGTCAGTACGTGGGCATTGCGAGCACCGCCGGCACGTAAGCTGCCGAGCGCAGCAGGTTGTTCAGGGGTTAAAACTTTCCGTAGTAACCCTCTTTCAGAGCATCGAACAGGTTGGCGGCGGTGTGGGTTTCGCCGTCGTACTCGACTTCCTCATTGCCTTTCACCTCGACCACGCTGCCGTCTTCCAGCTCGAAGCGGTAGGTGGTGTTGGCAAGGTCGGCGTCCTTCACCAGCACGCCCTGGAAGGCGGCCGGGTTGAAGCGGAAGGTGGTGCAGCCCTTGAGGCCGGCCTTGTAGGCGTGGAAATAGATGTCCTTGAAATCCTCGTACGGATAGTCGGTCGGCACGTTGGCGGTCTTGGAGATCGACGAATCCACCCACTTCTGCGCCGCGGCCTGGATGTCGACGTGCTGGACCGGGCTGATGTCGTCGGCGGCCACGAAATAGTCCGGCAGCTTTTCGTTGGGTTCGTCGGAACCGGGCCTGGCCTCGGCATTGATCAGCGCGCGGTAGGCGAGCAGTTCGTAACTCATCACCTCGACCTTTTCCTTGGTCTTCTTGCCGGGCCGGATCACGTTGCGCGAATAGCTGTGCGCGAACGAGGGCTCGATGCCGTTCGAGGCGTTGTTGGCCAGCGACAGGGAAATGGTGCCGGTGGGCGCGATCGAGGTGTGGTGGGTGAAGCGCGCGCCGGTTTCGGCAAGCTTGTCGACCAGCCCGGGCGCCGCTTCGGCGACTCGCTGCATGTAGCGCGAATACTTCGCGTGCAGCACGCGGCCGGGAATGCGGTCGCCGGCCTTGTAACCATCGCGCGCCATCTCCGGGCGCTTGCGCAGCATGTCGCCGGTGACCGTGAAGTCCTGCATGAGGATTGGCGCGGGGCCTTTTTCCCTGGCGAGATCGAGCGCGACTTCCCAGCCGGCCAGCGCCATCTCGCGCGAAACGTCTTCGGTGAACGCGATCGCCTCGGGCGAGCCGTAGCGCAGCTTCAACATCGCCAGCGTGCTCCCCAGGCCCAGGAAACCCATGCCGTGGCGGCGCTTGTTCATGATTTCGTCGCGCTGCTTGGCCAATGGCAGGCCGTTCACCTCGACCACGTTGTCGAGCATGCGGGTGAACACGCGCACGACTTCCTTGTACTCGTCCATGTCGAAGTGCGCCTTGGGCCCGAACGGGTCGCGCACGAAGCGGGTCAGGTTCACCGAGCCCAGCAGGCACGAACCGTAAGGCGGCAGCGGTTGTTCGCCGCAGGGGTTGGTCGCGCGGATGTGCTCGCACCACCAGTTGTTGTTCATCTCGTTGACGCGGTCGATCAGGATGAAGCCCGGCTCGGCGTAGTCGTACGTCGAGACCATGATCATGTCCCACAGGTGGCGCGCGCGGATGTGGCCGTAGATCTTGCAGGCGACCAGGCCGTCGTCGCGCACGAGGTAGTTGTCGTGGCTGGGCCATTCGCGCCACACGACCTGGCTGGAATCACCCAGGTCCACTTCGTCTTTTTCCTTGACGTGCACCGGGAACACCAGCGGCCAGTCGGCATCGGTTTCCACCGCCTGCATGAAGCCGTCGGTGATCAGCAAGGAAAGATTGAACTGGCGCAGGCGTCCATCCTCGCGCTTGGCGCGGATGAACTCTTTCACGTCCGGGTGCGAGACATCGAACGTGCCCATCTGCGCGCCGCGCCGGCCGCCGGCCGACGATACGGTGAAACACATCTTGTCGTAGATGTCCATGAACGACAGCGGGCCCGAGGTGTAGGCGCCCGCGCCGGACACGTAGGCGTTGCGCGGGCGCAGCGTCGAGAATTCGTAGCCGATGCCGCAACCGGCCTTCAGCGTGAGTCCGGCCTCGTGGACTTTTTCGAGGATGTCGTCCATCGAATCGGTGATGGTGCCGGATACTGTGCAGTTGATGGTGGACGTGGCCGGCTTGTGCTCGCGCGCTCCGGCGTTGGAGGTGATGCGCCCGGCCGGGATCGCGCCATGGCGCAGCGCCCACAGGAAACGTTCGTGCCACTTCTCGCGCAATTCGGGCGTGGTTTCGACGTCGGCCAGCGCGCGCGCGACCCGCGACCAGGTGTCGTCCACGGTCGCGTCGACCGGTTCGCCCTGCTTGGTCTTGAGGCGGTATTTCTTGTCCCAGATGTCCAGTGATGCCGGTTGCAGGGGAACCTCCGTTGCCGCCCGCGTCAATTGCTGTGCCCGCGCCGTACCCATCTTGTTATTGCCTCCGTGTCTTTCCGGGCTTGTTGGTTGAGTGCCCGGGTGCCGACGATAGTGCCTCGACGCCGTGCCCTGAGGCACCGCGTTCCGGATTCGATTCAGTTGCCTGGGCCGCCCCGCCTCGGCGTGTGCCGAATGCGTTGAGCCAAGCCCGACCGCCAGACCCGCATCTTCGAGTATCCCCCGTTCGAACCGTCTTGAAGCCAAACCCTTGGGCTATCCGACAGCCCAGGACACAAGATGTTGTGATCACGAGCGGAATCCAACCCTACGCTGACGCGGCGGGTCTGTAAAGGGCCGGCGCAAAAAAATTCGCGGGATCGATGCAGAGTCGCATGGAGGCTGGGGTCGGGGTACGTGAACGCCATCGCGACGATGGCTGTCCGATAATGCCGGGATACTTTCTTGAGCCGAGGAGCCACCATGACGTCCGCCGCCCACCTGCGCCTTTCCTGCCTGATCGCGACCGCCGCGCTGGCGCTGTTGCTGGCGATCCCGGCCCCGGCGGGAACCCTGCCGGAAGCGGTGAACGGCCAGCCGTTGCCGTCGTTGGCGCCGATGCTGGCCAGGGTGTCGCCGGCGGTCGTCAACATCTCCTCGACCAGCCACCGCCGGGTCGCGGTGAATCCGTTCTTCAGCGATCCGATCATGCGCCAGTTCTTCGGGCTGCCCGCGGTGCCGCCCTCGCGCGAGTTGGTCCAGCAATCATTGGGGTCGGGCGTGATCGTCGATGCGAAACAGGGTTACATCCTCACCAACAACCACGTGATCGCGGGCGCCGACGAAATCCAGGTGACCCTCACCGACGGCAAGTCGTACAAGGCCAAGCTGATCGGCACCGATCCGCAGACCGACCTCGCGGTGATCCAGATCCAGGCGCCCGGCCTGGTCGCCTTGCCGCTGGCGGATTCGTCGAAACTGCGGGTGGGCGATTTCGTGGTGGCGGTCGGCGATCCGTTCGGGCTGGGCCAGTCGGCGACCTCGGGGATCGTTTCGGGTTTGCAGCGCCAGGACCTGCGCCGCAGCGGCGTGCAGAACTACATCCAGACCGACGCCTCGATCAATCCCGGCAACTCCGGCGGCGCGCTGGTCAACCTCGACGGCGCACTGGTCGGCATCAATTCGATGATCTATTCGCCTTCGGGCGCAAGCGCGGGCCTTGGTTTCGCGATTCCCTCCGATCTCGCCAGCGAGGTCATGCAACAGTTGATCGCGCACGGCAAGGTGGTGCGCGGCAGCCTCGGCGTGGACGCGCAGGACCTCTCGTCGCGGGTGGCCGCGGCGCTCGGCATCAAGGCGACGCGTGGCGCGTTGATCACCAACGTGATGCCCGATTCGCCGGCCGCCAAGGCGGGACTGAAGCCGGGCGACCTCGTCACCAGCGTCAACGGCAAGCCCATCACCGACGCCCAGGATTTGCGCAACGTGCAGGGCCTCGCGCCGCTCGGCAGCACGCTCGCGCTGGGCGTCGACCGCGGCGGCCGCGCGCTGACCATCGACGCGAAGCTCACCGCCGTCAGCAACCAGGCCGATGGCGCGTCGCTGGACGCGCGCCTCGCCGGCGCGACCCTGGTCGACGCGCCGGCCGGCGACGACCAGGGCGTCGAAGGCGTCACGATCGAGACCGTCGCGACGGGCAGCCGTGCCGCGCGCAACGGCCTCGCCGGTGGCGACATCGTGGTCGGCGTCAACAACGTGGCCACGCCCGACCTTGCGCAATTGCGCCGCGTGTTCGCGCTGCACCCGCGCGTGCTGGTGCTGTCGCTGGTGCGCGAGGGACAGCTCGTGCAAATCCAGATCGGTGGCTGAGGACCGCTGCATGACCTGCTGCGGTCCTTCACCTGCCCGTTCATCAGGGCAGCCGCTGCCTGTTCGTGAAAACGTGAGCGGCGTCATCGAAACACGGTGCGGGAAGCTGAACGGCGGCGTCGCAGCCAACGCCGGTTCCGCCATAATCGGGCCGCTTCCCTTCTCCTGACCCTCGCACGGTATCCCGTTCATGCTCAAACGTTCGCTGCGTCCCCTCGTCCTCCCTTTCGCGGTCGCGTTCTGCACTGTCGCGCTGGCGGCTCCCGCCAAGCACAAGCCGCGCCACGAAACCACCCACTCCGGGAGCTCCGGCACCGCGCTGATCGTGCGCGGCGACCAGGTCAGCACGGCCGGCCTCGTCAACGCCGTCGCCAATGCCTTCGCCGACACCGGCGACGGCCATCTCGACGTGCAACCGTTCAACACCATCGACGGCATCGACCGTGCGCTGGACGGTTCGGTCGACCTCGCCGCCAGCGCGCGTCCGGCGTACCCGAAGCGCGCCCAGGAAGCGGGGCTGACCTTTACCCCGGTGGCGTGGGACGCGCTGGTGATGATCACCAACGAAGCCAACCCGGTCGGCAACCTGACGCTGAAGCAGTTGCACGACATCTACTACGGCAAGATCAGGAACTGGTCCGAAGTGGGCGGCCGCGACGAGCCGATCGACCTCGATGGCGTGGCCTCGCCGCTGGACGGCATCCAGTTCAGTTTCCGCCGGCTGGTGTTCGGCAACGGCGACTACCCGGTCGCGGTGCCGCGCCTGTTCATCAACATCGATTCGCTGCAGCAGGAAGTGTCGCTGGACGGCAAGGCGCTGGCGCTCTCCACGCTGGTGCACGCGCGCCGCCAGAAGGGCATCAGGATCATCCCGATCGAAGGCGTCACCCCCAGCATCGCCACGCTGCAAAACGCGACTTATCCGCTGCCCGTGACGATCTACCTCGCCTACAAGGCCGACAGCCCGAAGATCGCCGCGATCCAGAAGTTCCTCGGCTTCCTGGGCGGCGGCGAGGCGGACGGCATCCTGCGCAGCCACGATTTGCTGCCTTACGCGCAGGCCACCGTGCTGAACGCCAAGAGCGAGATGGACCGCATCAATACCATCGGCGCGCGCATGATCACCGAAGGCTTGCCGCCCGAATACGCGCCCGGCAACGAATTCGCGCGCCTGGCCGGCAATCCGCAGGAAGTCGCGCGTGCCGCGGCGCTGCAACAGGCCGCCGCCAGGCAGGTCGCCGCGGCGGACGCGCAGCGCGCGGCACTGAGCCAGGCCGCGGGCGTCGATCCCGCGCCGAGCGCTGCGCCAGCAACCGCGCGGGCCGCCGACTACACCGTGGTGGGTGGCGACACGCTTTCGAAGATCGCCAAGAGCCACTCGATCAGCGTCGACGACTTGCGCAAGTGGAACCACCTGCGCGGCGACATGCTGCAGGTCGGGCAGGTGCTGAAGCTGTCCTCGAACGCGACCGCGGGCAGCGCCACCTGCTCGGCAAGTGCAACGGCGTGCTGAAGACCGCCTGCGCGTGATGCGAGCCGCCGGTCCCGGGAAGCGCGCCGCGTGCTCGGGCTGAGCGAGGACCGCCGCGCCCGGCGCGCCTTGCCGTTGACGCCGCTGTCGCGTGACGGCTGGGCCGCGTTCGCGAAAACCCTGGGTGCGCGGCAACGGCGCTGGGCGGAGGCCAACGGATTCGCGGGACAGGCCGGCGCGTTCTGCATGCTGCCCGATGCGCGCGGCGGCAGCGCGCGCGCGCTGTGCGGCATCGACCCCGCCTCGCCGCCGCTTGCCTTGGGTGCATTTCCGTACCGACTGCCCGCGCAGGATTACCGCCTCGACGGCGACGCGCTGTCCGCCCGCGATGCCGCGCTCGGCTGGGCGCTGGGCAGCTACCGCTTCACGAAGTACCACAAGCCGCACACGGAGCCCGCACGGCTGCTGGTGCCGCGCGCGGTGCTGGACGACATCGCGCCGACCGTCGATGCCATCACGCGCCTTCGCGACATGATCA
This sequence comes from Lysobacterales bacterium 66-474, assembly GCA_001899805.1. GTDB lineage: Bacteria > Pseudomonadota > Gammaproteobacteria > Xanthomonadales > Rhodanobacteraceae > 66-474. Next base: position 70,268 of record MKWP01000016.1, read on the forward strand.
ATACGCCGGCGCAGGACTTCGGACCCGCGGAAGTCTGCGCGGCGGTGCGCGAAGTCGCGGAACGTTTCGGCGCGAAGTGCCGCGAGTGGAGCGGCGACGGTCTGTTGAAAGCCGGGTTCCCGACCGTGCACGCGGTCGGGCGCGCCAGCCCGCGCGCACCGCGCTTGATCGAACTGCGCTGGGGCAGTCCGGAACACCCGTTGCTCGCCATCGTCGGCAAGGGCGTGTGCTTCGACACCGGCGGCCTGAACCTCAAGACCGGCGACGGCATGCGCTGGATGAAGAAGGACATGGGCGGCGCCGCGCACGCGCTGGCGCTGGCGCAACTGGTGATGGCGTCGAACCTGCCGGTGCGGTTGCTGCTGGTGATCCCGACCGTGGACAACGCGGTCGCGGGCGACGCGCTGCGTCCCGGCGACGTGATCCGCACCCGCGCCGGCACCACGGTCGAAGTCGACAACACCGACGCCGAAGGCCGCTTGATCCTGTGCGATGCGCTGGCGCTGGCGGTGGAGAACAAGCCCGACCTGCTGATCGATTTCGCCACCCTCACCGGCGCCGCGCGCGTCGCGCTCGGGCCCGACCTGCCCGCGCTGTTCGCCAATCGCGATGATGTCGCCAACGGCTTGATCGCGGCCGCCGACGCGCAACACGATCTCGTCTGGCGCCTGCCGTTGTGGCAGCCGTACCGCGCGATGCTCGCCTCCGCATTCGCCGACACCTGCAACACCGGCGCCTCGCGCCATGCCGGCGCGATCACCGCCGCGCTGTACCTGCAGCACTTCGTGCCGGCGAACGTGCCCTGGATGCACGTCGACGTGTACGCCTGGAACGACGCCGAGCGCCCCGGCCGCCCGCGCGGCGGCGACGCGCAATCGTTGCGCGCGTTCCACGCCTTCCTGCGGCAACGCTACGCGCGCGGCTGACGCCGCGCACGGCGCACGTCACGTCCGCCAGCGCAGGCTCGCGTGCAACACGCCTTCGCGCAGCTCGAACGACAGCATCATCCGCAGCGCGCGCGCCGCGGCGCCGGCCAGCGCAAGCCCGAGTCCGGCGTGTCCGGGACCATGCTCGCCCTTGCGCCAGAAGCGTTGGCCGAAATTGGCGAGATCGTCCTGCTGCAATGCCGGTGCCGCGTTGCGCACGCACACCACACCGTGTCCGCAATGCAACCCGACGGTCGTGCCGGCGGGCGCGTAGGCGACTGCATTGCCGAGCAGGTTGTCGAAGACGATTTCGAGCAGCGCGGGATCGGCCGCGACGGTCGCGTCGGCGTCCGGCGTGGATGACGATTCGACGCGCACGCCCCGTCCTTGCGCCGTGTCCTGGTGCCGCACGCACACCCGCGCCAGCAAGGCCGCCAGCGGCACGGGTTCCGGGCGCGCCGCTTCCAGCCCCGACTGGATGCGCGTCAGCTGCAACAGGGCGGTGACGGTCGCTTCCAGTTCCGCGCCGATGCTGCCGACCTCGCCGAGCACGGCGTGCAGGTCGCGCCCGCTGGGATAACGCGTCTCGACCTCCACCAGCGTGCGCAATTCCGCCAGCCGCGTGCGGAATTCGTGGGCCAGCCCCGACGCGAATTGGCGTTCGCGCGCGAGGCCCTCGTCCATCCGCGCCAGCACTTCATTGAAGCGCACCACCAGCGGCACCAGTTCGGTGGTGTCGCTGGCCGGCAAACGCCCGCCGGGCGCATCGGGACCGATCCCGGCCATCGCACGATCCAGCACCGCCACCGGGCGCAGCCCGCGCCGCACCAGCCACGGCGTCGCCAGCAGCACCAGCAGGCACGCGCCCAGCAGGCTGCCGAGCAGGATGTAATCCAGCGTTCCCAGGATTTCGTCGAGCGGACCGCGGTCGAGCGCGTAGTGCAGCGTGCAGGCCGTAGCCGCGGCGTGCGCGCCGTGCGCGCTTTCGCGTTCGGGGTGGAAGCGCAGCGTCACGACGCGCAATGTGCGACCGGCCAGTTGCGCATCGTCGAAGGTCGGCTCGTCACCCGCCGCCGCATCGGGTGGCACCTCGGCGGTGCGGGCGATCACGCGCTTGCCGCAACTGAGCGCGTACCAGCTCGTATCCGCATTGCCGGGGAATACCGCCGTGGCCGCGTCTTCGGCTTCGACGCTGATCCTGCCGCCCTCGATCTGCACCAACGAAGCCAGCGACTGCGCGCGCGCCAGCAGCGATGCGTCGAAACGTTGCTGCATCTCCGAATCGGCCCGCCAGTCCACGATCTTGGCGGCGCCGCCCAACGCCACCAGCACCGCCAGCGCCAGCAGCAGCGTCAGGCGTGCGCGCAACGAGAAGGTTTGCTTTTTTTTCCCGGGCCTCAAGTTTCGCTTCCCCGCATCCGGCCCTGCGGGCGAAAGAAAAAGCGGCGTTCCGCCCCTTCTGCCGCTCGCGGGAGAAGGAAAACATGCGCGGCGTGCCACCGCATCACGCTCATGGAATCAGGTATCCCGCGCCACGCCGGTTCTCGATCAGGTTGCTGCAACCCGCATCGGCCAGCTTGCGGCGCAATCCGAACACCACCACCTCGATGCTGCGGTCGGAGGCCTCGCTCTCGCTGCCGGCGATGCGTTCCAGGATTTCCGCGCGCGCAAACACGCGGCCGCGATGCCGCAGCAACAATTCCAGCAACGCGAATTCGCGCGGCGTCAGTTGCAACACGCCGCCGTTCGCGGTCACCCGGTGCGCCTGCGGATCGAGCCGCACGCCGGCGCGCTCCAGCACGTCCGCCTGCGTTTCGGCGGGCCGCCGCGCCAGCGCATGCAGCCGCGCCAGCAATTCCTCGAACGCGAACGGCTTGACCAGGTAATCGTCGGCGCCGGCATTCAGCGCCTCGACGCGGTCGCCGATCCGGTCGCGCGCGGACAACACCAGCACTCGCGGACGCGCGCCGCCCGCGGGCAACGCGCGCAGCACGCCGAAGCCGTCCAGCCGAGGCAAGCCGAGATCGAGCACCACGAAATCGTAGCCGTACCCGGCCAGGAACCCGTTGGCCTCCACCCCGTCGCCGGCGACGTCCACCGTGAAGCCGGCCGCGCGCAGGCCGCGCGCGAGCGTGCCGCGCAGGCGTTCCGAATCCTCGACCAGCAGCAGCTTCATGCACGATGCTCCGACGCCGTTGTGCGAAACGTAGCAGCGTGCTTGGCCGGGAGCCACTAAGCAAATCCCAAGCAGCCACAAAGCGACGGCGAAGGTTGGTGGCCGATGATGCTGCCTCGGCCCACGCAAGGAGTTTGCAACATGAATCACGCACTGGCACGAACCATCGCCGCAACGCTCGCGGCGTGCGCGGCCACCGCCGCCATGGCCGGCACCATCGATTCCGGCGACCGCCTGGAAATGGCGGCGGTGCTGCAGGCGCCGATCTCGCCCACCAGGGCCGTGCGGATCGCCGAAAGCGGCGGCGGCCGTGCCTACGGCTACGGCATGGAAGCCACCCGCCGCGGGCATTGGTACGAAGTCGACGTGCTGCGCGGCAATGCCAGGCTCGAGCTGCGCATCGACGCGAACACCGGCAAGCTGATCGGCAGCGGCGCGGCGCGCGGCGAGGATGCGCGAGGCGTGCACGCACTCGACGGCAGCAAGCTCGGCTTCGGCGAGGCGATCGCGCAAGCCGAGCGCATGGGCGGCGGCCCGGCGCTGGAGGCCAGTGCGGCAGGCCGCGGTGCCCAAGCCCATGTCGACGTGGACATCATCCAGGATCACGGCCAACGCATCGCGCACTATCGGGTGTCGATGCAGCATGGCGAGTTCCACACCGTCATGACCGGCACCGATTCCTGACCTGAACGGAGCAGGTAGCTGCCGCGCGGCATTGCCGCCTGCGGCAGGCCTGCAAGGTTCGCGAAAGCCACGACTAAGAAGGCGCTAAGCGAGTGCGGTCATAAATGTCGTTCATCGCATCCGGACGATGGACGACATGCGTTCCGATTCCTGCATGCGGCGATTCGCCGCCTTGCTCCTGCTCTGCGTTTGCGCGGCGGCTCCGCTGCGCGCGGCGTTGGCGGCGAGCGGCCCCTTCGGCATCGACCATCGCATCGCCTACGACAACAGCGGCATCTGGGCGCGCGGCAACCAGAAGGCACTGATGGGCGCGACCATCCTGACCGTGGTGGGCGGCTCGCTCGCGCTCGGCGACCAGGACAAGCTGGGCGACACGTTCTGGCGTTCGCTGGACTCGATGGCGGTGTCATCGGCGATCGCGCAGGGCGCGAAATGGACCTTCCAGCGCGAACGCCCGTCGCAAACCAACGACCCGAATCAGTTCTTCCGTGGCTTCAAATACCAGAGTTTCCCGAGCGGCGAAGTGACCGCGATCGCGGGCGCCGTCACCCCGTTCGTGGTGGCGTACGGCCACGACCATCCCGCGGTGTACGCGTTGGAACTGCTGCCGCTGTACGACGCCGTCGCGCGCGTCAAGACGCGCGGCCACTGGCAGAGCGACGTGCTGGCCGGCTGGGCCATCGGCACGGCCGTCGGCATCTGGGCCGCGCGCCGCGACTCGCCATTGATCCTCGGCTGGCTGCCCGGCGGCTTCCAGGTCGGTTTCATCCACCGCTTCTGAGCGCGCGGCCGCATCGGCCGTGGATCCCGCGGAAATGCGCACCGGCCACCCGCGATTTCGATTCGTGCCGACATGACCTCACGATCCGCCTTGAATTTCTCGACCGGCATCGAGGATGTCCGCCGCCGCGTCACCGCACGCATGATGCGTGGCGTGTTTCGCGCGGGCAGCGTGGGCGGCGCACGGCTGCCGCGCACGGGCATCCACCGGGTCCTGATTTGCCGCAGCGTGCATACCCTCGGCGATTCGCTGACCCTGACGCCGTTGCTGGCCGAACTCGCCGAGGTCTATCCCGGCGCGGAAGTGGACATCGTGTCCCGCTGCCCGACTGCGGACGTCCTGTTCGAGGCGTTTCCCAACGTACGCAACGTCCTTCGCATTCCACGCCATGCAGCCGGGCACCTTCTGGCGACCGCGCGTACCTTGCACGCGATGCGCCGCGCGCACTACGACCTCGTGATCGATCCCGATCCCCAATCGCAATCGGGGCGCTTGCTGGCCCTGTCCGCGCGCGCCAGGTTTTCGCTGGGGTATGTCGGCCCGAAGAAAAGCGGCACGCTCACGCACGGCGTGGCGATTCCCGCCGAGCTTCACCACAAGGCCATGACGCCGGTCTATCTGCTGCGCAGCGCAACGGGAGAAGACCCGGCGGCACGCCCGTACCCGCAGCCAAGCCTGGTGCTGACGGATGCAGAGCTGGCATGCGGACGCGGCACGCTGGGCCGCCTGGCCCCGGTCGCGGACGATCCGCCTGGCGGGTGCCGTCCCCGCATCGGCATTTTCGCCAACGCGACCCGCAACAAGTTGCTGGCGGGCGATTGGTGGCAGGCGTTCATCGAAGCCTTGCGTGCCGAAGTGCCCCGCGGCCGCATCGTGGAAATCCTGCCGGCGTTCGGCAAGTCGATGCTGGAGGATCATTTCCCCTGCTTCTACTCCAGCGACGTGCGCAAGATGGCAGCCGTGATTGCAAACATGGACGCGTTCGTGAGTGCCGATTGTGGCGTGATGCACCTGGCCTGGGCCACCGGCACCCCTACCGTCGGGCTGTTCAACGTCACCAATCCGGTCGAATGGGGGCCGTTCGGTCCACGCATGGGCGCCTTGCCGCTGGACGAAGCGACGCCCGCCGAAATCGCGCAGCGGACCGTGGCAAGGCTCGCGCTGCCGCGCGCATAGCCCCATCCGCAACGCGGATCAACCTTCCGCGCGCATCGCCTGCAGGGCTTGATTGAACGTCGCGCTCGGGCGCATCGCCGCTTCCACCTTTTTCATGTCGGGGCGGTAATAGCCGCCAAGTTCGACAGGCTTGCCTTGCGCACCGTTCAACTCGGCGACGATGGCTGGTTCGGCGCGTTCGAGTGAATCGGCCAGCGATGCGAAGCGGGCGGCGAGTCCGGTGTCGTCCTGCTGGTTGGCCAACGCACGCGCCCAGTACATCGCCAGATAGAAATGGCTGCCGCGGTTGTCGAGCTCGCCGACCTTGCGCGCGGGCGACTTGTCGTTTTCGAGGAAACGCCCGATCGCCTTGTCCAGCGCCGCCGCCAACACCCCCGCGCGCGCGTTGTCGAACGCACGCGCGAGGTGTTCCAGCGACGCGCCCAGCGCCAGGAATTCGCCCAGCGAATCCCAGCGCAGGTAATCCTCGGCCACGAACTGCTGCACGTGCTTGGGCGCCGAGCCGCCCGCGCCGGTCTCGAACAGGCCGCCGCCGGCCATCAGCGGCACGATCGACAGCATCTTGGCGCTGGTGCCGAGTTCCATGATCGGAAACAGGTCGGTCAGGTAATCGCGCAACACGTTGCCGGTGACCGAAATGGTGTCCTCGCCCTTGCGGATGCGCGCAAGCGAAAAACGCATCGCCTCTTCCGGCGCGAGGATGCGGATGTCGAGGCCGCGGGTGTCGTGATCCTTCAGGTAGCGCTCGACCTTGGCCACGATTTGCGCATCGTGCGCGCGCTGCTCGTCGAGCCAGAACACCGCAGGCGTGTTCGACAGGCGCGCACGCGACACCGCGAGCTTCACCCAGTCGGCGACCGGCGCGTCCCGGGTCTGGCACATGCGCCAGATGTCGCCGGCTTCGACCTTGTGTTCGAAGACCACGTTGCCGCCCTGGTCGGTGACGCGCACCACGCCGTCGACCGGCATCTGGAAGGTCTTGTCGTGCGAGCCGTATTCCTCGGCCTTGTCGGCCATCAGGCCCACGTTGGGCACGCTGCCCATGCTGGCCGGATCGAATGCGCCGTGCGCCTTGCAATCCTCGACCATCACCGCGTAGATGCCGGCGTAGCTGCGGTCGGGAATCACGGCCTTGCAGTCTTCGCGCTCGCCCCGGGCGTTCCACATCTTGCCGGAATCGCGGATCATCGCCGGCATCGACGCGTCGATGATGACGTCCGACGGCACCTGCAGGTTGGTGATGCCCTTGTCGGAATCGACCATCGCGAGCCGCGGGCGCGTTTCGTGTTGCGCCGCGATCGCGTCCCTGATTTCGCGCTGCCGGTCTTCCGGCAATCTCGCCAGCGCGGCGTAGAGATCGCCCATGCCATTGTTGGGATTGAAACCCGCGCGCTTCAACTCCCCGCCGTATTCGCGCAGCACGTCTGCGTAGAACTCGTCCACCACCACGCCGAACATGATCGGGTCGGAGACCTTCATCATGGTGGCCTTGAAGTGCACCGAGAACAGCACGTCGCGGGCCCTGGCGTCGGAAATCTGGGCATCGATGAACGCGGCCAGCGCGCGGCGCGACATCACCGCGGCATCGACGATGTCGCCCGCCTGCACCTTGATGCCTTCCTTCAGCACCTGCTGCTTGCCGTCGGCGCCATCCAGCACGATCTTGAGCGTGCCGGCCTTGTCCAGCGTCGCCGACTGCTCGCTGCCATAGAAATCGTTCGCGTCCATGTGCGCGACGTGGGTCTTGGAATCACCGCTCCACTTGCCCATCCTGTGCGGATGCTTGCGCGCGTAATCCTTCACCGAAGCCGGCGCGCGCCGGTCGGAATTGCCCTGGCGCAACACGGGATTCACCGCGCTGCCCTTGACCTTGTCGTAGCGCGCCTTGATGTTGATCTGCGCCACGTCGCCGCGCGGCTCGTCCGGGTAATCCGGCAACGCGTAGCCCTTGCCCTGCAGTTCCCTGATCGCCGCCTTGAGCTGCGGCAGCGAAGCGCTGATGTTGGGCAACTTGATGACGTTGGCCTCGGGTGCCAGCACCAGCCGGCCCAACTCGGCCAGGTCGTCGGAGATTTTCTGGTCGGCTTTCAGCACCTCGGGAAACTGCGCCAGGATGCGTCCGGCCAACGAGATGTCGCGGGTTTCCAACCCTACTCCCGCCGGAGCGGCAAAGGCCTCGATGACCGGCAACAGCGACGCCGTGGCCAGGAACGGCGCTTCATCCGTCAAGGTGTAGATGATGGTGGGCGAGGCGGGCATCGAAGGCTCCTTGGCGGCGGCATGCAAACCGTCATTGTCGCGGGTTGCGCGCGGCGATGCCATACGCCCGCGGGAACTTGTGCCGCGGTCCTGCGATCATTGCAGCATGCATCTTCCTTCCATCATGTTCGCGCTGCTGCTCGTCTGCACATGCGCGACCGCGCGAACCACGGCATCGGCCGCAGACACCACCAGTCCTGCGCCCACCACAACATCCGACGTGCCCGCGCCCGCCTCGTCGGTCACCATCCTGCAGGCCATCAACGTGACCGGCGTGGTGCCGGGCCCCGGTTTGTGGAAGGTCACGCACGGCGATCATGTGCTGTGGATCCTCGGCGTCGTGCCGACGCTGCCGGCCGGGATCGAGTGGCGCTCCAGCCAGGTCGCGCAAACCATCGCCGCCTCGCAGGCCGTGTTGGCGTCGCCCGGGGTCGAGCTGAAGGTCGATACCAACTGGTTCGGCAAACTGTTCCTGTTGCCGTCGATCTATCGTGCGCAACGCAATCCCGACGGCAAGACCCTGCAAGACGTGTTGCCGGCACCGATGTACGCGCGCTGGGAAACCGCGAAGCAGCATTACTTCGGCGACGACCGCGGCGTCGAACGCTACCTGCCGATCCTCGCAGCCTCCAGATTGATGAAGGAGGCGCAGAAGGCCAACAACCTGCGCGGCGACGGCGAAATCACCGACCGCGTGGCCGCGCTCGCGCAACAGCACGGCGTTGCCGTGGTGAAACCGGAAACCACGCTGGAAATCAGGGAACCGCGCCAGGCGGTGAAGGCGTTCGCGGCGTCGGGGCCGGACGGCATCGCCTGCCTCGGACTGGTGCTGGACGCGGTCGAACACGAATTGCCGAACTTCCGCGCGCGCGCCAACGCCTGGGCCACCGGCGACATCGAAACCCTGCGCAAGGTACCGGAAAGCGCCTACCGCGAGACGTGCCAATCCGCAATCACCGGCGCGGGCTTTGCCAAGGCACTCGGCATCGACAACCTGCCCGCGCGCGTCGAAGGCGCGTGGCTGGCCGCCGCGGACGCCGCGCTGGCGACGAACCGGCAGAGCTTCGCGGTGCTGCCGATGCACGACCTGCTCGACCCGCACGGCTATCTCGCCGCACTGCAGGCGCGCGGCTACACCGTGGAGGCGCCCGATGCCGAACCGGCGGACGATCCCGCCCCGGCTTCCAGCATGTCGCCGGCCGACGGCGCGGCGATCCCCGCATCCGCGGCTTCGACGCATTCGCGCGACTAGGACCTGTCGCGCAATGCTCGTCCTCTTCCACAAACCGTTCAACGTGCTGTGCCAGTTCACCGACCGCAGCGCGACGCCGCGACGCACGCTGGCGGAATTCGGCTTGCCGCCGAACGTCTATCCGGCAGGCAGGCTCGACTTCGATTCCGAAGGTTTGTTGCTGCTGACCGACGACGGCGCGCTGGCGCACCGCATCACCGATCCGCGCCACAAGCTGGCGAAAACCTACCTGGCGCAAGTGGAGGGCACGCCGACTGCGACCGCCCTGCAACGCCTGCGCAGCGGGGTCGATCTGAAGGACGGCACCACGCTGCCGGCCGAAGCGCGTCCTCTGGAACGCGCGCCCGAGTGGCTGGGACCGCGCGACCCGCCGGTGCGCTTCCGCAAGACGGTGCCGGATGCATGGATCGAACTGACGATCCGCGAAGGCCGCAACCGCCAGGTGCGGCGCATGACCGCAGCGGTGGGCCTGCCGACGTTGCGGCTGGTGCGCGTCCGGGTCGGTGACTGTTCGCTCGATGATCTCGCACCCGGTGCGCACCGCATCATCGAATCGCAAGCCAGGCGTCATCCACGAGGAACACCGCGATGAACTTCAAGGATCATTTTTCCAACCACGCCGATTTGTATGCGAAGGCACGGCCGCACTATCCGGAGGCACTGTTCGACTGGCTCGCGGCCGAAGCGCCCGCGCGCGGGTGTGCGTGGGACGCTGGCTGCGGCAACGGGCAAGCGGGCATCGCGCTGGCGCAACGTTTCGAACGCGTCATCGCAACCGACCCGAGCGAGCAGCAACTCGCCAAGGCCGCCGCACATCCGCGCATCGAATACCGCAACGAGCCGCGGAATTTTTCCGCGGGGGATGGCGCCGGATATCACACGAGCATCGACACGGATTCCATCGATGCCGTCACCGTCGCGCAGGCACTGCACTGGTTCGACCTGCCCGCCTTCATCGCGGAAGTGCGCCGCGTCGCCAAACCCGGCGCGTTGTTCGCCGCATGGTGCTACGCCCATTGCAACGTGACGCCGGCTGTCGACACCGTGGTCGCGCACTTGTACGACGACGTCCTCGGCGCTTACTGGTCGTCCGAGCGCAAGCTGGTGGATGAAGGCTACGCTTCGCTGGACATTCCATTCGCGCCCGTCGCGGCGCCGGCATTCGAAATGCGTGTCGACTGGACGGCCCGGCAACTGCTTGCCTACCTCGCTTCATGGTCGGCGGCGCAGAAGTACCTCAAGACCACGGGCCGCGACGCGATCGCCGCGATCACGGATGAACTGCTGGCGGCCTGGCACGATCCGGAACACGTGCGGCGGGTGCACTGGACGCTCGCCATGCGCGCGGGACGCGTCGAATAAAAGCTAAGGAGGCAACCCGAAAAACGCGCGGGCATTGGCTGTCGTTTGCGTTGCGGTCACTTCCAATGTTTCGCCGCGCAAGCCGGCAACCACTTCGCAAATGTGCGCGAGGTACATCGGCTCGTTGCGCCGGTGCGGGGGCTGCGGACGGATGTCGCGCGGCAACAGGTAGGGGGCGTCGGTCTCCAGCATCAACCGGTTCGCGGGGATTTCACGCACCAGTTCGCGCAGGTGCACGCCGCGGCGTTCGTCGCAAACCCAGCCGGTGATGCCGACGTGGCAATCAAGGTCGAGGTAATCGAACAACGCGCGGCGCTGGTCGGTGAAGCAATGCACCACGACCGCGGGCACCTGGTCGCGTGCGGCTTTCAGCAGCGCGAGGAAATCCTCGTGCGCATCGCGCTGGTGCAGGAACAGCGGCATCCGCAGCTCGACCGCGATCGCGAGTTGCTTCTCGAACGCCGCGCGCTGCGCGGGGCGCGGCGACAGGTCGCGGAAATAATCGAGCCCGGTTTCACCGATCGCGACCACCTCGGGTTCGCGTGCCAGCGCGCGCAGCAGCGCATCCGTTTCCGCACCGTAATCGCCGGCATGGTGCGGATGCACGCCGGCCGTCGCATGCAGCGTGCCGGGGTGCTCGCGCGCCAGTGCCAGCGCGTGCTCGCTGCCCACGCGCGAGGCGCCGGTCACGACCATGCGTGCCACGCCGGCCTTGCGCGCGCGTTCCAGCACCGCGTCGAAATCGCGGCGGAAGGATTCGTGGGTGAGGTTGGCGCCGATGTCGATCAGTTGCATGCGGCCATTTTACGTGAGGTTGTCGCCGCGACCGGAGGTTGTCGGATGCCCGCCTACAATGCCGCGATGGATCGCGCCGACTTCCCGATCGCCCCGCTGCTGCCGCGCATCCGCGCGTCGTTGCGCGAACATCCGCGACTGGTGCTGGAAGCGCCGCCGGGCGCAGGCAAGACCACGCAGGTGCCGGCCGCGTTGCTCGACGAAGCCTGGCTGGCGGGCCGCAAGATCGTGGTGCTCGAACCGCGCCGGATCGCGGCGCGCGCGGCGGCGGAGTTCATGGCCGCGCAGCGCGGGGAAGCGGTCGGACAGACGATCGGCTATCGCATCCGTTTCGAGTCACACGTATCCGATGCAACCCGCGTCGAGGTGGTCACCGAGGGCATCCTGACGCGGATGCTGCAGGACGACCCGGAATTGCCGGACGTCGGCGCGATCGTGTTCGACGAATTCCACGAGCGGCATCTGGCCGGTGACCTGGGCGCGGCGCTGGCGCTGGACGTGCAGGCGTCGTTGCGGCCCGAGCTGCGCATCGTGGTGATGTCGGCGACGCTGGAAGGCGAGCGCGTGGCACAATGGTTGAATGCGCCGCTTCTGCGCAGCGAGGGCCGCGCGTTTCCGGTGCGCATCGTATACCCGCCCCCACGGCGCGGGGAGAACGAGCTCGCGCATCTGCGTCGCGTGGTGCTGCAAGCCCTGGACGAAACCGATGGCGACGTGCTGGCGTTCCTGCCGGGGCGGCGCGAGATCGCGCAGGCGCAGCGAATGCTTGCAGCAGCTTTGGATACCAAACAAGCGGTGCGCGCTTTTATCCCTCTCCCTCCGGGAGAGGGTGGCGCGCAGCGCCGGGTGAGGGTCCGGGACCGTGCGCAGGACTCGAACCCTCACCCCAACCCCTCTCCCGGGGGGAGAGGAGATCCAATCGGCGAATTTGAAGTTCTAGTGCTGCACGGAGAGCTTGCGCTGGCCGAACAACAGGCTGCGCTCGCGCCGGGCGAAGCCGGCACGCGCCGCGTGATCCTCGCCACCAACGTTGCCGAATCCTCCATCACGGTGCCGGGCGTGCGTGCGGTGATCGACAGCGGACTCGCGCGCGAGCCGCGTTTCGACCCGAACTCGGGGTTCACGCGGCTTGCCACCGTCAACATTTCGCAAGCATCCGCCGATCAACGCGCCGGGCGCGCGGGCCGACTTGCGCCGGGCAGCGCCTACCGGCTGTGGCCGGAAAGCAAGCGCCTCGAGGCCTCGCGCATGCCGGAGATCATGCAAGCCGAATTGTCGGGACTCGCGCTCGAGCTCGCGGCATGGGGCGTCGGTGCGGATGCCGGAGTGATGCATTGGTTGGATGCGCCGCCGAAGGGTGCGCTGGCCGCCGCCCGCGATCTGCTGCAACGGCTCGGCGCCATCGATGCCGAACTGCGCGTCACGCCGCTGGGCCGCGAGATGCTGCAGCTGGGTGCAAACCCCCGCATGGCCGCCGCCGCACAGCGTGCGCCGGATGCGCTGCGCCCGCTGCTTGCCGACCTGCTCGCACTGGTGGACGCACGCTCACCGCTGCGGGGGGCGTTCAACGATGACTTGCGCGCGCGCGTCGCTGCGTTGCATCGCTGGCGCGACGGCGGCCCACGCGTGGTACGCGACGCGGACAGCGGCGCCCTGTCCGCGATCGAGCAGGCCGCGCGCGGCTGGCGCAAGCGCCTCGGCATTCTGCACGGCGCCAGCGGCACGCCGGATGCGTTGAGCGTGGGCAACCTTTTGTTGCACGCGTTTCCCGATCGCGTGGCGAAACAGGATACGAAGGACCCGCGTCGGTATCTGCTCGCCAACGGTCGCGGCGTGCGCCTGCACGACGACTCCGGCTTGTTCGGGGAACCCTGGCTGGTCGTCACCGAGGCGCGCTTCGATGCGCGCGACAGCCTGGTCCTGGCCGCGGCGCCGTTCGATGCCTCGCTGCTGGAACGCGATTACCCGCAACGCTTCGTGCGCGAACGCGTGGTGAAGCAGAACGCGAACGACGTGGTCGAAGCTTTCGAGGAGCGTCGTTTCGACGCCATCGTGCTGGAGCGCCGCTCTGTTCCCGCGGAAGCGGAGGACACATTGCCCGCGCTGCTGGCGACGATCCGTGCGCGCGGTCTCGCGTCGCTTCCGTGGAGCGATGCGGCGCTGCGCCTGCGCGCGCGGATCGAGTGGCTGCGCCGCGTGATGCCGGAAGCCGGTTTGCCGAACGTCGCCGACGATGCGCTGCTGGCGGCACTGGGAACCTGGCTGGCGCCCGTGCTCGCCGGCAAGCGCAAGCTGGGGGCGCTGTCGTCGGAGGACTTGTCGAATGCACTGGCCGGCCTGCTCGACTGGCCGCAGCGCAAGCTGCTGGAAGAAGCCGCACCCGATGCGCTCGCGATGCCGAGCGGAATGACGCGCAAGCTCGACTACGCGGCGGCAGTGGACGGGGAATCGAACGCGGCGTCGCCGGTGCTCGCGGTGAAACTGCAGGAACTGTTCGGGCTGGCCGAAACCCCGCGCGTCGCCAACGGCCGCGTGCCCGTGATGTTGCACCTGCTCTCGCCCGGCGGTCGCCCGATCCAGGTCACGCAGGACCTGCGCGGCTTCTGGGATCGCACCTATGCCGAAGTGAAAAAGGAATTGAAGGGTCGTTATCCGCGCCATCCATGGCCAGACGATCCATGGAACGCAACACCCACCCATCGCGTCAAACCCCGTCGATGAGCGGTTAATCCTTCAAGGTGTAGTCCAGCGTCGCGACCACGCGCACGGTCTTGTCGACCTGCTTGTCCTCCTGCAGCATCGGCGCCTTGTCGCGCGGCAGGATCTGGAACACGCCCTGGTTGGCGCGCCGGATGCCGCCCAGCTTGCTGCCGGAATCCTGCGCGAACTGTTCGGCGGCTTCGCGCGCATTTTTCATGGCCTCGGCGATCATCGACGGCTTCAACGCATTGATGCCGTCGAACAGATAGGTCGGGCCTTCGTCGTTGCCGCCGTTGGCATCACCCAGCACCACGCCCTGCGCGATCAACGCGCCGGTGTCCTGCGCGGCGGCCGCGACCGCATCGACGTTTTTCGTTCGCACCATGATGGTGCCCGTGACGATGAAGCGGGTCTTGTACTGCTGGTTGCCGTACATCTGCGCGGCGCGGTCGGTGACTTGCACGTTGCGGAACGCGATGTCGTCCTTGCCGAGCTTGTGCTGGCCGAGGAACGCCGTGACGGCGGCATCATCGTGCTGGACCGCGGCCTGCACCTCGGCGAGCTTGTCGCCGGTCTCGACGAAGCGCAGACGCCACAACGCGATGTCGGCCCTGACGTCGTGCTCCGCCAGGCCCTTGACGGTCACGAAACGTTCGTTGCGCGAGTGCGCGAATCCGTTGCCGATGAACCAGCCGCCAACGATCAATCCGATGGCGATGAACAAACCGGCGACGAGACGGGTCATGGCGTTCTCCCGGATGATGGTTTGCCGCCAGTCTGCCACGACGCCGGGCCGACTGCTCCGCCGCCGAACTTGCCGAACAGGCGCGGGTAGCGCTCATCGACCGGCTTGCCGCCCGGTCCCAGTTTGGGCGAACGCGCGAAGCTCCCGGCAAAGCCGGGAAATTCCACCGGACTTTCCCAGCCGTCCTTGCTGATCGCCGACACGCCGAAGAACCAGTCATCGAGGATGATATTTTTCAACACCACCGAATCGGCATCGCCCGCATTCTGCACGTGCTGCCACTGCGGCGCGGTGGTCTCGCGCCACCAGGCGTTGTAGCTGGCCGCACCCGGCGAGGGTTTCCAAGACAGCGTGGTGTCGTAGGCCACGGCACCTTTCACGCCGAGGTCCGAAGGCGGCGGCGGCGCCATCGCCAGTGACGCCATGGTGATCGCGTCGAGCCGCGTGACATTGGCGAGGTAATCGAAGTCGACGCCCGAGATCACGTCGCCGTAGTGCACGCCGTTTTCGACACGCACGTTCTGGTGCTGGCGGTCGTAGTCCTCGTTCGATTCCGACAACCGCACCGCGGGAAAGCCCTGTTCGAGGAACGGCACCTGGTCGCCCGAGCGTCCCCAGCGGTCGGTGCGATACACCATGCGCACGTGGAAATCGTCGAGGTATTGCTCGGCGAGCGACTGCATGTAGCGCGCGATGTTGCGCGAAGGCGAATCCACGCCGCCGCCGTGGTAACGGCGATACGCCGCCTGCTGCAGCGTCTCGTTGGTCTTGGTGCCTTCCGAGAACACGCGGATCGTGTGCGGGTCGTACGCGCCGTTGCCGCCGTGCGAGTTGCCGACCATGTCGTTGTTGAGGTTGGCCTCGACGTTCCAGCCGTGGTCGACCGCGTACTGCGCGATGATCTTGCCGCCGAACAGGCCCTGCTCTTCGCCGGAATCCGCCGAATACACCAGCGTCGCCGGGAACTTGTACTTCGACAGCACGCGCGCGGTTTCGATCAGCGCGGCGACGCCGGCAGCATCGTCGTTGGCGCCGGGTGAATCGCCGGTTGCATCCATCACGTCGCTGCGGCGTGAATCGAGATGCGCGGTCATCACGATCACGCGGTTCGCGACATCCATGGCGGAAGAGCTCCCTTGCTGGATCGCGACCACATCCATCACCTCGGCGCCGTCCTTGGGCATGCGTTCGCCGGTGAACACCTGCGAAGGTGTCACGATTTCGAGGCAGCCACCGCAGCCTTTGGAAATCATCTCGAACTGCGCCGCCACCCAGCGGCGCGCCGCACCGATGCCCCGCGTCTTCGAAGTGGTGGTCGAGAGCGTGTGGCGCGTGCCGAAACCGACCAGCGCCGCGTCGGTGGCGTGCAGGTTGGACGCCTTCACCGCGCCCGCCATCTCGCGGAGTTCCGGATGATTGTTGACGGGCGGCGGCGCAGCGAAGGCCACGGCTGTCACCAGCGATGCAGCAGCCAACATGGGCAGCGATCGAATGCGCAGCATGATGTTTTCCTCCGAAGGCAACCGCCCGAGCGTAAACCTGCCGCCGCCCGATTGCACGTGGCGAAGGTCAGTGCGTGGCTGCGTCCAGGATTTGCGAAGCACGCCATGCAGCGATGCGGTGGCTGCCGGACAGGAAATACGGCCAGGTTTCGAACGGAACGACGCCTTTCGGTTCGTCGCTGCGATCGCTGGTCAAGAGGATCCCTTCGGGATGCGCACGGCACCACGCCTGTACCTCGTCACCCGGAATCCATGGCAACGGCTGGTGCAGGTGCCCGGTGTAACCGAACAGGCCGTTGTGCCACTCGATATGCGCGATCGCGGTGTGCTGTTCGAGTGCCTGTTTCACGAACGCCGCTTCGGGGCGCACGTCCAGCGCAGGCAGGTACGCCAGTGCAGCGGCCAGCATCGCGGAGGAAATCAGCGCCGTCGCGGACAGCGCCAACGAACGCGCACCACGTCCCCACACGCGCCAGACGCCGACCGCGATGATCAGACCAACCATCGCAAAGGTGGCGATCGCCGGCTGCACGAGATAGCCAAACGTCTTCGCCGCCTGCCACGGCAATGACGCCACCCCGATTGCCGCAACCAGCGCGAGCAACCCGAACAACAGCGGCCGCAGGCGCGCACCGGATTGTTGCAACAACCACGCGCCCGCCAGCGCCCACGCCGGCAGCAGCGGCAACAGGTAATGGATCTGCTTGCCGCTGATCGCGCAGAACGCGGCGAACGGCACCACCCACCAGCACCACACGAAGCGTCCGAAGCGACCCCGCCACAGGCCTGACCACGCCGCGAGCGGCGCGCGCAGGGTCAGCAGCCATGGCAGCAACAACACCGGCACCAGCGGCAGGTACCACCAGAACGGCCGGTTGTGCGCGAAACTCTTGGCGAGGCGCCCGCTGACCTTGTCCAGCAACGGCTGCCAATAGGTGGGCCCGGCGTACCGCGCGGCCGGCAGCAACCAGCACAGCGCGATCGCGACGCCGATCAGCAATCCGGCCAGCAGCGCGAAGTACCAACGCAGCTTGCGCGCGCGCGCGGTGTCGCTCCAGAGCGGCGCCAGCACCGCGACCGCCACCACGTGCAGCAGTATCACCGGACCCTTGGCGAGGATGCCGAGTCCGATCATCACACCCAGCCACACGATGCCGCGTTTCCATTTTCCCGCGTCGAGATCCAGCAACGCGTGCAGAGCGCCCAGCACCGTCAGCGCCAGCAGCAGATCGAACATGATCGCGGTGCTGAACACCGTGAAACCGACGCAGCCCGCGAGCAGCCACATCGCGGTATCGGCGCCACGCGCGTCCATCCCGAGTCGCGCAGCCAGACGGCGTAGCGCCAGCAGCATGCCCAGTGCGACGATCAACGCCTCGACGCGCGCGACCCAGGTGTGCACGCCCACGATTTTCCAGCCGCCCGCGATCAGCCAGAACAGCAGCGGCGACTTGTCCGAATACCACGCGCCGTTGACGGTCGGCACCAGCCACTGTCCCGAGTTGAACATCTCCCACGCGGCGGTGAGGTAGCGCGTCTCGTCAATCGGAATCGGCGGAAACAGGATCGCGAGCGGCAGCAGCAGCGCGCACCACAGTGCCAGCCAGCGCCATGGGCGATCGGAATGCGTGGAAGTGTTCATGCGCCGCGCAGCATAGTGGGGAACAAGCGGCACGCGATGCCGGTGGCATCGCGTGCCGCTTCGAGCGGGCGGCCAACAGCCACCGTCCATGGCGAAGAGCTCCGTGGCCGCACCGGCCCCCCGCACCATGGATGGTTGCTTGCGCAGTTCTGCCTGCTCGAAACAAAGGGCTCGCGAGGCATGGAACAGCACACGCCGGCCAGCTGCGAGACTTGCATCACGCCTGACAAGCCCGGACACCAACATCAATCAAGACGATGGCCGCCCGGATTACTTGCGCTTGGCGGGACGCGGTCGGGCCGGTTCGCCCTTGTGGCCCAGCTCGGCCAGCATCGTGGAAAGATCCTCGGCGTGTTCCTCCTCCATCGCGAGGATGCCCTCCATCATGCGCCGCGTGGTGGGATCGTCGGTGCCAAGGTAGCGGATGATTTCGCTGTAGCTCTCGATCGCGATGCGTTCGGCGACCAGATCCTCCTTGATCATGTCCACGAGGTCCGTGCCTTCGACGTATTCGGAGTGGCTGCGCGTCAACAGGCCTTCCGGCGACAGGTTGGGCGTTCCGTCGAGCTGGGTGATGCGCTGGGAAATCTGGTCGGCGTGGCCCTGCTCTTCGTTGGCGTGCACGAGGAACTCGTCGGCGATCGCCTTGGCATTGATGCCGGACGCCATGAAGTAGTGGTACTTGTAGCGCAGCACGCACACGATCTCGGTGGCGAGCGCTTCGTTGAGCACCTTCAGCACCGTTTCGCGGTCGGCCTTGTAACCCTCGGTCACTGCGCCGCGGTGGATGTGCTCGCGCGCACGCCTGCGCAGGGTCTTGATGTCGGTGAGGAACGGTTGTTTCGCGGCCATGGCTTCTCTCCTTCGTTGGCGTCGCTGCTGGCGCACCACACTAGCACGCGCCGCGCGAACACGACCCCATGCGGCTCCGGTGCCGGTCATTCAGCGGCTTGCCTGCACGCCGTACCGTGCCGCGGCCTGCTCGGCCTGCGAGGCCACGGCCGCGATCCCCGCCAACTGCGGCAGGATCTCGGATTCGCGCGCGCGCCACTTGCCGGGACGCGGCGCAGACACCGTGTAGCGGGCCTTGGGCAACGTCTTGCCCAGCGCGCGATCCCAGCGCAGGTCAAGCCTTGCACAAAGTTTGCGGATTTCCGTGTCCGGATCGGCAATGAATTGGTCGTAGCGCGCGGCGACGCGTTGCGCCACCGGCAGACGTTCGAGGTCGTCCAGCAGCATGCGCGTCGCCACACTCCACTGCGCCGCCACGATTTCCGGCAGCGGTTTGCCGACCAGATCGCGCCAGCCCGGGATCAACAGCAGGGACCATTGCAAACCGGTCCAGCCGGGCAGGTTCGGATAGGTTCGGAAGCGGCCCGACTCCCACGCCTCCAGCATGCTGGCCAGTACTTCGCGCGGGTCGCGATACAAGTACACGAAGCGCGCATCGGGAAACACGCGCGCAAGGAACGGCACGCGCAAGGCGTTCTTCGGGGTTTTTTCCAGCAGTCGGACCGGATCGGGCGGGCGCTGTCCTTCGCGGTCGAACGCGGCCGCATGGAAGCGTTCGCGCAACTCATCCGCAATCGCCGGCGTGGCGTCACCGGCATCGAGCCGATTGGAGGGATAGCCGCGCGCGATGGTTCCAAGCGATCCCGACGCCAGGTCGACTTCGAGCACGAGGTGGCTTTCGCCGCCGATGGTGCAGGCGTCGGGACTCTGTGAAAGCGCCTCGAACAACATCGTCGACCCCGAACGCGGCGGCGACACGATGAACACCGGGCGATCAAAATCAGCGCGCGCGGCCGTCCCGTGCCGAGCCGGGCGCGTTGCGGATGCTGCCGGCGTGGTCGCCACGGGGGCATCCCCGCGCAACGCGAACCTGCCGATCATCGCGCGCCAGGCCAACAAAAACTCCGTGCCGTTCTGCAGTTGCAACGCGGCGGCATGGGACTGGACCCAACCGTCGAAACGATCCAGCAGCTCCCGATAGTGCGCGCGCCCCTCGGGCGCCTCGCCAAAGCGCGCCCACAACGTGCGCCAGCTCGCGGCAAACTGCGTGCCCGCCTGCTCGACGACCGCCGCCTGCGGGTCGGGACGGATATGCGCAATCAGGAACTCCAGGTGCTCGCGCAGTTCCCACGGCGTCATCACCTCCGGCACGTTGGTCTGTTCGACCATCAGCCGGGAGCTTGCATCGGAATCGTCGCCCGCGAACGGGATGGTGTACCAACCTTCGGCACCCGGCTGGCCGGGCGCCCGCCCGTGCGCGGCGAATTGCCAAAACCTGTCGCCGCCGACGGTATCTGCAACCAGGTGAACGCGTTCGCGATCGGGCATGTTCAGCACCCGGTGCAGCCGCCAGGTGTCGAAGATCCAGCACTCGCCGGCAGCCATGTGTACTTCGGCTTCACCGCACAGGAAGCGCACGCCGGGCTGGGTCCTGATCGGCACATGCACGCGCATGTGTTCACGCCAGTAGTAGTTGATGTCGACGTGCGGAGTGACCTCGGCGCCACCCGAGAGCTTCATCAGCCGGGTACGGCCCCACACCGCGCCGATCCGCTCCAGCACCTGCATCAGGTACGGACAACGTCCCAGCCACGCCGTCGGCCGCATCGGCCCGGCGACTTCATCGTTGTCGGGATCACCATCGACCGCGATCAACGGCAAGGAGAAATTGCCGGGATACTTGTTCGGATGTTCACGCCACGCATCCGGACCCAATGCATCCATTTCGGCGGCCAACCTGGTGGCGTCGAACTGCAGCGGCAACTGGATGAACGGAACTTGCAGTTTCATGCGCGGAGGTTAGCCGGGCCCGCCGCCGGATGTCAGACCTTCTGCCGGATCCGGCTACCGTGATCCCGGAACTCGGAAGCCTTCTCCGCCATCCCCTCGTTCAAGGCTGAGACTTCATCGACGCCGTGTTCGCGTGCGTAGTCGCGCACGTCCTGGGTGATCTTCATCGAGCAGAACTTCGGCCCGCACATCGAACAGAAATGCGCGGTCTTGGCGGCATCCTTGGGCAGGGTCTCGTCGTGGAATTCCTTGGCCTTGTCCGGATCGAGGCCGAGGTTGAACTGGTCTTCCCAGCGGAATTCGAAACGCGCCTTGGACAATGCGTTGTCGCGTGCCTGCGCGCCCGGGTGGCCTTTGCCAAGGTCGGCCGCGTGCGCGGCGATCTTGTAGGCGACGATGCCTTCGCGCACGTCGTTCTTGTCGGGCAGGCCCAGGTGTTCCTTGGGCGTGACGTAGCACAGCATCGCGGTGCCATACCAGCCGATCATCGCCGCGCCGATCGCACTGGTGATGTGGTCGTAGCCCGGCGCGATGTCGGTGGTCAGCGGCCCCAGCGTGTAGAACGGCGCCTCGTGGCACTTGTCGAGCTGCCGCTCCATGTTCTCGCGGATCAAGTGCATCGGCACGTGGCCGGGGCCCTCGATCATCACCTGCACGTCGTGCTTCCACGCGATGTCGGTCAACTCACCCAGCGTGTCGAGCTCGGCGAATTGCGCTTCGTCGTTGGCATCGGCGATGCAGCCGGGACGCAGACCGTCACCGAGACTGAAAGCCACGTCATAGGCCTTCATGATTTCGCAGATGTCTTCGAAATGTGTGTAGAGGAACGATTCCTTGTGGTGCGCGAGGCACCACTTGGCCATGATCGAACCGCCGCGCGAAACGATGCCGGTGACGCGCTTGGCGGTCAGCGGTACGAAGCGCAGCAGCACGCCGGCATGGATGGTGAAGTAATCCACGCCCTGCTCGGCCTGCTCGATCAAGGTGTCGCGGAACAGTTCCCAGGTGAGCTCCTCGGCCGCGCCGCCGACCTTTTCCAGCGCCTGGTAGATCGGCACCGTGCCGATCGGCACCGGTGCATTGCGCATGATCCATTCGCGCGTCTCGTGGATGTACTTGCCGGTGGAGAGATCCATCACGGTGTCGCCGCCCCAGCGGATCGACCACACCATCTTTTCCACTTCTTCCGCGATCGACGAGGTCACCGCCGAAGTGCCGATGTTGGCGTTGATCTTGGTGAGGAAGTTGCGGCCGATGATCATCGGCTCGGTTTCGGGATGGTTGATGTTGCACGGGATGATCGCGCGTCCGCGCGCCACTTCGTCGCGCACGAATTCGGGCGTGATCTCGCGCGGGATCGCCGCGCCGAACGATTGCCCCGGATGCTGCTGCGCGAGCGCGTTGCCGTGCAACGCGTCGAGTTTCTGATTTTCCCGGATCGCGATGAATTCCATCTCCGGCGTCACGATGCCTTGTCGCGCGTAATGCATCTGGGTGACGTTGGCGCCCGCTTTCGCGCGGCGAGGTTTCGGCAGGTTCGGGAAGCGCACATCGGCCAGCAACGCAGCTTCCGCATGACGACGCGCGAATTCCGACGTACGGCTGGGCAGCAGCTCGGTGTCGCCGCGCTCTTCGATCCACTTCGCACGCAGCTTCGGCAGCCCGGCCACCAGATCGGCGGTGAACGCCGTGTCGGTGTAAGGACCGGAGGTGTCGTACACCGCGAACGGCGCGTTGGGTTCGGCACCGAACATCGCCGGCGTGTCGGTCAGCACGATCTCGCGCATCGGCACGCGAATATCGTTGCGGCTCCCCGCAACATGAACCTTGTGCGAGCCACGGATCGGCGAAGTGACGGTTTCGGAAAGGGTCTGCGCCTGGCGCAGCAATTCGGAGGGTTGGGCATTCATCGGCGTCGATCCGCTGCATGGAAAAGCCGCGCGTTGGCGCGGAACGTGAGCGGTGGCGCCAGGCGCACGATCAAGCGGTGACCGTGCGGCGAAGCTCCCTACATCGGTACTAACCGAACCAGGTTCGAAGGGTGTTTCTCAGCCGCCATCGCGCACGGCACCCCCGCTTCAAGCCGCCATTGAAGCACGTTCGAGGGGCGATGGCGAATGCCCGCGACACTCGTGGCGACGCGCCAATGACATTCATTCGGAGCGGCTGTTGTGAAAAGTCAGGCCATGGATGGCCGTTCTGGATCAGCCGAAACCGGGAAGCTCCGCCTGCGCGCGAGACCGTACGAAGCCGCGATCAGGGACGATCACAAGAATAAGCTCGGAGGAACATGTCCACGGTGGCTTCCACGTGCGCCTCGGCTTCCTCCGCGCTGGGCTGGCCGCAACCGAAACACACGCGCGCGTGGTGCTCGCCCTTCAGCAGGGCGAAGAACTGGCTGGCGGCGCGGCGGGTGTCGGCAATGTCGAGCTGGCGCGCATCGACCTCTTTCTGCAGCATCGCGGCGAGCGCGGTCTGCACCTGCATCGGACCCACTTCCCAGAAAAGCCTGGCGAGCTTGGGCGACTGCTGCGAGCTTGCCACCAGCGTGCGGTGCATGCCCAGTGCGCCGTCGCTCATCATCATCGCGAAAAACGCGCGTGCGACGCCCAGCAACTGGTCGCGCACCGGTGCGTCCACGTCGACTTCGAACAGCGTGCGCGGCAGCAGCCCATCGCACTTGCAGCGCACCGTTTCGATGAACAGTGCTTCCTTGCCGCCGAAATGGCTGTAGACGGTGAGCTTGGATACCCCGGCTTCGGCCGCGACCGCGTCCATGCTGGTGCCTTCGAAACCGTGCTGCGGGAACAGCCGCTTGGCCGCTTCCAGGATCGCGGCACGTTTTTCCAGGTCCTTGGGCCTTCCGGGTCCATTGCAGCGTTCGGGCGCGGCGTTCATGGGGATTACCAAAAGTGTCGAAATGGTAGTGACAACTGTCAGGTTATTATACGCACGAGTTCATATATGTCCGAATGACCTGGATCACAACCCGCGTCCACGCCGTCCGCACACTGTCCGCGGACACCTTGGCGTGCCACGATGGCTTTCGCAGGTCATTGAAAACATGAATGAACCCAGGGACGGATGGTTGGCCCGCAATGTGCTGTACATGGCATGCACCCGCGGATGACCGCTATCAGGGCAGCGCGGTGACTTCCGGCACTTCGTCACCGACGGGCCGACCGTCACCCTGCACGCATTGCCCGCGTTGCGCAGTCCGGCTTAAGCTTGGACGGTTGGACCACGCAGGAACCCGATCGACATGAACACCCATTCCGATTTCGCGACCGCGCGCCAGAACATGGTCGAAAACCAGGTCCGGCCGTGGGAAGTGCTGGACGCGCGCGTGCTGGATGTGCTGGCGACGCTGCCGCGGGAACATTTCGTGCCGGCCGCGTACCGCGCGGTGGCGTACGCCGACATCGCGTTGCCGATCGGGCACGGCGAAGTGATGCTGAAGCCGGTCGTCGAGGGCCGCTTCCTGCAGGCCCTGTTGCCCGCCAGCGGTGAACGTGTACTGGAAATCGGCACCGGCACCGGCTATTTCGCGGCCTGCCTCGCGAAGCTCGGCGGGCACGTCACCAGCATCGACCACCGTGCCGAATTCGTGGACGCCGCACGCGCGCGCCTGCAGGCACTCGCGATCGACAACGTCGAGTGCCTGCGCGCCGACGCACTTTCCGGCTTCGCGCCAACCGAACGCTTCGATGCCATCGCCGTGACCGGCGCGGTCGCCACGGTGCCCGGGCGGTTCGTCGAATGGCTGAAGCCGGCGGGCCGCATGGTGCTGGTGCGCGGCGTCGAGCCCGCGATGCAGGCGGTGCTGTTGCAGCGCGCGTCCGACGGCGGCTGGATCGAGGACCGCCTGTTCGAGACCGATGTTCCCTACCTCGCCGGTGCCGAGCCCGCGCCGCGATTCCATCTGTAATGCAAGCGCGTCGCCCGCAGTCGCCGCGCTCCATGCCAAGGATGTTTACCCGCATGACTTCCCGTTCCGATTCCCGCCGCCGTTTCGCGCTCCGCACCTGTGCCGCTGCCGTGGTTGCGGCGCTGGGCCTCGCCGGGGCCGCTTCCGCGCACGCCGAGGACCTGATGGACGCCTACCGCCAGGCGCTGCAATCCGACCCGGTGCTGATGCAGGCCGAAGCCGGAAGCCGGATCGGCCACGAGGGCATGGTGCAGTCCCGCGCGCTGCTGTTGCCGCAGATCAACGGCAGCGTTTCGTACAACGACAGCCACGGCACCAGTACCGGCACGACGTTCGTGGACACCACGACCGGCCCCGCGGTCGTTTCCTCGTACGGAGACAACGAAGGGCGTTCGCGCACCGCGGCGGTCGGCCTCAACCAGGTCTTGTTCGACCTCGGGAAATTCTCGCAACTGCGCGCCAGCAAGGCCAGCGCGGACGCAGCCGCCGCGCAGTACGTCGCCGCGGAGCAGAACCTGATCCTGCGCGTGGCGACCGCGTACTTCACCGTGCTCACCGATGAAGACCAGTTGCGTTACGCCGAAGCCAACCAGACGGCGCTCAGCAAGCAACTGGAAGCGGCGCAGGCCAAGTATGCGGTCGGCCTGTCCGCGGTCACCGACGCCGACAACGCCAAGGCCCAGCAGGCCGCCGCCGCGGCCAGCGTGATCCAGGCGCAGACGACGCTCTACAACGACCGCGAAGCACTGGCCCAGATCACCGGCACGGTGCCCGTGGCCCTGAAAGCGCTGATCGACAACCTGCCGCTGGACCACCCGCAACCCGACAACGTGGAAGACTGGGTGAAAACCGCGCTGGCCAGCAACCCCATGCTGCAGGCGCAACGCGACCAGCTCGCCGCCTCGCAACACGACATCACCACCGCGCGCGCGGGTCACCTGCCGACCTTGAACGCCTCGGTGCAATACTCGCGCAGCCCTTCGTGGGGTCCCGGTGGCCGCGGCGACTTGTCGGGCCTGCCCAGCAACGTCACCAACGTGCTGCACGCCAACAGTCGCACCACCGACACCACGCTGGGACTGGTGCTGTCCGTGCCGCTGTTCGCCGGCGGCGGCACCCAGTCGCGGGTACGCCAGGCGATCGCCCAACGCGACCAGACCAGCGACATCCTGGAACAGGACCGCCGCCAGATCGTCGCCACCACCCGCAACGCGTTCAATTCCATCGAAGCCGGCATCAGCCAGGTCGAGGCCCAGAAGGACGCAGTCGCTTCGGCACAGAAGGCGCTGCAGTCCACCCAGGCCGGCTACGAGGTCGGCAGCCAGACCATCCTGGACGTGCTGTTCGCGCAGCAAACCCTGTTCCAGGCGCAAAGCGCGTACTCGCAGGCGCGGCATGCCTACGTGATCAACCGGCTCGACCTGAAATACGCGGCCGGCGTGTTGTCGGTGAAGGACCTCGAAACGGTCAACGCGTTGCTGCAATAGGGCGGAGCCAGCCCCGGATTCGTGCCGGGGTTCCTCTAGTGCGTCTTCTGCGCCGGCAGATCCGTGTGGCCGGGCTCGGGGCTTGTCTCGCTTTGTGCATAGCGCGCACGCGCGAAGATCCGGCCCAGCAACGCCATGGTGCGCCGCGCCGCACCGCGCTCGCGCGCGCACACCGCGCGCGCCGCGGTGCCCATCCGCGCCAGCTCCGGCGGGTCGCGCAGCAGCTCCAGCACCACTTCGCCCAATTCCTGTGCGGACCCGACCCGCCGCGCGGCGCCGGCCTCGATCATGCTGCGGGTGATCTCCTCGAAATTGAACGTGTACGGGCCGACCACCACCGGCTTGGACAGCGCCGCCGGCTCCAGCACGTTGTGGCCCCCGATCGGCACCAGCGAGCCCGCGACGAAGGCCAGGTCGCAGGCCGCGAAATAACGCATCATCACGCCCATCGCGTCGATCACGAGGCATTGCGTTTCCGCGTTGGCGTCGGCGGCGGAATGCGTGGCCACGGCGAACCCGAGATTGCGCGCGGCGTGTTCGACCAGGCGAAAGCGCTCCGGGTGCCGGGCCGCCACCAGCAGCAATGCATCCGGCATCCGCGCCAGCACCCTGAGATGCGCCTCGAACGCGGCCAGTTCCTCGCCTTCGTGGGTGCTGGCCGCGAACCAGACCGGACGCGCCGCACCCCATTGCATGCGCATTTCGTCACCGCGCTGGCGCGCGCCCTTGGGCAACGGCATGTCGTATTTGAGATTGCCGGAAACGTGCACGCAGCCCGGCCGGGCACCCAGCACGCGATAGCGCCGTGCGTCCGCGTGCGATTGCGCGGCGACCAGCGCCACGTTCGCGAGCGCCTGCCGCACCAGCGCACGGATCGGACGATAGCCGCGCAGCGAACGTTCCGACAGGCGCGCGTTCACCACCGCCATGGGAATGCCACGCCGCCCGCACTGGTGGAACAGGTTCGGCCAGATCTCGGTTTCCATCACCACCGCCAGCGCCGGCCGGACACGGTCCAGGAAACGCGCCACCGCGCGCGGCAGGTCGTAGGGCAAATAGACATGGAACACCGCATCGCCGAACAACTTGCGCACCCGCTCGGAACCGGTCGGCGTCACCGTGGTGACCACCATCGGGCGCGGCGCGTAACGCCGCTGCAGCGACTGGATCAACGGCAATGCCGCGTTGACCTCGCCCACCGACACCGCGTGCACCCAGATGGAATCGCGCAGGCCCGGATCGGGAAAACGCCCGAAGCGTTCGCGCCAGCGCCGGAAATACCCGCGATAGCGAAACCCGCGCGCCACCAGCCGCCACACGATCACCGGCGTGGCGAGATACATCGCGACGGTATAGAAGAATCGCAGCATGACGCGGGACCGGGACGGCAGCGGGCGAGTATAACTTTCGCGCGATGTTTCCCTCTCCCTCCGGGTGAAAGGCTGTGGTTGCGAACTGCCAGTGGCAGTTCGCGCCGGCTCGAACGCCCGAGGCAGGGCGCCGAGGGCCAAGTTGCTTGGCGAGCGCCGGATGCGCGGGCCTGGCAACGGTGCCAGTAGGGCGGGTGAGGGTTCGGCTCCTCGCGCGGTGCCGCATCAAACCAACTTCGCAGCGGTCAACTCGCTCTTGAGGTACGCGTAGTAGATCGGCGCGGCGACGATGCCGGGCAGGCCGAACGCGGCTTCCATCACCAGCATCGCCAACAGGATTTCCCAGGCGCGTGCGTGGATGCGGTTGCCGACGATGTTGGCGTTGAGGAAGTATTCGAGCTTGTGGATCAGGATCAGGAAGATCAGCGCGCCCAGCGCGACCCACAGCGACACCGACAGCGCGACGATCACGATCAGCGTGTTGGAGATCAGGTTGCCGACCACCGGCAGCAGGCCGACGATGAAGGTGATCGCGATCAGGGTCTTGGCGAGCGGCAGGTGCACCCCGGCCAGCGGCAATGCGATCAACAGGAAGATCGCGGTGAAAAGGGTGTTCAGCGCCGAAATGCGCGCCTGCGCGAACACGATGTCGTGGAAGGCCTGCGTGAAACGCGTGCATCGCGTCGTCAGGTCGCTGCGCAACGGACCGGCGCCGTCGCCGGGGCGCACGTGGGTCAATGCGACCAGGGCACCCAGCGCGAGTCCCACCAGGATGCGACCGAACACGTGCGCGGTCTCCTTGCCGGCGACCTGCAGCTGCGCGGAGTGCGCGCGCGCCAGTTGCGTCGCGGTGTAGCGGAAATCCTCGGCGCTCACCGGCAGGTACGCGACGATCCACGTCGGCAACTGGGTACGCGCGCGATCGATCATCGGCATCATGCGGTCGAACAGGGTGTCGGGATCGCCGAGTTCCGCGCGGAAGAACGCGACTACACCGAAGATGAGCAGCGCGAGCAGTCCCGCCACCACGATCGCGAGCACGCCCACCACCAACTGCCGCGACAACTCACCCGGCAACTTGCGTTCCAGCAGCGGCGACAGGGTACCCACGACCGCATACACCAGCAGGCCCGCGATCAGGGCCGGCAACAGGTGCACGAACATCACGAACAGCAGGGCCACCGCGGCGGCGAGGTAGCTCGCGATGGCGGTGGGGCGGGTGGCGTGGGGAGGTGCGTCGGCATCGTCGTTCATGCGGGTCGAGTCTGGCAGCGGAGCGTGCGCGACTCCAGTGCCGGAGGTGCCGCTAGAATCCCGCGCTGACGCCACCTTGAGCAACCACGCCGATGTCCGAGTCCATCTCCGCCCGCGATCGCCTGATCTTCGCACTCGACGTGCCGGATCGCGCCGCAGCCGTCGCGTGGATGGATCGGCTGGGCGATGCCGTGTCGTTCTACAAGATCGGCCTGGAGCTGCTCAGCGGCGGCGATTACTTCGCCGTGCTGGACGAACTGGCGCGACGCGGCAAGAAAATCTTCGCCGACCTGAAATTCCACGACGTGCCGGCCACGGTCGCGGGTGCGGTGCGCGGCATGGCGCAGCATCCGGTCACGTTCGCGACGATCCACTGCGACAGCCGCGCGATGCTGGAAGCCGCGGCCGCGGCGAAAGGTTCGCTGCAGTTGCTGGCGGTCACCGTGTTGACCAGCAACGACGCCGGCGACCTCGCCGCGCTGGGCGTGCACGGCGATCCCGCCGACGTGGTGATCCAGCGCGCGCAGCTCGCGCAAGGCGCCGGCATCGACGGCGTCGTGTGCTCCGGCGCCGACCTGCCGCGCCTGCGCGACGCGCTCGGGCCGGAACTCCTCACGGTTTGTCCCGGCATCCGACCGGCCGGTCCAGCGGGCGACGACCAGAAGCGCACCGTCGACGTGCCGACCGCGTTCGCGCAAGGCGCCGATTACATCGTGGTGGGCCGGCCGATCCGCCAGGCCGCCGATCCGCGTGCGGCGGCCGAGGCCATCGTCGACCAGATCGCCGCCGCGACCGCCTGAACGGCAGCGCTTGCCTATCCGGCCCGGGCTCGCCACACTCCGGCGCATGTCCACCACCCGCCGCTCCCGTCCGGCCTGCCGGCACGCCGTTGCGCTGGTTTGCGCAAGTACCTTCGCGCTGGCGCTCGCGGCCTGCCATCAAGCACCACCACCGCCCAGCAACGCCACCCCCGAAAAGGCGGTCGCCACCAGCCTGCAGTTGACCGCGACGGGCGATTTCGACGGCTTGATGCAGAACCGCCTGCCGCCCGCCGATTACGCCACGTGGCGCGCGGAGTGGGACAAGCAGCACGCGCAGCCCGTGCCGGCCTCGGTCGAACAGCAGAAGCAGTTCGCGGAAGTCATGCGGATGCTGACCGAACCCGGCGCCGAGGCGAAGCTCGCCAAGCGCCTCCAGCCGGAGCTTGCCGACCCGCGCGGCAAGGGCCAGCCGATGCCGATTTTCGGCGGCATCCTCGAAGCCGCGATCAAGCAGATGATCGCCGAATCGCCGCAGCTCGGACCGGCCCAGCAGACCCTCGCGAACCAGGGCTTGGATGCGCTGGCGGCGTGGGCCGGCACGACCGATTTCAGCGATGCCAAAAAGGCCGGCAAGGCGATCGCGCTGGTCTGCGCCAGCGCGCGTGAACTGCACGTGCAGACACTCGACCAGTGGCGCGCGCTCGATTACGCGGCCACGATGAAGAATTACGGGATCATCTGGAACGGCCTCGAGAAGCTGCTGGACCTGTACGGGCTCGACATCGCGGGCAGCCTCACCGACGCGAAGGTCGGCGCCACCGCAAGCGACGCCGACCACGCCACGGTCAAGCTCGACCTGAAGCTGGCGGGCAAGCCGCTTTCAGGCGAATGGCCGATGCTGAAGCAGGGCGGCCATTGGTACGATGCCGCGCTGCTGGAAGCTTGGCACAAGGCGCATCCGGCAGCGGCGACGAGCACAGGCGCGCCGGCGCCGGCAAACACCGCAGCCGCTTCGGGCCCGGCCACGTCGGCAACACCCGCGCCGCCAGCTTCCGCCGCCGCCCCGGCACCCCATGCAAGCGCGACGCCCGCAGCCAGCCATTCCTGACATTTTCCTGACGCCGCGCGGCCGATTGTCGGGCTCGGCGCTTGCGCGAGGTCCATCCGGACCTCGATCCACGGGGATTTTCCGGGGTTGTGGGAGAATCGCGGGTCCCGCATCCTTTCAGGCCGGCGCATCGAACCGATGGCACGCGTGATGACCGAAGCCCTTTCCCGCGACACGCTGGTGCACGCCGGCTGGTGGCGGGCGCTGTGGGGGGCGTTGCTCGCGCCGTGGGTGCGGATCAAGCGCGATCCGGCCGAGCCGGTGGCGTTGCTGGCACCCGACACGCCGGTGCTGTACGTGATCGAACGCAACGGCTTTTCCGACAGCCTGATCCTGGAACGCGCCTGCCACGAGGCCGGCCTGCCCAGTCCGCTGGCGCTGGTGCCGGGACTCGGCAAGCGGCGGCGCGCGATGTTCGCGATGCGCGGTACCGGCGGCTGGTTCCAGCGACGCGGCGGCGACCATGCCGCGCAGGACACGGTGCGGCAACTGCTGCGGATGCTGGAGGCCGACCCCGAACGCAACGTGCAACTGATGCCGGTGGCGATCTACGTGGGCCGCGTGCCGAACCGCCCATCCGGCTGGTTCCGCGTGCTGTTCTCGGAAAACTGGGCGGTGGTCGGCCACTTCCGCCGGCTGCTGGCGTTGCTGCTGAACGGGCGCGACACCATCGTGCGCTTCTCCCAGCCGATCTCGCTCGCCGCCCTGCGCGAGGACGCCGCCGAGGAGCGCATCGAACGCCTGCAGCGCAAGCTGGCGCGCGTGCTGCGCGTGCACTTCCGGCGCGTGCGCACCGCCGTGATCGGGCCCGACCTTTCGCACCGGCGCACCGTGCTCGATTCGGTGCTGAACGCCGAGGGCGTGCGTGCCGCGATTGCGTCCACCGCGGCCCGGGAAAACATCAGCCCCGCCAAGGCATGGAAGCGCGCCGAACACTACGCGCGCGAGATCGCCGCCGACTATTCGCCGCCTTTCGTGCGCTCGGTATCCTTCCTGCTGTCGAACTTCTGGAACAAGTTGTACGACGGCATCACCATGCACCATTTCGACACCCTGCGCGCCAACGCGCCGGGCCACGAAGTCGTGTACGTGCCCTGCCACCGCAGCCACGCCGATTACGTGCTGATGTCCTACCAGCTTTTCGCGAGCGGCGTGGTGGTGCCGCACATCGCGGCCGGCGTGAACCTGAATCTGCCGGTGCTGGGCCCGTTCCTGCGCAAGGGCGGCGCGTTCTTCCTGCGCCGCAGCTTCAAGTCCAACGCGCTGTACTCGGCGGTGTTCTCCGAATACGTCAGCCAGCTGGTGCAGCGCGGCGTGCCGCTGGAATATTTCATCGAAGGCACCCGCTCCCGCACCGGACGGTTGCTGGCGCCGCGCGCGGGAATGCTGGCGATGACGGTGCGCGCGTTCCTGCGCGCGCCGCGCCGGCCGGTGTTGTTCCAGCCGGTCTACATCGGCTACGAAAAACTGATGGAAGGCCGTTCCTACATCGGCGAGCTGTCCGGCCAGAAGAAGGAAAAGGAATCCTGGCTGGGCCTGCTGCGCGGCCTGCGTGCGCTGCGCCAGCACTACGGACGCGTCACGCTGAACTTCGGCGAGCCGGTGCTGCTGAACCCGCTGCTCGACGCGGCCGAACCCGCGTGGCGCGAACAGGCCGGCGGCGAAGCCAGGCCTGAATGGTTGCCGGGCGTGATCGATACGCTGGCCGAGCGCATCCAGGTGGAGGTCAACCGCGCCGCCGACGTCAATCCGATCAACCTGATCGCGGTCGCATTGCTGGCTTCGCCGCGCCACGCGCTGGCGGAAGCCGACCTGCTGGCGCAGCTCGAGTTGATGAAGGCCATCCTGACCGAGCTGCCGTATTCGGCACGCACCACGGTGACGCCGATGGCGCCGGCCGACATCGTCGCCTATGCCGAACAGATGGGCTGGATCCAGCGCATCGAGCACCCGCTCGGCGACGTGCTGGCGGTCGAGGGCGAGAAGGCGGTGCTGCTTTCCTATTTCCGCAACAACGTGCTGCACCTGTTCGCGGCCGGTGCGTGGGTGTCGTGCTGCTTCATCAACAACCGCCGCATCGCGCGCGAGGTGGTCACGCGGCTCGGCCGCACGGTGTACCCGTTCATCCAGTCCGAATTGTTCCTGCCGTGGGACAGCGACGGCTTCACCGCGCGCATCGAGGCGCTGATCGACTTCCTGGTCGCACGCGGCCTGCTCGCGGCGGGTGGCGATGGCCGCCTGTTGCACCATGCCGCGGGCCGCGAGGACGACGCCTACCAGTTGCGGCTGCTGGCCCACAGCCTGCTGCAGGCCTTCGAGCGCTACTACATCGCGGTCGCGGCGCTGGTGAAGAACGGCCCGCACGCACTCACCGCCGGGCAACTGGAAAACCTGTGCCAGCTCGCGGCGCAGCGGCTGTCGCTGCTGTACCAGCAGAGCGCACCGGAATTCTTCGACAAGAGCCTGTTCCGGGGTTTCATCCAGAAGCTGCGCGAACGCCGCATCATCTGGACCGACGCCGATGGCAAGCTGGAGTTCGACGCGGTGCTGGACGACGTGGCGCGCGACGCGCGCCTGATCCTCGCGCGCGAGGTGCGCCAGTCGATCATGAAGATCACGCCGGACGTGGTGCGCGACGCGGACGTCGCCTCACGCGACGCCGCTTGATCGCGCCACGCGTTCAACGCGTGGCGATGCCGAAACCCCACACGGCAAACGCCAGCGCCAGCAGCACCGCCAGCGCGAAGTAGTAACGCGCACGGTTGCGGCGCGGTTCGGGACGCAGTCGCATGCGCGGCTGCATGCGGCGTTCGTGGCCGCCAACGGCGCGGACGGCCATCGTCGGCTCCGCGTGCATGACCGGCTCGGGCCGGCGTGACGTCACCGCCGCCGCGGGCAGGCGCCCGTAGCGTTGCTCGAAGGCCAGCGCGGCGCCATACAGCCGGTTCAGGCGCTGCAACCGCGCGGGGTCACTGTCGCCGCCACCACGGTCGGGGTGCAACTGCGCCACGCGCCGGCGATACGCCTGCTTCAGGGCGTCGAGGTCGCTGACGCCGGGTGCAAGACCCAATTCGTCGTACAGCGTCAGGAAATCGGTATCGTCCGCCATGGCGCCAGTATCCAGCATCAGCGCCGCGCGCGGCGCATTCCCGCGCGGCGCGACGTCCCCCGCGGACGCGTCACCGCGCGCCGCGCCCGAACAGTACCACTTCCACGGTCTGGACCAGGATCGCCAGATCGAACACGAAGTTGTGGTTCTTCACGTAGAACAGGTCGAACTTCAACTTCTCCTCGGCGTCCTCGAACGAGGAGCCGTAGGGATAGCGCAGTTGTGCCCAGCCGGTCAATCCGGGTTTCACGCAATGGCGCAGCGAGTAGTAGCGGATCCTGGCGTTGAAGTCGTCCACGAACTGCGGGCGTTCCGGGCGCGGGCCGATCACGCTCATGTCGCCGCGCAACACGTTCCACAACTGCGGCAGTTCGTCCAGCCTGACCTTGCGGATGAAGCGGCCGACCCGGGTCACGCGGTCGTCGTTCTTGGTGGCCCAACGCGCCTTGCCATCGCTTTCGGCGTCGGTGCGCATGCTGCGGAACTTGAGCACCGGGAAGGTCTTGCCGTTCTCGCCGACGCGTTCCTGCGAATACAGGATCGGCGCGCCGCGACCGGATTCGAGACGGATCGCCAGCGCCGTCAGCAGCATGAACGGCCACGCCACCACCAGCACCAGCGCGGCGGTGGCCATGTCGAAGCCACGCTTGATGGTGCGCCGTACCGGGGAAATGTTGAAGCCGTCGGAGAACACCAGCCACGAGGGGTTGGTGAGGTCCATCTTGATCTTGCCGGCCTCGCGCTCGAAGAACTCGGCGAGTTCGGTCACCGCCACCCCGCGTTGCTTGCACTCCAGCAGCGCGTCCACCGGCAAGGTGCCGCGGCGGTCATCCGGACCGACCACGATTTCATCCACGCCGAGGCGGCTAATCCAGTCGCGCAGGGATTCGTCGGGGCGCAGCAGCGAAGACCCCGGCACCATCACCTGGTCCGCGCCGATCGGCACGTACCCCAGGATCTTGAAGCCGCGCTGGTCGGTCTTGCGGCGCATCTTGCGCGCCACCTCGGCGGCACGCTCGCCGGCACCCAGCATCACCACCCGCCGCTTGAACAGGTCGGCATCCACGAACCGCAGGAATGCGACGCGCCAGAAAGTCACGGCCAGATACCCGAGTATCAATGCAATGCCGAGTACCCCACGCCCGATGTAGGCGGCGGGCAATGCGTAATACAAAACGGTCAGTGCGACCCAGCCCAATACGAACGCGACGCCCTGGCGGCTGAACCTTCCCACCCAGCTGGCGCGCAAATGGACCTGGTACAACCCGAGTGCCGCCATCGCGATGACCAACACCACCGCCACCAGCGGCGCCCGCCAGTGCAGATAAGCGTGGCCGAACGCGGCCTGGGAATCGACGTCCCACCAATAACGCAACACCACCGCGGCGTAGACGCCGCCCACCAGCAACGTGAATTCGACCAGCACCAGCAACAGCTGCCAGCGCAGCGCTCTTTGCCTGAATAATCGGAACATGGCCGCAACCCCCTGTAATCGCTGGCGCCTTCTGCCGTCCCGCCGGTTCAGAAGGGGGGCCTACGTTATACTCAAACGTGACCCAGTTCAAATTTTCGACACTCCCGGTTTCCCCTGCATGAAGCGTGCCGGAAAGCATCAAGCGGTGGCCTCCGGACATACTTTTCGCACCCGTTCCCTGTATCTTTCGGGTTCTTTGGACGCGCCAAGGCCCTGCCCATGTGTGGAATCGTCGCCGCCTGCACCCAACGCGATGCGGTCCCCATCCTGCTGGCGGGGCTGCATGCGCTCGAGTACCGCGGCTACGATTCCGCCGGCCTGGCGGTGCTGGACCAGGGGCGGCTGAACAGGTTGCGCACCCCCGGCAAGGTCGCCAACCTCGACGCCCTGCAGAAGTCCTCGTCGGTACACGGCCAGACCGGCATCGCCCACACCCGCTGGGCCACCCACGGCGCGCCCACCGAGGCCAACGCGCATCCGCACGTCTCCAACGATGCCGTTGCCGTGGTCCACAACGGCATCATCGAGAACCATGCCGAACTGCGTTCGGAATTGCAGGCCGCGGGTTACGCGTTCAGCTCGGAAACCGATACCGAGGTCATCGCGCACCTGGTCCACAAGCTGATGGTGGACGGCCGGGGCCTGCGCGACGCGGTCGCCGAAGCCACCCGCCGCCTGCGCGGGGCATACGCCATCGCGGTGCTGCACCGCGATTGGCCCGGCCACGTGGTCGGCGCCCGTCGCGGCAGTCCACTGTGCGTGGGCATCGGCATCGGCGAACACTTCCTCGGCTCGGACGTGCAGGCGCTGATCCAGGTCACCAACCGCATCGTGTACCTCGACGAGGGCGACATCGTCGAGATCACCCCCAACGGCCTGGACATCCAGGACAGTGCCGGCCGCGCGGTGACGCGCAAGGTCCGCGAGAGCGACCTGTCGCGCGACGCGGTCGAACGCGGCGAATTCCGCCACTACATGCTGAAGGAAATCCACGAGCAGCCGACCGCGGTGGCCAACACGCTGGAAGGCCGCATCGCCGACGGCCGCGTCCTGCCCAACATCTTCGGCGTCGATGCCGACCGGCTGCTCGAGCGGGTGCGCCACGTGCACATCGTCGCCTGCGGCACCAGCTTCCACGCCGGCATGGTCGCGCGTTACTGGCTGGAGGGCATCGCGGGCATTCCCTGCACCGTCGAGGTCGCCAGCGAATACCGTTACCGCAACGTGGTGGTGATGCCGGATACGCTGTTCCTCGCGATCTCGCAGTCGGGCGAAACCGCCGACACGCTGGCCGCGTTGCGCGACGGCCGCGAGCGCGGCTACCTCGGTTCGTTCGCGGTCTGCAACGTGCCGGAATCGAGCCTGGTGCGCGAATCCGACCTCGTCCTGATGACCCGTGCCGGCCCCGAAATCGGCGTGGCCTCGACCAAGGCCTTCACCACCCAACTCACCGCCCTCGCACTGCTGGTGCTGGAACTGGCGCGCATCCGCGGCGCCGCCGCCGGGAAGCTTGCCGAACTGGTCGACGAACTCGCCAGCCTGCCGCGCCGGCTCACCGAGGCGCTGCAACTGGCGCCGGCGATCGCCAAGCTCGCCGAAGCCTTCGTCGACAAGCACCACGCGCTGTTCCTCGGCCGCGGCGCGCAATATCCGGTCGCGATGGAAGGCGCGTTGAAGCTCAAGGAAATCTCCTACATCCACGCCGAGGCGTATCCCGCGGGCGAACTGAAGCACGGCCCGCTGGCGCTGGTCGACGAGGACATGCCGGTGATCGCGGTCGCGCCCAACAACCAGTTGCTGGAAAAACTGAAATCCAACCTGGAGGAAGTGCGCGCGCGCGGCGGCCAGTTGTACGTGTTCGCCGACGCCGATGCCGACTTGTC
This sequence comes from Lysobacterales bacterium 66-474, assembly GCA_001899805.1. Taxonomy (GTDB): domain Bacteria; phylum Pseudomonadota; class Gammaproteobacteria; order Xanthomonadales; family Rhodanobacteraceae; genus 66-474. The sequence continues at coordinate 107,444 of MKWP01000016.1, forward strand.
ACTCAACGGCAGCCGCGGCCAGTTGATGAAGGTGGACTCGGGCGGCAATTTCATCGCACCGGCGGTATTCACCGTGCCGCTGCAGTTGCTCGCCTACCACGTGGCGGTGCTGCGCGGCACCGATGTCGACCAGCCACGCAACCTCGCGAAATCCGTGACCGTGGAGTAGCCGCCCCTCACACGGCAACGCGGCGATCAATGGCAGGAACGGGGGTTTCCAGTCCTAGCGTGGAGCACGGTCACGTCCCTGCACCAGGCCATCCAGCCGCGCATCCCCGACCTCGGACACATTCGCCCTCACGATCGCCGCGATGCCGCCGCGACCGATGCGCAGACACTGGTCCGCGATGCGAAACGGTCCCTGTCGATGCGACACGACGATCAGGATCGTTTGCGGAAGGCGCCGCTTCAAGACCGCGAGCACGTTCATTTCGGAATCTGCATCGAGCGCACCGGTCGCCTCGTCCAGCACGGCGATGAACGGTTGCCGCAGGATCACTTGCACCAGCAGCAACCGCTGGAGCTCGCCACCGGAAAGGCGGCAGGACGATCCTTGCAACTCCAGGTCGAGACCGTCGCGCGTGCCGTGCAAACGAGCGCCGAGGCCCACGTCCGCCAGCACGGCGTGCAGGCATTCGTCGCTGCTGTCCGGCGCTGCCCACAACAGGCACTCGCGTACCGTGCGTTGCCACGGACGGATGCTCTGGCTGAGGTAGGCGCCCTTGCGCACGAGTTGCCGGTACCCGTCGAAATCCATGAAATGTCCGTTGCTGCGAGCCGCAAAAAAAACGGGCGCCGTCATTCCCGCCAGGACATCCACCAGGCTGGTTTTGCCGATGCCGGAATCGCCGGCAATCAGGGTCATCTCACCGGGGGTCAGCACCAGGTCCTCGACATCGAGGCGCAGTGAAGGAAATTGCACTCGCACGCGTTCGATGTGCACGCACCGTGTGGTGCCGCGGACAGCCGTCGCCGGTTGCATCGGCGACCTGACGCGATCCAGGTTCGCATAGCGCTGCCAGAGTTCGAAAGCCGGCACGGCCAGGCGCAATTGCTGGAAGTTGTGCCGGGTCGAAGCCATGTAGGGCAACAAGCGGCCGAGCAACAGGCCCACCGCGATCCACGACGCCTGGTCGACGCCATGCCAGCGGCCGGCGATCAGGAACATGCCGGCCATGCCGACTATCGCGAGCAGTTCCACCACGAGTTTTCCGGATGCCGTCAATTCGATCTGGCGCCGATACGCATGTGCCAGCCTTGCGGAAACGGCACCGTAGCCGGCCCGCTCGGCACCCTCTCGCTCGAACGAGCGGACGTGGCGCAACCGCCGCGGAAAATCCTCGCTGAACCAGAACAGCCGGGTCGTGTCCTCGACGTACTGTCGGCTGACCCGCGACTGCTCGCGGCCATTCCAACGCAATGCGACAAGACCGAGTCCCGCCAACGCCGGCAGGATCAGCGTGAGCACCGGCGATACCCAGAATGCGAACGCGAGGTTGACGGCCGTCGTCACGCCGGCCACCCACAACTGCAACATCGCGCCGACTCCCTGGGTGGCGAGTTCGACGTTGGCGGTCAGGACATTGGCGATTTCGGCCGAGGTCAAACCGTTCAGTGCGACGACGTCGGCATCGATCAGCCGTGCGTGCACCCTGCCCCGCAATCGCATCGCGCAATCGCTGATGATGCGCGCACCCAATCCTGAAACGATCCAGCGCAGCAACACGTGGCTACCTATCGACGCCACGAAGATCGATGCAAGCACCCCTGCGCCCGCAGGCAGCACCAACACTTGGCCGCCGAACATCGGTGCGTGGCCGGATTGGATCAGGGGAACGAGCACGATGGCGGCGATGCTTCCCAGCAGCGCCGCGATCAACGACAACACCACGTATGCACTGGCGCGCACTGCACCGGCGCGGCCGATGATGGGCATGAGTTCGCGCAGCAGGTCAAGACGCCGACGCCGCGGCGGTGAAACCGGGTCGGACGTGGCCGCGGCTGCGCGGCGTGCGTCAGTCGAGCAATCGGCAGAGCGCATCGACGGAATCACGCGGATGACGTCCGCGCCGCAATTGATGGACACCCCTGCGCATGATCTCCCGCTTGAAGCGCCGCCAACCCGGTTGACTCGGCGCGTAGGGCTGGTCGGCCTCGAACAGATGGTCGGCTGCACGCGCGTCCAGCCGGGTCAACGGTGCGTCGGGACGATCGGCGGGTTGGGCGGAAACGAATACCGCGCCGACCAATGCCAGCGGACCCATGGCCGGCCGGCCGTATTCCTGCCGAAGATCGACCTCGAATTTCTCGACGCCGCTGCGGCGGCGGATGATCGGTGCGCGGGTGATCCAGCCGCGGATCGCGTCGTCCTCCACGAAGTCCAGCGCCTCGCTTCTCAAATGCAAATAGTTGGAAACACCGGTCGCGGCCAGTTCCCCGGGACGCACGAAGACAGCGTCCTCGGCCAGCAGCTCCAGTCCCCGCAACAGGCCATGCAAGGCCAATGTCGACTTGCCCGAACCGCTGCCGCCGAGCAGCAGCAACCCGCGGCCGTGTCGCCCCACGCACGCGGCGTGCAGGGGCACCAGGCCCAGGCCGCGCGCGGCCAGGATGAACACCGCGAACTCGATCAACTCGCTGCGCAGGTGATAGCCGTGCAGCAGCATGTCCTCCGATGCAACGAGTCGTGCGCGCCGGCGTGCGGGGTCGATCACCGCGCAATTCGAAGCATCGATGTCGGCGCGAAGCAGCTTTCCCTCTTGCCATATCCGCGGCGCAGGCGGCTCGACCGTCCATGGATCCGCACGCCGCGGCAGCAAGCGCATCTCGACCCGGAATTCGGCAGCGACACCCGGGAATGTCTGTGAGGGGAGTCCGTCATAGGCGGCCTCGACCAGACCGATCAAATCGTGGCTGTCGCTCTCGAACCGGAAAAGGCCGCCCAGAACCCGCTTGGTTGCGATGTGGGGGAGACAAGCGGGTCCGGGCGGTGGGGACACTTTCTGGCGAAACCCATCGCCACCACGAGTCGCTTCGCGACGATCGATCGAAGGCTCCAGGTTGGATCGCACGGGATTCGCAATCTCCGGATGGCACCGTAGGTGCGACGCCACGCGAAAAAGGTTGCACACCCGGCGCCGCGCGACGATCGGCGCCCGAAATCCACCGGCAACCTGCCGCGGCATGCGTGGCACTCACCCTCACGCGGCAATCGACGAAGCGCGCCGCCGATCCCCGTCGGGCACCCCCAGCAGGCCTCCTTGCCGATGTTGAAGATCCAGGTTACCCATTCCTACTTCCTGGAATACGACCCCAAGCAATGGGAGCGCGGCAAGCCTTATCCACCGCTCGCGACCCTCCAGGTCGCCGCTTTGCTGAGGCGGCTTGGGCATGGCGTCGCGCTGTTCGACGCGATGCTTGCCGACGGCGTCGAGGCCTATGAAAGATCCTTGCCGTCCGCCGCGCCGGACGTCGTGGTCCTGTACGAGGACAACTTCAACTTCCTGACCAAGATGTGCCTGGACCGCATGCGCGAGGCCGCCTGCCGGATGATTGCCTCGGCGCGCGCGCACGGCGCGAGGGTGATCGTCGCAGGCTCGGACGCTTCCGATCATCCGGAATCCTTTCTGGCCGCGGGCGCCGACGTGGTGCTGGTGGGCGAAGGCATTGCGGCGCTCGTCCAACTGATCGAACGCATGGACCGGGATCCGTCCATCGAAACCCCAAGCTGGGTGGCCGGACTATCCGGCGTTTCCATTCTCGACGGCGGGGCATCGCGAACGACCCGCCTTGGGGTGCAACCGCCGGATCCGAAACTGACCGGCCACCCGGCCTGGGACCTGATCGACATCGAGCGCTACCGGGCGATGTGGCGCGAGCGACACGGTTATTTCAGCCTCAACATGACGGCCTCGCGGGGTTGCCCGTTCCACTGCAACTGGTGCGCCAAGCCGATCTGGGGCAATCATTACCGGCGCCGCGATGCCGGCGAAGTCGCCGCGGAAATGAGTTACCTGAAGCACGCCTTCCGCCCCGACCACATCTGGTTCGCCGACGACATCTTCGGATTCCACAGCGATTGGGTGGACGCATTCGCCGACTGTTTGCGCGGCAGCGACGGCATGGTGCCGTTCACGATCCAGACCCGCGCCGACCTGTTGACCGAGCCGATGGCGGCCGCGCTCGAACGCGCCGGTTGCGCGGAGGCGTGGATCGGCGCGGAGAGCGGCAGCCAGCGCGTACTCGACTGGATGGACAAGGGCACCCGGGTCGGCAAGTTGGTCGATGCCCGCGAGCGCCTCGGTTCGCACGGCATCCGCGTCGGCTTCTTCATCCAGCTCGGCTACCTCGGCGAGCAACTCTCCGACCTGCTCGCGACCCGCGAACTGATCGCACTCGCGGCACCCGACGACATCGGCGTCAGCGTTTCGTACCCGCTTCCGGGCACCCGGTTCTACGAACAGGTGAAGGCCCAGCTCGGCAACAAGACCCACTGGCGCGACAGCGGCGACCTGGCCATGATGTTCCGGGGCACCTACGATTCCGCGTTCTACCGCTGCTTCCGCGACCTGCTGCACGAGCAGGTTGTCCTGCAGCAATCGCGTGGCACCGATTCGCCCGAATCCCCCGGGCAGGCGTTTGCTGCGCTCGACGCGCGATGGGATGCGCTGATCGCGAGCGAACACCTCCATCGCAATCCCGACCCAACCCCGGCGCCGGTGCGATCCAGCAAACATGCCGTACCCCTTCGCCGTGCCGTCACCGCCCAAAATCATTAGGGCGGGCCTGCGCCGCACCACCGAGGCGATGGCCTCGGAACTGGCGCGCCCCGGCGGTGCTACCCCTGCGTGGAGCGACTTCGAATGGCGGCTTGCAACGGCCGCCGCGGCAGCACACGGCGTATCGCCATTGCTCTGGAAACTTTCGGGCTGGACGCAACCGCATTGGCGACGGTTCCTGGAAAACCAGCACGAACACGTCGCGATCCGTCATGCCAGGATCACGGCGCTGCTGGAAGACATCGATGCCTTGGCGCGCACGGCCGGGCTGGCGATGACTCCGCTCAAGGGCGCCGCGTTGCACGCGCTCGGCCTCTACGCACAGGGCGACAGGCCGATGGCCGACATCGACCTGCTGGTCAACGAGACCGATGTCGATGCGGCAACCGGGCTGATGTGCGAGATCGGTTATGCGCCGTCGTTCGATAGCTGGCGGCATCGGGTTTTCGAACCCGCGGCGGGAACGCCTCCCCTCGTGCTGGGCGAACATCGCGACACGCCGATCAACATCGAACTGCACGCGCGCGTCCGCGAGCGCTTGCCGGTATCCGACATCGATATCACCGAACGGATCCGCCCGCGCAACCCGGAACCCGGTTTGAATCCTTATCCGTCGCGCAGCGCGTTGCTCGCCCACTTGCTGTTGCACGCCGCCGGCAACATCTGCGGGCGCAGCCTGCGCCTGATGCACCTGCACGACATCGCGTTGCTGGCGCGCAGCCTGCGACCGGAGGAATGGGTCTTCCTGTGGCAGGATGTAGCGTACTGGTGGGCACTGCCGCCGCTGCAGATGGTCGCACGCTATTACCGGGACGCGATTCCGGATGTCGTGCTGGCCACGCTCGCCCGCGATTGCCCGCCGCTGCTGCGGGCAGTTTCCCGCCGCCAGACCCTCACGCGGGTTTCGTGTTCCGAACTGTGGCTGCATGCATTCCCGGGCCTCGAATGGTCGCGCAGCCTGCGCGAGGCCACGCGATTCATCGTGGGCCGCATCAAACCTTCCGCCGAAAAGCAACGCGAACGTGCGGACATGGCGCGCACGCAACTGTGGCTCCACGACGGTGATTGGGTCACGGCCAGGCAATCAAGGCGGATCTTCACCTGGCTGACCCGGAAGGTGCCGCGGATGGACATGATGCACGTGGTGCGCATGGCGTTGGCGCACGCGACATCGACAACAGGCTGGAATGGGGAAGACGGTGTGGAACGTGGAGCAACGGTCGTCGAGTGCATCCATGGGGGCCGCTGTCCATGAGGAGGCCTGAGGTCTCCATCGTCCTGCCGACCTGGAACCGCTTGCCGTTGCTGCGCAGGGCAGTCGATTCCGTCCTCGCGCAGACTCATCGCGATTTCGAGCTCATCGTCGCGGATGACGGTTCGACCGACGGCACGCGGGATTATCTCGAAGCGATCGAAGATCGGCGTGTGCGCCCGATCTGGCTCGAACACCGCAGCGACCTCACTTCGGCCCGCAGCGCGGGACTCCGGCACGTGCGCGGCGAATGGGTGGCGTTCCTCGATTCGGACGACCTGTGGCTGCCCGAAAAACTGGCGCTGCAACGGCAACGACTCGCCGCGCATCCGACTTGCCGGTGGAGCTACACGGGATATTCGCTGATCGATGCCGACGGGAGGCCGCTGCCGGAGCGTTCGGCTCGCCTTGACCGGCCGTTATCCGGACGCATCCTCGAACTTGTGCTGGGATTCAAGATTGTTCCTGCGATTCAGACGACCCTCGTGCAGCGGTCCCTGATCGAAGAGATCGGTGGGTTCGACAAGGCGATCGCGATCCGGTCCGATTTCGATTTCACGCTGCGACTCGCTGCACGCAGCGAGGTCTGCGCGCTGCCCGAAAATCTGACACTGGTTCGCGAACACTCGGGGCGAACCACGGCGCAACTACGCCAGGTGGATCTGTATTGCGACAACGAACGGGCATTCCGCAAAGCGGCGGCCACGGCAACCGATCGCAGGATACGCATACTCTGCCTTCGCCAGTGTGCGATGCAGCTGATTGGACAGGCTGGCGCCCTGTCACGGGAGGGGTCGCACCGGGCTGCGTTGGCGGCGCTCGCCCACGCCGCACGTGATGTGCCTTTCAACAAGGCACCAAAGCCGCCTTCGGTAATCTGCTCAGCGTCGACGACGTCATTAAATGGATCGACCATCTCTTGCCGAGGTCGACAGCGCGCGCTTGGGCGGGGTCTGCTCTAAGTACCAAAGCCGCCGCAACACCGGCTGCAGGCAGGCAGCAGGCCTCCGGCCTCGGTGAGCGTCGCCCGCAGCGCTTCTATGCTCGAGTGTTTCCAGATGCCTTCAAGACCGACGTCGCGAACATTGGCGATCGGAAACCGATAGCACCGCCCATGAACGGGCACAGACTCGCCATCAGCATCGACCATCAGGATGCGAAAGGCATCGTGGCAACGGCGGCCAATGAATTGCGAGGGATGGCGATAGTAGATGTCGAGGTCGGCCTCGCTCGTGCGATCGGGCTGGATCGTAACGGAGAACGGCCAAGTCGTCCCCTTGATGTCGGCCAGTTCGTCGGCCAGGCGAGCGATGTCGATCGTCGTCGGATCGGATTCGAAGCTATTCGAGGGCGTGGCAGGATAGGCCGCGCCATAGAGCATATTGTGTTCATTGGCTTGCGCGGGCGTCACGAAATTATTGTGAATCAACCCAACCTGCTTCAGAGGCAGATCACTGATGTCGTCAAGAAAGGTCTTGAGGTGACCGACGTTGTATTCGCTGATCGTGCAGAAGACGGAGATCTCGGGCGCGCCCTCTAGCGCCGCTACGGCACGGATCCCCTCCACCGCCCGCGCGAAACTACCGACATGGCGCCGGATGCGATCATGCAGGGCCGCCGAACCATCGAGCGAGACGAACAGACCGCGGCAGCGGCCCACCGCAAACTCTGCTGCCCGTTTTGGCAGGAGCAGGCCATTGGTGGTGACCGTCGCATGCAAGCCCAGCGCAGAGGCATAGGCCAGTGCGTCACCGAGCGGCCGCCAGGCCAGCGGCTCGGTGAATGCGAAGCCAAGGTGTGCCTCGGGACAGAAGGCCGCCATATCGTCGGCGATGCGCTGGAACAGCCCCCACGGCATGGTCCGCGTCTGGGCACCCATCAAATTTGCGCCGAAATTGGTCTCGGCATTGCCGGTGCCAACGTCACACATGACACAACGCAGGTTGCAAAAATTATTGACCCCGAGGACGACGTGTCTGGGCCGCGATCCCGCCGCGAGGCGTACTTCCGGAACTGGCTGGCTGGCTGCGGGCATGGCGGGCAGCTTTCCTCGGGTGATCGTGTTTGTTTCTTTCGGCTCAAGCACGAAGCATGAACGTGCCTGCGCCTGGACGTAGGTGCTGTATCAGGGCCATATGGTTTACGATTGCCACGGAACGGCATTCGAGGCGACTTCTACCCGACAAGGTTCGATGCCTGCGGTGGTCCGCTCGCAGCTCGATTTGTCGTCACGGCATCCCTGCCGCCTTTCACCCATACGTCGTAGGTTCCAGACGAAAGCGATCGCCATCCCTGGCCTTCCATGACGTTTTCCATTTCCCCGCGCCACGGCGCCGAATGCACCAACACCACGGCAGTCACTCCATACCGCCGCAATGCATCGGCAAACCACGCCGCCGAATCCGGCGGCCGATGTCGGCCTGCGACATAGCCCATCAGCGAACTCCGCTGCGCCGCGTCTTGCTGTGGGAACGCGCGGGTCAAATAAAGCTCCCGAACCCCCATCAGCTCCGGATGCACCACGAAACCCGGCAACCAGATGGACACGGCCTCCGGAGCGAGGACGACGCCGTGCTCGGGCACTTCCTTGACCACCCGCTCGGCCACCCGGTATTCGACCGGATCGACCTTGAGCCCCGGCAAGCCAAACGTCACGCCATTCGCGCTGCGCAGCGTTCCGAAGCGCCAACCGAACGCAATCGCGAAACCCGCCAATGCGGCACAGGCGCACGTTGCCAGCACCTTCGATCGCATGCCCCGTGCGCGTTCGATCACACCGTCCAGCAGCACGGCCAGGAAGAACGGCAGCGGCAACGCCCAGGTCAACCGCCAGTAGGTGCGAACGCCGACGAAGTGATCCGCGACAACACGGACCGTGTAGGGATTGAGCGCGACGAGCAGGAAAAAGAACGCGCCGGCGGACAAGTAGCGCGCGCGGACCGGGTTGGCCACGAACGCCCACGCCGCGAGCAGCGCCGCCAGCAGCAGTTGCGTGCTCCACCAGCCCCAGGTGTCGCCGAGTATCTGCGGCACGCCGGGCATGGGACTGGAACTGACGAGGGCCTCGCCGCCGTGCGTGGCGGAAGCCATCGCCCAGGCCGCGCCGAATACATAGGCCGAAGCCAGCATTCCCACTGCGAATCGTCGACTGCTCGCGCTGTTTGCCGACCAACCGCCGGCCAGGCCCAATGCCGCTGCCGCAGGTGCGACGAACAATGCGCTCGCGCTGGTGCCGAGGGCCGTGACTTCTGCGGCAAACAGCAAAAGCCAGTGACGCAGCCCACCATGCCGGGCAAACAGCAACGCCGAACCGGCGATGAGGGGAACCATGCCGGTGACCAGGATCGCCTTGCCCTGGAACAGCCGCACGAAGGCGAAATTGCCGTAGGCGCGATGCATTTCACCGAGCGCCAACACGCAAAGAAACAGAACCAGCAACACGGACGGCCAGCGCACGGGCACGATGCGCCGCAACAGGTAAGCCCATGCCAGCACGCACAGTGCGGCGAACACCGGCGGCAGGATCATGTACGCAACCACCAGGTGATCGATCCCGGTGATCCGGGCCAGCGTCCCGACCAGGACGTCGTAGTTGCTCAACCGGTAGAACTGCAGCAGGACCGGAATATCCGGCAGCCGGTACAGCGTGTCGTGCACGAGCACCGGCTGTTGCGGATAGCGCAACAGGGTCGCCGAGATGCTCCGATAAAAGGCATCGTCCGCATCCGGCCGACTCGCGACCAGCGTGACGCAGACCGCCGCGACGACGACGACGAGCAGGACGATCCATGCTGCATGTTTGTTCGCACTGTCGGCTGATGTGACGTGAGGTGTGCCGCGCAGGTTCCCTATCCATGCGCCACCCGTTGCCAGCAACGCGATCCACCAGAACACCGGGTAAGGCATGCCGGCCGAGAGCAGCCCCACCCACACGATCGCCAGTGCCAGTACCACGAAAGGCACGAACCGGGCGCCGATTGCACGCGCCACCCAGACTGCGACCGGACCGGAAACAACCCCGCCGCTGGCCGCGACGGGATCCGACTGCCTTGCCGGCACCGGCAAGCGGAACCACGCGAGCGTCGCAGCGGCGGCGATCAGCGCCATGCCCGGCAGCCCGTACAGCAGCGTGTCGAAGCTGGAATGCGTCGCAGTGATCAGGTGGACGTACATCGTCCAGATCGCGTACGGCAGCACGAACAGGGGGACGATTCGATCCGGAACGTCGTTCAATGCAAATCGCATGTCATCGCCGCCCCTGCACCGGCGCGCCTGCACGAGAGGCGGGAGGCGACTTTCATTCGCCTCATTGGCGTATGCCGAAATACACGTCGTTGGGCGCGAGGTTGGGGTTGTGGAAGGGATCGCGGTCGAAAAAGCCCGGATGCTTGCCGAACATGATCGTTCGTTCCCTGTCTCCCCTCGCCATTCGCGCGCGGTCGAGCGAGTCCTTGCCACGACTCAACGATTCGTGATGGATCAACTCGACCCCCGGGCAGACGACCTGGTAGAAGCCGTGCTCGACCAGGCTGAGGCACAACGCGATATCGTTGTAGGTCACGGCAAGGTCTTCGTCGAAGCCGCCCACGGCCTCGAACTTTTCCCGCTCGATCATGAGGCACGCGCCCGTCACCGCGATCCAGTCGTGCTCGAGCATGTTGCGGGCGAAATAGCCCGGAGCATGTGCGTCGACGTTGACGAAAGCATGCCGCGGGCCACCGGTCAGATTCAGGACCCCCGAATGCTGGACTGTCCGCGTGCCGGGATACAGCAGTTTCGCCCCCACCGCCCCGACGTGCGGCAATTGCGCATAGCCGCCCATGCACTCCAGCCAGTCGGCGGACAGCACTTCGGTGTCGTCGTTCAGGAACACGAGGAGCTCGCCACGGCTGTGGCGAACGCCAAAATTGTTGATTTCGGAATAATTGAACGGCACGTCGTGATCGAAGATGCAAACCTGCTCCTGCTTGCGCAGCCCGGCGAGATAATCGCGGGTGCATTTGTCCGTGGAACCGTTGTTGATCAGCACGATCTCGAATACGCGGTACGCGGTGCGTTCGAAGATGCTGTCGATGCAGGCCTTGAGCACCGCGCCATGGTTCCTGCTCGGAATGATGATCGAGATCAGCGGCCGGCCCTGCATCCGGTAACGGGTGCGGAAGCACCCCGGAAGTTCGGGTATCGAAACGAGTTCGCCCGACTGGCTGCGTCTGCGCAGCGCATCTTCCCGCGCCCGTTTGCTGGCGTCGATTGCGTAAGGTTTGGCTTCGGGACCCGACGCACATGAAGTCGGCGTGATCCGCCAGTGATACAGCACCCTCGGAATGTGCGCGATGCGGTGTGTGCGTTCGCTCACCCTCAGCACGAAATCCCAGTCCTGGCTGCCGTCGTATTCGCTGCGCAGGCCACCCAGTTCCACGGCCAACGAGCGGCGCACGCACGACACGTGGCAGGTGAACATGATGCTCATCATGGTGTCCGGCGACCAATCCGGCTTGAAGAACGGATCCCGGAAACCGCCGTCGACATCGAGCTTGTCCTCGTCGCTGTACAGGTAATCCGGATCATCGAGATCGATGCGCCGTGCCAGCTCGTACAGGCAGTCCACGGTCAGTTCGTCGTCATGGTCCAGGAACACGAGGAAGTCGCCGGTCGCGCGCGCAATGCCTTCGTTGCTGGCCCCCGAAATGTGCTTGTGTTCCGCCAATTTGACAACGACGATCCTGGGATCGGTGAGACCATCGAGCATCTCGCAGACACTGGGCAAGCTGCTGTGGTCGTCCACCAGGACCAGTTCCCAGTGGGGGTACCATTGGGCTTCGACCGAAGCGATCATCCGCCGCAACAATCCGGGGTCGGTGTTGTAGATCGGCACGATGACCGAAAAGAGGGTGTGCCGCGAAAATGCGAGCATGGCCTTCCCGATCGCGGACGGCTCCGCTTTCGGTGGCGAGTAGGTGTACCCCGAAGACGCCGAAGGCGCCTGCCCCGGGCCGGCCGCTACTTCTGCAACGGCTTCGATGGCAATCGGCCCCGGGCTTGCCGACTGTGCCGACAATTGTCGTGCCGCAACGCGTTGCTCCCGAAAAAAACGCATCCGCGCCGGGGTGTACCACGGCGTCACGACCCACCACGCGGTCCTCATTCCCAGGCGAAGCGTCAGGCGCATGTTCGCGGGCAGGCACAGCAGGATCGATCGCACGCCAACCAGTGCCCGCCACAAGGTACTGGCCTTGATCTCGTCAAGCTCGTGCCGCAACGAGGACTCCAGCTCATCCTTGTTCGCCTGCAACCCCGCGCAAGTCGTTTCCAGTTCCGCGTAGCGCGCCTCACAGTCGGCGATCCTGCTTCGTTCGGCCTCAAGTTGATTCGACAGATCGATGGATCTTGCCGTCATGCAGAACGTTTCCCGCTGCACCTGGGCCGCGCGTGAGCGGCTGGTGGCCAGCTCACCCTCCAGCCGGGCGTCATGGGCCTGCAACGCATCCATGCGCTGTTGCAAGCGGGTTTCGCGTTCACGGCTTGCAACCAGCTCGTCCTCCAGCTGCGCCCCACGGTTCTCGGAGGCGCGCCGCTCCTCGAGCAGGGTCTCCACCCGGCCCAGGAAGGGCGGGGCCACCAATCGGTAATCGTCCACCAATCCCGAAATTGCCTTCCAGTCCTGCGTATCCGGGTCGAGCCTGCGGCAAAGTCCGTACAGGCGGTCCACGACTTCGGGCGTCGGGCAAAAGCCCTTCGAGAAAACATGATGCCGTTGTGTTTGATCGAGGAACGCATCGATCGCGGGATGCGCATCCTCGATGGGCACCGGCCACTTCACGCGCAATGCACGGCCGACCCTGGCGAAAGCATCCCGCCAATCCGAGAGAAGGTCGTCGTACGAAAGCAGGCTGCGCGGCATGCCCCGGGTCGCGGTCTCCGCTTCCACGAAGTGTTCAAGCCAGTTCAGGTACGTGGTTTCGGGACGCAGGCCTTCCCTGATGTCCAGCGACCGGACGACTTCCGCGGGATGACGCACGACCAAAAGGGCGACCGCCTCGAATCCGGATTCGAGGAGCACCTCGCGCCACAGTGGCACGAAGCGGCACAGGCGGGGATCCTTGACCGCCCAAAGCGCGCTGCCATCGAAGTCGTCGGCTATCAGTCTGGCGAGCGTGTTGCGCGCCTTGCGCGCCGCGGCCGAGAGAAGCCAGCCTTCCGGCAGGACGCGTGCGTCATGCCACACCCGGCCCAAATCCTTGAGCAGTTCTTCGTGGACCGCCACGACATCGGCGTGCTCCCAGAATCCCGACCGATTGTCGTCCGCGGGTGGAAGCAGTTTGTTTCCGACTTCGGCGCCCAGCAGGTTGAGGCAGCGGGTGACGGCCGAGGTGCCGCTGCGGTGCATGCCCAATACCAGGATGACCTTGCGCGTTTCCGCACTGCCGGCGAAGCGCGCGACGTTCGTACTTGACAAGGCCGTGGTCACGACACGCGCTCCACGCTCAAATCCGCAAGAACGTGGAAGTCCACGGTACCGGTCGCCATGCGCTCGGCATCGTGCATCACTCGGAACATCAGGACGTCGATGACCCGATCGAGGTACGTCTCGCCTTCCGGTTCGGCCGCGGTCACGCCCGCGTTCATGAAGTAGACCCCGGGGGCGAGCATGGCGCGGAAACGGAAGCGGGCCTGCAGGCGTTGCCCGGCCGAAACGATCATGCCGCCCGCGGGGTGCGGTGCGGTGGCGGCGCCGCCCAACTCCAGGCCGGTGATGGTTTTGATCATCATGCCCAGGCGTACCCCGACCGCGGTCGTCTGGAACAGGACGTCGTACGTGTAGAGGTATTCGCGTCCCGGGGACAGGACATTCACCTGCCGACCCATGCGGGTTTCGATCCTGGGACCTGCGATCGATGCCCCGCGCGACGGGTAGCGCACCGTGCTGAGCGGCAGCATGGCTTCGTCGAAGTACGCCGATTCCTCGATTTCCCTTATCTCGACGCCATCCACTTTGGCGGGAATTCCACCCTTCGCCGCCGCCTGCATCCCCGAATCAATCGCCGACAGATCTTCGCGGAGCTTGCCTTCGATCCATTCGCGCCTGATGGATTCCCGTACCGCGGCCGCCTCGTCCGCCGGCGCATACAGCAGCTTGTGATAGCGGGCCACCACGAACTTGGGTGTGCCGTCGGCGATCATTTCACCCTGGTCGAGCAGGATGGCCCGGTCGCAGAGTTCGATGACGGTGCCCGCCGCGTGGGACACGAACAGGACCGTTGCGCCTGCGTCGCGGATTGCATCGATGCGCGCGAAGCATTTCCGCTGGAAAGCCTCATCGCCCACCGAAAGCGCTTCGTCCACCACCAGCACATCGGGCGACACGTTGATCGCGACCGCGAACGCCAGCCGCACGTACATGCCGCTGGACCAGGTCTTGACCGGCTGGTCGATGAAGTCGCCGATCCCGGCAAAATCGAGGATGGCATCGAAGCGGGCGTCCAGTTCCTGCTGCGACAGCCCGTACAGCAGCCCGCCGAGGCGGACGTTTTCCCGGCCGGTGAACTCCGGGTTGAACCCCGCGCCCAGTTCCAGCAATGCCGCGATGCGGCCGTCCACGGCAACCGTTCCGAGCGTGGGGTTCAGTGTTCCGCAGATCATCTGCAGCAACGTCGATTTCCCCGACCCGTTGCGGCCCACGATGCCGACGGTTTCGCCCTTGCGCACGTCGAAACTCACGTCACGCAGCGCCCAGAACTCGCTGAAATAATTCCCTGCGGATCGACGCACCGCCCGCTGCAAGCGCGGCAGGATCATCTGCTTGAGCCGGTCGGCAGGCCGCGCATAGATCTCGTAGCGCTTGGACAGGCCTTCGATGCGAATGCTCGAATCTTCAGACGACATCGGCGAAGCCCTTGCGCGTCCGTTCGAACCAGGCGAACGCGAACCACGCGAACAACGATGCGATCACGGCGTATGCGGCGAGATGGTCGAAGCGCGGCAACCGGCCCCAGACCAGCACATCCTGCGAGGCTTCCGCGATGACGGTCAGGGGATTGAAATAAAGCGCGAAGCGCCAGCGATCCGGAATCAGCGTGGCGGGATAGAGGATGGGCGCCAGGAACATCAGCGCCATGCTGACGATGCCCACCGCCTGCTTCAGGTCACGCAGGTACACGCCCAGCGACGCCAGCAGCCAGACGCTGCCCGCGACGAACGGCAGGAAACACGCGACGACGACAGGGAAGAAAACCACCGTCCACGGAATGTGGCCCATCACCCACGGCGAGATCGCCAACAACACCAGCGTGGACACGCACAGATGGAACAGCCCGGAGCCCAGCGTGCTCCAGGTCAGCGTCTCCAGTGGAAACACCACGCGCTTTACGAAATTGGTGTTCTCGATGACGAGCGTGGTGGCACGATTGGCGCATTCCGAGAAGAAGGTGTTGATGTTCAAGCCTGCGAACAACACCACGGCGTACTGGAACGGATTGGTGGTCTGCGCATTCCAGCGCGACTTGAAGATCACCCCGAACACGAAGGTGTAGACGACCAGGACCAGCAACGGATTGAGGAACGACCACGCGAGGCCCGCGAACGAACCTCGGTAGCGGCCCGCGACGTCGCGCCGGGCCATCTGCACCACCAGCGCGAAATGACGGGTCAGCGCGAGGTACGGCGAGATCGGGTCCGTCAGCCGGTAGGCGGATGTCGTCATGGCAGGTGTGTGCTCCGCGCCACGCGGTTTAGGTTGCCGCCGCGGCGGATTTTTCCGCCCGCCTGCCGGTCGCCGGCGCGGGTGTCCGTAGCCGCTTGCCTTGTTCCCACCGCGAAGGTGAGGCTTTGCAGGAAATGGAAATCCGGGCGACGGAGCGCGTAGCGTTCATCGCCTGGATCACACAGCCATCCCAGTTCCTCGAAGTCTTGCGGGTCCAGGTATTTCCGAAGGCGCTCGCCCCACGTGCCCCGGAAGATGCACTCCAGCAGGTAACGCTCGTCTGTTTCCGCGAGCGGATGCGTGCGTTCGATCATGCGCGTGTGCACGCGCACGTCGCGCAACCCGGCTCCTGCCAGCCAGCCGGCGAGCGAACGGACCGCGGTGAAATCGCGTTCGCTGCGGCCGTAGCGCTCCCGGTAATAGGCGCGCACCGCTTCGTTCACGCGCGCCTCGAGGCGGGCATCCCACGCGAAGTACATGTCGGGCACCAGCGAACTTTGCCCCACCGCGATGCGTCCGCCCTGGCGCAACAGCTTCGATAATGTCCGCACGCCCGCGATGGGGTCGCCCAAATGATTGACGGCGTTGACAGCCCATACCAGATCGAACGCGCCATCCGCAAACGGCGGCCCCAGCATGTCACCCTGCACGATCGACGCCCTTGCCGATGCCAGTCCATGGGCGGCCTCGACGTGCGCGGCGGCCAGGTCCATCCCGACCACCATTCCCCGGCCGCGCATCGATGCATGCCACCAACCCAACGCCTCGCCGGTGCCGCAACCCGCGTCGAGCACGCATGACCCTGCGGGCATCGGCAGTGCATCGATCGCCTCACGCAGCTCCGGTCGCGCGAAGGCGTTGAACAATCGCAGCTTCCCCGCGTAGTCGCGTTGCGGGGTATCGCCGAGCCACCCGGTTTCCGGCAAGCGTGATTGCACGATGCATTTCATCCGCGAGAACAGCTGGCCAGGCGCTGGTAAAGCGCCTCGAACGTGCGCGCCGTGTAATCGGCGTCTTCCGACAAGGCCCTGCATTGCGCCGCGCGCGCGACGCGCAGCCTCAAATCCTCGTCGCCGAGCAGGGTATGGATGGCATCCGCCAGGCGTTCGGGATTGGCCACCGGCACGGCCAGCGCCGCCGAGGGTGCCCATTCGACGATATGTCCCACCGCCGTGCCGACCGTCGGCACGCCGGCCACCGCCGCTTCGAGCAGCACCGCCGGGCCGGCTTCATGGCGTGACGACACCACCAGCAGATCGGCGGATTCCACCAGCGGGCGCAACTCGCGTTGGGTCCTGAAGCCCAGATACCGCACGCGTCCACCCAGATCGAGTCGGCCCAGCAGTTCCTGCATTTCGCCCTGCAACGTGTCCACGCCGACGATGTCCATCTCGAAGTCCATGCCGGTTTTCGCCAGCCTCGCCAGCGCGTGCAGCAAGGTCGGCTGATCCTTGACGCGATTGAGGCTCGCGACATGGATCAGCCGCGCCGGCCCCTCGCGACGCGGCCGCGGGGTGAGCGGCGGCCATTTCCGAAGGTCCACGCCGAGCGGCACGCGCTGCGCCTGCACGCCGAACGCCCGCAGCTCGTCGATGATCGGCGCGCTGGTCGCGGTGACGGCATCGGCGCCGCGCAAGGTGAGGCGCTCGGACAGCCGCCCCTTCCAGTTCAGTTGTCCGCCGTAGCCGATATCCCGCAACGCCACGAGTTCGCCACTGGTGTAGTGCACCATGCTCGGCAACCGCAACAGCCCGGCGGCAGCCACGGCGATCAGGCCGCACGGGCCCGCAAACACGGCGTGGACCAGATCGAAGGGTGCGCACCGATGTTCGGCGCGGATCGCGGCGATGCCGCGCACGTGGGTCCGCCCGCGACCGATGTTGTGGATGGTGGCGCCGGCGAGTTTCCAGCACGCTGCCGCCGGCTCCTGCACCAGCGCGAAGACATGCACTTCATGGACGCGCGACAACCGTTCGATCAGTGCCAGCAACACCGGGATCACCGCGTACTCGCCGCTGCGATCGACGCCGCCCCCCACGACGAGCGCGAGTTTCATGCCGCCCTCCTGCGCCAGCCATCGCGCATCTGCGAATAGGCATCCGCCCATAAGCGTCCCACGGCTTGGAACGAAAGCGTGGCGTCGAAATGCGCACGTACCTGTTGCGGTGATGCTTGTCCGGTTGCCGCGAGGAACAGCGCATCGGCCAGGCGCTTTGCATCCCCGCATGGCCACAGCTGGCCGATGCGTCTGCCACCGGTCAGTGCGCGAAATGCCGGGATGTCCGTCAGTACCGGCGTGACGCCGCAGGCGATGGCCTCCATCGCGGCATAACCGCTGCCCTCGGCGCGGCTGCCCGAGACGAACAGGTCGGCGGCGCGCAGCAGCGTTTCGACCTGGACATGCGGCACCTCACCCAGAAGATGCACCCGCCCGGCCAACCGCGGGTCGTCGGCGATCCTCGC
Organism: Lysobacterales bacterium 66-474; assembly: GCA_001899805.1. GTDB lineage: Bacteria > Pseudomonadota > Gammaproteobacteria > Xanthomonadales > Rhodanobacteraceae > 66-474. The sequence continues at coordinate 125,637 of MKWP01000016.1, forward strand.
CCGCACCTCGGCCAGCATCGGCGCTGCTCCGAAAGCACACCAAAGCTGCAGACCCGGCAGACGTGACGCCGCGAGCGCGATACCCTCGAACACCGTCAGGGGATCCTTGCCGCGGCTAAGGCGCCCCACCCACAGCACGCAGGGATCGCCGTACAGGCCCGTGGCGGCGCGTGCGCGCGAACGATTGCCCGGCGTGAAACGGCTGCTGGACTCGGGGATCGCAAACAGCCGCGTAGTGGGGCCGAACATGCCGGCCGCCACGAACGGCTGCGCCTGATCGAGCGACGTGAAGGCAACGCCGGACGCCTTCGCGAAACAGCGCCGGTGTCGCGGGCGCCGCCACCAGCGTGGCACGCGGTCCGCATGGTCCTGGAACAGGATCGGCAACGCCGATGGCAACTGGCTGGCGACCGCGGCTGCTTCCTCGGCGAAGCCCAAGCCATGCGCGTGCAAGACGTCAACATCCATGTCCGCCAGCACTTCCGCGAAACGGCGGCCCAATGCTTCCGCCGAACGCGCTTCCGCGAGGTCGACGAAACGGTAATCCACGCCGTTGCGCGTGAGGTGCTCCGCATGGGATGCCGCCTGCAACACCGAAACCCGGACGCCGGCGCCCGCCGCCAATTCCGCGATGTCCGCCAGCGACGGCCAGCGTTCGAGCAATGCCTCGATGCCCAGACCTTCCGGCGCGGGCAGGAAATTGAGCTGCGCGACGTGCAGGGCCGCCATCGCTACGCGCCCGTGATCTGCGGCTTGCGCAATTGCACGAAACGGTTGGCGATGTCGAGTTCCCAGGGATGACCGTAGCGCCGGTGCCGATAGCGCCACGCTGCCATCGCGCTCATGCCGCGCTTGGCCCAATGCGGTGCGCGCTGATCCTGCACCGTAGGGAACCGGCAACGCAGCACGGTGACGAAGTCGTAGATGCGCCGGCGCAGCTTTTCGGTGAGCCACGGCGCATCGGCATGGCAGGCGTAGTCGACCCAGCGTCGCTCGGTCCATTCGTCCGGCGTCGCGGGGAATACCACCGGCTCGCCGTGCAGGTCGAGCAGGGGCGTCGACTTGCGCTTGCCGCGATCCTTCTCGTGTTTGGCGCTTTCGGGCAGCGGCGTATAGATGTACGTGATGATTTCCGACGCAGGGTTGATGCGCTTCAGTTCGCGAATGAACTCGAACGCCTGCTCGGTTTCCTGCTCGGTATCCACCGGCGGCGCCAGCATGAAGGAGAACTCGGGGATCACGCCGTGGCGGGCGCACAGCTCGGCCACCGCCAGCGTCTGGTCCGGCCGCGTGCCCTTGCGGATTTCCTTCAGCATCGCGCCGCTGGGCGATTCGGCACCGATGTAGGCCATCCGCAACCGGCTCTTGCGCACCAGCTTCCAGGTGCTTTCGGAAAGCTTGAGCAACGCATCGGCGCGGGCAAAACACCACCATGGCATTTCGAAGCGCGCCATGATTTCAAGCAGCGGAATCATGTCCTGCTCGCGATCGAAGAAGTTGTGGTCGTAGAAAAGGATGGAATCGGCGCCGAGCCCGTACTTGAGATGGTTGAGTTCGCGCTCCAGCCGCGCGGTCGGCGGCAGCGACGTCGCGCCGCCGAACATCGCGGCCACACCGCAGAAGGTGCAGCGGAAACGGCAGCCGATCGACGCCTGGTGCACGGCCGTGCGGCGCCCGAGGAACGTGCCGCCCAGGTATTTTTCGAGGTCGCCCAGCTTCCCGTATGGAAGCAGCATGGGCGCGATGTCGCCATGGTGGAATTTGCGATTGGGGTTGTGCACGATCCCGCCATCGCGGCGCCAGGACAGACCGCCGATCCTGGCCAGCGCCTCGTCGCCGCCACCGCCATCGCCCAGCGCGGACACCAGCTCGACGAGGCTTTCCTCGCCCTGCCCGCGTATCGCGTAATCCACGTACGGCGCGGCCAGCGTGGTGTCGGTGTACAGCGTCGGGAAGTAGCCGCCCCAGATGATCGGTATCGACGGATGCTGCTCGCGGATCGCCTTCGACACCGCGATCGCCGGCGCCACTTGCGGGCCGCCCATGATGCCGATGCCGATGGCGTCGAAGTGGCGTTTCCCGGCGGCCGCCAGGGTTGCGCCCACCAGATCCCGATCGACGTTGCCATCCAAGATGTGGCTGTCGCCGAAGCGGTCCAGTGCCGCGGCCAGGTTCAGCAGCGACAGCGGAAAGCGCGGCCGCGTGGTGACGGTCGGGTTGATCAGCAGCGTGTTGGGCGGACGTGTCATGGTCTGAAAGACGAACGCGCGATCAGGATGGGCGCAGCAGCAGGAACACCAATGCCACCGGAACCTCGAGCGCGAGCGGGTCGAAGTGGGCGCCGGCAGGGATGTCGGCGGGATCGAGCATCGGTTCCAGTACCCGCGCGATTTCCAGATTCAGCGCTGCGCAGGACGCGTGCCAGTGGCTGTAGAGGTGGGGCGTGTGCCGCACGGCGTAGTGCCGGTCCCCGGACTTGAAATCGCGCGCCCAACCGAGCGCGTGCCCGATCGGATGCACGTCGCTGCACAGGATGGCGCCGCCGGGCCGCGTCACCCGACGCAGTTCCGCCAGCGCAGGTTGCAGGCGATCCAGATGGCCGATCGCCAAGCCGCAGATCGTCAGGTCCGCGCAAGCATCCGGCAGCGGCAAGCTCTCCAGGTTGCCCTGCACCAATTCGATCCCGCCCACGTGGCGGTACGCGCCCAATTCCGCGCCGGCGCGCTCCAGCATTTCGACCGAGAGGTCGACGCCGGTCACGCGCGCCGCACAGCGATGCAGCGCGTGCAGCATGTAGCGTCCGCTGCCGCAACCGACATCGAGCACCGAGCGTCCGCGCAGGTCCGCGGGCAGCAACGCCAGCATCGCGTGCTCCTCGGCGTGCATCACCGGGTTGTGCGCGCGCGGCGGATAACCGGCTGCCCACAACGCGTAGGCATCGCGCGGCTCGAGCATTTCGATGCGCGACATCAGCCACCCCCTTCCGCAAGCACGGGCTCCTGTGCCGCTTCGTCGATCCGCGAAGCGAGCTCCAGGCCGGGTTCCAGCGCGACCAGCGCCGGATCGGCGAGTTTCCTTGCGAGCAGTTTCGGCCAGCCGTCCAACGTCACCGGTACCGCTTCCACGCCGGCAGCGTCGAACCACCCCGCGAAATCGGGATCGGCGATGCGCGGCACGCCATCGCGCACCACCGCGCGGACATGGCTGCGTCCGATGCCGACCACGCTGCGCGCCGCTTCGCCGCCACGATCGGCGGCGATCAACAGGTCCGCGTGCGCGCCCGCCGCGAGATGGCCGCGTTGCGGCAGGCGCAAGATGTGTGCGGCATCGGTGGTCGCCAATGCCAGTACCTCTTGCGCATCGAGCGCACCCATATCGACAACGACGCGCAATTCTTCGAGCAGGTCGCGCGCACCACTGAGCCGCGAGTCGCTGCCCAGCGCCAATCGCCCGGCCGCTTGCAGGCGACGCGGATCGAGCGTGCGCCCGAGCAGGTTGCGGTTGCTGGTCGGGCACCACACCACCGCGGCGCCGCGCTCGATCACGCGATCGATGTCGCGTTCGCGCAGGCCGACGCCGTGCACCAGCACGCTGTTCGACGCGAGGCAACCCAGCGCGTCCAGTTGCGTCAGTTCTGCCCGCGCGGTCGCATCGGTGCCTTCGGCCAGATGGATCATCCACGGCCGATCGGGCGGAGTGGCATCGAAACTCCGCCATGCCGGTGGCCCGTAAGCTGGCCAGCCCAGCGCATACGCCCAGCCGTAGTCGCGCAGCAACGCGACAGGAAAATCCGGGGCGTCGAGCGCGGGATGCCAGGGATCGTGGTGCGCCACGCAAGTCGTGCCCGCGAGCAGGTTTTTCAGCGCGCCGTGCCGGAGCCGCAAGGTTTTCGGAGTGGCGAGTGCGGCGACGACGGCGGGATCCCCGAAATGCGCCTGGAACGCCGCGATCCATGCGTAGCTGTTCGGGAACGGCGCGCCGATCGGCAAGGGCGGCACGGCATTGAGGTGCAGGTGTTCGTGCGCGTTGACCAGGCCCGGCGCAATCACGTGATCGCGCAGGTCGATCCGGTACGCGTGTTCGGGCAATGCAGCGCAGATCCTGCCGGCGGCGATCGACAACGGCGCGCGCGACTCGCCGTCGGCGGTGATCGTCCGCGCACCATGCAGGCTGATGTTGTGGACCGTCATGGCCGCGACCGCGCACTCATCACCATCAGGAAGTGATCACCCATGCCGCGCAGCAGCGGCAGCGCGCCCAGGCGATCGTCGAGCCAACCCAACCGATCGCCCCACCGCTGATGACGGCGGTAGAAATCCAGCAGGTACGGCGGCGGCATGAACAGTCCGAGCGCGCGATAGCCGCACAGCGAGAAATGCTCGGCAAAGGCACGGTAGAACTCGCGCGGCAGGTAATAACGCGTCCAGATCGTGTGGCGGTTCATGCCGACCGGCGTCACGCCGCGCGCGGCCCGCACCACGGCGCGCTTGATGCGCCCGCGCAACGCGTAGTGGCCGATTTCCCAGGGACAGATCCGGCCGATCACCGAACACACCAGCTTGCCGCCCGGCCGCAACAGGCGCGCACACTCGGCCGCCGCCGCAGCGAGGTCGGGCACGCAGTTCAACGGTCCCAGGTTTGAATAGATGCCGTCGAATTCGCCTTCGATCCGGTCGAGTTGCTGGATTCCGATGTGCCTGGCGTCGATCCGGGACCGCGTGGCAGCGAGCGCCGCGAGCTCGCGCGTGCGCTCCACCATCCGCGGCGACCAGTCGGTCGCGGTGACGCGATAGCCGCGGCGCGCGAACTCGGCCGCGTCGATGCCGGTGCCGCAGCCGAGGTCCAGCAACCGCGAGCCCGGCGGAACTTCATCGCGCACGGCGTTCCACAGCGCCCGCCGCATGCGCTGGATCAGCACGTTGTTGCCGCGCGGGCCGTCGTAATCGGCGGCCACGCTGTCGAAAGCAAGGCGCGTGTCGAGGAGTTGCGATTCAATCCCGGGCGTACCACGTTCAAACATGGAACGTCGGCTCGTCCCCAGTCGGGTGGCTGCCATCACGTGCACCTTCGTCTATTCGTGGGTGTCCGCGCCGCGTCGCTCCGGACGGCTGCGACGGGTCCGCAAATGGGTGCCTGCGCGAAGCGCTTTGGTTGAACGGTCGCGACGGATGTGCGCGATGCCGGCCTGCCTGCGACCGTGGACCCCGACTTGACACGATCACTGGCGCGCTAGTGCAATCAGCCAACCGTTGCGCGGGCTGCGGATGGCGGTCACGCATTCGCCCGTGGCTGGTGACGATGCGCGACGCGTTTGTGCTGTAATGCGGCGCGTGTTTCGCCGGTCGTTGGTCGGATTGGGTGGCGACCGGGGTTCGGGTTGGCGGAGTGCCGGTCACATGATGCACGATGGTGGGAATCCGATCCGGCACCGCTGTTGCGTCCACCCCGAACCGCGGCGCCGAAAGGCGCCCTGCCGCCGCGATCCCGTCGGCAACACGCCCACCGCCCTCGCGGGCCGAGCCTTCGCCGTCGCGCTCATCGCGGCCTGCCTGCTGGTTGCGGGCCACGCCCGCGCCGGGGAGCTGAGCGGCACGCTATCACTCACTTCCCAGTTGGTGGATCGTGGCCTCGCGATCACCTCCGCGACCCCGGCCCTGCAGGGAGGCGTTGCGTGGACGACGCCGTCGGGCTGGTCGCTGGGGCTGTCGGGCGGAATTGAACTGCGTTCGCCAGACCATCTCTACGCGGGCGTGGTCCGTGTCGCGCGCACATGGACGCTTTCGGAGAATTGGCGGATGCAGACCGGCCTGGTCTATTACCACTACGCCGGTCGCCTGCGTGCCAACGTTTACGAGCCGGGGGTTTACTGGCTGTACCGTGACATCCTGACGTTCGGCCTGTCGGGCGTTTATGTTGCCAGCGCGGACGAGCACCGACTGCACCCGGCCGCGGATCTGAATGTCCACTGGCCATTGGCCGGGGGCTTCTCCCTTTCCGGCGGGGTCGGCATCGCGCGGTATGCCGTGCCTTACGGCTACCCGCCCAACGAGCGTTACCACACCGGCTATTACCGTTACGGCGAAGCGGGATTGCTATGGAGCCACGGCGCGTGGCAGGTCGAACTCGATCGCATCGTGGTCGACCCGGGTTCACGCCGGTACCTGCGCCGCCTGGTTGCCTCGCCGTGGCTCCTGACCCTTTCCCGGTCTTTCTAGGCAACCTTTCCGCACCGGACCGGCACCCACCCTTCGGATTGGTCTTTCCCCAGCACCGATGACCGAAGCCAGAGACGAGATCGATTCACGCGACCGCCTGCTGCTCCAGCGCATGGCGGCAGGCGATCGCGCCGCGCTGGAAACGCTCTATCGCGCCTATCACGGCGGCATGTGCCGTTTCCTGTCGCGGTTGACGCGGCGCGCCGACCTGATCGAGGAAGTCATCAACGATTGTTTCTGGGTGGTCTGGCGCAAGGCGGATGGTTTCCAGGGCGACTCGCGTGTTTCCACCTGGCTGATGGGCATCGCCTATCGCTGCGGACTCAAGGCGCTGCGCCAGCGCGGCGACGAACCCGTGGACGATTACGCGTTGCGGGAAGGGCGTGGACCGTCCCACGACCCCGACGAGGATCGCCAATTGCGCGACTGGCTGGGCAAGGCACTCGAGCACCTGTCCGCGGATCAACGGCTCGTGGTCGAACTGGTTTACGGGGTCGGCAACAGCCTGGAAGAGGTTGCCGCGATCATGCAGGCGCCGGTCGGTACCGTGAAGGCACGTTTGTTCCACGCGCGCATCAAGTTGCGCAACGTGCTTCCGGTGCTCGCGGGGGAATCGCCTGCACAACGAGGGAAGTTGTCATGACCAACGAAACGAATGCCGGCAAGGATTGCACCCGCGCGTGGGAAATCATGCCCTGGGTGCTGCAGGCCACCGCTCCACCGGAGCAGGGCGAATGGTTGATGCACCATCTCGCGCAGTGCGAGTCGTGCAGCACCGAATTCGCCCAGCAGAGCAGGCTGCGCAGTGCGCTGGCCTTGCCCGCGGACGTGGCCGTCGACGTGGACACCGGCTTGAAGCACCTGTTCGAACGGCTCGACGCACCCGAACCCGGAACGCTGCCCGCCCGTTTGCAATGGGGCGGCCGCCTGACCAAGGCGCTGGCCGTCGCGGTCTTGGTGCAGGCGATCGGGATCGGCGTGCTCGGCGCGAGGTTGTGGTGGGATCAGACACCGCAATACCGGACCCTCAGCCAGCCGGCCTCGCTGGAACCCGCTGGTGCGATACGCGTCGCACCGGAGGCGTCGATGACCTTGGCCGACTGGAACAAGCTGCTGCACGATTTCGACCTGCGCGTGGTCGATGGCCCGAACGAGGTCGGCGCGTACACGGTCGTGGCGAAAGGATCCCCGGCGACGTCCGCGCGTCTTCTCCAGGAGTTGCGCGCCTCGCACAGCATCCGCCTCGCGGAGCCCGTCGGCGACACGCCATGAAAACCGGCGCCCTCCTGATCGCCGCCGCGACCATGGTCTGGGGCCTGTCCGCGAACGCAAGGTCCGCTGCGCCCCCTGGCGCAAGCATCGCCGCCCAATCCGCGCCGACCACCGGCGCGGCGACGCTCGATGCCGGGCGCGACATCGTGCTGGCGGTCGCCGATCCGCTAACGCCTCCCGCGATGCACGCGGGCTCCAGTTTGCTGGGCTACACCCCGGCGAGCCACTACGGCGGTGCCGGGATGCGCGCGGCGCGCACGCTCACCACCTTGAAGCGGCGCTACGGCTGGCGCGAGCTCGAGGGTTGGCCCATCAAGTCCCTCGCTCTTTATTGCATCGTGCTGGAACCGGCGTCCGGCACCGACCGGGATGCGTTGCTCCGGCAACTCGCCGCCGACGATCGCGTGCAGCTCGCCGAACCGCTGCGCGACTTCTCGGTCTATTCCGGGACCGCACCGGCAGCGCCCCGCTACAACGATCCCTACGTCGGCCTCGAACGTGGTTTCATCGCCACCGACGCCGCCGACGCACATGCCTACAGCCGGGGCAAGGGCGTCGACATCGCGGTGGTCGACACCGGCGCCGATACCTCGCATCCCGACCTGCGCGGCCAGATCCGCGGCGTGTTCAACGAAGTCGACCAGGACGCCGCGGCGTTCGACGGCGACCACCACGGCACCGAAGTCGCCGGCATCATCGCCGCAATCGGCAACAACCACATCGGCATCGTGGGCATGGCGCCCGAAGCCACGCTCAGCCTCTACAAGGCGTGCTGGTATCCGCCCGAATCCGGTGCGGGCGCGCGCTGCAATTCCTTCACGCTGGCCAAGGCGCTGGCAGCGGTGCTCGACAACACCGACGCCCGCATCGTCAACCTGAGCCTGGGCGGACCCGCCGACCCGCTGCTTGCGGCGCTGCTCGGGAAGTTGCTAGGTCAGGGCCGCATCGTGGTGGCGGCGATGCCACCGGACGGCGACCTCGACGGATTCCCCGACCAGGCGCCGGGTGTGATCGTCGTGCGCACCAGCGGGGCATCGACGGCGCCGCCCGGCGTCCTGAGCGCGCCCGGCCGCGACATCCTCACCACCCAACCCGACGGCGGCTACGACTTCAGTTCCGGATCGTCCATGGCCGCCGCGCACGTCAGCGGCATCGCCGCGTTGCTGGTGTCGCTGGCGCCGGGCCTGGGTGCACGCGCGATCCACGATCTCCTGCTGCGCAGCAGCAAGGTCGTCGACGGCATGCCCGAGGTGAACGCCGCGGCGGCGGTGGCGGCGTTGCGCAACACGGAGTTGTCGATCCATGACTAGCGCGGACGCTCCTTCGACGCCGGCGCATCCCGGATCGAGCCTGCGCGAGATGGACGGCCATCAGGCAACGAACGCGCCGTGGCCCCCGAGGAATCACGCTTCATCCTTCGCGGCGCCCGATGTCGCCGCCGAGACAGTGCCGCATGGCGACGATGCGATCGACTGGGTGGGCATGCAGGGGATCGAGATGCCGATCCTGTTCGACGCCGGCGATGGCGACCTGCAGCGCTGTCACGCCCGGGTGGATGTGTTCGTGAACCTGATGCGCCCGGACCGGCGCGGCATCCACATGTCGCGCCTGTACCTGCTGGCCAACCAGCACCTCGGTACGGAACCCGTCGACGCTGGCACGCTGGGATCGTTGCTGCGCGCGTTCCTGCGATCGCACCACGATCTGGCCGACCGTGCGCGCATCCGCATCCATTTCGAGCAGTTGGTGCGCAGGAAGGCGTTGCGCAGTGATCATCACGGCTGGCGGGCCTATCCGGTTTCCGTCGAAGCGGCCCTGATCGGCGATGTGTTCCACCTCGATCTCGACACGCAAGTCGTGTACTCCTCGACCTGCCCCGCTTCCCTCGCGCTGTCACGGCAAGTTGTCCAGCAACAGTTCGCGGCGGATTTCCGTACAGGGGAACCGCCGAGCCATGCCGCCGTGTTCGAATGGCTGGGCAGCGCACGCGGCATGGCCGCGACGCCGCACGCACAGCGCAGCGTCGCGCAGGTGCGCGTGCGCTTCGCCCCGCGTGCGCCGATGAACCTGATCGCCTTGATCGATCGGATCGAACGCTCGCTGCGGACCGCGGTGCAGACGGCCGTGAAGCGCGAAGACGAGCAGGCCTTCGCGCAAGCCAACGCCGAGAATCCAATGTTCTGCGAGGACGCGGCGCGCCGCATCCGGCGCGCGCTCGACGCCGACGATGGCATCGAGGCTTTCCACGTCCGCGTCGAGCACCAGGAAAGCCTGCACGCGCACGACGCCGTGGCGCAGGTGGGCAGGAATCTCCCGGTCTCCGGACCTGCCGATATCGATCATGGCTTCTTCTGAACGGCCGGTGCACGGCATGGTTCTGCGGTCGGCCATCGCGCTGCCCGCCCTGTTCGCCATCGCAGGCGCATTGCTGGTTGCCCGGCACGTTGCCGCGCAAGTGGTTCATCCATCCACTGCCTCCAGCGCGCTGACCGAACGGGACTTCAGCCGCATGTTGCCGGCGATGACGGCGCAAGCAGTGGGGAATGCAGCGAACGACGGCAACCCGCACGCGGGCGCGTTGCCGGCCAGCGCATTGACAACGGAAGACTTCAAGCGAATGTTGCCGCGCACCGACATGCGCAGCGATGCGGACGCGAACGCGCATCCGCATGCACACGCCTTCCTCGACAGCGGCACGGCCACGCCCTTCGACGGCGCATCGATCGCGAGGAATCCGCTGGCGTCCGATGCGATCGCGATCGGCGCCAAGAGCTGCGTTGCCTGCCACGCGCTGGAAAACGTGCAGGCGTCCCACTCGCTGCACGTACAGGCGTTCCGCGCCGGTGCCGCCGGAACCGGCGCCGCGGCAGCGTGCGAAGCCTGCCACGGCCCCGGTTCCGCACATGCGAAAGATCCGACCAAGCCGGGCTTGATCATCGCGTTCACCCGCGATGCCAAAACGCCGATCGACACGCAAACCGGTGTGTGCCTTGCGTGCCACAAGGGCGGAGCGCGCCAGGACTGGATCGGTTCGGTGCACCAGCAACACCAACTTTCCTGCACCGATTGCCACAACCCGATGGCGCGGTTGTCGGCCGAGGGCGTGCTGGCCGACAACTCCATCAACCAGGTGTGCAGCACTTGCCATCAGGACATCCGCAACAAGTTCAACCGCCGTTCGCACATGCCGCTGCCGGAAGGACAGATGTCCTGCGTGGATTGCCACAATCCGCACGGCACGTTGACGGCGGGCCTGATCAAGACCGACACGGTCAACCAGACCTGCTACGCCTGCCACGCCGAGAAACGCGGACCGTTCCTGTTCGAGCACGCGCCGGTGCGCAAGGATTGCCTGACCTGCCACGACCCGCACGGGTCCAACCAGCAGGCGCTGCTCACCCTGCCGGTGCCGATGCTGTGCCAGCAGTGCCACACCATGACGGGCCATCCCAATGACCTTCTGACGACGGCCGGGCTCGCGGCCGGGCCTGCGCCTGACGAGCGACTGATCGGCCGTGCCTGCCTGACCTGCCACGCCAACATCCACGGTTCCAACAATCCCTCCGGTTCGAGGTTCCACAAATAGCGCCATCGCGGCGCAACGGAGCAGCAGAAGTCCATGCGCAAGATGCTCGCCGCATCACTGACCATCGCCATCACCGCATCCCTCGTGGGCTCGCGGGCGTTGGCCGATTCCAGCGACAGCGCGCGCGTGGGCGACATCCAGTACGGCAATGCCCTCGATCCCACCGGTTGGGCGCCGCTTGCGTGGCCCGATCCGCGCGGCTTCTCGTGGCTGCACGCCGGCATGATGCGCACGCCCAGCGGCGTGCTGTATCCGTATCCGCCGCAGCGCGATGAACAAAGCTCGCCGCTGTACAGGAACAGCGACTGGGTCTACTCGGGCTTTCTGCAAATCGGTTACCTGCACGTGGGCGGCGACACCCACGCCGAATTCTTCCGCCAATACACCGGCTGGAAGAGCGGCATCGCGCTCGGCCTGTTCGCGCTGTACGCCGACAACCCGAAAACCGGCCAGTACGTGGAATTCCGCGGCAGCCGCTTGAGCGGCGACGACCAGTACTACCGCCTGCGCGCCGGGCAGTACGGTAAATACAAGATCGAAGGTTTCTACCGGGACATTCCGCACGCCGTCAGCACCAACGCCTATCCGCTGTGGAACGGCGTCGGCAGTACCAACCTGACGCTGCCCGCACCGCTGGTGCCCGGCGGCAGCACGCCCGCCGAAGTGGCGGCCGTCGCGAACACGCGCCCGCGGCAAACCATCGGCCTCACGCGCCAGCGCGCAGGCCTCAGCTTCGAAGACAACTTCTATCGCGACTGGACCGGTTACGTCTCGATCGTCAACGAGCAACGCTCGGGCGATCGGCTGTGGGGCGGCCCGATGTTTTTGAACTACATCCTCCGCGACAACGGTGGTGCGCTGGAAACGGTGCGGCCGATCGACTTCACCACCACCAACGTCAGCATGGGCCTGCGCGACGTCGGCACGGTCTGGCAATTCCAGTTGAACTACACGGGTTCGTTCTTTCGCAACCACAAGGACGAGTTGAACTACCAGAGCCCGTTCGCCCTGACCAACGTGGTCGGGGTGCCGCAGGTCGCCAACATCCAGCAGGGCCAGTTCTCGCTGGAACCCGACAACGACTACCACAACCTGCGCGCGGAACTTTCGCGCAGCCTGAAGTGGAACGGCCAGTTTTCGCTGGCCGCGGCATGGGGCACCATGCGCCAAAACGATCCGCTGCTGCCGCCGGTCACTTGCACCGGCACCGGCGGCATTTTCATTTCGCCGTCGGCCGACTACACCTTCAATTGTGCCAACTGGAACACGACCGCGGCGCTGTCGCAGCAGACCGCGAACGCGCGCATCGACACCGGCCTGCTCGATGCCAGGATCACGCTGCATCCTTCGCCCAAATTCGGCTGGCACGCGGGCCTGCGCTGGTACCGCGAGGACAACAAGACCAACTACCTCGCCTTCAATCCGTTGACCGGACAGTACGGCTACATCGCCGAGAACGGTTCGCAGGGCAGCATCATCCCCGGCCAGATCGGCATCTTCGATCCGCGCAATCCGCTGTACGCGTCGTACGTGACCCAGGTGCGGGCGATCCCGTTCGGCTACACCGATACCGTGTTTGACACCGGCATCGACTGGCGCGTCAGTGAAAACAATACCCTCAACCTGACCTACAGTTTCGACCGCGACCAGCCGAAATACCGCGAACGCAAACTGGTGAACGAGCAACGCATCAAGCTGGGGTGGGTGGACCGCGCGCTGGGCAAGGCCACGCTGCGCCTCGATTACGAATTCGCATACCGCAACGGCGGCCCCTACAACTACGACCCCTACGCACCGTTCTATTCGACTTCCTTGCCTGGCTTCGTGACGCCGCCGCTCGGCAACGTCGCGTTCACCACCGACGCGATGCGCAAGTACGACTTGAGCAACCGCATCGAACACAAGCTGCACGCGACGCTGATCTACCCGATCGGCGACACCGCCACGTTCTCGGCCATCGCGTACGCGACCCGCGACGACTACGGTGCCGCGATCGGCCGGCAAGCCACGCGCAACCGCGGTTTCGATGTGTCGTGGGACTGGCAGCCCTCGCCCATGACCAGCATGAGCGCGAACCTTGGACGCGCCGATTCGAGCCTGGATTTCACGAACGTCGCCGACAACGAAGACGTCACGGGTGCACCGGGTCGCGACAATCCGTCGCTGGGCGGCCCGCTGTTCCCGCTCGCGAACCAGTGGCAGGGCCTCGATCACGAGCGCGACTACAACGCGGGGCTCACGTTCCGCCGCGATTTCGGACGCGTGCGCGCCGACCTGGGTTACACCTATACCTACGCGCTCGGCAGGATCGGTTACGTGTTCGCCTCGCCCGGCGCGCTGCCCATCACGCAGCAACCCTTCGTCGATGGTGTGGGCAATGCCTTCCCGGACAACCACTATCACATCAACACCCTGCAGCTCGGCTTCGACATCACCTTCTCGCGCACCTTCGGGATGCGGGTGTTCGACCTGTTCGAGACCGGCAGCTTCGCCGACTGGCACTACCTCGGACTGCAGGACAACCTGGTGATCGACCACCGGATCTACACCGACCTCGGGCCGCAGCCGCATTACAGCGCCAACCTGGTCGGCGTGATGCTCAACGTGAAACTGTGAGGACGCCGCCGTGATCTTCACCACGCGCGCCACAATCGGTGCCTCGATCGCCTTGCTGGCGATGGCGGTCGGCGTGGCGCTGGCCGCGACGGTACCCTTCGACGATTTGCGCGAGCAGGCACCGCTACACGGCGACACGGCGGCGGGCGCGACCAAAGCTGCCGTCTGCGCAGCCTGTCACGGCGCCAATGGCATCGCGGTCGCAGCCACGTTTCCGAATCTCGCAGGGCAATCGCAAACCTACCTGTACGTGCAATTGCGCGCGTTCAAGGACGGCGCGCGCACCAACGCGGTGATGCAGCCGCTCGCGAGAACGCTGACCGATGCGGACATGCGCAACCTTGCGGCGCATTTCGCTTCGCTGCCGGGCAGGCCAGCGGCGCACACTGCGCAGGCCACTTCGCGCGGTTCCATCCTGTTCCACGACGGCGACGCCGCGCGAGGCGTGCCGCCCTGCCAAGGCTGTCATGGTGTCGACGGCAGAGGCCCACACCCCGATGCCGCCAGCACCGCGCCGCAACCGGCGTGGTCGACCTTCCCGGTGCTCGCAGGCCAGAACGCCCCATACGTGCTCGCGCAGTTGCAGGCTTATCACGACGGCACCCGCATAGGCACCAGCAACGACAAGGTGATGCAGGGCGTCGCGCACAACCTCGACGCCGCGGACATGCAGGTGCTCGCCGATTACGTCTCGACCTTGTAGCGACTGGCTCGACGAGTCGGGCAGGCCCCGCGCTTCAAAGCCTGCGCGTGGATCGATCCAGCATCGGCTCCCTTGCCGACCACACTCCACCGTGGCCAGTGCTGCCCGCTCACACGGCCACGCGGTCGTCGGCCGGGTCGCGCGAACTGGCGTACGCGGCTTCGCCGGCGAGGGACGCCGCATCGCACAACAGGCCGAGGCTGCGCACGCTGATCACGTCGACCAACTTGCCCGTTTGCCGCACGATCTGTTCCAGCGTGGCGTCGCTGCCGTGGATCACCACCGTGAGGTGCGACATCGCGGGTTCATGGGTGGGCGCCACGGTGAGCGTGTCGATGTTGACGTGGCGCGCGGCGAACAGTCCCGCCACGCGCGCCAGCGCGCCGGCTTCGTTCTGCAACAGGATGGACAGGGTGTGTTTCATGGCTTGCCTCCAACGTGTCGTCAAAACATCGAATCGACCGGCGCGGCTTCGGTTGCCTTCGCCACCGCGGCGCGCGACGCGATGAAGTCGCCCGTGACCATCTGCGCGTAGCTGGCGCCCGGCCCCACCATCGGATACACGCCGGCTTCGGGATCGATCACCACTTCGAGGAAGGCGGGGCCCTCGAAAGCGAGGAATTCGGCGATGGTCGATTCCAATGCGGCCTTGTCGTCGAGCCGTCGCGCCCATGCGAAGCCGTCGGCTTCGGCAGCCTTGATGAAGTCCTTGCGACGCAGGCTTTTGTCGGAAGCCGAAAAGCGCTGTCCGAAATACAGCTTCTGCCACTGCCTCACCATGCCGTCGCCGCCGTTGTTGAGCAGCACGACTTTCAACGGCAGGCCGTAGGTGGTGACGGTTTCCATCTCGCCGAGGTTCATGCGGATGCTGCCGTCGCCGTCGATGTCGATCACCAGCGCATCGGGACGCGCGAACTGCGCGCCGATCGCCGCGGGCAAGCCGAAGCCCATCGTGCCCATCGAACCCGAGGTCAGCCACTGCCGCGGCGCGCGGAAATCGAAATATTGCGCGGCCCACATCTGGTGCTGGCCGACGCCGGTGCTGACGATGGCGCGGCCTTGGGTCACGCGGTTGATGGCTTCGATCACGGCCTGCGGCTGGATCAACGGGCTGGCACGATCGTGGTTCATCGCATGGTCGCGTTTCAGTTGCGCGACGTGCGCGTGCCAATCCTGCAGCATCGGCCGGATGCCATGCGCGCGACCGTAACGGGTCAGGCGTTCCAGTGCGGCGGCGAGCGGGCCGACGTGCTGCCAGTCCACGCGCTTGACCTTGCCGATCTCGGCGGGATCGATGTCGATCTGCGCGATGAACCTGGCGCGCGGCGCGAACTTGCCGGGCGCGCCGGCCACGCGATCGTCGAAACGCGCGCCCAGCGCGATCAGGCAATCGCAATCCTCGACCGCGTAATTCGCATACGCGGTACCGTGCATGCCCAGCATGTGCAGTGCCAGCGGATGCGTGGTGTCGATGCCGCCCAAGCCCATCAGCGTGGTGGTGACGGGCAGGCCGAAGGCGTCGACGAACGCGGCCAGCGCGGGCGCGGCACCGGCCGCGATCACGCCGCCGCCGGCATAGATCAACGGGCGCTCGGCCTGCGCCAGTGCGGCGAAGAAGGACGCGCAATCGTCGTCGCCCAGGCGTGCGTTCTCGACTGCGCGCAGGCGCGCGCGGTAGCCCGGAATCGGCAAGCGGCTGGTGCCGTCGAAACGCAACTCGGCGTTCTGCACGTTCTTGGGAATGTCGACCACCACCGGACCCGGCCGGCCGCTGCGCGCGATTTCGAACGCGGTGCGCAGGGTGGCTTCCAGTTGCTCCGCTTCGGTCACCAGGAACACGTGCTTGGCGCAGGCACCCATGATGTTGCTGACGGGCGCTTCCTGGAAGGCATCGCTGCCCAGCGCCGAAGTCGGAACCTGCCCGCAGATGACGACCAGCGGCACCGAATCGGCCATCGCGTCGCGCACCGGCGTCACCGTGTTGGTGGCACCGGGGCCGGAGGTGACGATGGCCACGCCGACCTTGCCGGAGGCGCGCGCGTAACCCGAGGCCATGAAGCCCGCACCTTGTTCGTTGGCCGGCACCACCAGCGGCATCGGTTCGCGGCCATCGGCCCCGCGATGCCTGGCGTTGTAACGGAACACCGCGTCGTACACGGGCAGGATCGCGCCGCCGGAATAACCGAACAGCACGTCAACACCTTCGTCCACGAGCACCTGCACCACCACGTCGGCGCCGCTCATGGCGCGGCCGGCGAGTGGGTGGCAGTCGGGAGCATGGGTTGCGGCGGCGGTTTGGGGCATTGCGGTCACGGCGGATTCCTCAAGCTGGAGATACGGAACCCTTGAATAACCGTTGCGAGCGACGGCAGATTGCGTGACGCCGGAGCGCAGGAAGCGGAGCGTACACATGAGTACGTGAGCATTCCGAGCACCGCCGGCGCGCAAGCTGCCGAGCACAGCAGGTTATTAAGGGTTCCTAATTGCGGATCAGGTCGTCTTCGGTGGGCACGGGATGCACGGGCACGCCATAGGTCAGGATCACCTGCAGATCCTGTTCGACCGTCGAGAAGCGCTCCCACGGCACGCCGTTGACGTCGACTTCCGAGGTGAATCCCGTGGCCTCGTCGTCCTCGAACCCGACATTGCACAGCTGGCCGCTGCGTTCGGGTTGCTGGCGGATGGAGAAATTCAGCTGGCCGGTACGCCACATGGCGTAGGTGCCGGTGACCACGGCCTGCGGCGGCTGGCCCAGCCGCTTGCTGTAGTCGTCGATGGAAGTGTCCAGGTCGGCGACGGCCAGGGCGATGTGGAAGCGTTTCATGGTGAACCTCGCTGCTTGTTTCGGTGTCCGGATGGACGTGTGGGGAAACGCGACGCAGATGTCAGCCGACTTTCCGAAGCGGTTCGGCCACTTTCGGCGCATCGGGTTTCAGCCACGACATGCGCGCGCGCAATGCCGCGCCGACCTGCTCGATCGGGTGCTCGAGGTCGGCCTGCTTGTAGCGCTTGTAGTTGGGCAGGCCTGCGGCGTACTCGGCGGTCCAGGCCTTCGCGAAGGTGCCGTCCTGGATCTCCTTGAGCACGTCCCGCATGCGCGCCTTCACGCCGGCGTCGATCACGCGTGGACCGCTGACGTAGTCGCCGTACTGCGCGGTCTCGGACACGAACTCCAGCATCCGCGTAATGCCGCCTTCGTAGAACAGGTCGACGATCAGCTTCAGCTCGTGCAGCACTTCGTAGTAGGCGATCTCGGGCTGGTAGCCGGCCTCGACCAGGGTCTCGAAACCGGCCTGCACCAGCGACGTGGCACCGCCGCACAGCACGGCCTGCTCGCCGAACAGGTCGGTTTCGGTTTCTTCCTTGAAGTCGGTCTTGATCAGCATCGCGCGCGCGCCGCCGATGCCGTCGGCATACGCTTTCGCGCGCGCCTCGGCATGGCCGCTGGCGTCCTGCGCCACCGCATACAGGCAGGGCACGCCGCGCCCGCGTTCGTATTCACTGCGCACCAGCGCGCCCGGGCCCTTCGGCGCCACCATCACCACGTCGACATCGGCGCGCGGCTTGATCTGTCCGAAGTGCACGTTGAAACCATGCGCGAACAGCAACGCCGCGCCGGGTTTCAGGTTCGGCTTGATCGCGTCTTCGTACAACCTGGGCTGCACCATGTCGGGGGTGAGCACGGCGACCAGATCGGCGCCGGTCACGGCCTCGGCCGGTTCGGCGACCTTGAAGCCTTCATCGCGGGCGCGTTGCCACGACGGGCCGCCCTGGCGCACGCCGACCACCACGTCGAGGCCGGAGTCGCGCAGGTTGAGGGCGTGGGCGCGGCCTTGGCTGCCGTAACCGAGCACGGCGATGCGGGACTTGTCGAGGGAATGGTTCTGCGTGCTCATGCGATGACTCCTTCGGGGGTTGGGATGCGTGGATGGGTTGAGCGGGACTTGTCGAGTTGCGTGGTGGCGCCGTCGGAAGCGGAGCCCACCAGGCGCACGAACTTGGCCAGCGCGCCGCGGGTGACTTTTGGCTCGGGCGGTTTCCAGCCGGCGCGACGGCTTTCGATGTCGGCGCTGGTGCGCAGTTCGCGATTCGCGGCGTCGATGACGACGGGATCGCCGTCGTGCAGCAATGCGATCGGACCGCCGCGCACAGCTTCCGGCGCGACGTGGCCGACCATGAAGCCGTGCGTGGCGCCGCTGAAGCGACCATCGGTGATCAACGCGACGTCATTGCCGAGTCCGCGCCCGATCAACGCGGCGGTGACGCCCAGCATCTCGCGCATGCCGGGTCCGCCGGCCGGCCCCTCGTTGCGGATCACCACGACGTCGCCGGCGTGGATGCGATCGTGCTGCACGGCCTCGAACGCGTCCTCCTCGCTTTCGAACACGCGCGCGGTACCTTCGAACTGGCCGCCCTCGCGCGGAATCTTCAGCACGCAACCGTCGGGGGCGAGATTGCCGTACAGGATGGAATAACCGCCGCGCGGCTTGAACGGCGCCGTCACTGCATGCACGACGTCCTGTTGCTCCGCGCGTGGTGCGGCGGCGGCCTCACTGAACAGCGACCGGCCGGTGACGGTGGGCGTGTCGTCCAGCATGCCGGCCGCGATCAGTTCCTGCGCCACGCGCGCGACGCCGCCCGCACCGAACAATTCCACCGCGGTGTAGCGACCGCCGGGCAACAGGTCGGCGATCACCGGCGTGTGCTTCGAGGCCGGCTCGAAATCCTCCAGCGACCACTCGACGCCGGCTTCGCGCGCGATCGCCAGCAGGTGCAGCACCGCGTTGGTGGAACCGGCCGTCGCCGCGACCATGCGCGCGGCGTTGCGGAATGCGGTGCGCGTCAGCAACGATGACGGACGGCGATCCGCCTTCAGGCATTCCATCACCAGTTCGCCGCAGCGATACGCGGCCGCAGCCTTGGCCGGGTGTGTGGCCGGAATGTCATTGAAGCCCGTCGGCGACAGGCCCAGCGTGGTCAGCACCATCGCCATGGTGTTGGCGGTGAACTGGCCGCCGCAGGCACCGGCGCCGCAGCAGGCATCGCATTCGACGCGCGTCAGTTCCGCATCGTCGATCTTGCCGGCGCCGTGCGCGCCGACCGCCTCGAACACCTGCTGGATGGTGATCGGATGGCCGTCGTGCGTGCCGTGCGCGATGGTGCCGCCATACAAGGCGACTGCAGGGATGTCGAGGCGCGCCATCGCCATCGCCGCAGCCGGGATGGTCTTGTCGCAACCGCACAGCACCACCATCGCATCGAGGCAATGGCCTTCCACCGCCGCCTCGATCGAATCGGTGATGATCTCGCGACTGACCAGCGAATAACGCATGCCCGAGGTGCCCATCGCGATGCCGTCGGTGACCGCGATGGTGTTGAACTCGATCGGGGTGCCGCCGGCGGCGCGGATGCCGGCCGCAACCTGTTCGGCCAGATCGCGATGGTTGAGGTTGCACGGGCTGACATCGGACCAGGTGTGCACCACCGCGACCAGCGGCTTGGCGATGGCGTCGCCGTCGAGGCCGGTGGCGCGCAACATCGCGCGCGCGGGGGCGCGGTCGGGTCCATGTTTGATGACATCACTGCGCATCACAAGTCTCCGTCAGCCGCAGGCACGTTGGCCGGCAAGGAACGCCGGCCGCGATGCCGCATCAAGTTTCGCGAGCACCGCGTCGCGCACGTCGGCGGTACCGGCGTCGCCACCGAGGTCGCGCGTGTACGGACCGTTCGCCAACACCTCGGCCACCGCGGCTTCGACCGCCGTCGCTTCCGCTTCCAGCCCCAGTGAATGCCGCAGCAGCAACGCGGCGGACAGGATGGCGCCCGTCGGATTGGCCACACCCCGTCCCGCGATGTCCGGCGCCGAACCGTGGATGGGTTCGTACAAACCCATACGCGTTGTGGCGGCCGCAGGCCGCGCCGCATTCCCTTCTCCCGTTGACGGGAGAAGGTGGCCCGAAGGGCCGGATGAGGGGGCGCAATCCCCGAGCGACGCCGACGGCAACAAGCCCAGCGAACCCGCCAATGCCGCGGCCTCGTCGGTGAGGATGTCGCCGAACAGGTTTTCGGTGACCACCACGTCGTAGCTGGCCGGGCGCGCCAGCAGCAGCATCGCCATCGAGTCGACCAGTTGGTGTTCCAGCTTCACGTCGGGATAGTCGGCGGCCACGCGATTGACGGTGCTGCGCCACAGCCGCGAGGTTTCCAGCACGTTGGCCTTGTCGACCGAGGTGAGGTGCTTGCGGCGGCCGCGCGCCAGTTCGAACGCGCGCCGCGTGACGCGCTCGACCTCGCCTTCGGTGTAGCGGCACTCGTCGGTGGCGGTGTCGGCCGTGCGCGTCTTGGCGCCGAAATAGGCGCCGCCGGTCAACTCGCGCACGAACAGCACGTCGACGTTGTGCAGCTTTTCGGTCTTGAGCGGCGACAACGCGGCCAGCGCGGGATGCACGTTGAGCGGACGAAGGTTGGCGTACACACCCAGCGCCGCGCGCAAACCCAGCAAACCCTGCTCCGGTCGCACCTTGGCGTTCGGATCGGACCACTTCGGTCCACCGACCGCGCCCAGCAATACCGCGTCTGCGCGCTGGCAGGCAGCCAGCGTCGTGGCCGGCAACGGTTCGCCGGTGGCGTCGATGGCACAACCGCCCATCGGGTGTTCTTCGAAATCGAAGTCATGGCCGAACTGTTCGGCCACGGCGTTCAATACGGCCACCGCCGCCGCGGTGACTTCGGGACCGACGCCATCGCCGGGCAGGGTGACGATAGTTGCTTTCATGCGTGAACGTCCTTGCAGAGGATTATTTGATTGCCGTCATCCCGGCGCAGGCCGGGATCCAGTGTCTGTTTCTTTGCTGTGAAAACCTCTGGGTCCCGGCCTGCGCCGGGACGACGACGGGGCGTCCAAGTGTGTTCGATGCGCTTCATGCCGCTTCCTCGACACGCGACTCGAACTCACGAATTGCATCGGTGTGGTGCAACAGGAATCCCAACTGATCGACGCCTTCCAGCAGGCAGTGGCGCGCGAAGGGTTCGAGTTCGAAATGGATCGGGTCGGCACCGGGCCGCGTGATCGTTTGCCCGCACACATCGATCGCGAGTTCGACGCCGGGGTGATCGAGCAGCCAGCGGTGTTCGGCGGCGCCGACCACGATCGCGAGCAGGCCGTTCTTCAGCGCGTTGTTGCGGAAGATGTCCGCGATCTCGCTCGACAGCACCGCGCGGACGCCGTAATCCAGCAGCGCCCATGGCGCGTGTTCGCGCGAGGAGCCGCAGCCGAAGTTGCGGCCCGCCACCAGGATTTCGCAGCCACGTGCTTCGGGCGCATTCAAGGGAAACGCCGGATCGTCGCTGCCATCGCTGCGGTAGCGCCAATCGTTGAAGCAGACACGGCCCAACCCTTCGCGCGTGGTGGTGGTGAGGAAGCGCGCCGGGATGATGCGGTCGGTGTCGATGTTCTCGTCCGCAAGCACGGCCGTGCGGGACTGGATGCGGGTGACGGGTTTCATGCGGCTTGCTCCTCGGCCAGATACACGCGCGGATCGGCGATCACGCCGGCCACGGCCGAGGCCGCGGCGGTGGCGGGACTGGCCAGCACCGTGCGCGCGCCCTTGCCCTGGCGTCCCTCGAAATTGCGGTTGGAGGTCGACACGACCAACTGCCCCGGCTGCGCCATGTCGCCGTTCATCGCGATGCACATCGAACAACCCGGCATGCGCCATTCGGCGCCGGCCGCGCGAAACACTTCGTGCAGGCCTTCGGCTTCGGCATCGCGGCGCACCGCTTCGGAACCCGGCACCACCAGCATGCGCACGTTTTTCGCGACACGGCGGCCACGCAGCACGTGTGCCGCTTCGCGCAGGTCCGGCAGGCGCCCGTTGGTGCAACTGCCGACGAACACCACGTCCACCGGCGTGCCCTGCATCGGTTTGCCGGCGGCGGCTTGCATGTAATCCAGTGCGCGCTGCTCGATGGCGTCGTGCGCGGCGGGCACCGGCGCGTCCAGCGCGATCGCCATGCCGGGATGGGTGCCGTAGGTAACGGTGGGTTTCACGTCGCGTGCGTCGATGTGCACCTCGCGGTCATAACGCGCACCGGCATCGGTCTTGAGTTCGCGCCAGTTCGCGACCGCCACATCCCACGCCGCGCCTCGTGGCACGCGCGGGCGGCCCTGCAACCAGGCAAAGGTGGTGTCATCCGGTGCGATCAGCCCGGCGCGTGCGCCGGCCTCGATCGACATGTTGCACACCGTCATGCGTGCTTCCATCGACAAGGCTTCGATGGCGGCGCCGCGGTATTCGATCACGTGGCCGGTGCCGCCGTTGACGCCGATCCTGCCGATCACGTGCAGGATCAAATCCTTGGCGCCGACGCCGGCCGGCAGCTCGCCATCGACGTGGATCGCCAGCGTCTTCGGCTTGCGTTGCAGCAGGCATTGCGTCGCCAGCACGTGGCCGACTTCGGTGGTGCCGATCCCGAAAGCCAATGCGCCGAACGCGCCGTGCGTCGAGGTGTGGCTGTCGCCGCAGACGATGGTCGTGCCAGGTTGGGTGACGCCCAGCTCCGGGCCGATCACGTGCACGATGCCGCGCTCCGCGCTGTCCCAGCTGTGCAGCTCGACGCCGAACTCGCGGCAGTTGGCTTCCAGTTGCGCGACCTGCGCCTTGGCCGCGGGCGTCGCGTAAGGCCGTTCGCCGTCGGCCGCGGCGGGCATGGTCGGAATGGAATGATCCAGCGTCGCCAGGGTGCGACCCGGACGGCGCACTTTCAGGCCTTGCGCACGCAACACGTCGAACGCCTGCGGCGAGGTGACTTCGTGCACCAGCTGCAGGTCGATGTAGAGGATTGCCGGCGTGTCCGCGGTTTCGGCGACGACGACATGCGTGTCCCAGATCTTGTCGAACAAGGTGCGCGGGGCGTTCATGCGGCGACTCCCGCGGCACGGGTTTTCGCCGCGCGCGAACCGGCGGCACGGCCACCGGCGAGTGCATCCAGGTCGTCATCATGGATTTCGCGCTTGCGATCGGCCAATGTCTTGAAGCGCGCGAAGATGTCGTCCAGCGCCGCTTCGTCGGGATCGTGGCCGAGTGCGACCAGGCGCGCACGCAATGCGGCACGGCCGGAATGCTTGCCCAGCACCAGTTGCGTGGCGCCGAAACCCACGTCTTCCGGCCGCATGATTTCGTAGGTACCACGGTGCTTCAGCATCCCGTGCTGGTGGATGCCCGATTCGTGCGCGAAGGCGTTGGCGCCGACCACCGCCTTGTTGCGCGGCACCGCGTGACCGGTGAGTTCGGCCAGCAGTCGCGAAGCCGGATACAGCTTGCGCGTGTCGATGCGGGTATCGACGCCGAAATATTCGGCGCGCACCTTCATCGCCATCACGAC
The DNA here is from genome assembly GCA_001899805.1 of Lysobacterales bacterium 66-474. Taxonomy (GTDB): domain Bacteria; phylum Pseudomonadota; class Gammaproteobacteria; order Xanthomonadales; family Rhodanobacteraceae; genus 66-474. Next base: position 149,413 of record MKWP01000016.1, read on the forward strand.
CTCTTCCAGCGCGGCGTTGCCGGCGCGCTCGCCGATACCGTTGATGGTGCATTCCACCTGGCGTGCACCCGCGCCGATCGCGGCAAGGCTGTTGGCGACCGCCATGCCCAGGTCGTCGTGGCAATGACCGGAGAACTCCAGCTTGTCGGAACCCGGCACGTGGCTGCGCAGGTAGCGGAACAAGCCGGCCATCTCGGCGGGCGTGGTGTAGCCGACGGTGTCCGGCACGTTGAGCGTGCTGGCACCGGCCTTTGCGACAGCGCTGAACACCTCGGCGAGGAAATCCCATTCGGTGCGGGTCGCGTCCTCGGCCGAAAACTCGACCTCATCCACGCGTTGGCAGGAGCGCTCGACGGCTTCGACCGCGATGTCCAGCACTTCGGCCCTGCTCTTGCCGAGCTTGTGCTCGCGGTGCAGCGGACTGGTGGACAGGAACAAGTGGATGCGCGAGCGGCGCGCCTTTTCCAATGCGCGCCCTGCAGCATCGATGTCGCCCGGCACGCAACGCGCCAGCCCGCAAGCCGTGGTGCCTTGCAGCGCGCGGGCAATCTCCGCGACCGCCGCGAAATCGTCCGGCGAGGCCTGCGGGAACCCCGCTTCCAGCACGTCCACGCCCAGCGACTCCAGCATCTGCGCCATGCGCAACTTGGATTTGCGGTCCAGCGAAAAGCCGGGCGCCTGCTCGCCGTCGCGCAGGGTGGTATCGAACACGCGTACGCGTCCGGCCGGAACGTCGCCGGGCTCGCCTGATTCGTCGCTTTGCTGGGGTTCCATGGTGGGCTCCGATGGGGAAGCCGGACCTTGGGCAACAAAAAACCCCGCGCCATTTCTGGTGCGGGGTTCTTCGGGTGTTTTCAGGTTCGTTTTCTAGCTACCTGGACACATGCCCTCAGCCCGCACCTCCGTTGGTAATAAGAAGGACGAGTGCAAGAAGGGCAAGGAGCAGCATGCCGCGCAGCTGCAGCAGGCCGTCGACCGTCGCGAGACGATCGATTGCGGCGATGCTGAGGTGGTTGTTGCGCTGCGGCATGAGTCGAACGTAAAGCAGGACCCGCGAGCGTGTCAACTGTTTTCTTATGATTATTTTTTCTGAACGCAAGATTTGGCAGTCTGGATGGCCATACGTCCAGATGGCGAGCGGCCTTGCCATCGTGGGACGTGGACCCTCGTCCATTCAAGGCCGCACCCCGGCGGCGCGGGCCTGCGGGTGGCGGTCTTGGCCGCTCCACCCCGACCGCAGCCAGCGCTTCAATGCTTCGTCATCCGCGGCCAGCGGTTCGGCCTCGGCCGGTCGCTGCAACATCGCTGCCAACGCGTCTGGCACCGCCACGCGCCGGCCGACCAGGGGTTCCACCACGCTGTCGAACTTGGCCGGATGCGCGGTGGCGACCACGACCCAGCGTTGATCATTGCCTGCGGCACGCAACTCGTCCAGCACGCGCACTGCACACGCCGTGTGCGGGCAAAAGACGTCGTCCTGCTCCAGGGCATGGTGTCCGAGTGCGTGGGCCTGGATGGTTTGCCGGATGCCTGCATCGTCCACGCCCTCGGCGCACAGCGCGCGCCGCAACGCGACGTCATCGCCGCCGAAGGTCCAGCGCAGGCGTTCGAAATTGCTGGGTGCGCCGACGTCCATGGCATTGGCAAGCGTCGCCACGGCCTCGCGCGGCGCGTAGTCCGCGCCGTCGAAATACGCCGGCAAGGTGGCGTTGGCGTTGCACGCCAGCCTGATTTCCCCCACCGGCAGACCCGCTTCCCGCACCCACAGGCAGGCCAGCGCGTTGCCGAGGTTGCCGGTGGGCACGACAAAGTTCAGCGAAGAACCGTGCTCGCGCCACCACGCCAACGCGGCGTGCGCGTAATAGCTCATCTGCGGCAACAAGCGGCCGAGGCTGATGCTGTTGGCGGAACTCATCGGCACTTCGCGCTGCAAGGCCGCATCGTTCAACGCGGCCTTGACCATGCGCTGGCATTCGTCGAAGCCGCCGGCCACGCGCAAGGCTTGCACGTTGTCACCGAAACAGCCGAGCTGGTGTGCCTGGCGCGGCGAAACCCGGCCATCCGGATACAGGATCGCCACGCGGGTGTCGGGCTGGCCGTGGAACGCCGCGCCGACCGCAGCGCCGGTATCGCCGGAAGTGGCGACGAGGATGGTGAGTGGCCGTGCATCGGCACGCGGCAGCCGGCGCAGGCACGCCGCCAGGAAGCGCGCGCCGATGTCCTTGAACGCGGCGGTCGGACCATGGAACAGTTCCAGCACGTGGCCTGCCGGATCACCCGCAAGCCGCCGCAACGGCGTCTCGAAATCCAGTGCTTCGGCGCAGATTGCCGGCAGCGCATCCGCCAGTGGATCACCCGCGAAGAACGGCGCCAGCAGGGTGGCGGCAGTGTCGGCCAGCAAACCGTTCGGATCGAATATCGATGGATCGAGTTGCGGCAATTTCTCCGGCACGTACAGGCCGCCGTCCGGTGCAAGCCCCGCCGCAATCGCGCTGCCGATGCCGGCCGCCGGGCCGCGACCGCGGGTACTGGCATAGCGCGGTGTGCTCATTCGCCGTCCGTGATGTCGTCGAGCAAGGCGGCGGCAGGGCCGTCGATCGGCGCGACGAACGTGTCGCTGGCAAGGCCCGCTTCGGCGAACGCGGCCTGCATCGCCGCGGCAGCGGCTACGGCATCCGCGCGCTGTTCGTACCAGCCGAATACGCTGGGCCCGCCGCCCGAAATACTGGCGCCGAGCGCATGATGATCGAGCGCCGCCTGCTTCACGCGCGCGAAATTCGGCACCAGCTGCGCGCGCCGCGGTTCCACCAGCACATCCAGCATGCCTGCGCGCACCAACGCAGCGTCACCGCGGAAGCATCCCGCCAGTACCAATGCGAGGTTGCCGCTTTGCGTCACGAATTGGCCCAGCGCGTAATCACCGGCCAGTGCCGCGCGCGCCTTGCGCGTCTCCAGCACGCAATGCGGATGCACCAGCGCGCAATGCCATGCACGCGGCACCGGGACGCGCAGCAAACGATCACGCGTGGCCAGCACCAGGCCGCCCAGCAGCATCGACCCGATGTTGTCGCCGTGGCGGCCGCCGCTGGCCACGGCTTCGCCTTCGAGCGCGAATGGATACAACGCCTCGCGCGACAGCGGCCGCTCCAGCAGCGCGTTGGCGGCCACCAGCGCGGCCACGCAGGACGCCGCCGAGCCGCCCATGCCGGAACCGAGCGCGATGCCCTTGTGCAGGACCAGTTCGAAGCCGTGCTGCAATTCCAATGCATCGCGTAGCGCCGACAATGCGGCGCCCGCGGTGTTGCGCGCGGGATCGCGCGGCAGGTCGGGGACGCTGCCATGGATCGCCGCGATGCGCACCACGGGTTCCTCGATCACGCGCACTTCGGCGTGATCGCCGGCGCCGTCGACGCTGTGGCCGAGGATGTCGAACCCCACCGCCACGTTGCCGACGCTGGCGGGAGCGAACGCCCGAGCAGCAAGAACAGGTGGCGTCATGGAACTTGCTCCGTCGCTGGCGATTGCGTCGATGCTCACGGTCGCACCGCCAGCGATTCGGCGATGCGCAGGAGATCGGCGAACACGCCGGCTGCGGTCACCTCGGGACCGGCGCCCGGCCCTTGCACCATGAGCGGATTGTCGCGGTAGCGCCGGGTGCGGAACTGCACCACGTTGTCGGCAAGCCGCGCGTGCGCAAACGCATGTGCAGCCGGCAGAGCTGCCAGTCGCACGCTGGCGCGGCCTTCGCGATCCAGCCGGCCCACGTGCCGCAGCACGCCGCTGTGGACCTGGGCCTTCGCGAGCTTCGCCGACATCGGCGCATCGAGCTCGTGCAGACGGCGCGTGCACTCGCCCAGCGGCAACCCAGCCAGTGCGGGAGGCACCAGGCTTTCCACGTCGACATCCTCCAGCGACAATGGCAGCCCCGCCTCGCGTGCCAGGATCACCAGCTTGCGCGCGACGTCGATGCCGGACAAATCCGCGCGCGGATCGGGTTCGGTATACCCCAGTGCCTGTGCCTCGCGCAGCAGTGCCGAGAACGGCCGGCTGCCATCGTAACGGTTGCACAACCAGGCCATGGTGCCCGAGAACATGCCCTCGATATCGATCAATTCGTCGCCGGTGTCGAGCAGGTCGCGCAAGGTCTGCACCACCGGCAGGCCGGCGCATACCGTCGCTTCGCAACGGAAGCGCGCGCCGCTGTCGACACTGGCTGCGCGGATCGCATGCCAGCGTTCGAGTGGACCGCTGCCGGCCAGTTTGTTGGGCGTGATCACATGGATGCCCGCCGCCAGCCAATCCGGATAGTGCGCGGCCACCTCGTCGCTGGCGCTGCAATCGATCAACAATGCATGGCGTCCATCGTCGCCGCGCACGTGCGCAGCGAATTCGCCGAGGTCGTTCGGACGCCAGGTTTGCGCGCGGTGATGGCGTGCGTTGAGTTCGGGATCATCGCAGTCCAGCCACATCTGCCTGCTCGCCACGACGCCGCACAGGTTCAACACCAGGTTCATGCTGCGCTCCAGCCGTGGCTGCGCCGCGCGGAGTTGTTCCAGCAACGCGCTGCCGACCCGGCCGGGACCGATCACGCCCACCGCCAGCGCGCATCGGCGCGGAGTTCGCGCGGACGGCGCCAACGCAACAGGTGGCGGCAGCCGGGATTGGGCGATGGGCGAAGCGACGATGTTCACGGTGACCTCCTGTAGAGGTCCCGTCTCGGCTGGCGGTTGCGGTTTGCACCGGCCCGCCTCGTCGAGGGCGGGACCGTTGCGTGCAAGGGTTACTCGCGCACGGACACCCACCCGCGACCGGTCGTGGTCGTGGTGGTCGTAGTCGTGGCGATCGCGGCAACGCCGTTCGCGGCCAGCAGCATGCCGCCGGTCGAAACCGGAGCGGGATGCGTGCGTGCTGGTTGGATCGCGGGCGACATGCTGCCGAAGGTACGGCGCGCCTCGTGCGGCTGTCAACTGACATTTCGGCATATCCCGGTACGCCGTCACAAAACCCGACGCGCTCGCCCTGTTCGCGCCAGGCACGCAGGCTCCTGCCGCGAAAACGGTCGGGAATGGCTTGACCTGATGGATTGAACTTTGCTGTTGACCAGCGCAGCACGCGCTTAATCGCGGTCATCCGCATAACGGGAAACCTCGATCAGGTTGCCATCGGGATCGCGGAAATACACCGAGGTGATCGGCCCCAGCGCACCCGTGCGCGGCACCGGGCCCTGCTCGATCGCGATACCGGCTTGCTGCAATTCGGCCATCACCGCGTCGATCGGTGTCGCGCTAATCAGGCACAGGTCGGCCGACCCACGCGTCGGTTTTGCCGCGTGCGGTTGCAGCGGCGCGTCGGCCGGATGCAGGTTGATCTTCTGCCGGCCGAACGCGAGCGCGCGCCGGCCATTGCCGAACACGACGGCGCGCATGCCGAGCACGCGCGTGTAGAACGCGACGCTCGCTTCCACGTCGCGGACCGTGAGCACCAGATGATCGAGGCGTTCAATTTGCACGCGTCGTCCTTTTTTTCCGCCCGCCTTGTTTGCGCGCAGACGCAAAATCGTCGCGCAGGCACTCGACCAGCAGCGTCAGTGCCGGTACATGGCGGCCGCGCAAGGTCACCACCGCGGTGCGCACGCGCGCGATCCTCGCCGGCACCTTGCAAACCGACACCGCGTCGCGTTGCGAGTAAATATCCAGCACCGAACGCGGAATCAGACCGGTACCGACGCCCGAAGCGGCGGCCGCCAGGATGGCGTGGTAGGACGCGAACTCCAGCTCGCGCGCCGGCACCACCCGCAGCATCTGCAGCCACTGTTCGAAGCGTTTCCGATACGCGCATCCCTTGCCGCCGAATACCAGCAAGGTGCTGCCGGCCATGCGCCGCGGGTCGCGCACGGCGTCGCCCGCGGCCGCCACCAGCACCAGTTCCTCGACGTGCCACGGCACGCTGGCGAAGCGCTCGTCATCCACTTCGTCGCTGACGATGGCTACGTCCAACGTGCCCGCCTGCAAGCGTGCCAACAGCTCGCGCGAGTGCGCGGTCTGCAATTCGACCGAAATTTCCGGGTGCCGTTGATGAAACCCGGCCAGGGGACGCGGCAGACGGCTGGCCGCCACGCTTTCCATGGTGCCGAGGCGCAGCCGGCCGCACACCTTGTCGCGGCGCACCGCGGCACGGGTCTCGTCGGCCAGCGCCAGCAGCCGGTCGGTGTAACCGACCAGTACATCGCCGGCCGCGGTCAGGCGCAGGCGGCGGCCCTCGTGTTCGAACAACGGCACCCCCAGCGAGGACTCGAGCTGGCGGATGCGCGCGGTGATGCTGGATTGCGCGCGGTTCATGCGCGTCGCCGCGCGGTTCATGCCGCCGCTCTCGACGACGGCGCGGAAGGTTTCCAGTTCGCGTAGTTCCATGATCGATATTTTCGATAAATAGTGTTCGAATAATTCGTTTTACTCGATGAATTCGGAAGCTTAGCATGGCCGGCCTTTCCCGTACCGAGCCACCCATGAACCGCGAACTTCGCACCGCCTTGATCGGCATGACCACCCTGGCCCTGGCCCTCGGCATCGGCCGTTTCGTGCTGACGCCGTTGTTGCCGTTGATGCAAACCGACCACGGACTGACCCTGGTCGCCGGCGGCTGGCTGGCTTCCACCAACATGCTCGGCTATCTGCTCGGTGCCTTGCTGTGCGCGCTGTGGCCGTTGCCGCCACGGCTGAGCCTGCGCATTGGTGCGGTCGGAGTGGCCCTCGCCACCCTCGGCATGGGCCTGACCGATCGCCTGGACATGTGGCTGCTGTGGCGGTTCGCGGCCGGGCTCGCTTCGGCCGCGTTGGTGGTGCACGGCATCGCCTGGAGCATGGCGCGCCTGCGTGCCGCCGGCCGGCCGTTGCTGGAACACGTGATGTTCAGCGGCACCGGCATCGGCATCGTCGGCAGCGGCTTGCTGGTGGCGACAACGCGACCCTTCGGTGCTTCGTCGTCGGGCTTGTGGACCGCGTTCGGCATCATCGCCGTCGCGCTGTTCGCATGGACCTGGCGGCATATGGGTGAAGACGACGCGATAGCCACCGGCAGTGCCCCGGCGCCTTCGCGCGCCGCACCACCGTCCGGCCCCGCCTGGACACTGGTGGTGATGTATGGCCTGCTGGGCTTCGCCTACACGATTCCCGCCGCCTTCCTGCCGCTGATCGCCGAACGCCAGTTGCACCTGCCGGCGTTGCGCGAATGGTTCTGGCCATTGTTCGGCGCGGCGATGACCGCCTCCACGTTGGGACTGCGCTGGCTGCCGACGCGCATCGGCAACCGCAGCGTGCTGGCCGCGTGCAGTGTCTCGTTGGCGAGCGGCATGCTGTTGAGCGTGGTCGGACATGGCGTGGCCGTGCTGGTGCTGGCCACCCTGCTGATCGGCATCGCCTGCATGCCGGTGGTGATGTACACCATGCGCGAGGCGCGCCTGCTGGCGCCGCGCAATCCCGTGCGCCTGATCGCCGCGCTCACCACCACCTTCGGCGTGGGTCAGGCCGCGGGTCCGGCTTTCGCGGCATGGCTGGCGGCGCGCACGGGCGGCTTCGGCCTGCCGCTGGTGGTGGGCGCCGCAGTCAGCGCAGTGGCCTTGGCGTGCATGCTGGTGCGCCGGCCGGGTCGCGAAGCCAAACTGTCTGCGGGCGCCCCTTCAACGAACCCTGTCCTTCAGCCTTCGCGGTTGTGCGAACGGCGTCCCTGACCGGATTTGTGGTTCACCGCGCGGACGACCGGAACGGGATCGCGTCGAGATCGACGTTGCCCCCGCTCAGCACCAGGCCGATGCGCCTGCCTGCAAAGCGTTCGCGTTGCGCGAGCAGCGCCGCCAGCACGATGGCGGAGGACGGCTCCACCGTCTGCTTGAGTTCCGCCCACAACAAACGCATCGCGACAAGCACGGCGTCATCGTCGATGGCGATGACGTCGACCTGCAGCTCGCGGAGCAACGCAAGGTTCGGCGCACCGATGGTGGCGCGCAGGCCGTCGCACACGGTGTGTGGCACGATGTCGGTGACGCGTTCGCCGCGCCGCAGCGATTGCAGGGCGTCATCGGCGCCGGCGGGTTCCGCGCCGACGACCTCGACGCCGGGAGCCAGTGCGCGCAACGCGATCGCGCATCCGGAGATCAAGCCCCCGCCACCGATCGGCGTGATCACCGCGTCGAGATCGGGCACCTGCTGCAACAGCTCCAATGCGATCGTGCCCTGGCCCGCCATCACGCGTGCGTCGGCATAGGGATGCACCAGCGTCGCGCCGGTTTCACGCTGAACACGTGCGCAGGCTTCCTCGCGTGCTGCCTGCGTCGGCGCGCATCGGTGCAGGATGCCTCCGGCGCGTTCGATGTTGGCGAGCTTGGCCGCGACCGCGCCTTCCGGCACCACGATGTGCGCCGGGATGCCGCGCGTTCGCGCCGCCAGCGCCAGCGCCGCGCCATGGTTCCCGGACGAATGCGTGACGACGCCGCGTCGCGCTTCGTCGTCCGTCAGCGACCACACGGCATTGCAGGCGCCGCGGAACTTGAACGCGCCGCCGCGTTGCAGGTGTTCGCCCTTGAAAAACAATCGCGCGCCTGCGATTTCATCGAGCACGTCGCTGCAAAGCACCGGCGTGACCCGCGCATGCATGGCAATGCGTGCAGCAGCGGCGCGGATGTCGGCGAGGGCGGGATTTGTGAACCCGGTCATGCAATCGTCCTGGAGGCGTGGTGAAGGGGATGCATTTTGGCACTGGAAGCCAGCGGGCGGTTGATAAAATGGCCGGATGGATACTCCATCCCGCAAACCCGCGCCCAACGCCGATTCCACCGTTCGCCTCGCCGATTACCGCCCGCCCGCCTGGCGTGTCACGCGGGTCGAGCTCGCGTTCGACCTCGGCATCGACGAAAGTCTGGTTCGTTCGAAGCTCACCCTCGCGCGCGATCGCGACGAACCGCTCCGGCTCGATGGCGAAGGCGTGGAACTGGTCGAGGCGCGCCTGGACGGACGCAAGCTCGAGAGCCGGGACTTCGCGCTCGACGTGCAAGGCCTCACGCTTCCCGGCGCGCGCGACGGCGGCGTGCTGGAACTGGATGTCCGCATCCATCCGGCGCAAAACAGCCAATTGTCCGGGCTGTATCTCTCCGGTTCGCGCGAGCACGGATTTCTCCTGACGCAATGCGAGGCGCAGGGCTTTCGCCGGATCACGTTCTTTCCCGATCGTCCCGACGTGCTGACGCGTTACGACGTCACGCTGACCGCCGACAAGGCGCGCTTTCCGGTGCTGCTGGCTGGCGGCGAGGAAGTCGAATCGGGCGAACTGCCGGACGGCCGCCATTTCGCGCGTTTCGTCGATCCGCACCCGAAGCCGAGTTACCTGTTCGCGCTGGTCGCGGGAAACCTCGAAAGGATCGAACAGCCGTACCGCACCGCCGATGGCCGCGACGTGAGCTTGCGCCTGTGGGCCGAGGCCGATGCGATCGACCGCTGCCACTACGCGATGGGCGCGCTGCAGCGCGCGATGCGTTGGGACGAGCGCGCCTACGGCCGCAACTACGACCTGCCGGTGTTCAACGTGGTCGCGACCCACGACTTCAACATGGGCGCAATGGAGAACAAGGGCCTCAACATCTTCAACAGCAAATACCTGCTCGCGGACCCGGACACCACCACCGACGACGAGTACCGCCACATCGAAGCGGTGATCGGCCACGAATATTTCCACAACTGGAGCGGCAACCGCGTCACCTGCCGCGACTGGTTCCAGTTGTCGTTGAAGGAAGGCTTCACGGTGTTCCGCGAACACTCGTTCTGCGAAGCGATGCACTCGGCGGCACTGAAGCGCATCGAGGACGTGTCGTTGCTGCGCCGTGTGCAGTTTCCGGAGGACGCCGGTCCGCTCGCGCATCCGGTGCGCCCGGCCGAGTACCAGGCGATCGACAACTTCTACACCGCGACGGTGTACGAGAAGGGCGCGGAGCTGATCCGCATGCTCGCGGGGCGGCTGGGTGCGGAAGGCTTCCGGCGCGGCACCGACCTGTATTTCTCGCGCTTCGACGGCGAGGCCGTCACCATCGACGACCTGCTCCGGGCATTGGGCGAAGCCAACGGCGTGGACCTTTCGGCGTATCTTGCGTGGTACGCACAGGCCGGCACGCCCGAGGTCCGGACGCGCGGCGAATACGACGCGGCCTCGCAACGCTACACGCTTGCGCTTGCACAGCACACGCCCGCGACGCCCGGCCAGCCGCGCAAACAGCCGGTGCCGATCCCGCTCAACGTTGCGTTGTTCGCGGATGACGGCGCGCCAATCGCGCTGCAACTCGAAGGCGACACTCAGGCCGCCTCGAACGAACGCGTGCTGGAACTCAACCAGTCCGAACAGCGATTCGTGTTCACCCACGTGCCCTCGGCACCGACGCCATCGCTGCTGCGCGGATTCTCCGCACCGGTGCAGATCGCCTTCGACTACACGCCGGCGCAACTCGCGTTGCTGCTGCAACACGAGACCGAGGGTTTCGACCGCTGGAATGCCGCGCAACAGCTCGCCACGCGCGCGTTCGACGAACAATTCGCCGGCCGCGGCGAACACGCCGCCAGCGACGCCTGGCTGGACGCGCTGGCGCGTTTGTTCGGGGCACGCGCGGCCCTTGATCCGGCGCTGCTGGCCGACCTGTTGACGCCCCCTTCGGCGCTCGAACTCGGCGCACACCACGCGCCCTTCGATCCCGACGCGGTGCAGAAGGCGCGCGAATCCATGGAAAGTACGCTGGCCCGACGCCTCGGCGGCGCACTGGCGACGGCGTATCGCGAATTGCACGCCGGCGAGTCCGGCGACCTCGGTGCGCCTGCTGCGGCAAGTCGCCGACTGAAAGGCCGCGTGCTTGCGTTGCTGATGCGCGCCGCCCCCGCGACGGGCACCGGACTCGCGCTCGCGCAATTCGAAAGCGCCATGGGCATGACCGATCGCCTGGCCGCGCTGGCCGCGCTGGTCCGCAACAACGCGCCGCAAGCCGCCGGCGCGCTGCGCCTGTACCGCGAACGCTTCGACGGCGATGCGCTGACCCTGGACAAATGGTTTTCGTTGCAGGCCGCGCAGCCCGAACACGCGACGCTGGAACGGGTGCAGGCGCTGGAAACCGACCCGGCTTTCACGCTGGCCAATCCCAACCGCGTCCATTCGCTGCTGGGCGCATTCGCGCGTTCCAATCCGGTCGCATTCCATCGTCCCGACGGCGCGGGCCACCGCTGGTTCGCCGACAAGCTCGTCGAAATCGACAGACGCAACCCGCAGTTGTCGGCGCGGCTCACCAAGGCCTTCGAGGATTGGCCGCGACTCGAGCCGCAACGTCGCGCATCCGCCGAATCCGTCTTGCGCGGCCTGCTGGCACGCACCGGTCGGTCACCCGATCTCACCGAGGTCCTGACCCGGATGCTGGACGCGGACACCGCAACCTGAATGCGCGGCATGAACAGCCGCCGCCCGCGGCCAAAAGGTGTACCATCGGGTACAGGATTCCTCGCGGCCCGGAGGTGCGCGATGACACATCCCGATCGATCCATGACCTGGAGCCGTCTGGCGCGCGGCGTGGTACTCGGCGCCGGCGTCCTGTGTCTCGCCGGCTGCGCGACCGGCTACAACTTCGTGCAGCCAAACATGGCCGGCAGCGGAAGCTACTACACCGGCGACGGCCCCTATACCGGACAAGGGTATTACGACGATTACGCCACCGGCCCGTACTATCCGGGCACCAGCGGCTGGGGCTATTACAACGGCACCTACCCGTACCCGTTCGGGTGGTATGGCGGGTACGGTTACGGGCCTTCGCTGGGCTTCAATCTGGGTTTCTCCAACGTGTGGGGTTTCCCGGGCTACTGGGGTCCGTGGTATTCCACGGGTTGCTACGGCGGGTATGGCTGCGGCTGGCGGCATCATCACCACCATCGAACCCCGCACGGCAATACGGGTGAGCCGCAACCCTGGCTGAAACCCGACCATCCGCCGGTACCACCCCGGATCGCCCACGATTCCGGAGCGGCGCCACCGGCCGCGCTGCCCACCCGCCCCATGGTCAGGCGCCCGGTCGAGGGATTCGCGAATCGCCGCCCCCTCGGGGTCGAAGCCGCGGTGCCCGGTGATTTTGTCCGCGCACCGATCCGCCGGCCCGTCGAGGCAGGCCTCGGCCGCATGCCGATGCGTCCCGCCTACATGCCGCGCGTCCCCGAGGAATCCGCGTTCGCCAACCGCCGGGAAGTCCCGGCGATGATTGCGCCGCGCGCGCCGCAGCCGGTCGCGCGGCCGGTATTCCGGTCGCAGCCGCCACCCCCCGCGCCGGTGGTGTCACCACCACCCCGCAACGAGCGTACGCCACAGACCAGGATCCGGTGAGGCGGAACACGCGGCTGCACGCCTCGTTCCCATGAACCCCGTTCCAATGAAAACGGGGAGCGCCGGATGCCCGGACGCTCCCCGCTTTTCCCCGCAGGGTCGAAACGGCCTGGCCGTCTCAGTGCTGGATGCCGGCGATGACCGTATCCAGTTCGTGCAGCTGCAGCTCGACCGGCTTGGCCGCGTGGACCGACGCACCGGCGCGTGGCGCCTCGCGGATTTCCTGGGTCTGCATCTCGAGTTCGCCCATGTGGACGAGGGCGTCGTGACGGCGGTACACCTCGGCCCACTCTTCATTGGTCATGTCGACGAAGTTCATCACACCCACTCCTCTGTTTTTGTGCGGCAACGCGCTTCTCAAAACTGAATGCTTCAAGTGGCGTTCATCCGTTGCCGCTGATACTCTTCGCCGAAGGGGCTGCTGCAACCTGTTTCGCCGCTTCGGCACCCGATGATTTTTCGTAATCTGGCGCCCGGAACCCGGTTACTCTGGATTCCCCCTGTTCCTGATGACCGCCGGGCGCCAGTTCCTTTTCGCACCAGTCCGTGGTGCTTCCCGCCGATGCAAGACCAGCTCCTGACTGCCGGTCCCGTGCCGTTTGCGGCTGCATCGGCGGGAGCGCAAAGTGTCGGTGCACGGCGCGTGCCAAACCATCGGGAATCGCACCCGGAATTTGCAAGAGAATGTGACGTTGACGGGTCAGCGGCGGATTACGTGCGCCACGCACATCCGCCGAAACCATTCGCAACGATTCGCGTCGGGATTGCAAACGGGAATTCACATTTGCAACGCGCACCGGCGATGATTCCACGTTGCATTTGGATACAACTGACACGCCATGACCAGTTATGACGTCATTGTTGTCGGCGGTGGGCGAGGCAACGCGCTTGCGCTCTGCCGGGGGCAGATCGCGCGTTGTCGAGCGCTCGAGGCAGGAAGCCGAGGGCGGGGTCACCTGGCGAGAACAGGATGTTCGAGACTGGTGACTGCGCGTGGCCGCCGCGCCGTGCGTCCGTCAGGCAAGTGATCAAGATGAATTCGTACGACGTCATCGTAGTAGGCGGCGGCCACGCAGGCACCGAAGCAGCCCTTGCCTCCGCACGTTGCGGTGCGCGCACCTTGCTGCTCACCCACAACATCGAAACCATCGGCCAGATGAGTTGCAATCCCGCGATCGGCGGGATCGGCAAGGGGCATCTCGTCAAGGAAATCGATGCGCTGGGCGGCGCGATGGCGCACGCAGCCGATCTCGCCGGCATCCAGTGGCGCACCTTGAATGCATCGAAAGGTCCGGCGGTGCGCGCGACGCGCTGCCAGGCCGACCGCGTGCTGTACAAGGCCGCGATCCGCCGCATCGTCGAGCAGCAACCGAACCTGGAAATCTTCCAGCAAGCCGTCGACGATCTGGTGATCGAAAGCGGTCGCGTCGTCGGCGTCGTGACGCAGATGGGGTTGACGCTGCGTGCGCCGCGCGTGGTGTTGACGGTCGGCACGTTCCTCGCCGGCAAGATCCACATCGGTCTGGAAAACCACGCGGGCGGTCGCGCCGGCGATCCTCCCGCGACCACGCTGGCGAAGCGCCTGCGCGAACTGCCGCTGGGCGCCGATCGACTGAAGACCGGCACGCCGCCGCGCATCGACGCGCGCACGCTGGATTACTCGGTGTTCGAGGCACAACCGGGCGACGATCCGTTGCCGGTGTTTTCCTACCTCGGTTCGCGCGAAGAACACCCGCGCCAGGTGCCGTGCTGGATCACGCACACCAGCGAACGCACCCACGAAATCATCCGCGCCGGACTCGATCGTTCGCCGCTCTACACCGGCAAGATCGAAGGCACGGGGCCGCGCTACTGCCCGTCGATCGAAGACAAGGTGGTGCGTTTCGCCGACAAGGCTTCGCACCAGGTCTTCATCGAACCGGAAGGGCTGGACGCGATCGAGATTTATCCGAACGGCATTTCGACATCCTTGCCGTTCGACGTGCAGGTGGAATTGGTGCATTCCATCCTCGGGTTCGAACGCGCGCACATCACGCGTGCCGGCTACGCCATCGAATACGACTATTTCGATCCACGCGGTTTGCAACCGTGGCTGGAAACCAAGGCCATCGCCGGTTTGTATTTCGCCGGCCAGATCAACGGCACCACGGGTTACGAGGAAGCGGCCGCACAGGGCCTGATCGCCGGACTCAATGCTGCGCGCGCAACCCGCGACGAACACCCATGGTGGCCGCGCCGCGACGAGGCCTACACCGGCGTGTTGATCGACGACCTCACCACCAACGGCACCATCGAGCCGTACCGGATGTTCACTTCGCGCGCGGAATACCGTTTGCACCTGCGCGAGGACAACGCCGACCTGCGCCTCACCGAAAAGGGTTTCGAGCTGGGCGTCGTGCCGCTGCAACGCTTCGATGCGATGCGCGCGAAGCGCGATGCCGTGGAACGTGAAACCGCGCGGTTGAAGTCCATTTGGGCAACCCCAGCGAACGCGTTCGGCATCGCATTGCAATCGCAACGCGGCATCACGCTTGCGCGCGAGACCAATTCGCTGGACCTGTTGCGCCGGCCGGAACTCGACTATGCGGCGCTGACGGCCACGGCCGGATTCGGTCCCCCGGTAGACCGCGAAGACGTCGCTGCGCAGGTCGAAGTGCAAACGAAGTACGCGGGCTACCTCGATCGCCAGCGCGACGAGATCGAACGCCAGCAACGCCACGAATCCACGCCGATTCCGGACGACTTCGACTACGACCGCGTGCGCGGACTGTCGGCAGAAGTATCGGCGAAATTGAAACGCGTGCGACCGGCCACGCTGGGCCAGGCGCGACGGATCGGCGGCGTCACGCCGGCAGCGATTTCGCTGTTGCTGGTGCACTTGAAGCGCGCAGGGAACCGCGCGGCGTGAACCGCAACAACAGGTCCGCGGTAAGCAAGCATCCCTGCAGCACCTTCCGGCCGCACTTCCCTGTGCGGGCGCTCGCCGAAGCGTGATGCCACCGGCATCTCGCGAAAACTCCGGCTCGCCCATACGCGGGCGGATGGAATAAAACAAACGTCCGTATTAGGCTTGGCGCGTCCGCCGTCAGGCGATCAGGAGATCCCAGGCCATGCTTCGTCCCCGCCATCTTGCCTGCGCCGTGGCGCTGGCGCTTGCCAGTTCCGTCAGCTTCGCGCAATCCGCGCCGCCTGCCGTGCAGCCGTCCGCGCACGCGGGTTTGTTCGACAACGTCGTGGTATTCGGCGACAGCCTGAGCGATGACGGCAATCTGTCGCTGGCGTTGCAATTGCCCCAGATCGTGCGCTTCACCACCAATCCCGGTCAAACCGGCATCGAGGACGTCGCCAGCTATTTCGGGATTGGCATGACACCCGCACTGGCGGGGGGCTCCAACTTCGCTTTCGGCGGCGCCGGCATCCTCAACAATTCGCCGGGCACGCCTTCGGTCGTTCCGACCCTGCCGACGCAGCTTGGCATGTATCTGCAGGCCACCGGCAACAGGGCCGATCCCAACACGTTGTACTCCGTCTGGGGCGGGGCCAATGATGTGTTCTATGTCGCCACGTCCGCCGCGGCCGGCGCCACCGCGCAACAGTTGATCCAGCAAACCATCGCGGCGCAAGTCCAGCAGGCCATCGCCAACAACGTGATCCCCAACGATCCGACCGCGATTGCCGCGTTCACCGCGCAGATCACGCCGATCGTGACCCAGCAGGTGGTGGCACAGGTCACGGCTGCCGCGGGCGTTTCATCGTTGATGGACCAGGCGCAGGTGACCGCGACGCTGCAGCAGGCGGCAGCCACCGAACTCGGCATGGTCAAGCAGCTCGGCGATGCCGGCGCGCGCTACGTGATGGTGTCCAACCTGCCCAACATCGGGTTGACGCCATCGGGGCTTGCACAGGGACCCGCGGCGGCGGCCCAGCTCACCGGCCTGTCGATCATCTACAACAACGCGCTGAACGCGGGACTGGCCAACGCCGGCGTCAACATCATCCCGGTGAATACCTTCGCGGTGCTCAACGAAATCGTGGCCGATCCGTCGCGCTACGGATTCACCAACGTTACCCAGCCGGCTTGCACCGGCAGTTCGTTCGGGTGCTTGCCGGCCGGTACCCCGGGAGCGCAAAGCACCTATCAGCCCGGCACCGAGAGTACTTACCTGTTCGCCGACGGCGTGCATCCGACTGCCGCCGCGCATGCGATGCTGGCGCAATACGCGGAATCGATCATCATGGCGCCGGGCGAGATGTCGCTGCTGGGCGAAGCGCCGCTGCAGATCAACCACAGCCTCAACCGTTCGGTGCTCGACCAGGCCATCACCAGCCTCGCCATCCCGCCCGGCAACGGCCTGCGCCTGTGGGCGAACTACAACTACTCGCGCCAGCGGCTGGACGCACAGGTGAATTCGCCCAAGAGCAGCAACGACGTGAATACCCTCAGCGTCGGTGCAGACATCCGTCCGTCCGACGCGATGACCGCGGGCCTCGCCTTTACGGCCGGCCAGCAGAAGGACAACTTCGCGGGCAACGCGGGCGGCTTCAAGCTGCAGGATCTGCTGGCGACGGGCTACGTGATGTGGGGCTGGCAACAGGCGTACTTCGGCGCGATCGGCAGCTTCGGCCACCTCGGCTACAGCAACATCCATCGCAACATCCCGATCGGCCCCACCGTGCGTTACGAGGACGGCTCCACTTCAGGTTCGCAGCTCGCCTTCGCGCTCACCGGCGGCTGGTGGCTGGACTTCGGCAACTGGAAAACCGGCCCGTATGCCGACCTGACCTGGCAGCACATCGAAGTCAATGCCTACAACGAGAACAACAACGACTCCACCGCGATGACCTTCGGCAAGCAGAAGCGACACTCGATGATCGGGACATTGGGCTGGCAGTTGACCGCCAACCTGCAGGCGGGCAGCGCGCTGCTGCACCCGTACGCACGCGTCGCGTGGAACCACGACAACGATGCCGACGCGCGCGAGGTCAGCGCCGGGCTGGTTTCCATGCCCGGCACCTTTGCACTGCCGGGTTTCGCGCCTGACAAGAACTGGGGCAGTGCGGGCGTCGGCCTGGCCGCCGATTTCACGCCGAACTTCTCGGGCTGGATCGGCTACGACGGCCGCTTCTCGGATTCCACCCAGCGTGTCGACAGCCTGAACATCGGGGCCAGGTTCCGGTTCTGATCCGATCCGTCGTTGCAACGAAAAGGCCGCGCGATGCGCGGCCTTTTTCATTCCGGCGAACCGGGTTCAGCGCCTGGCGTACTTCTTGTACTGGGCCTCGGCCTCGGCATGCAGTGCCTTCGCACTCGCGTCGGACAACGTGCCGGTCTTGCCGCCGCTGACCTGCTGCTTCAGCACCAGTACGCCATTGTCGTCCCAGCCGGCACGCTGGGTCGACGTAGCCGGCGCATCCGGCTTGGGCATCTGCTCTTGCACCACCACCCACGGCAAGTTGTTGCGGTAGGCGTATTCGGTCTTGTTGAAGCCCTTGTCGGTGTTGTTGACCTGCTCGATGATGAACTCGACGCCAGGGATGTCGCTGAACACCTGCCAGCTGCGCGACTCACCGATCTTGCTGGCGGTGCCGGATTTCACCGTCATCGCGCCGGTCTGGCGCTTGGCGCTCTGGAAATCGGACAACATCTTTTCCGCCGGGGTCGGCTCGGCCACCAGCGTCAGGTCGACCCTGGCGGGTTGGCCACGGGTCAACACCGGTTGCTGCAACTTGGTCGACCAGGTGCGGCCGTTGTCCTGCATGACGGCCTGGACCACGTACAGGTCGTTGGCGTTGATCGCCGACGCCGCAAAGGGAATACGGAACTCCTGCGGGAACTTGGGCGGGCTGAAGTCCTGCTTGTTGATCGTGACGCTCGGCTGCTGGGTGACGTCCACCAGCGACAGTTCCAACGTGGCCTGCGCCGTCACCGGAATGTCCTGGTTCTGCACGGTCACCGTGCCCGTCACCGCAGTAGCGGCGGGCGCCGGCGTGCCGGCAGGGGAGGGTGTCGATCCCGCGGACGCGGAAGCGCCGCCGGATTGATCGGACGTTCCGCAGCCCGCCAGCAGCAAGGCGACCACGACAACAGACAACGGCGCTACAACAAGCTTTCGCATGGAGATTCCTCGGATTGAAGCCGGTCCGCGTCGCGTCCGACGCGTTGCAACGGCGAGCCCGGGGGACAACCGCGGGCAAGAGCTCCCATGTTACTGCGAGCCGCCGCGCGACGAAAGGCGTCGTGCTGGAAGCATTCAGTGCCGAGGAGGTCTTGGCCCGCGTCCCGTGCACCGGAAGGATCGCACTTCGGTCGATGACGAGAATCATCTGATTTGACACATTGTTTATCTTTCAAAAGTCTTTCTAATACATTGCAAGTCGGTTAATTTGCCGCTAATGTGAACCGTGCGTTAACTCGCCGTTCTGTTTTGGGGAACTTCCACACACGTTCCGGGCGAAGCGCATACCTGCCGATCGTCGACGCGTAGACGCATTGCAGGATTTCCACACAACTGATCACAGCACTTCGGGGAGTACTCCTGATGAATCGCAAGCTTCTGACGTCAGCCATCTGCGCCAGCCTGCTCGTTGCGGGCACGGCGTACGCACAGGACAACGCAGCGCCTCAACAGCCGCAGGACCAGTCCGCGGCCACGCAGTCGAACAACTCGAATTCACAGCAGGACCAGGAAAGGAAGGCGAAGAAACTTCAGACCATCACGGTTACCGGTTCGCTGATTCCGCAATCGCAGGTCGAAACCGCCAATCCAGTTATTACGATTACGGCACAGGATCTGCAAAAGCAGGGCTTCAAGGACGTATACGATGCCCTGCGTTCACTGCCCGCCGCCAACGGCGCGGTGCTGGACAACCAGTTCACCAATGGCTTCACCCCCGGCGCGAGCACGATCAGCCTGTTGGGTCTGGATCCCAGCTTCACACTGGTGTTGATGAATGGTCGACCCTTGGCAGACTACCCGCTGCTGTATAACGCCAACAGCAACTTCGTCGATTTGAATACGATCCCGATGGCATTGGTGGATCGCATCGAAATCGTCCCCGGTAACCAATCGGCGATCTACGGCTCGGCCGCGATCGCGGGCGTCGTCAACATCATCCTCAAGCAGCGGATGGAAGGTGTTGCTCTGGATTACCGTGCTGGTGCTTACACCGACGGTGGCGGACAGCAAATGCGCCTGCAGATCAGCGGAGGCCATAGCATTGGCAAGCTCAGCTTGATGGGCGCTGTCGAACTGAATCAACAGCATCCGATTTACTACTCCCAGCGCAGCTACACCGACAGCTACGAAGACAATCCGGATCCGAGAGGCCGGATCGCCGAACGCGACCGTCTCGCCATCAATCCGTTCACGGGCCGCTACTGGGGTACGCCTGACGGTGCCGCGACCTGCGCGCCGATCAGCAACCTGTTCAACGGCACCTTGCATTACGCCACTCGTCCGGGCATTGGTTCCTACTGCGGCACCCTCACTCCTGGCACCGAACTGGGCACGATCCTCAATTCGAACAAACAGGCCACGCTTTTCGGCGAAGCGACGTATGACCTCAATGACAACACGCAGGTGTACGGTGACCTGCTGTACAACTTCACCAAGGTCAACTACCTGACGGGCGGTGTCACTTGGTGGGGTACCGGTACGGGCGTGCCGCTTTATGTTTACGATTGGGACGCGGGGCAGCTGCAACGGCTGCAGCACATCCTTGCGCCGGAAGAAACCAACAACACGAACGCTGCGACCAACCTGGAAAACAGCTGGGTGTTCGATGCGGGCATCAAGGGCAGCTTTGGCAATTCCAACTGGAACTACGATGCCTATTATCACCGTTCGCAGTACGAAACCCGTGCACGTCGGTTGCGCTTCCTGACCGACAAGGTCAACGCTTTCTTCCTCGGCCCCCAAGACGGCACAGATCCGTATGGCTATGGCTATCCGGCCTTTCACATCGTGCAGAACGGCAAGTTCTGGGGTGCAGTCACCCCGGCCGAATATCTGAGCATCACCGATTACATCCGCAGTCACTCCAAGACCTATACGCAGCAGGGGACCTTCCAGATCACCAACACCGATCTGTTCAGTCTTCCCGCGGGTTCTGTCGGCTTTGCCGGCGTGCTGACGCTCGGTAACCAGCTGTGGGACAACCCTGTCGATCCACGTGTAACCGCTGGACAATTTTGGGGCAGTGGTGGCACCAGCGGTCATGGTACGCGCGACTTCCAAGCGGCGGCCGTTGAGTTCAGCGTGCCGATCTTCAAGATGTTGACCGCGGACCTGTCCGGCCGTTACGACCGTTATTCGCCGGACGGCGGCACCTCCGACAGCAAGTTCACGTACAAGGCCGGCTTGGAATTCCGTCCGTTTGACACCCTGCTGCTGCGCGCGAACTACGCCACCGCATTCCGCGCGCCGGACATGGGCTACGTGTTCTCCACTGGCAGCAAGTTCTTCACTTCCGTATTTGACTGGTACAACTGCCGCAGGCTGTACGGCAACAATCCGGCAAACTGCGATCCGCCCTATGACAGCGTGCAGATCCAGGGCTTCCAGAGCGGCAACAAGGACCTGAGATACATCACTGCCAAGTCCTGGGGCTATGGTGCTGTGTGGTCGCCGATCAACAACCTGAGCCTGAAGGCCGACTATTACCACATCAAGATCGCCGACGAGGTCAATTCCTACAGCTTGAGCACGATCCTGCAGCGCGAGGCCGACTGCCGGCTCGGCGTGACTGTGCAGGGCAATCCGGTGGACATCAATTCTTCCGTTTGCCAACAGTTCCTGTCGCAAGTAAGCCGTAATCCCCTGAGCGCACCGGTCGGTGGCGGCAACCTGAATTCGGTGACCACGGTGCCGATCAACATCTCTCGGGAATCCGTCTCGGGCATCACGGCGTCGGGTCAATATCGTTGGGATGCGGGGCGCTTCGGCGATTTCACCTTCAACGCCGACTATGCGGTGCAGACATCGCATCTGAAGCAAACCTTCCCGGGCGATGATCCGCTGGATTTGCTCCGCACCAACTCGTACGGCAACCAGTTCAAGACGATCGGCGCCCTTGCGGTAACCTGGGACATCGGCAAATGGAGCACGACCGCTCAGTACCAACGTTACGGCAAGACCTTCAACTTCGCCGGCAACGGCACCGTAGGCCCATGGATGAAGTACAACGCCACGGTGCAATACCATGTAACGCCCGACATCACCGCAACCCTGATCGGGAACAACATTTTCAATGCGCGTCCCCCGAAGGACAAGACCTTCACGGCGTATCCGTACTACGACTACTTCAGCTACAACGCTTACGGTCGTCTGGTAATGCTTGAGTTGAACGTCAAGTTCGGCGGCGCCAAGTGATCAGGCAAAATCACGGCGGCAACTGACGTCGTAATCTGCATCTGATATCCAAGGGCCGACCCTAGGGTCGGCCCTTTTTTGCGTGCCGAAAGGCGGTCTGTCGCTCAAGCAACGACGGATGGAAATCATTTGCTCAACGCGTTGCGCAACGAGGTCAATTGTTCAGCATAGGGTCGCCATTCGCCAAACGCGCGGGCATGTATGGGCTGGCGGACTTGCGCCATGCTCAGGGTTGCGACTGTCGCCGTATTGCGCTTGAGGTCCGTGCACCCCGCTTCGAAATCGAGCCTGCAGAACGCGAAAACTTCGCGAGCCACGCCTTCCGGCTCACGCACAAGCCGGGCATAGTCCACATCCAGGATCGCTCCTGGAAAAGCCTCGTGCCAGCGGCCCATCAGACGCTTGTACTGACGGTGGTGTTGCGCGAGGGCATCAAGATCGTAGCTGTAGGGATAGGCATCGCCAAAAAGCGCCCGATAATTGGAAAAGCACACATCCATCGGATCTCGAACAACATTCACGATTGGCGCGCGGGGGAACGCCCGGTGGATGAGACCAGCGACCATCCAGTTACGAGGCAGTTTGTCGATGAAAAACGGCCTGCCGCGCGCACGCCACTGCGTTTGCTCGAGGTAAAGGCGACCGAGCTCCCTCCAGTCCACGCGCCCCAAGCGATCGACAATCACCTCGTCGGGAACCACCGTGGCGCAATGGTCGGTTGCCCATATCAGCAAGCGGGCGAAATCGCCCAATTCACCCGCTGAGCGCACCTGCGAGTGGTTGCCGAGGATCCTGTCCAGAACTGTTGTTCCCGAGCGTGGCAGCCCGATCACGAAGATCGGCTGCGGACCCGCCAAGCTCAATTCGACCGCGTCCGTGGGTTTCCCGAGATCAACCTGTGCAAGCGAACCCAGGATGGCAGCCTCACGCGCGGGATCGTGGGCGAGGCGCCGGTACATCAGGCGATTCGCACGCGTCAGTGCTTCCCATGCCTCGGTGTGGCGGCCGATATCTTCCAACTCCTTGTACCGCGCGAATTCCAGGCCGGCCTCGTTCTCGCTGCCGGGCTCGGCGCGCGTCAAGGCCTGTTCGATTCGCGGCAAGTGATTGCGCTCAGGCGTTTGCGTCCGCATCCGGGACAACTGCAGGAAAGCACGGCCCAATGGCGGATCGGCCAAGATGCAGCTTTCCAGGTCAGCCTCGGCTTCGTCCAGGCGCCCATTGAACGACAGTTGCACGGCGCGGTAGAACTGGAAATCCGGTCCGGACGCTCCAAACCGGCCCGCCCTTTCAATCAGCGCCAACGACGTTTCGTGTTCGCCGAGCATTTGACGTTGTGCGGCTGATCGCATCAGGACGGTAGGCGACTCGCTCTTGCCGATGCAAGGATGATCAAGACAGCGCCGCGCCTCGACAATTTCCCCGACCTGCATCAGGGCCGCAATCACGCTTCCTATGGCATCTGCCTCGTCTGGCAAGTCGCGTGCCGCAGCCAGCGCGTGGCGGGTGGCGGCACGAATGTGGCCTTCTGCGATTTCAAGGCCGCCCATCACAAGGTGGGCGCGAACATCATCCGGATTACGACCGAGGATGGACTCCAGAAGCGCTCGTGCAGGTGTGGGCTGGTCCATGGCGATGTAACGCTCGACGCGTTCCCAACGCTTGTCCTGGTTCTCATTCATGTTCGAACGGAGGTCCTTGCGGATTCATGCATCTTGGAAATCGAGGTGAACAACTCGACGAGATGCTCGCCGTAGGGTCGCCAAGCTCCTATTGATCGCGCATGCAGTGGTTCATGGACCTGCGCTGCACTCAAGGTCGAAACAGGACGATCGTTAAGAGTAATGTCCACACACGCCGGCTCCCACTCCAGACCGCAAAAATCAAGCACTCCGCGCAGCGTATTCTCCGTCTCCGATACCAGATCGGCATAGGAGACATCGAGGATTGCACCCGGTACAAGCTCGTGCCAACGCGACACCAAACGCCGATAGTCGTGGTAGTGCTGCGCCAGCGAATCAAGCTGATAGCTCCATGTATACGCATCGCCAAACATGGCGCGATAGTTGCTGAAACATACATCCATGGGATCGCGCACCATGTGCAGTATCCGGGACCCCGGCAGGGCAGCGTGCAGCCATCCAGCCACCATCCAGTTAACGGGTTGCTTGTCAATGAAGTAGCGTTTTCCGCTGGCGCGCCACTGTGTCTGTGCGAGATATCGCTTTCCGAGTTCGACCCAATCCAGTTTTCCAATGCGATCCGCAAACACCTGATCATGGAAATGTCGGTGATTGGCCGCCCAGCGGAGTTGCTGTCCGAAACTCGCAAGTTCTCCTGCCGAAACGACTTCCGCATGGTTGCCAAGCAAGCGTTCGAGAACGGTGGTTCCCGAGCGCGGCAGTCCGATCACGAAGATCGGCTGCGGACCGTGGGGGACCGACTCCGCAGACTGTGACGCAAATTCTGCACTGATGTCGTACAAACTTCGCAGGGCCGCGTGTTGCCGTGCCGCGTCCTGGCCTGACTGCGCGCTCATGATGGCATTCGCGCGCGCCAGTGCTTCCCAGGCACCCGCGTACTGTTGCAAATCCTCGAGCACCTTGTAGCGTGCAAATTCAAGGGCAGCGTGGTCCCGGGTTCCAGAAGCAACCGCCGCCAGCCCTGTTTCCAATCGGCCAAGGTGATTGTCTTGCAGCGTTTGTCGGCGCAACCTGACCAGCGGCAAGGCGGCACGGCCATACGACGGCGCCAGATCGAGGCTCGTTTCGTATCCGGCTTCGGCCTCCCTCAGGCGTCCAAGAAACGCCAGTTGCTGGGCCCGGTAGAAATGCAGTTTTGCATCACGAGGAGTACCCGGCAATGCCTTATCCAGCAGTGCCAGGGAGTCACCATGTTCTCCGAGCTCCTGGCGCAGATCCGCGCACCGGATCAGCGTTTCATGGGACTCGATTGCGTCAAGTGAAAGGCGTTCAATGCACTCGTGTGCCGCGGCAACTTCACCCGTCAGCAGGAGAACTTCCGTAACGTCGAGAATCCCTTCCGGTTCATCGGCAAGCCGCGCGGCTTCCAGCGCCTCGCTCGCTGCCGTTCTAACTTCGTCATTCCGCCACGCGATTTGCGCCGCAAGGAGATGCGTTCTTGCATGGGTTGGCATGCGAGCTCGCATCGAATCCAGCGTCGCCAGTGCCGGAGCAAGATCTCCTTGTGCCAAATATCGTTGTGCGCGTGCCCAGAGGCGGCCCATTGGGTCGGTCATGTCATGACAAATCGCAAATTCCAACTTTCCTGCACGTAAATTTCGAAAACCGATGGGTCAATTGTGTTGCAAGCCACAACTCGTCCCGCAGCCGATTGTGCAGGGATGAGTGTACCTGCGCGATGCTCAACAAGGTCCGGTCATGGACCGTGTCGCGTCCCCGGTCTTGTAACCCGCGTCCAGCGCGATCCGTGGGGCGGCTTCGATCACTGGTCATCCGGCGGATACTCAGCAGGCACTGAGATCACCGGCAAATTTGCCCCCACCCCATCCCCCTCTTGCATTCAAGTTAAATTGACGTTAGTTTCGCCGGCGTGCTGCTACCGGGGACAGTGCAGGACGACCACTGAGACGTCATCGCCTCAGTGGTTGAGTGTACCTGCTCGTGTCCCGAACATTGCTGCGAAGCGGCGCCGGGGCACTGCAGCCACCCTCTTGGGGAGCCCTGTAATGAATCGCAAGTTGTTGGCCACAGCCATCTGCGCCAGCCTGTTCGCGACTGGCACCGCTTATGCGCAAACCGCGTCGTCCGACTCGCAGGCGCAACAGAATCAACCACAGCAGCCCAGTCCAACCACGACAGCATCACAGTCGCAGAAAAAGAAGGAGAAAACTCTCCAGACCATCACCGTCACCGGTTCGCTGATTCCGCAGTCGCAGATTGAAACTGCCAACCCGGTGATCACGATTACCGCGCAAGACATGCAGAAGAAGGGGTTCGTCAACATTTACGACGCGTTGCGTTCGCAACCGCTTTCCACCGGCTCGGTACAGGACAACCAGACCACGGCCGGTTTCACGCCAGGCGCACAAACTATCAGTTTGCTGGGCCTCCCGCCCGATTTCACGCTGTTCCTGTTGAACGGTCGTCCGATGGCGGACTTCCCTCTGCTGTACAACGGCTCCGCCAACTTCGTAGACCTGTCCAACATCCCGATGTCGATGGTGGACCACATTGATATCCTGCCAGGCAACCAGTCGTCCATCTACGGCTCCTCGGCGATCGCCGGCGTAGTCAACGTGGTGCTGAAGAAGAAGATGGATGGTTACAACCTTGAATACAGGGCGGGCGGATACACTGACGGCGGCGGTCAGCAGCAACGTCTGAATTTCTCGGGTGGTTACAACACCGACAAACTGAGCGTGCTGTACTCGGTGCAGGTGGATGACCAGCATCCTTTGTTCGGGTACAACCGCGACCTGACCTCCTCAACCCTCAGCAATCCGAACCCGGCCGCACGTTATGCGACCCCGGCGGTGATCCACTGGCAAGGCTTGACCCAGAGGACTCACTACATCGATCCTGATCTCGATGGCGGCTGCGGCGCACTCTCTGGTTTGTTCGGCAGTACGGTAACCCGCCAGGCGCGCAACAGCCGTGGCCCGGGCGGCGTTGGTCCGGGCTACTTCTGCGGCAGCTATACCGAACTGGGCTACTCAACCCTGCTCAACAGGAAGCGGGATGCCTCGGGTTACGTCAATCTGACTTACCAAGTCAACGACAATACGCAGTTGTTTGGCAGTCTGTTGTACGACTTCCAGAAGCAGCGGTTCTATGCCGGACCCAACTACAACTGGTGGGCTCCCGCCAACGGCAACTACATCTGGAACACGAACACCAACACGTTCGATTTCTACGAGAAACTGTTTTCGCCGGAAGAAATCGGCGGCCCGTTGGCCAACGCCGACAACCAGATCGCCAGGATGTACAACGGTGACATCGGTATCCGTGGAAACTTCGGCAATTCCGACTGGAACTATGAAGCCTATTTTTCGCGCGCCGACTACAAGGTCGCCGACAAACAGTTGAGACCGCTGGCAGGACCGGTCGACACCTTCTTCGAGAAGATGTTCCTGGGTCCGCAACTTGGTCTGGACCCCAACTACAGCTACTACCCGGCCTACGCGCCCAACGACGCGGCCTTCCTGAAGCCAATCACCCCGGCCGAATACCGCAGCTTCTCGGATTACATCCGCAGCACTTCGCACACCTACACCCAGCTCTTCAACGCCCAGATCACCAATTCCTCGCTGTTCCACCTGCCGGCAGGCGATGTGGGCTTCGCGGCAGTTCTGCAAGGTGGCGATCAGATATGGGACAACCCCACCGATCCGCGCGTGGTCGCGGGCGATTTCTGGGGCCTGACCGGCACCTCAGGCTACGGCAAACGCAACAACTACGCCGCTGCGGTCGAGTTCCGGGTACCGATCTTCAGCATGCTGAGTGCGGACATATCGGCCCGCTACGACCACTACAAGAATGTCAACGCCGGGTCGGACAGCAAGCCCACCTACAAGATCGGGCTGGAGTTCCGTCCGTTCGATACTTTGCTGCTGCGTGCCAACTACGCGACCGCATTCCGCGCCCCAGACATGGCCAGCGTGTTCCAGGGACCCAGCGGGTTCTACAATTTCGCCACGGATTACTACAAGTGCGAAAAGTACGAGCCTACGACGGCAATCCAGGACTGCACCTGGGACAACGTGCAGTACAAGGGCACCCAGGAAGGCAACGCAGCCCTGAAGTCGATCACCGCGAAATCCTGGGGGTACGGTGCCGTGTGGTCACCCACCGACAAGTTGACCGTCAAGGCCGACTATTACGACGTCAACGTCAAGAACGAAATCATGCCCCTGAGTGTCGATGGCCTGTTGCGTACTGAAGCAGCCTGCCGACTGGGTCAACTGGACATCAATTCGGGGTCCTGCGTGGATGCGCTGACCCGTATCCAGCGTACGCCGGAATCCACCAACCAGAGTCAGTCACAGAACATCTCGGGGATCACGGTCGGCCCGATCAACATCGCCACGGAGCGTGTCAAGGGCATCGTCGCCGGGCTGGATTACAAACTGGACGCGGCCCGCTTCGGTGACTTTACCTTCGGCGCGCAATACAACGTCACGTTGAACCATTACCTCCAACAGTACCCGACATCCCCCAACATCGA
Organism: Lysobacterales bacterium 66-474; assembly: GCA_001899805.1. GTDB lineage: Bacteria > Pseudomonadota > Gammaproteobacteria > Xanthomonadales > Rhodanobacteraceae > 66-474. Next base: position 177,378 of record MKWP01000016.1, read on the forward strand.
CCTGCTGCGTCATCCGGAGTGGTCCTGGGCCAACGCCACGGCCGCCGAGTTCAAGACCATCTTCACCGGCAGCGTGACCTGGGACATCGGCAAATGGAGTGCCACCTTGGCTGGCACGCGATACGGCGCCAGCGCGAATTACGCTGCACAGACTCAAGGCTATGGCACCCCGAATGCCGGAACCGTCGCGCCATGGATGGTCTACAACGGCAGCGTGACGTATCACGTGACTCCGGATATCACCACGCAATTGATCGTCAACAACATCAAGGACTCGATGCCGCCACGCGATACCACGTGGGTTGGCTGGCCGTACTACAACCAGTACAACTACAATCCTTACGGACGCATCCTCTGGCTGGATCTCAACATCCACTTCGGAGGCAAGTAACAGGCCGTCCACCAATGTTGCCTTTCAAGGGCCGGCTCTTGCCGGCCCTTTTTTCTTTGAAAACTTCGCACCGGTCAGAACGGCAACCCCGGACGACCTGTCGAATTGAAATTGTGGTTGTAAGCGGTCCACACAGCGGCACGCAGTCACGCTGCACCTATTTCGTGGGGCCGTCTAAACCATGAGCCGCAGCGGTTCCAACTGCTTTTCGTACCGCCGCCACTCACCTACCGCGCGGCGATGGATCTTCTCGCGTACCTGCGGGCTGCTGAGCGTGGAAACGGGATTGCGATTCCGCGTAATGTCGCCGCAGTCCGCCTCATGCGGCAGACCGCAGAACTTCAGTACCCGCGCCGTCATGGCCTCCGGATCGTCAACCAGCGCGGCATAGTCCACGTCCATGACCACGCCGGGCAGCGCGCGCCGCCAATGCGTCATCACTTTCTCGAACTCGGCGTAATGCGCAGCAAGCGCCTTGATGTCGTAGCTGTAGGCATAGGAATCACCAAAATAAGCCTTCCAGTTGGAATAGCAAATGTCCATCGGATCACGTCGCAAGGCAAGGATGCGCGCCATCGGCAAGGCCCGATGGATGAGCCCGGCGAGCATGAAGTTGGCCGGCAGCTTGTCGACGTAGTAGGGCTTGCCGCGTGCGCGCCAACGGCTTTGCAGCAAGTAACGCTCGCCAAGCAACCGGTAATCGAACGCACGCAGGCGATTGATCAACTTGGCGTCGACGACCCCCGTGCCGGGATCCACGCCATACATGTCAGCAGTCCAACGCAACTGATTTGGGAAATCCGGCAGCTCGCCCGGGCTTGCGACCATGGAGTGATTGCCGAGGATGCGATCCAGGAGGGTGGTGCCAGAGCGGGGCATTCCGATGATGAAGATCGGTTTGGGCCCATCGTCTTCGGCTACACCGTCGACAATGTCGAAAAAGCGTGCGTCACACAGCTCGATGATCGCGTTGCACCGTCTGTGTTCGGCCGCACTGTCATGAGGCAGACGCGCGGACATGATGGCGTTGCCGTGTTCCAAAGCATCCCACGCTTCATCGCATCGGTCCAGATCGTCCAATTCCTTGAAGCGCGCGAATTCAAGGGCTGCCTGATGCTCGCTGCCGGACTCGACTCTCCCAAGCTGAGCGGCGATCGAAGCCAAGTGATTGCGTTGCGGGGTCTGCCTGCGCATGCGTGCCAGCGCCAGCCAGGCGCGGCCATGGCTGGGCCCCATGCACAGACAGGCTTCCAATTCGCCCTCGGCTTCGCGGGTGCGTCCGTTGAACTGCAGTTGCAATGCGCGGTAATAACGAAAATCAGGAGTGTTGAAGCCGATTTCGAGGGCGCGGTCCATCAACCCCAACGCGCGGCGATGCTGGCCAAGCAACTGATGCAATTGCGCAAACATGGCCAGCAATTCACCAGAGTCTGAACTCACGATTGCCGGGTACTCAAGACAATCGTGCATGACCCGGGTTTCCCCCAACTTATGCAGACAAAACGCCAGCTTGTGCAATTCTGCCAAGTCGTCAAAAGCTACGTTGGCCGCTGCGACCAATTGTGCACAGGCGTCACGCAGGCGCTCCAGTTTCAGGCACACGCTGGAGAGTAGTAGACGTGCCTGCACATTGCCTGGAGCATGCGACAACAGCGCCTCCAATGCTGCGCGCGCGGCGGGGAACTGTTCCGCAATGATGTAACGCTGCGCACGTTCCCATTGCCGTTCGATCGTTCGTGCCGAAACGCTGTCAGCAATGTTCACGCTGCCCCCAACATCTCTCGCAATGACGACAATTGCGCTGCATGTCGCCGCCACTCGCCGAACGAACGATCATGCACGGACGACCGCACCTGCGCCGCGCTCAAGGTCGCGCTGGGCGCGGTATTGCGTTTCAAATCCGTGCAACCGGGTTCCCACTCCAACCCGCAGAATGCGAACACCTTGCGCAAGGTGGCTTCGGGTTCGCGCACCAGGTCGGCGTAGTCCACGTCGAGGATCGCGCCCGGCATGATCTTGTGCCAGTGCATCATCACGCGACGATAGTCGCTGAAATACTCCGCCAGCGCGCCAAGATCATAGCTGTAGGCACAGGCATCGCCGAAGTATGCGCGCCAGTTGGAAAAACAGGTATCCATGGGATCGCGCACCAGGTTCAGGATCGGCGCCTGCGGCAACGCCGCGTGGATCGCCGCCGCCAGCACCCAGTTGGGCGGCTGCTTGTCGATGAAGAAAGCCTTGCCGGGCGCACGCCACTGCGTTTGCGCAAGATAGCGCCGGCCCAGTTCAGGATAGTCGATGCCACCAAGACGCGACACCAGTACGTCGCTTTGCGCGTTGCGGGTATCGGCCATCCAGTGCAACTGCGCGCCGAAATCCACCAGCTCGCCGGCGTTCGCCACCCGCGAATGGTTGCCGAGCATCCGCTCCAGCAAGGTGGTGCCTGAGCGGGCGACGCCAACGATGAATATGGGCATCGATCCGGTGTGCGTTTCGCCCTCGCTGCGCACAAGCGCCGCATCCCACGCGGACAGATAGCGTTCGATCCACGCGTGGTGTCGGGCGACCTGGTCGCACAACCTTGCATGCATCAGCGCATTGCCGCGCGCCAATGCCTGCCAGGCTTCCTCGTGGCGATCGAGATCCTCCAGCGTCTTGTAGCGCGCGAACTCGAAGGCAGCCTGATCGCTCGTGCCCGGCGCGGCCATGCGCGCGCCCGAATCCAGCGCAGCCAGATGATTGCATTCAGCGGTTTGCCGGCGCAGGCGCACCAGCGGCACCGCGATGCGGCCTCGCGCCGGCGCTTCGGCAAGGCTCGCGGCGAGCTCGGCTTCGGCTTCCTCGATACGCCCGTTGAACAGCAACGCTTCGCCGCGGCGGAACCGCGAGACGGCGCTGGCGTGCCCCAGTGATTTTGCTTTGTCCAGCAACGCCAGCGTCTCGGCATGTTGCCCCAATCGCTTGCGCAACACCGCCATGCGCATCAGCAACAGCGGATTCCCGCAATCCGCCATCACCGGCCGGTCGATGCATTCGCGGGCCGCGACGGTCTCGCCCACCTCCTGCAGCACGGTCGCCACCGTGCAGAGCGCTTCCGGATCGTCGGGCGCCGCCCGCGCCGCTTCCAGCGCGTGGCGGGTGCCGTCGCGGACGCGATCCTCGCGCCATGCGAGCTGCGCCGCCAACAGAGGCGCGTACACGTTGCCGTGGGTTTCCCGCGCACGCATCGAGGCAAGGACCTCGCGCGCGGCGGCTATGCGCCCCCGCAACAGGCACGACTGGGCTTGCTGCCACAGCGGGTCGGAGGCGAAGCTCCCGCTTGCGGCGACGGCGGCCATTACAACAAGGCGATCTCGGCGATCACGTCGAAACGGGCCTTGACGCGCGCCAGCAACGCGATCCGGTTGCCGCGCAGGACCGTGTCGTCGACCATCACCATCACGTCATCGAAGAACGCATCGATCGGCGCCTGCAATTGAGCGAGGCGCGCCAATGCGCCTTCGTAGTCGCGTGTTGCGGTATCCCCCGCGAGGCGCGCTGCGTTGTCCCTGCGGGCGTCGTCCAGCGCCTGCGCCAACGCCTGCTCGGCCGGTTCGCGCAGCAATGCCGCATCGAGTTCGCGTCGTGCGGCCGCATCCATGTCGACGCCTTGCTTGCGCAGGATGTTGGCGACGCGCTTGTTGGCGGCCGCGAGTTTTTCGGCTTCGGGTTGTTTTGCGAACGCGGCAACCGCGCGCAGGCGGCGATCGAAATCGACGAGGCTGTTCGGACGGACTGCGGCGACGGCGTCGAACTGCTGCGCCGTGAATCCCTTTTCCGCGTAGTAACCCCGCAGGCGGTCGAGGATGAAGTCGCGCAGGGCCGCAAACACTTCGCCTCCAGGCAAATCGACGTGCGCGGACTGGACCGCGGCTACCTTGACGCCCTTCGCTTCGGCCTCGGCGGCAGATGCGCCCTGGCGCGTGACAGTCGTCGCGACCAGTGCGTCTTGGACTTGCGACAACGCCTCCTTCAACAATCTGTCCAGATCGAGATCGAGGCCGCCTTCGACCAGCGTCCGCGCCAGGCCCAGTGCGGCACGCCGCAACGCGAAGGGGTCCTTGTTGCCGGTGGGTTTCAACCCAACCGCGAAAATGCCGGCCAGCGTGTCCAGCTTGTCGGCCAGCGACAGGCATTGCGCCAGCGCACCTTCGGCGATGCCGTCACCGGCGTTGCGTGGACGGTAGAACTCGTCCAGCGCATTCGCCACTTCGGCGGGCTCACCCTGCGCGGCAGCGTAATGGCGCCCCATCACGCCCTGCAGTTCGGGAAACTCGCCGACCATGCGTGTCAGCAAATCGCAGCGCGACAGCCCGGCTGCGTGCGCGACCTGCGCCGCATCGACTTCGATGCCTTGCGCAAACAGCCGTTCGGCGATCGCACTGGCCAGCTCGGCCACGCGCACGGTCTTGTCCCACAAGCTGCCCAGGGCCTTCTGGTAAGTGACATCGCGCAACCCCTGCTGGTGCCGCGCCAGCGGCGTCTTCAGGTCTTCGTCGAAGAAGAATTTTGCATCGGCGAAACGCGGCCGGATCACGCGCTCGTAGCCGTGGCGGACCTGCGCAGGATCCTTCGACTCGATGTTGGCGATGCCGATGAAGTGTTCGCCGAGCCTGCCGTCCGTGCCGAACACCGGCACGAATTTCTGGTTGGCGCGCATGGTGGTGACCAGCGCTTCGTGCGGCACCGACAGGTATTCGCGATCGAAGGTGCAGGCGATCGCGACCGGCCACTCGTTGAGGTTGGCGAGTTCGTCCAGCAATGCATCGTCGAGGCGCGGCTCGCAATCGGCGGGCGCAACGCGCGCGACTTCGTCGCGGATGCGCTGGCGACGCTCGACCGGATCGGCCAGCACTTTCGCCGCACGCAGGGATTCGGCGTAACCGTCGGCGTCCACGAGGTGCACCGGCGTCGGGTGCATGAAGCGGTGCCCGCGCGATTGGCGGCCACCCTTCACGCCGAACAGCTCGCCCGCGATCACCTGGTCGCCGTGCAATGCCACCAACCAGTGCACCGGGCGCACGAACGCGAAATCATGGTCGCCCCAGCGCATCGGTTTGGCGATTGGCAATGCCGCGGCGGCTTCGCGCACGATCTCCGGAACCAGTTCGGCGGTGCTGCGGCCGGGCGTGACGCTGCGGTGCACGAAGCGCTCGCCCCTGGCATCCGTCGCACGTTCGAGCTGCGTCCAGTCGACACCGGCCTTGTTCGCGAAACCGGACAGTGCCTTGGTGGGTTGGCCATCCGCATCCAGCGCGATGTTGAGGTACGGGCCGAGGCTCTCGCCGCGTTGTTCGGGCTGGGTGAACGCCACGCCCGGCACCAAGACCGCGAGGCGCCGCGGTGTCGCGAAGGTCTGCGCGTGCCCGACGTCGCCCATGATGCCGCGTTTGGACAAGCCGTCGCACACCCCTTGCGCGAAGGCCCGCGCCAGATCGTCCACCGCGTGGATGGGCAATTCCTCGCATCCGATTTCGATCAGCAACGAACGCTCAGCCATGCGCGGCCTCCGCGTTCGCGTTTTCGCGAGGCGCGACCCATTCCTTGGCAACGGCGTGCGCCAGCGCGCGCACCCGCAGGATGTAACGCTGGCGTTCGGTCACCGAAATCGCGCGGCGTGCGTCCAGCAGGTTGAACGCGTGGCTGGCCTTCATCACCTGTTCGTAGGCTGGCAACGGCAGGTGCAATGCGACGAGCTTGTTGGCTTCGGCTTCGCAGGCGTCGAAGCGGTGGAACAATTCCCTGGTGTCCGCGTGCTCGAAGTTGTAGGCGCTCTGCTCGACTTCGTTGCGGTGGAACACGTCGCCGTAGGTCACGACACCATGTGGCGCGGTGGTCCAGACCAGGTCGAACACGCTGTTGACGTTCTGCAGATACATCGCGAGCCGTTCGAGGCCATAGGTAAGTTCGGCGGTGACGGGCTTGCATTCGAGGCCGCCGGCCTGCTGGAAATAGGTGAACTGGGTGACCTCCATCCCGTTCAACCACACCTCCCAGCCAAGCCCCCATGCGCCGAGTGTCGGCGATTCCCAGTTGTCCTCGACCAGCCGCAGGTCGTGCACCAATGGATCGATGCCGAGCGCGCGCAGCGAGCCGAAGTAGCGTTCCAGCACATCGTCGGGATTCGGCTTCAGCACCACTTGATACTGGTAGTACTGCTGCAGGCGGTTGGGATTTTCGCCGTAGCGGCCGTCGGTCGGACGCCGGCACGGCTGCACGTAGGCCGCAGACCACGGATCGGGACCGAGCGCGCGCAGGAACGTCGCGGGATGGAACGTGCCGGCGCCGACTTCCAGGTCCAGCGGCTGCAGCAGCACGCAACCCTGCTCCGCCCAGTAGCGGTTCAGGGTCCGGATCACGTCCTGGAAAGTCGGTCCTGCCAACTGCGTCCCGGCGGGCTGCGCAAAGCGCGTTAGTATAGCCGCGAGGCCGAAATCCCGAGCGCTTCTGGTGGATCGGATGTCTTTTTGGCAACGGGGCAGGCGATGGCGGCAAACCCGAATTCCACGTCGATGATCGGCCGGCACGGACGCCTGGAACTGGGCGAAGTGCTGGCTGCGCTGATCGCCGACGGCCTGCTCGCCGCCGAGGATGCCAAACGCATCCGTGGCGCGAGCCGGGCAGGCAGGGGCACGGCGGAACTGCATCCGCTGGTATTGATCGCCAGCGCCAAGCCCGAGAATCGCACCGACCCGGGCAAGCCGCTGACGGTGGAATCGCTGACCGTGTGGCTGGCCGAGAAAGCGGGGCTGGCGTACCTCAAGATCGATCCGATGAAGATCGACGTGGCCGCGGTGACGCAGGCCGTGAGCCAGGCCTACGCGCAACGCCACCGCATCCTGCCGGTCGCCGTCAACCACGGTACCGTCACCTTCGCCAGCGCCGAGCCCTTCGACACGCACTGGGCCGCCGATCTTTCACAGATGCTGCGGCGCGAAGTGAAACGCGTGGTCGCCAATCCGCTGGACATCCATCGCTATCTGATGGAGTTCTACGGCGTGCAGCGCTCGATCGCCAAGGCGCGCGAGGCCAAGCAGGACTCGATGGACGGCTCGGCCATCCTGAACTTCGAGCAGTTGCTGGAACTCGGCAAATCCGGCGAGATCGGCGCCGACGATCGTCACGTGGTGCACATCGTCGACTGGCTGCTGCAATACGCGTTCGAGCAGCGCGCTTCGGACATCCACCTCGAACCGCGCCGCGATGCCGCGCAGCTGCGCTTTCGCATCGATGGCATCCTGCACAAGGTGTTCGAGTTGCCGCCGGCGGTGATGACCGCAGTAACCGCGCGCATCAAGATCCTCGCGCGCCTGGATGTCGCCGAAAAACGCCGCCCGCAGGATGGCCGCATCAAGACCCGCTCGGCCGGCGGGCGCGAAGTGGAACTGCGCATCTCGTCGATGCCGACCGCGTTCGGCGAGAAGATCGTGATGCGCATCTTCGATCCGGACATCGTGGTCAAGCAATTCGCGCAGCTCGGTTTTTCCGACGAGGAAGAAAAAGCCTGGCGCATGATGGTGGAACGCCCGCACGGGATCGTGCTGGTGACCGGCCCGACCGGTTCCGGCAAGACCACGACGTTGTATTCGACGCTGAAACATCTGGCGCGGCCGGAACTCAACGTGTGCACCGTCGAAGATCCGATCGAGATGGTGGCGCCGGAATTCAACCAGTCGCAGGTGCAACCCGCGATCGACTTCGACTTCGCGGCCGGCGTGCGCACACTGCTGCGGCAAGACCCCGACATCATCATGGTCGGCGAAATCCGCGACCTCGAAACCGCCCAGATGGCGGTGCAGGCGTCGCTGACCGGACACTTGGTGTTGTCGACGCTGCACACCAACGACGCACCGTCCGCGATCACGCGCCTGCTCGACCTCGGCGTGCCGCATTACCTGATCCAGTCGACACTCGCCGGCGTGGTCGCGCAGCGCCTGGTGCGCACGCTGTGCCCGCATTGCAAAGTGAAAGCGAAGCAGGACCCGCAAACCTGGTCGGTGCTGACGCGCGGCTGGGTCATCCCGCCGCCCGCGGAGGTGTACGAGCCTGTCGGCTGCCTCGAATGCCGCAACACCGGCTATCTCGGCCGTACCGGCGTGTACGAAATGATGACGATCTCGCCGCGCTTGCGCGGCATGGTCACGCCGCAACTCGACCTCGCAGGCTTCACGGGCTTCGCGCTGGAAGAGGGGATGCAGCCGCTGCGCATTTCCGCGGCGACGCAGGTGCGGCGCGGCCTCACCACCGTCGAGGAAGTGTTGTCGGTGTTGCCGGCCAACGAATGACCTGCCGCGGGCATCACGCCGCGACCCGCGACACGAAACGCAGCGCCAGCGAATTCATGCAGTAGCGCAAGCCCGTCGGCGGCGGACCGTCATCGAACACGTGTCCGAGGTGTCCTTCGCAGCGGGCGCAGCGGATCTCGGTGCGCAGCATGCCGAAGCTGGTGTCGCGCAGCTCGACCACGTTGTGCGGCGAAATCGGCCGCCAGAAGCTGGGCCAACCGGTGCCGGAATCGAACTCGGTCGCATCGTCGTACAGTGCCGTGGCACAACCGGCGCAGCGAAATATGCCGCGCACTGCGGGGCGTTCGTGCGCACCGCTGAAGGCGCGCTCGGTACTGCCGCGGCGCAGGATGCCAAATGCTGCCGGCGACAAGCGCTGGTGCCACTGCGCATCACTCAGCACCAGCCGGGGCAGGTGTCGAGAGCCAAGGTCGCGACCGTCGTCGCCGAACACTTCCAGCAGGACCTCGCCCGGTTGGGTGCGGATCGAACCGGGCAGCATCGGGCCGGCCGCGTCGATCGCCGCGAACAGCCGCGGCAACGCGGCGGTGGTGGCGAGCACCGCGCCGCCGCCCAGCGCCAGTTGCAGGAAGCGGCGACGGCCCGAACTCTTTTGTGGATACCGCGACATGCTGACCTCCCGGGGCATGGCCCCGCCGTGGATCAACCGAAGGTGAAAGCGTAAGCGCGCACACCCGGGTCGAGGAAAGTAATGGTGAACACCCGCTCGCCATTCCCTGCGTGTTGGCGCACCAATTGGTACAGGCGTTGCGACGTCACTTCGCCGTTGCCTTGCGCATCCGTATCGGTGCCGTGGTCGGCGCCCGGTGCCTTGCCGTCCAGGCTGACGCGAAAGCGCACCGGCTTGCTGTCCGCCGTCGGCCCCAGCACCAGGTTGAGGTCGCGGCCGCGGAAGCGGAAGGTGATTTGCCCGTCGGCCCGTTCCAGTACGGCATCGCTTGCGTGCACCGTCCAGCGGCCAGCGAGCGACCACTCGTTCAGGGCCAGACCGGATGGCGCGCGGTAATCGAATGCATGATCGCCCGCCAATCGCCCGCCCGCGAAGTGCTCCGCGCGGTCATACCCGACATAGGTTTCCGGCGAGCGCAGGCTGTCGCCCGACGCCGAGGCCTGCACGCCGCGCCCATCCGGTTGCACGTAGCCACCGGGCAGGTTCTTGTACCCCGCCGCGGCGAGCAGTTGGCGGATCACGTCCTCGCCTTCCTTGTAACCACCCTCGCCGAAGTAGTGGTGGCGGATGCGGCCCTGCGCATCGATGAAGTAATCGGCCGGCCAATACTGGTTGTTGAAGGCCCGCCAGATCGCGTAGTCGCTGTCCAGCGCGACCGGGTAGGCGACACCCAGACGCCGCACCGCCGCGGCCACGTTGGCCGGGTCCTTCTCGAACGCGAACTCGGGCGTATGCACGCCGATCACGACCAGACCATGGTCCTTGTACTTTTGCTGCCAGGCTTCGACGTACGGCAGCGCGCGCAGGCAGTTGATGCAGGAATAGGTCCAGAAGTCGACCAGCACCACCTTGCCGCGCAGCGCCTGCGGCGTGAGTGCCGCGCTGTCGAGCCAGCCGGTGGCGCCCGCCAGCGACGGCAATTCGCCTTCCACCGGCAACGCTTCGCCGGACACCGTCGTGGCCGCCGCGGCCATGGCCGGCTTCGGCGAAATCGCGTCGATCAGCTTCTGCTCGATGCCGTTGCTGCCGGCCAGCGAAACGCGGGTAAGCAAGCCGGTATCCACGCCCAGTCCGATCGCCAGCACGCCGGCCAGTACCGCCACGCCCAGCCCGCGGCGAACCCATTCGCCCACGCCCAACGAACGTTTCATCAGTGCGAACACGCGGCCGCCGACGGCCAGTGCCAACGCGAGCGAGGTCGCCGCGCCCGCTGCATACACCAGCAACAGCAGCGTGGTGGTTGCACTGGCTCCCTGCAACGCGGCGCCGGTCAGCAACAACCCCAGGATCGGTCCCGCGCACGGCGCCCACAGCAAGCCAGTGGCGACGCCGAGACCCGCCGCAGCCCACGCCGAACCGGCGCCTTGCGTCGAACGTTGCGACAACCGGTTGCCCAGCGCCACGAACGGCCGCGCCAGCCACCTGGCCAGTCGCGTCGAAAGCAGGCTCAAGCCCAGCACGGCCAGCACGACAAGCGCCACGGCGCGGCCTGCTTGGTTCGCGTGCACCGCCCAGCCGCCGCCCACCGCCGCCAGCGTGGCGACCAGCGCGAAGGTGACCGCCATGCCTGCCAGCATAGGCAGGCCGTTGCGCAGGAACGGCCGGTCGGCGCGCGCGAACACGAACGGCAGCACTGGCAGGATGCAGGGACTCAGGATGGTCAGGGCGCCGCCGAGGTAGGCGAGCAGGAGCAGGAACATGCTGGCGCGATCCTTGGTTGTGGATTCGCTGGGTATTCGTTGCGTTGCCGGCGGCGGTTACCTCGCTCCGCAAGCTTTCGCGATGTAACCACCGTGGCGTTCGCGGCGAATCCAATCCGAGGCATGTCCACGAGCCTTTCCGTGAGCGCAGGCATTGCAGCGGTGTTTTATGATGTCCCTTTCCTGCCGGATTGCCGCGCCCACGTGTCAGCCGAACCCGCCAGTGCCAGCGAGCAGGCCGACCAGCAACGCAGGGCGTGGATGGCCGCCGCGCAAGCCGGCGATCGGCAAGCCTACGAGCGCGTGCTGGCCGATTCGGTGGCGTTGATCCGCGGCGTGGCGCGACGCCGGGGCGTGCCGGTCGACGCACAGGACGACGTGGTACAGGAAACCCTGATCACCGTGCATCGGGCCCGCCACACCTACGATCCCTCGCGTTCCTACGACGCCTGGCTGGCGGCGATCGCCAGCCGCCGTGCCATCGACACGTTGCGCAGCCACGGTCGCCGCAGCAGCCGCGAGGTGCATGACGACTACGCGCTCGATCGGCATCCGGACCGTGACGATGCCAGCGTCGAGAGCGAACGCGCACAGCGTGCGCAACGTCTGCAGGCTGCCATCGCGGAACTGCCGCCGCGCCAGCGTGAGGCGGTACGGCAACTCGGCCTCAAGGAACAATCGCTGGCAGAAGCCGCTGCCGATACCGGCCGCAATGCGGGCGCCTTGAAGGTGAACCTGCACCGCGCGCTGAAGGCGCTGCGCGAACGTTTGCATGGAGAGCCGTAACAGCATGTCCGTCGAGCCACGCCCGCAAGACCTGATCACGGCACTCGGCGCCAGGTTGACGCCGGTGCGGCGTTTGCCGCCGCCGTGGCTGCGCGCGTTGGGCTGGCTGGTGGTGGTGGCGATCATCGCCGTGCTGCTGCTGCGGCATTACGGCGCCGCGGCCATGCTGCAACGCTGGGCGGCGGCGCCCGACATGGCCTGGTCCACCATCGGAGCGGCGATCACGGCCATCTGCGCCGCGTGGGCGGCCTGCGTGCTGGCGGTACCCGGACGCGCGCGCGCCTGGGCCTGGTTGCCGGTGCCTCCGGCGTTGTTGTGGATCGGCGCCAGCGGCTGGGGCTGCCTGCGCAGTTGGCTGGCACCCGTCACCGGCGCGGTCGCCGGCCCCCCCGCCGTCGACTGCCTGACCTTCATCATCGGCTTGTCGATCCCGTTGTCGGCGTTGCTGATCTGGTTGCTGCGCCGCGCCTGCCCCCTGCGGCCGGTGCTCACCGCGATCCTGGCGGGACTGGCCAGCGCCGCGGCATCGGCCGGCCTGCTGGCGATCTTCCACCCCATCGACGCGGCGGCCACCGACCTGCTGAGCCACGCGCTGGCGGTGGGCATCGTGATCGCGGCGAACGCCGTGATGGGCGGCCGCTTGCTGTCGCCGCGCTGACGCAACCTCGCATGTAACCCGCGTCGCACTCGCAGCGAATGGCTGGCAGGAGCCGGACGAACCGCCTCCGCCCCCATCACTTTGCGAGGAACCCCTCCATGTACGCACGCACGCTTGTCGCCTTCACCGCCGCCGCCCTCATCGGCGCTTTCGCCGGCACACCCGCATTCGCACAAGACGCGATGGCCGGTTCCGGTCAGGCGATGTCGCGCGATTCGATGAAGCACGATTCGATGAAGCACGACTCGATGAAGCACGACTCGATGAAGCACGACTCGATGAAGCACGACTCGATGAAGCACGACTCGATGAAGCATGACTCCATGAAACATGACTCCATGAAGCACGACGCGATGAGGCCGGCTTCGAGCAGCAGCACGGGCCAAGGCGGCTGATCCGTCGCGCGGCCGGAACGCCCAGCGGCGAAAGCGCCGTCGGGTGCCGAAAACCATCCCCCTTCCTGCGGAAGGGGGAAACCACGATGCACGCCGGTCGCTGTCGACAGGGAAACTTCAGCGGCGTTCGGCGGCGGTCTTGTCGCGCGCCGCACGGAACTCCGAGTCCTGCGACCAGTTCGGCCACTCGCGCGAATCGGCAAGTTGCATGCCGAGGTCGTACAGCACCGGCAGGTCGTGCGCCATGCCGGCGAAGGTCCAGCTTGCCTGCCACTCGTCGGAAGGCTGGTGGTAGTGCTTGATGCGGTATTCGTCGCTTTGCGCTTCGCCGGCCTGCCGGCCGCCATCCACCAGATCCTCGCCGGAACCGAACGACAGCGCCGGCACGCCGCGTTTGGCGAACGAGAAGTGGTCGGAACGGAAGAAATAGCCGGCTTCCGGATGGGCGTCGGGAGTGAAATAGAGATCATGACGCTTGGCGACTGTGATCAGGTCGTCCAGCAGACCCAGCTTGGCGCTGCCGGAAATCGAGAAGTCGCGCGCCACGCCGCCGGGGCTCAGGGCGTCGGTGTTGATGTTCGCCACGGTCTTCGCGAGCGGATACAGCGGATGGCTGGCGTAATACTCGGAACCCAACAGTCCTTTTTCCTCGGCGGTCACGGCGAGGAGCACCACGCTGCGCTCCGGCTGCGGCGCGTGCGCGAAGGCGCGGCCCATCTCGATCAGCGCGGCGGTGCCGGTGGCGTTGTCGACGGCGCCGTTGTAGATGCGATCGCCGCTGTCGTCGGGTGCGCCGATGCCGAGATGATCCCAGTGCGCGCTGTAGATGATGGTTTCGTCCGGATGCTGGCTGCCCGCGACACGACCCACCACGTTGTGCGAGGTGATCTGGTCCACCGCGACGTCGTAGTGCGCCGAGAACGTTTCGCCTTTCAACACCACCGGTTTGAAATCGCGCGTCTGCGCGAGTTTCTTCTGCGCTTCGAAATCGAGGCCCGCGCGCTTGAACAATGACACCGCAAGGTCGCGCTGGATCCAGCCCTCGACCTGCGGATGTTCGGCCGCGGGATCGTCGCGCACGATGTCGAACTGGGCATTGGTGTTGGAGTTGCGCACCGTGGGCCAGCCGTAGGACGCCGGCTTGGTTTCGTGCACGATCAAAAGGCCGAGCGCGCCGCGGCGGGCGGCTTCCTCGTACTTGTAGGTCCAGCGGCCGTAATAGGTCATGGCCTTGCCGCCGAAATCGCCCTTGCCGGTCTCAAAATCGGGGTCGTTGACCAGCGCCACCGCGATCTTGCCCTTCAAGTCCACGCCTTTGAAATCGTCCCAGTTGCGTTCGGGCGCGGTCACGCCGTAACCGACGAACACCAGCGGCGCGTGTTGGATGTCGACGCGTTTCGAACCATCCTGCGCCGCGCGCAATGCGATCTCCGTGCCCTGGGTGAGCTTCTGCGGCTTGCCGTCCACGTTCAATTCGATCACGGGCGTGCCTGTGATCTGGAAGCGCGCCAGCGGCACGTCCTGGGTCCAGCTGCGCTTGCCTTCGACGAGGTCGCCGCCGGGTTCGAGGCCGGCCGCTTTCATTTGCGCGACGAGGTAATCGATGGTTTTGGTTTCGCCCGGCGTGGCGGGACCGCGGCCCTCGAACGCATCCGAGGACAAGGTTTTCACCTCGTCGGACAGGCGCTTGGCATCGAACGTGGGGACGTAGGCGGTCTTGGCGGTTTCCGCGCCGGTGTTGGTGTCGGGATTTTTGTTGTCGGCACAGGCGGAGACGGACAGGGTCAGCGCAAGCGCCGGGATCATCAGCCATTTCACGATCAGGTTCTCCTGCAACGAATGGGATCTGCAATCACCGATATGCGACGGCGTCGGCGCGCCACGCGGCGAGAGGCTTCTCGCGCGTGGCCTGCCATTGGGCCTGCGGCCGCACGGCGATGCAAGGGACTTTCGTCACGCCACGCGGTCCGGCCGCCACGCTATGCTGCCCCCACCACGTTGCCCGGCAAAACGATGCGCCCACTGCTGCTGATCCAGACCGGCGAAGCGCCGGATGCCCTCCTGGCACGATTCGGCGGATTCGCCGATTGGTTTCGCGAGGCCATGCGCATCCAACCCGCACAGATGCAGGTGGTGCGTGTGGACGAAGGTGCGCCGTTGCCCACCCCCCACGCGATCGCCGGCGCGGTGATCACGGGTTCCGCGGCGATGGTCACCGAGCGCGCCGATTGGAGCGAACACACCGCGGAATGGATTCGCGATGCGATGGATGCGCAGACGCCGCTGTTCGGCGTGTGCTACGGCCACCAGTTGATGGCGCACGCGCTGGGCGGCACGGTCGGCTGGCTGCCGGCGGGCCGCGAGATCGGCACCGAGTCCATCGCGCGCCTTGCAACGGGCGAGATCCCGGGTTCATGCGAGTTGCCGTCCTTGTTTCCCGCGCACACCACGCACCGGCAATCGGTGTTGGCACCGCCGCCAGACGCGCACACGCTTGCGCGTTCCGAGCTCGATCCGCACCAGTTGCTGCGCTACGCGCCGCATGCGCTGTCGACGCAGTTCCACCCCGAATTCAGCACCGAACACATGCGCGCCTACATCGACGCGCGTGCCGACGCCTTGCGCAAGGAAGGGCTCGATCCCGACGCATTGCGCGCCGACGTTCGCGAGACCGAAGCCGCGCGCGCCTTGCTGGAAGGTTTCGCACATGCTGCCCTGGATACGCCGGTCGCAGCGGCTGTTGTGAAAAGTCAGGCCATGGAAGGCCGTTCTGATGTTTCGGTATCCGAATCAAGCATTCGTGTACGAGTTTCTTCAGTACGCAGCGATCAGGGATGATCGCAATCAATATGATCGTTGCCGCAGGCGCCGTTCCACCGCGCCACGCGAAACGATCGCGAACAGGATGCCGAAACCGAAACCGGCCAGGTGCGCCCACCACACCACCGTGCCGAAACCGGGACCGGCCCACGTGAACAGCAGTTGCAGCAGCACCCACATGCCGATCAACAGTGCCGCCGGCACGCGGATGAACTGCAGGTACAGGCCCAGCGGCAACACCAGCCCCAGGTGCGCACGCGGAAACAGCGCGAGATAGGCACCGAGCGTCGCCGACACCGCGCCGCTGCAACCGATGATCGGCCGCAGTTGGCCCGACAGCGTCCATGCACCGATCAGGTTGGCGAAGGCGCCGCCGATCAGGAACAGTGCAAGAAACCGGCGCGAACCGAGCGCGCGTTCCGCCGGCAGGCCGAAGATCACCAGGAACAGCATGTTGCCGAGCAGGTGCAGCCAGTCGGCATGCATGAACAGCGAGGTGAACAGGCGCAGCCACAACCAGCCGTGCAAGGTTTCCCAGCCGCGGAACAGGTGCGCGGGCACCGTGCCCCAGTCGGCCAGCACCGCGTCGCGCAATGCCGGCGCCGACAGCATCAACCACAGGTAACAGGCCACGCAGGCCACCACCAGCACTGGCGTGACCCAGCGCGGGTGCGCATGGCGGCGGCTGGGCACGTCGACGAACATGTGCGTACCTTAGCCGCGTGCCGTTCCACTGGCCACGGCCGCCGTTTTGCAGCCCTTACAAAACCCCTACCGACCCGTCATGAGCGGGCCCGAAAGCACGGCTATAGTGCGTCCCCAGCCGTCCCTGCCGCGGGTCCATCCCATCGTAACGAAGGAGGGCGCGCATGGTTGCCGAATCCAGCCGCACCGACTCCCCGTCGTGGCAGGACCTGAGGGCGGCACTGCGCGGCACGCTGCTGCGCCCCGGCGATGACGGCTACGACGAACGCCGCCGCGTGTGGAATGGAGCGATCGATCGTCATCCCCTGGCGATCGCGCAATGCGCGGATGCCGAAGACGTCGCCGCCGCGGTGAAGTTCGCCGCGCGCGAACGTGTCCCGATGACGGTGCGCGGCGGTGGCCACAACGTGGCCGGGTTGGCCGTGCGCGACGACGCCCTGATGCTCGACCTGCGTTTCATGAATCGCGTCGAAGTGGATGCGCCATCGCGTATCGCGCACGTCGAAGGCGGCGCGTTGTGGCGCGACGTGGATGCGGCGACGCAACCGCACGGCCTGGCCACCACCGGCGGGTTCGTTTCCACCACCGGCGTCGGGGGTTTCACGCTGGGCGGCGGGGTGGGCTGGCTGATGCGGCGTTGCGGACTGGCCATCGACAACCTGCTGGAGGCCGACGTCGTGCTCGCGGACGGACGCACCGTCGTTTGCAGCGAAACCCGGCACCCCGACCTGTTCTGGGCGTTGCGCGGCGGCGCCGGAGGATTCGGCGTGGTGACGCGCTTCACCTGCCAGCTGCATGCGGTCGGCGAAGTGCACGCCGGCGCGGTGTTCTACCCGGTGACCGCCGCACGCGAATTGTTGCGCGCGTTTCGCGCGTTCACGCCAACAGCGCCGGATGCCCTGACCGCGATGCTGGTATTCACCACCGCGCCGCCGCTGCCGTTCCTTCCCGCCAGCGCACACGGGCAACGCGTCATGGCACTCGGCTACTGCTGGAGCGGCGGCTTGGCACACGGCGCGCGCGCCGCCGCGCCCATCTCGGAAGCGGCCGATGCGCTGGGCCGGCACGAAGGCCCGATGCCCTACGCGGCGTGGCAGCAGACGTTCGATCCCGCGGCACCCTCGGGCGATCACTATTACTGGACGACCTCGCAGTTCGACGCGCTCGACGAGGCCCTGATCGATGTGCTGATTCCGTTCGCTGCGAAGCCTGCCGATCCGCTGAGCGATGTGCACGTGCATCATCTCGGCGGCGCGGTCGCGCGAATCGCAAACGATGCCACGGCCTTCTCCCACCGCGATGCGCCGTTTTTCATCAATGTGATCGGTCGCACGGCCGATCCGGGGCGGTTTGCCGCGATCCGCGACTGGACCCGTGGATTGCGCTCCGCACTCGCACCGCACGCGCGAGCCGGCATGCAACCGAATTTTCTCGGCGAAGCGTCCGATCTGGAGAACTGCGCGCACGGCCCCACCACCCGTGCGAAGCTCGCGGCGCTGCGCGCGCGCTACGATCCGGAGGGATTGCTGGCTCCGGTGCGCGCCGGCTGATCCGCTGCAATTTCCGCCAGCATCGCGCGTGCCTCGAGTGCGATGTTCTCGAAACGCGCCGAGGCACCTGCCTGTTGCGCGTGCTGGAATTCCGCATCCATTGCTTTCCGCGCCTTGCGCTCGGCGACCTGCTGCGCCTTTCGCCAATGCGGCATCAGCGGCGCGCCGGTCAATTCACGTACGCGCGCCGCGGCGGCGAGGAACCGCGCGGCTTTCCCGAATTCGCCGCGCTCGGCGGCAATGTAAGCTGCGCCCTCGACGCACCCCGCCACACCGCGCGGGTGCTGAACCCCGGTGCAGATATCCAGAACGGCAAGCCAGTCCTGCGCGGCACGGCGCCGATCGCCGAGATGGAAGCGCTGCAGGGCACGGTTGATCAGCGTGTAGGTCCGCTGGAAAAAATCGCCGTGCAAGGACAGGCACTCGAATGCCGCGCTGATGCTGGCTTCCGCTTCGCGATGACGGTCGTGCAGGGCCAGGGCGATGCCGCGGCTCAACAAGGCATTCGAGCGCAGCCAGTCATCTTGCTGCGCTTCGACGCTGGCAAGCACCGCCTGCACGCACGTCTCCACGCCCGCGAAATCGCCGCTCGCCACGAGTTGCAGGGCCAGAATTGCCCGGCCGGCAGCAGCCAGCCACGGCTCATCCACTTGCGTGGCCAACGCAATGCCTTCACGCAGTCGGAGCTCGGCGCGCTCCTGTTCCATGGCGTGGTACATCGACATGCCGGCGGCGATCAGGGCCCGCGCGCGCTGCCGCGTGGGCGATTGCCCCGCCCGCAGTGCCTGCTCCAGCCATTGTGCCGATTGGGCATAGTCGGTGCTTGACCGGAAGTACCAGAACAGATTGCCGACCAACGCCAGTGCGCTGTCGGCGAGATCCGGTTGTGTCACGGCGAAATCGAACGCCGAATGCAGATTCGCCCATTCACGCTTGATGCGCTCGTGCCACAAGCGATTGCGCTCGCCCAGGACTTCGGCATTGAAGTGCTCGGTCAACTCGACGAAATGCATCAGGTGCGCCCTGCGCGCGCAGGTTTCGCTGTTGCCCGCAGCAAGGCGTTCGTGCGCGAACAAGCGCACACTGTCCAGCAGACGATAGCTGGGCGGATTGGTGCTCCCGTCCATGCTGAGCAGGGACTTGTCCATCAGCCCGCCCAGCAGATCCAGTGTCTGCGCGTCATCGAGTCCGAGCGCCTCGCCGATGGCGAGGGCGCCGCCGAGCGTGCAGGCACCCGCAAAGATGCTGATCCCGCACAGCAGGGCTTGCTCGCGCTCCGAGAGCAGCGCAAAGCTCCATTCGATCAGCGCCCACAGGTTCCGGTGGTGTTGAGGGCGGTCGGAATTGGCGTCGGCGAGATTGAGAAACCAGGCATCTATGCGCACCAGCAATTGTTCCGGGCTCAGCAGCCGCAGCCGCGCCGCCGCCAGCTCCAGGGCAAGCGGCAGTCCCGCCAGACGCCGGCAAAGCTCCGCAACAGCGGCGGCGTTGGCCGGGGTCAACGCAAAGCCGGAAGCAAAGGCGCGCGAACGCGTCAGCAGCAACTGCACCGCGGGAACGTGCGCGAGGTTGGCGACCTGTTCATCGCTCGTCCATTCGCCCTCGGGCGGCAGTTCCAGCGGCGGCAACGGGAACAGCGATTCACCCACGCAATGCAGCCGCCGCTGGCTGGTTACCAGTGCGCGCAATGTGGCGCACGCGGCGAGCAGGCTCGCCAGCACCTGTCCGAGTCGTCCGGCGATGCGCTCGCAATTGTCGAACACCAACAACGCACAGCGCGCCCGCAGCAATTCGCCCAGGCGCGTCACCAAATCCTCTGCATCGGTCGCGGTGCGGATTTCAAAGGTGCTGGTCAACATCCGCGCCAGCCCGTGTTCGTCGGTTTGCAGGGTGCAATCGAACAGCCAGACGCCGTCGGGAAAATCCGCCGTGACTTGTCGCGCGATTTCCAGCGCAGCCTGGGTCTTGCCGATGCCGCCCGGGCCGCTCACCGTTACCAGGCGGCTCTCGTGCAGAAGCTGGCGAAGTTCCTCGATATCCCGCTCGCGCCCGATCAGCGGACCCGAACGTTCCGGTATCCGTGCACGCGCAGGCGGCGCAAAACGCAGGGAAGGCGAAACTTCCGGCTCAACGCGTTCCAGGTGTTCCAGCGGCGCGATGAAGCGATAGCCCAGGCCATGCACGGTCTGGATGCAATGCGGGTTTTCGCTGTCGTCGGCCAGCGCCTTGCGCAATTGCGCGACGATGCGATTGAGTGTGGCCGGGGTGACGAAGGTGTGCCCCCACACGGCGTCCAGCAGCTGATCGCGGGTCAGCAATTGGTCCGGGTGTGCCAGGAACTCCAGCAAGACGGCAAAAGCCTTCGGCTCGACCGCGATCTCGCGGCCGGCGCGCGACAGCCGGTGTGCGGACGCGTCGATGACCACGTCCGTGAAGGCGAACGTGCCCATGCCCGCCGTGTGTTCGGCGTGTTCGTGCCTTTCCATGCCGCTGCGCGCTCCGTCCGGACCACGTCAACGCCACTGCCGCACTCTCGTGATTTCCCTATCGAAACATCATGACTCGTTGCCCCTGCCGGGCGCAGTTTATACCCCGGTTGGCAGCGCGTGCCGCCATCCGCCGGTACAACTTTCTGGAGGAAAACGCCATGAACACCCGTTTGCAAGCATCCATCGCGCTGGCCCTGATCGGGCTGTGCGCTGCTGCCGTGACCCCTCGTGCCGAAGCCTGCGGGCTGAACCTGGTCAAGTCGGCCAATGGCCACTGGACGATAGCCCCGCCAGCCAAGGTATCGGCTTCGATTGCCAGAAGGATGTTCCTGGCCGCCGCCCCGCAGTCGAAGACGAAGAGCATCCCCAATCCGCTGCAATTCCTCGAACCGATCGCAGGCTTCTACGAGACCACCTTGACCGCCGAAGGCAACGGCCCCACAAGCGTGCCGGATGGCTTCGTGGTCGATCACGCCTACATTGCCTGGCACGCGGACGGCACCGAAACCACGAATTCGGGGAGGCCTGCGGCGGATGCCAACATCTGCATGGGCACTTGGGCACAAACGGGCCCTCGAACCTACATGCTCAACCATTTCATGCTGGGGTGGGCGCAAAACGTGAACGCGGACGGCGTCGACATTGACAACACGTTCGTCGGACCAGGCCATCTCCAGGAGACCGTCACACTGAGCAAGGATGGCAGTTCGTATACCGGAACGTTCGTGTTCACCATCTACGATACGAACTACAACATCGTCCTGCCGGGCGGCATCCCCATCAAGGGAACCTTGACGGGAACGCGCAAGACCATCGATTCACCGGTCACGTATTGATCGGAGCGGGTAACCGGGCGCGGCACGTCGGGCGCCGCGCCCTGTTCCTACGCAGCCACCAACCGCACCCGCGCGAAATTGCGCTTGCCCACCTGCAGCACACCTTCGAAACCGGCAGCGAACACGCGCTGGGGATCTTCGACGACTTGCGCGTCGATGCGCACCGCGTGCTCCTTCAACTTGCGGTTGGCTTCGGAGTTGCTGGACGTCAAGCCCGCCGCGGTCAGCAGCGCCGGCAGGCGCAAGCCTTCGGCGGGAACCACGATATCGCTGAGCGGAAGCGAAGAGGTATCGCCTTCGCCGCGCACCACCGCGTGCCAACCGGCGATGGCTTTCCCGGCTTCGGCGGCACCGTGGAAGCGCACCGCCAGTTCGCGCGCGAGGCGCAATTTCGCATCGCGCGGATTCAGCGCGCCGCTCGCGACGTCGCACTTCATCGTCGCCAGTTCGTCCAGCGACACGTCGAAGCTCAGCAACTCGAACCAGCGCCACATCAACTCGTCGCCGATCTTCATGGTCTTGGTGACCATGTCGATCGCGGGCTCGTCGATGCCGATGTAGTTGCCGAGCGACTTCGACATCTTCTGAACGCCGTCGATACCTTCCAGCAGCGGCATCGTCAGCACGATCTGCGCCGGTTGGCCGAAGTGTTCCTGCAGGCCGCGACCCATCAACAGGTTGAAGCGCTGGTCGGTGCCCCCGAGTTCGACATCGGCCTTCAACGCGACCGAGTCGTAGCCCTGCACCAGCGGATACAGGAACTCGTGGATCGCGATCGGCTGCTGCGCGGCGTAGCGCCTGGCGAAATCGTCGCGCTCGAGCATCCGCGCCACGGTGTGTTGTGCAGCCAGCTTGATCATGTCGGCCGCATCCATCTTGCCGAACCATTCGGAATTGAAGCGCACCTCGGTGCGCCCGCGATCCAGCACCTTGAACACCTGCTTCGCGTAGGTGTCGGCGTTTGCCAGCACTTCCTCGCGCGTCAGCGGTTTGCGCGTGACGTTCTTGCCGGTGGGATCGCCGATCATCCCGGTGAAGTCGCCGATCAGGAAAATCGCGGTGTGTCCGAGATCCTGGAACTGGCGCATCTTGTTGAGCAGCACCGTGTGTCCGAGATGCAGGTCGGGCGCGGTGGGATCGAAGCCGGCCTTGATGCGCAAGGGACGGCCGAGCGCGAGCCGCGCTTCGAGTTCGTCATCCTTGATGATGTCGACCGCACCGCGATGGATCTGTGCAAGGGCTTGCTGGTTCGAGGACATCGATGGGTTCCGGGCGAGGCAGGCCGGATCGCGGTCCGCCAAAGGGCGGGTTGCGTCAAGCCGTGAAGGTGACGTGGCGGTTAATTATGTGTTAACTGCAAAAGCGGGTGCAAATCTTTGTGAAACAAAGCATTGACGCACGCTTTCCCACGGGGCTATGGTACGGCCCGTCGCGCGTTTCCGCCCGTTTGCTACTGGACTTCCGATGGATCGCCACCTCCGTCGCGTCACCTCTCATGTCGTGCGTCGTCAGGCGATCCGCCGCAAGACCCGTCGTTGCCACTCCCACTTCTATGCACGCTGCTCGCATTGGTCGTTCCATGCCGAGGCGCCGGCGAGCGCGTTTCGCTGGGCGCGCGAACGCTGGGTGCTGGGTGGCGGCGCGTGCCTGCTGGCGCTGCTGACGCTGCTCGGCATCCCCGCGTGGGCCAGTGTGATGCGGCATCGCGCGGTGCAGCCGGTCACACGCGAAACCCTGGCGCTGCAACTGCCCCCCGCACCGAAGGAGTCGCCGCTGGCGACGACTGCCTCCTGGAAGGCCGTGGAAGTCCAGCCGGGCGAGACGATGTCCGAAATCTTCCAGGCCCAGGGGCTTTCCGGTTCCGACCTCGCCAGGGTGATGGCAAGCGGCAAGGATACCGGCGCGTTGAAGGCGCTGCACCCCGGCGACGAGGTCGCCTTCCTGATCGGAGCCAAGGGCCAACTGCAGGGCTTCCGCTACAACCCGGATTCCGCCACCCGGATCACCCTCACTGCACAAACCGACGGCAGCTTCGAGACCCAATCGACCGCGTTGCCGGTCGAACGCCGCATGCACTTCGCGCACGGGGTGGTGCAGGGCTCGCTGTTCGCGGCCGGCGAGAAGGCGGGGCTTTCCGAAACGATGGTGTTGAAGCTCGCCGACGTGTTCAAGTACGACATCGACTTCATCAAGGACCTGAAGAAGGGCGACCGCTTCACCGTCGTGTACGACGACATCTACCGCAACGGCCAGTACTCGGGCGGGGGCAACATCATCGCCGCGGAATTCGTCAACAATGGCCATCGCTACACCGCGTACCGCTTCAAGCAGGGTGATGGCGAGATCGCCTACTACAGCGAGGACGGCCGACCGCTGCGCAAGGGCTTGTTGCGCACGCCGGTTTCGTTCACCCGATTGTCTTCCAGTTTCGGAATGCGCAAGGATCCGGTGCTGGGCTACACCCGCCTGCACAAGGGCGTCGATTACGCGGCCCCGACCGGCACGCCGGTGCACGCCGCGGGCGACGGCGTGATCGTCCGCCACGGTTGGGTGCACGGCTACGGCAACTTCATCGCGATCAAGAACACCTCCACCTACACCACCGCGTACGGCCACATGTCGCGCTTCGCGCCGGGCCTGCGCGTCGGCTCGCGCGTGACCCAGGGCGAGGTGATCGGTTACGTCGGCCAGACCGGTTTCGCCACCGGCCCGCACCTGCACTACGAGGTGCGCGTGGACGGCAAGCCCGAGAATCCGCTGACGGTGACGATGCCCAAGCCGCAACCGCTGTCGGACAAGTTGATGGCCGAGTTCAAGACGCAGACCGCGCCGATGGTGGCGCGCATCCAGATGATCGACAACGCCACGCAACGCCTCGCGCGGGTGGACAGCGGCCGCGCCGCCGGCACGATGCTGACCGACTGACCACGCAGCCGTGGCCGGTGCTGCGTCGCCGCTCTATCTTGGCCTGATCTCCGGCACCAGCGCCGACGGCATCGACGCCGCGCTGGTGCGTTTCGCGCCGCGGCTGGAAGTGATCGCGGCGCGCACCTTTCCGTATCCTGACGCCTTGCGCGCGCGCATCGTCGTGCTGGCGCGCAACGATGCCGCGATCACGCTGGACGATTACGGACACCTCGACGTCGAAATCGGCGCATGCTTCGCCGAGGCTGCGCTCGTGTTGTTGCGCGATGCCGGCACCGAAACGGATGCGGTGGCCGCGCTCGGCTCGCACGGCCAGACCGTGTGCCATCGCCCCAACGGGCCGCATCCGTTCACGCTGCAAATCGGCGACCCCGCCGTGCTCGCGGAGCGCACCGGCATCGTCACGGTCGCGGATTTCCGCCGCGCCGACGTCGCCGCGGGTGGGCAGGGCGCACCGCTGTTGCCGGCGTTGCACGCGGCGGCACTGGCCGATCCGGCGACACCACGCGTGGTATTGAATCTCGGCGGCATCGCCAATGTCACGTTGCTGGTGCCGGGACAACCCGTGCTCGGCTTCGACACCGGCCCCGCGAATTGCCTGCTGGATGCGTGGTCGCTGCACGTGCGCGGCATCCCACGCGACGAAGGCGGTGCGTGGGCGCGCAGCGGACGCATGGACAATGCGCTGCTGGCTCGCCTGCTCGACGACGCGTACTTTGCGATGCCGGCACCCAAGAGCACCGGGCGCGAATATTTCAATCTCGACTGGCTGGATGCACATCTGCTGGACGACCTCGCGCCGGAAGACGTTCAAGCGACCTTGCTGCAACTTTCCGCGCGCAGCATCGCCGACGCATTGCGTGCGCACGCGCCGCGGATCCGCGAGGTGTACGCCTGCGGCGGCGGCGTGCACAACGGCGCGTTGATGGGCGCGCTGCGCGCCGAGCTGCCGGATGCAAGAATCGACACCACTGCCGCACTTGGCCTCGATCCCGACTTCGTCGAAGCGGTCGGCTTCGCATGGTTGGCGCGCGCACGGCTGGACGGCTTTCCCGGCAACCTGCCTTCGGTCACCGGCGCACGCGGACCGCGCGCGTTGGGCGCGGTTTACGCGCCGTTCGCCTGAGCTGCTTCGTCCGCCGGAAGATGCGCCTGCAGCCGCGGCACCAGCCACAGCAGCAACAGTGCCGCGGGCAACACCGCCAGCACCGTCAGCACGAAATAGAAGCCGTAACTCGTGGCCATCACGATGCCGCCGGCGAAAAAGCCCATCACCTTGCCGGGCAGGTTCACCATCGAGCTCAACAGAGAATATTGCGTGGCGGTGTGCTGGCGATTCACCAGCGAGGAAAGAAACGCCACGGTTGGCGGTCCGAGGAAACCGAGCGTGAAGTTTTCGACGGAGATCACCACCGTGAGCATGGTCAGGCTGCCGTGGTGGCCCATCAACAACAGGTAGAGCAGGTTGCTGCACCCGCACGCGATGATCGCGACGAACAGCGTCGGATTGATGCCGAAACGAGCCACGGCGGCGCCCCCGACGAACACGCCGGCGATGCCTATCCACACCCCGTAGATCTTGGTGATCGTGCCGATCGCGGTCAGGCTGAAACCCATGTCGCGATAGAACGGGCTCATGATGCCGCCAATGGTCGCCTGCTCGGGGAGCTTGAACAGCAGGATGAACAGCAACGTCAACAGCGCCAGCCACACGCCGTAGCGCGCGAAGAAATCGGTGAAAGGCGCGACCACGCCGTTGCGCATCGCGTCCCGCCAGCCCGGCGGCGATTCGCGCAACACCTGCGGTTCGCGTGCGAGCAGGTTGGCGACGACGGGGATCGCCATCAACACGGCCATCACCACGTAAACCAGCGGCCACGGCAGGTGATCGGCCATGATCAAGGCAAATGCGCCGGCGACCATCAGGCCGATGCGATAACCCAGCGCGTAGGTCGCGACCAGCGCGCCCTGCTGGTCCATCGGCGCGATCTCGATGCGGTAGGCATCCACGGCGATGTCCTGGGTCGCGCCGAAAAACGCGACGGCCAGCGTTGCAACGACGAAGGCGTCCAGCCGTGCCGGCGTCAACAGCGCCATCGCGAGCAACCCGGCCACCACGCCGGCCTGTGCCAGCAGCAGCCAACCGCGCCGCCGACCCATGCGCGAAAACAAGGGCAGGCGCCAGTGGTCCAGCAACGGCGCCCACAGGAACTTGAACACGTAGGTCATGCCGGCGCTGGCGATCATCGTGATGTCGCGCAGCACGATGTGCTCGGACTTGAGCCAATAGGCCAGGGTTCCGGCGACCAGCAGGAACGGCAAGCCCGAGGAGAAGCCGAAGAAACACATCGTCCACGCGGCGGGCTGGGTGAAGGCTTTCCACACCGACGGCTTGGCGCGTTTGCCGGCGGTTCCGGTGCTGCCTGTCATTCGGCGTAGTCCACCGCGAAGGGTGCATGGTCGGAAAACCGCGGCGTCGGAGTGACGGTGCAGGCGCGTGCGCGCTTGCCGATGCCCGGCGTCGCGATCTGGTAGTCGATCCGCCAACCGACGTTGTTGGCGCGCGCGCCGCCACGGTTGGACCACCAGGTGTATTCCTCGGCATCCGGCTTCAGCACGCGGAAGCTGTCCAGCCAACCCTGTTTCGGCGCGGGCGCGCCATCACCGTGCCGATCGGCGATCAAGCCGTTCAACCAGGCGCGCTCCTCGGGCAGGCAGCCGGAGTTCTTCTGGTTGGATTTCCAGTTCCTGATGTCGCGCTCGCTGCGCACGATGTTCCAGTCGCCGCACAGCACGTAGTCGCGGCCGCTCGCCAGCCATTGATCGAAAATCCTGCGCAGCTTCTTCATCGCCTCGAATTTGAACTGTTGGCGTTCCTCACCGGACGTGCCCGATGGCACGTACAGCGACACCACCGACAACTTGCCGAAGCGCGCTTCGAGGTAGCGTCCCTCGTCGTCGAAGGGTTTCCAGCCGATCGCCCTCAATACTTCGTCAGGCTCGCGCCTTGCATAGATCGCGACGCCGCTGTAGCCCTTTTTCGTGACGGCATCGCGATAGAAACAATGGTGGCCATCCGGACGGAACACCGGATCGGAAAGTTGATCTTCCTGCGCCTTGGTTTCCTGGATGCAGGTGACGTCGGCGTCCTGCTTGCGCAGCCAATCGAAAAAGCCCTTGGAGGCGGCGGAACGGATGCCGTTGGCGTTGAAGGAGATGATTTTCACTCTGCGGGGCTCGGGACTCGGGACTCGGGACTCGGGAAGCGTAAAGCAAAAGCGCATGCACTGCTGCATTCGCGCATTCCCGCGCCGCGATTTTCATCGCCAGGAACCGGCTCACGTATCATTCGAGCCCCGAGCCCCGAGTCCCGAGTCCCGAGTCCCGATGTTGCAACCCCATCAACGCATCTTCCTCGATACCGCATTCGCCCGTGGCGTATTGCGCTTCGGCGAGTTCACCCTGAAATCCGGGCGCCTCAGCCCCTATTTCTTCAACATGGGCAGGATCGACTCGGGCAAGGCGTTGGCCGAGGTCGGCACCGCCTATGCCGCCACGCTGGCCGCGAGCGACATGCGATTCGACATGCTGTTCGGCCCGGCCTACAAGGGCATCCCGCTGGCGGCAGCCACCGCGATCGCGCTGGCGCGCGAGCATGGCCGCGACCTGCCCTGGGCCTACAACCGCAAGGAAGCCAAGGACCACGGCGAGGGCGGCGTGATCGTCGGTGCGCCACTTGCCGGCCGCGTGCTGATCGTGGACGACGTGATCACGGCCGGCACCGCGGTGCGCGAATCGCTGGCGCTGATCCGCGGCGCGGGCGCCGCAGTGGCAGGCGTGCTGGTCGCCCTCGACCGGCAGGAGCGCGGGCAGGGCGAGCTATCGGCCGTGCAGGAACTGGCCCGCGACCACGGCGTGCCGGTGCTCGCCATCGTCGGCCTGGCCGACCTGATGGAATACGCCGGTGCGCGCCCGGAGCTGGCCGCCCAGCGCGAACGGCTTGCCGCCTACCGCGACCGTTACGGCGTCATGCCGGACTGAGGCCGGCCTGCAACTTGCATGTCGCTTGGCTCTATACTGAATGGGCGTCCGGAGACCGCGATGCGCCGAATCGTCCTTTGCCTGTTGATCACCGCCCTGTCCGGCGCGGCCGCGTCCGTGCCGGCTTACGCGGACCAGGACAATGCGTCCGCCACGCACTATCGCTGGAAGGATGCGTCGGGCGTCGTGCACTTCAGCGACACCATCCCGTCGTCGGCACTGGCCGGTGGTTACGACATCGTCGACAAGAACGGCCTGGTGGTACGACACGTCGAGCGCGAGCTCAGTCCGGCCGAACGCCGTGCCGCTGCCATCGCCGCCAGCCAGGCCGCGGCCGCGCGGCGTGACGCCCGGCAACGCCAGCTCGAGGACACCCAGATGCTGGCGGCCTATCCGACCGACCGCGACCTCGAACAATCCCAGCAGGCGCAAATCGAGCAGATCCGGAACGACATCGCCACGCTGGAAACCAATCTGCACAGCCAGGAAGATTCCCTCACGGAGCTGCTCGCGCATGCGGCCGACCTGGAGCACGCCGGCCAGCCGATTCCGGCATACGTCAGCAAGCGCATCGCCGAACAGCGCGGCAGCGTGAACGACGAGCGTGCCGTGCTGGCGCAACGGCGCGTCGACCTTGCCAACAGCAAGGCGAAGTTCGCCTCGCAACTGGCCCGCTATCGCGAGCTGCGCGCGAAATTCAGCAACGGCGACGATCCGCCGCAGCAATAACGCTTCAGGCCGAAGCGGCGTGCAAGTTCGACTGGATGTGCTCGGACAGCGCGCGCAGCGACCCGAACACGCGCCGGTTGTCGGGATTGTCCGAACGCAGCTGGATGCCGTAGCGTTTGGACACCGCGAGCGCGAGTTCCAGCGCATCGATTGAATCCAGGCCCAGCTCGCCGCCGAACAGCGGCGCCTCCGGATCGATGCTCTCCGCTGCGACGTTTTCGAGGTTGAGGTTCTCGACGATCAAACGTGCCAGTTCCTGCTCTGCAGGGCTCTGCCGGGTCATGCTCCGCGTCTCCACAACCTCATGGAATCAACCGTTTAGTGTAACATGGCCGGTTTGATATTGGATGTTCTCGCCCATGCACCACCCCGCGCCACGCGTCGACATGGAAGGCAACGCATGAGCGACGCGGGGCTGTCTGCGTTGCGCGTGGAGTATCGTGCGGATTCCACCGCGACCCTGCTGGACCGGCCGGATACGCTCGCGGTGCTGGGTTTCGGCGCCACCGAAACCGGCGACACCGATCCGCGCCACCTGTGCGTGCCACTGCGGCCCTTGTCCAGCAAGGCGCCGCGCGAACATTGGACCGTCGGCGCCGAGGTCGCGACCGGGCGCGATGGCGACCTGCGTTGGGCGGCCGGTGGTGGCTGGCGCTTCATCGCGATCGAGCTCGACGAAGCCCGCTTCGGCGGCATCGAAGCCGCCAGCGAACATGCGTACACCCTGTTGCCAGCGCATGTCGCGGCTTGCCCCGAGCGTCATCTGCAGCGGGTCTGGAATTACCTCGACGCCATCAACGCGGGCGAGGGCGACCAGGAACGCTACCGGCTGTTCTGCAACGGACGCGCACGCGGCCTCGTCGCGCGCGGCATCAACCACTATCCCGCCGCCACCGCGATCGGCCACCACGGCCCGCGCGGCCTGCTGCAGGTCTACGCGCTGTGCGCGACGCAGCCCGGCCACGCGCTGGAAAATCCGCGCCAGGTCAGTGCTTGGCAATACCCCCGCCAGTACGGCCCCACCGCCCCGAGCTTCGCGCGCGCGATGCGCTTGCCGAATGCCGCGCTGGCGATCTCGGGTACCGCCGCGGTGACCGGGCATGCCTCGCGCCATCACGACGACGTGGCGGCGCAAGCCGACGAGGCCTTCACCAACCTCGCCAGCCTGCTCGAACGCGCGCAACTCCCGGCATTCGACGTCCATTCACCGCTCAAGGTTTACGTGCGCAACGCTGATGATGTCCCGGCGGTCGAAGCCGCGCTGGCGCGGCGCCTCCACGCCGCGGTGCCGCGTGTGCTGCTGCAAGGCGACGTCTGCCGCAGCGAATTGCTGGTCGAGATCGACGGTTGGCGTTTCGCGTCCTGAATACGCGCCACGCCGTTCGCGTCAACCGCCGCGCAGCAACTTGCGCACCGCCGCAAGGTTGCGCCGGCTGATTTCGGGCGCGGCGTCGCTGCCGGCGATCAACGCGTGCACCGTGCCATCGGGGTCGCGCCGCAAGCCCAGCAGGCGTTCGACCGGGATCAGGCAACCGCGATGCACGCGCACGAAACGCTCCGGGAACATCGCCTCGATCGCCTTCAGTGATTGTTCGACCAGCACCTCGCCGGCCGCGCGATGCACGGTCACGTATTTCTCGTCGGCGGAGAGATACAGCACCTCGGCCAGCGGAATCCTGACCGGGGCGCCGTGCACCTGCGCCAGCAGCGTCGCGACGGGCGGTGGCCTGCGCTGCCGCAATGCCTGCGCGCGTACCAGCGCCTCGCGCAGGCGCTCGATCCGTACCGGCTTGAGCAGGTAATCGGCCGCGCGCAACTCGTAGGCTTCCAGCGCGTGCTGCTCGTAGGCCGTGCAGAACACCAGTTGCGGAGAATCGGGCAGGACCGCGAGCCGGCGCGCCGTGTCGATCCCGTCGAGGCCGGGCATCGCGATGTCCAGCAGCAGCAGGTCGGGGCGTGTTTCCGCGCACGCCGCGAGCGCGGCTTCGCCATCGCCGACGCTGGCCACGACTTCGGCACCCTCGCACTCGCGCAGCAACGCCGCCAGGCGCGCGCGCGCAAGAGGCTCGTCATCGACGATGACTATCCGCATGGTCGAGCGGCCGGTTGCAAGCAAACTTCGCGAGACATTTCTCCATATCCCCGATCACCGCCTGTTCCCCGGGCGGCGACACCCCTTGAATCAAGGGAGCTGCGCATGTGGAAGCCTCACCACCACGCGGAACATTCCGTGCCCGCTGCGCGTCTCCAATCCTCCGCGCGCGCCGAAATGGTAAGCGATGCGGCGGCGCACGCTGTCCAGGCCGTGTCCGTTGCGCCGCACCGTTTCGCCGTCCGGCAACGGGTTGTCGATCCCGATTTCGACGCCCTGCGGGATGCGGCGGGCCGCGATCCGCACGCAGCCGCCTTCGCGGCGCGGCTGGATGCCGTGGTAGACCGCATTCTCGACCAGCGGCTGCAACAGCAGCGAGGGCATTTCCAGGTCCAGCGGCAAGTCGTCGACGTCGCGCTCCACTTTCAGGCGATCGCCAAGGCGCAGTTGCTCGATCGCGAGGTAGCGATCGACCAGCGCAAGCTCGGCGCCCAGCGTGCTCGGCTTGTCGCCGGCGCCCAGTGCCGCGCGAAACAGCTCGGACAAATCCTCGACGGTGCGCTCGGCCGCGTCCGGGTCGACCCTCACCAACGCCGCCACCGTGTTCATGCTGTTGTAGAGGAAGTGCGGGCGGATGCGCGCCTGCAAGGCGTCGAATTGCGCGCGCGCGACCGCGGCAAGCCGCGCACGCCATTCCGCGAGCACGTGGAAATAACGCAGCAACGCGCCGCCCAACAACGCCGCCAACACCGTGTTGCCCGCCACGAAACGCACGCCCGACGCAGGCGTGAGATGGGTTCCCAGCGCCTGGTCCAGCCACGCCACCACCGCACTGGCGAGCGCGACCAGCACCACCAGCGCAGCCCACGCGAGCGGCCAGGCGAACCGGCGCGGCCGGCGCAGCAGCAACGGCGACAACCGGCACAACATCAGCGATGCCAGCAGGGCCAGCCACACCACGAACAGGGTTGCGGTCGAGAACCCGCGCCAATCCATGCGCGCGTCCGGTGCCAGCGCGTCGATCACCACCACCAGTTCCGCCACCACCACCAGCGTGAACACCGATCCCATGCTGCAGAAGTCCGGCAGCACGACGGCTTCGTGACGGGACGCAGGCATGGGTTCGGCCATGCGGGGCAGTATGCCTCAACGCGGCAGGCGTTCCGTGAGCCAATCACCGAGATCGGCGATCTCCGGCGGGCAAACCTGGTGCGCCATCGGATAGCCGTGCCAGGCCACGGCGTAACCCCACTCGCGCAAGCGGTCGCGCGAGCGCTCGCCGAGCACCTGAGGCACCACCGGGTCGAACGCGCCGTGCGCCATGAAGACCGGCGTCGCGGCGTTCGCGGCGTGGCGTTCGTCCGCCATCACTTCGGCGAGCGGCAGGTAGGTCGACAACGCAACGATGCCGGCGAGCTTGCGCGGGTGGCGCAAGCCCGCCGCCAACGCGATCGCGCCTCCCTGCGAGAACCCGGCCAACACGATGCCCGATTCGGCGACGCCGCGCGCGACTTCGCGCGCGACCAGTTTTCCCACTTCAGCCACCGATGCGCGGATGCCGGTCTCGTCCTGTTTCTGCGACAGGTCGAAACCGCCGATGTCGTACCACGCCCGCATCGGCATGCCGCCGTTGACGGTGACCGGCCTGACCGGCGCGTGCGGAAACACGAAACGCAACGACGGCCACCCGCGCCGCACCAGCTGCGGCAGGATCGGCACGAAGTCGTTGCCGTCGGCGCCGAGGCCGTGCAGCCAGATCACCGCGTGGCGGGGAGCCGGCCCGCTCTCGCGCTCCACGCATTCAAGCGTCACCTGGCCGACTCCGGCGGCTCGCCCAGTCCGAGTTCCTCGGCGAAGAACGCCATGGTCGCCGCGGCATTGCCCACGCGCTGGCTGAAGGACGCGGTGACGCCGTGGCCTTCGTTCATGCGGGTCAGCAACAGCACCGGATATTTCGAGGTGGTCGAGGCCTGCAACGCCGCCGCGAACTTGCGCGATTGCCACGGGGCGACGCGCGGGTCGTTGACGCCGGTGATCAACAGCACCGCGGGATACGCGGTATCCGTCTTCACGTTCTGCAGCGGCGAATACGCACGCAGCCACTCGAAATCGGGTTGCTTCGTCACCGTGCCGTATTCCGAAACGTTGTACTGGCCATTCGGCCAAAGCTCCACACGCAGCATGTCGTAGATGCCGACCAGCGACACCACCGCGCGGTATTCGGATGGATGTTGCGTCAGCGCGCCGCCCATCAACAGGCCGCCGTTGGAACCGCCGAGGATGCCGAGATGCGCGCGGTCGGTCCAATGTTTCGCGACCAGCGCTTGCGCCGCCGCGTAAAAGTCATCGAACACGTTCTGCTTTTTCGACAGCATGCCATCGGCGTGCCAGCCCTCGCCGAACTCGCCGCCACCGCGGATGTTGGCCACCGCGTACACGCCGCCGCGTTCCAGCCACGCCAGCGTCGAACCCAGGAAGCGGGGCGCAGTGGTGATGCCGAACCCCCCGTAGCCGTAAAGGATCGCCGGGCGCGCGCCGTTTGGCGTCACGCCCTGCATCGCGATCACGGTGACCGGAACCCTGGTCCCGTCCTTCGAGATGGCGTCGAGGCGATACGTCACCACTTTCGAATAGTCCGCGGCGGGCTTGACTTCGAACACGGTTTTCAGCCCACCGTTGCTGCCGTCGTACTCGGCCCAGCGCGAAGGGATCGTCCAGCCGGAATAGGTGATCAAGGCGTTCGGCGAGGATGCATTGCTGGCGATGGCGCCAACACCGATTCCGGTTTTCGGCAACGGCACGTTGCGCAGGAACCTTCCGCCGCCGGAATACTGCCGCACGCGCCAATCGGGACCGCGCACTTCGACGATGAGGAAACCACCTTTGATCGGCGCGACCGAATGCATGGCCCATTCGCCCTGCCCCACCAGCAGCGACGACTTGCCGTTCGCATCCAGCGCCAGCAGCTTGCCGCGCGGTGCATCTTGATATGCGATCACCAGCAACCGGTCGCCATCCCACGCCGCACCCTCGTTGACGCTGGATGCCGCGCGCACGTTGGCCTCGGTGCCCAGCGCCAGTTTCCACTTGCCGTCGCCGCTGCGCAGGTACACCGCGTCGGGCGCGCCATCACCGGCGTGCACGAGCGCAGCGGCGTGCCGGCCGTCGGCCGAACCGAGCAGGGTGTATTCGGCGACCTTCGACAAGCCCTTGCCGAACTCCAGTGCGTCGTCTTTCGCCGCCGTGCCGAGTACGTGGTGATACAGCGCCGCGTTGAATTGCAGCTGGTCGTCCGGAACGCTGCCCGGCAACGGCAAGCGCGCGTATGTGACGCCCCTGCCGTCGGCATCCCACACCAATGCTTGCGGCGTGGTGCCGCCGCCCGCGTGCGGCAACGCATCGGGCAAGCGCTTGCCGGCCGCGACGTCGATGAAGCGGATCGTGGTTTCCTCGTTGCCGCCTTCGGCGGTGCCGTAGGCGACGTACTTGCCGTCGGGCGAAGGCCAGTAGCCGGTGATCGCGGCGCCGGCCCCCTGGTTGGGATCGACCAGCACGCGCGCCTGGCCTTGCGGCCACGCCTGCGCGACCAGCACCGCCTGCGGTTGCGGCGGCGTCTGGCGCAAATAGAACAAGGTGCCGCCGACAATCCCGGGGTCGGATTGCTGGGTGGAGGTCAAGGCCAGTTCGCCGACGCGCTGGGCGATGGCCTTGGCATCGCCGAAACCGTCCATCACCTTTTCGGTGTAGGCATTCTGCGCCGCGATCCACTGCTTGACCGCGGGCGCGTCGGCGTCCTCCAGCCAGCGGTACGGATCGTGCTCCACGTTGCCGAAGAAACTTTCGGTCACATCGTGTTTCGGCGTGGGCGGCGGCATGGCTGGCAACTCGTGTTGCGTGTCGATGAGCGCGTACCCGGTCGCCGCGCGCGCGGGCGGCTCGGGCGTCTGCGTTTGCGCCAGCGCCCATCCGGACACGAGCCCAAGACCGAGAGCGACCGACATGCGAATGGCGAACATGGCTCACTCCAGGCTGGACGGGTCCGCGCAGGGTAACGCCGTTCCACCACGGCCGCCATGCGATGACTTCCGGCGCTTGCGCATCACGCCGGCGTGTGACTAGCCTTCACGTTTTTTGCGGGGACGCAGCCATGAATCGAATCGTCGTCACCGGGCTGGCCTGCCTGCTGGTCGGCACGGGCGCACTCGCCGAAGCACCGCCAGCACAGTCGCGCACGCCTGCAACGACCATGGCCTCCGGCATCACGCTGGAGCAGATCATGGCCGACCCCGACTGGATCGGGCCGCCGGTCGAGGACGCGTACTGGAGCGTGGACGGTCGCTCGATCTACTTCAAGCTCAAGCGCAACGGTTCGTCGATCCGCGACCTGTATCGCGTGGATGCCGCCAACGGCACGCCGGCGAAATTGAGCGATGCGGAACTCGCGATCGCCGACGGCCCGGCGGTGTTCGACCACGCCCGCGACCGCGCGGCGTTCCTGCGCCACGGCGACGTGTTCGTGCGCGAAGTCGCGAGCGGCGCGACCCGTCAGGTCACCCGCGACAACGCCGACAAGTCCGGCCTGCAGATTTCCTCCGATGGCCAGCTGGTGAGTTGGAGCCAGGGCAACGAATGGTTTGTCTGGAACGCTTCCACCGGCGTGGCGTCGCCGGTGGCGACGCTCAAGACGGAGGACAACCCGGCCGACGCCAAGCCCGACCAGTTGGAACGCCTGCAGCTCAGCCTGTTCTCGACGTTGCGCGCGGACAAGGCCGACAAGGACGCCGTACGCGAGCGCACCGACAAGCTCGACGCCGAAAACCCGAATCGCTCACCCGCGCCGTTCTACCTCGGCGACAAGCCGCGGGTGGTGATGACCTCGCTGTCGCCCAGCGCGCGCTGGCTGCTGGTGGTGACGGTGCCGAAATCGCACCAGCACGGCAAGCGCCCGGACGTCATCCACTACGTCAACGAGTCCGGCTATCCCGAAACCGAATCCGCGCGCACCTACGTCGGCCGCAACAATCCCGCTCCGCAGTCGCTGCTGTTGCTGGACCTGCAGAGCCACAAGCAATACCCGCTGTCGATGGACGATCTGCCCGGCATCCACGACGATCCGCTGCACGAACTGCGTGCCAAGCGCATCGCCGAATTGAAGAAGCAGGGCCACGCCGACGAAGCCGCGGCGCTGGCCGCGCCCAGGACGCGTCCGGTATCGATTAATTTCGTTTTGAACGGGGAGTCGGGCTATCCCGCGATCGCGTGGAGCGCGGACGGCAGCCAGCTCGCAGTGGAGCTTGTCGCCAACGACCACAAGGATCGCTGGATCACCAGTGTGGATTTCGCCGATCACACGCTGGTGACGCAGAACCGCCTGACCGACCCTGCGTGGATCAACTGGAGCTTCAACGGCCTCGGCTGGCTATCCGACAACAAGACCCTGTGGTTCGAATCGGAAGCATCGGGCTGGGCGCAATTGTTCGTGAAGCCGCTGGACGGCAAGGCGCGCGCGTTGACCGGCACCGGTTTCGAGGTGTCGACGCCGGTGCTGTCGCCGGACGGCAAGTGGTTCTACCTGCGCTCGAACAAGCAGGCACCGTATGACTACGACGTGTACCGCGTGCCGGTCGCGGGTGGCGCGCTGGAACAGGTGACGCACTTCGAAGGCGCGGATGATTTCGAATTGTCGCCGGATGGCGCGAAACTCGCGGTGCTGCATTCGAGCGCCTATGTTCCGCCGCAACTGGCGGTGGTGGAAAGCGACGGTTCCGGTGCGCACGACCTCACCGACACCCGCACGCCCGACTACAAGGCGCTGTCATCGCTGTGGACCGAGCCCGAGTTCGTGAAGGTGCCGAGCAGCCACGGCAGCTTCGGGATCTGGTCCAAGTTCTACAAACCGAAGGACTACGACACGTCGCATCCGCACCCGGCGGTGTTGTTCGTGCACGGCGCGGGCTACCTGCAGGACGTGGAGAAGAACTGGTCGTACTACTTCCGCGAGCAGATGTTCAACAACCTGTTGCTGCAGGAAGGCTACGTGGTGTTGGTGATGGATTACCGCGGCTCGGCCGGTTACGGCCGCGACTGGCGCGACGCGATCTACCGCCGCATGGGCCATCCGGAGCTGGAAGACCTGCTGGACGGCAAGGCGTGGCTGGTGAAGGACCAGCACGTCGATCCGAAGCGCGTCGGCATCTACGGCGGGTCCTACGGCGGCTTCATGACCGAGATGGCGCTGCTGCGCGCGCCCGGCGAGTTCGCGGCCGGCGCCGCGCTGCGCGCGCCGTCGGACTGGACCAGCTACAACGACGGCTACACGTCCGACATCCTCAACACGCCGCAGCTCGATCCGGAAGCGTACAAGGTTTCCTCGCCGATCGAGTACGCGAAGAACCTCGAGGATCCGCTGCTGATCATGCACGGCCTGATCGACAACAACGTGATGCCGGGCGATTCGATCCGCCTGTACCAGCGCTTCATCGAATTGCACAAGAAGGACTTCTGGATCTCGCTGTATCCGACCGAGCGCCATGCGTTCGAACACGCGGACGACTGGTACGACGAGTATCGCCGCATCCACGAGCTGTTCACCGAATTCGTGAAGGACAAACCGTGACAGGCAGCGGGGCGCCGAGGGGCGCCCCGCTCGGTTCACGCGGACCGTTTCGATCCCGTGGCCTGCATGGCTTCGCGAACGCAGGCGAACGTGGATCGACCCCGTCCGTCCGCGGGTGGTCGGGCGACCGATACGTCCGGCACCGGATGCGTCAGTTCTTCTGGATGTAATACTGCGACGTCGCGGCGGCGCTCAGGGCGCTGGTGATCGGCAGCAGCTGGGTGAGGAAACGGTTCCACTTGGTGATGCCGGCCGCAGACGCGAATACCACGTCGCCCGGTTTCACCCTGAATTGATCCCCCAGCGCGAAGGCGACCGCGGATTTCGCATCCAGTTCGTAAACCGTGGCGTGCGGACTGCTCTGGCCGGATGTATCGCGTATCACGTAGATCTTGCCTTTCGAGGTGACCTGGTTCAGCCCGCCGGCCTGGCCGATCGCCTGCGTCAACGTCAGATCGGCGGTCTTGAACTTGAGTGCCGTCGGGTGGCCGACCTCGCCCATGACATAGATTTCCTGACGGTCGTTGTAGGGAAGGTAGACACGGTCGCCGGCCTTCAGGTAGATCCGTTTGGCGAGATCGTTTTCGGAGAGATTGCCGATATCGAGGTGGTAGACCTGCCCGTCGCGCGACAGCATCACGTTCGACAGGTTGGCGTTCTGGATGTCCACGGAGGCCGTGCCCATGGCCTCGCCGAGCGTGAGCGGCACCGTGGTGATCGCTTGCGGCCCGGTCTTGGTGAACGCACCTTCCATCAGGACATGCTGGCTGTCGTAGCTGACCACGCTGACATCCACTTGCGGATTCTTGATGTAGGAGCCGAGTTTGTTCGCCAGCGACTGGCGCAGTTGCTCGATCGTCTCGCCCGCCGCATGCACTGTGCCCGCGAACGGGAAATAAAACGTGCCGTCGGGACGCACCACGCGGCCATTGGCGGCGGTCTGCTGCTGCGACCCTGCCGGCGACGTCAATTCGGGATGGTCCCACACCGTGATGTAGAGCGTGTCGCCCGCGCCGACCTGGTACGGCTGCGGTTTGTAATCGAGCAGCGCAGGCGGAACCGCCGCCGGCACATGCGAGCTCGCCTGGGTGGCGATCAACTGCGGCGTGATCGGCACCAGATGGACGTAATCGGAGTTGGCGTTCTCGCCGCGGACGTTCATCGACATGTCCTGGCCGGGCACGCAGCCCGCCATGGCGACGCAAACGACGATCGCCAGCAGGCCGTTCAGGAAACCGCGCGCGCGTGAACCCTGCAATGTCCAGGGCCGGGGAACGATTTCAGCGGGAAGATTCCGGGAGGTTTCCATGGTCAACACCATCTTGTTGTTCGTGGGGGCGCACTCGCCTGGAAAGCGATGCCACGGCGCGCGCCTGCCTGCAGGGCACGCCGCGGATCGCGGCTGTCCATGCGCGGCGCAAGTCACGCGATGACGCGACCCGCCGCCCGGACCAACACCTTCGCGGCAGGCCCGACGGCAGCCGCGGAAAGGGTGCGGCAACAGGCAATGGAATCGACGATCCGATCACCGCAGGACACGCGTTCCTTCGCTGCCAGATGGATCGTTGCCGGTTGCGATTTCTTCGGGGAGTAAGCCACGCGGCTTCGATCATGTCCAGCGCATTTCGCTGAATGGATATTTTTGCCCGCGCTGAAGAGTCCCGCATTCGGTGCCGATATTCCATGGCAAGTTTTTGTATGCATTCCGCTTTTATGGACGTTTATGTGTCTGTCTGTTTTATGAACGTACTAAATGTCGCCACATTGCGACATTTTCGTGATGGATTCATTCAGCGCACAATTGCAACAATCCAGACCCCCATTCTCACAAAGACCGCTTGTAAGGTTCGCGAACGACACGGCGATCGCACGCCGATTCGTTCACGATCCGCCATTCGGCAAGGTGCCCGGCCGTCGTATTGCGTCATCCCGCGGCGGCACGGGCGATGTTCCACGGAACGACGACAGGACCAAGACCGTACGCACGTGTCCGGCACACGACGTACGCATTCGGAAGGCGTCCCCGCAGCGTCGCCTCCCCCGTGATCCGGATCCGGCGTTCCCGTTGATTGGCCCCAAGGGCCTGGATGCATCGCATGACATCCACGAGACGATTGGAATACCCGCGCGGCGCGTTCAACGATGTTTACGCGCTCCCGCCACCGTTGCACGATCGCGGCGGCGACGAAATCGACCTGCGCGCCCTGCTGGGCACCCTGCTCGGCCACAAGCGCCTGATCCTCACGGTCACGGGGCTGTGTTTCGTGCTGGCCCTGGTCTATGTGCTGATTGCCACGCCCGTGTACGAGGCCAACGCGATGGTGCAGGTCGAGCAGGCGCCGAGCATCCCGGGCATCAGCGCCGTGGCGCAAGCGGTGGGCGCCGCCAACCCCGCGGCCAATGACGCCGTCTCGATCCTCACCTCGCAGTCGGTGATCAAGAAGGCGGTGGACGATCTCAACCTGAACATCATCGTCAGCCCGTACCGGGTTCCCGTGCTAGGCAGCCTGGTCGCACGCCAGTACACGCCGGCCGCACCCGGCGATGTCGCCGCGGCGTGGCCGGGTCTCGGCGGCTACGACTGGGGCGGCTCGCAACTGGACGTGCCGCAACTCGAGGTGCCGCGCGACCTGTACGGCGAATCCCTGACGCTGGTCGCCGGCAGCGACGGCGCCTACTCGCTTTGGAAGGACAGTTCGATCCCGACCCTGCGTGGACACCTGTTGTTGCGCGGGCAAGTCGGTCAACCCGCCGAAGGTTCGGGCGTGACGATGCTGGTGAAGAGCATGCGGGCCAATCCGGGCATGCGCTTCCACGTCACCCGCAACTACGAGGTGACCACCATCACCGGGCTGCAGAATTCCATCAATGCCAAGCAGACCTCGCAGGATTCCAGCGTCATCGAATTGAGCCTCGACAGCAGGAGCCCGCATCTCGCGGTCGCGATCCTCGACGACATCACCAAGGCATACCTTGCCCAGAACGTGGGGCGCAATTCGGCGCAGGCGTCCAGCAGCCTGGAGTTCGTGCAGAAGCAATTGCCGGTGGTGAAGCAGAAGCTGGAAGACGCGCAGGCCGCGCTCAACAAGTTCCAGCTCAAGGCGCATTCGGTGGACGTTCCGATGCAGACCCAGAGCCTGCTGACCCGGCTCGACACCATCGACGCCAGCATCCAGCAACTCGAAACGCAGAGGATCGCGGCCGCGCGCCTGTACACGCCGGAGCACCCTGCCTACAAGG
Source organism: Lysobacterales bacterium 66-474 (assembly GCA_001899805.1). Classification (GTDB taxonomy): domain Bacteria; phylum Pseudomonadota; class Gammaproteobacteria; order Xanthomonadales; family Rhodanobacteraceae; genus 66-474. Next base: position 218,366 of record MKWP01000016.1, read on the forward strand.
CGATCGTTTCGCAGATCGGCCAGTTGAACGCGCAGAAGGCCGGCATCGACAAGCAACTGAACACGATGCCCGACACCCAGCGCGAGTTGCTGAACCTCAACGGCAACGTGCAGGTACTCAACACCACTTACACGGGCCTGCTCAACGAAGCCCAGCAACTGGAGCTGGCGCAGGCGGGCACGGTGGGCACCGCGCGCATCGTGGACGAGCCTTCCGTCGACATCACCCGTCCGGCCAAGCCGAAGAAGGCGATGACGGTGCTGGGCGGCACGGTCCTGGGCGCGTTCTTTTCGGTGGCCTTCGTGTTCGCCAGGCAGTTGATGAAACGCACCGTGGAAGACACGACCGAGATCAAGCAGCTGGGACTGCAGGTGTATGCGTCGATCCCGTGGAGCGACGAGGAGCAGGTGATTTCGCGGCGGCTCGACAAACGGTTCAGCCGCAGGCGACCGCACAAGCTGTTGGCGCTGGCCGCGCCCACGGACCTCGCCACCGAGGCGCTGCGCAGCCTGCGCACCAGCCTGTCGTTCAGCCGGCACGAAGCGAAAAACAATCTGCTGATGGTGTGCGGATCGAGCCCGAACGCGGGCAAGACGTTCGTGTCCGCCAACCTCGCGGCGGTGGTGGCGCAAGCCGGGCAACGCGTGCTGTTGATCGACGCCAACATGCGCGACGGCCAGTTGCACAAGGTCTTCGGCGGGCGCGCCGAAAACGGCCTGTCCGAACTCATCGCCGGGCAAATCCTGGTGGAGGAAGCGGTGCGTCCGGTGCCCGATCTCGAGAACCTCGATTTCGTGAGCTGCGGCGCGATGCCGCCGAACCCGTCGGATCTGCTGATGCACCCCGAGTTCGCGTCCCTGTTGCGCCGGTGCTCGGCGCATTACGAACTGGTGGTCATCGACAGCCCGCCGATCCTCGCCGTCACGGATGCCGCGGTGATCGGCCGGCATGTCGGCACCTGCCTGCTGGTGGTGCGCTACGGCCTCAACCAGGCCAGCGAGATCGAGCTAGCGAAAGAGCGCCTGATGCAGAGCGGCGTCGACGTGAACGGAGTCATCTTCAATGCCGTCGAAAGACGCAGCACCGATTACGCCTATGGTTTCTACGACTACCGGGCGGTCTGACTTGCGGGTGCGCGCGGAGCGTGCGCTTGCGCGCGCGCCCTGGCGCGCGGACGGCAAGCCATCCGCGCATGGTGCGTGGCTCGACGATCCGGATTTCCGGGACGCGCTGCTGGAGATGCGATCGCTGGGACTGCGCATCACCGCTGCACCGCATCCCGGGTCCGTGCCGCATGCCGTCTTGAGTCCGCGCCGCGTGGACTCGCGCCGTTGGCTGGTACCGTTGTATCCGCGCGCAATCAGGATCAACTCGCTCGCGATGATCCAGCCGGTGCGCCCGGCCGCGAAAGCGTTAAAGCGCATCGTGGTCCGCACGGGCGGGATCGGCATGCAGGCGTTGTGGTCTGCGGGTCGCGTGCACGTCTCCGGAGTGCGGCGTCTCGCCGAGGCCATCGGATCGCGCGCCACGCATGGCGCGTTCTTCACGGGCACGCCCGGTCCGCATCGCAAGATGGTCGCGCAATTGATGGACGAACGCGGCAACATCCTCGGCTACGCCAAGGCTGCCCGCAGCAGCGCGGCCAGCGCCCTGCTCAGGCACGAGGCCTTCGTGATCGGTCAACTGCGGGCGCTGGACATCCAGTCCGCGTGGCTCCCCCGCGTGCTGTTCCACGACACCGTCGATGATACGACGGTGCTCGTGACCGACACGGTCAAGACGCTGCACAGCCCATGCCCGACGCGCTTGCAGGGAGTGCACGTTGCCTTCCTGAGCGAACTGACGGCACGCACGGCCTCCACGTGGGCCATGCCCTGGGAATCCCTGCTGCTTGAATGGACCGATCAGGTCCGGCGTCTTGCAGGCGCGCTGCCGCCGGCATGGCGCACGCGTTTCGCGGATGCCTTCGCGCTGCTGACACAAGCGCCCGGGCTGGTGGAACCGAAGGGTTTGACGCACGGGGATTTCACGCCCACCAACACGTTCCGGGAACGGGGCCGCCTGTGTGTCTTCGACTGGGAATACGCCGGCGGCCACTATCCCGCGGATTTCGACCTGGCGCGGTTCCTGGGTTGCCTGCCGAGGCTGCGCAAGCTCCGGCCCGCGCGGCGCGGCATCGCGATCGCGCGAATCCTCGCGAACGAGTACGGTCGCACCCCGACGGAGGCACATCGCCGCGTGGTCGCGTACCTGTGCGCCTACGCCTTGCGCGGCGCGATCCGGCAACCGCGTGCGCCCGACTCCGAGGTCCACTGGGAAGACTGCGACGGCCAGGCGCAGATGCTCGACGCGCTGCTGACCTGCGCGCCCGGATCGTGAAGACTGCTGTCAGCGGATGCCGCCATGGAAGTAGCCGAAACACCGCGATCCGTGCACGCCGACAACCGGACGGCGCCGGACTACGCACCGGTGTTGCGCCTCCTCAGGCGCGGCGCGTCCGGTGCGCTGCTGGTGCAGGTCGGCGGCGCGGGCTTCAGCCTGATCGTCAACGTGCTGCTCGCCCGGCTGGTCGGCAAGGCGGAGTACGGCGTCTATACCTTCGCGCTGTCATGGATCACCGTGCTGACGGTGCTGTCCCTGCTCGGCCAGAGCAGCAGCGTGGTGCGTTTCGTGCCCACCTACGTACACCGGCAGGAGTGGGGCACGCTGCGCGGACTGCGGCGGGGGACGAGCCTGCTCGTGCTCGCGGCGAGCGGCATGATCATGCTGATCGGGGCGGGCACCGTGCTGATGCTGCGCGACCGGCTTGGCGGCACCCTGGAGCACACGCTGCTGGTCGGCTTCCTGTTGCTGCCCGTGTTGACGCAACTTTCGTTGAACGGCGCGTTTTTCCGCGGCTTCAAGCGGGCCGTGAGCTCGGGCGCGTACAACAACCTGGTCCGCCCGATCGTTCTCATCGTCCTGGTGCTGGTCCTCGCACTGTTGCTCGGGCTGCGGCTGACCGCACCCGGCATCATGGCGGTGAGCGTGGTGGCAGCGCTGGTGACCCTCGCCTGCTCGGAATGGCGGTTGACGCGTGCATGGCCTGCCGCCGCGAGGCGGGTGCAGCCCGGCTACGACGTTCCCGCCTGGCTCAAGCTGGGCCGCCGCCTCTTTTTCCTGGCGACGATCGGCATCGTCTCCGACCGCGTGGACGTGCTGATCCTGGGCGGACTTGCGGGCGCGGAAGCGGTGGGTCCCTACTATGCAGCGGCCAGGCTCGCGGCGCTCGCGCTTTACGGGCTCACCGCGGTCAACACGATCCTCGCGCCGATGATCGCCGAGAGCTACGTGGCCGATGACCACGTCAGGCTGGCCGGGCTCGTGCATCACGCCGCCAAGTTGACCTTCGCCGTGACCGCGGTCGTCGCGCTTGCCATCGCGGTCGCCGGACACTGGGTTCTCGGGTGGTTCGGCAATGGCTTCCCGGAATCCGCGTATGTGCCGTTGTTGATCATGCTGGGCGGGCAGTGCATCAGCGCCGCGGCCGGGCCGGTCGGTTTCCTGATGACGATGACCCGGTACGAACGCGAGGCGTCGTGGTTCCTGGGCGCCTCGGCACTGCTGAATGTATTGCTCAGTGTCGCGTTGATCCCGGCATTCGGGCTCATCGGCGCCGCGATCGCGTCGGCTGCTTCGACCATCGCCTGGAACCTGTCCGCGCTGGTGTTCGTGCGCGCCAGGCTCGACGTCAACCCGACCGTATTGCCGCTTCCGAATAGACGATGAAACAGCCCGATTTCTTCCTCGTGGGTGCACCCAAATGCGGCACGACGGCGCTGAGCGCCTACCTGCGCGCGCACCCGCGCATCTTCATGTGCGTGCCCAAGGAACCCGGTTATTTCGCGCTGGACTTTCCGGCACACCGTTTCGTGGCCAACCGGGACGACTATGCAGAGCTGTTCCGGGATGCCGGCGAGGAACACCTGGCCGTCGGCGAGGCCTCGGTCATCTACATGTATTCGGACCTCGCGATCGCCGAACTGCACGAGGCGCTGCCTGCCGCGCGCCTGCTGGTGATGCTGCGCAACCCCATGGACATGGCGGTTTCGATGCACGCGCAGGCGTTGTGGTCGTGCGACGAGAGCATCGAGGACTTCGGCAACGCCTGGGCGCTGTGCGCAGACCGTCGCGCCGGCGACAAGGTGCCGTGGCATTGTCGCGACAGCAAGGTCCTGCTGTACGACCGCATGCCGCTGCTCGGCAGCCAGTTGCGCCGCCTGCTCGAAATCTTCCCTCGCGCGCAGGTCGGCTGGTGGTTTTTCGACGATCTCATGGCCGACCCCGGACGCGTGTATCGGGACGTGTTGTCCTTTCTGGACGTGCCGGACGACGGACGCCTGGATTTCCCGCGGGTCAACGTGCGCAAGCACGCCCGCTCCCGCCTGCTGGGACTGTGCACGCAGAAAACACCGGAGCGCCTGGTGTCTGCTGCCATGAAGCTCAAGCGTGGATTGGGCATCCCGCGTTGGGGTGTCCGCGACGCGCTGCGCAGGGCGAACCGGAAATCGCAACCGCAGCGGTCGTTGCTGCCCGCCGTGCGTGCGGCGATGCACGCGCATTTCGCGCCGGACATCCGTTTGCTGGAAGACATCACCGGCCGCGAGCTCGGGCATTGGCTGGAAAGCGACGAGCGACGGAACACGCGTGGATTGCCGGTTGCACGCGGGCGCTCGCGGGGACTCGAATGACGTCCCACCAAGCCATCGGAGGGTCCGTGGATCCGCGCGCCGCCGCCGCGCGCGCGCCCGATCTCGCCGGCAGCCTGCGCAGCTTGCGGCGTGGCGCGTCCGGCGCGTTTCTGGTGACGGTGGCCGGCACCGGCCTCGGCTTTCTTTCGAACATGGTCATTGCGCGCCTGACCGGACGCGCGGAGTACGGCATCTATGCGTTGATGATCAGTTGGGTCAGCCTGCTCGCGGTGGTGGCACAGGCCGGCCAGGACATCAGCATCGTCCGCTTCATGCCAAGTTACATAAATGGCGGGTTCTGGGGCGAGGTACGTGGCCTGCGGCGAGGTGTCGGCCTGCTGGTGTTCGCCACCAGCGTCTGCGTGGCCGCGATCGGTTGCATGATCGTGCATGAATTGGGTGCACGACACGACGCGGCGTGGCGCGACACCTTTTACATCGGCTTCGCGACCCTGCCGATCCTGACCCAGTTGCAGCAGAGCGGCGCGCTGCATCGCGCGTTCAAGCGGCCGGTGGTGACCAACCTCTATTCCACCGTGCTGCGCCCACTGGCGGTGATTCCCCTGATGCTGCTGCTGGCACGCGTGGTTGTGCACCCCGATGCTCCGATGGCCAGTGCGGCGAGCGCACTCGCCGTACTGCTTGCACTGGCCGCCTCGGCATTGCACATGTCCTGTGCTTGGCCCGCGCACGCGCGCAACATCACGCCACGCTACGAACTGCGTCGCTGGGCGGTGATCGGTTCGCAACTATCGTTGCTGTCGATCATCGTCGCGGGCGGCAATTGGCTCAGCGTGCTGATCCTGGGCGCGCTGATGGGAACCGGCGAGGTGGGTCCCTACTACGCGGCATTGCGCATGGCGACCTTCGCGCTGTTCGCGCAGCAGTCGGTCAACGTGGTGTTGGCGCCCATGATCGCCGAGCGCCACGACGCGGGCGACATGGCCGGACTGCAGATCGTGGCTGCGCGCGCCGCGCGCTTCGGCTTCGCGGGCGCGCTGGCGGTCGGGGTGTTCTTCGCGGTGGCGGGCAAATGGATCCTGGGATTGTTCGGCCACGAGTTCGACATAGCCTACGTGCCGCTCCTGATCCTGTTGTCGGGTTATTGCGCGAGCACGGCTTTCGGCGAAGTGGGTTTCATGTTGTCCATGACGAAATTCCAGAAGCAGGCTTCGCTGTTCGTGCTGGTCGGGATCGTCGTCAACCTGGTGGCGGCATTGCTCCTGGTGCCGCGCCTGGGCGCCGCCGGCGCCGCCATCGGTGCCGCGTTGTCGCTGGTGGTTTGGCGCGGCGTGGCGTGGCGATACGTGACGACACGCCTCGGCATCGACCCGTCCGTGTTCGGCAAGGTCGCGACGACGAGCGGGGTCCCATGAAGCTGGCATTGGTCATCTCCTCGCTCGGCGGCGGCGGCGCGGAACGCGTCATGACCATGCTGGCCAAGGCGTGGGCCAACGCAGGCAACGAGGTGACGCTGATCACCCTCGCGTCGCCGCATACGGACAGCTATCCCCTCGATCCGGCGGTCCAACGCATCGCACTCGCCGTGGCCGGGGATTCGCCTCACGCCGTGGCCGCCATCGGCAACAACCTCGCTCGCCTGCGTGCCTTGCGTCGCGCGATCAAGGGCTGCCGCCCGGACGTCGTGATCAGTTTCATGGCCAATACCAACTTGCTCAGCGTGACGGCCGCGCTCGGTTTGGGCGTGCCGGTGATTGTTTCGGAACGCGTGTCCGTCGAGGCCCAACCGCCGCGCGGGATCCGCGCCGTGTTGTATCGCTTGTTGTACCGCCGCGCCGCCGCGGTGGTTGCGCAAACACGGCGCGCAGCCCGGGACATCGAGCGGCGCACGGGCCGCGCCGTGAGCGTGATCCCGAACCCGGTGTCGCAGGTATCGACGCCTGCAAACCGGGGCGTTTCCGGAGACGAGCCGCCGATGCGCTCCGGGACGGACCGGCGCAACCTGCTGGCGGTCGGTCGGCTGTCGCCGCAGAAAGGCTTCGACCTCCTGCTCGAAGCGTTCGCTTGCGTGGCCGGGCACCACGCCAACTGGGATCTGACGATCCTGGGCGAAGGCCGGTCGCGCGCCGGATTGACGGCAACGATCGTCGCACGCGGACTGGCAAGTCGCGTTTCGATGCCCGGCTTCGACAGCCATGTTCGCGAGGCCATGCGGCAAGCGGATCTGTTCGTGCTCTCGTCGCGATTCGAAGGCTTCCCCAACGTGCTGCTCGAAGCGATGTCCGAGGGCAGGGCCTGCGCGAGTTTCGACTGCAACACCGGTCCCCGCGAATTGATCTGCCATGGCGAAAACGGCTGGCTGGTTCCTGCGGAAGACGTCCCGGCGCTGGCTGCCGCACTCGACGTCCTGATGGGGGACGACGGCTTGCGCGCGCGCCTCGGCGCGCACGCGCGCGAGGTGCTCACCCTCTATTCGCTGCCCGCGGTGCTCGGGCAATGGAACGCATTGCTGGCTTCGGTGACGACCAGCGCGGGCGACATGAAGGCCGCGCAAGAGGTCGCGCGGTGAACGCTTTCGATTCCGACGCCGCGATGACCCGGATGGCCGGCGAAACGGCCGGCATCGCGATGACGGACCGCGGCAGGCCGCGCGTCCTGTTCCTCATCCGTTCGCTTGCGCGCGGCGGCGCGGAACGGCAACTGGTGGCATTGGCGGCGGCCATGCATCGCGCGGGCCGCGACGTGGCGGTCGCGTGCTTCTATTCGGGCGGCGCCTTCCAGCGCGAGCTCGTCGAGGCCGGCGTGCCGGTGATCGACCTGCGCAAGCGCGGCCGCTGGGACGTCGCGGGATTCCTGTGGCGGTTGTTCCGCGCATTCCGCGACAACGATCCCGATCTCGTCCACGGTTACCTCACGGTCGGGAACCTGTTGTCGTTGCTGGCGAAGCTTGCCGATCGCCGCACGCGGGTGGTGTGGGGGGTGCGCTCGTCCTACATCGACCGCGACCGCTACGACTGGATGTCGCGACTGACCTTCCGGTTCAGCCGCCTACTGTCCCGCCTCGCCGACGGCATCATCGTCAACTCCTGGGCGGGCGCGGCCCACCACGCGTCACTCGGGTACCCGCAGGCGCGCATCACGGTCGTTCCGAACGGCATCGACACGCATCGATTCCGCTTCGACGCCGGCGGCCGCGCGCGCAAGCGCGGCGGATGGGGCGTGCCGGACGACGCGGTGCTGGTCGGGCTGGTCGGCCGGCTTGATCCCATGAAGGACCATCCGACCTTCCTCAAGGCCGCCGCCATCCTCGCGGCCCGCGACCCGCGCTGGCGGTTCGTGTGTGTCGGTGCGGACGGCGAACCCGGCTACGCACGCATGCTCGCGTCGCTGGCCGACGAACTGGGCTTGCGCGACCGCCTGACCTGGGCGGGGCCGCAGGACGACATGCCCGCGGTCTACAGCGCACTCGACATCGCGGCGTCGACGTCCTACGGGGAAGGCTTCCCGAACACCGTGGCCGAGGCGATGGCGTGCGGGCGGCCATGCGTGGCTACCGACGTGGGCGACTCGGCGCGCATCGTCGGCGGGTGCGGCACGGTGGTGGCGGCCCGCGATCCCGCGGCATTCGCGGCCGGCCTCGAAGCCACGCGGGCGCTGCTGGCGGATTGCGGAGAAGCCAGCGGGTTGCGCGCGATGGCACGCAGCCGGATCGAGGACAGCTTCGCGCTGGAAGCGTTGCTGCGCAATTCCGAAGCCGTGTTCCGCGCCGTCTGCGACACGCGCGGACAGCAGCACCAGGGAGCGTCCTGAGCCACGCCCATGCACCCTTTCCCGCTCGACGACCTGATCCTGCCCACGCTCGCCATCCTGATGGTGGGGTCCATGATTTCGCTCGGCTTCACGCGCAGGCCGGTGCTGAGCTTTGCGGTCGCGGCGCTGAAGGCCGGCCTGTTCCTGCTGTACTTCGGCGTGTTCTTCGACGGCACCTACACCTTCCTGGACGACTGGAGGTACCTGCACGTCGGCGAACTGCTGGCGCACCAGCACATCGGCATCTTCAACTTCGTCCGCAATTACCACTACGTGTTGAGCACGGTGGAGAGCGTCAATCTTTCCTATTACATCTACAACGCGTCGTCCATCAACGTGTTCGGGCCCGGCTACTACGCGCCCGTCGCGATGAACATCCTGCTGACCTTCGTCGCGGCGGGGCTGCTGGCCGGGACCGCGCGGATCGGCCTCGGGATGAGCCGCCGCACCAGCATGGGATTGTTCGCCTTCCTCGCGCTGGCGCCGTCCATCCTCGCCTGGTCGACGATCACCAACATGAAGGACATCCTGGTCGCCACCGGTACCGCGACGGTGGTGTACGCGGTGGCGCTGGTGGACAGCGGCAAGCCGTGGCGGGCGTTGCTGATCGCGGCCGCGGGTGCCGCGGTCCTGATGGTCACGCGGTTCTACGTGCCGTTGACGCTCGGCGCCGCCTTCGGCATGTCGTTGTTGTTCTCGCGCCGGGCCCGGCGCAGCCCGTGGCTGTGGCTGATGGCCATCGTTGCGCTGGCCGGCGTGGTGCACATGCTCGGCCACGGCAGCGTGACCGGCGCGCTGCACAAACTGCGCGAGAACGCGGGCAACCCGATATCGGGCATCGTGCGCTTCGTGGCAACTCCGATTCCGTTCCATACCACACCCGGCTACGGATTCCTCGACCTTCCGCAATTGATTTACTGGTTGCTGTTGCCGTTCGAGGTCTACGGAATGGTGTCCGTGTGGAGGAAACGGACGCTGACGGGTCATTTCCTGGTCATCTATTTCCTGATCATGACCGTGCTGTACGGCCTGCAGACGACCCTGCAGGGCCCGCGCCACCGCATCCAGATCGACGGGCTCATCGTGATATTCCAGTACCACGGCATCCTCGCGCTGGTCAGGCATCACTTCAGGTTGATGCCGCGTTTCAGGGCCGCCTTCCCCGCCGCTCGCAGCGAACGCAGCGCCCCCGGCGAACCCCTGCACGGCGCCCCGCAACCGGAGAGAGGTACCTGACGATGCAACAGGAGAAGATCTGGGATTACTTCCAGGGCGAAGCCGTCGATTCGTTCGACGGCAACGCGACACGCTTGCGCTTCCTGGCGCGCCAGTTGCGGCCCGCCGACAAGCGCGTGCTCAACATCGGCGTCGGCAACGGTTTCCTGGAAAAGACTCTGCGCTCGAATTCCCGCGCCGAGATCTATTCGCTCGATCCCAGCGAAGGCGCGGTCGAGCGGTTGCGCGGCGCCGCCGGGATGGATGCCGAGCACGCCAGGGTCGGCTACTCCCAGGCCATGCCCTTTCCCGACGGCGCCTTCGACGTGGTCATCATGTCGGAAGTCATCGAACACCTCGACGACGCGGTGATCGATTCGACCTTCCGCGAGGTTTCCCGGGTGCTCGCCGGGCACGGACGCTACCTCGGCACCGTGCCCGCCGACGAGAAACTGGAAGCCAGCCGGGTCGCCTGCCCGCACTGCGGCGAAGTGTTCCACCGCTGGGGCCACGTCCAGTCGTTCAGCCGCGAGCGGCTTGCGAACCTGCTCGGGCGGGAGTTCGACCGGGTCATCGTCCGGCGCCTGTATTTCGGAAGCTGGCACACGCTCAACTGGAAAGGGCGCGCCAAGTGGATGCTCAAGCAATTCCTGCAATTCGTCGGCTCGGGCGGGGGCGGCTCGAACCTGTATTTCGAAGCGGCGCGCAGGGCATCCCGATGAACACCGGGATCCTGCACGCCCTGCACGAAGCGCGCGACGAGTCGCGGCATCGCGACAACCCCATTCCGGCAACACCCGAACACGGGGCCAGCTTGCTCGAACAACCTTCCCGCCACATGAAGATATGCCACGTCATCACTGGGCTGGGTTCCGGCGGCGCGGAAATCGCGCTGTGCAGGTTGCTGGAATCGTTGCGGCCGCCGCGTTTCGAACACTCGGTCATCGTGCTCGGCAGCGAGGCCGCGCTCAGCGAACGCGTCGCCGAATCCGCCACGGTCCACCACCTCGGCATGCGCCCCGGCCGGGCCGGCCCGCGCGACGTGTTGCGGCTGCGACAGATGCTCCGGCGGGAGGGCGCCGACCTGGTCCACGCCTGGATGTACCACGCGCACCTGCTGACGACGCTGGCGGTGTGGGGCGAACGCGAACCCCACCTGTGGAGCGTCCACCATTCCCTCAGCGACGTCGCGACCGACAAGCGCCTGACGCGCGTGGTCATACGCATGAACGCGTGGTTCTCCACCCGGCCGCAGCGCATCCTCTACGCTTCGCGCGTCAGCGCATCGCAACACGAAGCCTGCGGGTTCTGCAAGGCGCGTACCGCGGTCATTCCCAATGGCTACGACACCACGGCGTTCGCCCCGAACCCGGACGAGCGCGCCAGGGTGCGGGCCTCGCTGGACGTGCCCGAGGACGCGCTGGTGATCGGGTTGGTGGCGCGCGTGCACCCGACCAAGGACCACGCCAACTTCTGTTCGGCCGCGCGACTTTTCCTGGACAGCCATCCGGACACGTTTTTCGTGCTGGTCGGCGATGGCACGTCGATGGACAACCCCGAACTGGCGGCGTTGCTCGACGCAGCCGGCTTGCGTACGCGGGTGCGGCTGCTGGGGCGCAGGACGGACGTCCCCGCGGTCAACGCGGCGTTCGACATCGCGACGCTTTCGTCGCGCGGCGAGGCCTTCCCGAATGCAGTCGCCGAAGCGATGGCTTGCGGCGTTCCGTGCGTGGCGACGAACGTCGGCGACGTCCCCGAGATCGTGGGCGACACCGGCAAGGTGGTGCCGCCGCGCGATTCGGCCGCGCTGAGCGCCGGCTGGTCCAAGCTGGCCGCGCTCGGCGCGGAAGGGCGACGCGCGCTCGGCCTGCGCGCGCGTCGACGCATCATCGAGCATTACGCGAACGGCATCCGTGCGCACCGTTACGCCGATCTGTATTCCTCCCTCGTGCTGGAGCATTGACCATGTGCGGGATCGCGGGACTCTGGGACGCCACCCACCGTTTTCCGGGCGACGACGGCCTCGCGGCCGTGCGCGGCATGACCCGCGCGTTGCATCGCCGCGGTCCGGACGACGAAGGTTTCTTCCACGATGCCGCGGCCGGCATCGCGCTGGGGCATCGCCGCCTTTCCGTGGTCGATCTTTCGCCACAAGGCCACCAGCCGATGACCTCGGCGAGCGGCCGCTTCGTGATGGTCTACAACGGCGAGGTCTACAACCACGCCGCGATGCGGCGCGAACTGTCCGGCCACGGCGCCGTGTTCCGCGGCCATTCCGACACCGAGGCGATGCTGGCCGCGATCGAACACTGGGGGCTGGATGCCGCACTCGCGCGTTTCATCGGCATGTTCGCATTCGCGTTGTGGGACCGCCGCACGCGCACGCTGACGCTGGCCCGCGACCGCCTCGGCATCAAGCCGCTTTATTACGGATGGGTCGGCCCGCTGTTCGTGTTCGGGTCGGAATTGAAGGCGATCACGCGGCTTCCCGGTTTCGACAATGCGATCAATCGTGACGCGCTGTGCCTGTTGCTGCGCCACAACTACATCAACGCGCCGCACTCGATCTACCAGGGCATCCGCAAGCTGGTGCCGGGCACCTTGCTGACCGTGGGCGCCGACATGGCGAGGACGCCGGCGGGCGAATCCGCGCTCGTCGCCGCGACGCGCACGTACTGGTCCGCCCGCGAAGTCGCCGAGTCCGGCGTGGCGGATCGCCTGCGCCTGTCCGATGCGGAGGCCACCGACGAACTCGAACGCGTGCTGCGCGACGCGGTGGCGCTGCGCATGGAGGCCGACGTGCCGCTGGGCGCGTTCCTTTCGGGCGGCGTGGACTCCTCGCTGGTGGTCGCGCTGATGCAGGCGCAGTCGAACCGGCCGGTGCAAACCTTTTCGATCGGATTCCGCGAGAAGGGCTACGACGAGGCCGTGCACGCGAGCGCGGTCGCGAAACACCTCGGCACCGAGCACCACGAGCTGTATGTCACCGCGCAGGACGCGTTGGACGTGGTGCCGAAGCTGCCCGGGATTTTCGACGAACCGTTTTCCGATTCGTCGCAGGTGCCGACCTTCCTGCTCTCGCAGCTCGCGCGCCGACAGGTGACGGTGAGCCTTTCGGGCGACGGCGGCGACGAGTTGTTCGGCGGTTATCTGCGCTACTTCAAGGCCAGGGACATCGAACGCTGCCTGGGCTGGATGCCGGATCGCATGCGCGGACACGCGGCGCGCTCGCTGTCGCGGCATGCGGGCTTCTACGAATCGCTGCTGGCGGGCGTCAACCGTTGCCTGCCGGCGCGGGCGCGGTTGAAGCGGCCGAAATCCAAGGTGGGCGTGCTGGCCAGCATGCTCGAGGCGGGACCGCAGGAAGAGCGCTACCGCCTGCTGATGTCGCACGTCCGCAATCCGGCCGCCATCGTGCTGGACGCCAGCGAACCCGCCACCGAACTCAGCAATCCGATGCTCGGCCCGGGGGTGGTCGAGGACATCGAGCGGATGATGTACAGCGACCTCGTCACCTACCTCCCGGGCGACATCCTCACCAAGGTCGATCGCGCCAGCATGGCCGTGAGCCTCGAGGCGCGCGTGCCGCTGCTGGACCATCGCGTCGTGGAATTCGCGTGGCGCGTGCCGATCGAGCAGAAGGTCCGGCATGGGCAGGGCAAGTGGCTGTTGCGGCAGGTGCTGTACCGGCACGTGCCGCGGCCATTGATCGACCGCCCCAAACAGGGATTCGGCGTGCCGATCGGCGCGTGGCTGCGCGGGCCGCTGCGGGACTGGGCGGAGGCGTTGCTGGACGAACGACGGTTGCGCGAGGAGGGTTATTTCGATCCCGCGTATGTCAGGAAAATGCTCGCCGACCACGTCGCGGGAAAGGTGAACGAAGGCGGCCGCCTGTGGGACGTGCTGATGTTCCAGGCATGGCTCCCGGAAACCCCGCGCAACCGGTTGCACGCGTACGCGGAAGTGGCGGCATGAACGGACGGAGTGCGAGGCGGACGGTTTCGTGCTTGCGCATTTCCCGCGCGGATCGACAGCGGCAACGACAGGGGACATTCGATGGAAAGGTGATCGTCCCATGAAACCGGAAAACTTGCTCCAGCAACAGTCGCACTTCGCGTTCGGCAAGAACTGGCTGGATTACGCACGCAAGATCGACGAGGCGAAGATCTCCCAGGCCATGGTCGACTTGCGCCAACTGAGTGGTCGACAACGTTTCGACGGCCTGAGCTTCCTGGACATCGGCTGCGGTTCCGGGCTGTCCGCGCTGGCCGCGGTGCGGCTCGGGGCGACCCGCGTCACGGGTGTCGACATCGATCCCGATTCCGTGAAGGCGGCGCGTTGGGTATTCGCGAAGTTCGCGCCGGAATTTCCGGCCGAGTTCCAGGTGCGCAGCGTGTTCGACATGACCGCGGCCGAGTTCGGCAATTTCGACATCGTCCACTCGTGGGGCGTGCTGCACCACACCGGCGACATGGCCAGGGCCATCAAGGCCGCCGGCGCTTTGGTCGGGCCGGGCGGCGAGTTCTATCTCGCGCTGTACCGGAAGACGCCCTTTTGCGGCATGTGGCGCGGCATCAAGCATTGGTATTCGAAGGCGCCGCCGTCCTCGCAGCGGCGGGCACGCCGCACCTACATATTCCTGCGCAAGACCGCCCTGAGGATGAAACACCAGGACTTCGATGCCTACGTGCAGGGCTACGCGCGTCGCGGCATGGATTTCTACAACGACGTGCACGACTGGCTTGGGGGTTATCCCTACCAATCGATCGACCCGGATACATGCCATGCCCTGCTGACTCGGTTCGGATTCGAGGTCGATCGTGAATTCGTCCGGAAAAGCAGGTGGCCCTTGCGTGGACTGATGGGATCGGGTTGCGACCAATACGCCTTTCACAGGGTGCGGCATGTCGCGTGACGTCGCCATGGAGGATCGCAGGTCCGCCGACCCCGTGCGGGCGCCCCGTGGCTTCGACGGCGTGAACGGACAGGATCCGGCGCTCGCCGCCCGGCCGGAAACCGGCATCGTCCGGCAGATCGAGGCGCTCGCCTTCACGCCGCGCAAGGAATCGTGGGTGGCGTCATCGGCAGGCTGGTTCTACAAGATGTTCCGCAGCAGCGATGACCCCGCGCGGGACTGGCTGGACCCCGGGTGCATCGAAAGGGCGCACCGCGAATACACCGACATGCGGCTGCTGTGCGGGCTCAGCGATCGCGTCTGCGAGCCCGCCGGTCTCGACCATGCCTGTGTCGTGTATCCGCACCTGTCGGGCCCCGATTTGCGCGCCCTGCTGCAGGCGCGCACCAGCACCGCCGCACAGCGCGCGGCCGCGCTGCGCGACGCGGTCACGCTGCTGGCGCGGCTGCACGCGGACACCAGCGACGCACTGGATTATCCGGCCAAGGATTATCTGCGCAATGGTTACCTCGCCCCGAGCGCGGAGGTGCTCGCACACATCGCCGGGCGCGAGCGGACCCTTTTCATCAGTGGTTTCGAGGTTCGCAATTTCCGGTTCGACCGCCCACACGACGCATGGTTTTTTTTCGATCCACAGCATGTATTCCTCGGCATGCCCGAGGACGACCTCGCGCGATTCGTGATTTCGCTGCTGATGGTCAATTGGGGCAAAGGCGGATCGTTGGGAATATGGCGTGGTTTCGACGTCGACGATCTCGTGGCGACGTACGAGCAAGCCTCGGCGCGCGCGCTGGACAGATTGCTGCTCAATCATTTCCTGCGCGAAACCATCGCCATGCGACGGCATTTTGCGGAGAAGGCGCTGCGTGGCATGCGCGGTGCGGGCTGGCTGATCGGCCGGCCGTATCTGTCCGCATATTTCCTGCAACTCGAAAAATGGGTGGCGAAACATGAATTTTGACTACGAGCGCAATACCCGCAAGTTCTACCAGAACGATGCGACGGCGCAGCGTTACCACCAGATGTTCGTGTCCTCGAAGGGCTGGCGAAACCTCCCCTCGCGGGTGGTGGCGCGCAAGGAACGGCGCGCGATCGAGACCCTGCTGGCGCAGGTCCCCCATCGCACCGCGCTCGACATGCCGGCCGGCACCGGCAAGCTCGCCGGCATTTTCGCGACGCTCGGAACGCAAGTGGTGGCCTCCGACATTTCCGCGAGCATGCTGAAGGTGGCCGAGGCCGAATATGCGGGGATCGGCTACGACCGCGTTTCGTTCCGGGTCGCGGACGCCTCCGATCTCGGCGATTTCGGGAACAAGGCATTCGACGTGGCCGTTTGCCTGCGGCTGATGCACCGTGTCCCGACCTCCCTGCGCAGGACCATGCTGGGCGAACTCGCGCACGTCGCCTCGCACGCCATCGTTTCGTTCGGCATCGAGAACGGCTTCCACGCGATGCGGCGCAGCGTCAGGGCCTCGGTGTTCGGCGGCTCGAACGACTCCCTGTGTTTTTGCAGCATGGCCGAAGCACGGGCCGAACTCGAACCGATGTTCGAGATCGCCAGGCACGTCTGGATCGCGCCGGCGCTTTCGCAGGAAGTGATCTTCCTGCTGAAGCCGAAGCCGCAACCCGCGGGGGATGCGGCATGAACGGCTCGGCGCGCCGCCGGTCGGCCCTTTGGCCGCGATGGGTGCCGGCGCTCGTGGTGCTGATCGGTGCCTGGCATTCCGGCGTCGCCGCGCAATGCCCGAAGGTGCTGATGTTCGACGGCATCAACGTGAAGACCGAGGCCGGCCTGCAACAAGCCGCGTACTGGGGCCAAACCGTCGGCGTGCAGGGCGTGTTCGTGAACAACGTGATGGCGTACTGGCAAGCCGACGTCGGGACCGATCCCGGCAGCAAGTTGTGGCAGCAGGCCAGGCTGTTTCAATCCAACTACGCGAAGTACGGCGCCACCGACAACTTCATCAAGGTCGCGCTGTACAAAGCGCATGACTGGAACAGCGCCGGCCAAAACAGTGCGGTCATCGCGCATTTCGCACACGCCGCGGCGCTCGCCCGCTACGCGGGCTTCAAGGGCATCGCGCTGGACCTCGAACCGTACACGCCGACCTGGGTCGCCGCCGGCGGCGCCGGACTCGCGGCCACGATCGAACGGGAAGGCCGCGGGATCGGCCAGGCGATGTTCGCGGCCTACCCCGACATGACCCTGATCGTGATGCCGGACGTGCTGGAGTCCTCGGACCGTTACAAGACGTTCAAACAGAAATTCATGTCCGGGGTGCACCAGCTCAAGTCGGGAAACACCCATTTGTCGAGGCACGGGAACTACGCGTTTGCGGTGCCGTTCCTGCGTGGATTGTTGTCGGTGCCCTGGAAGCAAGTCGTGATCGGGCTCGAACAAACCTACAGCAGGAACAGCGACGGCATTGCAAACACCGTTCCGCGCTCGCGCCAGCTCTACACGGAATTCGTGCAGGAAAACGGCGCAACGGGGACCGTTCCCGGCATTGCGACCGGTCTCTGGCCGCTGGGTCGCACCAGCCAGGACAAATCAGCCCGCGAAACCCCCGAGCGTTTCGCACAGCGCCTGCGCGTCGCATCCGATGTATCGGACGACTACGTATGGATCTATGCCAAGGGCGGCACCTGGCAGGCAGACGAACGCCCAAGCGCCGCACCGCTTGCGCCGGACTTCCGGCAATTCGTGGCCGCCATCCACCAGGCGCGCGCGGACTGCATGGCTGTCGATGCGACGCGACGCGACGGTTCGACCGCCGCGCGCCACTGATCGTGCTTTCGGTGGAGTCCGAGCATGTCGAAGATCATCCTGTTCGCCAACACCGATTGGTATCTCTACAACTTCCGGCGCGCGCTGGCGCTGGCCGCGCAAGCCGCCGGCCATGAGATGGTGCTGGTTTCGCCGCCCGGCGAATACGGTGCGCGCCTGCGCGCATCGGGCTTGCGCTGGACACCGTTGCCGGGCATGGACCGCCGCAGCCTCGATCCATGGCGCGAGGCCCGCGTACTGGCCGGGCTGGTCGCGTTGTTCAAGCGCGAACGGCCGGCGCTGGTGCACAACTTCACCATCAAATGCGCGGTGTACGGCTCACTGGCCGCGATGGCGGCCGGCATCCCGGCGCGCGTGAATGCGGTGGCGGGCCTCGGTTACGTATTCGCCAGCAACGATCCGCGTGCGCGCATGCTGCGGCCGCTGGTGCGCGGGCTGATGCGATTCGCGCTGCGCGGAAAACGCTCGCGCCTGATCCTGCAGAACCACGACGACGCGGCGATGTTCACCGGCCACGGCCTGATCGACCCAGCGCGCCTGCGCGTGATCCCCGGATCCGGCGTGGACTGCGCGCGTTTCGTGCCCCGGAATGGCACGCCCAACGATCCTCCCTGCGTGCTGCTGGCGGCGAGGCTGCTGTGGGAGAAGGGACTCGCCGAATACGTGCAGGCATCGCGCAACCTGCGCGCACGCGGCAGGAAAGTCCGTTTCCTGCTCGCGGGGGCGTCCGATCCCGGCAATCCCGCCGCGGTGCCCGAGGCCGCCGTGCGCGGCTGGGTCGAGGAAGGGCTGATCGAATGGATCGGACATGTCGAGGACATGCCGTCGCTGTTTGCATCGGTCGACATCGTGGTGCTTCCGAGCTACTACCGCGAAGGCTTGCCCAGATCGCTCATCGAAGCGGGCGCCTGCGCCACGCCGCTGATCAGCACCGACATGCCGGGTTGCCGCGATGCCGTCGCGGATGGCGTGAACGGGTTGGTCGTGCCGCCGCGCGATGCCGAGGCGTTGGGCGCGGCGATCGTCCGCCTGCTGGATGCGCCGACCCTGGCAAGGCAATTCGGCCTGGCGGCGCGCGCCAGGGCACTGGCCGAGTTCGACGAACGCATCGTGATCCGGCGCACGCTGGAAACGTGGGACGAAGTACTGGACCCGCCGCTCGGCGTGCCGGCGACGGACTGATCACGTTCATCCGCAGCGAAACGCAGGTCAGGAATCCGTGCCGTCCGCGACCGGAGCCGCTGCAACTCCCGACGCGGCATCATCGGACGTGGATTGCGTGCGTTCGAGGTGCGTGGTGAACGCCACGTACAGCACCGACACCACCGCGAATGCCACCAGGTTCGCGATCGCACCCAGCTCCGCGTGGATCACGACCCCCACGAAAGGCAATACCAGCGCGAACGCGACGAGATACACCAGCGTGCGACGCGGCCCCATCCCGGCGTTCATCAACAGGTGGTGGATGTGCGTGCGGTCCGGCGTGAACGGCGACACGCCGCGCTTGAGGCGGCGAAAGATCACGGCCAGGGTATCCATGACGGGCAGTGCGACGCACCACAACACCAATCCGGGTGAAATATGCCGCGGCGAACTCTGGCTCAATGCGATCAGCGTCCAGGCGATGATGTAGCCGAGCACCACGCTGCCGGAATCGCCCAGGAAAACCTTGGCCCTGCGGCCCAACAGGCCAAGGTTGGCCATGAGGTACGGATACAGTGCCGCCGCCAGCAGCAGCACGACGACGGTACGCGGTGCCGGCATGTCCGGCGCCATCAGCAACGCGATCGCACCGGCACTCACCAGTGCGAGGCACCCCGCCAAGCCATCGATGCCATCCATGAGGTTGAATGCGTTGATCAACCCGATCACGGCAACGACGGTGAAGGGAATACCCAGCCACCCTAGCGTCAATTCGTAGCCATGCAGGACACCCAGCGAATGCACGTACACGCCGGTCGTCGACATCACGATCGCAACCGCGGCGACCTGCACCGCCACCCGCACACTCACGCGCAATCCGTAACGATCATCGAGCGCGCCGAGCACAACCAGTACGCATGCCGTGGCCAGCACGATGTCGTCGAAACGCTGCATCTGCCCCAGCCACAGCCACCCGGCCAACACGCCTGCAAAGATCGACAGCCCGCCCACCAGCGGCGTCGCGAACGCATGCCGCTTGCGCGCATCCGGATAGTCGATCAACCCGACCGGCTTGCTCACCGGAACCAGCACGCACAATCCCAATGCCGACGCGCCAATCGACACAAGACAAGCCGACAAGACCGTATGCGCTTCGGGGACCATCCTTGAAAGTCTTTGCGAACGGAATGGTCAGTATGCGCACACCGTCGAAACCAGCGCTGAATATTTCCTGGAGTTATTGCGAGCGTAATGCCGACCGAAAATGAACGCGTTTATCTATCCCAATGAACGATGAATGAAACGCCTATTTATCCATGTTCATCGGATGATTTTCAGACCGAATGGTTACCGGCGCGTGATGCATCGACTCCGTGGGGCAGCGCATGTCGCGCGGGCGCGCATCCGCTCGCTGACCAGCCTGAACGCCGCGGCAGCAAGGCCGGCACAGGACTCCCCGCAAGGCCACGCCCCAGGCCTGCACGGCATGAATGTTGCTTGTATCCTGCACGGGCGGAATGGGGGATCGCGCGGGTACATGCCCGTGTTTCCCCGCCCAGCCTGCCGCAACCGTCGGGGGAGATCCCGGCTGCGAGGAACCGCGAGTGACCACGACCGACATCGGCATCCTGCTCATCGTCCTGTGCATCCTGTTGTGGGCGATCATGGCCGCGCTGCACCGTCACACGGTGCAATTGGAAGCGCTGAAGGCGCAGATGCAGGAACTGCTGAAGGCACGGCAAGCCGACGATGCCGGCCACGCCGCGGGGCCGTCTTCGCGCACATCCGAGCCGCGCGACAACGTCGAACGCCTCGCGCCGCACACGGCGGACAATCCGTCGCTCAAGACGGGGCGGAAATCCGGACCGTAGTCCAGCGCTGCCGGACAACGGGTATCGGGGCGAAGCGAAGCAGCACGCGGCGGCGCCCGTGGCCTTGCGCCGGCGGGCAGGGCTTTCGCCACTTCCGCCGGGTCCGGCATGGGTGTAGGTTTCGTGGGTTCCCTTCGCAGGACCCTGCCATGTCCGCATCCGCGCGTTGCTTCGCCCTGCTGCTCGCCAGCCTGGTTTTCGCGCCGCCCGCACGAGCCGAAGCTCCGCAATCGGCGCAATCGGAAAATGCACGGATCGAACACATCCTGGCGCAACGCGCCAGGGTCAGGGATATTCCGGCCGTGGCGCTGTCCTGGGACGGCCAGCATCTTGCGTGGGTGGTGTCGCACGATGACAAGACGACCTTGACGCTCGCGTCGTGGAGCGGCCGGAACGCCCGTCCACTCGAGATCCCGGGCGATTGCAGCGAAGAAGGGATCCGCTGGGCGCCGCGCGCGAATGAACTGGCGGTGCTGACCCGCTGCAGGGTCGACCCTTCCAACACCAAGCCGATCCATGGCGCGATCTGGCTGATCGATGTCGAACACGGTTCGACGCCGCGCAAGGTCGCCGACATCGAAGGCTTTGCGCAAGGCATGCAGTGGAGCCGCGACGGCCAGCGCATCGCGTTCCTGTACGTGCCTGGCGCGACGCGCCCGCCCTACGCGACCGCGTCCGGCAATCCCCGCGTCGGCGTGATCGGCGCAACCGACGAACAGGTGGAGCGTGTCGCTCAGGTCCCGGTTGCGGGAGGCACGCCGGAAATCCTGACGCCGCAGGGCCTGTACGTCTACGAGTTCCGGTTGTCGCCGATCGGCAACCGTCTCGCGTACACCGCCGCGCCGCCGCCCGGCGACAACAATTGGTGGACGGCCAAACTTTACGTGCAGGATGCACAAGCGGGCGCCGCCCCCGGGATGATCGTCGATCCGGCAACCGTGAAAGGTCCGTTGCACGGGCTGCAGATGGCGCTGCCGCGTTGGTCCCCCGATGCCGCACGCATTCTATTCATCGGCGGCCTGATGAGCGATCGCGGCGCCACCGGCGGCGACCTGTACGGCGTGCCGGCAACCGGCGGCACGCCGGTCAACCTGACTCCGGGCGCGAAGGTCACGCCGTCGTGGTTCACCTTCCTCGACCAGCGCTCGCTGCTGGTGAACCAGATCGCGAGCGGCAAGGTGCAGGTCACCGAATACACGCTCGGCGGCAACGTTGCCCGGCAGACGCGGCTGTGGTTCACCGCCCCCGGCGACATCGGCGACGGACGCGCCGCGCTGTCCGTCGCGTTGTCGAGCAAGGCGCCGCGGCGCATCGCCTATGCCAGTGACTCCTTCGATGATCCGCCCGAAGTGCACGCCGGGTTGCTGACCACAGCACCACCGCCCGCGGTCACGACGATCAACGCCGACCTCGGGCAGGCATGGGGCAAGACGCAATCGGTGGAATGGAACAGCGGTGGCATGCAGGTGCAGGGCTGGCTGATGTACCCGGCCGACTACGACGCGCACAAGCGCTATCCCATGATCGTGTACGTGCACGGCGGCCCGTCATGGGCCAATTTGCCGACATGGCGGAACAATGCCTCCGCGCTTTCGGAATTCGGCTACTTCGTGCTGATGCCGAACCCGCGCGGCAGCTTCGGCGAAGGCGTGGCATTCGCGCAAGCCATCCGCAACCAGATGGGCTACGGCGACCTCGACGACATCCTCGCGGGGGTGGACGCGGTGGAAAAACTGGCGCCGATCGACGACCACCGGCTCGGCATGATGGGCTGGAGCTACGGCGGCTTCATGAGCATGTTCGCGCCGACACGCACGCAGCGATTCAAGGCGGTGGTGGCCGGCGCGGGCATTTCCGACTGGCAGAGTTACTACGGACAGAACCAGATCGACCAGTGGATGATTCCGTTCTTCGGCGCGTCGTTGTACGACGACCCGGCCGCGTACGCGAAGAGTTCGGCGATCAACTTCATCAAGCAGGCGAAGACGCCGGCGCTGATCGTGGTGGGCGAGCGCGACGAGGAATGCCCGGCGCCGCAATCGTTCGAATACTGGCACGCGTTGAAGACGCTGGGCGTGCCGACCACCCTGGTGGTATACGCCAACCAGGGCCACCACTTCGTCGGGCGCAAGGATCCTGCCGACATCCTGCGCCGCACGCTGGACTGGTTCGGGAAATACCTTTCGCCAGCCAGATAGCGCACACACGAAACGGCGAAGGGAACCCCGAAGAACCGTCGCGAGCGAACAACGCCATCCATGGCGAAAGGGCTCCGTGATTGCGGGTCGCCGACCAGATCGGCAGGATTGCCGATCTGAACGCCGCAGGCGGCTCGTAGAGCGAGCCACATGGATGTGGCGAGTCAGCGCAGCCAGCGGAGCGTACACGCCAGTACGTGAGCATGGCGAGCACCACCGGCACGCAAGCTGCCAAGCGCAGCAGGTTGTTCGAGGTTTCCTAGAACAAGTCGCCTTGCGGTGACGGTGCGCGCGGCGGGGCGAAGCGCGTGCAGTCCAGCGGCCATTCACCGCGGCGTGCATAACCGAACTTGCGGCAGGCGACCTCGAACCGCCGCGACAGCAGGCGCGCGAACTCGCCCTCGCCGTGCATGCGGGTGCGGAAGTCGCTGTTGTAGTCGCGGCCACCGCGCATCTGCCGGACCAGGCTCATCACGTGCCCGGCGCGTTGCGGCACGTGCAACTGCAGCCACTCGCGGAACAGCGTCTTCAATTCCCAGGGCAATCGCAACACGGTGTAACCGGCCACGCGCGCACCCGCCTGTGCCGCGGTTTCCAGCACGCGCTCCATGTCGCGATCGGTCAGCGCCGGAATGATCGGCGCCACCAGCACGCCGCACGGCACCCCCGCGTCGTTCAACGCCTTGATCGCCGCAATGCGTCGGTGCGGCGCCGAGGCGCGCGGTTCCAGTTTCGCGGCGAGATGGTTGTCGAGCTGGGCGCACGACACGAACACCTGCACCAGGCGGCGCTTTGCCATCGGCGCCAGCAAATCGAGGTCGCGCTCGACCAGCGCGTTCTTGGTGACGATGGTGCAGGGGTGGTTCGCATCCCGCAGCACCTCCAGGATGGAACGCGTGATACCGCAACGCCGCTCGACCGGCTGGTACGGGTCGGTGTTGGCACCCAGGTTGATCGGTGAGCAGCGGTAGCCGGGACGCGCGAGTTCCTTCGCCAGTTGCTCGGCGGCGTTGGCCTTGGCGAAGAGTTTGGTCTCGAAATCCAGGCCGGGCGACAGGTTCAGGTAGCTGTGCGAGGGTCGCGCGAAGCAGTAGATGCAGCCGTGCTCGCAGCCGCGGTAGGGGTTGATCGACTGTTCGAACGGCACGTCCGGCGAATCGTTGCGGCTGATGATCGAACGCGCATGCTCCTCGCGCACCTCGGTGCGCGGCCGCGGCGTGGCCTCGTCCAGCAATGCGCTTTGCCAACCGTCGTCCTCGGCGTGGTGGCGCACCGTTTCGAAGCGGCCTTCCGGGTTGGAGGCCGCGCCGCGGCCCTTGACGCGGGTTGCCGGGATCGATGGCATCCCGCCAGCATACGCCGCCCTGTCTCGACGGCTGCGACGAACCAGCAGAGGCAGTGCGAAGTTTTTGGACGACGGCTGCGCGTGCCTGCGCGACCCGGGTGCGGGTCGCCCATGCAATCTGTTTCCGCTCACGGCGACGGCGGTGTCGCGCCGCGCGAAAGCAAGCGAGCGAACCCGCGGCGCAATGCCTGCACGCCACGCCAGAGTTTCGGAATCAACCAGAGCAGCAACACCACGAACAGCGCCAGCAGCAGCACGAACACCAAGGGATGTTTCAGTGCCAGCCACATCCCGAGCAGCAGCACGCCGTCTTCCGAAAAGCTCAGACCCCAGTTGGAAAAGGGTTCCGGCGAGGTATTCACCAGTGCCCGCGTACCTGCCTTGGCGACGTGCGTGCCGGCCGCCACCGCGCCGCCCAGGATCGCCGCGATCGCTTGTGTTTCCGGGCCGGCTTGCGCAAATACCCCCCACGCCAGCAGCGCGCCCAACGGCACCCGCACGAAGGTCTGCACGCTGTCCCACATGGAATCGACCGCGGGCACCTTGTCCACCAGGAACTCGACCACCAGCAGCGCACCGGTCACGACCAGCACGGGTGTGTGCGAGAGAAGTGCGAGATCGGACGGCAGCGCGACCACGTGAAAGCGGTCCAGCACGCCCGCGATGAACAGCGCCGCGTACAAGCGGAATCCGGAAGCCCAGGACAGCACGCCGGCAAGCGCGATCGAGGGAAGGGCAGCCGTGATGCCGGGCTCCATGGCGCGACGATACGCCGAATCCGGATGGCTGCGCTATGATCGGTGCGACGGCAATCCGGGGGACCAAGGCATGATCTGGGGTCTGGCAACCATCGCAATACTGGCCTTCATGCTCGCTTTCGCCAGCCATTCGCCGGGCTGGATGGGATTGGGCATCGTGATCGGCTTGCTCTGCGCCATCGCCGCCGCGCTGGTCTTCATCGACCGGCATGTCCGGGCAAGTTCGCGTCCCGAGCACATGACCGCCCGCGAGATCGAAGCGTTGCGCGGGACCCTCCGCAAACCCACGGAACCGTCGCGGCAGCTGCCGCCATCGCCACCGGGCTGACGCTATTTTCACGCCGCGGCCGTCGGCGATTTGCTACGCTTGACCCCTTGCGTCGACCGTGACTCCGTCGACCTGACTCCGTCGACTTCCAAGGAGACCCGCGATGAGCAAGGTGCATCCCGTCCCGCCCGCCTTCGCCGCCGCCGAGCGGATCAAGCCCGACGACTATGCGCGCCGCTACGCCGAATCGCTGCGTGATCCCGGTTCCTTCTGGGCCGAAGCCGCCAGGCGGCTGGACTGGATCAAGTTCCCCACCCGGATCAAGGACGTGTCCTACGATCCGGAAGACCTGCACATCCGCTGGTACGCCGACGGCGTGCTGAACCCGACCGTGAGCTGTCTCGACCGGCATCTCGCCAAGCGCGCTGACAAGACCGCGATCCTGTTCGAGGGCGATGATCCGAACGTCTCCCGCAAGCTCAGCTACCGCGAACTGCACGCCGAAGTCTGCAGGTTCGCCAATGCCTTGAAACATCTCGGCGTGAACAAGGGCGACCGCATCGCGATCTACATGCCGATGATCCCGGAAGCCTGCGTGGCGATGCTGGCGTGCGCGCGCATCGGCGCTGTCCACTCGGTGGTGTTCGGGGGGTTCTCGCCCGATGCACTGGCCGGACGCATCGCCGATTCGCGATGCAAGCTGGTGATCACGGCCGACGAAGGCATGCGCGCCGGCAAGAAGATTGCGCTGAAGAAAAACGTTGACGAGGCGCTGTTGCGTCCGGATACGACCAGCATAGAGACGGTCGTGGTGGTGCGTCGCACCGGCGGCGCGGTCAACATGCAATCGCCGCGCGACCGCTGGTGGGATGCGCTGGTCGATGGCCAGTCCACCGAATGCGCGCCCGAACCGATGAACGCGGAAGACCCGTTGTTCATCCTTTACACCTCGGGCTCCACCGGCAAACCGAAGGGCGTGCTGCACACCATCGGTGGCTACATGGTTTGGGTGTCGCTGACCCACGAAGCCGTGTTCGATCTGCGCGAGGACGACGTCTACTGGTGCACCGCCGATGTAGGCTGGGTCACCGGACACAGCTACATCGTCTACGGCCCGCTCGCGAACGGCGCCACGTCGCTGGTGTTCGAGGGCGTGCCGAACTGGCCCGACGCCTCGCGCATCTGGCAGGTTTGCGACAAGCACCAAGTGACGATCCTGTACACCGCGCCGACCGCGATTCGCGCACTGATGCGCGAGGGCGACGGGCCGGTCAGGCAAACCTCGCGCCGATCGCTGCGACTGCTCGGCTCGGTGGGCGAACCGATCAACCCGGAAGCGTGGGAATGGTATTTCGACGTCGTCGGCGAGGGGCGCAGTCCGATCGTCGATACCTGGTGGCAGACCGAAACGGGCGGCATCCTGATTTGTCCGTTGCCGGGATCCGGGGTGCTGAAGCCTGGCGCCGCGATGAAACCCTTCTTCGGCATCCAGCCGGCGATATTCGACCCGGACGGGAAACCCATTGAAGGTGAGGGTTCCGGCAATCTCGTGATCACCGATTCCTGGCCCGGCCAGATGCGCACCGTGTACGGCGATCACCAGCGTTTCATCGACACGTATTTCAAGATGTACCCCGGCGTCTACACCACCGGCGACGGCGCCGAGCGCGATGCCGACGGCGACTGGAAGATCACCGGCCGCGTGGACGACGTCATCAATGTCTCCGGCCACCGCATCGGCACCGCGGAAGTCGAAAGCGCGATGATGGCCGATGAACGCGTGGCGGAGGCCGCGGTGGTCGGTTGCCCGCACGACATCAAGGGCACCACGATTTATGCCTTCGTGACACCGAAGGAAGGTGTGACACCGAGCGACGCACTGAAGAAGGAACTCGTCGTCGGCATCCGCGAACGGATCGGCGGTTTCGCCGCGCCCGAATATTTGCAATGGGCGCCGGCGCTGCCCAAGACCCGGTCGGCCAAGACCATGCGCCGTATCCTGCGCAAGATCGCCGAGGCCGGCAAGAACGAAGTCGACCTCGCCGCCCTGGGCGACACCTCGACGCTGGCCGATCCTTCGGTGGTGAAGCGCCTGTATGACGAGCGCGTGCGCCACTGACCTCGCGCGCGCTGCATTGATGTCGTCGTCGCCACCGGAGTTCAGCGAGGTTCTGCCGGAAACTGCCGCAGCGCACCTCGATGCCCGATCGATCCACTTGTGGCGCATTCCCTACGCGTTGTCCGCGGGGCGCGCGCCACTCCTGGATTTGCTGTCCGCCTACCTAGGAGTTTCGTCGTCCGGCATCGTGCTGGACGAGGAACAGCGTGGCAAGCCACGGCTTGCGCCACCTGCAGCCGGCCGCATCGGCGATCGCCGCCTCGAGTTCAACTGGTCGCACAGCGGTGACTATGCGCTGGTTGCGTTGGCGCTCGACTGCGCGCTGGGCGTCGACATCGAGCGCCTGGACAAGAACCTGCGTGCACTCGACATCGCACGCCGCTTTTTCGACCCCTCCGAGGCGGACACCCTGGCGCTGCTCGATCCGTCCATGCGCGACGAGGCGTTCATTGCACTGTGGTGCGCCAAGGAAGCGGTACTGAAGGCGGCGGGCGAGGGTTTGTCCTTCGGCTTGTCGCGATTGTCGTTCCGGAAAGACCCGCATGGATGGATGCTGGATCGCACCGATCCGGCATTGGGGGCCGCCGGCGATTGGCGCCTCGAAAGTTTCAATCCCATGGCGGGATATCGCGGCGCGCTCGCGTGGCAGGGTGCCGCACGCCGGATCGTGGCGCTGCGTCCGCCCGCATGAACGATGCCGGCTGAACCATCGGCCAAGACGCATGAACTTGAGCCGTGTGTCGCGGTCCCAACAGTACGGGAAGTCTCCCCGTAACGTCCGCCCGTACAGCGACGTGGTGGATTGCACTCTCCGGCGCGGAGCTCACTCCGCGCCGTTTTTTGCGCGCAGGTTTGTGCGATGATTCCCGCGCATGACCGTGCTCAGCGTCAACCTCAACAAGATCGCCGTGCTGCGCAATGCGCGGGGCGGCCACGAACCCGATCTCGGCAAGGCGGCCGAGACCTGCATCGCCGCGGGTTGTGGCGGCATCACCGTGCACCCGCGGCCGGATCGCCGGCACATCACCGCCGAGGACGTGTCGCTTCTGGCGAAACTCACGCGGGGCCGGGTCGAATTCAATATCGAAGGCAATCCGTTCGCGCCGGCCCGCTCCGGATATCCGGGTTTCGTCGAGCTGGCGCGTCAAGCCAGGCCCGCACAGGCGACACTGGTACCCGACTCCGACGGCCAGATCACATCCGACCATGGTTTCGACCTCGCGCGCGACCTGCCGCGGCTTGCGCCGCTGGTCGCCACGCTCAACCAGAGCGGCTGTCGCGTTTCGTTGTTCGTGGACGCCGGGGCTCTCGAAGGTTTCGAAGCCGCGCGTGCGATCGGGGTGGCGCGGGTGGAGCTGTATACCGGGCCTTATGCACAAGCGTTCGCGTCGGGCCATGCGGCGAACGAACTCTCGCGTTGCACGGAAACGGCACGGCGCGCGCGGGCAGCCGGGCTCGGCGTGAACGCGGGACATGATCTCGACCAACAAAATCTCGGCGCGTTCAAACGCGCGATCCCCGATCTCGCCGAGGTGTCGATCGGACACGCCCTGGTCAGCGAGGCGTTGTACGACGGGCTGGAGCGGACGGTACGCAACTACCTCGCGATCCTTGCGCAGTCCGCTTGAAGACCCAGAAAAATGCCGCGCAAAGCGCGGCATTTTTCATTCGTGCAATCGCGATGCTCACGAGCCGGAACCATTCCTGGCCTTGCCTTGGGTGATGAAGCCCAAATGCACCATGCCCGCTCCCTTGGCGTCCTGCATCACCTTCCAGATCACCCGGTACGGCGTGGTCTTGTCCGCGCGGATGTTCAACTCCGGTTGCGGATTGCTGGATGCAGCCGCACGCAGCCTCGCGGTGAGCACCGCATCGCTGACCAGGCTGTCGTTCCAGTACAGGGTCCCGTCGGCTTCGACGGCGAGATCGATGGGCGGGACCTGGATCGTGGTGGGTTTGGTGTTGGGATCGGCTCGCGGCAGGTCGACCTTGACCTTGTGCGACATCAACGGTGCCGTGATCATGAAGATGATCAGCAGCACCAGCATCACGTCGGCCAACGGGGTGACGTTGATCTCGGCCTTGGGGATGTCGCTGCCAGTGTTCTCGCCTACGCTCATTGACATGGCGTCAGTCCCTCACTTCTCGAAGCCGATCTTGATCACGTTGTAGCGGCGTGCCTCGGCCATCACTTCGGCCAGGTAGTTGTACTGGGTATCGTCGGTGGCCTTGATGGTCACCTGCGGTTGTTGGTCCGCCCCTTTCGCACCGATGGTCGCCAGCTGGGCCTGCAATTCGATGTTGCTGATCGGGAGGTTGTCCCAGGTCATCGAACCATCGGCGCGAATGAACAGCGAATGCGGCGTTGGTGGGTTCTCGGGCGGCTTCACCGTCGGGTTCGGCTGCGGCAAGTCGATCTTGATGTTGTGCTGTACCAGCGGCGCGGTGATCATGAAGATGACCAGCAGCACCAGCATCACGTCGATCAACGGCGTAATGTTGATGTCGGCAACCGGGCCGCCGCCGCTGTTGGTACTCATGCCCATGACGAGACCCTCTTACTTCTTGACGGCCGGCGGCGGCACCGCGGCGGCCGGACGGGCGGCAGCGGTCTGCGAACCGGTCTCGATGCGCGCACCGGTGGCGAAGAAGTCGTGCAGGTCATGCGCGAATTCGTCGAAATGCGCGATCGTGACACGGTTGGCGCGCGAGTAGGCGTTGTAGGCGATGACCGCCGGGATCGCCGCGAACAAGCCGATGGCGGTCATGATCAGCGCCTGGCCGACCGGACCAGCGACCGCGGAAATCGACGATTCACCGCTGGCGCCGAGGTTGATCAGGGCGTAGTAGATGCCCATCACGGTACCCAGCAGACCGACGAACACCGCGGCGGAACCTACGGTCGCCAGCAGCGTGAGGCCGCCCTCGAGGTTGCGGCTTTCGCGATCGACCGCCTGGCGCAACGCGCGATCGACGAACTCGGAACGATTCAGCGCTTCGACCATGCGGCTGCCTTCGTGACGCTGATGGTGCGCAGCGGCCGAAGCGGCTTCCAGTGCGATCTTGGAGAAAGGCTCGGAACGCGGCTGCTTCTCCATCACCCTCACGGCATCCTGCGCGGACGGGGTATCCCAGAACTTCTGGATGACCTTGTCCATGCGCGAACGGATCAGTCCGTTGCGGATCGCGATCGCGATGATGAAATACCACGACGCCACCGACATGATCACCAACACGATCAGCACCAGCAAGTCGATCGCGTGCTCGGCCGGATGCGTGACGATCTGGGTGAGGAAGTGACTCGCGCCAACCTGTTGCAGGGCTTGCGCGTTGGCATTGCCGACTGGTGCGGCGGCTTGTGATGCTGCTTCTTGGATCATGGCGCTACCCTTCCTTCAAGTTGTAGCAAGTGGAACGTTGAATGACGGACTCTAACGGATTCGAACCCGTTGAGCGTGAAGTTTCTATTCGATGCCGCTCAGGCTGAAATTCACCGGGACCAGCACGACGCCGCCGGTTGGCCTGCCGTTCTGGACGCCCGGGTTGAACCGCCAATGCCGCGCGGCTTCCTCCGCGGCGCGGTCGAGTTCGCGATAGCCGCTGGACTTCTGGATCCTGACATCGACCACTTCGCCGGCGGCGTTGATGGTGATGGCCAGGATCACTTCTCCCTGATGGCTCTGACGCACCGCCTGGATCGGATATTTCGGCGGATTGCGATTCTTGTAGCTGATGTCGACCGACGGCGCGACATCCGCGGGCGGCGGTGGCGGCGCGGGCGGGCGCGGCGGCGCGGCCGGCGTCGACATGGTCGACAATTCCTGCGGCGGCGGCGGCGCCGGCGGCGGCGGCAACGGCGGCGGCCTCTCCAGCTTGATCACCTTCGGTGGCGGCTGCTTGGGCGGTTCCGGCGGCGGCGGTGGTGGCGGCGGCGGCGGTGGTGGCGGCGGGATGAACTCGACGCGCACGATCTTCTGCTGGCTGTTCTTCTTGGCCTGCGGCGGGGCTGCGGGGGCCAGCAACATGATGATGATGCCGGCGTGCAGCGCAATCGCGAACGCGACTGCAATGGTGCGCCACCAGTTGAACCGTTTGCGGTCTTGAGCCGACGTGCGTGCCATCGTTTATTGAACCAGTCGCTGACCTGTTGGGCCCCACTGCAGTCGCCGTATCGTTTTCGATCCGGCTCAGCAACCAAGGCGGCGGAAAAGTGTCGAACGTTACACCAGCATGAGGGCTTTGCCTAGTGGGCAAAGCCCGTTTGTTTCGCGTGTCTTTCGGGCACCCGGCATCCCGGCCGGCCTGCGTGTTACTTGTGCCCCAATTGTTTCAAGGTGCGGCGCGCATCGGATCGCGTTTCCGGATCCTGTTCGGCTTGCTTGTACGCGGCGATTGCCGCGGTCTTGTCCTTCAGGGCGAGTTCGGCATTGCCGAGTGTCAGGTAGGCCGCGCCGACGCGCTTGAATCCGCCCTTCGCGATCGCCTGCTTGAGCGCATCGCGGGCTTCCTTGTGGCGGTCCAGGTTTTCCAGCATCTGGCCGCGCAGGAAGTCCACCTGGCCGGTCTTGGCGTCGGGCGACGCTTTTCCATACGCGGCCGCGGCGTTCTTGTAGTCGCCCGCGATCGCATACGAGTCGCCCAGCAACTTGTAGCTGTCGACGCCGGGCTGGATGATACCCTTGTCCATGCCCTCGTTCAGGACCGCGACGGCTTTCAGCGCGTTGGCCTTGGGGTCGGAACTGTTCTGGCCGAGGTTGTCGTACATCTTGGCCATGTTCATGTAGCCGGTTTCGTCCTTGATCTGGCCGTTCGAGCGGGCGCGTTCCAGCAGCGCGAGCGCCTTCTGGTCCTGATGCGCGTTGATGTAAATGGCGATGACGTTCTGCAACAACGTGCTGTTGTTGGGATCCTTGGCCAGCGCCGCCTCGGCGAGCTTGGCGGCATCGTCGTACTTGTCCATCGCGAAATAGCTGGCCATTTCGATCTGGTCCCAGCTGGGCTGAGGTTTGTCGCTGAGCGACTTGGCCTTCTGGATCGCCGCAACCGCTTCGGGATACTTCTGCAGGCGGTAGTAGGCGTTGCCCTTCAGCGCATCGATGTCCGCCGATTGCGCACCACTCTGGTTGCTCCAGCTGTCGAGCGTGGTCAGCGCATCGCCGTAATCCTCGTCCGCGATGTACATCTGCGCGAGCGCCTCCAATCCCTGGAAGTAGCTGTCGTTGTCGAGTGCGTTCGAATCGATCGCCTGCTTCTGCAAGGCGATCGCGCCCTTGGTGTCACCTCCGCGATACTTCACCTGGGCGAGGCCCAGCATGGCAAGCGCCTTGGCGTAGGCGTTGCTGCCCGAATCGGCGATCGGCTGCAGATCCTTGAGCGCGGTCGCGGTGTCGCCACTGTTGGCCGCCTGCAACCCTTCGTTGAGGCTCTTGCCCTCCTTGGCGCTGACACCGGTCTTGGCGGGCTCCTTGCGGGTCGCGTTCGGATATTTGCTTTCGTGCTTGGCTTGCTTGTCGGACTGCTTGTCGGACTTCTTCGTCTGCTGTTCGCCGCACTTGTGCTGCAGCATCTGGATATCCGAACACTGCTGTCCGCCCTGTCCGCCCATTTGCGCAAATGCGACAGAGGGCAGGAGCACCAGTGCGAGCGCGGAACACATGCCGCAAACCAGCCAGCGGGAGTCGGGCTTCATCGGGATTCCTCTTGCAGGCAACTGCACAGATCGCGAACGGGAGGGTGAGGGTAGCGCGGTCCGTGCGCAAAGCTCAAGTACCGACAAACCCGTCGCCCGAAACGGCACCACGCATCAGACGTCCAGATTTCCGACCCTGAGCGCATTGGTCTCGATGAATTCGCGGCGGGGTTCGACCACGTCGCCCATCAGTGTCGCGAAGATCTGGTCCGCTTCCAGCGCATCCTCGATGCGCACCTGCAGCAGTCGGCGGGTATCGGGATTCACGGTGGTTTCCCAAAGTTGTTCGGGGTTCATTTCACCAAGCCCCTTGAAGCGCTGGATCTGGCGTCCCTTCTTGGCTTCATCGAACAGCCACGCACGCGCCTCCGCGAAATTGCCGACGGCTTGTGCGGCGCTGCCGCGCCGGACTTCCGACACTGCATGGTCGCGGACACCCAGTGCGCGCGCGACTTCCAGCAACGGACGAAAATCCGCGCCGGAGAAAAAGCCTCTCGGCAAAATCCAGGTGTGCTCGGTGCCGTGCTGGGCGCGCCGCAGCAACCAGGCGGCGGGATGCTGTTCGGTGGCTGCGCGTAACTCGAAACTGAATTGCGGGCGGCCAAGGCCTGTCGCATTCAATTTGGACGTCAAGACGTCTGCCCAATTTTGCAGGGCCGAAGGATCCGCCCAGATCGCGTCCTCGAGCGGCGTGTGTTCGAGCATCGCCGTGAACACGCCCGCATCGCCTCGCTGGGCCAGGCGCCCGATCTGGTCGAGCGCCGCCTGGTATTGGCGCAAGAGCGTTTCCAGCGCCTTGCCTTCAACAGGTGCCGCATCGTCCACCGGCGTCCACGCCGCATCCTGCACCGCGCTCGCGATCAGGTATTCGTTGAGCGCGGCATCGTCCTTCAGGTACAACTCGTTCTTGCCCTGCTTGATCTTGTAGAGCGGCGGCAGCCCGATGTAGACGTGGCCGCGCTCGATCAACTCCGGCATCTGCCGGTAGAAGAAGGTCAACAGCAGGGTGCGGATGTGCGAGCCATCCACGTCGGCGTCGGTCATGATGATGATGCGGTGATAGCGCAACTTGTCGGCATTGAATTCATCCTTGCCGATGCCCGTGCCGAGCGCGGTGATCAAGGTTCCGACTTCGGCCGAGGAAAGCATCTTGTCGAAACGCGCCTTCTCGACGTTGAGGATCTTGCCCTTGAGCGGCAACACGGCCTGGGTCTTGCGATTGCGCCCCTGCTTGGCGGAGCCTCCTGCCGAATCACCCTCGACGAGGAACAGCTCCGACAGGGCCGGATCGCGTTCCTGGCAATCCGCCAATTTGCCCGGCAAGCCGGCGATGTCCAGCGCGCCTTTGCGGCGGGTCAGTTCGCGGGCCTTGCGCGCAGCCTCTCTCGCGCGCGCCGCATCGACCACCTTGCCGGCGATGACCTTGGCATCGGCCGGGTGCTCTTGCAGATATTCCTCGAGTCTGGCGTTGACCGCCTGCTCGACGATGCCCTTGACCTCGCTGGAAACGAGTTTGTCCTTGGTTTGCGAAGAAAACTTGGGATCCGGCACCTTCACCGACAACACCGCGATCAAGCCTTCGCGCATGTCGTCACCCGACAGGACGACCTTCGAGTTCTTTGCCAACCCCGACTGCTCAACATAATTGCTGAGCGTTCTCGTCAGGGCAGCCTTGAATCCGGTCAGGTGGGTGCCCCCATCCTTTTGCGGGATGTTGTTGGTGAAGCAGAAGATCGATTCCTGATAGCCATCGGTCCATTGCATGGCCAGTTCGACGGTGATGGCGTCGATCTGGCTGCTGAACCCGATGGCATTGGGGTGGAGTGGCGTCTTGAGCTGCGACAGATGCTTGACGAAGGCGCGAATCCCACCCTCGTACTGGAACACGTCTTTTTTTCCAACCCTTTGATCTTCAAGGGTAATTTTGACGCCAGAGTTGAGAAACGCGAGTTCACGCAGGCGCTTCGCCAGAACCTCGTAGTGGAACTCGATGTTGTTGAAGGTTCCCGGACTCGGCAGGAACCGCACCGTGGTGCCACGCCGATCGGAAGGCCCCACTTCGCGCAAGGGGAACAGTGGATCGCCCAGCCGGTACTCCTGCAAATACTCCTTGCCGTTGCGGTAGATGCTCAGCCACAGGTGCTCCGACAACGCATTGACGACGGATACGCCGACGCCATGCAGACCCCCTGAGACTTTGTAGGAATTTGCATCGAACTTGCCTCCGGCGTGCAGCACGGTCATCACCACCTCTGCCGTGGAGCGACCTTCCTCGGGATGGATGTCCACCGGGATGCCGCGGCCGTTATCCGCGACGCTGACCGTGCCGTCGTCATGGATGGTGACCTCGATGTGGTCGCAAAAACCCGCCAGGGCTTCGTCGATGGCGTTGTCCACCACCTCGAACACCATGTGATGCAAGCCGGTGCCGTCGTCCGTGTCGCCGATGTACATGCCGGGACGTTTGCGGACAGCTTCCAGCCCCTTCAAAACCTTGATGCTGCTGGAATCGTAAACGTCATTCATGGGATACGGCCTCGGCAATACTGAGGATCAATGCAAACGGTACATTATACCTTGACTGCCGGGCTGCAGCTTTCAGGCCTGTGACAGGCCGACATGTTCCACGTGGAACATCTGGGCTCGGGAATCGCCTTGCCTGGGTCGAGACGTGGCGGTCAACCAGGACTGCAGCGGCTTGCCCGTCAACCATGCAACCACCTTGGTTGCGTGGTCCTCGTCAAGCTCGGAGCTCAAGTCATCCAGACACAGCAGCGGATATTCGCCAGTGTGCTTCTCGAGCCAACGGACTTGGGCAAGGGCGCAAACCAGTGCGATGGCCTTGGCTTGACCCCTCGACAAATGTTCCCGCTGTGAGATCCGCGAGAAATGCAGCATCCAATCGGCGCGATGCGGGCCGCGCTGGGTGTACCCGTGCTCGCGATCTCGCCGTCTCTGGCTCGCAAGCTCCGCGGCCAACCCCGACGCTTCATTCCAGCCCGGGCGATAAGCAACCTGTACGTGGCCCAGCTCCGGAACCAGCCAAGACGCCTCTTCCACGAGGAAAGGTTCAAGGCTGGCGAGGCATTCGCCCCGCATCCGATGAATCCGCTCGGCCAAAACAGCCAAATCGTGCTCCCACGGTTCGAACATGCTGTCTGCAGCATTCGCGCGGAGCAGGCTGTTGCGTTGTCGCAATCCACGACGCCATCTTCGCCAAATTTCCAACGACTCGTGTTCCACGTGGAACACGCTCCAATCCAGGAAATTGCGCCGCTCCTCGGCGGGGCCAAGGATCAACGACAGGCTTTCGGGGCCGAAGCACACCACCGGGCAAGCCTCGAACAAAGGCGCGAGGGTGACGAGATCAACTCCATCCATGCGGGCTTGCCAGCGGTCCTCCCGCCTTGTCAGCCCCAGCCGGTGGACGCCTCGCCGCCGGCCTTGCAACTCGGCGTATATCGTGAATCCCGGGGCACCGTGGCGAGCGGGTGCCGAGCGCCCGCCCGCGCGGAACGAGCGACCATGCGAAAGAAGGTAAGCGGCTTCCAGCAGGGTGGTCTTGCCGGTGCCATTGGCGCCGACCAGCCAGTTGACGCCCGGACCGGGCGCGAAATCGAGGCTCTCGAAGCAGCGCAGGTTCGAGACCCTCAACAAGGCGATGTTCATCGCCGCGCCTTCTTGCCGGGGGTGCGCGGCGCGAACTGGGAGATCAAAGTCTCAATGGCATCACGACATGCTGGGTTTGCTGGCTGGAAGCGCCGCGCAGAAGGCAACTCGACTGGGCGTCGCGCAACTGCAAGTGCACGCGTTCGTCATTGAGCGAACCCAATGCATCGAGCAAATACCCCACATTGAACCCGATGGCGATATCGCCCACCTTGGTTTCGGCTTCGATTTCTTCGAAAGCCTCTTCCTGTTCGGGGTTGTGGGCAATGATGCGCAGGCACTGCGGACTGACTTCCAGTCGAACGCCGCGGTACTTTTCGTTGGAGAGAATGGCTGCGCGCTGCAAGGCGTTGCGCATGACTTCGCGCTCGACCTGGACCACCTTGTCAGCGCCAAGGGGGATGACCGCTTCGTAATCGGGAAACTTTCCGTCGATCAACTTGGAAGTAAACACCACGTCGCCGCGGCGCACCCGGATGTGGTTGGTGGAAAACTCGACGCTCACCACATCGTCGCTGGCCTCGAACAGGCCAAGCAGTTCCGTCACGCCCTTGCGCGGGATGATGAGTTGGCGGTTGCCCTTGACGGGCACGTCCAGCGCCGTCTCGGACATCGCCATGCGGTGTCCGTCGGTCGCCACGCAACGCAATTCGGTGTTGCGCAGATCCAGCAGCAACCCGTTGAGGTAATAACGGACATCCTGATTCGCCATGGCAAAGGACGTGCGCTCCATCAAGCCGCGCAGGATCCCCTCCGGGAGGGAAACCTTGTCGGTCACCTCGATTTCGTCGGTGGTCGGGAACTCGTCCGCGGGCAGGCTGGCCAAGGTGTAGCGGCTTCGTCCGGCATGCATGACGACCCGATCACCCTTGACCTGCACGTCGACCTTCACTCCGTCAGGCAACGCCCGGAGCAGGTCGAACCATTTTCTTGCCGGGACGGTGGTTTCGCCATCCTCGCCCAGTTCGACCGGGCAGCTCGAGCGCATCTCGACCTCGAGATCCGTCCCTGTCAGGGATAGCCTTCCCCCTTTGACTTGCACCAGAAGGTTGGCGAGAACAGGCAAGGTTTGCCGGCGTTCGACCACGCCGACGACCTGTTGCATCGGTTTGAGCAAGGATTCGCGTTGAATGCTGAAGCGCATTGTTGATCCCCGTATCGGTCTTTTATCTTGGTTGTACTTGTAGATAAAGTCGTAGAAGCAGGCTTTGTTGATAACAGATGCTTTCTGTAATTTGCTTTATAAACAATAACTTATCATCTTGTGCAGAGTTCTGCGCCGTTGGGACTAGCGGTGCATGAGTTGTGGATGATTTGTCGATCCCGCACCAGCCCGAAACTGTCCACAAGTTTACCCAGTCAATATCCGGATCAGCTTGTCCCAGTCCTGGCGCAGGCGCATGTCGGTGTCGCAAAGGCTCCGTATCTTCTTGCAGGCGTGCATCACCGTGGTGTGGTCCTTGCCCCCGAAGGCCTCGCCGATCTCCGGCAGGCTGTGCTCGGTCAGTTCCTTCGCCAGCGCCATGGCAATTTGCCGCGGCCGGGCCAGCGAGCGCAACCGTCGCTGTGACAGCAGGTCGGACAGGCGCAGCTGATAATAATCGGCGACGGTCTTCTGGATGTTCTGGACGGTGATCGCGCGCGCGTGCACGTTGAACAGGTCACGCAGCGTTTCCTGGGCCAGTTCGACGGTGATCCCGCGTCCCGACAGGTTCGCTTGCGCCGCAACGGTGTTGAGCGCACCTTCCAGTTCGCGCACGTTCGAGCGGATCCGGCGCGCCAGCAACAGCGCGACGTCGCTGGGCAGCGGGATACCGCGGGTCTGGGCTTTTTCCAGCAGGATCGCGGCGCGGGTCTCGAAATCGGGCGGTTCGATGGCGACGGACAAGCCCCAGCCGAGGCGCGACTTCAACCGGAGCTCCAGATTGTCCACTTCCTTCGGGTAGCGGTCGCAGGTCAGGATGATCTGCTGGCGCGACTCGTAGAGCGTGTTGAAGGTGTGGAAGAACTCTTCCTGGGTCGCGTCCTTGCCGGCGAAGAACTGGATGTCGTCGATCAGCAGCGCGTCGACCGAGCGAAAGCGGTGCTTGAAGTCGTCCATGTTCTTGTTGCGCAGCGCCGCGATCATCATTTCGGTAAAGCGTTCGGAATGCACGTACAGCAACTTCATCGACGGGTTGTGCTTCAGCATCAGATTGCCCGCGGCTTGCATCAGGTGGGTCTTGCCGAGGCCGGTGCCGCCGTAAAGAAGCAGGGGGTTGTAGGCGCGACCCGGGTTGTGGGCCACCTGCATGGCCGCGGCCTTGCCCAACTGGTTGGATTTGCCCTCGACGAAATTGTCGAAGGTGTAATGCGGATCGAGATTGTGTTGCTGGGCGACCGGCGGCGGCACGCCTGGCGATGTGGCCAGCGGCTTGGGTACGGGCGAGATCGAACCCACCTCCAGGCGCAGCGGGACAGGACGCCCGGCCAGCGCGGACAGGGTGCCCTCGATGCGCGCGAGGTAGCCGTTGCGCACGAATTCGAGGGTATAGGTGTTCGGCGCGAACAGCCTCAGGGTGCCGTCGTCGTCACGCGCCTGCAGCGGCTGCAGCCAGGTGTGCAACACGCCGGGTTCGATTTCGCCTTCGAGCCTGGCGAGGCAGCGTTGCCAGAGATCGCTCATGGAGTCCCGCGGTGGATGGGTCCGGATTGGATCAGGATGCCCATGCGCGACGTTCGCGCGTGGTGAACGAGTGAGTCTAACAGGCTGTCCGAACACTGCGGACGTGACCGGCTGCCGCGGCGAGATGGCGCCGATTTTCGTTGACGCACACCCCGCGGCGATCGTAGAATCCACGGTCTTTTTCCATGCATGACCCGCCACGCGCGGGACCCCTGCCGCGGAGCCACCCATGAAACGCACCTACCAGCCCAGCGTGCTCAAGCGCGCCCGCACCCACGGGTTTCGTGCCCGCATGAAGACCGCCGATGGCCGCAAGGTCCTGTCCGCGCGTCGCGCCAAGGGCCGCAAGCGCCTGATCCCGTAAGCCAGATCCTGACAGAATGCAGGCATGGCCGGCTTGCCGCCTTCCGCGCGGCTGCGCCGAGCCGCCGAATTCGCCGCGCTGCGGCATGCGCAGGGGCGAATCCATGCACGCCACTTCCTGTTGCGTTGGATCGCATCGCCGACAGGCGAGGCCAGGCTGGGTCTGGCGGTATCACGCAAAGTCAGCAAGCGCGCCGTGGCACGCAACCGGATCAAGCGGATCGCGCGTGAATCGTTCCGGCTGCGTCGCGGATCGCTGCCCGCCGTGGATGTGCTGGTGATCGCGCGATCCTCCGCAGCCACGATCGACCGGATCGCGTTGCGCGGTGATCTCGATGACGCATGGCGGAAGCTTGAAGCGTTGAAGCCTGTATCCACACCCGGCACAATCGGCGGCTGACCCGCGCCAAGCCATCGCGCGGCCCACTTCGAGTTCCCCCGTGATCAATCAAACACGTACCCTGCTGGTCGTGGCGCTGCTGGTCGTCGCCTACTTGTTGTGGCAGGCGTGGCAACACGACTATCCGTCCATTCCGCCGCCGTCACCGCCCGTGGCCGGCGCGGTGCCCGCGTCATCGCCCAGCGTGCCGGAAGCGCCCGCAAGCGCCGCCACAACCAGTTCATCGACACCCGCCGCGAGCGTGCCCGAGACTTCGGGCAACGTCGTTGCCACGTCCTCGGCCGACCTGATCACGGCCAGCAATGACGTGTTGCGGCTCACGATCGATCCGCGCGGCGGCACCATCGTCGGCGCCGATCTGCTGGACTATCCGCAACAGGTCAAGCGCGGCAGCCCGCCGGTGCGGCTGCTCGACGACACGCCGGCCAATTACTATGTCGCGCAGAGCGGGCTGGTCGGCGCCGACGGCAGTGTCGCGCCCAACCACCTCGCCGAGTTCACCGCGACCACCCGGGAAAATGCGCTGGCGCCCGGGCAGAAACAGGTCGTGGTGACGCTGGATTGGCA
Organism: Lysobacterales bacterium 66-474; assembly: GCA_001899805.1. Classification (GTDB taxonomy): domain Bacteria; phylum Pseudomonadota; class Gammaproteobacteria; order Xanthomonadales; family Rhodanobacteraceae; genus 66-474. Next base: position 258,840 of record MKWP01000016.1, read on the forward strand.
CGACGCCGCGACCGGCGTCAGCGTGGTCAAGCGCTACACCCTGGTCCGCGGCAGCTACGTGGTCGGGTTGTCGCAGCAGATCGACAACCTCGGCGCCAAGGCGTGGCACGGCAATGCCTACGAGCAGCTCGAACGGGTCGAGCCGCCGCCGCCGCCCAAGCACTTGCTGGAGTTCTACAACCCGGACAGCCTCAGCTTCACCGGTGCGGCGTGGTACAGCCCCGACGAAAAATTCAAGAAACTCGCCTTTGACAAGTTCGAAAGCGAACCGCTCAACCAGGCGGTGACCGGGGGCTGGGTCGCGATGAGCCAACGGTTCTTTCTGGGTGCCTGGATACCCGGTGACAAGCAACCCGAGCGCTTCGGCAGCGTGAAAATCGCCGGCCAGGGCGCCGATGGCAAGCCGCGCTACCTGGTTCGCGAAATGGGACCGGCCTTGAGTGTCGCGCCCGGCGCCAGCGTCACCAGCAGCGCGAACCTGTATGTCGGCCCGAAGTTGCAGAACGAACTGGGCGACATCGCGCCGGGCCTGAACCTGACGGTCGACTACGGCATGTTCACGGTGATCGCGGCACCGATGTTCAAGCTGTTGTCGTGGCTGCATTCGCTGGTTCGCGACTGGGGTCTCGCGATCATCGCGTTGGTGCTGATCATCCAGGCCGCGACCTGGAAGCTCACCGAGGCGCAGTACAAGTCCGGTGCGCGCATGCGCAAGCTGCAGCCGCGCATGAAGGCGCTGAAGGAGCGCTTCGGCGACGACAAGCAGAAATACCAGCAGGCGATGATGGAGCTGTACAAGAAGGAGAAGATCAACCCGATGGCGGGTTGCCTGCCGGCGCTGATCACGATGCCGATCTTCCTCGCCCTGTACTACGTGCTGATCTTCAGCGTCGAATTGCGGCACGTGCCGTTCCTGTGGATCCCGGACCTGTCCGCGGCCGACCCGTATTTCATCCTGCCGGTGCTGTACGCGTTGACCATGCTCGGCCAGCAGTTCCTGACCCCGATGCAGGGCATGGACCCGACCCAGGCGCGGATGATGAAGGTGATGCCGGTGCTGTTCTCGGTGCTGTTCTTCTTCTTCCCGGCGGGCCTGACCCTGTATTACGTGGTGCGCGGCATCTGCATGTTGGGACAGCAGTGGCACATCACGCGCAAGATCGAAAGGGCGGACGCGCGCGCGCGGGCCTGAGCCGCGCGGGCTCACGCATGCACGCGACCACGGAAACCATCGCGGCCATCGCGACCCCTCCGGGACGCGGCGGCGTCGGTGTGGTGCGGACAAGCGGCGCCGCGTCGCGTGCGATCGCGACAGCGGTCTGCGGCATCGATCCCGCACCGCGGCATGCGCACTACGTGGCGTTTCGCGACGGCGAAGGCAACACGCTCGACCGCGGACTCGCGACGTACTTTCCCGCGCCGCACTCATTCACCGGCGAGGATGTGCTGGAACTGCATGCGCACGGCAGCCCCGTGGTGCTCGACCGGTTGCTGCGGCGCGCCTGCGAGCTGGGCGCGCGGCCGGCGCGCGCGGGCGAATTTTCCGAGCGGGCGTTCCTCAACGGCAAGCTGGATCTCGCGCAGGCCGAAGCGGTCGCGGATTTGATCGCGGCACGCTCCGAAGCGCAGGCGCGCGCGGCGCAACGTTCGCTCGAAGGCGAGTTCTCCGGGCGCGTGCAGGCGCTGGCGGACATCGTGGTGCGCTTGCGCGTGGAAGTGGAGGCGGCGATCGATTTTGCCGAGGACGCTTCGGAAAGCGCGTCGCGTGAAGTGCTTGCGCGGCTGTTTGCCGAAGCGACGGCCGCGCTCGATGCCTTGCTGTCGGCCACGCGTCGCGGCCTGCGCCTGACCGACGGCCTGCACGCGGTGATCGTCGGCGAGCCCAACGTGGGCAAGTCGAGTCTCATGAACGCATTGGCCGGCAACGACCGCGCGATCGTCACCGACATTCCCGGTACCACGCGCGACGTGCTGCGCGAATCGATCGCGTTCGACGGCGTCGAACTGGTGCTGGCCGATACCGCGGGCCTGCGCGAATCGAAAGATGTGGTCGAGGGCGAAGGCATCCGCCGCGCACGCGCCGAGCTGGCCCGCGCCGACATCGTGCTGCGGGTGATCGACGATGCCGGCGAGCTTGCGCCTGACGAGGGGTTCATCGACGCACCGGACGCGGCGACGCGCCTCCTCATCGTCAACAAGATCGACCTCGCCGGGTCGGCGCCGTGGCGTCGCGAGCGCGACGGCGTGGTCACGATCGCCCTGTCCGCACGTACCGGGGCGGGACTCGAGCTGTTGCGCGATGAACTGCGCCGCGTCGCGCTGGGCGGCGAGGTGGAGGGCATGTTCAGTGCGCGCACGCGCCACGTTGTCGCATTGGAGCGCGCGGGTGGTCACCTGGCCGCCGCGCGCGCCGGGCAAACGTACGCGACCCCCGAGCTCGTGGCCGAGGAACTCGCCGCCGCGCAGCGTGCGCTCGGCGAGATCACCGGCGCATTCACCAGCGAGGATCTGCTGGGTGCGATCTTTTCCACGTTCTGCATCGGAAAGTGAGTTCAGGATGAACTCACCCCGTGCCGCACAGGGACGTGCGTGACACGGGGTCCAGAGAATGAAAGTCGCCGTCCCGGACAAGCACATGGATGCACGACGATCCGGTTCAATGTTCGCCCCGTGCCATGCACGCGGACGCGAGCGATGCTGGGCCAGGCCTTGCTCCTTCGCAGCGATTGCGCGCCGGGCGAGTAGCGCAAAACTCCTGAAAATCCAGCGGGAAAGACGGCATTCGCCGGTTGCTACGCCAGTTTGACCGCTGCTACAATTCCACGGCTTGATTGCAAGGTTTTGGGTGGGTCGAAGGCACGCCCGAGGTGGCTGAACTTGGACAACTCCCTCGCTGCTGGCAGACGGCTCGCCATTCAGGTGGTGCTGGCGCAGGCGGCGGCGGCAATCATCGTCGGATCGTTGTTTCTCGTCAGGGGTGCGGCGTCGGCCCTTGGTGCGTTCGGCGGCGGAGTGGTGGTGGCGCTCGGCACCGCGGTGCTGGCGTTGCGGGTGTTCAGGCCGCCACCGGCGCGCGGCGCCGTCACCATGCGGCGGTTTGCGCTGGGGACGTTGCTGAAATGGCTGGTCGTGCTGGGCGGCTTGTTCCTGATCCTGGTGCGCTGGCGATTGCCGCTGGTGCCCGCGCTGGTCGGGGTCGCCACGGCGATGTTGGTGAACTGGCTGGTTTTGCGCATCGACGTTTGACACGGGATTAGGCTGGGACTCAAGGCATGGCGGCGGAAGGCCCTATCACTAGCGGTGCATACATCCTGCACCACCTCACGTATCTCCAGCTCGATCTCAAGACCTGGAAGATCGTCGAGAACTCCCAGGGCTTCTGGGTGCTGAACATCGACTCGATGTTCTTCTCGGTGCTGCTGGGCCTGTTGTTCGTGTTCCTGTTCTGGCCGGTGGCGCGACGCGCCAGCAACGGCGTGCCCAGGAGCTGGCAGAACTTCGTCGAGGTCTGCACCGAATTCGTGGACGGCCAGGTCAAGGACGCCTTCCACCAGAAATCGAAGTTCGTGGCGCCGATGGCGCTCTTGGTGTTCTTCTGGGTGCTGTTCATGAACCTCATGGACCTGTTGCCCGTGGATGCGCTGCCGACCGCGGCCGGAGCCATGGGCATCGGGCACCTGCGCGTGCTGCCGCCGGCCGACCCCAACATCACGCTGTCGATGTCGCTGACGGTGTTCGCGCTGTGTTTCTGGTACAGCTTCTATTGCAAGGGCTTCATGACCAATGCGAAGGAAGCGCTGCTGCATCCGTTCGGCAAGTGGATGATGCCGATCAACTTCGTGCTGAAGGTGGTCGAGGAATTGTCCAAGCCGCTCAGCCTCGGCTTGCGACTGTTCGGCAACATGTACGCGGGCGAAGTGATCTTCATCCTGCTGGCCGCGTTGACGCTGCGCTACAGCGCGCCGGCGCAGATCGCGCCGGTGACCGGCGCGTCATTCTTCATCTTCGCTGCATTGGCGATGCTCACCGTGGGCCTGTTCGCCTATGGCAAGGGCAAGTGGCTGCGCGCGTGGCTGCCGCTGGGATTGATGCTGGTGATTGCGGCGGGCAGCATCGTCGGCTTCCTGCCCGCGATCGGCGGACAGACCTACTACCAGATCCTGTTCGCGACCGGCTGGGGCATCTTCCACTGGCTGATCATCGCCTTGCAGGCCTACATCTTCATGGTGCTGACCGTTGCTTATCTCTCGATGGCGGCCGAGCATCACTGAGCGTTCGTTTTTCCTTCACTGTTGTTCAACCCAAGCACTACGGAGACACACAATGGATATCAGCGCAGCATTGGCCAGCGTCGAAGGCTTCACCGCCCTGGCTGCGGGCTTCATGCTCGGCCTTGCCGGCATCGGCGCCGCCATCGGCATGGGCCTGATGGGCGGCAAGTTCCTCGAGAGTTCCGCGCGCCAGCCCGAGCTGGTGCCGATGCTGCAGGGCAAGATGTTCCTGCTGGTCGGCCTGATCGACGCGATCCCGATCATCGGCGTGGGCATCGCGCTGTACGTGATCTTCGTGGATCCGTTCTCCGGCCACGTGCTGGCGCACGCTGCCGCCGCGGCAGGCAAGTAAAGCCTCGCGACGACCGCGACGTTGAACCCCGAGAGTTACGCGAGAGGATTGCGACCGTGAGCATCAATGCCACGCTCATCGCCCAGATGCTGGTCTTTTTGATCCTGGTCTGGTTCACGATGAAATTCATCTGGCCGCCGATCATGAAGGCCATGGAAGAGCGCGCCAAGCGCATCGCCGACGGCCTGGAAGCCGCCGACCGCGCGCGCAAGGAATTGGCCGATGCCAATACGCGCGCCGACGACGAGGTCAGGAAGGCCCGTGCCGAAGCCGCCGTGATCATCGAGCGGGCCAACCAGCAGGCCGGACAGATCGTCGACAAGGCGCGTGCGGATGCGTTGCTGGAAGCGGCCAAGCAGAAGGCCCAGGCGCAAGCCGACATCGAGAACATGGCGCACCGCGCCCGCGCCGAGTTGCGCGGCCAGGTCGCCACGCTGGCGGTGCAGGGTGCGGAGAAGATCCTCGGTCGCGAGGTCAACGCCGCGACGCACAAGGCCTTGCTCGATCAATTGGTCGAGGGAATCTGACATGACGCCGGCATTCGCCAAACGGCAGCCAGTCTCCAGCCCCCTTGAGTCAAGGGGGCTGCGAATCCTGCGCGGCAGGATTCGCGGGGGTTGTGGAGGAATGGAGCTGTCACGCGCGACAGCCGCGGTCGTCGTGCCACGAGGAGTCGCGCTGTGACGCAGCCGCTGACCATCGCCCGGCCCTACGCCCGCGCCGCGTTCGAACACGCCAGGGCGCACGCCGTGGTGTCGGAGTGGGCGGGCAAGCTCGCCTTCGCCGCCGAAGCCTCGGTCGATCCGCGGGTGAGCGCGCTGTTCGGCGATCCGCGCGTCGAACCGCGCGCACTGGCCACGCTGTTCCAGCAGGGCGGCGAAACCGGCGACACGGACTTCACGCATTTCCTGGAACTGCTGGCCGACAACCGCCGGCTGCGCGAACTGCCGGAAATCGCGGCGCTGTTCGAGCAGATGAAGCGCGAAGCCGAGCACGTGCTGCGGGTGCGCGTGCGCAGCGCGGTGCCGCTGGACGACGCGCAGACCCAGCGCCTGGTCGAGGCGTTGCAACGCCGCTACCACAGCGAGATCGATCTCGAGCGCAGCGTGGATCCCTCGGTGCTGGGCGGCGCGCTGATCGACGTCGGCGAAACCGTGATCGACGGTTCGTTGAAGAGCCGCCTGGCCAAGCTCGAAACTGCATTGACGAATTGAATCGAGACAAACTGAATCGGCTGCACCGCATCCGGCGGCGCACGCAACAGGAAAGCAAATCATGGCGACCACACTCAACCCTTCCGAAATCAGCGAACTGATCCGCGCGCGCATCGAGCAGTTCAAGCTGTCGGCCGAGACCCGCAACGAAGGCACGCTGACCAGCGTGTCCGACGGCATCGTGCGCATCCACGGCCTGAATGACGTGATGGCCGGCGAAATGATCGAGCTGCCGGGCGACACCTTCGCACTGGCGCTGAACCTCGAGCGCGATTCGGTCGGCGCGGTGGTGCTGGGCAAGTACGAGCACCTCTCGGAAGGCGACACCGCCAAGACCACCGGCCGCATCCTCGAAGTGCCGGTCGGTCCCGAAATGCTGGGCCGCGTGGTCGATGCGCTGGGCCACCCGATCGACGGCAAGGGTCCGGTCAACACCAAGCTGACCTCGCCCGTGGAGAAGGTCGCGCCGGGCGTGATCTGGCGCCAGTCGGTGTCACAGCCGGTGCAGACCGGCTACAAATCCGTCGACTCGATGATCCCGATCGGCCGCGGCCAGCGCGAGCTGGTGATCGGCGACCGCCAGACCGGCAAGACCGCGCTGTGCGTGGATACCATCATCAACCAGAAGGGCACCGGCGTGAAATGCATCTACGTCGCGATCGGACAGAAGCAGTCCTCGATCGCGAACGTGGTGCGCAAGCTGGAAGAACACGACGCGATGAAGCACACCGTGATCGTCGCCGCCTCGGCCTCGGATTCCGCCACCATGCAATACATCGCGCCGTACGCCGGTTGCGCGATGGGCGAGTACTTCCGCGACCACGGCGAAGACGCGCTGATCATCTACGACGATTTGACCAAGCAAGCCTGGGCGTACCGCCAGATCTCGTTGCTGCTGCGCCGTCCGCCGGGTCGCGAGGCGTATCCGGGCGACGTGTTCTATCTGCATTCGCGCCTGCTGGAACGCGCCGCACGCGTCAACGCCGAGTACGTCGAGAAGGAAACCCACGGTGCGGTGAAGGGCAAGACCGGTTCGCTGACCGCATTGCCCATCATCGAAACCCAGGCCGGCGACGTGTCCGCGTTCGTGCCTACCAACGTGATCTCGATCACCGACGGCCAGATCTTCCTCGAGACCGACCTGTTCAACGCCGGCATCCGCCCGGCCGTGAATGCCGGCATCTCGGTGTCGCGCGTGGGCGGCGCGGCGCAGACCAAGATCGTCAAGAAGCTGTCCGGCGGCGTGAAGCTGGCGCTGGCGCAGTACCGTGAGCTCGCGGCGTTCGCGCAGTTCGCCTCCGACCTCGACGCCGCGACCCGCGCGCAGTTGGAACGCGGCCAGCGCGTCACCGAGCTGATGAAGCAGAAGCAGTACGCGCCGCTCTCGATCGCGCAGCTCGCGATTTCGCTGTACGCGGCCGAGAAGGGCTATCTGGACGATCTGCCGATCCCGCAGATCCTGCCGTTCGAGCACGCGCTGCACCAGTTCATGCAGGCCAACCACGGCGAGCTGATGCAGAAGATCGTCGAGACCGGCGACTGGAACAACGACATCGAAGGCACCTTCAAGACCGCGTTGGACGAATTCAAGAAGACGGGCAGCTGGTAATTCCCCATGGCAGGCGCACGCGAAATCCGAACCAAGATCAAGAGCGTCGCGAACACCCGCAAGGTGACCAGCGCGCTGCAGATGGTGTCCGCATCCAAGATCCGGCGTGCGCAGGAACTGATGCGCACCTCGCGTCCGTATGCGCGGCACATGCGCCGGGTGGTCGCGCACATTGCGCAGGCGACGCCCGACTACCAGCATCCGGCGCTGAAGGAACGCGAGATCAAGCGCGTCTGCTACCTCATCGTCTCCACCGATCGTGGCCTGTGCGGCGGCCTCAATTCCAACCTGTTCCGCAAGGTGCTGGCCGGTATCCACGGTTGGCAGCAGAAGGGCGTCGGCGTCGAGGTCATCGCGATCGGCCAGAAGGCCGCGCAGTTCTTCCGCCGCGTCAAGGTGGACATGGTCGGCACCGTCACCCATCTGGGCGATCATCCGCGCCTCGAGAAGCTGGTCGGCGTGATGAAGATCGCCGACGACGCCTTCATGCAGGGCAAGATCGACCGCATCTATCTTTGCTACAACCAGTTCGTCAACACCATGACCCAGCGTGCAACGGTCGATGCGTTGATTCCGCTGCCGGCGGTGGCCGAGGAAATCGAGGGCGCCACGGGCGACGAATTGCACCCGGCATCCGAAGACGCCAGGGTCGAGCGCGCGACCAGTTGGGATTACCTGTACGAACCGGAAGCGGAACCGGTGATCCGGCATGTGCTGAACCGCTATTTCGAGGCGATGGTGTACCACGCCACACTGGAGAATCTGGCCAGCGAACACGCGGCGCGGATGGTGGCGATGAAGGCGGCGTCCGACAACGCCACCAAGGCCATCGGCACGCTGACGCTGGTCTACAACAAGGCGCGCCAGGCGGCCATCACCCAGGAGATTTCCGAAATCGTGGGCGGCGCTGCGGCGGTCGGTGGCTGAAAAGGCCGCGAATCAAAAACAATGCCGTCATTCCGGGGCCGTTCGCGGCTTCATCGCGAATGGAACCCGGAATCCAGTTTGATTTTGTTCTGCTGCTGGAAAATCAAGATGGATTCCGGCTTTCGCCGGAATGACGTAGGAAAGAACCTCGCCCGGCAACGGGCAGAACAAATATCGGTGGAGTCAACACAATGAGCCAAGGCAAGATCGTTCAAATCATCGGCGCGGTGGTCGACGTCGAATTCCCGCGCGACGCGGTGCCGAAGGTCTACGACGCGCTCAAGGTGCAGGGCACGGCGGTCACGCTGGAAGTCCAGCAGCAGCTGGGCGACGGAGTGGTGCGCACGATCGCGCTCGGATCCACCGACGGCCTGAAGCGCAACCTCCAGGTCGACAACACCGACGCCTACATCAAGGTGCCGGTCGGCAAGGCCACGCTCGGCCGCATCATGAACGTGCTGGGCGAGCCGATCGACGAACGCGGTCCGGTGAAGTCGGAACAGCAGTGGGAAATCCACCGCGCGGCGCCGTCGTATGAAGACCAGGCGGCCGCGAACGAACTGCTCGAAACCGGCATCAAGGTCATCGACCTCATGTGCCCGTTCGCCAAGGGCGGCAAGGTTGGCCTGTTCGGCGGCGCCGGCGTCGGCAAGACGGTGACCATGCTGGAACTCATCAACAACATCGCGACCCAGCACTCGGGCCTGTCGGTATTCGCGGGCGTCGGCGAGCGCACCCGCGAGGGCAACGACTTCTACCACGAGATGATCGAGGCCGGCGTCGTCAAGCTGGACGATCCGACGCAATCCAAGGTGGCGATGGTGTACGGCCAGATGAACGAGCCGCCGGGCAATCGTCTCAGGGTGGCGCTGACCGGCCTGACCATGGCCGAATACTTCCGCGACGAGAAGGACGCGTCGGGCAAGGGCCGCGACGTGCTGCTGTTCATCGACAACATCTACCGCTACACGCTGGCGGGCACCGAGGTGTCGGCGCTGCTGGGCCGCATGCCCTCCGCAGTGGGCTACCAGCCGACGCTGGCAGATGAAATGGGCCGCCTGCAGGAACGCATCACCTCCACCAAGACCGGCTCGATCACGTCCATCCAGGCCGTGTACGTGCCGGCCGACGACTACACCGATCCGTCGCCCGCGACCACGTTCGCGCATCTGGATTCAACCGTGGCGCTGTCGCGCGACATCGCGTCGCTCGGCATTTATCCGGCGGTCGATCCGTTGTCCTCGACTTCGCGCCAGCTCGATCCGCTGGTGATCGGTCAGGAACACTACGACGTCGCACGCAAGGTGCAGGGCACGCTGCAGCGCTACAAGGAATTGAAGGACATCATCGCGATCCTCGGCATGGACGAATTGTCGGAAGCCGACAAGCAGGCCGTGTACCGCGCGCGCAAGTGCGAGCGCTTCTTCTCGCAGCCGTTCCACGTCGCCGAAGTGTTCACCGGATCGCCCGGCAAGTACGTGCCGCTCAAGGAAACCATCCGCGCGTTCAAGATGATCGTCGAAGGCGAAGTCGACCATTTGCCGGAGCAGGCGTTCTACATGGTCGGCGGCATCGAGGACGCCATCAAGAAGGGCGAGGCGATGAACGCGTCCGAGAAAAAGGCCGCGTAGGTATTCTTGTCATTCCGGGGCGGCCCGCAGGGCCGAACCGGAATCGGTTGAGGCGGCGCTGCCACGACACCGATTCCGGGTTCCATCGCCGATAAAACCAGCGATGGCCCCGGAATGACGAAATGTTTTTGACGAGACGCAACCGGTACCGGTATCGCGTCCGAGCCAATAAAGCGAGCGAAACACATGTCCACCATCCGTTGCGACATCGTCAGCGCCGAAGCCAACATCTTCCATGGCGACGTGGCCATGGTCATCGCCAGCGGCGAAGCCGGCGAGCTCGGCATCGCGCCGCGCCACGAGCCGCTGCTGACGCGCTTGAAGCCGGGCCAGGTGGAGGTGGTGGGCGAGGACGGCAAGCGCCAGGGCTTCTACGTTTCCGGCGGCATCCTCGAAGTGCAGCCGAATGTCGTCACCGTGCTGGCCGACGCCGCGCTGCGCGCCGACGAGATCGACGAAGCGTCGGCCAGGCGTGCCAAGGAAGAGGCCGAGCGCATCCTCGCCAACCGCGGCGAGGCCAAGACCGTCGAGCAGGCGCAGGAACAACTCACCCAGGCCTTGGCGCAGTTGTCCGCGCTGGAGCGCCTGCGCAAGAACCTGCAGCACTGACAAACATGCTCCCTCTCCCGCTTGCGGGAGAGGGTTGGGGTGAGGGCAGTACTTGCCCCTCCGCGTGCGGGGAATCGACATCCCTGTCTTTTTCCGCGCCGCTACCCGCTTTGATTCCCTCTCCCTTCGGGAGAGGGTGCCCCGTCAGGGGCGGGTGAGGGTTCGACTCCTCGCGCGAGGTCACACGGCATCCCTGTCTTTTTCCGCCCGCCTTTCGCGCGAGCAACCTCCAACAATGTCGTCATTCCGGGGCCGCTCGAAGGGCGGAACCCGGAATCGGTTTGTTCTTCGCGGAAACCGCTGACCGACATCCCTGTCCTTTTCCGCCCGCCTCCCGCGCGGGCGTGCCACTTTCTCTTGCGTCGCCAAGAGAAAGTGGCCAAAGAGAAGGCGACCCCGCGGACGTGCCCTTCGCACATCCATGTGCTGCGGGTCCGCTCGCGTGCGCCGGGGTTCGCCGACGGCACCTCCCTGCGCCGGCGGCGAACTGACCGGCTTCCTGCCGGTCATCCTTCGGACTGATCCGCCGCCCGCTCGCCGCGTCCGAGGGGCCCGATCTGGCACGCGTCGCATCGCGGATGTCCTCGCGGGTGACGGCGCCGTTGCCCGCTTCGCCGACGGCCATTCCTAGCCTGCCCTTTTCTTGATCCGTTCGCGCTGAGCGTAGTGAGCGAAGCGAACGAAGTCGAAGCGCAGCGAACGCCCTCATGCACTAGAGTGCGTGCACATCTCGGGAAAACGCCCATCGCATGAACCGCTTGTACTTCGGCGGCAACCTGCACGTGCTGCGCGGGCCGGTCAACGTCGCGATGGTGCATGCGTGTTATCCCGACCTCGCGCGGGGCGGCCACACTTTCAAGAAGGCGCGCCGCGAGCAGGGCAAGGCGGACCAGGGCGGCCTGTTCCGAGTTTCGTCATTCCCGGGGCAGGCCGGGGCGGCAACGGCTGTATTCCGCCCCCTGCTTTGCGCTATCGTGGCGCGACCGAATGGGGGAGAAGGAAGAGATGGCCGACCCGCTGCACGTGATCGTCCTCGCCGCGGGCGAGGGCAAGCGCATGAAGTCGATGCTGCCGAAGGTGCTGATGCCGTTGGCCGGCGAGCCCCTGCTCGCGCACGTGCTGGACACCGCGCGTGCGCTGCGCCCGGAAGGTTTGCACGTGGTCTACGGCCACCGCGGCGAACAGGTGCGCACCGCGTTCGCGCGCGACACCGACATCCACTGGGTCCACCAGCAGGAGCAGCGCGGCACCGGCCATGCGGTACGGATGGCGCTGCACGACATCCCCGATCCCGCGCGCGTGTTGGTGCTGTACGGCGACGTGCCGTTGCTGCGCGCGGAAACGCTCAGGGAACTGGTTCTCACCCACGCCGAACTCGCGGTGCTGGCGGCTGAGCTCAGCAATCCGACCGGCTACGGACGCGTGCTGCGCGACGGCCTCGGCCGGGTGCGCGCGATCGTGGAGGACCGCGACCTGGACGCTTCGCAGCGCGACATCCGCATCGTCAACACCGGCGTGACGTTCGCGGAATCGCGGTTGCTGCGCGGCTGGGTCGGACGCCTGTCGCCCAACAATCTGCAGGGCGAGCTCTACCTCACCGACGTGTTCGCGCTGGCCGCGGAAGACGGCACGCCGGCCGACGTGGTGATGACCGCCGACGCGATCGAGGCTTTCGGCGCCAACGACCCGGCGCAGCTTGCCGGGCTCGCGGCGTACCTGCGGCTGCGCGATGCGACGCGCCTGATGCTGGCGGGCGTCAGGATCGCCGATCCCGCGCGCTTCGACTTGCGCGGGCATTTCAGCCACGGGCGTGACGTCGAGATCGACGTGGACGTGATCCTCGAGGACGGCGTCACCTTCGGCGACGGCGTCAAGGTCGGGCCGTTCTGCCGGTTGCGCAACGTCAACCTCGCGGCCGGCACCGAGGTGCTGGCGCACTGCGACCTCGAGGGCGTCACCACCTACGGCGCCTGCAAGATCGGCCCGTTCGCGCGGCTGCGCCCCGGCACCGAACTCGCGGCCGGCGTGCACGTCGGCAACTTCGTCGAGACCAAGAAGGCCAAGCTCGGCGAGGGCAGCAAGGCCAACCACCTGACCTACCTCGGCGATGCGCGCGTGGGCGCCGGCGTCAACATCGGCGCGGGCACCATCACCTGCAATTACGACGGTGTCAACAAGCACCTCACCGAAATCGGCGACGGCGCCTTCATCGGTTCCAACACCGCGCTGGTCGCGCCGGTGCGGGTGGGCGACCACGCCACCATCGGCGCCGGTTCCACCATCACCGCCGATGCGCCGGCGGACAAGCTCACCCTCGCACGCGGGCGGCAAGCCACGATCCAGGACTGGGAACGGCCGCACAAGGACGAACCGCGCGAGTGAGTGCGCGCGCCGCCGGTGTACCCCGGCGCCAGGAAATCAGGGCAGCAGCACGAAGCGGCTGATCGACTCCGCGACTTCGCGCGGTTTTTCCATGATCGACATGTGCCCGCAGCCGGTCAATTCGGTGACACCGATGTTGGGTGCGTGGACGAGGCCCTTGCGGATCGCATCCAGCGCGGACACGTCGATGATCCGGTCCTGCATGCACCAGATCGCCAGCGTCGGCGCGGTGATGTCGGGCAGCTTCGCTTCGAGCGCGTCGCGTTGGTCCGGTGACGTGATCTCGCGCATCACCTTGTCGTCGAACGCGCGCTCGCGCTTCGACTTGTCCACGAACACGTCCTGGATGCGCGGCGGCAGCGACGGTGGGTCCGCGAACAGCAGCGATGCAAGGTGCCGGAAGCCGGCGCGATCGTCGATGTCGAACGGGCTCTTGCCGGCCTTCAATTCGCGCACGAAGACGTTTTCCTTGAACTTGACGCCGGCGCTGTCCACCAGCACCAGCGCAGCGACACCCTTCGGATATTTCGCCGCGTACAGCCCCGCGATCGCGCCGCCCATCGAGTGCCCGGCGACGGCGATCTCGCCGAGGTGCAGCGCATCGACGAAGCCGTGCAGGCGATCCACCTGCGCGGCGTAGCCGTAATCGGCGTTCGGCAAACGCGTGGATTCGCCCCAACCCGGCAAGTCGGGGAGGATCACCCGGAAGTTCCCGGTGAGGTACTTCGTCGCCAGCAACCAGTCGGCGTAGCTGCCGCCGAAGCCGTGCAACAGCAGCAGCGGCGGGCCGTCCTGCTTGCCGCCTTCGAAGTACACCCAGCGGGTGTCGCCGACCTGCACCGATTGCTGGTGCAATCCGTCGCGCCACGCCTGCCACGCGATCCCGCCGCGCAGCAGCCATTGCGGCGCGATGAAATACACGCCGAGCCCGATCGCCGCCAGCGCGATCACCACGCCGCCCAGGATTTTCAGGCGCCATGCGAAGCGCGCGAGCAGCACGTCACGGGTGGGGTTCTTCGACATGCGCGTCAATCCTTGTTCGCGCCGTCCCTGGCCTCGGCCGCGCGGGTCTTCGCGAACAACCGCTCCACCGCCATCTGCGTCAGCGGGTGGTAGCCGTCCTTCGCTTTCGCGTACACCTGCTCGGCGTAGGCGAAACCCTCCGGCGTCTGCACGAACGCCTTGTACACCGGCATGGTGAGATACAAGCGCCCGATGCGTGTCATGTGCCCGGCGGCCGCCGGCCACACGGCCTTGTCGCCGGCCGCGATCGCGTGCACGTACCAGCGCATGCCGATTTCGGCGTTGGGCGTGCCGGTGAGGTGCCACGCGACGTCGAGCTGCTGCACCTTCGCGAGCGGCGGCGCATCCGGCAGGCGGTCGAGGAAGTACATCCACTCCTGCGTATTCCAGCCGCCTTTGTCGGACTTGCCCGCGTCGAGCTTGTCGGCGGCGAGCGTGCCGGCGAGGAATGCCGCGCGCTGCTTGTCGATCGCGCCGAAGCGCGGCGAATCGGGAATCGGCGCATCCTTCGGGATGCCCGCGCCGTACACCCACTCCTTCACCTCGTCCCAGCTCATCCTGCCGGGATATTTTTCGATCAGGTTGGGCTTCAGGTAAGCCAGCATCTGTTCGGTGGTGATGCTGTGCCACGCGAAATGGTTGAAGTAGCCCTTCAGCCATGCGTCGAAATGCTCGCGCCCGAATTTCTGTTCCAGCGTGCGCAGGAACCACGAACCCTTGTCGTAGGCGACGTCGGAAAGCTCGTCATCGGCGTCCACGTCGCGCGGCTGCGGCGCGAGCCGCTGCGCGTTCTCCGGCATCTTGCCGATGGTTTTTTCGAGGTTGCGGATCGCCAGCAGCGTTTCCTCGGTTTCCTGGCGCTGGCCGTACAGCGCCTCGGTGACGCGGCCCTGCACGTAGGTGGTGAAGCCCTCGTTCAACCAGCCGTCGCGCCAGGTCGCGTTGGTGACGAGGTTGCCCGACCACGAGTGCGCGAGTTCATGCGAGATCACGCTGACCAGGCTCTTGTCGCCGACGATGATCGTCGGCGTCGCGAAGGTCATGTTGGGATTTTCCATGCCGCCGAACGGGAACGACGGCGGCAGCACCAGGATGTCGTAGCGGCCCCAGCGGTACGGGCCGTACAGCTTCTCGGTGGTCTCGATCATCTTTTCGGTGTCTTCGAACTCGTGCGCGGCCTTCGCGACCACCGAAGGCTCGGCATAGACCGCGCTGCGCGGCCCGGTTTCGCGCACGTCGATGTCGCCGGCCGCGATCGCCATCAGGTACGACGGGATCGGGTGGGTCTGGTCGAAATCGAACGAACCGTCCAGTGCGTGCTTCGGATCGTTGGGCGCGCTCATCACCACGCGCACGTCTTTCGGCGCCGCGACGTGCGCCTTCCAGGTGAAACGGATCGCGGGCGAATCCTGCAGCGGAATCCACGAGCGCGCGTGGGTCGCTTCCGATTGCGAAAACAGGAACGGCAGCTTCTTGTCGGCGGTCTGGGTGGCGCTCAGCCATTGCAGGCCGCTGGCGTCGGGCGACGTGGTATAGGCGATGCGCACTTCGTGCGGATGTTTCGGCGCGGCGATGGTCAGCTTGGAACCCATGTCCTGCACCGGCGCGGCGAGTTCGTACTTCAATGCGCTGGCGTGGCCCTTGCCGTCCAGTGCTTCGATCGAGGCAATCTTCAGGTTCTCGGTGTCCAGCACCAAGGCCTGCGCGGACGGATTCTTCCAGTCCAGCGTCAGCGTCGCGACACCGTCCAGTTGCCTGTGCGTGAAATCGACCTTGAGGTCCAGGTCGATGTGGTGGATGACAACCTCGTTCGGCTGTGCGTAGGAGTGCGGATCGGCGGCCTGCGCGGCGACCGGCAGCACGAAGGCCCCGAGGGCGAGGGTGGATAGCAGGCGCATGGGCGCTCCTGTCGGTAAATAGATGACGAGTATGCCAGCGCCCCGCGCCGCGCGCCCCTGCACAAAGTCGTGCGGGCGTTTGCAATGTGCGTCGCGTAAAATCCGCCGTTCCCTTGCGCGGAGATTGCGGCATGCCGACCCTGTACATCGCCAACAAGAATTATTCGTCGTGGTCGCTGCGCCCGTGGGTGCTGTTGCGCGAACTCGGCATTGCGTTCGAGGAAAAGATCATGCCGTTCCACGGCGGCGCGTTCACCCGCTTTTCGCCCAGCGGCAAGGTGCCCTGCCTGACCGACGGCGCGACCACGGTGTGGGATTCGCTGGCGATCACCGAATACCTCGCCGAGGCGCATCCGGGCGTGTGGCCGGCCGACAAGGCCGCGCGTGCCTTCGCGCGCTGCGCCGCCGCGGAAATGCATTCCGGCTTCATGGCGCTGCGCACGCAATGCGGCATGAACTGCGGCATCCGGGTCAAGCTGCGTCGCATCGACAACGCGTTGAAGGGCGACCTTGCGCGCCTGGATGCGTTGTGGAACGACGGCCTGCAGCGTTTCGGCGGACCTTTCCTCGCAGGCGGCAGGTTCACTGCCGCCGATGCGTTCTTCGCGCCGGTCGCGTTCCGCATCCAGACCTACGCACCGCCGCTGGATGACGCGGCGAATGCCTACGCGCAACGCTTGCTGGCGCTGCCGTCGATGCAGGATTGGTATCGCGCGGCGTTGGCCGAAACCTGGCGCGACGCCGCGCACGATGCCGAAGTCGCGCAGTGGGGCACGGTCACCGAAGACCTCCGCGCTTCGGAAACCTCCAAATAACCTGCTGCGCTCGGCAGCTCGCGCGCCGGCGGTGCTCGCAATGCTCACGTACTGTCGTGTACGCTTCCGCTTGCTGCGCTCCGGCGTCCCGCCATCTGCCTTCGCTCGCGACGGTTCTTCGGAGGTTTCCCTACCTGGGCGAAAAGCGTCAAGGCAGTTCGCTGACCGTGTGCGGGTCCTCGCTGTACGGATGCATGGTCGCGAGGAATCCCGGTTGCGACTGGACCCGCGCGATCCAGGCGCGGAAGTGCGGGTACGGTTGCAGCGGAATCCCGGCCTCTTCGGCGCGGCTGGCGTAGGCGAATATCGACATGTCGGCGATGCTGTAGCGTTCGTTGGCGAGGAACGAGCGCGCCGACAATTCGCGTTCGAGGATGCCGAGCGTGCGTGATGCCGCCTTGCGCTTCATCTCGACCAGTGCCGGCGGACGCTGCGCCAGCTTGCCGGTAAGCGTCCAGTAGCGCAGCGAGCCGATCACCGATTCCACGCGCTCCTGCTCGAAGTGCAGCCACTGCTGGACCTTGGCGCGTTCGTAGGGATCGGACGGCATGTACGGCGTTCCATCGGCGAGGTAGGCGAGGATCGCGTTGGATTCAGCGAGCACGCGGCCATCATCGAGACGGATGGCCGGCACCGTACCGGTCGGGTTGATGGCAAGGTATTCGTCGTTGCGTCCCGCGCCTTCGAAGATGCTCACGATCTCGGTGCGATGGGGTCGCCCGAGGTGGTTGAGCAGCAGGCGCACCTTCCAGGCGTTCTGCGAAGGCGGGTAATCGAACAAGGTCAACATGGCGCAGCTCCGTCATCGAAAGCGCGAAGGTTGCCAGTTCGCGGGTCGCCGCACCATCCGGATTTTGCGCTCCGTCCATCGCGAAGAGCCATCAGGCCGCAAATAAACGCAAATGAGCAGCATTGATTTGCCCGCTTTGGCCTTATTTGCGTTGATTCGCGTTCATTCGCGGACAATCTGCATTTACTCCTTCCGGGCAAAGCGTCCAGCGAAAGCGTCGGTGGATTCGACCAGCTTGTCGACGATCGCCGGATCCGACGCCGAATGTCCCGCCAGCACGATGTGGAACCCGGCTTCCGGCCACGCCTGATGCAGCTCGAACGCAGTCTTCACCGGACAGATGATGTCGTAGCGGCCATGCACGATGGCCGCCGGAATGTGCCGGATTCTTCCAACCTCGTGCAGCAACTGGCCCGGTTCCAGGAACATGCCGTGGCGAAAATAGTATGCTTCCAGCCGCGCCAGGCTCACCGCCTTGTGCGGTTCGTCGAAGTCACCGCCTGCATCCGGGTCGTGAACCAACGTCGTGCTGCCGCCTTCGTAGGCACTCCACGCCCGCGCGGCGGCGAGTCGCATTGCTTCGTCGTCGCTCTCCAGGCGCCGCCAGTAGGCTTCGATCATGTTGCCGCGCTCGGCTTCGGGAATGAAGTCGCGAAAGCGTGCCCAGCGTTCGGGGAAAATGCAGCGCGCGCCGCCGTCCATCTCGTTGAACCAGCGCAGCTCCTCTTCGCGTGCGAGGAAGATGCCGCGCAACACCAGCCCGGTCACGCGACCGGGATGCGCTTGGGCATAGGCCAGCGCCAGTGTCGAACCCCACGAACCGCCGAACACCAGCCAGCGTTCGATGCCGAGGTGTTCACGGATGCGTTCGATGTCGGCGACCAGATCCTGCGTGGTGTTGTTTTCGAGTTCGGCAAAGGGCGTGGATCGGCCCGCGCCGCGCTGGTCGAACAGCACCACGCGCCAGCGCGCGGGATCGAAGAAGCGCCGGTGGTACGGCGACAATCCGGAACCCGGACCGCCGTGCAGGAACACCACCGGCAGGCCATCGGGATCGCCGCATTCCTCGATGTAAAGAGAGTGTCCGTCGCCGACTGCAAGGCGTTCGCTGCGGTACGGTTCGATTTCGGGGTAAAGCTCTCTCACGATCAGAATTCGCTATGGACGTTCACACTGTCACTCTTCAGCAGGGCGGCTCAATGGTTGAAAAGGTCGTGCCGCCGAAGCAACACCATAGCCAGCGCGACGAAGACTAAAAGCAAAAACGCTGCCAGCATTCGGCTGCGCCGCGTGCGGTGGCTGTAGATCGCCATGGAAGCCCAGGCCAAGCAACCGAATGCGCCGGTGACGATTCGCAACCGGTTTGTCGGCGACGCCGTGAACGCCATGAAGGTACCAATTGCGGAGATTGCGCACAAAATGCGCAACGTCATGCTGAGTTCCAATGGCGAACGCCGGTCGGATTGCATCGCAGCTTTCAGACCTTGTACCCGCGATGGATCGCCACGATGCCGGCGGAAAGATTGCGCACCTGCACGCTGCGGAAGCCCACCGCTTCCATCATGGCCTTGAGCGTCGCCTGATCGGGATGTTTCCTGATCGATTCGGCGAGGTAGCGGTAGCTGTCCTCGTCGTGCGCGACCAGCTTGCCGATCCGTGGCAGCACCTGGAACGAGTGGAAGTCGTACAGCGGCGCCAGCCACGTCTGGTTGACCTTCGAGAATTCGAGGATCAACGCGCGGCCACCGGGTTTCAGCACGCGCTGCATTTCCGCGAGCGCCTTGTCCTTGTCGGTGACGTTGCGCAGCCCGAAGGCAATCGTCACCGCATCGAACGATTCGTCCGGAAACGGCATGGCCTCGGCATTCACCTGCGCCCAGCGCAAGCCCTGCAACAGGCCGCGATCGAGCAACCGGTCGCGGCCCACGCGCAGCATTTCCGCGTTGATGTCGGCGACGACGATTTCGCCCTTGTCGCCCACGCGCGGCAGCAGTAGCGCGGCGATGTCGCCGGTGCCACCGGCAAGGTCGAGCACGCGATCACCCTTGCGGATACCGGATGTTGCAACGAAGTGACGCTTCCACAAACGGTGGACGCCGAACGACATCAGGTCGTTCATCACATCGTACTTGCCGGCGACGGACGAGAACACCTCGCCGACCAGTTTCTGCTTTTCGGCGATCGGCACTTCGCGATAGCCGAAGTGGGTGGTGGTGTCGGGGGTGTTCGATTCGGTCATGCGTGCATTGTACGGCTGCTGTGCGCGTGCTTCGAATGCTCCGACCCACGGCACGCGAAGGTGTAAAGACTGCAGATCACAAGACTCGTCGTTCCGGGGCCGTCCGCAGTTCCATCGCGGACGGAACCCGGAATCCAGTTTTGGCGCCTATGGCGAAGGAAAATGGATTCCGGGTTCTGCCCGCAAACAGCGCGGGCAGCCCCGGAATGACGATCAAACCAGCTCGGGCCCGGTGGCTACTTCACCGGATTGCCGTCCGCATCGATCACATGCACCTGGCCGAGGTTCAGCGCGCGCACGGGCGCTTCGATCTTCGACAGGTCGCCGACGATCACCCAGGTCAGCTGGTCCGGGTGGATCACTTCCTTCGCGGCCGCGTTGACGGCGGCGTCGGTCTGCGCCTCGATGCGTCCTTTCAACGTCTGCACGTAATCGTCGGGACGATCGTATTTCACGATGCCCTGGACCGCGTTCAATACCGCCTGCGCGGTTTCGTACTGACCCGGCATCTTGCGCACGTCGTTGTCCTTGATCTTGGCGATCTCGGCGTCGGTAAGCGGTTTGTCACCCGCCACGGCGCGCGCTTCCTTCAGGATTTCCTCGGCCGACGGCGCGGTCTTGTCGGTCTGCACCGGCGCGTACATCAGGTACGGACGCTGGCCGATCGCGTTCGGCGAAAAACTGCGCGCGCCATACGACCAGTGCTTGTCCTCGCGCAGGTTCATGTTGAGGCGCGAGGAGAACGTGCCGCCGAAGGCGCCGTTCATGGTACCGATCTCGAGTTCGTTGGGTGCCTTGGTGGAGGGCGCAACCAATCCCGCGATGATCACCGACTGCTGCGCGCCCGGGCGATTGACCAGGTACACGCTCGCCTTGGCCGGGTAATCGACCTTGGCGAGGTTCTTGGCCGGGATCTTCGCGGCCGGGGCCTTCCAGTCGCCGAACACCTTTTCCAGTTGCGGGATGATCGCGTCCAGCGTGGTGTCGCCCGCGACCAGGATCTTCATGTTGTCGGGACGGATGTAGTCGCGCATGAAGGCCTGCATGTCGGTCGTGGTCAGCGACTTGATGGAAGCCTCGGTGCCCGAGCCGGTGAACGGGATCGCGTAGGCATTGCCCTGGCCGTACAGGATCGGCGGCAGCAGGCGCAGGGCCACCGACATGGGTTGCGCCTTTTCCTGCTCGATCCCGGCCAGCCATTGCCCGCGGATCCGGGCGACGTCGGCGTCGCGGAACGCCGGGTTGCGCACGATGTCGGCATACAGCGCCAGCGAATCGGCGAGGTTGGCGTCCAGCGCGCTCATCCAGGTTTGGCAGATGTCGAGGTCGCAACCGCTCGCGATCTCGGCGCCCAGGCGCTGCTTGCGTTCGGCGATCTGCACGGAATCAAGATCGCGGGTGCCTTCGTCCAGCATGCCCATCGTGAAGCTGGACGTGCCGAGCTTCCTGCCCTGGTCGGCGGCATAACCCGCGTCGAACAGCGCTTCGACCTGCACCACCGGAATGGAATGGCGTTCGGCCAGCACCACTTCAATGCCGTTCGCGAGCTTGCCGTGCTGCAGCTTCGGGAAGCTGAGTTCGGGGAACGTCGTCACCTGTGGCACGCCCTTGGCGCGATCGACATCGCTCCTGGTGACCTTGTAGTCACCCTTGGACGTCAGCTTGTCGGCGGGACGGCCCGGAATCGCGGTGCGGCCGGCGATGTCCGCCGCATCCTTGGCCTCGACCTTGCCCGGCACCACGGTGAGCGTGTAGTCGCCCTTCGAGAGCCACTTGTCGGCTGCGGCTTTCACCCCGGCCGGCGTGGCCGCCATCGTGGCGTCGTAATCCTTCTTCCACGCGCCCGGGTCGTTGCGGTAGACCTGACCTTCGGCCAGCGTCACCGCCTTGCCGGAGAAGCCGCCGACCTGTTCCAGGCCGCGGATCGTGGATGCCTGATAAGTGGTCTTGGCGCGCGCCAGCTCGTCCGCGGTCGGGCCATCCTTGAGGAACTTCGCCCATTCATCGGCGATCGCGGCTTCCACTTTTGCGGGATCGACGCCCTTCTTCACGTCCACCTGCAGCAACGTCATGCTGGCGAGCTCGAACGGCATCGCGCCGACCGACACGTCATCGGCCAGCTTGTCCTGATAGACGAGGCGCTGGTACAGGCGCGAGGTCTTGCTGCCGCCCAGTACCGTGGTCGCAAGGTCCAGCATCTGCTGGTCGTTGCCGCCGGCGTCGATGCCCGGCGTGTTCCACTCGCGGTAGATGCGCGTCTGCGGCACGTTGTCGGTCATCGTGCCCGAGGTGGACGTGTCGCGCGCGGTGATCCACGGCTGCGGACGCGGTACCTGCGGGCCGGCCGGGATGTCGCCGAAATACTGCATGGCCTTGTCGCGCGCCTGCGCGGGCGTGATGTCCCCCACCAACACCAGCGTGGTGTTGGCCGCGCCGTAGTAATCCTTGAACCACTGTTTCACCGTCGCCAGCGACGCGGCATTCAAGTCCGCCATCGAGCCGATGGTGCTGTGGTGGTACGGATGGTTGGCCGGGAACGCGTTGGCCTGGATGTCCTGGAACACGCGGCCGTAGGGTTGGTTCTCGCCCTGGCGCTTCTCGTTCTGCACCACGCCGCGCTGCACGTCCAGCTCCTTCTGGCCGATCGCGCCGAGAAGGTGCCCCATGCGGTCCGATTCCATCCACAGCGCCATGTCCAGCGCGGTGGTCGGCACGGTCTCGAAATAATTGGTGCGATCCAGCCACGTGGTGCCGTTCATGCCGGTGGCGCCGGCGAGTTCAAACGGCTTGAAGTAGCTGCCTTTGTTGTTTTCCGAGCCCGAGAACATCAGGTGCTCGAACAGGTGCGCGAAGCCGGTCTTGCCCTCGGGCTCGTAAGCCGAGCCCACGTGGTACCACACGCTCACCGCCACGATCGGCGCCTTGTGGTCTTCGCTGACCACCACGGTCAGGCCGTTGGGCAGGGTGAAACGGGTGTAGGGAATGTCGATGTTGTTGCCTGCCTCGGCCGCCTGCAGCGGGCCGGACAACAAGCCGACCGCAAGCGCTGCGAAACACGCCATGAAGAACGTGCGCATGTGATGTCCTCCCCGGACCATTGGGTTGTCCAGCCAACCTAGCCGAGGCCCGGCGGGAAAGCAATCGACCGGACGACACACCCGCGGATGGCGGGGTTACACTCGGGGAAAGCCAGGAAAGCGGCCATGCAGCGTTGTATCGTCACCGGTGCCAACCGTGGGCTCGGGTTGGCCCTGGTCACCCAATTGCTGGAACGCGGCGCACGCGTGCTGGCCTGTTGCCGCGACCCCGCGGGGGCCAAGGTTCTGGATGCGCTGGCGGCGGCAAATGGCGATCGGGTGGCGGTCCACGCGCTGGACGTGGCCGATCCGGCGGCGATCGAGGCATTGCCGAAGGCCGTGGCCAAGCACCTGCAGCGCGTGGATCTTCTGGTCAACAACGCCGGCGTGCTGGTGTCGGGCGAACGCTTCGGCAACGTCCAAGCCGAATCGCTGGCGGAAAGCTTCGCGGTGAATGCTTCGGCGCCACTGTTGATCACCCAGGCGCTGGCGCCGCTGCTGGCGCTGGGCAACAAGCCGCGGGTGCTGTGCGTCACCAGCCAGATCGGCTCGATCGCGCAATCCGCCAGCTTCCGCACGGTCAGTTATGCGATGAGCAAGGCCGCGCTCAACATGGCGGTGAAGCGGCTGGCCACGGAACTCGCGCCGCGCGGCATATTGGTGTTGACTGCGCACCCCGGCTGGGTCAAGACCGAGATGGGCGGGACCGGCGCCACCATCGCGCCCGCCGATTCAGCACGCGCCCTGCTGAACCTGATCGAGCGCGCGCAGATGCAGGATGCCGGCAAATTCCTGGCCTACGACGGTGCGGAACTCCCTTGGTGAATCGGCCGATCCGGCCGCGGCTTGAGTGTCGTCCTGCCAGGAAAACGTGAAGCCGTTCACGTTGCGGAATGGCCGTCGCGCCCGGTTTACCAAAGTTCGCAATTCACGAAATCGCGTGGCACTGGCGATGCTTCGTATTCCGGGCCGGAAGCTTCCGGTGCCGACATCGACAGGTGGGGACCATGAAATCCGAAACGATCCTGCTTCGGGGCATGTTCGTGATGGCCGCGGCGGCAACCCTGTTTGGCATCGTCTCGATCATCGCCAGCGCGCACTGAATCCACGTTGGAAACCGTGCATCCGCCGCTTCGGCCGCTTGATGCGGGCGTCCGCGGTGGCGGATGTGCGTTCGCGCGCGCCTTCGGGCGCGCCGCGATAATGCGTGGATGCTGCACGTCATCCTGTTCCAGCCCGAGATTCCGCCCAACACCGGCAACGTGATCCGGCTTTGCGCCAATGCCGGCGCGTCGCTGCACCTGGTCCGCCCGCTCGGGTTCGAGCTCGACCACGCCAAGCTGCGCCGCGCGGGGCTCGACTACCACGAATTCGTGAACGTGATGGCGCACGCCGATCTCGCTGCGTGCCTCGCGTGGTTGCAGCAACCGCGCGTGTTCGCGTTCACCAGCCACGCGACACGCCGCTTTACCGATGCGCGTTTCGCGGATGACGACGCGTTGCTGTTCGGGCGCGAAACGTCCGGGCTGCCGGACGATGTCCTGCAGACGGTTCCGGAATCGCGACGCCTGCGCCTGCCGATGCAGCCGGACAGCCGCAGCCTCAACCTTTCCAACGCGGCCGCGATCGCGGTGTACGAGGCGTGGCGGCAACTGGGTTTCCCGGGAAGTGTTTGACGATTCATCGTAGAAGAATCCACACGCCCAACGCGGCAAACAGCGCAGCGGTGGCAAGCCGCGTCGCACGCAAAGGCATGCGCGTGGCGAAACGCGCGCCGAGGAACACCACGGGCACGTTGGCGGCGAGCATGCCGAGCGTGCTGCCGGCGATGACTTGCCACAACGGCTGGTACTGCGCGCCCAGCACCACCGTCGCGATCTGGGTGCGGTCACCGAGTTCGGCGAGGAAGAACGCGATCACCGACACCGCGAACACGCCGCGTCCATGCCGTGGCGGTGCGTCGACCGGCTCCTCCTTTTCGGGGAGCAGTGCCCATGCGGCGACCGCGAGGAACGACAGCCCGATCAACCAGCGCTGCACCCCTGGCGTCATCCAGCGCGCCAGCCAGGCCCCGAGTTCGGCGGCGATCGCGTGGCTCAGCAGGGAGGCGATCAGGATGCCTGCGCAGATCGGCCACGGCTTCTTGAACTTCGCCGCCAGCACCAGCGACAACAGCTGCGTCTTGTCGCCGATCTCGGCCAGCGCGACAGCGCCCAGGGAAATCAGGAACGGGGAAACCAGCAAGGCTTGCAAGGGCATCTCCGGGGGCCGGTGACACGCGACAATCCCGTGCGCGTTCCGGCCCGGACACGTGCACGCGGACTGTCGGTCTCATCGATGCGGGTTGGTGCATCGCCTGCGCCACGGCCGGCTGGCCGAGCGTGTTGACGCAGGCCCTTCCGCGGCATGCGGAAGGCGACTACTCCCCGACGGAGTGCGCGCAGGGTACCGGTTGCAGGCGTGCTTGGCAACGCAAGCCGCTGTTGTGAAAAGTCAGGGCGAGGACGGGCGTCTACGCGATGCTGGGGGCATCGCGTGCCCGTCCGAGCGACCGGCCACGGAGCTCTTGGCCATGGACGGCAAGCTTTTGGGCCGGGCCGGCGCCAGCCACCATGGATGGTTTCTTGCACGGAGTTTGTGGCCGCTGTTTGCACAGCCAACGCGGCGATCAGAGGCGATCGCATACAATGAATGGATGCCCGATCGCGAACCCAACGCCTGGATTCCCCACCCGTTGCGCCGACTCGGCGGCATGGCGCTCACCCTCGCGCTGAACCGCCTGGTCGCCCTCGATCCCGAGTCGCGCGAGGCGATCGGCAAGCTGGAAGGCCGCCGCATCGGCGTGTACCTGAAGGGTCCCGAGATCGCCTTTGCGATCGCTGCGCGCAACGGCACGCTGCAAATCGAACCGCCGCCAGGGGCCGACAACGCCAACGCCACGGATTTCGAAGTCAAGGCCACGCCCGGTTCGTTGCTGGCGATGGCGTTGGGCCGCGACGGTGATGCGCACCCCGCCGGCAAGGTCGAAATCGCCGGCGACGCGGAACTCGCCCGGCAGGTGCAGAAACTCGCGCGCGACTACAGGCCCGATTTCGAGGCGGCGTTCGCATCGGTGTTCGGCGAAGTGGCGGGCACCGCGATCGCGCGCGCCCTGAACGACGCGGCGCAGTGGGTCGGCGAAGGCGCGCGGCATTTCCGCGACGACACCATCGACTGGTTGCGCGACGAAGCGCGGCTGACCGTGCCGCACGGCGAGATGAATGCATTCCTCGATGACGTGGATGCGCTGCGCGAACGGACCGAGCGGCTGGCGACCCGGTTGCGCAACCTGGATCGCAAGCCATGACGCCGCTGCGCCTGTTGCCGCGCGTGCTGCACGTCACCGCGGTGCTGGTGCGCTATCGCGTCGACGACATGATCGACGAACAGCACGTGATGCGGCCGTTGCGCTGGCTGCGCGCGTTGCTGCCGCGACCGCGCAAGCAGATCGCCGCGATGCCGCGCGGCGCGCGGTTGCGCCTTGCGCTGACCGAGCTCGGGCCGATCTGGGTCAAGGCCGGACAGGTGCTGTCCACCCGTCGCGACCTGATTCCCGAGGACGTGGCCGACGAACTGGCGCAGTTGCAGGACCAGGTGCCGCCGTTCCCGGGCAGCGAGGCGCGCGCGATCGTCGAGGAATCGCTCGGCAAACCCGTAGGCGAACTGTATGCGGGGTTCGACGAAACGCCGTTGGCCTCGGCGTCGATCGCGCAGGTGCACGCGGCACGGCTGCTGCCGTCTTTGCCCCCCTCTCCCTCCGGGAGAGGGGTTGGGGGTGAGGGTTCGGTTGCGCGGAATGCGGCATCGCGCGAAACCGCACCCGCACCTGCCCCTGCGGGGCACCACGGAGCTCCTGGCCAGGGATGGCAGCCTCCGCGGGCGGCAGAGGGAAGCAAGGCACAGCCTGCGGCTGCGTCATTCGAAATGGGTCGCGAAGTCGTGGTCAAGGTATTGCGGCCGAACGTCGCGAAGAACGTCCGCCGCAACCTCGAACTGCTGGACGCGCTGGCGCGGCTGGTCGAGCGCTGGCACCCGCAGGCCGACAAGATCCGCCCGCGCGACATGTTCGACGAAGTCGCCAAGACCCTGCACAACGAGCTGAACCTGCAGAACGAAGGCGCCAACGCCAGCCTGCTGCGCCGCAACTTCCAGAATTCCGACGACCTGTACGTGCCGGAAATCTTCTGGTCGCACAGCGGCGAAAAGGTGTTGACCATGGAGCGCGTGCACGGCATTCCCGCCGACGACGTGGTCGCGCTGGAGAAAGCCGGGATCGATCGACGGCGGTTGGCCGAAAAGGGCGTGCGCCTGTTTTACGAGCAGGTATTCCGCGACAACTTCTTCCACGCCGATGCGCACCCCGGCAACATCTGGGTCGACCCCACCCGCATTCGCGACCCCCGCTTCATCGCGTTGGACTTCGGGATCATGGGTTCGCTGCCGGAGGAGGACCAGTACTGGCTGGCGGAAAACTTCATCGCGATGTTCGAACGCAACTATCGCCGCATCGCCGAGTTGCACCTCGCCGCCGGCTGGATGCCGCGCCACATCCGCGTCGACGAGCTGGAAGCCGCGATCCGCACCGTATGCGAGCCCTACTTCACGCGCCCGCTGTCGGAAATCTCGCTGGCGGAAGTGGTGGCCAGACTGTTCAGTACCGCGCGCAAGTTCGAGTTGACGCTGCAGCCACAGCTGATCCTGCTGCAGAAGACCCTGCTCAACGTCGAGGGGCTGGGCCGCCAGCTCGACCCCGGGATCGACATCTGGTCGGTGGCGCAGCCGGTGTTGAAGCGCATCCTCGCCGACCGTTACAGCCTGAAGCACGCCGTCAAGGAAATCCGCAAGCGCGTGCCGGAGTGGATGCGCATCGCACCGCTGATTCCCGAGAAAGCCCACGACGCGCTGCAGGCGCTGGCCGAAGGCAATGGCCCGCTGCAGGTCGGCGAGCGCGAGCTGGAACACCTGCACATGCTGGCGCGCGAAATCCAGCGCCGCATCCTCGCGGGGGCATTCGGCGGTGCGCTGCTGGTGGGCGCCGCGCTGGTCCTCGCGCTGGCGCCGCGCCTGGGCATCTGGCCGCCGCTCGCGCTCGCCGTTGTCGGCGTGGCGAGCTTCGCGATCGCGTGGCCGTGGCAACGCGCGAAGAAATAACGGCCATCGCAGTCGCTTTCAAACGAACGCGCAGGTTGGGCTGACGCGGGCTTCATCGGCGGAAGCCCTACGTCATCACTATCGCGATCCCGCGTTGGGCTTCCCCCGGATCGAGTCCGGGGGAAGCGCCAACCTACCTGGCACGCCCCTGGTTTGCCACCGCGGCGGCTTTCGCCGCAATTTCGTCCGCATCGCCCAGATAGAAATGCTCGACCGGTTTCAACGCGTCGTCGAAGCGATAGACCAGCGGCACGCCGTTCGGAATGTTGAGTCCGGTGATGTCGGCATCGGAAATGCCGTCGAGGTATTTCACCAACGCGCGCATCGAATTGCCGTGCGCGGACACCAGCACGCGCTGGCCGGAACGAATGGCGGGCGCCAGCACCTCATGCCAGTACGGCAACACGCGCGCCACGGTGTCCTTGAGGCATTCGGTCAGCGGAATCTGCGCGGGGTCGAGTTTCGCGTAGCGCGGATCGCCGGCGTAGGTATTGTCCCGAGGATCCAGCGGCGGCGGCGGCACGTCGTAGCTGCGCCGCCAGATGTGCACCTGTTCGTCGCCGTGTTTCTCCGCGATTTCCGCCTTGTTCAAACCGGTCAGCGCGCCGTAGTGGCGTTCGTTCAAGCGCCAGTCGGTGACCACCGGCAACCACGCCAGATCCATCGCGTCCTGCACGCCCCACAAGGTGTGCACCGCGCGGGTCAGCACCGAGGTGTGCGCGATGTCGAACGCGTAGCCTTCCTTCTTCAGCAACTCGCCCGCTTCGCGCGCCTCGACGCGGCCCTGCTCGGTGAGGTCGATGTCGGCCCAGCCGGTGAAACGGTTTTCCTTGTTCCACAGCGACTGGCCGTGGCGAACCATCACGAGGGTGGGCATGGCGGCGCCTGTCCGGTAAAACAACGCATTCTAGCGAATGCGCCACAAGTCACGGTGACCATGGGCCTATTGTCAACACCACAATAGTAAGGCAGGATCAACGTTGCCACGCGCAAATGCGCAGGAGGGTTCCATGCGATCCGCACGACTTTACGCATACGTCTTCACCCTGTTGGCGTCACCGCTCGCGCTTGCCGCGTGCGTGAGCGGCGTCAACGGCTCGGTCGATGTCGCGGCAGGCTCGAGTGTTTCCGACGCCAGCACCGTCAACGGTTCGGTGAACGTCGCCGCCAAGGCCAAGGCCGGCAAGGCTTCCACCGTCAACGGCTCGATCAACATCGCCGAGGACGCGGAAGTCGGCAGCGCCAGCACCGTCAACGGGCATGTCACGCTCGGCCAGCACGCGACCGTCGGCAGCGTGGATACCGTCAACGGCGGCATCACCCTGGATGCCAACGCCACCGTCACCGGCGACGTGACCGCGGTCAACGGTGCGCTCAGCCTCGCCAACGGTTCGGCCGTGAACGGCGCACTGACCAACGTCAACAGCCACATCAGCATCGACGGTGCCCACATCGGCAAGGGCATCACCACCGTCAACGGCGACATCGACATCACCGGCAACGCGGTGGTCGATGGCGGCATCAAGGTGAAGAAGCCGAGCGACAACGGCATCCTCGGCATCCACTTCGGCGGCGACAACATCCCGCGCATCACCATCGGCCCCGGCGCGACCGTGAACGGCCCGCTCGACTTCGAACGTCCAGTCAAGCTCTACATCAGCGACCAGGCGCATGTCGCGGGGCCGATCACCGGCGCAGAGCCGGTGAAGTTCTCGGGCGCGACGCCGCCGGCGTCCTGACGCACAACGCGGAGTTCCCGGCGTTCCCTTCCCCCGCTTGCGGGGGAAGGTGCCCGCAGGGCGGATGGGGGCGATTCTTGCACCCTCCCCCTCGCCGTCATTCCGGGGCGACCCGAAGGGTCGAACCCGGAATCCATGTTGATCTTGATCTCGCTCGCGTGAGTCGACGTTCGTGTCTTGGTTCCGCTCGCCTCCGCGGCGAGCGTGCGACTTTTGTTTCGGCAAAAGTCGCCAAAACCATTGCGCTGGGCATGCCGGCTTCAGCGACGTCGTGTCGCTGAAACTTCCCTGCGATGCTCGCCGATCGCGCGCCGGCGCGAACTCCTACTTCCATGTAGTCGAACATGCGCGCCTTGCTCGCGCGATCGGCTGCGCTTCTCGGCGTCATGCAACGGCGCGTTCGTCGCTTCGCTGCCGGCCATCCATGGCCTACGTCCGTGGACGCGCCGAGTTTTCTGGACCCATCAGCGCACCCCGAAACGGTCGGCTCCGCAAACGCGTTGATCGGCTTGCCCGCAGCGGCACACCGCTGGTGATAACTTACCGTTGCCTGATGTGTGGGACGCAAAACCATGAACTTGTCTATTTCTTGGCAACAATCAACCGGGATTGCGCGGTGGGTTGCGTCCATTGCTATTCCGGCTGCGGCGGGGTTGATCGGCGTCCTCATCGGCGCATGGCTTACATCTCGCCGAGAGCAAAAACAGCGAAAGCTGGCTTTTCTGGAGAAACAGCTGAGTTTCTTCTATTCCCCCATGCTTGGTCTTCGAAACGAGATCAGAGCGCGTGGTGCCTTTCGCGTGCAAGTGCAAACCGAAGCAGATGACGCGTGGAAACAGCTTTGTGGTGAAACTGAAGGTCTCAGTATTGATGCACGCCAACGCTTCTCAAGCGAGCGTTGGCCTGAGTTCTCGCGCATCATCGAATACGACAACACCAAGCTTCACGAGGAATTGTTACCGGCTTACAGAAAAATGGTTGCGCTTTTCCGTGACGGTTACTGGTTGGCTGAACCAGAAACGCGGATTTATTACGCGGGCCTTCTCCAGTTTGTCGAAATCTGGGACCGCTGGGTCGACAAAGCTCTACCGCGTGAGGTCTTGAAACGGCTTGGGCATAACGAAGACAGCCTCACTCCGTTCTATGCGCATATTGAGCGAATGCACGACGCCATTCGCCAAAAGCTTAAGGATGGTGCTCCGTGAAGTAATCCTCGTGCGACAAGGCAGGCCATGGATGGCCGTCACCGAAGCGAGAAACGGCGCCATTGGCGGTGCCGCAGCTGCGCTGACGATCGCGCGAGCAAGGCGCGGATGTTCGAGCGCAGGGATGCGCGAGTTCGCGCCGGCGCGCGATCGGCAAGCGGCAAGGGGAGTCGAGACAACAGGATGTTGTCGAGACCACTGCCTCCGGCGCAATGGTTTTTGGCTACTTTTTGCCGAAACAAAAAGTAGCACGCTCGCCGCTGAGGCGAGCGGAACCCGATACGTGCGTTGTGGACTTGCGAGAGACGCAAAAGAGATTCCGGGTTCCGCGCTACGCGCGGCCCCGGAATGACGAAGTGAGGGGAAGACGCGGAAAAAGACAGGGATGTCATGCGAGACACGTACCCTCACCCGGCGCTGCGCGCCACCCTCTCCCACTGGGAGAGGGAGAAAAGCTGGATCCCGGCCTGCGCCGGGATGACGAACGAGAGCGAAGCGCGCGTCAGAACGGCAACGCGAGCGTGTTGTCGCACGCCAGCAACTGCGCGCGGAACGCGTCCTGGATGCGCTTCAACGCATCGGCGTTGTCGGCGTCGAAGCGCAGCACCAGCACGGGCGTCGTGTTCGACGCGCGCACCAGCCCCCAGCCGTCCGGCCAGTCGGCGCGCACGCCGTCGATGGTGGTGATGCGCGCGCCGTCGAATTGCGCGCGGTCGCGGAAGCGCGTGATGAAGGGATGGTTCTGGCCTTCCTGCATCGGGATGTGCAGTTCGGGCGTGGACACGCCTTTCGGTAGCGTGGCGAAGATTTCCTCGGGCGCGCGGCCTTCGGGATCGTCGGCGAGGATTTCGAGCAGCCGCGCGGCGGCGTAGACGCCGTCGTCGAAGCCGTACCAGCGTTCGCGGAAGAAGAAGTGTCCGCTCATCTCGCCGGCGAGTTGCGCGCCGGTTTCCTTCATCTTGGCCTTGATCAAGGAGTGCCCGGTTTTCCACATCAGCGGGCTGCCGCCGGCTTTCAGGATCAGCGGTTGCAGATGTCCCGTGCATTTGACGTCGTACAGGATCGTCGCACCGGGATTGCGGGTCAGCACGTCCTGCGCGAACAGCATCAGCACCCGATCGGGGTAGATGATTTCGCCCGCCTTGGTCACGACGCCGAGGCGGTCGCCGTCGCCGTCGAAAGCCAGGCCGATGTCGGCGCCGGTTTTCTGCACCATCAGGATCAGGTCGGCGAGGTTCTTGGGCTCGGATGGGTCGGGATGGTGGTTGGGGAAGGTGCCGTCGACGTCGCAGTACAGCGGGATCGGTTCGCAGCCGATCGCGTGCACCACGCCCGGCGCGGTGTTGCCGGCGATGCCGTTGCCGCAGTCGACCACGACCTTCAGCGCGCGTCCGGTCTGGATGTCGGCGGCGATGCGGTCGATGTATTCCGCGGCGATGTCGTGCAGGCGCAGCGAGCCGCTACCTTCGGCGAAGCGGTGGTCGGCGATGCGCTGGTAGAGGTCCTGGATCGCGTCTTCGGCCAGGGTTTCGCCGCCGATCACGATCTTGAAGCCGTTGTAGTCGGGAGGATTGTGGCTGCCGGTGACCGATACGCACGAGCCGGTGTTGAGTTGGTAGGCGGCGAAGTAGCTGACCGGCGTCGGCACCGCGCCGATGTCGACCACGTCCACGCCGGTTTCTCGCAGCCCCTCGATCAACGCGCCGGAAAGATCCGGTCCCGACAGCCGGCCGTCGCGGCCGACCACGATCTCGTGCAGGTCCTTGTCGCGCACGGCGCTGCCGATCGCGCGGCCGAGTTGGCGCGCGACGCCTTCGGTCAGCGTCTGGCCGACCACGCCGCGGATGTCGTAGGCGCGGAAGATGCCGCGATCCGGAATCGGGTCGTCCTGCGCGGCGGTCGCGGCGGCGGGCATTCCCCGCTTCACCGCCGGTGCGGGTTTGGCCGAAGGCTTGGGCGAGGCAGGCGTCGTCGCGACGACTTCGGACAGCACGGGTTCGTCGCGCAGCGGTGCGCCACCGAGGCGCGCACGCAGGCGCGGGCGCGACCACAGCAGCAGCACGCCGATCACGAACGCCGCGACGGCCAGCCCCAGCGCGAATGCCAACGACTGCGTGACCGGCAACCAGAACTGCGGTGGTGCGGAGGTGATGCGGAGCAGGCTGTGCGGCACCGCCACGCCCGGATCGTCGGCACTGGACAGGCCGCTGGCGCCGGCGCTGGCGAGCACGATGTCTCCGGATTGGGTGCTTTGGCGCAGGTCGAGCCTGCCTTCGCGGACCTGCGCTCCGGCCAGCACGATGCGCAGCGGCGCATCGGAAAAATCGACCGTGGCCCAGGCCAGCGGCTTGCCGTCCGGGCCCGGGATGGGGCCGGCGAAACTTGTCACATGCGCGACCGGCGCTTGTGCGGCGCCGATGTCGCCGTCGCTGAGCGCGGACATCAGTTGCGCTGCGCGCGCATAGCCGAGTTGCTGCAGGTTGCCGTGCAGCACTTCGTTGAGCTGGTTGCTGTACAGCGTCACCGCCCGGGCATCCTTCAGCCCCGCCTTGATGAGCTGCGCAACCGCGCTGCGCGTGGCGTCGTCGTCGGCGAGTTGTGCGGCCAGCGTGGGCTGGCCGAGCGCCTTGACCACCTGCGCGCGTTCGTCGGCGATGATCAGCGCGATCTTCTGCGCGGCGTCCAGGCGGGCCTGCGCCAGCGCTTCGGCGTCGGCGGTCTGGCGCGTCAGCAGCCATGCCTGCCAGCCCATGAACAAACCGAACAGGGCCAGCAGGGTACCCAGTGCGAGCGCGAGGTCAGCGACGATCTCGGCGATGCCGCGGCGCAGGCTGAAACGCGCGCCGACAGCTCGCGCGGCCGCCTGCACGTCGGGGGTTTTCTTCTTGACGCCCGTCGATTCGTTGACCATGTCACGCAACCCCGGTGGAGCCGAATCCGCCGGCGCCACGTTCGCTCGGTGCGAAGTCTCCCACCATCCGCCACGCCACGCGCGCCACCGGCGTCACCAGCAGTTGCGCGATGCGGTCGCCCGGTTGGATGGTAAACGGCGCGTTGCCGCGGTTCCAGCACGAGATCATCAAGGGACCCTGGTAATCCGCGTCGACCAGGCCGGTGAGGTTGCCCAGCACCAGTCCGTGCTTGTGGCCGAGGCCCGAGCGCGGCAGGATCAGCGCGCACCAGCCGGGATCGGCGATGTGGATCGCGAGCCCGGTCGGGATCAGCGCGCTGTCGCCGGGGGCGAGGACGACCGCGGTTTCCGGCGCGGCGCGCAGGTCCATCGCGGCGCTGCCGTCGGTCGCGTACGCGGGCAGCGGAATGCTCGTCCCGAGGCGCGGGTCGAGGCGTTTCAGTTCCACGCCCACCACGCTTGCGCTCATGCCTGCGCCTGCGCGCGGTAGCGGACGGCGATGCGCGCGACCAGCGCCTTCGCCAGTTCGGGCTTCGATGCGCGCGGCAGGTTTTCGCCGCCGCCCGGCCAGATCAGGTCCAGCGCGTTGTCGTCGGAGCCGATGCCGACGTTTTCGCCGACGTGGTTGGCGGCCAGCATGTCGAGTTTCTTGCGTTCCAGTTTCTTGCGTCCGTTTTCGAGCACGTGGTCGGTCTCGGCGGCGAAACCCACCACGAACGGACGCGGATCGCGCTTGGCGACTTCGGCGAGGATGTCGGGGTTTTCGACGAGTTCCAGCACCGGCGCGCCGGACGGACCCTTCTTGATCTTGCGCGCCGAGTATTCGGCCACGCGCCAGTCGGCGACCGCGGCGGTGGCGATGAAAATGTCGGCGTCGTCGATCGCCCGCATCACCGCGTCGCGCATCTGCAGCGCGCTGCGCACGTCCACGCGGCGCGCGACGCCGGCGGGCGTCGCCAGGGCGACCGGACCCGCGATCAGGGTGACCTCGGCGCCGGCTGCCGCGGCGGCGGCGGCGACCGCGAAACCCATCTTGCCGGAGCTGCGGTTGCCGAGGAAACGCACCGGGTCGATGTCTTCGTAGGTGGGGCCGGCGTCGATCACGACCCTGAGCCCGGCGAGCGATGCATCAGGCGACATGCGCGCCGCCCGGCGCCATCAGCGCCTGCACCAACTGTTGCGGCTCCAGCATCCGCCCCGGTCCCGATTCGCCTTCCGCGAGCGGGCCGTTGGCGGGGCCGAGGATCGCGACGCCGCGCGCGCGCAGGGTCGCGACGTTGGCTTGCGTGGCCGGGTGCAGCCACATGCGGTGGTTCATCGCCGGCGCCACCGCGAGCGGCGCGGTGGCGGCGAGGCACAACGTCGCAAGCAGGTCGTCGGCAAACCCGTGCGCGAGTTTCGCCAGCGTATCGGCAGAAGCCGGCGCGATCAGGATCGCATCCGCCCAGCGCGCGAGTTCGAGGTGCCCCATGCCCATTTCGGCCTCGGCATCCCACAGGCCGTGGCGCACAGGCTGGCCGGAAAGCGCCTGGAACGTGAGTGCGGTGACGAAGCGTTCGGCGTTCTCGGTCAATACCACCCGCACCTCGGCGCCGGCGTCGCGCAGGCGGCGCACCAGCTCGCACGCTTTGTACGCGGCGATGCCTCCCGACACCCCGAGCAGGACGTGTCGATGTTCGTTGGGGCGTTGTCCCCTGGCACTCATGTCGGCATCCGCTGACAGGCAAACCGGCGGTTAGCTTACCGGATTCCACCCTGCGCACTTCTGGCACCGGCGTTCCCGCACCTGCATCGTTCGAACGTTCGTCCGTGGCACGTGGGCCGGATGGACGCGCATGTGGACGGAGCGACGACATGAGCATCAAGGAATGGCCGAGTGATGAACGCCCGCGCGAGAAGCTGCTTGCGCGTGGCGCCGGCGCGTTGACCGCCGCGGAGCTGGTGGCGATCCTGCTGGGCAGCGGCATCCGCGGCCACAGCGCCGTGGACATGGGACGCGACTTGCTGGCGCGCGCAGGTGGCCTGAATGCACTGCTGAAAAGCGATCTCGGTGACATGCCGGGGCTGGGGCCCGCCAAGCGTGCGCGCCTGGTCGCCGCGCTGGAACTGGCGCGGCGTTGTCTCGGCGAGGAGCTGGCGGCGCGTCCCGCGCTGGTGAGTCCACGCGACAGTGCGGCGTTCCTGAAGGCGCAGCTCGCGCACAAGCCCTACGAAGTTTTCGCCTGCCTGTTCCTCGACAACCGCCATCGCGTGCTGGCGTTCGAGGAATTGTTCCGCGGCACGCTGGATGGCGCGTCGGTGCATCCGCGCGAGGTGGTGCGCGCCTCGCTGAAGCACAATGCGGCGGCGGTGATCCTGGCGCACAATCATCCGTCCGGCGTGGCCGAACCCTCCGCTGCCGACCGCAACATCACCCACCAGCTGCGCGATGCCTTGCAACTGGTCGGCGTGCGGGTGCTGGACCACCTGGTGGTCGGTGCGGGCGAACCGACGTCGATGGCCGCACGCGGGTTGATTTGACGAAGTTCCGGGGCCGTCGTTGCGCGCCGGCGCTTGACAAGTCGAGCATTCTTCGGAGCCAGTTATACACAGCACGGAATCACAAGCGGTTGGCGTTGGCTTTTATTGCACTTTCATTAAACAGCTCGTATCGGATTGAGAATGAAGACTATTTCAAACTGACGTGATGCGGAATGGCTCACAAACCGCCACTTCCAGAGCCAAGTCTTCCAGAGTATCCACCAGGTTATCCACAACCCCGGATTTGGTCGCGAATCGGCGCTGCGCTACGATGGCGGACCGCCAACCGCCTGACCCGACCCCTTGAAAGACGCCCTCCGCGAGCTGTTGCTGCATGCGCTTGACCAGCTCCATCGGGACGGCGGGCTCGATGCCCCGGCGCCCGCGTTCGTGATCGAACGCACCCGCTCACGCGAACACGGGGATTTCGCCTGCAATGCGGCATTGCTGTTGGCGAAAACCCTTGGCCGCAAGCCGCGCGACATCGCCGGGGTCATCGTGGGTGCCTTGCCTGCCAGCAAGCTGGTCGAACGGGTGGAGATCGCTGGGCCGGGTTTCATCAATTTTTTCCTTTGCGATGCCGCATGGCACGAGGAGATCCGCCGCGTGCTGCACGACGGCGCGCACTACGGCCACAGTCGTGTCGGCGCAGGTCGCGCGGTGGGCATCGAGTTCGTTTCGGCCAACCCGACCGGGCCGCTGCATGTGGGCCATGCGCGCGCCGCCGCGATCGGCGATACGCTGGCGCGGCTGTACTCGGCAACCGGCTGGAAGGTCTGGCGCGAGTTCTATTACAACGATGCCGGCGCCCAGATCGCGAACCTCGCGCTGTCGGTGCAGGCGCGCATCCGGGGCATCGAACCGGACAGCCCCCACTGGCCTGCCGACGGTTACCGCGGCGACTACATCCGCGACGTCGCCCGCGATTACCTGGACGGCGCCACGGTCGAGGCCGGCGGCGAGCGCGTCTCGGCCGCGAAGGACCCCGATGATCTGGACGCGATCCGCCGCTTCGCGGTGACCTGGCTGCGCCGCGAACAGGACCAGGACCTGCGTGCGTTCGGCGTTGTCTTCGACGTGTATTTCCTCGAGTCCTCGTTGTATACCGACGGCAAGGTGCAGCAGGTCGTCGAACGCATCGCGGCGCAAGGCCATTCGTACGAAGCCGACGGCGCGCTGTGGCTGCGCGCCACCGAATTCGGCGACGACAAGGACCGCGTGATGCGGAAGTCCGACGGCACCTATACCTACTTCCTGCCTGACGTGGCCTATCACCTGTCCAAGTGGGAACGCGGCTACAAGCACGCGATCACCGAACTCGGTGCCGACCACCACGGTTCGCTGGCGCGGGTGAAGGCCGGCCTGCAGGCGCTCGACATCGGCATCCCGAAAGGGTGGCCGCAGTACGTGCTGCACCAGATGGTGACGGTGATGAAGGGCGGCGAGGAAGTGAAGATCTCCAAGCGCGCCGGCAGTTACGTCACCCTGCGCGACCTGATCGAGATGGCCGGTCTGGACGCCACGCGCTATTTCCTGATCGCGCGCAAGAGTGACTCGCAACTGGTGTTCGACATCGACCTCGCACGCGCGCAGACCAACGACAATCCGGTGTACTACATCCAGTACGCGCATGCACGGGTGTGTTCGGTGCAGCGCCAGATGCACGAGCGTTCGATCGTGTTCGAGGAACTCCATGCGCTGAAGCACCTCGACCGGCTGGACGGCGAACACGCACGCGCGGTGATGGCCGGGGTCTCGCGTTTCCCGGAAACGGTCGAGACCGCGGCGGAAAACCACGAACCGCATCTGCTGGCACAATACCTGCGCGACCTGGCCGGTGCGTTCCACGTCTGGTACAACGCGGAACAATTCCTGGTCGACGACGAGGATTTGCGCAACGCGCGCGTGGCCTTGGCCTACGCAACCCGGCAGGTGCTCGCCAATGGACTCGGTATGCTGGGCGTTTCGGCACCCGAATCGATGTGACGATCTTTTCCTTTTCCGTGGAATGACTGAAGCGATCCGCGCGGATCGCACGATCACGTTCCTGCAACGGCAGGTTTGCAAAACAGGCATACGAGGGCTGGCAGTGGCAACGCAACGCAACGGCAGGCAGGCGGTACGCAACGGTGGTCCGCACATTCCGGGCTGGGCCTTGTTTCTTGCAGGCGTGGTGGTCGGCCTGATCCTGTTCGCGTTCGCGAGCCGGCACCTGCCCAGCCTGCGCCGCAACGACCAGCCGCAGGCCAATCCCAACGCAGTCGCCGAACAGGGCAGCTCGCCCGGTATCGCCGGCAGCAGCGCAGCGTCCAGCGGCTCGCAATTCGACTTCTACAAGGTGCTGCCCGAGAAGGAAGTCGTGATCCCCAACGCCGAACTGTCGGCGATGGCGAAAGCCGAGCAGCAGAAAGCCGCGACGGCCAACAATGCCAGCGTTTCCGCGCCGGGCGGTGCCACCGCGACCGGTGCTTCGCAAGGTGGCGGCTACGTCCTGCAGGTCGGCTCCTACCCCGATGCCGGCAAGGCCGAGGCGATGAAGGCGCAACTCGCCCTGCAAGGCTTCACCGCGCATGTGCAATCGATCACACTGGATGGCAAGGTCTGGAACCGCGTCCAGATCGGACCGTTCGCTTCAGCCACGCAATTGCAATCGGTACAGAAGCAACTGACGGACGCCGGCATCCACGCGATTCCGCTGAAGGAAAAGTGATGGGAACGGCCCTGGTCACCGGCGCCTCCGCCGGGTTTGGCGCCGCGATCGCTGCGAAGTTTGCCGGGAACGGCTGGCGTGTGATCGCGTTCGCGCGCCGCGCCGATCGCCTCGCGCAACTGGTCGAACGTTTCGGCGCCGAACGCGTGCATGTTGCCGCGTTCGACATCCGTGATGAAGCGGCCATGCGCGCCGCGCTCGCTGCGCTGCCGGCAGGCTTTCGCGACATCGACCTGCTGGTCAACAACGCCGGCCTCGCTTCGGGCACGGCGAAGGCGCAGGATTCCGATCTCGCGCAGTGGCGGCAGATGATCGACACCAACGTCACCGCGCTGGTGACGTTGACGCGTCTGCTGCTGCCGCAGCTCATCGAACGCCGCGGCGCGATCGTCAACATCAGTTCCATTTCCGGCACGCATCCCTACACCGGCGGCAACGTGTACGGCGGCACCAAGGCCTTCGTCACCCAGTTTTCCGCGAACCTGCGCGTGGACCTGCACGGCACCGGCGTGCGCGTCACCAACATCGAACCCGGCATGGCCGAGACCGAATTCACGCTGGTGCGCACTGGCGGCAATCAAGCTGTATCGGACAAGCTTTACGCCGGCGCGCATCCGATAACGGACACGGACATCGCCGATACCGTGTGGTGGGTCGCCAACCTGCCGCCGCACCTCGACGTGACGCGGCTTGAGATGATGCCGGTCAGCCAGTCGGCGGCAGGGCTGCAAGTGGCGCGCGACGCGTGACGTTACACGGGTTTGCTTACCATCAACCAGAAGATGGCGAGTACGCCCAAAAACGCTGGCCAGCCCAGCCAGAACCACCAACGCATGACACGGTAGTAGCCGGTCGGCAGGGGGACGTTGCCGGTTACGGCAGCCAATGCCAGATTGCGTGCGCGGACTTGCAGCCACAGCACCGGCAGCCAGCAGGCACCAACAAGGACGAACAACATCAGTGCGGTTTTCACCCAGAACGCCGCAAACCCTATCCCGAGATATTGCACAAGCCACCATCCGGTGATGAGTTGGGTCACTACCGCGGGTGCGGTGAAGCAGGTATCTGCTATCACCACAACGCGCGTGGTTTCGGCGATCAGCGAAGCATCGCGGCGACGATGCGCCATCCACATGAAGAACGCGATGCCAAGTCCGGTACCGAACAACAGCGTCGCGGACAGGATGTGCATCCATTTGACCCACAGATACACCACAGTCACCTCCGGTCGCTCAGCACCCACAGCACGGCGATGGCGGGCAGGATTACCAGATTCTTTGCCAATCCACCCAGCGGCGCGAGCCAGCTTGCCGGCATCCACAGACTGAAAACGATCGTGTAGCAAAGAACGCATGTTGCCATGCCGGTTAGTGCCCAACGCCTGCGCCAGCCGCTGGCAAGCCAAACCGCGAACGCGAGGTCCACGCCGCCCGCGACCCTTGCCAGCGCGACGGCAAACGGTGGTGGTAACCACATGACGCGCAGCGACTCGACTGTTGCGGCTGATGCAAACAGACCGGCCAGGCCGGAGACGATCCACAAGATGGCCAGCGCCGCGCACAACAAAGGAGCTAGAAAATACAGTCGTGCGTGCCAGCGATCCTGCACCTGACTTGGATGTGTCGACTGGACTTCAGCCAACCCGCGCGGCGCGAGGCCGAAAGTTTTCTCCAGTTGCGGTGGCGTTTCCGGAGCCGTGACGTTGCCGCGCCGAAGCATGCGCCAGATCGTCGCACTCATGGGGCCGCGGCCAAAACATTCGGCAATCCAGACCTGCAATAACACCAGCCCCATCGGTACCCGAATGACGCGCTCACCCGGAATGTGCAACCAGTGTCGCCATTGTCTTAGATATTCGCGAAGCGAAACTGGTGTGGGCCCACCGATCTCGAATATGCCAGCTGCATCTGCTGTGATCGCACGTGCGACGATTTCAGCGAGATCGCGGACGTCTAGCGGTTGCATCTGCCATTCCCCGGTGCCCGGCACCCACACACCGAACGGCAGCGCCGCCAGCGCGCGCAGTAGCGAAGTGCCACCGTAGGAGCCTGCCATGGAGTACACCACGGAAGGCCGTAGCACAACCACACGTAGCGGCAATTGCAAAAGTGCAGCATCAAAGCGGTGCTTGGATGCAACGAACTCGCCGTCGCGCGGATCACCCAGTACCGAAATCTGCAGGAAACAGCGGATACCGCGATCGACGCAGGCGCGTGCCAGCGCTAGTGGACCGCGCGCATGCACTGCGTCGAAAGTCTGGACGCTTGATTCGCGCAGGATTCCAGCCGCATTGACCACTGCGTCAACACCTTCCAGCGCGTCGCGCCAATGTTCCGATGTCGTCATCGAGGCCAAATCGCATTGGCGCTCGTCGTTCGTGCCGGGCACTCGCGATCGCACGCCTGACAACACCCGGTAGCCATGACGCTGCAGTTCCGCGCCAATGGCCTTGCCGAGGAAACCGTGACCGCCGATCACAAGCACTGTCTCGCGGCAGGTCTCCGGACTCATGTCTGTGAATCCCCTAAACTTGTGTGGCCGGCACTTCAGCGAGGTAGGTGTATCCCGTCAGGCCGGCCTCCAGCGCCGCTTCGAGACGTTGCGATTCCTGGTCGGGCAATCCGGCGGCGGAAATTTTCTCGCGATAGGCCGCGCGCAAATCGTCGGGCTTGTAACCGACGTAGTCGAGCAGCATGTCGGCGGAGTCGCCGCGGCGCGCGCCGTCCAATGAAAATCCATCGCCATCGACGCGCACGTTCACCGCATCGGTGTCGCCGAAGAGATTGTGGATGTCGCCGAGGGTTTCCTGGTACGCGCCGACGAGGAAGATGCCGAGCCGGTACGGCTCGCCCGAGCGCAGTTCGTGCAACGGCAAGCTCACGTCGAGGTCGCCCGATTCCACGTACACGTCCACGCGGCCGTCGGAATCGCAGGTGAGGTCGGCCAGCGTGCCGCGCCGCGTGGGGTTCTCGTCGAGGCGCGTCAGCGGCATGATCGGGAAAATCTGGTCGATCGCCCACACGTCGGGGATCGATTCGAACACCGAGAAGTTGCAGAAGTATTTGTCGACCAGCTTCACGTCCAGCGCGTCGATGATTTCGCGGTGCGAACGCTCGTCGGGTTTCAGGTGCTTGCGTATGCCCAGCGCGATCGCATGGAACAGCGCGTCGAGTTTGGCGCGCTGCGCGAGATCCAGCACGCCTTGTGCGTACAGAAGGTGTCCTTCGTTCAAATACTGCTGTGCGTCCTGCCAGATTTCGCGCACGGGGCGGCGGTCCAGCGCCGCCAACGTTTCGCGCAGGGACCGCAGCACCGGCGATTCGTCACCGGTTGCGGGCGGCACCGCGCCGTCGGGTGCGGCTTCCACTTCGCTGACGTTGACGACCAGCACCGCGTGGTGCGCGGTCATCGCGCGCCCGGATTCCGTCAGCACGTGCGGCGGCTCGATGTGCCACTCCGCGCAGGCGGCGGCCAGCGGCGCGACGATCGCGTTGGCGTACTGGTCGAGGTCGTAGTTGATCGAGCACTCGCTGCGTGAGCGCGTGCCTTCGTAATCGACGCCGAGCCCGCCGCCGACGTCCACGTGGTCGAGCGGCAGGCCCAGCGCGCGCAGCTCCGCGAAATGCCGCACCGCTTCGCGCATGCCAGCCGAGATGTCGCGCAGGTTCGAAATCTGCGAGCCCATGTGGAAATGCAGCAGGCGCATCGTGTGCGTCAGGTTCGACTCGCGCAGGCGCGCGGCCAGCGCCAGCAACTGCGCGGGCGTCAGGCCGAACTTGCTCTTGTCGCCGCCGGTGTTCTGCCACTTGCCGGCACCGATCGAGGCCAGCCGCACGCGCACGCCGAGCCTCGGTTCGACGCCGAGCGCCTTCGATTGCGCGATCACGTGTTCGAGTTCGGAGGGCTTCTCGATCACGATCACCACGTCGATGCCGAGCTTGCGGCCGATCAGCGCGATACGGATGTAGTCGGCGTCCTTGTAGCCGTTGCACACCACCAGCGAACCGGCGCGCGCAAGTCCCAGCACGGCCAACAGCTCCGGCTTGGAACCGGCTTCCAGACCGAATCCCGTGCCTTCCGCGCGCGGCGACTGCGGGCCCTGTGCGAGCGTGCCCGCGACCGCGCGCTGCTGGTTGACCTTGATCGGATACAGCGCGGTGTACCCGCCCGCGTAGTGATGCGCGCGCATCGCATCGGCGAACGCGGCGCGCAGGCGCGCGCGGCGATCGAGCAGGATGTCGGGGAAGCGCAACAGCATCGGCAGCCGCAGCCCGAGCCCCTTCGCCCGTGCGACCGCATCGTCCAGTGCAATGGCGGGGCCGTCGGCGCCGCGCGGTCGCATCACCGCGCGTCCCGCGTCGTCGATGTCGACGTAGCCGTCGCTCCAGTGTGCAACCGAATAGGTATCGCGGGCGGCATCGATGTTCCAGGCGTTCGTCATCGTCGGTCTCCGGATAACGAGGGGTGGAACGTCGCAGCGGCGGGCCTTGACGCGAAGGAAAGGTCGACCGGAAGCCACCATCGCCGCGGGATCGACAGCGGCCATTGTAACGCCCGGCCGCTACAATCCGGCATTCGCCATTGAAGGTTCCGCGCATGTCGTCCAACTGGTTCACCGAGCAGCACGAGGCTTCCGGTTCGTCGATCGGCTATCGCATCACGGAAAAGCTCGCCGACGAACAGACGCCGTTCCAGCACATCGAGGTTTACGCGACCACCGACTGGGGCAACCTGATGGTGATCGATGGCTGCGTGATGCTGACCAGCCGCGACAATTTCCTGTACCACGAGATGATGACGCACCCGGCGCTGTACACGCACGCGGCGCCCCGCAACGTGGTGATCATCGGCGGCGGCGATTGCGGCACGTTGCGCGAAGTGTTGCGCCACCCGGAAGTCGAATCGGTGGTGCAGATCGACATCGACGAACAGGTGACGCGGCTCGCGGAGCAACATTTCCCGGAGCTGTGCGAATCCAACGACGATCCGCGCGCGAAACTGCTGTTCGATGACGGGATCAAGTACATGGCCGAGGCCGCGCCGGCCTCGCTGGACGTGGTGATCGTCGATTCCACCGATCCGGTCGGGCCGGCCGAAGGCCTGTTCAACCAGAAGTTCTACGCGAGCTGCTTCCGCGCGCTGCGCGAGGGCGGCATCCTGGTGCAACAATCCGAGTCGCCGCTGGTACTCATGGCTTTGATCCAGTCGATGCACAAGGCGATGCGCGAGGTCGGCTTTTCGACCACCCGCACCCTGCCGTTTCCGCAGCCCTGCTACCCGACCGGCTGGTGGAGCTGCACGCTGGCGCGCAAGGCCGGTCCGCTCGATGCGTTCCGCGAGGATGATGCTTCGGACAAACCGTTCACGACGCGTTACTACAACGCCGGCATCCACCGCGCCGCCCTGGCGCAACCGGAATTCATGCGCAGCGCATTGCCTGCCTGAGTCCGGCTGCACCGGCCAGTAAACATTCATCCGGCCTTGTTTAGCTTCACCCCACCCACCCATCGGTACTCATCATGCGTCTTGTCGTGATCCCCGTCCTTCTCGCCGCGCTGTTCGCCACAGGCAGCGCGTTCGCGACCCCGGCCGCGCAACTCGCGCCGGATTCCGCCGCGACGAGCAGTCCGGCCATCACGAGCACGGCCGGTCCCGCCCCGAAGGTCTCGCCTGCGGACCAGAAGCGCATCGACGCGATCCAGCAGTACCAGCACGATCTGGTCAACGTGGTCGCGTTGCGCGCCGAGCCCGATTACCTGCTGGGCGCCGCGATCCTTGCCAAGCCGTTCACTG
Source organism: Lysobacterales bacterium 66-474 (assembly GCA_001899805.1). Lineage (GTDB taxonomy): Bacteria > Pseudomonadota > Gammaproteobacteria > Xanthomonadales > Rhodanobacteraceae > 66-474. Next base: position 303,745 of record MKWP01000016.1, read on the forward strand.
ACCAGACGCCCGGCCTCGATTTCGATGCGCTGAGCCAGCGCGCCGCCGCCGCGACGGGCGCCGGGCCCGCGGCCGAGTGGACGCGGCTCGGCGTGTGCAAGGACAAGTCCGATTGCCCGAACGCGAAAGCCGACGCGTACCTGAAAAAGCACGCCGCCGGCAATGCGGCGATCTGGCTGGTCGATCTGGATCTGGCCGCGGCGAACAAGGATGCCGCGGCGGAACGCAAGGCTCTCGCGAGGGCGGCGAGCGCGCAAACCTATGACGATTACTACGGCAAGGTGCTGGCCGGTGTCGGCAAGGCCGTCGCGGTGTTGCCGCCGCTGGCCGACACCACGCAGGGCGCGCATGACGGCCAGCCGGACAATGGCGAAGGCGTGCGGTTGTTCGTGGCGATCAACGCGACGCAGTCGCACCTGCGGCCGGACCTGGGGCCGCTGGTCGAACTGTGCGGCAAGGATGCGGTGGCCAGGCACGCCGGAACCAGGGCGGACTGCCTGAAGCTCGCGCACACCCTGCAGTGGGGATCGAGTCCGATCGCGCGCGCGGTGGGTTTGCACATCCAGGCCGAACTGAATCCCGACGACCGGGCGCAGGACGAGCAGGCCAGCCGGAACCTTGCCTGGCAGGTGCACCAGTACTCGGGCTTGCTGCAGCGCGCCCTCACCGACCCGTCGCTCGCCTCGCAATGGCTGATGACGGCGCGCAATGGCGGCACCGAATTGAGCCTGATCCTCGCGACCCTGCGCGCCAACCAGATTCCACTGGACGCGCCAGCCGACGCCGGTTCCGGCAAATAAGGGCGACGGGCATGCGCGAGTTGTTGTTGTTCAGGCACGCCGAGGCGATGTCGGCCGGTCCCGACGGGCGCGACATCGAACGTCCGTTGAGCCTGCACGGCGAGGCGCAGGCGCGCGCGGCGGGCACGTGGCTGGCCGAACAGGATGCGATTCCCGATGCAGTGCTGTGTTCGCCGGCGCGCCGTGCGCAGATGACCGCCGACGCGGTCGGCAAGTCGCTGCGCGTGCCGGTCCCGCAGTTCCTGCCCGCGATCTACCAGGCCACGCCGGGCGATCTGCTCACGCTGGTCGAGAACCATGCACCGGATGCCCGCCGGGTGCTGCTGATCGGGCACAACCCCGGCCTCGAGCAACTGCTGGCGCTGCTGACCGAAGGCCGTTCGGCGGGCGCACGCGGCATGTCGCCCGCGACGATCGCGTGGATCGAACTCGCGGACGACGCGCTCGAACCCGGACATGGGCGGCTGCGCCTGATCTGGTCGCCGTGAAGGCCGCGCTGGCACTGGCATTGCTGCTGCCGTGCCTCGCGCTCGCGGCCGCGCCTGCAGTCGAAACGCGAACCTGGCCGATCGACCCCGCGCAGTCGCTGGCGCAGTTCAGCGTGCGCAAGTTCTGGTTTGCCCACGAGCGCGGCACGTTCCCGAGCATGCACGGCAGCCTGCGCGGGATCGATACCCGCGCCGGCGTCGACCTCGCCGAGGTCGAGGCGACGCTCGACGTCGCCGACCTGCAGATGGACGACGCCGATGACCGCGAACACGCGCTGGGCGGGAATTTCTTCGACGCCGCGCGGTTCCCGGTCGTCCGCTTCGACTCCGATCCGTTCCCGCTGGCCGATCTGGCGGGCGGCGGAAACCTGCACGGCTTGCTGACCCTGCACGGCGAGCGCCATCCGGTGGCATTCGCGTTGTTGCCTTCCGACTGTCCGCGCCAGCCGCTCGAATGCATGATCCGGTTGCGCGGCACGATTTCCCGTTCGCTGTTCGGCATGCGCATGTGGCGCGGCGTGCTGTCCGACAAGGTCGAACTCGATTTGCGGATCCGGTTGGCGCCGCAGGCCGCGGAAGATTGACGCGCCCCGTATCATGCGGGTGCGATGTGGTTTCGTCTGCGAACAAGACTTGTCTGGTCCGCCTGCGCGTTCGTGCTGGTGCTGGCGGGCTGCGCGCCGCTTTCCACCAGGCACATCGAGCGCGCCAATCACATCGTCGCGATGTCGGCCGACCACCGCGTCGACTGCGACCAGCCCGACCATTGTGCGCAGCCATCGCCGTTCATCGCGCAGGCCGAACGCGCGATCGCGGCGTCCACGCCCGACCGTCCCCGCAATACCGTGACCCTCCTGGACATCGGCCAGAACTCGCTGGCGGCGCGCATCAACCTGATCCGCGGAGCGCGCCAATCCATCGACATCCAGACCTACATCTGGTCCAAGGACGACGCCGGCATGCTGGTGCTGGACGAACTGGTGAAGGCGGCGCGGCGCGGCGTGCAGGTGCGCATCCTTGCCGACCAGCTGGGATCGTTGAACGACCCGAGGCTGCTTTCGCGGCTGGCGCGCGCCAGCGGCAACCTGCAGATCAAGTTGTACAACCCGACCTTCGACAGCGCCCGCAACAATTTCGTCGAATACACCGCAAGCGTGTTGTGCTGCTTCAACAAGTTCAACCAGCGCATGCACAACAAGCTGTTCCTGGTGGACGACGAGGTCGGCATCGTGGGCGGGCGCAATTACGCGAACGAGTACTACGACTGGGATCCGCAGCTCGACTTCCTCGACCGCGACGTGATCGTGGCGGGCGTGGCCGGACGCCAGATGGAAAAAAGCTTCGACCTGTTCTGGGACAACGACCGCTCGGTGCCCCTGACGCACCTGAAGGACGTCAACGCCGACATCCTGAAACACCCGTTCGACGCGGAGCCCTGGATCGAACCGCGCTTCGCCGATCCGCAACGCGTGACGGGAATGCGCGTGGACGCCGAAGACCCCGTCTTCCTGCAAACCCGGCTGCTGGACCACAGCCTCGACGTCGGCCTGGTCGATTACTTCTACGACATGCCCTCCAAGGACGAGGCGGTGCACGGGCCGGATTCGCGCGAACTGACCCGCGACCTGATGAAGATGCTGTCGGACGCGCGCGAACAGATCGTGCTGCAAACCCCGTACCTGGTGTTGACGAAGCGCGCCGGCAGGATCTTCGAGGCATTGCAGGAAAAGAAACCGCCGGTACAGGTGATCGTCTCCACCAATTCGCTGGCGTCCACCGACGCACTGCCGGTGTACGCGCTGTCGTACAAGCACCACAAGAAGTTCCTGGTCGACTACGGCTTCCGGATCCACGAATTGATGCCGCACCCCGCCGACGCCGCGGACATGCTGGGCGACTATTACCGCCTGTCAGGCTTCGGTTCGGAACAGTCCTCGCCGCACCGCGGCGGGCGCGCGCCGATCGAGCCGGGAAGCCCGGGCCCGCGCATCAGCCTGCACGCGAAATCGCTGGTGGTGGACGGCCGGATCACGATGGTGGGATCGCACAACTTCGATCCGCGTTCCGCGCATTACAACACCGAAGACGGCGTGATCATCGACGATGCTGCCTTCGCGGCACAGGTGCGCGATTCGATCCTGCGCGACGCGGCGCCGCGCAACGCCTGGCTGGTGGCGCCGCGGCATCCCATCCCGATCATCGGCGATGTCAGCCAAGCGATCGGCGACGTCTCCCGCTCATTGCCGCTGTTCGACCTCTGGCCGTGGGCCTATGCCACCGACTACCAGTTGAAGCCCGACTGCCAGCCGATACCGGCGACCGATCCGGATTTTCTGAAGTGCTGGGAACCGGTCGGGGATTTCCCGCAGGTCAACCTGTCGCTGACCGCCATCATCACCCGCTTCATCACCGCCTTCGGGGCGGGCATCCAGGGCATCCTGTGACGCTCGATGACCGTGTCGGGCGGCCCGCCAGGCCTGATTGACGCCGTCACGGCCGCTCGTTAGTCTGCCGCATTCAGCCGCCTGTTCGAGGATTCAGCCATGCCGATGGACATCAACATCCAGTTGAGTGACGACGACCTGCAGTTCTTCGTCAAAGGCATGCATGACGTGCAGGCCAGCGTCAAGGATGAAAGCGCCGACACGATCATCGCGGCGGCGCAGAAATTGCTGGACGAGACCCGGTCCGCCCACGTGCCGCCGTTCATTGCCGAGCGCATCGGCAGCGTGGAGTCGATGATCGCCATGTCCCGCGACGTCGGGTTCAACCTGCCCGCGGACGATCGCAAGCGGGTGCTGGCCGCACTGGCGTACCTGGCGGACCCCAACGACGCGATCCCCGACAATGTGCCGGTGCTGGGCTTCCTCGATGATGCCATCATGATCGAGCTGTGCCGCCAGGATCTGCGTTTCGAGATCGAAGCCTATGACGATTTCTGCGCGTGGCGCGCCGACGAGGCGCGTGCGCGCGGCATCGACCCGGAGAAGTTGATGGCGCAACGTGCCGACTGGGCGGATGCGCGCGCTGCGGAAGCCATCACCTTGATGCGCCGTCGCCGCAAGGAGTCCTACGCCAGCGGCGCGTGGAAGCCGACCCTGTTCAAGGTATCTTGAATGCGTTCATCCCTGAACGCTGCTTCGAATGACGAAAAAGCGGAATGCGGGGTTGGGCCGTTCGACGAGTCCACCTCGGCCTGGAGCCGCCGTCCATGGCCGAAAGCTCCGTGGCCTGACTTTCCACCAACAGCCGCTTCGAACGTAACGCTTGTCACGGACGTTCCAGGATCGCCACCACACCCATCCCGCCGGCGGTGCAGATCGAGATCAGGCCGCGGCCCGAACCCTTCTGCGCCAACAGCTTGCCCAGCGTCGCCACGATCCGCGCTCCGGTGGCGGCGAACGGGTGGCCGGTGGCGAGGCTCGATCCGTTGACGTTGATCCTCGCGGGGTCGATCGAACCCAGCGGTGCATCCAGTCCCAGCCGGTTCCTGCAGTAATCGGCCGACTCCCACGCGCGCAGCTGGCACAGCACCTGCGCGGCGAAGGCTTCGTGGATCTCGTAGAAGTCGAAGTCCTGCAGCTTCAGTCCGGCCCGCTGCAGCATGCGCGGCACCGCGATCGTGGGCGCCATCAGCAAGCCTTCGCCGTGCACGTAATCGACGCCCGCGACTTCGGCTTCGACCAGGTGCGCCAGCACCGGAAGGTTGCGTGCAGCGGCCCAATCCTCGCTCGCCAGCAGCACCGCCGCGGCGCCATCGGAAAGCGCCGAGGAATTGCCGGCGGTCAGGGTGCCCTTGCCGGATGACTTGTCGAACGCGGGCTTCAGCGCCGCCAGCTTTTCCAGCGTGGTGTCGGGGCGCAGCAGGTTGTCACGCGCGACGCCGCGGAATGGGACCACCAGGTCGTCGAAGAAGCCCCGGTCGTAAGCGGCCGCCAGCTTGCGATGGCTTTCCAGCGCCCACTGGTCCTGTTCGGCACGCCCGATCTTCCATTCGCGCGCCATCTTCTCGCAATGCTGGCCCATCGACAGCCCGGTGCGCGGTTCGACCACGCCCGGTACCTGCGGCTTCAGTTCGCGCAGCCGGAACCCGCGCGTCGCGGCCTTGAATTTTCCGCCGAACGTGCGCGCGCGATTCAAATCCAGCAGGCGTTGCTGCAGGCGATTCGAATACGTGAGCGGCACCTGGCTGGTGGTGTCCGAACCGCCGCCGATACCCGCCTCGATCTGGCCGGTCGCGATCTTCTGCGCAACCAGGATCGCGTTGTCCAGTGAGGTGCCGCAGGCGCGCGCGGTGGTGAGTCCCGGCGTGGTCATCGCGAGCCCGGAAGATTGCAGCGCCTCGCGGGCGAGATTCCAGTCGGCCGGATGCTTCATCACCGCGCCGAACGCGACTTCGCCGAGTTCCATGCCGTGCAGGCCGAACCGCTCGACCAGCGCGCCCAGCACTTCCACCGACATCCCGAAATTGCCGAGATCGGCATACGCCGTGTCGCGCTTGCAGAACGGTATGCGCACGCCGCCCAGCACGGCGACGCGACGGGTTTGCGGGATCATGGCCCATCCTCTCGGGACTTGCTGTCTGCAAGGCTAGCGCATTCGCTGTCTCGCGGTGACGCCACCGCGAACACCTGCTCAGTCGAACCGGGTGAACCCGTGTCGCAGCATCCTGTACGGCTCTTCCTGCATGCCCAGCGACAGGTAAGTCCGTTGCGCGCGCGTGTTGTCGCGTTCGACGTACAGGCGCAATCCGACCGCGCCCGCCGCACGTGCGCGGCGTTCGACTTCGGCGTACAGCGCCTGGAACACGCCGTGCCGGCGATGCGGTGGCGTCACGTAGACGCTCTGGAACCACCACCAGTCGCCGTTGCGCCAATCGCTCCATTCGTGGGTGACCAGCAGGCAACCTGCCGGTTCGCCGTCGCGTTCGGCGACCAGGTAGAGACCCCGCCGCGAATCCTCGAATACCGCGCGCGTGCCGCGCGTCAATACGTCACGATCCAGCGCCTTGTGCTCGGTCTCGCGCGCCATCGCGGCGTTGCAATCGACCAGGAACGGAACGTCGTCCGGCGTGGCGGGACGAACCTGGATCGAGGGATTCATCGTGGGTCCTTGTCGCGGCGGCGGGAACTGCCGAGCTTGCGTGTCAGCGTATTGCGTCCGAGGCCCAGTGCCTTTGCCGCATTCTGGCGATGCCCCATGTGCGCGGCCAGTGCGGCGTCCAGCAGCACGCGATCGAAACGCTCGCGGGCGCTTGCGTGCAGGTCGCGCGCGCCGGCGGCCAATTCCGCATCGGCCCAGCCGCGCAACACCGGCTCCCAGGGCAACGCCGTGCCTGCCCCGGCAGTTGCCGCCCGTGTTCCGGCTTCGCCGAGATCTTCGCGCCGGATGCTGGCCCCCGTCGTGATCACCGCGAGGCGGCGGCACAGGTTTTCCAGTTGCCGCACGTTGCCGGGGAAATCCATTTTCGCCAGCGCTTGCAACGCCGTCTGGGTGAAATGTTTCTCGGGCAACTTCAATTCGCCGGCGGCGATCGCGAGGAATCTTTTTGCCAGCAACGGGACGTCGGAACGGCGGTCGCGCAACGCGGGCAGGTGGATGCGCACCACGTCGAGGCGGTGCAGCAGGTCGGCGCGGAACTCGCCGCGCGCGGCCCTTGCGTCGAGATCCTGGTGCGTGGCCGCGATCACGCGCACGTCGCTGCGGATCAACTCGCGACCGCCCACTCGGTAAAACTCGCCGCCTGCGAGTACCCGCAGCAGGCGCGTTTGCAGCGCCAACGGCATGTCGCCGATTTCGTCGAGGAACAGGGTGCCGCCTTCGGCCTGCTCGAAGCGTCCGCTGCTGCGCCGCTGCGCGCCGGTGAAGGCGCCGGCTTCGTGGCCGAACAATTCCGATTCCAGCAATTCCGCCGGGATCGCGGCGGTGTTCAGCGCAACGAACGGGCGTGCGCGTCGCGCGCTTTCCTCGTGCAGGGCACGCGCGACCAGTTCCTTGCCGGTGCCGGTTTCGCCGGTGACCAGCACGCTCAAGTCGCTGGCGGCGACGCGGCCGATCAATCGGAACACTTCGCGCATCGGCGCGCTTTCGCCCAACAGCGCGTGGCGCGAGGCTTCCTCTCCGGGCGTGGTTGGCGGGCGTGCGGTTTCGGCGAGCGCGCGCCGCACCGCGGCCAACGCGTGGTCGAGGTCGAACGGCTTGGCCAGGTAATCCGCCGCGCCTTCGCGGTATGCCGCCGCGGTGGTCGCGACGTCGGTGAAGGCGCTCATCACGATCACCGGCAGGTCCGGATGCGCCGCCTTCGCCTCGCGCAACAAGGCCAGTCCGTTCGTGCCGGGCAGCCGCACGTCGCACACCAGCAGCGCCGGAGCCCCGCGCCGCAACGCGCGTTGCGCGGTTTCGGCGTCGGCGAATTCCGTGACCGAGTGTCCTGCATCGCGAAGCGCCGTCGCCAGCACGAAGCGCACCGCGCGATCGTCATCGATGACGAAGATTTCGCTCATGCATGTTCTCCCGTGCGCGGACGGCGCGGCAACAACAGCACGAAACAGGTTCCGCTTTCGCGACGTTGCAGGGTCAACTCGCCACCATGTTCGCGTGCGATCTCGCGTGCGAGGGCAAGTCCGAGGCCGGTTCCATCCGCGCGACCCGAGACCATCGGTTCGAACAACGTCGTCGCGATGGCATCGGGCACGCCGTCGCCGTCGTCCTCGATTTCGATGCGCAATGCGGGGACGCGTTGGCCGCGTGTGTCGCGCCAACCGGCTTCGGCGCGGCTGCGCAGCACGATGCGCCGCGCACTGGCCTCGACCGCGTTGCGCACCAGGTTCAATACCGCCTGCAGCAGGCGATCGGGATCGCCGTGCCAGGCCGGCAGGCTCGGATCGTAGTCGCGTGCAACCGCGACGGGCACCTGTTCGGCTTCGAGCAGTTCCGCGACGCGTTCCAGCAGTGCATGCACGTTCACCACGCGCGTCGCCATCGCACCGCGCGCGCCCAGCAGGCGTTCGGCCAACGTGGCCAGGCGCGCGGATTCGTCGCGGATCAATTGCGCCAATTCGCGTTGGCGCGCATCGCCTGCGTGCTGTTGCAACAACTGCGCCGCGCCGGAAATCGCCGCGAGCGGATTGCGCACCTCGTGTGCGAAGCCGCGCAGCGATTCCGACACGCGGACCGTGTCCGCCGCGGGCGTCGCGGGATGCACCTCGACCCACACGCCGGCGCCGCCCGGGGTGAAGCTGAAATCCAATCGCGCCTCGTGGCCCGGCGTCGCGCATACCGCGACATCGTGCAAGCCGAGCGTGGCATGTTCGGCTTGCGCACGCAGGGCGAGGGCGTGCAGGCGCCCGCCGTCGGGTTTCAATGCGGCCAAGGTCTGCCCGAGCAGGCGCGACAGCCCGAAGCCGGTATGTTCGACAAAGGCCGGATTGGCATGCGCCACGTGCAAGTCCGCATCCAGCATCGCCACGCCTGTGGCGAGTTGGCCGAGCGGATCGATCTCCGGGTTGGTGCGAAGCATTGCACCAATCTAGTGCGATTCTTCGCGACGGGCAATCAGCGCGCGACGCGAAACGTCAGATTCAGACGGCGCGCGCCGGTCAGCGGATGTTCGCCAGTCTTGACCGGCAACACGCCGTGGTAGCGCATCCGCGAGGGGCCGCCCCACACCACGACATCGCCATGCACGAGCGGCATGCGCCGTTGCAGGTCCTTGCGTGCAAGGCCGCCGAACAGGAAGGTCGCCGGCAATCCCAGCGACACCGACACGATCGGCGCGCGACGGTCGCGTTCGTCGTGGTCCTGGTGCAGCGTCAGCCGGGTACCGATTTCATAGCGGTTGATCAGGCACACGTCGGGCGAGTAAGCCTCGAAACCGGCGGCGTGCGCGGCGTTGCGCGCGAGCCTAAGGAACGATGGCGGCATCGCAGGCCAACGGGCTCCGGTATCCGGATCGATCCTCGTGTAGCGATAGCCGCGCCGATCGCTGAACCAGCCGACTTCGCCACAGTTGGTCATCGCCACCGACATCGTCCGGCCACCCGGCGTCACCAGGTGCCGGAATGGCGACACGCCCGTGATCCGCTCGATCTCGCCCGACAACGCCTCCGCGACGTCCAGCGCAAACCCGCGCAACACCCATGCGCCCGGCGCGAGTTCTTCGCGGGTTTCGACCGGATGCGGAAATTCGAACAGTGGCAGGGAAGCAGGCACTACTTTTTGCAGCCTTCGTGTGGGAAGCTCGCACCGATCGCCGGACGCAATCGGTTCTTCCTCCGATATGTCCGACACCCGAACCGATCCCCCCAAGTTGCGGGCTCGGGCGGCCGCCGTCAAGGGATCATTCCTCGACCCGACGACCGCCCGGGTAGGCCGGCTTCGATCACGTGTCACCGATCCGTCCAGCGGAGCGAGGCGCCACGCGCCGCGAACGACGGCACGCCGACGCTGCTTCATTCGCTGGCCCGGGACGCGACGATATCCGCCTTCGTCGAATCGACAATGCCGAGAAGTTCCTGCGTCTCGTGGGTCGGCACCTCGTGTTCGGCGAGCACTTGCTTGAACAAGATGAGCATGCGATCCCATTCATGTTCCGTGATGTTCAGTTGGACGTGCGAGTCCTTCATCGCGCGACCTTGATACCGGCACGGTCCGCCGGTGGCCTGGCACACCAGGGCCGTCACCTGGTACTTGAGGTAGGCGGCCGGCACGCGCTTGCGCGCGGCGTCGATCGCGGGATTCCGGTTGAGGACCGGGTCCGGCACGATGACATCGATGAAGTCGCTGACCACGACGGAGATGGGCGCGAGGCCACCCAGTCGATCGTAGAGGGACGGTTGTTCCAGCGCGGTGTCCTGCGCCAACGCCGTCTGGAACGCGCCCAGCACGAGCGCGGTGACCGCCAGGGCCAGCCGGGACTTCGCCTTGCGTGTGAACATGGTGGACCTCCATTGATCACGGGGTGCGTCGCTCCCGTCGGGTCGTCGTTGCGCGGCCCCGACGCGGGCCCGATGACATCGGCTACCGTGTCCCGCGTGGCCGCGGAAATCCGAACAGCAAGCGGTACACGAGCGACGGAATGCAGATATCCGTGCTGCTCACCAACAGGGCCATGCCGGTCATGAGCCCGCCCAGGATGTAACCGGTGACGACGAGGCCGGCATGGAACGCCCACGCGGTGGCCAGCAGCCACACCGCGCCGAGGCCGCATGCAAAGCGGTTGGGAGCGCCGCGCCGCGGCAGTGGACCGGTACCGGTTGCGAAGCGGATGGCATGGTTGTAGATCAGGTCGAACGGGTGCACCGGGAACAAGGCGGCGAGGGCCGCGATCGGGAACAACATCAGGAGGATCGTCGGCGATGCCAGCGCGGTCCCGATACCCGCCAGCAATGCACACAGGACGAAGGCGAGGCGCAGCCAGGCCGCGACCGGAGCGAGGGTCTCGTCCGTCAGGTGCTCGAAGCCCTGGATGTCGAGACGGTAGCGACAGCTTGGGGTGAGGGTGGTGCGCATGATTCGGGTCTCCCGTCGCGGGCGCTTGGCGGCGGTCAGCCAGGTCGCCCGCCGAAGGTCATTGCTTGATCGCCAGGATCGACACGCTCTTGACGCCGTACTTGCGGGTGGCGCCTTGCGCACGGTCCGAGATGAATCGGTATTCGGGGTTGTCCTGCAGGTCGACGAGCGTGAGGCCGGCTGCCTCGATCTGTTCCCGGTACAGGTCGCGCTGCGCCGCGCCACCGATGCAGGCCGCCCACAGGTCCGCGTTGCACACCACCGTCTCGGGCAGGGAGGTGTCGGTGACGATGTCGGCGATCGCGAGCCGTCCGCCCGGCTTGAGCAGGCGCGCAACTTCCCGGAACACCCGCGTCTTGTCCGGCGCCAGGTTGATCACGCCGTTCGAGATCACACAGTCGGCCGTCCCTGATGCGACGCCGGTTTCCTCGATGTAACCCTTCTGGTAGCGGATGTTGGCGAAGCCGCCGGCGTGGGCGAGGCGGCGCGCCTTGTCGAGCTGCTCGTCGGTCATGTCGACGCCGATCACGCTGCCGCTTGCGCCCACCTTGAGCGAGGCAACGAAGGTGTCCATCCCCGAGCCGCTTCCCAGGTCGACGACCGTTTGACCTTGCCTCAGGTCGGCGAGGTGAAAGAAGTAACCGACGCCGGCAAACGATTCGATGGCGGCTGCCGGCACCCGGTCAAGATCCGCTTTCGCGTAGCCGAGACGTTCGGCCATGGCCCTGCCCATCTCGAAGTGGAACTCGCCATGCGGGTCGAGGGCCACGCTCCGGTACATCGCCTTGACCTTGCCTTCCAGTTCTTGCGCGTTGACGTGGGTGGTCATGATTTTGTCCTCATGGCTGCTTCGTGGAGGGCGCCCGCCGCCCCGGTTCTCGTTTCGGTCATGCGTGCAGCGACAACCAGCCCGGACCCGATGGTGAGCGCGGCGACCAGCCACATCGCGCCCTTGAGTCCGAACGCATCGGCAGCCACGCCCGCGATCACGGCGCCGACCGCGTAGCCGAGATCCCGCCACAGCCGATACACTCCGACGGATGATGCCCGCCACGACGGGTGCGCCACGTCGCCGATGGCCGCCAGCAGCGTCGGATAGACCATGGCGGTGCCGACCCCGAGCAGCACCGACCCGAGTGCAAAGCCGCCGAACCCGGACGACAGGATCACGATCGCGATGCCGACCGCCTGCACCCACATTCCCGGAGCGATGAGCCACTTCCGGCCCAGCACGTCGGAGAGCGCGCCGGTGCCAAGCTGCGCGACGCCCCAGGCAGCCGGATAGATTGCCGCGAGGATGCCGATTTGCCCGATGCCGAGATGCGCGGCGGCAAAGAAGAGCGGGAACAGGCCCCACGCCATCCCGTCGTTGAGGTTGTTGACGAGCCCCGCCTGGCTGATGCTCGACAGGTTGCGATCGAGCAGTGTGGTGCGCCAGAAAACTTCGCCCTGCGTCAACCGGATGTCCGTCGCATGTGCCCGGAGGCTCGATTCGTGGGCCGCGTGGCCCTTGGTCTCGCGCACGGCCAGCGCGGACAGGACGAGACCGATGGCAACGAAGGCCACGCCAAGGTAGAACGGTTGTGGACGCAACCCGTAGGTTGCCGCGAGCCAGCCGGTTGCGAACGCCGTCGCCGCGACCGCGAGGTAGCCCGAGAACTCGTTCAGGCCCATCGCGAGCCCCCGGTGCTTCGGTCCCGCGAGGTCGATTTTCATGATGACGGTGGTCGACCAGGTCAGGCCCTGGCTGGCACCGAGCAGCAGGTTGGCGACGAGGATCCAGTGCCAGCTTGGTGCCCACATCAGCAGGAAGGGCACCGGAACCGCGATCAGCCAGCCGGTGACCAGCACGCGTTTGCGGTCGATCCGGTCGGAGTAGCGGCCCGCGAGATAGTTGGTCAGGGCCTTGCTGACGCCGAAGACGACGATGAAAGACAAGACCGCCGCGCGTGCGGCCAGGTGAAAATCCTGCTCCGCGATCGCAGGCAGGATCGACCGCTCCATGCCGACCATCGCGCCCACGAACGCGGTGACGACCACGAGCAGGGAAAATTGCGCGATGTTCTCGCGGATGCCAAGGCGGACGTTGCTCATGCAGGCGGCTCCGCCCGCCCCTGGTTGGCGCGCAGGATGTGTTCCATTCCCGGGGGTTTGGGGGGAACCTCGGCGAGGGCCTCGACGAACTCCGCCCGGGCCTTGGCAAGCCACGGATTCCAGCGCTTCTCGAACGCGAGCGTGCTGGACGGCTTGCCGCTCATGCCGGCGCCGCAGGCCGAGCCCGCGAAATGCCCCGGGAAAATCTCGATGTCGTCCGGAAGGCCGAGGAGTTGGCGGTGGATGCTGTCGTGCAGTTCGCCCGCGTTCTCGCGTGCACGTCCCGGGAGGTCGGGACGCCCGACCGCACCCACGAACAGCGTGTCGCCGGTGAGCACGAACCACGGATCGGGTCCGCGGCGGAGATCGGACACCACGAGGCAGATGCTCTCCGGTGTGTGGCCGGGCGTGTGCAACACGCGTACGCGCGTGTTGCCCAGTTCCAGTTCCTGCCCGTCGTGGAGCGGTTCGAACGGCATCGCCACGTCGGCCGAATGGTGCAGGCAGTAGGGTGCGCCCACCTTGCGTGCCAGGGCCGGGCCGCCTGAGCGATGGTCGGCGTGCACATGGCTGTCGATCACGTGCGTGATCCGCATGTCCTTGGACGCCGCGAAGGCCGCATAGGCATCGACATCGTGTTCGTGCGCATCGACCACCGCGCACTTGCCGAAGCCGCCGCATCCGAACAGGTAGGCGGCGCATCCGGTTTCGAAGTAGTACCACGGACGAAAGATCATGACTCGGCTCCGCCACGCTGCAGCTGCGCAGGACAGCCCGGAGGGGTGGTGCTCGAACGGCGGTACTCAGCCTCCGGGCTGGGCAGCGCCGGTTTCCACCGGCAGGCCCGCCGCCTTCCATTCCGGGAAGCCGTCGACCATGCGGTGGGCGCGGCGACCGTGCTTGCGCAACAGCTCGACCGCGCGGTCGGAGTAGATGCAATACGGTCCGCGGCAGTACGCCACGTACGCGTGGGTCTTGGGAAGCTCGCGCAAGCGTGCCTGCAGCTCTTCGGCTGGGAACGACAGCGCTCCGGCGATATGCCCGGCGGCGAATTCATGTGCGGGTCGCGCGTCGAGGATCACGACGTCGCCTTTTCGCGCCCGCACCAGCAGCTCCCGCATCGGCACCGGCTCGGGGTCCGAGCGGTCGCCGAAATGTTCCCGGACCAGGCGCTCGATCTCCGCGAGGCGACGTTCCGACACGGTCCGCAGCACCCGGCTCAGCTCGAACACGGCCGGGTCGGCGAGCCGGTAGTGGACGAAGAGGCCGTCCTTGCGACTCTCTATGAGCCCGGCCTGGCGCAGCGCCTGCAGATGCTGGGACGCATTGGCCAGCGTCAGGCCACTCTCGGTCGCGAGTGCGTCGACGCTCCGCTCACCCTGGGCCAGCAGTTCCAGGAGTTCGAGGCGGTGCGGATTGCCGAGCGCCTTGCCGATGCGCGCGAATTGCCCGTAAAGGCGATCCTTGAAGACGCGGTGGCTGGCATCCTTCATGCTCAAGTAATCTACGGAGTGCTTGATTACATGTCAAGCAGATTTTCTCGCGTTCGTCGTGGGGCGTTTTCGGCGGCATCGCGGCGAGGTTGCCGGCCAGCGATGCCCAGCGACCCGGTGGGCGCGCGTACGCAACCCGTGACCGTGGATCGCGGCACGCTTCAAGGCGAAATCAAAGCATCCGCTGCCAATACGCGACGTCGATCCAGCGACCGAACTTGAATCCGTTCTCGCGGAAGTGCGCGACCATGGTGAAGCCCAGCTTTTCGTGCAACGCGACGCTGGCCGGATTCGGAAGCGCGGCGCCGCCGATCACGCAATGGATGCTGCGTGCACGCAGGCCTTCAAGCAGGCGTGCGTACAACGCGGAACCGAGTCCATGCCCGACGCGCGCGGGCGCAAGGTAGATCGAACTCTCCACCGCGAAGCGGTAGCCGATGCGCGTTTTCCATGGCGAAGCATAGGCATAACCCGCGATCTCGCCAGCGTGCTCGATCACCAGCCACGGGAACCGGGCGAGTACGGCGTCCATGCGTGATTGCATGTCCGTCGCCGCGACCGGGTGCTCCTCGAACGTCACGATCGTGTCGGTGACGTAGTGGTTGTAGATGGCGCTGATGGCCGCGGCGTCCGCGCGGGTCGCGCCGCGAATCGAACGGGAATCCATGCCCGCGCCGTCAAAGCTCATAGGCCGATTCGCCGTGGCTGCTGATATCGAGGCCCTGGCGCTCGTCGTCGTGGTGCACGCGCAGGCCGAACAGGCGCCTCGCGACGAACAACGCGGCGAGCGCGGCGAGGCCCGACCACAGCACCGTCACCACCACGCCCAAGGCCTGCACCCCAAGCTGGTGCAGCATGGAATAGTCCGCCGCGCCGGTGCCGCCGAGCGCGGGCGCGGTCAACACGCCGGTCAACAGCGCACCGACGATGCCGCACACGCCGTGGATGCCGAACACGTCCAGCGAGTCGTCGGCGCGCAAGTGACGCTTCAACACGTTCACGCCCCAGAATCCGGCGATGCCGCCGAGCGCGCCGATGCACAGCGCACCGCCGACGCCGACGCTGCCGCAGGCCGGCGTGATCGCGACCAGACCCGCGACCAGGCCCGATGCGGCGCCCAGCATCGACGCGCGTTGGCGGAACGTCGCTTCCACCGCGCTCCACGCCAGTACCGCCGCGGCCGCGGCAACCAGGGTGTTGACGAAGGCCAGCGCCGCGATGCCGTTGGCTTCCAGTGCCGAACCGGCGTTGAATCCGAACCAGCCCACCCACAGCAACGCCGCGCCGGTGTAGGTCAACGGCAGGCTGTGCGGCGACAGGCGCTCGCGCCCGAAGCCGATGCGCGGGCCCAGCATGTACGCGCCCACCAGGCCGGCGACCCCGGCGTTGATGTGCACCACCGTACCGCCGGCGAAATCCAGCGCGCCCATGCCGAACAACCAACCCGTCGGCGCCCACACCATGTGCGCCAACGGCAGGTAGGCGAAGGTGAACCACAGCGCCGTGAACAGCAGCACCGCGGCGAACCGCGCGCGTTCGGCGATGGCGCCGACCACCAGCGCACAGCTGATAGCCGCGAATGCACCCTGGAACGCGACGTAGACGAACTCCGGGATCGCGGTGTCGGGACTGAAGGTGCTCGCCAGCGACTGCACGTTCACGCCGCGCAGCATCCATTTGCCGAAGCCGCCGACCATCGCGTTGCCGCCGTCGAACGCCAGGCTGTAGCCGTACGCCACCCACAGCACGATCGCCAGCGAAGCGACCACCAACACCTGCATCAGCATCGACAGGATGTTCTTGGCCCGTACCAGCCCGCCATAGAACAACGCCAAGCCGGGCACGATCATCAACACCACCAGCAGCGTCGCGACCAGCATCCAGGCGGTGTCGCCCGCGTCCACGCGTGGCGTGCGCGCCGCCGCACACGCCGGCGCGGCCACCGCTGCGAGGACCGCGAGGCGTGGAATCCATCGCGCCGTCGTCGCCCGCATCGTTGCCTCCCGCTTCCGCTGTTGCGTTGAGCGCGACTCCCGACGAATCAGTTCGAGTAGTACATCTGGTACTCGAGCGGATGGGTGGACGCGCGGTAAGCCGTGACTTCCTTCATCTTCACGCCGATGTAGGCGTCGATGAAATCGTCGCTCATCACGCCACCGGCCTTGAGGAAGTCGCGGTCGCGGTCCAGCGCTTCCAGCGCCAGATCGAGCGACGCGCACACCTGCGGGATGTTGCGTTCTTCTTCCGGCGGCAGGTCGTAGAGATCCTTGTCCATCGGCGCGCCGGGATCGGTCTTGTTCAAAATGCCGTCGAGGCCGGCCATCATCAGCGCGGTGAAGGTGAGGTAGCCGGAATTCATCGGGTCGGGGAAGCGCACCTCGATGCGGCGGCCCTTCGGATTCGACACGTACGGAATGCGGCACGACGCCGAGCGGTTGCGCGCGGAATAGGCCAGCATCACCGGCGCTTCGAAGCCCGGCACCAGGCGCTTGTAGGAGTTTGTCGTGGAGTTGGAAAACGCATTGATCGCGCGCGCGTGCTTGAAGATGCCGCCGATGTACCACAGCGCGAGCTGCGACAGCCCGCCGTACAGTTCGCCCGCGAACAGGTTCTTGCCGTCCTTCGACAGCGACTGGTGCACGTGCATGCCCGAACCGTTGTCCCCGACGACAGGTTTCGCCATGAAGGTGACGGTCTTGCCGTTGGCGTGCGCGACGTTGCGCAGCACGTACTTCATCGTCTGCAGGTCATCGGCCTTGTGCAGCAGGGTGTTGAACTTCACGCCGATTTCGCACTGGCCGGCATTGGCGACCTCGTGGTGGTGCACTTCGACCACCTGGCCCAGCGATTCCAGCACCGTGCACATCTCCGCGCGCAGGTCGTGCAGCGAGTCGACCGGCGGCACCGGAAAATAGCCGCCCTTCACGCCGGGACGGTGGCCGTGGTTGCCCTCCTCGTACTTGTAGCGCGACGCCCACGCGGCTTCCTCGGAATTGATCTCGTAGAACACCCGGCCCATGTCGTTCTGCCAGCGCACCGAGTCGAAGATGAAGAACTCGGGCTCCGGCCCGAAGAACGCCGTGTCGGCCACACCGGTGGACTTGAGGAACGCTTCCGCGCGGCGCGCGATCGAGCGGGGGTCGCGCGAATACGCCTGCATGGTCGAGGGTTCCAGCACGTCGCAGACGATGTTCAACTGCTTGTGCGCGGCGAACGGATCGATGAAAGCGGTCGCGGGATCGGGCATCAGGATCATGTCCGACTCGTTGATGCCCTTCCAGCCGGTGATGGACGAGCCATCGAACATCTTGCCGTCCTCGAAGGTGTCGGCGTCGATGGCGTGCGCGGGGAAGCTCACGTGGTGTTCGACGCCGCGCATGTCGGCGAAGCGCAGGTCGACGAATTCGACCTTTTCGGATTTGATGGTTTCGAGGACTTTGTCGGCGGTCATGGGGGTTTGGATGGCTCGGAATGGCTGGGAACGATATGAAATGAGCAAGTGGCGTGCCAGCTATTGCAGCGTTTCAATTCAACAGGTTGCAAGTATGGATCAAAACGATCGCACCAAACAGGTTCAACAATTGCACCGTTAAAGTGCTACAGCTGAAGATCAGCCCCGTTTCGCGCTCAACGGCACGGGCATGTCGGGCACGCACAACGCAACGTCCCCGTTGGCGTCGTGGAAACCGGTGGCGAGGCACTCCGACATCATCAGCGCCTCGGGTCGGTACAGCGCGGCAATTTGCGCGCTGGATTTCCGCAATCCGATTTCCTTGCCGAAATCGATCTGCAGCACGTACGCGGGTTTGCGCGCTTCGGCGAACACGCGCGCTTCGATGATGCGGCCGACGCGCAATTCGACCCTGGAGAAATCATCCCGGCTGATGGTTTCCACGATGCGGCTCCGAAAGCCATGCATACTAGCCGCCCATGCGAAATGGCGATGACGCGCGGATGACGGAATGCCGGAAGGCACGGCGTGGCGGGGGGCTCGCCGTTTGCATGGGCGGGCACGGTCGTCGGCTGATCGAGCAAGTCCGCACCAGCGGCGAACGGAGTTTCCGATGCTGCCCTTGTGGCTGAAAGCGTTCCACATCATGGGCGTGGTGACCTGGTTCGCCGGCCTGTTCTACCTGCCGCGGTTGTTCGTGTATCACGCCGAGGCCACCGAGCCCGCGATCCGCGAACGCTTCAAGGTCATGGAACGCCGGCTGCTGGTGATGACCCATATCGGCGGCGCGCTGGCCATCGCGTTCGGCATCGCCACGCTGGCGAGCGAACCGTTCTATCTTCGCGCCGGCTGGCTGCACGTGAAACTGGCCTTGGTGCTGCTGCTGGTGGTCTACCACGGCATGCTGGTGAAGCTGGCGGGCGATTTCGCGCGCGACCGCTGCCGCTGGACGTCGCGCGGCCTGCGGGGGTTCAACGAGATTCCCGGCGTGCTGCTGCTGGCGATCGTGATTCTGGCCGTGGTCAAGCCATTTTGAGGCCCGCGCTGCGACCGGAGCCACATCCGGACCGAATATTGCATTGGTATAGTGCGCGCAAGGGGGAGTCATCCTGAATGGCTACGCAGTTGTCCCAGCAGAACTCCGAGGCGGAATTGCAGGCGTCGTTTCGCCAGCACCTGCCGCAGCGCCTGCGCACCCTGCTGCGGCGCGCGCGCGCGCAGTGCCGCGTGGGTTGGGATTGCAACGTGCTGCGCTCGCTGCACGACGAGATCGGTCAGTTGGCGGGCGCTTGCGGCCGCTACGGGATGCTGGAGACGGGTGAACGCCTGCTGGCACTGGAATCGGCGCTGGCTCCTGCGGTTGCGGCGCGCGAGGTTCCGGATGCCGCGACCACCGCCGAAATCGATACCCTGCTGGACAGTTTGCGTCCGCACCTGCAGCAGGTGTCGCCGGGTCCCGGCCTGCCGGCGTGGATGCAGGAGCCGCCGCCCAGCGCGGCGCGTGCGCCCTTTCCGCGTTGCGAAATGCCGCCGGCCGGCTACTGGCTGCAATTGGGCATCGTCGATGCAAGCGTCGTCGTCGAAATGGCTGCGGCTGCCAACGAAGCCGGGGCGCCGCAATCCGACCCGCCGGCCTTGCCCGAGCATCCGCGCGGACCGCGCGTGCGCATCGTCAACGACGATGATCCGCTGGTGAATGAACTGTTGTTGCGGCTCGACCAGGAGGGCTGCGACGTCGCCCTGGTCGAACGCCTGGACGGCCTGCTCGAACAGTTGCGCGGCGCGCCGCCGGATCTGGCCGTCGTGATCGCTGACGGGCACACCGCCCTGGAGCAGCTCTCCGCCGCGTTGCGCGAGGCGCGTCGCGATCCGGCCCATCGCGTGCGTTTGCTGGTGCTGCTGCGCGCATCGGACATCGAACTCCGCCTGCGCGCGTTGCGCGCCGGCGCCGATCGCTGCATCGCGTTGCCCGCGGCGGCGGGCGAAACCGTCGGCGCGGCACTGGAACTCGCGATCGTGGACGAGGAAAGCCCGTACCGCATCCTGATCGTGGACGACGATGCGCCACAGGCCTTGTTCGCGCAGGCGATCCTGCGGCGCGCGGGCATGGAAACCCGGGTGATGGGCGAGTCGTTGCCGGTCCTCGATGAACTGGACCGCTTCCAGCCCGACCTGTTGCTGCTCGACCTGAACATGCCCGATTGCGACGGCTTCGAGCTGACCGCGTTGATCCGCGAACGGGAGGGTTACGTCAACACGCCCATCGTGTTCCTGTCCGGCGACCAGGACGAGGACCGCCAGTTCGCGGCGCTGGATGCCGGCGGCGATGATTTCCTGATGAAACCGATCCGCCCGACCCATCTGGTCGCCGCGGTCACCAACCGGGTCCGGCGTGCGCGTGCGGCGGCCTCGCGCACCCGCCGCAAGCGCCGTCGCGACGCGGCCACCGGCCTGCACGAACGCATGCAACTGCTGGATGCGTTGTCCGAGCATCTCGCCGCCAGTGGCGGCTATGCGGCGCAAGGCGGCTTGCTGGCCGTGGACCTGGACGACGCCGGCGCCCTGTGCGAGCGGATCGGGTTGAACGCCTTCGACCAGTTGCTCACCCAGTTGGGCGATTTCCTGCTCAAGCGCGTGCGTGCCGGCAACATGACCGCACGCCATGGCCAGGCCGGATTCCTGGTTTTCTCGCCCCTGCGCGGCGAAAAGGAACTGTTGGCGCTGGCGCGCGAAATCACCGCCGCGGCGGACGACGAGCGTTTCGGCACGCAGGCCCTGGCGGTGCGGCTGGTTTGCGCCGTGTGCGCCTTCGATGCCGCGACCAGTGAATCCGCGGTGGCGCTGGCGGCGGTCGAGCACACGCTTGCCGCGGCGCGTGTGCAACCGGAGCGGATCGCGGTGCATTCCGCGCTCGCGCCGGACCCGAACGCGCTCGCGCAACGGATTTCCGCGGCGCTCGCGCACGGTTCCTTCGATCTCGCCTTCCAGCCCGTCATCCCGATCCGCGGTGCGGCGGGGCCGCATTACCAGGCCTTGTTGCGCCTGCGCCACGGCGAGCGCGAATTGACGGCGGCCGAACTGATCCCCGCCGCGCAGCGCGCCGGCTACATCGCCGCGGTGGATGCCTGGGTGGTGGAACGCTGCATCGGCATCCTCGCGCAGCAGCAGCGCGAGGGCGACCCCGTTTGCCTGTTCGTGAGCCAGTCGTTGCAGGGTTGGGAAGACCCGGAGCGGCGCGCCCAGCTTGCCGCGCGCATCGCCGCGGCAGGCGCCGATCCCGAATCGCTGGTGTTGGAGTTTCGCTGCGAGGAGGCCCGCAACGGCTTGCGCGGGCTGGTCGAGCTTGCGCCCGCGCTGAAGCAGGCCGGCGTGCGCCTGTCGCTGGCAGGCGTCAACGCCGATGCCGTCGGCGCGGGCTGGATCGACCACCTGCCGCTCGACTTCGTCAAACTCGCCCCCGATCTCGCCGATGCGGAGCTCGAAGAAGTGGTGCGCAACGCACATTCGCACAACCTGCGCGTGATCGCGCCGCGCATCGAGACGGTTGCACGCGCCGAGCATTTGCGCGCCGCCAGCGTCGACCTCTTGCAGGGCAACCATTTCCGGGCACCCGCCGCCGCGCTGGACCATCCGTTCCCGGGGAACGAGGCTTGAACGTGGCGACGTCGCGCGCCGCTGCGCTGGTGTCCTGGCCGCGCCTGCTCGGCAGCGTGGTACTGGTGCTGGCCGGCGTGGCTGCGGCGTTGTGGCTGGCCCTGCCGCAAACCATCGCACTGTGGGTGTTGCTGGCGATCGCACTCGCGCTGTTGTGGCTGGGTGGCGGCCGGCAGTTCGCGTCGGAACGCGCGGCGCCTGCGCCGCTGGTGCCCGATCCGGTCGACGTGGCGATGCGCACCCGATTGGCTTCGGCGCAATCGGAACTGACTTCGTTGCGCGGCGTGCAGCGCGAGTTGCTGGCCGCCAAGCAGGCCGCGGAGGCGGCGATGCTGGCCAAGAGCGAATTCCTCGCCAGCATGAGCCACGAAATCCGCACGCCGCTGAACGGCATCCTGCCGTTGCTCGACATCGTGCTGGGCACCGACCTCTCGCCCGCGCAACGCGAATACCTCGTCACCGCCAACGCGTCGGCCAAGGAGTTGTTGCGGATCGTCGACGACATCCTCGACTATTCCAAGGCCGAGGCCGGCAAACTCGACCTGGAATCGGTCAGCGTCAACATCCGCGAGTTGGTCGACAGCGTGAAACGGCTGCTGGACAAGCCGGCCGAGGCCAAGGGCCTGGCGATGCGCGCCGTGGTCGATCCGGACGTGCGCCCGGTGGTGCGCGGCGATCCCATGCGCATCCGCCAGATCCTCACCAACCTGATGGGCAATGCCATCAAGTTCACCCAGCGCGGCGGCGTGTCGGTGCGGGTGAGCAAGCGCAACGACACCGCCACCCAGCACGAATTGCTGTTCGCGGTGCGCGACACCGGCATCGGCTTGGCGGCCGACGCGGCCGCGCGCCTGTTCCAGCCGTTCACGCAAGCCGACGCCTCGGTGACGCGCCGCTACGGCGGTACCGGGCTCGGCCTCACCATCTGCAAGAAGCTGGTCGACCTGATGGGCGGGCGGATCGGGGTGCGTTCGGAACCCGGGCGCGGCTCGGTGTTCTGGTTCACGATCCCCTTCGAGAAGGCGCCCGGCGACATCACGGTGCCGCACAAAAACCTGTCCGGCGCGCGCGCGTTGCTGGCGGCGAGTCCGCAACGCTCCCATCATGTCCTCCCGATCCTCGCGACCATGGACCTGGACGCCACCCAGATCGCGGACGCCACGGCGGCACTGTCGCGCCTGCGCCAGGCCGCGCCGCTGGGCAAGACCTTCAGCTATGACCTGCTGATCGTCGATGCCGGCAGCGTGACCGGTGACGTCAGCGGACTGTTGCGCGGCATCCTCGGCGACCGCCAACTGGATTCGCTGCGCCTGTTGGTGCTGGGCCTCGACGGCGCGCCCGATCCGCGCGTGGTGGTGGCTCCCGCACGCGCCGACGATGCCGCGTTGCGCCAGGGCGTGCGCAGCGCGTTCGGGGCCGCGCCGCAGACGCGTGCGCAACCGGTGTTGACCGTGTCGACGCTGCCGGCATCGTCCGCTCCCGCCGCCGTCCCTGCGCCGGGGGATCGGCCGCTCTCGGGTGGCAGGGTGCTGCTGGTCGAGGACCACCCGGTCAACCAGAAGGTCGCGCAGAAGCTGCTGGAACGCCTTGGGCTGGTCGTGGAGGTCGCGGAGAACGGCGAGGTGGCGCTGGAGAAAATGCGCGACAACGTTTTCGCCATGGTGCTGATGGACTGCCAGATGCCGGTGCTGGACGGTTACAGCGCGACCCGCCGCCTGCGCGAAATCGAAAGCGGGCAGGGCAAGCCACGCACACCGGTGATCGCGATGACCGCGCATGCCATGTCAGGCGACCGCGAGCGCTGCCTGCAATCGGGGATGGACGATTACCTGTCCAAACCGCTCGATCGCCAGTTGCTGGAGGAAACCCTGGTCCGCTGGATGCAGCAAGCGCCACATGCCGCCGTGGCGGCCTCGGCCACCGCGCCGTCCAGTCTTGCCACGCCCGCCATCGAAACGGAGGCCATTCAACCCGCCATGCAGACCCCGCTCCCCCCGGACACCCTCGATACCGCCACGCTGGTCGATCTCGAAGACATCATGGGCGACGAATTGGTCACCCTCGTGGATGCCTATCTGCGGGATGGTGACACCCGCCTGCGCAGCCTGCGCGAGGCGGCCGATCGCGGCGACGCCACGGAAGTGGGCAAGCTCGCGCATTCGTTGAAATCTTCCAGCGCAAATCTGGGCGCGATGCCGTTGGCCAACCGCGCGCGCCAGGTCGAGGAAGCCGCCCGCAACGGCACGCTGGCCAATCCGGCGGACAGCGTCGCGGCGCTGGAGAAGTTGTACGCCAACGCGGCGACAGCACTGAAGCAGCGCTACAAGCGCACCTAGCAGGGTGTTGAAAAACACCCTGTTGGTGCGGGTCATGGATGGCCCGCCGCGAATCAAGCACTCAAGGGCTTGATTCGACGAAGCCGAGTACGGACATGTGCCGGACTCGGCGCGTTGAAAAAGTGCAGGAAAGCACTTTTTCAACAAACTGCCAGGAGCAGGCCATGGCGCGCCCGACCGATTCGCCGCCGCTGTACGCAAGGGGCTCTTTCCGCATCATCACCGGGATCTTCGGTGCCTGCGCCGCGGGCGCAGGCATGGCGGTACTGTGGCTGCGGTCTCCCGAACATCCGCTGTTGGCGGTGGCGCTGGGCGTGGTCCTGCTCGCATTGGGCGTCCAGGCGGTCATCGCCGCCGTACGTGCGCGCGAACCCTGGATCGGCAGGATCGGACCGTTGCCCTGACCGTCAACGCGGTGGCGGCCGGGCCACCCTGCTCACGACCGGATGTGTGTTTGCAGATACCGCTCCAGTCCCACCTGTTCGATCAGGCCGAGCTGGGTTTCCAGCCAGTCGACATGGTCCTCTTCCGACTTCATGATGTCGGCGAACAGGCCGCGGCTGACGTAATCGCCGGTCTTCTCGCAATGCGCGATCGCGGCCTGCAGGTCGGGTAGCGCCTGGCGTTCCAGCTTCAGGTCGCATTCGATGCATTCCTTGGGCGTCTGGCCGATCAGAAGCTTGCCGAGCTTCTGAAGGTTGGGCAGGCCTTCGAGGAACAGGATGCGCTCGGTCAACCGATCGGCATGCTTCATCTCGTCGATCGATTCGACGCGTTCGTGCTCGGCCAGCTCCTTGTAACCCCAGTTGGCATACATCCGGTAATGCAGGAAGTACTGGTTGATCGCGATCAGTTCGTTGCCCAGCGCCTTGTTGAGGTGCTCGATGACCCTGGCGTCGCCTTTCATGGTGGACTCCCTTGGACGAGAAGGCGCGTGGCAAGACGCGCGCGATGCGCACGACTATACCGCCAACATCCAATCGAGGCGGCTGTCGTGAAAAGTCAGCCCAGGGAAGGGCGTTCTGATGTTGGTTGCCGAAAGACTGGCACGGAGGTGGGGAGCTACAGCGACGCAGCGACGAAGGATGATCGCACTTCTATGCCGCGACGGGCAGCGTGGCGGCGCGACGCTCGGAATCGAGGGCGTCTTCGACCAGTTCGCGCGCTTCGCTTTCGCAACACCCGCAGCACGTGGTGCAGCCCGTGCGGGTCTGCACGTCTTCGAACGTGCGCGCGCCGCGCGCGACGGCCCGGCGGAGGTCCTGATCGGAAACGGCTTGGCAGATGCAGACGTACATGGCGCGTTTTTCGCGGTGACCGCTCAACGGGCGCCATTGAAACGCGAATGCGAATGATTGTCAAGTGGCTTCGCGGAAAGCTTCAGGCCGCGGCGCTGTTGCCACCGCCGGAAGCGGGCGAGGCGTTGATCTCGATGGAGCAGGCGGCTTCGACCAGCGGCGCGAAGTAGCGCAGCGCGCGGCGATAGACCTCGCGCTTGAAGTCGACCACGTGCTCGGCCGGGTACCAGAAATCCACCCAGCGCCACACGTCGAATTCGGGCGTCGCGTGGGCATCCAGCCGGAACGCCGTGTCTTCGCCCAGCATCCGGAGCAGGAACCAGACCTGCTTCTGGCCGATGCAGGTGGGTCGCCGCCCGCGGCGGACGTAGCGGGCCGGCAGGCGGTAGCGCAGCCAGCCGTGGGTCGAGCCCAGCACCTCGACCTGGTCCCCGCGCAAGCCGGTTTCCTCTTCCAGTTCGCGGTACATCGCTTCGTCGGGCGTCTCGTCGGTGTTCATGCCGCCCTGCGGGAACTGCCAGCCGTCGCGCTGCACCCGCCGCGCCCAGAACACCTGGCCGCGCGCGTTCAGCAGCACGATGCCCACGTTCAGCCGGTAGCCGTCCACGTCGATCATGGCCGGGATTCAAGCACAGCCCGCGAACGCAAGGCAAGTTGTCGCGGTCCCACATCACATTCCCGTTTGGCAATCGCCGCACGGGCCGTTCCGTCGCCGGGTTGCATGTGGCGCGGCGGCTGGTTATAAGCGACGGACTCGATTGAGGATAGACATGGCTTCGACCATCTTCCATCACTGGCTGGACCAGTACCGGGCGCTCCCCGAAGCCCGGCAGCGCAGGATCCGCATCGGCCTGCGCGTGCTGGGCGTGGCAGTGGTCTTCCTGCTGGGCGTCGCATTCGGGCGCGGCATCGGATTTCCGAACGGCCTGCAGGCGCAGGCGCGCAAGCTGGCCGCGCAGAACACCACGTTGCAAGGCCAGGTCCAGGGCCTGCAGCAGCAACAGCAGACCGACTTGACCGCACTGGCGGCGCTCAAGACATCGCTGGCCGGCCGCGACAGCGAACTGCAAAAACTCAAGCAGGAGCAGGCTTTCTACTCGAAACTGATCGGCATCGACAGCGGCCGTTCGGGCCTTGGCGTGCACAGCATCGAGCTGGCGCCGGTGGCTGGTACCGATGCGTGGAACTTCGTGGCGACGCTGGTCAATACCGCCGAGAACGCCGACGCGGCGCGGGGCACCTTGACGCTGGCGGTGGAAGGCGTGCGCGGTGGCAAGCTGGTGACGCTGGCATGGCCCGCGCTGGCCGGCGCGGGTGCGGCGAACGGCGTGTCCTACGCGTTCAAGTTTTTCCAGCAGGTGCGCGGTTCGTTCATGCTGCCCAGGGGATTCGTGCCCAACCGGGTGGCGGTCACCCTGCATCCGGAGCGCGGCGCCGAGATCACCCGCAAGCTCGACTGGAACGAAATGCTGGCCGGGCAGCGCGGCATCTCCGTCCCTCTGCCTTGATCGCCTTGCGCCGCGCCTCCATGATGGAGGCGAGGTGCCCGCCATGAACAACCTTTCCGCCATCGCCCCCGACCCCGTCCTGAAGATTTCCGACGCAGCGCTGGCGCGCGTGCGCGAATTGATCCACGAGGAAGGCAAGCCCGAACTCAAGCTGCGGGTATTCATCGAAGGCGGCGGCTGCTCGGGCTTCCAGTACGGCTTCAGTTTCGACGAACAGCGCGCGGATGACGATTTCGTGCTCGATCGCGGAGGCGTGGAGTTGCTGGTCGATCCCTTGAGCATGCAATACCTCGAAGGTGCCGAAGTCGACTACGTCGAAGAACTTTCCGGCGCGCAATTCGTGATCCACAACCCGAACGCGAAGACCACGTGCGGGTGTGGAAGCTCGTTCACGGCGTGAGTTCGGCCGAACGCACGCGGCTCAACACTTTCGCAGCGACCCCGCTTGATCGTTGCGGCGAGCATCGCGCCGATCCCGCGTGGATGGCTGCGCATTCCGCCGCATCGAATGCGCGCTGGCTGGTTTTCGACAACGAGGGGCGTGCCCCCGTGCATGGCGGCCGGCTGTGCTGGCTCACCGCGTCCGTCGCAACGGACGCACCCGCGAATTTCCTCGGCATGCAGGCTGGCGCGCCGATCTTCGCGTTGCGCGGACCGCTCGCCCGCGAGGTTTTTCCCGACGCGCAATGGCTGGACCTGCGCAGCGCCGCCGATGAACTCGAACGCGGCGAAGCCGGTCTGTTCGCCTACGCGCGCAGCCTCGCCAACTGGCAGGATGCGACTCGCCATTGCGGGTACTGCGGCGCGCCGCTCGTGCTGGTCGACGGCGGCCATCGCGCGTCCTGTGGAGGCTGCGGGCGCTTGCATTTTCCGCGCACCGACGCCGCGATCATCGTGATCGTGGAACACGGCGACGCTTGTCTGCTGGGCCGTCAGTCCGCGTGGCGCGCGCGCCAGTATTCGACACTGGCGGGGTTCGTCGAGCCCGGCGAATCGCTGGCCGACGCGGTGCGCCGCGAAGTACGCGAGGAAACCGGCATCGAGGTGACCGATTGCGATTTCCATTCCTCGCAGCCGTGGCCGTTTCCCGCCTCGCTGATGCTGGGCTTCACCGCCACCGCCGCCGGCCGGGACATCCGTCTTGCCGACGGCGAACTGGAAGACGCGCGCTGGTTCACCGCGCGCGACATCGCGGATGGGTTGCGCGATGGCTCGCTGCGCGTGTCCACGCCGTTGTCCATTTCCTACCGATTGATCGAACACTGGCTGCGGGCGCGCGCCGGCCTCGAATTGGACGAGCTGCCGCGCGCGGAATAGCAGATTGTTGAAAAAGTGCTGCCCCGCACTTTTTCAACGCGCCGGGTCAAGACTTGCAGTGCCTGGTCCGCGCGGCCGGGTGTTTTCAACACCCGCTGAACCCCGCCGTTACAATCGTGCGGAAGCCAGTCAACAGAAGACCGCATGGCCGTCGAACTCGTCGCCGCACTGATCGTGTTGGGGGTGCTGCTGCTTTGGCCCGGCAATGTCGCGGCCTTGCGCCAGTTCGGCTGGTATCGTGCCTGGCTCGATGCGCTGGATTTCGCCGAGGGTGGCGGCCGCGTCGCGCTGGCCCTGGTGTTGCCGGTGGTCGTTTGCGCGCTGGTTGCGCACTTCGTGCAGCACTGGATGTTCGGGCTGACGGCGCTGGCCTTCGCAGTGCTGATCCTGTTTTATACCCTCGGTCCGCGTGAGCTCGAAAGCGATTTCGAGGCGGTGCTGGAGAACGACGACCCCGAGGCACGCGAGGCGGCCGCGGCGAACCTGCGCAGCGTGCCGGATGGCGCGCCACGCGCCTTCACGGCACCGGAGTTGGTCGAGGCCGCGGTGACCGCGAGCTTGCGCCGCCGCTTCGGCGTGCTGTTCTGGTTCTTCCTGCTGGGTCCCGCGGGGGCGCTGGGTTATCGACTGGCGTGGGTGACCGCCGACCGCGATGACGAGCGAGTCGATCCGCGCACCCGTCACGCGGCGCGACGTTTCGCCCTGGCGCTGGACTGGATTCCTGCGCATCTGATGGTGCTGGCGATGGCGATGGTCTCCAACTTCGACGCGGTGATCGGAACCTGGCGCGCGTGGCACGCGCAGCCCGGCCGATCGATGTGGGAACTCGACCCGGGCTTCCTCGCGGCGGTGGCGCGCTCCGGCGTCGACGCCGACATCCGCGCCGGCGACGGAGCGAACATGAGCACGCTGGACCCGCTGGGTGAACTCGCCGACGCGCGGCGACTGATGTTGCGCGTGCTGGTCGTGTGGTTGGCGGTGGTGGCGCTGATTGTTCTGGCAGGCTGGGTCGCCTGAGGAAGGCTCGGAACCACCCGCTGCGCTACTGGCCACATCCATGTGGCTCGCCCTTTGGGCCGCCTGCGGCGTTCAAATCGGCGATCCTGCCGATGCAATCGGCGTCACGCAATCACGGAATTCTTTCGCCATGGATGGCGTTGTTCGCTCGCGACGGTGCTTCCGGGCTTTCCGGCCATCAGGCACCCGGCGCGATCAAGCGTTCCATCTCTGCTTTCAAAATCGCGCCGTGTTCGCGCAGCCAGTCGCGCTGGGCCTGGTAGCCCGGCATCAGTTCGCCGACGCGGGCCCAGAACCGCGTTGAATGGCTGCGCACCTTGAGGTGACACATCTCGTGCACCAGCACGTAACGCAGCGCGGCCGGCGGGGCCAGCGCGAGCGCGAGGTCGAGGGTGATGCGGTCATGCGCGTCGAGGCTGCCCCACAGGCTTTTCAGCGATTTGATGCGCAGGCCGGTCGGCGCGGCGTCGAGCCGCTCCGATGCGTGCGCCATCCAGCGCGAAAGGTCGCGCCGCATGTGGGTTTCCAGAAACGCCGCCAACAGATTGCGCGCAGCCGGCATCGCCGTGGTGAACGGGCGCGGCACGTGCAGGCGCAGCTCGTCGCCACGGTCTTCGATGCGCGGATATTCGCTTTCGCACCAGGTGAGTTCGACCGACTCGCCACGCAACGGGATCAACGTGGGCACCCCTGGACGCAGCGGTGGCGGACCGCGGCGCGGGATGCGCAATTCGGACAGCTTGCGTTCCAGCCAGTCGCTGTTTTCGCGCAGGAACGCGTATACCTGCGCGGGATGGGTGCCGCGCGGATACGAGATGCGCGCGCCGTGCGACGTGACCGACAGGCGCAGGCGACGCGCGCGCGGGTGCATGGCCTTCAGCACCTTGATGGTGCCGCCTTTGCCCGTCGCCAGTTCGAGGAAATCGCCCTGCGGAATCATGCTGCCTTCTTGTTGCCTTCATCCGGGCGTTCCAGCCCGAACCATTGCTGCAAGCCCTCGAACAACCGTTCGAGTTCCAAGGTCATCAAGGCGAAGCGTGCGTCGAGTTCGGCTTCGGCCGACTCCTTGCCGTCGGCGTCGAGCGAATCCTGCACGACGTCGAGGAAACGCAACTTGCGGATCACCAGATCCTCGCCGAGCACGAAGCTGGCGCGGTCCTCGAACTGCAAGCCGAGCTGGAACACCTGCTTGCCTTGCTTCAAATGCGCCCGAATTTCGGCGCTTTCAAGTTCCTGTTTGCGGCAGCGGATGATCGCCCCGCCGGCCGGGTCGCGCAGCTCGCATTCATCGCCGAAGCCGAGCCCATTGGGTAGCTTGCCATGCGCCAACCATTCCGTCATCAGGGCGCGCGGGGTTTCGGCGGCAGCCAGCGGCTGGGCCGGGAAACTGCCCAGCGCTTCGCGCAGGGCGGTCAAGGCGGTTTCGGCCGTCTTGCGGCTGGCCGTGTCCAGGACAAGCCAGCCGTTTTTCGAGTCCAGCCAGGCATTTAGCCGCGATGGCCGGACGAAGGCCTGGGGCAGCAGGGTGTCCAGCACCTCGGCCTTGATGGCCCGGCGCTGGCGCCCGCCGACCGGCCGGCCGCGGCGTTCAGCCTCCTTGCGCAGGCGCTTGCCCAGCTCGGCATTGACCACCGCCGCCGGCAGCAGTTTTTCCTCGCTGCCGAGCGTCACCAGCGTCGCCTTGCCGACCGTGTGGCTCAGCACCTCGGAATCCGGGCCGAACGGTGACACGAAGCCGCGCGTGGCCAGTTCCAGCGGCCCGCAGGCGCGCAGGGGGTGCCCAGCCAGCGCGTCATCGAGATCCTTCAGCGATTTGCCGACGGAGGGTGAGAAGCGAAACAGGGTGAGGTTGCGGAAGAACATGGGGTACCGGGGTGGGGTTGAGGATCAGGAATCAATCGGTGGCGTAGGAAACGGCGGCTTTACGAATCCCGGCCATCCAGCCACGCATGAGCATCCGGCCGCGATGTCTCACCGCGCGAGCCGAGCGAAGCGAAATCGAACAGCCCGGCATCGGCCAGGTGCGAGGGCGAGACGTTGCAAAGCGCGCGGAACATGATTTCGCCGCGGCCCGGATGTTCGCGCTCCCACGCATCCAGCATCCGCCGCACCTGCTTGCGCTGCAGGGTTTCCTGCGAGCCGCACAGGTTGCAGGGGATGATCGGGAAGGCGCGTTGCGTGGCGTACCCGGCGATCTCGTCTTCGCGGCAATACGCGAGCGGCCGGATCACGACGTGCCTGCCGTCATCGGAAAGCAGCTTCGGCGGCATCGCCTTCAGGGTGCCGCCATGAAACAGATTCAGGAAAAACGTCGCGAGGATGTCGTCGCGGTGATGGCCCAGCGCAATCTTGTTGAAACCTTCGCGCTCGGCGAAGGCATACAGCGCGCCGCGCCGCAGTCGCGAGCACAGGCTGCACAGCGTCTTGCCCTCCGGCACCACACGGGTCACCACGCTGTAGGTGTCCTGCCCGATCACGTGGAACGGCACGCCGCGGGCACGGCAGTAATCCGGGATCACATGCGCGGGGAAGCCGGGCTGCTTCTGGTCGAGGTTCACCGCGGTCAACCCGAACTTCACCGGCGCCTTCGCCTGCAACGACAGCAGGATATCCAGCAACGTCCAGGAGTCCTTGCCGCCCGACAGGCACACCATCACCCGGTCGCCGTCTTCGATCAGGCCGTAGTCGGCGACGGCGCGCCCGACCGCGTGGCGCAGGCGCTTGGCCAGCCGCGCGGCTTCGTGCTCGCGGCGGCGATCGGGGGCGATGCGTGGCGTTTCGAGCAGGGACATGGACCGGCCAGTGTAGCAAGCGCCGTGGCGGCGCTACACTCCGCGCATGCAACCCGGCATCGATCCCGCCACGTTGGTCCGGCGCCTGACCGAACTGCGCGAGGAACACCGCGATCTCGATGCCGCGATCGCGAAACTGGCGGGCGATCCCGGTTGCGACCAGCTGCAGCTGAGCCGATTGAAGAAGCGCAAGCTGAAGCTCAAGGACATGATCGCGTATTTCGAGAACAAACTCATACCCGACCTCGACGCCTAGAGTGGCTCGCAAAGCTGCTGTGCTCGGCAGCTTGCGCGCCGGCGGTGCTCGGAATGCTCATGTACTGGCGTGTACACTCCGCTTCCTGCGCTCCGGCGTCACGCAATCTGCCTTCGCTCGCGACGCTTTGCGAACCACTCTTCCATGGTCCAACTCGTTCCCACGACATTACAAAACGACTTCGTCGCCCTGGAACCGTTGACGCTGGATCACGTCGCCGGTCTCGAGCAGGCGGCCGCCGATGGCGAGCTGTGGAACCTGTGCGTCACCTACGTGCCGCCGCCCGGCGCGATGCGTGCGTACATCGAAAAGGCACTGGCGATGCAGGCGACCGGCGAATCGCTGCCGTTCGCGGTGCGCGACAAGCGCGACGGCGCGATCGCAGGCAGCACGCGCTACTACGACTTCAGGCCCGACGTGCCGCGCATATTGATCGGCCATACGTGGTACGGCGCCAGCCGCCAGCGCAGCCACGTCAACACCGCCTGCAAGTTGCTGCTGGTCGAGCATGCGTTCCACGGACTGGGTTGCGCGGCGGTCGGTTGGGAGACCGACCATTTGAACATGCGTTCGCAGCAGGCGATCGAGCGCCTCGGCGCGCATCGCGATGGCGTGTTGCGGCAACACAAGCGCCGCCACGATGGCACGATTCGCGACAGCGTCGAATACAGCATGCTGGCATCGGAGTGGCCGCAAGCGCGCAGTGCACTCGCGGCAAAACTGCGGCGCTGAAGCACGCCGGTCAGATCAGCGGCGTGATGTTGTTGTCCAGCCCCAGCAGCGCCTTGCCGTAGATCTCCTCGCACACCGGCGGCAGCACCAGCGCATGGCGCGCGGCGGTGTTGGCGTCGCGCCAGATGCGTTGCAGCGGGTTGGCATCGGCGAACGCGCCGGCACCGTAAGCCGAGATCAGCGTGTTGATGGCCTGGGTCACCAGCTTGCCGACGTAACCCGCGCTGGCGCGTGCGCGTGCGCGGGTGGTGAGGTCCATGCGCTGGCCGCGTTCGGCATGCGCGTCGATGTCGTCGGCGATGCGATGCGCGTGCAGGTGCGCGCTGTCGATCTGCAGCGCGGCTTCCGCGATCTGCATCTGGAACGCCGGCGAATCGGCCTCGCGCTGGTAGATCGTGTAGGGGATGTTGCGGCGGCCCGCCACCGCGATGGTGTGCTGCAGCGCCGCGCGCGCGAGCCCGAGCTGCGGACCCAGCAGTGCCAGCACCATCATCGGCACGCAGGCCGAGCGGTACAACGTTTCATCCGGATGCGTGTTGGGGATCGTCCCCGCGATGGCCTGCCGCAGCGACATCAACCGGTGCGCCGGGATGAACAAGTCTTCGGCCACCAGGCAATTGCTGCCGGTGCCCTTCATGCCCGAGGCGTACCAGGTGTTCTCGATGGACAGCTCGCGCATCGGCACGAAGCCGAGCCAGTGGTCGACCACCCGCGCCTGCACGTCGCGTTCCAGCACGCCCAGCATGGCCCAGCTCGCGTGCAGCGAGCCCGAGGCCCAGAACCACTTGCCGGAAACCCGCACGCCGCCGTCCTCACGGCGCATGTCTTCGCTGGGCGCGAATACCCCGGCGATGCGCGTGTCCGGATCGTCGTCGAAAATTTCCTTGCGCGCATGGTCGTCCAGCATCCCGGCGAACCACGCGGCGTTCGTCAGCAGGCTCAGCACCCACGCGGTGGAACCACAGGATTCGGCGATGAGCGCCACCACGTCCAGCCATGTGCGCGCGCCGATCTCGTAGCCGCCGCAGCGCTTGGGCGTCAGCATCCGGAACAGGCCGGCGTCGCGCAGCGCTTCGATGCCGGCATCGGCGACGCGCCGCTCGCGTTCGGTTTCCGCGGCGTGCTCGGCCAGCAACGGTTGCAGCGATTTCGCCGCGGCGACGAGTTGTTCCCTCAGCAGGCGCGCCTGGTCGCTGGCGCGTTGCGAGGGCGGACGCAGGGATGCGCCCATCACCAGCCGTCCACCGCGTTCCACTGCACCATCGGGTCGTGCGCGTGGATCTGCTTGTAGCGGCCGGAGAAGAAAATCAGCGGTTGCGCCTCGGGGCCGTGCGCGAGGTGCTCGATTTCGGCGATGTACAGCAAATGATCGCCGGCCGGGTGGATATCGACCACGCGCGCGACGATCTCGGCGAGGCTGCCGTCCAGCAACGGCGTGCCGGCGTGGTCGTGGAAGCGCGCATTGGCGTCCGGTTCCGGCTGGTTGGCGAAATGCGGGCCCAGCTTGCGCTGCTGTTCGGACAGGATGTTGATGCCGCAGCGGCTGCCGACCCGCACGTGTTCGACGAAACTGGATGCCCGACGCACCGAAACCAGCACCAGCGGCGGATCCATCGAGACCGACAGGAAGGAGTTCACGGTCATTCCGGCGGGCTTGCCCTCGCGCAGGAAGGTGACCACGGTCACGCCGGTCGCAAAGCGCCCCATCACCCGCCGGAACAACTGCGGATCCAGGATCTGCCCCGATTTGGCGGCAACGTTCATCGGCGTTTCCCCTGCAAGCACGCCACAAGCATAACGACAACGGCGGGCGCGGTCATGCGGGCGTCGCCCCATGCGCGGCAAGGAATTTGCGCAATGCGCGCCACACCGGCAACGGCATGCCGTGGCCGTCATCGAACGGCAACCAGGTCACGTGCGCGCCGCCCGCCAGCGCCGCGTCGCGCAAGGCCTCGCCCGCGGCGAACGAAAGTTCCTGGTCGGCGCGGCCGTGCGCGACCAGCATCGGCAATCCGGACAGTCGTGGCAACAATGGTTGCCATTCATCGAACGCGATGCGGGTCGACGACAACAGCGCGAGCGCATCGACGCGACCGCCATGCAGGACATAGTCCATCGCCAGCATGCCGCCTTGCGAGAAACCGACCAGCGCCAGTTGCTTGTCGGGTGCCACTTCGTTGCATAGCGCAGCGAGTTGCGCGCGTGCTTCGGTGCGCCCCGCCGGATCCATGGCGTGCAAGTCGCGTGCGCCTTGTTCGCGCAGGCGCGCTTCGGAATCCACCGGCCACCACGTGCGCCCCGGTTCGGCCGCGAGCGGTGCGTCAGGGAACACGAAATGCGCGTCGATGCCAAGCGATGCGCCGAATGGTGCAAGGTCGGCCGCCTGCATGTTGCGGCCGTGCAGCATGACCACGACCCGCGGAGATTGGCGCCGCCCGCATTCGATGGTCCGCAGGCCATTGCGACGAGCCTCGCGAAGCGTCATGGAGGCGGTGCCTCGTCGATCCGGCTTGTTGGCGCGGCCAGGACACCGACCAGCGCGTCGTGCAACATCGCCTGGGCCCAACGTTGCGTGAACGTGTGATCCGCGCCGTCGAACACTTGCGTATCCATCATGCCGGTTGCGGACAATCGCGGCACCACGGAGCCGGCCTCGGCGGCCAGCAGGGTCTGGCCCGACTCGTTGGCGGAAAACAGGAAATGCACATGTACCCGGCGTCGCGCCAGCTCCACCAGCGCGCCGCCGAGGTCGTTCCTCAGCGGAATACGCAGATGGCGCGCCAGCCCCAGTCCGAGGCGCTTGAAGTGGTTCCCAAGGTGCCAGGCCGCGACCCGCGCAACCGTCCTGAACGAGGCGCGGCCCGTCAGCAGCCTGCGCCAGGCGTGTCCGGACCGCACGGCCTCGTTGTAATGGGTGACATCGCCCAGCAGGCTGGTCGATTCGGGATCGAACTTCACCGTGGGTCCGAATACCAGGCAGTTGATGAGGTACACGCGCTCGATGTCCTGCCCCGCGATTGCCGCGCGGAGCGCGTGGTAGGCACCCGAACACATCCCGCCGACAGCGAGTTCGCCTGCGCACCGTGCGCGTATCCACGATACGGCCACGCCGACGTCGTCGACGCAGCAGGGGCCGTACACGACATTCTCCGGTTCGCCGGCGTGCGCGGGACTGTCGCCGATGCCGGGAAGGTCGACACGCAGCACCTGCCGGTCCATTGCCGCAAGCTGGCGTGCCAGCCCGACATCGATGCGGTTGGAACCGATGCGCCGGACCGCACCCGCATTCAGCATCAACACCGCGCGGTCTGCGTGGATGGCGGCGGGCGCGGCCAGGATTCCGAACATTCCGGCGCCCGGGGCAACGACTTCCTCGGTGATCAGCGTGTTTCCGATGCGGAGTCGGCTGGATGGTCGCAGCGACAAGGACTCCCCTGGAACACGTGGTCCGCCCGGTGTCGCGTGGAGCTCGCGGACATGATCGATGCACGCATCGATGAAGGCCTGCGCAACACG
Organism: Lysobacterales bacterium 66-474; assembly: GCA_001899805.1. Taxonomy (GTDB): domain Bacteria; phylum Pseudomonadota; class Gammaproteobacteria; order Xanthomonadales; family Rhodanobacteraceae; genus 66-474. The sequence goes on from MKWP01000016.1 coordinate 340,007, forward strand.
GCTGGAATGCGGATCGTTCATCATCTCCGCGTAGCCAGGCAGGCGATCCACCGTGACGTGGGCGCCGAGCGCTTGCAGGTGCGTCGGCAAGCCTTTGCGCTCCGGCAGGTCGTCGCGCTCGAGAACGTGGACGATGGGTGCGGGCGATACGGCAATTTTCGCCAGGTCGATGGCCTGCAGCGTCGCGCAGGTGTCATCGGTCAGCAGGAAACCGCTGGTTTCCTTTGCGGGTTGTGGCGGGGATTCCGATGGCGGGGGCGCCAGGTTCATCGCGTTCTGCAGCGCGCGAAGCTCGCGCAGGTACGTCCTGCCTGAAACCACAGCATTGAAGGCGATCAATGCCGAAACGTCCTCGCGCCCTTGCGCGGCGAGCGTTGCCAGCGTGGCGCCGAGACGCACGCCGATCAACACCAGTTGCGACGCGCCGCTGCCGCGCATGAGGTCACAGGCGTCCGAGATGCTGGTGGTCCATGCGCCCATGCGGTCCGGGTCGGCATCGTTGCCGGCACTGTCGCCGGTACCGTCGAGGTCGAAGCGCGCCGCGATGAAACCTGCCTTGGCCGCATCCTCTGCAAGATGCCGCAGCGTACGGTGTGCACAGATGTCCTCGCGTCCGAACGGCGGCACGATCACGACACCCGCGCCGTTTGGCGCGGGTGTATCAGGCCGGTACAGCCAGCCGAAACGCGGACGGTCTTCCGGACCGAACCAGCCGGCTTCGGCGGTGTAGCCGTCGCCGCGAAAGAGGACGCCGCCAGTGCTGGCGGCGGCGGGCGCGCGGTCGTTCATGGCAAGGCAAAGCCCAGGCCGCGGGTCAGGTTGAGTGCACCGATACTGCCGCGCCCGGCGTTGCGGAGCGCCGCTGGTTTCCGGCGCAACAAGACGTCGCGAACCTGGCCCGGCGCAAGGTGGAAACCGTTGTCCGAGGGTGCGAAACCTGGCGCGTCGATGGCAACTGATTGCGCGAAGCGGCGCGCCGCGAGCTGCAGCAACACATCCCCATTGTCGCGAGGCAAGGTTTCCACGGTGAGCCCGATGTCGGGTTCCCGCGTGCTCGGCAGCCCCGACGGAAACCAGAATGCGTCGGTCAGCAAGGTATCTCCTGCCAGCAATTTCGCATGGATCACATCGGCCAGTGGCGGACCGAAGCGATACGCGTAAGAAAGATCCAGCCATTCGTCGAACAGTGATGCCGCCGCCAGCGTGGTGGCGCCATGGGCCGGCACATGTACCTCGGTTTGCGCGTGTCCCACCGGCACTTCGCCGTCGCGAAACAGGTCGATTTCGATACGCGCATCGAGTGGCGTGGCCGGGTCGTTGCAGACGTGCAGGGCGAGTCCGTTCACGCCTTCATCGGTGATCGCAAGTGCGACGGGTGCCAGCACGTGCTTCAACGCATGCCAGCAGGGTTTGGAATCGCCATTAGCATCCACGACGCCCCATCCCGCGCCGGGCCAGAGATCGCGCAGGAACCAGATCAGCGCGCCGCGCGTGGACGAATCGGCGCGCCGCCATTCGGTGAAGCAACGCGCCATCGCCTCGCCGGTCGCGGCGCGGCCCAGCGCGAGATAGCGATCGTGGTCGACACTGCGCAGCGCAACCGGATCGACGCCGTACAGGCGTTGCATGTAATGGTCGCGGACGTCGTCGAAATCCCAACCGGCGCCGAGGTCGCGCGGCGATCGTTGTTTCCACAGCGGGTGATGGACTCGCACGCCGGTTTTCGGCAAACCGGAATCCTCCGGGATATTGGCGAAAGCGAGGCACTCGGAGGCGAAACGCACGCGGCAGGTGCGCGCATCGTCGAATCCGCGCAGGTAGGCGCCGACGCCGTAGTACGAAGTCGGTCCCGAGTCCGCGGCATGCGGAAATGCGCCACCGGTCGCGCTGGAAGGAACGTACGGGAGATCGAATGCGCGGACGCGTTCGGCGATCTGTTGATGGAAGAGCGGCGGCGACCAACGCTCGCGTGGTGCACCACTCATCGCGGCCTGTTGTTCGCCCTCGCTGTTGCCGCAGAGCGCGGCGAGGCAGGCATGCGAATGCAGGCGGTCGAGTTGCTGGTCGACTTCGGCCAAGGCGTTCGCGGCGAACGCTTCGTCGTCGGGGTAATCCATGTTGGCAAACATCAGGTCCTGCCACAGCAGGATGCCGGCTTCATCCAGTGCGTCGCAGAACGCATCGTCCTCGTAGACCATGGTGCCGCCGACCCGCAGCATGTTCATGCCGGCGTCGCGTGCTTGCGCGATCGCAGCGTGGTATTCGTCGGGCGTCGCGGCGAGTGTGACCAGATCGAGCGGCGTCCAGCAGGCGCCACGGCAGAACACCGATACGCCGTTGACGATGACGCGAAAGTCGTCACCGTCGCCCCGTTCGAGTTCAATGCTGCGAAAACCGATGCGGCCCAGGTCGACCACCGCTTCGCCGCCCGCGTGGCGCAATGCCAGCGACGCGCGATACAACGCGGGCCCGCCATGGGTGTGCGGCCACCACAGCACGGGGCTGGGTACTTCGGCGTGTGCGTGCCATTGGCCTTCATGCAAGGTCAGCGGCGTGCTGATGCGTTGGGTGTCGCGTTCGACGATCAGGGCTGCCTGTTCGACGCGAGCATCCAGCGTGGCGACGATGCTCACGGAGCCCACGCCGCCTTCCACGCGTGCATCGAGCTTCACCGGGCCGACTTCCAGCGCACGTGTTTCCAGCCATACGCTGCGCCAAGGCCCGGCCGCCGGACACGGCGGCGACCAGCCTGGCGTACGGCCGAGCAGGGTAGTCCGGAACCAGCGCAGTTGCTGTTGCTCCAGCATCGGCACCCGCCAGCGCGGGCGTGGCCGGCGCTTGGCCAGCTCCGGCGCCAGGGCGCGGCAACGGATCAGCAGTTCATGCGCGCCTTGCAAGGCGACGGGCACCTCATAGGCGCGAAACATGTTGTCGCTGGCCAGGACCGCCTTGCCGTCCAGCCAGACTTCAGACAGGGTCGCCAAACCGTCAAAACCGAGCACGGCGTCGCCGGGCTCGGCACGAAAGCGCACCCGCCACCACCAGTCTTCGGCATCGAAGTCGCGGGGTTGCGAAAAGTCCCAGCGGCCGGCTGCGCGCAAGGCGCCCGCCGCGGTGCCCGGAACTTGCGCCGACAACCAGTCGAGCGAATCGATGGCCTCGCGCGGCATGCCCGCGGGCGCAGCCGCGACTTCCCACCCGCTTTCGATCGCGGTGCGTCGGTTGCCCTCGACGCGCCGCACCCGGGTCATGCGCTGGCGGCCGTCAGGCTGTCCACCACGCTGGCGATGGCGGCGATGGATTCGAAACTGCTGCGTTTCAGCATCTCGTCCGGGAATTCCACGTCGAACTCGCCTTCCAGCGCCAGCATCACGTTGACGGAGGCGTGGGACGTCATGCCTGCCTGGTACAGGTCGGCATTGTCGTCCAACGTGTCGACATCCTTGGCCAAACGGCCATGTTCCTTGAGAATTGCGCGTATCTTGCTCTCGTTGCCCACGGTTTGCTCCACCCAGAAGTTTGGTGACTGCTCCGCCCACGGTCGAGGCCGATCGTGAGCAGGTTCTCATTTTCCGCCCAAACTGCAAGCAAAAAGCTTGCCTGCCGGGATCTTCTCAGCCCGATGGGAGCGCGTCGCGTGCCGACTGCCAGGCTTGCGCCCATTCCTCGAAGTAGGTTGAAGCGTCAAGCGCGCGTCGGCCGTTCACCGCACGCGCGGCTTTCAGGATGAAGGTCTTGGCGCCCTGGTTGATCCGGTCCCATGCCTCGGCAGCGACGGCGTGGCGCTCCGCGTCCAGCCAGCGCAGGTGCAGGGCGGCCAGTTCCGCAGCCGCCCCGAGCTGCCGTACCGTGGCGAAAGCCCAAGCGTGGTAATACGCCAGGCCCTTGTCCTGCAGCAGCGGGAGGTCGCGCTGGAAGCGCGCTGCGAAGCGCACGACGGGATTGTCGGTCGGCATTTCGGCGGTGTGTTTTGCCAGCAGCTCAGCCGATCGCGCCTTCAGATCCGCTTCGGCCAGGCACTGCAGCGTGTCGATGCCGACCAACTCCGCGTAAAACGGCATGAACGCCGGATCGGGGTCCATGTCGAGCCGGAAAGTGCGCGCGAAATCCTCGCCGTCGAGCTTGAAGTAGCCGGCGTTGTGGAAATAACCGAGCGTACGATTGCCGACATCGAGGTCGTTGAGGATGATCGACGACTTGGTGTGCTGGGTGCGGTAGTCGGTGCCGGTGACATCGGGCAGCCACCAGGCGTCGGCTTCGGTGGCGATCAGGCGGCCCGCACCCAGGTGTTCCTCGGCGTGTTCGATCAGCGGGCGCCAGCAATTCAGTTCCTGCACGTCGATGCCGTACAGGGCGCGCAGTTCGTCGTGGCGCGGCTTGAAGAACGTCCACTGGTCGCCGACGAAATCGATGGCGTTGACGAAGGGCAGCATCGCCAACGGTTCGCAGCCGAGCGCGTGGACCAGCTCGATCCAGATGTCGACGTAGCAGTTCTTCTCCACCCACACGCGGTCTTCCGCGTGCAGCATGTGCCGCGTGTAGTGGTCGGCGTCTAGGTCGATGACCTTCATGTCGCACTCACGGCCAGAGCTTGTCGTGAACCTCGGACCGCCACTTTTCGGGGTCGAAGCCGTGCGCCTGGAACAGCGCCATCACCACGCGCTCCAGTCCGAAGCCGAGGCACGCGGTGTTGGCGACTTCCCCATCCTCGGTGCGGATGTGGAAGGCCTCGCCGAAGTGTTCCTGGTGGAAATTGAAGGAACACAGGGCGGTCGGCTTTTCTTCCGAGATCACCGGCGCGGTCACTTCGAACTTCAACTTCTGCTGGCGTTGCGAGGCGGCCAGCATCTTGCCGCCCTTGCCGAAGAACGGATCGGACGCGACCTCCGAATGCGCGGGCAGGCCCAATGATTCCAACAGGTGCAAGCCGCGCTGCAACCACATGTCGCGCCACTCGACGACCTGGTCGGGCGTGCCGCAGCGCACGAACTCACGCACCCGGAACGACTGCATGCGGGTGGGTTCCTGCGACGGCTCGTTGCGGAACACCCAGTTGAACATCGTCACCAGCTTGCCTTCGCGCGGCACGGTGCCGGTGAAACTGGGATAGACCGGATAGCACGCGGCGGGATTCAACACCACGTCGGTCATGCTCTCGTACTGCTCCCAGCTCTCGCCGTTGTGGATGGCTTCCGAGAGTTGCCGCGCGGTGAGTTCCTTGCCCTTGAAGCTGAAAACCGTGCCGGCCAGATCCGGGAAACTGTCCATGTAATCGACCTTTTCCAGCACCTTGCGGTCGATCGCGGGCGGATACACGAAGTACTCGGCGCCGTCGTTTTTCGCGAGGTCGGTGACCAGTTTGTTGAAACGATCCAGCACGTCTTCGAACACGTGGTTGCGGCCGAAGATGCCGGGCACGCCGACCGGGATGATCAAGCCGGCATCGACCAGTCCACGGAAAAACTTTTCGGCGTCGTAGGCGGTGGCGGGCATGGCTTCAGACCTCCTTGACCACCAGCAACATCGAGGCGCTCTTGCCGGCGATGCGGCCATTGGACACCATCAGGGCGGCGGAAAGCACGTCGCGATAGTGGCGGCCCACGCTGAACGGCGTATCGTTCTTGTAGCCGAGGATGCCGATGATCTGCAGCGCCTGGTGGCACAGCCGCGGTGCGGCTTCCGAACAGGCCATCTTCAGCTGGTTCATCTTCAGCGCCCAGTTCATCGAGCCCAGCGTTTCGCGCGCCGCGGCATCGTCGGTCGCGGTCATCGCGTCGAATTCCATCGCGCAGGCCTGCCAGTTGTTGCGCATCGTTTGCAGGTCGACATAGGCGCGTGCGAGATCCGCCGCGTTGGGCGGCACGCTGCCGGGCTTGCGGCGTGCCGCGCCGCGCACGCAGGCGGCGGCGCGTCCGAGCGCATCGGTGGCGATGCCGGTCCACAGCGCCGACCACAGGATGTGCGAGTACGGCACCATGGTCTCGGCCGAGGAATCGGCGAATGAACCCGGCACGACCTGCTCGGGCTTGCCGTGGCCCGAGAACCTGGCGCCGGGGCTGCAGGTGCCGCGCATGCCCAGGGTGTCCCAGGTGCCGGTCTGTTCCAGCGTGTACGAACCCTTGGGGAACAAGACCAAAACCTGATCGCTGTTGGCGGCGTCGGCCGCGCGCCGGCAGGTCACCAGTTGCGCGTCGGCGTGCGCGCCGTAGGACACCGTGGTCGCATCCTTGTCCAGCTTCATCGCATCGCCGTCCACTTCCACCGCGCAGATGCTGGAGCGGGTATCGCCGAAGGTGCCGTTTTCCGACGTGATCGACGCGATCAATTCCTGGCGTTCGACCAGGTTCTCGCGCAGGTATTTCTGGAAGTACGGCGAATCCGATCCGTGGCGCGCGATGCAGGCCACCTGGATGTGGTGCATCGCCAGCACCATGCCCGAGGAACTGCAGCCCTGCGCCAGTGCCGCGCACTGGTTGCCGAGCTCCAACATGCCTGCGCCCTGCCCGCCGAATCCCCGCGGCACCGCGGCCGACAACAACCGTGCTTCGCGCAAGGCCGCGAAACTCTCGGACGGAAATCGCGCGTCACGATCCACGTCGTTGGCGTGCCTGGCCGCGACTTCGGTGGCGATCGTGGCGGTGCGCGCGACCAGGTCTGCGCGGTCGCTGCTGGCGTGTCGGTTCATTGCTTGGATCCCCAGGAATCGTGTCACTCGATTGTGACGCGTTGCGCCACGTACAACAACGACCGGCTGTGGGTGGCGCGATCGCCGGTCGCGACCGGGGTACCCATCTGGTCGAATATCTCGATCAGGCGAAAGCCCTCGTCGGCGAGTTGGCGTGCCTGTTCGTTCGGGCCGATGTAGTAGTGGAGCATCGACCAGTCATGCGCGGAGTCGTTGATGATCGCATGGTCGGCGCGGACCGTTTGCGCCTTCCGCAAGCGCGCATGGTTCACCAGGGAAACGCCCCAATAGAACAGATGTCGCATCTGGGTCACGGGATTGCGCGAGACCACAGGGCGCGGCCACTGCATCGCATGCCTGACGTCGCGGTTGTGGCCGGAAAACATCAGGACGCCATCGTGGCGCAGGATCCGGTGGATTCCACGCAGCGTGCGCAACCGGTCTTCATGGCCGACCGCATCGAATACGTTGTTCGATGCGAACACGAAATCGAAGCCGGCATCGCCGAAGCCGTGCAGGTCCGTCATGTCGGCCAGGGCCACCGACACGCCGGGAAAGGCGGTGCGGACCCGCGCAACCATCGCCGGTGAATAGTCGACGGCCTGGTAATGGCGCGCAAGCGGCGCCAGGTAGGGCGTCGTTCGGCCGGCGCCGACGCCGACATCAAGCACGTCCTTCCCGGCGAAGGCCGTCTGGTATTTCAGCAGCGCGACTGCTTCGACGCGCGTAAGCAGCGTCTCCCTGCCGTAGCCGGCGGCCACGGCGGACCCGCGATAGACCTTGGCATTGTTGTCCCTGGGCGACGTTCCTGTCGACGGGGCATCGCCCGCGGCGGGCGGCAACGCGCTGGATGCGGAGGTTGACGTAGAGCTACCCTCTATTTCCGGGGCGAACCGCGGAAATCCGAAGTGCTGAATCGATGCCGGGCGCCCTGTACATTGACCTCGTTGCCCGGGACCAAAGTGTGCGCCAGTTCTCGTTTTTGTGCAAACTGGCCCGGAACCTGCAACACTGGGTGAAACGGCGAGGCGTCGCATCACTGGGACGGCGGCAGCCGAGACGGGATCGTGTGCGGGTTCGACGGAGCAAGCAGGCGTGACGGTCGATGCAAGCGGGGTTCTGCCAGCGGTGGTGCTGGGCCGCGAGCAAACGGGGCTGGGCACGCTCCGTTCGCTGCGCTTGGCCGGCATCCCGGCATTCGTGGCGTGCCCGCGGAACGATCTGGTCGCGCGTTCGCGGTGGTACCGGTCGACGCCGGGCGAGACTCCGTGGGACGGCAGCCTGGGGCAGCCGGGGCTCAACGCCCTGGAGCACCTCCCGTTCGATCGCTGCGTGCTGATACCGGGCCGCGATGATGCAGCGCTGTGGGCGGCGGACCTTCCCTCGGGTCCCCTTGCCGGCCGGGTTCTGGTCAGCAGCAGTTCGAGGGCCACACTCGAGGTCCTTCAGGACAAATCGCGATTCGGGCAATTCCTTGCCGGCACCACGATTCCGCATCCGCGCACCTTCACCATCCGCAGCGAGGCGGACATCGGGTCGATCCCGTTCGGGGAACTCGATCGCGTGTTCGTGAAGCCCGCGGATTCGCAAGCGTTCCTCCGTGTCACGGGGGTCAAGGGCATGTGGGCGCGCAATCGTGAAGAGTTCAATGCGATCTGGCGGGATCTTGCGGAACAGGGTCTGGCGGCGATCGCGCAGGAATATGTCCCCGGAGGGGCCGACGAACATTACTTCATCGATGGATTCCGCGATAGCCGGGGCGAGCTCACGGCGTTGTTCGCGCGTCGGCGCGTGCGCATTTCGCCACCTGACTTCGGGTCGAGTTCGTATTGCGTGAGCGTGCCGCTAGGCGAAACCGCATCGGCCCTGCCGGGATTGACGGAATTGCTGGACCTCTTGCACTACCGCGGGATATTCAGTGCCGAGTTCAAGCGGGATGCGCGCGACGGAGCGTTCCGGATCCTGGAGGTGAACACCCGCGCCTGGTGGTATGTCGAATTCGCGACCCGCTGCGGGGTCAATGTGGTGGAGATGGCCTGGCGGGATGCACAGGGCTTGCCGGTCAAGGCCGCGCCGCGCGAATACGTCGTCGGCGCCGGCTGCATCAACCTGCAGAACGACCTTGATGTGGTTTTCCGGCACCGTGGCACGTCGCCCACGCCGGTCTGGCGCGCACTGGGGCAGTGGAGCCGCGGCCATTTCAACGTGTTCCGCTGGGACGATCCGCTGCCCGGCCTGCAAGTGGTGTGGCAAGACGCGCGGGACGCGTTGTTACGCAAACTGCGCCGCCTGTCGCCAGGCAATCGGCGCCCCCGGCGCAAGCCCACCGTCGAAGCCGGACCCATCGCCCCGCCGTCCCAACAAGAGGCGGATTGAGGCCCGCAATCTTTCACGCGGTCGAACATCGGGCAAGCGGGTCGTTGATGCGCCGTGCTTGCCCGCCGGCGGCGACGATCCGTCGCAGACTTCCTCGATCCGGTCACGCGCGCCCGGACAGCTTGCGCAACCATGCCTTGCCGCGTGGCCCGAGCATCGATTTCGCCGCGCCTTTCATCCTGGTCCAGTGCATGGGCAAGGTATCGCCGACGGCGACTTCGACCAAGGTGACGCCCGGCGCCTCGATGGCCGCGCGTAGCGTCGTCTCCGGGTCGGCCTGCAAACGCACGTGGCGCACGCCAATCGCCTGCGCCAGTGCCGCGCAATCGAGTTCCGGCAACACCGTCCCGGAGGCGTGGCCGTAGCGCTCGATCTGCTGGTCGCGGATGGCACCGAGAATGCCGTCCACGAATACGATCACCACGAGATCGATCCGTTCCCGCACCGCCGCAAGCAGTTCGAGGCCGGACATCGCGAGGCCACCGTCACCGATCAGTGCCACCACTGGACGCCCGGGATCGGCGAGCTTGGCGCCGATGGCGGCGCCGATGGCGAAACCCATCGATTGCAGGTTCGTGGGGGTGATGAGGCCGCGGGCACCCAGCACCGGATAGTGGCGGCGCGCAAGTTCCTGGTGGCGCCCCGAATCGGTGACCAGGTGCGATTCGCGTGGCAGCGCCCTGCCCAATGCCGCGAAGAAGGCTTCCGGCTTGCCCGAAGGCACGCCATGGATGCGTGGCTCGACCAGGTCGCGGAGCTTTTCGGCGCGGCAGCGCTCGCGCCATGTCGTCACAGCATCGGCGGTATAGCCGGCGCTGGGCGCGAAATCCGGCCCCAGCCGTTGCAGCAGCGCGGTCATGAAGGCCGGCGCATCGGCGCGGATCGCCCATCGCGCAGGGTAATTCGCTGCAAGGACTTCGGGCGAAGCGTCGACGTGGATCAACTTTTCCGGGGGCAGCTTCAACCTGAATCCGCGTGCGCCGTTGTGCGAGAACTTGCAGCCGATCGCCAGCACCAGGTCGCTGGCCTCGATCAGCCGGTTCAGCGTCTCGGCATTGTTGCCGGCGAGTGCGAACCCCAACGACAGCGGATGGTCTTCGGCGACCACGCCGCGTCCCGAGGTGGTGGTGACGACCGCGGCGGACAGTCGTTCCGCGAGGTGCGTTGCCGCGGTGGCGGCGCCAGCACAACCCTGTCCGAGCAACAGCACGCAATGACTCGCCTGCGCCAGCGCCGCGGCAACGGCGTCCACGTCCCCGGAATCCACGCGCTGGCCCGCCGGTTGCATCGGCGAGCCGGCGTCGCCGGATGCGGATTGCTCCCATACTCCGCGCGCGACCTGGACCAGCACCGGACCGGGTTCGCCCGCAAGACAAGCCTGCCAGGCCTCGGCAATCCCGTTGGCTGCCGTGTCGGCGTGGTCGATCGCGACGATCTTGCGGGTGACGGGCGCGGCCATCGCGGACTGGCCGATGGCCTGCAACTGGAAGCGCTGGCCGGGCGCTTGCGCCGGGGCATTGGTGAGGTGCAGGATCGCCGCGGAGTCCAGCGCCGCTTCGGCCAGCCCGGTCAACGCCCAGGTGAACCCGGGTCCCGGGATCGTCAACAGCACACCGGGCCGGCCCGAAGCCCGGAAATAGCCGTTCGCCATCATCGCCGCGGACAGCTCGTTGGTCGCCACCACCAGCCGCAGGCCCGATCCGCGCAGTGCCTCGAACAGCGGCACGTTCTGCGTTCCGGGCAATCCGAACACGCAATCGACGCCTGCGCGCCGCAGGGCCTGCACTATCCGCTTCGCGCCGGAATCCTGTGCCATGCTCATGTTGGAATGCCCACGCGTGAGGAGCGAAGCCGCGACCCCGGATGGTTGCCCACGTTGCCCCGCCTTGTCGTCGTCGAGTCCATCGAAACCCCGTGCCGGGCAAGACTTTGCATGCCGCTACAGCAGCTTGTCCAGTGCGCGCGCCACTCCGGCGACGAACGCATCGTCGCGCATGCAAAGGTAATGGGAACGCATCGCCTCGGGAAAATAGCGTGAAAGCTCGCGCGCACGATCGGACAGCGTGCCCAGCGCCACACGGTGGGCAACGAGCCGCCGCACGTACGGCCTGAGCTGCGCTTCCACCAACGGTTGATACGCATCGTCCGGGTCGAACAGCACCACGTCGCCGTCGTAGCGTTGCAGCCGGTACAGATTCTGCGCGCGTACCTGCTGTCCGTACTGGACGGCGATCCGCTCGATGGTTTCCGCGCCCATCTCCGGTGCAACCCGGGCCACCCTGGCCAGCAGCGCATCGAAATAGTGTTCGGGTTCCAGCCCCGCCAGATCCTCCCGCGCGAGGGCCACGGGAAGTCCGGTGTTCAACTCCATCAGCGCCGAAAGGCCGAGGACGGATTGGCGGCTGGTCTTCGCCTGTCTTTCGAGCTGGAGAACCTGTTCGGGCGTGAAAACGAAATCATTCAACCGGGCCGAGTGGCCGCTGCGCCGGAACCCGCGCGGCAACGCACCGCGCAGCCGTCCCATGAGCAACGCGATGCGTGCCAACGGCTGCCGCATGAAACGCGCCTCCAGCGCCCAATATCCGAAACGCCGCTTGCTGGCTCGATCCATGGCGAGCGGGTCGATCAGGGCCAGCAGCGCCACCTCCTGGCCTTGGCGCCGGAGTTGTTGCGCGATCTCGAACCCGAACGCGCCCGCCGAGGAATAGGCCAGCAAGTGATACGGCCCCTCGGGTTGGCGTGCACGGATGGCATCGACGTAACTCGCGACCCATGCCTGGAATCGGCACGCCGCGTCCCTTTCGCCCCACAGGAACGGATCGCGTACCCCGATGACTTCGCGATCGGTCCGCAGTGCGTGGATCAGCTTTTCGTAGGCGCCGAGCGTCCCGCCCGCGGAAGCAATCACGAACAGTGGCGCAGCGCCATCGCGGGCGCCCGATTTCAGCGTGACCAGTGTGGAACCGCCCGACGCCTTCTGCACCGTTGCGCCGTCGCGCACGGCGTCGATGTGGGCGGCAAGTGCCGCGACCGTCGGAAACCGGTAAACGGCGTCGTCGGGAAGCTGCATGCGTCCCAGCTCAAAGGCATCCCGCAGCCGCGCAACCACGAAGAAAGTCTTCAGCGATGTGCCGCCCACCTCGAAGAAGTTGCTGTCCGGCCCGAAAGCCGCGTGTGCCAGCACGGCGGTCCAGACCTCCGCCACCCGTGTTTCGGTTGCCGAGCGGAAGCGCGCGGGTGTCGAGGTCGCGGCGAGCACGTCGTGCTCTTCCAGCAGCTTGCGCCGGTCCACCTTTCCGCTCGCGGTGCGCGGAAGGCTGTCCAACCCGACCACCAGGGACGGCACCATGTAACCGGGCAACTGCTCGTGCAGCGCTTCGTGCAGTTCGTGCGGGCGGATGGTCGGGGGCACGACGAAAGCCACCAGCATCGTGCTGCCGTCGCCGCTGTCCTTCGCGGTGACCGCGCATTGGGTGACGCCCGGAACGGCCGCGATGGCTTTCTCGACTTCCTGCAGGTCGACGCGGAAGCCCCTGATCTTGACGGTGTCGTCGATACGCCCGAGGAACTGCAGTGCGCCATCGGGGGTCACGCGCACCCGGTCGTTGGTGCGATACATCCGCTTGCCATCGTCGTCGATGACCAGCGCCGCCGCGGTGAGCGCCGGATCCCTGAAGTAACCGGTGAACAGTGCCGGGCCTTCGATGTACAGCATTCCCGGCGCGCCCGGTGCGACCGGCGCCAGGTCGTCGCCGAGCACGTGCGCCCGCACATCCGGCGAGATCGGCTTGCCGAGCGGCAGCTCGTCGCCGCGATGGATTGCATCCCGAAGGTCGCAAACCAGCACCGAGCTGGCTTCGGTGCTGCCGTAGATCGAATGGATCTTCGTCGTTTCCGGAAACGCCGCGACAGTGCGTGCAGCAAGCGCGGGATCCACGTATTCGCCCATCAAAACGAGCGCGTTGATTGTCGGCGGCATGAAACCGGGCATGTCGAGCGATGCCCGCAGCACCGAGGGAACGATCAGGAGACGCGAGACACGCCCGCGCCTGACGACATCCCAGAACGCGCCAAGCGTTTTCGCCACGTCGTCGGGGATGATGCAGACACGGATGCCGCACAGCAGCGGCTCGAACAGTTCGTAGATGGCGTGGGTCGTCGTCATGTGCGCCTTCTGGCAACACACTTCGCCGGGCGCGTAAGGGTGCGTGTCCCACGTCCATTGCAGCCGATGGAAAAAGGAACGATGGCTGCGCACGATCATCTTGGGGTTGCCGGTGGAGCCCGACGAGCACAACACGAACGCCGCAGCGTCAGGGCCCCCCGCATCCGTCGCGACGGGTTCGCCTTTGGCGTCGGCCAGGTCGGTGAAGTGCAGGATGCGTACGTGCAGCAACGGTTCGGCGGGCGTCTCGTGGTCGTCGATCACGGCATCGAGCGCGGCAAACGCAAGGACGCTGCGCAGGCGGTTGAGCGGCCAGGACGGCGGCAACGGCACTACCGCGCCGTTCGCTTTCAGGATGGCCAGCACGCTGACGACGTACCTGATCGAGCGCTCCATGTGGAGGCCCACGAACGCGCCGCCGCGGATGCCACGCGTCTGGATGGCCGCCGCCAGCCGATCGGACGCGGCGTCGAGTTCGGCGAAGGTCAGCGTGCGGCCGCCCTCGACGAGCGCGACGGCGTCCGGCGTGCGCGCCGCCTGTTCGCGGAACTGCCGGTCGAGGCGATGCGTGGATCCGGACTGATTCATGGGAACGTCTCGGCTTCAGGCGTGCACGGTGTCGTCGTCAAGGCCGTGGGCTGTCGAAGTTGAGCAACGATGGTCAGTCTGGTGCCGCCGTAGCCTAGCGCAGTTCCGGGCCGGGGATCGGCGGCACGGCGTGCGTGCGCACGAACCGCGTGGATACCGCCGGGATTATCCGTGCGCGGCCCCTTGCCGGCCGGACCTGAGCCGCTGCAACAACCGCGCCGCGGCAGGGACGTGCGCGGCAGCGGCGCGTACCAGCAGGTCGGGTTCGCGTTGGCCGAGCGCGATCGCGCGCCGAAATGCGTGTCGTGCGCCGCGATAGTCGCGTTGTGACAACAGGGCGTAACCCATGCGCGCGTAGACGCTGCCGCGGCGGCGCCTGACCTGCGGCGAATGTTCCGGGAACAGGTCGGGGCGACGGGCCACCCACTCATCGATGATTTCCAGATCGCGGCGCTGGCAGGCCAGCGCGTTCCCGTGCATCAGGCTGTCGGGCAGCAATCGCCGCCGCACCAGTACCCGATCGACGTAGTCGAACTCGAACCGCTCCGCCAGCCGCAGGAACAAATCGAGATCCTCGTAGACGCGTTGCGTGCCATCGAAGCAACCGACCTCGAGGAGGGCGGCCTTGCGCACGACCAGCGACGAGGTCAGAACGAAGTTGCCGGGGAACAGTTGGCTCAGGATGTCGCCGCGCGCCGGGGGCTTGTCCTGGAAGAGCGTCTTCGGCATGTCACGGTGGGGCTGGAAATCGATTTCATCCGTGTACACGCACGCCACCGCGGGGTTGCGTGCAAACACTTCCATCTGCACCGCAAGTTTGTCCGGCATCCACAAGTCGTCGGCATCGAGGAAGGCGATGAATTCGCCGCGCGCCCGTTCGATGGCGCGGTTGCGCGCCGCCCCGGCGCCCGCGTTCTGCTGGTGTTCCCAATGCAGCCATGGCCACTTCGCCGCGTATCGGGTCAGCACTTCCTGCGTGGCATCGCGGGAGCCGTCGTCGACCACGATGACTTCGAAGTCGCGGAACGTCTGCGCGGCCACGCTTTCCAGCGTCTCCGGCAACGTGGCCGCGGAATTGTAGGCGGCGATGGCCACCGAGACGCGCGGTGCAACGCCGGTTCCGGCAGCTTCGACGTTGGAGGTTGTCATGGTCGGAAGGCCCGGCTCGTCCGTTTCAGGCGGTGGGTTTGTGCAGGCGTCGCACAAAGGTTGCGCGCCCGCCGCCGCCCGGAACGCGCGGCAGCGTGGCAAGGTCGTTGCCTTCAGCAACGAAGGCCTTCTGCGTGGTGACGGCGGCGCGATAGTTCTGGCGCGCCAGCTTCACCACGGCCGCGTTGTTGGCACCGTTGGGATAACTGAAGAGGTCGACGCAACGATCGAGCTTTTGCTCCAGTGCCCGGCGGCTGCCGGCGATTTCCGTTTCCAGCGTTGAATCATCCAGTGTCGGCAGCATCGGATGGGTGCTGGTGTGGCTGCCGATCGTGATCAGGCTTGCATCCATCTGCCGGACCTGGTCCCAGGTCAGCGGCGCATGCCGTTCGGTGTCTTCGGGGCGTGGCGAGAAATCGCGGGTGAGTTTCTCGACACTGGTTTGGAAAACGCGCCGGTCGTCCATGGAAAGCGTCTTGGTCCATTCCATGATCGCTTCCGCAGCGGACTCCGGGCACCCCGCGTTGCGGGCGACCTCGCCGCGTTCGGCATTACCCAGCGACTTCAGGCGCATGCGCAACTCGGTGCGCCACAGCCAGTCGCCCGATTCGATCAGGCCGGGGCAAACGAAAAACGTGGCGGGCACCGCGTATGCGCGCAGCAATGGCCACGCCACGGTGAAATGGTTGCGCACCCCGTCGTCGAAGGTGATCACGGCCTCGCGGCCGGTCACCGTACCCGCCTGCACGCGGTTGGCCAGTTCGCCCAAACCCACCGGTTCGAGGTGCTTGCGCAGGAAGCGAAGCTGCCATTCGAACTGGCGTGTGGAAACCTCGTCGTCGCCGACGATGTGGTACATCAGGATGCGGGGACGGCGAACGGACCGGGCATGGCGCAGGGCGGACCCCGACGAATAAGCCGCCCAGCGGTACGGAATGGCGAGCGCGCTGTGCAGCGGGTTCGGGCGGGGCGGTATCGGCATGCCCGTAGTATGCCCGTTGCAGGATGCGGCGTGTATCTCCGCGGATAGCCCGCGCCACCGGCCATCGAACGCAGCCTTGGGCTCGTCGCGGGACACACGCGCCAGCCGAAAGACGATAGGCTTGCGGTCACCGAAGGCGACCGATAGGTTGCCTCCGGCCGCGGCGGTTTGCGCGATCGCATCCCACCCAACGGGCGACCCATGATCGAAAAACCCATTTTTGTCGTCGGCGCCGGCCGCAGCGGGTCGACCTTGTTCCACCAGATGTTCACCGAGCATCCCCGATTGTCCTGGATGTCGACGCTCTGTGATCGTCATCCCGATCATCCTGGATACCATCGCGCGTTGATGCGCGCGATCGACTTGCCGGGCGCCGGCTCCTTGCTGAGGCGGCGCTGGGAATCGGCGGAGTGCTACGAATTCTGGAACCACTTCTATCGCGGCTTTGCACAACCCTGCCGCGACCTGCGCGCCGACGACGCCACCCCGCGCGCGATCGCCGCGCTGCGCCGGGCAACGGCACCGCTGGTTACCGCGAAGCGTCCGCGCTTGCTGGCCAAGGTCACCGGCTGGCCCAGGCTCGGATTCCTGCACGCGGTGTTCCCCGACGCCCGCTTCATCCACGTCTATCGCGACGGCCGTGCGGTCGCCAATTCACTGCTGCAGGTGGATTTCTGGCGCGGATGGCAGGGGCCGGCCCAATGGCGTTGGGGTCCGTTCGATGACGGGGACCAGCGGGAGTGGGAAGCGCACGATCGATCCTTTGTTGCACTGGCCGCGATCCAGTGGAAGATCCTCATGCGTGCGGCGGACGCGGCGAAGCGGTCGATACCGGCGTCCAGTTTGATGGACGTGCGTTACGAAGATTTTGCGGAACGACCCGTCGAGATGTTTCGTGAAGTCGGCGAATTCTGCGGACTCGACCCGGACACGCGCTTCGAACGCGCACTGGGGCGCTATCGCGTCGAGAGCGCCAATTACAAATGGCAGAAGGATCTCAGCCCTGCGCAGCAGGCGGTCCTGCTCGCGGTGCTGGGCGAGGATTTGGTGAGGTACGGATACGGTTGACGGGGGCTGCAATGACGTACGTGTCTGGCCGGATGCCGTCGCTGGACGGGTTTCGTGCCGTCTCGATCCTGATGGTGTTGTGCGGACACCTCGGCGGCACGCGCGGTTTCCCGCTGACGGCGAGCGCCATCTCCCATTGGACCGGCGATCTCGGTGCGCTCGGCGTGCAGGTGTTCTTCGTGATTTCGGGCTTCCTGATCACTTCACTCCTGATGAGCGAGCGCCAGCAGACCGGCACGATCTCGTTGAAGAACTTCTACCTGCGCCGGGTGTTGCGCATCTTCCCAGCGTCCTACACCCTGATCCTGATGCTGCTGGTCGCGACCTTGCTGGGTTGGCTGGACCTGACCGCTCGCGATTTCATTTTTGCCTCCACGTACACCGTCAACTACTACCCGCACCACCCGTGGCAGATCGGCCACCTGTGGTCGTTGTCGGTGGAAGAACAATTCTATTTGCTGTGGCCGCTGGCGCTCCTGCTGTTGCGCGAGCGGCGTGGCCTGCTGCTGGCCATTGCGGCGATCTTCATCGGCCCCGTGGTGCGCGCGGTGATCAGGGAATACGTCCTGCACGTCAATCCGGCATCGCCGCTTTCGGACATGTCGATCTTTCCCGCAATGTGCGATTACCTGGCGACCGGCTGCGCGCTGGCGCTGCTGCGGCCATGGTTGCTCACCCAGGATTGGTACCTGCGCCTGACCGGCAGCCGCTGGCTGTGGCTGGCGGTGCCGCTGATTTTCCTGATCAACCGGGGGGGGGCTATACCGCGGTCATGTTCTTTGGCTCGCCGGTGCAGAACGTGTGCATCGCACTCCTGATCGAGTCGATGACCCGGCACCATCGCAGTTTGCCCGGGCGTGTCCTCAACTGGGGGCCGGTGGCATTTCTGGGTGTCCTGAGCTATTCGTTGTACCTGTGGCAGCAGCCGTTCATCAACCGGCATTCGGATGCGTGGATCAACGCATTTCCGCAAAATGTCGTGCTGGCGTTCATCGCGGCCTTGCTGTCGTACTTCATGGTCGAGCGTGCGTTCCTGCGCTTGCGCAAGCGGCTGCGACACGGCGCTGGAACGACGATACGTGAGCCGGACGTTGAAGGCGTTGCCGTGCCTGCCGATCGTACGTAGCCAACCGCTACAATCCCGGGGCACGCGACGATCCACAAAAGAGAGCTATCGTGACGAAGCAGCCCCGCAGTTCCGCGATCCTCGTCACCGGCGGCGCCGGCTACATCGGCAGCCACGTGGTGCTGCAACTGGTCGAAGCCGGCGAACGCGTGGTGGTGCTCGACGACCTCAGCACCGGGTTCCGTGACGCGGTCATCGGTGCGGAACTCGTGGTCGGCAATGTCGGCGACCGCGGGCTCGTGTCGAGGCTGTTTCACGAGCACGATGTCGATACGGTGATGCACTTCGCGGCGCGCACGATCGTGCCCGAATCGGTAGCCGACCCGCTGCGTTACTACGGCAACAACACCTGCGCCACGCGCAACCTGCTGGAATGCTGCCGCGACGCGAAGGTGAAACAGATCGTCTTCTCGTCCACCGCGGCGGTCTACGGCACTCCCGAGGGCGGCCGGGCCAGCGAAGACACGCCCACCGCGCCGATCAATCCCTATGGCAGCTCCAAGCTGATGAGCGAATGGATGCTGCGCGACCTCGCGGCCGCAGGCGGTCCGCGCTACGTCGCCTTGCGCTATTTCAACGTGGCCGGGTGCGATCCGGAAGGACGCATCGGGCAATCCACGAAAAACGCCACGTTGCTGGTCAAGGTGGCCTGCGAAGCCGCGCTTGGCAAGCGTCGTCACCTGTCGATCTTCGGCACCGATTACGACACGCCGGACGGAACCGGCGTGCGTGACTACATCCACGTGGTCGATTTGGCCCGGGCGCATCTTGATGCGTTGAAGTACCTCCGCAACGGCGGAGTCTCGACCCGGCTGAATTGCGGCTACGGCCACGGTTATTCGGTGCGCGAGGTGCTGGCTGCGGTCGGACGCGCGCATGGCGGGGCGGTCCCGTTCGTCGAAGAACCGCGCCGCGAGGGCGACCCCCCATCACTGGTCGCCGTGGCGGCGAGGATTCGCGCTACATTGGGCTGGACGCCGCACCATGACGACCTGGATTTCATCGCGCGTACGGCCATGGCCTGGGAACGCAAGCTGGATTGAGCGGCTTTCACCGTTGGAGTCGCCCGATGGGTGTTGCAAGCCTTGATGTTCCGCACGGATTCGTTTGCCGCGTTCCGGCATTGCCTGCGCGGAGCTCCATCGTCATTCCCGCAATCCGGTACGCCGACAGGCAGGCGTGCGAAGCGGCGCGCCGCGCGTCAACAGTCGCGTCGCCCGGGTGCGCGCGCCTCGCGATGCGTATCCGGGCCTTGGAGGAGGAGGCGGTCAATGCTTGACGTTTTCTTTACCACGGATGTCGAGATCTGGTTCGGCGGGATGCCCATTGCCCGGGAGAACTTCACGAAGGCGTTCGACACGTGCATACGCGGGCGGACGCCGCAAGGCGATTTTGGTCTCGGCTACCAGGTCGACACGCTGCAAAGCCACGGGTTGACCGGCGTGTTTTTCATCGAGCCCCTGTTCTCGCTCTGTTTTGGTCGCGAGCCATTGGCCGACATCGTCGGGATGGTGACGCACGCTTCGCAGGAAGTGCAGCTTCATCTCCACACCGAATGGGTGGACCGGTGCACGGCATTCCACTTCGAAGACATGCGGCATCGTGAGAACCTGCATCAGTTCGAGGCTGCCGAGCAAGCGACATTGATTGCCGCAGGCAAGCAACTGTTGCTGGAGGCCGGGGCCAGGAACATCAACGCATTTCGTGCAGGGAATTTCGGATTCAACAAGGACACCCTTGGTGCACTGTCGCGCAGCCGGATAGGTTTCGACAGCAGCTACAACGCGAGCCGGTTTGGCCTGCAGAGTGGGGTCATGCCCGGAACCGTTGTCGTGGAACCCGTGGAGTGCGAAGACGTGATCGAGTATCCCGTGACCGTTTTCAGGGATGGAACGAGATCGCTGCGCCACGCCCAGGTATCGGCGTGTTCCTTTGCGGAAATGGAAAGACTGTTGTGGCAGGCCCTGGATGATTCCAGGGCCGCGTTCGTCATTGTTTCACACAGCTTTGAACTGTTGAGCCGGTCGCAGAAGGGCGTCGACCGGATAGCCGTCAATCGCTTCAACCGGCTGTGCAGGTTCCTGGCGGACAACAAGGACTGCTTCAGGCTCCGGGGGTTCGAGGGCCTGCAATCCCGCATTCCAGATTGCCAGCCGCCGCCCCTGGCCTCCCCGTCGTGGGTCACGGGATATCGCATGTTTGAACAGGCGGTGCGTCGGGTTTGTTTTTGAAAGCTCCATGAAAGCATGGAAAATCAGAATGGCCCGCTGCTCGACGGGACCCCGGTCGGATCCTGCCGGGGTTGCGTGCGGAAGTACGGGCCGGATGGACTTGGGTTGGATGAGAAACGCGTGTGTCATGGACCTTCACGGGGCCCGGTTTGGCGGTGTGGCAGCTGTTTTCTTTGCGCGTATTCCCCATTACACGGATGACCAGTTCCTGATCGTTTTTTGGCGATGCGACATGGGGTATACGCGGTGTGTTGATGGTGCAAGGAGGCGTTGGTCTGCATTTCCTCGTCCACTATCGCGATGGTCGGAGCAAACCGATGTTCAAAACGTTTTCCAGAACGCTGTTGCGGCTGTTTCTGGGAGATTACTCGGCCTATTACGTCTACAAGGCCGACACGAGTCGCTTGCCAAGCGTGGATGACACTTCGGGTACCGTGAAGGCAATCGATGATGCTGTAATCAGGGCGGATCACGCCGCCTTTGCACGTGATCTGCACGGTTGGTCCGGACCCGGACTCTTTTTCTTCGGCTGTTTTCAGCATGACATCCTGGCCGGGATTTGCGTCTATGCATCAGGCAGCAGGAATACCCAGCAGGATTTCTGGCCACTGAAGGAGGGAGAGGCAACGCTTTTGCAGGTCATCACGCGTCCGGATATGCAAAATCGCGGGGTGGGAAGGACACTGATCCGCGAGTCGGGCCGGTTGATGATGAACGAAGGTGTCCGGACCGTTTACGCCCGCGTTTGGCACTCCAATGTGCCATCCCTGCACGCGTTCGATCATTCGGGTTGGACGCGCGTTGCCTTGATGGTCGAGGTCAACCCGTTCCGCTTGAAAAAACCGTTTCGACTACGGCTCAGGCGGTAATCGCGACGCCGCGCGTGGATTGAAAGCGCCCTGCCTACCCTGTATTTTCGACACGATTCCGGATTGCAGAGGTGTCGTGTTTCCGGGAGGCCCGGTGGCGGGGCGTGAACAGCAAGGAGCGGTCGGGAATTGTTGGAATGGGAGATCGATCATGCTGACGACACGATGGAGCGTATTCCTTTTCGGCTTTTTGGTGATGTCGGCATTTGCGCCGGCTGCGTCTGCCGCCACCTGGTACGTGAGAGTCGATGGCGGCACGGCGACGCAGTGCACGGGTACCGCGAACGCGGCTTATCCCGGCAAGGGCAAGCACAGGGCGTGTGCGTTCAGCCATCCGTTCTGGGTGCTGGTGCCCGGACAGGGCACGTCGCTGATGAAGGCAGGCGACACGCTGTCGATGGGTTCCGGCAGCTACATGATGGGGTATGGCGCGCCCAACGTGGCGGCCGGCAACTGCCAGCCGGATGGCACGCCGCTGTGTTACATACGCGACATCCCGTCCGGCATCGATGCCGCGCATCCGACCACGATCACCGGCGATTGCAGCGCGCCCCCGGAGTTGTGGGCGACAGGTGGCGTCGAAGCGGTGATCAAGATCAACGACGCGCACGACATCGCAATCAAGTGCCTGAACCTGACCGATCATTCCAACTGCATCGAGGACTACCCGTTGCGGGGCCAGGGTGTCCCCGCGTGCGGAAAAAATCCCTACGGTGCCTGGGGCCGCACCGGGATCAATGCGATCGGGGTCAGGAACCTGACGCTCGTGGACCTCAATGTGCACGGGTTTGCCTCGACCGGCGTGTGGGCGGGCGGGCTGTCCGGGACGACGACCGTGACCCGG